>NZ_JARLUT010000001.1:0-3417947 GCF_037162405.1 Vibrio sp. Hal054 | reverse complement strand
TCTATCGATTTCAGCCTCTAAAGCCTCGTCGCTAGGGGTGCGTATAATACGCTTTAATTTTTGAGAGTCAACGTTTATTTTAAACTTTATTTTCTCTCTTACTCGATACGTTGTGATATTCGTCTCACTCCGTGTCGGTGTGGCGGCATTATAGGGAGGTACGAGATTATGACAAGCATTTTTTTCAAATAATTTTTCGTTCGCTCAAAAAGCAAGCAACGTACTGTTTATCGAATAAAATTTCAACATTTGAGGGGGTCACAGCAATTGGTTGGAAAAAACTCAAGCATGTACGTAAGATTGATGTATCTATTTTGTTAATCGTAGATACGCATCTAATTTTATTCTTACAAGTAGTATTCTTTTATGAACTTAAATAAACCAATGTTTTTAAATATCGCGATTGCGATTATTGGCGGTGCAATAATTTCTCTAATTCCAGGCATTCCTTCAGCTGTAAGTTTTATTGTGGGTGTTGTGGCAGCAACTATTGTATTTAAACTTTTCCTATCAACCCCATCTATTACCGAACAAGATGAAGATTCAGCCTTACCAACCAAGACACTTTATGTAGGCAATTTGCCATACAAAGCAAACGAATCTCATGTACGTGATTTATTTGCTCAGCATGGTGATGTGTTTGCGGTTCGTCTAATGAAAGATAAGCGAACAGGTAAACGTCGAGGATTTGGCTTTGTAGTTATGGCGGCAACACATGCTCAATCTGCGATTGATGCATTAAATGAGCACGACTACATGCAGAGAACGCTTAAAGTTAGAATTGCAAATGACCCTAAACACCCAGAAGAGGATATGGACGAATAGCAGAAAACCCAAGCTGTTCTAATCTTTCATTCAGTGCACTTTCTTCCCAAGGCGGTGCACTAGAATAAATTGTGTGTTTGTTCTCTGAACAAACACCCGCTTCAATACCAAGTAATGTTTTTACTCTTCTTGCAATAGCCTCACCTGAATCCACCAGCAATACATCCTTTCCTAGCACCTGTTGGATCTCATCTCTGATTAAAGGGAAGTGAGTACATCCTAGTACCGCTACATCTATATGACTGATCAGTGGACTCAAGATATTTTGCAGTTCCTGCAAATCTATCGCTCTACCTCTTAGCTTTTCTTCAGCCATATCAACAAGGCGTGTCGAACCCAACAACTCAACATTTTTATCAGCTGAGAAGCTTCGAATAAGATCATGTGTATATTGGCGAGTGACAGTAGCGGGGGTAGCAATTAACCCAACAGCTTTATTCGCTATAGAGGAAGCGGGTTTAATTGCAGGGACGACACCTACCACGGGTATGGACAATTTTGAGCGTAATGTAGGAAGCACAATGGTACTTGCTGTGTTACACGCAATGACCACTATGTCGAAACCCTCTTGCTCTACTAGCCCTGTGATTAGCCGCTCAACTCTTTGTAATAAGACTTGTTGGTCTAGCTCTCCGTATGGATAAGCCGCGTTATCAAATAAATAGGTATAAGAAAGCTGCGGCAGGCGCATTTCAATTTCTCTATAAACAGATAAGCCACCAACACCAGAGTCGAAAATTAAGACTTTAGGAATAGATTGATTAGACACCATGGAAACCAGATAGAACAACGATAACGCAGCGATCATACTCGCTCTATATCAATTGGCAATGATTGTTAAAACGCCAAATAGCGAAAAACCGCCCGAAGGCGGTTTGAGGATTCGTTAGAATTGGTATGCAATACTTGCGTAGTAATTACGGTCTTGAGTTTTATATCCCAAAGCAGTCTCGTAATCTTCATCGAACACGTTACCGATCTTACCGCTGAGAGTTACACCGCTATCAAAATAATACGAAGTGGCGATATCGACCAATGAATATGGGTCTAGCTCCTTTGTATTTTTAGCATCGTCGTAACGCTTTCCTTGATAGAGATAACTGACATCAAATCTCCAAGCATCTAGCAAATATGTCATATTCCATTTCGCACTATGCTTGGCTCTGCGAACCAATTCATTACCCGTAGACTTATCTTTAGTATCAAGGTAGTCATAAGACAAGTCATGAGCTAAAGGTCCTGTATCAAACTGACCGCTTACTTCAACACCTTTTATCTCTGCTTTATTCACATTGACGTTGGTTGTTCCATTACTCGCGATCATTTTATCGACTTCACTGTAATGACCAGCTAAACGCCAAGTTAGCAATTCAAAATTGCCCTCTAATGCAATCTCTGAGCTTTCTGTTTCTTCTGGAACTAGGTTAGCGTTACCTTGGTAGCAACCATAAGAACCACATTCCAAAGGATAATAAAGTTGGTTAAACGTCGGTGCTTTGAAAGATGTACCATATAAACCAACAGCTTTTAGCGATTCAGTAAGCTGATAACCCAAGCCAAATTGGTATGTCCAGAAAGTGCCGTAAGCGCTGTTATCATCCCAACGGAAGTTGCTCTCCGCTGAAAAGTCACCTTTATTTAGATAGCTACCCACATAAAGAGCCGCATTATCTCTATCGGTTTGAGTGTAGTTTTTGCCTTCTACTTTAACTTTATCTTCGTACCACTCGGCGCCACCGACTACAGAAAGAATATCACTTACTGCGTATAGGTTATCCCAAGACGATACGTATCGATTTGTCGTATATCGACTTGATTCACCTTGACCAGAGGACTCTGCGTCATCTTGGTTAGTCGCTAATGTAAAGTGGCTGTTCAATTTATCTTTTTTGTACTCACCTACAGTCGCTAAGCTATACAAATCGCTGTCAGTACTATCAACACCGCCCCAAGAGTTATCAAACTCCGAATCTTGCTTTTGATAGTAACCATTCGCTTTCAAAGTCAGCTCATCAGAAACCTTAGTGCCTGCATCGACTAATAAATACTGTGACTTAAAGCCATCATTGTCGGCATCGAAACTGTTTTTATTTGATGGCTTTATATTATATCCCTCTGCAGCTTTAAACGTTGCGGACGCGTTAAACCAACTTCCGGAGTCAGAAACGGTAGAAAAGTTTGCTCCAACATCGTACGCGCCATCGCTGCCAACACCAGACTTAACAGAGTTAAAACCATTAGTGTTTTTTGTGGTGATGATATTAATTACACCACTAACTGCATCTGAGCCGTACACCGCTGCACGAGGGCCACGCAGTACTTCAATACGCTCCACACCGTTCAGAGGAATAGCTGACAAATCCGCTGCTCCCGAGGTTGCACTACCGATTCGAACACCATTAATCATGACCAAAACGTTTTTACTGGCGCGCCCACGAATATACAATTCAGAGTTTTGGCCTACACCACCCTGGTTCACTACCTGAACACTAGGTAAACGACGTAATACGTCCGTTAGTGATTGAGCTTGAATCGCATCAATTTCTTCACGTGTGACAACTTCAACTGGTGCGATTGTTTCGTTTACTTTAGTTTCAAAACGATTCGCCGTTACAACAACCGTCTCATCAGCTGTCGCTTCTTGTGCGTATGAAAAAGAGGTATGAGAAAACAGCGACGCCACTGCCACCGCTAGAAGGGATTTATTCATTATATTGTCCTAAATCGCGTTAATCCTACCGAGCATGGGTCCATCCCATTGGTTTGCTCAGCTGCTGGCAGGTGTTCGGACTTGAGAGCTGTTAACCTACTAACTCGACTTCCCACAAATTGCAGTGTCATTTGAGTATTCGTTCTCTCTTACCGCTGCGCGTCAGTTCTGGATTTCCACCAGATTCCCTTTTAAGTTAATTTAGCCGTCTAGGCTTCTAAATAACACCAGCTTGCGGTTGATAGTATTGAGCAATCGATAACTTGTCTAGCTTAGATTGGTATAAGCTATAGTTTTTACGATCGATAAAGCTATCAATTTAGTCAGAGTACTGGACATGAGCGGGAGATTGAATAAAATCTGCGCTCTTTATTTGAACGTACCAGAAAAAGGTAAAGCAATGGCGACTCTTGATGTAAACCCAGACAACTACCAAGCGCAACTGGATGAGAAGATCACTCGACTAGGAGAGATGTTTGAATCTTATGGTGTGCCTGAGTTGGAAGTCTTTGAGTCCCCGGCTCAGTTTTACCGTATGCGCGCTGAGTTTCGTATCTGGCATGAAGGTGATGATATGTACTACATCATGTTCAACCAGCAAACTCGCGAAAAATACCGTGTTGATCAGTTCCCTGCGGCAAGTCGCCTTATTAATGACTTAATGCCATTGCTGATAGACGCCATGAAAGACAACGACACTCTGCGCCGCAAACTTTTCCAAGTGGACTTCTTATCCACTCTGAGTGGGGAGGTTCTGGTATCTCTTCTATATCATCGTCAACTTGATGAAGAGTGGATTGCGGCAGCTAAAGCGCTCAAACAAACACTGCAAAATGAAGGCTTTAATCTGAACATTATTGGTCGTGCGCGCAAAATGAAGATTGTGCTAGACCAAGATTATGTGATTGAGAAGCTGAGCGTGAACGGTCAACCTTATCTCTACCAACAAGTTGAAAACAGTTTTACTCAGCCAAACGGTAAAGTCGCAGAAAAAATGCTGGAGTGGGCTGTCGATTGCACCCAAGAAAGTAAAGGCGATTTGCTAGAGCTTTACTGTGGTAACGGTAACTTCTCATTGGCACTGGCTCAAAACTTCGAGCGAGTCTTGGCAACTGAGTTGGCCAAACCATCGGTACATTCAGCCCAATACAACATTGCTGCTAACAAAATCGGCAATGTACAAATCATTCGCATGTCAGCAGAAGAATTTACCGAAGCAATGGAAGGCAAACGTGAATTCAACCGCCTGAAAGATGCAGGCATCGATTTAAAAAGCTACAACTGCAACACCATCTTTGTCGATCCGCCTCGCTCAGGAATGGATATTGATACCTGTAAGATGGTACAGGGTTATGAGCGCATTCTCTATATCTCATGTAACCCAGAAACACTAAAAGAAAACTTAGATGTTTTATGTGAGACACATAAGGTGACTCGCTTTGCTCTGTTTGACCAATTCCCATACACCCACCACATGGAAGCGGGTGTGATGCTAGAGCGAAAAGCGTAATTCACACTTATTACCAAAGTTCACAAATAGAAAAACGAGCCCATTGGCTCGTTTTTTGTAATTAACTTTTGTAATTAGCTGATGTGTACTTATTCAGAATGACCGATAAATCCTAGCTTCTTTCCAACCCATAACAAGAGCAGCAAAGCTACGATGATCGAAAAGAAGTTAGACCCCGCTTCTGGATACTGAGCCTTAACAAATGCTGAGTGGCCAAACGCACCGACAAAGAAGCACGCCAAACCTACTAGTGGAATATCTTCCGCAACTGGATTACGTAGGTATTCTTGATACAACGCCTGCACAGACAGCACCAAAGCAATAACAGGGAAAATAGAAAAAGAGACTTCACTGATGGTCATCCAAGACAGTAAAGCGTCACCACACATACCCGCGATTAACGCAAGTATCAGTGTTTTACGTTCTGAACCATGATTGATTGAGCCGCTACTTTCATTTGACATTAATTCATCCCGCCTTTTAGTCGATTTCGTTCACGTTCTTTGCGATACCAGAAAGCCCCTTTGGCTATCATTCGCAGTTGCATGATCAGACGTTCTGCGAGTTCATCGCGATCACGTCGATCTAAGTCTAATGCTTCTGCACCAGAGCTAAATACTAATGTGACTGAAGCACCCGCTTGAGTGATGGCTTCTTCACGATTCATACCTGTCGCTATCAGATATTCAGAAAGTTCGGCAGAAAAATGTTGAATCTCACGCGCTACTGCCGCACGAAACTCAAAAGAAGTGCCAGAGCGTTCACGCAATAATAGACGAAATACGTTTGGGCTACTTTCGATGAACTCCATAAACGTTTCTACGGAAGTGCGAATCACACTTCCCTCTTTAACAATACGCTGGCGTGCTTGACGCATGAGCTGGCGCAGTAACAATCCGCCTTCATCAACCATGGTCAAACCCAATTCATCCATATCTTTAAAGTGGCGATAGAAAGAGGTTGGGGCTATCCCCGCTTCTCGTGCGACTTCACGTAAGCTTAAGTTCGAAAAACTACGATCAGCACTTAATTGGCTAAATGCCGCATCAATCAGCGAACGACGCGTTTTTTCTTTCTGTTGTGCGCGAATTCCCGTGGATTTCATTTTAAGCCAAGCCCTGCCAAGTCAGTCACTAAAGTCGCCTACTATAACGCGATTAACCAACATGTCTAAGAGGCAAAACAGACCATTTTGAAGCATCAGACAATTTCCTAACATAACCGTTGCATTTTTCATCAACTGCCCGACTTAAGCGTTAAATCAGCGATATTTGTTTTAATCTCGTGATCCTCTCCACTCTATAAGGGGTTTAAGTTTCACGCTTAGCACATATCAGTTAAAATCTCGCTATCGCAATGTTAACCAAATTATAACAAGGATCATCTATGGCACTGAATAACCACTTTGACGTCATCGTAATAGGTAGTGGACCTGGCGGTGAAGGTGCTGCAATGGGGTTAACCAAAGCAGGGATGAATGTCGCCATTATTGAAAAAGAAAGCAGCGTAGGCGGTGGTTGTACACACTGGGGAACTATCCCTTCCAAGGCATTGCGTCATGCGGTTAGCCGTATTATTGAATTTAATAGCAACCCTTTGTTCTGCAACAACAACTCAAGTCTTCACTCTACTTTTTCAACTATCCTTGGGCATGCTAAAACCGTTATTGATAAGCAAACTCGTCTACGCCAAGGCTTTTATGACCGTAACCAGTGCAGCTTAATCTTTGGTAAAGCACGTTTTGTCGATGCCAATACTGTTGCAGTAACAAAAAGCGATCACACGGTTGAAAACTACACCGCAGATAAATTTGTTATTGCTACTGGCTCACGCCCTTACCGCCCTGCTGATGTGGATTTCAGCCACCCACGCGTTTATGACAGTGACTCTATCTTGAACCTTGAGCACGACCCACAACACATCATTATTTATGGCGCAGGTGTCATCGGTTGTGAATATGCTTCTATCTTCCGTGGTTTAGGGGTTAAAACAGATTTAATCAACACACGCGACCGCTTGCTTTCGTTCCTAGACAACGAAACGTCAGATGCACTCTCTTACCACTTCTGGAACAGTGGCGTGGTTATTCGTAACGACGAGACATACAGCAAAATCGAAGGTACGAAAGACGGTGTTATCGTTCACCTGAACTCAGGTAAAAAGATGAAAGCTGACTGTATGCTTTACGCGAACGGGCGAACTGGTAATACAGACAAACTCAACCTTGAAGTGGTTGGTCTGAAAGCGGATTCTCGCGGTCAGCTAAGTGTTAACAGCAACTACCAGACAGAGGTCAACCATATTTACGCTGTGGGCGATGTGATTGGTTATCCAAGCCTTGCAAGTGCAGCCTATGACCAAGGTCGTTTCACTGCTCAAGCGATTTCTCAAGGACAAGCCACCAACAAACTGATTGAAGATATCCCAACGGGTATTTACACCATTCCAGAAATCAGTTCGGTTGGTAAAACAGAGCAAGAATTAACAGCCGCGAAAGTACCTTATGAAGTGGGTCGTTCTTCATTCAAACACTTGGCACGAGCACAGATCTCAGGCAAAGATGTTGGCAGCTTGAAGATTCTCTTCCACCGTGAAACGAAAGAGATTTTAGGTATTCACTGCTTTGGTGAACGAGCTGCGGAAATCATCCATATCGGTCAGGCCATCATGGAACAAAAAGGGGAAGCAAATACCATCGAGTATTTCGTCAATACCACTTTTAACTACCCGACAATGGCTGAAGCGTATCGCGTAGCTGCATTGAATGGCTTAAATCGCTTGTTTTAGCTTTCATAATTGAGCGGAAAAATCAGTTAAACGAAAAATCGCAGCTCTATGGGCTACGATTTTTTTATTTGTTCAGAAAACAACAGCGTTAAGCAAAGAAGACGCAACGATTTCGCTCCTAGCATTAGAGAACAAAGTGTAACTAAGTTAAGGACTGTCGGCTACGGCTGCCTACCAAATCACTTGCACAACAACTGGAGTAACCCGTTGTTTTAATAGAGAAAATTTACTCAATACACGTTGCCAAAACTTCCAACGCCCGCAGTTGCTATCTAAAGGAGAAGCAATTGTCACTTCCCGAGCCCAAGGTAAACAGTTCATTACCGCCTGTTTTGGTGTGGCAAAACCATGAGCATACATGCCGGAACCCATTTTCTGTCCCAAGTGGGTACAGGTTTTATCTCCTGCCAGCACTAGACAAGCGCTCGCATTAGCAAAATTGAGTCCTAAAGATCGAATAAATCTCGATGCTTGTATCGAATCACAATCAAGTAGCGCATGTTCACACAGAATTAAAACTGGTGCGTACTCTGGGATTGGTAAACGTTCTAACCAATCAATTTCCCCGACACTTCCACACTGATGTAAATATCGTTCACTGCGGTGAAACAGCTTTTGTCGCCACACCAAATTCTCCGTCACATCCAACTCAATCCAATGACAGCGTCCGTTATCAATTCGGTAGAATCGTGTATCCAAACCAGCACCGACGTTGACAATCCATCCATCAGGATGTGCATCTAAAAATTGATGTACTTGTTTGTCACACAGTTGAGTGAGGGTGACATGAAGGAGTTGCTTCTGATCGATATCGCCACTGATGCAATCCGGTGCTAAATGACAACGTTGGCAGGCGGTGGCTGCAATAGGATCATAAACAAGGCCGTTATCGACCAAGCTTTCACGACCGCGTAGCCATAGTGGTTGGACCAAACTGGTAGGGATTTGATAGCGTTGTGAGTTTTGCTTGTGGGGGGAGCGCATCATCATCTTCCTTGTATCGCGACAAAGAAGATGATAATGAATATCAATTAGATTTGCAAATCTTTAAATTTCGAATACATCGCGCAGATGTGAAACCTAAAAATAACGCCAGAAAGGTATGATTACATCCAGTCAGTATTACGAATAATACCAACCGCAATACCTTCAATAGATAGATTCTGACAGGTTAAATCGACTTCAATTGGAGAAAACTCTTCGTTCTCAGCATGAAGTAACACTTTTGAGCCACGACGCTCTAAACGTTTAACCGTCACATCATCTTCAACTCGAGCCACAACAACTTGTCCGTTACGTACGTCTTGAGTTTTATGCACAGCAAGTAAGTCACCATCCAAAATACCGATGTCCTTCATACTCTCGCCGTGAACGCGTAATAGAAAATCAGCGTGTGGACGGAACATGTTTGGATCCACTTGGTAATGGGATTCTACATGCTCTTGAGCCAAGATAGGCTCACCAGCCGCTACGCGACCGATTAGAGGTAAACCTTGCTCTTCTTCGTTCGCCGCTTCCAATAGAATACGGATACCACGAGAAGCTCCCGGCACAATTTCAATTGCTTGTTTACGAGCAAGAGCTTTCAAATGTTCTTCTGCTGCGTTTGCAGAACGAAAACCCAGTTCACGTGCAATTTCAGCACGAGTCGGTGGCATTCCTGTTTCATCTATTTTGCTTTTGATTAGATCAAAAACTTGTTGCTGGCGTGGCGTTAACGGCTTCATAGTTCACCTGTTTTTTTATACAGTTGACTGTGAGTATATCCAGTAATTTATTAAATGCAAAGCCAATTGCTTATTTTTTAGATAAATAGGGCTTCGAGCCAAATATAACCTGCAATAATCATCGCAATAAATACTGCTGCAGACCCCATATCTTTGGCTCGTCCTGATAGCTCATGGTGCTCCTGACCAACACGATCGACCACCGCTTCCAACGCGCTATTTAATAACTCCACCAACACAATCAGCAGAACGCTCGATATCATTAGAATGCGTTCAACTTGCGACACATCCAACCAAATGGCGAAAGGAATTGCGACAGCCGCTAGCAATACTTCTTCACGAAAAGCCGCTTCATGTTTGAATGCTGCACAGATACCTTTGTACGAATAACCTGTTGCTTTAAAAAGGCGCATTAGCCCTTGGGGGTTCTTTTTATACACACTAGTGTTCCACGTATTAGCAAAATCAATCTGAGAAAAAATTCAGAATATCCGCGCAAAAATCAAACATCACTGAATAAAATTAAAAGGTTTGACCAGTTTCTGGTATTCTTGCAGCTCGAAAAATATAGACCTACTTAGGTGCATCTCCTTTTTCCTTCTCCTATGGTTTAGGAACACGGAAATACTCTTGAGTTTTTGTACTGATTTTTGAGGCTTTGAACTCTTATGTCTTCTGGACAATCACTATCACGTTCGCTTTTAAAGTTACCGACAACGCTACTAGTAAAAGGGACAGTAATTCCGTCAAATCCGATTGAAGATATCGGCATCGATATTAGCAAGCCAATCATTTACGTACTACCTTTCCGTTCAAACATTGATTTGCTGACACTGCAAACTCACGCGAAAGACGCAGGCTTGCCGGATCCACTTTCTCCACTAGAAATTCAGGGTAAGACTCTAAAACGTTACGTGTTTATCTCTTCTCGTCCTACGTTGCTACAGAATGATAGCCATGTGCCAAGCGACTCTATCGCAACGTTCACTGAGCTTCTAGCTCTGCATCACCATGATCTAGAGCTTGATGTACAAGTGATTCCAGCATCGGTTCTGTGGGGAAGAAAACCCGGCAAAGAAGGCAGTGAAAAGCCATACCTGCAACCCATGAATGGTTTACAGAAAGCGCAAGCGGTTATTCTCGCTGGACGAGATTGTTTGGTGCGCTTTAGCCCAGTGGTATCACTGCGCCATATGGCAAATTCGCACGGTACTGATGAAGCCATTGCACATAAGCTCGCTCGCGTGGCACGTATTCACTTCTCTCGTCAGAAATTAGCGGCTTCCGGTCCTAATCTTCCTCAACGCGAAGTGCTGTTCCGCCGATTGATGCAGTCTCCTGCGATTGATAAAGCGATTCGGGACGAGGCCCAAGCTAAAAACATTTCAATTGAGAAAGCTCGCAAAGCTGCCCATGACATCATGGATGAAATTGCGGCAGACTTCTCTTACTCCTTAGTGAAAAAAGGCAGTCGTGTTTTGCGCTGGCTTTGGAACCGTTTATACCAAGGCTTAAACATCAACAACGCTTCAACCGTACGCCGCTTGGCGCAAGACGGGCATGAGATTGTTTATGTGCCTTGTCACCGCAGTCACATGGACTACTTACTTCTGTCTTACGTGTTGTACAACGAAGGCTTAGTACCCCCTCATATTGCTGCGGGCATCAACCTAAACTTCTTCCCAGCAGGTCCTATATTCCGCCGTGGCGGAGCATTCTTCTTACGTCGCAGTTTTAAAGGCAACAAGCTGTATTCCACCATTTTCCGTGAATACCTAGCTGAGTTGTTTTCTAAAGGTTACTCGGTTGAATATTTCAGTGAAGGCGGCCGTTCACGCACGGGGCGTCTGTTGACTGCGAAAACAGGCATGCTGGCGATGACCATTCAAGCGATGCTGCGCGGATTAAATCGCCCGGTAACACTTGTGCCTGTCTACATTGGTTACGAGCACGTAATGGAAGTCAGCACGTACGCCAAAGAACTGCGCGGTAAGCAAAAAGAGAAAGAGAACGCGGGTTTAGTACTGCGTACTATTCGTAAACTGCGTAACTTCGGTAAAGGTTATGTGAACTTTGGTGAGCCAATTCCATTGAACCAATTCTTGAATGAGCAAGTACCGACTTGGACTCAAGATATCGACCCTATCGGAGCAACGAAACCACAGTGGATGAACCCTGTGGTGAACAAACTTGCGACTAAGATGATGACGCACATTAACGACGCAGCAGCTACTAACGCGCTAACGTTGTGTGCAACGGCTCTACTTGCTTCTCGTCAACGTGCTCTATCGAGAGACACACTGATCAACCAGATTGATTGCTACTTGAACATTCTGCGCAATGTTCCTTATTCCAACACTTCTACGATTCCTGATGACAATGCCGAAAGCTTGGTGAATCACGCCGAATCGCTCGACAAGTTTGTGATTGAGTCCGATACCATGGGCGACATTATTTCTTTAGATCGTAACCAGTCGATTCTGATGACTTACTATCGCAACAATATCATTCACTTACTTGCACTGCCGTCTTTGATTGCTCAAATGCTGATTCGTCAGCAGAAACTCAGCGTAGAGAAAATTCAGGAAAATGTTGCGCTTATCTACCCGTTCTTGAAACAAGAGCTTTTCCTAAGTCTTGATAGCGAGCAGTTAGCTGAGAAAGTGACACACTATTTGGATGAGTTGCAACGCCAAGATTTAATCTCAATTAATGATGGTATGGTTACGATTAACCAAGCGAAAACCCAAGTGTTGATGCTGCTAGGTCGCACGATTTCAGAAACACTGCAACGTTATGCGATTGCTCTGAACTTGCTGGTAGAGAACCCAGAACTTGGTAAGTCAGATTTAGAAGCGAAGAGCCAAGAGATTGCTCAGCGTCTCGGTCGTCTGCACGGTATTAACGCACCAGAGTTCTTCGACAAAGGAGTGTTCTCAGCACTGTTTGTAACGTTGAAATCAGAAGGCTATTTAGACAATGATGGTGAATGTAACGTTGAGCAGACAAAACGTCTGGCTAAAAAGTTATACGGCATGCTTTATCCAGAAGTAAGGCTGACCATTCAAGAAAGTATTTATCAATACGACCAGCATCTTGTGAAATAAAAATAGCGAAGATAAAAAAGGCATCCAATGGATGCCTTTTGTTTTTGAATCAGAAGTGTGAAATCAGCAATCCAGCCGCAACAACCATGCCCACATAGTTGTTGTTTAAGAATGCCTGAAAACAAGGCTGTCTTTCTCGATGACGAATCAAATGCTGCTGATAAACGAACAACCCGCCAGCCACAAGCAAGCCCCAATAATAGCTCGCTCCAAGCTGATAATAATTGCCTAACATAATCAGCATCGCAATCGTCATAAGCTGTAAGCCACCGATGATCATTTTGTCATACCGGCCAAAGAGAATGGCTGTCGACTTTATGCCAATGACCAAATCATCATCTCTATCGACCATGGCATATTGGGTGTCGTAAGCAACGGTCCACACCACATTAATCGCAAAAACAAACCAGACAATTAACGGCAGTTCATTAGCCTGTGCAGCCCATGCCATCGGGATAGACCAACTGAAGGCTAAACCCAGAAACAGCTGAGGCAAGTGAGTAAATCGCTTCATAAAGGGATAGATGAAGGCAAGCACTAAACCCGCGAAGGAAAGCTGAACTGTCAACGGATTCATGGTCAATACCAACAGAAACGACGCAATAGATAACGCGAGGAACAAAATCACCGCCTCTTTTGCTGACACTTTTCCTGATGGTAAAGGACGCTGCGAAGTGCGCTTTACATGCCCATCGACTTTTCGATCGGCGAAATCATTGATCACACATCCAGCCGAACGCATCATAAAGACACCTAAGACGAATACGATAAGAACCTTGATGTCTGGAAAACCTTGAGCCGATAAAATAAGTGCCCAGATGGTAGGCCACAGAAGCAGTAATGAACCAATAGGACGATCCATTCGCATTAGCTGCCAATACGCCTTTGCCTTTACAGCGCTCATTTATACTTGCTCCTT
This sequence comes from Vibrio sp. Hal054, assembly GCF_037162405.1. Taxonomy (NCBI): domain Bacteria; kingdom Pseudomonadati; phylum Pseudomonadota; class Gammaproteobacteria; order Vibrionales; family Vibrionaceae; genus Vibrio; species Vibrio sp. Hal054. The sequence continues at coordinate 3,404,362 of NZ_JARLUT010000001.1, read as the reverse complement.
AGAAAAAATAAGCAGGGGAATCACTCAGAAATAATTCAGCCACTAACATAGGTTTATTGTTCATCCATAAACGTGAACGTCGCGCTAAAAGCAAGCCATCTGGTGTTTCAGCCCACCCCACCAACAACTCATCGCGCTTAACATTATCAGCACTGAATACTGTCAGTCCAAGTGGTATTTCACCTTGTAGTTCAAGATTATGCGATTGATCCTGAACTGATGATTTTGGAATCAATGTTCTTCCGACTATCCAAGGCTTACCATCTCCTTGTAGAATGACTTTTCGCAAAAGACACGGTTCTGTTGGCAACAGTTCAGATTCGCTCTTGTCCAGAAACGAAGATTCCACCCACTGGTTGTGCAACAGCTCAACCGTCAGTTGTTGACAGTTGTCCGATAATCGACGAGAAAGTGACCCCTGCTCTAGCAACCAAGCTTTTGCATTAGGATCTGGAAATGTGAATTCGTCTGGCGATAACCAGTTCACTTGGCTTAAAGCAGTCAGGTACAGCGAAATTGATTGATTCATACTAATATTCAATACAGCGAGCAGTAGTCTCGAAAGAAAGTCCGCTCATGGTCTCAAACCAAGGACATGAAACCTAATAGAGTATTTTTATTTACAAAAAGATGCTCTATTGTAACAAGACTCGGGCGGTTCGAGTATCTTGAACAGAGAAAAGAATTAATAGACATATGCTTAGAAAATACCTATCTCCGATAATACTCGCATTTGGCCTTTTGTTTTCCAGTTTGGTTATTGCTGATGAAGAAGCACCAAAACTGGCTTATTTCACTCTTGAGCCGGATGTGACCACAAATTTCTACACCAAGGGTAAGAAGCTGGGGTATATCCAAGTGCGTATTGATGTCATGGTGAGCAACAGCGCCGATTTACCACTGATAGAAAAACACCAGCCTTTAATTAGAGATGCGGTTGTCGAGCTATTGGGTAAACAAAACGAAGATGTGATTAAGTCATTAGCTGGCCGTGAAGATCTTCGTAAAACCCTAGTAGAACAGCTGAACAATACACTGCTGCCAGAAACAGGACGCACTATCATCGCCGACCTGTTGTTCACAAAATATCTATACCAGTAGTGAATTATCCCTTAGAAAAAAACGGCTTATGAGCCGTTTTTTTGTTTCTTCAGAGAGTATCGATTCGCATCATTGAGCCCTAGTAGGACACCAACTGCCAAGCCGGCTAAGTGAGCGCTGTTGGCAATCGCCATAAAGGGCTGCACAAAACCAAGCACTAACCAAACCAGCATAAACACAACCAGTGGCTTCTGAATGCCTAGCCCCATCTGAGGTGCTCGCCAGCCCAGCATCCATAAATAACCGACTAAAGCGTAAACCACACCTGATAGGCCACCAAAATTAGCGCCTTCTACCCAATACTGTCCTGCACCGGAAAAAGCAGAAGAGACTAAAAAAATCTGCAATAACTTAAAGCTGCCCAAGCGTTTTTCGATATCTCCACCAAATTGCCACCACCACAGCAAGTTAAACACTATGTGTAAGACGGAAAAATGCAGTAGTGCATGACTTACCCAGCGCCACAACTGCCACTGTTGGCCGCTTTCTGCAGGGAAATGTAATGCGGAAAAAACAGCATCCGTCATCCCTATTTGCTGTAGAACAAAGATAACAACACAGACTGTCATGATGGATAACGTTAATGGGCCCGCTTTGGCTTTTAGCATTGCCATCATGCTGGGTGAGTGGTATTGGAATTGAGGTTTACGACTTTCTGCCATATCCCAAGAGGCTGCCTGATACTTACCGTCGTTGGGATTGGCTAGGAATAGCTCTATTTCGTTTTCCACTTCCAGTTGATGTTCGTCTTCCATCAACCACAAGGCAAATTGACCACTTCCCTCTGACGTCATTTTTATCTCTATCTGCCGTGACGCCATGTAATCAATAAATGCTTGCGCCATTCGAGGGTTATTTAAAGTGATCAATCTAATCATCTGTTTCTCTAACTCGCTTCGACAGGTAAGTTGGCACGATGCCAAGCTTCAAAACCACCATCCACACTATACACCTGTTCAAAGCCTTGGTTAACCAAGTATTGGGCGGCACCCTGGCTACTAATTCCGTGATAGCACATAACCAAAACAGGCTGATCAAATTCAGCCTCTTCCATGAATGAAACGATGCTGTCATTGGTTAAATGGAATGCCGTTTTTGCGTGTGCAACAGCAAACGACTGGGGATCTCTGATATCCACTAACTTGGCATTCTTCTGTTCGATGAGGGTTTGAGCGCCCGCTACATCAATGTGCTGAAATTGGTCCATGATTTACTCTCACTTTAGTAATATTTTTTCAGCGCCATTGTAACCTATCCAGAGAATGACAAGTACATGGGCTGAGTAAGGTTATCCACCAGCGATCATTTGTTCATCAACTGTGGATAATCCTGTGGATTGCGGTGATAAAGTGTTTTTCTCAAGATCGATCCACAACATCTAGTGATGATCCTGCTCTTTCTGTGTGTAGATCTAAAAGTATCCCCAAATAAAAAACAGCGTTCATACCTTTATTTACCCTACTTGATGACAGTCAGTAAATAAATTTACCACAGACTTATCCACAGTTTCCCATGTTCAATTGAAAGGTCTTTTCGATCCGGCATAAAAAAACCGAGATCAACAGACCTCGGTTTTTTGGTATTTACAGAATGGTTAGGGGAATTACAACTCGCCTACCGCTTCTTTTAATTTCTTCATCGCATTCTTTTCTAACTGACGAATACGCTCAGCAGATACTTCATACATATCGGCCAGTTCCTGAAGGGTTGATTTTTGATCATCCAACCAACGCGAACGCACGATATGTTGACTACGCTCATCAAGAGTTGCTAAAGCAAGACTCAGACGTTTTGTCGTATGTTTTTCCCAGTTCTGCTCTTCTAGGTTGTCGGCTAAATCTGAATGCTTGTCTTCCAGATATAACATTGGTGCCGCATAAGAGTTGCTGTTGTCATCGTCATCAGCAGAAAACTCAAACGTTGCATCTTGTGCCGCTAAGCGAGATTCCATTTCACGAACTTCTGAAGGCTCTACACCCAGTTCACGAGCAACAGTTTCTACTTCACCGTTGTTAAACCAACCTAAACGCTTTTTCGACTTACGTAGATTGAAGAAAAGTTTACGTTGCGCTTTTGTCGTCGCAATCTTCACGATACGCCAGTTACGTAATACGTACTCGTGGATTTCAGCCTTGATCCAGTGAACCGCGAAAGATACCAGTCTTACACCCACTTCAGGATTAAAGCGTTTTACCGCTTTCATCAGACCAATGTTACCTTCCTGAACAAGATCCGCTAATGGCAAGCCGTAGCCAGAATAACCACGAGCAACGTGAACAACGAAACGAAGGTGTGACAGAATCAAGCCTTTAGCCGCTTCAATATCACCTTCATAATGCAACTTCTCAGCAAGCTCACGCTCTTCCTCTGCGGTCAGCATAGGATAACTGTTCGCTGTGCGGATATAACTATCTAAGCTATCTTGCGAAACAAGCGCTAATTGATATGTTGACTTAGTCATTCAATTCCTCATCAATCTCTGATCTGGAGCCAATTTAATCTAACAATCTTGAACCCAAAATGAACAGTATTCAAGACCGATTGGTTATTATGCATAAACAAATGTTAGTGACAAGTCAACTAGCCACTCAAATATTGTTTTAACCTAATAAAGACAAGGATTCGCTACACAGGTTCAATTTCTTTTAAGTGGCGTTGGGCTGCGCTTTTCGCCGCGATACAACCTAAAGCCGTTCCCAGCATAAGCAGTAGTAAAGATTCATCCCAATTTAAACCGATTAACCGGAACTGGCTGTCGTACAACTTAGCTAAATCTTCCACCGCCCCATTCAGCACTATGGTGATAAAGGCTGTTAGTAGCCAAGCCGATATAGCTCCCAAAACACCAAACCACATACCGACGTATAAATAAGGACGTAGAATAAAGCTATCGGTCGCACCAATCAGCTTCATAGTCTGAATTTCTTCTTTGTTGGCCTGAACGTTAAAACGGAGTGTGTTGCCGATAATCAAAAACACAGAAGCCAGCATTAATAATGACAAGCTGATAACCACAATCGTCGCTAAATTACGAATAGCATCCAATCGAGCTAGCCAGTCTTCGTCTAAACGTACGTCTGTTACCCCTTCCTGACCACGGATGGAATCAGCAATCGCCTTTATTTCCTGGTCCGTTTCCACGTTTGGAGAAACAATCAGCACACCCGGCAGTGAATATTCATCAAGCAGGCTGATAGCTTGGTCGAAACCTGAATGCTGACTCAAATCTTCAAGACCTTGTTGTGGAGAGATATAATCGACTTTCTCCACTTCAGCACGGCTTTCGATTTCGTCTTTCAACACCATAATTCTTGGCTCAGGCGTATCTTCTTTTATGTAAACACTGATTTGAGAAGGGCTCGCTACATTGTCTGCCACAGACGCAATATTCTTGCTCAGCAAATACATACACGCTGGTAGGGTCAATGCCATAGAGATAACAGCCAATGTGAGAACATTACCCATAGGGCGATGCCACAGGCTGGAGAAAGACGCTTTGGCTTGTTTGATATGAATAGTCAAAAAGCTATCGGTTTTCACTCTTTTTGCATCACGAGCTTTGGTCGTTTTTTTGTTTTTAGGATTAACGGCCATAATCTTCAACCTCACTTAAAAAGCCCTGATTTAACTCTAAGTGGCGATACTGAGGGCGAGAATTCACTAAGTTATGATCGTGGGTTGCCAGTAAAATGGTCACTCCTGCTCGATTAAACTCTTCAAACAGATGCAGGATACGAGTCGATAGTTCTGGGTCCAAGTTACCCGTAGGTTCATCGGCTAATAGTAGAGTAGGCCGATTCACCACAGCACGAGCAATACCAACGCGTTGCTGCTCACCACCCGATAACTGGCTCGGTAAACAACGAGCTTTATCCAACAAACCGGTTTTATCTAACGCGGCCGAAACTCGTCGTTTAATATCGTTTTCAGAGATAGACTCAATTCGCATCGGCAACGCAACGTTGTCAAACACGGTTCTGTCCATCAAAAGGCGGTGATCTTGGAAAACAATGCCAATATTACGACGCAAAAAAGGAATATCTTTGTTTGGAATACGTGTGACGTCATGGCCGTTAAAACTGATTTTGCCGTCAGTAGGTCGCTCAATAGCGCAAATGAGCTTAAGCAAAGTACTCTTACCTGCGCCAGAGTGTCCGCCCAGAAAGGTCATCTCACCACGACGTAAATGAAAATCGACTTTCTGCAGAGCTTGTCGCCCGCCTCGATATACCTTGCTCACCTGTTGAAACTTGATCACGCATCATTCCTTTTTTGCAGCGAGATACCTAAATAAGTATCTCTCTAGGGTATGTTACTGTTCGTTTTACTTTGGGTTATTACTCTTCGCGACTAAACAGCGCGTCGATGAATTCTTGCGTTTCGAATGGACGCAGATCTTCAATGCCTTCACCAACACCGATAAAGCGAATCGGAATTTGGAACTGATCAGCAATTGCGAAAATCACACCGCCTTTTGCAGTACCATCCAGTTTGGTCAGAGTAATACCTGTGATTGGTGCAACATCACTGAACAGTTTCGCTTGGCTAATCGCATTTTGACCAGTACCCGCATCCAACGTCAGCATAATTTCATGCGGCGCTGAATCGTCGATTTTCTTCATTACGCGAACGATTTTACGCAGCTCTTCCATCAGGTTGGATTTGTTTTGTAAACGACCTGCCGTATCAGCGATAACCACATCCACACCACGCGCTTTCGCAGCTTCAATCGCATCGTAAATCACGGACGCACTGTCTGCGCCAGTATGTTGAGCAATAACAGGAACATTATTGCGCTCACCCCATACTTGTAACTGTTCAACAGCTGCTGCTCGGAATGTGTCACCCGCAGCCAGCATCACTTTCTTACCTTGAGACTGGAACTGCTTAGCCAGTTTACCGATTGTTGTGGTTTTACCGACACCGTTTACACCAACCATTAAGATCACGTACGGCGTTTTTGCGGTATCAACAACCAAAGGCTGTTCAACGGTCGACAGAATTTCTGCCAACTCACCTTTCAACAGATCGTACAGCGCTTCACCGTCTTTTAGTTGCTGGCGAGATGCTTTTTCTGTCAGGTTTTCGATGATTTTCAATGTGGTATCCATACCCACATCCGCAATCAATAGCTGTTCTTCTAACTCTTCAAACAAATCACTATCGATTTTTTTGCCTTTGAATAAACCAAAGAAACCGGCACCAATATTCGCTTTAGTGCGGCTTAAGCTGCGTTTCAGACGCGCAAAGAAGCTCTCTGTTGGCTTTTCCTGTTCTTGAATTCGAGGCTCTTTCGCTTGAGGTTCCTCAATAACTTCTGCTTCTGCTTCTGCTTCTGCTTCTGCTTCTGCTTCTGCTTCTGCTTCTGCTTCTGCTTCTGCTTTTTCAGTCTCGACTTCCTCGACCGGCTCTTCAACCGTTTGTTCTGGTTTTGTTTGTTCTACTTGTTCTTCGGTTGCTTTTGTTTGGCTTGGTTCTTCATCACCAAAGCCAAGCCATGACAGTAAGCCACGCTTCTTTTTTTCCGTCATCTGAGGATATCCTAGATTTTCTTGTCCGATTATTTTTCTAAACTATGACTCTTTTCTTAAAGAATTATCCCTAAAAAGAAAAGAAAAATGACAAAGCAGTGATAACTTTCTTCTTCACTTGGTAAACTTTGCCATATTTATGAATGCTTATCTTCAGCAAAAGTATTATTACTGAAAGGTTGGCTATATACCCAAGTGACCTCAAGATGCAGAATTCAGAGCTTCATCAACGAGTTCAGAGCAAGCATCTTGAGGTTACTGGGGTATAATAACACTTAATTAGCGGTCAAAAAATCTATGGTAAGACGTCGCCAACAAAACCCATCACAAAATCGTGCTCCAAGTGGGCAAGTTCGAATTATCAGCGGCTTATGGCGCGGAAGAAAACTACCCGTTCACGATGCTGAAGGCTTACGCCCAACCACAGACAGAGTCAAAGAAACCTTATTTAACTGGATTGCTCAAGATGTACCAAATGCCAAATGCCTTGACCTGTTCGCAGGATCGGGCGGTTTAGGTTTTGAGTGTGCATCGCGCCAGGCTGAAAGTGTCACCATGCTGGAGATGAACGCTCAGGCATTCAATCAGTTGAAAACGAACATCGCCACATTGAAAGCAACCAATATTGAAGCGATTAATACTGACTCTCTCGCATACTTAAAGCAGAGTGGCTCCCCTTTTGATGTTGTTTTCATCGACCCGCCATTTCGTAAAGGCTTGTTAGATGAAACACTACAACTGCTTGAGCAGAATGGGTGGCTTGCTGATAACGCGATGATTTACATAGAGACCGAAAAAGAATTATCGTTACCTGAATTACCAGAAAGCTGGCAGCTATACCGAGAAAAAAGTGCTGGCCAAGTATGTTACCGACTGTTTGAAAGGACCACAGAATGAAAGCTCTATTAGTATTAGCGAAAGCTGCGATTGCATTTGTTTGGCTTGTTTTGCTTCTCAACATTGTTATGCCGTTTCCCGGCAAAGCGGCTATCGCGCTTTACATCATGACCGCCTTCCTGTTCATGATGCATGGTCTACAAATGCTGATTTTTGTTGGCGCATTTGGTGACAAAGTAAAAACCAGCAGTTGGGAAAAATGGTCGATACTGATTTTCGGCATCTTCGCCCTACTCGATATTCGTCGCAAACATATGATGTAACAAGAGCCCGAACGGGCTCTTTTCTTTTTTATTTCGTTCTGCTGAAAACTAACAGCAACAAGAAATAACTTCCTCCGAGAATAGCAACGATAGTTCCCGCCGCAATCTGCATTGGATACAACATCACTTGCCCCAACCAGTCCGCCCATAACATTAACGAACCACCCACGAAGCTTGCCATCAAGAGTTGCTGTTTTGCTTTCTGCGCTCCCAGCATCATTGCCATATGTGGTGCAATTAGGCCAACGAAAGAGACGGGCCCCATTGTTGCGGTCACCAAGGCACATAATAGAGCCACAACAATCAGCAGAACTAAACTGGCCGTTTGAGGACTTAACCCTCGCGCACCGGCAAAACTGCGTCCAATAGAGATCAAAGTTAGCCAGCGTGACGTCAGCAAAGCAAAGCAGGACAATCCGACAACGCCGACAGCCAAGTAGAGGCTTTGTGAGGAAGTGACTCGATACGTCGAGCCAGCTAGCCACAGTAAGATTTGATAACTGCCCGCTGTGCCTTTTGAAAGACAGAACTGCACCAAGGCTTCGAGCAATGCTGTAATCGCAATACCTGTCAGAATTAAACTAGAAGGCGCGTACTGGTGGCGCTTACCTAACACCAACAGAGCAATCAACACAATCACACTGCCCAACAGTGCCGTTGCCCAGTTGGTGTTCAACATTGATTGACCAAGAAACAAACTGGCAAATACTAAAGCAAATGTCGCTCCGGAAGAGACACCAAGAATGTCTGGGCTTGCCAACGGGTTATAAATCAAACGTTGCAGAATCGTTCCTGCAATCGCCAGACCAATACCAGCAAATAAAGCCGTTAACGCACGAGGCCAACGCAGCTGCCATTGGTATTCATTTGGGATGATCCAACTCCAACTGTTCTCGCTCACTTGCAAAAAACTGTGTAGCGCTATCGCCACAACAAAAGCGAAAACAAGAAGCGAAACACTGACGGTACTCACATTACTGCGATGATGAGGCAAGCTGATAGACAGCGTGTCTTGTGCTTTTAACTGACGACGGCTAAACCAGATTAACGCAGGAGCACCAATCGCAGCAGTCGTGATACCACTCGGTACTACTTCCGCCGTCCATAAGCTTAACCACATAGAAAGCATGTCGGTACACAGCAACAGCAAAGCACCAAGCAACATGCTCGAATAAAGCTCCATCTTTGGCGTTCTTGCCCCCATCGCGCGAGCAATGTTTGGCGTTAATAAACCGATAAAGCCAATCACCCCTACCGCAGTAATAGATGCTGAAACCAACCAGATGCCCGCCATCATCAATAACAAGAACGCAGGAATCACTGCCAGACCACGAGCGGCAGCACCCTGATGACCTAATCTCATCAAAGTCAGAATTCTGGGCGCTACGATAAGTAGCGGAATTGAGATAGCTAAACGCGGAAGTAACCACTCTAGCCATTCCCAACCATTCTGCGCTAAATCACCAGCTCCCCACATAAATACGTTTTGAGCGAACTGTTCATTAAGCAAAATGATCGCGGTGGCAATAGAACCAAGAAGGATATTCACGACCATGCCGGACACCACTAAAGGCAAGCCGGTCATATTGTTAACGCCCGTAATTAATACGATTACACCAAATGCACACAACGCACCGACCATTGCTGCAAGCGCACTGTAATCGGAAATTAAGTCTGGAAACCAGATATTAACGACGATTAATGCCAGCCAAGCACCGGAAGATGTGCCCAAAGTCAGTGGTGAAGTCAGCGTGTTCTGAGTCAGCTGCTGCATTAGGCTACCCACCAGACCTAACATCGCGCCGACGAGAATAGTGATAGCTGCCCTTGGCAATTGGGCATAGAAAAAATTGAAGTCCGCAAACTCTTGCGCTTCAGTGGCTAAGGTTGCGAGACTCCATTGCATCGACAAACTTAGTTCGTTGCCGATCTGCAAACTGAACACTGCCGCCAGCAGCACCAATAAACCAAGCAGGTTTAAATGACCAAACCTCATGACTTTGGCGCAACCTCAAGCAAGCTTTCAGTCAATGCTTCAGCCGTGTAAAGCAGTGACATAGCACCGCCGTAACTCCATACGGTACGAACCGCATTCACCTTACCGCTACGGACAAAAGGCATCGCCTTCCACAACATGGATTTATTGAGCTTCTCTTGTTCTGGGAATGGCAAGATATAGAGCACATACCCATCTTTCACGTTCTGTAATTCATTCAAGCGTTTTTGAACGATACCCCAGGGTGTGGCGGGCTGAGGCAACGCCGCTTTTAAGCCTAACTGTTCAATTACGTATTGAGTGCCAGAGTTGTCACCATACAAAAACACAGACGTATTACTGGCAAAACGCATTGCGACAACTGATGGCAGTTCTTCGCCGAATGCCTGATGTAACGATGTGCTTAATTGCTTAAATCGCTCACTCATTGCATCTAGCTTCTGCTGTGCTAATTCTTGCTTACCAAATAACACCGCCAATGTTTTGAATTGCTCAATAGCCACTTGAGCTGACTGGTCTTGCTGACCATAGTTGGACAGATAAACAACCGGAGCAATACGTTCAAGAGTCGGAATCAGATCCTTCTGTGGAGAAGCAGCAATAATCACATCCGGTTTTAACGCTGAAATTTTATCGAGATTAGGCTCGGCGCGAGTACCAATATCTTCAACGCCAGCAGGGATCGCAGGCTGAGAAACCCACTCAGTATATGAAGGTAAATTTGGCGCACCGACTGGTGTGATATCAAGTTCTAAAACCTGTTCAAGTAAATCCCAGTTCAACACAACGACACGTTGAGGTGATTGGGAAAAGACTTGTTCGCCACGGCTGTCTTGAATATGAATGTCAGCCACTGCCTGACCACAGAGCAATAAACTGAAGAGTACAACTAGGCTTTGAGATGCCTTTTTTAGGGTTTTTAAGCACATACGATGGCGACCTTATTGGTTTTAGATTCAGCAGCAGGCTGCGGGTGTTCAATCAATCTGATGGGAGAATGATAAAGCTCTGATAGTCGCTGCTCATCAAGCAGCAATTCCGCCGCACCTTCAAAAGCTATTCGCCCTTGTTTTAGCGCCACAATATGAGTGGCATAACGCAGAGCCAAATTCAGATCATGAAGAATCACTATGATTCCACAACCTTGTGTTTGATTTAATTCAGCCAATAGAGCCATCAATTGATATTGATGATGTACGTCTAGCGCTGAAGTGGGTTCATCAAGAATCAGAACGGGCGATTGCTGCGCAAGCAACATCGCAACCCAAGCTCTTTGGCGCTCACCTCCAGACAGTTCATCCGCAAGCGTATGAGCAAAATCCGTAACTCCTGTTTTGGCAATCGACTCATCAATAATGGTTTCATCTTCGGTTTTCCAGCGCCCAAGAGCACCACGCCAAGGAAAACGTCCTAAACGAACCAACTCACGAACCGTTAAGCCCGCAGAGGTAGGCAACTTTTGTGGAAGAAACGCGACAGATTTCGCTAACTCTTTTGCGGCTAAAGATGAGAGAGATTGTCCATTTAACTCAACGAAACCTTTGTCGGGCGCTTGCTGACCAGACAAAAGGCTGACTAAAGTCGACTTGCCTGAACCATTGTGTCCGAGCACAACCGTTAACTCATTGGTGGGTATGTTCAGTGAATCCACAGACAAGATGGTTCGCCCACCTCGTACCATTTCAACCCCTTGTAAGTGATACATCTCTCTCTCCCTGATTCTGGGAATTCTCAAACAACAAATCCTGCAGAAGCAGGAATAAAACAAACAAAAAAACTCACTCCCTTAAGAGAGTGAGTTTAAAAGGATTACCAACGGTAATTCGCGCTTAGCACAACACTACGAGACTGACCGTAGTAGCACCAATAGTCACAACCTGAGATGTATTCTTTATCAAATAGGTTATTAACATTTAACTGTGCTTGCCAAGCCTTCGTTATGTCGTAAGACGCCATCATATCGACTAGCGTAACACTTGGAACCGTTAAGTCACTCGATTTAGGGTTATCTTTTGACTCACCGATATAACGAATACCAGAGCCAAATTTCCAACCTTCAAGTCCCACTTTGTTTGCATCAAAGTCTAACCATGCAGAAGCCATATGTTCAGGTATCAAAGCAGCTTGTTTCGTTCCTTTTCCTGACGTTTCATCAGTTTCGGCTTTAGTGTATGTATAGCTCGCAGTTAGCTTCAGACTATCCGTTAGGTATCCTGTCGTTTCAATTTCAACACCGTGAGAAGTGACTTCACCGGTTTGAGTCGCCACATAAGTCGTTGGATTAGTAACTAAAGCGTTCTTTTGCGTCATATCAAACAACGCCAAATTAATATAACCATTGTAAAAACTTGGTTCGTATTTAATACCAACCTCAGCTTGGTCACCCTTCAATGGTTTATATAAATCTCCAGTCGCACTATCGATTGTGCTCAATACATCAAATGATTGTGAGTAACTCACATAAGGAGAAAGCCCCACGCTAGAGATATACATTACACCGGCATCTAGCGAAAACTCTGAATCATTACGGCTTTCACGCTGAGAATTCGAAACGCTCTCGTTATCCGTTTTAACCCAGTCAAAACGACCACCGATTGAAGCAATCCACTGGCTATCAAACTTGATTTGATATTGACCGTATAAACTGGCTTGTTGCTTGGTAATATCACGATCTGCTGCTGCAGATTCGTCAATCGCTGTGTAGTTGCCGTAAACCGGATTAAATGGGTTAATACTACCAAAGCTATAGTTATCAGCTTCAACACCATCAGTATTATGATGCTGCAGTTCTAAACCGAGTAAAACTGTGTTGGCAATGCGTGATGATTCCCACTTAGCAATGGCATTGTTATCCAAGCTAAAGCTTTCTGTTTTTCCGTCACGAAAAACCAGACCTTGATATAAAGTATCTGTACTTGGATCTGAGTTCATAAATGAATAACTGCTGCGCAGATACAGCTCGTTGTATCCGTAGTTAAACGTCTGCGTCAGCGCCCATTCATCATTTAATTCATGCTCAAGAATGTATACCGCAGACACTTGCTTACGCTCATATTTATCGTAATCAGGCTGTCCCAAGTTGGTTGATGGATCAATAGAACCAAAATTTGAATCCGTTAAAGTCCCTGCGGCAGGGAAAAACGGGTTAGTTGGAATACCACTATCTTCTAAGTAGCTAGTCAGCAAGGTTAAATGGGTACGCTCGGAAATATCGATAGCCAGACTTGGAGCAAGATAAAAACGACGGCTTTCGGTTCCGTTTAGCTCACCATCATTCTCTTTCATTAGGCCGACTAAACGGTAGCGTACAGAACCATCTTCGTTTGCATAGTCAGAAATATCCAAAGATAAAGTACGAAGACTGTTGTTACCGACTTGAACACCTACATCACCTTGAGGGACATCTGTCGGTTTCTTCTGCACAGCATTCACCACCCCACCCGGAGGCGCTTCACCATAAAGGATTGATGCAGGGCCTTTAAGTACTTCAACTTTTTCTAAACCATAGGGCTCAAGCAACCAAGTGTAGTAACTGTTTTTGAATAAACGGCTTCCATCTAGATAGGTCGCGGCATCAAAACCACGAACTTTAATCCAGTCAGTATCGTTATCTGCACCATACGGTTGAGCCGCTACGCCAGAGGTATAGCGAAGTGCCTCATCCAGTTTTTGAGGCGCGCGATTGACCAAGTCTTGTTCTGTTACCACAGAAACAGATTTCGGCGTCTCTTGCGCTGGTGTATCAACTTTCAGCGCAGAAGCAGTAACCACAATGGTTTCTACTGCTTGAGAATCTTTTTGAACAACCTCTTCTGCCAATACGCTTTGACTAGTAAGAAGTGAGAATGGCGCCAAGCTAAAACAAAGCGCGGTGCGGATTGCTTGTCCGAGTCTAGTTGGGCGTGTCGTTACCATGATTGGAACCCCTGATGTAAAAATTTGAGAATAGTTTTGATTATCATTATTATGCGTACGGCATTTTACTGATAAATACCATAATTGGAAGTGCAAATACGAAGCAATCTCAATTTCATTAATATAGGTCAAATAAAACATGTTCCAATGGTTTGAAAAACTTACCGAGGCATTTCCCAGAGAAGAACCTCAAAAGCCGCCAAAAACCTTGTTTGCTTTTTGCCGTCATTACACTCGTGGTTTTGAAAAACCATTACTGATTATGTCGCTACTCAGTGCCTGTGTTGCTATCGCTGAAGTGACGCTTCTGCGTTATATGGGGGAGTTGGTTGATATTCTCAGCAGCCAAAAACCAGAGACTTTTTGGGCAGACCAAAGCGGCCGCCTCTGGTCGATGGCGATTCTTGTCGCATTAGTGATGCCGTTGCTGGCATTTCTGCACTCCAACATCATGCATCAAACATTGCTCGGCAATTATCCGATGTCGATTCGCTGGTTAGTGCACCGCTACATGCTCAAACAAAGCGTGGGCTTCTTTCAGAAAGATTTCTCAGGGCGTGTTGCCACTAAAGTGATGCAAAGTGCTCTTTCTGTGCGTGAAACCGTAATGAAGATGGTCGACGTACTGGTGTACATCTCGGTCTATTTTGTTTCGATGATTTGGATGATGGGCGAGTCCGATATGGTGCTGATGCTGCCTATTTTGATTTGGTTAATTACCTACATCCTCATTCAGCTCTACTTCATTCCAAAAATGAAGCAAGTTGCCACCGAACAAGCGGATGCTCGCTCCGTAATGACAGGCCGCATCGTCGATAGCTACACCAATATCACGACAGTAAAGCTATTTTCCCATTCGCAACGTGAAATGGATTATGCCGAAAGCAGCATGAAGCTGTTTTTGAAAACCGTTTATAAACAGATGCGCATGGTGACGTGCCTGCTATTTAGCGTGGATGCTATTAACTACTTGTTGCTGTTTTCCATTGCAGCTCTATCCATCAACCTTTGGTTGGATAACGCAGTTACCGTTGGTGTGATTGCGGTTGCGATTAGTATCGCGTTGCGCGTTCAGGGTATGTCTAAGTGGATCATGTGGGAAGTAAGTGCGCTGTTTGAAAACATCGGTACGGTTGTCGATGGTATGAACACCATCTCCAGTGATGTTGAGATTAAAGACGTTGCTAATGCGCCAGAACTAACAGTGACACAAGGCAAAGTCGAATTTAACCAGGTCGATTTCCATTACAGCGAAGATAAACCCGTTTTCCAATCTTTGAATCTTGATTTAAAACCGGGTGAGAAAGTCGGGATTGTTGGTCGTTCAGGTGCCGGTAAATCGAGTTTGGTTAACTTGCTATTGCGCTTTTACGATGTTCAGTCCGGCACAATTTCTATTGATGGTCAAAACATCGCGGCGGTGACACAGGAATCTCTGCGTCAACAAATCGGTATGATCACGCAAGATACTTCACTTCTGCACCGTTCGATTCGTGAAAATATTCTTTATGGCGATCCAAACGCCGATGAAGAGGCTCTTATCTGCGCAGCCAAGCAAGCACATGCTCATGATTTCATTATTGATTTAAAAGATGAACAAGGTCGCACGGGTTACGATGTGGAAGTAGGTGAGCGAGGAGTGAAGCTCTCTGGAGGTCAGCGTCAGCGTATTGCCATTGCGCGTGTACTACTGAAAAACGCACCGATACTGATTATGGATGAAGCAACATCCGCATTGGACTCAGAAGTGGAATCTGCGATTCAAGAGAACCTTGAAGTGCTGATGGAAGGCAAAACGGTTATTGCCATCGCGCACCGACTATCAACCATTGCAGCCATGGATCGCCTGATCGTGATGGATAAAGGTGAAATCATCGAACAAGGTTCACACCAAGAGCTACTTGCTCAAAATGGGGTATACGCTCAGTTGTGGACACATCAGACAGGCGGGTTTATTGGCGAGGAATAATTCTCGCTGATTTTAGACTGCGCATTAAAGTGAACGGCTATCAATAAGCAAACCCTATTTGCCATGGACGGCAAATAGGATCTCCAAGGATGGATTTATGCGTGTTTGCGTTTGCTACCCGTTCGCAACCATCAACAGTTTATTTATCGAGAACAGGGAACTCCGCGAGCTAACAAGGCGGCAATAAAATCCAGTTCTTCTTTACTCTGACCTTCGCCCAACGCTTCTAGCCACACACATTCACTGTAGTGCTCAGCGCGCAGCATCAATCGACAACCTTCAAAATCAATCAGCCATGAATGCAGATCGGCATCCTGTTGCTTCTCTACCGCTGTTGCAGACAACAAAGTAAGTAAACGCTCACCCATTGCAGGAAAACTATCAAACTCAAACGCCTGAGTTTGAACAATCAGTCGACCTTCTTGTGCCAGATATTCCTTTAAACCGAACTCAGCCATGATGGGTTAAATGCTCCTGAATCAAATCTAAGAATGGGTCGGCGTATTTTTCCAACTTCCGCTGACCAACACCGTTGACTGCCAACATTTCACCGTAAGAGGTTGGCAGAATCTCCGCCATATCAATTAAGGTTGCGTCACTGAACACCACGTAAGGTGGCAAACCGTCTTCATCCGCAATGGATTTACGCAGTTTACGTAACTTGGCAAACAGCTTCTTATCGTAATTCTTGCTCGAAAGCTTATCGGATTTAGCCGCGCGAACAGCGGTGTCGAGACGAGGAACAGCCAATTCTAACGTCATATCGCCACGCAACAATGGACGAGCTTCTTCAGTAAGTTGAAGGGTCGAATTTCGAGTGATGTTTTGGCACAGCATGCCTTTATGAATTAACTGGCGGAAAATACTGACCCAGTAATCATGGCTATGGTCACGACCAATGCCATAGGTGGAAATTTTATCGTGACCATTTTCGCGCACGCGAATATTTTGCATGCCACGCAGCACTTCAACTGCATAGCCAATACCGAAGTTTTGATTAATACGATAAACACACGACAACGCTTTGCGCGCTTCATCTGTCGCGTCAAAGTGCTTTGGCGGATCAAGGCAGATATCGCAGTTGCCGCAAGGCTTTTCACGATACTCACCAAAATAATTAAGAAGAACCTGACGACGACATGTCTGCGCTTCAGCAAAGTTACTCATCGCTGTCAGCTTATGGGTTTCAACCTGCTTCTGCGGTCCTTCGTCTTTCTCGTCCAACATACGGCGAAGCCAAGAAATATCCGCAGGATCGTAAAGCATCATCGCTTCTGCTGGTAAACCATCACGACCGGCTCGACCCGTTTCCTGATAATAAGACTCTATATTTCTTGGAATATCAAAGTGAACCACAAAACGTACGTTCGGTTTGTTAATCCCCATACCAAACGCCACAGTCGCAACCACGATCTGAATATCATCTCGCTGAAAGGCTTCTTGCACATAGGCACGTTCATCGACCTCTAACCCAGCGTGGTAACTGGCCGCGCGAATATGGTTGTTGCACAACTTCTCAGTCAACATCTCAACTTTTTTACGGCTGCCGCAGTAGATGATTCCGCACTGCCCTTTTTGCGTGCCCAAGTAACGAATAATTTGAGAAACCGGTTTGTGTTTTTCAACCAAGGTATAGCGAATATTGGGACGGTCAAAACTGCCCAGATAGATATGAGGCTCAGTCAGGTTCAGGCGATGCAGAATATCGCTACGAGTGGCGTCATCGGCGGTCGCGGTCAGCGCCATAATTGGCACATGAGGGAATAACTGCTTTAGCTGACCCAACAACGCATATTCAGGACGGAAATCATGCCCCCACTGAGAAATACAGTGTGCTTCATCCACCGCGATCATCGTCAGCGGAATATTATGCAAACGCTCGATAAACTCGTTAGTGAGTACTCGCTCGGGAGAAACATAAATCAGCTTAACCAGTCCCGCATGCATACGGTTATAAACACTGATTAGCTCTTCACGGGTTTGCGTCGAATTGACACACTCCGCAGACACCCCGTTAGCTTTTAGTTGGTCGACCTGATCTTTCATCAGCGAAATCAGTGGCGAAATCACCACAGTGACTCCAGAACGAACCAAGGCTGGAATTTGGTAACAGAGTGATTTACCACCGCCAGTCGGCATGATAACAAGGCTGTCATTACCTTGAATTGCGGTATCTATGACTTCTTGCTGACCGTCTCTGAAAGTTTGATAGCCGAATACGTCACGCAAGACATCTGTCGCAGTCAACGGTGACTCTGAATGTTCAGCAATTAAAGTGGCGGTCATGCAAGCTCTCAGTGATGGGTAAATCCAATGATGCGTTAGCATCAAATTAGCCCGATATTGTAGAGACGTTTAACGGTGAATAAAACCGCTAAATGTATAAGAGAATGGTGAACTCGAAGTCGCAGTAAGAAAAGTTCGACAAATCAGAGGTTCTCCCAGATGAGTGTTAAATATCACTTGCCGATAATTCCTTAGCTGCACAGTCGGGTATTTTGTGTATATACTGCAAATTCCTTTCGAAACATTCTGTAATACCTCGGTAAATGCTGCCATTTATAACTAGGTATCGAACAACTCTCAATCGAGAATAAACAATGACTCCAGAAGAGCAAACAAACGCTAAAAAAGGCGTATTACTGGCTATCGGTGCCTACACAATGTGGGGTATTGCACCGATATATTTTAAAACCATTACTTTCGTTCCTGCTCTGGAAATCCTCAGCCATCGCGTTATTTGGTCGTTTTTCTTTTTAGCGATAATCATCCATTTTAGTCACCAATGGCGTAACGTTGTCAGCATTTTCCAGTCAAAATCTAAGATGTTATATCTGATAGCTACCGCTCTACTCATCGGTGCCAACTGGCTGATTTTCATCTGGGCAATCAATGCAAACCACATGTTGGACGCAAGCTTGGGCTACTACATTAACCCTCTGATCAACGTTGTATTTGGCATGCTGTTTCTCGGTGAACGATTACGTAAACTTCAGTGGTTTGCAGTAGCGCTGGCAGCGATTGGCGTCGCGATTCAAATCGTTGTGTTCGGCTCCGTACCTGTGGTCGCGTTTGCGCTAGCCATCAGTTTTGCCTTTTATGGCTTATTGCGTAAAAAAGTGAGTGTTAACGGCCAGACAGGCCTATTTATTGAAACCTTGGTACTGATACCAACCGCTTTGATTTATCTGGCTTGGTTTGCCGACTCAGCCACCAGCTCAATGACCAACAACGAATTTAACCTTAATGTACTGCTGATCAGCGCCGGTATCGTCACTACATTACCTTTACTCTGTTTTACGGGTGCAGCGACAAAACTCAAACTGTCGACCTTGGGATTTTTCCAGTACATAGGCCCAAGTTTGATGTTCTTATTGGCCGTGCTGATTTACGGAGAAGCATTCTCGACCGACAAAGCTATCACTTTCACCTTCATCTGGGGTGCGTTAGTGGTGTTCAGCTATGACGGTTTGACCCAAGGCAGAAAGCGCTCTGCAACTATTGTTGCAGCTAAGTGATCGTTTTTTACAAGACATTCCTATAGCGACTGGTTAAGCTTGGCGAATTGCTGTTTATTTCGCCAAGCTTAATATGGACAAAATCCTCTACTCATCAACTCAACATCAAGGGATAAGTTTGATCGAAGCTGATTACCATCAGTTCGCTTTCGATCGCCACTATCACTTAGATTTTCACATTGGGTTAATGACCAGCGGACAGCAAAAATTTTCTCATCAAGGCACTCAACACAATGTCGGTTACGGTGACATTATTGTTATGCCGCCAGATGAACTCCATGACGGCAGCTCTATCTTAGATACGGGTTATCAGGTACGAGTCTTTTCTATTGACCCAACTTGGTTTACTGACAACCTAGAGTTCACGCAACCAAGTGACATGTTGAGCTTTAAACAGCTCATCATTAGCGATCAAAATCTGTTTGCCCCTCTTGCTCAATTACATCAGAAGCTCATGCAACCAAACTTGAGCCAACTCGCGCTTGATTGCCTTCCTTATGAGGGTTTGGGTGGATTGGTTGAACGTTATGGTGCGTTAAAACAAAAGGCAGCCATACCACTTGGAAAGCAATCACTGGCTACGCTGAAAGAGTATCTTCTTGCACATCTTGATCAACCAGTCCGCTTAGAACAACTCGCTAACCTTTGTTCACTCAGCCCGACTCAGTTTCAACGCCATTTCAAAGCCCGCATGAACATGACTCCATATGCTTGGCTTACTCGTTTGCGTATCGAACAGGGAATGAAGTTAGTAAAAAGTGGCTTGTCTGGTACTGAAGTCGCTATGCAGGTTGGTTTCTACGACCAAGCACATTTCACCAAAGCTTTTAAACACTGCTACGGTATTTCTCCATCTGCGGTGAATTAAACGTTTCACACTGTCAAAAATTTACAAGCCAACTAAGAGAGCTCAAGGCACAATCTCTTCATTCGAAGTAGGAGTTTTTATATGAATGAAGCCAGTATCCTTATCACTCTAGCCGGAGTCCATTTCGTCGCACTGATGAGTCCGGGACCCGATGTCGCATTAGTGGTGCAAAATGCCACTCGTTATGGCCGCCAAACTGGCATCTATATAGCGCTTGGACTCTCTTTCGGCATATTGCTGCATTCGCTTCTTAGCATTACTGGTATCAGCTATTTGGTCCACCAACAGCCTGTCTTGTTTGCTTTACTGCAACTCGGCGGAGGCAGTTATTTACTTTACCTCGGCTTTGGAGCGCTGAAAGCCACTATCGCCAACTGGAACTCAGCAGCAGAGATCGCGCCCGCAGATAAAAAAGCGCTGTTACTGAGCAATAAAAAACAGGCCTTTTCTCGTGGATTCATGACAAACATCCTGAACCCGAAAGCTCTGGTTTTCTTTGTCAGCTTAATGTCGACGCTGGTTCCGGCAAGTATGTCGGTGACGGGTAAAGGCTTTGCGCTGCTAATTTTATGGGGATTGTCGCTGATTTGGTTTACTTGCCTTGCGTGGATGCTCTCCACTGAACGCCTACAAACAAAGCTAAACCAAGCAAGTCGCTATATTGATTTACTGTGTGGAGTGATTTTTTCTCTAATTGGTCTCACGATTCTTTGGCAGTCACTGACCAGTTTCATTCACTAAAACACCGTTAAAATGAATTTAAATTCACTTGTAGTGCAAATTAACCCAACACAAACAATAGCGGATCACCCCATAACCTTGTGCGAGATCTCTCACAAACAGATAGGGAAATATCTGTTTCTACGCTAGAAAAAAGATGCCTGAAATAATTAAGTGAATGATTTTTATAAACAAGTTACTTTTTAGGCAAAAAATATCAGCATGCAAACGATTTCTTTGCGTTGCTGAATGCCTCCTAGTCGGTAATATTAACTCTGTCGGAAGGATGCTGACACGGAATGGATCGCTAAGGATAGTGAACTTCAGGATGAAGTTACGGTTGTTCAGGATGAATAATCGGCATGGAAAGCAAAATGGACATTGAACGGACTCATTCGTTACTAGGATGGTAGCGACAAGGGAATGGCAATGGACACCTCTGGATGAGGAAAGGACTTAACATCAGGATGATGTCAGGGACACCGCTCAGGGAACAAGTGATGTGAGCTAACGAGGATTGTTAGCAGATCAGGAAGATTATGGACACCGCTAGGATGGCGATGAAAGGATTGCGCTGAAGGAATACAGCACACTTATCAAGGAATAGATGCAGGGAGCACCTATTAGTAGCTGGATTGCTGCAAGTAAGACTATAACCCCGAAGGGCTCGCGCCCTCGGGGTTTTTCTTTTTCTGCTTACAACTGAATCGACGATGTAAAAAAACCTAGCACTGAGGCTAGGTTCTTATCTCTATACATCCACAACAATTACATGCGTTCCAGCTTAGCGTATGCAGTGACCAGCCATTTGATACCTTCACCGTTAAACGCAACCTGAACACGACTTTGCGGACCGCTACCCTCGAAGTTGATGATGGTGCCTTCACCAAACTTAGGATGACGAACACGAGAGCCGAGCGTAAAACCAGTTTCATTGAAGTTCTCTTTTACAACCGTCTGGCTGAAACGACCACTGCTAGCTGGACGACTCACCTGCGCTTTCATTCGCACTTCATCCAAGCATTTCTCTGGCAGCTCGCGAATAAAGCGCGAAGGTTTGTGATACTTGTCTTGTCCGTACAAACGGCGCATTTCCGCATAAGTGATGTAAAGCTTCTGCATTGCACGGGTCATGCCCACATAACACAGGCGGCGCTCTTCTTCTAAACGCCCCGCTTCTTCTGCTGACATCTGGCTAGGGAACATGCCCTCTTCAACGCCAACCATAAATACCATAGGGAATTCCAGACCTTTAGCACTGTGCAGAGTCATAAGTTGGACAGCATCATCAAACTCATCCGCCTGACCTTCACCAGATTCCAGTGCCGCATGAGTCAAAAATGCCGTCAACAACGTCATCTCTTCTGCTTCTTCAGGCTTTTCGAACTGACGAGTGGCCGTTACCAGCTCCTCCAAGTTCTCTATTCGCGCCTTCGACTTTTCGCCTTTCTCTTGCTGGTACATTTCAAACAGACCGGAAGTTTTAATCACATGGTCAGTTTGCTCGTGCAAAGACATTTCAGCGCTGTCATCTTCTAGTGCGTTAACCAGTTCAACAAAGCGGCCAAGGGCTGACGCCGCGCGCCCTGTTAATACTTTCTCTTCTAACAACAGAACACTGGCATCCCATAAGGTGCAACCACGGTCACGAGCGGCAAAACGAATGGTATCCAAGGTTTTATCGCCTAAGCCACGAGTTGGTGTATTGACGACGCGCTCAAACGCACTGTCATCATTACGGTTAGCCATCAAACGTAAGTAGCTCAGAGCGTCTTTGATTTCCTGACGTTCGAAGAATCGCATACCGCCGTAGATTCGATATGCCAAACCAGCCTGAATTAATGCTTCTTCCAGTACACGTGACTGGGCGTTGTTACGATACAAAATCGCGGTGTCTTCCAGAGCACCACCATCTTCATGCCACGCTTTAATTTTACCAACCACAAATCGCGCTTCATCCAGCTCGTTGTAGGCGGAATAAACTGAAATAGGCTCACCTTCGACACCATCTGTCCAAAGCTCTTTACCCATACGCTCGCTGTTATTGGCAATCAAGGTGTTTGATGCTTCAAGGATAGTTTTAGTCGAACGGTAGTTTTGTTCCAGACGAATGGTATTCACACTCGGAAATTCCTGCGTGAATTTTTCGATGTTCTCAACCTTCGCACCGCGCCAGCCATAAATAGACTGGTCATCATCACCGACGATCATCACGTGAGTATCTTTGCCCGTCATCAGACGCAGCCAAGCGTATTGAATGTTGTTGGTATCTTGAAATTCGTCGACCAAAATATGTTTAAAGCGAGCTTGATAATGTTCGCGAATATGCTTGTTATCACGTAATAACTCTAACGTTCGCAGCAAGATCTCAGCAAAGTCGACCAATCCAGCGCGATCACACGCATCTTGATAGGCCGTGTAAATCTGTACATAAGTCTGAGTGATAGGATCACGGTACGAATCAATATGCGCTGGACGTAAGCCTTCGTCTTTTTTGCCGTTAATCCACCACGATACCTGACGCGCTTGCCACTGCTTCTCATCCAAGTTTTGCGCTTTTATCAGACGGCGCAACAAACGCATTTGGTCTTCAGAGTCAATGATTTGGAAATCTTCTTGCAGCTTCGCATCCAGATAGTGCGCCCGCAAAATACGATGGCAAATACCGTGAAACGTACCATTCCACATGCCAGACGAACTGCCCATCATCAGATCTTCAATTCGCCCACGCATCTCCGCAGCAGCTTTATTGGTAAAGGTCACAGACATAATTGAGAACGGTGACGCCTGCTCTACCGATAATAACCAAGCGATACGGTGTACCAGAACCCGCGTTTTACCACTGCCCGCACCTGCCAACACTAGTAGGTTTTCAAGTGGCGCAGCAACTGCTTCGCGTTGTTTGTCGTTTAAACCGTCGAGTAAAAGAGAAGGATCCATCATGGCTAGGCTACTGGTTATTTATACATAATGACGATGATTATAACCCTAAATTCGACCGAGATGCTCGTTAAACAAGCCATTTTCTTTGCAGAGATTTCTGACTCAAGAAAAAATAATTGAAGTTTTTTTGCTCATAGATTGCTAAAAAATTCATTCGCTTAGCGTGTTTTCACCCTTAATTAGTCGATTTTTTATTCCATTAATTGAAAGTTTTTCTTAATCCTTCCTCTCTTTTCTAATAAGCAAGCTCAACGATTAACAAGTTGTTAACTTGCGAAATCAGGTAAGAACAATTCATGAGGAAGTGATGATGAAAAAATCAAATTTGGCAGTAGCAGCGGCAGTAACAAGCTTACTTGCAGTAGGTGGTTCTCTATTAACGTCTACCTCAGCCATCGCGGCTGAAGAAGAAAAATGCTACGGCGTGGCGAAAGCGGGCCAAAACGACTGTGCGACGAAAATGAGTTCATGTGCTGGGACATCGAAAAAAGATGGACAGAAAGATGCCTTCGTTGTGGTACCTAAAGGCTTGTGCGGCAAACTTTCTGGCGGAAGCACTATGTCTTCTTAATCCTTTAAAAATACAAATAAGTGGTGCACTAAGCTCAACAAGCGCACCACTTTTCCTTTCACTGCTATAGCACACTCACAACAAGTCTAACGGAGGTTTCATGCTGCATAACCAAGTAGGTGTAGGCTTGCGGTCTCCCCATATCAACTATTTTGTAGAGCAAACACCACAAGTGAGTTGGTTAGAAATTCACAGCGAAAACTATTTTTCTCCCCACTCAATTGCCCGCAATCAGATGCGTAGCATTCGTAAAAACCATCAAATTAGCTGTCATGGTATAGGTCTTTCATTAGGTTCAGTACAAGGCATCAACAGTACTCATTTACAGAAACTTAAGGCATTGATCGACGAAATCCAGCCGCTTTTCGTTTCCGATCATTTAAGCTGGAGCGAAAATGGAGGTCACTATTTCAATGACTTACTGCCTTTGCCTTACACCGAAGAAGCTTTAGAGGTGTTTTGTCGTAATGTGCTTACGGTGCAGGACGCCATAAAGCGCCCGATTCTGATTGAAAACCCTTCTAGCTATTTGCAGTTTAACCACTCCACCATTTCAGAGTGGGAATTTCTGGTACAAGTACAACAACGCACCGAATGCCGTTTGTTGCTCGATTTGAATAATGTACATGTTTCTGCTTTCAATCATGGTTTTAGCAGCCAAACCTATATTGATTCTATTCCTGCGCATGCCGTTGACGAAATTCACCTTGCCGGCTTTTCGATTAACACACTTGCCGAAGGGGAAATATGGATAGATACCCACAGCAAACCGGTATCTGCTGAAGTGTGGCAACTCTACCAAAACTGGTGTGAGAAACACGGCAGCCGAAGAACTTTAATTGAATGGGATTTAGACATTCCAGATGTTGAGGTTCTGCTAGCGGAAGCAAACAAAGCTAGCGAGATGCTCACAAGGCTCGACTCGATGAAAAGGAAAGCATCATGAGCTTTGGATTAGCCCAACCACTTGGATTAGCAGAGCTACAGGCAACCTTTGCTGAGGGCTTGCGTTATCAAGCACAGGGAGAAGCGTGCGATATCATAGGTGGACGATTTAGCGCTGAAGAGAGACTCCAAATCTACCGCAATAATTTTGTCATGAGTTTAACGGAAGTCATGCAAGCTACCTACCCAATGCTTAGAGAGGTATTAGGAGATGAATGCTTTAACGCACTATCTCGTGAATACATTCTTCGCTCACCGCCTACAGAAGGTAATGTGAGTCATTATGGAAACCATTTTGATGACGTGATCAGCCAGTTTGAGCAAGTCACCGACGCCGCACCGTATGCAAGAGATTTAGCGCGTTTTGAATGGACGTTAGATAAAGCTCAACAAACGTTTGGACAGAGCGAAAAGCGGTCACTGCAACCACTGGAAGCCATCCATACTCTTTCTGAGCAACAGCACCCCAACGTAATTCTTCATCTTGATTATTGGGTCTTCCCGTTTACATCCGATTTCGCCTTATTCGATCTCCAAAGAGCGTTTAGCCAACAAAATTTCGACAACCTGATTCTGAATAACGCTCAATCAGGAGTCATAGCTTGTGATGAATATGGTCGGCCTTGGACGAAAGAGTTAAACAACCAAGAATACCAATTGCTATTGAATCTCAGCAGCGAAATGCCACTAGGTAGAATTAAACCCGAAGCACTGACCGAATTGCCGTCACTGATCGCACTCAATATCGTTGCTGGTTTCTCATTGGCAACCCCTCACTAGGAGTCTCTGTATGATATCCGTCATTGCTCGCCTCAACCAATCTATTGAATGGTTTGCATCACAGCTCCCACCTGTCGTATTGCTGATCTGCCGCATCTGGGTAAGTTGGGTATTTTTTAATTCAGGGCTGACAAAAATAGCCACGTGGAATAGCACTCTATTCCTGTTTAAGTTGGAGTACCAAGTTCCTTTAATCCCTTGGGAAATAGCCGCTTATCTCGCAACTGCGGCAGAATTGGTCATTCCGATTTTTCTTGTTTTAGGGCTGTTTGGTAGGTTCAGTGCTCTCGCACTTTTCGCCGTAAATGCCATCGCCGTCATCTCATACCCATTGCTATGGGAGAGAGGATTTTATGATCATCAACTATGGGGAATGATGATGTTAACCGTCATTGTGTGGGGACCCGGAGCTTTATCCATTGATCGATGGATACAACGGAAACACCTTATTGTGACAGCTCGTCATGAATACTGATTACGGCATCTCGTGACGCATGGCCAATCGCTTTGGTGGTATCTCTCGTTGCATGTCCCACCGCGGTTGTTGCATCTCGTGTCGCGTGACCAATTTCTTTACCCGCTTGCTTCATTTCAGCGCATCCCTGAAGAAAAAATGTGGCAGTTAAAGAACAAATTAGTAGGTTACGGCGCGTCATTATTCTCTCCTTTTCAATACCAAAACCACTCTAACAAATAACCCTGCTTAATAAGGCAGGGTTATGTTAATTCTTGAACTGAATGATTTAAATAATATAGAACTTAAGCAGCAATACCTGAGTGGCGTAATAACGCATCGATTTGTGGCTCACGACCACGGAAGCGCTTGAACAACTCCATCGGTTCTTCACTGCCGCCCATTTCAAGAATGTTATTTAAGAAACTTGCACCCGTTTCCGCATTGAAAATACCTTCCTCTTCAAAGCGAGAGAACGCATCTGCCGATAACACTTCTGCCCATAGGTAGCTGTAGTAACCCGCACTGTAACCACCAGCAAAAATGTGGCTGAAGCTGTGTGAGAAACGGTTCCACTCAAGGCTTGGCAATACTGCTACTTTCTTCTTCACTTCTGCTAATGTTTCCAGTACTTGAGGACCCACTTCTGGGTCATAAGTGGTATGCAGAGTGAAATCGAACAGTCCGAACTCAAGCTGACGCAGAATAAACATACCTGACTGGAAGTTCTTCGCTGCCAACATGTTGTCGAGCATCTCTTTCGGTAAAGGTTCGCCTGTTTCGTAGTGACCAGAAATAAACGCCAGCGCCTCTTCTTCCCAGCACCAGTTTTCCAGGAACTGACTTGGTAGTTCAACCGCATCCCAAGGCACACCGTTGATACCTGAAACAGAGCTAACATCAACCTGAGTCAGCATATGGTGAATACCGTGACCCGTTTCGTGGAACAGAGTTACCACTTCATCATGAGTAAACAGTGCTGGCTTATCACCCACTGGACGGTTGAAGTTACAGGTCAAATAGGCCACAGGCGTTTGTAGCTCACCATTGGCATTGATACGACGCACGCGACACTCGTCCATCCACGCCCCGCCGCGTTTATGTTCACGAGCGTAAAGGTCAAGATAGAAGCTGCCACGCAACACATCATTGCTGTCAAAGATATCGAAGAAACGCACCGACTCATGCCAAGTATCGACACCTTCGCGCTCTTGAACTTTCATACCAAATACGCGCTTCAGTACTTCAAACAAGCCTGAAACCACTTTGTTTTCTGGGAAGTAAGGACGCAGCTCTTCATCAGAAATCTTAAACAGTTTCTGTTTTTGCTTTTCGCTGTAGTAAGCGATATCCCACAGTTCAAACGAAGTCACACCAAACTCTTGCTCAGCAAATTCACGCAGCTCTTGAACTTCGCGTTCACCTTGTGGTTTCACTTTCGTTGCTAGATTGTTCAAGAAGCTTAGAACCTGATCTGGCGTTTCTGCCATTTTGGTTGCCAGAGACTTTTCACTGTAAGTGTTGAAACCCAGCATACGAGCCACTTCATAACGCAGTTTCAGCAACTCAGCGATGTTCTCGGTGTTATCCCATTTGCCCGCATTCGGACCACGGTCTGACGCGCGCGTTACATAAGCTTCGTAAAGTTCTTTGCGTAGCGCTTGGTTATCACAGTAAGTCATTACCGGTAGGTAAGAAGGGATATCCAAAGTTAACAAGTAGCCTTCAAGCCCCTTGCCTTCTGCCGCGGCTTGAGCCGCAGCCAGCGCTGATTCCGGCATGCCCGCAAGCTCGTTTTTGTCGGTAATGTGCTTAGTCCAACCCATGGTGGCATCAAGTACATTGTTCGAGAACTTAGAACCCAGCTCAGACATGCGCTTGCTGATTTCGCCATAACGCTTTTGTTCTGCTTTAGGTAAACCGATACCAGACAATTCAAAGTCACGTAGTGCATCTTTGATGGTTTTCTTCTGCGCCTGACTTAGCGTTGTAAAAGCTTCACTGTTCTTGATTTCTTTATACGCTTCAAACAGACCTTTGTGCTGACCAACCCAAGTTCCGTATTCAGAGAGGATTGGCAGGCAGCTTTCATAAGCTTCACGCAATTCGTCACTGTTCATCACTGAGTTCATATGGCTCACCGGTGACCATAAACGACTCAAGCGATCATCCACTTCTTCGATAGGTGCAATAACATTTTCCCAAGTTGGTTGTGTATTACCTTCAAGTACCTGTTCAATCTTTGCACGGCAATCTTCTATTGCCTGTTCAACCGCTGGCTTTACGTGCTCCGGCTTAATATCTGAAAACGGAGGTAAATCCGTAAAGCTAAGAAGTGGATTAGACATAAAACGTTCCTTTTTATGAAAAATAGTGAGGATGAAATATCCTCGTCTGTTAGGTTAATAAATATAGGTAGGAAGGTGAATTTTCAAGAGTAGCGTCAATTCAATACAATTCGAAATGTGTCTAGACCCACCTCAACATACAATTTTGGGTGTATAATTAGCCGCATTCGTTTTTCCATATTCAGCCATAAGTTAGAGAGCGACACTTGTTAAGTTATCGACACAGTTTCCATGCAGGAAACCACGCAGATGTAGTGAAACACATCGTACAAAGCTTAATCCTCAATGCACTACAGCAAAAAGATAAACCATTTGTTTATCACGATACTCACTCCGGTGTGGGCCGCTACGACTTAACTCATGAGTGGTCGGAAAAAACGGGTGAATACAAACAAGGTATTGCGCGTATTTGGCAACAAGATAATGTGCCAGAAGATATTCAAAGCTATCTTGATGCAATCAAAGTTCTTAACCAAGGCGATGAACTACGTTACTACCCAGGTTCGCCTCGCGTGGCTCGTGCTCACCTGCGCCCGCAAGACCGCATGGTATTAACTGAGTTACACCCGAGTGATTACCCACTGCTGGAACAAGAGTTCGATCGTGATCGCCAAGTGTCAATTTACAAAGAAGATGGCTTTCAACGCCTGAAAGCAAGCTTGCCACCGCAAGAGCGTCGTGGTCTGGTTTTGATCGACCCACCTTACGAACTGGCTAAAGAGTATCGAGACGTGGTGAATGCCATTGCACAAAGCTACAAGCGCTGGGCAACGGGCATCTATGCGATTTGGTATCCAGTGGTTAACCGCTGTGATATTGAAGATATGATTGAAGGTCTCGAAAATTTAGGTATCACTAAAATTTTGCAAATCGAGCTGGGTGTCTCTCCTGATACCAACGAGCGCGGCATGACAGCATCGGGCATGATTGTTATCAACCCGCCATGGAAGCTTGAAAGCCAAATGAAAGAAATCCTGCCGTTTTTAAAGCAAGCAATTGCGCCAGCGACAGGTCACTACAAAGTGGAATGGATTGTTCCGGAATAACTTGCTCAAGTTTTTCCAAGGGGTAACTTGTGATCTCACGGTTTACCCCAACTATTTAGCTATGCCCTAATAAATGAAATGGCTCCCTGCTTAATTTTACTGGCGAGCTATCAGAGAAAAATGGAGAAAGTAATGGCAACGCATTTTGATTACATCTGTATCGGTGGCGGTAGCGGCGGTATCGCTTCAGCAAACCGTGCAGCTATGTACGGCGCAAAAGTCGCGCTGATTGAAGCGAAAGATCTTGGCGGTACGTGTGTCAACGTAGGTTGTGTGCCGAAGAAAGTCATGTGGCACGGTGCTCAAGTTGCTGAAGCTATGAACCTATATGCGTCTGATTACGGCTTTGACGTCGACGTAAAAAGCTTCAACTGGGCGAAAATGGTTGAAAGCCGCCAAGCGTATATTGGCCGTATTCACCAATCTTATGACCGTGTTCTTGGTAACAACAAAGTAGAAGTGATTCGCGGCTTTGCTAAGTTTGTTGATGCGAAAACCGTAGAAGTTAATGGTGAGCACTACACAGCAGACAACATTCTGATCGCTGTCGGTGGTCGCCCTACCATTCCTAACATTCCGGGTGCTGAGTACGGTATCGACTCCAATGGTTTCTTTGATTTGGCTGAACAACCAAGACGTGTTGCCGTGATTGGTGCTGGTTACATCGCTGTTGAAATTGCCGGTGTTCTCAACGCACTTGGCACAGAAACTCACCTGTTCTGCCGTAAAGAATCTCCGCTACGTAGCTTTGACCCAATGATCATCGAAACATTGGTTGAAGTGATGAACACTGAAGGCCCAACGCTACATACGCACAGCGTGCCAAAAGAAGTTGTGAAAGAAGCCGACGGCAGCCTGACTCTTCACCTAGAAAATGGTGAAAGCCAAAACGTTGATACCTTAATTTGGGCTATCGGTCGCCACCCAGCAACAGATACTATCAATCTAGCAGCAACGGGTGTTGCAACCAACGAGCAAGGCTATATCAAAGTTGATGAGTACCAGAACACTAACGTGGCTGGCATCTACTGTGTAGGTGACATCATGGAAGGTGGTATTGAACTGACTCCAGTTGCGGTTAAAGCGGGTCGCCAACTGTCTGAGCGCTTATTCAACGGTAAAACCAACGCGAAAATGGACTACAACCTAGTCCCAACTGTGGTATTCAGCCATCCACCAATCGGCACTATCGGCCTAACTCAACCAGAAGCGATTGCTAAATACGGCGAAGAGAACGTGAAAGTGTACACTTCAAGCTTTACCGCTATGTACACAGCTGTCACTGCGCACCGTCAACCATGTAAGATGAAGTTGGTTTGTGCAGGTGAAGAAGAAACGGTTGTTGGTCTACACGGCATTGGTTTCGCCGTCGATGAAATGATCCAAGGCTTCGGCGTCGCTATGAAAATGGGCGCAACCAAAGCAGACTTCGACTCAGTCGTTGCTATCCACCCAACGGGTTCAGAAGAATTCGTGACGATGCGTTAGTAACAGTTGTTAGAGCAAAGCCCTGCAAAATTGCGGGGCTTTTTTATGTTGTAACTCAACGGCGATATGCTTCGACAGTTTTAAGGCGATTCATTGCGAGTAAACCTGCGCCTATTCAGAGTTATCACTTTGATTTTGAGGTGCTGTTAAAAACAAGTGGTACCAAGTTCACAGCACTGGTTGCTGCCGTCTTCACCAATACGATCATCTCTTGTCGTATTTATTGTTCAAATACTCATCAAGCGCATAGTTCAACCTTTTTCATAAATTTTAATGATGAAATGCGTGTAAGGTCTTGTCCAACTGTGCAATAAATGACAAAGTCATTCTTAGAATGTGTAACAGACTAATGTCTTAACCGATTATTAACTGTTGGTTATTTACACTATCAATATTTATATAAGTAAATTCGAGTTCCAATTCACGTTCTGCCCATCAATTACCTTTAAAGCATAAATAAGGAAGCGTGCAGGATGAGTTCTAGTGGTAAAGGAGAGATCAAAATGGGCCAAGGTAGATCCTTGTCAAAAACGTGGTTGACCACGATTGCCGCTGCAATTGTGCTTGCCGGTTGTCAACCAGACGCCAAACCAGCGGCGGTCAACAGCGGTGCTGCACCTGCTGTCGCAGTAGATGTCATCAAAGTCACAACCCAGCCAGTTGAGGTAACAAGTACTCTGCCTGGCCGTACTAATGCTTTCCGTATCGCAGAAGTACGCCCTCAGGTTCGTGGTATTGTCACAGCACGTAAGTTTGTTGAAGGTAGCTTAGTTGCAAAAGGCGATGTTCTGTTTGAACTTGACGCTTCAACTTATCAAGCTTCATTGGCAAGCATGCAAGCTAATTTAGCGAAAGCGGAAGCAACCCTTAGCCGTACAGAGCTTCAGGCAAAACGCTACAGCGAACTGGTGAAAAAGAATGCTGTGAGCCAACAAGCTTATGAAGACGCACAAGCCACTTACAAAGAAGCTTTGGCATCTGTGAAAGCGGCACAAGCGAATGTTAACTCTGCGCAAATTGACCTTGATTACACGCATATTAAAGCGCCGATTTCAGGTCGTATCGGTCGTTCACACGTTACTGAAGGTGCGTTAGTAACCGCTAACCAAACTGATGTAATGGCAACGATTCAACAACTTGACCCACTTTATGTTGACCTTTCTCAGCCAAGTAATGAGCTTTTGAAACTGCGCCAAAGCACTGGTAAAGAAAAAGACGAACTGAAAGGCATTAAGCTGTTCCTTGATGACGGTACGCCAATTGAGCAAAAAGCAACGCTACAGTTTGCTGAAGTTTCTGTGAATGAAAACACAGGCACAGTCAACGTTCGTGCAACACTGCCAAACCCAGATCAGTTCCTACTTCCGGGTCTTTATGTGCGTGCTCAACTGCCGGTTGAAGCTCGTTCTGACGCCATTCTTGTTCCGCAAACAGCGCTGAGCCGCAATGCACGCGGTGAAGCTTCTGTATTGGTTGTAAATGCTGAGAATGTAGTTGAAAGCCGTCCAGTCGTAGCAAGTCATACTGTGAATTCACAATGGTTGATTGATTCAGGCTTAGAAGCTGGTGAAACCGTTATTGTGGCAGGCCTACAAAAAGTACGCCCTGGCAGCACGGTAAATCCGCAACTGATGGAATCATCTAAGGAACAATAAGATATGGCTCGATTTTTTATAGATCGCCCAATCTTTGCTTGGGTGATTGCAATAATCATCATGCTTGCTGGTGTGTTATCGATCATGACACTGCCGGTATCTCAGTATCCGGATATCGCACCACCAACGGTTATTGTGTCAGGTACCTATCCAGGTGCTTCGGCTGATACCGTTGAAAACAGTGTGACACAGACGATAGAACAGAATATGAACGGTATTGATAACCTGATTTATATGTCGTCTCAAAGTAGTTCATCCGGTGCATTCAGCATTACGCTTACTTTTGAAAGTGGTACTGATGCGGATATTGCTCAGGTACAGGTGCAGAACAAACTTGCACTTGCCGAAGCAACACTACCAAATGAAGTAACACAACAAGGTATCACCGTTTCAAAATCATCTAGTTCATTCTTGATGGTTGTCGGCTTTGTCTCAACAGACGGTAGCATGGACAACACTGACCTTTCTGACTACATGATTTCTAACATTAAAGACCCACTAAGCCGTGTTCAGGGTGTCGGTGAAGTTCAGGTGTTCGGTGCTCAGAACGCAATGCGTATCTGGTTAGATCCAAACAAACTGAATAAATACAGCCTGACGCCTGCTCAAGTGAAATCTGCGGTCAGCGCGCAGAACACTCAGGTTTCTGTTGGTCAGTTAGGTGCAACACCGTCAGTCAAAGGCCAGCGTCTGAATGCCACGATTACGGCACAAAGCCGTATGAGAACGGTGTCTGAGTTTGAAAACATCCTATTGCGAGTAGACACCGATGGTGCGCAAATTCGCTTGAAAGATGTGGCTCGTGTTGAGTTAGGTGCCGAGAGTTACCAAGCAGTTGCTCTATATAACGGTAAATACGCTGCGGGTATTGCGATTAAGCTGGCTACTGGTGCCAATGCGCTGGATACCTCTAAGTTAGTGAAAGCTCGTATTAACGAGATGTCACCAACCTTCCCAGACAACATTGAAGTTATTTATCCATACGATACAACGCCATTTGTTCAGATCTCTATCGAAGAAGTAGTGCATACGCTGATTGAAGCGGTCGTACTGGTATTCCTCGTGATGTATCTGTTCTTGCAGAACTTCCGTGCAACGTTAATTCCAACCATCGCGGTTCCTGTCGTTCTGTTGGGTACTTTCGGTGTAATGGCGGCGTTTGGCTTCTCAATCAACACCCTGACTATGTTCGGTCTGGTACTGGCGATAGGCCTGTTGGTTGACGATGCCATCGTTGTGGTAGAGAACGTTGAACGGGTAATGGCGGAAGATGGTCTGCCTCCACGTGAAGCAACCCGAAAATCGATGGGGCAAATTACTGGCGCACTAGTCGGTATCGCGATGGTACTGAGTGCGGTATTCATCCCTATGGCGTTCTTCGGTGGTGCTGCGGGTGCGATTTATCGCCAGTTCTCTCTGACTATCGTATCGTCTATGGTGCTGTCGGTATTAGTGGCAATGGTTCTGACACCAGCGCTCTGTGCGACTTTGCTAAAACCGATGCACAAAGGTGAACACCATGTTCGCCGTGGTCCGCTCGCTTGGTTTAACAAAGCGTTTGACCGTGGTACGAACGGCTATAAGAACGTCGTGAGTAAAGGTGTGAACCAGCGTATTCGCTACCTTGCTATGTACGTCATTATCGTTGGTGTACTAGGTACGCTGTGGACTCGTCTACCAACCTCTTTCGTTCCTGAAGAAGACCAAGGCATTTTCCTATCTATCATTCAGTTACCAGCAGGTTCAACGCAAGAGCAAACGCTGAACGTGATGGATAAAGTTGAAAAACACTTTTTGGAAAACGAATCAGACTCCGTTCAGTCGGTGTTCACTGTTTCAGGCTTTAGCTTCGCAGGTCAAGGTCAGAACATGGGTATGGCGTTTGTTCGACTCAAAGATTGGGATGAACGTACAAATCCAGCGATGTCAGTCAACGCGATTATTGGCAGAGCTTGGGGAGCATTCTCTCAAGTGAAAGAAGCGAACATCTATACCTTTAACCTTCCTGCAATTATGGGCTTAGGTAACGCAACGGGTTTTGATGCTTACCTCACCGATAATGCGAACTTAGGTCACGATAAGTTAATTCAGGCTCGTAACCAGCTGTTGGGTATGGCTTCGCAAAACCCCAACCTGACAGGTGTTCGTCCAAACGGTATGGAAGATACGCCACAGTTCCGTATTAACATCGACTACGAAAAAGCGATGGCAATGGGTCTGTCTGTTTCGGATATCAACAGTACGCTGTCAACGGCGCTAGGTTCAAGCTACGTTAACGACTTTATCGATAACGGTCGCGTTAAGAAGGTATACGTACAAGCCGATGCTGAATACCGTATGACCCCTGAAGATCTGCGTCTATGGCATGTAAAAAATAACCTAGGTGAAATGGTTCCGTTTGATGCCTTTGCGACAACTGACTGGACTTACGGTTCACCTCGTCTAGAGCGTTATAACGGTGTTCCTGCGGTTAACATTCAAGGTTCGGCAGCAGCGGGTAAGAGTACTGGTGATGCAATGCAGGCGATCACCAACATTGTGGCTCAACTGCCTCAGGGTATTGGCCTACAGTGGACAGGTGCTTCTTACCAAGAAGTACAAACTGGTTCACAAGCTCCGCTACTTTATGCGCTGTCTATCCTAATCGTATTCTTGAGCCTTGCGGCTCTATATGAAAGCTGGAGTGTACCATTCTCTGTCATCCTGATTGTTCCACTAGGGGTATTTGGTGCTATTGCAGCGGCAACAATGAAGTCGCTCTCCAATGACATCTACTTCCAAGTGGGTTTGTTAACGACTATCGGTTTGTCAGCGAAGAACGCCATCTTGATTGTAGAATTTGCGAAAGCACTCTACGACGATGGAAAAGACCTTATCAGTGCGACGGTAGAAGCGTGTCGTATGCGTCTACGCCCAATTATGATGACGTCATTTGCCTTCATCTTGGGTGTACTTCCATTAGCACTCAGTACAGGTGCGGGTGCCGCTAGCCGTAACGCAATTGGTTGGGGTGTTGTGGGTGGTATGTTCGCCGCAACGGTACTGGCCATCTTCTTCGTTCCTGTGTTCTTTGTGATTGTGATGAAGCTGTTCCGCACACAACCACATAAGATCCCAGAAGATGCATAATCTTATCTAGCAATGAAAAAACCCAGTGGCATTCACTGGGTTTTTTATTCTCTTAAATAAGTAAACTTTGGATTACTTTACGCAAAGCACATTGAGAAGAGAGGTACCTTTTAAAGTATTGACCTTACCCGTGGTAAAGAATCCTTTACTGCTCTCACCCCAATAAGGCAAATAAACTGGCCACTTATCTTTTTCCATCACTTTAGAATCAAGCAACTGCTTCCATTCTGCTTCTGTGGCTAAACGCATTTTTTGTTGCTGGCAACGTTTCTCCGCGTCGGCATAACTTAAGCGATTCCACGCCAAATCATGCTCCATATAGAACTGCTCCTTCTCATCCATCACGTAGGGCACCACGTAATGAATACCACTCAACGTTGCTTCACGTCGAATGGTGATACTAGGCATTTGTTTGGTCGCCTTTGGCGCAGCTTTAGTTACTGCTGGCGTTGCTGCGGGTTTCGCTTTAGGCGCTGGTTTAACAACTGGCTTAGATTTCGCGGCGGCGACTTTTTTAGGAGCATTCTTGGATTTGGATACTGTTTTTTCTCAGTAACAACTGGAGCATCCTGCTCGCCTTTGCGCACTTCGCGAATGAATGCTTCCTTGTAAAGTTTCTCGCTTCTTACCCCTGCGAGTTCTTTTTTGGCTGTCGCATAGTTGTCGTACGGACCAATCAAACAACGCAACGCTTTACCCTCAGGCTTCATCCATACATCGGTCGAAATATGCTTATAAAGCACTTTAGCGCGGCTTAACGGCATTGATTCATTCAATAACCCACATTGAATCCAGAAAGAAGAATCTTTCCCTTTAGGTGCAGAATTCCCCCACAGTCCCTTACCAATTGGGCAATTGCTGTTTAATTGAGGAAGCTCATTGGTTGAAGCTTGAGTTCCACCACACAAAAACTGATCAGGCTCTGCGGCCAAAAGTGTTTGAGAAGTAAAACAAAAAGGCAATCCAATCAAAAGAAGGTGAGAAAGTTTTGGCATTGAGGCCCCTTTAATATCCATACGCTCTCCGTTCAGGTGACTATGGTTACTGTCAATACTCGACCTGAGCTTGTATCTATCTGACTATTTATGGTTGTGAGTAAAAATTTTCAGTTATTGCAAGAAAAGATAAGCAAAAAAAGAGCCGTAAATCACTTACGGCTCTAGTTTAGGTAGATTATGTCAACAAAATCAATCGACGAGGATCACCCTTTATAGATTTTCGGGTTAAATACATCACGCAGCCAGTCACCGAGCAGGTTAATCACCAATACTAAAGTTACAAGCAGCACACCTGGGAAGGCAGTGATCCACCAAGAGCCTGAGAAAATATAGTTGAAACCGATACTGATCAGGGCACCCAATGATGGTTGGTCAACTGGCAAACCTAAGCCTAGGAATGATAATGCCGCTTCTGACATGATGGCATTTGCCACCTGTACCGTTGAAATAACCAAAATTGGCGACAAGCAGTTAGGCAGAATGTGACGGAACATGATGCGAGGCGCTTTAAAGCCCATGACACGAGCCGCTTCCACATACTCTTTCTTCTTCTCAGCTAATACAGATGCACGAATAGTTCGCGCATACTGAGGCCATTCAGCCACACCGATAATCACCACCAGCATTAACACTGCGTATTCGCTATAGAACTCGCTACCGAAACTCGCTTTGAAAATTGCCGATACAATGATTGCCACCATCATGGTCGAGAACGATAACTGAACATCGGCAAAACGCATTAAGTAGCTATCAATACGACCACCAAAGTAACCAGAAGATAGACCAATGATAATGCCCAAGAACAGCTGTAGCGCTACCGCAAGGAAACCAATCGTCAGTGAAAGGCGTGAGCCGTAAAGCATGGTCGATAAAATATCACGCCCTTGTTCATCCGTACCCAGTAGAAAGCGTGTATCACCGCCATCCATCCAAGATGGTGGTAGTTCTGCGTCCATAATGTCGATGGATGACATATCGTATGGGTCTGTCGGTGCAATAAGTGGCGCAGCCACTGAGAGCACCAAGAAAATCATACAGATGGCAAAGCTGAACATTGCCACTTTGTCACGTAAGAAGTAGTACAGAAAATCTGACTGTTTAAAACGCTCCCAGCGTGAAGGAGCTGCTGCAAATTCGCTCATGATTATGCTCCTTTTCCTGTTAAGTCTACGGTTGGGTTAATCAATCCGTATAACAAATCAACCACGGTGTTGGTTACAACGAAGATTAAACCGACGAAAATAACGTAAGCAGTAATCAAAGGTGTATCTACACGGTTAATCGCTTCAAGGAATAGGAAACCTGTACCCGGCCACTGGAATACTGTCTCAGTCAAAATGGTATATGCCACCATAGTACCGATCTGAACACCACCTACCGTGAGCACTGGCAACATTGTGTTTTTCAAAGCGTGTTGAAAATAGATTTTCTTCAGCGGTAAGCCTTTTGCAGTGGCAAATTTAATGTATTCAGAGCTCAGAACTTCGAGCATTTCAGAACGAACCAAGCGAATAAACAGCGGTAACATGATTGAAGCCAGAGAGACACAAGGCAGAATCAAGTGCAACAAACCATCAACAGTGAAGTAGCCCGATTCCCAACCCAACAGGTTGTAGGTTTCACCACGCCCATAGGATGGTAACCAACCTAATTCAATTGAGAAGATATACATCAGCATAATTGCTGTTAAGAACACCGGAATTGAAATACCGATGCTACTACCGGCCATCACGACTTTCGTAAACAGACTTTTTGGTTTTATTGCCGTATATACCCCAATTGGAATAGAGCAAACAATAATGATTAATGAAGCGCCAAATACAAGCTCCAAAGTCGCGACTAATTTATCAAGAATGACTTCAATAGCTGGGCGTTTAAAGAAATAAGATGTGCCTAAGTCACCCTGCACCGCAGCAGTAACAAAGCGAGTATATTTGGTAATGAAGGGATCGTTCAGACCAAGTTCATCGCGCAGCGCTTGGCGCTCAGCTTCTGAAACAGATTGGCCGACAAGCTCACGAAGCGGGTCACCCAAGTTATCTTGGATGGCAAACGCCACTAAACTGATCACAAACATCACTATCAGTGCCTGAAACAGGCGCTTGACCAGAAACGTAAACATTCCTTGCCCCTTAACTTTCCATGCAAAATTCGGAATACACACGAGGTGCGAAAATACTCAGCCTAAAAAACGACACTTTATCCGACTGAAAAAATAAACTGTCTAAGTGTTAAAACACGCCTTCGATGTCAAACACCGAAGGCGTGGTGTTACTTGTTAATGCTCAATCTTACTTCTCGTCAACCACTAGGTCGCCGAAGTAAGGGAAGTCCATTGCGTTCACGATGTCTTTCGCATGTACGTTAGACTTGGCACCCCAAGCAAGGTTTTGCCAGTGTAGAGGAACGAACGCTGCATCGTTGTACAGAGTCGCTTCTATTTTCTGTAGCATTGCTGCACGTTTAGCTGGATCTGTTTCAAGGTTAGCGTCTTCTACTAACTTATCCACTTCTGGGTTAGAGTAGTGACCACAGTTGTATTGGCCTTTACCTGTCTCTTCGTTACGAGTCATAGTCAGAAACTCAGTGAAGTTCGCTGAATCCTCTGTATCTGCGTGCCAACCGATCATCAACATATCCGCTGAACATAGGTCGAACTCTGGCCAGTATTGCGCTTTAGGCATAGTCTTAAGATCAACTTTGATACCGATCTTAGACAGCATTGCTGAAACAGCTTGAGCTACTTTTGCATCGTTCACATAACGGTTGTTTGGAGCGATCATAGTAAGCGTGAAGCCTTTGTCGTAACCGGCTTCTTTCATTAGCTCTTTTGCTTTTTTCAGGTCAAAGCGTGGAACTAGCTCAGGGTTGTAACCTGCGTAGCCTTTAGGGCTTTGTTGACCAGCCGCTGTTGCGAAGCCTTTCATGATCTTATCAACGATACCTTCGTTGTTAATCGCATGAACGATAGCTTGACGAACACGAACATCTTTCAACGCTTCGTTGCTAGATTGGTTCATTTGGAACGTGATGATACGAGTACCAGGAAGAGTGATTAGGTCAACGCCTTTCGCTTCTTCAACACGTTTGTGATCGTTAGGCGCTACAGGAGCAATCATATCTACGTCGCCAGAAAGCAGCGCAGCAACACGAGTCGCATCTTCTTTGATTGGCACTAGAGTTAGTTTGTCTACGTTACCTTTAGACGCTTTGTCCCAGTAACCGTCAAAACGTTCAAACTCAACTTTTACGCCTTGTTCACGAGAAGTAACGATGAAAGGACCAGTACCTGATACGTGAGTAGAAGCAAAAGAGTTTCCGTGTTTCACGATTTCAGCTTTGTCTTTACCGTCTTCACCAGTACCAGAGTAGAACTTGCTGTCCATTGGGAAGATGTAAGTTGCGGTTTGAAGAACAAGCGGGTATGCACCTTTTGACACTAGGTCAAATGTGTAATCATCTACTTTAACGATTTTTTCAAACGGTTCGAAAATCGCTTTGAAATCTGGAGAAGCTTGTAGACGGTCGAATGTCCAAACTACATCGTCAGCCGTTAGTTCGTTACCAGAATGGAACTTCACACCCTTGCGTAGATGGAAACGTACTGTTTTGTCGTCAATACGCTCCCATTTTTCTGCTAGGCGAGCTTCAAAATCCAAATCTTGTGTGTAACGAACTAGTGGATCAAATACCATATGAGACATCTGAAGCGTACCACCTGAAAGTTGCTCATGTGGATCAAGAGACACTGGGTCTGCGTCGTACGCTACTTTGATGTCTGCTGCGCTAGCTGCAAAGCTTAAACCAGCGGCCATTAAAGCTAATGCTAATTTGCTTTTCATGGTTTTCATTGCATAACTCCTTATGCGGGAATCCAAATCCCTAGTTGTTGTATTTGCTTCTGCTTAAAATGCCAAACAAGAACGTTTGGTAATGGTTACGGCTTTAGGCCGTTTCTACTTCTTCTCTTAATCCTGTGAATTCAGGCATCAAAGAAATCAGTTGTTTACTGTACTCGTGCTGAGGAGAGTTGAAAAGCTGCTCCGTTGGCGCAACTTCCAGTAAGGTCCCCATTTTCATCACACCTACGCGATCACACATCTGGCGAATCACAGGTAAATCGTGACTGATAAACAGCATGGTTAGGTTCAGT
This sequence comes from Vibrio sp. Hal054, assembly GCF_037162405.1. Taxonomy (NCBI): domain Bacteria; kingdom Pseudomonadati; phylum Pseudomonadota; class Gammaproteobacteria; order Vibrionales; family Vibrionaceae; genus Vibrio; species Vibrio sp. Hal054. The sequence goes on along the minus strand of NZ_JARLUT010000001.1, from coordinate 3,363,074 downwards.
TCATCTTGAAGATCTTTGAGAAGGTTCAAAATCTGAGCCTGTACAGACACATCCAGAGCGGATGTTGGTTCATCACAAATCAATAAGCGCGGGCGCGTTGCTAACGCACGAGCGATAGAAATACGTTGGCGTTGACCACCTGAAAATTCGTGCGGATATTTCACGCCAGCCATTTTTCCAAGGCCTACGTGCTCTAATAAATCGTTCACGATTTGACGCGTTTCAGCTTCACCGCTGGTTAGCTTATGGAAACGAATAGGCTCCGCAACGATATCGAAAATCTTCATACGTGGGTTCATCGACGTATAAGGGTTCTGGAATACCATCTGCATTTGACGACGCATTGGGCGACGCTCTTTTTCAGATTTCAGAGCCGTTAAATCAATACCTTCAAATGTCACGCGACCATCATTTGGCTGGTAAAGACCCGCGATAACACGCGCAATAGTCGATTTACCTGAACCAGATTCGCCAACCAGACCAAAGGTTTCGCCTTCAAACACTTCAAAACTCACATCGTTTGAAGCTTGCACGTATTCACGGCGGCTTTCGAATAAAGAATCTTTAGTCACAAAACGTAAGTTAACGTTTTCTACTTTAAGCAATGGACCTGTGTACGCTCTGTCGTCCTGACTCTTGCCTAACCAGTGGTTTTTAATATCAATCGATTTTGTCTCTTCCGCTTGTTCGATATAAGTCACTAGCGGGAAACGGTCGAGTTTCTTGTCAGAGCGAGGGACAGCTGAAATCAGGCTGCGCGTATATTTGTGGTCAGGGTCACCCAGCACTTTCGCTGTTGGCCCAAATTCAACCAGATCACCACGATACATAACCGCTACGCGGTCGGTAACGTTAGACACAACACCCATATCGTGCGTTACCAACATACAACCTACGTTGTTCTTGATACATAAATCACGAATAAGACTTAGGATTTGATCCTGAATAGAAACATCCAGCGCCGTTGTTGGTTCATCCGCAATAATCAGATCAGGCTCACCAGCAAGGGCGATAGCAATAACCACACGCTGACGCATACCACCAGAAAACTGGTGAGGGTATTGCTTAAGACGGTTTTCAGGCTGAGGAATACCCACTTGTTTCATTAAAGAGAGCGCACGTCGATATGCTTCTTCATCGGAAACCTTCATATTGGCATGAATAGTTTCTGTTAGTTGATGTTCAACAGTAAATAGCGGGTTCAAAGACGTCATTGGGTCTTGGAAAATAAAGCCAATTTTAGAACCACGCACTTTGCGCATTTTCTCAGGTGATAAACCGGAAATTTTTTCACCATCTAGGAAAACTTCACCACCAGCAATCGTGCCTGGAGGGCTAAGCAAATCAATAACAGCATTACCAACGGTAGACTTACCCGCACCAGATTCGCCAACCACACCGACGATCTCACCACGCTCAATGTTGAACGAAAGTGATTTTACTGCCGCATGCACACCGTGACGCGAAGGATATTCAATACGAAGGTTTTTTACTTCTAAAAGTGACATTTACACCAGACCTCTACTGCTCGGCAGTTTTCTGCCCTGTCTGCGCCTCATACACCGATGAAAAATACGAGTAATATGAAGACAAGTGAATCCATTCTTGTCAGTACAAAATTCTGACAATTTACAAGCCCATCAATTTGGCAAATATTTCACAGAAAAGCAACAAAGATAGGATAAAAAGTCGATAAAAAACGAATTCAAAGCACTATTATCGAATTTGTATGCACCACAATTGCACATAACAATGGTTTGACCATTTATCTAGCACGTAAAATCACACTGACCAACTTAGCCTTAAACACTGTAAAGCAACAGAATAACCATACAATCTAAAATCAACACAGTGAATAATAAATCAAATTTAAGCAACGTTATTTTGTTAACAAAATAGAAACAAAATCAGAAATTACAGTGAAAGAAAAAACTAATGACCAAATTAAAATTAAACAGCAGTCATTAAATCGAAACATAGATCACAAGTGCAGATGTTTATTCCGGACGATTTCATTCACATAAATTGCAAATTTAGTCACTTTTAAATTCTAACCCCCATTTTCGTACAAAATACACGCACTTATACTTTAGATGATTTTTACCCAGCGCAAGGAATGGCCCTTTAGAATTTGAAACCCATCCCAGTGTTTAGCAAATAAAATTACAAAAACATCATTAAAACATCCATCTCACCGTCATTCCGCTTCAAGACGACAAAAGCCCCAGTCTTTCGACTGAGGCTTCATTATAGTGGCCGGTGAAAAGCCAGATCCTGAACATCAGGCGAACCCCACTCTGTTCGAAGACCTAAACCATGAATGCAAAAAGCCCCGTCATTTCTGACGAGACTTTATATAACAGCCGGTGAAGAGCCAGATCCTGAACATCAGGCGAACCTCACTCTGTTCGAAAACCTAAACCATGAATGCAAAAAACCCCGTCATTTCTGACGAGACTTTATGTAGTGGTCGGTGAAGAGCCAGATTCCGAACATCAGGCGAACCCCGCTCTGTTCGAAAACCCAAAATCTGGATGTAAAAAAGCCCCAGTCTTTCGACTGAGGCTTCGTTATAGTGGTCGGTGAAGAGGGATTCGAACCCCCGACCCTCTGGTCCCAAACCAGATGCGCTACCAAGCTGCGCTATTCACCGACTTATGTTTTATCTTGAATTTCACAAGAAAGGGAACCGAAGTTACCAGAATAATGGGGTGGCCAACGAGGCTTGAACTCGCGACAACCGGAATCACAATCCGGGACTCTACCAACTGAGCTATGGCCACCAAAATTAGTGGTCGGTGAAGAGGGATTCGAACCCCCGACCCTCTGGTCCCAAACCAGATGCGCTACCAAGCTGCGCTATTCACCGACGAGTGTTTTATCTCGAAATTCATCAAGAAAGGGAACCGAAGTTACCAGAATAATGGGGTGGCCAACGAGGCTTGAACTCGCGACAACCGGAATCACAATCCGGGACTCTACCAACTGAGCTATGGCCACCACTGTATTTGCCAATTCGCTTACAATCCCGTAAGCATCCGGATGGCGCGCCCGAAAGGATTCGAACCTTCGACCTTTGGCTCCGGAGGCCAACGCTCTATCCAGCTGAGCTACGGGCGCATGCCCTATCGGCGGAGTGGAATAATACGTAGTTCACACTATGTCGTCTAGTATTTTTTCAACTTTTTTTGCCGTTTGATGGCTTTTTCGTCACATCCTTGTAGCTATTACCACAATAAGGATGTGACTAAGACCTTGAAGATCGCAACTTGTTGTTTATTGCAACAACTTATCGGGATATAATCACTCACTGTTTACATTGATTTAACAGCAAAGTTAACTTAACACACAAACTATGTTGCTTAAAATCACCCCTACTCTAAATATAAATAGGTAAGCAGCACTTACCTTCGGAATGTAAAGTGAGTTTATAGGATATGTCTCGATCACTCTTTAGCGTATTGTTCGCTGCTCTAACTTTTTCTACTGCAGCCCTAGCAACTAGCCAAGCTGATTATGATGCTATTGCTGAACGTATTAAACCCGTTGGTGATGTTTACCTAGCTGGTAGTGAACCTGTTTCTGCAGAACCTGCAGGCCCTCGTGATGGTGCGAAAGTTTACGGTACTTTCTGTATCGCTTGTCACGCCTCTGGAGTTAGTGGTGCGCCAATTAAAGGTAACGCTGACCAATGGGCTCCTCGTATTGCCCAAGGTAAAGATGTACTGAAAAGTCATGCGATTAACGGTCTAAACCTGATGCCACCTAAAGGTACATGTATGGACTGTTCTGACGATGAAATCGTTGCAGCAATCGAGCACATGATTGAAGGTTTGTAATTTCTTTCTATATCAAACACTTTCTATGTAAAAAGGGCTTGGATTAACCAAGCCCTTTTTATTATTTAACAAATCAGTTTTCCATCCTGCAATTGCCAATATTGACAACGTTGGCTCACCTCTTCAGCCTGATGAGCAATTTCCACCACCAACTTATTTTTCCAGTGGCTTTCAAGCCTGTGCCGTATCTCTTTCTCAGTCTGTTTATCCAGAGCGCTAAATGCCTCGTCCAATAAGTAAACAGAAGCATCCCTCAACCACGCTCTTGCTAGTGCGATGCGCTGAGCTTCTCCACCACTGACTCTCGAACCATTTAAACCAAGCTCAGTATCCAGTCCCTGCTCCAATGCGAGGTACAAGGGTTCGAGGCAAACGAGCTGGAGCGCTTTTACCAACATCTCATCACTGTACTCTTGGCCCAAACACAGGTTGTAGCGCAAACTCGCTGGAAAGATGATTGTCTGCTGAGGTATGTAACAGCAGTTCTGCCACATAGCTAATCGATTCGAGTGATCAATTAACTCTCCATTGAAAGACAGAGAACCTTGGTCGGAGGTATAAATTGCAGCTAAGTAGCGCAACAGCGTGGTTTTACCACTGCCACTTTCTCCCTGAATAATGACATATTGATTCGCGTTCAATTCCAAAGATATATCCCTGAATAACCCATCGGAACGTTCTGGATATTGATGCCTCAGTTGGTCAACTTTTAGTAGAGTGTTGCTCGGTTCTGCTTTCTTAACTTTATTACACTCAGGTTTAGCAGAATCAGAGCTCTTTGTAAGCATCGACAAAACACGCACGCATGCGGGGAAAGTTTGTGGCAAATCTTCGAATGTCCGGGTCAGCGCAAGAGCAGGCCCAAACGCTCCGGCATACAGACATAAAAGAGGCAGAGATACCTCTCCTTCTAGCCACCAAACTTGCAATACAAACCCCAAGAAACCTAAACCGATGACCAAATCAGTTAACGCATCTTTGAGGCCGTTACGTTTTGCCAATTGATTATGGTATTGCTGTAGCTGCTTCCCCTGATCAGACACTTGTTGTTGAAAGAATTTCATTGCGTGCCAGTTTTGGATTTCACTTACCCCAGCAACGATGTCCGTCAATCGAGAGTTAAGCTGACCAAACTCACGGCGAAGAGTGCTTCCTAAAGTGTAACTCCGCATCAGGTGCCAACTAGGAATGAACAAGCCTACAACTAGTAGTAAACCGCATAAAATCAATGCCACTGATCCTGACAGAAGGTAGCCATAGTAGGTAACGAAGGCTGAAACAATCAGCGCCGATAACACAGGAATAATGGTGTGGGCATAAAAGACTTCTATACGCTCAATGTCCGAAACAACTCTAGCGGTCAGATCTCCTGTAGAAAGAAGATGAATATTGTCAGGAGCTTGAGATTCTAATTGCCAATAGACTTGATTTCGTAAATCTTCTTGAATACGAAATGCAGCATTGTGTCCCGATAATTGTTCTATATATCGACAGAAAGCTTTCCCTACGCCAATGACTAACAAAGGCCATATGAGTTGTTGCCAAAGGAAAGTTTGTTCTCCATCAAACAATTGCTGTGCGTAGTGTCCTGCCACGACGAGAATCGCAATTGTGCCCAATTGGTTTAGTACTCGACACGCCAAAGATACGCTTAAAGGAAGCCAATGCGGTCTGGCAAAATTTAATAACCTAATAATCACAAAGCCACCTCACGACATTTAGCGTTAGAACTACAAGCACCTAAATCGATTAAACGGTCTGCGCTCTCAATTAGCTTTGGAGAATGACTAATAACGAGAAGCCCCGAGTTCCTTTTCATCTGATGCAAAGCATCAATGACTTTTAACTCTGCCAATTCATCCAGTTGACGCGTCGGCTCATCAATCAACAATAAAGGTTGAGAAGACAACAGCGCACGGCTCAAACCAACTCTTGCAGCTTGACCACCTGATATATACTTCCCGCCTTCCCCTAGTGGGTAGCGCAAACCATCGGAACACACCCCCCACTCTTCAAGCCCCGAGCGCTTCAATGCGTCCTGAATATCATGTTGTGACGTGTCTACTGCGGCAAAGCGGCAGTTCTCTTCGACTGTACCATCAAAAATATAGGGAACTTGTTGTAGGTAACCCACTGATTGTTTGGCAATAACACCACTATCTGGTTCTAGTTGTCCTCGAATCAACTTGAATAACGTTGATTTACCGCAGCCACTCTGGCCGCAAACAACAACCAATTCGCCTTTCTGAACGGTTAAATTAAACTCACTAAACAATTGAGATGTTGAAGAATAACCAAAGCTAAGCGATTGGATATCAAGCACCACGTTTTCACCACTAGGCACCGGATAGTCTTCATTATTTTCTGGCATCGATAAAACGCTGAGAACATCAGATTGAACTTCACGCCCCAGAGCCCCTGCGAAGAAAAAAGCGCCCATCAACGACAGAGGACGAATCAACTCCACGCTAGCAAGAATAATAAATGCCGCAGTACTCGCTTCTATAATTCCGGCGTGATAACGAGTAATTGCCAATAAAGACGCGGCGATAATCGTGCCGAGAGAAAAAAGCAAATCAACAAGAAGAATAACCAGTTGGTTCGTTTTCAATAGAGACATAGTCGAGCGTCGTAGCTTCGCACCGTGTTGTTCAATTGTTCCTCCCCATGCCTGAGAATGCTGATACAACTTCAGCACAGGTAAGCCATGCAAGCTTTGAGTAAAGAGCTCTGTTAACAACGCAAGATTGTGTTTGTATGTTGCGCTAACACTGGCAAACCTCTTGAAAACCAACATTAAAATAGCGGGGATGACAGGAATCATGAACAGGAGAACGGAACCAGAAAATGGATCAATTAACGCAATAAATACACAAACAAGCAGAGGACCAAGCAGGCCAATGAAAAACTGGGGAACAAACAATCCCCAATATAAATCAAGCACCTCGATACCTTCGCCTAATAAGTAGTTGAGCTTTCCACGTAACTCCGGAGTGAGCTGTGAAGGTTGCAGCCGCGACAATTTATCTAGTAGACGAGTACGTATGCTTTGTTTGACCTCGGCTGAAGTTCCGGCGCCTAGAGAACGATGCCAAATAATGAGGAAAAATCGACTGGCCAATAAAACACTTATCGCCAAAGCAATCCAATGGGCTGTTTGCAAAAACTCATTAGCAAACACCTGACTGACTAACCAATACTGAGCAACCAACGCAAGAATAACGGTAATACCACTACCAACTGTTTTAATTAACCATGGTTTCGCAGATTGAGGAACAGCACCTATCATGATTGCCCCTCACTCGCTTCAAACCGTGTTTTGTACTTCACAATCACATAGGTCTCGATCAAAGCAATTGCGATCAACGTTACTTGTGCCGATGGTCTATCACTTAATAAACCAAATGCCGTAGCCAAAATTGAAACCCATACCAGAACCAAGACTCTGATCTTCTCTTGAATAGTTAATCCAAGGTTCTCTTTGATGTTACGTAGCGTTGGTCCTAATAGTCGATTGGCCAGTAACCAACGCTGAAAGCGAGGCGAACTAACGCTAAAACAGTAAAGTGCCAGTAAAACAAAAGGCACTGTTGGTAATAAAGGAAGAAAAACACCGACCATACCAAACACAGTCGCAATGAGACCAATACTTAAATAGGTATATCTTCTTATCATGTTAATTATCTTTTGAGGTTGCTATCGCAAATAGAAGCGCCGCCTTTGGATGGTGGCTCTATGTCTATCGCTCTATTTATTGGTAGAAGTTTCCTTCACAGCTTCTCATTGAACTCAAGCTGGCGTTTCTTCCGTATGCCCTTCCGTTAAATGAATAGCTTGCTGCATATGACGATCGAGTAGGAACGCTTGCCCAAAACCTTTCACATAGTTGCCAGACTTAGGAACAAAGCGGTAGAAACTGAAGTCTTTCATTCCACAAAGCTGCTCAACAATATCCCCAAAGGTAGCTTTCATCTGAAGTTTGAGAGGAGCGGCTTCCTGATGAGCCTTATCGATATGAACAACATCACAATCGATCACTAAACGCTCACGCGCAAAGAGATGGCGGGCTTTATCTTCTGGCTCCACCAGCATTAGCGAGGCTTTAGGATGACACTGTAGGTTACGTGCATGTTTTGACACTGTGCTAAGCAGCATGATGAAGTCATTTCCTTGTCGAACAAACGGTCCGTAGCTGGCTAAAGGTATCCCTTTATCATCAACAGTACTCAGTTGAGCGGTCGAGAACTGTTCTATAAACGCCTGTATACGAGCTGGTAGACGCTCTAATTGTTCTTCGCGATAAGACATATTTTTCCTTTCTAGATATAGGTTATTCCACCAGTTGAATCTTGTTCAGAGTGGTGGCAACTTGTTGTAATACTGTTCTAATGGTTCGGTTGTTAGCCTGATAATACTGACCATGGCTGGCACACGATTCCACAGCAGGAGAGCGGTTGTTAAAATCAACAGAGATAATCTCTATGCCTTTGCGTTTCATCTCTCGGCACAGCATTGCTTGTTTTCTGTCTCTGACTTCACGATCAATTAAGTGGTCACCGTCCGTAAATAACACCATGACTTTTTTATTCGTTTCCAAGCCATAATCTCGTGGTAACTCTTTCTTGCTCTTATCCCATTGCCCGCGCCAGTTGGGCGACAACAAACGCCAGGCCCACATTACGCCTTCAGCATTATTGGTATTCATTTCCGGATACAGGCTATCGAGGCTCTCAACAAATTCCCGATGGTTAGACTTCCATGGCTGGATACGGCTTACGCCACAATCAATCGAATCAAACAGAGCAAGAGCGTGTTTCCAATCAGGGTTATAGGATGGGTAATTAATACTTGGATAATGCGCATACAATGGCATGCCGTTTTTATATTCAGCACTAGGTGGCTTTTTTTCTGTTTCTAAATAGAAGCGCAGATTTTGCTCTTTAGGACCTTTTTCAAGACTGCGGATCCAATCTGAATGAATAAGTCCTGCCTTAGTCATGCCATCCTGTTTTTCCGGTAACGCCATACACATCGCTTGTCGCCGACGTCCAGGCACCCCTGGACTGAGTAAGTTTTTCCATCCCTGCTCTTTTGCTAGTGGTCGTAGCCCTCTCGGTATGGCTATCGCACTTGTCTTCATAAAATGTGGTTGCCAACCAATATTGATTAAACCTGTAGCAGGAACGATGCTGATGGTTTTACTTAAATTACGCCTTTCTTCTTCATATAAAATGTCTGCAAAATCCTTTAGCCCTTTGATGGCTAAAGACATAGGTGCACCTTCCATTGAGCCTGATACGTCAAGCATGATGACGATTTCTAACGTGGTTTGATGCAAACGAGCACCAGCCTGATGACTCAGTTGTAAATCCCCCGAAACCAGTTCTTCATTAAGCGCGAACTGGCCAGCTTTTAATTTCCCAGAAACTGTGACTTGGGTATTTTCATCCTCGACTTTAAGCTGACTATCTGGCGAAGACAGTCCACTATTTTCTTCGCCAACGTTGGCATCCAACAACTGATTGGCATCCTGAATAGCACTGACACTGTCCGATGAAGAATACAGAATTGCATCAGCTAACATGGAAAGTCGGCTACTAGCTGTGCTGTTCACAACGACCAACAGGACGAAGCTGAAAAAGGTCAACATACCCGTAAGAAAAATCGCTGCAGATGCCGAAATAACACCGCTTTGCTTATTGAAGCCAAAAGATACGAGCGAAGCTCTCAACATCAGTTGATCTCCCTAATCATGTGCGAGTAGAAACGCCCAGTTGGCCAAAGTTTCCAAACAGCGTTGTTACTCACCTTTTCATCTGGTGTAAAACAGATAGCTACTTCAACTAAGTTACCCAACTCAAAATCAGGCCAGCCATGAGTCAGAGGACACTGAGGACTCACTGTGATAGGCGTCGTTTCATTGGTCGCAGCATTGTGCATAGCAATGGATAGGTGCGCCGTTCCTTGAGCAATGTAAGAAAGCTCTGTCTCGGCAAACGTTTTAAAATAAGGCAGTTGAGCCACGTTGTTGTCTAAAGTTAACGTACTTCGGTTACCGACCATCTCGAGAATGTTGTAGTTAAGGTTAACCAACCGCTGTTCAACTCGAAAAATAGTGAGAACCTCCGAGGCAGCGACAATAATCGTCAGCAACATCGGTAATATAAGTGTTACTTCGAGGCTCACACTGCCGCGTATGCGTCGAGCCTTGGAGTTCAAATAAAGGTATCGTTTCATAGCTAGTCAAACAGTAAGTCTTGGGAGGCAATAACTGTGCTACGAAACACCAGCGGCTCTGAGTACAAGGCGGCTAAAGGGCTGAACTCGAGCTGAGTCGTCAAGGTTGCGGAGACTCGAAATACTGGATCAGCAGGACGAAAAACTCGACTCGACTCTTCCTCTTCTTCATCAACGTTAAGCAGCTCAGACAAAGAGTTGTAACGCGTGATATCAACGTCAACCCTGTCAATAAAGCCATAGCTATTACGCACAATCATGTTTTGTACTATGCCAATATTGAGTGGCTGTTTACGCCAATCTTCAGCAATCAGAACACGCAGAGAATGGCGCATCGCATGCTCAAGCAGACTGTATTGCAAATGAATACGGGTTATATCGAAAAACGCGAGTAACACTGCCAGCACAGCAGGCAATAACAGTGCGGTTTCAATACTGATCACTCCACGTTGCGACTGACAATACGCTCTCATTTCTCATCTCGGATAACAGCAAGACGAGAAATCAAAACCTCGATATCTCTTTCTACTTCGCTCGCTGGAAGATGACGAGAAAGCAAAGCTCTGGCTTCGTTCTCATTTCCTTCGGCCAATAGCAACAACGCAAAATTCAGTTCCACCTGAAGAGGAAGTTGTTGATAAGCCAATAGCGGTGAAAACACTTCACGAGCTTTTTTCACTTGGTTGTTATGAAGATAGCTAACGGCCAGATTAGAGCGGAAATAGGGTTCATCAGGCGACAATAAGATTGCGTGCTCTAACTCTGAACGCGCTTGCTTTGGATGATTAGCCAATAACGCGACACCAAGACCATTATGTAACTGAGCCTTAACATGAGTGTCTTTGGCTTTTGATACTCCAAGCTGATACGCAGCCACCGCCTCTGACTCTCTGCCCTCAGTAAGTAAAAAACGCCCCAAATACACACAAGACTCAGCCGCGATAGCATCATCACTGGCACACACATAACGCAGTTTGGCGATAGCCGTTTGCTTCTTATCTTGATGATACTGGCTTCGACCCAGCATCATTTGATAGTGCAAATTCTCAGGTGATAGCTCAAGTAATGCTAAATATTGGGCCTCTGCTTTGTCATACTGAGCATAATTAAAGGCTGCTTCGGCTAATACCCGGTTATTCGATTCTGTCTGCTTTTTGACTTTGCCTGGTGTCGCACATCCGACAAGCAGCGAGCTTACAAAAATCAATGCCCACATACGTAAAACATGACCATTCATCATTTTAAACTCTCCAGTAATAAGTTCATGGTTGGTGCGACAATCAAGACCATCAAAGGCAACATAATGAGTGCCATTTGAATCAGAGTAATACGCCCCGGCAACTTGCCAGCCTGTTCCTGCAATGACATTTTTCTTGATTGCCGAGCATCATTGCTTATCGTGCGCATTGTCTCCGCCAAAGGTGAACCGTATCGTTCTGCCATCGCCAGAGTATTCGCCAAACGCTCAAGCTCTCTTAAACCCGTTCGCCATGCTAATTTTTTTAAGCACTGTGCTGGTTCGCCTCTAACCTGAATTTCAGCGTAAGTACGAAGCATCTGCCGAGCGAGCATGGGTTCGACATCAAGAAGGTACAACCCCACCTTTTCCAGAGCTCGCTCAAGTGATAGACCTGCTTCAACACTAATCACCATAAGGTCTATCGCATCAGGTACAGCTTGCTGCTGTTTTTGCTGAGCTTGTGTAGCCTGACGCCGCAACCAATACTCAGGTAAGTTGGAGCCGAGCACATAACCAATGAGAACCACCATAACTGTATATGCCCCCATTAACTCACCCTCAACGGCTTGCCAAATAAGACCTAAAACAACACTGATTAAACCAAGGAATAGCTTGGTGCCTAATACCGTGAGCAAAACCGATGAACCAGATATACCCGCATGTTCCAGCATCTGTTTCAGACGTTCCGTTTCCTTTTCTGATACGGGATATAGGGAGCCAAGAGATGTAAAAAATGACGAACTATCAGACTTAACGACGCTATTTTGGCTTAAATGTGAATACCGCTGACACTGCAATTGCCAAGCGACTTCAGACTGACGGAACAGCAGTAACCACATCAATACCGCCATACACACAGCGCCAACAGTCAATAAACAGAGCAGTACGGGGCTAAGAATCATCCATCACCCCTTAAGCTGAGTCATACGTCGAATCAACAGCAGTCCACCAAGAATGCTGCCCACAACATAAGCCATCACTACCTGACCTCCAGATGACGTCATCAAAAAGTCAAAATGCTCTCGGCCTGTGGAAAATAGAACTAAACAGACAAGCACGGGCAAAGCCGCCAGTACCTTTGCTGAGTTTCTTGATTCAGAAGTAATACTTTGAATACTGGCATTTAATTCGGCTCTTGCTCTCAGGGTGTGCCCAAGTCTTTCTAGAACCCCAGTTAAACGCCCCCCTGTTTCCTGCTGCAGACTCAGCACTATGGTCAGGAAACGAAATTCAGCAATTGGCATACGCTGCGCTGCTGCCTTCATCACTTCATCAAGACTCTGACCGACTCTCAGTTCATCGTGTATCTTAGTAAACAAACGAGCCGTCACATCCTGATGCTGCTGAGCGATTTCAAGTAAAACATCTGCCATTGGCGCACCGACGCGCAGAGCCCGAATCAATCCATCGATCACATCGGGTAATTCATCGCGAAACTTGTCTTTTGCTCTTTGCTGTAACTGTTGATAGCTAAACCACACCACTACGATGGCAGTAATGAATGACAAGGGTATCGCTGCATACCAGTCCATACCGTTAAAACAAAGCACTGACGGCGCAACGAAAATGGAAACAGATAAAAGCAGTTTGCTTTGCTTAAGTTTCTTCGGGCTAACGAACGTTTGCAGGTTTTGATACCACAGCCAACCATACCAAGGAAGTTGGGTTTCATTTGAACCACACTCCAGCTCAAGCAAGGCATAACGTTTTAACTGATTACGCCAAACTTCCTGATGTTCAATGTAGCGCCAGACAACGGTACCTATCAGTAACCAACCTGCCGCCATATAAATCAACCAGATCATTCACAACGCTCCATACATTGAAGAAGAGCGTCTTCTTTGGCGAAATGCGCCGCTTTTTCTATAAGAGTTGGTGACACTGAATAAGAGTTAAATCGACCATGAATATTCTGCTGCTCAGCACGTATCAGCTCGAAGCGAAAAACAGGGTTGAGTACAATGTCCTCACCTTTAATTCCAGTCACTTCACTTATCGCTGTTATACGGCGATGACCATCACGCATTCGCTCTAACTGAACGACTAAGTCGATTGCACTGACAATTTGGCTACGAATAATGTGATCCGATAAACGCTCCCCGCCCATCTGGAGCATATTGGTCAGTCGTACAATCGCATCCTGCGGATTGTTCGCATGCAAAGTACATAAAGAACCGTCATGACCAGTGTTCATGGCCTGCAACATATCAAATGCTTCTGCACCACGAACTTCACCTAAAACAATCCTATCCGGACGCATACGCAAAGCGTTTTTCACCAAATCACGAACCGTCACTTCACCATTTCCTTCTGAGCTCGCATTACGAGTTTCAAGCGGAACCCAATGAGGTTGAGCCAGAGAAAGTTCTGCGGCATCTTCAATGGTTAGAATTCGTTCGTCTTCACTGATGTGACGGCTAAGTGCATTCAACAAGGTTGTTTTTCCTGAGCCAGTACCACCAGAAATTAAGATGTTGCAACGGCAATAAGTTGCAAGAGCCAGAAACTCTGCCATCTGGGCGGACAAACTATCGTTGTCCACCAAATGAGAGAGCATCAGCTTATTGGCTGGAAATTTACGAATAGAAATACAGGTGCCATGCAGCGCTAAAGGAGGCGCAATCACATTGACACGACTGCCATCTTTTAAACGGGCATCCACCATAGGATTAGATTCATCTACCCTACGTCCAATCGCATTCACAATACGCTGAGCTACATTAAGCACATGCTTTGAATCGCGAAAACGAATGTCCGTTTTCTCCAACTTGCCGCGTCGTTCGATATAGATGGTTTCAGGCCCGTTAACCAGAATATCGGAAACTTCAGGATCATCGAGTAAAGGCTGTATAGGACCAATGCCTACCATTTCATCAACAAGCTGTAAGGCCAAAACTGACAACTCTTGACGGTTGTAAGGCAGCATTTTTCTGCCTGAAATAATGCTCAGGGCATCTTTCACTCTTGGCAACAGTTCAACACGCCCCAGAGTGGCAGCGACAGACGGATCGACTAACTCATAAAAAGCTGATTTAGCCTCATCAGACATAGATAGCAGTTGAGAGCTACGAGCCTGTTGGGACAACAGTTCTTGCTTAAACATTGGCTTACCCTTTGCGCTCTGTAGAAGAGCCCCTAGCAACTGACCCAACTGAGTTATTTTCTTGCTCAATTTTGTACGCACAGTTAATAGAGGTACTCCCTCTCGCTCTGATTTTTCCATCGCTTTTGCATCAAAAGGTAGTTCAACACTTATATCCAAACCGAGTGTTTTTGACATCTCTTGCTTAGGCACTCGACCTTTTGCATTTCGGCATAAGTTACCGACTAAGATTTGGCGCTGAGTTTTCACCGGTGCGTTGACTGTTAGTTTGGTTAAATAGCGAAAGCTGTTCAGGCTGTAGTCTGTAACAAAAATGCAGTTGTCTGCCTGAGCCAAAATCGCCCTCATCGCTGGGTGATTCAAGTCGGGAACATCAACAATAACCGTCGCATAGTGCTCCGCTAACGCTTGTACCACTTGTACTGGTTGGTCAGCGTCATCATGGGGAAGCTGGCTGTCCTGACCGTAGAATAGATGTAGACGATCCGTCAGTTGATGGCTGCTGTGTGCCAACAAGGTTTCATCAATACGCTCCGCATCCTCAATAATATTCTCTAGATGCGGGTCATAATCCGTACCTAGCAGTATTGGGTGCTGACTGTGGAACAAATCAAAATCAACCAGTGCAACAAACTGATTCTGAGTTTCGGCAAGAAAATACCCAAGGTTGGCCGCAATGGTGCTAGCACCACATCCGCCCGTACTGCCTAAAACACAAATAACCCTTCCCTGTCGCAAAGGTTTGGCAATCTGGTAGCCTTGCAAATGCAGCAAGCTCAACCGTATTGCATCAACATCGAGTGGCGTCGTGTGATAATCATTAACGCCAGCAAACATTAAACTGCGATAAAGAGAAACTTCCTGCTTCTTACCCAGCACAATCAATTTCATCTGCGGTGGACAGTACTCTGCAAGGTTTCTCAGTGAACCTTCCAATCCAATACAGTCACCACCATCCACGATAAGTACATGAGGTGCACCCTGCTTCACACACCACTGGCGAGCATCTTCAATACTGCCTTTATGTATTTCAAAATTCTGGGTTGTTAGGTTTTTATCTAATTGTTCAAATACTTGCTGGCTGTGATCATCGAGAACAAAAGCAACAACATTAAATACACTTTCTGCCACCACTATTCTCCTGTCACTGGTTGTCTTTCTGCAGACTTCAACTGATTACCAAACAGACGCTGCACCGCCCCGGTGGTTAATGCACTGGTTCCCTGCTGATATTGTTCTCCTTCATGCCACGCTTTTTTATTCACAACACTCAAGTAGCGATTTCTCAACTGCTGACAGGCATAGTTCGAAACCACCAGAGCTTGCTGGTTAAAACGGCAGGTATTTGGCTTCAGATCTACCGTTACCTCGGCATTAACCACACTCGCACCATTTGGTTGATGTCTAATTTCTACGGGCATAACAACGAGCTCCGTCAGGTGTGATTTCAAACGTTGCTGTGTTTTTGAATCCAGACGGCCGCCATCCAACAACACGGTGAGATAGCCTTCTTCTTCACGCAGGTTTAGAGGTGCTACAGCTGCTAGCAAATCTTGCTCTAGCCGACTCACTGTTGTTTCGAGCGTTTGCTGATCCTGAAAGCGGGTATGTGGCTTTGATTCGTACGGATGCTGGCACCCCATAAGTAAAAGAAGGCCCAACGCAGTTAAAACTAATCTCATATCATTTACCTGCTGTTAATAGTTATAGCCGTAGTTGCCAAATAAACGGGTGCGGTCATCATGGGTGTCCCCCATATCTCTCAGGAACAGTCGTTCAAATCGGTTAGCTGGACGGAAACGATCAAGCGGCGTAGTTAACTCACTCGGGTCACTGGTAGGTTCAACCAGCCGAGCAGTGGCAATGATGACCAACTCACTCTCTGAATTTTTGAAACTATTACTGCTAAAGAAAGGAGCAAGAATCGGGATTTCGCCCAGAAATGGTAAAGACTCAATCTTGTGATCCTGATAGGTACGTACTAACCCTGCCAGAGCGAAGCTTTGCCCGTCGGCCAGTTCAATCGTTGTGGTCGCTCTGCGGCTTTCAATACCGGGAACTTCAACACCGGCAATAGAAACACTGTGCTCCCGGCTGAGAGTAGACACTTCCGGAGCCACCGTTAGACTAATTTGATTATTGCTTAGCACCGTCGGTGTCAGTTCGAGAGAAATACCAAATCGTTTAAATTCGATGCTCACGCCATCGTCACTGTTATCAACAGGGAAAGGGAATTCACCACCAGACATGAAAGTGGCGGCCTCACCAGATTTCGCCGTTAGGTTAGGTTCAGCCAACACATTAACTAAGCTATTTTCCACCAACGCATCAATAATGACATTCAAGCCGTGTTGCCCATCAGTCGGCAAAGTGTTGGTTGGAAATTTATTTCCGGGAGTAACTCCAAGCGCCGTTTGTAACGTGTCCCAAGTTCCCCATCGCATATTGCCAATTGAGCTCCAGCGTAAGCCTAACTGCTCACTGGTCGAACGTTCCATTTCTACAATTCTGACGGAAATATTTACCTGAGCACTGCCCGATGTTTTAAGCTGATTAACAACTAGTGGATACATACCGATGCCACCACCAGGTTTAGCTACCCCTTCACTACGGCCACCGGCACTGCTCTGTTGAGGAGCAGCGGTTAAATCTTGCTGTTCTTTATTCTGTAAACCTTTGGCAAAGCCTGAAGCAAGGCTAAGAATATCGTGCGCTTGCAAAGCGTTCGCAACTTCCCCCATCACAATGATCGTCCCTTTGCTATAAGCAAAGTGCACATCCGCTTCTGGAAACGAATGCCTAACACTGCGCTGCAAATCCGATAGATCTGCAGAAACTGCGACTTGGTAATGCGCTAAAGTTTTCGCGCCTCCACCCAGCAACAGAACATCCGTCTCGCCCAGAGCTTTACCTGACAACATGACATGTCTACTTGAAGGCGCATGGACAACCAATACACTCGGGTCTGATACAAAAATGTCCTGAATATCCTCATTGACGGATATGATGCGATTTTGATTAATGTGTAAATCAAGTGAGTTCTGCGCAGAATTTGCCAATGTAGAGAAAGGCACAACCAAGGCGATTAAAAGAATAATATGTCTAAGCATCATGACTTATCTCGTTGTACTTCTTTCTTGAGTGCGAACTTCTGCGCCAGCAAAAATCCGAACAGAATGTTCAGGTTTACCTGAAGGGTGATGGTTGTCAGACAGTTGCTCATCCCATAACGTCTTCGGACTTTCAGACTGAGCAGCATCTTGCTCAAGGTGACCACGCAGTATCAAAGAAAGATTACCAAGCTGTTTTGCCAGTAACAGACGTTGCGCGCCTTCAGGAGTCACTTCAAATGTGACCGGAAGTGTCTCTCTCATCCCAACAAGATCTTCAGTTCCTTTCTGCTGCTTTGATCCACCCAAAAGATGAGTTAGCGTGCCGTTTATCGCCAATAAACGCGTATTTTGTAATATCACGCTGGTTGCATGTTTATTGACCTCACCAAACCCCTGATTTGAAGCATGGGTGTTTTCGCTGGTCAAAATCACGTCGACGAAATTTCCGGGACGAAGCATGTCGTAGTTCATTCCTGCCAGTGTCATTTCAACCGTTACAGCTCGCATTCCGGGGGATAACATTGCCGACATATACTGGCTCTGATCAGGGCGAATAAGATCCGACATTATTAGGGGTTGATTAGCTTTTACGGTACGGGTTAACAAGCTTCCTTCGATATCAGCAGCCTGGATGAAACCTTCTAGAAAAACCTCGTTGAGATCTGCTCCTTTATCTGAAGTCAGAGATTCCCAGCGAAGATCTTTAGCACGAATTAACGCTCCCGCTTGAATCGGATATTTGGCTACTAATACTTTAGGAATCACTGCTTCTTCCACAACCTCATCAATGGTTGTTTCTACTTTTTGCTTGGGTTCGGTATTGAACCAAAGCAATGCAAGCATCCCACTCAGAACGATTCCACTGAGTAAAATAAAAACTAATTTCTTCATGAATAAGAGCTACATGTAGTGGATGGTTGTCATGGCTGCCCCACTAATTGCTACTGCATAAGGCAATGTTTGGGATGGTGTTCCGATTATTACGCCATGCCTAACCATTCGATTGAAAACCACATAAATGACACTTAGGACTCCCCCAACAAAGCGGTTGTAATCAACATCCAATACCACTGCTCTAACGAAGCATAAGCACATATGGCCAGTAACTTGGAATCCCCTGCACCAAGCCAACGATGGTGAAACGCGAAAATACCAAATGCAAAAATGGATAGAAAAACCAACAAAGAGGAGACAGAAAACGGAGTGTTTACACCAATTACAACCATCAATAACAGCAGTAGTACATTAGGTATCTCACGCTTAAACACGTCATTCACAGCAATAACAGCCAACACACCCGCCGTTATAATTTGCAATGAAAAATAAGAATCACTCTCCACCACTACCCATGTTCATCCCATCAATAATAGTTTGGAATTTATCTTTCAAAGCAGTGATAAAAAGCCCATCCGAACCAAAAATCGCCAAAATACCAGCAGCCAAACCTGCGGCCAGAATTCCATACTCAATAGCTGTAGCCCCACTTTCATCATCAAAATAGCGCTTAATCAGAGTGATAAAGTCATTCACCGTTCAAGTACCCCTAACATTCATACTGTTAATTCAAAACATTTGAGAATTATTATCAATATCATTGTAAAAATCAATCTCATTTATATAATAACTCCAAAATATATCAATTTATAAGACTAATAATCCTAATTTATTGATATGAACAATATTTACATCTTTTACAGTACGAAATAATGAATGGTTATTTTTGTGGTTAGTCGCATTTTTAGCATCGTTATCTCGTGTTACTTACGTGATTGTGCAAGGGAACTAATAATGCTCTTTAAACATCTCATTACCCGCAGTGCGATAATTTTTGTGCTGGCAGGTTGTAGCGAACAACCCAAGAATGAAGAAAGTACCTCTCCACCGACAGGAGGAAATAATACGCTTGGAATAGACGGTAAGATCCAAGACAAAGGGGACAATAATACTCAGGATTCAGGGACACAAACCCCGCCTCCTTCATTAACAAACTCTTCTTCGGGTGATAATAACGGGGCTATTTTGCCTTCTTCCTTACCAGCCTTCTCAAGAAAGACATTAACAATTTCTGGATCTGTTTTAGGCAGCCTAGCAACCGAAACATATGCATTTAGGGTATGTGCAAACCAAGTATGCGACTCTTGGCAAGAGGTAATGGCTGACGGGCGGTACCAATATAAACTTCAGCTGTCTCAATGGCCCCTTAACATCCCAATTACCATCGAAGGTAATAAAAAGAATAATGCTTCTAGCCAACCAACAAACTCTATCAATGAGCTTTCGACTTCATATTTCAAAACCGAAGTAGCTCCGATTGAGCAACTGATAAAAAGAGACAGTAATGATGATGGGATGCTTGATGAAAAAGAGGTAGCAACATTATCGCTTAATGCTGTGAACATGGCGTTCAATATTGTGGCTAAACATCTACTCAGCGATAAGCTAAGTAATTACAGCCAATTACCTTATGACTCAAAAATCGAAGCGGTTCGCCAGTATTTGTCTAACAAAAGTAAAATGGCGCAGCTAAAACTGACGGACAGTCAGAAGCAGGAAATAGTCACACACATTGATATCCAAAATGATAAGGTTTTTGGTGAGTACTCACTTAATTTAACACCGGAGCAATGGGCTGACATCAATGGTCCACTCAACACTCCAGATGAAAAAAAGCTATAAAAATCAATACATCGCAACTTAATGAGTTATATACCAATCATTATTATTCGAAAACTCAGGGGCCATTAATCCTCAGTGTTAATCAGAGCAATGCTATACACAATGAACTCACTTATTCCCAACAGCTGGTGCTTGAGTTAGCCGTTTTTTACCAAATGCTCCTTAAACCAAAGATCACTGATCTTGTCATTAGCAGGTATGACAGAGCCGCTCTCATCGAAAAAATTGAGTCTAAAACGGTTACACAAAGCTATAGCATTGCCATCGATAGCGACTCACTTAGAAAAATGGGAATGTTTGACATACCTGTAGGTAATGAAGCAAAAATCGAGATTAGCGCAGATGAAATGAGCCGTGCTTATGACAAGTACAAAAAAGCGGTAGAAGAAAATGGATTTGCGGAATTCACCATTGCTATCAAGCAAGCGCAATGGCCTATATCAGACAAAACCTTTGAACAAGTTGGCAACCTGATATTAAAAGCTGCCGATTCAAATCCTTCATTAGAATTATGGCAACATTATCAAAATGAATTTGTACCTGCGCGTAACTCAATTACCGTATATCAGGAGCTTAGTAAAGTTCTTTCTCCTGACACACAAAAAGCTTATCTATTTCAAAACCATGTACAGAATTTAAGAAATACAGGGCACACTCATCCACTAAAACCCGCTATTTTATCCCTAGCACCTGAACGTTACCTAAAAATCAGTGGCCGTTTCCCCAAAGAACTTAAACAGGCCACGATGAGTATTATACTAGGCAGTCGACCAAACCCGGATCCCGGCTTAGTCAAATATCAACCAGAGCTTTTAGATAGGCACCCAGAGCGTCATCTACCTGTTGAGCTTATTGATAACGAAAACCAGCGGCGCAAAGAATTAGATCTTAGTGGTGAAAGTAGCTTTGTGGCTACCATTGCACTTCGTGACATTGATAATTTGTATTCATACTGCAAGCCCGGCTTAGTAAAAAATGATCATACTTCTGATGAAATGCAGGACACATTGACGATTCATCTTCGCGATAAAATTACCGGTGTTGAACTTCGGTCTGTTCTCGGTTCATTTTGTGAAATTGCTAAGTTGGATCAGCAACAAGGCAACAAAGATGGAATCCTCAGTCATGAAGAGTTTGAACGCCTGAATGTGGGTTATGTCAGTACCGCTAAAGCCGCACTGCTTTTAAAATCTTCGTTAACTTCACGTGGCGGCAGTTACTACATTGCCCCTCTTAAACATCAGGAAATAACTGACAGATATAACCAAATGCCACGAAAACAGGTTGAGCTTCTCTCTGCATTTATGGCTCTTCAAGCAAATGGGACGTTATTTACCTCAACGGTAGATCTTGGTGAACGTGGAACGTTATACGAAGATCTACTGGCGCTACTGGATATTACTTTTGGTGGATACAGCCTAAGTAGAAGCAATACTTATCCTTCGGCAGAAGAACTACAAAACAAGATATCCAATATTTACGCTATCAATAAAGTTCTAATAGAAAACCCAGATGTGAATATTTCGCATATCATTCAAACCATAACCAACCGCTTACAAGATTCGGAAACCGATCAGTATTACTTCCCTAGCGGAATTCGGCCAGGAAGTTGGGTTACAGTCTACCCAGTTACAGCCATTGATGTCACTTGCCAAAAATCAATGCAAGAAAATCAATTGGTTGGCCTAAGACTCGAAGGTAAGGGGCAAAACGAATCGGGACATTGGGTGACCATAGGATGGGATGAGCAACTTGGTGCTTCTAGCTATACATTAGGCTGGGATGAAATCCATTTTGATCAGATTATCGAAGCTCGAAATGTTTTAGCTATCGATAAACAAGGCCACACGCGAGCCACCATTTTGGGGTTGGAATTTAACAAGAACTATTACATTCGGGTGCAAAGCAATACTGGCAGCCCGAGTGCGTTAATGTCTTACTCACCGAGCCATATCCATGTAGCTGATTCGCGAACTACAGAAGGGTTAGATGGAGATGACAGCTCTCGAGGAAGAGACAGTAGCTCTGCTTGCGACCCTCTGACTGGTAAAGCTGAAAACACTAACGATGACGGCTTACTCGGCGCTCGCTATCTCAAATTAGATGCAGCAGGTAAACCCCTTGCTCGCCAGGATTTAAGTTATAACGCTTTACCTTTTGCATGTGTATTAGATGCCCATACAGGTCTTGTGTGGGAAACCAAACACCAACGTAGTGGCGAAGAAGACTACACCATTTATGACAGTGACAACATGTTTGTCATGCAGCCAGCAAATGGAGCTACTCAGTTTGGCGGTACTTGCACCATACATGAAACAAATCAAATTTCGACTGACCCTAACCAGTGTACCGTCGCCAAACAAATCCAAACATTTAATAGCATTCAACGCTGTGGTTTAAGTAATTGGCGATTGCCAAATTTTCATGAATCTCACACCTTGCTTGATTTCAGTTATGCGCCATCAAACATGTCAAATGCGCCTTCCGGTATCGATCACCATTATTTCCCACACATTAAGTCGATGTGGCTAGACGCGCCTAATTTAGATAAATCAGGCTACCTAGCATTGTCTCTACAGCGGTTGATTACCATGCACGTAGATACTAGCAATCATAAACCTCTAACCTTGGTCAGTGATGGCTTTTATGTAAAGCCATAATAAGGAGTACTTCATGAAATATCTAACATTAAGCCTAGCGTTAGTAACCTTATCAGCACATACGACAGAAGTAATCCAAGAGTGCAGAACAGGTACAGACTTAAACCCAAATCAACGCTTCACCCAACAGATAATTACTACTGATATGGGCGATTATAAAGTTGTGAATGATGCAGCAACCGGATTGCAATGGAGTTATTGCTTTGTAGGCCAAGAACTTGATGCCAATCAGGTTGATTGCATCGGGAAACCTACGGTGCCCTATGACACTCAAACAGAGGGATATGCAAATATTCGTAGAGCGACGATAGAACAGATACAACTGGAGAGTAAACGCTTAGATGGGCGAAACCTGTCATGGCGGCTACCCAATATCAAAGAGTTGCTAAGCATTTACAATGAACACTGTAAACCAGCGACATATTCTATGTTCAGCCACTCTCTGAATACCTATCCCGAAGAGATAGCAGCGCTGATTAACACTCCCTTAGAACATAACAATTGGCAGGAATACCATACGATATTTAGCTTAAGAGACAGAGGGAAAGCCTATCAGAATCACACCGTTGTATCGGATACAGCCGTAACACACAACAATTATATGTACTATTACACGGTCAACTTTAACGGGTGGAGTACGCCAATAGATAAAGACCGAAAATCCAGTGGTCTGTTAAGATTGGTACGTAAAATCCCATAATAGAAAAAACGCCCAGAGTCTCTCTGGGCGTTAAACTATTTCTTAAACATTGCTCTTAAATTAGCAATGTGCGCCTGCCCTTTTGCCATGCGCTCTTCTGCCGTTTGTGGTTTTTTCTGACTTTCCCATTCCACATCATCAAACGGAAGTTCATCCAAGAATCGGCTTTGTGTCGGCTTTATCAGTTCACCGAACTGGCGGCGCTCTTTACACATAATAAAAGTCAGTTCCCGCTGCGCACGTGTGATACCTACGTACATTAAGCGACGTTCTTCTTCTACATTGTCTTCATCAATGCTGGTTTGATGCGGCAGAATACCTTCTTCAGAACCGAGCAAGTAAACGTACGGAAATTCAAGACCTTTCGACGCATGCAAAGTCATCAGCTGCACAGCATCACTATCATCATTGTCTTCCCCGCGTTCCATCATGTCACGTAGGGTCAATCGCTGAACCACTTCTTTCAGTGTTTTCTCTTCTTTATCTGGATTATCACCTTCTAAGTCGGCAACAATCCAAGAGTAAAGATCAGAGACGTTCTTCATTCGCATCTCTGCCGCTTTAGGGCTTGATGAGGTTTCATACAACCAGTCTTCGTAGTTGATATCACGAACGAGTGAACGTACCGCCTCAACCGTATTACCACGTTCCGCATTATCAGCAATCGCGACCAACCACTGAGTAAAACGTTGTAAGTTCTCAAGACCTCTTCCCGATAAATGTTGTTCTAAACCCAGTTCAAAGCTCGCTTCAAACAAGCTTTTTCCTCTCATATTGGCATAGCTGCCCAGCTTTTCCAGTGTGACAGGGCCTATCTCTCTGCGAGGTGTATTGACGATGCGTAAGAACGCATTGTCATCATCTGGATTCACCAACACTCGCAGATAAGCCATGATGTCTTTGATCTCCGCACGAGCGAAAAACGACGTGCCACCGGAGATTTTGTACGGAACCCGGTTTTGCGTCAGATACTTTTCTATCAATCGTGACTGATGGTTCCCGCGATACAGAATTGAATAATCTCTGTATTCGGTTCTATTAAGAAACTTATGAGCAATGATTTCCGCGGTTACACGTTCAGCTTCATGTTCATCGTTTTTCGCTAAGATGACTTTGAGTTTTTCCCCATCGGGAATTTCAGAGAACAGCGATTTTTCATACACGTGCGGGTTGTTCGCAATCAGGATGTTAGCTGCACGAAGAATACGGCTGGTTGAACGGTAGTTCTGCTCCAACTTAATCAGTTTTAAATTGGGAAAATCTTGGCCAAGCAACACCAAGTTCTGTGGTTTCGCCCCACGCCATGAATAGATGGACTGATCATCATCGCCAACGACGGTGAGACGTGCTCGTTCACCCACCAGCAGTTTTACCAGTTCATACTGACTGGAGTTGGTATCTTGGTATTCATCGACCAATAGATATCGAATACGATTTTGCCAGCGTTGGCGAACTTCTTCATTGCCACGCAAAAGCATTACAGGCATGAGAATCAAATCATCAAAATCCAATGCGTTATAAGCGCGCATCTGGGTTTGATACATTTCAAAACAGAAAGCAAACAACTGCATTTGTTCGCCTTGAGCAATCGCTTTGGCGTGCTCAGGCGTAATCATGTCATTTTTCCAATTGGAGATGGTACTCATCAACTGGCGCAGCAAGTCTTTGTCGCCATCTAACTGCTTTTCCGTTAACTCTTTTAGCAACGCCAACTGATCTTGATCGTCAAACAGAGAGAAACCCGCTTTTAAACCAAGGTGCTTAAACTCACGACGAATGATATTCAAACCTAAGGTATGAAAGGTGGAAACCATCAAACCTCTGGACTCTTGGCGTCCTAAAGTCTGTCCGACACGCTCTTTCATTTCACGCGCCGCTTTATTGGTAAACGTTACCGCTGCAATATTGCGCGCTTTATAACCACACTGCTGAACTAAATAGGCTATTTTGTTAGTGATTACACGAGTTTTACCCGAACCAGCACCCGCTAAAACCAAGCATGGGCCAGATACATACTTTACGGCTTCGTCTTGTCTAGGGTTCAGCTTCATAGTGTTCTCGAGTCAATAAATAAAGGCCGCTTATGATAATCCGCATAAGCGATCAATTCCAACTAAGTTAAAAGTGTAACTATTTATCATTTTATTGCACAAGTGTATTGCAAAATAGATACTTCGTTGCGCATAATACCGCCAACTTATGAAATTATCTTTTCCCGAGGAGAATCCTCTTCTCGGGTTTACTCGTTAGCAAACGTGTTTAATGGCTTGATTTAAAGTAACTAAATATCAATCCAACACGAACTTGGAGCTCTGAGCCAAATGAAAAAGTGGACCTTTTTTATGTTACTGATAGCTGTGCTACTTTTTGGCAGCGTGATTGGTTTCAATTTATTCAAGCAACAGAAAATCGCCGAGTATATGGCAAACCGTCCTGAACCAGAGTTTCCTGTTACTGTCACTGAAGTAACAGCCAATGACTGGACACCAGTGATTGAAGCTATTGGCTTTATTGAACCAAACCAAGGTGTCACGTTAACCTCTGAAACTAGTGGGGTGATTGACAAGATTACGTTTGAATCAGGTACTCAGGTATCTGCAGAGCAACCTTTGGTATTGTTGGATTCAAAAGTAGAAATTGCCAACCTAAAAAGTACTCAGGCTCGCCTACCTGCCGCTGAAGCAAAATACAAACGCTATAAAGGTCTTTACACCAAAGGCTCAATTTCAAAAGAGTCTTACGATGAAGCCGAAGCGAACTATTTGTCTCTGTCTGCGGATATCGAAAGCCTCAAAGCAGCGATTGAACGTCGTGAAATCAAAGCGCCATTTGCTGGCGTAGTGGGTATCCGTAATGTTTACCTAGGTCAATACCTTCAACCGGGCACAGACATTGTACGTTTGGAAGATACCAGCGTAATGCGTCTGCGTTTTACGATTTCACAAACCGATATTTCACGCATCTCGCTAGGTCAAGAGGTTAATATTTTCGTTGATTCTTACCCAGAAACTTCATTTACCGGTTCAATTACAGCCATTGAACCCGCTGTCAGTGTGCAGAGTGGCTTGATTCAAGTTCAAGCAGATATCCCAAACAACGATGGTCTTCTTCGTAGTGGTATGTTTGCTCGAGCGAATATCATCTTACCGAAGTTGGTTGACCAAGTAATTGTTCCGCAAACTGCGATTACCTTTACCCTGTATGGCGATAGTATCTATGTCATGAAAAAGGTCGATGGTGTTGATCGTGTAGAGCAGCGCGTCGTAAAAGTTGGCGAACGTAAAGGAGCAGATGCTCATGTCCTTAATGGTTTAGAGATTGGTGATGTTGTGATCACCTCAGGACAAGTTCGTCTAAGTAACAATTCGAAAGTTCGTGTAGTAGAAAGCAGTGCAACTACTCCACCAGCTCAAACACCGATGCTGTAATTGGAGGACTCATGCGCTTTACTGATGTTTTTATAAAACGTCCAGTTCTCGCGATATCAATCAGCGTTTTGATCGCTTTGCTTGGTTTACAAGCCGTGTTCAAAATGCAGGTGAGTGAATATCCGGAAATGACGAACACAGTAGTAACGGTTTCAACCAGTTACTACGGTGCCAGTGCCGACTTAATCCAAGGTTTTATTACTCAGCCTTTGGAGCAAGCCATCGCTCAGGCTGACAACATTGACTATATGACATCGTCATCCGTATTAGGTAAATCCACTATTACGGTGATGATGAAGCTCAATACTGACCCAAATGCTGCTCTATCGGACATATTGGCAAAAACCAACTCTGTGCGTTCGCAACTACCGAAGGAAGCAGAAGACCCGTCTGTAACCATGTCGACCGGTTCAACGACTGCTGTTTTATATATCGGTTTTACCAGTGACGAATTGGCATCTAGTCAGATCACTGACTATCTGGAACGTGTAATCAACCCGCAGCTATTTACCGTAAACGGTGTATCCAAAGTCGACTTGTATGGTGGTATGAAATACGCGCTACGCGTTTGGCTTGACCCAGCCAAAATGGCGGCACTGAACCTGACTGCTAGCGATGTTATGGGTGTATTGAATGCCAATAACTACCAATCAGCAACTGGTCAAGCAACGGGTGAGTTCGTCCTCTATAACGGTAGTGCAGATACACAAGTATCGAACGTGGATGAACTTAAGAACCTGGTTGTTAAAACGGGCGAAGGTTCTGTCATCCGTTTGAGCGATGTAGCTAAAGTCTCTTTGGAAAAAAGTCACGATGTTTATCGTGCAAGTGCTAATGGACGCGAAGCGGTAGTTGCTGCTATTAACGCAGCGCCAAGCGCGAACCCAATTAATATTGCCGCTGATGTGTTAGAACTTTTGCCTCAGCTACAGAGCAACTTACCTAGCACCATTGAAATGAATGTGATGTATGACTCTACCATCGCAATTAACGAGTCGATTCAAGAGGTAATTAAAACCATCTTAGAAGCGGCGTTAATTGTACTGATCGTCATTACATTATTCCTTGGCTCATTCCGTGCTGTGCTGATTCCTATTGTGACGATCCCGCTTTCACTGATCGGTGTTGCGATGGTGATGCAGTCTATGGGTTTCTCATGGAACCTGATGACCTTGCTGGCAATGGTACTGGCTATTGGTTTGGTGGTGGATGATGCGATTGTTGTGTTGGAAAACGTTGACCGTCATATCAAGCTAGGCGAGACACCATTCCGAGCCGCAATTATCGGTACGCGAGAAATTGCTATTCCTGTAATTGCGATGACTTTAACCTTAGGTGCGGTATACGCTCCTATCGCCATGATGGGTGGTATTACCGGATCTTTGTTTAAAGAGTTTGCTTTGACGCTTGCGGGTGCAGTATTTGTTTCAGGAATTGTTGCCTTAACACTATCTCCTATGATGTGTTCAAAAATGCTGAAAGCAAATGCAGAGCCAAGCAAGTTTGAGCAAAAAGTTCACCATATCCTAGACGGGATGACAGAGAGATACGCTCGAATGCTGGACGCTGTGATGCAACGTCGTCCAGTCATCATTGCATTTGCTTTCATCGTGTTTGCAAGCTTACCAATGTTGTTTAAGTTTATCCCAAGTGAACTTGCGCCATCAGAAGATAAAGGTGTTGTGGTACTGATGGGTACTGGCTCTTCAAATGCGAACTTGGACTATCTGCAAAATACAATGAATGACGTGAATAAGATTCTGTCAGAGCAGAAAGAAGTTCAGTTTGCTCAGGTATTTACCGGTGTTCCAAACTCAAACCAAGCGTTTGGTATCGCATCTATGGTGCCTTGGAGCGAGCGAGAAGCAAGCCAAGCTGAAGTGACTAACCGAGTGGGAACGTTAATCCAAAACATTCCGGGTATGGCTGTGACTGCGTTCCAAATGCCTGAACTGCCGGGTGCAGGTTCTGGTCTGCCAATCCAGTTTGTTTTGACGACACCAAACAGTTTCGAAAGTCTGTTTACCATCGCCACTGAAATATTGACCGACGTTAAATTGAGCCCATTGTTTGTTTATTCAGATTTGGATCTGAATTACGACTCCGCAACAATGAAAATCAATATTGATAAAGACAAAGCCGGTGCTTATGGCGTAACCATGCAAGACATTGGTACCACACTGGGTACCATGATGGCGGACGGCTATGTGAACCGAATTGACCTAGATGGACGCTCTTATGAAGTTATCCCACAAGTGGAGCGCAAATATCGTCTAAATCCTGAGTCGATGAAGAACTACTTCGTTCGCGCGACTGATGGTAAAGCTGTGCCGCTAGGTAGCTTGATCAGTATTGATGTTGTCGCAGAACCTCGTTCACTGCCACACTTCAACCAGTTAAACTCCGCCACCATTGGCGCAGTGCCATCGCCAGGTACCGCAATGGGTGATGCAATCAGCTGGTTTGAGAATGTTGCAAAAACGAAGCTTCCTAGCGGATATAACCATGACTACATGGGTGAAGCTCGTCAGTACGTTACCGAAGGTAATGCGCTTTACGCTACATTCGCTTTAGCTCTGGCTATCATCTTCTTGGTTCTCGCTATTCAGTTTGAATCATTGAAAGATCCACTGGTCATCATGGTATCGGTACCTCTGGCGATTTGTGGTGCGCTGATTACGCTGGCTTGGGGTGCGTCAACCATGAACATCTACTCTCAGGTAGGTTTGATTACTCTGGTTGGCCTGATCACCAAACACGGTATTCTGATTTGTGAAGTTGCAAAAGAAGAACAGCTTCATAATAAGAAATCCCGTATTGAAGCGGTTACTGAAGCAGCGAAAGTTCGTCTTCGCCCGATTCTGATGACAACCGCAGCAATGATTGCAGGTTTGATCCCGCTGATGTACGCAACCGGTGCAGGTGCGGCTCAACGCTTCAGTATCGGTATTGTTATCGTCGCTGGTCTTTCTATTGGTACGCTGTTCACACTGTTCGTATTGCCCGTGATCTACAGCTACCTAGCAGAAAAACACAAACCACTACCAGTGTTTGTCGAAGCAAAAGAACTCGAAGCTCTGGCGCGTTTTGACAAAGAGCAACAAGCGAGTCATGAATAACTTCATGTTCTCATAATCACAAAAGGTCACATCTGTGGCCTTTTTTATTGCAGCAATTAACGACTTTCTGGTGCGAATTGAATAGAATGTTCACCAGAAAGATAGGAGAGAAACCCGATGTTTGACCCAAAGAAACTCGAGCAAATTGCTAAGCAAATTCACGAATCAATGCCTCAACCGGTCAAAGAGCTGGGTGCGGATGTGGAACAGAAAGTTCGCCAAGTAATTCAAGGCCAGCTTAACAAACTGGATGTAGTGAGCCGTGAAGAGTTTGATGTACAAACTCAAGTGCTGCTTCGCACTCGTCAGAAGCTGACTGAGATGGAACAAAAGCTAGCAGAGCTGGAAAGCAAACTGGCTGATAAATAATTTTATTCATCGATAATTCGATAAAAAGTAAAAGGGCTGAATCTCACGACTCAGCCCTTTTTGTTCTTGTTGTGTTTGCTTTTATATTTATTGCGGTAACGCTATGCCAGCCTTTGAATTTTTAGTGTTTGGCTGGCATTTATTTTCTATTAGTCACCTACCGCGATGCGCTTCATGTCTTTCATGTAGCCACGTAGCTCTTCACCGATGTATTCCACTGGGTGGTTACGGATGATGCTGTTCACTTCGATAAGTTTCGCGTTATCTACTTGGTTAGACGTTTCGCCTAAGCCTTTACCGATTACGTCAGTACCTACGTTTGGCATGAACTTCTCACGTAGTAGAGGCGTTGCAACGTTAGCGAATAGGTAGTTACCGTATTCCGCAGTATCAGAGATAACCACGTTCATTTCGTATAGACGCTTACGAGCAACCGTGTTCGCAATCAGTGGAAGCTCATGTAGTGATTCGTAGTAAGCAGACTCATCGATAATGCCTGATGCAGTCATTGCTTCGAATGCCAGTTCAACCCCAGCACGAACCATTGCAATCATTAGAATGCCGTTATCAAAGAACTCTTGCTCACTGATCTTAGCATCTGATGTTGGGTAGTTTTCGAATGCAGTCTCTGCAGTCTCTGCACGCCAGCCTAGAAGGTTCGCATCGTCATTTGCCCAGTCAGCCATCATAGTGCTAGAGAAGTGACCAGAGATGATGTCATCCATGTGCTTGTTGTACAGCGGACGCATTAGCTCTTTTAGCTCTTCAGAAAGCTCGAATGCTTTGATTTTCGCTGGGTTAGACAGACGGTCCATCATGTGAGTGATGCCACCGAACTTCAATGCTTCTGTAATTGTTTCCCAACCGTATTGAAGTAGACGACCTGCGTAGCCTGCATCGATACCTTCAGCAACCATTTTCTCGTAACAAACGATAGAACCCGCTTGCAACATACCACATAGGATAGTTTGCTCACCCATCAGGTCAGATTTTACTTCTGCTACGAATGAAGACTCTAGGCAGCCTGCACGGTGGCCACCAGTTGCTGCAGCCCAAGCTTTAGCGATATCCCAACCTTCACCTTTAGGGTCGTTTTCTGGGTGAACTGCGATCAGTGTAGGAACACCGAAACCACGTTTGTATTCTTCACGTACTTCTGTACCCGGACACTTAGGCGCAACCATTACAACAGTAATGTCTTTACGAATTTGCATACCTTCTTCAACGATGTTGAAGCCGTGTGAGTAACCTAGTGCAGCGCCTTCTTTCATTAGAGGCATTACTGTTTCAACAACGTTTGTGTGTTGTTTATCAGGAGTTAGGTTTACTACTAGGTCTGCTTGAGGAATAAGGTCTTCGTAGCTGCCTACGTTGAAACCGTTGTCTTTTGCATTTTTGTAAGATTGACGTTTTTCGTCAATTGCTGCCTGGCGAAGTGCGTAAGAAACATCTAGACCTGAATCACGCATGTTCAGGCCTTGGTTAAGACCTTGAGCACCACAACCTACGATAACCACTTTCTTACCTTTCAGGTAATCAGCTTCTGTCGCGAACTCTTCACGATCCATGAAACGACAGCGACCTAGTTGGTCCAATTGTTCACGTAGATTTAGGGTATTGAAATAGTTAGCCATTGTGGTGCTCCTGTAATTATCTTTCCGTAGGGTCGGTGGCTCTGCACCGAATGAGTTCATACTAAAGCAGACATTTAATTGCTGAAAGTGATATATTCACAATTAGTTATTGCAATAAATGCAACGTGGAAAAGTTCATGAATATCAAAACCATCAAATTGTTTCTCAATATCTGCGACAGCAAGAATTTCAGCAAGTCGGCCACATCCATGCATGTCAGCCCTTCAGCATTAAGCCGTCAAATACAGAAGTTGGAAGATGAGATTGGGCACCCGCTGTTTATTCGCGATAACCGTAGTGTAGAGTTGACTCCAGCAGGGGAAAAATTATTACCAGTTGCTATAAAAATGGTTCACGACTGGACGCAATTTCAGTCTCAAATCAACGCACAAGATCATGAACTCAAAGGTGAAATTCGCCTCTTTTGTTCAGTAACCGCAAGCTACAGCCATCTTCCGCAGCTACTGAGTTCATTCAGGCTTAAACATCCATTCATCGAATTTAAGTTGCTTACCGGAGATCCTGCTCAGGCAATCGATAAGATTTTAAATGATGAGGCAGATATCGCAATTTCCGCCATGCCTGAGAGCTTACCGTCTAAAGTTGAGTTCACCACCATCAGTGAAATACCACTTTCAGTGATTGCGCCGATAGGAATTAGCAGTTGGGTTGAAGAGCTGCATAAAGAAAAACCTGACTGGAGCCAGATTCCTTTTATTGTTCCCGAATCAGGAACCGCCCGCGATCGTGCCAATACTTGGTTCAAGAAAATGAAAATCAAACCTAGCATCTATGCACAGATTGCTGGTCATGAAGCGATTGTCAGTATGGTAGCGCTCGGCTGTGGTGTCGGAATCGCACCCGACGTTGTCATTAACAACAGCCCTGTGCGAGACAGTATTCAACGCCTGTCCTACTCTCCGATTAAACCCTTTCAACTCGGGGTTTGTTGCCGACGCTCACAGCTGGATAACCCATTGGTTAGAGCATTATGGGAGCTGGCTGAAGGGACATTTATTTCTCAGTAAAGGCATGCTCTAAACGTAGAGCTGCCGATATTAAAACGGGTAAATTCGCACACCGAAGTTAGCACTGTTTGAAATGCCGTAAGTTGAAATTGATTCTGTACTACTATCCATTTCAAAACTTTGGTCGGTTAACGAAACAGAAGCGGTCAGCTCTACATAAGAGTTGACTCGGTAATCCACACCGAAGCTGCCCGTTACACCAAAGACATTGATGTCGGCATCTCCGACTTCATCACTCCCCATACCAAGCCCGACACTGAAGTAGGGAACAAAACGCTGCTCATCAAAAGCCCACTTTGTAATGCTGCGTTTATAGCTGATTGAAGTATAAGAAAGCACATCTTGATGGCTTAACATAAGCCAACTTGCGTCATCGACTTTATATCCAAGGCTAAACACGCTTGAGATTTCTGTATCGAGATCAAAATCCCCGTCAACATACAATGGCTCAACCCAGCTGTATCCAACTTCAAAGAATAACTTACTGAAATCTTCATCATCATTGAATGCCATTGCTGAACTACTCAATGTGATGAGCAATAACGCCAAATACTTATTCAAAGGAAACCTCAATCTCTAAATGCCATCAAAACCCTGTGCGTGCTTATCTGTTTCACAGTGCACATTAAGTTAATACGGCAATTTAGACGTGAACATTTCAGTTTTTAGCTGAGTACATCATTAACTATCTTTAATCTTTCCAAAAGGTCTGCTCAATATAGGTTCACATACAATCTGCACGACAACCTATATACAAAGCTGCAATGTTTAACGATTTACCCCCTAAATCGTATTGGCTCGCATTAGTCACGCGAGCCTACTTTTTTCATTCCCTTCCTACTTGCTTTCACCAGTAAAGTACTAATCAAAAAGGACATCCTATGAAAATACTCATCATTGAAGATGACAGCACAACTCGAGAGTTTGTCAGTAAAGGGCTAACGGAACACGGCTATATTGTTGACCAAGCAGAAGACGGTAAGAAAGGGCTGATGATGGCGCTAAGTTCTGAATATCAACTGATCATCCTAGACAGAATGTTGCCCTACCTTGATGGAATGAAAGTGCTGGCCGCGATTAAAGCCGCTGAAGAGCAGCTTCCTGTACTGATATTAAGTGCAATGGATAGCGTCAATGACCGCGTCGATGGTTTGCAAGCGGGTAGCGACGACTACTTGATTAAACCGTTCGCATTGGCAGAGCTTATTGCAAGAGTCGACATCATTATCAACCGCACACATAGACCCCAAACGACTCAACACGTCCTTAATTACCACTGTTTACAAGTCGATCTCAAAGCACACAAAGTGACCTGCAATCAGCAGGAAATCATTCTTCAGCCGAAAGAGTTCCAACTTATTCAATACTTTGTAGAACATAGTGAGCAAGTGGTATCGCGCATGCGTCTGTTCGAAAATATCTGGAGCTATCATTTTGATCCTAGAACCAACGTCATTGATGTGCATGTAGCGAACCTACGCCGCAAGCTGGAAGATGCCGGATGTTCAGGGCTGTTACATACAGTGAGAGGTGTCGGGTATGTCCTTCGTCGATGACTATGCATTAACCCGTTCATCCGTATTTAAAACATTGGTAAGTCTGTTTTTACTCGTGACTCTCATCAACATCATAGTGATACACCAAGTCTACAGAGATTCAGATAATTTCCACCGCCAACAACTCGCCAGACAACTCAATGAAGAGATTTTGGAGTTCAACTTTGCAGCACAGCAGAGCACGGAAGATGTAAGACAACTTTTAGAAACCAAGCGATCCGCCACAACTCCTTTCTACTACAACCTGATTGAAACTGACGAAATCGACTTGCCACACTCTTACTACCCAATCGATTTGCAAAGAAACAGGCATAACATTCTGGTCGGGAATAATCTCAAGCTGGAGATCGGTGTGAATAAAACCGCAGTTGAAGAATATCGAAAATCCCTCATTCCGATTGTCTTCTCTGGGATCATTCTCCCTGTTGCCGTCATGATTATATCTGCACTGTTTTTCACCGTACTTATTCTCAAGCGGTTGGAAAAAGTGAATCACGCTATGAATCGCGTTCTGTGCGGAGAGCATAACGTCAAAATAGCGGTTTCTCGGCAGGATGATGAGTTTGATATTTTAGCCATTCATCTCAACTTCATGATTGAACAAATGGCCAAGAACGAATCTAGCCTTAAATCTCTGACCACAGGTTTAGCTCACGATATGAGAACACCGATGGCGAGGCTTAAACTGCGTCTCGAAGACATTCTAGATCAAGACAAGCTATCGCTCTCTCAAAGAGCGAGTATTTCCGCTTGCTATGATGAATTGGAACTCATCCTGTCACTGTTCAATAGCATGCTTGAAATTGCCAAACTGAACAGCGGCCAAATCAACATCAGTAAAGAATCCATCGATTTAGGCAAAGTAACTCAAGACGCCATAGAGTTCATAGCCCCAGTAGCTGAAGCGAAACAACAACGCTTAACCTTCAGGCAAGACACCCTTTGCGAGGTTACCGGAGATCGCTCGCTGCTGTTTAGAGCCGTATTTAACCTGCTGGAAAATGCAGTGAAATACACTCCAAGCGGTGGATCGATTGATATCGTTGCTGACTGCTATGGTGTTGTCATCGCCGATACTGGAATTGGTATTTCCGACTACGACAAAATGTATGTTTGCCGCCCTATGTATCGGGCTGACCAAAGCCGTTCTGAAGCAGGCAATGGTCTAGGGTTATCTCTGGTTGATGCGGTCGTTAATCTGCATAACGCACACCTGTTCTTACGTGACAACAATCCAGGTCTACGTGCACGGCTCTACTTTGATAATTAATCGATATAAAAAAGGCTAAGTCATTACTTAGCCTTTGTCTTATTTTGATGTCCAGTTAAGCAGAGAAGTTAGGAACAACTACATCCGATAGATCTCGTGTCTCTGGAATAAGCTTCATCGAGTGAGCCACTTCTTCGGCTTCTGTTCCAATAATTACCTGCACGTTATTCGCACCTATCTTCACTACACCCATCGCCCCTATGGCTTTAAGCGTACGCTCATCAACAATGGAAATGTCTTTCAACGTTAAGCGAAGGCGCGTAATACATGAATCGATAGAAGTAAGATTACTATGACCTCCCAACGCTTTCAGATACTGAGCAGCTTTCTCATTGGTTGTTGTTTCGTTCTCTTCAGCAACCTCTGCATCTTCGCGTCCCGGTGTTTTCAAATCAAACTTAACAATAGCGAATCGGAACACGCTGTAGTAGATAACCGCGAAGGCAAACCCTTGTAGGATCAACATGTACGGTTTGATTGCGAGAGGCAAATTGAAAGACAGAATGAAGTCGATTAAACCACCGCTGAATGTGAAACCCGCAAACCACTGCATACTCGCGGCAATATAAAGGGATAACGCGGCAAGTAAAGCATGAACAACATATAACGCTGGTGCCACAAACATAAATGCAAACTCAATAGGTTCAGTAACACCGGTTAATATTGCAGTCAGTGCTGACGCCCCAAGAATGCCGCCAACTCTTTTCTTGTTCTCAGGCTTAGCACAGTGATACATAGCCAAACATGCAGCAGGTAAACCATATCCCATAAATGGGAAGAAGCCCGCTTGGTACATACCTGTGACGCCTAATTCGCCAGTCCCAGACCAAAACTTAGAAATGTCGTTAATACCGACAAGATCAAAGATGAACACCTGATTCAGGGCGTGATGTAAACCAACAGGAATAAGAAGACGGTTGAAGAAACCGTATATGCCAGCCCCAGCTGCGCCCATTTCAGAAATCGAAACGCCAAAATTAACTAAGGAGCCATAAACTGCAGGCCATACGTAAACCATTACAACACTGATCAGAATAGAAGCCAGTGAAGTCACTATGGGCACGAAACGTTTACCACCAAAGAAACCTAATGCAGCAGGCAGTTTGATAGTGTGGAAACGGTTATAAAGAGTGGCAGCCACTATCCCCATCATGATACCGGTAAATGCACTAACAGCAGCCGCGGACGCAATCAGTTCCGAAGAACTCATATCAGCGACAGGCACTCCGGTGATCTGAGAAATCACGGCAGGATTTCCGACAATCATCTCGACAATTAGCAGACCAAGTAATCCAGATAGCGCGGCGGCACCGTTATTATCTTTCGCTAATCCATAAGCGACGCCAACCGCAAACAACCAAGCTTGGTTATCCATAATCCCTTTACCACCGTAAACCAGTACAGCAGCCAATGGGTTATACCAATCTGGAAAATTAACTGGTCAGGTCTATCCATCTTCTTGAGCACATTTTGGTGACTCTTTTAGGGCTATCCAAAAAACGATTCCATGCATCGCAGATTTTGGCGATGATATCGTCGTAATCAGTAAAAGATTGGTTGGCTAAATAGCGTTGCCTCAACCAACTCCATACTTGTTCGATAGGGTTTAGCTCTGGAGAATAGGGGGAAGTTTGATGACACTGACATTCTTAAAGTCATTGGTAATGTCTTCTGTATGCCATCCTGCCCCATCCATAACAACGACGGCGTGACGTCCCTTCTCCGTGACTGCCGATATTTGTTTTAAGTGCTCTATCATGATGTCTTTACTAACCCAAGGGACAACGATAGCCTCACCAATTCCTTTGCTGGGACAGACTGAACCGAACAGATAGGCATACTCAAATTGTTGTTGCTTCACGGCTCTTGGGCGAGTTCCTTTTTCAGCCCATAAACGTGTGGTCGTGTTTTGTTGCCCAAATCTGGCTTCGTCCTGAAACCAGACATCGACACACTCTAAAGCTATATGTCCCGGGATCTTAAGGATCGTTTCGATTTTGAATTTTTTTAAAATCGTCTTGTGTTTGTTGAGATTGTTTGGGGTGTTTTGAGCGGGAAGTTATCCATGAAAAGCCCATGTGGTCGAGCAGGTAATAGATAGAATCAGGGTGGTAGTGCTGGCCGAATTCTTTCACAATATAAGCGTGGATGTCGGCACCAGTCAGTCGTCCGCCTTGTGTATCATTGGCTTTATCTTTTATGTATTGGCTCAATTGCTCTTTTTGCTCGGAAGTTAAGAATGGCGGTCTTCCAGTTCTTGGCTTTTCTTGTAGCCCTTCCAGCCCTTCTTCAAGAAAAGCTTGAACCCACTTATTGACACTGGTTCGACTTACCTTGAGAAACTTGGCGATTTGTGTGCGTGATTGCCCATCTTTGAAATGAGCGAGGGCCAGCAGTCTCATTTTCATCTGGATGGATTTCTGCTGGCTTGCGAGCTTTTTAAAGTCGATATTATTGAGGCTATCCATAGAGAATCAGTTTTATTGTTGGATGGCCTCAATTAGATCACATTTTTACTTAGATTGGTATTATTCGCCCCCCATCCTGATGGGTCTAAAGCGTAGCCAAGGCCAAGCATCAAACCACCGGCAGGCAGCACGGCAATAGGCACCATCAGTGCTTTACCGATTTTTTGTAAGTATCCTAAAATGTTCACGTTTTATCCTCTTGCGTTTAATTGTTAAGAAAGGATACGTGCAGGATGATTAAGCGGTGGTTGTGTGCAGATTAAGTTTTATTAATCTTTTCACGATGGTTTTAGAAAAGGTACAGACAGCAAAAAGCCCGCTATTTCTAGCGGGCTTTGCAATGTGGCGGAGAGATAGGGATTTGAACCCTAGGTACGCTATTAACGTACGCCGGTTTTCAAGACCGGTGCTTTCAACCACTCAGCCATCTCTCCACAAATTGTCATCGTCAGATTAGTACACTGATGATGTTTGTTACTCGTTACTACAAGTAACCTTACCTTTTTATCTTCACTTTTTAAAAAAGTGAAAGAAAATAAAAGCCTGGCGATGTCCTACTCTCACATGGGGAGACCCCACACTACCATCGGCGCTAATTCGTTTCACTTCTGAGTTCGGCATGGAATCAGGTGGGTCCAAATCGCTATGGTCGCCAAGCAAATTTGTTAATTCGGAAAGCTGCTAATGTTCTCTACACATTCAATTCTGTTCTTGCTTTGAGCCCACAAAACCCCTTGGGTGTTGTATGGTTAAGCCTCACGGGCAATTAGTACAGGTTAGCTCAATGCCTCACAGCACTTACACACCCTGCCTATCAACGTTCTAGTCTCGAACAACCCTTTAGGACACTTAAAGTGCCAGGGAGAACTCATCTCAGGGCTTGCTTCCCGCTTAGATGCTTTCAGCGGTTATCAATTCCGAACTTAGCTACCGGGCAATGCTACTGGCGTAACAACCCGAACACCAGAGGTTCGTCCACTCCGGTCCTCTCGTACTAGGAGCAGCCCCCTTCAATTCTCCAACGCCCACGGCAGATAGGGACCGAACTGTCTCACGACGTTCTAAACCCAGCTCGCGTACCACTTTAAATGGCGAACAGCCATACCCTTGGGACCGACTTCAGCCCCAGGATGTGATGAGCCGACATCGAGGTGCCAAACACCGCCGTCGATATGAACTCTTGGGCGGTATCAGCCTGTTATCCCCGGAGTACCTTTTATCCGTTGAGCGATGGCCCTTCCATTCAGAACCACCGGATCACTATGACCTGCTTTCGCACCTGCTCGAATTGTCATTCTCGCAGTCAAGCGGGCTTATGCCATTGCACTAACCACACGATGTCCAACCGTGTTTAGCCCACCTTCGTGCTCCTCCGTTACTCTTTGGGAGGAGACCGCCCCAGTCAAACTACCCACCAGGCACTGTCCTCGACCCGGATAACGGGTCTGAGTTAGAACATCAAACATACAAGGGTGGTATTTCAAGGACGGCTCCACACAAACTAGCGTCTGCGCTTCAAAGCCTCCCACCTATCCTACACATGTAGGTTCAATGTTCAGTGCCAAGCTGTAGTAAAGGTTCACGGGGTCTTTCCGTCTAGCCGCGGGTACACTGCATCTTCACAGCGATTTCAATTTCACTGAGTCTCGGGTGGAGACAGCGTGGCCATCATTACGCCATTCGTGCAGGTCGGAACTTACCCGACAAGGAATTTCGCTACCTTAGGACCGTTATAGTTACGGCCGCCGTTTACCGGGGCTTCGATCAAGAGCTTCGACCGAAGTCTAACCCCATCAATTAACCTTCCGGCACCGGGCAGGCGTCACACCGTATACGTCATCTTACGATTTTGCACAGTGCTGTGTTTTTAATAAACAGTTGCAGCCACCTGGTATCTGCGACTCTCATCAGCTCCATCCGCGAGGGACTTCACCGTCAAGAGCGTACCTTCTCCCGAAGTTACGGTACCATTTTGCCTAGTTCCTTCACCCGAGTTCTCTCAAGCGCCTTGGTATTCTCTACCCGACCACCTGTGTCGGTTTGGGGTACGATTCCTTACAATCTGAAGCTTAGAGGCTTTTCCTGGAAGCATGGCATCAATGACTTCACTACCGTAGTAGCTCGACATCGTGTCTCAGCCTTAAAGAGAGCCGGATTTACCTAACTCTCAAGCCTACGCACTTGAACCTGGACAACCGTCGCCAGGCCCACCTAGCCTTCTCCGTCCCCCCATCGCAATTGTAAGAAGTACGGGAATATTAACCCGTTTCCCATCGACTACGCCTTTCGGCCTCGCCTTAGGGGTCGACTCACCCTGCCCCGATTAACGTTGGACAGGAACCCTTGGTCTTCCGGCGAGGAGGTTTTTCACCCCTTTATCGTTACTCATGTCAGCATTCGCACTTCTGATACCTCCAGCATGCTTTACAACACACCTTCAACGGCTTACAGAACGCTCCCCTACCCAATACAATAAATTGCATTGCCGCAGCTTCGGTTGATTACTTAGCCCCGTTACATCTTCCGCGCAGGCCGACTCGACTAGTGAGCTATTACGCTTTCTTTAAATGATGGCTGCTTCTAAGCCAACATCCTAGCTGTCTGAGCCTTCCCACATCGTTTCCCACTTAGTAATCATTTGGGACCTTAGCTGGCGGTCTGGGTTGTTTCCCTCTCCACGACGGACGTTAGCACCCGCCGTGTGTCTCCCGGATAGTACTTACTGGTATTCGGAGTTTGCAAAGGGTTGGTAAGTCGGGATGACCCCCTAGCCTTAACAGTGCTCTACCCCCAGTAGTATTCGTCCGAGGCGCTACCTAAATAGCTTTCGGGGAGAACCAGCTATCTCCGAGTTTGATTGGCCTTTCACCCCTAGCCACAAGTCATCCGCTAATTTTTCAACATTAGTCGGTTCGGTCCTCCAATTGATGTTACTCAATCTTCAACCTGCCCATGGCTAGATCACTCGGTTTCGGGTCTATATCCAGAGACTGAACGCCCAGTTAAGACTCGGTTTCCCTACGGCTCCCCTATACGGTTAACCTTGCCACTGAATATAAGTCGCTGACCCATTATACAAAAGGTACGCAGTCACCCCACGAAGAGGCTCCTACTGCTTGTACGTACACGGTTTCAGGTTCTATTTCACTCCCCTCACAGGGGTTCTTTTCGCCTTTCCCTCACGGTACTGGTTCACTATCGGTCAGTCAGGAGTATTTAGCCTTGGAGGATGGTCCCCCCATATTCAAACAGGATATCACG
Source organism: Vibrio sp. Hal054 (assembly GCF_037162405.1). Lineage (NCBI taxonomy): Bacteria > Pseudomonadati > Pseudomonadota > Gammaproteobacteria > Vibrionales > Vibrionaceae > Vibrio > Vibrio sp. Hal054. Next base: position 3,321,373 of record NZ_JARLUT010000001.1, on the reverse strand, counting down.
TGTCCCGCCTTACTCGTTTTCACTCAAAATGACATGTCGGTTACGGGGCTATCACCCGGTATCGCGGCACTTTCCAGAGCCTTCACCTGTGTCATTAAAAGCTTAAGGGCTAATCCAATTTCGCTCGCCGCTACTTTCGGAATCTCAATTGATTTCTTTTCCTCGGGGTACTTAGATGTTTCAGTTCTCCCGGTTCGCCTCATTAACCTATGTATTCAGTTAATGATACTCACTTATGTGAGTGGGTTTCCCCATTCGGAAATCGTAGACTCAAGTGGCTTTTACTGCCTTATCTACGCTTATCGCAAGTTAATACGTCCTTCATCGCCTCTGACTGCCAAGGCATCCACCGTGTACGCTTAGTCACTTAACCATACAACCCCAAGAGGTCTTTATGTATGGCAAACAACCAAGGTTTGTTGTCTCTCATTATTTGAATGAGCGAGAGACATTTCGATTTTGCCGGACTCAAATATGAATACTTACTTAAAAAGTAAGATTCCCAAGAACACTTGAATGTGTATTGGTACCTACATCTCTATGAGATATAGGATTTGAGAACTTTTAATAGTTAATAATTAAATCAAATTATTAACTGTCAGCTTTCCAAATTGTTAAAGAGCAAAGTGCATTTTCATCACTTTTTAAGGATCCTCGTCGTCAAAAGTCCGAACCACGTACGTTTTATTGAAGTGGTTTGGATTCTTTATCCAAAAATGCTTAAAGAGTGGTGGGCGATACCGGGTTCGAACCAGTGACCCCCTGCTTGTAAGGCAGGTGCTCTCCCAACTGAGCTAATCGCCCACATTTTCTAACTTGTCTTCACTTTAAAAAGTGAAATCAAACTAGTTTCCTGTGGAAGGAAATGGTGGGTCGTGCAGGATTCGAACCTGCGACCAATTGATTAAAAGTCAACTGCTCTACCAACTGAGCTAACGACCCATGGTATCCCGTAGGGGAGTCGAACCCCTGTTACCGCCGTGAAAGGGCGGTGTCCTAGGCCTCTAGACGAACGGGACACTAAGATACTCTTATCTTTCTAAACCTAATCAATCTGTGTGGACACTCATCAAGAGAATCTTTACGTAAGGAGGTGATCCAGCGCCAGGTTCCCCTAGCGCTACCTTGTTACGACTTCACCCCAGTCATGAACCACAAAGTGGCAAGCGTCCTCCCGAAGGTTAAACTACCTGCTTCTTTTGCAGCCCACTCCCATGGTGTGACGGGCGGTGTGTACAAGGCCCGGGAACGTATTCACCGTGACATTCTGATTCACGATTACTAGCGATTCCGACTTCATGGAGTCGAGTTGCAGACTCCAATCCGGACTACGACGCACTTTTTGGGATTCGCTTACTCTCGCAAGTTCGCTGCCCTCTGTATGCGCCATTGTAGCACGTGTGTAGCCCTACTCGTAAGGGCCATGATGACTTGACGTCGTCCCCACCTTCCTCCGGTTTATCACCGGCAGTCTCCCTGGAGTTCCCGACATGACTCGCTGGCAAACAAGGATAAGGGTTGCGCTCGTTGCGGGACTTAACCCAACATTTCACAACACGAGCTGACGACAGCCATGCAGCACCTGTCTTACAGTTCCCGAAGGCACACCTGCGTCTCCGCTGGCTTCTGTAGATGTCAAGAGTAGGTAAGGTTCTTCGCGTTGCATCGAATTAAACCACATGCTCCACCGCTTGTGCGGGCCCCCGTCAATTCATTTGAGTTTTAATCTTGCGACCGTACTCCCCAGGCGGTCTACTTAACGCGTTAGCTCCGAAAGCCACGGCTCAAGGCCACAACCTCCAAGTAGACATCGTTTACGGCGTGGACTACCAGGGTATCTAATCCTGTTTGCTCCCCACGCTTTCGCATCTGAGTGTCAGTATCTGTCCAGGGGGCCGCCTTCGCCACCGGTATTCCTTCAGATCTCTACGCATTTCACCGCTACACCTGAAATTCTACCCCCTCTACAGTACTCTAGCTTGCCAGTTTCAAATGCTATTCCGAGGTTGAGCCCCGGGCTTTCACATCTGACTTAACAAACCACCTGCATGCGCTTTACGCCCAGTAATTCCGATTAACGCTCGCACCCTCCGTATTACCGCGGCTGCTGGCACGGAGTTAGCCGGTGCTTCTTCTGTCGCTAACGTCAAATAATGCAGCTATTAACTACACTACCTTCCTCACGACTGAAAGTGCTTTACAACCCGAAGGCCTTCTTCACACACGCGGCATGGCTGCATCAGGCTTGCGCCCATTGTGCAATATTCCCCACTGCTGCCTCCCGTAGGAGTCTGGACCGTGTCTCAGTTCCAGTGTGGCTGATCATCCTCTCAGACCAGCTAGGGATCGTCGCCTTGGTGAGCCATTACCTCACCAACTAGCTAATCCCACCTGGGCATATCCTGACGCGAGAGGCCCGAAGGTCCCCCTCTTTGAGCCGAAGCTATTATGCGGTATTAGCCATCGTTTCCAATGGTTATCCCCCACATCAGGGCAATTTCCCAGGCATTACTCACCCGTCCGCCGCTCGCCACCCGAGAAACAAGTTTCTCTGTGCTGCCGCTCGACTTGCATGTGTTAGGCCTGCCGCCAGCGTTCAATCTGAGCCATGATCAAACTCTTCAATTTAAGATTTTGTCGGCTCAACGAATACTGACTTCAAAACTGCTCTTACTCGAAAGTAAGACGTAATTTTAAAGCTATTACCATTCCAACAGAATGGTAATGAATTGACTGTGCCAAGACCGAAGTCTTGATTGGTCACTCAGTTCATTGAAACCTAAGTTGCTTCACTACAAGAGAGAAGACTTAACTTTGATTTTCATCAACGAGTGCCCACACAGATTGATAGGTTTAAATTGTTAAAGAGCTTTCTTCCTACACGTTAGTGACTTAGGTCACTTCGGAAGAGGCGGTCATTTTAGCGATATAAACTTTCGTGTCAAACACTTTTTTAAGTTTATTTTCGTAGGCTTTCAGCCTTACAAAACAACCTTGCTGAACACCTTTTGTTTCTTTCGAAGCTTGTCCGTGTCAGCGAGGGGGCATTATAGAGATCAGCTTCACATTGGCAAGTGCTTTTTTGGCTTTTTTTCTATTTTTTGTTTGTTTGACTGTTTTTTGCGCGCAACGGGCTATAAATGCAACTAATTGGCTTTTAATATGCCATTGTCAGCCAGAAAAAGGAGGCCACATGAGCCCTGTTCGTAGTTACAAAGGTATCGTACCTAACATCGGTTCCCGAGTTTATATCGATTCAACGTCTATAATTGTGGGCGATATTCAATTAGGAGACGACGCCAGTATCTGGCCATTAGTCTCTGCTCGCGGCGATGTTAACCACATACATATTGGTGAACGTTCTAACATCCAAGATGGTAGCGTATTGCATGTCACTCACAAAAATGCCGATAACCCGAACGGCTACCCACTCATTATAGGTAATGATGTGACTGTCGGTCATAAAGTTATGCTACACGGATGTACAATTGGCGATCGCGTACTCGTTGGTATGGGCGCTATTGTTCTGGATGGCGTTGTAATAGAGAGTGATGTAATGATTGGGGCAGGCAGCTTGATTCCTCCGGGGAAAGTCCTTGAGAGTGGCTACTTATATGTCGGAAGCCCTGTTAAGCAAGCTCGTCCTCTTTCTGATAAAGAACGAGCTTTCCTACAAAAATCTGCCGATAACTACGTGCAGACGAAAAATGACTATTTAAACGATGTTAAAGATGTTGTGCTTTGATTAGCTGACAACTTCTATTTGTCCAAGCTGATTGAAGGCTTCGTCTTCAATCAGTTCCTCAGCCAATTCCTCTAGGTCAAAGCGAACAGTCTCAAATGCGGCTAACGCTTCTTGCTCACTACTAATAGTGACACCCGAGATCTTCGCAAGCTCATCGAGCGTAACAATACATTCAATTAAAGCACCAGATTGCTGAGCAGGGAATGTTACGGCTTGTAGCTCACTGTTCCACTCTTGCATGTCAGGGAAAAGAATCGATTGGTTCATTAGCCTTCCAAATTTTTTCTTAATTCACGATGGATTTGTTTTGTGCCGGGACGCAAACCGCGCCATAACATAAAGCTCTCGGCTGCTTGCCCAACTAACATTCCCAAGCCGTCATAGACATGACCACAGCCATTATCCAGTGCCCACTGGTTAAAGATGGTTAGGCCTTTGCCATACATCATATCGTAGGCCACACTCTGGGCACTGAATATAGAAGGCGAAATTTCCGGTAACTTTCCATCTAAGCTTGCAGAGGTTGAATTGATAATAAGATCAAAGCTGCCCTCAATTTGGCTCATCTCTGCAGCATTCACTTTTCCTAAACCGCTGAAGGCGTTCGCTAATGACTCCGCTTTTGCAAACGTTCGATTGGTAATGGTAATACTTTCAGGCTCTTTATCAATCAATGGTTTCAGTGCACCTTTAGCTGCACCACCAGCACCGATCAGTAGAATTTTAGCGCCTTTCAGCGGCACCTGATATTGCATAAGATCTTGTACCAGACCTTCACCGTCGGTGTTATCACCTAAGATCTCACCGTCATCCAGTTTCTTCAACGTATTCACCGCACCAGCAAGTTGTGCTCGCTCGGTTAAACGATCTGCAAACTTGTAGGCGTCTTCTTTAAAAGGAACCGTAACATTACAACCACGGCCACCGTTGGCAAAAAAGCTTTTGCAGTAGCTACAAACCCATCAACTGGCGCTAACTCAGCGGTGTATTCCATGCTTTGATTGGTTTGACGCGCAAACAATGTGTGAATGAACGGTGATTTGCTGTGTCCGATAGGATTACCAAATACCGCATAGTGATCTTTTACAAAAGCCATATCCCTGCCTCTACCAATAAAAAGGTCGCTAAGTCTGTTATTTAACAATACTTAACGACCCTATCACTCAGTGCAATTTCTGTCACCACTCGCGCGGCACTAAAAACTCATTCAGTTTAGCTTCGTTGCTGCCAGCTTCCGGCTGGTAGTTATATTCCCAGCGAGCGAGTGGCGGCATAGACATCAGTATTGATTCAGTACGACCACCAGTCTGCAGGCCAAAAAGCGTTCCTCGGTCAAACACTAAGTTAAATTCCACGTAGCGACCACGACGATACAACTGGAATTGACGTTCTCTCTCGCCATACTCGGTTGCTTTACGACGTTCAACAATCGGCACATAAGCTTGGCAGTAACCTTCACCGACCGCTTTGATATAGTCAAAGCACTTATCGAACTCCCAATGATTCAGATCATCGAAGAAAAGGCCACCGACACCGCGAGTTTCTTCTCGATGGGGAAGATAGAAATAGCGATCACACCATTCTTTATGTTGCTGATAAATATCATCACCAAACGGTTCACATAACGCTTTTGCGGTTGAATGCCACTGCTGGCAATCTTCAATAAAAGGATAGAAAGGTGTTAAGTCGAAACCACCACCAAACCACCAAATTGGCTCTTCACCTTCTTTCTCTGCAATAAAGAAGCGCACGTTGGCATGAGATGTTGGAACATAAGGGTTTTTCGGATGCATAACTAAAGAGACACCCATAGCTTCAAACTTACGTCCCGCTAGTTCAGGGCGATGCGCCGTTGCTGACGCTGGCATTTGTTTTCCAGTAACATGTGAGAAGTTCACGCCACCTTGTTCAAACACCAAACCATCACGCATCACACGAGAGCGGCCACCGCCGCCCAACTTTTCGCCTGGCTCTCGATGCCACGCATCTTCAATAAACTTGGCACCACCATCAACATCCTCTAATTGCTGGCAGATTTGATCTTGTAGTGAAAGCAAAAACTGCTTTACGGCTTCTTTATTAATTGTCGACATCTTTTGTTCCTTACGCATTCCCATCGCAGAGTGAGTTAGCCCTGTCTTAATACTTGTAGGGTTTTCGCATCGCGAATTTCACTTGGTTTGTTACGCCCGCCAGTTGCGCCACGCAGAATCGCAACCAGTTTGTCGCCAAGCTGCTCTTCAACTTCTTCCGTTGTCATACACGAAGGTTGACCAGTTAAGTTTGCACTGGTTGAGGTTAGCGGTTTACCGTAAGCGTTGCACAGTTGTTGAACCAGAGGATGATCGGTCACACGCACTGCGATGGTATCAAACTGACCACTCACCCATTTGGATACTTTACTGCTCGCAGGTACAACCCAAGTAACAGGACCGGGCCAGGTTGATTTGATTTGTAGTAATTGTTCTGCGGTTAACTGGCTTTCATCTATATAAGGAAGCAGTTGTTCGTATGAGGCTGCAATTAAAATCAAACCTTTCTCTACAGGTCTTTGCTTTAGTTGCAGTAACTTCTCGATGGCTTCTGGACTGTCCGGATCGCAACCCACACCAAAAACACCTTCTGTCGGGTAGGCAATCACTTCACCAGACTTCAATGCATGTAAAGCTTGTTCAAAATTATTCACGAAAACTACCTAATTGAGCTGACTTATTTCTATTTGCGCCCAGTGTACAAATTATCGGTGATTTCGCCTATACCTTAACGAGCGGAAGTTCAAACCACGCTTCCATGAACATCGAAGGGTAATTTGTCCGCCAACATTTGTTGATTACAACAACGCAATCGTTTGCTTGATGTAAAAATCCTCGTATAATGCGCGGCGTTCGCTCACCAAAATAAATATGCTTGAAGGAGTTTGAGATGAAAGTCGGTATTATCATGGGTTCCAAATCGGATTGGCCAACCATGAAACTTGCAGCAGAGATGCTAGAGCAATTCGGTGTTCCTTATGAAACGAAAGTAGTTTCAGCTCATCGCACTCCACAACTCCTAGCAGACTACGCAAGCAGCGCGAAAGAACGCGGCCTAAAGGTTATTATCGCTGGTGCTGGCGGTGCTGCCCACCTACCGGGAATGACAGCAGCATTCACTAGCTTGCCAGTTCTTGGTGTACCGGTTCAGTCTCGTGCTCTTTCTGGCTTAGACTCCCTATACTCTATTGTTCAAATGCCAAAAGGCATTGCGGTAGGTACGCTTGCGATTGGTGAAGCTGGCGCGGCTAATGCAGGGCTTCTAGCGGCTCAAATCATCGGTACTTTTGATGAAGAAGTGATGGCAAAAGTGGAAGCTTTCCGCACGGCTCAAACAGAATCTGTACTGGCAAATCCAAATCCAGCCGAGGAATAATTGATGCACGTATTGGTATTAGGTTCAGGTCAGCTTGCACGTATGATGTCATTGGCTGGCGCACCACTTAATATTGAAATTTCTGCGTTTGACGTTAACAGCAAGAATGTTGTTCATCCTTTAACTCAAGCTGTGATTGGTCATGGTTTAGAGCAAGCGATTGAAAAGGCAGATGTCATTACCGCTGAGTTTGAGCATATTCCTCATGATGTGCTTGAAGTGTGTGAACGTAGCGGAAAGTTCCTGCCAAGCACAGACTCCATTAAAGCTGGCGGTGACCGTCGACTTGAAAAAGCACTGTTAGATAACGCTGGCGTACGTAATGCAAAGTACACCGTTATCAATAGCCGTGAAGATTTCGATACTGCGATCGCTCATGTAGACGTTCCTATGGTACTAAAAAGTGCTTTAGGTGGTTATGACGGCAAAGGTCAATGGCGTCTGAAGAACAAGGAAGATGCAGATGAAATTTGGCCAGAAATGGCAGAGTGTATTGCTTCTTCTAATAACCAAGCGATTGTTGCAGAAGAATTTGTTCCTTTTGACCGTGAAGTTTCTCTGGTTGGTGCTCGAGGCAAAAATGGCGAAGTTGCCGTTTATCCATTAGCTGAAAACGTGCACGTGAATGGCGTCCTTAGCCTTTCAACCGCTATTGATGCTCCTGAGCTACAAGAACAAGCAAAAGAGATGTTTACAGCTGTGGCAAACAGCTTAGATTACGTTGGCGTTTTAGCTCTAGAGTTCTTTGATGTTCAAGGAAAACTGCTGGTTAACGAAATTGCACCTCGCGTACACAACTCTGGTCACTGGACACAACAAGGTGCGGAAACCTGTCAGTTTGAAAATCATCTACGCGCGGTTTGCGGCATGCCATTAGGCAGTACCAAACTGGTTCGCGAGACATCGATGATCAATATTCTTGGCGAAGACTCGTTACCAGAAAGTCTGCTAGCAATGGAAGGTTGCCATATTCACTGGTACGGAAAAGAAAAGCGTCCGGGCAGAAAAATGGGCCACATCAACGTGACGGCTGACTACCACGGCGAACTAGTTCGTAAACTGTGTGAACTGGCGGATGTTTTAGATGCAGAAGCATTTCCAGCAGTTCAGGAAGTTGCCAAACAATTTAAATCTTAAGATTTAATTCCAGATACAAAAACGGCGCTTAAAGCGCCGTTTTTTATGGTTCTATTCCTGAATATGCCCACACTTGCGATCCGCACATTGATACTTAGTGCCGCTAGCGAGCTTCTTCTCAACCAGTAATGAGAAACCGCATTTCTCGCACTTACCTGCTACTGGAGGTAAGTTAACGGCAAATTTGCACTTAGGATAAGTATCACAAGCATAAAACGTTTTACCGAAACGCGTTTTACGCTCGGCAAGATGCCCTTTACCGCACTCAGGACAAGCATGTAACTTGCTTTGTTTAGTTTCATCTGCAGGATTATCTTGCGATTCGATATGGTGACATTTAGGGTAAGCACTACAGCCGATAAACATGCCATAACGCCCTTGGCGCAATACCAACTCACTCCCACATTCAGGACATGGCACACCAAGTTCTTTCACTATATGTCCGTCATTCTGGTGCAGTGGTTTTATGTAATCGCAATCAGGATATTGAGTACAGCCGAGAAACGGGCCGTGTTTGCCATGGCGAAGCTGTAACGCTCCGCCACACTTCGGACAAGGTTCGTTCAGCGCATGCTCATGAGCTGAAAATAGCTCGCTATCAATTTTACCGCTCATAATACGTCTATTAGCTTAATGAAGAATACCTTGCTCTTTGCTGTACAAGAGCTCTTCCATAAGCGTATAAGCATTCTCATTCCCGGGAACGTTGAACAGCACCATTAGAATGATCCACTTCAGGTCATCCAACTCTAATTCATTGGTCTCTAGCCCCATCACTCGATCGATCACCATTTCGCGAGTTTCAGGTGTTAATACCTTAATTTGCTCTAAAAATAGGATGAAACCACGAGATTCTAGGTCTAGACGCTCCATCTCTTGCGCTGTAAAAATACGCATAGATGTCGCCGCACTGGTTGAAATCGCTGACTGTGCATCCGTTTGTTGCAATGCTGCTAGCTCTTCTAACCAGTTTAGGGCTTTGTAGATATCTTTTTGGTGAAACCCTGCTCGAAGCAATTCATCTTCAAGCTCGTCTTGATCCACTTGCAACTCTGCATCGCTATGGATATAAGTTTCAAACAGATACATCAGAATATCCATCATCATAGCTAGCCCCTCCCCTTACGAATATAGCCACCGGAAACTGCAACAACATGCCCTGAAAGCTCAAGCTCTAAGAGCTGCATCATGACTTCTTGGACAGGTATATGGGTCCTGCTTGCAAGAATATCAACTGGTATAGCTTCTTCTCCTACGTTAGCTAACAGCTCGGGAAATGGCAATTCATCTTCGCTATTTAAGGGTAAAAAAAGTGTATGCTGACATTGCTGATGCTGTAAGCGATTGAAATCCAGCATAGATTCAAGTTCATCAACAATCTGTTGTACATTCTGAACTAAGCATGCGCCCTGCTGAATTAAGCGATTACTGCCCACACAATTGGGATTAAGAATAGATCCCGGTACCACAAAAACCTCTCGGTTTTGTTCTGTTGCATAGCGAGCGGTAATCAAAGATCCGCTTTTTTCGGCCGCCTCAACAACCAGAACCCCCATAGATAAACCACTGATGATTCGGTTGCGCCGAGGAAAATGGGTTGGGCGAGGTTTCGCATTAGGACGAAACTCTGAAACTAAAGCTCCGTTTTCAATAATACGAGCAGCGAGATTTTTATGTCTTGAAGGATAGATAGACGCTAGCCCAGAACCTAAAACAGCGATCGTTTTGCCACCTGCTTTTAAGGCACCATCATGTGCATAGCCATCAACTCCCAAGGCTAAACCACTAGTGATCACCAACTCTTGTTCCACTAACTGCCCTGCAAACTGATGAGCAATCTTCTGACTATCAATACTGGCGTTACGACTACCAACAATAGCGATTTGTGGCTGATTCAATGTTTCCGGTTGTCCTTCAACAAACAAAACATCTGGTTTTGAGGAGATTTGTTGCAGTAGAGCAGGATACGAATCACAAAATGGCGTGATGATATGCCTTCCGGCTTGTGCCTTTAACCATTCGAGAGATTCTTCCACCTCTCGCTGAGCATCATGCACTAAATAGTGGACCTGATTTGAAGACAAGCCAGCCGACTGCCACTGGCTGGCTGAATAGCTAAAAATGTTGGAGAGGGAATCTCGGCTCAATAACTGTTTAACAGACTTTTTGCTCAATTTTGGCGTAAAACTTAGCGCCAACCATGCTGATAAATCCCTTTCATTCATGACTGACTCTATTTAATCGTCCGTATCAAAAGATTGAGGCAGAGCGGCATTAGCCGCGAGCGGAGACAAGGCCATAACATCTTGATTGAATGCCGTTTGACTGCGGGTGATTAACGCTAAGCTGAATTTGTCATACGGACGGATGACCATTAACTCGCCGACTTTCTTGCTTGGCAATCGCATCCCTTTATCAAACCATTTCTTTTCATAGCTAAACTGACCTTGCGAACCAAAAACATGACTGCCCGTATTAAAAACTTCGAACATACAGCCTTGTTTTAAGCCATCTTCACCACCTTGGCTCAAAATAACAACCTGCCCTTGGGCATAATACTGACTGCCTTCCAGTGCTCCCAATATACGGGCATTGACACTTTCTGGAGCAGGATGAGGGAAAAATGTGGTGGTCAGTTTTAAGCTCTCAATATCAACTAGGGGTAAAACGATATCGTTTTGTACCACTTCTTGAGACTGTTCTTTAATACGCAATGTTGAAATCGTTTCGTCGGCTTGGACAAGTTCGCCCGTCGCGATTAGGCGCAGTGCCACTAATACTTCCTTCTCTCGCTCAAATTCACTGGCGGGGCGATAAACCCCCCATTGGGCTTGAGTGTGACGCCCAGTAAAATAGAGCTGATCTTGTTGGGTGATGTACTGATGTCCTTCACTATCCCCTATTACTTTACTGCTGGTTGCCAAAACGTCTTTGCTTATCAATCGGTCAGACTGTAAATAAGGCATCACTAAACCTTGTTCCACAATCGGCACCGGTTGCTTTTTCACTTTACGAACTTTAGGGCTTAGGGTGACTTTAGGTTTGAACTTCAGCTGAGGCTTACCGTTGTTCCAGACTAAATAGAGCTGATCACCGGGATAAATTAAATGTGGGTTTTCAATATCAGAGTTGATGTCCCACAGCTGCGGCCACAACCAAGGGTTGTTTAAGTACATGGCCGATATATCCCACAAGGTATCTCCTTTCACGACTGTGTAAGTCGTCGGCGCGCCTTGCTTAAGCGTCAATTGGGTAGGTTGTTGGGCGAAAGCCTTTAAAGAAAAGCCATTTAGCGCAATGAACACTAGGAGAAAATAACCTTTCAATCGAGTCATGACCTTATATCCTGCGTTAAATGAATGAGAATGATTTTGATAAATCACGCAGGATGCTGTCATTTGACTCATAAAATGTCTAGAATTGAGCCAACAAGCTTTATCCTGTTTCGGCCTAGTTCAATATTTCGAGTGTATATGTCTGTATTACAAGTATTAACATTCCCAGATGACCGTCTTCGCACCGTTGCCAAGCCGGTTGAAAAAGTCACACCAGAGATCCAAACCATCGTAGATAACATGATTGAAACCATGTACGACGAAGAAGGTATTGGTTTAGCTGCGACGCAAGTCGACATTCACCAACGCATCGTGGTGATTGATATTTCTGACAGCCGTGATCAGCCAATGGTATTGATTAACCCAGAAATTATTGAGAAGCGCGGCGAAGATGGTATTGAAGAGGGCTGTTTATCTGTCCCTGGTGCTCGTGCTCTTGTGCCACGTGCTGCTGAAGTCACCGTTAAAGCTCTTAACCGTGATGGTGAAGAATATACTTTTGAAGCAGATGACCTTCTGGCGATTTGTGTACAACACGAATTAGACCACTTAGAAGGCAAACTATTTGTTGATTATCTTTCACCGCTAAAACGTAAGCGCATCAAAGAGAAGCTAGAGAAAATCAAACGCTTCAACGATAAGAATCAATAAAATAGAGAGGTTACCTTGAGCCAATCATTACGTATTGTCTTTGCAGGTACTCCGGATTTCGCCGCCCGTCACTTGGCGGCGTTGTTGTCTTCGGAGCACGAAGTTATTGCAGTTTATACTCAGCCGGACCGTCCTGCGGGCCGCGGTAAAAAACTGACTGCCAGCCCAGTAAAAACTCTAGCGCTTGAGTATGATATTCCTATTTATCAACCTGAGAACTTTAAATCAGATGAAGCCAAACAAGAGTTGGCTGATCTAAATGCTGATTTAATGGTTGTGGTTGCTTACGGTCTACTGTTACCACAAGCAGTTTTAGATACACCAAAACTGGGTTGTATTAATGTGCATGGTTCAATCCTGCCACGCTGGCGTGGTGCGGCTCCGATTCAGCGCTCTATCTGGGCGGGTGATGCGGAAACAGGTGTAACCATCATGCAAATGGACATCGGTTTAGATACTGGCGATATGCTGAAAATTGCTACGCTGCCAATCGAAGCAACGGATACCAGCGCATCCATGTACGAGAAACTTGCAGATCTAGGCCCACAAGCTTTGGTTGAATGTTTAGTCGATATTGCGAACGGCAATGCGAAAGCTGAAAAACAAGACGATGAGCTTGCCAATTACGCCAAGAAACTGAGCAAAGAAGAAGCTCGTATCAACTGGAGTGATGATGCAGCACACATCGAACGATGCGTTCGTGCATTTAACCCATGGCCAATGAGTCACTTTGAAGTTGCAGAAAATAGCATCAAAGTTTGGCAAAGCCGTGTTGTGGATCAAAGCTCAGACCAACCTGCTGGTACCATAATACAAGCCGACAAAACCGGTATTTATGTGGCAACAGGCAAGGGTGTATTGGTACTAGAACAGCTTCAAGTTCCGGGTAAAAAAGCAATGCCTGTACAAGACATCCTTAATGCACGCGCAAGCTGGTTTGAAGTCGGCTCTCTACTGAACTAACGGTTCCTAGCCACTTCACTGAGTTGTGGCTAGATCTCCCTGAACTGAATGATGTCAGTAAGGGAAAGTACATTAATCACAGGGGCAGAGATGTCCCTATTGAATTTTAAGGGTTTCACCATGAATGTTCGCGCAGCAGCTGCTAACGTCCTTTTCCAAGTGGTCGACAAAGGTCATTCACTTTCTCACGCTCTTCCAGCAGCTCAAAAAACCATTCGCCCGAGAGATCATGCTCTGTTGCAAGAGATTTGCTACGGCGCTCTACGTTATCTTCCTCGTTTAGAGTCTATTGCCAATGAGCTAATGGAGAATCCTCTCAAGGGTAAGAAGCGCGTTTTTCACCACCTGATTCTGGTCGGGCTGTATCAATTAGGTTTCATGCGCATTCCTTCTCACGCAGCAGTTGCTGATACAGTGGAAGGCACAAAAACTCTGCGTGGTGAAAACCTGAGTGGACTCATTAACGCTGTATTGCGTAATTATCTGCGCAATCAAGAAGAGCTGGACCAATTCGCCGTTAGTCACAACGCGGGTAAATATGGTCACCCAAACTGGATTCTTAAAATGCTGCAAGAAAGCTACCCACAACAGTGGGAAGCGATCGTAGAAGCGAACAACAGCAAAGCACCAATGTGGTTGCGTGTGAACCGCCAGCATCATACTCGAGATGAATACCAAATCCTTCTGGACGAGGCGGAGATTGAATACACTCTTCACCCAGAAGCGGCTGATGCGATTAAACTGACCACACCTTGTGATGTCACCTTGCTTCCGGGCTTTGAAAAAGGCTGGGTATCGGTGCAAGATGCAGCAGCTCAGTTGGCGATTGATTACCTTCAACCAAAAGAAGGTGAACTCATTCTTGATTGCTGTGCGGCGCCGGGTGGTAAAACTGCACATATTCTGGAACATACCGAAGATACAGAAGTGGTTGCGCTTGATAGCGATGCGACACGACTGAATCGAGTGCACGACAACCTAGAACGTTTAAACCTGAAGGCCGATGTTATTTGTGGTGATGCACGTTATCCGCAACAGTGGTGGCAAGGCGGACAATTTGATCGTATTTTGCTCGATGCGCCATGTTCTGCGACAGGTGTCATTCGTCGTCATCCGGACATCAAATGGTTACGCCGCGCGAATGATATTGATGCATTAGCCGAGCTACAGCGTGAAATATTGCAGGTAATGTGGCAACAATTGAAGCCTGGTGGTACGTTAGTTTACGCAACATGCTCAATTACCCCTCAGGAAAATGTCCTGCAGGTTAAAGACTTTTTAGCGCGTACAGCTGACGCGCAACTGATTGGTTCAGATCCAGAGCAACCAGGTCGTCAAATTCTTCCTGGTGAGCAAGATATGGATGGCTTCTACTACGCTGTTATGGTTAAAAACGCGTAAGTTATTGAATCAAAGGCAGCCTCAGGCTGCCTTTGATATTAGTAGAGAATAAGAGAACAGGTATGAAAATCATCATTCTTGGTGCAGGGCAAGTTGGCGGCACACTCGCCGAAAACTTAGTGGGCGAAAACAACGATATTACTGTTGTTGATAAAAACGGTGACCGCCTCAGAGAACTGCAAGATAAATATGATTTACGCGTTGTGAATGGCCATGCCAGCCACCCTGACGTACTGAGAGAAGCGGGCGCACAAGATGCAGACATGCTGGTTGCGGTAACCAATACCGATGAAACCAATATGGCAGCCTGCCAAGTCGCTTTTACTCTGTTTAACACCCCGAACCGAATTGCCCGTATTCGTTCACCTCAATATCTTGCTGAAAAAGAAGCGCTATTCCAGTCAGGCGCAGTACCCGTTGATCACCTAATCGCACCTGAAGAACTGGTGACAAGCTATATCGAACGCTTAGTTCAATATCCAGGCGCTCTACAAGTGGTTAGCTTTGCGGACGAGAAAGTCAGTCTAGTTGCGGTAAAAGCCTATTACGGTGGTCCACTGGTGGGTAATGCCCTGTCAGCACTACGCGAGCACATGCCTCACATCGATACCCGTGTTGCAGCTATCTTCCGTCAAGGTCGACCTATCCGCCCTCAAGGTACAACCATCATTGAAGCGGATGACGAAGTGTTCTTCGTCGCAGCAAGTAACCATATTCGCTCTGTCATGAGTGAATTGCAGCGTTTAGAAAAGCCTTATCGCCGAATTATGATTGTTGGTGGCGGTAACATAGGTTCAAGCCTAGCAAAACGTCTTGAACACACTTACAGCGTTAAGCTGATTGAACGTAACTACAGCCGCGCGGAACAACTTTCCGAAGAGCTGGAGAACAGTATCGTTTTCTGTGGCGACGCCGCAGACCAAGAACTGCTAACGGAAGAAAACATCGACCAAGTTGATGTGTTCATTGCCTTAACCAACGAAGATGAAACCAACATCATGTCAGCGATGCTGGCAAAACGCCTTGGTGCGAAAAAGGTAATGGTACTGATCCAGCGTGGCGCATACGTCGATCTGGTTCAGGGTGGTGTAATTGATGTGGCGATTTCGCCGCAACAAGCGACCATTTCAGCGCTGCTTACTCACGTTCGTCGTGCAGATATTGTTAACGTATCTTCTCTTCGCAGAGGCGCAGCGGAAGCGATTGAAGCCATCGCTCATGGTGATGAAACGACCTCAAAAGTTGTTGGCCGTGCAGTCGGTGATATTAAGCTTCCGCCGGGTACCACCATTGGTGCTATTGTGCGTGGCGAAGAAGTTTTGATTGCCCATGACCGTACGGTTATTGAACAGGATGATCACGTCGTTATGTTCCTTGTAAACAAGAAATACGTGCCGGATGTCGAAGCATTGTTCCAACCAAGTCCTTTCTTCTTATAGGATGCCGGCGTCACTATGCTGAATTTACGCCCCATTTTGTTTGTTGTAGGGTTAGTTCTCTCGAAACTAGCCCTGTTTATGTATGTGCCAACCATAGTCGCATTCATAACGGGTACAGGCGGATTCCTCGATTTCGCACAAGCCGTCATCATCACGCACATTGTGGCTTTCATTTGCTTGACCATAGGCCGGACATCTGATTTTCGTCTCAGTGTGCGAGACATGTTCCTTATCACCAGTTTAGTGTGGACAGTTGCCAGTGCGTTCGCTGCACTGCCTTTTGTCTTCATCAACCACATCAGCTTTACCGATGCCTACTTTGAAACCATGTCTGGCTTAACGACCACAGGTTCAACCGTGTTGAGTGGGCTTGATGATATGGCGCTAAGCATCCTGTTATGGCGTTCGATTTTGCAATGGCTTGGTGGTGTAGGCTTTATCGTAATGGCCGTAGCTGTACTACCAATGCTCAACGTCGGTGGTATGAAACTGTTCCAAACGGAATCTTCAGATTGGTCTGATAAAAGCAGCCCACGAGCCAAAACGGTCGCGAAGAACATTGTTGCGGTGTACTTAGTGCTGACCCTACTGTGCATTATGGGCTACATGCTGACTGGAATGGGCTTATTTGATGCCATTAACCATGCGTTCACCACGCTGTCCACTGGTGGTTACTCAACTTCTGACAGCTCAATGAATCACTTCTCTAATGGTGCTCATTGGATTGCTACTCTGTTTATGTTCCTTGGTGGACTGCCATTCCTGCTGTTTGTGGCTACGTTGAGAAAACGTAGCCCTATGGTGCTGTTGAAGGATGCACAGATACAAGGGTTCTTCCTGCTGTTCATTGTTGCAAGTCTAATGGTTGCGGCATGGCTCAATCTTAACAATGGCTACTCAGTACTGGACGCTCTGCGCGTATCCATGTTCAACATTGTTTCCGTGGTCACCACCACAGGGTATGGGCTTGATGACTTCACGGCTTGGGGCGCACTTCCAACCACACTCTTTGGTTTTATTATGATGGTGGGAGCCTGTTCCGGTTCGACTGCGGGTGGTATTAAAATCTTCCGTTTCCAAATCTGCTTCGCCTTACTCAAAAACCAGATGATGAGGCTGATTCACCCAAATGGTGTTTTCGTTCAGCGTTATAACCAACGCCCTGTGAATGAAGATATTGTCCGCTCCGTGGTTGCTTTCGGTCTTACCTTTGCCATCACCATCATTTTAATTGCAGGTTGTTTATCCGCGATGGGACTGGATCCTGTGACCAGTATTTCAGGGTCGATCACCGCAGTAGCAAACGTTGGACCGGGAATGGGCACTGTTATTGGTCCAACAGGTAACTTTGCCCCACTGCCGGATGCAGCAAAGTGGGTGTTAAGTTTTGGCATGCTGATGGGGCGTTTAGAAATTTTGACAATACTGGTATTGTTCTTCCCAGCGTTCTGGAGACGCTAATCATGAAATGTATCCCTACTTCAGTGGCAATCACTTTAATTGCCATCACTGCTAATGCAGCGGCTAGCCAAGTCATCGAACTACAGGATGGACGTAAAGTTCAGCTCAATGATGATTTTACTTGGCAATATATTCAGCCTGAAAACACTCATCAAGCAACAGCCCTTGCTGTAGCTGCGCCCATTATCTCTTCACAACGCGGGACAACGCTCACACTTGAGAGCGGTAAACCAAGCCTGCAACTGTCTGACTCTGGTGTGGATATTGTTATTGGTACCGCAAGTTACCAAAATGGTAAGGTCGTTTTACCAACCGCTATCACCAACCAAAGTTCGCTATCGGTGATCAATGTTCAACTCAAGATAGAGCTTTTGGACAGCCAGGGGAAAAAGCTCACAGAGCAAGAAACGACGGTTTGGCAATCTATAAAACGTCTGGCGGACACCTATCTGCGACCAAAGACAGCCGCAGAAGGCAAAGTGATAGAAATTGAAGTGCCGAAAGCAGAGAGCTATCAGCTTATTGCGACGGTTTCAAACCTAGAAACCCGCTAAATCGGATTTACGTACAGATAGATCGCCAAGAAGTGGCAAGCGCAACCCGCAAGAACAAATCCGTGCCAAATCGCATGGTTATATGGGATGCGCTTCGCTACGTAGAAAATCACACCCAGTGAATAAACCACGCCACCCGCCGCCAGTAGTGTTAATCCGCCCACATCCAGATTCAAAGCGAGTTGGTAAATCACCACCAGAGATAGCCAACCCATTGCGAGATAGGAGAACAGTGAAAAACGCTTAAATCGATACACAAAAGCGATTTTCATGACGATACCCAACAGAGCAATCGACCAGATTACTATCATCAAACCAAAAGCAAGCGGAGTGCGTAAGCCAACGAGCAGGAAAGGGGTATAGCTACCCGCGATCAATAAGTAAATGGCACAGTGGTCGAAGATTTTTAACCAATGTTTCGCTCTTTGATAGGGAACGGCGTGGTAAAGCGTCGAAGCAAGAAACAGTGCGATCATGCTGCCACCATATACACTCATGCTGGCAATAGTCAGGGTATCTGCACTATGGTTTACCGCTTTTACCAGCAATAAAACCAAGCCAACAATACCCAATATCAAACCAATGCCATGGCTAATCGCATTGGCTATTTCTTCTTTCACACTGTATTCACTCACCGACATACCACACCCACATAGAACAGGACAGTAAGCAGATTATGACATATTCAGCTTACAACTGTAAGCTAGAAATGTTAATTTTTAGTTAAGCAACTATGAGTGAGAATCCAGATATTCAAGCACTCTTGTCCCAGCAGCTTGTGGTGATTCACCGCTCGTAATCGTCATTTGACGTTTTAGTTCACCTAAACCCAAAAGACTCGCTAACATGCCAGTCGCCCCTCTTTGGTAGCGATCAATTTCAAACCACATTTGCAAAGAGTCCTTGTCGCGATAAGCGACAATTTCCAACTCACGCCAGCGTCCATGAAAAGGCCCGGTGGTCGGAACAAACTCGAACTCTTGCACAAATGGTAACTCAAAGCCTTTTGCAGCTTCACATTCAACCTGACGTAAGCGTAACCCCTGCTCTTCCAGTTCAGAAAAAATGCCATCCATCAGAGGATCTGGCCGAACAGTTAAAATATCTTTATCGGTCGGATCAAGCGCCATCGCAATATCGAGACCAGTCTCCAACCAAACTTTTGCATCGCCAATAGTCACTGGGGTGTTCCAAGGCACATCCATCTCAACATCAAAATCACGCGTCTCGCCCGGCTGAATAGTAAATGAATACGGCAACGACCAATCCGCTAGAACGTGAGTTTGATGAACTTTACGCTTACGCGAACCATGCTGTTTGGACCTGTCTTCCAAGACTTCTTCTACATAGCGACAGCACAATTTTAATTCAATATTATCAATATCCTGTGCACTAGAACCGCCATAAACGTGAACGGTAAATTTCACTGATTGACCGGGATAAAGCACTTCTTGTTGCAGAACGGAATCCACCTTTGCTGAACCTATTCCAAAACTTGCGAGGGTTTTCTTGATAAACGACATACACACCTCCTTCTATCGCTATTCATAGTAAAGCGTATTCCATAGTAAAACGTATGAATAAAAAAACTCAATTACAGCTCTCACACAACCAATTCATTTTTTTTAACATATTAACTGGTTAACTATCGACCAATTGAAAACTTGGTGCTAATCTAACTTCGATATGATTTATATCGTTATTCCTAGACAATTTAAGTGGATTGGCGATTGCCAGAAGGAGCCATCCTTCAAACACCTCGGTGCCAGAAGAGCAGCTCATAGTTGCCTAGGTCCATTACATCGGCAATGGATATGCCTGACTGTTAGGTAAATGAATGCGCCCAACAACTGTCAGGTTTTCGCACACAAACCGCAGTGCAATGCGTCGTCGTAGTGGCTTCGTTGCTGCGCCGGTTGCGAAAAAGCTTGCACCTGCAAAAACTCTTGTTGAGACCAATGCACTGACTGCATCGCCAGAAACAAAAGTCGAACAGGCTGCTTAATATAGAAAAGCGCAGAGCTATTTGCTTACAAATAGTAATCTGCGCTTTTTTCTTTTCTACTTTTTCCTACATTTGGTACCTTTAGCTTAAAACCATTAAAAGACTGTGGAGAAAGCTATGAAGTGTCACCGTATTGAAGAGTTACTTGAGTTACTTGAGCCTGAATGGCAAAAAGATTCTGAATGTAACTTGCTCCAGTTCATCGTGAAATTAGCAGGCGAAGCGGGTTACAAAGGTCAGTTGGAAGAACTCACTGACGATGTTCTCATCTATCACCTTAAAATGCGTAACAGCTCAAAAGATGAAGTCATTCCCGGGCTAAAGAAAGATTACGAAGATGATTTTAAAACCGCGCTGCTTCGTGCTCGTGGTGTCATCAAAGATTAAGAAACTCATCGAACGGAGCGACTTTCATGTCGCTCTTTTTTGTTATCACCGTTTTTTTAGCAACGAGTTTGTGTTGATAACTGAGCAGAAATACACATTTTGTTGTTAAAGATTGATTGCCTTAAAGAAATAAAAATGTTGATGGCGTTATAATCGCCCACTTATTAAAACAATACTCATCCTTCTCACTGAGTGCGGAAGGGGAAAGCAATGTCAGAGAGTGCCGTCATTTTGAAACGGCACCAAAAAGCCCAAAGGAATATTCCATGAGTCAGGACAAAATAGACATTAAAGATGTGACTCCCAAAGTCTTTAATCCCAAAACCCACAAAGGTCAGGAAGGAGACAGATTCAACCCGAGCAAAGGGATATACGTTCGAGAAAGTAAAGGCACTTACCAGAAACTGCGTCGCTATGGTGGCTGGTTCTTATTATTACTTTTTGGATTGGTACCTTGGATCTCTTACGGCGATCGCCAAGCTATTCTATTGGATATGGGTAACCAACAGTTCAACTTTTTCGGCACCACACTTTATCCGCAAGATTTAACCTTGCTTGCACTCCTGTTTATGATTGCCGCATTCGGACTGTTCTTCCTGACCACATTCTTAGGACGAGTATGGTGTGGCTACCTCTGCCCACAAACCGTATGGACCTTTATGTACATATGGTTTGAAGAAAAGCTCGAAGGCAGCGCCAATAAACGTCGTAAGCAAGATGAAGGCAAAATGACGGCTAAACTGGCAATGCGTAAAACGCTCAAGCATATTGCTTGGTTTGCGATTGCTTTAATCACCGGCTTCACTTTTGTTGGCTATTTCGTGCCTATTCGCGACCTAGTTGTCGACTTTTTCACTATAAATGCAACTTTCTGGCCGGTGTTCTGGGTTCTGTTCTTTGCCATCTGTACTTATGGTAATGCAGGTTGGATGCGTTCAATCATGTGCATTCACATGTGTCCTTACGCTCGTTTCCAATCTGCTATGTTTGATAAAGACACCTTCATTGTTGGCTACAACACCGATCGCGGTGAACAACGTGGACCTCGTTCACGCAAAGCCGATCCTAAAGCACTAGGTTTGGGTGACTGTATTGACTGCGACTTGTGTGTTCAGGTGTGCCCTACTGGTATCGATATTCGGGACGGCTTGCAGTATGAGTGTATCAACTGTGGTGCCTGTATCGATGCTTGTGATACTACAATGGAACGTATGGGCTATGAGAAAGGTTTGATTAGCTACACCACAGAGCATCGTCTATCCGGTAAACACACCAAAGTTATGCGTCCAAAACTGATTGGCTATGGCGCTGTGTTACTGGTCATGTGCGGGCTGTTTGTTGCTCAAATTGCCGCGGTCGACCCTGCTGGTCTAAGCGTGATTCGCGATCGGAACCAGTTATTTAGAACCAATAGCGCAGGTGAAGTAGAAAATACCTACACGCTAAAAGTCATCAACAAAACACAACAGACCCAAGATTATCAACTCGATGTCTCAGGGCTCACTGATGTGACTTGGTATGGTAAACAAACAGTACAGGTGAAACCGGGCGAAGTGGTCAACCTACCAATGAGTTTAGGTGTCAAACCGGATAGCTTAAGTTCTCCTGTTGCGACAATTCAGTTTATACTCAGCGACGATACCAACCAATTCACGATAGAAGTTGAAAGCCGCTTTATTAAGAAGCTATAGACTTCATCATTATCAAAGGAAAAGGGCTCAGTAATGAGCCCTTTTTAATCAATGACTCAAGCAACGTTTCACTTTGACGCATTAACCCCCGATCTCATGTGGTACGCACTAGAGAGCATCGGTATTCGTGCAGAATCCGGCTTTCTTGCTCTTAATAGCTATGAAAACCGTGTGTATCAGTTTGTGGATGAAGACAAACGACGCTTCGTCGTAAAGTTCTATCGTCCAGAACGCTGGACTGCCGACCAAATTCGCGAAGAACATGAATTTGCACTCGAATTGGCAGAAGCGGAGATCCCGCTAGTCCCACCACTGGTCATCAACGGTGCTAGCCTTCATCACTATCAAGGCTATGACTTTGCACTGTTCAATAGTGTCGGTGGTCGTCAATTTGAAGTCGATAACGAAGAGCAATTGGAGTGGGTGGGTCGCTTTTTAGGACGAATTCATAAAATCGGTTCTGAGAAAACTTTCCAACATAGACCAACTTTGAGCTTGGAAGAATACCTATATCAGCCTCGAGAGCTGCTACAAAACTCTCAGTGCATTCCAATGCATTTAGAGAATGTCTTCTTTAATGACCTAGACTATCTGATCAAGAAAATCGAGCAGCAATGGTCAAGTAAACATGCAAACATTCGCCTCCATGGCGACTGCCATCCCGGTAATATTTTATGGCGTGACGGTCCTATGTTCGTCGATCTCGATGACGCTCGTAATGGCCCTGCCGTGCAAGATCTGTGGATGCTACTTAACGGTGAAAGACAAGATAAGCTCGTTCAACTGGATATTTTGCTTGAAGGCTACCAAGAGTTTTGCGATTTTAACGTCTCGGAATTGAAACTAATTGAGCCACTTCGTGGTCTACGAATGGTGCACTACATGGCTTGGTTGGCAAAACGTTGGGATGACCCAGCATTCCCAATCGCCTTTCCTTGGTTCAACGATCCTAAATATTGGGAAAGCCAAGTGCTGTCATTCAAAGAACAAATCTCAGCATTAGACGAGCCTGCGCTCTCACTGATGCCACAATGGTAATTTATTGCCTTTAAAAGGAAAAATGGAGTCCGTAATGAAAAAATTGTTTGCACTAGTTGCAACCCTGATGTTCAGCCTTTCGGCTTACGCAACAGACTTTCAGGAAGGAGTGCACTACAAAGAGCTCGACCTAACCCCTTCTTCAAAACCTAACGTAGTAGAGTATTTCTCTTTTTACTGCCCGCACTGTAATTCGTTTGAGCCGATCATTGCCCAACTAAAAGACAAGCTGCCAGAAGGCGTGAAACTGCAAAAGAATCACGTATCTTTCATGGGCGGTAACATGGGTAAATCAATGAGCAAAGCTTACGCAACTATGATTGCACTAGGCGTTGAAGATAAAATGATACCTGTCATGTTCAATCGTATTCACAACTTGCGTAAGACACCAAAAGACGATCAAGAGCTTCGTCAGATCTTTACTGATGAAGGTATTGATGGCGGCAAGTTCGACGCTGCATTTAACGGCTTTGCGGTAGATTCTATGGTTCGTCGTTTTGACAAACAGTTCCAAGAAAGTGGTCTAAGCGGTGTTCCTGCGGTTGTGGTCAACAACCACTACTTGGTTCAGGCTCAAGGCATCAAAACATTGGATGAATACTTCGAGTTGGTGAACTTCTTAGTCAATAAGAAATAAACACAACAAAGGGAGCTCAAGCTCCCTTTTGTTTTTGATTAAGATTTATAAATCTCTTCCAACATCTTATCTTTGTCTTGCCACACATCCCCCAGCCACTGCTGAAACTGACGTTTATATGGTTTGTCATTGAAATAATCGCCAGAGACATTCTCATCAACAGGCAATACTCGAACACGCACGACAACTCTTTTCATACGCCCCATCAACATGTCTCGGAATGGTTTTTCTAAATTGTCTGGATACGCCAGAGTGACATCTATAATGTTTTCAAACTGCTCACCCATCGCCGCTAAGGTATAAGCCATACCACCGGATTTCGGCGGCAGAAGGTGTTGATAAGAAGAACGTACCACTTGCTGCTTGTGGGTATCAAAACGAGTACCTTCAACATAGTTAACCACTGTGGTCGGATGAAACTTAAACTTCTCACATGAGCGGCGAGTCGTTTGCAAATCCTGACCACGTTTATCCGGATGACGAAGCAAATATTCACGGGAATAACGACGCATAAAAGGCATATCAAGCGCCCAACAACCCATTCCAACAAAAGGCACATACAGGAGCTGATGCTTTAAGAAAAACTTTGGCATAGGTATACGATCCTTAAATACCGAGCACAGCACCACAATATCCGTCCAGCTCAAATGATTGCTGATCAGCAAGTACCAGCCATCTTTCTTTAAGTCTTCACCCCCTTCAATATCCCACTGCACAGGATTTGAAACAGCAAGCAATCTAGTATTCACCGTCGCCCACATCCACATAGCTTTATCTGCCATCTGAGTGGCTCGCGCTTTCAGTTTTGGAGTTGGCAACAGCACTTTAATGACAGCAATTGCACAGATAATCAGAGAGCTTATCGCCGTATTAACGATAACCAGTAATGCATTAATAATGAGCAGAAAATAAGACAACGCAGAGCCTTCAATTCAATGAACAAAAAATAAGCGCCCAATTATACAAGTTTGTTCTTTTTTTAAAATATCGTTCAGCAATGGTCAGAGTACTCATAGCCAGTGCTTATAAGTAAACGTCAACTAAACATCCGTTTCTATTAACCAATCGACTGTGAAGTAAGTTGTTTGAGTAGCCTATCCATCGCTCGGTAACCCAATGCTTCCGCTAGGTGAGAACG
This sequence comes from Vibrio sp. Hal054, assembly GCF_037162405.1. Taxonomy (NCBI): domain Bacteria; kingdom Pseudomonadati; phylum Pseudomonadota; class Gammaproteobacteria; order Vibrionales; family Vibrionaceae; genus Vibrio; species Vibrio sp. Hal054. Next base: position 3,296,383 of record NZ_JARLUT010000001.1, on the reverse strand, counting down.
ATTTATCTGTATCTCGCCCTGTAAATCAGCAATCGTACGCGCGACTTTGATGATGCGATGATACGCCCGAACGGATAACCCCAAACGGTGCAGAGCATTTTCTAGAAATTCCGCATCCGGCTTAGTTAAAGGGCAAACTTGCTCTATCTCTCGGCTCTGCAGCAAGGCATTCACTTTTCCGCTTCGCTCTAACATTATTTCACGCGCTTGCAGCACTCGCTCTTTGACATTCGCCGTAGGCTCTCCTCTGTCTCCACCATTAGACAGTGTGCCTTTCGGTAAAGCGGGGATCTCTATCGACATATCAAACCTGTCGAGCAATGGACCTGACAGGCGACTCAAATAACGCAAAATCACCTGAGGATTGACTCGAGCTTGTTCCCCCTCGTGATACCCAGTCGGACTTGGGTTTAATGCCCCCACCAGCTGAAAACGAGCGGGGAAACGCGTCTTACCTTGCACGCGAGAAATAATGATTTCGCCAGACTCCAAAGGTTCACGAAGTGAGTCTAAGACTTTTCGTTCAAACTCGGGCATTTCGTCGAGAAACAGCAATCCATTGTGAGCGAGCGAAATTTCTCCCGGACGAGGAATCGAACCTCCGCCCACTAACGCCGCCATAGAGCTGGAGTGATGAGGCGAACGAAACGGTCTTTGCTTCCAGTTGTGAATATTGATCTCTTGCTGAGTGAGGGAAGCGACAGAGGCGGTTTCCATTGCCTCAACGTCGCTCATTGGCGGCAATAAGTCACATAAACGCGAAGCCAGCATGGTTTTGCCTGTTCCGGGTGGCCCCAAAAACAGCAGATTATGGTTACCCGCCGCTGCAATTTCTAAAGCTCGCTTGCCCTGTTGTTGACCGATAATATCTTGCAAGTCTCTTTGAGTGTGTGCGCTTGGTGCGATATTTGAACTCTCAAACAAGCTCAGTGTTTTCTGTCCACAAAGGTCTGCACACACTTCCAGTAAAGTTTGCGCTGATTTATGTAGCTTTCTGTCTACGAGAGCAGCCTGATCGCCATTCCAATGCGGAACAACCAAACAACGACTCTTTTTAGACGCCGCTAACGCCGCTGGTAGCACACCTTTCACACGACGAAGTTCACCAGACAAAGCAAGTTCACCGATAAATTCGTGTTTATTCAAACTGGTTTGAGAAATTTGGTTCGATGCCGCCAAGATGCCTAACGCAATAGGCAAATCAAATCTTCCCCCTCCTTAGGCAGATCGGCGGGTGCTAAGTTAACCGTGATTTTTTTGGCAGGAAACACAAACTGAGAATTGATAATGGCACTGCGTACTCTGTCTCTTGATTCCTTTACGGTGGTTTCAGGTAACCCCACCAGAGTGAACCCCGGCATGCCGTTACTAATATGAACTTCCACTGTCACTGAAGGTGCTTCCACACCCACACTTGCCCGGCTATGAATAATCGCGAGTCCCATTTTTTCCCTTATTCTTTGATTAACAATCACTCAGCAGCCAATCGAGTCTCCAATCGGCTAGTGGCAATTGTTATATATCGTGGCAGTTCAAAACGAGAATGTGAAAAAAGAATGAGTTTTTGCTTGTCATGTAACGGAGATGTGTGTTACCACTAGAGACGCAAACAATTGCGCATACTATTAAAACGATTTTTTAGAGCAAATAATGAATTTGAACGCCCGCTTTAACTCTCTGATTACCCTGATTATCGTGGTCATTATTAAGACCGCGCGGGGACTTGCAGGCGTAAAATAATTGCCAAGATTCAAAAAGCCCCCGCACTGAAAAGTCCGGGGGCTTTTTTACAGCCTTTGTGCTGAAACAAAAACAATAAGACTATACCCAAACTACTTGAAGTTGCAGGTAGGCGGCAAGTGAGTAAATCCCCATGAGCATAGATAACTATGTGATTGGGGTGAACGAACGAAGACAACACCGCTGCAGATTCAAGTAGGAAGGGGATAAATAAAAAGCACATACTGATTAATACCTAGTCGGATATGTCAGGAAGAATGGGAGCGCACATGACGTGCAAACACAACACAACAAACAATCACAGCGATTCAAATCGCAATAACGGAGGCATACGATGACGGGAGCGCAACTAGTCGTAGCCGCTTTAAAACAGCAGGGTATCAAGACCGTTTTTGGTTATCCGGGTGGCGCAATCATGCCCATCTATGATGCTTTGTATGATGGCGGAGTAGAACACATACTGTGTCGCCACGAACAAGGTGCTGCAATGGCTGCCATCGGTATGGCCAGAGCAACTCAAGACGTAGCAGTATGTATGGCAACATCAGGCCCTGGAGCCACTAACCTTGTAACCGGCCTTGCCGATGCCTTTCTAGATTCCGTTCCACTCGTTGCTATCACAGGTCAGGTCGCCAGCTCTCACATTGGTACTGACGCTTTCCAAGAAATGGATGTGATAGGTATGTCTCTCTCTTGTACCAAGCACAGCTACCTCGTTACCGATATTAATGAGCTTGCTCCAACACTTGCAGAAGCATTTGAAGTTGCCAAAACTGGCCGCCCAGGTCCTGTTATCGTTGATATCGCTAAAGATGTGCAACTTGGTCAAGCACCAGTGACTTCGCTACCGAGCTTTACCCCACCAGCGATTCCTCAAGTTGACCCTCAGCAGTTAGTCAAAGCTCAGCAGCTGATGACTGAAAGCAAACGTCCTGTTTTGTATGTCGGCGGTGGTGTTCAACTGGCTCATGCTACCGACTGCGTGCGCAACTTCTTACGTTTGAACCCTATGCCTTCAGTGAGCACACTGAAAGGTTTGGGAACCATCGAGCGCCACGACCCACATTACCTTGGTATGTTGGGTATGCACGGTACCAAAGCCGCTAACCTAGTCGTTCAGGAAAGTGATTTGTTGATCGTAGTGGGTGCTCGTTTTGATGACCGTGTAACCGGCAAGCTGGATACCTTTGCGCCACACGCGAAAGTCATTCACATTGATATTGATGCAGCGGAATTCAACAAACTACGTAAAGCGAATGCCGCACTGCGTGGTGACATCAACAGCATCTTGCCTCAACTGGAACTGAGCCACGACATTGCTCCTTGGGTTCACCACAGTGAAAGCTTACGCAGTGGCTTTAAATGGCGCTATGACCATCCGGGCGATCTTATTTATGCTCCACTGCTATTGAAGCAACTGTCTGACATGATGCCTGATAGCTCGATTGTTTCTACCGACGTAGGTCAACATCAGATGTGGGCAGCGCAACATGTACAGCCGCGCATGCCACAAAACTTCATCTCGTCAGCGGGTCTAGGCACGATGGGCTTTGGTTTACCTGCGGCGATGGGCGCAGCGGTCGCTCGTCCAGAAGACCAATCGATTCTGGTTTCTGGAGACGGTTCATTCATGATGAACGTTCAAGAGCTTGGTACCCTGAAACGCCGTAAAATTCCGGTGAAGATGGTTCTGTTGAACAACCAACGTTTAGGTATGGTACGTCAATGGCAATCGCTATTCTTCGATGGTCGCCACAGTGAAACTATCCTAGACGATAACCCAGATTTCGTCATGCTGGCAAAAGCCTTCGATATTCCGGGTAAAACCATCACTAAGAAAGAAGAAGTTGAACCCGCACTAAAAGAGATGCTTGAAAGCAAAACCGCTTATCTGCTTCATGTCTTAATTGATGAAGAAGAAAACGTATGGCCGCTGGTACCACCGGGCGCATCCAACAATGACATGCTAGAGAACACTTAAGAGAGGCTCACCATGCAAAGATATCTGTTAGACATCAAAGCAGACGATAAACCAGTACTACTTGAGCGTGTTCTGCGTGTTATTCGCCACCGCGGTTTTATCATTAGACAAGTAGCGGCAACTCAAAACCATGAAAGCAAGGTTGCAAGTGTAGAGATTATTGTCGACAGCGACAGGCCAATCACAACATTGACCAATCAGATTGAAAAATTATGGGATGTTCGCACTGTTGATGTGACCAACATCAGAAACGACGAGCTGCCAAATAACAATTTACAACAACAAATTTGCGCTTAAAGCATTAGTTCTTAAAGCCACTAATTTATAAAGAAATAAGGTAAGGAAACACAACATGCCTAAATACCGTTCGGCCACAACAACACATGGACGCAATATGGCTGGAGCACGCGCACTATGGCGTGCCACTGGCGTCAAAGAAGAAGATTTCGGTAAACCAATTATCGCTGTCGTCAACTCGTTCACTCAGTTCGTTCCGGGTCACGTTCACCTAAAAGATTTAGGTCAGCTAGTTGCCGCAGAAATCGAAGCCGCAGGCGGCATCGCAAAAGAATTCAACACCATCGCGGTTGATGATGGTATCGCAATGGGTCACGGCGGTATGCTTTACTCATTGCCATCTCGTGAACTTATCGCAGACTCAGTAGAGTACATGGTGAACGCACACTGTGCTGATGCAATGGTGTGTATCTCTAACTGTGACAAAATCACTCCGGGGATGCTAATGGCGTCAATGCGCCTGAATATTCCGGTGATCTTTGTTTCTGGTGGTCCAATGGAAGCGGGTAAAACCAAGCTTTCTGACCAAATCATCAAGCTAGACCTTGTTGATGCCATGATGCAAGGTGCTGACCCTAAAGTCTCTGATGCGCAAAGTGAGCAAATAGAACGTTCTGCATGTCCAACCTGTGGTTCTTGTTCAGGTATGTTCACCGCAAACTCAATGAACTGTCTGACAGAAGCTCTCGGTCTTTCTCAACCGGGTAACGGTTCAATGCTTGCAACGCATGCTGATCGTAAAGAACTGTTCCTCAATGCAGGCCGTCGTATCGTTGAACTGACAAAGCGTTACTACGAGCAAGATGATGTAACCGCTCTGCCACGCAATATCGCGAACAAAGATGCGTTCGAAAACGCAATGGCGTTAGATATCGCAATGGGTGGTTCAACTAACACGGTTCTTCACTTGCTTGCTGCAGCTCAAGAAGGCGAAGTGGATTTCGATATGACCGATATCGACCGCATGTCTCGCTTAATTCCTCATCTGTGTAAAGTGGCGCCATCAACTCAGAAATATCACATGGAAGACGTTCACCGCGCTGGTGGCGTAATGGGTATTTTGGGCGAACTCAACCGTGCAGGCTTGCTACATAGTAAAACCAACACGGTGCTAGGTTTAACGATGGAAGAGCAGCTGAGTCAATACGATGTGATGCAGACCAATTCGGACGCGGTAAAAGACTTTTTCCGCGCAGGCCCTGCGGGTATCCGTACTACTAAAGCTTTCTCTCAAGACTGCCGTTGGGACACGCTGGACGTTGACCGTAAAGAAGGTTGTATCCGTGAGAAACAATACGCTTTCAGCCAAGACGGTGGCCTAGCTGTGCTTAGCGGTAACATCGCATTGGATGGCTGTATCGTTAAAACTGCAGGCGTAGATGAAAGTATCCTCAAGTTTGAAGGTCCAGCAGTGGTATTTGAAAGCCAAGAAGATGCGGTTGAAGGCATTCTTGGTGGCAAAGTGAAATCTGGTGATGTGGTCGTTATCCGTTACGAAGGCCCTAAAGGTGGTCCGGGTATGCAAGAGATGCTTTACCCAACCACTTACTTAAAATCTATGGGTCTAGGTAAAGAGTGTGCACTATTAACTGACGGTCGCTTCTCTGGCGGTACTTCTGGACTGTCGATTGGTCACGTTTCTCCTGAAGCAGCTAATGGTGGCACGATCGGTTTGGTGAAAGCAGGCGACACTATCTCAATCGACATTCCAAACCGTACTATTTCTCTACAAGTATCAGAGCAGGAGCTTGCTGAGCGCCGCGCTGAACAAGATAAACTTGGTTGGAAGCCGGTTGATCGTCAACGTGAAGTTTCTTTTGCACTAAAAGCTTATGCCAGCATGGCAACCAGTGCTGACAAAGGTGCGGTGCGAGATAAATCTAAGCTAGAGGGCTAGCTTTATGACCTTAACCCAACAAACTGGCGCAGATTATCTGCGCCAAGTCCTTCGAGCTCCTGTCTATGAGGTGGCAAATGTCACGCCACTTCAAGATATGCCTCGTCTGTCTGCTCGTATCGGTAACCAAGTGCAGATCAAGCGTGAAGACCGCCAGCCAGTGCACTCGTTTAAATTGCGTGGTGCTTACAACATGGTGGCAAACCTGACTGAAGAGCAAAAAGCAGCCGGTGTTATCGCGGCATCTGCGGGCAACCACGCTCAAGGTATGGCGCTATCAGGGACTAAGCTCGGTATTAAAACCACCATAGTTATGCCTCGCACCACACCGGATATTAAGGTTGAAGCAGTTCGCGGTTTTGGCGGCAACGTCATTCTTCACGGCAGCAATTTTGACGAAGCGAAAGCGGAAGCTGAACGTCTATCGGTAGAAAACGGTTATACCTTTGTGCCACCTTTTGACCACCCACTGGTCATTGCAGGCCAAGGCACTATTGGTATGGAGATGCTGCAACAAAACGGCCATCTCGATTACATTTTTGTCCCAGTTGGCGGTGGCGGTTTAGCAGCGGGTGTTGCGGTACTGGTTAAGCAGTTGATGCCGGAAATTAAAGTTATTGCGGTAGAACCTGAAGATTCAGCGTGTTTAAAAGCTGCTCTGGATGCAGGTGAACCTGTGGTGTTAGACCAAGTCAGCATGTTTGCCGACGGCGTGGCAGTAAAACGCATCGGCGATGAAACCTTCCGCCTATGTCAGCAATATCTGGACGGTCATATCACGGTATCAAGTGATGAAATCTGCGCCGCAGTAAAAGATATCTTTGAAGATACTCGTGCAATTGCCGAGCCTTCAGGCGCTTTAGCTCTGGCTGGATTGAAAAAATTCGCTGAGAAAAACCAACTGAAAGATAAAAAGCTGGCAACCGTGCTATCGGGTGCGAACACAAACTTCCACGGTCTGCGTTATGTTTCTGAGCGCTGTGAATTGGGTGAAAAACGCGAAGGCTTACTTGCGGTCACCATTCCAGAGCAGAAAGGTGCGTTCTTTAAGTTCTGCCAAATCATTGGCAACCGTGCAGTGACAGAGTTCAACTACCGTTATAGCGATGACGAACTAGCAAACATCTTTGTCGGTGTTCGCTTGGTAGGCGGTCAGGAAGAGCTACAATCCATCATCAAAGAATTGCATAACTCTGGTTATCCAGTTCAGGATCTCTCTGACGATGAAATGGCGAAACTGCACACCCGCTATATGATTGGTGGTAAGCCATCTAAGCCATTGAAAGAGCGTTTATACAGCTTCGAATTCCCTGAATATCCGGGCGCACTGCTTAAGTTCTTAAGCACTCTTGGTACTCACTGGAACATCAGTCTGTTCAACTACCGTAACCACGGTGCTGACTATGGTCGCGTACTGTGTGGTTTTGAGCTTGAACAATCTGATTTAGAGCGTTTCTCTGCTCATCTGGTTGAGCTGGGCTATCGCTGTAAAGATGAAACCGACAACCCGTCTTACCGTTTCTTCTTAGCGAAATAGCAACTTCAGTACAAAAGCCATCGAAAGTCGATGGCTTTTCTTTTTTCTGCTTGTTTTGGCTTTTCCGCAAAAGAAAAGCTCCCACCAATGGCAGGAGCTTTAATGACACTTAGATTTCTAAGTCTTACTTGTTCAGATCAAAACGGTCTGCGTTCATCACTTTAGTCCAAGCGGCGATGAAGTCTTTTACGAACTTCTCTTGGTTGTCATCTTGAGCATACACTTCCGCGTATGAGCGCAAGACAGAGTTTGAACCAAACACTAGGTCAGCACGAGTTGCAGTGAACTTAGCTTCGCCAGTCTTACGGTCACAGATGTCGTAAGAGTTGCGGCCTGTTGGTTTCCAAGTAAATGCCATGTCGGTAAGGTTAACGAAGAAATCGTTAGTCAAAGTACCTACGCGGTCTGTAAACACGCCGTGTTTGCTGCCACCGTGGTTAGTACCTAGTACACGCATACCACCAATAAGCACTGTCATTTCTGGCGCAGTCAAACCAAGCAGTTGAGCACGGTCTAGCAACATTTCTTCAGGTGTCACTGTGTAATGTTTCTTCTGCCAGTTACGGAAACCGTCTGCGACAGGCTCAAGTACATCAAATGATTCGGCATCGGTTTGCTCTGCTGTCGCATCACCACGACCCGCTGCAAATGGTACTTTAAAGTCGTAACCGGCTGCTTTAACCGCTTTCTCGATACCAACGTTACCTGCAAGAACAATCGTATCTGCAATGCTGATACCAAACTCTTGTGCAATCTTAGTTAATTCAGCAAGCACTCGAGCTAGACGCTCAGGTTCGTTACTTTCCCATGCGTTTTGTGGAGCAAGGCGAATACGAGCACCGTTTGCACCACCACGTAAGTCTGAATTACGGAAGGTACGCGCACTATCCCATGCAGTAGCAACCAACTCAGAGACAGTTAAACCCGTCGCTGCGATTTTTGCTTTTACCGCTTCAACATCGTAACCAGTTACGCCTGCTGGAATAGGGTCTTGCCAAATCAAATCTTCTGCTGGCACATCTGGACCAACATAGTTTGCTTTCGGACCTAAATCGCGGTGCGTCAGTTTGAACCAAGCACGCGCAAACACTTCGTTAAAGTACGCTGGATCTTGGTAGAAACGCTCAGAAATCTTACGGTAATCTGGGTCAACTTTCAGAGCCATGTCCGCATCCGTCATCATTGGGTTGTAACGGATTGATGGATCTTCAACGTCTACTGGTTTGTCTTGTTCTGCGATGTCTACTGGCTCATATTGCCATGCACCTGCAGGGCTCTTAGTCAGTTTCCATTCGTGCTCTAGCAGCATCTTGAAGAAGCCGTTGTCCCACTGTGTTGGATGAGTTGTCCATGCACCTTCGATACCACTTGTCACTGTGTCGCGACCGATACCACGTGATTTATGGTTGTTCCAGCCCAGACCTTGCTCTTCAACATCAGCGCCTTCTGGATCTGGGCCTAGATTTTCAGCTTTGCCGTTACCGTGAGCTTTACCTACAGTATGACCACCAGCCGTTAGCGCTACGGTTTCTTCATCGTTCATTGCCATGCGAGCAAAGGTCACGCGCATATCAGCCGCAGTTTTAAGTGGGTCAGGTTTTCCGTCCACACCTTCTGGGTTTACGTAGATTAAGCCCATCATTACTGCTGCTAAAGGGTTTTCTAGATCACGTTCACCGGAGTAACGACTACCTTCGCCACCACTCTTCGCTAGCCACTCTTTTTCAGAACCCCAGTAAATGTCTTTTTCTGGATGCCAGATATCTTCACGACCAAACGCAAAACCAAAGGTTTTCAGACCCATTGATTCGTAAGCGATATTACCGGCAAGAATCATCAAGTCAGCCCAGCTGATTTTGTTGCCGTATTTTTTCTTGATTGGCCATAGAATACGACGCGCTTTATCTAGGTTCGCGTTATCTGGCCATGAGTTGAGAGGAGCAAAGCGCTGGTTACCAGTAGAAGCTCCACCGCGACCATCCGCAGTACGGTAGCTACCTGCTGAGTGCCAAGCCATACGAATCATCAAACCGCCGTAGTGACCCCAGTCTGCTGGCCACCACTCTTGGCTGTCTGTCATTAATGCTGTTAGGTCTTTTTTCAAAGCTTCTACATCAAGCTTTTTAAGTTCGTCTCGGTAATTAAAGTCTTCACCAAGTGGGTTGGTTTTCTTATCGTGTTGATGAAGGATGTCCAAGTTTAGAGCATTTGGCCACCAGTCCATTACTGTAGATCCCGTTGATGTCATGCCGCCATGCATCACTGGGCACTTTCCTGCTGAGCTACTATCTTTATTCATAGGGTTATCCTTAATTAACAGAATGTTATCAATTGGTCATGTCAAAACAATATATTTAGATGACAATAGTTCTCTTTTAATAAACGAGCATATAGATGTTCTACTAATATAAAACTAATTATATGTAGAGTTTGAAAAACGATCACATTATTTAGACCAATTAAACCAATAAGAGAAACCTATCAAAATTATGAATATATATCGCTTATCCATTCAACATAAAAACGACTATCCAACCAAAAAAATAACCCAACAAAATCAACAACAAACAAATATCTATTAAATTAAAAATAGAAAAATCACAAAATATTTAAATTTTTACATTAATAATTATGCGTACTTCTTTGGCAAAAAAATAATCTCCACCACCACAAGAAACAAATCCCAAAAACAAATAATAAATAACCTACATCACCCATACTGAATAGCATACTTTTAAATAACAAATGCACACACAAACCCAACTTAAGATTTAACATTATTTTTACCTACTCCTCCACTCCTGACTGGTGTGGCTCACTACTTGAAACGATATAACCATAATAAGTATGCGTGTTATGCATAGAACTAATGCTAAAGTTTCATTTAATTCATCAAGCTATCAAGGCTAAACTATAGTCAATAAAGATAAATCACTCGTGGAGAAACAAAATGTTTCAAGCTCTGACTCTAAACCAAGAAGAAAAACAAACTATTGCGACTATTGAACAGCTTGATGAATCACAACTTCCGGAAGGTGATGTGCTTGTTGCTGTTGATTACTCCTCACTGAACTATAAAGATGGCCTTGCCATTACAGGTAAAGGAAAAATTATCCGCAACTTCCCTATGGTTCCGGGTATTGATCTCGCAGGTAAAATCATCAGCTCTGAAGACTCTCGCTATAAAGAAGGCGATGCTGTTGTTCTTACTGGCTGGGGTGTGGGTGAGAATCACTGGGGCGGCATGGCAGAAAAAGCTCGCCTTAAAGCAGATTGGTTAGTTCCTCTTCCTCAAGGTTTTTCAGCAAAACAAGCCATGATGATAGGTACTGCTGGCTTTACCGCAATGCTATGTGTTCAAGCTCTTGTTGATGCTGGAGTAAAACCAGAAAGTGGACCAATTTTGGTGACGGGTGCAAGCGGTGGTGTTGGTTCTGTTGCTGTCACTCTTCTGGCTCAATTGGGCTATAAAGTTGCTGCTGTTACAGGCCGTGTTGAAACTAACGGTCCATTGCTTGAAAAATTAGGCGCTAGCCAAATTATCGACCGCAGTGAGTTTGAAGAACCAGCACGCCCACTAGAAAAGCAAGTTTGGGCGGGTGCCGTTGATACTGTGGGCAGTAAAGTTTTAGCGAAAGTGTTAGCGCAAATGGATTACAACAGTGCTGTTGCTGCATGTGGACTTGCGGGTGGCTTTGACCTTCCAACCACAGTGATGCCGTTTATTCTACGTAATGTACGTCTGCAAGGCGTTGATTCAGTAAGCTGCCCACTAGAAAAACGTGTTGCTGCATGGGAAAAATTGGCTGAGCTACTACCAGCGAGTTATTTCGAACAAGCTTGTACAGAAATCACGCTTGAGCAAGCACCACAATACGCTGAAAACATCACCAATGGTCAAGTCACTGGCCGTGTTGTTATTAAACTATAATCGTTTGAAAGATAAGGCTCTCCGGAGCCTTATCTTTTTACTCTAACCCCATATCTTCCACACGCTTCGCAATCAGCTTTCCACACTCTTCTTTAACAATGCTTCTCAGCCACTCTTGTGCTGGCGAATGTTCGCACCTCGGATGCCAAATCATTGAGTAGTCAAAAGGGGTGAACTGAAATGGCAGTGGCTTAACAACTAAGTCATAGCGCTCTGCAACCAGATAAGCTAAATCTGCCGGTACAGTCATAATCAGAGGCATCATATCAATAATGGCTAGTGCGGCTTCTAAATGATAGGCGCGCAACACCATATGACGAGGAGAGCAACCTTCAAGAGCCTGATCTATCAGCGCTTTGACTCCATCACTAATCGCTATCATGGCATGGGGATACTGCAGATAATCTTGCAAACTCATCGTGCTATTCGCCAACGGGTGTTGTTTAGATAGCAAACATAGAACCCCAACTCTTCCCAGAATCTCGTGTCGCAAAGGTTCAATTGAACGAATAGGTCGGCAAATCGCGAGATCAGCACCATCATAGGTGAGCTGATCCATCAATCGCTCATGTTGAAGAGGCAAAAATTCAAAAGCGACATTCGGCGCTTCTTTATAAATTCGAGGCAGAGCGAATGGCAAAATGGTTTGCATTGCGTAGTCAGTAGTTGCAATCGTGAAGGTGTGATCGCAGGAAGTTGGATTGAAATCCAAAGGAGAAAGTACCTGACGCAGAGATTCTAAAGGTTCACCTAGCGCTAAGTTAATCGCTAAAGCCCTTTCTGTCGGGATAAGACTTTGACCTTGACGGGTAAAAAGCGGATCAGCTAATAAACTACGCAACCGCCCTAACACTCGGCTCATTGCTGACTGGCTTAAATTGAGGCGTTCAGCAGCTCGACTGACACTGCACTCTTCCACCAGAACTCGCAAAGCAATAAGTAAGTTTAAATCCCGACGATAAACATCTTCTAATTCCACAATAACACTCTGGTTTATAACGATACTCTGAGTGTAACCAATAAATAAAAAAATCCCGCCTTTCAGCGGGGAAGCCCAAGAAAACTGGGGATAGTGTCGGAATATCGTAGAGCATAGTATGACAATTAATGTTTCTGTTCTTCAGATGAGCCTTGCCACAGGTGCATCTCAAGCCAGATACCACTGATTGAAGCAATCACGCCAAGTAGTGGCATGAGTGATGGTTCAGCAGGTGTCCTAATAACTAATGAGCAGAAAGAGATAAAACACAGAACCGAATAGATGGTCAGTCTATCTAACGCTGTTAACATACAACCTCCAGCCCACTTGTTACCAATTTGTTAATTAAATTAAACCAAATTGTTTCATTTGCCAAGAGTTTATTGAATAATTTTTCCCCAACAGTATTATCAACGCCCTAAATGTGACATCCGTTAGGTTTGCTATGAGTATCAATCCAGAAATCACCGATAACATCAGTGTCAATCAAGTATTGGAAGCTGAAGGATTACGCTGCCCTGAGCCTGTAATGATGGTCAGAAAGACAATTCGTACTATGCAGGATGGTGAAGTGCTGCTGGTAAAAGCGGATGACCCATCAACCACTCGGGATATCCCAAGTTTCTGTCGCTTTATGGACCACCAGTTATTGTCATCAAAAACAGACGAGCTGCCTTACCAGTACCTGATTAAGAAAGGTTTGGAATAAAAAGCGAGAATGGAAACAAACAAAGGCTGCCATGACACATTCATCTTTATAAATGGATGTCGTGGCAGCCTTTTGCTTAATCTTGATTTTCTACAGAGCGTAACTCCGCTTGCAGTTTGTTGACCTGTTTTTGTAACGCTCTAATTTCGTTATGCAGTGGAATGATGTGGGATACCCGAATCCAAGACTCTACGCTTAAAGCCGCCATAATGATTGCACCAGCAACCATTGGTAGCCACATTTCAGTTAACGACATTCCAAGCAAAGTTAAACCAAAGCCAAACGTAAACAAATAAGCCTGACTCTTAACGCTCATCCCCATGTATCGTGACAACATAAACGAGCCCTCTTTTTTAGAAAACCATCGCCTATTACATTAGCATGACAAGCGTGACACAAATATGTCAGCCCGCGCATTATTGATTATTATTCAAACAATATTTGCAACCGAAAATGACAGACTGACATGTGAGATTTATAAGAAGGCAGTGCCCGCAGCTAAGGCCAAAAACAGCAGTGCGGTGACTTTTCGAATCATAGCTAAAGGAAGTTTGTCAGCAGACAATTTGCCAATCAGAACAACCGGAACGTTGGCTAGCAGCATACCAATTGTCGTACCCAACACCACCATGGTTAACGCGTCTGCGAACTGAGCACCAAGAATAGAAGTCGCAATCTGAGTTTTGTCACCAATTTCAGCGACAAAGAACGCGATAAAACTTGCAATAAAAGGCCCGCGATTTGAGATTTCCTCGTCATCATCCAATTTATCTGGAATCAACACCCAGCCAGCCATGGCTAAGAAACTGACCACCACGACCCATTTAAGGATTTCCGGAGATAAATAATCGGCAACTACAACACCTAACCAAGCAGCTAATGCGTGGTTCACAACGGTTGCAAGAAAAATAGCAGCAATGATTGGTACCGGTTTACGGTAACGGCTGGCTAACAGAAGAGATAATAATTGGGTTTTGTCACCAATTTCGGCTAAGGCGACAGTTGTAATTGAAATAGCTAAAACGCTCACGACCTACTCATTAGGGTAGGGATTATTATATAAACCATAGACAAACCCCACGCCCTACCCAAGTTCGCGGTGTTTGTCTAAGGTCTTGCTAAACTCGAAGGGCTTCGAGTCTCGGACGCCATGGTGATTTTGCACCAATTATGTTGACGAACGAATCGGTACTGTTTGCCACAGCGCCCGATAAGCTACTCCCCAAAGACAGGCCGAATTCTATACAGCATCGTTATTAATCTCAACCCCAAATTCACCATAGGCTTCCATTTAACTTTTTCTCTTATCAAAGAATAAAGACTAATAAACGACAAAAACTCTCCTAAAAGAAAGTTTAAGCTAATAATTAAGCAATATTGGCACTACTTTGTCAGGGAATAACTGGGTATACTTGATCGTTATTTTTTATCAATTCAGACAGAAGAATCGCGCGAACCTGACTATGCAAAAATACGATATCAAAACCTTTCAGGGTATGATCCTCGCGCTGCAGGATTATTGGGCCCAACAAGGCTGTACCATTGTTCAGCCATTAGATATGGAAGTGGGCGCTGGTACGTCTCACCCAATGACGTGCTTACGAGCTCTTGGTCCAGAGCCAATCGCTACAGCGTACGTTCAACCTTCACGCCGTCCAACTGATGGTCGTTACGGTGAAAACCCTAACCGCCTTCAGCACTACTACCAGTTCCAGGTGATCATTAAACCGTCACCAGACAACATTCAAGAACTGTACTTAGGTTCTCTGAAAGTGCTTGGCGTTGACCCACAAGTACACGATATCCGTTTCGTGGAAGATAACTGGGAAAACCCAACACTGGGTGCATGGGGTCTAGGCTGGGAAGTTTGGCTAAACGGTATGGAAGTAACTCAGTTTACTTACTTCCAACAAGTTGGTGGTCTAGAGTGTAAACCTGTTACAGGTGAAATCACTTACGGTATCGAACGTCTGGCGATGTACATTCAGGGCGTGGATTCTGTGTATGACTTGGTATGGACAGATGGCCCACTAGGCAAAGTAACCTATGGTGACATTTTCCATCAAAACGAAGTTGAGCAATCAACTTACAACTTCGAACACGCAGATGTGGATTTCCTATTCACCTTCTTCGACCAGTGCGAAAAAGAGTGTAAACACCTGCTTGAGCTTGAAAAGCCTCTCCCGCTACCAGCTTACGAACGTATTTTGAAAGCTGGCCACGCGTTCAACCTACTGGATGCGCGTAAAGCAATCTCAGTAACAGAGCGTCAGCGTTACATCCTACGTATTCGTAACCTAACTAAATCGGTTGCAGAAGCGTACTACGCATCTCGTGAAGCTTTGGGCTTCCCTATGTGTAAAAAGGGTGAGGACAAATAAGATGGCAAAAGAATTTCTAATTGAACTCGGTACTGAAGAGTTACCACCAAAGCAACTTCGCACTCTAGCGGAAGCATTTGCTGCAAATTTTGAAGCAGAATTAAAAGCCGCAGACCTTGCTCATGAAGGCATCAAGTGGTTTGCAACGCCACGTCGTTTGGCTCTTAAAGTCGCTAACCTTGCTGAAGGCCAAGCGGATAAAGTCGTTGAAAAACGTGGTCCTGCGATTGCGGTTGCTTTTGATGCAGATGGTAAACCAACCAAAGCTGCTGAAGGCTGGGCTCGTGGTAACGGCATCACTGTTGAACAAGCAGATCGCCTAAAGACAGACCAAGGTGAATGGCTGCTTTACAAACAAGAAGTGAAAGGCCAAGAAGCAAAAGCGGTTGTTGTTGAACTTGCAGCAAAAGCACTGGCTAACCTGCCTATCGCCAAACCAATGCGTTGGGGAGATAAAGAAACTCAATTTATCCGCCCAGTTAAAACGCTAACCATTCTGTTCGGTGATGAACTTATCGAAGGTGAAATCCTTGGTGTAAGTTCTTCTCGTACTATTCGTGGTCACCGTTTCATGGGTGAAGCTGAATTTACTATCGATTCTGCATCTCAATACCCAGCGATTCTGGAAGAGCGCGGTAAAGTGATTGCCGATTACGATGCACGTAAAGCTACTATCATTGCAGATGCACAAAAAGCAGCACAACAAGTTGGCGGTGTTGCTGACCTAGAAGATGACCTAGTAGAAGAAGTAACTTCACTGGTTGAATGGCCTGTTGTGCTTACAGCTAAGTTTGAAGAAAAGTTCCTCAAAGTACCTTCAGAAGCTTTGGTTTACACCATGAAAGGCGACCAGAAGTACTTCCCAGTGTATGACGCAGATAAGAAACTGCTGCCCAACTTTATCTTCGTATCAAACATCGAGTCTAAAGAGCCTCGTCATGTTATTGAAGGTAACGAGAAAGTAGTTCGTCCACGTCTTGCTGATGCAGAGTTCTTCTTCAACACTGACCTGAAGAGCAAACTGGTTGATCGCCTTCCTCAACTTGAAACGGCGATTTTCCAACAGCAGTTGGGCACCATCAAAGACAAAACAGACCGTATTACTGAACTTGCAGGCTACATTGCAGAGCAAATCGGCGCGGATGTTGAGAAATCAAAACGTGCTGGTCTTCTAGCGAAGTGTGACCTAATGACATCAATGGTATTCGAATTTACCGATACTCAAGGTGTTATGGGCATGCACTACGCTCGTCACGACGGTG
Source organism: Vibrio sp. Hal054 (assembly GCF_037162405.1). Taxonomy (NCBI): domain Bacteria; kingdom Pseudomonadati; phylum Pseudomonadota; class Gammaproteobacteria; order Vibrionales; family Vibrionaceae; genus Vibrio; species Vibrio sp. Hal054. The sequence goes on along the minus strand of NZ_JARLUT010000001.1, from coordinate 3,279,669 downwards.
AAGCAGAAGAAGTAGCGGTAGCACTTAACGAGCAATACATGCCTCGTTTCGCTGGTGATAACCTGCCAACGAATGGTGTTTCAGCAGCAGTTGCTATGGCTGATAAGTTAGACACTATCGTAGGTATCTTCGGTATTGGTCAAGCTCCAAAAGGCAGCGACCCCTTTGCACTGCGCCGTGCGTCATTAGGTGTGCTACGTATCATCGTCGAATACGGTTACAACCTAGATTTAGTAGACTTAGTCGCGAAAGCGAAATCACTGTTCGGTGATCGTTTAACTAACGAAAATGTTGAGCAAGATGTAATTGAATTCATGCTAGGTCGTTTCCGTGCATGGTACCAAGATGAAGGTTTCAGCGTAGACATCATCCAAGCGGTACTGGCTCGTCGCCCAACTAAACCTGCTGACTTTGACCAACGTGTTAAAGCGGTTTCTCACTTCCGTGAGTTGGATGCAGCAGAATCACTTGCAGCAGCAAACAAACGCGTGGGTAACATTCTGGCGAAATTCGAAGGCGAACTACCAGCTGAGATTGAACTGTCTCTTCTTCAGGAAGATGCAGAGAAAGCTCTGGCTGAAAACGTTGAAGTACTCACAGAAGCGTTAGAGCCTGCGTTTGCAACGGGTAACTACCAACAAGCATTGAGCCAACTTGCTGCGCTGCGTGAGCCAGTAGATGCGTTCTTTGATAACGTAATGGTAATGGCAGATGATGAAGCGTTGAAGAAAAACCGCTTAACTCTGCTTAACAACCTACGTAACTTGTTCCTGCAAATTGCAGATATCTCATTACTACAAAAGTAATTGAGTAACTCAGTTTAAAACTCTGAGATTATCCCACTAAAGCTTGAAAAAGCGGCCTGACTCCTCCGAGTTGCGCCGCTTTTTTTACATCATAAGAAATAGTGCTTTGCCTCACAAAAGCATTACGGTATGTTCAGGAACTATTCTAAACGGCTGAGAATCTATCCGCCGGCAATACTCAAATAAACACAACCCCAGGTAGTCAGTAATGCAGTTTTCAACTTTTGGCGAGAAATTTAATCGATATTCTGGAATAACCCAATTAATGGACGATTTGAATGATGGTTTACGCACACCGGGTGCCATCATGCTTGGTGGAGGTAATCCTGCCGCCATTCCTGAAATGCTCGATTATTTCCGACTGACAACCGAAGAAATGCTGGCTGACGGCTCTTTACTGGCTGGAATGACCAACTACGACGGTCCTCAAGGTAAAGATGTGTTTATCAGCGCGTTGGCAAAACTGCTGCGTGATACTTATGGCTGGGACATTACAGAAAAGAACATCAGTTTAACCAACGGCAGCCAAAGTGGCTTTTTCTACCTGTTCAACCTGTTTGCGGGTAAACAACCAGATGGCAGCTTTAAGAAGATTTTATTGCCTCTAGCACCGGAATACATTGGTTATGGTGATGCGGGTATCGATGAAGATATTTTCGTTTCATACCACCCAGAGATCGAACTACTGGATAACGGTCTGTTCAAATACCATGTCGATTTTGAGCAGCTAAAAATCGACGATTCTGTTGCCGCTATCTGCGCCTCTCGTCCAACCAACCCAACGGGTAATGTGTTAACAGAGGAAGAGATCCACAAGCTCGACCAATTGGCTCGTGAGAACAATATCCCACTACTGGTGGATAACGCTTATGGTGTGCCGTTCCCAAACATCATCTTTGAAGATGTAGAACCGTTCTGGAATGAAAACACCATTCTTTGCATGAGCTTATCAAAACTCGGTCTACCGGGCGTACGCTGCGGTATAGTGATTGCCAACGAACAGGTAACGGAAGCACTAAGCAATATGAATGGCATCATCAGCTTAGCGCCGGGCAGTATTGGCCCAGCTTTGGCACACCGCATCATTGAAAAGAATGACTTATTGCGTCTGAGTGAAGAAGTCATTAAGCCTTTCTACAAACAAAAATCACAGCGTGCAGTAGAACTTCTGCAACATGCTATCGATGATGAACGTTTCCGTATTCATAAACCTGAAGGCGCTATTTTCCTTTGGCTATGGTTTGATGAACTGCCAATCACCACAATGGAGCTCTACAAACGCCTAAAAGATCGCGGTGTTCTGATTGTTCCGGGTGAGTATTTCTTTATTGGTCAGAAGGAAGATTGGGCTCATGCGCATCAATGTCTGCGCATGAACTACGTTCAAGACGATGAAGCGATGCAAAAAGGCATTGCAGTGATCGCTGAAGAAGTGAAGAAAGCGTATTTAGAAGGCTAATCTTGTTACCCTCGTGCAAGTAATTAAAGCCTGAGAAACTAGAAAGCCCGCTTACTCGCGGGCTTTCTGTTATTCGTTATCTACCAGTGATTAGTTCTCTAGTAGGTGTTTGCCATTGATGGCTATTTTTCGTGGTTGCATCACTTCTGGAATTTCACGTTCCAAATCAATGTGTAGCAAACCATTCTCCATATTTGCACCAATCACTTTTACGTAGTCCGCTAATTGGAACTTACGCTCGAAATCACGCTCGGCAATGCCTTGATAAACGTATTTTTTTTCTTCTGTTGGTTTACGCTCACCACGAACAATTAAGGTGTTTTCTTGTTGAGTGATATCTAGCTCTTCGTCAGCAAATCCAGCCACCGCCATAGTAATGCGGAACTTGTTCTCTTCTTGCTGCTCGATGTTGTATGGAGGAAAACCGCCTTGGCTATTTTTTGCTGCGTTCGCTTCCATCATATTTAGAAGACGATCAAAACCAATTGCGTTGCGGTATAGAGGAGTAAAATCTACAGTTCTCATAATAAGTATCCTTCTGTGAAGCAATATTTTTAAATGATGCATTGATTAGATGCTAAATAGTGAAGCGGACTCTCCTTTTGGACGAGTCAGTGGAAACCCACCAGCTGCGGCATTTCCTGCTTCGTAAATAGATATAAGGCCACCTTTTACTCTTTCAAGTCTCACTTAAAAATTTTTTTGTTTTTTATAGAGGCAACTAGTCTGGCATCTGATTGCATAAAAAATGATAAAAGTATCAAGAGTATTCGATGCTTATCACAAATTAACGCCAATCCGCACAATATACCGTTCAGGACTATAGCCAAAAAATTTGGGTCAGTTAGACTCGCTTGTTGTTAATGCAATGTTAATGGAATGTTGAGTCATCATTCTCCAACAATTGCATATCTAATAAGCCTGATGACGGTGCTAAACCAAGATAGACCTCCTACACCGTATCTGCCGTCATGCATAAAAGGAATGAATAGAACATGATTAAAGATGCTTACCACTACACAAATAAATTCAATAACCTAGCACAATTACTTGAAGATGGATTTTCTCGCTATAGCGATAAGCCTGCGTTTCATTGTTTAGGTCAAACATTGACTTATGAGGATATTGAGCAAAAATCACGCTACTTATCACAGTGGTTGCGCCATGAATGCGGACTAGAAGCCGGTGACCGAATCGCCATTCAGCTACCGAACTTAACTCAGTACCCTATTGCCGCTTATGCCGCACTACGAGCAGGGCTGATTATTGTTAATACCAATCCTCTCTACACCTCTAGAGAGATGAAACATCAGTTTAGTGATTCCGGCGCAAAAGCACTGATCATTCTGGAAGACTTAGTACCAAAATACCAAGCAATAGAATCTGAGCTGAATATCAAGCATGTGATCGTTACTGCCGCACCAGATCTGCTAACCCAACAAGAACAAGATCGCGGCACTTATAGCGACTTTAATAGCGTCATATCCGCAGGTAAACACCTACCAGCCGTTGCCGAAAACAGTGAGATTGCCGATGATATTGCGGTTATCCAGTACACAGGTGGCACTACAGGTGTATCTAAAGGAGCTTGCCTGACACATAGCAACCTTATGGCCAATGCTGCTCAGATGAACATTCGTCTCACACAGAAGATGATTGAAGGTGAAGACAGCTTTGTTTGCCCGCTACCGCTTTATCACATCTACGCGTTTACCGTGAATATGATCAGCCTATTCAGTGTTGGGGTTCAAAATATTCTCATCCCTAATCCACGTGATATGGATGGTTTCGTAAATACGTTGAAAAACGTTCGTTTCTCTGGCTTATCCGGCATCAATACTCTGTTTATGGGGCTTTGCCAGCATCCAGAGATTTCATCTGTCGATTTTAGTCACCTGAAAGTCACGGTTTCCGGTGGTTCTATGCTGACCAGCAAAGCGTTTCATGTCTGGTACCAAACAACAGGATGCACCATCACGGAAGGTTGGGGATTATCAGAAACGTCACCAGTCATTACCCTTAACGAATTTGGTAAAGAACAAGTTGGTTGTGTCGGTATTCCATTACTTGAAACCGAAGTCCAAGTTTGGGACATCAATAATCAACCTCTCGCGCAAGGAGAAGTTGGAGAATTGGTGGTGAAAGGGCCACAGGTCATGCCGGGCTACTGGCAACGACCAGATGAAACCAACAACTCAATTATTAATGGTTTCTTTAAAACGGGTGATGTCGGCTTGATTAAAACCGACGGCCAAGTGCAAATAGTCGATCGCCTGAAGGATATGATTATCGTCTCTGGCTTCAATGTTTATCCAAATGAAGTAGAAGATATTCTATGTAGCCACCAACACATCTTTGAAGCCGCGGTTGTCGGCGATCATGACGAACATACTGGTGAGTTAGTACATGCTCATGTCGCAACACTAGAGCCATTAGACGAAGGCGATATTATCCACTTCTGTCGCCAGCACCTCACTAACTACAAAGTACCAAAACGAATTACTTTCCATGAGCAACTACCTAAATCTGCGGTTGGCAAAGTACTGCGTCGAGAGCTACGTAATGCTCAATAGCTAAAGGTTAATGCAAAACGGCAAGCATAAAAAAGGCGCACTTTAAAGTGCGCCTTTTACTATTTCGAATAACTCAGACTATACGTCCAAGCTAACTACACGTCTAGGTTAGCTACTTTCAGAGCGTTGTTTTCAATAAACGCACGACGAGGTTCAACTTGGTCACCCATTAGCGTAGTAAACAGCTCATCAGCACCGACCGCATCTTCAATGGTTACTTGCATCATACGACGAGTTTCTGGGTCCATAGTGGTTTCCCAAAGCTGATCAGGGTTCATCTCACCAAGACCTTTGTATCGTTGTAAAGAAAGACCACGACGAGACTCTTTAATTAACCAATCAAGCGCAGAAGCAAAGCTATCTACTGGTTGAGTACGTTCACCACGTTTGATAAATGCACCCTCTTCAATCAAACCACGTAGTGCTTCTGAAGCGTCAGCCAGCTTGCTGTACTCTCTTGAGTTAAGCAGGTCTACACTGATCAAGTATTCGTAAGTCACACCATGAGTACGAACGACAATCTTAGGCGCATAAACATTTTGCTCTGCATTGTGTTCTACTTGGTAGCTGTATTGGCTCGCACCAGACTCTTTTGCGTTAAGCTGATCAACTAAAACTGCCGTCCAAGCATCTACTGCCGCCTGATCTTGGCATTGTTCAGCAGTCAATCGAGGTACATACATGAATTCTTGCACCATCGCGTATGGGTAACGACGGCTCATACGACCAACTAGCTTAACCGCAGCATTGTACTGGTGTACAAGCTGCTCAAGTGGAGCACCAGCCAATGCCGGAGCATCCGCATTGACATGCAGTGCTGCGCCATCTAACGCGAGAGAAACTTGGTATTGTTCCATAGCTTCTTCATCTTTGATGTATTGCTCTTGTTTACCTTTCTTCACTTTGTAAAGCGGTGGCTGTGCAATGTAGATGTAGCCACGCTCAATAAGCTCAGGCATTTGACGGTAGAAGAAGGTCAACAGTAGCGTACGAATGTGCGAACCATCGACGTCCGCATCGGTCATGATGATGATGTTGTGGTAGCGCAGTTTATCTGGGTTGTATTCATCGCGACCGATACCACAACCTAATGCAGTAATCAGTGTTGCCACTTCCTGAGAAGAAAGCATTTTATCAAAACGTGCTTTTTCAACGTTTAGAATCTTACCTTTCAGCGGAAGAATTGCTTGGTTCTTACGGTTACGTCCCTGCTTAGCTGAACCGCCAGCAGAGTCACCCTCCACTATGTACAGTTCAGACAGTGCAGGATCTTTTTCCTGACAGTCAGCAAGTTTACCTGGAAGACCAGCAAGGTCCAACGCGCCTTTACGACGAGTCATCTCACGAGCTTTACGCGCTGCTTCACGTGCACGTGCCGCATCGATAATTTTGCTACACACCATTTTTGCTTCAGAAGGATGCTCAGCTAGGAACTCGTTAAGTTTCTCGCCCATTGCAGATTCAACTGCAGATTTCACTTCAGAAGAAACCAGTTTGTCTTTGGTTTGGCTTGAGAATTTTGGATCTGGAACTTTAACCGAGACAACCGCAGTCAAACCTTCACGCGCATCGTCACCAGATGTCGCTGTTTTGGCTTTCTTGCTGTAGCCTTCTTTATCCATGTAGGTGTTTAACGTACGAGTTAACGCTGCACGGAAACCGGCTAAGTGAGTACCACCATCACGCTGTGGGATGTTGTTGGTAAAGCAGTAAATACCTTCTTGGAAACCGTCGTTCCACTGCATCGCCACTTCAACGCTAATACCGTCTTCACGTTCTGAGTTAAAGTGGAAAACTTTCTCATGAATCGGAGTTTTGTTGCGGTTAAGGTGAGTAACAAACGCTTGGATACCACCTTCATACATAAAGTGGTCTTGTTTATCTTCTTCACGCTCATCAATCAGTTTGATTGATACGCCTGAGTTTAGGAATGAAAGCTCGCGTAGACGTTTCGCAAGAATATCGTAATGAAATTCGATATTGGTAAAGGTGTCAGCACTTGGCCAGAAACGAACCGTTGTACCTGTTTTTTCAGTATCACCAACAACGCTTAGTGGCGCTTGAGGCACACCATGGCGATAGGTTTGAGTATGGATGTGACCACCGCGGTAAATAGTCAGAAGCACTTTTTCTGATAGTGCGTTAACCACTGACACACCTACGCCATGCAGACCACCTGATACTTTGTAAGAGTTATCATCGAACTTACCACCAGCGTGCAGTACTGTCATGATAACTTCTGCCGCAGAAACATTTTCTTCTTCGTGCAGCTCAGTTGGGATACCACGGCCGTCATCGCTAACCGATACTGAGTTATCTTCGTGAATAGTAACGATGATGTCTTTACAGTGACCTGCTAACGCTTCATCTATTGAGTTATCCACCACCTCAAAAACCATGTGGTGTAGACCGGTGCCATCATCAGTGTCCCCGATGTACATACCTGGACGTTTACGTACTGCGTCCAGACCCTTTAGTACCTTAATACTCGATGAATCGTAATTATTCGACATGAGTTACTCTCTGACTAAATTATCCTTGCTCTATTGTGCCATGTTCCACATGAAACATCTTGCTGTTTGGCTCGACCATGTCGGCAACTTGGCTTTGTGTAATAGAACTTACAAAAACTTGAGCCTGCGTCGCCTTCAAGCAGTCTGCAAGACGCTTACGACGCTGGCTATCGAGTTCGGAAGCAAAATCATCAATTAAGTAGATGCATTGCTTCCCGGTCAACTCAGTTAAGTGTTGGCCCTGTGCGACACGTAGTGCACACACCATTAATTTCAGTTGCCCCCGTGAAAGCACATCTTCCACCGGAGTACCGTTAACTTTTATCTTCAAATCAGCTTTATTTGGGCCACTGAAGGTGTAGCCAAGCTGTTGATCGCGTTCGAAGTTCTTTTCTAATATCTGCTGGTATGGGGTCTCTTTATCCCAACCGCGGTAGTACTTTACCGCAATATCAAACTCGGGTAAAAACGTGCGGCATAACTCTTCTGCGACAACTTTCATTTGTTCGACGTAAGTTCTGCGCCATTGGTCAATATTTTCAGCCAACAAGGCTAATTCTTGATCCCAATAACTCAGCTCACGATAGCTGGTTGCTGTTTTGAGTAATGCATTACGCTGTTTACTTAAACGCTTAAATCTTCCCCATGCATCATAGAATGCAGGTTCAGAATGAAACACACCCCAATCAATAAATGATCGACGCTGTTTCGGTCCATCCGTTAATAAATCAAAGCCTTCAGGATGAATCAACTGCAATGGTAAAACTTGTGCCAACTGTGCCAATTTTTGCCCAGATTGACCGCCTATTTTAACCTCAGTTGAACCGTCGCGCTGCTTATTAATACCAATCGGTAGCTCAAATTGATCCGATGTCAAAAAACGCCCGTGAACAAACAGTTCAGAGCACTCATTCTGAATCACTCGACCCGTGAGCGAACTTTTAAAAGAGCGACCATGCCCAAGCAGATAAATTGCTTCTAAGACGCTGGTTTTGCCACTTCCGTTGACACCAATAAGAAAGTTAAAGCCTGATGATAATGAAATATCACAGGCTCTAATATTACGAAATTGCTGAATAACCAGACGGGTTAGCGGCATAGCGCGAAGTTAACTCTTGGTTACAGGCGAATTGGCATCACGACGTACATCGCGCTGTCATCTTCCGCATTTTCCACCAGCGCACTGGCATTAGCATCTGACATAGAGATACGTACGTTATCACAACGAAGGGTATTCAACACATCGAGGATATAGCTTACGTTGAAGCCGATCTCAATGGCGTCTCCTTCGAAGGTAACATCTAACACCTCTTCCGCTTCTTCCTGTTCTGGGTTGTTTGCTGTAATGCGCATTTCGTTTTCATCAAGATTCACTCGCACACCACGGAATTTTTCATTCGATAAAATCGCAGCGCGTGAAAAACACTGACGCAACTCATCACAGTTCGCAAGCAATACTTTGTTGGTACTTTGCGGCATTACGCGTCGATAATCAGGGAAACGACCATCAACCAGCTTAGAAGTGAAAACAAAATTGTTCACATCTGCACGCAGATTTGAGCTACCAATTTGCAGTACCACAGATTGTTCTGGAGCATCCAGCAGCTTCACTAATTCCAATACACCTTTACGCGGTAGGATGATTTGCTTATGAGCAAAATCTGCACCTAATTCGGTTTGAGAAACCGCCATACGGTGACCATCAGTTGCTACTGAACGAAGCGTGCTGCCATCAATTTCAAACAGCATACCGTTTAGGTAGTAACGCACGTCTTGGTTTGCCATCGAAAATTGCGTTTTCTCTATCAAACCACGAAGCTCTGCCTGAGTGAGTGAAATTTCAACTTCACTTTGCCAATCTTCGATATTTGGGAAATCGTTCGCTGGCAGAGTCGCTAATGAGAATCGGCTTCGCCCAGAACGAACTTGAATGCGATCACCTTCTAACAGCACAGTGATTACCGCTGAGTCTGGAAGACCTCGGCAAATATCGAGAAATTTACGTGCCGGAACGGTAATGCTGCCTGCTTCAAAATCCCCTTCCAACGTCACTCGGCTGATCAGTTCAACTTCTAAATCCGTTGCCGTCATCGACAATTGATTGTCTTCAACTTTAATCAGCAAATTACCTAATATAGGCAGTGACGCTCGGCCACCTAAAGTGCCGGATACTTGTTGTAGAGGTTTAATGAAGTGGCTACGTTCGATAGTAAATTTCATAGTGTGCTCTTAAACGATAGACGGATTAACGACGCAAAATCAGCGCAAACTATAGCGCAATTATGATGAAAGCGTGCGAATCAAATTCGAATAGTCTTCTTTTATGTCGTGGCTCTCTTCGCGCAGTTGCTCGATTTTACGACATGCGTGAAGCACAGTGGTATGGTCGCGACCACCAAAAGCATCACCAATTTCTGGTAAGCTGTGGTTGGTGAGTTCTTTCGCTAGCGCCATTGCTAATTGACGAGGACGCGCAACAGAACGTGAACGGCGTTTTGAAAGTAAATCCGCCATTTTAATTTTGTAGTATTCTGCGACTGTCTTTTGAATATTATCAATGGTGACCAACTTTTCTTGCAGAGCTAATAAGTCACGCAGCGCTTCACGAACAAAATCAATGGTAATTGGACGACCGGTAAAGTTCGCATTGGCGATAACACGGTTAAGTGCCCCTTCCAACTCACGAACGTTTGAACGCAGACGTTTCGCAATAAAGAACGCCACTTCATCTGGCAGATGAATTTGGTGATCTTCCGCTTTCTTCATCAAAATCGCCACGCGAGTTTCTAGCTCTGGTGGTTCAATCGCCACCGTCAAACCCCAACCGAAGCGAGATTTAAGACGATCTTCTACGCCATTTATCTCTTTAGGATAACGGTCAGAAGTTAAGATGATTTGCTGGTTACCTTCCAACAAAGCGTTGAAAGTATGGAAGAACTCTTCTTGAGAGCGCTCTTTATTGGCAAAGAATTGAATATCATCGATCAATAACGCATCAACGCTACGGTAGTAACGTTTAAATTCTTCAATCGCGTTATTTTGCAGTGCTTTAACCATATCCTGAACGAAACGCTCAGAGTGCATGTAAACCACTTTAGCATTCGGTTTGTTATCGACAATCGCATTACCCACAGCGTGTAAAAGGTGGGTTTTACCTAAACCCGTGCCACCGTATAAGAATAGAGGGTTATACGCAGCACCCGGATTGTCTGCCACCTGACGAGCAGCAGCCAAACCTAACTGGTTCGATTTACCTTCAACGAAGTTATTGAACTTATGCTTAGGGTTGACGTTAGAACGATAAGTAATATCCGCTTCAACGGATTCATCATCCCATGTTTTATGAACAGGACGACGCTGAGCTAGTTGAGCTGGCGCAGATGATTCTGCTGCCACGTCTGCAGCTGAGCGCTTTGGCGCTGGCTTCACAGCCGCTACAGGTTTACTACCCACTTCAAAACGCAGGCTTGGTACATCGTTGCCGCAATACTCTCTCAACAATAAGTTAATGTTGTTGATGTACTTATCGCGAACCCAATCAAGCACAAAACGGTTAGGGGCAAACAAAGTGAGAGTATTATCATTGAGCTCCGCTTGTAGCGGACGAACCCACATGCTGAATTCTGCGGCTGGTAATTCTTCTTGAAGCTGTTGCAAACATTGCAACCAAAGCGAAGATGACACTGTGCTCTCACTCTAATCTGATGATCGATAAAGGTTGATAATTCTACCTGTTGATAACTAAGATCGCCAGCGATTGATCGAAGATCCAGTGAATAAGATCAAAGTTATTCACAATATTTCCGTCTCAATTATGAAGATCTACATAAACATCCCCATTTTTACCCACATATCCCAGAAAATTAGTGAGTTATCCCAAAATAAAAACTTATTATGGTTATTGTTAATAACATAAGGTTATTTGTTCTGTACTAACATTTACCAGTAACATTCTGCCCTATATTCATTCGGAGTTAGAAAATGAAAAACTGGATTAAACTCGCAGTAGCCACTCTTGTATTGGCAGCTTCAGCAGCTCAAGCAACAACAGATATCAAAGTCGGCATGTCTGGCCGTTACTTCCCATTCACATTTGTTAAGCAAGACCAACTTCAAGGTTTTGAAGTCGATGTATGGAATGAAATTGCTAAACGCAATGATTACAAGGTTGAGTTTGTTACTTCAAACTTCTCTGGTCTATTTGGTCTACTAGAAACAGGTCGTATCGATACGATTTCTAACCAAATAACTATTACCGACGCACGTAAAGCGAAGTACCTGTTTGCAGACCCATACGTTATTGACGGTGCGCAGATCGCGGTTCGTAAAGGTAACAGCAGCATCAAAGGTATTGAAGACCTTGCAGGCAAAACAGTTGCCGTTAACCTAGGTTCAAACTTTGAACAGCTACTACGTGACTACGACAAAGACGGTAAAATCAACATTAAGACGTACGACACTGGTATTGAACATGATGTTGCTCTTGGCCGTGCAGACGCATTCGTAATGGACCGTCTATCAGTGCTAGAGACTATCGAGAAAACAGGTCTACCACTTCAACTTGCAGGTAAGCCTTTCGAAACCATTGAAAATGCTTGGCCATTCCTGAACAACGAAAAAGGTCAGAAGCTACAAGCTGAAGTCAACAAAGCACTTGCAGCAATTCGTGCAGACGGTACGCTAAGCGCGATCTCTAACAAGTGGTTTGGCACTGATATTACTAATTAATAAGCTAGACTGTACTTTTAAAGAGGTGGGATTGTATGATCCCGCCTTTTGTTGTCTTTAAGGGGAAGTAAATGGGTTTTGACTTTCAATACATGCTGGATCTGATGCCGATACTGCTCAAGTATCTCGGCACTACCATGGAAATGGCGACATGGGGAATGTTTTTCTCTCTAATTCTTTCTGTCATCTTGGCCAATATTCGTGTGTTCAAAGTTCCGGTTCTTGATCAGCTTAGTCAGCTCTACATCAGCTTCTTCCGTGGAACACCACTATTAGTACAGCTGTTCCTTCTTTATTATGGTTTGCCGCAAATATTCCCGATCCTAGTCGGTATTGATGCTTTCAGTGCCGCGGTTATTGGTATCACGTTGCATTTCTCCGCCTACATGGCAGAAAGTATTCGTGCGGCAATTATTGGTATTGACCGTAGCCAGATGGAAGCCAGCCTCTCTGTGGGAATGACCACCAGTCAGGCCATGCGTCGCATTATATTACCGCAAGCAACACGTGTTGCTTTGCCGTCACTGATGAACTACTTCATTGATATGATTAAGTCGACCTCCCTCGCCTTTACTTTGGGTGTTGCGGAAATTATGGCTAAAGCTCAGATGGAAGCATCATCCAGTTTTCGCTTTTTCGAAGCATTCCTAGCAGTAGCATTGATTTACTGGGCTGTGGTTGTGGTTCTGACACGAGTACAGATTTGGGCTGAAAATAAACTCAACAAGGCGTATGTAAGATGATCAACTTAACTAACATTCACAAACGCTTTGGCGATAGCGAAGTTCTTAAAGGCATCGATCTCTCTATTAATAAAGGTGAGATCATCGTTATTATCGGTTCAAGTGGTACAGGTAAATCAACTCTGTTGCGTTGTGTTAACTTCCTAGAGCAAGCAGACCAAGGCACGATCACTATTGATAACGTGGCCGTTGATTGCCAATTACACAGCAAATCGGAAGTGTTAGCGCTTAGACGCAAAACGGGGTTTGTATTTCAGAACTACGCCTTGTTCTCTCATATGACAGCAAGACAGAACATCGCTGAAGGTCTGATTACAGTGAAAGGCTGGAAAAAGAGCGATGCTTTAGCACGTGCTCAACAGATACTTGATGACATTGGACTTGGCGACAAGGGAGACAGTTACCCTTCTGCGCTTTCTGGTGGCCAGCAGCAACGTGTGGGTATTGGCAGAGCAATGGCACAGCAACCTGAACTACTGCTGTTTGATGAGCCAACATCTGCACTGGATCCAGAATGGGTCGGTGAAGTTCTTGCGCTGATGAAAAAACTCGCCACGCAACATCAAACGATGTTAGTGGTTACTCACGAGATGCAGTTTGCTAGAGAAGTCGCGGATAGAGTGATATTCATGGCTGAAGGCAATATCGTCGAACAAGGTTCTCCACAGGATATATTTGGTAATCCACAGGATCCTCGTTTAAAGAAATTCTTAAATATGGTTGGGATCGAATAAGGATCCTTGAGATTTTACCGAGACTCCGTATAATCGCCCGACCGGAAAAACCGAAGCCTCGATTTCTTAGTAATTTGAGAAACTGAACAGGACTTCGGCAAACCCAATCATTGACACCTTTTGTGACAGTGATTACAATTCCGCCTCTTTGTTGAGAGGCGTCGGATAGTCCTTTCTTTATATAAAGAGAAGACACAAAGCCCACGCCGGGTTTAACAAACCTAAAAACTACTGATCAGTAAGGTATTTACAATGAGCAAACGCACTTTTCAACCTACAGTTCTAAAGCGCAAGCGTACTCACGGTTTCCGTGCTCGCATGGCGACAGCGAACGGTCGTAAAGTAATTAATGCACGTCGTGCAAAAGGCCGTAAGCGCCTTTCAAAATAATCCATAAATTATTTTGAGTACGTACGCATTCAATCGGGAGTTACGCTTGTTAACTCCCGAGCATTATAAAAATGTCTTTCAGCAAGCTCATCGAGCTGGCTCTCCTCATTTCACAATCATTGCCCGCAACAATAATCTTTCTCACCCTCGTTTAGGTTTAGCTGTTCCCAAAAAACAAATTAAAACTGCCGTTGGTCGTAACCGCTTTAAGCGTTTATCTAGAGAAAGTTTTCGTCTACAACAGCACAAACTTCCTAATAAAGATTTTGTTGTAATAGCGAAAAATAGCGCGCAGTATTTGAGCAATGAAGAACTATTTACTTTGTTCGAAAAGTTATGGCAACGCCTATCTCGCCCTTCACGTGGATAGCCATTGGTTTAGTAAAACTTTACCAATGGACTATTAGTCCGCTTATCGGCCCTCGCTGCCGGTTTACTCCAACCTGTTCCTCATATGCGATAGAAGCTCTGAGAGTTCACGGTTTTGTAAAAGGGTGTTGGTTATCTGGCAAACGTCTATTAAAATGCCACCCTTTGAATGAAGGCGGGTTTGACCCCGTTCCACCGATCCAAAAACACGACAGAGATAATTAACGATGGATTCTCAACGTAATATCCTGTTAATCGCTTTGGCTCTGGTTTCTTTTTTACTCTTCCAACAATGGCAAGTAGCTAAGAATCCAGCTCCGCAAGCGGTTGAACAGGCTCAATCAGGCAATACAGTACCTGCACCATCATTTGCAGATGAGTTTGACCCAGCACCATCTCAAACTAGTGCTGTTGCAAAAACGATTACCGTTACTTCAGATGTACTAACTCTGTCGATTGACACAGTTGGCGGTGATGTTGTTTCTGCAAAACTTAATCAGTATGCAGAAGAACTAGATTCAGAGACTCCATTCCAACTACTTAAAAATGAGCAAGGACACCAGTTTATTGCTCAAAGTGGCTTGATCGGTCCTCAAGGTATCGACCTAAGCAGCACTACACGTCCAAATTATCATGTTGACGCTGACAGCTACACGCTAGCAGACGGTCAGGACGAACTTCGTGTTCCGATGACTTATTCAGCAAACGGTATTGAGTACACAAAAACCTTCATCATCAAGCGCGATAGCTATGCTATCGATGTTGAATTCAACGTTGTTAACCACTCTGGCAGCAACGCAACTATGGGTATGTACGCGCACCTACGTCAAAATCTACAAGATTCTGGCGGTAGCTTAGCAATGCCAACTTATCGTGGCGGCGCATACTCAAGTGAAGATACTCGTTACAAAAAGTACAGCTTCGACGATATGCAAGATCGTAACCTGTCTATCAACCTACCAAGCGGTACTGGTTGGGCAGCAATGATCCAACACTACTTCGCAACAGCGTGGATTCCACGTAACGAACCAGGCACTAATATCTACTCTCGTATTATCGGTAACTTAGGTGATATCGGTATTCGTATGCCAAACAAAACCTTGGCTGATGGTACTCAAGAAACCTTCACATCTACGCTATGGGTTGGTCCAAAACTACAAGATGCAATGGCTGCGGTTGCACCAAGCCTAGACCTTGTAGTGGATTACGGTTGGTTATGGTTCATCGCAAAACCTCTACACTCACTGCTTTCTTTCATTCAAGGCATTGTAGTGAACTGGGGTCTAGCAATTATGTGTCTGACCTTCATCGTTCGTGGTGCTATGTACCCACTAACTAAAGCTCAATACACATCTATGGCGAAAATGCGCATGCTGCAACCTAAACTGCAAGCAATGCGTGAGCGTATTGGCGACGACCGTCAACGCATGAGCCAAGAGATGATGGAACTCTACAAGACAGAGAAAGTAAACCCACTTGGTGGCTGTTTACCAATCTTCCTACAGATGCCAATTTTCATCTCGCTATACTGGGCACTAATGGAATCTGTTGAACTACGTCACTCACCATTCTTTGGTTGGATTCATGACTTGTCAGCACAAGACCCATACTACATCTTGCCACTATTAATGGGTGCAAGTATGTTCATGATTCAGAAGATGAGCCCAACGACAGTTACTGATCCAATGCAACAAAAGATCATGACTTTCATGCCGGTGATGTTCACATTCTTCTTCCTGTTCTTCCCTTCAGGTCTGGTTCTTTACTGGTTGGTATCGAACGTCGTGACTCTGATTCAGCAGACTTTGATTTACAAAGCGCTAGAGAAGAAAGGCTTACACTCTAAGTAAGTTAATGATGAATCAGCAAAGGCGGCCAAAAGGTCGCCTTTTTGTTTTTTGCTGATTACAATGACGCTAATTCGAAATGTATTTAGGTAACAACCTTTATGACAACTGATACCATCGTTGCTCAAGCAACAGCCCCTGGACGAGGCGGTGTAGGCATTATCCGTGTCTCTGGTCCAAAGGCGGCTCAGGTTGCTTTAGAAGTAACGGGACGAACGTTAAAACCGCGCTATGCGGAATACTTGCCTTTCAAAGATGAAAGCGGTCTGGAGCTTGACCAAGGCATTGCGCTTTACTTCCCTAACCCGAACTCATTTACTGGCGAAGACGTATTAGAACTGCAAGGCCACGGTGGTCCGGTAGTAATGGATATGCTGATTAAGCGTATTTTGAAAATTTCAGGCGTTCGCCCAGCACGACCAGGTGAGTTTTCAGAGCGTGCGTTCCTTAATGACAAAATGGACTTAACCCAAGCGGAAGCCATTGCGGATTTGATCGACGCCAGCTCTGAACAAGCGGCGAAATCAGCACTGCAATCTTTGCAAGGACAGTTCTCACAACGTATCAACACGCTGGTGGAGTCACTTATTTACCTGCGTATCTATGTGGAAGCTGCGATTGACTTTCCAGAAGAAGAAATTGATTTCTTGGCCGATGGTAAAGTCGCCGCTGATCTGCAAGCAATTATTGATAACCTGAATGCTGTACGTAAAGAGGCCAACCAAGGTGCAATTTTACGTGAAGGCATGAAAGTCGTAATCGCTGGCCGACCAAATGCCGGTAAGTCCAGTCTACTGAATGCTTTGTCAGGTAAAGAGTCCGCTATCGTAACGGATATCGCAGGTACCACTCGCGACGTTCTGCGTGAGCATATCCATATAGACGGTATGCCGCTGCACATTATTGATACAGCGGGCCTTCGTGATGCTTCAGATGAAGTAGAAAAAATCGGTATTGAGCGCGCTTGGGACGAAATAAAGCAAGCTGACCGAGTACTGTTCATGGTTGATGGCACCACAACAGATGCCACTAACCCTGAAGATATTTGGCCAGACTTCGTTGATCGTCTACCAGACAACATGGGTATGACGGTTATTCGTAATAAAGTGGATCAAACAGGTGAAACGCTGGGCATTTGCCATGTGAGCACACCAACATTGATCCGTCTTTCAGCGAAGACTGGCGAAGGTGTAGAAGCTCTGAGAACACACTTAAAAGAGTGTATGGGCTTCTCTGGTAACCAAGAAGGTGGCTTTATGGCGCGTCGTCGCCACTTAGAAGCTCTGGAACGTGCAGCAGAGCACCTAGACATAGGTCAGCAACAACTTGAAGGCTACATGGCTGGTGAAATCTTAGCGGAAGAGCTGCGTATTACTCAGCAACACTTAAACGAAATTACCGGTGAATTCAGCTCAGACGACCTATTGGGCCGAATCTTCTCATCTTTCTGTATTGGTAAATAAAGCGGAGCACTATGATCCATATAATTACGGGTAGCACCCTTGGCGGTGCTGAATACGTGGGCGATCATCTCAGTGATTTACTTCAAGAGCAGTCATTGGAAACGACGATCCACAACCAACCTGCATTTGAAGAAATTCCAGCAGACGGTACTTGGCTAATCGTTACCTCGACTCATGGTGCTGGAGATTATCCTGATAACATTCAGCCTTTTATAGCAGCATTGCAAAATACACCACCGAGAACCAGCAACTTAAAATTTGCGGTTGTTGCGATTGGTGATTCAAGCTATGACACCTTTTGTGCCGCAGGCAAGCATGCTCATGCACTGCTTGAGGATATCGGTGCAACTCCGCTATCTGAGTGTTTTACTATCGATATTCAAGAGCATCCAGTTCCTGAAGATGCCGCAGAAGAGTGGCTGAAAAGCATCATCCACCAGCTTAAATAAGCACAAAATTGATAAGAACAGCAGCGGAAACGCTGCTTTTTTTATACTTGAAAGAAAATAAACTTAAAATTGAACTGTAAACTTATTCAATATTGATGCTATTTCAAACAAATCACTTGTGGATAACTACACCTTTATCCGGTGATCAACCTATAGTTATCCCAATAACAACTTTGATCAGTTTAGGGGGTTGTGCATAAGTGGCAATTTTGATCCCAGCTAATACGCAATAAGATCATGTGTAGATCACAAGTTCTGATCCATTAAAGATCCATGATCTTATTGATCATTTTCCACTTATCCACAGAGATCGTCGATCCTAATAGTAAGAGTAATAAAAGATCTCTATATAAAGATCTTATATATATTAAGTTATCGGTAGTGAGAGGAAAATATAGAAAAGCGATTTTCTAGACTTAGGAAAGAGGGTAGAATACGTCTCTTTTGTTTAATCTTAATCTCATTGAATACCTGAGGTCGTTCATGCTTTATCACGAAACATTTGACGTCATTGTGGTTGGTGGCGGTCATGCAGGAACGGAAGCCGCTCTCGCAGCCGCACGTACAGGACAAAGTACGTTACTTCTAACACATAATATTGACACGCTAGGACAGATGTCTTGTAACCCAGCGATCGGTGGCATTGGTAAAGGCCACTTAGTTAAAGAAGTAGATGCTATGGGTGGTTTAATGGCGCAAGCTATTGACCATGCAGGTATTCAGTTCAGAACACTGAATGCTTCTAAAGGTCCAGCAGTTCGTGCAACTCGCGCGCAAGCTGACCGAGCTTTATACAAAGCCTATGTTCGCAGCACACTGGAAAACACACCAAATCTGACTCTTTTCCAACAAGCAGCAGATGATCTTATCGTCGAGAACGATCAAGTGCTGGGTGTTGTGACTCAGATGGGCGTTAAATTCCGCTCCAAAGCGGTTGTGTTAACCGTTGGTACCTTCCTTGGTGGAAAGATCCACATTGGTATGGAAAACTTCTCTGGCGGTCGTGCAGGCGATCCACCATCGATCGCTTTAGCGGATCGATTACGTGAATTGCCATTCCGAGTTGATCGACTGAAAACAGGTACGCCACCACGTATTGACGCAAACAGTGTCGATTTTTCTGTGCTGGAAGCTCAGCATGGTGACAATCCAACGCCTGTTTTCTCATTTATGGGCAAACGTGAGCAACACCCGCGTCAGATTTCTTGTTACATCACTCATACCAACGAGCAGACACATGATGTGATTCGTTCTAACCTTGACCGCAGCCCTATGTATGCTGGTATGATTGAAGGAATTGGTCCACGTTACTGTCCGTCTATCGAAGACAAAGTGATGCGTTTTGCTGATAAAAACAGCCACCAAATCTTTATTGAACCAGAAGGTTTAAATACAACTGAACTGTATCCAAACGGTATATCCACCAGCTTACCTTTTGATGTGCAAGTTCAAATTGTTCGTTCAATGAAAGGTTTTGAAAACGCACACATCGTTCGTCCTGGTTATGCAATCGAATACGATTTCTTCGATCCTCGTGATTTGAAACAGACTTATGAAACTAAGTTTATTCAAGGTTTGTTCTTCGCAGGACAAATTAACGGTACCACTGGGTACGAAGAAGCTGCCGCACAAGGTCTGATGGCAGGTTTAAACGCAAGCTTGTACAGCCAAGGCAAAGAAGGCTGGAGCCCACGCCGTGATCAAGCCTACATGGGCGTGTTGATCGACGATCTATCGACCATGGGTACGAAAGAACCGTATCGCATGTTCACATCACGTGCTGAATACCGTTTGTTACTTCGTGAAGACAACGCTGATCTTCGTTTAACAGAAAAAGCGCGCGAGCTTGGTTTAGTGTCTGATGAGCGTTGGGCTCGTTTCAACCAGAAAATCGACAATATGGAAAAAGAACGTCAGCGCCTAAAAGAGACTTGGATGAACCCGAACTCGAAAGGCATTGATGCTCTGAACGCACTGCTCAAAACGCCAATGTCGCGTGAAGCGAGTGGTGAAGATTTACTTCGTCGTCCAGAAGTGGATTACGATGCGCTTGTTTCTCTTCCTGAGTTTGGTCCTGCACTTGACGATGCAGAAGCTGCTGAACAAGTGGAGATTCAGGTTAAGTACGAAGGTTATATCGAGCGTCAAAAAGACGAGATCGAGAAGTCTTTGCGTCACGAAAATACTAAATTGCCAGCGGATCTTGATTACAAGCAAGTTAAAGGTCTATCGAACGAGGTAGTCTTGAAGCTCAACGCAGCTAAACCTGAAACGGTTGGTATTGCGTCACGTATCTCTGGTATTACTCCTGCAGCGATCTCTATCTTGTTAGTTCACCTGAAAAAACAAGGCATGCTCAAGAAAGGAGAGGCAGCTTAATGGATTTACGCGCTAAATTAGATTCGTTAATTGCCAAAACTGACTTAGACGTATCAGATAAGCAACGTGAGCAACTACTAGGTTATGTTGGACTGCTGAATAAGTGGAACAAAGCGTACAATCTTACATCAGTAAGAGACCCTGCAGATATGTTAGTGAAACATATCCTTGATAGCATAGTTGTAAGCCCTTACCTTGATGGTGAGCGCTTTATTGACGTTGGAACAGGGCCAGGTTTACCTGGCATTCCTCTGGCTATCATGAATCCAGAAAAGGAATTTGTCTTACTGGATAGCTTAGGTAAACGCATTCGCTTTATTAAGCAAGTTCTTCATGAGCTTGGTATTGTTAACGTTGTTGCTGTTCAGAGCCGTGTTGAAGAGTTCGATCCGGAAGGCGGATTTGACGCAGTTCTGAGCCGAGCTTTTGCTTCTATGTCCGATATGGTTGAGTGGTGCCAGCACTTACCGCGAGCTAATTCAGGTGTGTTTTTTGCCCTTAAAGGACAATTGCCGCAGGAAGAGATAAGCCTGTTACCTGAATGGTGTTCTGTGACCGATGTCAAAGCTTTGAAAGTTCCAGAGTTAGAAGGCGAGCGTCATCTTGTAATCTTATCCCGAAAGGGATAACAGCGAGGCATACCGTGGGTAAAATCGTAGCGATCGCCAACCAGAAAGGTGGCGTAGGAAAAACAACAACTTGTGTTAATTTAGCTGCTTCTATGGCAGCCACTAAACGTAAAGTTCTGGTAATAGATCTTGACCCTCAGGGCAACGCCACAATGGCAAGTGGTGTAGACAAATACCAAGTCGATGCTACGGTTTACGAATTCTTAGTGGAAGATGCACCATTTGAAGACGTGGTATGCCGCAACACTGCCGGACATTATGACTTGATCGCTGCCAATGGCGATGTCACTGCTGCAGAAATCAAATTGATGGAAGTTTTCGCTCGCGAAGTCCGTCTAAAGAACGCTTTAGCAGCAGTTCGTGATAACTATGATTTCATCTTTATTGATTGTCCTCCTTCTTTAAACCTCCTTACAATCAACGCGATGGCAGCTGCAGACTCTGTGTTAGTGCCAATGCAATGTGAGTATTTCGCATTAGAAGGTTTAACTGCGTTAATGGATACCATCAGCAAACTTGCTGCGGTAGTGAACGATAAATTGAAAATCGAAGGCTTACTTCGAACCATGTATGATCCTCGTAACCGATTGGCCAATGAAGTTTCCGATCAGTTGAAGAAGCATTTTGGTAACAAAGTCTATCGTACCGTTATTCCTCGTAATGTCCGTCTCGCTGAAGCGCCTAGTCATGGTAAACCAGCCATGTACTACGATAAGTATTCCGCGGGTTCTAAAGCTTATTTAGCTTTGGCTGGAGAAATGCTTCGTCGCGAAGAAGTTATCGCTTAACACAGAATAAAGGAATTCGTTTACATGTCGTCTAAACGTGGTTTAGGAAAAGGACTGGATGCGTTATTGGCAACCAGTTCTCTTGCTCGTGAAAAGCAACAAGTCGCAACACACAGTCAAGAGCTGTCTTCTGACGGTGAGCTGCAGGATATCGCGATTGCGAGCTTGAAACCGGGTATTTACCAGCCCCGTAAAGATATGTCTCCTGAAGCTTTGGAAGAGCTGTCTGCATCCATTCAATCTCAAGGTATTATTCAGCCGATTGTCGTTCGTCCATTAAATACTGGTGGCTACGAAATCATTGCGGGTGAGCGTCGTTGGAGAGCTGCAAGGCAGGCGGGTTTGAAGCAAGTACCGTGCTTGATCAAGCCTGTAGATGATCGTGCGGCGATCGCGATGGCGTTGATCGAAAATATTCAGCGTGAAGATCTTAATGCGATTGAAGAAGCACAAGCTTTAGAGCGTCTACAAGATGAATTTAAACTGACTCACCAACAAGTCGCAGATGTAATAGGTAAGTCGAGAACAACGGTCAGTAACCTACTTCGTCTTAACCAGTTAGCTGATGCTGTTAAACGTTTAGTTGAAACCAAACAGTTAGAGATGGGGCATGCTCGTGCTCTGTTAATGCTGGAAGGTGAACAACAAGAAGAGATTGCAGAGCGAGTTGCTAAAAAGCAATTAACAGTGCGTCAGACTGAGCAATTAGTGAAAAAATGTCTCTCAGACACAACTGAAGAAAAAAATGTGCCTGAAGACGTAGAAATACAACAAATATCACAAAAACTTAGTGAAAACTTAGGTGCAAAAGTGTCAATTGTCCGTTCCAAAAATGGTAAATCTAAGGTAACGATTAGCCTTGACGAACCCCAGAAACTAGAGCAATTGGTTGCAAAGCTGCAAGCCTAAGTGACATAATCGGCCTGCGTCACATTTTTGAGAAAAAAGAATTTTGTGTGAAAAATGTTGGTTAGCGAACAAAAATGTAACATAAGATTGTATTTACGTTGCATTAGTTTTGCGCCTTCGTATAATTTTCGCGAATTTCTCAACATTACGTTTTTGAGTGTTGGGAATGTAACTAGAGGTACGAATACATGGTAGCTGCGTTGGCTAGGCCAGGACGAGAGCTTGCAAAGCAATTGTTAATGATCCAGTCTGGCGCGGTTATGGTTGTGGCAGCAGGGATGACTATTGCTGTAAATGCTGATTGGGGATTTTCAGCGCTGGTTGGGGGAGGCATCTGTGTCTTTGCCAATGCAGTTTTTGCGCTGTGTGCTTTTATGTTTAGTGGAGCTCGCGCTGCAAAGCGTATCGCGGTCTCTTTTTACACTGGTGAAGCACTTAAAATTCTTATTACAGTCGTTTTATTCTCTGTTGCTTACATGTATATGCAGGTGGAACTTGTTCCCCTGAAACTAACCTATTTGCTGGCTCTAGGTATTAATATCTGTGCGCCAGTGCTATTCATTAACAACAAAAAATAGGATGAGTTATGGCTGCGCCAGGTGAAGCGCTAACATCGTCCGGATACATTGAACACCACCTAACCAACCTGTCTTTATACAAGCTGGGTTTAGTTGGGTCGGAAACAAGTTTCTGGAACGTACATATCGATAGCCTGTTTTTTTCTTTGTTTACTGGACTGATTTTCCTTTGGGTTTTCCGTTCTGTAGCGAAGAAGGCAACAGCGGGTGTACCAGGCAAGCTACAGTGTTTTGTTGAAATAGTGGTTGAATTTGTCGATACCAACGTCAAAGACACCTTCCATGGACGCAATCCACTAATAGCACCGCTGGCACTGACTATCTTTTGTTGGGTATTGCTAATGAACATCATGGACTTAGTGCCAATTGATTTCTTGCCGTATCCAGCAGAGCATTGGCTAGGTATCCCTTACTTGAAAGTGGTTCCTTCTGCTGATGTGAACATCACCATGGCTATGGCACTAGGTGTATTTGCTCTGATGATTTATTACAGCATCAAAGTGAAAGGCCTAGGCGGTTTTGCGAAAGAATTAGCATTACATCCATTTAACCACTGGACCATGATTCCGTTTAACCTACTAATTGAAGTGGTATCGCTACTAGCTAAACCTCTTTCACTTGGTATGCGTCTATTCGGTAACATGTTCGCAGGTGAGGTTGTATTTATTCTTATCGCAGCGATGCTACCATGGTATTTACAATGGATGGGTTCACTACCGTGGGCTATTTTCCATATTCTTGTAATTCTGATTCAGTCCTTTGTGTTTATGATGTTGACTATCGTTTATCTGTCAATGGCACACGAAGACAGTGATCATTAATATATAGCTTTTATTTGGGCACAATTAGCCAACAACTATAATTGGAGATAGTAATGGAAACTTTACTGAGCTTTTCTGCAATCGCCGTAGGTATCATCGTCGGTCTTGCTTCTCTTGGTACAGCGATTGGTTTCGCACTTCTAGGTGGTAAATTCCTTGAAGGTGCAGCTCGTCAACCAGAAATGGCTCCTATGCTACAAGTTAAGATGTTCATCATCGCGGGTCTACTGGATGCGGTACCAATGATCGGTATCGTTATCGCACTTCTATTTACATTCGCGAACCCATTTGTTGGTCAATTAGGTTAATCACGTTTTGCCAGAGGCAAGCTTTTTTAGGTTTGCCATTGATTAATACTAAGTCCATATAGAGGGGTAGCTGTTGTGAATATGAACGCAACTCTGCTAGGTCAAGCTCTGTCTTTCGCACTATTTGTGTGGTTCTGCATGAAGTATGTATGGCCGCCAATCATGCAAGCGATTGAAGAACGTCAGAAGAAAATTGCTGATGGTTTGCAAGCCGCTGAGCGTGCAAAAAAAGACTTAGATCTAGCACAAGCCAACGCTTCCGATTCTTTGAAAGAAGCGAAGCGCACAGCAACAGAGGTCATCGAGCAAGCGAACAAACGCAAAGCTCAAATTCTAGATGAAGCACGTGAGGAAGCTCAGGCAGAGCGCCAGAAAATCCTTGCTCAAGCAGAATCTGAAGTTGAAGCTGAACGTAATCGTGCCCGAGATGAGCTGCGCAAACAAGTTGCAACTCTGGCAATTGCTGGTGCTGAGAAGATTCTTGAGCGTTCTATCGATAAAGATGCGCATAAAGATATTCTCGACAACATTACTGCAAAACTTTAAGTCTGGGGGCGCGAATGTCTAATTTGACTACTATTGCTCGCCCCTACGCTAAAGCAGCTTTTGACTTTGCGGTAGAAAAGCAACAACTAACTCAGTGGAGTGAGATGTTAGCTTTCGCTGCCGAAGTTACAAATAACGAGCAAATACATGAACTGTTAACCAGTTCTGCTTCTGCTGAGAAACTTGCAGAAATTTTTATCGCAATTTGTGGCGAACAGTTTGATGAATTTGGCCAAAACCTAATTAAGGTGATGGCTGAGAATGGCCGTTTAAGAGCTATTCCTGATGTTTTTGAGCAATTCGTTGCTCTTAAGAAAGAGTATGAGAAGAATATCGATGTTGAAGTAATTTCAGCAACCGAACTTTCTGAACAACAACTTTCAGATATCAGTAGCAAACTGGAGCAGCGTCTAGAACGTAAAGTTCAGCTGAATTGCAGTGTAGATGAGACCTTACTTGGTGGGGTCGTAATTCGAGCCGGAGATCTTGTCATCGATAACTCAGCGCGTGGTCGTTTGAACCGCCTGAGCGATGCCTTGCAATCTTGATGGGGATTGGAGCATGCAACTTAATTCCACGGAAATTAGCGATCTAATTAAACAACGTATTGAATCTTTCAACGTTGTTAGTGAAGCTCGCAATGAAGGTACTATCGTATCGGTAAGCGATGGTATTATCCGTATTCATGGCCTTGCGGACGTGATGCAGGGTGAAATGATTGAATTACCGGGTGGCCGTTATGCACTAGCACTTAACCTTGAGCGTGACTCAGTAGGTGCGGTTGTAATGGGACCTTATGCTGACCTTAAGGAAGGCATGAAAGTTACAGGTACTGGTCGTATTCTTGAAGTACCAGTTGGTCCAGAACTTCTAGGTCGCGTAGTGAACACACTAGGTGAACCTATTGATGGTAAAGGTCCTATCGAAGCAAAACTAACTTCGCCTGTAGAAGTGATTGCACCGGGTGTAATCGACCGTAAATCGGTAGATCAACCTGTACAAACTGGTTATAAGTCAGTTGACGCAATGATCCCGATCGGTCGTGGTCAGCGTGAACTTATCATCGGTGACCGTCAGACTGGTAAAACAGCAATGGCGATCGATGCAATCATTAACCAGAAAAACTCTGGTATTTTCTCAATCTACGTAGCAATCGGTCAGAAAGCATCGACTATCGCTAACGTAGTACGCAAACTAGAAGAGCATGGCGCACTAGCGAACACTATTGTTGTTGTAGCATCTGCTTCTGAATCTGCAGCGCTACAATACCTAGCGCCTTACGCAGGTTGTGCGATGGGTGAATACTTCCGTGATCGCGGTGAAGATGCACTAATTGTTTATGATGATCTATCTAAACAAGCAGTTGCTTACCGTCAGATCTCTCTACTACTAAAACGCCCACCAGGCCGTGAAGCTTTCCCAGGTGACGTATTCTACCTCCACTCTCGTCTACTAGAGCGTGCTGCTCGTGTAAACGAAGTGTATGTAGAACGTTTCACTAATGGTGAAGTGAAAGGTAAGACAGGTTCTTTGACTGCTCTACCTATCATCGAAACACAAGCTGGTGACGTTTCAGCATTCGTACCGACAAACGTAATCTCGATTACCGACGGTCAGATCTTCCTACAAACTGAGCTATTCAACGCGGGTGTTCGCCCAGCTGTTGACCCAGGTATCTCAGTATCTCGTGTAGGTGGTGCTGCGCAGACGAAAATCATCAAGAAACTATCAGGTGGTATCCGTACAGCACTAGCTGCATACCGCGAACTAGCGGCTTTCGCTCAGTTCTCTTCTGATCTTGATGAAGCGACTAAGCGTCAGTTAGACCACGGTCAAAAAGTTACTGAGCTAATGAAGCAGAAACAATATGCTCCAATGTCAGTATTTGACCAAGCACTAACTATCTATGCTGCAGAGCGTGGTTACCTAAATGATGTAGAACTGTCAAAAGTTCTAGATTTTGAGGCGGCTCTACTATCGTATGCTCGCGCTCAGTACGCAGATTTTGCAGCTGAGATCGACAAGACGGGTGCTTACAACGATGAGATCGAAGCTCAGTTGAAGAAACTGACCGACGATTTTAAAGCAACCCAAACTTGGTAATAAGTCGGTGGCAGATTCTGCCACCAACTAATGGAGAGTAACGATGGCCGGCGCAAAAGAGATACGTAATAAAATCGGTAGTGTTAAAAGCACTCAGAAAATTACGAAAGCGATGGAAATGGTAGCAGCTTCAAAAATGCGTCGCTCTCAAGACGCAATGGAAGCTTCTCGTCCATACGCTGAAACAATGCGTAAAGTGATCGGTCATGTGGCTAACGCAAACCTAGAGTACCGTCATCCGTACCTAGCAGAGCGTGAAGCTAAACGTGTTGGTTATATCATCGTTTCTACAGATCGTGGCTTGTGTGGCGGCTTGAACATTAACGTGTTCAAAAAAGCTGTAACTGATATGCAAGCTTGGAAAGCAAAAGGTGCTGATATTGAGCTAGCGGTAATTGGCTCAAAAGCAACGGCTTTCTTTAACAACAGTGGCGCAAAAGTCGTAGCTCAGGTTTCTGGTCTAGGTGATGCACCTAGCTTGGAAGACCTGATCGGTTCTGTTGGCGTAATGTTGAAAAAATACGATGAAGGTGAATTGGACCGCTTATATGTCGTTTACAACGAGTTTGTAAACACTATGGTTCAGCAACCAACGATCGATCAATTGCTACCTTTGCCTAAATCGGAAAGCGAAGAGATGCAGCGTCCGCATTCATGGGACTACATCTATGAGCCTGAACCAAAGCCTCTACTGGATACGCTTCTTGTGCGTTACGTAGAATCTCAGGTTTATCAAGGTGTAGTTGAGAACCTTGCTTGTGAGCAAGCGGCTCGAATGATCGCGATGAAGGCTGCAACTGATAACGCAACCAACTTGATTGAAGATTTAGAACTTGTGTACAACAAAGCCCGTCAGGCTGCGATTACACAAGAACTATCAGAAATCGTTTCTGGTGCGGCAGCGGTTTAAGCTTAGGTAAAACAAACAGTTTAGAGGATTAACGATGGCTACAGGTAAGATCGTACAGATCATTGGTGCGGTAGTCGACGTAGAGTTCCCACAGAGCGAAGTACCTAGTGTTTACGATGCTCTGAATGTTGTGGATTCTAAAGAGCGTCTAGTTCTTGAAGTTCAACAGCAGCTTGGCGGTGGCGTTATTCGCGCAATCGTTATGGGTAGCTCTGATGGTTTACGTCGCGGTTTGGTAGTTGAAAACACTGGCGCTCCAATCTCAGTACCAGTAGGTACTAAGACACTAGGTCGTATCATGAACGTGCTTGGTGATGCGATTGATGAGCGTGGTGAAATCGGTGCGGAAGAGCTTTACTCTATCCACCGTGCAGCGCCAAGCTACGAAGAGCAATCAAACGAGACAGCTCTTCTAGAAACAGGTGTAAAAGTAATCGACTTGATTTGTCCATTCGCTAAGGGTGGTAAAATCGGTCTATTCGGTGGTGCAGGTGTAGGTAAGACCGTTAACATGATGGAGCTTATCAACAACATCGCACTACAACACTCTGGTCTATCAGTATTCGCGGGTGTTGGTGAACGTACTCGTGAAGGTAACGACTTCTACTACGAGATGCAGGAAGCAGGCGTTGTAAATATCGCTGAACCTGAAAAATCTAAAGTAGCAATGGTTTACGGTCAGATGAACGAGCCACCAGGTAACCGTCTACGTGTTGCACTGACTGGTCTAACAATGGCTGAGCGCTTCCGTGATGAAGGCCGTGATGTACTGTTGTTTATCGATAACATCTATCGTTATACACTTGCAGGTACTGAAGTATCAGCACTTCTAGGTCGTATGCCTTCAGCGGTAGGTTACCAGCCAACTCTTGCTGAAGAAATGGGTGTTCTTCAAGAACGTATCACTTCAACTCGTCAAGGTTCTATCACGTCTGTACAGGCGGTATACGTACCTGCGGATGACTTGACTGACCCATCACCAGCAACAACGTTTGCGCACTTAGATGCAACAGTTGTACTTAACCGTAACATCGCAGCTATGGGTCTATACCCAGCGATCGACCCACTAGATTCGACTTCACGTCAGCTAGATCCATTGGTTGTTGGTCAAGAGCACTATGATGTTGCGCGTGGTGTTCAGCAAACGCTTCAGCGTTACAAAGAGCTAAAAGACATCATTGCGATCCTAGGTATGGACGAGCTTTCTGAATCAGATAAGCAAGTTGTATCTCGTGCACGTAAGATTGAGCGTTTCCTAACTCAGCCTTACCACGTAGCGGAAGTATTTACTGGTGACCCCGGTGTATACGTTCCACTTAAAGAAACACTACGTGGCTTTAAAGGTCTACTAGCTGGTGACTACGACGACATTCCAGAGCAAGCGTTTATGTACTGCGGTACTATCGACGAAGCTATCGAGAATGCGAAGAAGCTATAAGGCTAACTAGGAGGCGATATGGCAGCAATAACCTTTCATCTAGACGTTGTGAGCGCAGAGAAGAAAATTTTCTCAGGTCGTGTTGAAACGTTTCAGGTGACCGGTAGCGAAGGTGAACTTGGTATTTTCCATGGTCACACTCCGCTGCTGACCGCTATTAAGCCTGGTATGGTGCGTATAGTGAAACAACACGGCCACGAAGAAATTATTTATGTTTCTGGTGGTATTGTTGAAATTCAACCGGGTACAGCTACTGTACTGGCTGACACAGCAATTCGTGGTGAAGATCTAGATACAGCCAAGGCTCAAGAAGCCAAACGTCGCGCTGAGGAGAAAATTCAGAATCAGCATGGCGATATGGACTTCGCGCAAGCGGCCAGTGAACTGGCTAAAGCCATTGCTCAGCTACGAGTAATTGAGCTGACTAAGAAACGTCGTTAATTTTATTAACACGTTTCATGAAAAGGCGACCATTGGTCGCCTTTTTTGCTTTATTTTTAATAGAAATTAACGACAAAGAATTAACACCCTCCCCGTAAGCCGCTAAAATGCCCTCAGTCGTTACCTCAACAAATAGGTTCAACATGAAATTTAGCGCTGTAATTTTGGCCGCGGGTAAAGGTACTCGCATGAATTCCAACATGCCAAAAGTCCTTCACACCCTTGCTGGTAAGCCGATGGTCAAGCACGTGATCGATACGTGCAATAGCTTAGGCGCTCAGAATATCCACTTGGTTTATGGCCACGGTGGTGATCAAATGCAACATGCGCTGGCTGAAGAAAAGGTTAGTTGGGTGCTGCAAGCGGAGCAACTGGGTACTGGTCATGCGGTTGATCAGGCATCAGCGCAATTTCAGGATGATGAGAAGATCCTCGTTTTATACGGTGATGTTCCATTGATCTCTGAGGAAACTCTCGAAAGTTTGTTAGATGCTCAACCAAACGATGGTATTGCTTTATTAACCGTGGTGCTTAAAAACCCAACGGGTTACGGACGTATCGTACGTAAGAACGGCCCTGTAGTGGCGATCGTTGAACAGAAAGACGCAACCGAAGAGCAAAAGCTGATCAAAGAGATTAACACTGGTGTGATGGTTGCGACTGGTCGTGATCTAAAGCGCTGGTTGTCAGGTTTGAACAACAACAATGCTCAGGGCGAATATTACCTTACAGACGTTATTGCTGCTGCACATGAAGAAGGGCGCGCGGTTGAAGCTGTGCATCCAGTGAGCTCAATTGAGGTTGAAGGGGTAAATGACCGTATTCAACTGGCTCGTTTGGAGCGTGCATTCCAAGCTCGTCAAGCAAACAAACTGTTAGAACAAGGCGTAATGCTACGCGACCCAGCTCGTTTTGATCTGCGTGGTGAGTTGCAATGCGGTATGGACGTAGAAATTGACGTTAACGTTATTATCGAAGGTACGGTTTCTATCGGTGATAACGTGGTTATCGGTGCGGGTTGTATCCTGAAAGACTGTGAAATCGATGACAATACCGTTATTCGTCCATACAGCGTGATTGAAGGCGCGAGTGTGGGTGAGGACTGTACTGTGGGTCCATTTACTCGCCTTCGTCCTGGTGCAGATCTACGTAATGATGCTCATGTTGGTAACTTCGTGGAAGTTAAGAACGCTCGTATCGGTGAAGGCTCTAAAGCCAACCACTTAACTTACATTGGTGATGCAGAAATTGGTCAGCGTGTAAACGTCGGTGCAGGCGTGATTACTTGTAACTATGACGGCGTGAACAAGCACAAAACCATTATTGGTGATGATGTGTTTGTCGGCTCAGACTGCCAGCTGGTGGCTCCTGTGACTATCGCAAACGGTGCAACAATCGGTGCGGGCACGACATTAACGAAAGATGTCGCAGAAGGTGAGTTAGTAATCACTCGTGCTAAAGAGAAGAAAATTGCTGGCTGGCAACGTCCAGTTAAGAAAAAGTAATCTAAGTGCTCTGTTATAAAATAGCCCCCAATCATGGGGGCTATTTTTTTACGGATTATTCATCACTGACAACACGCGAGTTATCAGGTGTTGTGAAATGTTGTGATAGCTGTTTATTGGAAACAACGAATCCGAACCACAATCCTGCCGTACAAATAATAATAGCGATGCCTATGACCATTTGTGCTTGGCTTGCCATTGAGGCAACCAGAGCACTAGAAAGGCTGCTGATACAGATTTGTAGACTGTTTTGTAACCCTGCAGCAGTCGCTGGTGCTTGTTTGGCATTAGCTAAGGCTCGATTGACCACTATTGGGTACAAAGCACCATTGGCAACGGCGATCAAACAGAATGGCGTCAGAATTGGCCAAATGGATTCTAACTGCCATTGTGATGCGATAAAAATCAGCAGTGACGCGACGCTGAATAAACCGATCAAATGACGCAGTACTCTCTCATCGCCAAATTTTTTCACTGCTACCTTGCCTAAATAACCACCTAGCATGAAGGCAACTGTTTGTGGGATGAAGCTTAAGCCGATATCTTTTGTGCTATAGCCTAACTGAGCCATGATTTCCGGCATACCTGTTAGGTAAGCGAAGAAGGCTGCTGATGCCGTAGCGTATATCAGAACATTGCCAAGATAAGCTTTTGAAGCAAGCAGTGCTTTTATATCAGCAGCTATGCTGGTCTGTTTTATCTCCGCCTTTTTATTATCTTGTGCCATTGTCGCTGTAATAAGTGCGATGCCGATGACAGTGAGTGCAACGAAGATACTCGGCCAGCCAAAGCTTTCTGCTAGCAACACTCCCAGTTGAGGTGCTAGAGCAGGAGAGAGTGCGACTAACGGCATAATCGTGGCAAAAATCTGTTGGCTTTGGCTTGAATATCGCTGAATAACCATGGCTTGCCAGATTACTGCTGGAGCACAGACACCGATCGCTTGGATAAAGCGCAGAGTCAACAGTTGCCAAACCTGATCGGCGAATGCCAGCCCTAAGGATGCGATGGTGAAAAGTACTAAGCCTGCCGCAAGCGTATTGCGATGACCAAACTTATCTGAGGCAAGGCCCCATATCAATTGACCGATAGCCATCCCGACTAAGAATATCGTTAGAGACAAGGCTATTTGTTCAGGTCCGGTAGCAAAGTCGATTTCCATCGCTTTAAAGGCCGGTAAGTACATATCGGTGGCTATAAAGCCGAGCATAGACAGAGTTGCAAGATAGAAGAGTTGTAATTTTGATATTTTCATTTTAACCAATCAAATATTTTAATTAATGTTCCGTGAATATCAGTTGGCGCCAACCCCTATTTATTTACCGTGCTATTCTATTTTTCGTTACTAGGAAAATGAAACGATAAAATTGTTGGTTATCGTTCAAAAAATTTGAAAGGTATATGTGTGTACTCTAAATCTTCGTTGGAAATGTTGGATGCAGTTGCTCGATTAGGCAGTTTTACCGCGGCGGCTGAGCTGTTGCATAAAGTTCCTTCAGCCATCAGCTACGGTGTTCGGCAAGTGGAACAAGAACTTGATGTGGTTCTCTTTCGCCGTTTACCTCGTAAAGTAGAACTGACTCCGGCTGGTGAGCTATTTATTGCTCAGGCCCGTTTGCTCTTGAGGCAGATGGAGGAGATCAATGCGCAAACTCGCCGAGCGGCTCATGGTTGGCAATCTACACTCAAGCTGACTTTAGATAATGTGGTGAAACTCGATAAGCTTAAATCGCTGGTGGAAGATTTTTATCAACAGTTTGAATTTGCAGAGCTACAAATCAACATGGAAGTATTTAACGGTTCATGGGAAGCGATAGCTCAAGAGAGGGCGGATATTGTGATTGGTGCTACTTCGGCAGTTCCTGTTGGCGGAGACTTCGAGGTACGAGATATGGGCGAGTTGAAATGGACATTTGTGATGTCTCCTGATCATCCGTGTGCACAACAGCGAGATTTGAGTGAAGCCTTTGTGAGTCAGTTTCCAGCGATTTGTCTTGATGATACCTCTAGTGTTTTACCTAAAAGACATACGGGACATTATCCTCAACAGCGTCGATTATTATTGCCCAACTGGTATAGCGCTATAGAGTGCCTGAAAAAGGGGATTGGTGTGGGCTATATGCCACGTCATATTGCACTGCCATTGATCGATGAAGGCTTGTTGGTAGAAAAAACATTACCCGATGAACAACCATTAAGTCAGTGCTGCCTCGTATGGCGTAAAGATGATAATCACCGTTTGATTGAGTGGATGGTGAATTATTTAGGTTCGAGCGAACAACTTCATAGAGACTGGCTAAAAGCGGATTAAGAATAATGCCAGCGTGGGCTGGCATTATTGTTTGGCTTTAAAACCACCAGCGTAGCTGGTGGCCTTTTATTTTTTTACTAATTTACGGGCGTTCGAAAATCGTCGCAATACCTTGGCCTAAACCAATACACATGGTTGCCAAGCCGTATTTCGCTTGTTTTGCTTCCATAAGGTTTATCAACGTCGTTGAGATCCGTGTTCCTGAACAACCTAATGGGTGGCCTAATGCAATTGCACCACCATTTAGGTTTACTTTGTCATCCATCTTATCCAATAAACCTAAGTCTTTTGCACAAGGTAGAGACTGAGCAGCAAACGCTTCGTTCAGTTCAATCACATCAATGTCTTCCATTGATAGACCAGCGCGTTTCAGTGCTTTGTGAGTAGCAGGAACAGGTCCATAACCCATGATAGAAGGATCACAACCGGCAATCGCCATCGATTTTACTTTGGCACGGATAGTAAGTCCTAACTCCAGCGCTTTTGCTTCACTCATGATTAGCATGGCAGATGCACCGTCAGACAGCGCAGAAGAAGAACCCGCAGTTACCGTACCATTAACTGGGTCAAAGGCAGGTCGAAGAGCAGATAAGCCTTCAACAGTGGTTTCTGGGCGGATCACTTCGTCGTAATCGAGAGTGAATAGAGTGCCGTCTTCCGCATGAGCTTCTGTTGGAAGAATTTCATTTTTGAATCTTCCTTCAACAGTTGCAGCGTACGCTCTTTGGTGTGAACGTGCGGCAAACGCATCTTGTTGTTCACGGCTAATACCGTGTACTTTGCCCAGCATTTCAGCGGTTAAACCCATCATGCCTGCAGCTTTTGCAACGTTCTTTGATAACCCTGGGTGGAAATCCACGCCATGGTTCATCGGGACGTGTCCCATGTGCTCAACACCACCTACTAGGCAGATCTCTGCATCACCAACCATGATTGAACGAGTGGCATCGTGAAGAGCCTGCATAGAAGAACCACAGAGACGGTTAACTGTAACAGCACCAATTTCAATTGGCAGGCCTGCCAGTAGCGCTGCGTTACGCGCAACGTTGAAGCCTTGCTCTAAGGTTTGTTGCACACAGCCCCAGTAGATATCTTCAATGTCGTGTGGGTTTACTTGTGGGTTTCTAGCCAGAATCCCTTTCATCAAATGAGCTGACAGATCTTCCGCTCTCTGATGGCGAAACGCCCCGCCTTTGGAACGTCCCATAGGGGTACGAAGGCAATCAACAATCACTACATTATTCATTTTGTTATTCCTTTTCCAAAGTGATTTGCTTTGAGACGGTTTGGTGTGAGCCAGCCTGTTGTGAACCGTAGAAGGTTTCACCTTTCTCAGCCATATCTATCAGGCGTTGAGGTACTTGATAAACCGCACCTAAATTCTGATGTTTTTTCGCCATTTCTAGGTAAGTACTTAGACCAATACTATCTAGGTAACGGAACACACCACCACGGAATGGAGGGAAACCTAAGCCATAAACTAGAGCCATATCAGCTTCCTGAGGTGAAGCAATGATGTTCTCTTCTAAACAAAGCACTACTTCATTGATCATAGGAATCATCATGCGTTCAATAATGGTTTGGTCATCAAACTCGGTAGAAGCACAACACACGGTTTGAAGCAGTGTAAGAACACTGTTATCAAAGGCTTTCTTAGGCTTACCTTTTTTATCGACAGTGTACTGGTAGAAACCACTACCATTTTTCTGACCGTATTTCTGGGCTTCAAACAGGGCGCTGATCGCGTCAGGACCTTCTTTAGCCATGCGAGTAGGGAAGCCTTGTGCCATCACTTCTTGTGCATGGTGAGCGGTATCTAAACCAACTACATCCAACAAGTAGGCAGGACCCATTGGCCAACCGAATTGACGTTCCATCACTTTATCGATGTGAGTGAAATCACCGCCATCACGCATCAATAAGCTAAAGCCCGCAAAGTATGGGAACAAAACACGGTTTACGAAGAATCCTGGGCAGTCATTAACCACGATTGGCGATTTGCCCATTTTCGCAGCGTAAGCGACAACACGATTGATGGTGTCTTCAGATGTGTGTTCACCACGGATAATTTCAACCAGCGGCATACGGTGTACTGGGTTGAAGAAGTGCATACCACAGAAGTTTTCTGGGCGCTTAAGCGATTTCGCCAGTAAGTTAATTGGAATAGTCGAGGTATTTGACGTGATGACGGTATCTGCTGAAACTTGTTGTTCCACTTCGCTCAGAACGGCCGCTTTCACTTTTGGATTCTCAACCACAGCTTCCACAATAACGTCAGATTGCTCTATACCTGCATAATGTAGCGTTGGTGAAATAGAAGCGATCACAGAAGCCATCTTAAAGCCATCGATCTTGCCACGCTCAAGTTGTTTATTTAGCAACTTAGACGCTTCCGTCATCCCTAAATCAAGAGACGACTGAGCAATGTCTTTCATGGTAACCGGAACGCCTTTTGAAGCGGATTGGTAAGCAATACCACCACCCATAATACCCGCGCCTAGAACAGCTGCTCGCTGAGTATCTTTCGATGCAGATTTCGCAGATTTTTTTGCCAGCCCTTTAATGTATTGGTCATTCAGGAAGATACCTACAAGCGCTTGCGCCTCTTGAGATTTCGCTAGGGTGATAAAGTGTTTACGCTCAATATCCAAAGCGGCATCGCGCTCGCAGTTTGCTGTTTGTTCGATAGTTTTGACGGCGGTCATTGGCGCTGGGTAGTGAGTACCCGCAACCTGAGCGACTAAACCTTTCGCCATGGTAAAGCTCATCATCGCTTCAATCTTGCTTAATGTCAGCGCTGAGGTTTTTTGCTTACGTCGTGCTTGCCAGTCAATCTTCTCATTCATGGCTTGGGTTAGTGTCGCGATAGCAGATTCTTCGAGCTTGTCGCTTTCAACAATGGCATCGAGTAAGCCTAGTTTTAGTGCTTCGTCAGCTTTACACGCTTTACCTTGAGTGATGATTTCCATCGCGCTGTCGGCGCCGATGATTCTTGGCAGGCGAACCGTGCCACCAAAGCCAGGCATAATACCGAGTTTGGTTTCTGGCAAACCGATGCTGGTGGTTTTATCACCAATGCGGAAGTCGGTAGCAAGTACACACTCACATCCGCCGCCAAGAGTGAAACCTCTTAACGCAGAGAGTGTTGGTACCGGTAAATCTTCCAGCTTGTTAAATATGCTGTTTGCAAAAACAAGCCACGTATTTAGCTCTGCTTCTGGTTTTGCAAATAGTCCTAAAAACTCAGTAATGTCGGCACCGACAATAAATGAGTCTTTATCAGTTGTGAGCACAACACCTTTTAAACCTTGATGGGTTTGGAGAGCATCAAGAGCCTCGTTTAGAGAATTAAGAGTGTTGAGGTCGAGTTTGTTTACAGAGTGCGGTGAGCAGAAGCTTATCTCTGCGATACCGTTCTCTAATTCCTTTACCTGTAGGGTTTCGGCTTGGTAAATCATTGTCTATCTCCTTGACATACAACCGAAGGATTGTGTGTGAGAGTTTTTGTTGTATTTAGTTTCTGGTGTGACCAGTAATTTCAGTTTGAACGGCAGAATGTTTAATTTCAATACATTTTTTAAACAAGTGTTTAACATTGTGTGCTGATACCAATCCTGAGCACATTTTTAGGGCTCGTGATACACTTGGTCATCTTTATGATTTTGTGAAAAATATGAACGTTCGACCCTATTTAATCCCCAATGAGCCGGTTATCTTCGAAGAAGAAATAAAAAAGAGCCTGTTTATTACATATCTTGCACATACGCCTAGTAGTGATGCAGCCAAAGCGTTTGTGGAGCAAATAAAGCAGAAACATCCTGATGCGAGGCATAACTGTTGGGGATTTGTCGCGGGTAGGCCTGAAGATTCGATGCTTTGGGGGTTTAGTGATGACGGCGAGCCGTCAGGAACAGCGGGTAAGCCGATATTGGCTCAGTTATCTGGTTCTGGCGTTGGTGAAATCACGGCTGTAGTCACGCGTTACTATGGCGGTATTCGTCTTGGAACTGGTGGTTTAGTTAAGGCGTACGGTGGTGGTGTGCAACAAGCTCTTAAGCTGCTTCAAACTATTGAGAAAAAAATCACCACAAATTTGCACCTAAGTTTAGACTACGGCCTAGTTCCGCTGGCGCAGTCTATTATTAAGCAGTTCGACGGAACAGAAGTTGACGCTCAATACGGTTCAAACGTGGAATTGGATGTGGAGCTGGAAGTTCTTCATGTTGAAGATTTCACCCAAACTATCATTAATCGAAGCGGTGCAAAAATTATTGTCACCGATTTAAACAATATATAGGAACTAAGAAGCCCGGCTTCATTTTGTCTATCAATGCAATTTCGTTCAATTATCCGGATTGTCGGGCTGCTGCTCGCGATATTTAGCTCTACAATGCTAGCTCCAGCGCTGGTCGCTTTGATCTATCGCGATGGTGCGGGTGTGCCATTTGTCACTACTTTCTTTGCATTGCTGTTTTTTGGCGCGGTACTTTGGTTTCCTAACCGTCGCCATCGGCATGAACTAAAATCCCGAGACGGTTTTCTTATTGTTGTACTTTTTTGGACGGTAATCGGTAGCGCTGGGGCGATGCCTTTTTTGCTGTCTGATAACCCGAACCTATCAGTCACTAATGCTTTTTTTGAATCATTTTCCGCATTAACCACTACTGGGGCGACAGTCATAGTTGGCCTTGATGAATTACCTAAGGCGATTCTATTTTACCGTCAGTTCCTACAGTGGTTTGGTGGTATGGGTATCATCGTATTAGCAGTCGCTATCTTACCTGTGCTGGGTATCGGTGGTATGCAGTTGTATCGAGCTGAAGTCCCCGGCCCTGTTA
The DNA here is from genome assembly GCF_037162405.1 of Vibrio sp. Hal054. Taxonomy (NCBI): domain Bacteria; kingdom Pseudomonadati; phylum Pseudomonadota; class Gammaproteobacteria; order Vibrionales; family Vibrionaceae; genus Vibrio; species Vibrio sp. Hal054. Next base: position 3,241,091 of record NZ_JARLUT010000001.1, on the reverse strand, counting down.
AAGACACGAAAGTAACTCCCCGTATTGCAGAGACGGCAAAAGCGTTGTGGTATATCTACCTTAGTTTAACCATTCTATGTGCTACAGCGTTCTGGTTGGCTGGTATGACGGTTTTCGATGCGATCTGCCATAGTTTTTCAACTATCGCTATTGGTGGTTTCTCAACTCATGACGCGAGTATGGGGTATTTTGACAGCTATTCGATTAACCTTATTACGGTAGTGTTCCTCTTAATATCTGCGTGTAACTACACCTTGCATTATGCTGTTTGGGCAACGGGCGGTGTGCATCCAAAGTATTATTGGCGTGATCCTGAGTTTCGAGCTTTTATCGGGATACAAGTCATTCTATTTGTCGTCTGTTTCTTAATGCTATTGCAGCACCATACCTATGATTCTCTTTATGATGCGTTTGATCAGGCGATATTCCAAACGGTATCAATATCGACAACGGCCGGATTTACCACAACAGGATTCTCAGAATGGCCTCTGTTCTTACCTGTGCTTCTACTGTTCTCATCTTTTATAGGTGGTTGTGCTGGTTCAACCGGTGGCGGTATGAAAGTCATTCGAGTGTTATTGCTTACATTGCAAGGTGCTCGTGAAATGAAACGTTTAGTGCACCCGAGAGCAATCTACCCAATTAAACTAGGGGACAGTGCGTTATCACAACGTGTTGTCGATGCGGTATGGGGATTCTTCTCTGCTTATGCATTAGTGTTTGTGGTTTGTATGCTTGCAGTGATAGCGACAGGAATGGATGAACTCAGCGCATTTTCAGCCGTTGCAGCCACTTTAAACAATTTAGGGCCTGGACTAGGAGAGGTTTCTGTCCACTTTGCTGACATTAATGATAGTGCCAAGTGGGTTCTTATTGTCTCCATGTTGTTCGGTCGTCTAGAAATATTTACTTTATTAATTTTGTTAACGCCTACGTTTTGGCGTAGCTAGGGTTACAAAGTAGGGATATAGCGTGAAAGCACTTCTTTTATATTCGACCCGCGAAGGTCAGACAAAAAAAATCATGCACCACATTGCGCAGCAGTTGCAAGGTTATGAATGTCAGTTTGTTGACCTGCATGAGTGCCATACAATGGATTTAACGCAATATGACAAAGTGTTGATTGGTGCCTCTATCCGCTATGGAAAATTAAATGCGAAGTTGTATCAATTTATCGATGCCCACATAAAACAGTTAGAACAATTAAAGGCTGCCTTTTATTGTGTCAATTTGACTGCTCGTAAAGTGGAGCAGGGTAAAGATACTCCTGAAGGAAGCGTTTATATAAAAACGTTTCTAAAGAAATCACCTTGGCAGCCTTCATTGATAGGTGTGTTTGCTGGAGCGCTTTATTACCCACGTTATCGCCCAATAGATAGAATGATGATTCGTTTCATTATGAAATTGACCGGTGGTGAAACGGATACAACGAAAGAAGTTGAATATACAGACTGGGAAAAAGTGTCTTTATTCGCCCAAAAGTTTGAACAATTGTAAAGAAAACAGACAAAAAAGAGCCTTGCTGGCTCTTTTTTGTTCGAACGATAAAAAACTTCAAAAACTTTGCTAAAAAACTATTGCCAATTCCGATCATCTCCCTATAATGCCGCCTCGCTGACAAGGGAACAGTTCATAAGAAATGTAACCAGTTAGCCGGTTTATTAACTAGCATCAATTAACGATGAAAAAGTTTTAAAAAAGTGTTTGACACTTAAACTTAACTAGCTAAAATAGCCGTCCGTTTTGAGAGGAATGCCTTTAAAAACGTAGCTCTTTAACAATTTAAACCTATCAATCTGTGTGGGCACTCGTTGATGAAAATCAAAGTTAAGTCTTTGTTCTTGTAGCAAAGCAACTTAGGTTTCAATGAACTGAGTGACCAATCAAGTCTTCTTTTGGAAACATTAGGGGTCTTGGCACAGTCAATTCATTACCATTCTGTTGGAATGGTAATAGCTTTAAAATTACGTCTTACTTTCGAGTAAGAGCAGTTTTGAAGTCAGTATTCGTTGAGCCGACAAAATCTTAAATTGAAGAGTTTGATCATGGCTCAGATTGAACGCTGGCGGCAGGCCTAACACATGCAAGTCGAGCGGCAGCACAGAGAAACTTGTTTCTCGGGTGGCGAGCGGCGGACGGGTGAGTAATGCCTGGGAAATTGCCCTGATGTGGGGGATAACCATTGGAAACGATGGCTAATACCGCATAATAGCTTCGGCTCAAAGAGGGGGACCTTCGGGCCTCTCGCGTCAGGATATGCCCAGATGGGATTAGCTAGTTGGTGAGGTAATGGCTCACCAAGGCGACGATCCCTAGCTGGTCTGAGAGGATGATCAGCCACACTGGAACTGAGACACGGTCCAGACTCCTACGGGAGGCAGCAGTGGGGAATATTGCACAATGGGCGCAAGCCTGATGCAGCCATGCCGCGTGTGTGAAGAAGGCCTTCGGGTTGTAAAGCACTTTCAGTCGTGAGGAAGGTAGTGTAGTTAATAGCTGCATTATTTGACGTTAGCGACAGAAGAAGCACCGGCTAACTCCGTGCCAGCAGCCGCGGTAATACGGAGGGTGCGAGCGTTAATCGGAATTACTGGGCGTAAAGCGCATGCAGGTGGTTTGTTAAGTCAGATGTGAAAGCCCGGGGCTCAACCTCGGAATAGCATTTGAAACTGGCAAGCTAGAGTACTGTAGAGGGGGGTAGAATTTCAGGTGTAGCGGTGAAATGCGTAGAGATCTGAAGGAATACCAGTGGCGAAGGCGGCCCCCTGGACAGATACTGACACTCAGATGCGAAAGCGTGGGGAGCAAACAGGATTAGATACCCTGGTAGTCCACGCCGTAAACGATGTCTACTTGGAGGTTGTGGCCTTGAGCCGTGGCTTTCGGAGCTAACGCGTTAAGTAGACCGCCTGGGGAGTACGGTCGCAAGATTAAAACTCAAATGAATTGACGGGGGCCCGCACAAGCGGTGGAGCATGTGGTTTAATTCGATGCAACGCGAAGAACCTTACCTACTCTTGACATCTACAGAAGCCAGCGGAGACGCAGGTGTGCCTTCGGGAACTGTAAGACAGGTGCTGCATGGCTGTCGTCAGCTCGTGTTGTGAAATGTTGGGTTAAGTCCCGCAACGAGCGCAACCCTTATCCTTGTTTGCCAGCGAGTCATGTCGGGAACTCCAGGGAGACTGCCGGTGATAAACCGGAGGAAGGTGGGGACGACGTCAAGTCATCATGGCCCTTACGAGTAGGGCTACACACGTGCTACAATGGCGCATACAGAGGGCAGCGAACTAGCGATAGTAAGCGAATCCCAAAAAGTGCGTCGTAGTCCGGATTGGAGTCTGCAACTCGACTCCATGAAGTCGGAATCGCTAGTAATCGTGAATCAGAATGTCACGGTGAATACGTTCCCGGGCCTTGTACACACCGCCCGTCACACCATGGGAGTGGGCTGCAAAAGAAGCAGGTAGTTTAACCTTCGGGAGGACGCTTGCCACTTTGTGGTTCATGACTGGGGTGAAGTCGTAACAAGGTAGCGCTAGGGGAACCTGGCGCTGGATCACCTCCTTACGTAAAGATTCTCTTGATGAGTGTCCACACAGATTGATTAGGTTTAGAAAGATAAGAGTATCTTAGTGTCCCGTTCGTCTAGAGGCCTAGGACACCGCCCTTTCACGGCGGTAACAGGGGTTCGACTCCCCTACGGGATACCATGGGTCGTTAGCTCAGTTGGTAGAGCAGTTGACTTTTAATCAATTGGTCGCAGGTTCGAATCCTGCACGACCCACCATTATCGCTTCAAGTATGGGGTTATAGCTCAGCTGGGAGAGCGCCTGCCTTGCACGCAGGAGGTCTGCGGTTCGATCCCGCATAGCTCCACCATCTTGATAGTGAAATAATGGGCGATTAGCTCAGTTGGGAGAGCACCTGCCTTACAAGCAGGGGGTCACTGGTTCGAACCCGGTATCGCCCACCATCTTTAAGTGTTTTTGAAAAAGAATATTTAAAAATGGTTTTCATAAACTCTTTGTTTATAAAAACTCTTGCTCTTTAACAATTTGGAAAGCTGACAGTTAATAATTTGATTAATTATTAACTATTAAAAGTTCTCAAATCCTAGATGACATAGTCATTTAGGTACCAATACACATTCAAGTGTTCTTGGGAATCTTACTTTATAAGTAAGTATTCATATTTGAGTCCGGCAAAATCGAAATGTCTCTCGCTCATTCAAATAATGAGAGACAACTAAACCTTGGTTGTTTGCCATACATAAGACCTCTTGGGGTTGTATGGTTAAGTGACTAAGCGTACACGGTGGATGCCTTGGCAGTCAGAGGCGATGAAGGACGTATTAACTTGCGATAAGCGTAGATAAGGCAGTAAAAGCCACTTGAGTCTACGATTTCCGAATGGGGAAACCCACTCACATAAGTGAGTATCATTAACTGAATACATAGGTTAATGAGGCGAACCGGGAGAACTGAAACATCTAAGTACCCCGAGGAAAAGAAATCAATTGAGATTCCGAAAGTAGCGGCGAGCGAAATTGGATTAGCCCTTAAGCTTTTAATGACACAGGTGAAGGCTCTGGAAAGTGCCGCGATACCGGGTGATAGCCCCGTAACCGACATGTCATTTTAAGTGAAAACGAGTAAGGCGGGACACGTGATATCCTGTTTGAATATGGGGGGACCATCCTCCAAGGCTAAATACTCCTGACTGACCGATAGTGAACCAGTACCGTGAGGGAAAGGCGAAAAGAACCCCTGTGAGGGGAGTGAAATAGAACCTGAAACCGTGTACGTACAAGCAGTAGGAGCCTCTTCGTGGGGTGACTGCGTACCTTTTGTATAATGGGTCAGCGACTTATATTCAGTGGCAAGGTTAACCGTATAGGGGAGCCGTAGGGAAACCGAGTCTTAACTGGGCGTTCAGTCTCTGGATATAGACCCGAAACCGAGTGATCTAGCCATGGGCAGGTTGAAGATTGAGTAACATCAATTGGAGGACCGAACCGACTAATGTTGAAAAATTAGCGGATGACTTGTGGCTAGGGGTGAAAGGCCAATCAAACTCGGAGATAGCTGGTTCTCCCCGAAAGCTATTTAGGTAGCGCCTCGGACGAATACTACTGGGGGTAGAGCACTGTTAAGGCTAGGGGGTCATCCCGACTTACCAACCCTTTGCAAACTCCGAATACCAGTAAGTACTATCCGGGAGACACACGGCGGGTGCTAACGTCCGTCGTGGAGAGGGAAACAACCCAGACCGCCAGCTAAGGTCCCAAATGATTACTAAGTGGGAAACGATGTGGGAAGGCTCAGACAGCTAGGATGTTGGCTTAGAAGCAGCCATCATTTAAAGAAAGCGTAATAGCTCACTAGTCGAGTCGGCCTGCGCGGAAGATGTAACGGGGCTAAGTAATCAACCGAAGCTGCGGCAATGCAATTTATTGTATTGGGTAGGGGAGCGTTCTGTAAGCCGTTGAAGGTGTGTTGTAAAGCATGCTGGAGGTATCAGAAGTGCGAATGCTGACATGAGTAACGATAAAGGGGTGAAAACCTCCTCGCCGGAAGACCAAGGGTTCCTGTCCAACGTTAATCGGGGCAGGGTGAGTCGACCCCTAAGGCGAGGCCGAAAGGCGTAGTCGATGGGAAACGGGTTAATATTCCCGTACTTCTTACAATTGCGATGGGGGGACGGAGAAGGCTAGGTGGGCCTGGCGACGGTTGTCCAGGTTCAAGTGCGTAGGCTTGAGAGTTAGGTAAATCCGGCTCTCTTTAAGGCTGAGACACGATGTCGAGCTACTACGGTAGTGAAGTCATTGATGCCATGCTTCCAGGAAAAGCCTCTAAGCTTCAGATTGTAAGGAATCGTACCCCAAACCGACACAGGTGGTCGGGTAGAGAATACCAAGGCGCTTGAGAGAACTCGGGTGAAGGAACTAGGCAAAATGGTACCGTAACTTCGGGAGAAGGTACGCTCTTGACGGTGAAGTCCCTCGCGGATGGAGCTGATGAGAGTCGCAGATACCAGGTGGCTGCAACTGTTTATTAAAAACACAGCACTGTGCAAAATCGTAAGATGACGTATACGGTGTGACGCCTGCCCGGTGCCGGAAGGTTAATTGATGGGGTTAGACTTCGGTCGAAGCTCTTGATCGAAGCCCCGGTAAACGGCGGCCGTAACTATAACGGTCCTAAGGTAGCGAAATTCCTTGTCGGGTAAGTTCCGACCTGCACGAATGGCGTAATGATGGCCACGCTGTCTCCACCCGAGACTCAGTGAAATTGAAATCGCTGTGAAGATGCAGTGTACCCGCGGCTAGACGGAAAGACCCCGTGAACCTTTACTACAGCTTGGCACTGAACATTGAACCTACATGTGTAGGATAGGTGGGAGGCTTTGAAGCGCAGACGCTAGTTTGTGTGGAGCCGTCCTTGAAATACCACCCTTGTATGTTTGATGTTCTAACTCAGACCCGTCATCCGGGTCGAGGACAGTGCCTGGTGGGTAGTTTGACTGGGGCGGTCTCCTCCCAAAGAGTAACGGAGGAGCACGAAGGTGGGCTAAACACGGTTGGACATCGTGTGGTTAGTGCAATGGCATAAGCCCGCTTGACTGCGAGAATGACAATTCGAGCAGGTGCGAAAGCAGGTCATAGTGATCCGGTGGTTCTGAATGGAAGGGCCATCGCTCAACGGATAAAAGGTACTCCGGGGATAACAGGCTGATACCGCCCAAGAGTTCATATCGACGGCGGTGTTTGGCACCTCGATGTCGGCTCATCACATCCTGGGGCTGAAGTCGGTCCCAAGGGTATGGCTGTTCGCCATTTAAAGTGGTACGCGAGCTGGGTTTAGAACGTCGTGAGACAGTTCGGTCCCTATCTGCCGTGGGCGTTGGAGAATTGAAGGGGGCTGCTCCTAGTACGAGAGGACCGGAGTGGACGAACCTCTGGTGTTCGGGTTGTTACGCCAGTAGCATTGCCCGGTAGCTAAGTTCGGAATTGATAACCGCTGAAAGCATCTAAGCGGGAAGCAAGCCCTGAGATGAGTTCTCCCTGGCACTTTAAGTGTCCTAAAGGGTTGTTCGAGACTAGAACGTTGATAGGCAGGGTGTGTAAGTGCTGTGAGGCATTGAGCTAACCTGTACTAATTGCCCGTGAGGCTTAACCATACAACACCCAAGGGGTTTTGTGGGCTCAAAGCAAGAACAGAATTGAATGTGTAGAGAACATTAACAGCTTTCCGAATTTTAAAATTTTGCTTGGCGACCATAGCGATTTGGACCCACCTGATTCCATGCCGAACTCAGAAGTGAAACGAATTAGCGCCGATGGTAGTGTGGGGTCTCCCCATGTGAGAGTAGGACATCGCCAGGCTTTTATTTAGCACCAAGCGCTAACCAATGCGGAGCGGTAGTTCAGTTGGTTAGAATACCGGCCTGTCACGCCGGGGGTCGCGGGTTCGAGTCCCGTCCGCTCCGCCACTTATTTAAAGAACCTCAGCTGAAAAGCTGAGGTTTTTGCAAATCTAGAGAATAGAAATTCTGCAGGGGTGTAGCTCCAATTGGCAGAGCAGCGGATTCCAAATCCGCGTGTTGGGAGTTCGAATCTCTCCACCCCTGCCATTATTAGAAGCCTCAGTCGATAGACTGGGGCTTTTTCACATCTGTCGTTTGGCTAGTTGCTGTAACACTCAATTGATAGAGCAGCGGATTCCGCCAATGCCAAAAATCAGTGCGTGCTGGGAGTTCGAATCTCTCCACTCCTGCCATTATCAGTAGCCTCAGTCGATAAACTGGGGCTTTTTCACATCTGTCGTTTGGATAGTTGCTGTAATGCTCAATTGGCAGAGCAGCGGATTCCGCCAACACCAAAAATCAGCGTGTGTTGGGAGTTCGAATCTCTCCACTCCTGCCATTACTAGAAGCCTCAGTCGAAAGACTGGGGCTTTTATGCACCTGTTATACCAATCTGGAAAATTAACTGGTCAGGTCTATCCATCTTCTTGAGCACATTTTGGTGACTCTTTTAGGGCTATCCAAAAAACGATTCCATGCATCGCAGATTTTGGCGATGATATCGTCGTAATCAGTAAAAGATTGGTTGGCTAAATAGCGTTGCCTCAACCAACTCCATACTTGTTCGATAGGGTTTAGCTCTGGAGAATAGGGGGAAGTTTGATGACACTGACATTCTTAAAGTCATTGGTAATGTCTTCTGTATGCCATCCTGCCCCATCCATAACAACGACGGCGTGACGTCCCTTCTCCGTGACTGCCGATATTTGTTTTAAGTGCTCTATCATGATGTCTTTACTAACCCAAGGGACAACGATAGCCTCACCAATTCCTTTGCTGGGACAGACTGAACCGAACAGATAGGCATACTCAAATTGTTGTTGCTTCACGGCTCTTGGGCGAGTTCCTTTTTCAGCCCATAAACGTGTGGTCGTGTTTTGTTGCCCAAATCTGGCTTCGTCCTGAAACCAGACATCGACACACTCTAAAGCTATATGTCCCGGGATCTTAAGGATCGTTTCGATTTTGAATTTTTTTAAAATCGTCTTGTGTTTGTTGAGATTGTTTGGGGTGTTTTGAGCGGGAAGTTATCCATGAAAAGCCCATGTGGTCGAGCAGGTAATAGATAGAATCAGGGTGGTAGTGCTGGCCGAATTCTTTCACAATATAAGCGTGGATGTCGGCACCAGTCAGTCGTCCGCCTTGTGTATCATTGGCTTTATCTTTTATGTATTGGCTCAATTGCTCTTTTTGCTCGGAAGTTAAGAATGGCGGTCTTCCAGTTCTTGGCTTTTCTTGTAGCCCTTCCAGCCCTTCTTCAAGAAAAGCTTGAACCCACTTATTGACACTGGTTCGACTTACCTTGAGAAACTTGGCGATTTGTGTGCGTGATTGCCCATCTTTGAAATGAGCGAGGGCCAGCAGTCTCATTTTCATCTGGATGGATTTCTGCTGGCTTGCGAGCTTTTTAAAGTCGATATTATTGAGGCTATCCATAGAGAATCAGTTTTATTGTTGGATGGCCTCAATTAGATCACATTTTTACTTAGATTGGTATTATTTGGATAATAGGGATTTATTGAGTAGTAGGTGATATTAGCCAGTGGATCGTAGGCTTCTACAACAGTAATGAAAATATGCTTACCTAATTGGTTACTTTGTTATCATTAATATCGGTGATATTATCGCCCCACTTGCTTACATAAACGCCATACCGTGATTTACTCAGCCTCCGATCTAATTATCTTTGCTAGCGTCTTAAACAATATTCTCTGCAGTGTTGTTGGATGTTTGTTCTTATTACAAATTCGTAGTGGTTTGTCTGGTTATCAAAGACTCTCTGCATCGTACTTTTTCTTATTTTTTCTGTTGTTAGGTTCTGCTTTTTTTGCAATGGCTATCCGCTCTTGGGTTCCTCTTGGCTATTCTGTATTAATTAATAATGCGCTCTATATGAGCGTGGCTTATCTGCTCTTATTTGGCACTCTAAGCTGGTATAAGAAACCAATAAAGTCTTGGCTATGGAAGCTTGCTGTTATCCATGTTCTTGCTTATACGGCTGTTCAGTACGTAGTTTACTATTACTGGCCCGGAACCCTTCAGTTAAGAGTTCAGTTAGCTTTCTTGAACTTTATTATGGTTTATCTCCCTGCATATTGGGTTTGTTATCGGCATCGTCACCAAAACGGAAGAGGTGAGCGCATGTTGGCGCTCTCTGCTGTGGTTTGTATGGTTGCCGCTAGCTTTCCAACTATCGCTTTGGGAATAACTAACAGTCCTGATTACTATCGTGTGGCCGTTGTTGTAACTCAGAACATTGTATGTTTCTTTTTGCTTGGTTCATTATTGTCGCTGTTTTTGTTTAAGCAGATCGATTGGCATTACGAGCGCTCTATCCGTGATGAACTGACGGGGTTGTACAATAGGCGCTATATCAATGAACGTATTTCTCAATCTTTATCCAATTCTGGCTCTCGAGGCGTCATCGCAGTTGTTGATATCGACCATTTCAAGAAGGTAAATGACTCTTTTGGGCACGATGTTGGTGACAATACGCTTATTGCAGTCTCTAACATCCTTAAATCATTTATGGGACAGCAAGATCTGATTGGTCGTTACGGTGGCGAAGAGTTTGTTCTTTTTCTTTCTCAGAGCGATTCTGAGAGTGTTAAAACGCTTTTAGAAGAGATACGTAAGGCTGTTGAAACCAAAGCCTCCTTAATGCTTCCTAACCCCGTTACTATCAGTGTTGGTTATAGCGAAGTTAGTAACGGTGACACTCTACACAGTTTATTCAGCAAAGCGGATTCGGCGCTGTATATGGCGAAACGCAACGGCAGGAACTGCATCATTAAAAAATAGATGGGCTAGAGCGATTTAATGTCCACTGTTGTTTACATTGTGATGAGAATAAGTTTTATTAACACTTTGTTGTGTTGCTTTACCTGAGGCAGAAATGGATATTACTCGTCGTCGTTTTCTTTCAGTTAGTTCAGCTCTTGGGCTATCTACGTTATTACCTGCCTGTTCATTGATTCGAACTGATCAGGAAAGATATGTTTATGAACTTACAGCGGAAGCTTCTTCTGCTGAGATCGTTCCGGGTTATGTAACTCCTGTTCTTGGCTTCAACGGTTCAATACCTGCTCCGACAATACGCTGTCGTCAGGGGGAAAAAGTGACCATTCGTTTTACCAACAAACTTGATGAGGCGACAACAATCCATTGGCATGGTTTGCGTATACCTATTGGTATGGATGGTGTTCCATTTCTAAGCCAGAGGCCGATTATGCCCGGAGAGACATTCGTTTATGAGTTTACTCCACCGGATGCGGGCACCTTCTGGTATCACCCTCATATGAACAGCGTAAAACAACTGGGGATGGGACTGGTTGGTCTTATCGTGGTGGAAGAAGCGCAGCCAGTCACTTTCGATCAAGAACATGAGTTAGTTCTTAAACATTGGCATCTTGATAAAAAAGGCCAATGGAAGGACTTGATGATTCCACGCTACAGCGCTCGCATGGGTACTCCGGGGGAGTGGGGAACGGTAAATGGTATTCACAATCCTAGTTACGATGTGCAGCAAAATGCCAGTGTCAGATTGAGAATTGCTAATGTCGACAACACGATTACTTATCCAATTGCTGTTGAAGGTGCTGAAGCGTGGGTAGTGGCTATTGATGGTAATCCGATTAAAACGCCTTATCCTTTAAAAGAGCATAAGATTGGGCCGGGAATGAGAGTGGACATCGCTTTTATTGCGCCTAAGGCTGGAAATGTGGTTTACGTGCGCCAGATGAAAGGAAAATTCCCGTTCCCACTGTGTGAATTTAAATGTCAGCAATCAAAGCTACCCGAAGACACCGAGATCCCAGTTTTGCCTCTCAATCCGATTCCTAAGATTGATTTGGCCAATGCTCAATCCATAGACTTCGTTTTTGAGTGGGAAGGTGCCGTTTCTCCTGCTGATGAAAGTGGGCATGCTGTACCTAATTTTTGGCTGATGAACAAACGAGCTTGGGAAGGAATGAGCGCCAATAATATTCCTGCACCACTCGCTAGTTTAGAACTTGGCAAAACGTATATTTTTAATCTCAAAAATGTCACGCAGTATCATCATCCTATTCACTTACATGGACATACGTTTACCGTGTTAGAGTTGGATGGAAAACCTGTCGATGCTCCTTTTCATACAGATACAGTATTGCTTGGAAAAAATGGCTCAGCGAAGGCGGCGTTCGTTGCCGACAACCCAGGTCGATGGATGTATCACTGTCATGTGATTGAACACATGAAAACGGGTTTGATGGGATACATCGAAGTTGCTTAAAGTGACTCCTGTAACTTTTTAAAACTATTCAGTTATAGAGGGTAATTCCTCTTATTATGAGAACATTATTTTCATCATTTTTGACTCTTTTGTGCTCAATAAATCAGTACAATGGCTGAAATGATTTTGGGAGGGTACATGGGGCAATTTTCAATTTTGGGTCTTATTGCGATCGGTGGTGCGATCGGTGCGTGTTCTCGATACTTAGTATCAGAAATGTGTGTCACTTTATTCGGACGATCTTTCCCATATGGTACGTTAACCGTTAACGTGGTCGGCTCATTTATTATGGGGTTGCTGATCGCTGCAGTAGAGAATGAGTGGCTGGCTCCTTATCCTTGGCGACAAATTATCGGTTTAGGTTTTCTTGGTGCACTGACTACGTTTTCTACTTTCTCAATGGATAACGTACTTCTTATGCAGCAAGGTGCGTTTGTGAAAATGGGTTTTAACGTGCTACTAAATGTATTGTTGAGCATTTCAGCCGCTTGGCTTGCTTATCAATGGTTAATAAAAGGTTGATTAAAAACTCTACTTTTGTTCTTGGTTAACTAAGTTTCTTTATCTATAATCGTTTCACTTGTCGGAGTGCCATAAGGCTGAGACCGTTTATTCGGGATCCGTTGAACCTGATCTGGTTAATACCAGCGAAGGGAACAAGAGAAGAGCCTCTTTCTAGATTGGTTGGCGATAAGCCCCAAACCTAAGATCCGTCTACTCATCTCTTATTGACACATTTTTCCGCCAAGCATTTATCCCTAAAAACAATACAAGGAAAATGCTATGTCGAGTCGCAAACAAGCAAGACTGGAAGCAAAACAGTTTATCGAGAACCTCTCAGTTCAACCTTATCCAAATTCTAGTAAGACCTATGTCGTTGGCTCTCGTGCCGATTTACGCGTACCGATGCGTGAGATTTCACTTGCTGATAGCTTAATCGGAGGAAGCAAAGAAGCTCCGATATTTGAGCCTAACGAACCAATTTGTGTTTACGACACTTCTGGTGTTTATACCGATCCTGAACATGAAATCGATTTATATAGCGGGTTACCTAAGCTAAGAGCTGGCTGGGTTGAAGAGCGAAACGATACTGAAGTTCTGCAATCGATGAGCTCTGAATACGCTCAAGAGCGTCTATCAGATGAAACATTGGACGAGCTGCGCTATGGCAATTTGCCTTCGATTCGTCGTGCCAAAGAGGGGAAACGCGTTACTCAACTGCATTATGCTCGTCAGGGTATTATTACTCCTGAAATGGAGTTTATCGCGCTGCGAGAGAACATGGGTAATCGCCGTTACCAAGATGAACAACTCAACCAGCAGCATTCAGGACAGAGTTTTGGTGCAAATCTGCCAAAAGACATAACTCCAGAATTCGTGCGCAAAGAAGTGGCTGAAGGGCGCGCGGTGATTCCATGTAATATCAACCACCCAGAATCTGAACCTATGATTATAGGCCGTAACTTCTTAGTGAAAGTAAACGCCAACATTGGTAATTCGTCTGTGAGCTCTTCAATTGAAGAAGAAGTAGAAAAGCTAGTATGGGCGACTCGTTGGGGTGCTGATACGGTTATGGACCTTTCTACTGGCAGAAATATTCACGAAACACGTGAGTGGATATTACGTAACAGCCCGGTTCCGATTGGTACTGTTCCTATGTATCAAGCTCTGGAAAAGGTAAACGGTGTAGCTGAAAACCTGACTTGGGAAGTGATGCGCGATACCTTACTTGAACAAGCGGAGCAGGGGGTCGATTACTTCACGATTCATGCTGGTTTGCTTCTTCGATACGTACCTATGACTGCTAAACGCGTAACCGGTATTGTCTCTCGTGGCGGCTCAATCATAGCTAAATGGTGTCTGGCTCATCATCAGGAAAATTTCCTTTATACCCACTTCAGAGAGATTTGCGAAATCTGTGCGAAGTATGATGTTTCGCTTTCGTTAGGTGATGGTTTACGCCCAGGCTCGGTTGCTGATGCGAATGATGAAGCGCAGTTCGCTGAGTTAAGAACACTTGGCGAGTTAACCAAAATCGCTTGGGAATATGATGTTCAGGTTATTATCGAAGGCCCTGGTCATGTTCCGATGCATATGATTAAAGAGAACATGGAAGAGCAGCTGAAGCATTGCCACGAAGCGCCTTTCTATACTCTTGGTCCTCTGACGACAGATATTGCACCCGGCTATGATCATATTACGTCTGGTATCGGCGCTGCCATGATTGGTTGGTATGGCTGTGCCATGCTTTGCTATGTCACGCCAAAAGAGCATTTAGGACTTCCTAACAAAGAAGATGTAAAAACAGGGCTTATTACTTATAAGCTTGCTGCTCACGCTGCTGACCTTGCTAAAGGGCATCCAGGCGCTCAAGTTCGCGATAACGCTTTGTCAAAAGCTCGTTTCGAATTCCGTTGGGAAGACCAGTTCAACCTGTCTCTCGATCCAGTTACGGCGCGAGCCTTCCATGACGAAACACTTCCTCAAGAGTCTGGGAAAGTTGCTCATTTCTGTTCTATGTGTGGTCCTAAGTTCTGTTCAATGAAGATCTCACAAGAGGTTAGGGAATACGCGAATAACAAAGAGCAAGTTGCCGCTGATCAAGCCATCGAAATCAAAATGCTGGATGACCCACTGCTATTTGAACAAGTGGATCAAGGTATGCGTCAAAAATCTCAGGAGTTTTTGCAGTCAGGTTCTGAGCTTTACCATCCAGCAGTCAAACAGAACTCTGTCGTTACGGAGGAGTAACTTGTGAAGATACTTATCCCATCTCATTGCCTTGAGTTTACGGGAGAAGTTCAACAAGTTTTGCTGCTCGCAGCTGAGCAGGGTTTCAATATCAGTCACATTGAGTTGGGCGTAAGCCCGACCCAATGTATTGAACTTGTTGATACAGAGACTTCTCGTTTATACAGCAATTTATTTGAATTAAGTTGCGACGGTGATCTAGAGAGTAAACTGACGTTCCTCTACGGGGGAGAACCTCAAGAGGTTTATCTACCTAATCTTGTTCAAATTGGCATTTCTTATGATGAACGTCTGGTAGATAGCTGGCTTCATCTAGATGAAACAACGCTCTTGATTCATAGTCATACCTTATCTACGAATCAATCTTGGCATCATTTTGCCTGGGTTGTAGCTTCTCTCGCTCTCGATTTTCCTCTGGAAGATGCCCTTGTTTTGAGTCGGGCTGCAATGAATGTTTCACGTGAAACATGGCCGACACAGTTCCAACATTTTCCGTTTATTGAGCAACCTGCAGTTTCTATTGCTCAAACAGGTTTCACCACTCTAGGTAAACAATCATTGGGTCTATACCCAGTCGTTGACAATGTTGAATGGATTGAAAGATTGCTTAAGTTGGGAATTAAAACCATACAACTACGGATTAAAGACCCGAGTGAGCCAAGTTTAGAACAACAAATCGCTAAAGCTATCCAGTTGGGTAGAGAACACAAGGCACAAGTGTTTATTAATGAT
Organism: Vibrio sp. Hal054; assembly: GCF_037162405.1. Lineage (NCBI taxonomy): Bacteria > Pseudomonadati > Pseudomonadota > Gammaproteobacteria > Vibrionales > Vibrionaceae > Vibrio > Vibrio sp. Hal054. The sequence goes on along the minus strand of NZ_JARLUT010000001.1, from coordinate 3,225,748 downwards.
TATTGGCAGTTGGCTTTGAAGCACAATGCTTTTGGTGTTCACCTTGGTCAAGAAGATGTACTAGACGCGGATTTGGAGCTTATCGCAGATAGTGGGGTGGCATTGGGGTTATCCACTCATGGCTATTTTGAGTTGCTACGTATCCATCAGCTATCACCGAGCTACATCGCCCTTGGACATATATTTCCTACCACTACTAAGCAAATGCCATCAAAACCACAAGGCTTAGTACGATTGAGTCTTTATCAAAAGCTGCTTGATAGTATGCCTTATGGCAAATCCATCGGAGTACCAAGTGTCGCGATTGGCGGTATTGATTTAGACAATATTCAGCAAGTGCTCGATCAAGGTGTTTCAAGCATTGCTGTGGTCAGAGCGATTACCGAAGCAAAAAATGTGGAAGATAACGTAAGAGAGTTGCAGTCAAAGTTTAGCCGCACCTCGAATAGACAGGAGGTGTTCGATGTTATCTGACAATGCCTTTTTACGATATCAACGCCAAGTATGCTTACCTGAGATTGGTGAATCAGGGCAACAAAAACTGTGTGACTCTTCTGTACTAATCATCGGCTGTGGAGGCTTAGGTAACTCTGCTGCTCTATACCTAGCTGCTGCAGGAGTCGGAAAGCTGGTTCTTTGTGATGATGATGAGGTAGAAGTTTCTAACTTGTCTCGTCAAATCGCATTTCGTAACCAACATGTATCAACACCAAAAGTAGATGCATTAGCGCAACAACTACGAGCTTTAAATCCAGAGTGTCATATTCGAACGGTACAACGACGAGCTGATAAGAATCTGTTGCCTTTGGAAGTGTCTATGGCGGATGTGGTGTTGGATTGTTCGGATAACCTAGAGACTCGACATCTTGTTAATCAGGTGTGCTTTGAGTGTCAGCTTCCACTTATATCAGGCGCTGCAATTGGTTGGAGTGGTCAGGTTATCGCTTTTGATTTTGCCGCACCAAACAAAGCAACTGGCTGCTATGCCTGTATGGTTCCTCGCGACTATACCGATCAACTGGGGAAATGCAGTGACCTTGGGATTATCGGTCCGGTAGTCGGAACGATTGGCAATCTACAAGCCTTGTTGGCCATTCAATATTTGGTTGAGTTGCCTGAGTTTAAAACTCATCAGTTAATGACGTTCGACGCTAAACACCTAGATTGGCAAAAGTGGCAGTTGATGGCAGATCCTGATTGTGAAGTCTGCGCAGCCAAAGAAGCCAATACCAATAACAATGGGGGTGATATGTCCATCACTGTAACCGTTAATGGCATTGTTCAGCAGATCAATCAGCAAACCACGCTTACTTCTTTGCAACAGCAATTAGATTTACCCGCAGTTGGTTGTGTCTTTGCCATCAATGATCAAATTATCCCTAAAGGCTTGTGGTCATCTCAGGTGCTCAATGAAGGGGACCGAATCTCTCTTTTTCAAGCGATAGCAGGAGGCTAACGTTATGTCGAACAACAGTCTTTCAGGTCAAAATGTACTAACAATTGCGGATAAAACATTTCGCTCAAGGCTACTCACCGGTACTGGCAAGTTTTCTAACCGCGATACTATGGCGAAAGCTATTCAAGCTTGCGAATCTGAATTGGTTACTATGGCCCTCAAGCGAGTGAATCTTGAGACTCGTGACGATGATATTTTGTCTCCGCTAATAGAAGCTGGTGCGAATCTATTACCAAATACATCAGGTGCTAAGTCAGCAAAAGACGCCATTTTTGCCGCGCATTTGGCTCGTGAAGCACTTGGCACAAATTGGCTTAAATTGGAAATTCATCCAGATCCAAAGTATCTGATGCCAGACCCAATAGAAACGTTGTTGGCCGCCGAGCAGCTGGTAAAAGATGGCTTTATTGTATTGCCATACTGCCATGCAGACCCTGTTCTGTGTAAAAGGTTGGAAGAGGTTGGCTGTGCTGCTGTTATGCCGTTGGGAGCACCTATCGGTACCAACAAGGGATTGGTATCCCGTGAATTCCTCGAAATTATCATCGACCAGGCGAATGTTCCTGTCATTGTTGATGCTGGAATTGGCGCACCCTCAGACGCTGCATTAGCAATGGAACTAGGGGCGGACGCTGTATTGGTGAATACCGCAATTGCTACTGCGGGTGATCCGATTGCCATGGCCAAAGCATTTAAACTGGCAGTGGAGGCGGGGCGAATTGCTTTTGAAAGTGGATTGGCTGGTCAGGTAAATCACGCTGTAGCGTCAAGTCCGTTTACAGAGTTTCTGGGAGGCGCGTGATGAGCTTTCTAGAGCGATTTAAACAACTCGACTGGGATGATATCAAGCTCTCTATATACAGTAAAACCTCTCAGGATGTCGAACTGGCGTTAAGCAAGTCAAAGCGAAATCTTGAAGATTTTAAAGCGCTAATCTCTCCTGCTGCAGAACCATACTTAGAGCAAATGGCGCAACAGTCTTACCTGAAAACTCGCCAGCGCTTCGGTAATACCATGTCATTCTATGTTCCGCTCTATCTATCAAATTTATGTTCTAACGATTGTACCTATTGTGGGTTTTCAATGGGCAATCGTATCAAACGTAAAACCTTAACTGATGATGAGATAGAGGCTGAAGTAGAAGCGATTAAAAAAATGGGATTTGATAGTGTTTTGCTGGTCACTGGCGAACATGAAACCAAAGTAGGAATGGATTATTTTCGAAGAACCGTTCCTCTGATTAAGTCTTCATTTAACTATCTGGCTATGGAAGTTCAGCCCCTAGATCAAGCGGAGTATGCGGAACTAAAAACGTTAGGTTTAGATGCAGTCATGGTTTATCAAGAGACCTATCATCCGTCGACTTATAGCAAGCATCATTTACGTGGTAAGAAGATGGACTTTCTATATCGCCTAGACACACCGGAGCGGTTAGCCAAAGCGGGTATCGATAAAATTGGGCTAGGGGCGTTGATTGGTTTGGAAGATTGGCGAACGGACTGCTTCCATGTAGCTGCGCATATCGACTATCTGGAAAAAACGTATTGGCAAAGCCGATACTCGATTTCCTTTCCACGATTAAGACCGTGTGCCGGAGCCATGCAGCCCAAATCTGTTATGAGTGATAAACAGCTTGTTCAGCTCATTTGTGCTTATCGATTATGGAATGGAGAAGTAGAACTCTCTCTATCGACACGTGAGTCTGCTAGTTTTAGAGACAACGTTTCAGTGCTCGGTATCACTAGCATTTCTGCTGCTTCGAAAACTCAACCCGGTGGTTACGCGAATTCGAATGTTGAGCTGGAGCAGTTTGCGATTAGTGACGAACGCTCTGCAAATGATGTGGCGTTGGCGATGAAGAGCAAAGGGCTGGAAGCAGTGTGGCAGGATTGGCATTTTGCCTATTCAGGATAAAAGCATCCCCTGACTATTCGATTTGAGCGATTGAGATCTTGAGATAGAGAGAAGAATAGAGACAAAAGATGTTTCACGTGAAACATAAAAAGGCGACCATAAAGTCGCCTTTTTCTTATAGAACTAAATCTACTAATCTAAGCAGCTTGCTCTTGCTGATACTTACCAAGTAGAGCGTGGTAGAAGTCATGGTCACTTAACGTTCCGACTAACTCTCCATTCTCTATCAACACAATAGGGTTACCAGTATGGTAGCGAATTTCGATAGCATCACGCATTTCGATATCTGGTGAAGCTACTACAAGTGAATCACTGGTTAATTCTTCGAACTTAGTCTGTTCGTTCCATTCAATCAGCTTCAGTTTTGGCGAAGAAGATACATTCCATTTGTTGTCGTTTTTCTCTATCCAAACATCAGCTTGTTGGCATATCTGCCAGCGACCAGATTCTTGCTTAAGTTCATCACAACTGTTCATTAAAGAGCGTCCTTTAAGGACATTTAATGGGTTGGTGTGAGAAACGAAATCTTGGACGTACTGAGTCTTCGGCTTGAGAACAATCTCTTCTGGCTTACCATATTGGATCAGCTTTCCTGATTCCATAATGGCGATACGAGATCCAATTTTCAGTGCTTCATCTAAATCGTGGCTAACAAACACAATGGTTTTGTTTAAGCGTTTTTGTAGGCTGAGTAGCTCATCCTGAAGTTGCGATCGAATCAATGGATCAAGCGCAGAGAAGGGTTCATCCATTAACAGAATATCGCTATCCATCGCGAACGCTCGTGCTAAGCCAACGCGTTGTTGCATGCCGCCTGACAGCTCATGTGGAAGCTTATCTTCCCATTCTGCAAGTCCAACCATTTCCAGTTTTTCACGTGCACGAGATCGACGTTCCTTTTTAGCTAGCCCCTGCATTTCAAGACCAAAGGCAACATTGTCCAAAACACTTAGCCAAGGCATGAGCGCAAACTTCTGGAACACCATAGAGACTTTATTAGTTCGTAGTTCTCGCAGAGTTGTTTCATTACATGTGGCTAAATCGATGCTTTGCTCTTTGTCCTGAACCACTAGAGAACCACGAGTAATTGGGTTAAGCCCGTTAATTGCTCGTAGTAAGCTCGATTTGCCGGAACCCGATAAACCCATAAGAACACAGATTTCACCTTGGTTTACATCAAGGCTTACGTTATCGACGCCAACAACTAAACCTGTCGCATCGATAATTTCCTGACGAGTTTTACCTTGATCCAGTAGCTCTGTTGCAGCGGCTGTTTGGTCACCAAACACGACATCCAGATTTTCGATATTAATGGTTTTCATTATGATACCTCTTTGCTGTTTGGTGCTTTACACAGGCGATCCAGAATGATGGCGACAAGTACAATCGCTAAACCCGCTTCGAAACCTTGCGAAATGTTTACCGTGTTTAATGCGCGAACAACTGGCTTACCTAAGCCATCTGCGCCGACTAAGGCTGCAATCACAACCATCGACAGTGATAGCATGATGCATTGGGTAATACCCGCCATGATGCTTGGCAGAGCGGCAGGAAGTTCGACTTTGTAGAGCAGTTTTGTGCGGTTAGCACCAAACGCTTTACCGGCTTCAATCAGTTCTTCCGGTACACGGGTAACTCCCAAGTAAGTCAAACGAATCGGCGCTGCAATGGCAAAGATGATGGTAGAAATCAGTCCCGGAACGACACCCAAACCAAACAATACCAGTGTAGGGATCAGATAGACGAAAGTAGGAACTGTCTGCATCAAATCCAAAATAGGACGCATCAGGGTGTAAACCCATGGACGGTGTGCCGCCATGATTCCGAGTGGGACGCCAATTAATACGGAAATCGTTGTCGCGGAGAAAACCATAACAAAGGTTTCCAGCATTTCTTGCCAGTAGCCAAGGTTTAAGATCAGCAACAGGGCTGCGATGATAAACACAACTAACGAAACACTGCGGTGCAACCACCACGCAATAGCGGCGGTTAAAAGAATAGGAGCGGCTGGTGGCATCCATTTAAATACATCAACCAACAACATAATGATGCTTTCAAGTAAGAATGAAATGGTATCAAAGAAACCAGAGGCATTAATGGTGAGCCAGTCGACCCCGGTTTCCATCCAACTTCCTAATGGGATTTTATGCTCAGTAATAATGTTCACGAGAATTCCTTATTTAGTGGCAGGGCATTTAGCCCCGCCAACCAGTTTGTTAAGCGTCTTTGTTCAAATATACGGTTACCGCTTCTATCGCTGGTTTTCCGTCTTTAGTGGTGACTTTCTGTAACCACTGCTCGATAGCTTGTGGGTTAGCACGCAGCCATTCCTGAGCCGCTTTTGATGGCTGTTTCTTTTCGTTAAGAATGGCTTCCATCAAAACGTTTTCCATATCAAGGCTAAATGAAAGGTTGTTAAGTAACTGACCCACGTTCGGGCACTGTGCTACGTAGTCTTTGCGTACGTTGGTATAAACGTTCGCACCGCCGTAGTTAGGACCGAAGTAGTCATCACCACCCGCGAGATACTCCATCTCAACATTGCTGTTCATTGGGTGTGGTGCCCAACCGAGGAATGCAATCCATTCGTTGCGGCGAACGGCACGCTTAACCTGAGAAACCATACCCGCTTCACTCGACTCAACCAGTTTGAAACCTTTTAGGTCGAATGCGTTGCTATCAATCATTGATTGAATGAGTCGGTTACCATCGTTACCGGGTTCGATACCGTAAATACGGTCTTTGAATTGATCAGCATGCTTTGCAATGTCGGCAAATGACGTTACGCCTGCGTCATAAACATATTTAGGTACGGCTAGGGTGTATTTCGCGCCTTCAAGGTTGGCGCGAATAGTTTCTACCGTTCCTGCATCACGATACTTGGCAATATCGCCTTCCATTGTTGGCATCCAGTTACCTAGAAAAACGTCGATATCGCCATTGGCCATAGAGGAGTAGGTAACTGGTACTGAAAGTAGGTCAGTCTTGGTTTGGTAGCCCAAACCTTTTAAAAGTTCGGTTGTGACAGCGGTAGTTGCTGTGATGTCAGTCCAGCCGACATCAGCGAAACGGACTGTTTCACAAGTGTTTGCATAGGTGTTGAACGACAGCATAGTTGCTGCTGCAAGAGTGATGACTTTACGCATGTTTTATTTCCTTATTGATCTTTCATTTCCGAAGATTGAAGGGAGTCCAATGAGCGTCGTGGTGCGTTTTCGCGCTGGTCTTGTTGCCAGTTTTCTGCGATCCACACGGGTGCTTGCTCACGAGGAAGAAGAGTTTTACCTAAGATGATGTCTGCCGCTCGCTCAGCAACCATGATGGTTGGAGCGTTAAGGTTACCGTTAGGAATGGTTGGGAAAATCGATGAGTCCACCACTCGCAGTGATTGCACACCGCGTACGCGACATTCGTTGTCGAGCACGGCCATTGGGTCGTCGTCTGCGCCCATTTTGCAGCTACAAGAGGGGTGGTAAGCACTTTCTACATTCTGTTTAACCCACTCATCGATCTCTTGATCTGAAGAGATATGGAACCCCGGTTGAATTTCATCACCACGGTATTTATCTAACGTAGGTTGAGCTAAGATCTCGCGGGTTAAGCGGATACAGTCACGCCAATCCTGAATATCTTGCTGCTCTGATAAATAACGGAACAAAATGCCTGGTTTGTCTGCTGGATCATTTGAACGAATCCAGACCTGACCGCGACTCAGTGGTTTGTTCGGACCAACGTGTACTTGAAAACCGTGTCCATCAAACGCTGTACGACCATCATACCGCATGGCTGCTGGTAAGAAGTGGTATTGAATGTTTGGCCACTTTAAGCCTGCGCGAGAGCGTATGAACGCACAAGATTCAAAATGATTTGTCGCACCAAGGCCGCGCTTGGTAAGCAGCCATTCAGCGCCTATCATCCCTTTACTGATAAGGCCTAGCTTGCTGTTCAATGTAATAGGTTCTTCGCAGCGATACTGGAAGTAGACTTCCAAGTGATCCTGCAGATTCTGACCGACACCGGGTAGCTCATGTTTTACTTCGACACCCGCGTTTTCCAATACATCGCGAGGGCCAATACCAGATAACTGTAACAACTGTACTGAGCCAATAGAGCCAGCACTGGAAATCACTTCTTTGTTTGAAAATACGGTTTCGACCTGACCTTTATGCTCAAACTCCACACCTACTGCTTTGCCGTTTTCGATAACAATTTTACGTGTCAGTACATTTTTAAGCAGAGTCAGGTTTGGGCGTTTCAACGCTCGGCGCAGGTAAGCGTTCGAAGTTGAAGCTCGTACGCCTTTATCCACCGTCATATGCATCGGGCCGAAGCCTTCTTGTTGATAACCGTTATAATCGTTTGTCGTCGGATAACCGGCTTCTTCTCCGGCATCAATAAATGCCTGATAGAGCGGGTTAAGTTCCATATCGTTACCGTTACAAGTGGCTAACGGGCCTTGATCGCCACGGTATTGATCGCCACCATGAATCCAGTTTTCAGCTTTCTTGAAGTAAGGTAAGCAAGACGCGTAATCCCAGCCGTTAGCGCCGTGTTGTTGCCATTCATCAAAGTCGCAAGCATGCCCACGAACGTAAACCATACCGTTGATTGATGAACTACCACCGAGCACTTTTCCTCTAGGGCAGTGTAGTTGGCGGTCATCTAATCCCGGCTCTTCGACAGATTCAAATTGCCATGCATACTTAGGTGTATTCATAGGGTATGAGAGAGCGGTTGGCATTTGGATGAAAATGCTTTTATCGCTGCCTCCGGCTTCCAGTAACAAAACAGAATGCTCGCCACTTTCAGTTAGGCGATCAGCTAAAACGCAGCCTGCAGAACCAGCACCGATAACAATATAATCAAAGTGTTGTTTCATCATTCTTCCTTACTCGTAAGCTCCAACATAGTCATCCAGCTCAATCAGGATGCTTTTTGTTTGTGTGTAGTGGCTTAAGGTTTCGATGCCGTTCTCACGGCCAACGCCTGAGAGCTTGTAGCCACCTACAGGCATAGGCGCAGGGGAGTCACCCCAAGTGTTAATCCAGCAGATACCCGCTTGCAGCTGGTGGATTACTCGGTGTGCGCGGGAGATATTCTGTGTAAATACGCCAGCGGCAAGACCATAGTTGGTCGCGTTTGCTCGCTTAATCGCTTCGTCTTCATCGCTAAACTTAATCACCGCCATTACCGGACCGAAGATTTCCTTCTGGACGAAATCCATGTCGTCTTGGCAATCAACAAACACGGTTGGAGCAACAAAGTTACCTTTGGCTAACTCACCTTCAGTGACTTGATAGCCGCCGGTTAACAATTTGGCGCCGCTGTTTTTTGCGCTTTCGATGGCTTCAAGAACCTTCGCTAAATGTTCTTTAGAGATAAGTGCACCCACTTGAGTATTCGGATCTTGGGGATCGCCTACGATCAGTTTTTCCGTGCGGGCTTTTAGTTGAGCGATGAAGTCGCCATAGATATTTTCATGAACGAAAACACGAGTACCGTTAGTACACACTTCGCCTTGAGTGTAGAAGTTAGCAGTCATTGCACCTGATACTGCTTGGTCTAACTTTGCGTCGTCAAAAATAATCAGCGGAGATTTACCGCCCAGTTCCATAGTGACGGATTTCAGACTTTGAGCGCTGGCAGACATTACCGCTTTGCCAGTACCCGTTTCACCGGTGAATGATACTTTTGCGATGTCTGGGTGAGCTGTCAGCATTTGGCCAACACGACCATCACCTTGAACAACGTTAAATACGCCATCAGGTACGCCCGCTTCAGTAAAGATTTCAGCCAGCTTGAGAGCGGTCAGCGGTGTCTCTTCTGAAGGTTTGAAGATCATAGCGTTACCTGCAGCAAGAGCAGGCGCAGACTTCCACATGGCGATCTGAATCGGGTAGTTCCAAGCGCCGATACCGGCACAAATGCCTAGTGGTTCTTTACGTGTATAAAAGAACTGGCTCTCGGAAAGCGATTGTTGTTCGCCCTGAAGAGCAGGTGCAAGACCAGCAAAGTATTCAATAACATCTGCGCCAGTCACAATATCAACGCAATTGGCTTCTTGGATTGGTTTACCGGTATCCAATACTTCTAGAAGTGCCAGTTCATCGTTTCGTTCTCTAAGGATTGTCACCGCTTTTAGCAGAATACGGCTACGTTCTACGGCTGTCATTGTCGACCAAACAGCAAAACCACGCTTGGCAGAATCTACCGCTGCCTGAACATCTTGTTCATTAGCCTGACCAAGAGTGGCCAGAGGTTCACCGGTTGCTGGGTTATAGCTAATAAAAGTTTCGCCCGATGACGCCTGTTGATAACGACCATCGATATAAAGTGATGCTTTTTCCATTTGAAGACCTAACGAGTTGTTAGCGCGTGTTGCGCCAGTTGTAGTTCTAAGTAATCGCCAATTAACGCGCGCGCTCGTTGAGCGTTGATACCTTCTTGGTTCATTGCGCCGCGTAGCCAAAGACCGTCAATCAGTGCGGCAATACCTTGTCCAACCTGCTTAACCTGTTGCTGAGGTAATAGGGCTTTGAGTTCGATTGTGAGATGAGAAAGGAGTCGCTTTTCGTTCACGCGTTGCAAGCGGTGAAGTTGCGGGTCATGCATTGAGTAAGACCAGAATGCCAACCATGTTTTTGCAACTTTGTTGGAAGCTTGGAAATCAGAGAAGTTAGCTTCAACAATTGCATGGATACGCTTTTGATGTTGGTGTTTGGGAATAGCGGACAGTAATTGCATTACTGTTTCCGAGTGCTCGCGCAAGATTGCGCGCATGGTTTCTTCGAGCAAGCCATGTTTACCGCCAAAATAGTGATTGATGATGCCTGTGGATACACCTGCTTCGCGACTAATTAATGCGATGCTTGCTGCGTGTAAACCGACACGTTCAATCACTGTCATAGTGGCATTGACGAGTTGTGGTTTGCGTATGCTAGGCATTCCAACTTTAGGCACAATCACTCCTTAATTTTTTTAATTGAACGATTAGTTAAATATAAGTTAAACAAAATAATCGTTAGATCTCAAATTAAATTGAAGGGGTTTTTGCATGGGTGTGTTTTGGTTGCGTGATTAATTTATTTAAAATCAGTTGTTTATATTATTTGAAAAATAATTAAATGATTAGAGTAAGATTGTTTCGTTGATTGACGAGTTAGAAATAAAAAATCCCTTAGTGATTTCTCACTAAGGGATTGATTTAAAAGTAAATGAATTGTTATTAATGGGCGATTGGCTGAGTTGCCTGTTTTAGCCACTGCTTAACATCACCTTCAACTAGATGGCTAACGTCGTCCCACACTTTTTGGTGGTAGTCGTTTAGCCAGTTAAGTTCAGGTTTTGTCAGCATGTTGACATTGATAGCGCGAACATCAATAGGGCAGCGAGTGAGTGATTCGAAGCCATGAACATGGAAGTCGCCTTGGGTTTCGACTTCTACAACCAATTCTAAGTTTTCGATACGAATACCAAAGCCGTCAGCTCGGTAGTAACCCGGTTCGTTCGACAACACCATGCCAGGTAGCAAGGCAACGTTGTTAAACACTTTACTAATACGTTGAGGCCCTTCGTGAACACTGAGGAAGTGACCAACACCGTGACCCGTACCGTGATCATAATCGTAGCCGTTTGCCCATAAATGTTGGCGGGCTAAAACATCAAGTTGGTGGCCACAAGTACCTTTCGGGAATCGAGCTTTAGCCAAAGCAATATGACCTTTTAGAACCAAGGTGAACTGTTGCTTCATTTCGTCACTGACTTCACCAATCGCAATGGTACGGGTTATATCGGTTGTACCATCGGTATATTGGCCACCAGAATCAACAAGGTAAAGCGTGTTCATTTCTAGCTTACCTGGCTCTGGTTGGTTCATGTGGTTGTAGTGACACATAGCTGCATTCGTGGTTGCTGCTGAAATGGTGTCAAAGCTCAGGTCTGCTAATGTTGGGTCAAGCTCGCGGAATGCTTGAAGCTTATCAGCCAGTTGCGCTTCGTTATGCAGTTTGCCAGCCGCCACTTCGCTGTCTAGCCAAGATAGGAATTTCGCCATTGCAGCACCATCGCGAACATGACACGCTTTCATGCCTTTAATTTCAGTCGCGTTTTTTGCGGCTTTTGGTAACAAGCAAGGATCTGCGTCTTTAATGAGTTCAGCGTTTACATTCTGCAGTGTCAGTGTGAACCAAGCGTTGCTGGTGGCTGGGTCTACAATGACTTTCTTGCCTGAAAGTTTCTCAAGTTCTGTTTGCAGCGTATCTGGATGATGAACTCGTACACCTGCACCAACGTGATTCTCAAAGCCCTCGGCTAATCGAGTTGGATCAAGGAAGAAGTCGACACTTGCGTCAGAATGAACAATGGCGTGCGATAGCAACACTGGTAAGCGTGATACGTCTAGACCACGAATATTCAGCAGCCAACAGATAGAGTCTAATTCTGTCAGCACTGCGCTATCTGCTTTTTTAGAGCGCAAGATGTCTGCAATACGCTGACGTTTTGTCGCGCTATTTACACCAACCAGCTCATCACTCATTAAACGCATGTCAGAGACAACAGGAGCAGGGCGATCATGCCAAAGTTGGTCGATAGCATTGCCTTCGGTCGCAACTAATTCTAGCTCGCCCGCAAGTTTACTTTGAGTTGCCGTTAACCAACTCGCACGGTGCATTCTTGGGTCGTAGCCCACTTTGCTACCTGTAGGCAAATGACTTTGTAGCCAATCTAAATACGGTTCTTCAATCAGATGACGGTACTCAAACAGTTCTTGTAGAACCTGCTTGCGAACCTGAACGGTATAGCGGCCATCAACAAAAATGGCTGCCGAGGTTTGAGTAATCACAGCGGCACCCGCTGAACCAGTAAACCCAGTTAACCAATGTAATCGTTCGTTGTGTTCTGGTACGTATTCGCCAAGATACTCATCTTCATGAGGAATAATGAGTGCGTCTAAACCGTTACGTGTTAACCAGTTACGAATTTCCGTTACACGCTGGGAGATGGATTGGTACATCTTGCTATTCTCCTAATAATTGTCCTTTTGTTCAGCTGATGCCGATATATCCGTTCTCTTGATATACCCACTTTGCCTATCTATGTAGTGCAGGACGTGAACCGATAAGCTACTCGTTTTGTAGTGAGTGTGCAAATGTGCTGAACTTAATCTTATCAATAGTGTTATAGGGCATTTGTTTAACGCAAATGTAAGGTTTTCGTCTGAATGATTTGCCTTAACCAAGAGAGTGCCGGGTCGTTTTCTCTGTCTCTGTGCCAGAACAGCGTATAAGCCATTGGCGGGAACTCAAGAGGCAGTGGCAGTACCACCAAATCGAGATGTTTGGCGACCAGATGCGTAAAATGGCTCGGCGCGGTAAACACAAAGTCTGTATAGCTACATAAGCTGGCGGCACTGTTAAAGTCGGGGACGGTAATCGCAATATCACGCTGATAACCTAAGTCAGCCAAGCGGTAGTCCAGCAGCCAGCGGTCACTGCCATCACAGCGAACTTGTACATGTCGAAGGGTTAGATAGCGTTCCAAATTCCATGGCTGCTTTAGAACAGGGTGATCTCGTCGAACAACACACATTTGTGAATCGCGATAGATCTCTTGCTCGCAGATATCCTTTGGTGGAAGCATGGTTAATTTTGCATCGTTGATATCGATATCTTTACCTGTGATACCAATATCGAGCTCGCCCATTTGCAGCTTTTTAAAGGTTTGGTCTGTCCAAGAGTGGGTACTGATATTGAGATTTGGGCCCTGCATGAATATCGCTGGCAAAAAGTGGGGCAGGATTAATGGGTAGACACTTTCGACAGCCGCAATATGGAATCGGTATTCACTCGACTGAGGCGAAAACTGCTCTGGCTGAGTAATCAGCTCTAGCTGATCAACCAAGGTTTCCAATTTAGGCTTTAAAAACAACATTTTTGGTGTCGGTTTTAGTCCATGGGAGGTTCGGATGAAAAGTGGATCATCGAATTGTTCGCGTAGTTTCGCCAGCGACTTACTGACGGCAGACTGACTCAGATGCAGCCGGTTAGAAGCGCGCGTAACGCTGAGTTCCTCTCCAAGAACTTGTAAACAAACAAGCAAGTTAAGGTCAATTCGCGCTAATTTATCAATGTTCATGTGATTTTCCATTGAGGAATATTACTGATGATTATAAGCCATTTGTTCGAATAACAGCATTCTTCTATCATGCACGCTCTTTATTATTCAATTTTGGAACCTATTTTGAGCGTAACTTCTTCTGTGAAAGAGTCTTCTGTGCAAAGCAAACAGCAAATGATTCTACTGACTTTGTTGGTACTGTTTAGTCCGTTGGCAATCGATATTTACTTGCCTGCATTGCCACAAATCTCGCAAGCGTTTCACGTGGAACATGCCTTAGCTCAAGATACGATTACTTGGTTCTTATTTGCTATGGGTGTCGGGCAACTGTTTGCTGGCCCTTTGGCGGATAAACTCGGACGTCGAACTGTTGCATTGGCTGGTGTTAGCATCTACATCTTGAGCGCTTTATTGGCGTGGGGCGCTCAGAGTATTGAGTGGATGCTAATGTCTCGTTTGCTACAAGGATTGGGTGCGTGTGCAACGTCTGTAGCAGCCTTTGCGACGGTTCGCGATATCTTTGGCCCTGAGCGCAGTGGCAAGATGATCAGCTACCTTAATGGTGCGATCTGCTTTATTCCTGCTTTAGCGCCAATTCTAGGAAGCTGGTTAACACAGCAATTTGGCTGGCGTTCTAACTTCAGCTTTATGGCAGGCTTTGGTGTATTCGTTGGATTCTGGTTGTTGATTCGTATGAAAGAGACCAATCCAAGTACTGAAAAGCAAGCCGTGTTTAAGCTGTCGCGTTATTGGTCTGTGTTAAAAGTCCCTTCATTTTTGTTCCATGCTTCGCTTTGTATGCTGGCTATGGCGGTTATCTTGGCTTATGTCACTTCAGCCCCTGTGGTTCTGATGGAAAACTTAGGCTTAACCATGAATGAGTTTACTTTCTGGTTTGGTATTAACGCTGTGGTTAACATCGCGGCTTGTTTGTCTGCTCCTAAGCTGATGGACAAATGGGGAACACATAAAATTCTGTTCTCTGGAATCGTGATGTTATTAGTGGCTGGTGGTCTGATGGTAGGAATGAAGTCTCAAGGCACGGCTTTAGCCTTTATGTTGCCAATCTTCTTCTCATCGGTAGGTTTTGCTTGGATTCTGGGTTCAGCTGCGGGTAAAGCATTGGCACCGTTTGGCGACAAAGCGGGCACAGCCGCTGCACTGTTAGGTTTGTTCCAGATGAGTGGTGCTGGTCTTGTGGTAGGCACACTACAACGCTTAGATCTTGAACCGCAGATGATGATTGCACTTCAAATGTGGATTGTTGCCCCTGCGCTGATTATTTTGCTGTCTAAAGCGGGCAAAGAGTGGCATCGCTTAGCATTTCAGTGATGTGGTTGGCAGGAACAGGAAATAGCAACGCCCCTTACTCATTTGAATAGTGAAGAGTTGCAAGGTTTTGTAAATACTCTGAAGTGCTATTTTCTAATCAGGGTAACAGGTGTATATTATTTCGCTCACTATCATTAGAAATAGCGTCTTGGAATCGAAATACAGTGTCCCTAACTACCTATGAAATGGCTCGTATTCTCGAGCAGTTAGAAGAATCACCTGAAAAAGTGATGTTTGGTAAGTTACTTAATGAGTTAGGTAATCAAAGCAGTGAGCGTGTACGTAGTGCTGCTAAACAAGTCCCACTACCAGTTCTGCGCGATCTCGTTTATCAATTTCAACAAGTGATAGATTCGCGTAAAGGCGAGCAAGTCGATTTGCTGGCTAAGCAATTAGCACAACAAGGTATCTCAGCAGAAGAGCTGATGAACTACCTGAAAAAATAATTGATGCTATAACAAGAACCCAAGTTTGAAACTTGGGTTTTTTGTCTTTTCTGCTTTTTGAACTTGCTATCTTTTAGCGTCGATTTAAGGAATCACATTACGGTTGATCGGGTTTTGTAGCGAGATCAGCGTTTCTGTTGACTGAACTTCGTCAATCGCCTGCAACTTGTCGATCAATACAAACTGCAGTTCTTCAATTGAACGGCACATCAACTTAACGAAAATACTGTAAGCACCGGTGGTGTAGTAAGCTTCAACCACTTCATCAAGAGCATTGAGCTTTTCCAGTGCAGAATGGTAATCACGCGCGGCTTTCAGGTTAATACCAATAAAACAGCACACGTCATAGCCGAGCTTTTTGGTATTCACGACAACTTCAGTGCCTTGAATGATATCCGCAGCTTTCATTTTTTCGATGCGTACGTGAATAGTGGCAGGGCTGACATTAAATTGCTTCGCCATTTCTGCGTAGGGCGTACGTGCATCATCCATTAAGATTTTCAGAATAGCGCGATCAAGCTCGTCGAGCTTTGTAGAGGCGACTTGCATACAGGTTCCTAGTTCACTTATTCAACGAAGATTCTTCCGCATCTTATCACACTGAAACCTTAGGTTTCTGATGAAAATCCGCTACACTGGCAGCGATTTTTGAAACTCATTATGGAATGACACTTTGCAGCTACAACTGATTTGTGAAGCCCCTGAACGCGCTTCTGAGCTTGATGAAATAGCAACTCGCTGGAAGCTTACACACAGTGATGAAAGCGTTTTTGCGCTGGTACTCACCAGCGAGCAATTAGAACTGCGTAAAGTTGATGAACCTAAGCTGGGAGCCATCTTCGTTGATTGGGTCACCGGGGCGGTGGCGCATCGTCGTAAGTTTGGTGGCGGTAAAGGTCAATCCATTGCAAAAGCTGCAGGGCTCAATAAAGGTGCCACACCTACGGTGCTGGATGGAACGGCTGGCTTAGGCCGAGATGCATTTGTTTTAGCCTCTTTGGGCTGCAAAGTACAAATGGTGGAGCGTCATCCTGTGGTTGCGGCATTGTTGGATGATGGATTAAATCGAGCCAAGCAGGACAGTGAAATTGGTGGTTGGGTATCAGAGCGCGTGACGCTACTGCACGCATCCAGTCACGATGCTCTCAATAAATTAGCCAATGACGAAAGCTTCGTTCGCCCAGATGTGGTGTATCTCGATCCTATGTATCCGCATCCTGAGAACAAAAAGAAAAGCGCTTTGGTTAAGAAAGAGATGCGCGTATTCCAATCTCTTGTCGGCGCAGATAACGACGCTGACGCGCTATTAGAACCTGCATTGCAACTTGCGACTAAACGAGTGGTGGTGAAGCGTCCTGATTACGCAAATTGGCTGGCAGAGCATAAGCCAAGTATGGCAATAGAAACCAAAAAGAACCGCTTTGATGTTTATGTGATTGCAGCGATGACGGGCGAAAAATAACAGGCGGAAACATCAGACGAAAACATCTGACGAATAGTAGGCTTGCCTTTTTATTAGCAGAGGGTTATATATAACCAAGAATCATTATCATTTTTGTTTGGTTGTATTTATGGCTCAGCGTTTATGTAAATTAAGTCGTCACGATATCACTGCTTCGTTGTCAGATATTTATCGAATCGTTGCTGCACCTAAGTACTTATGTCGCTCGTGCGCGCGTTCATCTTCCGACAAAAAGAGATTGTGCAAACCTCAGGCTTTTTCTGTAAATGCTCCGGTTGCGAAAGAAAGTACTACCGTTGACAAGAGTGTTGATAAGAGCAGCAAAGCGGCGTTAAAAGTTGCTAAGAAAACGCTAAAAGCGCAGAAAAAGTATCAAAAGAAACTGGAAAAAGTGCTGAAGAAACAACGCAAGCTTGCCAAGAAACAGCAAGCTCTGCAGTTGAAATTTGCCGAGTTAAATCAGGCAACAAGCAGTGATTATTCACTTACTTCCCAGTATCACTAACGGCTACTTAAAGCCTCAAATACAAAAACGCCCTTCGGCTTAACCTGATGGGCGTTTTGCTATGCGATTCTTTTCTTACCAGTGTTTGAGCAGCCAGTGTTTAAGCGCTTTCGGCTTCTTTGTAGCTTTGAGCAACTTTACGTTTCACCCAAGTTTCGTTAACCCACAGTGAGAACAAAATGATGATGCCGCCAATAGTCAGACGAGCGACATCCACATCGCGGTTCCAAATAACGATGTTGACGATTAAACCTGCTGGAACCAAAGCGTTATTCATGATCGCCAACGCACCCGCGTTAACCAAACACGCGCCCTTGTTCCACACGAAATAACCTAGACCAGATGCAATCACACCAAGGTAAATCAGAATACCCCACTGCAGTGAGGTGGTTGGTAGCTTCGCTGGGTTACCTAACAGCGCGAACGCTATGGTTGCCACAACCAATGCGCCTAAGTAGAAATAACCAAACACCGTGCGTTGAGGAAGCTCTACGCTTTGGTTTTCCATAACATATTTATAAGCCACCTGACCGATTGCAAAACAGAGGTTGGCACCTTGCACAACAAAGAAGCCGATCACGAAGTTCTCATTGATACCAGCAAACTTAATGAACACCGCACCCGCTACCGCGATAGCGGCCGTAACCAGATACCACGGAGAGAAACGTGCTTTAAGCAAATCGTAAATCAAAGTGACGTAAATGGGTGTGAATACGGTAAACAGCAATACTTCTGGAACAGAGAGCAGTAAAAACGATTGGTAGTAGAAGCAATACATCAATCCAAGTTGGATACCACCGATAGACATTAGCTGAACAATCAGTTTTTTGGGTACTTGCTTGAATTTCAAAAACGGCAGGAAGACAACGCTTGCCAGTGCAACGCGCATGAACACTGAGAACCAAGAGTCAACCTGACCCGCCAGATAAACGCCGATCAGGCTAAATGAAAATGCCCAAAGTAGGGTAACTGCAGATAAATAAAACATAATCCCGGATATTTCTATAAGTGGATGTTTGAAATTATCCGCAGTCTATCTGATTTATTATTGCTCGTCAGTCATTAAGTGGTACTACCAACATGTCGACAGGTGAACAATTTATGAGCTGTCTTGTTGAGGAGAGTAACTTGCTCCAAAAATCTTGGTGATGGCCACAAACCACAAGGTCAATATTGAACTCATTGATGGTGTCACAAAGCTCATTACTCAAGTCTCCACTGCCTACTAAAGTGTGGTTAATCGGGTAATTGGCATGATCTGCCAGTTCTTTTAACTGAGTTTGCGATGCTTCCATTGCGTGATGCTGAGTTTCCGCCAGATTGATATCAATTAGTCCGGTATACAGTTCGGCATAGTTGACGTCGATATGGATAAACGAGACAGCAGCATTGAGAGGTGTCGCGAGTGCAACGGCTTTTTCTACCAGCAATTTGCTATCTTCAGATAGGTCAACAGCTACTAAGATGTGTTTATAGCTCATGATGCCTTCTCCATTTAATTGTCCTCAAGTTAGGTTAATTAAACTTTAGCACCTAGTTAGAAACATTTTTGCCATGATGATCTCATATCCATATTGAATGAGAGGGTGGCTCAAACTAACAAATACTAATGATCGTGTTATAGTGACTTCCAGTTTGCACAATGATTTAGGAGCGTTTTATGCTTTCACAAACGATGGTTGATCAATTGAATGATCAAATTAACCTCGAATTTTTCTCATCCAATCTATACTTACAAATGAGTGCTTGGTGTGAAGATAAAGGATTCGAAGGAGCAGCTGAGTTTTTAAGAGTTCATGCAGCTGAAGAAATGCAGCACATGCAAAGACTGTTTACTTATGTCAGCGAAACAGGCTCACTGCCGATTTTAGGCGCGATTGAGGCTCCTCGACATAACTTTGCAAGCTTAGGTGATGTGTTCCGTGAAACCTACGAACATGAGCAAATGATTACAGAAAAAATCAACAAATTGGCTCATGCGGCATTCACATCGCAAGACTACTCAACATTTAACTTCCTTCAGTGGTACGTTGCGGAGCAACATGAAGAAGAGAAGTTGTTTAAAGGGATTTTAGACAAGCTAGAACTGGTTGGTGAAGATGGTAAAGCGTTGTTCTTTATCGACAAAGATCTAGCTGCTTTGGCACAAAAAGGCTCATCTTCGGTAATGGATGCCCCTGCTGCTTAATTGCAGTAAAAAGACTCTGAACACGATCGTCTTTTTCTCCGGGTAGCCCTCTTACTTTGGATGTAGGGAGGAAAAGATGATCAGTGGAGATACCATTCTACTAGCGCTAATGATTGTTACTGGTATTAACGTAGCAAGATACCTTACCGCGCTGCGAGCTCTGATTTATATCATGCGAGAAGCTCACCCGTTGCTTTACCAACAAGTTGATGGGCGGGGGTTTTTCACCACACATGGCAACATGTCTAAGCAGGTTCGCCTATATCACTACTTGAAAAGTAAAGAGTACCTTCATCACCACGATGAAGTGTTTACTGGCAAGTGTGATCGTGTGCGTGAGCTTTTCATTCTCTCTTCGTCTCTCGTGGTGTTTACCTCTGTGGTTGCGTTTATGATCTAGGAGAACTTCTGTGCTTTTTGAAGAATAGGAGTATTGGATAAACGCATTGGTAAGAGTGAACGTTTACCGTTAAAATGCCGCTTCAAGTGAGTGAGGACGTACCGCTGTACGTCCTTTTTTATTGCCTGTTCTTACTACTGACATAGTTCTAGACGGGTAGAGTTCTGATTACTGGCATTGGTATGAGTCATGAGTGAAAAAGTAGATGTTGTCATCATAGGCGCCGGAGCGGCTGGCCTAATGTGTGCTGCTCAAGCCGGAAAACGTGGACGCCGTGTGATGGTGATTGATCATGCGAAAAAACCAGGACGTAAGATTCTTATCTCCGGTGGTGGTCGCTGTAACTTCACCAACTACGATGTCTCGGCTCAAAACTACCTTTGCCGCAATCCGCACTTCGTGAAATCGGCGCTTTCGCAGTATACCCACTGGGATTTCATCTCAATGGTGAGTAAGTATGGTATTGAGTTCGAAGAGCGATCTCATGGCCAGCTTTTCTGTTTAGACTCGGCGAAAGACATCGTCAAAATGCTGCTTGAAGAGTGCGACCTTCCAAACATTAGTCAGCGCTATCAAGTCGAGACGCTCGATATTCAAAAAACCGAACAAGGTTTCTTGTTGCACACCACGCAGGGCGACATTGAGTGTGAGTCTTTGGTTGTGGCGACCGGCGGTCTTTCAATGCCAAAGCTAGGAGCCACACCGTTTGGTTACAAGATTGCTGAGCAGTTTGGTTTACCGGTTATTTCAACCACCGCAGGCTTAGTACCTTTTACTCTGCATGTTGAAGACAAAGACGCATTAGCTGAGCTTTCGGGTATCGCTGTTCCTGCTGAAATTCAGGCAGAATGCGGAAAAAGCTTTAAAGAAGCGCTGCTGTTTACCCATCGCGGCTTATCTGGCCCGTCGGTGTTGCAAATTTCGTCGTACTGGAAGCCGGGACAAGCGGTTACCATTAACTTGGTGCCTGAAGTTGATGTTGATGAGTTATTAACTCGTTCCCGAGAAAAGCACCCGAACCAGACACTCAAAAACACCTTAGCGCGCGTACTGCCTAAGCGTTTACTGGAAGTGTTTATCGAACGTAAGTTGCTGGTAGACAAACCTCTCAAACAGTTCAATCCGAAAGAGCTGGAAGCAATAAGAGAGACTTTAGAACAGTGGCGTGTGGTACCAAATGGAACAGAAGGCTATCGAACAGCTGAAGTCACTCTTGGCGGCGTGGATACCGATGTTCTTTCTTCTAAAACGATGGAATGCAAAGACATTAAAGGACTGTATTTCGTTGGTGAAGTAATGGATGTGACTGGTTGGCTCGGTGGTTATAACTTCCAATGGGCATGGTCGAGCGGTTATGTTGCTGGTCAGAACGTATAAAATCGGTCTTGAAATATTTTAAACCCGCAGAATGTTATTAAATTAATAGCGGGTTTTTTATTTGTTTTCTATCTATTGAGAGTTTTTGGGAAACACGTTGGGATGGTGCTTACGCATATACCTTTGCTCGCCAATCATCTCTTTGAATGACAGGCCTTGCGATAACAGGAAAATCACTTCATTACCGACCGTTCTCAGTACTTTACCTTTAACTTGAATATTGGTGTCAAAGGCATTGAGAAGAATTTCACCTTCAACAGTGTCGTTAGGACTAAACAATGAAGTATCACGCACAATTACACGCATGCCCTGTTCCGAAATTTCACTGATTTTAAATTCTTTGCTTTGAACTCGGAATGTAGGCATGGCTACCTTGGTTTTGTAACTTAGACGAAAATATTGTCTTTGTTCAGTTTGATTCGTCATCTTAGTTAATTTGGCTTAGCCACTCTTCATAATTAGGTAAAGACGCAGCAGTGCATTTTTCTCTGCTCAGTTAGTTAAAGTTTATCTACTTTTCCTGATTTTTCGAAGCGAGTTCTCTATCAATCAGTCATTATTTAGCATGTTTGACAACATCTCGAGGGATTATTTCATTCAATTGCCCTGAGTAAAAATGATTTGTGTAATAAATAGCGACAGAAGGTAGTCAGAAAGATAGATTTCACATGGTATTTTCTTTTGTTCATTGAAAATATAGTACTCTCTACTTTAATTAACCTTGGTTAACACAAAACTATAACTATATGAATTTACGAAAGCTCTTTTTTGTCATTTTGGTATTAGTTTTCTCTGGTTGTGCCACCTATGCTGGGCTCAACTACGATGAACTGTTTGGTGCACCTGAAGTTCGTGAGCGTCAGGTGGCTTTAGACTCGCCTCAAGCTCAGTATTTTATGCAAGAGGTGAAACCCATCATCGATAACCGATGTGTGGTTTGCCATGCTTGCTATGACGCACCTTGTCAGCTGAAACTCTCTTCGGTGGAAGGGATTGATCGCGGCGCAAGTAAAACTCAAGTTTATGAAGGTACGCGCTTAAGTGCGGCAACACCAACTCGCTTGTTTGAAGATGCTCAAACCACTCAAGAGTGGCGTGATTTTGGTTTTCATCCTGTGCTGAATGAACGAGATCAATCGACACGAGCAAACCTTGAAGCAGGGCTGGTGGCAAGACTGCTTAAACAAAAAGAGTTACACCCTCAGCAGCAGCAAGATCAGCTGGAGGGGTTCGATTTTTCTATTTATCGAGAGCAGCAATGTCCGACATTGGAAGAGCATGAGGCTTACCAACAGGAGTACCCTGACTGGGGAATGCCTTTCGGCATGCCAAACCTCAATAAGAGTGAGTACAACAAGCTAATGGCATGGTTGGAAAACGGCGCTCAGATGAATGAACACATACCGCTGACGGCATCGCAACAAACCTTAGTTGATAACTACGAAACACTGTTAAATGCAGATGGTAAGAAGAACCAGTTAGCGGCTCGCTATATCTACGAGCATTTGTTCTTATCCCATATTTATTTTTCTGATCTGAACGAGAAAACGCCACGTTTCTTTACGCTTGTTCGTTCTGCAACACCGCCGGGTGAGCCTGTTAGACGCATTGCAACTCGTCGTCCATATGATGATCCGCAAGTTGACCGCGTTTATTACCGCATCATCCCAGAGCAAGGCACCATAGTTGATAAAACCCATATGCCTTACGCCTTGAATAAGAAGCGTATCCACAATTGGAAAGCGTGGTTTATCGATGCGGATTACAAAATTAAGGAACTGCCAAGTTACGAGCCTTCGGTAGCCGCTAACCCGATGACCGCTTTTATCGATTTGCCCGTCAATGCGAGATATCGTTTCTTACTCGATAACGCTCAGAATACCGTGATGGCGTTTATTAAAGGTCCGGTCTGTCGAGGTCAGCTGGCGCTTAACGTTATTAATGATAATTTCTGGGTGTTCTTCTTAGACCCAGACAAAGCCAACATTACAGAGGTTAACGAGTTTTACCGCTCTCAAGCTGATAACTTAAAACTGCCAGCGGAGCGCGAAGACACCATCAACCCAATTGCTACTTGGATTAGTTATGCCAAGCAGCAAGCTCGCTATCTGGAAGAAAAATCTGAGTTCTCGGCTAAGCAATTTAAAAATGGCCGCCACGTGACAACGGATTTGATTTGGTCTGGTGATAGTACTAACCCCAATGCCGCGTTAACTATTTTCCGTCACTTTGATAGTGCGTCTGTGGCACAAGGTTTGGTAGGACGAAAACCAAAAACCGCATGGGTGTTAGATTACGCATTACTTGAGCGTATTCATTACTTGCTGGTAGCAGGCTTTGATGTCTATGGAAACTTCGGTCATCAGCTCGTGACCCGCATGTTTATGGATTTCTTGCGCTTAGAAGGTGAAAGTAACTTCATTACCTTACTGCCTCAGAAAACACGGCATGAGGAATTGTCGAGCTGGTATGAGGATCAAAGTGCGTATTTTACCGAGTTTCTATTGCGTAACGTGAAGCCATTTGATGAGCCGAGTAATATCGAGTACACCACAGATGACCCGAAATCAGAGTTGTTTGATCAGCTACGCGAACATGTCCAGCCAGTACTTAGCCAACGATATGACATCGTTAATACCGGGTTTACCGCTGATCATGAATACGCACTTAACAGCGTCAATTATATTAAAGGTGAGGGTATACTACCGATCCCTCAGTTAATGATGCTAATGATTGAGTCCAAATCGGGTGAGTCGCAACTGTTTACTCTGATCCACAACAACGCTCACAGCAACATTTCCAGCTTGTTTGATGAAGAGGACAACCGAGTCCCTGAGAAAGACACATTAACCTTGGTAAGAGGTGTTTTGGGTAGTTATCCGGCAGCCTATTTGTCGCTTAAAGAAACTGAAATTCCTGAGCTGGTGGCACGTTTGAAAACACTGGATGGTGAAGAGAGCTATGTTCAGCTACTGGATCGGTTTGCGGTGCGTCGCAGCTCACCAGATTTCTGGTCTTTCAGTGATAAAGTTCATCAATGGTATAAGCAAGATCAGCCGATTGAATTTGGTTTACTGGATTACAACCGGTTTGAGAACCGATAATCCAAAGCGAAAAGAGAAGCCAGTCTTAAAACTGGCTTCTTTGCTATTAACTCGTAACTCGGAGATATCGATGTTTCTAAGTCGAAGATAACTATGAATCTCCGGTTGCTAGTGAGCCTATACGGCTGGTGTTCACCACTTTGCGGCGTTCGCTCATTATGATCAACAGACGTTGCAGAGCGATAAAGCTGAACAGCAAAATGCCGACGATGATTTTGGTCCACCAAGAACTCAACGTGCCGTCGAAAGTAATGTAGGTTTGGATTAGCCCTTGTATAAGCACGCCAAATAACGAGCCAAACACAGTGCCGACACCGCCGGATAGCAAAGTACCACCGATAACCACAGCAGCGATAGCATCCAGCTCAACACCGACAGCAGCGAGCGGATAGCCCGCAGAGGTGTAGATAGAGAACACAATGCCGGCACAGGTGGCCAAGAAAGTGGAAAGCATGTAGATACCGATTGTGGTGCGTTTCACCGGAATCCCCATCAAACCCGCTGACGTCGCATTACCGCCAATCGCGTACACGTTGTTACCAAAACGGGTGCGGTGAGCCACAAGCATCCCGATGGCAACGACGATAAGCATCACCACTGCCAACAAGCTTAATCGACCACCGCCGATGATATGCCATGAAAAGCGAGACATCTCACGATAGATAGGGTGCTCAATAGGAATGGACTGTTCTGAGATTAAAAAGCTGACTCCGCGCAGAAAGAACATACCAGCCAGAGTGACGATAAAGGCTGGGATTTTTAAGGTATCGATAATCCAGCCCATTAAACCGCCAAACAATGATCCCATCACCAATACCATGATAATGGCAGTGAAAGGGTGAACGCCCCATTCACCTATCACCGTGGCGAGGAAGATACCGGTAAATGCGACTACCGAACCCACTGACAGGTCAATACCACCAGAGAGGATGACGAAAGTCATACCAACGGCGAGTATGCCTAAGAAAGCATTATCCGTCAGAATGTTACAAATCACCCGAGTGCTCATGAAAGCTGGGAACTCTACCATGCAAAACGCGTAGCCAATCAGGAACACTGCGATGGTGATAAACAGAGGAAAGTTACGTTTTATCATGATCTATTTCCTCTTAATCAATTGAATAACTGTCGGGGATTGCAGTATCAACACGGTTAACACCACAAGCGATTTCACAATGTGGTTCCATTGCGGTTGATAACCTGACAACAGAATACCCGTGTTGATGCTCTGAATGATAAAAGCGCCAACCAATGCGAGTAACAGATTAAAACGGCCACCCATCAGAGATGTTCCACCAATAACCACCGCTAAAATGGCGTCCATTTCTAACCATAAACCGGCGTTGTTGGCGTCAGCGCCTTTGATATCTGCTGCGACAATGATCCCTGCGATAGACGCCATCACACCACTGATGACATACACCGACATCACAATTGCTGGGGTATTAATACCTGCGTTTTTGGCAGCTTTGATATTGATACCCACAGACTCGATAAAGAGCCCCAATGCTGTTTTCTTGGTGAGTGCCCAAACAATCAATAAGGCACACGCCAACAACAGGATTGGGGTAGGGAAATAGAACAGTGAACCACTACCAAACCAAGACAAAGTGTCGTTGTTAAAGGTGATGATTTGTCCCTCTGTGATGAGCTGTGCGACACCGCGCCCAGCGACCATCAAAATCAAGGTGGCGACAATCGGCTGGATTTTACACACCGCAACAAGGAAGCCGTTCCATAAACCACATGCCACACCCGCTAACACTGAACAGAGCAAAATGGTTGATGGCGCATAACCTTGCTCAGCCATACTTGCCAGAACAGCACCGCTTATCGCCATCACCGCACCAACGGAAAGGTCGATACCGCCAGTTGCGATAACCAGTGTCATCCCGATGGTAAGCAGTGCAACAGGTGCACCTCGGTTAAAGATATCGATGACACTGCCAAACAAGCGGTCATCTTGAATGTGAATAGAGAAAAAGTTATCAGCAATCAAACTGTTCACAATGAACAGCAGAATAAGAGCAGCAAGCTGTGGCGTGCCTTTTGGCAGTGTAAATCTATTGCGCTGCTCGGGCTTCTTGACTGACTGCAGTGGATTGAGCGTATTCATAATCACCTCAACTCGCAATCGCTTGCATTATGGCTGGTACGGAAAGTTCTTCTGTGGATATCTCTGCTACTGGTTTTCTGTCTCGTAACACGATGACGCGGTCGGCGTAACCAACCAGTTCTTCGAGTTCGGAAGAGATAACCAACAGAGCGAGCCCGTTAGCACAAAGACTTTCAATCAGACGAATGATTTCGGCATGTGCGCCGACGTCGATACCTCGTGTGGGTTCATCGAGAATCAGGAACTTCGGTTTAGTAAGCAACCATCGAGCAAGTAGAACCTTTTGCTGATTACCACCAGAGAGGAACTCTACAGGTTGGTCAAGGCTCGGAGTTTTGATGGCTAGCTGGTCGATATAGCGTTGTGCCACCGCTTCCTGCTCTTTACGAGAGATGGGTTTAAACCAGCCGCGTTGTGCCTGTAAAGCCAGAATAATATTTTCACGAACAGAAGCCGCGCCAATGATGCCGTCGGTTTTGCGATCTTCAGGGCAGTAACCAAAGCCCAGATGGGAGGCTTGACGAGCTGATCGAACCTGAATAGGGCGACCCTTCAGAGAACAGGTGCCGGAATCGCTTGGATCAATACCAAAAATCACTTTCGCAGTTTCGGTACGGCCGGAACCTAATAACCCAGCCAAACCTACAATTTCTCCGGCATGAACTTCGAGATTGAAGGCGTGGATGGTGCCTTTTTTGCCATAGTTAGTGAAGGACACCATCGGCTCATTGTGTTTACGCGTTTTGCCCGCACGTTTCAGAGCCGTATCTTCCAGCTCGCGGCCGAGCATCATTTTAACCAGCTCAATTTGTGGTAGTTCACGGGTTTCTTTGGTGCCAACCAACTGACCGTTGCGTAATACGGTAATGCGATCACTGACTTCATAAACTTGATCAAGAAAGTGAGTGATGAAAATCAGGCTCACGCCTTTCTCTTTGAGCCCCAGCATGATGTTAAATAACATTTTCACTTCGTTGCTATCGAGGCTGGCTGTCGGCTCATCAAGAATCAGTATTTTGGCTGACAGTGAAATTGCTCTGGCAATCGCAATCACTTGCTGAATCGCAACGGAGAACTGGTTGAGAGGCTGAGTCACATCAATATCTAAGCCATAGCTAGTGACGATTCTGCGTGCTTTTTCAGCCATGGTTTTACGGTCAACAAAGCCCCATTTTTTAGGTTCATTGCCGATGAAAAGGTTGTCCATCACGGACATGTTCGGTAGCAGGTTAACTTCCTGATAAACCGTGCCGATCCCGAGATGTTGTGCATGAGCGGTATTCTGTGGAGAGATGGATTGACCATCGAGAGTAATTTCGCCGCCATCACGTTGATACACGCCGGTTAAGGTTTTCACTAACGTTGATTTACCTGCGCCATTTTCCCCCAACAACGCCATGATTTCGCCTTTTCTCAGGCTGAAATCGACATTTTCTAGCGCTTTAACACCGGGGAAATATTTGCAGATCCCTTTGGCGTCTAATATGACATCTTGCTGATTGTTTAACGGCATAATAACTCCAACAATCTATACTCTTCCCACTTGAAGCTGCAGCGGCGTTGGCTACGTTCGTTCACCCCAATCACATAGCTTATCTATGCTCATGGGGATTCACTTACTTGCCGCCTACCTGCAACTCCAAGTGGTTTGAGTATAAAGCATGCCTCCCTAATGGGAGGGTGATAATAAAATTAATAACCTAAGTCTTTTTTCATTTCTAACTGAGCTTTTGCATCAGCTGGTAAATATAAATTGGACTCGGTAACAATTTTCTTCGGTGGAATTGTGCCTTTATCTTTATAAGCCATTAGTGCATCAAGAGCAGGGCCAGCCATATTTGGAGTTAGCTCAACGGTTGCATTCGCTTCACCGTTCATCATCGCTTTAAATATATCTGGAACCGCATCAATAGAGACAATTAAAATATCGCTGCCAGGTTTTAAACCTGCTTCTTTAATTGCTTGAATTGCACCGATTGCCATATCATCGTTATGGGCGAATACCGCACAAATATTTTTGCCGTTATTCTCTGCTTTAATAAAGCTTTCCATAACTTCTTTACCTTTACTGCGGGTAAATTCGCCTGACTGAGTACGCACAATTTTAATATTGTCGACGGTATCTACAGTGTCGCTGAAGCCTTTTTTACGGTCGATAGCCACACTCGCACCCACGGTGCCTTGCAGTTCAACCACGTTACATGGTTTGCCAGCTACTTTGTCGATTAGCCATTTACCCGCTACAGCGCCTTCCAGCACGTTATCAGCGGTGACCGCAGTCATATAAAGCGAGTCATCTTCTACTGTGATACCACGGTCTAGCAGAAACACGGGAATGCCGTAATCTTTTGCTTCTTCAAGCACTGGTCCCCAACCGGTTTGTACTACAGGTGCGATAAAGATTGCGTCTACACCTTGTGCGATGAAAGAGCGTACCGCTTTGATTTGGTTCTCTTGCTTTTGTTGTGCATCAGAAATTTTCAGTGTTACACCGCGTTTTTCAGCTTCAACTTTGGATACTGCTGTTTCAGCTGCTCGCCAGCCTGATTCAGATCCAATTTGAGAGAAACCAACGGTTAATGAGGCAGCCATTAGTGAACCAGACATTAGGATGGTACTGACAGCAGTTGCTAAAGTGAGTTTTTTTAACATGATTAAATCCCTATCTTGTTTAACTCTCTCTCCGTTCAAGAAACGACAGCGTTTTTATGAATGTACTTACTCCGCAACATAGATGTCATTATATCGGTTCTACGCTAAGGATACCTGTTCACTTTTGCTTAACTGACATTTCAAAGACCTTGAGAAATTCTTGTTTCACGTATTGCTCATTATTAAAAATTATTAAAATAGCCATGAGCAATGAAATATTAAGACGCATAAATTATCGGTGGTTAGATTTTAATCACATAAAAAATTTGGTAGCAAAATAGTCCATTTTATTAGCAACTTATTCCCAAAAAACTAATACCTAAGTGCAATCAAAATATTGCATTTAATTGAGTAGCGATTACGGTTTTTATTTTCTTGAATAAAAAAAGCCCTCTTACAACAGAGGGCAACATGAGAAAGGTATATAAATGGAGGCTTTATTTATCCTTTCTATTTGATATTGCAGTCGTAATGGCTTTCTTTGTTTGCCCAATCTCAGAGATTGCTATGATTAATCGACTCACGCAGATACTGATCTGCAATGCCAAATAGTTTGGTAAATATTTTTACTGAGATTTCTGTTTGTAACGGTCAAAAATAACCGCAGCAAGCAGAATCGCACCGCGAACAACATATTGAGCAAATGGAGACATGTTCAACAAGTTCATCGCGTTTTCTACCGTACCGAGGATTAGGACACCTGCGATAACGTAAGAAACTTTACCAATACCGCCTTTCAGTGAAACCCCACCCAATACACACGCTGAGATAACCACTAGCTCGAAACCAACCGAAGTCATTGGCTGACCTGAAGTCATACGTGCTGCGAGGATGACGCCCGCCAGTGCAGAGATAAAACCAGAGATGGTGAAAATCATCATCTTGGTTTTGACCACATTCACACCCGCTAGACGTGCCGCTTCTTCGTTACCACCAATCGCCAGCGTGTTGCGGCCATATACGGTGCGGTTAAGAAGGAAGGCAAACACACCGAAAGTGATCAGTGTTAACCAGATTGGAGTCGGGATACCCAGAATTGAAGAGTTGCCAAGGGTGAAGAAGCTCTCTTCTGTGATACCTACGGCTTTACCGTCAGAGATGATATAGCCAAGACCACGGGCAATTTGCATCGTAGCCAGTGTCGTGATCAGCGCGTTGATTTGCAGTTTGGCGATCACGAAGCCGTTTAGCAGACCAAATACCACACCAGAAAGCAGGCCAGCACCGATACCCAGTACCACGCTGCTGGTGGCGTTGATAGCCACTGCGGTTACAACGCCAGAGCAGGCGATTATAGAGGCAACGGAAAGGTCCAAGTCGCCACAAGCCAGACAGAACAACATGGCGCACGCCACCATACCGCTCATTGAAATCGCCAAGCCTAGGCCTTTCATATTGATGAAGGTTGCGAAGTAAGGAACAAACAGTGCGCAAAGCAGAAACAGACCTGCGAACACCATCAGCATTCCAAATTTGTCCCAGATTTTAGAGAAGTGAAATCCGCCGGATTTCTCCTCTGATGCCATCGCTTTAGTAGGGCTAGATAAAGACATAATGATATTCCTCAGGTTTAAGCTGCCGCCGATTCTTTGTCGAGCATTGCAAGACGAAGAGCGGTTTGTTCGTTAAATTCATCTCGTTGAAGTTCGCCCGTTACTGCGCCATCTTTCATGACAAGTATGCGGTCAGATATCCCCAACACTTCAGGTAAATCGCTGGAAACGACCAATACGGTGACTCCGTTTTCCGCCAGCTTAAAAATCAATTCGTAAATTTCAGATTTTGCACCCACATCGATACCGCGTGTCGGTTCATCCAGTAAGATCACGCTCATCGCGGTAGACAACCAACGACCAAGAATCACTTTCTGTTGGTTACCGCCAGACAGTTTGCCGATAGGCTGTTCAAGTGATGCTGCCTTAACATTCAATGCTTTTTTTTGCTTGGTTGCGTTCTCTTTTTCCCAACCGAAATCGATCAGGCTGTTAAATTTAAGGTGCCATGGACGTGCACTGATGTTGGTGTTTTCTTGCACCGACATGATTGGCACAATGCCATGTGCTTTGCGGTCTTCAGAGCAAAGAGTTATGCCTGCCCGAATCGCGTCTTGTGGCGATTTAATGCCAATTTTCACATCGTGAAGGTAAAGGTCACCCGCCGTTTTACGTTCCGCACCAAACACCAATCGGGTCAGTTCGGTACGTCCCGCGCCGACAAGACCAAACAAGCCAAGAATTTCACCTTGTTTGATATCCAATGAAACCGGAGCAGAAAGCCCTGGGCCTTGAATGTTTTCTAGGCGTAAGCCACTTTTGCCCAGTTCTCTTGAGCGGTAGTTGTAGATGTCGTTAATTTCGCGGCCAACCATCAGTTCTACGAGACGATCGTGAGTCAGTTCCGACATGTCTTCAAATGAACGAACGTGTTGACCATCTTTGAAGATGGTAATGGCATCACAGAGATCGAAAATCTCTTCCATACGGTGAGAGACATACATGATGACTTTGCCAGCATCTCTTAACTCACGGATAACCTTGAACAGGTTTTGGATCTCACGCTGAGACAAGCTACTGGTCGGTTCATCGAACGCGATAATTTGCGCGTTGCGGCTAAGGGCTTTGGCGATTTCCACCATTTGCCATTGGCCGATAGATAATTCTTTTAGTTGGCATGCAGGGTCGAAAGTTTCACCGAGACGCTCTAACTGCACACGTGCATTTTTGTTTAGCGTTTCGGTATCCACTCGGCCACCTTTGGTTGGAAGCTGCCCAAGATAAATATTTTCAGCAACGGTTAGCTCAGGAACTAAGTTCAGTTCTTGGTAGATAATAGCGATACCGTGCTCAAGTGCATCGTTGGTTGAGGTAAGGTTGATTTCTTTACCGTCAATCGCGATATGACCTTCTGTTGGCTGGTGGAACCCACTCAAGGTTTTAAGCAGAGTTGATTTTCCTGCACCGTTTTCTCCCATTAAAGCATGAACACTGCCTGCGCTTGCGCGGAAACTGACGTTGTTCAGTGCTTTTACACCTGGGAAGTGCTTCGAAATATTACAAAACTCTATGTAAGAAGGGGACTTCGCCATGACATTCTCTCCGTTAAATCAAGAGGGTGACGGCCAAAGTAGCCGTCACCGAAATTGAGCTTATAGCCCTTTTTTCGCTAGTTCGTCTTTGAAGTTGTCACGAGTGATAAGAACTACGTCAGTAACTTCAACGAATTTACTTGGTTCAACGCCGTCTTTTACCCATTTGTAAAGTGATTCAATACTCTTGTAGCCGTGTACGTCTGGGCTTGGAAGTAGAGAGCCGTAGAAGCCAGTAGCATTTGCTTTAGCCAGTTCGTTCACCGCATCTACACCGTTGATACCAATACCGATAATGTTGTCAGCACCGAAGCCTTGACCTTCAGTCGCACGGATGCCACCAAGAACAGTGTTATCGTTCATACCAACCACAAGCCATTGTTTAACATTTGGGTATTGAACAAGTAGCGAGTTCGCTGCGTCTAGGGCACCTGGGATGTCGTTAGTTTTTGTTGGTACGCGATAGATTTGACCTTCTGGGAACCCCGCTTGTTTTAGAGCAGAGATAGAACCATCAACACGACGACGTGCAGTGTCTAGCTCATCAGCAGTGATTGCCATGACACCTGTTGTAGAAACGTCCCAGTTGCGTTTTGTCATTTCTTTATAAAGTTCAGAACCTTGGCGCTCACCGATAGCGGTTGCCGCCATCATGACCAAAGGTACGTCAACCATAGGCTCGCCTTTAGCGTTTAGGAACTGGTCATCAACGGTCACGACTTTAAGATCATAGCTTTTTGCTTTCGCCATGATTGCTGGACCTAATTTAGGGTCAGGAGTACAGATAACGAAACCCTTCGCGCCTTGAGCGGCAAGAGTATCGATAGCGTTCAATGTTTTTTCACCATCTGGCACAGCCATTTTTACCACTTCAAAACCTAAGTCTTTGCCGGCTTTCTCTGCAAATGACCATTCCGTTTGGAACCATGGTTCTTCTGGCTGTTTAACTAGGTAGCCTAGTCGCATGTCGTCGCTTGAACCAAAGAATGCATTGGCAGAAGCGCTAAGTAGAGTCAGCCCTGATAAGGCTGTTGCTGTTATTAAGGTTTTTAGTTTCATTGTTATTCCATCCGCTGGGTAGGGGGTTTGTTTCACCGACATCTTTGAAGATTTAATTTGAAGTTGAAGTGATGGAAATCACACCAAAAAAATGTAGCAATTTTGTCCATTCATTTAGCGGAGGTGAACATGATGGTGATCTCAAATGTTACGTTTTAGTGCATTTCTGATTACTTTTGGGGCAAGTGTAATCATTTACACCCGCGATTTGGCCTTATTTATAAAGGGTTAGAACGTTTTTTAAACATCCGCACAGAAATATGTATTTGGCGAATTTGTCCATACATCTAGCAGGCAATGTCATGGCTGAATCATCCATGCAGGGGTATAACAAACAAAAATATCACCCTACATGGAGTTGTTATGAAGCATTTAGCGACACAACCTGCACACGTGATTGGTCTGGACTTTGGTTCGGATTCGGTGCGTGCATTATTGGTCAACGCTGTTAGTGGTGAGGAAGTGGCATCTGGTGTCACTTACTACCCACGTTGGATGGAAGGCCTGTATAACGAGCCTGAGCAATCTCAGTTTCGTCACCACCCGAAAGACTACATAGAGGCGATGACTCAAGCGATACGTGAAGCGCTTGAACAAGTTCCTGCGGACATCGCTCAGTCTGTAGTGGGTATCGGTGTCGATACAACTGGCTCGACGCCAGCCCCCGTTGATGCGCAAGGTAATGTCTTAGCGTTGTTACCTGAATTTGCAGAAAACCCGAACGCGATGTTCATTTTGTGGAAAGACCACACTTCAGTATCCAAAGCGGATTTGATTAATGAACTGGCTCACGGTGGCGAGTTCATCGACTACACCAAATACATTGGTGGCATTTACTCATCAGAATGGTTCTGGGCAAAAGCGGCTTGGGTCAGTGAACAAGATGAGCAAGTGGCGAAAATGGCTCACAGCTGGGTGGAACTGTGTGACTGGATCCCAGCGCTGCTGTCTGGCAACGAACACCCAAGTAAATTCCGTCACGGTATCTGTGCTGCTGGTCATAAAGCGATGTGGCATGACAGCTGGGGTGGCCTGCCAGATCAAAAATTCCTCTCTGCAATTTCGCCAACTCTTGATGGTATTCGTGAGCGTATGTTTGATGAGGTTTATACCTCTGAGGATGTCGCAGGTTACTTAACACAAGAGTGGGCTGAAAAAGTGGGCTTGCCTGCTGGTTTAGCCATTGCGGTTGGCGAGTTTGACTGTCATATGGGCGCTGTCGGTGCAGGTGCTGGTAAACATGACTTGGTAAAAGTGATCGGTACCTCTACTTGCGACATTTTAATGGTCGATGCAGACCAAGTTGGCGACCGCACCATTCACGGTATTTGTGGTCAGGTCAAAGGCAGTGCCTTGCCAAGTTTGATGGCACTGGAAGCTGGTCAGTCGGCATTCGGCGATGTTTACGCTTGGTATAAGCGCGTGCTGATGTGGCCACTTCAAGCATTAGCGAAAACCAATCCAGAAGCGGCCAAAGTGATGGAGCAATTGGATAAAGCGATTATTCCAATGCTTGCGGATTCTGCGCAGCAATATGGATTCAACGACAACTCGCCACTGGCAATGGACTGGCACAACGGTCGTCGTACTCCTTACGCCAACCAACGCCTCAAAGGCGCAGTTACCGATTTGAACTTGGGTTCAACCGCACCAGCGATGTTTGCTGCTTTGGTTGAGTCAACGGCTCACGGCG
The DNA here is from genome assembly GCF_037162405.1 of Vibrio sp. Hal054. NCBI lineage: Bacteria > Pseudomonadati > Pseudomonadota > Gammaproteobacteria > Vibrionales > Vibrionaceae > Vibrio > Vibrio sp. Hal054. The sequence goes on along the minus strand of NZ_JARLUT010000001.1, from coordinate 3,190,843 downwards.
CGAAAGCGATTGTCGATTGTTTTGTTGACCAAGGTATGGATGTAGAGCGCGTTATCGCCATCGGCGGTATTTCGCAAAAATCACCTTACGTGATGCAGATGTGTGCAGACGTTATCGGCCGTGATATTGCGGTAGCGAGCTCTGAGCAATGTTGTGCCTTGGGTGCTGCTATTTTCGCCGCGGTTGCCGCAGGTATTTACGACGATGCTCAGCAAGCACAGAAAGCGATGGCTAGCCCAATCAGCCAAGTTTACAAGCCGAATGCGGCAGCAAAAGTGCTACGTGAACAACGTTACTCTGCTTACCGTGAACTGGGTCAACACCTAGAGCAAATCTCTGAAGCAAAACATGCTCAGGAGCGTAATCATGGGTGATTTGTTGAATCAACAAGAGCGCCTGAACAAGCTTCGCCATGATGTGTGGCAAGCGAACTTGGATCTCGAACGCCACAAGTTAGTGACGTTCACCTGGGGCAATGTGTCAGCGATCGACCGTGAATCTGGCTTGGTCGTGATTAAGCCAAGCGGTGTGGCTTACGAAGATTTAAGCGCCGAAAACATGGTGGTGGTCGATCTGCAAGGCAATGTGGTGGAAGGCGAGCTGAATCCGTCTTCTGATACTGCAACGCACCTCGTTCTCTACCGAACCTACGCCAAAATCGGTGGTGTGGTTCACACCCATTCGCCACAAGCAACCGCTTGGGCTCAGGCAGGTAAAGCGATTCCTGCTTTAGGTACCACTCATGCGGATTACTTCTACGGCAGCATTCCATGTACTCGAGCGCTCACCAATCAAGAGATCGCTTCCGATTATGAATTGAATACTGGTTTGGTGATTGCAGAAACCATCGGCGACCACGACCCAAATGCGATTCCGGGAATTCTCGTCAAAGAACACGCGCCGTTTTGTTGGGGTAAAGATGCCCATCAAGCGGTGCACAACGCAGTGGTGACAGAGGTTGTTGCCGGAATGGCTATGCAAACTCTGCAGATCAATCCTGCGGTGGAATATATCAATCAAGCATTGCTCGACAAGCATTATCTACGTAAACACGGAGCGAATGCGTATTACGGTCAGTCAGCTAAGAATAAAGGGTAAGTCATGAAAGTATTTAATGAAAAACAAGTTTGGTTTGTCACTGGTTCACAAACGCTATACGGACCAAAAGTGTTAGAAAACGTCGCGCAAGACAGCGCGCAGATCGTTGCCAGCTTCAATCAAAGCAACGCTATCTCAGTACCTATGCTAGATAAAGGTACGGTGAAGTCTCCTGATGAAATCTTAAATGTGTGCCGTGCGGCGAACAACGACCCTGACTGTGTTGGTTTGGTGCTTTGGATGCACACCTTTTCTCCAGCGAAAATGTGGATTGCGGGTCTTTCGCAACTGAACAAACCATTCCTTCATCTGCATACTCAGTTCAATGCCGCACTTCCTTGGGACGACATTGACATGAATTACATGAACACTCACCAAAGTGCGCATGGTTGTCGTGAGTTTGGCTTTATCGGCACTCGTATGGGGATTGATCGTAAAGTGGTGGTTGGTCACTGGCAGAATCCAAATGTTCACGCGGAAATTGATGACTGGTGCCGCGCTGCTATCGGTATTAACGCTGGTCAGAATCTAAAAGTGGCGCGTTTTGGTGACAACATGCGCCAAGTTGCGGTCACCGAAGGCAACAAAGTTTCTGCTCAAATCCAGTTCGGCTACGAAGTGAACGCTTACGGCTTGGGTGAATTGACTGAAGCGGTTCAATCGGTTTCGGATGCGGATGTCTCTCGTCTGCTTGATGAATACGCATCAACCTATGAAATGAAGCCAGAGCTACTGACAGATGCCGCTCTGCTAAAACTGATGCAGCACGAAGCACGCCTAGAAATGGGTATGGAACGTTTCTTAACTGACGTAGGTGCCAGCGCATTTACTAACACCTTCGAAAACCTAACCGGTTTGGGTTCTCTACCTGGTCTTGCAACACAGCGTTTAATGGCGAAAGGCTTTGGTTACGGCGGTGAAGGTGACTGGAAGACCTCTGCAATGGTTCACATCATGAAGCAGATGGGTAAAGGTCGCCAAGGTGGTACTTCATTTATGGAAGACTATACCTATAACTTTGGTGCTACTGATCAAGCATTAGGCGCGCACATGCTAGAAGTGTGTCCGTCAATTGCGGCGGCAAAACCACGTCTCGAAATCCACCGTCATACCATTGGATTGAAGTGTGATGTTCCTCGTTTGCTGTTCAGCGGTAAAGAAGGCGATGCGCTAAACGTGTCTGTGATTGACCTTGGGAATCGCTTCCGCATGGTAGTGAACACGTTGAAAACCGTCGCTCCACCGCAAAGCATGCCTCATCTTCCTGTAGCACACGCGTTATGGGAACCAATGCCAAACCTACAAGTGGCTGCGGCGACTTGGATTCACGCAGGTGGCGCGCACCACAGTGCGTACAGCCAACAGGTGAGTGTGGATATGTTGGCGGATTACGCGGACATTCTGGGAATGGAAATGGTTGTGATCGACGAAAGCACTGAGACTCGTAAGTTCAAGCAAGAGCTGAAAACGAACAGCTTGTACTACCGTCTAGCTTCAGGTGTTTAATCGATAAATTCTCCCTCACAGTGACACGGTTGTGAGGGAGAGGTTGTAGAGGTATTTATGGCGGTTGACGAATCTAAAACAGAGCCGGGCTTCGATGTTCACAGTCCGCTTGATATTAACTACCACCAGTGGACGCTGCGAGTCGCAGGCCAAAATCCGGAGAAGTTTGAACTTCTGTATGCGGATAAGGTGCTGTATCAAGGAAAGCTGGAACTGATCAACAATGGTGAGCAGCTGGATGTCTCTGAGGCTCAGTGGAAGTTTCGTCATCGCCACGATCGAATAGAGCAGTGGTGTCAGCTACACCATGTCGACAAGCTATCCGTCAACATGAACTACTACTTTCACGAGAAAGCGGTAGTGATTGAGTATTTGGCTCGCAATAGCATTCCTACACGTTTAGACATTAGACATGAAATAGTGCCACTGGATAGAGTGGAAAACGATCAACCGCCACAATCAGAACAACCGGATTGGCAACGCTGTCGTCATGGTCTTCCTAGTGAATCTATTCGTCACTCCATTAAACCAGACCTGTTTCGCGAAGCTTTTTCCGCGACTCAATGGATCGTATTAGATAAAATGTGATGTCGAAAATCGCAATACTTCCGGGCTCAACATACACTAGAAAAAATTCTAATGATTGTTGGTCTATGCAAAACACAGATCCACTCAAGCCGGGGTATGACTTTGATGCGCATTTAGTCGCCGGTCTCACGCCTATTATCGAAGGTGACGAGCTCGACTACACCATTGATCGTCCAAACGGCATGAAAGGGTACATCATCAATATCACCAGCAAAGGTGAAGGCACCATTTTTTCCGGTGAACATGAGTTTCATGTTAAAGCTGGAGACTTACTCTTGTTTCCCCCTAGCGCCGCCCATTATTACCGCCGCAAAGAAGACAACGCTTCATGGTTTCACCGTTGGGTGTATTTCCGGCCGCGTGCATTTTGGAATGACTGGTTAAACTGGCAGGAAGAGCGTAATGGGGTTTATGTGACCAGCGGCTTGTCTGCTCAGGACATCGAACACATTGAAAGCTTGTTTGTTGATATCGAATATACGGCTAAATCGGACCTTCCATATCGGGATGATTTGGCAATCAACTTACTTGAGCAGTTACTGATCCGCTGTAAATCAGTGCAGCCTGATGTGGTCTGCAAACCGCTTGATCCGAGAATCATTCAAGCGATTAACTACATGACGCAAAACCTCAATCAGGATTTCACGCTTGAGGAAATTGCTGCGCATACCTGCTTGTCACCATCTCGCTTAGGACACTTGTTCCGCGACGAAATGAAGATGACCATTACCCAATGGCGCGATGACCAACGTATTAGCCGTGCGAAGCAATTGTTAGTGACTACTCACTATTCGGTTAACCATATTGGTCGAATAGTAGGCTATTCCGATCCCCTCTATTTCTCTCGCGTATTCAAGCGAAAGGCAGGTGTCAGCCCGAAGCTGTATCGAGAGAAAATCACCTGACAAATTATCTCAAACAAAGCCGGAGACCTTCTCCGGCTTTGTTTTGTTACTGGCGACATAACAATGATGAGAGCAACTATCTTGAACTAGATTCCAGCTTTAGCTGTAAAGCGCATGGCATTTTCAACAATGATTATTTCTAAACTATAGTTGATTTGTTGGTTGGCAAAAGGAGTAGCCAGAATGAATCAAGAAGCCTTGCTCTCTCGTTTTAATGAATTACCTCGTATTGAAAGTATTCAACAAGAGCTACTGAACATGGTGAACAGTGAGAACCTCAACTTCAGTGAGCTTTCGCGTAAGATGTCGATGGACCAAGTGCTTAGTGCCCGAGTTTTGCGGATGGCAAATTCAGCCCAGTTTGGTGGCGCGCATGGTGTTTCAACGATTAACGAAGCGATTATTCGTGTCGGCAGCGGTGCGGTGCGAACGCTGATCTCTTCTTCGGTTGTGTCTGGTGTTTTCCCTAAACTCGCCACCCTCAATATCAAAGACTATTGGGCCAATACTTTTGAAATTGCCATGATAGCCAGCAAGCTGGCGCGAGCCGCACGCTTAGACCCGAATGAAGCCTTTACGACCGGAGTGCTACACAATATCGGTGAACTTATGATTCATGCATTAGAGCCAGATATTGCATCACAAATAAAATACCGCGTTGATCATGGTGAGGAGTTGATAGCGGTGCAAAAAGAGCTGCTCGATACTGATGCGCAGGAGCTTGGTGCAAGGCTAGCTCGCGAGTGGCAGTTTCCTTCAGATATGGCGGATGCGATAGAAAATGTGAATCATCCGGGCAAGGCAACGGAAGCTAAACGTCTGGCCTGTGTGCTGTTTTTAGCGCGCGAAATCCATAAAAGATGGGACTCATTGTTTGATGAGCGAGAAAAACGTGCGTTTCTCACTCGTCACCCAGCCGCGAAGGCATTGGCGTTATCATCTGATGTTTATATTGAAATTGACCAAGTTAGGGGGCATGGGGTGGAGCTTGCTCACCAATTGTTTTAAATCCACCGCAAAACCTGTTGCTCTTGGTTCTCCCCCTCTGTTGAGGGGAGAATTTAGAGGGGAGGTGTAAAGTCTTGTAAATAAAACATAGTCACGAAGATGAAACCGAGCTGGGTTGCTTGCGAGAAAACTTCAGTTGTTGCACAACAAGACCAATGATGATCATCACTAAGCCGATTAAGGTTGAAGGATGAATCTCCTCGCCAATGATCGTTGCCAGCAGTATGAGAGAGATAAACGGTGAGGCAAAAATCAGGTTACTGATGCGTGCGGTGTTGTTGGTGCTTTTCAATGCGCCGAGCCAGAGCACAAAGGTAATGCCCATTTCAAATAGCCCTACGTAGGTTACTGCCGCCCAACCGTTAAAGGTTATCTGGCTCCATGGAGCGCTTTCATAAAGGTTTAAACCGATAGTAAACGGAATGGCCACAAGGAATCCAAGTAGTACACCGACGACAGGCTCTGCCTGGTTTTTAGTGTTGAGAATCCAGTATCCGGCCCAAAGCAATGTGGAAAGCAGCGCTAAACCGACGCCAAGTGGGCTGTCAAATTTCAAACCCAGTACATCGCCTTTGGTGGCAATGACAATAACGCCTAAGTAGCTGAGAATACAGGCTAGCCAATCTTGCTTTCTGATAGTTTGACCCAAGAAAACCGCTGCCATCAACGTTAAGGTGATTGCCCAGCTATAATTAATGGACTGAGCTTGCGAAGCTGGAAGTAAAGCATACGCTTTAAATAAAATTAAATAGTAAGCCAGAGGGTTAATCAGCCCTAGAAGCAAGTAGTACCAAGGGTTAGCAAAAAAGGTGCTGGCGATCAGATTTAGATGACCTCTTAGGGCGCAAATAATGAATAAAGCCAGTGCTGAGACAATACTTGCGATAGTGAGCATTTGAATCGGCGTGAATTCTGCCAGAGTGAGTTTGAAAGCTGTGGCAACGGTGGACCAAAGCAGAACTGCGGACAGTCCTAGCCCTAATGCGCGACGCTCGTTCATTTGTTTTCCCTAACTTTATTTGACGTTATTTGGCTAGTCTAACGGTGGAATAAATGCGCCACAAACTGGACATTTATCCAGTATGGAAATACCATTTTTGTCAACAGACTTAAGTCACGACTAGACGAAGTAAACCTTTATGATGCAATGGATTATCAACAACATACTGCTTTGGGCTCCTGCACTCGCGAGTGCGATTATCTCTGGGAGCGTAATTGGGCTTTGGGTTAAGCAAAAAATGCAAGTCAGAACCCAGCTGCTCGATCAACAAATTATTAATGATGCTCGCTGGTATCAACAGCAAATCGAGCAACTGAAGGTAAGCTTGAACAACAGTTTGGGTGAGCTGGAAGAGCTGGATCAAGAGCGTGACAAAGCAGAGTTTGAGCTAAAACAACTGCACGGAAAACTGATGGCTGCTATGGAAAAACTGCGCTATTTCGATGCCGTGAAGCTTGAACGAGATCAGTACAACGATGAGTTGAACCACTTACGCGAGCTAAAAGCGCAGCTTGATGTCCAATTGCGTGAGCAAGAAGCGCGTCATCAGCAGCAGCTTGAATCGAATGCAGAAAAACTACGATTGCTGGAAACTGCCGAAGAACGTTTGAAACAGCAATTTGAACACCTTGCTAACCAAGTGTTTGAAGATAAAGCGGCAAAAGTGGATCAACAGAACAAACAGAGCCTTGATGGTTTGTTGAGTCCGCTAAAAGAGCAGTTAGAAGGTTTCCGTAAACAGGTGAATGACAACTTCAACAACGAAGCCAAAGAGCGTCACACCTTGGTGCACGAGCTGCGTAATTTGCAAAACCTCAATGAACAGATGGCAAAAGAGGCGTTGAACCTTACTCAGGCACTAAAAGGCGACAACAAGCAGCAGGGTAACTGGGGAGAGGTCGTACTGGCTCGCGTGCTGGCAGAATCAGGCTTGCGTGAAGGCCATGAGTACGAAACACAGGTTAGTTTGCAAAATGATATGGGCAAGCGTTATCAGCCGGATGTGATTGTTCATCTGCCACAAGATAAACAAGTGGTGGTGGATTCGAAAATGGCGCTGGTGGCTTATGAGCGCTATTTCCATGCAGAAACCGATGAAGAGCGTGATGCTGCTCTGCGCGATCACTTGCTTGCACTACGTAATCACATCAAAGGCTTAAGCCAGAAAGACTACCATCAGCTTCGCGGCATTGAGAGTCTCGATTATGTGCTGATGTTTATTCCGGTGGAACCTGCATTCCAAGTCGCGATTCAGGCTGATCCAAGCTTGGTGAAAGATGCGATGGAGCAAAATATTATCCTTGTCAGTCCAACCACATTGCTGGTGGCGCTGCGCACCATTGACAACCTATGGCGTAATGATCGCCAGAACCAAAATGCTCGTCACATTGCCGAGCGTGCCAGCAAGCTTTACGACAAGCTACGCCTGTTCGTTGATGATATGGAAGGATTGGGTTCTGCGTTAGACAGAGCCAACCAAAATTATCAGGGTGCGATGAACAAGCTTGTCACTGGTCGCGGAAATGCTATCAGTCAGGCAGAAAGCTTTAAGCAGCTTGGGGTTGAAGTGAAACGTTCTATCCATTCTCAGTGGGCGGAAAAGGCACAAATTGGCGAAGATTTTGAAAATGCCCCTTTAGTAGAAAGACATCAAGGAGAGGATAAAGTAAACTGATTGCCCGCGGCAGTTTAGTCACTTTTTTGAACGCTTTTTTCAAAAGGAAAGTACTCAAACAAAGAGTGCGCTGCATAGCAACCAAATTGAAAAGAAACGAATGATGGCGGGCGCGATAGCGACCACAATGACGGATAGAAACGATGACGGACAGTAGTAGCGTGCAAACGAATACAGCAATGACAGATCAAGACACAACGCATTTCGGTTTCGAAACCGTTCGTAAAGAAGAAAAAGCAACCAAAGTCGCTCAGGTATTTCACTCTGTAGCAGCGAAATACGACATTATGAATGACTTAATGTCGGGTGGTGTTCATCGACTATGGAAGCGTTTTACGATTGATTGCTCAGGCGCACGTCCGGGACAAAAAATTCTCGATCTTGGTGGCGGTACTGGTGACCTGGCTGCGAAGTTTTCTCGTATTGTTGGCGATAAAGGCCACGTTATTCTGGCGGACATCAATAACTCAATGCTTAACGTAGGTCGCGATAAACTGCGTGACCGCGGCATTGTCGGCAACATTGATTTCGTACAAGCGAACGCGGAAGAACTGCCGTTTCCAGATAACCATTTTGACTGCATTACTATCAGCTTCTGTCTGCGTAACGTAACAGATAAAGATAAAGCACTGCGCTCTATGTACCGCGTTTTAAAACCGGGTGGTCGTCTGTTAGTGCTTGAGTTTTCTAAGCCTGTTTTAGATCCGCTTTCTAAAATTTATGATGCTTATTCGTTCCATATCTTGCCAAAAATGGGTGAACTGATTGCTAACGATGCAGACAGCTACCGTTATTTAGCAGAATCAATTCGCATGCATCCAGACCAAGAAACCTTAAAAGGTATGATGGTTGAAGCAGGCTTCGAGCAAGCAAGCTACTACAACCTGACTGGTGGTATCGTCGCACTGCACCGCGGTTACAAATTCTAAGGACCGCTTATGCCGTTTGAACCTCTCGTCACCGCGGTGATTGAAACCTCTCTAAATACCCTGATTAAAGACGACCCTAACTTGGGTCGTCGTCTTGCTCGCCTTAAAGGGCAAGTGATTCAAGTGCATCTCAAAGAACTGAATAAGACTCTAACGTTTGTTTTCAGCCAAAAGATCGATGTACTGGCAAATTATGAAGGCAAGCCAGACTGTTACTTGTCACTGCATCTGTCTGTACTGCCAGAACTGCGTGAACAAGCCAATATCACTAAACTCATCAAACAAGATAAGTTGGTGCTGGAAGGTGATATCCAACTGGCTCAGAAATTTTCTCAGTTGATGACAGATTGCAAACCTGACATTGAAGAATGGCTATCACGAGTCACTGGTGATGTGGTTGCTCATACGGTTGTTCAGGGGGCGAAAAACGTCGGCTCTTTGCTAACTTCTCAGTTTAACAAGCATCAGAACCATCTGGCTCAAGTGCTGACTGAAGAGTGGCGCATTGCACCCGCTCCGTTAGAGATCGCCTATTTCTGCGATCAAGTCGATGACGTGAAAAGTCAGGCTGCACGTTTAGAAGCAAAGCTAGCGGCACTGCTAGAGAAAATAAGCAAGGAAAACGCTGAGGTTGCCAAATAACTTATGACGCCTTCAGAACTAAAGCGCCTATATAGAATTATCAAAGTTCAGCTCGAATATGGGCTGGATGAATTCCTTCCTGATCATCAGTTAGCAAAAGCACCACGATTGTTGCGTAAGTCGCTGTTTTGGATTCGTAATCAGCACAGTGATAAGCCGTTAGGTGAACGTCTGCGTCTTGCGCTGCAAGAGTTAGGGCCAGTGTGGATTAAGTTTGGTCAGATGATGTCGACTCGTCGTGATCTGTTCCCGCCACATATCGCTGATCAGCTTGCGCTGCTGCAAGACAAGGTTGCGCCATTTGACGGCAAGCAGGCAAAACAGCAGATGGAAAAAGCGCTCGGCGGCAGCTTAGAAACTTGGTTTGACGATTTTGATATCGAACCGCTGGCGTCAGCTTCAATTGCTCAGGTGCACACTGCGAAACTAAAAGAAAACGGCCGCGAGATCGTTTTAAAAGTGATTCGTCCTGATATTCGTCCTGTGATTGATGCCGATATTAAGTTGATGTATCGCATGGCGCGGATTGTTGCCAAAGCGACTCCGGAGACTAAACGTCTCAAGCCAGTCGAAGTGGTACGAGAGTACGAAAAAACGCTGATCGATGAGTTGGATTTGCGCAGAGAAGCGGCCAACGCAATTCGCTTGCGTCGTAACTTCGAAGACAGTGAAGAACTTTACGTTCCTGAAATAATTAGCGATTTGAGTAATGAAACTGTCATGGTTTCTGAGCGAATATACGGCATTCAGGTTTCAGACGTAGAACGTTTACAAGCAAACGGCACCAATATGAAGCTGTTAGCTGAGCGCGGAGTAAGCGTGTTTTTCACCCAGGTGTTCCGCGATAGTTTCTTCCATGCCGACATGCATCCGGGCAACGTGTTTGTAAACCCCGAGCATCCAGAAAATCCGCAGTGGATTGGCTTGGACTGTGGCATCGTAGGCACACTCAACAGCGAAGATAAACGTTATTTAGCCGAAAACTTCTTGGCATTCTTTAACCGAGATTACCGCAAAGTTGCTGAGCTGCACGTTGATTCTGGCTGGGTACCTCACGATACCAATATTGATGAGTTTGAAGTCGCAATTCGTATCGTCTGTGAACCTATTTTTGCAAAACCTCTTTGTGAAATTTCCTTTGGTCACGTGCTGTTGAACCTGTTCAATACAGCGCGCCGATTCAATATGGAAGTTCAGCCACAATTGGTATTGCTGCAGAAAACTCTGCTTTATGTTGAAGGGCTTGGCCGCCAGCTTTATCCGCAACTCGATTTGTGGCAAACGGCGAAACCTTTCCTAGAAAAATGGATGATGAACCAAGTGGGGCCGCAAGCTGTCATCAATGCAGTGAAAGAGCGTGCGCCATTCTGGGCAGAAAAATTACCTGAATTACCAGAGCTGCTATACGACAGTTTACGCCAAGGTAAAGTGATGAATCAGCGTATTGATCAGCTTTACCAAGGCTATCGAGAGACAAAGCGTCAGCAGGCTACAGGCAAGTTTTTATTTGGTATTGGCGCCACATTAGTCGTATGCTCGGCAATACTGGTCGCCAGTCACTTTGAGCAGTTAGCTGTGGGCAGTGCGGTTGCAGGCTTCACATTTTGGCTGTTTAGTTGGCGGGCTTATCGTCGTTAGGCGATAAACTTCAGAAATCATTATGAGTAAATAACCCCGAGGTAGAAATAATGGGTGGTATCAGTATTTGGCAACTTCTTATCATTGCTGTGATCGTAGTTCTATTGTTTGGTACAAAGAAATTACGTGGCATCGGCGGTGATCTTGGTGGTGCAGTAAAAGGTTTCAAAAAGGCGATGGCTGAAGAAGAGAAGCCAGAAGAAAAAGACGCTGACTTTGAACCAAAGAACTTGGAGCAACAGAAAACAGCTGCTTCAACTGAAACCAAAAAAGACAAAGAGCAGGCGTAAAGAGTGTTCGATATCGGTTTTTGGGAGCTGGTATTAATCTCTGTTGTTGCTTTAGTTGTATTAGGTCCTGAACGTTTGCCACATGCTATTCGCAGCGTGACCAAGTTTATTGGTGCGGCGAAAAGCATGGCGAACAGTGTGAAAGATGAGTTGGCTCATGAGCTGAAAGTGCAAGAGTTACAAGAAAACTTGCGCAAAGCTGAGCAAATGGGCATGAAGAATCTTTCACCTGAACTTCAAGAATCGGTCGATAAGCTAAAGCAAGCGGCGCAAGATGTTCAGCGTCCTTATGCTGCATCGAACAATACGCAAACAGCGGATAATTCAGCCGCAACGAGCGCAGAAACTATAGATGTTTCAGAATCAATGAATGGTTCAGAAACGATAAATGTTACTGCGCAAGCTCAAACTCAGCCAACTGAGGAAGAGTCTAAATCGGCAGAAAAGAAAGCCGAATAAGCCATCAAATGAAGAGCACACGTTGCTCTTCATTTTCTGTTTTATGATCTCAGTTATATGAGCTGTCACATGAGGTTCCAATGTCTTCTGTAGAACAGACGCAGCCTTTAATTAGTCACCTTCTTGAGCTACGCAACCGCTTATTGCACAGTATCGCGGGCGTGCTGGTTGTGTTTCTTGCTTTGATCTATTTCTCCGGTGAAATTTACGAATTTGTCTCCAAGCCTCTGGTGGAACGTCTGCCGGAAGGCGCGACAATGATTGCAACCGATGTTGCTTCACCGTTCTTTACACCACTTAAGCTGACTCTGATTGTTGCTGTGTTTCTCTCTGTGCCTTATATCCTTTATCAGGTATGGGCATTTGTGGCTCCGGGTTTGTATAAACATGAGCGTCGCTTAATTTTCCCTCTGCTGTTTTCTAGCTCGCTATTGTTTTACTGCGGTGTTGCTTTCGCTTACTTCGTGGTATTCCCGCTGGTGTTTGGTTTCTTTACCGCTATTGCATTGGGTGGTGTGGAAATCGCAACGGACATTGCCAGTTATCTTGATTTCGTCTTAGCGCTTTTCTTGGCGTTTGGTATCGCGTTTGAAGTACCCGTCGCCATCTGCTTGCTTTGCTGGACAGGGGCAACCACACCTAAGTCTTTAGCAACTAAGCGCCCGTACATCATTGTGGCAGCGTTTGTTGTCGGTATGCTGCTTACGCCGCCGGATATGATTTCACAGACCTTATTGGCAATTCCAATGTGCTTGCTGTTTGAAGTCGGACTTATCTTTGCTCGTTTCTACACTAAGAAAGAAGCGGATGAAGAGGAAGTGGAAGAATAGGCCGATAAGCTGTAGTGAACATCGAGATGAAAAGGAGCTTTGGCTCCTTTTTTTGTGCCCGCTGGTTGAGCAAATTCTATAGCCATCACAGTTTTACGATTTGATGTGTTGTTGATGGTTTTTTGCACAATAGTTTGATTTAAAACAATTGTGCTGCGATCTGCTTTCGCATTTGAAATTCTTTTGTCTAATTATATAAGCGAATTCTAATTTACCAGGAAGGTATGTTCGGAATGAAAACTATAACGATTAGACACAGCTCGGTGTTATTGCTGTTACTTACGGTGCTTTTCACCGTAACTACGTCATTAGCTTATGCGTCAACGGCTGATCACCAAACCTTTGAACAACTGAACGGGCCTTTTAACAAAGCTCAGGAAGTGACAAAAGCGTGTTTGGAATGCCACACCGAAGCGGGCGAGCAGATTCAGGCTTCAACCCACTGGACGTGGGAGCATGAACAGCTCAGTTCAGATGAGATTTACGGCAAGAAAAACGTCGTCAATAACTTCTGCATTTCTACTGCTTCCAATGAGCCTCGCTGTACAAGCTGCCATACAGGCTATGGCTGGAAAGACGACCAATTTGATTTCACCAAACAAGAGAGTATCGACTGTTTGGTCTGCCATGATCAATCCGGTCAATACCGAAAATTTCCTACCGCAGCCGGTCATCCCAATTATGTCGACACTGAATGGCCTGTTGGCTCAGGGAAAATTCTCCCTGCGGTTGATTTAGCACAATCCGCCAAAAGTGTTGCAACGCCAGAAGTAAAGAACTGCGGCAGTTGTCATTTCTTTGGTGGTGGTGGTGATGCCGTCAAACACGGCGATATGGATTCAAGTCTAAATACCGCTTCGCCCGAACTCGATGTGCATCTTGCCAAAGAGGGCGCTAATTTGAAGTGCCAGGACTGCCATACCACCAGTGCGCACATTACTCAGGGTTCTCGCTACTCGATGAATGCAAAAGATACCTCTGGTATCGACATTCCCGGACATACTGACATGAGTCGTGCAACTTGCGAATCTTGCCATAGTGCCGCGCCTCACCAAGACTCACGTGAATCGATTCGCCTTAATCAGCATGCAGAAAATGTCGCTTGTCAGACATGCCATATTCCAGAATTTGCTCGTGAAAAAGCGACAAAAACCTTCTGGGATTGGTCTACTGCTGGCGACAAGAAACGGCCAATGACCAAAGATGAGTGGGGCAATCCACTTTACGATCCGAAAAAAGGGGATTTCGTCTGGGAGAAAAACGTGGTTCCTGAATATGCCTGTTTTAATGGCGAGATTGATTACACCACAGTGGGTGAGAAGGTTGAGCCTAATGCCAATGGTGTGATTGAACTGACCAAAGTTCAGGGAACTTGTGGTGAAGAAGGGACTCGCATTTGGCCGTTCAAAGTGATGAAAGGCAAGCAGCCTTATGATGTGAAAAATCAACTGATGATAACGCCACATCTGTTCGGTAAAGATAGTTCTGCTTATTGGAAATCTTATGATTGGGCTGCGGCTGCAACAGCAGGTATGGCGGCGAGTGGGTTAGAGTTTGGCGGTGAGATGACGTTTGTCGACACCGATTATCATTTCCCGATAACCCATATGGTAGCTCCAGCAGAGAAAGCATTGGAATGCCAAGACTGCCATAGCAAAGATGGTCGAATGGCGAAAATTGCTGGTTTCTATATTCCCGGCCGTGATGATGCCCTTGGTGGTAATAGTCGGTATTTGTGGTGGTTGGTTGCTCTGACTGTGTTGGCAGCCGCAATACATGGCTTGTTAAGGTTATTCTCGCGTCATCCGCAAGGTAAGGAGTAGGTTATGCGTCATATGGTTTATAAACGCTTTGAACGCTTCTGGCACTGGGCACAGAGCTTACTGATTATCGCGATGATAGCGACCGGATTTGAAATTCATGGCTCTTACCAGTGGTTAGGTTTCGAAGATGCTTTGTTCTGGCATGAGTTGTGCGCCGTCACATTGATTGTGCTTTGGTTGTTTGCCATTTTCTGGCATTTCACGACAGGGGAATGGAGGCAATATATGCCAACGACCGACAAGCTCTCTGATGTGGTGAGTTTCTATGTACGAGGTATTTTTCTAGGGCAGCCACATCCGTATCAGGCGACACCAGAGAGAAAGCACAATCCTTTGCAGCGCTTTTTCTATCTGGGTTTTAAGCTGATATTAGCGCCATTGATTTGGGTTTCTGGTGCTCTGTTATTACTTCACCCTTTCGGTATTGAAGTCATTCCTTTGGGCACATTATCGGGGATGCATTTGTTGGTGGCGTTTTTATTTGTGGTGTTCTTGATTGGGCATATTTACATGACCACCACAGGGCCGACGCCCACCAGTCATATCAAAACTATGATTACCGGCTACGAGGAGGAACATTAATCTAAGGTGAAAGGAATAAAACTCTAACTCTTGGCTCACTATGAGAAAGCCCCTTAAAAGATGAGGGGGCTTTGTTTTTTACTAAAGGTTGAACAGCTTTTTGGCGTTCAATGTGGTGAGTGTGTCGACTTCTTCAATGGTCATCTCACGAAGCTCTGCGACTCGTTTCGCGACGAGTTGGGTGTAAGCCGGTTCATTGCGTTTTCCACGATGAGGAACCGGCGCAAGGTAAGGGCAGTCGGTTTCTAAAATCACGTAGTTAAGGTCGAGATGAGGAATAACCTGATCCATGCCACCATTTTTAAAAGTAGAAACACCACCTAAGCCAAGATGAAAGCCCAAATCGTTGATCGCTTTCGCTTCTTCTACACTGCCACCAAAGCAGTGGAACACGCCACGTAGTGAACCATCTTGCTCTTTACGCAGTAAGGCTAATGTTTCCTCAATGGAGTCTCGGGTGTGTATCACCACAGGAAGGTCCATCTCTTTCGCCCAGTTAAGTTGAGTGACAAACGCCATTTCTTGCTCTGCGCGATAGGTTTTATCCCAGTAGAGGTCGATACCTATTTCACCCACAGCGATGAAACTGTGTTTATCAAACCAAGCACGAATAGTTTCCAGAGTCTGATTTACGTTGGCATCTACATAGCACGGATGAAGCCCCATCATAGAACGGCATACTTCAGGGTAAGCCGCTTCTGTTGCCAGCATAGGTTCGATGGATTCTAAGTCGATATTTGGCAACAAGATTTGGTTGATACCTTGTTCTAAGGCGCGTTGAACAACGGCATCTCTGTCTTGGTCAAATTCGCTGGCATAGATATGGGCATGGGTATCAATCATGGTGTTGTCTCGCTAAATTCTGTTTGCGGGCAGTATACGTGAGTGTGAGCATCGGGTCATTTTTTGTATTTTTACTTAAAGGCTCTAGCACCAGAGTTTGAGAGTGATATGATTTCGCCTGAACCTGTTCCACCTGAAGTGCTTTTCTATGAGTGCTTTCTGTCTGAATGGGAATCTACATATCAAATAAAGTCTGAACTTTGAATCAGACAGACCAAGAAGGAGAGTAGAGTGTCAGTATCCATCCAAGGCCAGTTCCCAGGTCGTCGTCTACGTCGTATACGTAAACACGATTTTTCTCGTCGCCTAGTGGCCGAAAACAAGCTTTCGGTAAATGACCTAATTTACCCGATGTTTGTTTTGATGGGCAAAGATCGCCGTGAAGCGATTGAATCTATGCCGGGAATCGAACGTCTGTCTATCGATCTATTGTTGGAAGAAGCGTTGTATCTAGCAAACCTTGGTGTTCCTGCTATCGCTCTGTTCCCTGTGGTTAATCAAGATGCAAAAAGTTTAGACGCTGCGGAAGCCTACAACCCTGATGGTTTGGTTCAGCGCGCCGTTCGTTTGTTGAAAGAACACGTTCCGCAAATGGGCGTGATCACCGATGTAGCCTTAGACCCTTATACTACTCACGGGCAAGACGGCATTATCGATGAAACCGGCTATGTAATGAATGATGAGACGACAGAGGTGCTGATCAAACAAGCGCTTTCTCATGCTGAAGCGGGTGCCGATGTGGTTGCACCATCAGACATGATGGACGGTCGTATTGGCAAAATCCGTGAAGCGCTAGAAGAAGCGGGTCACATTCATACTCAAATCATGGCTTACTCAGCAAAATACGCTTCTTGTTATTACGGCCCGTTCCGTGATGCAGTCGGCTCTGCGAGCAATCTGAAAGGTGGTAACAAGAAGAACTACCAGATGGATCCTGCGAACAGTGATGAAGCGATTCATGAAGTGGCGATGGATGTGAATGAAGGCGCGGATATGGTGATGGTGAAACCGGGTATGCCATATCTGGATGTGGTTCGCCGTGTTAAGACAGAACTGCAAGTTCCAACTTTCGCTTACCAAGTTTCTGGCGAATACGCGATGCACAAAGCTGCGATTCTCAATGGCTGGTTGTCAGAGAAAGAAACAGTGATGGAATCTCTACTGTGCTTTAAGCGCGCGGGCGCGGACGGCATTTTGACTTACTTTGCTAAAGATGTCGCACAGTGGCTGGCTGAAGAAAATGCTCAAGCGGCTCAGTTTCTAAAGTAAAACCCCTAAAATAAACCAGAAAACGAACAAGTCACTAAAGGCTGGCCATTGACCAGCCTTTTCTTTTTGAACTCAATTTAAGGAAACAATAATGAAGATACGTGAAGGCAGTTTGTCTGAAGTTGTAACCGTGGTGACTGAAATTGATGAGTTCATTGTTAAAGAAAACGAACAAAGCTTAGCTCAGCGATTAGAAGGTAAGCGCCATTTGATTCTGGTTGCGGAGCAACAAGGCCAAATATTAGGTTTCAAAATCGGCTACGAGCTCGATTCAGATACTTTCTACAGTTGGTTTGGTGGTGTTTCGCCTAAAGCTCGCAATTTGGGGTTGGCACAAAAGCTATTAGATGTGCAGGAATCTTGGGTTATTGAACAAGGATATCAACAGCTTAAGGTTAAATCGCGCAATCAGTTTCCAGCTATGTTGAGGCTGCTATTAAGGAATAACTACCTGATTGAGAACTTTGAACCATATGAGCCGCTATTGGAAAGCCGTATCCACTTTGTGAAGCAGTTAAAAAATAAATGAGATTTTTTCTCATTTATTGTTGACAGTCAAATGAGAATCATTATTATTAACTTTGTCTTAGGGAATGAGTGAATTTCATAAGGATGTGAGTGACTTGCTTTTTAAACTTGTTTAATTGCAAAGAATGAACAGCTGAATGAACGAACCTATTCTTTTTGACACGACATTGCTCACATTGCTTCCAGTGTAATTTTAAGCTTTTCGGTAGTGCTGAACGTTTTATTTCAGGCTGACCTTATATTGCTAGGCGACATCAAACGATGTCGCTTTTTTTATGCCACTTATCCACCGCTCCTTTCTGGCGAGGCTACGATCTTATATTTTTCTGTTTGGGTCGAGATGTATAGTGACAAGTTTTTATTTTCAGTGATTAACCAGATTTCTCACCGTCAGAAAAATGCTCTTTTGTAAGAATTCTGTGTCAGAGTATGAAAATTCATCATTCATTTTGGATCCAGATCTCAAGGTGACTAAAAGGACACCGAGTGTCTTTTCCACAATTGATGATCGGAGGATGATCGTATTTTAAAACTTGGATCTTTTATTTTTGTATTAAAAAACAATAAATTAAATAATGTTTCGTTGCTGTTTTTTACACTTTAATAACCAGTGGATAAAATCTATAAACAGAGTTATCCACAGAACTGTTTGTGTGTTGGTGAGCAATTAGACGAAAGCGTGAACTTGAGTCTGCAAGGTAACATAGAATCCTGAACACAGTCGTGGCATCCTAGTCGCCAATTGTTTCTCATTGGACTAGCAACACTATGGCTCGCATTCCTGATAATCCGTTAATTTTGATCGACGGTTCTTCTTATTTATATCGCGCATTCCACGCTTATCCAGGCACCATGAGTAATGGGGATATTCCAACTAACGCTGTTTATGGTGTAGTGAATATGGTCCGTTCTATGATGCGCCAATTTGCTTCGGATCGTATTGCCGTTATTTTTGATGCCAAAGGCAAAACGTTCCGTGATGACATGTTTCCAGAATATAAGGCTCATCGTCCGCCAATGCCGGATGACCTGCGTTGTCAGATTGAGCCGCTACACAACATTATTCGAGCAATGGGTTTGCCACTGCTTTCTGTTGAAGGTGTGGAAGCGGACGATGTGATCGGCACTTTGGCTTCTCAGGCGTCACAAGCGGGCATGCCGGTACTTATCAGTACGGGTGATAAAGATATGGCTCAGTTGGTGGACGATAACGTTACTCTTATCAACACCATGACCAATGTGGTGATGGACAGAGAAGGCGTGATTGAGAAGTTTGGCATTCCACCAGAGTTGATTATCGATTACCTCGCACTGATGGGTGATAAGGTCGATAACATTCCGGGTGTACCGGGTGTGGGTGATAAAACCGCAACGGCATTACTGCAAGGTATTGGCGGTCTGGATGCGCTCTATGAGAACCTAGATAAGATTGCAGACTTGGGTTTCCGTGGTTCTAAAACCATGGCTCAGAAACTCGAAGATAATCGCGAAAACGCGTACATGTCTTACAAGTTGGCAACCATTAAGCTCGATGTTGAGCTAGAAAATACCCCTGAATCTCTGCATAAACAAACGCCGGATCGTGATGCTCTGATTGAGCTTTACGGCAAAATGGCATTCAAATCTTGGTTGTCTGAGTTGCTAGAGGGCGGATCAGGTGTTGTTGAAGCCGTTGAGAAGAGCGGTGATACCGCATCCACAGCGTCTGCAGCGAGTGTCGCACTTCAAGCTGATACCTCAGCAGTAAAAATCGACCGCAGTCAGTATCAAACCATTCTCGATCAAGAGACGTTTAAAGCGTGGCTGGAGAAATTGCAATCAGCAGAGCTGTTTGCATTTGACACTGAAACGGACAGCCTAGATTACATGGTCGCTAACTTAGTGGGCGTGTCGTTTGCTGTGGCGGAAGGTGAGGCGGCATATGTTCCGGTTGCTCATGACTACCTTGATGCACCACAGCAGCTCAGTCGTGAATGGGTGCTGGAGCAGCTAAAACCGATTTTAGAAGATGAGTCAAAACATAAAGTTGGCCAGAATCTGAAATACGATGCGAGCGTACTTGCACGTTATGGTATTGAGATGCGCGGCATTGCGCACGACACTATGCTGGCCTCTTACGTCTACAACAGTGTGGGCGGTAAGCACGATATGGACAGCTTGGCACTTCGCTTTATGCAGCACAGCTGTATTTCGTTTGAGCAAGTGGCGGGCAAGGGTAAGAACCAGCTGACTTTCAATCAAATCGATTTAGAGCAAGCAGCGCCATACGCAGCAGAAGATGCGGATGTGACTCTTTGTCTCCACAATCGCTTGTGGCCGTTAATTGAGCAAGATGAAAAACTGCTTTCTATCTACCGTGATATTGAAATGCCACTGGTTCCTGTGATTTCGCGTATTGAGCGCACGGGCGTGTTAATTAATGACATGCTGCTTGGTACTCAATCACAAGAAATTGCTCTGCGTCTTGATGAGCTAGAGAAGAAAGCGTTTGAAATTGCAGGGCAAGAGTTCAACTTGAGCTCACCAAAACAGCTGCAAACCATTCTGTTCGATCAGATGAAGCTTCCGGTTGTGAAGAAAACGCCTTCAGGCACGCCATCAACCAACGAGGAAGTGCTGCAAGAGCTGGCATTGGATTACCCTCTACCGGCTGTGATCTTGGAATATCGAGGTTTGGCGAAGCTGAAATCGACTTACACCGACAAGCTACCTAAGATGATTAACCCAACAACTGGGCGCGTACATACTTCTTATCATCAGGCGGTAACGGCAACAGGTCGTTTATCTTCAACCGATCCAAACTTACAGAACATTCCAATTCGTAACGAGGAAGGTCGCCGTATTCGCCAAGCGTTTATTGCTCCGCATGGCTGGAAAATTATGGCTGTCGACTACTCGCAAATCGAACTGCGCATTATGGCGCACCTGTCAGGTGACAAAGCACTGTTAGAAGCGTTCCAGCAAGGTAAAGATATCCATGCTGCAACGGCTGCTGAGATCTTGGGCGTCAGTATTGATCAGGTTAGCAGTGAACAGCGTCGCCGAGCGAAAGCGGTTAACTTCGGTTTGATCTACGGTATGAGTGCATTTGGTCTGGCTAAACAACTGGGCATTCCACGTGGTGAAGCACAAACCTATATGGACAGATACTTCGAACGCTACCCTGGCGTGATGCAGTATATGGAAGATACACGCAGTGCGGCTTCTGAGCAGGGGTATGTTGAAACCATCTTTGGTCGTCGTCTTCACTTGCCGGAAATCAAGTCTCGTAACGGTATGCGTCGTAAAGCTGCGGAACGTGCAGCGATCAACGCGCCAATGCAAGGAACCGCTGCTGACATCATCAAGAAAGCCATGTTGCTGGTTGATGAATGGATTCGCCAAGAGGGCAACGGTCGTGTGAAACTGCTGATGCAAGTGCACGATGAATTGGTGTTTGAGGTTGAAGAGTCAGCTTTATCCGAAATTGAAAGTAAAGTACGAGAATTGATGGAATCTGCCGCTGAACTTAAAGTGCCACTGGTTGCGGAAGCAGGGCATGGCGACAACTGGGATCAGGCACACTAATCACACAGAATCGTCTAAAAATCGAGATAAATATGAGCCAGCGCACAATTGCTGGCTTTATTTTTACCTATAAAAAAATAAACGCATTTCAAATGTTTATGTAGCTTAATAAAAACTTAATGAAAAAAAATTACAAAAGTGGTTTTCATTTCTGACCAATTGTTGTACATTAACTTTCGTAGGGTACAGAGGTAAGATGTTCTATCTTTCAGACCTTTTGTTTCACGTTATTGGATTAGGCTGATTCAGCCGCCCCAGTCTCCTTTTGACTGGGGCGTTTTTTCTTGTGCGTTACAAAACTTTTTTCTTCTCGTAAGTTGCCTTTCTTTTGCCAAAAATCTTCTGAGCTTTTCTCCTTATACTGCCGATTCCTATACAGTGTTTTCGTGAATTCTAATGTCAGTTTCGTAATTTTATATCAGCATGATTAATGATTGTTTTTAGAGTAATGATTCTATAAATGATTTTGTAACTATCTGATATTTAATAAAAATAAAGTGAAGCTAATGTGGAAGGGATTTTTCGTGATCAAGCCATATTGTTTTTACTAGGCGTTTGGGGAATGCTAAACCGCATAACAATAACGATTAGCTTTTATTCTCTCCATTCCCCCACTTAGGTGGGGATTTTTGTATCTGCCACTTTTAAATAGCAAAAAGCCCCACCAATTGGCAGGGCTCATGTTTCTGAGAAGGTAGAATCTTTCTATTTATTCTTCTTTAGCTTGTTCTTCTTCAGCATCTTGCTGTTGGTCTTCAAGTACTTCTTCAACCAATTGCTCAGCAAGTGCCGGTGCAAACCAAGCATCAAGCTTAGCGCGCAGAATATCAACGCCGATACCGCTCAATGAAGAGAAGCCGTCAACACTTACGTCGCCACCAAATTCTTTCGCATCATTACGGATTTTCAGAATTTGCGCTTTACGAGCACCGCTCTTTAGCTTGTCCGCTTTAGTAAGTAGTACCTGAACTGGGATGCCACACTCAACCGCCCAAACAATGAGTTGTTGGTCGAGATCTTTCATCGGGTGACGGATATCCATCAAAACCACCAAACCCTTCAGGCATTGGCGCTTTTGTAAGTACTCACCTAACGATTGTTGCCACTTCTTCTTCATTTCTAGTGGAACTTGAGCAAAACCATAGCCCGGTAAGTCAACAATGTGGCAACCTTCGGTCACTTTAAACAAGTTAATTAACTGAGTTCGTCCTGGGGTTTTACTGGTTTTTGCTAGGCTCTTCTGATTGGTTAATCGATTGAGAGAACTAGATTTGCCAGCATTTGAGCGTCCTGCAAACGCAATTTCGATACCTTCGTCAGCTGGAAGATGGCGAATGTCTGGTGCACTGGTAATGAAATGCGTGTTTTGATAATGAATTTTTACGCTCACTGTTAACTCCATCTCGACTTTGTGTAGTCGATTGATTACTTTTTTGTGAAATTGTGTAAAATAACCGTGCTCGGCATAAAGTCGCCAATTGTACCACAGTGGTACTGGAAGCTTGATTATTATAAATGGAATGTCATGAATAAATTAGCGCTAATATTGAGTCTTTTAGCCAGCTGCTCCGTATGGGCCCAAGGCAGCATAGAAGCTGGCAAAGCAAAATCCGAAACGTGTGTTGCCTGTCACGGTGCTGATGGCAACAGTCTAATTACAACTTACCCTAAACTTGCTGGCCAACACGCTAAGTATATTGAGAAGCAGCTAAAAGATCTCAAACTTGGTGCGACGAGTGCTGGTAAACAAGGCCGTTACGACCCTGTAATGAGTGCTATGGCGATGCCACTTAGCGACGAAGACATGTCTGACTTGGCCGCTTACTTCTCTTCACTCCCTATCTCTTCTAACTCTACACCTGAAGATGTAGTAAGCACGGGTAAAGCACTATATACAGCGGGTGATGCCTCTCGTGGTCTAACAGCGTGTATCGCATGTCATGGCCCACGTGGTAATGGTACAGAACTTTCAGGGTTCCCTAAAATTTCTGGTCAGCATGCTGATTATGTTAAAGCTCAGCTGATGAAATTCCGCGATGATTCGCGTGGTAATGACATGAACGCTATGATGCGTGATGTTGCTAAGAAGTTAACTGATGCTGACATCGAAATTTTGTCTAAATATGTTGGTGGTCTGCACTAACGAAGCCTAGCCAAGTTCGAGCAATGTTGTAAACAACCCTGAAGTGCGCTTCGGGGTTGTTGCGTTTTAGGGCTAAATTTTCTTCTCTAATCATGGTTCCATAAAGGCTCAGTATCAGAAATGGCTGATGACCTTGTGAGATATTTGCCATACTGACTGCTTATCTTATTGTTAACCAAATCTTAACTAATTGATTTGTATAGAGCTTGATTAAGGTTGAGAAAATTGGCTTAAAAATTAGAGCTAGATCCATTGTTTAAACGCGTCATCGGCGTAAAGTTCCTGTGTTGGCAAGATGCTGACAGAGGAACTCAGACCATGAAGGTCTCCAAGGAGCAGGTAGGGATAGCTTGCATTCCGGTAAGGGACAGACAATAAGTAGGATGCTTATTGGGATAAGGATGGTCACTTCGTCTAATGGTAAGACAGTGTAAAGGATCGAGCAAAGGACCGCTTTGCTACAGGAAGTAACATTTGCTATAAAAAGTAGCGATATATGCTATAAAAGGTAGCAATAAGAGGGAAGGCCAAAATTCATCAGGATGATGACAAAACACACTTTTTGGCAGGGAAAGCATTAAAAACAAATGGAATATTGGTGTACCGAATCGGTATGACCCACTTTTTGTCACATACGTGGCGACTTAGAAAGCGATAGGTAACCCTATCGCTTTTTTTATTTTTAACTAAATTGTTGAAAAAATGTTCGTCGAGTCTCCACTCTAGCGTCAGTTTCTGGTATGTTTCGCATCCCCCGTTAAAGGATGCCGAAATGCACAACTGCCCTCAATGTCGCTGCCCTTTATGCAATGGCGATAAAACCGATGCGTATTTTGAAGATAAACATCGAGAGTATCTTCAATGTCAGACATGTCAGTTGGTATTTGTAAACCCGCAGCACCGTTTAAGTGCTGAGCGTGAAAAAGCGTTTTATGACTTACATGAAAACGATCCAAACGACGCAGGCTATCGTCGCTTTTTATCTCGTGTATGTGATCCTATGCTTGAAAGACTGGCTCCAGATTCGAAAGGGTTAGATTTTGGCTGTGGTCCCGGACCAACACTCTCTTTGATGTTAGAAGAAGCAGGTCACGACGTGGCTTTGTACGATATCTTCTTTCATCCAAATGAACAGGCGCTACAGACAGAATACGATTTTATGACTGCTACAGAGGTGATAGAACACTTACATCACCCAGATACTGTGTGGCAGCAATGGTTGAATTTGGTTAAACCCGGAGGCTGGATTGGTCTGATGACCAAAATGGTAAAAGACAGAGATGCTTTTGCTAGTTGGCACTACAAGAATGACCTCACACATGTGATCTTCTTTAGTCGCGCCACATTCCAGTTTTTGGCTGAGCGAGATAAGCTCGAACTTGAATTTATAGGCAACGATGTAATTTTGCTGAGGAAACCCCAGTAATGTCTAGAGAAAAGAAAACTAAAACAGGTATTAACGGCGATCTCGTTTTCGCACGTAAACATAACCGTAAGAATGACGAAGTTGAAGGTCGTGAACGCAAGAAAGCGAAGAAACACAAAGGATTGAAAAGCGGTAATCGTCACTCTGAAGGCAAGCAGCAATCAGAAAGAGCGGCAGCGCAAGCTCGTGACCCTCGTCTAGGTAGCAAGAAAAAGATTCCTTTGATTGTTGATACTAAGAAACCAACAAAACAAGAGCGTCGTATTTCGGCTGAGAAAGAGCTGGAAATGCTAGAGAATGATGCTCAATTAAACGTATTGTTGGACCGTATCGACAACGGCGAGAAGCTGGGTGCTGGTCTGCAAAAATACGTGGATGAGAAATTAGACCGTATTGAAATGTTGATGAAGCAGTTGGGCATCTACGAAGAAGAGCTTGATGTTGAAGACGAGCAAGACGAAGACGAGTCACTTTCTGCTAGTAAACAACCAGCGCCGAAAGCGACTAAGCGTCAGCCAAAATCAGATGATGACTACCTGTCTGATTTCGAAAACCTCGATCTAAACGATTATAAAGGCTAAGGATTTTCAATGAACGTAACCCTATTAGTAATAGTTGGCGCTGCGATCATTGTTGGTCTGGCATCTTATGCTGGCTACCTTCTGCTGCAACTGAAAAAGCAAAAAGTGTTGCAGCAGCAACATCAGTCTCTGGCTATTGAAAAGCGCAATGCGAACATTTTCGAAAGTGTGAATGTATTGTGCATGGCAGGTATTCAGGGACAATGTGACCTTTCTGAGATAAGTATTCGCGTTTACTGCATCATGGATTATGTGCAAGGCGAAGAACGCGTCGATTTCGAAGCTGAATACCCTGCGATCTCTGAGCTGTATCATATTGTTAAAGATATGCCTCGTGGCGAAGCTCGTCAGGGAATGGCGAAACAAGAGCGCATGAAACAAAATCTCACTCGTCAGAAGGCTGAAGGCCGCTTGAATGACGCCATCATTGAAGAACTGCACGCGTTGAAAAAACGTGTTCAGCCACTGAATAATCAAATTGCCATTCAAATGGTGTGATAAATCGTTCATCTGCTAGTAAGTGATCGCGCTAGCAGATTCGAACATTTTGTCGCTAAATTTAATTTTGCTGCCCGCCGCTTTTCTTGTCGTGTGGCAAAATACACCTATTGATACTAGGTCAAAAGACCCTAAATAACGGAAAGAGTCACTATGTCGTCGCAAGTCGTACCGAGCCAGCAGATCGTTTGGGATCAGGCTGTTTTAGACAAGTACAACTACTCTGGGCCTCGCTACACGTCTTATCCTACTGCGGTAGAGTTTCATGAAGCTTTTACCATTGCAGATTACGATAGGGCATGTGCACAGTACCCAGAGCGACCGCTGTCGCTTTACGTTCATATCCCATTTTGTCACAAGCTTTGCTACTACTGTGGTTGTAACAAAGTAATTACTCGCCATTCGCACAAAGCGGATGAGTATCTGGACATTCTGACTCACGAAATTCAGCAACGCGCTTCATTACTGCAAGGTCGTCGCGTCACTCAGTTGCACTTTGGTGGCGGTACTCCGACTTTCTTGAGCAATAAACAAATAACACGCCTGATGACGCTACTGCGTAGCGAATTCTTCTTTGAAGATGACGCGGAAATCAGTATTGAAGTCGATCCGCGTGAAATTGAATTGAGTGTTCTTGACCACTTGAGAAGTGAAGGCTTTAACCGTCTGAGTATCGGTGTTCAAGATTTCAATAAAGAAGTTCAGGCGCTCGTTAACCGTGAGCAAGACGAAGAGTTCATCGTACAGCTTGTTGAGCGCGCTAAGCAGTTAGGTTTCCGTTCTACCAACCTAGATTTGATTTACGGCTTGCCTAAGCAAACATTAGAGACGTTTAGTCAGACACTCGAAAAAGTTCTGGAGATGAAACCGGGCCGTTTGTCAGTGTTTAACTATGCACACATGCCTCAGTTATTTGCTGCTCAACGTAAAATCAAAGATGCGGATTTGCCGTCAGCCGATGAAAAGATGGCGATTCTTCAGCACTCGATTTCAACTTTAACCGAAGCGGGCTACCAGTTCATCGGTATGGACCATTTCGCATTGCCGGATGATGAACTGGCGATTGCTCAGCGTAATGGTGTTTTGCATCGTAACTTTCAGGGTTATACCACCCAAGGTGAATGTGATTTGGTTGGTTTTGGTGTGTCAGCTATCTCAATGATTGGTGACGCTTACGCGCAAAATCAAAAAGAGCTGAAAAAGTACTACGAGCAAGTGAATGAGATGCGCCACGCCTTGTGGAAAGGTGTGAGTTTAGATAGTGATGACTTGCTACGTCGTGAAGTAATTAAGCAGCTGATTTGTAACTTCAAACTGGATAAGCGAATTATTGAGCAGCAGTTTGGTGTTCGATTCCACCAATACTTTAAGCATGATTTAGCGTTGCTTCAGACCTTCATTGATGACCAACTGGTTGTGGTGGATGATCAGTATATTGAAGTTACACTTCGTGGTCGTTTGTTGATTCGTAATATCTGTATGTGTTTTGACAAGTATCTGCGTCAACGTGCTCGTCAGCAGCAATTCTCACGCGTGATTTAGTGAACAGATAAATCGACGAACAGAGAACAAAATAAAAGCCAGCTTAGTTGCTGGCTTTTTGCTTTTTAGAACACGCTTTAGTTTGTTTCTAACAGGCTTAGCGCTTTACGAGTAACATCGTGAGCAGCATGAGTCATGTTCTGCTGTTGCAAAGCATCGGCTAAATAAGCGTAATCGGAAACACTAGAGCGGAGCGATAAGGCTTTTTCCAGATGTTCCTGTGCCAGTTTCCATTCCTGTTCGCGGAAATAGAGTTGTCCTAGAGCACTATGAGCTTCCGCATTGCTGTCGTTTTTCTTCACAGCATCTTTCAACATAACAATCGCAGGA
Organism: Vibrio sp. Hal054; assembly: GCF_037162405.1. NCBI lineage: Bacteria > Pseudomonadati > Pseudomonadota > Gammaproteobacteria > Vibrionales > Vibrionaceae > Vibrio > Vibrio sp. Hal054. The sequence goes on along the minus strand of NZ_JARLUT010000001.1, from coordinate 3,163,143 downwards.
TAGCGGTCACTAATATTGAGTTCAGGGATCAAAGCATAAAGCTCAGGTGTTGCCTGCTTCTTCAGATTCTCTTTGATTAAGGTGAATGCTTCATTGTCAGCTTTGCGCTTAATCAGTTGTTGAATCAAGGCATTAACTAATACTGGTTCTGCCTTTAGTTTTCGCGCTAAACCGTTCCAGTGTGCAAGCAGGCCTTCTGTACCTTTCTGGCTGGCAATCGATTCTAGAGCGCCGCACTGAGCCGTTAATGTAAGTTTTTCTGCTTCTTGTTCTGTTAGGCGTTTTGCTTTCACTAGTTTAGGCAGAAGTTCGAGCAGAGGAGCCCACTCTTTTTGCTGAAGGTAAGCTTGCTTCAACAAGTTCAAGATGATGGTGTTATTCGGATGCTGATGTTGCAAAGTCGTCAGTGTTTGCGTTGCTTTGTCGTAATCACCATCGCTGATTTGTTGCTTCGCTCTGGTCAGCTCGACGGCTAAGGTCGCATTTTCTTGTTTTGCCGCCATCTCTAGGTATCGGTCGCGTTTTTCGCGGTCACCCATGCCATTTGCCGCTTCAGAAGCGACAAGATAACAGAGCAGAGGCATATCGTGGTGGCTTGCCCAGCGTGTTACTTTTTTCTCTGCCTGTTTCCAGTCACCTTCGAGTAACTTGATGATACCTTGGTTGGTATAACGACGAGAGCGGCGCTGCTTACGGATACTGAACCAGTTCCAGGTTGTGAAGCTCATGTAGAAGAATTTCTTCACAACAAACTCAAGCGCGAACAGCACAGCCAGAGCGCCGATAACAAAGATAACCAGAGTTGTAACGCTCATCTCAATGGTTTTATTGGCAATTGAGATGAGAACATAACCCTGTTGCCCTGCGTATTGAGTGCCGACGAACAGTCCCGCACCAAGGACAACGAAAAGAAAGATTAAACGAATCATTCTTTGTCCTCCTTAATCACCGAAGTCACTTCGCGGCGTAAGCGCTCACTAATTACATCAGACAACTGTTTTTGCGTTTCCAGTTTTACCGGGTAATCAACCTGAACCTTTTGTTCAGCTAGTTTAGCCAGTGTCGATTGGAAGGTTTGTACGGTATTGTCATTTTGATTAAAAAATGACGTTGACCACTCTTGAGCCGTTTTTAGTGAAGTGGTGTAGATCTCTTGCTGTTCCACATAAACAGACTTAATTGCGGTTTCCAGCTTCGCCTTCACGTTTTCTTTCAGGTAGAAATGTTGCTCAGGAGAGAGTAGTGGAATCACATTGCCATCACGAGTGCGGAAAGTGATGAAGTTTTCTGCGAAGTCCTTCAGTGAGGTCATCAAGTTGTCTTGCCAGTTATTGATGTCATCGGAGACGACTTGTTGTGTCTCTTGTGGTGCGTCAGGCAAGATAGCGTTTGCCAGAGGTAAGGCATCGACTTGTTGTTGCAGGCTAATCAGACGAAGAACCAGACCATCACGATCAATCAGGGGAACGGATTTTAGTTTGGTAATGTCATTCGCCATTGCTTTACGCAGTGGCGTTAAACTTGGGTCATTCAATGAAGCAATACGCTGATCGGCACTTTCCATCAACTGGGTTGCACTTTCCACATCGTGCTCAAGGAACAGCTTACGTCCGGCCAGTTTTACTAGATAATCAGCTTCTGCCAATAGCCAATCATTCGGGCGACGACCTTTGACGTCAGCCATGGCTAGCTGCAAGCTTTGGATACTTTTTTGCTGCTGTTCAAGCACGGTTTCTGCGCGATGAGTAATTTCAGTCGCTTTGGCTGCTGCTTGTTGGGTCACTTCTGCAAGCTGAGAATCAACGGCGCTGCGAGTTTGATTTAACTCGGAACGCAGTGCTGCAATTTGTGCTTCGTACTGCGTTTGTTGTTGCTGCATCTGAATTGCAAGACCACCGCCTAGCAGCGCGGCAAGAACAATGGCAACGGTTGCCAGTTTTGTTCCTTTCTTGCTTTGCTTGTCTAACTTATTCATTTGCTCAGCATTGGATTTTACGTTGTCTTTTGCTGGCTTAGGCTCTGTTGGTTTGATCTCTGGAGAAGCTTCTTGAGTTGGTGCGGTTTCCGCTTTTGATTGTGCTTCTTTTGAGTCCGTATTTGACGAAGTAGAGTCTGACGAAGTTGAGTCAGACGAAGTCTCAGTTGGAGCAGCAGTAGAAAGTGTTTCTTGGTTTTTTTCCGGTTCTGATTGCGGATTATCTTTTTTACTTGTCATTGCTGAGAGTCCTGTTTGTTATGGCTGGAGAGCGGCCACTAAATCTTGGTTCGCTGCACTGCGAGTAACAACGATGTGTTCAAATCCCATTGTTCTTGCATCATTGGCGATACGTTCGCTTGGTACCAATAGCTTCAACTGATGAGCCCACGACGCCATTGAAGGGTTATCTAGTTGAGACATAAAAAAAGCCAATTGATGACCACTGGTAATAATTAGGGTATCAACGTTTTGCTGTTGCCATTGCTTGCAATAAGCACTGGCGTCAAAAGGCAAATCTTTACGTTGATACACTTCTTTGTAGGCCACCAAAGCGCCTCGTTCACTCAGTGTTTCATGTATCAGTTCACGTCCGCCGTTTCCGCGCAAAATAATAATTTTCTGCCCAGAGACTGATTGTAGTTCTGCCAGTTCAAGCAGATGCTCACTATCACTGACGTGAGGGTAGTTTACTGATTGTCCGGTGACTTTGCTTAAAAGGTGTGCTGTTTTTTGACCAACGGCAAGGTATCTTGTTGATGTTGCCCAATTTGATTGCTGTTGTCTCAAATGTTGGTCACTAAAATCAACAGCGTGCTGACTGACCGCAATGATGGTATCACATTGCTTTATATCGGGAAGAAGGTGAGGCAGGTCGGTACCTGCCTCGATAGTCATTAGAGGATGGTGTAGGGCGGTGAGACCCACATTTTCGAGTTGTTGGCACAACTCTATGCCTTGCGCCTCGGGGCGCGTTACCAATACCGCCATCAGTTACTTAGCCACCATCTATTATTCTGCTGTCAGAGTTTATTCGTGTTCAGCGTAAAGCTTAGTGAGGATCTCTTTGGCACCTTGATCGAGAAGTTGGTGAGCAAGTTCGATACCTAAACTTTCGGCATCTTGGCGAGCGCCTCGGATTTCACCGCGAACAATGGTTGTGCCATCCGGCTCACCGACTAAAGCGCGCAGCCAAAGTTCATCACCCTCAAGAAGAGCATAGCTGCCGATAGGTACCTGACAGCCACCTTCCAATGTCAGGTTCATTGCGCGCTCACACTTCACACGGTCAGCTGTATCAAGGTGGTTAAGCGGTGCCAGCAGTTTTAGCAGACGCTCATCATTCAGACGACATTCAATACCTACAGCACCTTGTCCAACCGCTGGAAGGGATTGTTCTGGTTCAATAAAGCTGCGGATTCTCTCTTCCAGCTCAAGGCGTTTTAAACCTGCGGCTGCAAGAATGATTGCATCGTATTCACCAGCATCTAGCTTACCTAAGCGCGTTCCGACGTTGCCACGAAGCTCTTTGATGATTAAGTCAGGGCGAGCTTCTTTTAGCTGACATTGACGACGTAAGCTACAAGTACCAACCACCGCACCTTGTGGTAATTCATCGATAGAAGCGTAAGTGTTTGACACAAAAGCGTCGCGAGGGTCTTCTCGTTCGCAAATAGTCACTAAGCCAAGGCCTTCAGGAAAATCGACAGGAACATCTTTCATTGAATGCACCGCTAAATCTGCGCGATCTTCCAACATGGCAACTTCCAATTCTTTTACGAATAGACCTTTGCCGCCCACTTTTGCTAGTGGTGTGTCTAGAATAATGTCGCCTTTCGTTACCATGGTTACCAATTCAACTTCGAGACCCGGATGGGCAGCTTGTAGAGCATCTTTTACATAGTGAGCCTGCCATAAAGCCAGTGGGCTTTGACGAGTCGCGATTCGAATAGGTGTTGTCTGTGTCATGGTAATCCTGATAAAAATATAAGTTTGAAGGCAATTGACCTAGAAGATTTACAGGTTCCTAGTCTACCACTGGAAAAAATAAAGTTTCACTACTAGTTCTTTGTCTTGTGCTTGTGGTGTTTTATTACGAAAAAAGGAGGAGTAAGTGTGACGAGTGACACTCTATATTGACGGTTCTTATTATTTACTTACGGTGGATAGTTACAACGCTTATTTGACGGGCTTTCAAGCCATCTTATTCAATAATACTTTAGTGTGACATAGTACCAAGAACGCTTTACCAGTGCTGATTAAAGTGTTAAATTGATCACGTTTTAATGGCGCTTTAGTGTGAAATGCAACCAAAGTGCGCATTTTTGTTTCAACCAAGGACCATACCTTGCAGGCTTACACACATACGTTAATCCAGAGATTAGACAAGTTAAACCGGCAACGCATTCAGCGTGCGCTGGCTCTTATGGATTTGCAAAGTCAGCGAGTATTCCACCTGATCCCCGCTTTATTTCACTACAATCATCCGCTTATTCCAGGTTATTTCAGTAACGAAGTTCCATATGGCATTCAATGTTTTGAACTTAATGATGTTCAGCAACAGTTTGTTAGTGACGCGGAATTAACGCTAAACCAACCTTTGAAAACAACAGAACACACAGAAATTTTGGGTCTGTATACCATGGGCAGTACATCGTCTATTGGTCAAAGCACGTCTAGTGATTTGGATATTTGGGTATGTGTTAGCTCTTTGATGGGTTGTGAAGCGCGTGAACGTTTAACCAATAAGTGTTTATTGATCACGGATTGGGCTAAGAGCCAAGGTGTAGAAGCAAACTTCTTCTTGATGGATGAGCAACGATTCCGCTCTAAACAATCAGACGCGATGACGGGCGAAAACTGTGGCTCGTCACAACACATGCTGTTACTGGATGAGTTTTATCGCTCGGCAGTACGTTTAGCTGGTAAGCGTCTTTTGTGGCAAATTGTGCCGCCAGAGATGGAAGAGTGCTACGACGAATACGTCACTCAGCTGTGTTCAAAATCCTATATCGACTGCTCAGAATGGATTGACTTCGGTCAGCTTAACCATATCCCTGCAGAAGAGTACTTTGGTGCGAACTTATGGCAGCTGTATAAGAGTATCGACTCACCGTACAAATCGGTTATGAAGGCGATACTCCTAGAGGCTTATTCGTGGGAGTACCCACAAACTCAGTTATTGAGTGTCGACAGCAAGCGTCGTTTCTTTGCTCATGATCCTGACCTCTATAGTATGGACTCATACTATCTGATGCTGGAAAAAGTGACGCGTTATCTGGAACGAATTGGTGACAATACACGCTTAGACTTGGTGCGCCGCTGTTTCTATCTCAAAACTCATGAAAAGCTGTCTCGTGAGCCGGGTGTCGGTTCTGTTGAGTGGCGTCGTGAGGCTCTTGGTGAATTGACTCAACAATGGGGATGGTCTCGCTCTGTGATTGAAGAGCTGGATAACCGCCGCCATTGGAAGGTTGAGCAAGTGAAAGTGGTTCACCACTCACTACTTGACGCATTGATGCTTAGCTATCGTAACCTGATTCAGTTTGCGCGCCGTAATGACATTACATCGGCAATTAGCCCACAAGATATTTCGATTCTGGCGCGTAAGTTATACGCGGCTTTTGAAGTTCTGCCGGGCAAAGTTACCTTGCTAAACCCACAGATTTCTCCTGACCTGCATGAGCCAGACTTAACCTTCATCGAGGTGAGTAAAGGCCGAACTAACAAAGCAGGCTGGTATCTTTATAAGCAACCAATCGAAGCGCACCGCATCATTGGTCAGCCTTACCTAGAGCACAACGAATACCTCAGTAAGCTCGTCGCTTGGTCATTCTTTAACGGCATGATCACCGAATCGACGCGTTTGCACTCTGTGGTTCGCGGCGCTCATCTGGATATTGATAAGTTCTACCAGATGGTGAGTGATTTGCGGAATACCTTCTCGCTGCGTAAACGTCGCCCAACGATGCAAGCATTGGCGAGCCCGTGTGAAATTAGCCAGTTGGCGATGTTCATCAACTTTGAAAATGACCCTACTGCGGATTTAAGCGGTAAGTCTTTGAAAGTTGACTTGAAGAACGCGGATATTTTCAGCTTTGGTGCAGAACAGAAATGTTTAGTCGGCAGTGTCGATTTGGTGTACCGAAATTCATGGCAAGAAGTGCGTACCCTACACTTTAAGGGTGAAACCGCTATGATGGATGCCCTTAAAACGGTACTCGGTAAAATGCACCAAGACGCTTTGCCACCAGAATCGGTGGATGTGTTCTGCTACAGCAAGAACTTACGTGGCGTGATGCGTAATCTGGTCTATCAGCTACTGGCTGAATGTATCGATTTACGTTTGAAACCAGTTGAGCAAGAGAAGCGCCGTCGTTTCAAAGCGTTGCGTATTGGCGACCAGATGTACGGTCTGTTCTTTGAACGTCGAGGTGTGTCGGTACAAAAACTTGAGAACTCGGTGGATTTCTACCGCAGCATTTCATCCAACAAGCTGAAAGGCTCACCGTTGTTGATGCTTGACCGTGATGAAGATTATCAACTGCCTGATGTGGTTGATGGATTTGCCAGCGAAGGTTTGGTGCAGTTCTTTTTTGAAGATACAGAGAAGGGCTTCAATATTTACGTATTAGATGAAAACAACCGCGTAGAACTCTATCACCAGTTCAACGGTGAGAAAGATGAGATGATCGCCAGCGTGAACTCATTCTACACATCGGTTCGTGATGATAATGAATTGGCCTCTCAACTGATCAACTTCAATTTGCCTCAGTATTACCAGATTGTTCATCCGGTAGAAGGCGAAACATACGTTGTGCCTTATCGTAACGACTCATCGCTTTATTCCCGACCATCGAAAGCGGTCAACGGGTAACGGTAGTCATCTTCAGATGAACATAATCAGAATCAAAGTAAAAAAGAGCACCTAGGTGCTCTTTTTGCTCATTGTCCTTTGAAGAGGGAACATTTCACGTAAGGCGCAGGGTTTTATTCCCAGTCAATCTCTTCGCCAGCGTGTTTTTCACACTCTTGCTTAACCATACTGATAAGCTCAACACCCGTTTTAGAGCAGATCCATTGTTCGTCTTGCCACTGGAAGTGGAAACCGCCTGATTTAGATGCCAGCCAGATCTCTTTCATCGGCTCTTGGCGGTTGATTATGATTTGGCTGCGGTCGTCAAACTCTAACGTCATCACGTTACCCGTCGTTTCATAATCGATATCGGCACCCGAATCATCAATGGCTTGTTCGATGATTTGCATCTGGCTATCGACCAGTTGATGAAATTCAGTCTCGTTCATCCTATCTGTCCTATTGCTTTTCCTGATTGTGGTGCGATTATAGGGGGCATTGAATCAATAATCACGATATGCAAAATGAAAAAGTCCATTACAGCACTATTTCTTTTGTCTGCACTTGCATTAGCAGGGTGCGGGCAAACAGGGCCACTCTATATGCCAGACGACGCTCAAAACAGTGAGCAGAGCAAATAACGCTCTAGTAAATAACGAATGAAAAAATAAGGGAAAGAATTTTGGATTACTTCAATTATCAGGATGATGGCCAGCTTTGGGCGGAAAACGTCGCTTTAACGCAACTTGCGGAGCAGTTTGGCACTCCTTTATACGTATATTCTCGCGCAACATTAGAACGTCACTGGCATGCGTTTGATAAATCTGTAGCAGATCATCCGCACCTTGTGTGTTATGCGGTGAAAGCAAACTCAAACATTGGTGTCTTGAACACATTAGCTCGTTTAGGCTCTGGCTTCGATATCGTTTCGGGCGGTGAACTTGAACGTGTTATCGCTGCTGGTGGTGATCCGGCTAAAGTGGTGTTCTCTGGTGTGGGTAAAACCGAAGCAGAGATGAAGCGTGCTTTGGAGCTGAAGATTAAATGCTTCAACGTAGAGTCAGAGCCAGAATTGGAACGTTTGAACAAAGTCGCGGGCGAGCTTGGTGTGAAAGCGCCGATTTCACTGCGTATTAACCCTGATGTGGATGCTAAAACTCACCCTTACATTTCGACAGGTTTGCGCGATAACAAATTTGGTATCGCTTTTGACCGCGCACCACACGCTTACCGTCTAGCTCAAAGCTTAGAGAATCTATCGGTATGCGGTATTGACTGTCACATCGGTTCTCAGCTTACAGCGATTGAACCTTTCATTGATGCAACAGATCGTCTGCTGGCGTTAATTGATGAATTAACCGCTTCTGGCATCAAGATTAAGCACCTTGATGTGGGTGGTGGCTTAGGTGTTATCTATCGCGATGAACTACCTCCGCAACCTTCTGACTATGCGAAAGCACTGCTTGCTCGTTTGCAGAACCATCAAGACCTTGAGCTGATTTTTGAGCCGGGACGTGCGATTGCGGCTAACGCGGGTGTGTTGTTAACCAAAGTCGAATTCCTGAAACACACTGAACACAAGAACTTCGCCATTATTGATGCGGCAATGAACGATTTGATTCGTCCTGCGCTTTACCAAGCTTGGCAAGACATCATTCCGCTGGTTCCTCGTGAAGGTGAGCCAACAACTTACGATTTAGTTGGCCCAGTTTGTGAAACTGGCGACTTCCTAGGTAAAGACCGTTCTTTGGTATTGGAAGCGGGTGATCTTCTGGCAGTGCGTTCTGCGGGGGCTTATGGCTTTACCATGTCATCAAACTACAACACTCGTGCCCGAGCGGCGGAAGTGATGGTTGATGGCGATAAGGTTCACCTTGTGCGTAAGCGTGAAGAATTAAGTAGCCTATGGGCTCTAGAAAATATTTTGCCGGAGTAAAGTGACCTATTATGCACTTCCACTTTTCTAAAATGCATGGTTTGGGTAATGACTTCATGGTTGTGGATTGCATTACTCAGAACACCTATTTTTCTCCAGACTTGATCCGCCGTTTGGCGGATCGTCATACTGGTGTGGGGTTTGACCAACTGTTAGTGGTTGAAGCCCCTTATGATCCGGAAACGGATTTTCACTACCGCATTTTTAATGCTGATGGCAGTGAAGTAGAACAGTGTGGGAACGGTGCCCGTTGCTTCGCTCGCTTTGTGCGTATGAAAGGTTTAACCAATAAGTACAGCATCAGCGTCAGCACCAAAAAGGGCAAGATGATCCTAAATGTCGGTGATGGCGATGATATCACTGTCAATATGGGTGTTCCTGAGTTCGAACCAAGCAAAATTCCTTTCCGCGCCAAGCAGATGGAAAAGACTTACATCATGCGCGTTGAAGACCAGACCCTGTTTTGCGGCGCTGTCAGCATGGGTAACCCACACGTGGTCACTGTTGTTGATGATATCGACACAGCAGCAGTGGAAACGTTAGGTCCATTACTTGAGTCCCATGAGCGTTTTCCTGAACGAGTCAATGCTGGATTCATGCAAGTGGTTAGCCGTGATGAAGTGAAGCTTCGTGTTTATGAGCGAGGCGCAGGAGAAACTCAAGCGTGCGGAAGTGGCGCGTGTGCGGCAGTCGCTGTGGGTATTCTGCAAGGTTTGCTGGATGACGAAGTGGTTGTTCATCTACCGGGCGGCCGTTTAGAAATCGAGTGGAAAGGTTTAGGCTATCCGTTATACATGACAGGTCCTGCGACTCACGTCTATGACGGTCAGGTTTCCTGCTAATCTCATTTTCCCTTGTGGCTGCATTGAAGAAGCCACTGAGTTAAGGGATGAATTGTTGTTAAGGAATACATCGTTTTGTCACAACTGGAAGCAGATGCTCTGACAGCAGAAGTGGTTGCTGAGTATCTAAAAGATAACCCAGACTTTTTTAAGCACCGCCCAGAGTTGGTGGACCGCTTATCTTTACCGAGCCAGCAGTCTGGCTCGGTTTCTTTAGTTCACGTTCAAATGGCTCGTCAGCGTCAGCGAATTGAAGATTTAGAAGAAGAAATTACTTCTTTGATGTCTTTAGCTGCGAGTAATGATCGTACTTTTCATGAGTTCATGGATCTGCAAGAACAGATATTAAAATGTGAATGCTTTGCCGACGTCTGTGCCATGATTGAAGAGAAGGCGCGTACATTGAACCTGATTGGTTATGTACGTTTGCTGAACAATCAAGATACTAAGTACAGCTTATCCAAAGAGCAGTGGAGCCGTTTTTCGACCAATCATTTTAATGGCAAAAGCGCTTACCTTGGCCGCCTGAGAAAAGCTGATCGCCATCTGCTGTTTGGTGAACAGTTATTTGGTGGAAAATTGGTCGGTGAAGAACGATTTGCACCCGAAATGGGCTCTTACGTGATTTTGCCGTTAGTTAAACGTAACCCGTTGGGGATATTGGCGTTTGCTAGTGAAGACGGCGGTCACTTCCAACCTTCTATGGATACTCTGTTCTTGCGCCATCTTGCTTTAGTCGTTTCTCATTTAATCGACACCTTACCTTGGCAGCAGGAGTCCCATGAGCGAATCAACACCTCATTTGTCAACTAACTTTGCTGAGCCTCTAGAACGCTTTTACGAGTACTTACGCAGTGAGAAAGGCCTGAGTCTTTATACGCAGCGAAACTATAAGCAGCAGTTAGAGAGCATGGGTTTGTATCTCATGTCTGTCGGCGTCGACGGTTGGATAAATGTTGATGCCGGTTGGGTGCGTCAGCTTGCCAGTAAAGGTATGCGTTCGGGAATGAAAGAGAGCAGCATCGCCACTCGTCTTTCTTCACTGCGTAGTTTCTTTGATTTTCTGATATTGCGTGGCGAAATGAATGCCAATCCCGCCAAAGGGGTGTCTGCGCCAAGGAAAAAGCGTCCTTTGCCGAAAAACCTTGATGTGGATGAAATGGCGCAGTTGCTCGAAGTGAATGAAGATGACCCTCTGTCTATTCGTGATCGCGCCATTATGGAGTTGATGTATGGTTCTGGCTTGCGCTTGGCTGAGCTGGTATCGATTAATGTCAAAGACGTTAACTTCAGCGCTGGTGAAATACGTGTTGTCGGTAAAGGGAACAAAGAACGTGTCGCTCCTTTTTCTGGAATGGCGAAAGAGTGGCTGAACAACTGGTTGAAAATTCGTGGGCAGCTAGCAAACGCAGATGAAGACGGGTTATTTGTCTCTAAGCTGGGTAGCCGAATCTCTCACCGAAGTGTGCAAAAACGTATGGCCGAGTGGGGACAGAAACAAGCGGTTCCTAGTCATATTAGCCCTCACAAATTGCGTCACTCGTTTGCCACACACGTACTGGAATCAAGTAATAACCTTAGGGCTGTGCAAGAGTTGCTCGGGCACGAGAATATCTCGACAACCCAAATCTACACTCACTTGGATTTCCAACATTTAGCTCAGGTTTACGACCAAGCCCATCCAAGAGCTCATAAGCGCAAGCAAAACAAAGATAAGGAGTGAGTGATGCAAATTTATCGCAGCCTTTCACCCATTCAGGCGATGACATTTGATCTGGATGATACCCTTTATGACAACCGTCCAGTCATTCATCATGTCGAAGAGCAAGTGGCTCTTTGGCTGTTTCAACATCATCCAGTGACGGCGAGCAAACCATTAGTATGGTGGAAGGCACTAAAAGCCAAATTAGCTAAGGATGACCCTTGGTTGCCGCATGATGTGAGCTTGTGGCGTTTTGAGCAAATTCGTCAAGGCTTGATACTGTTAGGTTATTCGGAAACCGATGCGCGTATCGCGGCTACCGATGCGATGCTGGAAGTACATCGGCTGCGAAACTTAGTGGATGTGCCTGATGAGACACACAGAGTCCTTGCCGAACTTGCTGCTAAAATTCCGTTGGTGGCGATTACTAATGGCAATGTTGACCCTGAGAAAATCGGTTTAGCCCAGTATTTTCAGCTGATACTAAGAGCCGGTCCTGACGGACATGCAAAACCGTATCCGGATATGTTTTTACGTGCGCAGGAATTTTTAGGCTTGCCCGCGCAATCCATCTTGCATGTCGGAGATCATCCCGTAAAAGATGTGATGGGGGCTAAGAAGCACGGCTTTCAAGCGTGTTGGTATAATGATCGAGGTCTCACATTACTTGCAACGCGTAAGGCTAAAATCCTTCCAGATCTCGAAATTAATCAAATAGAGCAATTATCACAACTCATAAGATGACATACCTATGCGTCCATGCAGTATAATTATTAACAATAATAACAAAAGATTCATAACGCTTTGATGTGAATCTTTCTCCATTAGTCGGGCTAGCCAACGTTCATGTTCACGTCATCGCTATTAATCACTGCTGAACAATCTGTAAAGAGTGTTGTTGATGAAAATGCTGTTACTCATGATGGCATTACACTTATTCAGCTATTTTCAAGTCAGCCACCAAGCGAAGTGGTTGAAATCGCTAACCAACTTTTGGATGTATATCCCAACGCTCATATTATTGGTATGAGCTCATCAAATGTGATTCACCAAGGCTCGATTCACAAAAATGCCACTTTGCTCGTCTTTACCCATTTCAAGAACGTGTCACTCAGTTCGGCGGTGGTGAACTACACCGACCATTTGCTTGCCGATAGCTCTAATTTTGCCCAGAAACTGAATTTGCAAAGTAATTCCAAAGCGATTATCTGCTTTGCCAGTCGTATGGAGTTTGCTCGACAGGAGAGAATTACTCAATTCAGCCAGTTTTCGCCAGTTCCTATTTTTGGTGGTGCTTCAAGTCGGACTGATGGTGGCCGATGGGTTCTTTTAGGTAACGAATTTTTCGAAAATGCCATTGTTGGCGTGGCATTCCATAGTGACACTTTGCATCTGACCAGTGAGTGTTACACAGAGTGGAATCCTATAGGACGACAATTAACGGTAACTAAAGCCACGGGGCGCAACTTACAAAGTTTAGATGGTGAGTCTGTTCATACTGTTTATGACCGCTATTTGGGTGATTCTAAATCTGTACCTTTAGAATTACTGCAACATTTTCCTTTGATTAAAGGTGAAAGTAAGAAACAGGATGTTTATTTGCCGTTAAGCTTCTCTGAAAACGGCATTTTGTTAAACCGTGAGCTAAAGGTAGGCGATAAAGTTCGTTTTTGTTTTGATCATCCTTCATTAACTCTTGGGCAAGTTCAGCTTGGTGCTGAGCGTTTACAGAAATTTCAACCTGATCAAATATTTGTCTATAACTGCTTGTCTCGTCTTGAGTTTATGCATGGAAATACAGAGCTTATCCCATTACAGGAAGTGGCTAATTGTTACGGCTGTTACTGCGCAGGTGAGCTGATTCGCACAGGTGAACATCAACAAATGTTGCACCACAGTTTGACGTTTTTGGCTTTGAGAGAAGGTGAGGCGCAGATCAGTGCTGAGACCCCTGCTGAAGAAAGGCAAGGTCATAACGTTATCGCTCCGTTATTTAGTCTTATTCGTAATGCTTTAGCTGATGTAGACAGGATGAATCGTAATCTGGAGAAGAAGATTCAGACACAGGCATCATTACTCACTGCCAGTTATCGAGTCGATAAACGCACAGGATTACCGAACAGAGAAGTTTTGCATGAACGTTTGGCATTGATGGGAAATAACGATCATTTGATCACATTGAAGTTAACCAACTTTAGCCTTATTAACGAGAAATACGGTTACCAAGTGGGTGATAAACTGCTGCAAGATCTCAGTGACCATTTTCAGCAGTATATGAATAAAATGCTGGCGGGGCGCAGTAACTTATACGCCATTGGGGTGGGTGAGTGGGCATGCGTGTTCCGCAGTGATTTTGATAGCGAATATATCCACCAGCAATTTTCAATGTTTGTTGAGCAGTTAGAAAATTTCAACTTTGAGCCTTATGGTTTGCCAGAGGTGGATTACTTATCAGTATCGCTTTGTGCCGGCTTTATTAGTCGCCGAGACTTTCCTAATTTAGGAAAAGATGAGCTCTTGCTACGTTCAATTGAAGCGCGCCGATTTGCGCAGAATCAGAATCGCCATTTCTACTGTGCCAGTGATTTACGAACCCGAGATCAGGTTCGGCAGGAGCAGTTAAGCTGGCTCTCATGTGTGAGCAGAGCTGTGCTTGGAAAGAATGTACAGGTATTTGCGCAGCCGATAGTAAAAGCTAAAACTCATGAGTTGTCGTCTTATGAATGCTTAGTTCGTATCGAAGACAACGGTGAAATCATACTACCGGGGCGCTTCCTTCCTATTGTGGAAGGGACACATCTATATTCGCGCTTAAGCCGTCAGATGATATCTCGTACTTTTGAACTCATGCATTCTCGCAGTGAGTCGTTTTCTATCAATTTGTCGCCACAAGATTTTATGAGTGACAAAACGCTTCGTCATTTAGAAGACGCAATCCAGAAATTGGCTGACCCAACCAGAGTCGGTCTGGAAGTGTTAGAAACGGAGCAAATCAAAGATTACGGGCACATGATTGAAGTGTGTAATCATTTCCGCTCTCTGGGGGCTTCAATCATTGTCGATGACTTTGGATGCGGTTATTCCAATATTGACGAGATTGTGAAGTTAGAACCTCAAATAATTAAGCTCGACGGTAGCCTGATTCGTAATATCGATAAAGACGTCAAGCAACGCAAAATTGCCCAGCAGCTTGTCAGGCTATGTCAGGTGCTCGATGCAAAAACGGTTGCCGAGTTTGTTCACAATGAAGAGGTTTGCCGAATCAGTGAGGATATGGGTATTGATTACTTACAAGGTTTCTATCTTGGTCAGCCAAGCCGTCTAACCTAGTTTTCTCGCCTTACAAGCGGACATTGCTTACCAGCAGACATTAATAAACATGCCCGCTTTTATCCGCCTGATAAACCTTACTGAAATGGGCGAGGAAATGATTGAGTTTTTCTGCATCACTAAGGTTTCCGCTTATCGCCAAAATTTCGCTGGCAACCTCTAGTGTACACAGGTGTCCTTCGCTTTGATTACGCCTCAGCTGGTAGTTTGATACCTGACTTGGGGTAAGGTGGACTCTTGGAACATCATCCAGCCACGGGCTTTTGCGCTCCATTTTCTTCGCTTCCTGCCAGGTTCCGTCAAGAATAATAAAATGCGCGTTCTTACCGTGTTGTTTGGCGGTTTCTAACGCCACATCTAAAGGAATGCTCTCTTCACTGGGGTACACCAGAAAAGAGAGGTATTCACTGTTGCTAATTCTTGCAACAAGCGATCGGTTTTCTTCCACTCGGCTCCATTTGAACTCTTGGCACAAAGGCAGAGCTTCAAGCAGCCATTTTCCTGTGTTGGTTTCCCGCAGATACTCATTTTCATGCATCAGCAGAGACAATGGCATGTCGCTGTCCAACGTCGGGATGTTTTGGCAGACGCATTGCAAACGCAATCCGCATTTGGGGCACGCACAGTTTGAAGCTTGAGACACTAAATCTAACGACATACTTTGAATTACTCGGTTGTGCTTTTGGCTGAAAACAGAACTAAGCCACCGTTCGCAATCGGATAGACGATGTTGCCCACCCGTTCTTTCTCAGAAATAAGCTGCTTATCTTGCTTGGTGAAAATTCGCTCGGATACCAAGTATTGCTGCTGGTGGTGAGTCATCACCACTTGTACTTGTGTTTGATTCAGTTGTTGCCAATAGCCTTTTTCAACTATAGCGGGATCGCCATTGCTATAAGTGTATTCAGTGGTTGCTGTGTGGTCGCTGCTCAGCGTGAGGGTGACACTAAAGTCGGTGTTTTGTGTCGAGCTGGCGAAGTACTCTCCTGTCCATGATAGTGTCGGATCACTGTTGCCTAATGTTGCACAGCCTTTGTAGCTGCGATTGGCCAAGGTGAGGTTGGAAGACCAACCGTATAAACTGTCGCTCATGCCATCAGAACAGGTTTGACGTACAAGAGTAAGTTGACCGCCTTTGAACTGGTAATGGCGTGTGGCCGGTGAAATTTCACTGCCTTTTAACGTGGTGACCTGTGGTTCTTCACCCATCGGCTGGAAAGTTAATTTGTCTTTACCCAGCTTAATGTTCCAGTTTGGTTCAGTACCGAACGCGGTAGTGGGAGAACTTGGCCGTTGGCAGCGCTTAGGGTTTTCTGCACTGATGATATTGATGTTCTCTACCACAAATTTCGCACTGTAGTCGCCTTTGTAGCTGGTTTTGCTCGGTGGTGTTAAATGACCAATCAGTTCACCGTACATCGCCTGATAAGGTGAATGAGAAAGCTTCATTGTTTGCTGCACTAAAGAGGCAGGCATATCGAGCAAGAATTGCTGGTTGCTGCCACAAGGTGTGAACGTCCGTGTGTCACTGCCAATCACAACTTCTCCGCGCACGATGAAAGTCTGAGGCTTGACGCTGGAAGGCTGATCTAAACTGGCTTTTACGTTATCTTGCATAGACTCAGGCGCAGATGACGTTGTTGAACAAGCTTGTAAAAGACAAGCCGATAAAATGGCAATTGGGGTAATCAGCACCTTCATGGTTGCTTTTCCTCATGGCAAAAACGAACGGATTTCATTATGGCATATTGGTTATTCAAAACTGAACCAGACACCTTTTCTATTGATACTTTACGCATCCAACAAGTTTCCTGCTGGGAAGGGGTGAGAAATTACCAAGCGAGAAACATGTTACGTGATGACATCAGAATTGGCGATTTAGTTCTAATTTATCATTCATCTTGCAAAAATGTCGGTGTCGCAGGGATTGCCAAAGTCGTGCGTGAAGCCTATCCAGACCATTTTGCATTCGACCCTGAAAGTGATTATTTCGATGCAAAGTCGAGCCCGGAAAATCCACGCTGGGTTATGGTGGATGTGGAATTTGTACGTAAGACAAAACGTGTGATTCCACTTGGTGTACTAAAGGCTATGCCTGAGCTTAGTGAGTTAGCGTTAGTGAAAAAAGGCAACCGCTTGTCGATCATGCCAGTGTCAGAGCAAGAGTGGCAGGCAATTTTCAGTAAAGAAGAGTTGGGTAACTCTGCACGCTAAAAAAACAGGCAGCGTGTGCTGCCTGATTAAAGAGTAGGGGGACTCTTTAAAAAACGGTTTGTACTCTTTCAGGATGGCCTGTCAGTTAAAACAGGTGTTCGTGAAGGTAATGCGCGACAGCGTCATCCGCATGGCTGCCAATCACTTCGATTTCTGGCAGCGCTTTGATGACTTTCTCATGAGCGGTACTCATCACCAGACCTTTTCCAGCCATTGATAGCATCTCTACATCGTTCATGCCGTCACCAAATGCGATACAGTTATCCAACGTCAGATTCAAAGATTCAGCCACCGCTTTAAGCGCGTCACCTTTAGAAACGCCAGAGCCCATCACTTCCAAGCAATAAGGAGTAGAGAAGGCGACGTTCACTTGACCTGCGAATTTTTCGTTAATCAGATTCTCATAAACAACCAGCATTTCATGGTTGTGGTCTTCATTAGTGAAGAAGACTTTTGCAATACCGTCGGTAGGAGCGTTATTGATATCAAACAGCTGATAATGGAAGCCAGATTCGTTGTGATAAGCGTGTAAAGCTTCATCTTCACGGCTCATCATCCAAGTATCGTTGCGGTAGATATGAGTGATAACTCGCTTATCTTCTTTAACTAAATCAATGATCGCTTGTACTAAATCCTGAGGTACGTTTTTGCTGTACATCTCAGCATCGTTTTGATCGTGAACGCGAGCACCGTTAGAGGTAATCATATAAGCTGGGATACCTGCGATTTCGCGAATACCCGCGACATCAACATGGTGACGTCCTGTTGCAAAAATAAAAGTGAAGCCTTTTGCATGCAGCTCTTTTAGCGTTTTCTTCGAGAAAGCACTGAGCTTGTGATCCGGCGCCAATAGGGTGCCATCCAGATCAGAAGCCACGATTTTGATTGGGTTTTCGTTACTTACTACGCTCATGTCTCTCTCTTAACTACGTCATTAATTGCCGTTCATTGGACTTAAGTGTATGCCAAAAAGGATCGAAAAAAGAGGGAAAACCTTTTTATCCGTCATTTCCCTATTTGTTCTCAGACAAGATTGCTGCTTATAGCCAACTTAATCAGCGGCTTTTACTGCGTTGGAGAAATGCTTCAGTACTGCATCCAATGCCTGATTGCGGAATTCATCTTTCTCAAAAAGAATTTCGTGTTTTGCATCAAGAATCATCAACAGCTCGCTGTCCGGGTTGGTCTTGGCCAATCGGGCGATAAACTTTATCTGTGCGGCATTACTGACGATGGTATCTTTGCCACCTTGCAGCACTAATGTCGGAATGGTGATCTGCCTTGTGAGCTGTATGCACTGCTTAGTTGCCATTAAGCTTTGCCATACCCAGCGAGTGCTTGGCCCTCCCAGTTTCAGTTCAGGCTTCTGCTCATATAATTCACGGAACCAGCGATAGCGGACTTCACACTGAGTCAGAGGGTTATCCTCAAAAGGTTTTGGATAGTAGTCTGTATAACCGGGTGCATAGGTTGGCTTGCTGGCCGTTGCGGTTAACACCTGAGTCAGGGTGATGGCTATTGGACGAATCTGCCATGGAACGTTAATACCGAACATCGGAGCACTAAAAGCGACGGCATCAAAAGGATGCTGCGGATGTGTTTGTAGATATCGTGCGCTCACTGCGCCGCCCATCGAGTGAGCAAGCACAAAGCGCTGTTGATAATGGTTGAGGTTAAAGTGCTTAACCAGATCGTTCATATCTGTAAGATAATGCTCAAATTCATCCACATATCCCATTTGCTTGTTGTCAATTAAACGAGCAGATAAGCCTTGGCCGCGATGGTCAAAAGAATAAATGTCATAGCCTTGCTGGAAGAGATCGTAAAACAGTTCTTGGTATTTCCAACAGGATTCAATTCTGCCATTCACGACCACTATCGCTTTGCTGTGCTCTTGGGATGTGATTTTGCACCAGTAAAGTTGTTTTCTATCAAATGATTGCAGAAATCCTTCTTGTCGCTGTTCCCACAATGCTTTGATTTCATTTTCGATACGTTGGGAAAAGTTTGACTCTTGCGTATAAGAGTGACAGGTTGTATTTTTTTGGCTCATAATTTACGTGCTAGAAAGCCGTCGTGGCTGAAATTGAATGTTAAGAATAAGGGAGTTAGGCGGAAATGCAATCGATCTGCCTACTTGCTTTTAGACCGATTGATGTTATTTTTGTTGTCCTCGTGGAGAGTAAAAATTAAGCAGTCGTAGTGAGTTGTTCACTGATCGTATAGAGTTGAATTGCCTTGGCCATTTACTTCTATAGTTATGAGTGTAATTGCAAATGTTGAG
The DNA here is from genome assembly GCF_037162405.1 of Vibrio sp. Hal054. NCBI lineage: Bacteria > Pseudomonadati > Pseudomonadota > Gammaproteobacteria > Vibrionales > Vibrionaceae > Vibrio > Vibrio sp. Hal054. The sequence continues at coordinate 3,144,005 of NZ_JARLUT010000001.1, read as the reverse complement.
CACTCAATAGAGCTTAATTGAACTGTATTCGTTGAAGGTAATATGTACACCACTTATGTAGCACGACAGCCGATATTAAATTCGAAACGACACACTCTAGGGTATGAGTTGTTGTTTCGTGACGGCGAGCAAAATAGTTTCCCTCAGCATGTGGATGCTGATCGTGCTACTTATCGTCTGATTGTTGAAAACTTTCTTTCGATTGGGATCAATCCTGCGATTGATAACTCTCGTTGCTTTATCAACTTCCCTTATAACAGCCTGATACGTAGGTTGCCACTGACTCTTCCTAAGCAAAAAATAGTGATTGAAGTACTGGAAACTTGCCGTCCAACGGATGAGCTTCTGGAAGCAATTATTGAACTGAATAACGAAGGTTATTTAATTGCACTGGATGACTTTGTCTATTCGCCTGAGTGGGAAAGATTTCTGCCTTACGTGCAAATTATTAAGCTCGATATTATGGCGATGGGGATTGATGCTGCTTGTGCGATGGTGAAAAAACAACTCGCCAGAGGCAGCAGAAAACGCTATCTCGCGGAAAGAGTTGAGACGGAAGATGAGTTCCGTGCAGCGCGAGAGGCAGGCTTCCGATTTTTCCAAGGCTATTTTTTCAGTAAGCCTGAAATCATCAAGCAACGTTATGTGAGCCCAAAACACATTGTGGCTATGCAGCTTTTCCAAGAAGTGTGTAAACCGCATGTCGACTTTGTACGAGTGGAAAAGCTGGTGGCTAAAGATGTCGCGCTTTCTTATAAGCTACTCTGTTTTGTCAACAGCATAACGGAACGCATTGAGGTACCTATTTCTTCGTTTCGTCAGGCCTTGGTTTATCTTGGTCAGGACCGACTCAAGATCTTCGTATCACTGGCGGTTGCTTCTTATATTTCCAATCATAAACCTAAAGAACTGTATAACCTGTCGTTGCAGCGAGCGCAGTTCTGTCAACTCACCGCTACCCGCCGCAAGTTTGATGAACACAAAGATCAAGCTTTTCTAATCGGCTTATTCTCGGTGCTGGATGCGATGCTAGATATCTCTCTTGACGTTATTGTTGAACAATTGCCACTGACAGAGTCTGTTAAAGAAGCGTTGAATAAGCGATTAGGACCATTTGGAGAGTTGCTAAATCTCGAAGAATGCTTTGAAAAAGCAGACTGGCAAGGTGTGCAGGATTACTGCGAGTTACTCGGGCTTTCATATGAAGATGTGGCACGAGATCTCAACGAAGCACAGCGTTGGAGCCAAGAGACAAGTAGCTTGGTATAAGCCGAAGTATAAGTAATCCTTCCAACTAGCTAGTAGACAGCGAAATTTCCCCTGTAGTTTGGGTTAGATGAATTTTTGATGACAGTAACGGCACGCGCATTGACGCGTGCTTTTTTATATCTAATATATTCACATATCCGTATATATGGGAGATAGCTATGTTACCTCATCAGTTTTTTAAACTACTTGCAGATGAAACTCGAATGAGATGTTTACTGCTAATCGCAAGAGAACAAAGGTTGTGCGTGTGTGAGTTAACGCATGCGCTTGATGAAAGCCAGCCTAAAATTTCTCGTCATCTTGCCCAGCTGCGTCAGTCGGGTGTTTTGACTGACGAACGTCAAGGGCAGTGGGTGTACTACAAGGTTTCTGATCAGTTACCTGGGTGGCTGAACAAGATTATCGATGGTTTGAAGCATTCAAACTGTTTACAGCAGCAATACAGTGTCGATACGCAACGTTTGAGAGATATGACAGACAGACCGTCTTGCTGCTAACGAATTGTTCCACATGCGCTTCTTATTAAAAGAACCGCTTGCTGCAAAAGCTTTTTAATTTCAGATATTAGGGAAACAGAGAATGACAATTAAAGTGGGTATTAACGGCTTTGGTCGTATTGGTCGATTAGCGATGCGTGCTGCGTACGATTGGCCTGAGTTAGAGTTCGTACAAATTAACGATGTGGCAGGTGATGCCACCACACTGGCGCATTTGTTGGAATTCGATTCTATCCAAGGTCGCTGGCACCATGAAGTTGCCGCAGAAGGCAATGAAATCGTCATTGCTGGAAAGCGCATCAAAACGACTCAGGAGCGCGATATCGCTGCGATTGACTGGTCTGGTTGTGATGTGGTGATTGAATCGACAGGTGTTCACCGTAAGACTTCATTCCTCAACAAGTATCTTGAGCAGGGTGTAAAGCGTGTAGTTGTCTCAGCACCTGTGAAAGAAGAAGGTATCGCCAATATTGTTGTGGGTGTCAATGACCACATTTTTGACCCAGCACAGCATCGTATTGTGACGGCGGCTTCTTGTACCACAAACTGTATTGCACCAGTGGTAAAAGTGATTCATGAGAAATTAGGTATCGAGCAATCTTCTTTCACCACCATTCACGATTTAACCAACACTCAAACTATCCTTGATGCGCCGCATAAAGATCTACGTCGTGCACGCGCATGTGGCATGAGTTTGATTCCAACCACAACAGGTAGTGCAACCGCTATCGTGGAAATTTTCCCTGAACTGGCAGGCAAAATTAATGGCCACGCAGTACGTGTTCCACTAGCGAACGCATCGCTGACGGACATCATTTTCGATGTGAAACGTGATACCACAGCGGAAGAAGTTAATGCTCTGCTAAAAGAAGCCTCTGAAGGTGAGTTAAAAGGCATTCTAGGTTTTGAAGAGAAGCCGTTAGTGTCTATCGACTATCGTGGTGACCAGCGTTCAACCATCGTTGATGCTCTATCGACTATGGTTGTTGGGACGCGCATGGTGAAAATCTATGCTTGGTATGACAATGAGATGGGCTACGCAACCCGTACGGCAGAACTCGTTCGTAAAGTAGGGGAGGCACAATAATGTCTAATTCAACCAAGGTTCACCCTACTTGGGAGCTCGCTGTTGACTCATCAGCGTTAGTATTGATGCCTTGTCCGGGCACCAAAGAGCTGGGTTTAGCGGAAAGTATTCAGCAGCTAAAAGAAAGCGGTGTGAAAGCGATTGTCACTGCCATTACCCGTGAAGAGATGCATGAAAAACACGTTGAAGAGCTTGGCGTTATCGCGCAAGCCAATGGTATCTCTTGGATTCACCTGCCGATTGAAGACGATGCGGTGCCTGATGATAGGTTTGCTGAGCATTGGCCAACCGTAAGTCCACAGCTTCGCAATCTGCTCAAAAAAGGCGATAAAGTTGCGCTGCATTGTATGGGGGGGTCTGGCCGTACAGGATTATTAGCGGCGCATCTGTTGCTGGATATGAACTGGGAACTGGAAACCATTATTTCTCAAGTTCAAGCGCTACGTCCGGGTGCGTTCACCAAGCCCGAGCAACGTGAATATGTTGAACACGTCGCGGCTGTGATCAGCTAATCAAGCTTTGGGATCATCATGATCCCAAATCTCCCTTTGGATCAGTATTATGTTGAAAGTGATTTCAAATTTGGATTCATCGATCCGCCAATACATGTTAGTGACGTTCAATTACTGGAACTTCACTCTCACGGATGGCGCATTGAGAATGCTGGTGGTGTTGTATTTCCATCAGTTGGGTTATGGGACCTTAGCCATAGCTTCTTTGTTCTTGTTTTATGAGTTCTTCGGCGTTGTGACCAATCTGATTGGCGGCTGGTTAGGTGCAAGGCTTGGCCTGAACAGAACGATGAATATTGGCCTTGCGATGCAAATCATCGCGCTGGTTATGCTGGCTGTTCCTCCGGCTTGGTTGACGATCCCATGGGTAATGGCTGCTCAGGCGATGTCTGGTATCGCAAAAGACCTCAACAAAATGAGCGCGAAAAGTGCGATTAAGACTCTGGTGCCTGATGAGCAACAGGGGGCTCTGTATCGTTGGATTGCAATATTAACTGGGTCAAAAAATGCGTTAAAAGGGTTAGGCTTTTTCCTTGGCGGCTTGTTGTTAACAGCGGTTGGCTTTAAAGGTGCGGTACTGCTGATGGCTGCAGTTTTGACACTTGTGCTGATTGGTAGCTTGTTAGGGCTTAAACAGGAGCTGGGTAAAGCGAAGAACAAACCCAAGTTCTCTGAGATTTTTTCTAAGTCTCCGGCTGTGAATATTCTTTCTGCGGCTCGAATGTTTCTTTTTGGTGCTCGTGACGTTTGGTTTGTGGTTGCTCTGCCGGTCTATCTGGGAACGGTGTTCGAGTGGGATCACCTCTGGGTGGGCGGTTTCCTAGCCTTGTGGGTGATTGGTTACGGTATTGTGCAAAGCCAAGCACCAAGAATTACGGGCAAGGCGCAAGGGCGAGTTCCTGATGGGCATGCTGCGTTTCGTTGGGCTTTAGGGTTAAGTATCGTAACGGCGGCTGTGGCGTTGGGTATCAGCCAAAACTGGCATCCTCAATGGGTGATCGTGATTGGTTTAATGTTGTTTGGCGCTGTATTCGCGGTAAACTCATCGCTTCATTCCTATTTAATTGTCAGCTACGCCAAAGGAGACGGTGTCTCTCTTGATGTCGGCTTCTACTACATGGCTAATGCGATGGGACGACTGATTGGGACCATATTGTCTGGTTATCTCTTTCAGGTGAGTGGTTTAGCCGCCTGTTTATGGGTGTCATTAGCCTTTTTAATTGTGACCAGCATCATCTCATTGCGTTTACCAAGACTTAGCAGTGAGCATTAAATTCGTGCACCGAAGTGAGTTCTAACACTAAGCCCTCCGATGAGGGCTTTTTTTACGTCTAATTTCTCTGTTTGTTTATTCCCTGATATTCAATCAGTGTAATGTTGACTAAGGTTTACCACTGACTGACGTATTATTTTAATTGTGCTTTATAGTTGTAAATGAAAAATGGTTTCGAGTGCAGATTGATAAGAGAGAATCATTGAATGACAAAACGAGTAATATTTTTTGATTTAATGCGCTGTGTGGCTGCGGTGGCGGTGATTGCGATTCATGTTCTAGCCCCTTATCGGGAGCTACAGAACTCGATTCCTTATGGTGAGTGGCTTACGGCTGTTACGGTTAACGGCATGACTCGTTGGGCTGTACCTGTGTTTATTTTGATCTCAGGTGCTTTGATGCTGAGTGATACGCGTCCTTTTGATTTTGGTTATTACGTTAAAAGACGTCTTGGAAAGGTACTCGTTCCTTTTATTGCTTGGTCTGTCTTCTATGCCTACCTTTCTGGCTGGAGTTCTGCTGGCTTCGATTCTGCGTTAGCAGTGGAAGTACTGCAAAATAGCCCGCACCATGAGACGTATTACCATCTGGGCTTTTTCTACTATTTCATCCCGCTTTATTTTGTTATTCCTGTGCTGCAATGGTTGATGAAACGAACGGATGACACGGCTTGGTATGTCTATCTTGGGATGTGGCTAATCACCACAACGTTATTCCTGTTCCACATTGATGGCCCTTGGAGCTATGAGATTTGGCTCTATACAGGCTATTTACCGCTTGGATATCTGCTTTATAAGAAGCTTCCGATTAATCCAGTAACGGTCGGGTTAGCGGTTGTTTTAGGTGGTGTTTCTTTCTACTTTACGGTGAATTCGGTAGTTGAGCTCAGTCTCGCAACTGGTGAGTACAGTGTCGGTCGCTGGTTCTCATACAAAACGCTTAATGTAGTGGTGGCGGCTAGTATGGTTTTCGTGTTGTGCCGTGCTGTTGGAGAATCATTATCAGAAGGTGCGAAGAAAGTGGTGAGCGTAATCAGCCAGCATAGTTTGGGTATTTATCTGCTTCACCCAATTTTCCTTTGGCCAATGAAAGAGTTTGGTTGGCATCAGGGGCATCCAGCATGGGTAATACCACTATGGATAATCATTAGCGGTGCAGGTGCGCTGGCTACTAGCTGGTTATTGTCACAGTCGTCGAAGACTCGCTGGTTGTTACCTTAGTGAAGACCACTTGGCTTATTTAATAACACTGATGACTCGTTAACGTTGTAAAGAAAAGTGGATGAACTGAGTTCCTCGATAGGTGAGTATGCCTTTGTCACCAGGATTTAGAGCGTGAAAGTAGTGCGCTCCCACTTGGAACTCTCGTTTTGGACCCAAGCGGCCTTTTTGCACGTAGATCCAAAATTCTTGATCATCTTCTCCGATGAAAGGATTGTCTACCGCGATGGACTGCTTATCGAGAATGGTGACTTGAGCTTGTTTCTCTGGTGCGTTTTCACCTTGCATATGGCGTCGGTAGAAGCGAGAAAAAGTAAGAGCGCCACTACAAGCAGCATGATGAGTGTTGCAAGTAAAGTAATCTGCATAGTGACTCCTAGAGCAAAATGATGGTTTCATTTTACGTATTAGTTTGATTTTTCGTGTTACGTAACGTTATAAAAGGGATATAGCGCGTTGATTGGTCTTATTTTTTCGGCGCACTTCACATTTTGTTAATTGGCTTTGCCAATACTTAAAGTGAGATACGTATAAATAGAAGAGCCCATAAGTGAAAGTCGAAGAATCAGTACATTGATGGCGATTTTAAAAGGAGAACTTCGATGTCGGACATAGAACAAGTTGTTCTTCGTACTCGAAAGTTAGAAAGATTGCTGCGCGAACAGTATCACGCGCGAGGCAAAGGACTGCATCAACTGATCAGCAGTTGTGAAGAGCGTTTACCCCATGATGTTATCGCGAAACTGCGTTTTGTCGCGACAATTCGCAACAAAGTCGTGCATGAAGACCGCTATAAGCTTGAAGACCGCAGAGCATTTCTAGCTGTGTGTAATGAGTGTGAAAAAGAGCTCACACCTCGCAGTAGTCGTTTTGTATGGGGAATTGTAATTTCATTAGTCATGTTCATGACTGTGACGGCTCTCGTTTTCTACTACATACATTGGGAAGAGCTAAGTAAACACATTCAGTAGCTGCGAAACGTTTAACAATTTGAAAATAAAAAAGGACGCAATTGCGTCCTTTTTTATTTGTATAACATTGGGTTAGTACATCATTGGCAGTGTCATCAAGCCAACGATAACTGCGATCATTACCAAACCTTGTTTTTGAGATGAAGAAATCATAACACTGCTCCTTTTCTGCCTATTCACCTGTGGAATTAGATTAACACTGTTTTAATGGCTTGATCAACATATTCTTTTCTAATGGCTTAAAATAATAACTTTAACTGGTCACATTTGCTCTATTTTGGTGATGTTTACGTGTATTTTTGGTGCGTTCATTTAATCACCCTTGTGGCTTTTTATTGCTCTGTTTGGTTTTAAGTGTATGAAAATTATGTTTTTAAATGTGTTTTAATAGTGTTCTATTTCGCTTTTTTGATTGTGAAGGTGAGTTGGTCTGGTTTGGTCTTGTTAAGTTGATTTTATTGTTGTTTGTCCTGAAATGGTTTCCTTTGTTGATATCTTTTCTCATTAATTTTCTTTCTCACGGGAGATATTATCCATTATTGGCTGCTAATTTTGTTTTTTGTCATTAGCTCGTTTGTGTTTTGTGTTTTTTGGATTCTTTCTTCATAAGATATTGTAATTTAATTGATTATTTTAATTATTTATTCTTTTGTTTTGAAAAAGCAAACGTTTGGCTTTTTGTTTTATTGTGATTATGTAGGGGTGGGTGTGGCTAGCCTTTGTTATTGGTTTAACTTTAGTGTTTAATGCATTTTTATTGGTGTGTTTAGGCGTTTTTAATGGGTAGCAGAGGAAAGTTGATGGCAATGAATCATAATCAAGATCCAATTTTTGTCTTTCATTTCTGGACATCCGATCTAACCTCTCTACACTGGCGGCAGATTGTTAATGAGGTATAGGCATGTTGGGCTGGATTTCGGCTTTAATATCTGGATTTATCAGCATATCTGCGTTTGAAAGCAATAAAGCGAAGCTGGCGGTGGTGTTCAATACACTGTGTTTAGGTTCGCTATCGTTGATGCTGTTGTTATCGATAATAGGTAATCAGCAAAATGATTGGTCGGTAGCATCCTTATGGATTCTTGCCGGTTTGGTCGTTTCTGTGGTTGCAGATATTTATAGAATTCAGCAAAAGCAGGCTAAAGCTTGTTTTAGCGCTTTTCTCGTTGTACAGCTCTTTTATAGCAAAGCGTTTTGGATACAACTTACCGGGCCGATGATCTGGTGGTTACCTGCTTTGCTCATTGCCGCAAGTATTGTGGCGTTTTTCCTCTTGCTACCTCAAATCGATACTCTTATTTTTCCTGTAACCATTATGGGAATGATGTTACTCCAGATGACATGGGCATCAGGGGAAGTTTGGATTACCACTCCAACACACGCATCTTTGCTCGGTTTTATCGGTAGCTTAAGTTTTATCGTTTCGACAATCATTCTCGCTATCCATGATTATCGCCAGCCTTTGCGCTATGGAAAAACTTTAATCGGTGGAAGTTATCTACTCGCCCAAGCGCTGATCGCTGCTTCAGTTGTTATTTAAGGCTGTTTTAAATCAACGTCACGATTGAATAACAGCGATAAGCTAAGACGCCTTTTGTTCAAAAACTCAATAGGAGAGTCAAAGTGGAACAACACATTCATGCTCATAAAATTTTGAATCAGTTGAAGGTACAGCCTATGACTGAAGAGCAACTGCGTCAGTTTATTGCTGCTGAATTCGGCACCCAAGTGCTTTTCCGTACCTGTAAACTTTCCGGCATGGATACAGATACTGTGCTTGAGTTCTTTCAGGCCAAGCAAAAAGTAATCATTAAAGATGGTGTTTGGCACTTAAATCTGGCAGAGATTTGTCAGCATTAATTTGTGACTAGTGTGCTGACCGTGTCTATTAGTTGTGCTAGTTTTTTCGTGCTTCAGGCTACGATTGTTGCTAATCGTAAAATCTGAAGTACGTTGATATACTGCGCCATTATGCTTATTGACACTGAGACACTATGGACATCCTATCTGCCGCAACCTTGTTATTTCTCATCATGGATCCATTGGGCAATCTGCCTATCTTCTTATCGATCCTAAAACACATTGATGCCAAGCGCAGACGTATTGTTCTGATTCGGGAGATGCTGTTCGCTCTCGCGATTTTGATGCTGTTCTTGTTCGCTGGTCAGTCAATCATGGACTTCCTGCATGTCCAGCCTGAAACACTGAGTATTTCTGGCGGCATTATTCTTTTCATCATCGCGATTAAGATGATTTTCCCTAGTGCAGGCAGTATTACGGGCTTAGCTGCAGGCGAAGAACCTTTTATTGTGCCTTTAGCTATTCCTTTGATTGCGGGACCAACCGTGATTGCGACTCTACTGTTACTCTCTAGTCAAAACCCGACGCAGCTGTTAGAGCTGTCTGCGGCCGTCATGATTGCCTGGACGGGAACTTCCGTGATTCTGATGTTTAATGGATTCTTCCATAAAATTCTGGGAGAGCGTGGTTTGAAAGCGGTTGAGAGGCTGATGGGGTTATTGCTGGTGATGATTTCTACGCAGATGTTCCTCGACGGTATCAAAAGCTACGTTGGTCTTTAGTCTGTTATTCAAAATTGGGCTACGCAATAGTCAAAAAGTCAAAAAGAAAATCGTTGATGGGAAAGTACGGCCTGTCTGCTTCTTTAGCTATTTAAGGTTTAGCTATTTAAGTTTTAGGTATGGGCTGTATCTTCAGTTTCTGGTTTTCTTTTTTGTTTGATGTATTGGCGTGGGCTTAAAGCGAATTTCTTCTTAAAGCATTTGGAAAAATAGTTGCTGTCACTAAAACCGGATTGCTCTGCCACTTGCTGAATCGGAATAGGATTGTCATTGGTCAGTAAGGCGTGCGCATATTTAAGCTGCATCTCTCGTAAATACAGATTCGGCGATGTGTTGAGAAACTGTTTAAACAACCTTTCGAGCTGTCGCTGGCTAATAAATGCAGCTTGGGCGATATCGCGACTATGCATATTGCCGTCGGTAAAATTTTGTTCAATAAATATCAGCGCTCTGCCTAAAGCCATGGTGGTTTGAGGAAGGTCTTGCGTTTGTTGTTGGTACATTCGCGCCAAGGTAACCGCTAGTTGCTGCATTAAACTGGTCAGCATGGTCTCAAAGCCATTTTCAGCTCGGTCATATTCTTGTCCGATTGTCTGAATGAGTTGTTCAACGATAGAAAACTGTTCACCGTTTAAAGTTAGCTGTGAGCGGTACTTACTGGTTTGACGCGCAATCGGCTCAACTTTGAACATCGCTTGATAACCAGAGAGCCTTCTGAGTGAAGGTGTCTCAAAAAATGGGGCATCAGCTTCAAACATTAAGTTAATGATTCTTAGCTTATCGACATCCTGAAAAGCGTGTTCAATATCCCCGTTTATTACGAATATATCTCCGGGATTTAGAGGGTAAATGTGCGACGAAACTAAGTGGTTGCCTTTGCCACTGATCACTAAAAACAGTTCAGAGTAATCATGACTGTGTAAGCCAAAATCATGGTAGTGATGGCAATCCAGATAAGCAAACTTCAGGTGTGGGTAACGCTGATGACGTTTTAGGTGATAAGTGGTCTCCATGTCGTTATTTTCCTTTTATTGGTCGCGTTTTTGGTAGAAGTTGCCTGTTGCCTATCATAGACTTAAGCGCCAAAAAATATCAAACCCATACTTGCATATCCCGTTCGGGCAAAAATATAGAATTAACCACTCTTTTATCTAGCCAGTGATGACACCCTGTCAGCCCACTCTGGGACAGCGTTACTATCCCTTTTAAGGTCAAAATAATGCCCAAAAATGAAAAATTTCATCAACGTATGTCTATTGTTGCTTTAACGTGGCCAATATTGGTGGAAATTTTGCTGAGGACTGCACTCGGTACCAGTGATGTATTTATGCTTTCTGGTTATTCAGATAAAGCGGTTTCAGCGGTTGGAGTCATCACTCAGCTAACCTTTTTCCTGATCATTGTTTCTACATTTGTCAGTAGTGGCACTGGCATTCTTATTGCTCAATACAATGGAGCGGAGCGAACTCAAGATGCGACTAATGTGGGCGTAGCCAGTATTGCGCTTTCCGTCGTTGTCGGTGTGTTGCTCAGTATTGCCGCGGTGCTGGGTGCTGTGCATCTTATCTCTTTTTATGGTCTCGAGCCTCAAGTTGAACTTTATGCTCAAGAATATCTCATTATCAGTGGCGCAATGACGTTTAACGTGACGATCGGTATTGTCTTTACCACCATTCTGCGCAGTTACGGCTATTCTCGCTCACCTATGGTGGTGAACATGGTCAGTGGTTTGCTGAATGTGGTTGGTAACTATATTGCGCTTTATCAACCGTTCGGCTTGCCTGTTTACGGGGTTCAAGGTGTAGCGATAGCGACGGTTGTGAGTCAGGTTGTTGGAACGGTGACTCTTGGCTTTATATTGAAATACAGCCCTATTTCATTGCCGATGGGCTCATTAAAGAACGTTCCTGCTGGGGTATACAAAAAAATTCTTAAAATAGGCGGAATGAATGCGGGTGAAGTGTTGTCCTATAACATGGCACAGATTGCAATTGTCTACTTTGTTGTGCAAATGGGAACCGCTTCGCTTGCTGCTTTTACCTATGCGCAAAATATCGCGCGTTTTTCGTTTGCCTTTGCTTTAGCAATAGGTCAAGCAACCCAGATTCAGACGGGTTACTACATCGGCAAAGGCTGGATAGAGAGTATTCTTAAGCGGGTGCAGATCTATTTCTTGGTGAGTTTTGTTGTCTCTATTTCTGCGGCCAGTGCTATTTATTTGCTTAGAGATTCAATATTGCCTCTGTTTACTCATCAACCGGAGATCTTGTATCTCACAGGGACATTAGTGATGGGGTCGATCATTCTTGAAGCAGGACGTGTGTTTAACCTTGTTTTTATCTCTGCTTTGAAAGGGGCGGGGGACGTTCGTTTCCCTGTACAAATAGGCATACTGTGCATGTGGGGTGTCGGGGTGTGTTTCTCTTACCTTTTAGGTATTCATTGGGGCTTTGGGGTCATTGGTGCTTGGATGGCGATAGCTTTAGATGAATGGGTGCGTGGCATCATTATGTTGGTGAGATGGCGTTCATCGTCTTGGGTTAGGTTCAAACTTCTGTAACATAAAGCTGTTTTCATATAACGGTGGAAGAAAGTTGTCCGTGAAAGTTTTCATAATGTTGAAAGTTTTCATGGGCAGTTTGTTTTTTAAGCACAAAGAGCACGAATATTTCGTGACTAAATTCGCTAAACCCCATGAAATGAAAGCGATTTCATTATTAGTAAACGAGAAAAATCGTTCTTAACTAGTTGAATTCAATTTAATATCCATATCAAAGACTCTTCGCGCTTGTTTCATGCTATTTATTTCGATACGCGGGTGTGAAGTCGGCAAATATTTTCAAACCTTTCATTACTTATTATTTCCCTGAATTAGAACAAACCTAAATTTAATAGGGAAATAACATGAAGAACTTTAAAGTTTTACCAATAACTTTTGCTGTGGCATCTATTTTATCCTCTGCCTCTGTGTTCGCGGCAGATACCGATATGTCAGCTTTAGAAAAGCGTATTCAAGAGCTGGAAGCTAAGGTTGTTGAAATTGATTATGTAAATGATCAACAACAAGCTGTATTGACGCCAGATACAAAAGTACCTCAAGGAATTATTTTCTCTGGTTATGCTCGCTACGGCGCACATTATTCGGATGGTGATAAACGTTATGTGGAAGTCGGTAGTTCTGGTAAATCGTTAGGTCGTTTGGGTAACGAAGCTAACGGTGGCGAGTTCCAGTTCGGCAAAATATTCCAAGCAGATAATGGCGCTAAATGGGATATCGTGTTGATGGTCGACGACTGGAACAATGACCAATGGAGTTCATCTGGCGGTGTAAATTTGAAAAAAATGTACGCAGGTGTGACCAACATATTTGAAAGCCAACCTGAGCTGTATATGTGGGCAGGTCGTGATTTCCACGGTCGTCTACAACAAGGTTTGAACGATTACTTTGTATTCACGCACGATGGTCAAGGTGCGGGTTTCAACAACTTAAATCTTGGTGGCGCTAAGCTAGACATGGGCTTTGTGGCTCAAGTTGACAGTGAGGGAAGTAGTGCTTTAGGTAATGACACTGGTATTTACGCGATTACTTCTAGACTGCACAGCATCAACGCGGGTATCGGCAATCTTGATCTGTATGCTAACTATGGTTTTGCTTCTGATGAAGCAGACGCAAACAAAACCAATGAAGACTCATTGCAAGTCGGTGCAGTATTGGGCCTAGGCAGCTCAAACAAACTGGTTATGAAGTACACTGATGGTGCTGATAATTCTGCGTTTGACTTAGCGGGTGACAAACAAGTGGTATACGCGAGTTTGGAAGGTAACGCTAAAGCATCGGATCAATTCATCATTGATTACTTAGTCTCTTACAAAAACATTGCTGGCGCTGACGCAGATGAGAAAAACGAATACGCAGGTATCGTTCGTCCTCAATACCAATGGGATGAAGTGCATTCAACTTGGCTAGAAGCGGGTTATGCGATGGAAGATTGGGATAACGGCAAAGAAGTGAATGGCTGGAAAGTAACACTTTCTCAAAACGTTTCACTTGGTGGCCTACCTTGGAGCCGTCCAATGCTTCGCTTCTACACCACTGTGGGTGATGTTGAAACCACTGAAGCAGGTTCTTCTACTTCAACAACTGTCGATACAGTTGCAGTAGGTGCAATGTTCGAAGCGTGGTGGTAATCCACTCATAGTTTACTGTCTATCTATGTATTAGCCCCAAAGGCAGATTATTGGGGCTTGGTTTACCAACCAATTTAACTCCAACTTTGGGCACCAATGTGTGCCCATTTTTTATCTTGCAAAGAACAGCATGTAGTGAATTGTTTATCAGTAGGTGGAGTATGCCCTTTCAATCGTTAGTTTCTCGTCTCTATCTTGGTTGTGCGTGCGTTATCGCAATTATGATCGGGTCTGCATGGCTATCTGTCAGTAGTAACCAGAACGTTACGGCTAAGATGGAATCCATCACTCAAGATGCAACGCCGCTGATGCTTCGCTCAGCGCAGCTTACCATTGATTTTCTTAACATTAATCGCAGTTTGACGCCGTATTTATCGGCGCAGTATCTGGATGAATTGCCGCCCTTTGTTGAGTCAATTCAAGCCAATATCGAGACTTATAACACTCAGCTTCGTTGGTTTGTTGCTCAAACACAGCAACGGCCAGAGTTGCACGATTACGTAGAGCCAATCACTGTGCAGGGGGAGCAGGTATTAGCGGTTTTGAATGCTGTTATTGACGCACATGCCAGTTACTTAGATCAGTTAGACCAGAGCTATCTGTTGCAGTCTCAGTTCCAATCACTCGTCACTCAGTTGGGTAATGCGCTTCAACGTGCGCGCAGCAGCGCAGAATCGGCAGAGGCGCTAAAAGCCCTGGATGCACTTACCAGCCAAGTTGGTTTGTTGAACAACGAAGCTAACGAAGTGTTCAAGTTGCAAGATATGACGGAACTCCGCTCCGTTGCTCGTCGCCTGACCAATCGCCAGCGTTATCTTGATGAGAGTGAACAACTGCTGATCAAAAATCACTCAAAGCTCTATTCTTCGCTTGAAACACCACTATCCGTACTTAAACAACTCACTTTCCAACCAACAGGTGCAGTAAAGATGCATGTTGATGTGGTTGAGCAAGCGGAGAATCTCGCAGAATTACGCTTCGAATTAGAGCAAAAAATTGATGCTCAGTTGGCGAATGTCGACAACCTTTCTCGTTATGCTAATCAAATCGCCAACCAACTCTATGATGAAGCAAGACAAGCGTCGAGTGAGACTCGTTCGCTGTTTATTGGTATCTCGTTGGCCTCCATTTTTATTACGGCATGTCTGGTGCTGAGTTTTACCAATATGGTACGTAAAGCGACCGGACTTTTGCTCAATGCATTAAATCGAATTGCAGCTAAAGATTTGACTCAGGAAGTGGAATATTCGGCAAACAATGAATTTGGACAAGTGGCGGAAAAGGTCAACCTGGTTGTTCGCCATCTATCGTTGATTATTGAACGCATACGTCAATCAAGCGCCGAGCTCAATAGCACCTCATTGACCAATCAGGGAATCAGTACCGAGCTCAATGACGCTATTTACGAGCAAACTTCGCAGACCGTATCAGTAGCTTCCGCGATGGAAGAAATTGAATGTTCAGTGACGGATATTGCCCAATCGACAGAGCACACACTGAGCTTAGTGACTGAAGCGGTTGAGCACTCCGATAAGGCGCAAACGGATATGACTGAGAATGTGGCTATGTTGGAGCGACTTTCTCAAGAGCTAAATCAGGTCACGGCAACGAATCAAGCTCTGGAACAAGAGAGCATCAGCATTGAATCTATCTTGGATACCATTTCTGGTATCTCTGAACAGACCAACTTACTCGCGTTGAATGCTGCGATAGAAGCGGCTCGTGCGGGTGAATATGGGCGAGGATTTTCAGTGGTTGCGGATGAGGTCAGGATTCTTGCTGCTCAAACTACCCATAGCGCGAAGGAAATTCAAAATAAAATTGAGCGTTTGCAGCGTCAAACGGATATTGCTGGCAAACAGATTTCCAACTGCCTTTACGGCATGACTCAAAGTATGCAGCAGGCCAAGCAGGTTAATGGTCGCTTTGTGAAATTGCATGAACTGCTGAATCAAGTGTCTCATCGTAGTCAACAAATCGCTTCCGCAACGATTGTTCACCAATCCGTTGCCAGTGAAGTGACGAAAAATGTCAGTCATATTCATTCGTTATCCGAGCAAAATTTACAGCGCTCAACCCAAGTAGCAGAGCATGGCGAAAAATTAGAGCGTTTGGCTGAAATTCAATTTGAATTGACGGATAGCTTTATTTTGCAACCGGAAGAAAGAAATAAAGAAGTCATATAAATAAGAATTAAATCTTGGTGTTTTAAATATTTTAAGTTTTTTAATAAGAATATTTATAACTAAGGATGCCTGACTGGGAAAATAAGTTTCATGAAACTGTTTCATGGAAGGGGATGAAATTGTAAGAGCTCTCTACTTTTATGAAAGCTCTATTTTTTCCAAAAAATTAGTGTGACCATACTCACTCATTACTCTCACTAACTACGGAATACTTAACTTGTAAGCGTTTTCAACAAAAGTAGTATTGAGGTATCGGTGGCAACAATTAAACACGTCTCTGAGCATGCGGGGGTATCTCAGGCGACAGTATCCAGAGTAATTAATGGTACTAGTCGTGTGAGTCACGATAAAAAGCTAAAAGTCGAAAAAGCGATTAAAGAGCTGGGCTACCGTCCTAACTCTATCGCTCAGGCTTTAGCATCGAGTCGTACTGGCAGTGTGGGAATTGTTGTTCCGGAACTTGGTGGGCCTTTTTATTCGGGCATTCTTCATTGCTTGGAAGAGAACCTACGTCGCTTTGGCTACCATGCCATCGTGACAGCGGGTTCCAATACTGAACAGGGACAACGCGAGTCTGTAGAGTTTCTGCTAGGGCGCAGAGTCGATGCATTGATTCTCCATGTTCAGCACCTGAGTGATGATTACTTAATATCTTTGGAAGAGCAGGGCATTCCTGTTGTTTTAGTGAACCGCTTTATTCCAGAGATGTATCGAAGCTGTATTGATATTGATAACGAGCTGGGGGAAAACTCGCTACGCAGTATCTATTACAGAAAGGCCATACCGAGATCGCTTGTATTACCGGACCTTTAGACAAATCTGATGCTCGAGGACGCTTACAAGGCTATCGAAGAGCCTTGGAAGATGCAGGGTTGGAGTATAACGAAGCACTGGTTTCTGAAGCAGGTTTTACTGAAGAAACAGGTGTTATCGCGATGAAGAAATTGCTGAAGAGAGACTGTCGGTTCACTGCGATTTTTGCGTCAAATGATCATATGGCGTTTGGAGCATTTGAGGTGTTACGGGAAGCCGGTTATTCCATTCCTGATGATGTCTCACTTGTGGGGTTTGACGATAACATTTTTGCTCGTTATCTCACTCCCTCTTTAACCACGATTAATTTTCCGATTGAGCAGATGAGCATTGAGGCAGTACAGCTCACTTTGCAAAAGCTTAACAAGAATAAGCAAGATGTGAATTTCAAACTCAACCCTGCGTTAGTAGTGCGAGATTCAGTCAAGGACATAACGAGTACCCTATAACTACATTAAGGATAAAGCATGAAATTTAAGACCTTAGCACTTTCGAGTGCGATTGCGCTGGGACTTGCTACAACGGCAACCGCAGCTGATAGCCAGATCCGTTTTGATGGTTTCCCTGATTTTGATAGCAGCTTGAAAGTATTGCTACCTGACTTCGAGAAAGAAACGGGCATTAAGGTTGATTACCTGATGAACAACCATGGTGACCACCACACTAAGCTAACCACTAACCTTGCAACAGGTTCAGGTGCTGGTGATGTGATCGTTGTGGATGTAGAGAAGATCGGTCCGTTTGTTGCGTCTGGTGGTTTAGTTAACTTGTCGGAAAAATATGGTGCAGACAAATACGCTGACCGTTTTGCTCCGTATGCTTGGACACAAGGCAAAGGTGCTGATGGTGATGTTTACGGCATCCCTGTCGATCTTGGCCCAGGTGTTATGTACTACCGTACTGATATCTTCAAAAACGCGGGTATCGACGTGAATGCAGCGATCAAAGACTGGGATTCTTACATCGATGCAGGTGAAAAACTAAAAGCGAAAAACATTCAGTTGATTGCTTCAGCAGCAGACGTAGCGCAAGCCATTATCTTTACCACAGTACCTGAAGGCGAAGGTCTATATTTCGACAAAGAAGGTAACCCAGTGGTCACTTCTGAGCGTTTTGTGCACGCGTTTGAAGTTGCGAAAAAAATTCGTGACAAAGGCTTAGATGGCAAAATTCTAGCTTGGTCAAACGAGTGGTATGAAGGTTTCCGTAACGGTACGTTTGCAACTCAGCTATCAGGTGCTTGGCTACTTGGCCACTTAAACAACTGGATTGCACCAGGAACTGCGGGTAAATGGGGCGTATCTCACCTACCTGATGGTATCTACGGCAGCTGGGGTGGTTCTTTCCTTTCTATCCCGACTCAATCTACCAAGCAAGATGATGCGTGGAAGCTAATTGAATACATGACAACTCGTCGTGATGTACAGCTTAAACACTTTGAAACTATCGCAGCTTTCCCTGCTAACGTAACTACTTACGATGATGCACTGTTCTCACAAGAAATGCCTTTCTTAGGTGGTCAGAAAGCTCGTTTGCTGTTTGCTGAAGTGGCGAAAAACATCAAGCCAGTCGCACCAGCGAAAGGTGACCACGTGGCGCGTTCAATCGTCCTAGAAAATGCACTGATGGAAGTGTTGGATGAAGGTAAAGATATCAAGACTGCGCTTGAAGAAGCAGAGCGCTTGATTAAACGTCGTACGCGCAATCTGTAAGCCAAAGTTGTTTTAAAATTTGGGAGGCGTTACTTACGCCTCCCTAGGTAAGGGGTTGTTACTATGAACCAATCTACAGGTAACTCAGTGAAAACATCAGGCGGCGAAAGCCTTTTTTCTCGCCTGAATTTGAAAGCGCTTACACCGTATTCGTTTCTGTTGCCGTTTTTAGTTATTTTTTCTGTATTTGGAATATTTCCGTTACTTTTTTCTGTCTTTTTGTCGTTTCACTCATGGAACCCTGTGGAAGGGTTGGGAGCGATGGAATATGTGGGAGTTGAAAACTACCATATCGCTCTGACTGACCCATGGCTATGGCGTTCTCTGAAGAATACTTTTTGGTTAGCGATTACCTCTGGCCTAGCTCAGCACTTAATTGCCATTCCAGTTGCGTACATTCTTGTATCAATGGGGGATAAGATCCGTCATTGGTTAACATCAGCGTATTTTCTTCCGTATATCACTTCTACGGTTGCGGCATCACTGATTTTCTTCAACATGTATTCACCAAACTCCGGCATCATCAACCAAACGTTGATAGCACTGGCAGACAGTTCACTGTTTGGTTGGGCATTTGCTTGGGTTAATGATTTCCAACCGATTCGCTGGTTGGATGATGCGACTTTGATTAAGCCATCTATCGCCATCATGGTGTTCTGGAAGTACACAGGTTTCAACATCGTACTGTACACCACTGGCTTAATGACTATTCCGAAAGACATCCTTGAAGCTGCCCGTATGGATGGTGCCAACGCACTACGTCGCTTCTGGAACATTTCACTGCCTATGATTCGCCCGTTTGTTTTCTTCGCAGTCACGATGACCATCATTGGTAACTTGCAGTTGTTTGAAGAACCGTTTGTGTTGACTCGTGGTGGCGGCGGTACTGGTCAGGCTGGTCTTACTATCTCTATGTACTTGTACAAGGTGGGCTGGGAATGGCTTGAAATGGGTACGGCGTCAGCTATCTCTTGGTTGCTGTTTGCTCTGATTGCAGCTTGTACCATGGTTCAATTCTTCTTCTTCGGTAAAAAAGGTTTGGGGGAGCAATAACATGACGACTCAATCTGTTACATCAAACTCGTCGTTGTGGGCTTCGATTAAGCCTAGCGATCGAGCGATTGAAAGTTTCACTAAGATCTTGATGGTTATTTTGGCACTTGTCCTGATTGTGTCAGCGATTGTGACTGTTTTCCCGTTCATTTGGTCTGCTCTGCTTTCGACACGTGACCGTGGGGAGATCTTCGGTACAGGAATCAGTTTTGCCATTGGTGACAGCCTAGCTATCAACTACGCCAAACTGCAACAGATCATGCCTTTTTGGCAGGCGATGTTTAACTCTATCTACGTTGCATTCTTAGGAACAACGATTTCATTGCTGTTCTGTAGTATGGGTGGATATGCGTTTGCGGTATTTAAGTTCCGTGGCAAAAACATTCTGTTTGGCATGCTGGTTGGTTCGATGATGATTCCGCCAGTGCTCAGTCTGATCCCGTATTTCATGATCGTTAAGTTCTTAGGTTTGCTGGATAACCATGTATCGGTATGGCTTCCGTTCACGACCACACCTTTTGGTATTTTCCTGATGCGTCAGCACGTAGTGGCTTCCATTCCGAAAGAGCTGCTAGAAGCGGCAAAACTGGATGGTGCAGGTGAGTTCAGAACGTATTGGAGCGTGGTACTACCGTTGATGAAACCAGCACTTGCGACTCTGGCTATCGTTCAGTTCGTCTTCTTCTGGAACATGTTTATGCAACCTCTCGTGGTGCTAATGACTCCAGAAAACTATGTAATTACTCAGGCACTACGAAGTGTACAAGGTATTCCTAATACTCCTTGGGGAGCAGTAATGTTGGGCACCACAATCTCGATTCTTCCTCTGGTTGTGACTTATCTCTTTGCGTCTAAACAGATGATTAGTGGCTTAACGTCCGGTGCAGTAAAAGGTTAAAAAATGACAATAAATAAATATCAGTTGCCGAAAGATTCGGCACTACTTACTCAAGATTTTGTTTTCGGTGTCGCGACGTCTTCTTATCAGATCGAAGGCGGTATTCATGAAGGTGGTCGTACGCCATCTATTTGGGATACGTTTTGTAAGGTACCAGGCAAAGTAGATAAAGGTGACAACGGAGATGTTGCTTGTGACCACTACCACTTGTGGAAGCAAGATATCGAAATGATTGCAGATCTAGGTGTGGATGCGTACCGCTTATCGATTGCATGGCCAAGAATCCTGCCTCAAGACGGCGTGGTTAATCCTGAAGGTCTTAAGTTTTATGAGCAGATCATCGATGAGTGTCATGCACGCGGTTTGAAAGTTTATGTGACGCTTTACCATTGGGATCTTCCTCAATATTTGGAAGACAAAGGTGGTTGGCTGAACCGTGAAACAGCGTACAAATTTGCTGAATACGCTGAAGTCGTCAGCGCGCATTTTGGCAACAAGATCGATGTTTACACCACACTTAACGAACCATTTGTTGCCGCTTTCTTAGGCTACCGTTGGGGTGAACATGCACCTGGTATTCAAGGTGATAAAGAAGGTTACCTCGCGTCTCATCACCTGATGTTAGGCCATGGTTTAGCCATGCCAGTACTAAGAAAGAATGCACCTGAGTCTAAGCACGGCATTGTATTTAATGCTAGCCCGAGCTATCCGGAGAGCGAAAAAGATCAAGCGGCGGCTGACTACTGTGAAGCAGAGAACTTCCATTGGTTCATCGACCCTGTACTCAAGGGTCAATATCCGAGTGCTGTGGTTGAAAAACAAAAAGCCAATATGCCAATGATCCTAGCGGGCGACTTAGAAATCATGTCGGCACCGGTGGATTACATCGGTATTAACTATTACAGCCGCAGTGTTGCTCGTTTCAATGAGCAAAATGAGATTGAAACAATTAAGCCAGAAGGCGCTGAATACACTCACATCGGTTGGGAAATGTATCCGCAAGGCCTAACGGATCTTCTCGTAAGAATTGATCAGCGTTACGACAATGTGCCGCCTTTATACATTACGGAAAATGGTGCAGCTGGTAATGATTCAATTATCGATGGTGTCGTCAATGATGAACAACGTGTTCGTTATTTCCAAACTCACCTAGAAGCGGTTGATAACGCTATCCGCGCAGGTGTTCGTGTCGATGGTTATTTTGCATGGAGTTTAATGGACAACTTCGAATGGGCATATGGCTATGAACAGCGTTTCGGCATCGTCCATGTTGACTATGCAACCCAGAAAAGAACATTGAAGCAGAGCGCTATTGCGTACCGCAATATGCTTCTAGAGCGCGCCGAGGAGAACAAGTAATGGCTAAAGTAGAATTTCGTAAAATTAAAAAGTCTTTTGGAAATGTGGATGTCGTTAAGCACTTTGATTTCACAGTAAAGGATGGCGAATTTGTGGTTTTCCTTGGTCCTTCTGGCTGTGGTAAATCAACTACGCTACGTATGCTCGCGGGACTTGAAGACATCTCTTCTGGCGAAATCTATGTTGACGATAAGTTGATGAACAAGATTGATGCTAAAGATCGCGATTTGGCGATGGTGTTCCAAAGCTATGCTCTGTACCCACATATGACTGTGTATGAAAACATTGCTTTTGCCCTCAAGCTCAAAGGCATGAAGAAACCAGACATAGACGTGGAAGTTCGTAAAGCTGCCAAAATGCTGGAGCTAGAAGCGTTACTGGACCGTAAGCCGAAAGAGCTTTCTGGTGGTCAACGTCAGCGTGTTGCGATGGGCCGCGCGATGGTACGTACACCGAAAGTGTTCTTGTTTGATGAGCCGTTGTCTAACCTTGATGCCAAGCTACGTGGTGTGATGCGTGAAGAGATCAAACAGCTACACCGTGAGCTGAAAACAACCACTATCTATGTAACTCATGACCAGATCGAAGCGATGACATTGGCTGATCGCATCGTGATTCTGAAAGATGGCTATGTGGCACAGGTTGGTACTCCAACGGAAGTGTTTAAACGTCCTGCAAACAAGTTTGTTGCTCAGTTCATCGGTAACCCGTCAATGAACATGTTAGATGCGAAATTGATTAGTGAGCAGAATGAATACTTTATTCTTTTGGGTGATGTGAAGATTCCACTCCCTGAGCGTTTTAAAGCGCATGCTTCTAAGAATCTTGCTCTGCACTTTGGCATTCGACCAACCGATATCCACTTACGTCCAGAGCAAGTCGATCATGACCGTGTGTTGCCGATTCCAGTCACTATCAAAGACAAAGAGTTGCTTGGTGCAAGCATTCTGCTGAGAACAGAAGTGAGCGGTCAACCTTTGACTGTAGAAACACAGGCAGCAGAAGTAGAGAGCAAAGAACAGACACTTTACGTTGACCTGGATGCTATTCACTTGTTTGACGCGTTGAGTGAAAAATCACTGGCTCACTAGTAACCAGCCTAAATACAAGACCCAAGAATCAATTTAATAGTTAGCTCCTACACGTATGGGAGCTAAGGATAGTGATATGAAATTCGGATATTTTGACGATAACAATAAAGAATATATCGCCACCACTCCTTGTACACCGATTAAGTGGTGTAACTATGTAGGTACACTGGAGTTTGGTGGTCTGGTTGACAGCAACGGTGGTGTTGTTTTGTGTAAAGGTGACCCTGCGCTGAACCGCATCACCAAATACATTGCCCAACTGCCTAACTCAGACTTTAAAGGCTCTACTGTCTATCTGAAAGTGACCAACCGTGAAGGGAAAGTTGAAGTATTTTCACCTTTTTACACGCCAACACTAAAGCCGCTGGAAAAGTTCGAAAACCACACCGGTCTTTCGTACACAAAAATCATTTCAGAAGGCTATGGCGTTCGATGTGAAGTGACTCTGTTTGTGCCTAAAGATGCTCCTGTGCTACTTGAAGACATCAAAGTCACTAACATAAGTGATGAAGAGCTGCATGTAGATGTTGTACCTGTGTTTGAATTCACCCATTTTGACGCGTTAAAACAATTGGTTAACGCAGACTGGGTACCTCAAACCATGACTTTAAAAGCGCATCAACAAGCGTCTGGACATACAGTTCTAGAGCAGTATGCCTTTATGAAACGCGACTACGCGGTAAACCTGGTGACGGCAGATCGCCCAGCGACTTCATTTGATGGTGATCGCCAGAAGTTCCTCGGTAATATGGGTTATGGCAGCTGGGCTGCGCCTGAAAAACTGTTTACTGCTGAACTGGGTAATAGTGAATGTCTGCGTGGTGACAACATTGGCGCATTAAACTTGCGTTTAGGTTGGTTAGAACCACAGCAGAACGAGCGTACCGTTGTACAGCTAACGCAAATGCCGAGCCTAGCACAAGCTGAATCTATGCTTGCGAAGTATCGTGATCATCAAGAAGTGGATAAGGCGTTTTACGCTCTGGCTACTCATTGGGACAACTATCTTGCGGCAGTTCAGGTTGAAACGCCTGATCCAGCAATGAACTCAATGCTGAACATTCACAACCCACGTCAGTGTCACACAACGAAAAACTGGTCACGCTATTTATCTTTGTATCAGCTTGGCTACGGTGCTCGCGGCATTGGTTTCAGAGACTCTTCGCAAGACACTCTTGGTGTTATCACTCATATGCCTGAAGAAGCGCGCGAGTTTATCGAGCGTCTGCTTTCGGTACAAAACGTTGATGGTTCAGCGATGCACCAGTTCTTCCCATCTACGATGGAAGCGAACGCAGGTGACTCTCGTGAAGAAGAAGATCGCCCTGATTACTACGGCGATGACCACTTGTGGATTGTTTATGCCGTAACGCAGTACGTCAAAGAAACAGGTAATGCAGAGTTTCTCGATAAGCTAATTCCGTTCTATCAAAAAGATAAGCAAGGCAAACCACTTGAATCGGCGAGCGTGTGGGAACACTTATGCCGAGCGATTGAATTCACTCGTGGTAATACTGGTCAACATGGCTTGCCACTGCTTGGTTTCGCTGACTGGAACGATACGGTGAACTTGCCAACGGGTGCTGAGTCTCTAATGGTTGCCAGCATGTACGGTAAAGCGCTACTCGATATGCTCGATCTCTGCCGCTTGCGTGGTGAAGATGACCGTGCCGCGCAATATCAGGCACAGTATGAGCAGATGAAAGCTATCGTTAACCAATGTGGCTGGGATGGTGAGTGGTTTGTTCGTTACTTTGATGAGCAAGGACAACCTGTCGGTTCTCATACCAACGCTCAAGGCCAAATCTATACCAATGGTCAAAGCTGGCCAGTGATTGCAGGCTTTGCTGAGCAAGAACGCGCGACTCAGGCGCTTAACTCGGTATACACCAAACTCAATACGGCAAACGGTATTAAGCTTTCAACCCCTGGTTACAATGGCTTTAACCCGAACCTTGGTGGTGTTTCAACTTACCCTCCGGGCGCGAAAGAAAATGGCGGTATTTTCCTCCACTCCAACCCTTGGGTGATGATTGCTGAAGCGAAAATGGGTAACGGTGATCGTGCTTACGAGTACTACCGCCAAATTAACCCTGCATCAAAGAATGATGTGATTGATATCTTTGAATCTGAACCTTACTGCTACCCGCAAAATATCCTTGGTGATGAGCATCCGCAGTTTGGTCTTGGCCGAAACGCTTGGTTGTCGGGCACATCTTCGTGGACTTATGTTGCCGGAACACAATGGATTTTGGGCGTGCGTCCTGACATTGATGGTTTGATTCTTGATCCTTGTATTCCAGTTGATTGGAAAGAGTTTCGCGTTAAACGCCAGTTCCGTGGTGCGACCTACCACATTCACGTAACCAACCCAGACAAGGTAAGTAAAGGTGTGGCGGAGTTGCGCGTGAATGGTGAAGTCCTAGCAGGGAACAAAGTGCCAGTGTTTACTGAAGGTGAACATCAAGTAGAGGTAAGACTCGGCTAGTGAATGAGGGGAGCATTGCGCTCCCCACTTTTTGAACTCGCCAATAGAACTAGACAAATGTGGCTTGGCATTGCCACTCAAATTGAACGGTTTCCTCTGGAGCCAGCTCCAGTAGACCAATGTGATTATTGAATGCATCAGCAGGGCAAGTCATTGGCTCAATCGCAATACTAGGCTCCGAAGGTGGCGTATAGAGTTGCACGAACGAGTAGCCCTTGCCTTGGTTGAACTGCAAAGAAGCGCTCTTGTCATCACGTATCAGTGCAAGAGTTTGCTCTGATGAGTCACTGAACAGGTAGCAGTGATTGAGGTTAACGCCTTCCAATGAAGTTGGGGTAGAGAAGACGTTGCTAGAGAGATATTGCCCGCTAGGTAAATCGTGTTGGTGTTCGAGCTCGGTATGAGCCGCCATAGTGAGCTGACAATGTTTGAGGTCACAGCCGAGAGAAAAGTAGGGGTGCCATGCATCTCCAAATGGGAAATGTTCGGTGCCTAAGTTGGTAATGGTCGTATTGCAGCTTAAGGTTCCTTGATAGTCAATTCGATAACGGACATCAAGGCGAAACGCGAAGGGATACCCATCCGCTAATTTAGTGGTTTCAAAGCGAAATGTGGCTTCGGCGTATTCACTATTGGCTTCATGCGCGACCAGTTTAAAAGGTTGGTTATAGAGCAAACCGTGTACTGCATGCTCAGACCATGGAAAGTTGGCTGCCAGTGTGTAATCACGTTGTCTATAGCGGTATTGGCCTGCTTTTAGGCGATTTGGAAAGGGGAAGAGCTTTGCGCTACGCGAAAAGAAAGGATGAGATTGAATTAAATCATGACTGTCTTGGTATCCCACAATAAATGAAAATGGACTGTGGTTAACTCGATATTGATTAATGATAGCACCGAAGTCTTGAATAATATCGACTTGAATTCCAAGTTCAGAGTTTAATATGGTTGTGGAATTGAGTTCCCCAAAATTGTTTTTAATTAATTTAAACATAAATATTCTCCTTTTTTTAGATATTAAAGGATGAGTTTAAATATTCAATATTGGATTTGAAATTATGATAAATAAAATTCCATATACATCGTATTCAGGTCAAGCAGGTGCATTATGCAGTAAAGGGAATGCCGTTGAGTTTCTTCAGCCTTGGTATACCCCGATCTCAACAACACCAGCTAATACAGGGGTGGCCGTTGGTGGTATAGGTTCGACATTTACCTTAACTCCGCAAGGTAACACACCAAACTTTAGCTTTATTCCAGGCATATTCGTTGATTGTGAACATGAAAGTATTCACTTTAATGACTTCTATTTTTCCGTAATGGATGAACACTCTCTGGATAATTTGGATATACCAAATGTCGGTGAATTATTACTGTTCTTAAAATATTATCCAGTGGACTTTTATTTTGATGTTTTTCATGCCAAGAATAAAGATTTAATTCTTTCTGGAATAAAGAATTGTTTGCGTTCAGGCTTGTTCTATCTAAATAATAAATCCAACTTTGAACGTTGGCAGATTGAATTTTCCGATAAAACCCAACAAGCGATCACCAACGATCCTTCTAGTCTTGAAACCCAGTTGCTTGTTGTGATCGATTTCTTCAATGGTTTATTGATAAACAACTCGGCACGAGCTCTGTCGCTGACGGCTAATAATGGTTCAAGCGTTGAATCTATTGACTCAAGCAACATAGAGTACCGTGCTCTTTATCCGATCGCAGAGTTCGAATATCGAGGGCTTGAGTCTGTTGCGCTAACGCGTCAGGTCATTTCACCTATTGTGAAAAACGACCAAATGCTTTGTAGCTTGCCGATGCACTGGAACCACTTCGAGATGAGTAACCGTAGTGACAAAACTCAGCTTGTCACCTTGGTTCAACCGTTACGCAATTTGATTGGTTCAACCTATAAGAAAGCACGTGAAGGTGTGCAAGATTCTTGTTGTCACTTAGTTCAAAATGCCATCAGCCAACAACATCAGCCAGTAACTATCTCTGGTGCGGGTTTTGAGTTCCATGGCGTGAGTATGACATCGAACTCACCTTATGATGGCGATATCTCAGGTGAGGTCTTGTATGGCGTGCATACCCAATTTGAAGGGGTAACGGTTGAGCAAGTAACGGTGACCGTCAAACCTCAGGTCTACTGCAGCAAAGCGGATCAACAAGTTGAGCGAGCATTAAAAACAGGCCGCACCAATGCGCATTTTGATCGTGGTATCTATAGTGGTCGAGAGCCGTTAAGTGCTTTGGTCTGTGTGCAAGTGACTCTTAAACCTGGTGAGACGATTGCACTTCGATTTGCTCAAGTGATGGATCACAGCAAAATCTTATTGGATGGTTGGGAAAGTGAAAAAGCTTATGTCCGTTACTTAGAGGCTCAATCGCGAGCCCAATCTATTCTCAACCAGACTTTACCGAGACTGAGCGAGATAGAGCAAAACATTATCAGTCAGCAGCGCGAGTTCCTTGATAATGCCAGCCAAACCTTTGTTGATAATGACAGTGCGCTTCGTTTCGCCACCATGGCGATGAACAGCTTGTCCTTCCTCGCGGAATCTACGGTATGGGATAAGGAAAATGTACTTCTGGTGAAAGAATGTGTTGATTACCCATTTTTTAACTCACTAGATGTGTATTTCTACGGTTCATTTTCTCTGCTCTATCTGCTTCCAGAGCTTGATGGCTGCGTAATGAAACACTTTGCCAAAGCTATCTTAAACAGTGACGAAAAGCTGCGACGCTACTGGGAATATGAAGATAAGCCTTATGCGGAACTGGTGGACGAGAAATATCAGGGAAGCAGAGCAGAACGTGGGGCGGTCATTCACGATCTGGGCAGTCCATTTGATATTGAGCCTGATGCTTACAGCTGGCATAACGTCAAAGAGTGGAAAGACTTAGCGCCTAAATTCATTCTGATGGTGTATCGCCACTGGCAAAAAACGGGCGACCGCGAAGTGGTTGAAAGTTGTTGGTCATCTGTGAAAGAGAGTATCGATTATCTGACCAATCTTATTGAAGATGGAGACACTCTGCCTTTGACCCGCGGTACTGATGATACCTTTGATAATCTTGCTTCTCATGGTGTTTCAATCTACTGTGGTAGCTTATGGGTAGCAGGGTTGCGCGCAGCAAGTGAGCTGGCGTTGTTAGTCGGTGAGGAAGAGCTGGCTCAGGGTTATACACAACGTTCTAAGGATGCTCTTGAAACACTAGAGCGCGGACTTTGGGACGAGCAAAAAGGCTACTACCATTTCTTCATCACACCAGTACAGGCTAAGCATTTAACCGGAAACGGTTTCGAATCACTTGAAAAACTTGGCTTAACGCTGACAGGTAATACCGTACATGATGCTAACTTGGTCAACGCTTATTTAGATGCTTACGACGTAGAGAGTAGTATCAGCAAGCGAGACCAACGTTTGGCTAATAAACAACGACTGATCGAGCTAGCGCCGCAAGCATTCAGTGCTGAATTTGCCAAGTTGGAAGCGGATTCCGACAACAGTTTTGGTGACGCACTATTGGCGGACAGCTATCTGAAGCTGGTCGATTTACCGGGCTTGTTTGATTCATCACGCATTGAACGTACGCTAGATTTTATCTATCAAACCAACTTTATTACCAACAGCCCTAAATTGGGGGTTGCGAATATGACGCTGGCAGATGGTAGACCTCACGGTGCGTTTCAGGCGCAAGATGTTTGGATTGGCGTTCAGTTTAGTGTTGCGACTGCACTGCGTCTTGCGGGTAAGCAAGCGCAAGCAGAGCGATTGATGGACGCGGTATATCAGGCACTTTATAGCATGGCAAAAATTCCTTTCGCTGCTCCGGAAGGGTTTAACTGTTCTGTTACTGTAAGCGACAACGATATTGCACAACACTTTGACCTAACGTCAGAGATGGCGAGTGAGTTGTTATTGCACTTACAGAAGGTTGGTCACTTGTTTGCTGATGGTCGGGTGAATCCAGATCTGACTCAAAACATTGAGGAGTTTGCGCTGAGTTTGTCCAACTTACCTTCAAACGTCGACTATCGTGAACTCCACACTTGGTTGTTGAGTACTGGTTTGAAATACACAGCCGGACGCTATTTCCGACCTGGAATGATCTACGCCTATCTCTATAGATAAAGTGATTAGGTAGTTCAAAGGTGGAATATGTGGGATTGAGTGTAAAAGCCAATCCCACTTTATACTTCATATACTTATAAAAATAGAACGAGGGGGTAAGTCTTATGACCGACAAAAAGAAAAAAGCTCCAACTGTTTATGATGTAGCAAAATTGGCTGGCGTATCACCCAGCACTGTTTCACGCTTTTTGAACCGAACTACCTATGTAGCGGAAGAGAAGAGTCATAAGATCGAACAAGCCATCACCACTCTTGGCTACAAGCCAAACTTCCAGATGCAGCAGGATAAAAGTCGTCGCTCTATGACGATTGGTGTCCTAGTTCAGCATCCTGACAGTCCTTACACCAGTAGCATTCTCAATGATATGGAACGAGTTCTGTTGGCACAGGGCTATTCTTTAGTGCTGGCGACCGGGCATTGGCAGAACAAGCTTGAGATGCATGCGCTTGAATACTTAATGAAGTGCTCAGTTGATGGTTTGATCATCGTGACTGGTAGCCTAAGCGAACAAATGATTTTGAAAACGGCAGAATCAATCCCTGTGGTAGCGGTAGGCTATAACATCGAGGGCGAAAACATCCGTTCACTCAATTTGGACAATGTCATGGGTGGCTATATTGCAACTTTGCACTTGTTACAACTCGGTCATATGAACATCGCTCATATTAAAGGGCTAGAGAGTCAACCAGACTCAAGAGCACGTCTTAAAGGCTATAAAAAAGCTTTGCTTGAAGCGAATATCAAACCTAATCCTAAGTTGATTAAGCAGGGCGATTTTAGATCTGAAACCGGCTATAAAATGACGGTGGAATTAATCGAATCAAAAGTGCATTTTTCAGCACTGTTTGCAGCCAATGACCAAACGGCTTATGGCGCGATCAAAGCGTTGACTGACCATGGTTACAAAGTACCAGAAGATGTCTCGGTGGTTGGGTTTGATGATTTACCCGTTTCACAATATTTCACACCAGCATTGACCACCTTGCGCCAGCCAATAGAAGAAATTGGTGCTTTATGTGCGAGATCTATGCTGAATTTGCTTTCCGGAGAGCGGCACGAAGTCAGATTACCTCCGATTGATCTTATCGTTCGTCAGTCTACCAAGTCGATTTATCGATGATATTTTCTTGAAACAGATTCATAAGCTCAGAGGCAAGTGTTAGTAGTATCACGAAGGGAAAAATAGACATTTTTAGAACAGTTTATTTGTGCGCAGACATCAAACTATTCGCTATGAAATCGCTTACTTTCATCGTGTTGTAATTCATATGTCTAGGAGTAAGTATGCACAAATTCAAACTCTCACTAGCGACCATACTGATTCTTTCATCGTGTTCTGTTTATGCAAATGAACAGCTTATTAACGGTAAATTTGACGGTAGTATGGATGGCTGGTGGAATGCTGGTGCAGATGTAAAAATCAATAATGGCGAAGCGTGCGTCGAAATTAGAAATCCGGGTGAAAACTCGTGGAATGTGATTTTAGGCCAAGGCGGCATTGGTTTAGCCAATAACGCAGACTATCAGGTTTCATTTGATGCGTACGCGACTGTCGATACTCAAATGAAAGCGTTGATCCAGCATGAAGGGCCTCCTTACACGCATTACTTTATTGATGAAACAAAGGTCTCGACTCAGAAGAAGAGCTATAAGTTTAACTTCAATCATGATGTTGAAAGTGATGCGAAGACAGAATTCCAGTTCCAAATGGGCGCACAGAAAGTTGGCACTATATGCGTCAGCAATGTGTCGATTCTTGGTGAACGATACATTGAAGAACTAAAGACCAGCTCTGTTCGCGCCAACCAAGTTGGTTACCTTCCTCAAGCCGATAAGTTTGTATTTGTCGCTAATGAATCTAAAGAGCCTTTAAAGTGGGTGCTAACCAACAGCAGTAATATCAATATCGATTTGGGCAGAACGGAAGTTTTTGGTCTTAACAAGGCTTCAGGTGAGTTTATTCACCGTATTGACTTATCAAACTACAAATCGGATATGAGTGGTTTGAAAGTGAAAGTTGGCGAAGACGAGAGCTTCCCATTCAGCATCAACAAAGATATCTACAATCAGTTGAAATACGATGCGTTGTCTTATTTCTATCAAAACCGCAGTGGTATCGATATCGATAAAGCTTTGGTACAGCGTGACGATTTAGCGCGCCCGGGCGGTCATATGAGCGATGTGGTGACCTGTTTTGATAAGACAGACAGCTGGGGCAATAAATGGCCTGGTTGTGATTTTACGGTCGATGTAACTGGTGGTTGGTATGACGCAGGCGACCACGGTAAGTACACTGTGAACAGCGGTATCTCAACCTGGACTCTGTTGAACTTGTTTGAAAGAGGTAAATGGTTAGATAGCGCCCCTATTCCTTTTGCCGAAGGGAAGGTGAAAATTCCTGAAGCTGGAAACGGTGTGAATCCTTTGTTGTCTGAGGCTCGTTGGAATATCGAGTTTATGTTGGCGATGCAGATCCAAAGTGACAAACCTGTCGCTGTTCCTGTTGGTGACCAGTCTGAAGACAAAACACTTAAACTGACTAAGATTGACGCAAAAGGTATGGCTTTCCATAAAGTTGCTGATGAAGCTTGGACAGGTATGCCATTGCCTCCTCACATGGACACCCAGAAGCGATATGTGGGTTACCCAACGACAGCTGCAACGTTGAACTTGTCTGCGATTGGTGCTCAATGTGCCCGCATTTGGAAAGAGATTGATCCTAAGTTTTCGAAAAGCTGTTTGAATGCGGCGCAAGAGGCTTGGGAAGCGGCGAGCAAAAATCCTAATATTCTTGCCTATGATAACTTCACTGGATCAGGTCCTTATGATGATAAAGAGCTTTCAGACGAGTTCTACTGGGCTGCAAGTGAACTTTATATCACCACAGGTGACAGCAAGTACCTTAAAGCACTGAAAGCTTCTCCTCATTATCTAGAGACACCAAAAGGCAACATTGAAGCTGATGGTGAAATGTTCTGGGGATACACAGCACCATTAGCAACGATAAGCTTGGCGGTTGTACCTAACGGACTGGGTGAAGAGCAGATTAAAGTAGCAAGAAACAACCTAATTGCTACCTCTGATAACTTTGTGGGTCAGATTGCGAACGAGGGTTACCACATTCCTTACACGGTAGAAGAATACCCATGGGGATCGAACTCAAGCTTTGTAAACCGAGCTATCTTCTTAATCTATGCGAATGATTTCACTGGCGATATTAAGTATGTGAAAGCGGCTGCAAATGCGATGGATTACTTACTTGGCGCTAACCCAATGAACCTCTCTTACATCACAGGTTACGGTACCAACGCTGCCAATAGCCCTCATCACCGTTTTTGGGCACATGCCGCTGATGAAAACTCACCAGCTCCAGCACCAGGTGCGCTAGTGGGTGGACCAAACTCAACAAGTTACAGCGATCCTGTTGCTGCAACGCTGAAGGGTTTATGTGTGGGTCAAACTTGCTATAGAGACAGCATTAATGCGTGGTCGTTCAATGAGATCACGATTAACTGGAATGCGCCTTTAGTTTGGGTTGCTTCTGCTTTGGATGAAGGAAAGCTAAATTAATTTGTTTGTCTTATGAGTCTGTTGGTCATCTCAAATTTGCTTTCAACGTTCAAAATGAGGTGGCCAATATTTTTACTTTCAAGCAAGTATAGAGTCGTAAAACAGATTGAAACAATGAATTATGCTTTGTTTTGAACTAATAAAAAGCCCTTATAAATAAGGGCTTTGTGCATTTTAGAATTTGGATCTGGTGTTATTCGATGTTTTGGATCTGTTCACGCATTTGTTCGATAAGCACTTTAAGTTCTACACCTGAAGCGGTGATGTCAGTGCTGATTGACTTGGATGCTAATGTGTTTGATTCACGGTTGAATTCTTGCATCATGAAGTCCAGCTTACGGCCACAAGCGCCGCCTTTTTTCATTACATTGCGTGCTTCTTTGACGTGAGAATCTAGGCGGTCCAGCTCTTCAGCAACATCGGATTTTTGTGCTAGAAGAATCAGCTCTTGTTCTACTCGCGTTGGGTCTAACTCAACTTTTGCTTCTTCAAACTTGTTGAACAGACGCTCACGTTGCCATTGCAGAATTTCAGGCATACGTGCGCGAACTTTCACTACTTCTTCGCTGATCGCAACCAAACGCTGATCAATCAACTCTTTCATGTTTTCGCCTTCACGACCGCGAGCATCAATAAACTCTTTAACCGCTTCGTCGAACGCTTCTAGAAGCGTTTGGTTAATGGCATCCATATCTTGCTCAGGCGTTTCCATTACACCCGGCCATTGCATCACCTGAAATGGGTTGATACGAGTCAGTTCACCAGTCATGTGCATAACCTGACCAGCGGCTTTAATCACTTGGTGTGCTAATGCTTCATTGATTTTAAGTTCACTTTGCGCAGCAGGGTTAGCTTCAAAGCGTAGGTTACACTCGACTTTACCGCGCGCTAAACGCTGACGAAAACGCTCACGAAGCACAGGCTCTAGGCTACGAAATTGTTCAGGTAAGCGGAAATAAGCTTCTAGGTAACGCTGGTTTACCGAACGAATCTCCCATACTGCGCTACCCCAATCGCCTTTGACTTCTTTGCGTGCATACGCCGTCATACTGTAAATCATCAGTGAATCCTTGATTAATCTTCTGCAATTTAATTAGCGCTAATAGTAGCATACAAACACATGGGATAGGTGAGCGCTAATCTCGTTGTTGAAGATTCACACCTAGGAACTGAATCGGAATTCCTATATAATCCTCGCCCAATAAATTTCGGTTACCGGCTGAGTTTTTACGGACTTAGTTTTACTAACACAGCTTTGTTTCCACAACACAGGTAAATACCTTATGCGTCCAGACAATCGTGCTGCAGATCAAGTTCGTCCAATTAAAATCACTCGTCAGTACACGGCATATGCAGAAGGCTCTGTGTTAGTTGAATTCGGCAACACCAAAGTGCTGTGTAATGCCAGCGTTGAAGAAGGCGTGCCACGTTGGTTGAAAGGTCAAGGTAAAGGCTGGGTGACGGCGGAATATGGCATGTTACCTCGTGCAACACACTCACGCACTCGTCGTGAAGCGGCAAGTGGCAAACAGGGTGGCCGCACCATGGAAATTCAACGTCTGATTGCGCGTAGCTTACGTGCAGTGGTGGATTTAGAAACCATGCCTGAAGTGATGATCACAGTGGACTGTGATGTTATTCAAGCAGATGGTGGTACACGTACCGCTTCTATCACTGGTGCTAGCGTTGCATTGGCGGATGCGTTTACTAAGCTAGTTGCTGACGGCCGCTTGAAAAAAACCCAATGAAAGGCCACGTAGCTGCAGTGTCTGTTGGCATTCTTGGCGAAGAGGTGCTTTGTGACCTTGAGTATGTAGAAGACTCTGCCGCCGATACTGACATGAACGTTGTCATGACAGAAGAAGGCAAGATGATCGAGATTCAAGGCACTGCTGAAGGCGAACCGTTTAGCCACGAGCAACTGCTTGATTTACTTGCTGTTGCCAAGAAAGGCATTGCCGATATCGTCCAGGTTCAGAAATTGGCTCTGGCAGAATGATGTTTTTATAGCTCCCAATTGGGGGCTATTTTTTTAAGTAACGTTTTTTAAGTAACTACGGAAGAGAAGAGAAAGATGAAAGCATACCAGCGTGAATTTATAGAGTTTGCCCTTGAAAAACAGGTGCTAAAATTTGGTGAGTTTACTTTGAAATCAGGCCGTAAGAGCCCTTATTTTTTTAATGCTGGTCTGTTTAACACTGGTCGTGATTTGGCTCGCCTAGGTCGTTTCTACGCCGCTGCGCTTGTGGACTCAGGTATTGATTACGATGTGTTGTTTGGCCCAGCTTATAAAGGTATTCCAATCGCAACAACAACTGCTGTGGCTCTGGCTGATCACCATGATGTGGACACGCCTTACTGTTTCAACCGTAAAGAAGCGAAAGACCACGGTGAAGGCGGTAACTTAGTCGGTAGCGCACTCGAAGGTCGTATTATGTTGGTGGACGACGTTATCACCGCTGGTACTGCGATTCGTGAATCAATGGAAATCATTAAAGCGAACGGTGCTGATTTAGCTGGCGTATTGGTTGCGATTGACCGTCAAGAGAAAGGCAAAGGTGAGCTTTCTGCTATTCAAGAAGTTGAGCGTGATTTTGGCTGTGCAGTGGTTTCAATCGTCAGCCTGACTGATCTTGTGACTTACCTTGAAGAGAAAGGTACGAACAACGAACATCTTGATGCAGTAAAAGCGTACCGTGCTGAGTATGGTATCAATGCTTAATTGATAACGCGTGATGGATATGAAAAAGCCCCTAACGGGGCTTTTTTAGTTTTGAGTCGGTGGTAATGGTTTTTCTTGGTCACCATCATGAGAGTTATCGTAAATCTCAATGCCATCACGGCGAGTTTTGAGAAGCGACAACTGCCACATATATTGCTCAGGGTGAGGGCGAACTAAGTCTTCAATCGCTTGGTTCATTGCGCGCGCATCCGCTTCTTCATCACCTGTCGGGAAGTTTTCTAACGCAGGTAAAATATGCACTTCATATTTCTGTGTTTTGTCGTTATACGCAGGTAGCACTGGAACGACTTTCGCTTTTGAAAGGCGAGCCATTTTACCAAAGCCTTTTAAGGTAGCTTTTTCTGTGCCAAAGAAGGGGACGAAAACTGAGTTCGCCTCGCCGAAATCTTCATCCGGTAACCAGTAACCTAAATAGCCATCTTTGATAGAGCGGACAAAAGGTTTAACCCCTGCGTCACGAGCGAAGATACGGCCACCATACTGCATACGCTGAACGTGCATTAGCCAATCGCCGATTGGGTTACGCTGAGGCTTCATGATGGTTGTGACTTTGTAGCCTTTCGCTGCCAGCATGACTGCTGGGTAATCTACTGCCCAAGCATGCGGTGCAAGGATAATCACCTTTTCACCAGCATCAAGAAGCGGCAATAGATTTTCTTCGCCAATCATCACGCCACGATTTTGGTTATGTTTGGTTGAGCGAGCCAAAAATTCTGAATAACCCAGCATGTATTGGGCCGCTTTGACAAACGTTTCTTCTAAGATTTCCTGACGTTCTTGTTCGGATTTCTCAGGGAAGCAGTAAGCTAGGTTAACGCGAGCACGACGAACCACTCGACCATTTTTCTTAATGGCAAATCGAGAAAGCTTACGCGCTAATCCGTCACGCCATGACACAGGCATAAAAGCGAATAGAGCAGCGAAAGCGATACCTATCCACGTGCCCCAATGTTTCGGGTGAAGAAAAGACCACTGAAAAGTTGGATTATGTAAGTATTTATTGATGTTGTTATCGTTGTCGCTCACAAGCAGAACCTTTTATTTACTGGTATCGGGCATTGGTTTGTGTTTCATCTGGCAGCGATTTAAACCGCTTATGAAGCCACATCCACTGTTCTGGGGCGCGAAGTATAATCTCTTCAACAAATTTATTCATGTAGGCTGCCGCAGCTTTTTCATCTTGTTGAGGGTAGTTACCCTCAATGGATTGATCAGCAATAAGCTCGTATTTACCTTGTGAATTTCTAAAACCTGAAACTGGTACAATCGCACATTTGCTGCTGTAAGCCAGAATACTGGTGCCAGTAGTGGTACATGCTTCTTCTACTGCGAAGAAAGGGACGAAAACAGATTTGTTATGTCCGTAATCTTGGTCTGGCAAATAGAACAGACGCTCACCTTGGCGCAGTACACGAATCATTTTCTTCAGATCGGTACGATAAACGAGTCGGTTACCATTACGTGTTCGGCCTCGGTACTGAATAAATTCATACGCAGGGTTGCTGTGCGGACGATAGACACCATAGCCACTAAGACCAATAACCGCAAAAGCACGAGCTGTGATTTCTAAATTCAAAGCGTGCACACCACACATTAAAACACCTTTACCGTTTTCTGCATGTTTGCGTACAACCACAACATCTTTTTCATCCAAGATGCGCTTAAAACGCCAAGTTGGCCAAAACCAGGTAATACCGGTTTCAATCAGAGCCATTCCAGTGTTTTTGAAATTTTCGATCACCATTTTATCGATATGTTCTTCTGACATATCAGGAAAAGCGAGATCTAAGTTTCTTTTAGCAATAAAGACCCGTCTTTTGCCAAAGCGCATGCCAAAAGCCCCGATTGCGTGGCCAAGTTTCAGCAACATGCGGTAGGGCAGTAGGTTAACGGTTAAGGCGAGTAGACCAAATCCAAACCATACACCCCAATATTTAGGATGCAGCAGGGATAAGGAGAACTCTGGTTTGCCGGGTCTTTTTGTGCTCATTGTCTTTACTTAATTTGTGCGCTGAGTAATGCCCAGTATTCTTCAAAGTTTTCGGTTGGTTGGTATTTAAAGTCTGAACGTACAAAACGGTTCAAACTTCCTTCAACTTGGCCGAGCAACTGGGCGGCTAGTGTTTTTTCATCGACTGGGAATGATTTGCCTTCACGAATTTTACGCTCTCGCAGTATTTGGCGCAAAGAGGTTTCAATTCGTTCAAACAATTGATTAATTCTGTCGCGTAGACGTTCATTCTCAAACATTAGAGCATGTCCTGACAGAATTCTTGTCAGGCCAGGGTTACGTTCTGAGAAAGCCAGAATAAGTTGCATCACTAATCGAATGCGATTGAGTGTGTCTTTCTCTTCATCAACAATGCGGTTAATACGTGACATTAACGATTCTTCAATAAACTCGATGAGACCTTCGAACATACGCGCCTTGCTTGGAAAATGGCGGTATAAGGCAGCCTCTGAAACGCCAACTTGGGCGGCGAGCTTTGCAGTCGTGATGCGCGATGCACCTTCGTTTGACTCGAGCATTTCAGCAAGAGCTTGGAGAATTTCTTCGCGGCGATTGGTTTTTTTATTGCCGGCCATAACCCGTATCTTCCTTCTGGTTATCACTGCTAATCACGAGGTAGTGGTTGCGTGGAATAGACGCCATTACTTCGTAAGTTCGAGATTATTTAATGAGGAAGTAGGTGGAATCACCACCTACGATTTGCGTTTAGCTGTCCGTTTTAGCGATGAAGCTGTTTATTAGTAGCACTAAAGCGTTTGCCAGTTCAGCTTTACTTGCCAATGGCAGTGCCTGCTCACCTTGTTGCCAATATACGGTTAATGCGTTGTTATCACTATTAAAACCTTGTCCTTCGACAGATACGTCGTTAGCACAGATCATATCGAGGTTTTTGCTGGTTAGCTTACCGCGTGCGTATTGCTCCACGTTTTGCGTTTCAGCAGCAAAGCCGACAGTAAATGGACGGTTTTCTGTTAAAGCTGCAACGGAAGCGACAATGTCAGGGTTTTTAACCATAGTGATGGTAAGAGTGTCGTTGTCACCCGTTTTCTTAATTTTTTGTTCAGCGACTTGTTCTGGACGGTAATCTGCTACTGCCGCACAAGCAATAAATACATCATGTTCTGTCGCGGCTTGCATGACAGCATCATGCATATCCAGCGCGCTCTCTACATTAATACGTTTTACTTGTTCTGGCGTAGCCAAACTTACAGGGCCAGAGACTAAAGTCACTTGCGCGCCCATTCTTGCTGCTGCGTCCGCAATTGCAAACCCCATTTTGCCAGAACTGTGATTGGTCACGTAACGAACAGGATCAAGTGCTTCCCGAGTTGGACCTGCGGTGATCAGTATGCGTTTCCCATCTAACGGTTTTTCAGTAGATAGGGGTTTTGGACCAAAGAATGCTTCACAGTGATGAACCAGATCCATCGGTTCTAACATGCGGCCTTTACCCACATCACCACATGCTTGTTGACCAGAAGCCGGTCCCCAAATCATTGCTCCACGACGAGCAAGAGTCACTAGGTTTTCTTGAGTTGCCGTGTTGCCGTACATCTGCTGATTCATTGCTGGAGAAACTGCAACAGGGGCGTCCGTCGCCAGTACTAAAGTGGTCAATAAATCATTACCCATACCTGCTGCCATGCGTGCAATAAGATCAGCGGTTGCTGGTGCAAGCAGCACTAAGTCTGCCCATTTAGCCAGCTCAATGTGGCTCATTGATGCTTCTGCACTCGGGTCAAGCAAGCTGTAAGAAACGGGATTGCCGGAGACGGCTTGCATAGTAAGTGGCGTAATGAACTCACGCGCAGCATCAGTCATTACTACTTGAACTTGTGCGCCACGCTCAATCAAACGTCGCGTTAATTCTGCGCATTTGTAGGCGGCGATGCCCCCACTGATGCCAAGCAGAATTTTTTTCCTGCCAAAGTTTGCATTCTGGATTCCTCAAAAAATCTGCGGGTTATGTTAGCAAACGAATCTTATATTATCGCCCGATCAGGGCGATAATATAAGATTAATGACCGTTAGGGCAGCTTTGCTTATATCTTTGCGCTTTTCTGTTGTCTGTTGTACTTTATTTATATTGAATAAATAAGGTTTTTTACTTTGAATAGAGCGATAAAAATCCGGATTTTCCCAAACCGAGAGCAGCAAGATTTCCTTGATGCGCAGTTCGGTGCGGTAAGATTCATTTACAATCGTGCCCTTCATATCAAAAGCCATTATTACAAAAAGAAAGGCATTAATCTTTCACCGACTAAAGAGTTAAAAGCCCTTATTTCCGTTGCTAAAAAACACGCTAAATATGAATGGCTAAAGCAGTTTGATTCTATTTCACTGCAAGAGTCGACTCGTAATCTTAAGAAAGCCTTTGATAACTTTTTCAGTCCAGAAATGGAATCTCGATATCCTCAATTTAAAAGGAAACAAGGTAAGCAATCCAGCTACCATTGCATGAATATAGATTGCGATAGCGAAAGCATTAAGATCCCCAAACTCAAATCCAGAATCAAAGCCAAAGTTCACCGTCCTATTGAGGGTGTTTTGAAAAGCATTACTCTTTC
This sequence comes from Vibrio sp. Hal054, assembly GCF_037162405.1. Taxonomy (NCBI): domain Bacteria; kingdom Pseudomonadati; phylum Pseudomonadota; class Gammaproteobacteria; order Vibrionales; family Vibrionaceae; genus Vibrio; species Vibrio sp. Hal054. The sequence continues at coordinate 3,103,781 of NZ_JARLUT010000001.1, read as the reverse complement.
CAAAGCATCCACAGGGAAGTATTACGCCTCACTTTTATTTGATGTAGAAAAGGTACTGCCAGAAAAACCAAAGCATATCACACAGGTGAAGGGTTTTGATTTAGGGTTGTCTGACTATCTGATTGACAGTGATGGAGTAAAAATCCCTAACCCTCTCTTTTTGCTACGCGCAGAGCGAAACTTACGCAAAAAACAAAAGTCATTGAGTCGGAAGGTTAAAGGCTCTCGCAACCGAGAAAAAGCAAAGTTGCTGGTGGCGAAAGCGTATGAAAAACTTACCAATGCACGGAACGACTTTCAACACAAACTTTCAAAACGTATCGTTGACGAAAACCAAGCACTGATATTTGAAAAATTAAAGTCGTCTAACATGATGAAAAACGGAAAACTCGCTAAACACATTGGTGATGCTGCTTGGTTCAGCTTCGTTCAAAAAGTAAGGTACAAAGCGGATTGGGCAGGCAAGCATTTTGTCCAAATCAGCCAGTGGCTACCGAGTTCCAAAACCTGCTCCTGCTGCGGTCATAAGCTGGAAAGCTTGCCACTTGCAGTTCGACACTGGATTTGTCCGGAATGTCTAACTCTGCACGATAGAGATCGTAATGCAGGAATGAACATCAGGCTAGCAGGAATTATCGATTTAAAGGCGGAAGGTTTCACCGTCTCAGCATAGTGATGCGCCGTCAGTCTTAAGGAGTATTTCTTTAAGCTCGCGCAAACGACCTATGAAGCCTCGCCCGATCAGGGTGGGGGAGATTCACCACAACTCCCAGAATATGTATGAGCTGTGTCAACTTAACAATCCACACAGGCGGAATATATGAGATTTTGCTTACACATCGGCGGGATTTTCTTTAAGAAAAGGCTCCTCCTGAAGATAATGTTTTATGTATCAATAAAACCAATATAAAAAATTAGACGCTGGAGCACTTATGTTTCGTTCGATGAGAAGTCGTACCAAGTTGTTATTGCTAACTGTTGTTCCGTTAGTTTTGATAACCAGTATTAGCTCTATGGTGTATTACTGGATAGGGATGAACAGTTTGCAACAAGAGCTGACTCAATATCGTGAGCAGTTAGTTAACAACCGTAAGCAAGAGTTAAAAGCCTACCTGATGATGGGAGTGACGGCGGTTAAGTCTCTTTACGAAGAAGACAGCAGCGCTGAAAATAAAGCGTTGGCAAAGGAAATCTTAAAATCGATGCGCTTTGAAAGTGATGGTTACTTTTTTGCGTACGATTCAAAAGGTGTGAATACCCTTCACGCAATGAACGCATCACTGGAAGGTAAAAACCTTTACGGATTAAAGGATAAGAATGGCGTCCCTGTTATTGCTGGTTTAATTGATGCGGCTAAAACGGGTGATGGGTTCTTATACTTCTCTTGGCAAAAACCTTCTATTAAGGCCCAAGCACCAAAGTTAGGTTATGCAGAATATTTACCTAAGTGGGACTGGGTGTTAGGTACAGGTATTTACATCGATGATATCGATACTCAGCTTGCCGAATATCAAACACAGCGCTTGGCTGTTTTGCATGGCCAAACCTATTCAGCTGTGGGTTTATCTTTTCTAGGTTTGTTAATTACAAGCTTGATTGTGAGTTTGCTTGTGGCTCGTGGTGTAGCACCGTTGCAGCATATTGTCGGCTCTCTAAAAGATGTGGCTGCGGGTGGCGGTGATTTAACGGCTCGTTTGAAAGTGGAAAGTCACGACGAAGTGGGTGAAGTAGCGAAAGCATTCAATGATTTCATGGACAAGCTTCATCCGATGATCGCCGATATTCGAGGTTCTGCCGACGACGTAAGCAGTGCAGCTATGGAACTGGATAAGCAAACTTCTCAATCCAGTCAGCAGATGAACGAGCACTGTTTAGAAACCGATAAAGTAGTCACAGCGGTGACTGAGATGAGTGCGACCTCTCGCGAGGTGGCGAACAACACCAACGCAACGGCACAAGCTATTGAATCTGCTAATCAACAAATTATCGAAGCTCAGAGAGAAGTGAATCTGGCTATTGAAGGCATTGGCGCTCTGGTCAATGAAGTTGATCTGACTTCTGATGCTATCCAAGAGCTAAGCCAACAAACCAGCAAGATTACTCAAGTTCTTAAAGTGATTGGTGATATCGCTGATCAAACTAACCTGTTAGCGCTAAATGCTGCAATCGAAGCGGCGCGAGCGGGTGAACAAGGGCGTGGTTTTGCGGTGGTTGCTGATGAAGTACGTTCTCTGGCGAGCAGAACACAAAACAGTACAAAAGAGATTGGCGACATGATTGAAGCGTTACATCAAGGTGTTAACAAAGCGGTCACGAGTATGAATGTCAGCCAAGAACGTGGAGAGAAGACGGCGTTAGAGTCAGTTCAGATTAAAGAAACGCTCTCTGGTATTTCTAATGCGGTTTCAGTGATTCAAGATATGAGTACCCAAACGGCTTCTGCCGCTGAGCAGCAAAGCGCAGTAGCTGAAGAGATTAACCAGAATCTTGTGACCATTCAGCACATTGTGAATGATCTGAGTGAAAATCTGAAATACTCGGAATCGATCAGCCATCGCTTAACGCAGTCTGGAGACAAAGTAGGAAGCTTGGTTGGACACTTTAAGGTTTAACCAACACTCCCGCTTCAAGCAATATTGAACTCTGTCTAAAAATCCCCTAAGCCAGTTGCGGTTTTGGGGATTATTTCGTTTCTGTATGCCAAATATCCCCCAACGACTTGGTGTTGCTGCCAGTGTCTACCCAAGAGAAGTGGTAAAACGCGCGCTTCACCACAATGCTGCGGCGCTCATATTGGCGCATAATCATCCTTCAGGTATGGCTGAGCCCAGTCAATCAGACAGAAGGATCACCAGTCGTATCTCAGACGCTTTAGCTCTAGTGGATATTCGAGTCTTGGATCACTTTGTTGTTGGGGACGGAGAAATCGTTTCTTTTGCTGAGCGAGGGTGGATGTAAACATTGATCGCTTCATTCTCACTTTTTATGAGCAAACCCAAGCAGCAAATTAGAACAACACCTTGCCTAGTTTTGTATTTTCTAAGGAAAGAACGCGTCTAAAATGCAATGTTTAAACCTATCATTATGTTAAAAAACAACGCTTAAAAGAGATTTGTTGATGATTTCGCCTGAATGCGTAAAAAATGCTTAGCTTTCTGTCGTTTTCTGGTATGATTCGCACACATTTTTTGACACTAATTCAGCTCGCCAGAGAAAAAAGATCAGCGAATCCTGCAAAAAGGATCTGTTCGGGTCTTGAGCAATGGGTATCAAGTTAGTATAATGCGCGACCTTTGATAGCCTTGCGTGGATTTTCCATAGCGGTTTTTACCTCAGTTCTTTTGAACATTAAGGGGTTCAGCCAGCAAGGTTGATATCGAGCTGAAACGATTTGGAGAAGACATTCATGTCCCGAGTATGCCAAGTAACTGGTAAGCGTCCAGTAACGGGTAACAACCGTTCACACGCACGAAATGCTACTAAGCGTCGTTTTCTGCCGAACCTACAAACTCATCGTTTCTGGGTAGAGAGCGAAAAACGTTTTGTTAAACTACGTCTAACTGCTAAAGGCATGCGTATTATCGACAAGAAAGGCATCGATGCTGTTCTTGCTGACATCCGTGCACGTGGCGAAAACGTTTAAGAGGAATTAAGCAATGGCTAAAGGCATTCGTGAGAAAATTCGTCTAGTATCATCTGCTGGTACTGGTCACTTCTACACTACTGACAAAAACAAGCGTAACATGCCAGGCAAATTCGAGATCAAAAAGTTTGATCCAGTAGTTCGCCAACACGTTATGTACAAAGAAGCGAAAATTAAGTAATTGATTGCTCTCTTTAAGTAGTAAGAAAACCCAGCCTATACGGTTGGGTTTTTTCTTTTCTACGCTATATCTTTTTCTGCAAGCTTCCGCTTGAAAGGTTCACTGTTCTGACACTCCTCTCTAGGATCTGTATTTTCTTCCTGTTAATCTACATCCACGCTTTTACTAAGGATCTCCTCATTTATTAAGGATAGCTTCATGCGTGTTGCTCCTAGTCGCCGTCGTCGGTGGAACAATATTCTCATTCTAGCTGTGGTGTTATTTATCGGGGTTCTAAATCTTCCCGCCGTGATAAAAACCTACTTTATGGAACCGCCCGCGCCAGCTTACTCTACGTTGCTCAATGCAGATTGGCAGCTACAAGCGATACATTTTCCCCAGCTATCTTTAGAAAAGAACCAAGGACGCTGGAGAGCGACGCCACCAAGCAGTATTGCACCTGAAATATTGGTAGAACGTTGGAAAGATTTGGTTGGTACTGAAGTTGATGATGAAACGTATCAGTCGTTTCTGCCTATTCTGCGTAATCCACAAACGGTAGAGGTGTGGTACAGCGATCGCGAAGAACCACAAAGGATCACTTTTTATCAGACACCGCGTTTTTGGCTGTTCAAAAACTGGCAAGATAAGTGGATAGCTATTTCGGTTGAACAAGGCTACTTGTTGCCTGAGAACGAATAATCAGAAGAATGAGACAGGAAGTGTTATGCCAGAACTCCCAGAAGTAGAAGTCAGTCGTATGGGAATTTCGCCTCATCTTGTGGGGCAGAAAGTGCGGTCATTAGTCTTTCGTACACCGAAATTACGTTGGGATATTCCCGTTGAACTGAAACAGATGGAAGGGCAGGTCATCCGTTCCATTTCCAGACGAGCGAAGTATTTGTTGATTGAAACCGATATCGGTACGGCAATCGTGCATCTTGGGATGTCGGGGTCATTACGGGTGTTGGATGGGTTTATTACCGCAGGTAAGCACGATCATGTTGATCTCACTTTGAGCAATGGCAAAGTATTACGCTATAACGACCCTCGACGATTTGGCGCGTGGTTGTGGTGCCCAATTGGAGAATCACACGCTGTGCTTGGTAATATTGGTCCAGAGCCACTGACGGATGAGTTTGATGCGCCATACATGGCTGGAAAGGCAAAGAACAAGCGTGTTGCGGTGAAGCAGTTCATCATGGACAACAAAGTTGTAGTGGGTGTAGGGAACATCTATGCCAGTGAATCGCTTTTTAGTTCTCGAATTCATCCACAACGCTCAGCTTGCTCTTTATCTTTGGACGAGTGGAAAACGCTGGTGGCAGAAATCAAAGCGGTGCTTACCGGTGCAATAGCTCAAGGCGGTACAACGCTTAAAGATTTTGCTCAGGCAGATGGCAAACCGGGCTATTTTGCGCAAGAACTGCAAGTGTATGGAAAAGTAAAACAAGCATGCCCAAGTTGCGGTGAGTCGATCATCGATCTAAAAATCGGGCAGAGAAATACTTTTTTCTGCCCTGAGTGCCAGCGTTAAATTTTTCGCTGTATGTAGGTTGTTACCACTATACTCAGTTAGAAATTTCGCCGTAAACCCTCGCAGGATGAGGGCGGAGATATAAGAGGCGATAGCGTCTTAATCTGGAGTCGATTGACTCTTTACATAGGTTTTTAATGTTCCAATTGTCGCACCGCCAGCAGTGCAAGCAAAGTATGAGCGAGACCATAGAACGGAGCTTTTGCTCTGTCTCGTAAGGTGTGTCTTTTGTCGTCGCGACATGTGAGATGAAACAGCTTTCAAGTTGTTAACCATTACGCTGATTGGAAGTTTTTTTTTGGGGGGGGGGGTATATGAGAGCAATCTTATTGGCAGAAATTTTAGGAATTCGAGAAGGGGCAATTACGGTAAAATCGATATTCAAACTCAGTAAAAGCCAATAAATATCATAACCAGTAGGCCCGGCTTCATAGCAGATTAGAAATGACGGGTATAGCTTCATAAGCTTCTTCATCAGCCTAATGACAGAATCTTTGGATGAGGATATGTTTCCCCAAAACCTTACCTATCCCTGTCGTTCAGGACTCGCTATTGCAACTGCAATTGTGTCTTTATGAGCATCAAGCCTTACATAAGTCGAGTAATTGTGAACATTTGCCATATCAGAGACCTCCAAAAACACACCATAGCTGAATGTTTAGTATATAAGGTCATACCCCATCTGGTTATTCTCGGCCAACCCTAATGGGGCGGAAGCGAGCGCGATGCTTTACAGTATCGTCGAGACAGCGAAAGCCAACGGCCTTATTCTTTACGACTACATGGTCAAGTGCATGAAAGAGCTAGCGAAAGCAGAGCCAGATATCGATGCGCTCCTACCTTGGAACTTCAAACATTAATAATATCGCTCAGTGGGATCATGGGGCGTGTACCTTTTATTTGAGTGATTTCTTACCCCTTACCAAGCAATGCTTCTTATTTGGTTAGTAGTTGATCGATTCTCCAATACACCAAGCAAGAGGATAGGCCGCCATTATGGTCGGGCAATATCCTACTTGCTTATTATAACAATGTTATTGGGGGTATTGCAGATAAATAAATTCAAAGCCCATAGTTGTAAATGGTGCAAAGTGAAGTTGTGTGCAAAGTATAACTTGACGCTTTTCCAAATTCACGATGGCTACTGACTGCTCGGCATAACCAATGATAGACTCTGGGAATGTGTGTTGAATTTCTATTGCAAGCCACAGTGCTTGAGTAAGTTGCAGATGACGATACCAGAGTTGATCTTGCTCAATCGGATAGGTTCGGCAGCAGCATGATGCCGAAGCAAGCCAAAACTTTATCAAAGATAGTTCAGGTAAAGCCTCGTGAGCTTGGAGATCAAATCGATAGCGTATTTCCGTGCTGAAACACGATTGAACGTGTTGTTGAAGTAATTCATAGATCTCTGGATTACGGCGGTGTGCTTGCCAACATTGTTGAGCATAAACCGATAAGCTATCTTGTAGCTGTGGTGAAGGATAGCCATCGAAGCTAGCTTCAGAACTCCACCAGAGATTGCGTACTTTTGCTGAGAGACCACCTAGTGACATCACGCTCAGTGTATTTGCACTCGCATTATCAAAATCCAGCATACGCTGAAGTGCGGATAATTGTTCATAGTAGTTACTCATCACAATCCTCCTTGTGCTATAAATGACTTAACATCACTTTGGTGGTCTAACCTCTGATCAGAGAAATGATTTAAGAAGATGTAGACAAGACCGGCAGCACTATTGAGTAGCAATTCTTTTAACAGCACTATTTTTTTACTAAATGGAAAGTGAGATCGAAATTGATAGGTTACTAATGTAGTATCAGCATTAATCTGATTAACGATAGTATTAGTGTGACTTAGGTTTTGGATGCTGTTCATCATCTTCGTATCCTCACAAAAATGATGATAATAGAACGAGATATGTACATTTAGACAAATATAAAAGCGAGCCATGCCATGGCCTCCATTGGTTGCAGAACTGTAAATAGATCTGTCCCTGACCGATGGAATTCGTTAGAATTTGTCTATCGGCTGGGCTGGGATTAAACGTTAGAGCAGCCGGTACGGGGTAGGAAGGGGGCAACCTTCCTACCCCAACTGCTTATCTGATTTTCCTAATAATATTTTTTCAAACACCACCGTTGAAAATCTCATCTACTACACTATATTGATCACTGTGTTTTTGTCCAGTATTTTGTTGTTTTTTTACTGGTGTCGCGTTCATCACGTGAAACATTGACAAGTTTTAGCCATTTCGCCGTAAACCCTCGCCCGATTAGGGCGGGGATATAAGGCGTAAGACGCGATAGCGTCTTAATCTGGGGTCGATTGACTTTCCACATAAGCTTTTAATGTTTCAATAGTCGCACCGGCAGCAGTGCAAGCAAAGTATGAACGAGACCATAGGGCGGAGCTTTTGCTCTGCCTTGTAAGGTGCGTGTTTTGTAGTCGTAGCATACGAGATGAAACTGCTTTTAAGTTGTTAACCATTACGCTGATTGAAAGTTTTGGAGGGTATGAGAGCAGTAAATGAACGTGATCCTGTTTACCATCCATTTCTATCAATTCGCATTCAAGTTTTACACACGTTGACTCAAAAGCTTCCCTTAACTGTTCGATCATAACTCCAGTAAACAACTTGCGTCTGTACTTCGTTGTAAATACCAGATGAGCAACCAATTTGCTCACACTGAATCCAAAAAAGGATATAAAACCACTGCTTGCCGTTGCCAAGAAATCCCGCAAATACCACTGGTTGAAGCAATATGATTCAATCGCCTTACAGCAATCGGTGATCAATCTTCACCAAGCCTTCGATAACTTCTTTAATCCGAAGTTGAAAGCCAAGTACCCACAATTCAAACGTAGACATGGCAAGCAGTCGAGCTATCACTGTGTGGGTGTAAAGGTACTTGATGGGGCAATTAAGCTTCCAAAAATGAAGCCTATAGAGGCGAATGTTCACCGTGAGATTGCAGGTGTGGTTAAAAGCATCACTGTAAGCCTGAGCAAGACAGGTAAGTTCTACGCATCAATCCTTGCGGATGATGGAGTGGAAGCATCAACACCACTCCACACAGTAAGAACAGTTACAGGTGTCGATCTGGGTTTGTCTCATTTTGTGATTGAGTCAAACGGCAGAAAGACAGCCAACCCAAGATTTGTAAAACGCGCTGAGAAGAATCTCAGACGTAAGCAGCGTCAGCTATCCAGAAAAGCCAAAGGCAGTGCTAATCGTGCAAAAGCTCGAATACTTGTTGCTAAATGCCATGAAAAGGTAGTGAATGCTCGCGCTGATTTTCAACACAAACTCTCTCGAACTCTCGTTGACGAAAACCAAGCGGTGATAGTTGAGAGATTGAAATCAGCAAATATGATGAAAAACCGCAAACTAGCAAAACACATAGCTGATGCCTCATGGCATAGCTTTGTTGCGAAACTAGAATACAAACTGAAAGAGCAAGGTAAGCACCTAGTAAAGCTCGACCAGTGGTACGCCAGCTCTAAAACATGCCATTGTTGCGGTCATAAAATGGAAGAAATGCCCTTATCGGTTCGCAAATGGGATTGCCCGTCTTGCGGTACAACGGATATTGATCGCGACTTAAATGCCGCCCTTAATATTCGTGATAAAGGCATTCTAGAATTAAAGGCGGCTGGACGGTCGTCTCTGCTTATGGAAGCTATGTAACTCTCGATACTATCGAGCAACGGCTAACGAAATAAGAAGCATCGCCTGATAAGGTGGTGAGAAGTCACTCATCGCTGAAGATAAAAAGGTCTTGTTGCTTTTCTTTAATAGTTGAATTGTTATCTGTTTGTTTTTCTTCTAAATCCTTAATCATTTTGAGTACGCTATCTAACTGTCGTTCGTCTCTTTCGATAGAGATGGTAGTGTACGGTAGGTTATCTTCAAGGGAGTAATATACTCCTAGTTTCAACTCGCCAAGAGCTGTTTCAAAAATATCCAACCTTGTTTTTGTTGCTTCCTGCAAATTTTTAACTCTAACTCCCTCCAGCTCTTTCGGAGAAAAACGGAACAAAGAACCGACATTAGTTTTACTTTCACCAACTTCAAATACATGAATGAGTTTAGTAAATGCGTATGGAGGAATTAGAACAGCAATCGCTGCTTTTTCGTCGCCTATATATAGAAGAAATTCATCAGCTTTTTTAATTTGGCTGTATTCCTTAACGCAATGATTTAGTTCTTTCTTCAATGTAAAAAGGTTGAGTGCAACGTATTTTAGCGCTTGAATGGGAACGGTTTTTTTGGTAAAATTCTTCAACACCCGCTAATGAGCACGTTAACGTACACTCTGGTGTTTTAAATGTTATCGTTTCACCTTGTTGTGCGATTTCGATTTCATTACCGGAGGTCATTTGGCAAAGTTTAGTCATTTGCATCGTTGTATCTGGTGTTAATACCATGGATACAGGCAATTTCATATCCAGAGGCAAAGCTTTGTCTTCAACTACGCCCTGACGCTGGATACGTACGTAATTTTCTTCCTTGTTTAGTTGAATATACTCAAATGGTAGGTTTTTATGGGCTTCATATACGATGCGTTCAATGGTAGCTTTTGAGGTTTTTGTTGTAGGGCATTTAGGTGTATTTGCCCAGTAAGTCAGATGTTCATCAGATGGGGCACTGCACTGACAACGACGTAAAGCAGTGCTTTGCAATTCGTCTTTGAGCCGTGTGCTTCTATCTAGCACCTCTAAGAACATTGTCCCTGATGGCTGAATCTCGAATTCGAGTTTTATGTCTTCTCCTTGTATAAAATAGTTAATGAGCTGTTTAGTAAAACTAGCATCGAGAGAAAAGTGCTTGTTTTTTAGTGAAATGGAACGCTCGTCTAGCATGAATGTATAGTGGTCACAAAGGGGGAGTTGCCCGTTAATGAAGGTAATCGTATTCTGTGTTTTATTAACCAGTACTGTTACGACACAGTTAGCGAAATGGGTATCAATACCTTGAGATAAGCTTTCAAGCAAAGAGCGTTTATTTGCAGGGATAATGATGTTCATTGAGTATCCTTATTGAATTGTAATGAATGTATGAATTGTTGAGTAAACATAAGTGTTTGGTTTGAAATAGAAAATTTGGGACGTAAAGTAATGGTAAGCATAGTCTTACCGATAGAACGATTTTTAACTGAAATTGCTTCTCCACCTTGTACAAAGTGCTCTTTGAGTAGCGTTATTTGACGTGCGCGATTAAGGTTTCTATGGGCGGTCAACTCAAACTGACACGAGAGCCACGCCCAGTCCTTGTGGCGGAAGAATGAGGTAAAGGCGCGAGCATTTTTTACGTTGCAGGCAAGCGTAATCTGAAGTGCTTGGCTGCCTTCTGAGAGTTCGACTTGAGGCAATTTGCTTAGTGCTGTTCGTTGTTTTTTGCCAACAGGAGTGATGTCGTGTTGACAACTTTGACTCCAGATTTTGCTTAACGTCGCAAGTTCGAGACAACCGTTGGACTGCATAGCCTTAAACAAAAAACCGATTAATGTATTGGTACTAAGATAGATAGTGTTTTGCCAGTTTCTGAAGTGGTCAAGTGACGATTGCTGTTCATTTTGTTGTTGTAACTGTCCGAAAATAGCGCTTCTTAATTGAGAATTGGTTAATTGAATTGGTTGAATTCTTTTATCTCCGAGCATTTTGTATGTAATGTTAGATCTCAAGGTTTTTAGCTTGCGTGCGAGATTATGCGATGTTGATGATAATCCCAAGAGATAGCGCAGTTCGCTGTGAGAGTAGGAGCGGAGCGTATATGGTCGATGTTCAGTACTTATGATAGGTAACAGCCAATCAATGTCGTGCAAATAAGACCATCTTGTTGTTGCGTAATTGGTATGACCAATTTGTTTGCAAACTTCGTCAAAGAAGATCCCATCGTTCGCCTCATCAGGACTTCGGCCTTCCAGCCAGTATTCGAAACGGATACAGATAGACTTTTGTGATAAGACCTCGCATTCTAAAGGTGTATTACCGCGCTCATTTTCAGGGGTTCGGCTGACGAAATGTAACATCTGAATCATGAAAACATGCACACCACTGTGGCGCAGATGGTGAAAGTGCATGTGTGTACCGAAGAGGATTTTTAGTGCTCTAGTGATGGGTAATAGGTAATAGAGTTGCCGAGAATGGTATTTTTCATCGTCAAAACCAATTAATGGACAGTCGGGAGAGGTTCCCTCTTTTATCGCTTTTATCACTTGAAAAAGCTTTCTATAGGGACTAGGTATGGTGGTATACACCGAGCGTGACAGCCCGCTCTTTGTGCGGCCTTCTTTTGTATTTGCAATGAATAGAGTAAGTAAACCTGTTTTAGGAACAAACTGAACGTCCTGACAGCGAAGACGCAGCACTTCGCCTCGACGGAGCATACCAAAGTAACCTAATAACGCTGCAATAACTGTGAATAAACTGCGAAGAGGATGGGTCGTATTTTGAGTGATGAGCGCTTGAATAAGGGTATCAAGTTCAATCAAGTCCAAACGGCCTGCACTGACTGACGGAGCAGTTGTGGGCATGGTAAAAAGTGTTAAATCAATGCTGTCTGTTTGCTCTTGATGGCTGAGAAAACGTAAGAAATAGAAAAAGGTCTGCCTTAGAGCATCGCCATTCAATGAGTCAAAGATATTTTTTGCCCACAAATTGACGGCAGCTTCGTCGATCGCCTGAGCATAAGTCAAAGGGTAGAGGTTAAGAATATGTTCAAGTTGGGTGTACTTAATAATAGAGCTAACTGCTAAGGTGGATTTCTTGACGCCACCATGGGTCAGCAACTGCTGAGTGTAGTCATACAGTAATCGTGGTAAAAGGTTATTTGCGTCCCACCTCGGTGGCAAAGGGGGCTTTTTCTGTGATGCATGTGATTTGAGTAGTAATTTATGGGGCCAAGCATGTTTATTTTTTGACTGAATTGCTCCCATAAACCAGTTGGCATCCCAATCAATGGTGTAAATTTCAGATAACTGGTGCCTAGATGATTGGATGTTCAAAGGTAAGCTCACGTGTCTCTCTGGGTTGGCAAGATCTTTGAGCAGGATTGGCGGCAAGTAGTGATGTAGATACCAAGTGATTTGGAATCTTTTTGACCACTCGGCGCGAGTAGCCTGAGAAAGGCCGTGATCAACAAGCCATTTCGATAATTGTTTAAAAAGCATAGATTCACTAATATGCTTAGATGGTTGGGCATAGTAGTCGCTAAGTAGCCGATAGCTCGTGAATGGTAAATGATAGTGAGTTACTCGAAGCTCATCTTTGCTGGTATTCTGATGAGTCAAGCGAAGTCGAGGTATTGGTCGCTCAGATGTAATAGAAGTGACATCATTTAAAATGCAACCAATGTGGCTTAAGGACAACGGAGCGATTTCAAAGCCTATCATTAATGCGATGAATGCTGGAGACAGCGTTCCTCGGTCTACAAAGTATTGTTTTTTTTGTTGCTGAAAACGTTCGAATATCTGATGAGCTTTTTGAGACTGCTTAGCGATAGATTCGAACCATCCATATTCCGTATCACGAATAGCTACCTGTTCTTGCTCTGGTAAACGCCAGTGACAAGCATCCTGCAGGTAAAACAAAATATCGTTCAGTGCTTGTTTATAGTGCCGCTGTTTTCCTGTAGGTACTGTTGCGATGATTTTTCTAGCACACCGAATGTCGGCCTGTATCAGTCTTCGCTCACAATGGTCAACAATATTCCAACGCTCTAGCAACCAAAGAAGATCTTCTAGGTGTGCGCAGTTTTTACCAAGTTGTTCGAAGTGGCGTTGGACTGCTCCAGCAAGTAGAAGATTGTCGCGCCTAGACATAGATGAACTCCTTCAGCGAGAGTCGAGTAGCATAATGGTTGAGGTAAGTTTTTATAGTGTTGACAGTGAATGGAAAAACTACATCTCTTCCCAGATGTTCTCCAATACTTTCATGACCCATTATTCGGTCAATGTCTTGATCAAATAACCTAGCAGAAGACAGATCATTGACTGCACTTTGGGCAAAAAAATGACGAAGTTGATAAGGAATGACACCTGGCCAAAGTTGGTTCATAAATTGACGGAGAGCACGGTTGGTCAAACGGAAAGTTCGTCCTGAGTCATCAATGCAATACCATAATTCTTCAAGATTGTTACTTATAGAAAACTTCGAAAGTACTTTAGCCTGTAGTTCTAGATAGTGTTGGATTTCGCGCTTTAGATAATCACAAACAATGAGTTGCCTAAGCCGACCTTTATCTTTAATGAACACAATGTTTCCCCCTGCATAATACTTTCCCAAAATGCTGATACCATGTGTTGGTCTCGCTCCGGTGAGTAAGATAAAAAGTAATGCCACTCGATAAGTAGCTGCTTGAAAATAGTTTATCCACAGATTTTTTTTTGCTGATTTTTTTGGGGCGAGTTTTTCAACATAGTTAAATAAGAGGTCGAAAAAATGCACGACTTCATTCTCGTCGAGGTAACGTTTACTGCCAATTTTGATAGCGGGGCTGCGAATAGTTTGCTTGACGTTATTTGACGTATCTAAAACATACTGAGCAATACGTCCTGATGAAGTGAGGTATCTGGCTAGTCTTGTGCGATCTGCAATAAGGTTAGTTGCGTGATTTTCGTGAAATACATCGAAGTGAGTGGATAAATTGGCACTTCTTGCGGCTTGTATTAGGCGGGTGATGTAGCGATGCTGTGCATCGAAGAGTTTGTATCGGACTCTGTCACTGTCAATTCGTTGATATCGTTCGGCGTGTTTGTGATGATTTCTATTGTTGGTTACTATCTGTGCTCTTGGGATGGCTGAAAGTGTATTGTCGACAAGAGCGCAATTGATCAAATACCGGTGAAATGAATCTTTGCGGACTCTTGGTAAGTGACTTAATGAGGGCGGGGTTTTCCAATTTTGATTCATCAACAGAAAAAGGCGAGTTTTTACCTTAGGGCGCAAGAATGGCGTTTCATAGCTTTGGCCACTGATAAATGGCTGAAAGAAAGCATTGAAATGAGGAGGTAGGGGGTGCCAAAGATAATGAGTCGACTCTCCGTCTTGATAGCCATGCGCATACTCGGTCCATGTATACGAACCATCATAATAAGTTCGAAAGGTATTTTTTCGGCAAATCGTAGAGCCTGATATCCGCTCAAAATCTGGTATATCTTCTGATGATCTAATATTTGGCCATTGCTGAGTCAGCCAAAGATGTAACGCCACAATGGTCATTGCCGGGCGGTCTTTCGAACTCTCCTTTGCCAATTTTCGTAGCATGATAGCCATTGTGGTAGCGTGCTTAAGTGCGTCAGGATAGCGTCCTCCAGAATTGTGTTGTCGATTTCTACGGGCAATGTGATTAATTGATACCATGCTGCATCCCTCTGAATTATCTAAAAGCGTAAGGTGAGTAATCTTCGTTAGTCGCCATTACCCGTTATGTTCGTGCAGTAATTTTGAGTGGTGAGGTAGGGCTAATACGCCGATGTCTGCTCGGCGTCTGATTCGAGAATACATTGATTAAACATGTGAGAGCTAAAAACAAGAAAGGGCTTAGGACTTCGTGAACATCATTGTCTTCACGCATAATCATGGGCATGAATAGCTTCTCGTATTCAGAATGATCGCTGAGTCTCTCTATATATTGAATAGGCATTAAACTATGCGGCTGCGTGCCAATCACAACAGGTAGTGAGTGTCGTTCTCGTGGTAGATGACTCTCTGTAGAATAAATCGAACTCTGCTGGTGAGCACCTATGAAAGCGAAAAGATAATTTTTTGTGAATGAGTGGAGTCTCCAATATATCTGGAGTCTTATAGTGTGAAAAATTATTCTATTTGTTTTTGAATTCATAATTGGCGCACTATTTTTTAATTAGAATTAAATCGCAATATATTGTGTATATCGTAGTAATTATTACGATATATTGTGTTTCCTGTTTTATTATCATAATCACAATTCATCAGACGTTAAAAACTTTCTATGAACGAGGATCATGTTTTTTTGAAAAATGGATAAGGGATCTCAAAAATGGTCCTTTGAGATTATAAGTTTGTCCTTTTTGGTGATGCTGGGGTTTGCAGCTTAAATTGATAAATTACGAACGGTGTTGGGGTAGCCCTTAATCACCAACGAGAATGGAAGCTTAGAACTTGCCTGTGTTACTCAAACTGACAATAATGCTTTTTACCATGCGATTTTTTGCATTCAGCTTTATATCAAGCAAATTATCAAATGCTTAGTGAAGATTGAGCACTTCTTGCTGTAATGCAATTAGTTGTACTATTTCAGCCTGTGGTATTTACGTGGCTTTTTTGTAACACCAAGCATTGGCTTGAAATCCTTTTGGGGATTTAGCGTGACACTGTGCTTGCGGTATTTATGAGACTTTAAATGTAGAGCTTTTTTGGTCATAAAACGTATAGGTTCACGCTGTTGCTATTAAAAATTCAGGTTGCCCTTACCTTCGATAAATGCATATTTTTATTGCTCTTAACATTTAAGTGCTCATTGGCATAAAGTCATTCTGCTATTTGTTTAAAGAGTTTTGTAAAGTGAGAGCGCACAGCAAAGAGTTACTTCAAGACCATCTCAGGAAAAGGCATAGTGTGACCAAGCTAGTTGCTCTGGAGTTCACGGCGAAGTATCGAGGAAAGATTTTTTGCTGGCGTAATTATTGATCAGATGAGAGGCGTTTGAACCTGCTTGTGCGAAGTTGGAGTGTGAGCATTATTGAATGCTGAGCTCATTCCCGCCCAAACTATCAAATCAGTGTAATGGTTAATAATTTGAAAGCTGTTCTATCTCGTATGTAGCGGTGACAAAACACACCATCAGGCAGAGCAAAGCTCTGCCTGATGGTGTGATGATACTTCTGGCGGTGCAAAAATTGAAACTTTAAAGGTTTATGTCAAAACTAGGTGCCCCAGAATACTCAGCTTTGCATCGAATACCTCATATCACAAGGGGTTTAGTAAAAATTGCTAAACTTTTTTCTTTGTATTCAGAGCACTTGCGACAACTTCCGGCACGAACTGGTCAACATTACCGCCATGGATTGCCACTTCGCGAACAATGGTCGAAGAGATGAACGCGTGCTCTTCGGCTGGAGTGAGAAACACACTCTCTAAGCCAGGCATCAAGCGTCGATACATATTGGTTAAACCAAACTCATACTCGAAATCGACCGTGGTGCGTAAGCCTCGAATCAGGACATTGGCTTGTTCTTGCTTAGCGAAATCGACTAATAGTCCCGAAAAACCTTTCGCGGTGACATTATCAAGATGTTTGGTTACTTCGCGGGCGAAGGCCACTCGTTCATCTAAAGTAAACATGGTTTGTTTACTAGGGCTAGCCGCTACCGCAATAATGACTTCATCAAACATGTTAGCCGCACGTTCAATTAAATCTAAATGACCGTTGGTAATCGGGTCGAAAGTGCCCGGATAAAGCACTCGAGAAATACGTTTTTGACTCACAATTTATTGCTCTTTAGTGAACGGAATGTCCGCCATACTAACAAAAAGGCTTTGAAGTCGGTATGATTGAACCAGTTAATTTGAGTATAAACAGAACAGAATGAAAAAGTTACTTGTTATTCGCAACGATAAAATTGGCGACTTCATGCTGGCGTGGCCAAGTTTCGCGATGTTAAAAGCGTCTATGCCTGATTGTCACATAACAGCGTTGGTACCTAAGTACACCGCAGCTTTGGCTGAGTTGTGTCCCTGGATTGATGCTGTAATGATTGATCCGACGGAGAAGTCAGATAAAAGCGCTCAGAAAGCGTTAATCGAAGAGATTAAAGCGCAAGACTTTGATGCATCAATTAACTTATTCTCCACTACCTACAATGCGTTGTTAGTGTGGAAGGCTGGGATTCGTTATCGCCTTGCGCCTGCAACAAAACTGGCTCAAATCTTCTATAACAAACGCATCAAGCAGAAACGCTCTCAATCGGCCAACCCGGAGTACGAGTACAATTTGGATTTAGTCAGAGCATTTTTGCGTGATACAGGCATACCAATCGTTGAGCCAAGTGCACCTTATTTGTCATTTAGCGACGAAGTATTGAAAGCTCAGCGAGACAAACTCTCAGAACAACTTGTTCTTGATGCCGATAAGCCTTGGGTATTCGTTCATGCTGGAAGTGGTGGCTCGGCAAATAATCTAACCTTGGAACAGTACGCGAATTTAATTCAGGGTTTGGAAGGTGAGCATGAAGTTGTGTTAACAGCAGGCCCAGGTGAAGAAGCCAAGGCCGCAGAACTAAAAGCCATTATTGAACAGCTTGGTGGTAAAGCGGCTCTGTATGATAAAAACGATGGTTTGGTGGATTTCACTCGCTCTATAGCTTGTGCTCAGTTGTTTATTGCGGGCTCAACAGGACCACTGCACATTGCTGCGACATTAGATGTACCAACGGTTGGTTTCTTCCCTGCTAAGCGTTCAGCCACGCCGCTGCGTTGGCGTCCTCTGAATTCAGAAGGTCGTCATGTCGCATTTTGCCCCCCACAAGCAGAAGACAAGCAAAGCCAAGAGAACATGACCCGCATTGATATTGCTACGGTTGTCGGGCAAGTGAATCCATGGGCGAAAAATTTCCTTTGAGACACAAAAAAGCCTGAGATTGTCTCAGGCTTTTTCAATTATTTCTTATAGTTACTGTCGTTGTTTCGTACCCATAAGTCGGCATATTTGACGAATGTTGAGTGAGCAGACAGCAATGAAATCAAAAAGCCTTGTTTGCCATCTAAAAAACCACGTTTAAGCACATACATTTTCAGGAAGCAGCCGATGGCGTGCCCAATACCTTGGCTTAAGGAGGATTTCTTTCCTTTCACCTGACGTTGATCTGCCCAAGCTTTGGCATAACCAGCTGATTTTACTAGGTAGTGGTGAATGTCATTGTAGGTGTAATGAATCGCATCCCCGTGAAGCGTCCCGACCTGCATATTGCCAGTCATTTCCACTTTCTCATGAACGAGAGCGTCATTATATTGAGTCAGTTTGGTTGGGTATAAACGCAGTACACGATCGGGGTACCAGCCACAATGGCGAATATATCGTCCAAATACCCAGCTAAGACGTGCAAATTGGTAAAGCGTATTCGGTTTATTTTCTGCGACTGCTTTTAATACGCTTTCTTTAAGTTCTGGAGTGACTCGCTCATCCGCATCTAGCCAAAGAACATAGTCTGATTCGACATGATTTTGCGCTAGGCGTCGCTGTGGGCCAAAGCCTGGCCAAGTCGCGTTAACGAAAAATTTATCCGTGTAGCGACGAGCGATTTCTTCTGTGTTATCACTGCTACCAGAATCCAGAACAACTATTTCGTCGACCCAGTCATGTACGGTTTCTAAACAGGCTTCTAAATGCTGAGCTTCGTTCTTAACAATTAAAGCTACGGCTAATGTCGGTTTGGTCACGATGGATCCTTAGTTGTGCTAGTTGCTGCCATTTTAAAGTCATGTACCGCTTTATCAAACATTTGAATGACTTGCTTCGCGGTAATCCGGCTCATTGCCTGTTCATCTTTAACCCGGGTACGCCAGCTTACTTCTGATGGTGATTTTCCAGTTTCAGAGAGTAAAGCTTCTTCATAAGCAGATACAACATACTGACGATAATTATATGGGCCAGTGCGCTCAGGATTATGGTGTGCATATAGACCGATTACAGGCGTATTCATTGCATTTGCCATATGAGTAGGCCCGGTATCCGGTGCAATAACAAGATCGGCCTTATCGATTAAAGCCAGCATCTGTTTGAGAGTACTTTGACCAACGAGATTGATGACCGGTACAGCTAATTTTTGTTGGATACTTTCGGCGAGGTCTTTTTCTATTTTGGCGGGGCTGCCAGCTAAGATAATCTGCCATCCTTGAGCTTGTGCGTAGGTAATAACTTCAGTGTAACCTTCTGCTGTCCAGTTTTTGTATCCTTTACTGGCTGCGGGAACAACAACGAGTTTGGGTTTGTCCGCGACAAAATGTTCATTTGCCCATTTCTCATCAATGAGCTGGTAGTTGAGTTCCCACTTTGCTTGTGTATCTTTAACACCCATAAACTCAACAAAAGCTAACAAACCATCTAAAACGTGAGTTTTATTAGGAGAAGGCACTTTAATGTTGGTAAACAGGGTTTGAAAATCTTGGCTGCGCTCTTTGTCAAAACCTAGTTTGTACCTAGCCTTTATACCTAGAGTGGCAATGCTAGCGCGAAAAGCGTATTGCATATGGAGTAGGGCATCAAACCTGTCATTCTTTAGCTGCGACCATAATGTTTGATAGGCTTTCCAGCCTTGTTTCTTATCAAACACAATCACACGAACGCCTGATAAATCTCCGATTAACTGAGCTTCCAGCTTTCCTGTTATCCAAGTAATTTTCGTTTCCGGCCATTCGCGCTGAATTGCCTGAACCGCAGAAATGGTGTTACACACATCTCCGATAGCCGATAAACGCAAGATACAGATTGATTGAGGAGCAGTTTGAAAAAGCGCCATGTAAGAACCCACCTAAATATTGAGTCAAGATTATGCAGAGTGCGCTATAAAATGTAAAATGCTAAGGCACTTACGTTGTTAGCGTGAGAGGTTGGTTGATAATTGTGAGGATTTCGATTTTTGTTCAAGACACTAACAGAGAAAAACCAAACGATCTGGTTTGACGAAGCGTTATTAGCTGAAGATCCAATGCAATGTTTTGATGCCGATTTCTGGCAACGCCAAGACAAGGTCTTGGGGAGCGCAACGGGTCGAGGTACTACGTGGTTTGTCGATGGTGAAAAATGCTCGGCAGCGCTGCGCCATTATCGACGTGGTGGTCTGTTTGGTAAATTAGTGAAAGATCATTATTGGTTTCAGGGCTGGGAAAAAACGCGCAGTTATCAAGAATTCCAACTTTTGAACACGCTCATTAAAGCTGGTGTCAATGTACCCAAGCCGATAGCGGCAAGAGCGGTAAAGCGAACTTTTTGCTACCAAGCCGACTTATTGAGTGAGCGCATTCCTAATGCTCGTGATTTAGTGTCTATTCTCCAAGAGCAAGCTTTGCCTGCTGAAATGTATAGAAAAATAGGCCAAGAAATCCGCAAGATGCACGATGCGCAAGTCAATCATACAGATTTAAATATCCATAACATCTTGATCGATGACCAAGAAAAAGTATGGATTATCGATTTTGATAAATGTTTTCAACAAAATGGTGACAGTTGGAAGCAAAGCAATTTGGAACGGTTGAAGAGATCGTTTGAGAAAGAAGTTGTTAAACGTAACATTCATTGGTCAATAGACCAATGGAATCCTCTATAAGTATAAAAAATGAATGATATTAAATATATACCGAATCAACTTGAAGATGCTGGCTTGAGAACCTGAAAATTATCATTAATTCGAGATGTCAAAGAGCCTGCGTTCTCTGGAATAGTCACTGCAAAAAATTGGTCTATTGCCGCCTTGAAGTCCCGTTTTCTTTTGAAGTAAACGTTGTTCCTCGACTTCTCATTCATTACTTTCCATAGCCGCTCGATTGGGTTGAGGTTTGGACTGTAAGGTGGAAGATAATGCAGTTCAATATTCAGGACAAACGCCGCATCTTTGACTAAATCACTGCGGTGATATCCCGCACCATCCAAGATGATATGAAGCTTATGGGCTAAAGGATAACTCTTTCTTAACTCACAGAAAAAGCGAACAATCGATTCACTGTTAATGCTCTCATAGTTGTGAACAATGGTTGCTCCAATATCCGACAAGTTCAGTGCGCCAATAATGTTCAATCGGCTACGATTACCCGTTGTTTCAATCACTTTATCCTGACCAGTTCGTATCCAGCCATGAGATATTTTTGTTGATAGTGTTGGGTGAACTGCGTCGATAAAGACTATCGATTCATCCTTGCCACAGCTTGCCTTTTACGCTTCATAAGCCTCTATAAATGCTTGCTGTTGTGCTTCATCAAACTTGTGTGGTACGCCTTTCGGTTGCTTGTAGCTAAAACCATTGTGGTGAAGCCATTTATTCATACCAGAAACCGTGTAATCCAGTCCAAATGTCTCTTTAACGTAAGTGACAATTTGATGCGTATGAGAATAGGTTTTCTCAGTCAAATGCTCAATTAGGTGCATGGTTTGAGTAGCAGAAAGCTTGCTTTGGCTTCCGCCATTTTCAGGCTTAAGTTTTTCAGAAAGAACGTAGTCGCTGAGATGACGAGCAACGGTCGATTCATGAATACGAAGAGCTTGTGAAATCATAGTCTGACTCCAGCCTTCAGAAGCCAGCAAAACAGCCTTAATACGGTCGCAAACTCGACTATCACGTTCAATGTCGTGCATTTGTTCGAGTTGCAGTTTCTGTTGAGGAGTCAGTGTAATTTTCATGGTTCGTAGCATGATCCTGATTCTATCGAAAATCAAGCATCTTCAATGATCACGGGTATATATATCCTCAAATATCGACTAACGAGTTTTCGTTTAATTTATTTTATGTGAAGCGAATAAAAAGAATTCTTCCTCTATTTTATTTGGTTGTCTGTACTAGTTTAATCTTTTCTTATTGGCTGCATACACCTAATGACTTTGCTAACTTTGCAGATAGTTGGCGGTATGCGAGTTCTTTTATAGCCAATATTTATTTTGAAAAACACTCTGGGTATTTTGCGCCAACTTCCGAAACTCTACCTTTGCTGCATACGTGGTCTTTGTCGATAGAAGAGCAGTTTTACTTTGTTTGGCCAGTAGTGTTGATTATTAGTGCCAGGTACTTATCTAAATCAACACTAGCAACTTTTATTATATTGAGCTTGGTTGGATTAGTCGGTTACTCACAGTTCTTAACAGTTGCAGATCCAGAAAAAGGGTATTATTTTATTCAAAGCCGCGCTTTTGAACTACTTATTGGTGGCTTATTGGCCATATTATCGGCCAATAAATCACCTAAAGACTTCCTTCCTTCGTATTTCTTTAACTTGTTTGGTATCACAGGTCTTGTGGTGGTAATTTCTTTGGCATGGATATTAAACGAGAGTGATAGCTTTCCTGGTATCAATGCGTTGTGGGTTGTGTTATCAGCCTGCTTGATTATTTTATCTGGTGAAAACCAACGTTCCATTGTTAGCCGTATCTTGAGTATTCGGCCGATTGTTTTTATGGGGCGTTTATCTTACTCACTGTATTTGTGGCATTGGCCAGTATTGGCTTTTTATCGATACTATTATACTGAGTTTACGGTGCTTGATGCGGTTCTCTGTGGATTTATTACTTTAGCTCTATCTGTTGTTTCTTGGCGTTTTTTTGAAACTAGGCTCCGTCATCTGCCGATGAAGAAGCACTGGGTTTACCTGTTTTACTTAGTATTGCCTATCGTTTTGTCAGTAACGCTAGCAAAAAATATAGCTCGTAACGAAGGATATCCAGAACGCTTCCCTATTTCAGCTATAGAGTTGTATAACCAATCGACTTCTTCATTCGATAAACAAAAGCAGTCTTTGCCTCAGGTCGATGGCTACCAACCCTTTGAACCTTATGTAATAGGGGATAGCAGTAAACCTATATCTTCATTTATATGGGGAGATTCTCATGGAGCTCATTACCGTGCTTTCATCGATGAAATGGGTAAGAAAGAAGAGTTTTCCGCATTGTATGGTGGTATTGGCGGTTGCCCACCATTACTTGGGGTTGACCTTTTAAAATACGGTGAACCGGAGAGTGGTTGTACAAACGTTAATCAGGAATTGGTTGAGGTTATTGAGCGTAAAAGACCTAAATCAGTGTATGTCGCTGCTCGCTGGGCGATGTATGCGGAAACCACACGAAGCCCAGGAGAAAAAGGAAGCCGAGTCTTTTTGGGTGATACTTCGGATTATTCAGAATCTGTTGCTAATAGCCGCCGAGCTTTAGAGCTTGGATTAAGAAATACTATAAAGCGTTTGTTGGAGAGTAATGTTACTCCTGTAATATTAGAACAAGTTCCCGACTATTCATTTAAACCGAGTTGCGTATTTCGGTGATTGCGAACGCTTGTTTCCGCTGTTTTTCAAGCAAGTTGTCGTCATTTTTACATATTTACAACATCTTAGGCAGCTTTGTTCTCTGGATTTAAGAACACCTCGTCAATAAAGCTCCAGTCTCTAGTTTGCCCTCTCCACCGCCCAGGGCTTGTTGCTTGAGCTTTACGATAAACAAGCTTCCGTTGCTCTAAGATGTGATGATCTTCACCAGTGTGCCTTTGCTGAGGTGTCACATATTTTATGCCGCTGTGCTTATGTTCAAAGTTGTACCAATAGGTGAAATCTCCAACCCATTTCCTTGCTTCTTCAATGGATCTGAATCCTGCCACTGGCCATGACGGGATACATTTGACCGTTTTAAATAGTGACTCGGAATAAGGGTTATCGTTACTAACTCTAGGGCGAGAGTACGAACTCATTACACCAAGATCATTCATCTTGGCCAACATGGTATAGCTTCTCATAGGTGCGCCATTATCAGAGTGCAGTACTAACCCTTTGTTGACGCATTTCTCTTTCCAAGTTGTACGTTGAAGCAAATCGGCAGCATGCTCGCCAAGCTCTTGTTGGAATACTTCTGCACCAACTATTTTCCTGCTAAAAATATCCATAATTACATAGAGGTAGTAATGCTCACCCTTAGTAATTGATGGTAAGTAGCTAATATCCCAACTCCAAACCTGATTTGGTTTTATCGCTTTCTGAGCCTTGGGCTTTGGTCTACTGATTGAGACAGAACCGCCTCGTCTTTTTAGTTGAGAGTGCTCTTTTAAGACTCTGTAGAATGTTGATTCTGAGGCTATGTAAATCCCCTTATCCGCAAGCATAGGCACTATTACGTTGGGAGGCAGATCCGCATATTCAGGTGCATTGCATACATCTAAAATATCTTGCCGCTCTTGGGCGGTGAGCTTGTTGTGAGGAGTTTTTGCTTTTGGCAGGTTACGCAAATCTTCTACTATCTGCCCCCCATCTTGCACCCAGCGTTGCATCGTCCTTATCGATATCCCAACGCACCTGCACGCTCTAGTTTTAGTGGCTCCACTATTGATAGCGTCTTCAATGAATGTAACTATTTTTAGCCGCTCGGAGAGAGGAGTTAATCTTCCTCGCTTGGTTCCCAGAGGGCATTGAACTTTTCCCGCAAAACAAGCAATGCGGCTGTTTCAGCTAAAGCTTTCTCTTTTCTAGCCAACTCTTTTTCTAATATCTTGATTCGCTTCTTATCCGCTCTGTGAGTTGAATCTATTTTGTTAGCAGGGTTCTTCTTAGGTTGGTGAGCTTGTATTGATGCAATTTTCCACTGTTTGACCTGTTCAACAAAAAGGCCGTTAGACCTACAATATGCTGCTAGTTCATGTTCTGTCATAACAGCTGTTTCGATGACAATGGCAAAGATTTCCTCTGCTGAAAGTTCTTTTTGATTTGAACTTTCACCGTCTAGCAAGCCTTCTATCTTCAATTGTTCCCTCCATTTATGAACTGTCGCATGGCCAACATTAAGTTCGTTAGCCACTCTTCGCAAGGAGTAGTTGTATGGTGGGAGTAACCAGGTTCGACCTTGTTCTTGGATCTCTAGGTCAATTGACGGTTTAGGCATATTTATCTCCAAACTGAATTAAATTCTAAGACGACAACTATGCTGACACAGGGGGAAATGGCTGTTCGGAATGCTCCGAAATACGCACCGAGTAATTGTTGGTTTAAGAAAGAGCTCTATAGTTGGATGCAAGACGTGCCATGTGATATTGATCGTAAAAGTGTCGCTAAGCGCTTTGCCTTTGTAAATCAGCTTTTTGCTACTCTTAAATCTGACTTCCCAGAGGTGCAGTTTATATCAGTTATGGACGTTCTGTGTGATGAGAGGTTATGTCGAAGCAAGGTAAATGATGTGCCACTTTATGAAGATAATAATCATTTAAATGCCGATGGCGCAAGAGCACTTGAAGCTATTTGGTTTAGTAGAGTGAATGGTAAATAGTTAGCAGGTTATACGCTTCCCCAGATTGTTTGGTTGCTGGGGAAGTTATCTACAAGACTATACTTTTTGGCGTAAATTGTTTGATTTTGCTTTCTGCTATTTTATCGTTAAGCGCATTAATAAAGTCGTCTGCATCTTGATTGATAGCAATATCACCAAAGTCTAGGTAGCTGTATTGCCACCATTTGGTCTTTCTTAATTTAGCAATTAGTGGATCATTGAACCGGTATCGTATGAGTTTCGCTGGAACGCCACCGACAATAGTGTAAGGCTCTATATCTTTAGTCACGACAGCATTAGCAGCAATGATGGCTCCGTCACCAATGGTTATACCCGGTTTGAGTGTAACATTTTGACCTATCCATACATCATTTCCTATATTTAGTGTGCCTGCTTCAGGGTAAGAGTAAGTTTTAACTTGCCCAGAATTTACGCGAAACAGATCGCAATAGGTAATAGGACTAGTAGTAATTCGTTCTATAGGATGCTGTAATCCCATTACTTCTACACCTTTAGCGATGGATGTATAGCGCCCAACATTCGTATAGTTGGGTAGTACTGAATGTGAATAAGAAAAACTTCCCATAGACCAAATGTACTTAGATTTTGGAAACGAACAGGATTCTTCAATCGTGATTGGTTTTTCACAAGCAGATATTTTCCCCCAGTAATGTCTGGCTGAAAGTTTTATATTCAACTCTTTAAGCAGTCTACGCTGGGAAAATGATAAGATGAATTTTCTATTCTGCACAAACACCAATCCTATTTTGTAAACCTTTTAAGCATATGGCTTTGCCATTTTTTAAAACTTCTTTCTAATCGCTTCTTATCACAAGGCTTTTTATCTAGTCCCGCAATGTATTTCCAATCAGCCAAATCAAACTCTAGAGATAAATTACCACGCTTATAAAATCGTTCCGTGACGTCTAAGCCAATGTTTTCCGGGGTATCTACGATTAGGTTGTTAGCAATACAGTTCTGCCAAAAATCTTTTCCTAATCCTGCATCATCACCAGCTTTTGTATTGATGTGGTAGCTTTTCCCTAATAAACGAGAAAGCCAACTTAGACAAAGCACTTGTTCCGTTGCTGGGTAGCGAGATTTATATCCCGGCTTTTTATGAAAATTGACTTCAGGTATGAATTCGCCATTCCATATTTTGAGCAGGTCTTGAGTTTCCCCAAAATCAAACAGATCACTTTTATGAAAATAGACGGGTGTTCCAGCATGGGCCGTGATGAAAAAAGTACTGCTGGTGACAACACGGGAATTTAGTAGTCGGAAATCTTTGTTGCGTGGTTCTTGCTCGTATTGCTGATAAAGTTCAACAAAACCTCTACCAGCCAGTTTATTATCCGTTCTCAATTTGACAGCATATTGGGTTTGAACAGCTTTTAATCCCATATGAGCACTGTATATCTGGCGATTATTATTTAATACTAATGGCTCGCCATCTTGGTAGACGGTATTTGGACCTGGGTCATCCAATTCGATAACCTGGTCATAATCAAGGCCAGTTAAATCCTGCCCTTTCCATGTCGACAGAATAATTTTAGAGCCTGGGAAATATTGTCTAATTGATGTTAGGCATTGAACAGTTATTCCTGTTATCTGCTCACGATTATTTGAGGTTTGTACTGGTCCCTGAACCACAAATGTAATTTCTTTATCTTCTATCTTCATGTTGTTTCGCAATGTGTTTATGTTAATTACTTGGGGAGTCTCCCTGAATATCGATTAATCATCGAACAAGTTGCTCAGTGTTTCTCTATCGCGTTCAAGATTGATAGCTATGGCTGATGGGTAAGGATTTGTCGCAGAGTAGTCATTAATTAAGTAACGACGGGTATGAGGTAAACCAAATAGGCAACGGTCAACTCGGACTCCAAATTTATTTAGCTCTGCAACAGTATAATCAATTTCACTTTCAGGACGTGAGGATGTTAAGACTAAAAATAAACCACCATCTTTTTGCAGTTCGCTGATTTTTTTAAGGTTCGATTCAAGGCCACTTGTTTTCCATCCGTTTTTCGCGAACTTGCTGCCATTTTTTAGCAATACACCATCAACATCACAGAACACTGTAATGTACTTTTTACAGTAGTGACGGTACTCGCGTAAAGTTCCCCAGTCGGTGTATTCCGAAGCCGATTTTTTAACAAACTCTTCGTTTGACATTAGCATCTTATAAATCACATGAGAGATATACACTTCTTTGTCTGACGCAATTGATTCGAAGACATTACAGAACTCATCAGCAGAAGCAAAACTGTAGCCTCCGCAACAGAAAAAGTTACTAATGACTTCTTTTTCTACGATATTAGATATAACGCCAAGCGAGTCCACTTCAATATAACTTTTGTTTTTAGCGTCAACTAGTTCAATTTCGTTTAAATCAATAGCCATTACGCTGTTGATTGCTTCTGGTTGGCATGAAAATTCGTTATCGCAATCTTTGATAAAAATGGAACCTTCAATGTTGCCCTGTTTGATTGCTTGATAGATGGTGTCCGATTGTGATGAGGTTGGTTCATCTAAAATAACAAGTTCAGGGACAATTGAGGTGCTTCGTTCAAAGCTCTCAACAACCATTTCAGCAGTAGTGTATTTTTCTAAATGCTCTTGAAGGCAGACAATAACGACTTTATCAAATACCGATAAATCAATTCTACCGACTGATTTCTCGATCATAAGTTGACCGTCTGGCATGGTTAATAACCATTTTGGTCTCATATTTGGGAAACGTGAAGAACGACCGGCTACCGGAAGAATTAACGTAAACATAATTATCCTGTTATTTTATTCATTGATTTGTTCATTACACGATTAAACCAATTGATAGTTACTTGGTCTTGGTCGTCTATATAAGGAGCGATGCGCAGTAGAGTCAACGTCTCTATGACTCGCATTTCATACCAAAAAAGGCGCTCTAATGTCTTTAAAAATGAAGGATAGGCGTATTCGCAGAATATTTCACATTTAATACGAATACTCTCTTTTTCTTTTCTAAAGCTCCATCCATAATCAAAATCTTGGATGATTTTTGCTGCGTCTTGCAGAGGGCTGTTAATTTCGCAACTAAGAAAATCGAATAAATAGAGCTGATTTTCCTCTGTAATTTTGAAATTTGCTAGAGTCAGATCCCCATGACACTCCCCTAATGGCATGTGAAGATCTTTGTGACAAAAGTTTTTAAACTGCTCAATTTGCTGTTCTAAAAGAGGGTATAATGATTTGTTATCATCTAGATTGCTTTTTATGCTAGCTATTTTTTCATGGACTTGAGAAATGGGATAACAACCATCTTCACTTGTAGCGATACTGTTGATTAAGTAAAAATTGAGTGCAATTTTTAAGTTTTTAGCAACCGTTTTAGAACCTCGATAGGCAACTCGTTCACCACCGAGTCCCTCAATGTAAGGCATCGTCACTGTTAGTTTTTGTTCTGATTTATCAACAGATAGAACAGGAATTGCCTGAATGTCAAAAGATGGGGTATTTTGAGGTTTAAACGCTAATTGTTTCTGGATGCCGAGATAGTTTTTATTAATCGCCGATGATATTGACTTTTTTACTAAATATTCATGATCATGCTGGACGACCTGCAATTTAGCCCCTGAGTGAGACGCAGCTTGAATTTTTTTATTAATATCCATGTGGTGGAAAGCTACCTTAAAGACCTGTACTTAAGTTTCGGTGAGACGGTAAATTATACAACTTATATGGGGCTGAGCAAAGCTGATAGGTCTTTCATATATTTACTTTCAACTGAA
This sequence comes from Vibrio sp. Hal054, assembly GCF_037162405.1. Classification (NCBI taxonomy): domain Bacteria; kingdom Pseudomonadati; phylum Pseudomonadota; class Gammaproteobacteria; order Vibrionales; family Vibrionaceae; genus Vibrio; species Vibrio sp. Hal054. The sequence goes on along the minus strand of NZ_JARLUT010000001.1, from coordinate 3,074,683 downwards.
AGTAAATATATATTATTGTTACAGTTTGAGCGTAGTAAGAGTTTTTTGTAATGCCCCTTTGTTGCTATTAACAATCTCTATTGCGTTCTGTCCCCGGTTCTTAATAAGTTCAGGAGTAGAAAACATTAGAATTATCATTTTTTTAAGTTCGTCACTTGAGTGACAGATACAGGTAGAGCCATTTTCGATTAATGAGTCTGTAATATCTTTAAAATTAAAAAAGCTTGGACCAGTTAGAATTGGCTTAGCCAGTGCCGCAGGCTCAAGAAGATTATGTCCTCCGACTTTGTCGCCAAGCAAGCTACCACCCATAAAACAGATATCTGCTGCACTTATTAGGGTTAACATTTCACCCATAGTATCACCCAAATAGACTTGTACGGAGGCATCAATAATTTTGTCGCCACTCTCGGTTCTTCGTACGGTGACAAATTGTTTTTGAGCCAATTTAAACATTGCATTAAAACGTTCCGGGTGGCGAGGAACTAAAATCAATAAGGCATCTGAGTGCTGAACCAATATTTTTTTATGTGCTGCTAATATTTGCTCATCTTCCCCAGGGTGAGTACTGGCAGCAATCCATATGGGGCGCTGAGTCCCCAGTTGTCTTCGCAATGTTTGCCCGTTTTGATTGATTTGTTCGTTAATATCAATATCAAACTTAATTGAGCCAGTGACAGAAACTTTTTCTTTTGCTACTCCCAGTCTAATAAAACGTTCAGCATCATCAGGGTATTGGCACAGAACTTGAGTTAAATTCTTGGCTAGCATGTCAAATACTGGCTGTACTTTAGCGTAGCGCTGGCAAGAACGTTCTGACAGACGTGCATTAATTACGGTAATAGGAATGTCCGCTTTCGCAACTGTATGCAGCGTATTGGGCCAAAGCTCAGTTTCCATAATGAGTAGCTGGCTAGGCTTTATAGCATTTATAAAACCACGAATGGCAAACGGGAAGTCGAACGGCATATAGCGATGATGAGCTATCCCTTCAAGTTTTTCTGCCTGCTCTGCACCTGTTGGTGTTGTGGTAGTAATTACAATCTCGTACTGAGGATAGTGTAGTTTTAGCCGTTTGAGTAGTGGAGCTACCGCTAATGTTTCCCCGACTGAAACTGCATGAACCCATATCAACTGACTTTTGCTATTACTTGGGAGTGGTGGAGTGAAGCCAAAATGTTCTTTCCAGCGGCTACCCACACTTGGTTTCCCTGGTTGCTTTTTATATAAGCCCCAGATCAAGAAAGGTGAAGCGATTACCAATATCAGCGTATATAGCCAACGAATAAACACAGCGTACCTCGTTATTACTTGATAAGCTTATTTGGATCCTGATGGGTCCATTTTCCACGGGGCTTATCTAAATACTGAAAGTACTCGTTAGTAAAGGTGCCCTGAATACATACGTGTCTGCGACGTTTAGATTTGATTGGTTGATCTGCCAGCATATCGTTAAATACTTTTGGACCCGTTGTACCATAAACACCAACCTTTGGGTCATAGTTATGGATGTTGTACACAATCGCATCCATGACTTTTTTAAAGTGTGGGTTGTTGGGTGCTGTCGCTAAGAAGTAATTGGTAATTTCAGTATCATTTTTAATCTTTATGTATAAAGCGTCTTCTACTCCCTTAAGCAGTTTGCTTAATGGCCAAACCAAAGTCGCATCGATATCCATATAGATACCACCTTCTTTATACAAGGTGGTCACACGCCATAAATCGGCTTGAGCAGCTCCGTCCGTTAGCTTCAGGTATGCTTCATAGACTTCTTTTGGAGCATTATTTTTCAAATATTCCTCTCTTGCCTCAGTACTAACATATCGATAGTCATAACTTAACGACATTAAGCGATTAAACAAATAATTCAGATAGACAGGCAGAGTACTACGGTTGGAGTAGTTTGTTTGCCATATAACTTTAGTGACTCCGCTATCATTGGAGCCTTTGAGTTTGGCTGGTGAATATTCTGGGATAGTGAAGCGCACTTTAGGTAATACAAAGTGAAATGGGTATGACAATACTTTGAATATATTGCCGATTAGTCTAACTGAACGGTTAACAACCATTACTGGTAAGTGACTCATAATGTCCCTTATTAAAAATAATTCTGACGTTTTATAGTGTTAATGCTGACCATGATATAACTAGCAAAGAAACTTGTTAATAGCATGCATAACGGTTTCAGGTGAAAGCTTATTTAAACAGTCTAAATGTTGCAAAGGACATTCGCGCTTAAAGCATGGTCTACAACTGATGTCTGTATGAACAATTTCAACGTTATTTGATAGTGGTGGTGTATATTTAGGAGAGCTAGAACCATATACTGCAACAATATTGCATCCTACAGCGGCAGACACATGCATTAGCCCTGAATCGTTACTTACCACTGTATGGCATGCTGCTAGCATATCTACAGCTTCAATAAGTGATGTTTGACCTGCTAAGTTCTTGCAGTACTGCTGGAACTCAGAAGGCAGTTGTTGACGAATAGAATCTGTGACTTCTCTATCCTTAGCTCCACCAAATAGCCAAACTTGTTGGCCTTTTTCTATAAGTTGATGAGCAACTTCTGCATAGTAAGTATCTGGCCAACGTTTCGCTGGGCCAAATTCAGCACCAGGGCATAAGCCTACAACTGGTCGTTCTAGATCTAGCGAAAGTTTTTCAAGCGTAAGTTGTTGAGCATTTTTATCAACAGTCAGCTTTGGTTTCGGACAGTGTTCAAGCTTTACCTGTTCAAGCATGGTCTGTTTAGGGTAAGCAAGTGCGACATAGCGCTCGACCATGTATTGAAAAACGCGTTTATCTGGTCGTAGGTCATTGATAAGACCATATCTCATTTCACCTTTCCAACCTGTGCGAGTTGGGACCCCTGCAAACAAAGGGATTAACGCCGATTTTGCTGAATTAGGCAGTATAAAGGCATGAGTATATTTCTGACGTTTTAGTTCTCTGCCTAGTGCCCAACGTCCTGCGAGGTTAAAAGAGCCGTGGCCGATAGGCATTTCTATCGCTTTATTTACCTCAGGCATACGCTCAAGTATCGGTTTACACCAAGCAGGAGCGAGCACATCGATCTGTGCCGCAGGGTGCAGCTCTCTTAAAGTTGTGTATAGGCTTTGTGACATAACCATATCACCAACCCAAGAAGGACCAATAATCAGAATTTTCATAGTGTTTTTCACATTGAATGTATATATGGTAAATAAGTGAACTGCTACTTTTTGACTTTTCTAAAGGTATAATTGCCACGAATTTTACGCCATAAACCAAATACGTCTGTCTTCGGGAAGATAGCAATACGGCGAATTTGATACTTATCTTGATGGATAGCTAATGGGCCGCTATTAGTCGCAACAGCAAATTGATACCCAGCTTGTTGAGCTATATCCTTAGAACACTGGTTATGGTCACCGTATGGATATGCAAAAGAGCATAACTTAGTTTGTAGAAGTTCTTCTAGCTCTTGTTTGTTCGTTTCTATTTGTGTTCTCTGTTCTGCTTCTGAAAGTGTGCTCAGCCGAGGATGAGTCATCGTATGGCCACCTATCTCGACCAAACCTGAACTGTGCAGCTCTTTCAGTTGTTCAGCAGACATTAGTGGAACGGACTTCTCTGGATTCTCTGGCACTTCAACGTCCCAGCGATTGAACTTTTCTCCAGTCACAACATAGATGACCGCTTTAAAGTGATATTTTTTAAGCAGTGGTAGCAATAATTCGTGGTTGTCTTTATAGCCATCATCGACAGTGAGAATGGTGTAGCGTTTCCCATACTCGAGCCTATGGATGAGTCCTTTATCCGCCAAGTCACTAAAAGTCAGAGTTTCAAATCCCATTCGCTTTAGTAACTTGAAGTGTTTCTCAAGCATATCCATATGCATGTAAGTGCCATGAACGCCTTTTTCACTCTCATCTCGAATAAATCGATGATACATGATCACAGGCATTTCACGCTGGCGCTTCTCAACATAAACGGTTTGATAAGTATCTTCTAGATGATCAACAACCTTTGCGAGATCGTAGTTGTCTTGGATAAGTTGGTTAACTTCAGTTTCACAATGTTTGGTCTTTAAAGCCGCTTCAACAATGTCTGCTATTTGGCTGAAATCAATATCAAGGTCTTTAGAACCAATATCGCCAAAGTTAGTAGCCATAGCCTGATGAATATTGTTGCTATCAACGAGTCCAATGCAGCTGGCTTCACCAATAGCTAACGTAGGTCTACCACATAATAAAGCTTCCATAGCTACTCGCCCAGCACCAATGACTAAGTCGGATTGAGCCATAACTTGCTGAACATCATTGGTATAACCAGGAAAAGTGACTTTTGAAGTGAACGGAGTAAAACGTTCTGTCACTTCTGAACCTGTAATAACACGCACATCATATTTATCAGTGTCTAGGCAATCTTGGAGAAGCTTGTAACATAAATCACCTTTTGGACCAGTTAGACGACCAATGATTGAGATGACAAGTTTAGTATTTTTGGGCGCATCCTGCCATTTGAAATGCGATGTTTGTATGCCATTACGACTTACCACCATTTCATCAAGTGGCACGGTTAGGTCTTTATGGAGTTGCTCTCTTATTGCTTCGCATACTGGAAGCGCTTTATCACCCATCGCATGAAATCTTTTGCGCGAGGCGTGAACTGGTTGTCGACCGTGAACGGTTGTGACCATTGGCGTGCCTGTGATTTTACAAGCGATGTGACAACTCCAACTGGAAGCTCTGGAATGTGCGTGAACCAGTTGAATATTGTTTTTCCTAATTAGATAAACAAGGTAAGCGACGTGCCAGAACCTGCGAGGAATACTACGCTTGTTGAATCGTAAAGAGAAAAATGGTCCAAGATGAGGTTTAGTTAAAGTATCACTCACATAGACAACATTATGCCCTCGTTTGGTTAGTTCATCTCCAACTGTTGTTGCATACACTTCTGCCCCTGTTACTTCTAACTGGGAAAGAGCCATTAAAATATTCATAGTGTGCTCATCAAGTCTTTTATTAAGTGCTAGTCTACGCTACCCGCCTGATGATAACCATCAAGAGCAACGATGTGATTACCTTCGCGAGTTTGTCTGAACAATTCTTCCGCTTGTCCTAAACGAGGAAGTTCAGTGTGGATCACATGTAGAACAATAGCTTGATAGAATAAATTTTTTATCTGCTTACCTTGCTTGACGAGGCGATACTCAATATCAGTATCTTCCCCAATACTTGGTATGTCGTAACGGTTGTCAAAGCCATTTACCGATAAGAAATCTTGTTTATGAAGAGAGAAGTTACAACCAACAATACCTTTTTTCTTTGTGTTGAGTTTTTTTAGCAAAAAAGGGTGGGCGATGCGAATCCCTTTCTCCACATTCTTACCGTGACCAAGTAAATAAAGGCTAAAAATTTTTAATTTATTGCGGTTGAAAAATTTATCTGGGGATGCACTAGTGTAAAGGCGTTCCTTAAACTGTGTTGCTAAGTCGACTCGACGGCCATTTAGGATTGAGTTTGGCTGTTTATTCGATAAATGATCGGCAACAAAGTGACTTTGCGGTATGCAATCACCGTCAATAAAAATGAGGTAATCGCTACTGCTATGACTAACGGCTTTGTTTAATATGCGATTTTTTCTAAATCCGATGTCTTTTTGCCATATATGAGTGACAGGCTTTGAAGCGTCCGAGATAAGTTGTTTCACTTTAGTCACGTTTTCTTCACGTGATCCGTCATCGGCAATTATAATCTCAAAGTTCTCTTTTTGATTATCTAGTGCCTTGATGATACAAGCCAATGAATCCACATTATTGTAAAAAGATACGATGACTGAAGCATCGTACTGATATTTATTCATTTTGTTTTAATTCCACATTAACCCGTGCATAGCATAAAGCGACCAAGGAAAAGAATATGGTCGTTTGGTATTCCAGCCCACTAGTATAGAAGACAGAGGTTATTCCGTACGTTATGATTAAGCAAATACCGGAGTATGCCCATGCACTTACATGATCTTTATGCATCAGAAAGAATTTTAGCATCAAGACTAAAATAACTATGTAGGCTAAAGCGTATATTGCACCAATTTTGACTAACAAATCTAAGTATGTATTGTGTAAATCCTTAAACGAGACTTCTCCATTTGTTTGTTCGATCATCTTTTGAACATTCGTCGACTGCTCTAAGAACAGCCGATACTTAGACTCAAAGTGTTCAATACCGACGCCGAAAAAAAACTCACTGGGCTTATTGGTTAAGTTGTATTTAGCAAAGTTAAAACCGTTCTGCCACATAACAAGTCGTGCATTATTTGAATCATTGTGATGTAAATCAGCAATGCTGGATATGCGCTGATGAACTGCTTCTATTGGTGGAAAAGATTTACCGACATAAAAAATTGCGGATAAGCTTAGAGCGATAGTGAAAAAGGTTTTTGGAGAACGCAATAGAAGATATAACGTGCTGGTGATGGTAATAGCTAAAAGAGGGCCTCGACCACCTGAGATTACTAATGCTATTAAACAACAGACTGATAAAATCATGTAAAGTAGGCGTTTACCTTTAGTGAAGCTATTGCGGTGCTCGAAGATCAAAGGTATTAAAATAGCTAAGCTGTATCCAAGACACTCCGCCCACCGGCCTACATCCCAAAAACTCGTAATTCTTTGTCCATGCCATTCGGTGACAAGAGCTAACTCATAAAAAGAATTTCCCAGCCCGACTAGTAATCCAGCTATGAGGCTTACTTGTGCCCACTGAAGGTTATTACTCTTTCGTAGTTGAAAGTAAAGGGTTGGAAATACCAATAGAATGCTCGCTTTACGAAAGTAAGTAATAGTGTCTTTTGTATCCATTGAAAATGTTGAAGCAATACCAAGGCAGAATAAGCCTATAAATCCCCACAAAAGGCGATGACGAGACACTAACTCTCTATAGCTTTTGTTACGAGCGAAGGAATAGATTTGAATTAGCAGCAATAAGCTTAAGCCAATGTAGATACCTGCTTTTGATATAAAAAGAGAGAAAAATAATAAGCAGAGAGACGTTATTTCTATTTTGGTAAGCAATTTGGGCATGGAAAAACTTAAATATGAGTGAGGTGGAATGCTCAATTTGAGCCTGCAATGATCTTGAAAATACATCTACCCTAGACGGGGTAGATGCAAGCTCTAAAAATCAGGTTATTTGTTGATAATACTCATGTACTCAGCCACGCCTTCAGCCACAGTCTTAAACTGGTGGTCACAACCTACGGCACGTAGTTTAGTTAAGTCAGCTTGGGTAAATTCTTGATATGCACCTTTCAAGTGGTCAGGGAATGGTATGGTTTCCACTTCACCTTTACCATGGAACTTTATAACTGCTTTAGCGACCTCATTGAATGATTCTGCATTGCCTGTGCCTAGGTTAAAAATGCCTGATTTACCATGCTTCATAAACCACAGGTTTACGGCTGCAACGTCGCCAACATAAACAAAATCGCGTTTAAAATGCTCACTACCGGCAAACAGTTTAGGGTTCTCACCAGCGTTCATTTGATTATTTAAATGAAACGCAACAGATGCCATTGAACCTTTGTGTTGTTCGCGTGGGCCATAAACATTGAAGTAGCGGAATCCCGTTACTTGAGAAAGTTTATCACCATGTACTTCCGCATCTGCCCAAAGTTTTCGAACATAATTATCAAACTGTTGCTTTGAATAACCGTAAACGTTTAATGCACCTTCATATTGTGGTTCTTCAATAAAAGTATCAGTTTCACCATATGTTGCCGCTGAAGAAGCGTAAAGGAAAGGGAGCTCCCGATCTAAGCAGTAATGCAACAACTCCTTAGAGTACTCATAGTTGTTGAGCATCATATATTTACCGTCCCACTCAGTTGTGGCAGAACAGGCTCCTTCATGGAAAATTGCTTCGATAGGACCGAAATCGTCGCCAGCCATAATTTGTGTCAGGAAATCATCGCGATCCATGTAATCGGTAATATCCAGATCGACTAGATTTTGAAACTTACGACCATTTTTTAAATGATCAACGACCAGAATGTCGTTAATACCTTGGTCGTTAAGTGCTTTAACGATATTGCTGCCAATCATGCCAGCGCCGCCAGTTACGATGATCATAATGTTCCTCAATAAGAATTAGTTCTATGAAAAGTAAATTCAATAATATGAAGCCGCTTTATAACAATGTAATGCTTTTCTCAGAAAGATTTAAAATTTTATTTTAATCATTCCCAAATATGTCACGAGTATAAACTTTATATTGTATATCTTGTAGTTCTTCGGTTAAACGATTGGAAACAATAACGTCAGCTTCTTTTTTAAAATCCTCTATATTAGTAAGAACACGTGAATTGAAGTAGCGGTCTTTTTTCAATACAGGTTCATAAACAATAACTTCAATACCTTTGGCTTTGATTCGTTTCATAATGCCTTGAATTGAAGAAGAACGAAAATTATCAGATCCTGATTTCATAATAAGGCGATATATACCGACGACCTTGGGATTTCGCTTTATAATAGATTCCGCAATAAAATCTTTACGCGTACGGTTAGCATCTACAATTGCCCTTATCATATTATTAGGCACATTTTGATAATTGGCGAGCAGTTGTTTAGTATCCTTTGGTAAACAATAGCCACCGTAACCAAATGAAGGGTTATTATAATGATTACCAATTCGAGGGTCTAAACCTATACCTTCGATTATTTGACGGCAGTTTAAACCATGAACTTCTGCATATGAATCCAGTTCATTGAAATATGCAACACGCATAGCTAAGTACGTATTGGAGAATAATTTAACGGCTTCTGCCTCAGTTGAGTTGATGAATAGGACAGGAATATCTCTTTTTTGTGCTCCTTCAACCAATAAGCTAGCGAAAACTCGTGCGCGCTTACTTTGTTCTCCAACGATAATTCGTGAAGGATAGAGGTTGTCGTATAATGCTCGACCTTCACGCAAGAATTCTGGTGAAAACATGATATTACCACAGTTGAGTTCTTGTTTTAGCTTTTCTGTATAACCAACAGGTATGGTTGATTTTATCACCATAACTGCTTTTGGAGCAAAGGTCATAACATCGCGAACAACTGATTCAACAGAAGTTGTATTGAAGTAATTTGTTGTTGGGTCGTAATCAGTTGGAGTTGCAATAATGACAAAATCAGCATTAAGGTATGCTATCTCTTTATTTGTAGTAGCTGAAAAGTTGAGCTGTTTATCTTTTAAGAACTGCTGAACTTCTTTATCAGCAATTGGAGATTCTCGACGATTAAGCATATCGATTTTTTCTTGAACAATATCTACTGCAACTACTTCGTTGTGCTGTGCTAACAGCATTGCATTGGAGAGACCCACATAACCTGTTCCAGCTACGGCTATCTTCATATTTCACACGCCTATAAACTATTATTTTAACTAATTTTTACTATGTATTTTGTGATGTTACTAGTCACGATTTAAACTAATACTTCCATCAAGCGCTATTAACGAGTATTTAAGTCCGTTTGTGTTAAAATTTTCCGGATGGCCTTAAACTCTCGTGAATGGGGGGCTTCAATTTCCCCTTTACCATGGTACTTTATAACAGCTTTAGCTACTTCACTAAACATTTTGTGTCTTCATTGAAAATGCTAGGCATAGGTATTTACCGTCAATCGTAGGGTTACGATTGCTTTGTTGCCAAATTCAAGTGAACTAAATCAGAATCATACGAGCAGAACAGTGATATTCACTCACTGACGACGATTCCATGTCAAAACCCGCTACAAAATCACTAACAGACATCAGTACAATAACTCTCTGATTAAACGAGGCTCGCTGACATTTTGGATTGACGAAGAAGCGATAAATCAAAGGAGGATAGAGGGGGCTCGGCAGTTTAGTGACCTCGCTATTGCGACAGTATTCATGGTGAAATGCATTTTTTCTTTATCTTTAATAGAGTTACAAGGCTTCATCGACACCGTATTTAAACTGGTAAATGTCCCCCTTGGCTTGTCCATATTATACCTGAATAAGTCGTTGAGCGAAGGACGTAGAGGTTTCTTTTCAGACGTCTTCAAGAGGCGCTATTCAACATCTTACCGTTGATATTGATACTCATGAAATTGTGCCGTCCTAAAATACGTTGACAGTTTTAAACTAACCCAGCTGCGTTAGTTGTTGGCTTTTCATGCACCTCATTCGGGGGGGGGGGGGGCTCATCTCAAGGCTAAGGTGCGGTCTCATATTGTTATAGATGCTGATTGATTTCTTTACCAACAACTACTTAAGCTCAACGATATCCTTACACTCATAAAATAAAAATTCTTGTTTCAGGATGCCGTTTACTCTTTCTGCTAACGCATTCTGATAATAGTCATGGCCATCCGTCATTGATGGCTTGATTGTGCCTTTTTCAATCTATCTTGGTAAACATCTGAGTAATATTGAAGCCAGAGTTCTGAATGATGGATACACGAGCAACTATACAGTCGTGTTCATATCGCCATATCTAAAGCCATTACAACATCCATCGCTTTCATTTCATTTCTAAGTTCATAGTCCATAATACAGGCGTCAGTCACTAACGAGAAATCATGTACGTCTTCATCAGATTGGACATCAGTTATGTCGCTCACCAACACATCTTCGGGATGATGAGGTTTGTAGTCTTACATCAAGTTAGGATGTTTTTTCATCCAATGTGACTATTTGTCGTATTTGTAAAACTGCGCTTAGGTTGAACGAGAAGGTGTTCATCATGTAAGTAATCGAAAAGAGCATCTCTACCTAACTTGAACCCTTGTTCTTGAAGTTTTGCTTTAAGTAAGGAATACAATTTTCTAGTCCCTATTCGATGTATATAGCGCAGAAGTTCTAGAACCATCTGTTTGATAAGGATAAGCTCTACCTGACGGTGAGCGGCTCGCTATTCTCTTTGATAAACGCTTTGTATCGATAGACCGCACAACTTACAGACTCGTGCTAGGCTTAGGCCTTCCTCTTTTTGAAGGCTTCTTGCTCCTTGGCGATATACTTTTTTCTGAGGCGAGTCCCGTGCTCAGCGTCAAGAATATCAACGATTTCATTTAAAAAGAGATTTTTTAATCGTTCATCTTCCAACTCTTTTCCAAGTAGCTTAATTTTTTGAGCTGGAAATTCATTGGGGTTCGTTTTTTTATGCATGGCGTTCTTCCTTGGATTTTGCGTCCAATCCCAGTTTTCCGAACTTTCTTAGCTAGGTTAAAACCGTTGAACGCCTTTGAATGCCATCGATAGCTTGGGCTTGTTTATAAGTCATGTCGCCTTTTTCAACATGTAATTTAAAGTCTAATGTGTAATCAAGTTGGGTGCGATTAACGTAGGGATTATGTGAAGTAGTCATACTTAGTCCTTAATGTTTAAACTCATTTCAGAACGAGACAGTTCTGTAATCACAAAAAAAGCTATACCCGTGATCATTGAAGATGCTTGATTTTCGATAGAATCAGGATCATGCTACGAACCATGAAAATTACACTGACTCCTCAACAGAAACTACAACTCGAACAAATGCACGACATTGAGCGTGATAGTCGAGTTTGCGACCGTATAAAGGCTGTTTTGCTGGCTTCCGAAGGCTGGAGTCAGACTATGATTTCACAAGCTCTTCGCATTCATGAATCGACCGTTGCCCGTCATCTCAGCGACTACGTTTTGTCTGAAAAACTGAAGCCTGAAAATGGCGGAAGCCAAAGCAAGCTTTCTGCTAATCAAACCATGCATCTAATCAAGCATTTGACTGAGAAAACCTATTCTCACACGCATCAAATTGTCGCCTACGTTAAAGAGACATTTGGACTTGATTACACGGTTTCTGGTATGAACAAATGGCTTCACTATAATGGTTTTAGCTACAAGCAACCGAAAGGTGTTCCACACAAGCGGCGTTTTTCAAGGTAGTTGTCATCATTCGCTTAGTTATTAAGCGGCTTTTCTTTCTGGATTTAGATGAACCTCACCAACGGGTTCACAGTTCCTTATCTTGCCTGACCAACGCTCTGGGTGTCGCTCTCTTGCTACCGACAACACATCCGAACGACGTCTTAAAATCTCGCTATCTTTACCACTGTGACGCTCTGATGGTGTAACGTAATTTAACTTACTGTGCTTGTGCTCGGTGTTGTACCAACGTACGAACGCCTCAACCCAACTACGACTTGCATCGAGTTGTTCAAAGCTGTTCAAAGCCTTTTGTTGGCCAGCTAGGCATGTACTTCACTGTGCGGAACAGCGACTCAACATACGGGTTATCATCACTGACTCTCGGGCGACTGTATGATGAAGTAATACCAAGCTCATCCTTTTTCGCTCTGAACGTCAGTGACTTCATTGGCGCACCATTGTCCGAGTGAAGTACCAGTGGCTGATTAAAGCATTGCTCGCGCATCAGCGTCCGCTGCAATAACTGTGACGCTAACTCACCGCATTCACATTCGTAGACATCATAGCCAACGATTTTTCGGCTATAGATATCTTCAATCACGTAGAGGTAATAGTGCTGCCCCTTAACCACAGATGGCAAGTACGTAATGTCCCATGTGTACACCTGATTGGGACCTGTTGCCGTATAACTTGTTGGCTTGGCCTGCCTTTGTCGACTTCGCTGACGACCTCGGGTATGAAGCTGACCTTCTGCTTTCAAAACCCGATAGTAGCTCGACTCTGAAGCAATATACTCACCGTTATCAAGCAACGTCGGGACAATTTGAGTTGGTGGTAAACTTGCGTATTCAGGGCGGTTGCACACCTCAATAATCGCATTGCGCTCTTGTGGTGATAGCTTGTTAGCAGGCACGGGTCTAACGCAGGTCGGTCTTTTGTCTGTCCGTATTTCACCTCGCTGATACCAGCGTCGATACGTTCTCAAGTCGATTTGAACTTCATTGCAGGCGTACTCTAGACGGCAGCCACTTCGCTTGGCATCGTGGATAAGAGTGAGCAAGTATTGCCTTTCATCGGTTGAGGTTAATCTTCCTCTGGCTCTTCCCCGTAAAAGGCTCTCAGCTTTTTTCGAAGAACCAATAGCGCCGCCGTTTCCGCTAACGCTTTTTCTTTAAAGCGTAACTCTTTTTTCAGCTCTTTAATTTCAAGTTTGTCAGCTTTAGCTTGTTTCTTGGCTTCAGCCTCACGCTCTTTAGCAGACATAAACCCTTGCATACACTCACTTCGCCAACCTTGCACTTGTTCAGGGAACAAGCCTTTCTCGCGACAATACTGACTGAGTTCATTCTCCGTCATCGAGTAAGTTTCAGCGACAATGGCGAGTTTAGTTTGAGCAGACCACTGCTCTGATGAAGTATGACTATTTGGCACAGCGGCTCCTGAACGTCTAAGTTGCTGCCGCCAATGATACAGGGTGGCGGTGCTAATACCTTCCTCTTTTGCTACTTGGCTTACAGACATTGAATAAGGAGGCAGTAGCTTCTTCAATATGGCTTCTTTTCTTTCTGTTGGAATGCGATTCAAAACTCACTCATTACCACCCAAACTGGTTAAATTTTAACAGTGACAACTATCCTGCCAGAGGGGGCAAGTTTGATGAAGCAAAACAGCTAGCATTCATAGAGGCTTATGAAGCTCTAAAGGCAAGCTGTAGCAAGGACGAGTCGATTCTATTTATCGATGCCGTTCACCCAACTCAAGCGACCAAAATATCTCATGGTTGGATACGAACAGGGCAAGATAAATCGGTTGAAACAACGGGAAGTCGAAGTCGTCTCAACCTCATTGGTGCTTTGAATCTTACCGATATTGGCGGCACTATCATTAATGATTACGAGAGCATAAACAGTGAAAGTATCGCCCGTTTCTTCTGCCAAATCAGAGAGCGTTATCCATTAAATAACAAGCTCCACATCATCTTAGATGGTGCGGGATATCACCGCAGTGACTTAGTCAAAGATGCGGCGTTTGTCCTTAATATTGAACTGCATTATCTTCCACCTTACAGCCCAAACCTCAACCCAATAGAGCGGCTATGGAAAGTAATGAATGAGAAGTCGAGGAACAACGTTTACTTCAAAAGAAAGCAGGACTTCAAGGCGGCAATAGACCAATTTTTTGCTGTGACTCTTCCAGAGATCGCAGGCTCTTTGGCATCTCGAATTAATGATAATTTTCAGGTTCTTAAGCCTGCATCTTCAAGTTGATTCGGTATAACACTACTATACATAATCGCCACTCATGTCTTTTTGATGTATGATTCCGCCCCAAATATGGAAAATTTAGTAATGTATGGCTTTTGGTACAGCTTGAACCAAGGGCGGTAGCGTGTCTAAAATTTATTAAATTAGTGATTAAATACTCTTGTGGATATGTGTAGATGAACATACTTGTGACAGGTGGTGCTGGTTTTATTGGTTCGGCGGTTATTCGTCATATTATCAATCAGACATCAGACAGCGTTATTAACGTAGATAAATTAACTTATGCTGGCAATTTAGAGTCTTTACTTGAAGTATCACAAAGTGACCGCTACAAATTTGAACAAGTAGATATTTGTGACCAAGCTGAACTTGATCGCTTGTTTAAGCAGTATGCGCCAGATGCGGTTATGCACCTAGCGGCTGAATCGCATGTTGACCGTTCGATTGATGGCCCTGCCGCGTTTATTGAGACTAATATCGTTGGCACTTATACCTTACTTGAAGCTGCGCGTAGTTATTGGAACACGCTTGAGAGCGATAAAAAAGCGGCATTCCGCTTCCATCATATTTCAACTGATGAAGTATATGGTGACTTAGAAGGGACTGACGATCTGTTCACTGAAGAAACTTCTTATGAGCCTTCTTCACCGTATTCAGCATCGAAAGCCTCTAGTGACCACCTAGTACGCGCGTGGCTACGTACTTATGGTCTGCCAACGATTGTGACTAACTGTTCAAATAACTACGGTCCATTCCACTTCCCTGAAAAACTGATTCCTCTAATGATCCTGAACGCACTAGATGGCAAAGCATTACCAGTTTATGGTGATGGTATGCAAATCCGTGATTGGCTATTTGTGGAAGATCATGCTCGTGCACTGTACAAAGTGGTTACTGAAGGCAAAGTCGGTGAAACCTATAACATCGGTGGTCACAACGAGAAAGCGAACATTGAAGTGGTGAAAACCATTTGTACTCTATTGGAAGAGTTGGTGCCTGTTAAACCACAAGGCGTTACTCAATACCTAGACCTAATCACTTACGTAAAAGACCGTCCTGGACACGATGTTCGCTATGCGATTGATGCTACGAAGATTGAACGTGAACTAGGTTGGAAACCTCAAGAGACATTCGAATCTGGTATTCGTAAAACGGTGGAATGGTATCTGTATAACAAAGAGTGGTGGAGCCGTGTATTAGATGGTTCATATAGCCGTGAGCGCCTAGGTGCGGGAGAATAACCGTGAAAGGAATTATTTTAGCTGGTGGCTCAGGTACTCGTCTATACCCAATTACTCGTGGTGTTTCTAAACAGTTATTACCTGTTTACGATAAGCCCATGATTTATTACCCGCTTTCAACATTAATGCTGGCGGGTATCAAAGACATTCTGATTATTACTACTCCTGAGGACAACGAAAGCTTTAAACGTCTGTTAGGTAATGGCAGTGATTTTGGCATTAACCTGAAATACGAGATTCAGCCAAGCCCAGACGGTCTCGCACAAGCTTTTCTGATCGGCGAAGAGTTCATCGGTAAGGATTCGGTTTGCTTGGTATTAGGTGACAACATATTCTATGGTCAGTCATTCAGTAAAACGCTGAAGAGTGCCGCTTCACGCGATCATGGTGCAACCGTATTCGGTTACCAAGTGAAAGATCCAGAGCGTTTTGGTGTGGTTGAATTCGACGCAAACATGAAAGCTGTTTCGATTGAAGAAAAGCCGGCTAAGCCTAAGTCAAACTACGCGGTAACAGGGTTGTATTTCTATGACAATCGTGTGGTTGAGTTATCTAAGCAAGTAAAACCTTCTGCTCGTGGTGAACTAGAAATCACGACATTAAACGAGATGTACCTAAGCGATGGTACGTTAAACGTTGAACTACTTGGCCGCGGCTTTGCGTGGCTAGATACAGGTACTCATGAAAGCTTACATGAAGCTTCTTCATTCGTGCAAACAATTGAGCACGTGCAAGGCTTAAAAGTGGCATGTTTGGAAGAAATTGCATGGCGCAACGGTTGGCTGAGTAATGAACAGTTAGAAGTGATTGCAAGACCAATGCTGAAAAATGCTTATGGGCAGTACCTCCAGTCGTTGATCAAATAGTTAGGGGAAAAAATGAGAGTTTTAATCACAGGTTGCAATGGTCAAGTTGGTCATTGCTTAACTGAGCGTTTGAAAAACAAAGCTGAGATTCTAGCCCATGATTACGAAGGGCTAGATATAACTGATCCAGTGGCAGTGAGCAAAACGGTAGCGGATTTCAAACCCGATTACATTATCAATGCGGCTGCACACACTGCCGTTGACCGTGCGGAGCAGGAAGTTGAACTTTCTAATGCGATCAACCGTGATGGTCCACAGTACCTTGCACAAGCAGCAGAGAATTGTGGTGCGGTTATGTTGCATATTTCAACCGATTACGTGTTTGATGGTGAAGGTGATAAACCTTATCTTGAATCTGACCAAACAGATCCTCAAGGTGTGTATGGTCAGAGCAAACTGGCTGGTGAAATCGCAGTTGCTAAGAGTTGTAAAAAGCATCTTATTCTACGTACAGCTTGGGTGTTTGGTGAGCATGGTAATAATTTTGTTAAGACGATGCTACGTCTTGTCCCAACAAGAGATGATCTTAACATAGTCGGTGATCAATTTGGTGGCCCAACATATGCGGGAGATATTGCTGATGCACTTATTGCTATGGTTGGATACATTGAACAAGGACAAAGACCTGAATGGGGAGTTTACCACTTCACAGGAATGCCCTATGCCAGTTGGTTTGAGTTTGCTACTAAAATTTTCCAGTTAGCCGAAAGTAAAGGTGTATTGGCTAAACAGCCTAAAATTTCTTCTATTCCAACATCTGCTTACCCAACTCCAGCTAAGCGCCCAGCGAATTCTCGTCTAGATTGCAGAAAAATTGAAAATCAATTTGGCATAAAACCTAGTGATTGGAATTCTGCGTTAGAAAACATTCAAGCTTATAAGTAGTTAAATATGAAAGTTATAGATACGAAAATCCCAGAAGTGAAAATTATAGAGCCAACGGTCTTTGGTGATGAGCGTGGTTTTTTCATGGAAACTTGGCAACAAAAAAATTTGAAGAGTTAGTGTCAGGTAAACCAACACAGTTTGTTCAAGACAACCATTCAAAATCTAAAAAAGGCATTTTGCGAGGGTTACATTATCAAACAGAAAACACTCAAGGAAAGTTGGTACGAGTTGTTTCTGGTGAAGTGTTTGATGTAGCGGTAGATGTACGGAAAGGCTCACCAACATTTGGTCAATGGGTAGGTGAATATTTATCTTCTGAAAATAAACGGCAATTGTGGATACCAGAGGGCTTTGCTCACGGGTTCTACGTTACTAGTAAAGAAGCTGAGTTTGTTTATAAATGCACAGACTATTATAACCCACACTCGGAACATTCAATTTTGTGGAACGATCAGAGCATTGCTATTCATTGGCCCATTAAAAAAGATTTAGATTTGATAATTTCTGAAAAGGATAAACAAGGATTGAAGTTAGAGCATAGCTCTTGTTTGGCTTATTAGTTTTAATGAACGGAAAAGGTAATTTTGTGAGTTCCATATTAGTTAAAGATTTTTCAAAGGCTATAACTGAGAGAGAATTATGGTCGACATTGGCTGTAATTGAGATTAAGAGAAGATATAAGGGAACTAAGCTAGGGGTGCTTTGGAGGTGCTTGAATGTAATTATCGTTGGAGTTTGTTTAGGATATTTTTATTCAGTAATCCTAAAGCAAGAATTTAGTGATTATATTCCTTATTTAATATCTGGCTATGTTACTTGGGAACTAATTCAACAGATGATTACGGATGGCTGCCGTATATTTACCAATAATGCAAGTCAGATTAAAGAAGTTCCGTTGAGTTATATATCATATGTTTTTAAGCATATTTTAAAATGTATTATAAATTTTTCACTTGGTCTGATATCTGTTATTTTTGTGCTGCTTTTTTTTGACCGTCTGCCTCAGTTAAATATAGTAGAGTTTGTTTTTGGAGTGTTGGTTTTAATATTTGCTGGATTTGGAGTTGGGGTTTTCTTGGGGGTGCTAGTTCTTTTAATAAAAGATATGTATGAGTTAATTAATAATATTCTTCGGTTAGTGTTTTTTATTACTCCAATCTTATGGATGCCTGAGCTAGCTGGAGAACGAGCGTTTTTAGTTCATTTTAACCCTCTTTATTACTTTGTTGATATTGTTAGAAGTCCGCTTCTGGGAGAGCAGATAAATGAAAATACTATATATATAACCTTTAGTATTGCAAGTGCTTTCCTTGTTTTTTCTGCCTTTTTATATACAAGGTACCGTTCCAGAATTCCATTTTTGGTGTAGTTATGGCTCATATTAAATTAAAAAAACTTGTTTTAGATTATCCTGTTAATAATAAGGATTTTGTTAAGAAAGACAATGAATCTCAAGTTGGCGGTAATATTATCACTGAGTCTGGTAAAACATATTTGCGAGCACTTGATAATATCAATATTGAAATTAATAGAGGAGATAGGGTTGCTCTTGTAGGACATAATGGCGCAGGGAAATCCACACTTCTAAAAGTTATGGCTGGTATCTATCAAGCCAGCAGCGGCGATGTTGAGGTTAGTGGGAAGGTAGCCCCTCTATTCAACTTGAAGTTTGGTATGGACAACGAGTTAACTGGATATGAAAACATTGAGTTGAGAGGGCTTTATTTAGGGCTATCCCGTAAGGAGATTCGAGAGAAAAAGCCCCGAATAGTAGAATGTTCAGGGTTGGGCGATTTTCTTCATATGCCGATAAAAACATATTCTTCGGGTATGTTGGCACGTTTGGCGTTTGCTGTTTCAACAAGCGTAGATGCTGACATATTATTACTTGACGAAATGATTGGTACTGGTGATGCGAATTTTATTAACAAAGCAAAAAACATGTTGGAAGAATTTGTTTCTTCATCAAATATTCTTGTGTTAGCATCACATTCAAATAAAGTATTGAGACAAATATGCAATAAAGCGATTTTATTTGAACATGGAAAAATTGTTTCTATGGGGGATATGGAAAATATACTTGAACTATATAGGCACAAAATTGATGTAGAGAGTAAAATTAAAACTAAATATGATGAGTCTATTACGCGTAACCTTCGTGCTCTTTTGATTAATGATACTGGGTTGACTGAAAATATAGGCTGTAGAGCGGTAAGGGCGGCTATAGAAAAATTAATATCTAATAAAATCGATATTGTTGAAAGTTCTTACGTAGGATATGGACAAGAATATTATAGTAATATTGCCTCACCAAGTTCAGATTGGATAGATCGAACTAATGATTATCCTAAGTACAAATCGATTTCTTCGGCATTAAATTATGATGAGTGGGAGTCGATTAGAGTTGAACAAAAAGATAATGACAGTTATTTATTAAAGTCTGACAATTATGATCTTATCATTGTTAATGCTGAGGGTAGTATTCATCATAATTCTAAGAGAGCTTTAGCAATATTAGCGCAAATAAAGAATTATACTGAAATTGGGAAAAAAGTTATAGTCCTGAATGCAACTATTAGTGATATGTCTGAAGATGTTTTGAAAAGTTCTCTGAATAATGTTGATTTTATACATGTGAGAGAAAAATATAGTCAAAGTTATCTTCAGTCATTGGGGTTAAAATGTACTTTATCTACCGATATTGCTAAAATCAGTATCAGTGAATCGCATAAATTTGTGATCAACACAGGGCTTATAAATCCTAAAATGAAAAATTGTTTAGTTAGTTTGGGTGTGTTAGCTAACGAGATATCAATTAAAAATACTTTAAATATAGTTCAAGGTTCAGGCTATACTCCATATTATCTCTCTATGGGAGATGGGAATGAGTTTAAAGTTGCGGCTAAAGTATGCGCAGAATTAGGTGTTGATATTATTGAATCTAAAAATCTTATATTAGATGATGTCCCTTCTTACCTAAAACAATTTGATATGGTTGTTTCTGGGCGCCATCATTTAAACCTTTTTGTCTTAGAATCTGGTGTGACTTTAATACCTCTCCCGTCGAATACATTGAAAATTGAGGGAACTTTAGAACTCTTGGAACCTACAATAGGTGTTGCTTATAATTATGAGTCACTAAAATCAATGTTAGATAACGGCGCTAACAATAAGAAGAAAAATCTGCTGTTAAAAAATGATTACATCAAAGAGTTTGAGACTGCTTTTTATGACTATATTAACGCCATTCGACCTAATTTCTCGCTTTGACGAACGAAGAAGTGTTATTTTTGTTGGTAATGCCCCTTCATTGAAAGGAGAAATGCTGGGAGAGTGGATAGACAGCCATGATATAGTAGTGCGCTTTAACAACTTACCTCCCAAAGCATTGGTAGCTGATGTAGGTAATAAAACGTCAATATTGGTTACCAATCCGTATATTGAAGAACGTGGTAACAGGCTTGAATATGATGAACATATGCTGGTGATTGCTTTATTTTCACAGACTCGTCGAGGGTCTCACCATGAATTTGAATATTGGCTGAACAATAATTCAGTTATATACTCCTATAGTCCAGATATTATTGCTGTAGAAGATAATAAACACTATGAATCTTTGAGTACGGGCACATATGGTATACAACTATTATCCAGAGTGCTTAAACCATCAGTTATATCAGTTACTGGTTTTACTATGTTCTTACAAAATACTAAGCATCATTACTGGAGTAATTTAACCCCTTCTGGAATAAAAGCTCATGATTTTGAAGTGGAAGCTAAGATATTTATTAACATAATAAATGGGTTTAGGGCGAAGGCAAAATTGTATATCACGGAAGATATTTCTTGGGTAGCGAAAAAATCAGGCATTAAAATAAAAAAGAAAAATACAGAGATTAGAAAATTAAATAATGATAGGTGGAGAAATGAAAGTAGGTCTTTTTGGAACTTTCGATGTAGATAACTTTGGTGATTTATTATTTCCTTTAATTGTTAGTAGTAAATTAGAGGGGGTAGAGGTGATTCCTTTC
The DNA here is from genome assembly GCF_037162405.1 of Vibrio sp. Hal054. Taxonomy (NCBI): domain Bacteria; kingdom Pseudomonadati; phylum Pseudomonadota; class Gammaproteobacteria; order Vibrionales; family Vibrionaceae; genus Vibrio; species Vibrio sp. Hal054. Next base: position 3,053,484 of record NZ_JARLUT010000001.1, on the reverse strand, counting down.
TCTCCTACTTCGATGAAGACTAGTTTTACTGATGCCTTACAAGCAACAGCGGTATCCGATAATGTTTTAGAACCATTGTCTGGTGTGATAATCGGTGGTGGTAATATAATTCGATTATCTTCCTCTTACCTAAATAACTACGTTAATTGTACGGTTGAGCATGTTGCATATCCTAATATTTGGTTTACGCCAACATTGAATAATTTGGATAATTCAGTCCCTATTATTTGGAATTGTCCGGGAGTTTCTGAATCACTTGATGGTGGTTTCGTAAATAGTATAAGTGATGTATTGGAGCGAACAAACTATATTTCGGTTAGAGATGATGAAAGCGCTGATTTATTACGTGTAGTAAATCACGATATTAATGTTTCAATTGTTCCTGACAGTGCTTGGCAAATTTCTGAAATCTTTAAAAAAGAAGAACTCAAATCATTATTCTTAGAAGTTATTAGGGAGAGCAACAGAGAAAATATGCAACGTTTCATTTTAACGACCGATACTTGACAAAGAACAGTTTATCTTCTATTTGTCGCTATGTTGAGTCTATATGTATTCAGTTTGATGTTACCCCCATTTTATTGGCATTAGGCAATTGTCACAATGATGAACATCTTATTAGAAATATAGCGGAGGGCTTAACTATAGACTCCATTGTTGTAGATAAACCTGATAGTTTAAAAAAATGCATAGCTATATTAGCTCATTCTATTGCCTACTTTGGTTCATCAATGCATGGATTCATTATTAGCAGCTCATATGGAAATATGGCTATATGTGTTGCTGAGGATAAAATTAAATTTGACGGTATTCAAAAGCTATTCTCAAATACACAAGTATATTTTAATAGTTGGGATTCTGTTTATGATAAAATAGATTTATTCAATTATTCACAACGTATTGAATTATCAAGAGAGGTAACAAGAAATGCTTCGCGTTTGCTATCTCAACACTGGATTAAAATAAGAGGATTGCTTGCTGATAAAACAAGAGAGGATGAAGAATTTATATTTAAAGGTATTGACAATATTAATCTGTCAATGAATTCAAAGCGAATTGAAATGATGCAAAAAAATCAGAGAACTAAATTTGCTTATACGGAATAAAAATAAAGAAATATATCGTCATCATCAAGTGATTAGTGAGCAACAATTAAGGTTAAATAGGTTTTATGTTCGTGGTGTGGAAAAAATAGCTGCTACTATTGGGAGGGTGCCTTATTCAAAGAGAGTCTATGTTAAAGGTAAAAATATATTATTTAAGTGTGTAGATCAAATTCAGTCAATATTAAGACGAAAACTGTCGAAAGAATTTTGGAGTTTTGATTCTGATGAAATAGCACGATTAGAAGCACATCGTAATTCAGAATCTAAGCGGCGTTTTGCAGTAGTCACCGCTGTGTATGGTGATTATGATGCATTAATGTTGCCTAAATCTATAGACGAAAGATTTGACTACTATTGCTTTTCAGATATAGGACGAGAAACGTTTGGTTTATGGAAGCTATGTAGCGCCCCATATTATGATAGTGATCCAACTCGAGTTGCTCGCTTTGTTAAAACTCATTTGCATACATTATTCCCTAATTACGATGTAGTGGTGTGGTGTGATGGAAATGTTAGATTTGATTATCGTTTGGGAAACAAAGTAGAAGAGTTCGATAGATCAAATTTTGAATTGTCTCTTGTTCGTCACCCGTTACGTAACTGTCTTTATGATGAAGCAGAAGCTTGTATTGAGCGTGGGAAAGATTCGGTTGATAAAATTAGAAATCAAATCGAGCGATATAAGAAGAAGGGCTTTCCTCGAAATTACGGAATGTATGAAACTAACTTATATTTAGTAAAACCCAAATATGAAAAGGTTCATGATTTTTATCGTATTTGGTGGCATGAACTGAAGGTTGGCTCAAGGAGGGATCAACTTTCGGTCACCTTCGCACTTCAGCAGAGCGAGGTACATTGTAACGATCTCATTTGATACTGGTTATTCTGTGAGAAACTCTGAAGGTTTTGAAATTTTTGAGCATAAAAAATCTAGATATCTTACTGCTCCTAAATCTCTCAAAGCGTTAAGTAAGTACTGCAAACCAAATTTTAATTACGAGCAAACTCAGTATAGAAACCTTGGTACCACATTGCCCCACAATGTTAGTATTGGCGTAATTATATGTGTTTATAATGCCTTGGAAGATGTTACCAAATGTTTGAATTCTGTGTTTGAATATTCAGGAAATGTATCTGAAGTTACTATTGTAAATGATAACTCTGATGAAGAAACCACAAACTATTTGCGAGAGTTTTCAAAATTACATAAAGTCAATTTAATAGAAAATGTAGATAATTTAGGGTACACCAAGTCAGCAAATTTAGGACTGTCATCATCAGTGTCAGATTTTAAAATATTGCTAAATAGTGATGCTATAGTTACTCCAAATTGGGATGTGAAGTTGGCTACTTTGGCATATTCAAGTAATGAGATAGGAATAGTTGGCCCTATTTCTAATGCTGCAAGTTCACAATCTGTGCCTGATATTAAAGGTACAAAAGGACAAACAGCAATTAATAATCTACCATCAAATTTAACACCCAATCGGATGAATGAAATAGCGGAAAGTTTTAAAGTTAAAGGTTATCCATCGGTTCCATTGATTCATGGCTTTTGTATTTGTATCAAAGCAGAAGTTATAAGAAAGATTGGCTATTTCGACGATGTTAACTTTGAGCGCTATTACGGAGAAGAAAACGATTATTGTTTAAGGGCGTATAATGCTGGATATGAATTGGCCATCGCTACAAACACATTTGTTTTCCATGCCAAATCGAAGAGTATTGAGGACGAGGAACGCCTTATTCATATGGAAAAAGCTGGTCAGAAACTAAGAAGTATATATGGTTCAGATGCTATACGTAATTATTGTTTGCAATTAGAACATAATCCAGTTTTAGTTCAATTGCGAATTCATTTTAAGAAAGAGATGGGAATTTAGATAGTTGGCTTTTTTATTATCCACCTTTTTAGGTGGATGTTTTCTTGTCAGCTAATTTTTAGTGGTATTGAAAATGGATAATTTAGGCGAGTCAATTGCTGCAATTGTTGTTACTTATAACCCCGATGAAGTCGTACTTAACCAATTGTTGGCTAGTTTATCAATGCAAGTTGATAGAGTTTTTGTTGTTGATAATGGGTCATCTAATTTAAAAAAAATGATAGCGGAAATATTTCTTGGATACCTCTGGTAAGTAATACCGGTATAGCTAATGCTCAGAATGTGGGTATTAAGAACGTTGTTGATTTAGGTTTCGAAAATTTAATATTATTTGATCAAGATAGTGCTATTTCAGAGGGGTTCGTAGGAAATCTATTAAATGCTAGAAATAAAGCTGAGTTGAGTGGTTTAAGTATAGCAGCAGTAGGGCCTGTTCATATAGATGTTGACACTAAAGAAAAAAGTGTTATTTCTTTAACAAAAGATAGGAAGTTGGTAAAATTACGTCCAGTAAGTGATAGTGACGATTTCACTCAATCTGATTTTATTATAGCTTCAGGTTGCCTTATTTCTGTCTCTGCACTTAATGTTGTTGGCTTGATGGATTCAGAACTATTTATTGATTGTGTTGATATAGAGTGGTGTTATAGAGCTAAAAGTAAAGATTTAGTTTGTATAGTTGCACTAGGAGAGATGATGTATCACAAAGTCGGAGATGCTCCTTTAAGTATATTGAGTCGTAATTTTACAACACATAATCCTTTACGCCATTATTATTATTATAGAAATTTTTATATTCTCTTACGTCGTCCATATATATCTTTAGCTTGGAAAAGATATACGTTTTTTAAATCTAGCGCACAAGCCATAATCTTCTGTTGCTTTTTAAAGCCAAGAATACAACACTTTAAATATATAATTAAAGGTATCTTTCACGGGATAATTGGGCGTAAAGGTAAATATGAGTAAAGTGGTTGCTTTTGTTATCAATGTAGATTGGTACTTTAATTTACATTGGGTTGAACGTGCAGAGTATTTTAAATCTTTAGGTTATTCCATTCATATTGTTAGTAATTTTAGCGATAAAGATATTCAAAATGTATTATTAGACAAGGGGTATCAGTGTTACCACCTAAATGTGAAACGGAAAAGTATTAATTTTTTCAACGAATTCATGAGCTTTAATCAGCTTGGGAAATTGCTTAAAGATATTAATCCAGATTTGATTCACAGTATTACTATTAAGCCCAACATTTATGCTGGATTATTGAATCGACTTTTTTTGTATAAACCGATTATTTATAGTATTACGGGACTTGGAGCTGTGTTCAGTTCATCTGCCTATAAGTTTATTATATTAAAGCGTTTGATCACTGTGTTATATAAGATGATATCGACACCACAATCTCATTTTGTATTTGAAAATAGCGAAGATAGTGAGTTATTCAAATCACTTGGTATTCTTAAGTACTGTAATGGGACGGTCATCAAGGGGGCAGGGATCGACTTAAACCGTTTTAGACCGTCATCACCGCCAAATAATGGTTCGATACTTTTTGCTGCTCGTCTTTTGCAAGACAAAGGGCTAAGCTGTTTGGTTGATGCACAGAGACTGTTAAAAGAGCGGGGCTGTCATTTCTCACTCAATGTCGCTGGGATTATTGATAATGATGTTTCATCCGCGATACCTCTGAGTCAAATCGAAGCTTGGGCGAATAATGGTGACATTAATTGGCTTGGTAATGTGAAAGATATGCCCAAATTGATTAGCCAGAATGACATTATATGTTTGCCTACAACTTATGGTGAAGGTGTACCAAGAATATTAATTGAAGCCGCATCATGTCAGAGGGCGATTGTCACTACAGATGTTGCTGGTTGTCGTGAAATTGTCAGCCACGATTACAATGGATATTTAGTCACTCCTAATAATCCTGAGTCTTTAGCTAATTATCTAGAGGCTTTAATTGTAGATAGCAACAAGCTAGTCAAATTTGGCAAAAATGGCCGGAAGAAAGTAGAACAAGAGTTTTCCCAAGAAATTGTGTTTGAAAAAACTCTTAATGTTTATCAAGCACTTTTAGGCGTATAACCCGTCGGTGCTTCAATTAATAAGCGCTTAATGCATTCGACATCAAAACTATGGCAACACGTATCTAGCTCTTTTAAAAGTATTTCCATTTCTTCCCAACTAAGTTTGTCCTCAGAAGCCGTCATGATTTTTTGATGGCTTGTACCCTCGACATTGTCACCTATCAACAACTCTTCGTACAGTTTTTCGCCTGGCCTCAATCCAGTGAACTTTATTTCGATATCGCCATCATCGCTGTTGCCATCGTAGAATTCTTTCATTCCCATGAGGTGAATCATTCGTTTGGCTAGATCGACGATTTTGACAGGCTCGCCCATATCCAGAACAAAAACTTGCCCATTACGGCCCATCGCGCCTGCTTGAATTACTAGCTGGGCGGCTTCTGGAATAAGCATAAAGTAACGAATGATTTCTGGGTGTGTAACAGTTACCGGGCCACCACATCGAATTTGTTTTTTAAACAGCGGGACAACTGATCCGGAAGAGCCTAATACATTACCAAATCTTACCATGGTAAATAATGTCTTGGTGTCAGTATCAGCTAAAGCCTGTAACACCAACTCAGCCATGCGCTTGGTGGTTCCCATTATATTTGTCGGACGTACAGCTTTATCAGTGGAAATAAGCGTGAAGTTAGCGACATCAGCTCGTATTGCTGCTCTAGCACAACAGAGCGTGCCGAATACGTTATTGCGAACACCTTCAACAATATTATCTTCAACAATGGGAACATGTTTATAAGCTGCTGCATGGTATACCGTCTCTACTTGGTAAGTTGTCATAATATTAAACAGTCGGTTTTCGTTTTGCACTGAACCGAGGGCGGTAATTATCTCTGTCTCACCTTTGATGTTCGCTTTAATACTTTTTAGTTCTTGATCAATTTTATAGAGGTTATATTCGTTCAGTTCAAAAAGAACCAAGGTTTTTGGTTTTTGTGCCAATATCTGACGACAAAGCTCAGACCCAATAGAGCCACCGGCACCTGTTACTAGAACACTTTTGCCAATGATGTTTTTTCTTAACAATTCTTTATCTGGGTCAACGGGTGCTCTTCCTAATAGATCTGCCACATCGAGATCCTGTACGTCAGTTGCCTGTGCCTTACCTGTTGCAATGTCTTCCACCGAAGGAACCGATTGTACTTCGATTGGCCAGCTAGAAAGCTTCTCAACCAAACGCAGGCGCTTTCCCTTGTTGATATTGTTGATGGCAAGCAAGAGTTTGACGGGTTGGTAGAGAGACTGAATATTCGCAAACTCGCTAGAGTGATGCACTCGAATACCAAACATGATCTGGCCAACTTTACTGGTGTCGTCATCCAAAATTGCTACCGGATGATATTCACCCCCTTGGATTAGAGAGTAGGCCAAGTCTCGTCCAGTAGAGCCCGCTCCATAGATTAGAACATTAGGTTTTTGTCTTTTGTAGTAATGGTAGTATACGGTTCGGATGAAAAGTCTTGGACCTCCAAGAGTTAATGTTGCCAATCCTGCGTAAATAAAAGGAACGCTGCGAGGAATAAATGCTTGAAAGAAAAATCCACTAAGAGCTAGCGTAATCGCTGATATCAGTACAGATAGAAAGATATAGCCTATGGCTGGTAACATCATGTAACGCAACACCGCTCGGTACATTCCCAGTTTCACAAAGCACACAATAGTCACTACAGCAGTCGTTATCATGCTGAGTAACTCTCGAGAACCTATATCAAAAGTCAGTGTATCCAGCCTTAAGGCATGCGCAGCAAGTAGCGAGGCAAATATCGCTAAAATATCGTAAATCAGAGTGATAATACGTTTATTATGTCGTTGTGCGTTAAGTAGAATTCGAATAGGTGTGAACATTGCGCTACAGCTTGCCTTATAATTATTCGCCAACAGATGAGTTGTTATGTGGAGTCTATTATTTTATATCGCCCAGATTGTAAAACTCTTGAGTACGATAAGCTAGCGTTCAGTGTGATAGACTTTGCACATACCAATGACTCTTTGTCACGTTTTCACTTTAAACTTTCGTGGGAATCACTTTGAAACTATTAGTAACTGGAGCATCAGGGTTAGTCGGTCATTCGATTGTCCAAATGGCCGTCATTAAAGGCTGGGCTGTTATAGGTCAATCGCGTAGTAAGAGCATTGACGATATTTCTATTTTCAAAAGTGAAATATCAGAAGACACAGACTGGAGAGAGGCTCTTCAAGGTGTTGATTGTGTCGTTCATTGTGCGGCACGCGTGCATCAAATGAAAGAAAATATAGAATCACCAATTGATGCTTACCGAGGTGTAAATACCTTCGGAACACTAAATTTGGCGCGTCAAGCCGCAAAGAACGGTGTTAAACGCCTTGTTTTTATCAGCTCGATAAAAGTAAATGGTGAATTTACACCTTCGGATGCTCCTTTTGTTAGCCAATCAAATCAAGTTCCTACTGATCCTTATGGACTTAGTAAGTATGAAGCAGAAAAAGGGCTGTGGGACATCGCAAAAGAGACAGGGCTTGAAGTGGTAGTTATTCGTCCACCGCTAGTCTATGGTCCGGAAGTTAAAGCCAATTTTTATTCTATGATGCGTTGGGTGGAAAAAGGCTTACCTCTGCCTTTAGGTGCTATTCGTAATCAAAGAAGTTTGGTTTTCTTGGATAACTTAGTTGATCTGATCTCGACTTGCTGTACGCATCCGAATGCTAAAGGCCAAACATTTTTAGTCTCTGATGGTTATGATGTGTCGACTTCTCAGCTTCTTGATAGCGTCTCGAAAGCGATGGGTAGACCAAATCGAATGTTACCAATTCCAATGTCATGGATAAATTTTGCAGCTCGATTGATTGGAAAACCTCAAATATCTCAAAAAATATGCGGAAACCTGCAAGTTGATATATCACATACCGAAGAAACACTAGGGTGGAAGCCACCTTATTCATTTGAGTATGGAATTCAGAAAACGGTGGATGCTTATTTAAAAAGCAATACAATATGAAACTGTTTAAGAATCTATCGATACCAGATTATTTGCCGTTTGGGGTTTAAATTTTGATCCGTATTTTTGACTTTTTGTTTTCTTTTTTTGGTTTATTGTTTCTTTGGCCAATTTTATTGGTTATTTGCGTTCTTGGTTATTTTGATACTGGCTCTCCAATATTTAGACAAGAGAGAGTAGGCAGAAATCAGAAGCCTTTTACACTTATTAAATTTCGTACAATGCCGGTAAATACTCAGTCGGTTGCTACGCACTTAGTTGGTGCTAGCTCTGTGACGAAACTAGGCAGCTTTTTACGCAAAACCAAGTTGGACGAGCTTCCTCAATTAATTAATGTGGTTAAAGGTGAAATGAGCTTGGTTGGTCCTAGACCATGTCTTTTTAATCAAAAAGAGCTTATCGATGCCAGAGAAGCTAGAGGTGTTTTTCAGGTTCTTCCCGGTGTCACAGGTTTAGCTCAGGTTAATGAAATTGATATGTCTACACCTGAGAAGTTGGCTGAATGGGATGAGAAGATGATTCAAACTATGTCATTGAAGAACTATTTCACTTATTTAATCCAAACAGCGACAGGTAAAGGAGCTGGAGATCGAGTTTAACTCGACTTCCTCCGCAAGATCACAATCTTAATCTTCCTAATTTTGTCTTGAGTATTACTCTGAAATTAAAGACAAAGATAGGGAGTGCTGGCAATGCAACTCATCCACCACGGCGGTAAACACACAGTTACAGGTTCTTGTCACGAACTCGTGTTTGGAGACCGCTCGATTTTGATTGATTGTGGTATGTTTCAAGGCGCGGATGCGCAGCAACTTACCGAACCATTTCCTTTAGATAACGTGAAAGCGTTAGTGCTTACTCACGCTCATATTGACCATATCGGACGCTTGCCTTGGCTCATCACTCAAGAGTTTAATAAACCCATTTATTGCACCAAAGCGACGGCTGAGTTAGTGCCTTTGATGCTTGATGATGGGCTTAAAATTCAGCAGGGACTGACGTTTGAAGCTCGCAAGCCGATCATTGAAGCGATCATTCGTCTTCTTCATCCGGTAGATTATTATCGCTGGATTGATGTCGATACTTTCCGATGCCGATTTAATCCAGCTGGTCATATCTTAGGCTCTGCGTATTTAGAAGTGGAATTGCCGAATCAGGAAATTGTGGTGTTTTCTGGCGATTTAGGGCCATGCAATACGCCGTTATTGCCAGATCCGGTTTCTCCTAAAAAAGCAGACTATCTGGTAATTGAAACGACTTACGGTGATGCCAAACATGAAGGGGTAGAGCACCGTTCTCAGAAACTAAAAGAGATCATCGATCGCTCTTTGTCTGATGGAGGCACAATCCTGATCCCCGCATTTAGTGTCGGGCGAACTCAAGAGTTGTTATTCGATATCGAGCAATTGATTCATGAGCATCAACTCGATTCTAAACTACCTATCATTCTTGATTCACCCATGGCGCAAAAGGTCACCTTGTCTTATCAAAAATTTAGAAGTCTTTGGGGAGAAGAAGCTAAACAACGCCTGAAAATGCATCGTCATCCACTCGCGTTTGAACAGTGTATTACGGTTGGCGACCATCAAGCGCATCAAGAACTTGTGAATCGTCTTGTTTCAACAGGGGAACCGGCGATTGTCGTAGCTGCCTCTGGCATGTGCGAAGGCGGGAGAATTATGGATTACCTCAAAGCTCTTTTGCCTGATGAGAGAACCGATGTGATATTTGCGGGGTTCCAGGCTGAGGGGACGCTAGGTAAGTGTATCCAACAGGGAAACAAAACAGTTTGGATTGATGAAGAGGAAGTGTCAGTTAACGCTCACATTCATACTATGTCTGGCTATTCTGCTCATGCAGATAGTGATGACTTACTCAAGTTTGTTGAAGGAATACCAAACAAACCTAAGCAGATTCATCTCATTCACGGAGAACTCGAATCTAAACAAGCTTTTGCCAATATCCTGCGTTCCAAAGGGTACGAGGTCGTTGAGTAAGCTTACCGACTAAATACAAGAATGAACGTGCTTGCGGATGTATTCCACAACCTCTTCTTCAAACCAAGGGTTTTTCTTTAACCAAAGAGTGTTCCGAGGTGAAGGGTGCGGAAGTGGTATAAACCTCGGTGCCCACTTTTGCCATTGCTGTACGGTTTCTGTGAGAGTTACGGGTTTATCTTTTAGATAGTAATTTTGCGCGTACTGACCGATCAGTAAGGTCATTTCTATATTCGGTAATTCGACTAGCACTCTTTGATGCCAGAGTGGGGCACATTCTTTTCTTGGCGGTAAATCGCCACTGTTACCTTTGCCGGGATAGCATAATCCCATTGGCATGATGGCAATTTTCTCTGGGTTATAGAATGTCTCTTTATCGATATCCAGCCAGCTTCGTAGTCGATTGCCACTGGGGTCATTCCAAGGAATAGAAGTCTCGTGTACTTTTACTCCCGGAGCTTGCCCGATGATGAGCAACTTAGCCTCTTTGCTAGCCTGAATAACCGGGTTTGCACCTAAGGGAAGTGAGTGAGCACATACATCACAAGTTCTGATTTCCCTAAGTAGAAGATCTAACATCAGTAGCCTTTATCAAAATCAATTCGATTTTCTAGTTGGAAGCCATCTCGCCACAAGCGCTCTCTCCATAAACGATAGTTGTGAGCAAAAATTTCAACCACCTGATGTGGAAAACTCAAGGCTGCTATGTGTGGTGTGATAGTGATACTACTATGTTGCCAGAAAGGGTGTTCTGGTATTAGTGGCTCATTGATGAAGACATCAAGAAAGGCGTGTGTGATATGCCCATGTTCGATAGCAGGAATCAAATCTTCTTCAATCAAAATAGCACCGCGTCCAACATTAAACAGCAGAGCGTTTGAGCAGTAACCCAATGTTTTAGCGTTTAACAACCCTTTAGTTTCTGCGGTATTTGGCAAGGTGTTAACGACGATATCAGCGCATTTCATGGCGTTTTCGAGTTCATTGATATGGTAAGTATCATGAAATCTTCCCGATTTTGCAGGAATCCCCGTCGTATTCACGCCTATCACCTTGATACCTAGTGCCGCGGCTGCTGAAGAGAGGTGAGAACTGATAGAACCAGTGCCGAGTATGAGCATCACCTTGGTATCAAGGGATTGATATAAGTGTTGCTGCCATTGATGTTGAGCTTGCTTCTTCTCATACGTTGCAAAGTGACGGAAATGGCTAATTGTGTAACCTAAAACATATTCGGATATTTGCTGGCCGAAGATGCCCTTCACATTGGTCAGCTCATAGTCTTTTCGAAGATGAAGTGCGGTTAAAGCATCCACACCTGCATAAGCGGATTGCAGCCATTCTAGCTTTGGGAAATCATCAAGGCATTTCGCAGCCATGGGAGGCGCAGCCAAAAGTATCGACGCTTCTTCTCTTTGTTCTGTGATGACTAAGTCTTCAAGCATCAATGATTCAACGTTTTCTCGATAAACGTCGTTTTGTTCTGTCAAAATATAAAGCTTGTGAGTGAAATTGTTCATAAGAGCGGCTTTTTTCCCCGTTGGTTATCCAGTACACTTCCGCTGTCTATTTTCCTCAACGGTTGAGTGCTTATGCTCCAAAATCCTGTACAGGTTCGTCTAGAAAAGTTCGAGCCTTGGCAACAAATTACCTTCATGGCTTGCTTGTGTGAGCGTATGTACCCTAACTATGCCATGTTTTGTGAAAATACTGAATTTGCTCATGCCCGTGTATATCGCGATATTTTAGACAGCGTGTGGGAGCAGCTCACAGTCAAAACGGCCAAAGTAAACTTTGAGCATCAATTAGAGAAATTAGAAGAGATTATCCCGAATTCTGAAGATTTCGATATGTATGCTGTTTATCCTGCTATCGATGCTTGTGTGGCTTTGTCTACCTTGCTACACGGCCTGCTAGACCGTGACTACCTGTTTGAAAACATGTTAGAAGTCAGCCAGATATCGGTAACCACTGTCGCTCAATTGGAAGAAGCTCAAACGGGTGAAGAGATCACTAACGAAAACCAAAAGCAGAACGAAGCCGTTTATGCTGAATGGGACGTTCAGTGGGCAATTTATCGTCCGCTGCGTGAAGCTGAAGGTCGTGATATCAATCTAATTAAAGATTTACGCCAAGAACTTCGTGATGAAGGCGTGAGCAATATTGGTGTGACTCTCTAACTCTGTTTAGGTTTAACGAGCTATGTTTCTATCTAAAAAAATAGTGCAGTTGAAAAGTGCAGTAAGTAGCAAGGTTGTTCGAGCGTTAGATTTTCATTCGCGTATCTGGGTGATTCGAATATCGGAATCGAGATTGAAAGATGAATCCTTTGTTATCAACGAAGATAGTTTTCAAGAACCTTTACAGTGGATGAAGCGTCGTAATTACACTCCCGTGATGCTAGAACAGGTCGAGGATATGCAACGATCTCAGGTTCGTATTTTTCACTTTGACCAACAGACGCATCATCTCTTGCGGGTTAAGTAACCATTCTTTTTTATATTGCCCTGAGTGAGTTGCGCTAAGGGCAATCTCACTCAGTTACTCGTCATTGTCGCGACTTTCAATCACACGGTGTGCTTGTTTCCAGCGCTCCCAGCGTTCAACCGCTAATTTTTGCATGTTGGTTGTACGGTCAGCTTCATCAATAATCTCTTCACCAATCAAATTCTCAAAAATATCCTCCAACGTTAACAGACCTTGAACAGTTCCATATTCGTCAACCAACATCGCCAGTTGTGAACGGTTTTCGATCATTTGCTCAAAAGCCTTGGGTAAAGAGATAGTGTTCAGCAGAACATGCAATGGCCGCATAACACTGCCTATTTGCTTTTCCCCTTTTCCTTTTTGTTGCAATCTAAACAGCTCTAATCGGTGCACAAAACCAAGGATGTTGTCTTTGTTCTCGCTATAGATCAGTGGTCGGGAAAACGGTGTGTTTTTGTGTTGGGACAAAAACTCATTGATGGTCATTGTGGCATCAACTCTAAAAAGCACTCTTCTCGGTGTCATTGCCTGAATTGCCGGCACGTTTTGAATGTTCAATAAGTTGTAGAGAATTTTGGATTCACCAGAAGTAAACTCGCCACTCTCATTGGCGAGCTGAGCCATCGCTGACAACTCATCACGAACTTTGGGCGTTGTTCGGTTGCGAGTAAGCACATGAGTGATCTTTTTAGACATCCAAACGAAAGGCAAAAGCAACAATACCATCCAGTTCAGGATCTTTGCGGTAAACGGAGCAAGTTGTCGCCAGTAAGTTGCACCAATAGTTTTAGGCACTATTTCTGAAAGAAAAAGGATACCCAGCGTTAATATGGCAGAAAATAACCCCAGCCACTGACTGCCAAATACGACAGATGCTTGAGCGCCCGCTCCCGCAGCCCCTGCTGTATGCGCAATGGTGTTTAGCGTCAAAATTGAGGCCAGAGGTTGGTCAATATCGGCTTTTAGGCGTTCCAGTTTTTGTGCGCAAGGATGATTTTGTTGACGTAACTGTGCCAAATAACTTGGTGTAATACTGAGTATCACGGCTTCAAGAATCGAACAAATAAACGACACGCCAATCGCAATCAAGACGTAAATCGTGAGTAGAAACATGAGTACTCCTTAGGTAAGAGAGCGAAATACACCCTAATATTTCAGATGTTTCAACACATTGATGCTTATTTAATAAGGCTTTTTTGCGGTAAAGCAAGGGGATATGCAGCCAATTGATTTAGCAAATTGTGAGTTAATGCTCAGAATATGGTTAAAACTACGTCAGATAAGCAGATCTTGCGTGACAAACCTTTGCCAGCTGGGGCACTTATGCTTTAGAGTGAAGCGAATTCGATAACCTATCAGAAGGGAAAACTAATGAACAAGACCCAATTAATCGACTTTATCGCAGAAAAAGCAGACCTATCTAAAGCTCAAGCTAAAGCTGCTCTTGAAGCGACTCTAGGCGCAGTTGAAGGTGCACTAAAAGATGGTGACCAAGTTCAACTAATTGGTTTTGGTACATTCAAAGTAAATCATCGTGCAGCTCGCACTGGCCGTAACCCAAAAACTGGTGCTGAGATTCAAATCGCTGCAGCTAATGTACCTGCATTCGTAGCAGGTAAAGCACTGAAAGATTCTGTTAAGTAATCTATACTACGCCGAGGTAGTCTTATCTCGGCGTTCTTTTCTATGAAAAAAATTCTTTCCTCTGTTATCGCTGCCACTCTTATTGCGGGATGTTCTTCTTCCGTCGACACATCTAACTTCGCTCAAATGAGTCAGTTTTCTGGTGGTCAACGTACCGGAGATGCAACCAGTTATTACTGGTACACCGAAAGTGCATCTCAAGCTTTATCTGCTTCTGATCATGTTACCTCTGAAACCTATGGCTGGTATGAAACCTCTTACCGTTGGGATGAAGGAAGTGTGCGTGAAGTGGTTCGTAAAGGTGAGCAACTCAAAGATGGTGACTTGGTACCTTATACTGCACATGTCCGTTTTAATAAGGATGGCGAAGCGGTATATCAGCAGTACCGAGTGAACAAGAAAATTTTACCTCTCAACGAAGGGCAATTAGAACGCTACGTTTTAGAAGCAAAAGCCATTACCAAAATGACTAAAGACCAAAATAAACAAGGTCTTGAGCTTATTCAGGGGTATTGGGATGGTTCAACATTTGAACGTTGCAACGGGCCCGATTACAACAAGGTTGAGTTTAACCATACTCTTCCGAATTTCGTTATGAGCCGTTTGTCTACGCTGGATAACTACATTGGTTTTCTAGGGAAAATCCGCAATAACACCGTTTATATCGATGAATTGCTCATTCTTGCAGATGACGATCACGACTGTATCGAAAGGCCTCAGTTGATAACTGAATAACGTTTTTTGAGTTTCCAACCAATAAAAAAGACGCTGAGTTTCCACAGCGCCTTAATCTTAATTGCTTTAGCTATTACTTATCAGCTTGTTGCTCGCGCGCGATAGCACGGTAGCCGATGTCATTACGGTAGAACACACCGTCCCACTGAATTTGTTTAGTTAACTCATAAGCGCGTTGCTGTGCTTCAGATACTGTATTGCCCAGTGCCGTTGCGCATAGAACGCGACCACCGTTAGTCACAACATTGCCGTCTTTGTCAGTTGTACCAGCGTGGAAAACTTTTTGACCTTCAACTTCAACTGTTGGTAAGCCAGAAATCACATCACCTTTGTTGTAATCGCCAGGGTATCCACCCGCAGCAAGTACAATACCGATAGAAGCGCGTGGATCCCACTTAGATTCCATTTGGTCTAACTTGCCATCAATAGCGGCCAGACAAAGTTCAACTAGGTCTGATTGCATACGCATCATGATAGGTTGAGTTTCTGGATCGCCGAAGCGGCAGTTGTATTCGATAACTTTAGGTGTACCCGCTTTGTCAATCATAAGGCCAGCATACAAGAAACCTGTGTATGGATTACCTTCTGCAGCCATGCCGCGTACTGTTGGGTAAATTACTTCCTGCATGATACGGTCATGAATTTCTTGAGTAACCACTGGAGCTGGAGAATAAGCACCCATACCACCAGTGTTAGGACCTGTATCTTTGTCGCCTACACGCTTATGGTCTTGGCTGGTGGCCATAGGTAACACATTAACGCCATCAACCATTACGATGAAGCTTGCTTCTTCACCATCAAGGAACTCTTCCACAACAACACGGCTGCCAGCATCACCGAATGCATTGCCAGCGAGCATGTCTTTAATCGCATCTTCTGCTTCTTCCAGCGTCATCGCAACGATAACGCCTTTACCAGCTGCAAGGCCATCTGCTTTAACAACGATAGGCGCACCTTGTTCACGAACGTAAGCCAATGCTGGCTCAATTTCCGTGAAGTTTGCATATGCCGCCGTTGGAATGTTGTGACGAGCTAGAAAATCCTTAGTGAACGCTTTTGAACCTTCTAATTGAGCCGCGGCTTGGGTTGGGCCAAAAATTGGTAAGCCTGCTGCACGGAAAGCATCAACCACACCGATAACGAGTGGCGCTTCTGGGCCAACAATCGTTAAGTCAATGGCGTTTTCTTGTGCGAATGCCACTAAACCAGTAACATCTTCTACCTGAATCGCCACATTTTGCAGTTTAGGTTCAAGAGCTGTACCTGCATTACCCGGTGCGATAAAGATGTTTTTAACGTTCGGGTTTTGGGCAACTTTCCAACCAAGCGCATGTTCACGGCCGCCGGAACCAATAATTAATACATTCATTCTTTAAAATCCTTATAGCTGCGCCAATGCCATTATTTCTGTGTCAAAAGAGCTCATTTATGCTTATAAACTGCGCACTTTTTTCCTTGAACTAAAGCTATTGGTTTGCTCTAACGCATTTCAAAATATCAGATATTTAAAATGCAAAAATATCAAAAATGTTTACTCAAAATAGTTGGTGATGTAGCTAGGCGACAATTGAGCACTTCCCCAGAAGCATAGATATCTATGTGACTGGGGAGGGAGAAAGCCGTTAATGCCGCTACAACGCCAAATATGAAGAGTAAAAATTAGTGGCGGAAATGGCGCATACCCGTAAAGATCATCGCCATGCCGTGTTCGTCTGCTGCTGCAATTACTTCGTCATCGCGCATTGAGCCACCCGGTTGAATTACGCACTTAATGCCAGCTTCTGCGGCTGCGTCGATACCATCGCGGAATGGGAAGAATGCGTCAGAAGCCATTACGCTACCCGCAACTTCAAGACCTTCGTCTGCTGCTTTGATGCCGGCAATTTTAGCTGAGTATACGCGGCTCATTTGGCCTGCGCCGACACCAATTGTCATATCGCCTTTTGCGTAAACAATTGCGTTTGATTTCACGTATTTTGCGACTTTCCAGCAGAATAGGGCATCTTTTAGCTCTTCTTCTGTTGGTTGACGCTTAGAAACCACTTTCAGGTCATCAAGTGAAACCATACCTTGGTCGCGATCTTGAACAAGAAGGCCGCCGTTAACGCGTTTAACATCAAAGCCAGTTGTTTTCGTTGACCATTCACCACACTCAAGTAGACGAACGTTTTTCTTCGCTGCGATAACTTCAATCGCTTCAGCAGAAACTTTTGGCGCGATGATCACTTCAACGAATTGACGTTCAACGATAGCTGAAGCTGTTGTTGCGTCTAGCTCTTGGTTGAGTGCGATGATGCCGCCGAATGCTGACGTTGGGTCAGTTTGGTAAGCGCGGTTGTAGGCTTCTAGAATATCTTTACCTAGCGCTACACCACATGGGTTGGCGTGTTTTACGATCACACAAGCGGGTTCAGCGAACTCTTTAACACACTCTAGCGCAGCATCTGTATCTGCGATGTTGTTGTAAGAAAGCGCTTTACCTTGAATTTGCTTAGCTGTAGAAACAGACGCTTCTTGCGGATTCGCTTCAACATAGAAAGCCGCTGCTTGGTGGCTGTTTTCACCGTAGCGCATGTCTTGTTTCTTCTCGAACTGCATGTTGAATGTGCGAGGGAATTTAGACTCATCGTCACCCTCTTTATTCTCACCGTAAGATGGAACCATAGTGCCGAAGTAGTTCGCGATCATGCCGTCGTATGCCGCTGTGTGCTCGAATGCTGCGATAGCTAGGTCAAAACGAGTAGCAAGTGTCAGAGATTTTTCGTTCGCATCCATTTCAGCAATAACGCGGTCGTAATCTGAAGCGTTAACTACGATAGTCACATCTTTATGGTTTTTCGCTGCAGAACGAACCATTGTTGGACCACCGATATCGATGTTTTCAACAGCATCTTCCAGCGTACAACCTTCTTTCGCGACTGTTTCAGCGAATGGGTAAAGGTTAACAACGACCATATCGATAGGGTTGATGCCATGAGTAGCCATGATTTCATCATCTTGGCCGCGACGACCTAATACGCCACCATGAACTTTCGGGTGTAGCGTTTTTACTCGCCCGTCCATCATTTCCGGAAAACCGGTGTAGTCTGAAACTTCAGTTACAGCGATGCCTTTTTCAGCAAGCAGGCGAGCGGTACCGCCAGTAGATAGGATATCGACACCGCGCTGTGCTAGCGCTTGGGCGAACTCAACGATACCAGTTTTATCTGAAACACTGATCAGTGCGCGGCGAATTGGACGAGCGTTACTCATGCTTCCATTTTCCTTTAATTCATGGAGTTGATACGAAAGGTGTTTGCCAAAACTGTTCATGGGCAATGATGATTCATTACAGCTTGGTCAGTTTTGGTAAAGACCCTATATCTGTATCAATAGTCTTCCAGATTTCGGATGGCGCGTATTCTAACCAATTTATTACAAAAGATCTCGCGCAATCGTTTGGCATGGGGAAAATAAACTCTAAAAACAGGTTTTTCAAGAGAAAAAAGTAACGAAGAGGTAAATAAAGTAAGTTATTTCTAGTAGGGAAGTGGGAGTGGATTGAGCCGCTGATATTGTAGTCAGAAAATAAGATATAGATGTGTTAATAAGTAAAAGCTTGATGTGAGGAAGAAAAAAGTGGGCATTTGCCCACTTCCCCTTTAAACCTTAAATACCGAAAAGCTGTGAGTTAGACGCTGTCCGTTTTCTTGTAGCTGCTCGCTTGCTGCCGTGACTTGTTCTGCCTGAATGGCTGCTTGAGCACTGTGATCGGCTATCAGGGTAAGGTTACGGCTGATTTCATCTGTTGCTAAAGATTGCTGGGCACTGGCTTCGGCTATATGTTCATTCAATTGCAGGATTTGGCGAATCTGCTGATCAATATCATCCAATGCTTGTTGAGCTTTCTCTGCTTGCTCCTGAGTGCCTTTCGATTGTAGCTGAGTCTCGTCCATTGACGCGCTCACCTGATGTGCTCGCTCTTGTAACCCTGCAATGATCTGCTCTATTTGTTGGGTGCTGCTCTGGGTGCGAGTTGCCAGTGAACGCACTTCATCAGCAACCACCGCAAAACCTCTCCCTTGCTCGCCTGCTCGTGCTGCTTCAATGGCTGCGTTGAGAGCCAACAGGTTAGTTTGTTCTGCTACGCCGTAAATGACTTCTAGTACTGCGCTTACTTGCTGAATTTCCTTAGCTAAGGCCTGGGTGTTGCTGTCGGTAGCGGTAAGTCTTTCTGATAGCGAATCCATATAAACGGATACTTGATTAATGACATCACGCCCTTGCTGGCTCTTCTCATTGGCGGTTTGAGCTGCAATCGCTGCATTTTGTGCCGCATTAGCCACTTCCTGATTGCTGGAGTGAAGTTGGTTCATGGCAGAAGCAACGGTATCCACCGATTGCTGTTGTTCCATTGCCTTACCCGCCGCATTTTGAGCGACATGAGTCAGCTCAAGTGCTGAATCGGTCACTCCATCAGTCACCGGAACAATATCCAGCACTATATGGCGAAGTTTATGAGTAAACTGGTTGAATGCTTGAGCGATACGCGAAAGTTCGTCTTTGCCTGATGCATCAAGTTGTTTGGTAAGATCTCCTTCACCTTTAGCGATATCTTCCATCGCCTGCAATGTCGCAACACATGGTTTGGTAATACTTAGACCGATCAAATACGCAAGAGTCAACATAGCTACCAGTACGATAGCTAAGCCAGTAAATACACTTTGCAGACGTTGCCAAACCAAAGCGTTTACATCATCAATATAAACCCCTGAACCGACAATCCAGCCCCACGGCTCAAACAATTTAACGTAAGAGACTTTTTCAACATCAGTGTCTGAACCTGGTTTAGGCCACATGTAATAAACCGTTCCTTCGCCCTGCTCACGGGCAATGTTCGCCATTTCGATAAATAAGGCTTTGCCTTGTGGATCTTTCACCGCAGAAAGGTTTTTTCCATCAAGTTGAGGTTTAAATGGGTGCATGATCATTGTCGGAGTCAGATCATTCATCCAGAAGTAGTCCTCTTCTCCATAACGCAACTGGGCTACGGCTTGTTTGGCTTGGTCTTGAGCTTGTTGTTCGCTCAAGGCTCCTTGAGTCTGGAGTTGATAGAAGTGGTTGAGTAGAGAGTGGGTGTTTTCAACCAAATGGCGAGTTTGTGTTTGTTTAGCTTTTATTAGGTCACTTTGATAATCCTGCACCATTACCATAAGCGGAAACAGAAGGAACAGAGTGATCATTCCACTAAGCAGATATAAGCGAGCACGGATGCTGATTCGGCGTAAAGAGACAAAAATCATAAAGCCACTCCTTGTAATACGGCAATTCGGGCTAGCAAACTGAATAATGAATTGTGTTGTTAACATTAATGTAACAATGTGCCTTTTGATTTGTATATGAGACTAAAGGATAAAAAAGTGAAAACTGTTAGTGAGGTCTACAATAGTTAGTTGAAATTTGGCGTGAGTGTTGTAATGGAATTTGATGGCAGGACAAAGGATTTGATAATGAACCAATAAAAAAGCTCAACTATTTCTAGCTGAGCTTTTTAAATTCAATTAGTTAGCACTTTTTATTAGTTCATGCCGTATTTTTTAAGTTTCTTACGAAGAGTGCCGCGGTTGATACCCATCATAGTTGCTGCGCGAGTTTGGTTACCGCGAGTGTACTGCATGATCGTATCTAATAGTGGCTGTTCAACTTCCGCTAGAACTAACTCGTATAGTTCTGTTACTTCTTGGCCATTTAACTGAGCAAGATAGTTTTTAAGAGATGCTTTAACGGAATCACGTAGTGGCTTTTGCGTGATTTGGTCTTGTGAAGTTACTGTAGTTACTGTTAAAGCTTCTGAAGTCAGATTTTGTTCGAACATATTCGGTCTAGCTCTTCTCTTAATTATGATGCAACGTTATCAAAATAACCTTCAAGCGCTTCCAATTGCAGCGAGGCTGCCTCTATGGCGTTGAAGGTACGGCGAAACTCACTCGCTTCTTCATGTTCTTTTAAGTACCAACCCACGTGCTTACGCGCGATTCGTGGCCCTAAATACTCTCCATAGAAACCATGTAGAGCTGTCACATGACCAAGCATAATACTTTTCACTTCCTCAAGAGGAAGGTCGGGCATTGTGGTGCCGTTTTCCAAATAGTGTCGGATTTCCTGGAAAATCCACGGACGACCTTGGGCAGGACGTCCAATCATTAAAGCGTCAGCGCCTGTGTACTCAAGCACATATTTGGCTTTCTCCGGAGAATCGATATCACCGTTAGCGATAACCGGAATACTGATTGCCTCTTTCGCCGCTTTAATGCTGTCGTATTCGGCCTCACCTTTGTACATACAAGCTCGCGTTCTCCCGTGGAGTGCTAATGCCTGTATGCCGCAGTTTTCGGCTAATTGAGCGATGTAGACACAGTTTTTATTGTCTGTATCCCAGCCAGTACGGGTTTTGAGTGTCACTGGGACATTCACCGCATCTACCACCGTTTTTAAAATCTCTTCTATAAGATCAGGAAAACGAAGTAGTGCAGAGCCGGCTAGCTTCTTATTCACTTTTTTCGCTGGGCAGCCCATGTTGATGTCGATGATTTGCGCACCGTTTTCAACACTGAATTGAGCCGCATCAGCCATAAGCTGTGGATCACTTCCCGCAATTTGTACCGAACGAATGCCCGATTCGCCTTCATGTACCATACGGTTTTTTGATTTATCGGTATTCCACAGTGCAGGGTTGGAAGACATCATTTCACTGACGGCCATTCCTGCACCATATTGAAGACACAACTCACGAAAAGGTCTATCAGTGACACCTGCCATAGGAGCAACGATAAGATTGTTCTTAAGTTGATAATTTCCGATCTTCAAAACGTCTTCACAGCTTAGTACCAGCAAGGGCGCGCATTTTACGCATTTTTTTACTGCGTGAAAAGACTAATATTTGAGCATTTACAAATTGTTTTTGTAAATAGTCCAATTTTCAATCAATTAAGCAGATAACTTATCTTTAGCTTAATTTCTGTCCAGAGATTCTGCACCACTCATTGAGCTCCACAATAGGGTCAACACGCAGTTCATCTCGGTAGTAGTTGGCGACGTCTTCGGCTTGAGTATCTAGCACGCCAGACATTGCTAACAGACCATTTGGTTTCATAAGCCCTTTGATGACGCCAGAAAGTTCGCGTAGAGGGCCAGCAAGAATATTGGCGACAACCACATCAGCAACCAAACCTTTAGGTTGGTCTTGCGGCAGATAGACTTCGATTTGGTCTTCAACGCCGTTACGGCCAGCATTGTCTTTAGAAGCGAGTAGTGCCTGAGGATCGATATCGATGCCGATAACTTTTGCTGCGCCGAGTTTGATAGCTGCAATAGCTAGGATGCCAGAGCCACAACCGAAATCGATGACGGTTTTACCGCTTAAATCGAGGGACTCAAGCCATTCAAGACACAGTGCTGTGGTTGGGTGAGTACCCGTACCGAATGCAAGACCCGGATCGAGCATCACGTTGACAGCGCTTGGATCAGGAACATCACGCCAGCTTGGACAAATCCATAAGCGTTCACCGAACTTCATTGGGTGAAAGTTATCCATCCATTCACGTTCCCAGTCTTTATCTTCAATCTGTTCAACTTTATGTGCAAAGCCTTCAGGAAGAAGCTGGCTGTCGCGAATTTGGCTGATGATAAGCGCTGTATCAACTTCAGCGTCGTAGAGAGCTAATACGTCTGTATCACCCCATAAGCGAGTTTCACCCGGTAAAGGTTCGAATACAGGGGTATCTTTTGCATCTAGGAAAGTGACGGATAACGCGCCAGTCTCTTCCATTAGCATATCGCTAATTTGTTCGGCGTTTTCATTGGTCGCGTTAAGCTTAATTTGAATCCAAGGCATGTTATTGCTCTCTTCGTACTTTATGTTGGCGCAGAGTTTACTCTCGCACTGATGCTGCTGCAACTTTGTTCGTTAATGACGGCCATCACAAAAAAAGCCACAAAAGAAAAAATCACAGAAATAAAAATGCCCACCGAAGTGGGCATTTCTTTCAATTTGTCTATTAAGACTTATTCATACCCAGTTTTTTCTCTAGGTAGTGAATGTTCGCGCCACCATGTTGGAAGTTCTCATCCTTCATGATGTCTTGTTGTAGAGGTACGTTTGTCTTGATGCCTTCTACAATCATTTCGTTCAGCGCGTTACGCATACGTGCGATTGCTACATCACGGTTCTCACCGAAAGTGATCAGTTTACCGATCATTGAATCGTAGTACGGTGGAACTGTGTAACCAGAGTAAATGTGCGATTCCCAACGAACGCCCATACCACCCGGAGTGTGTAGACGAGTAATCTTACCTGGGCTTGGCAGGAAGCGTACTGGGTCTTCAGCATTGATACGACACTCAACTGCATGGCCGCGGATCTTGATGTCACTTTGAGTAAATGACAGAGGTTGACCAGCCGCAATACGAAGTTGCTCTTTAATCAAGTCTACGCCAGTTACCATTTCTGTTACTGGGTGTTCAACCTGAATACGCGTGTTCATTTCGATGAAGTAGAACTCACCATTTTCGTATAGGAATTCGAATGTACCAGCACCGCGGTAGCCGATTTCGATACATGCACGAGTACAACGTTCACCGATGTACTTACGCATCTCTTCAGTGATACCTGGAGCCGGAGCTTCTTCAACAACTTTCTGGTGACGACGCTGCATTGAACAGTCACGTTCACCTAAGTGGATTGCGCCACCTTGACCATCAGCAAGCACCTGAACTTCAACGTGGCGAGGGTTTTCTAGGAATTTTTCCATGTAAACCATGTCGTTGTTGAAGGCCGCTTTTGCTTCTGCACGAGTCATGCTGATCGCGTTAACGAGTTCTGCTTCAGAGCGAACAACACGCATACCACGACCGCCGCCGCCGCCAGACGCTTTAATGATGACTGGGTAACCAATGCGTTTAGCGTGAGCTTTGTTTTTCGCTTCGTCATTGTCCAAAGGACCGTCAGAACCCGGAACACAAGGTACGCCAGCTTTTTTCATTGAGTTGATTGCTGAAACTTTGTCACCCATTAGGCGAATGGTTTCTGCTCTAGGGCCAACGAAAATAAAGCCGCTTTTCTCTACTTGTTCAGCAAAGTCTGCGTTCTCAGATAGGAAGCCGTATCCTGGATGAATCGCAACAGCACCTGTCACTTCTGCAGCAGAAATGATGCGTGGAATGTTTAGGTAACTTTCCATGCTTGACGCTGGACCGATACAGATAGACTCATCTG
Organism: Vibrio sp. Hal054; assembly: GCF_037162405.1. Classification (NCBI taxonomy): domain Bacteria; kingdom Pseudomonadati; phylum Pseudomonadota; class Gammaproteobacteria; order Vibrionales; family Vibrionaceae; genus Vibrio; species Vibrio sp. Hal054. The sequence goes on along the minus strand of NZ_JARLUT010000001.1, from coordinate 3,029,310 downwards.
CTAGCAATACATGTTTTAGATCGCGGTCTGCTGTTGAGTGAACAGCAACCGTTTTGATCCCTAATTCTTTACATGCGCGAAGAATACGAAGTGCAATTTCACCTCGGTTCGCGATGACTACTTTATCTAACATAGAAAAGGCCTCTATTATTCGATAACAACAAGTGGTTGGTCGAATTCAACAGGTTGACCGTCTTCAAGTAGGATCGCAGTAACAACACCAGATTTGTCTGATTCGATTTGGTTCATCATTTTCATCGCTTCAACGATACATAGAGTATCGCCAACAGACACTTTTTGACCCACTTCGATGAATGGTTTTGAATCTGGACTTGGAGAGCGGTAGAACGTACCAACCATTGGAGAAAGAACGCTATGACCTGCTGGCGCACTTGGCTCTGCTGATGCCGCTGGTGCTGCAGGAGCAGGTGCCGCGACTGGTGCAGGTGCAGCTACAGGAGCTGGTGCCGCATAGTGAATTGGTGCTGGCGCAGCAACACCGTGACGACTGATTCGTACCGACTCTTCGCCTTCTGAAATTTCTAATTCAGCGATGCCTGATTCTTCAACTAACTCGATTAGCTTCTTGATTTTACGAATATCCATTGTTTCTTTTCTCTTTTATCTTGTTGAGTAAGACAATCCGTTAGGACTGCAGAGTGTTTGGTTACTTTGCCTGCAGAGCTTTGATTGCTGCAGATAAAGCAAATTCATAACCTTGTGCGCCCAGACCACAAATTACTCCTTGTGCCTTATCGGACAAGTAAGAGTGATGGCGGAATGGCTCACGAGCATGCACGTTCGACAAATGCACTTCGATAAACGGAATGGCAACGCCGAGCAAAGCGTCACGAATAGCGACACTTGTGTGCGTAAATGCTGCTGGGTTGATAATAATGAAATCCACATTTCCATGAGCCTGATGAATAGCTTCTATCAACTCATATTCGCGATTAGATTGAAGATGTTCCAACTCAACGCCTGCTTTTTCTGCATTTTCACGCAACGTCGTGACAATGTGTTCTAAGGTGTTAGAACCATAATGTGTCGGCTCACGTAAACCTAAAAGGTTTAGGTTGGGGCCGTTTAGGACAAGAATGCGTGATTTGGCAGCCATTGTGTCGTTATCTTCCTCTAATGTGGAGCGAATCGGAGATTCTTGAGAATCTTCTCGTATTCGACACTATTTTTTGTCAAAAATTCGTAGAAATTTTCAAATTGACCAAGATTATAGCTAATTCACAGCAAATGGCAGCAAATTACTGGTCTTATCACTTTTATTTGGCTTTTAAGTATAGATGAAATGGAAGGAACAGCACACAGTAGGCCGATCCATAAGCCTTTCATTCTTTTATGAGCAAGCCAATATCAGATTTGTCTGAAAATTCAGAATATTGTTATTAATCTGATATTCAAGACTCAATCAGAAACTATAGTTTATGAATTCGGCTTTAAAAAGTGTTCTTACACTCAAGTCAGTGGTCTAGTAGAAGAGCGAATTTGATTGAAGGGGGCAGACTCCTGCATCAAGCATTTCTTCTCAATGAAGGTATTTAAAAATGAAAACAGCCCCATTTATATCGATAGCAACGTTAGTTTTCGCTAGTGCAGTGCAAGCAGCACCGAGCTCAGATATTAAAGATAATGAATCTAAGTTAGCCGATGACCCAACCAAGGTAGTAACCAAAGTGGGAGTGTCTTATGCGAATAACTATGATTTCGATGACTCAAACGTCTCTCTTTCCGGTTCATTAGCGTTTGATCCTGCGAGAAAGATTAATGTTCGACTTAATTCAGATGCGAGTGAATGGCGTGTGGGTGGCTCTTGGTTATTTCCAGTTGGTATCTTGAACTTTAACTTTGGTAAGAATGAATACACTAACGGAGCAACACAAACGAATTATAGTGTGGGTACCTTTATTCCTATGAGTTTATTTGGTATTGAACCTTTGGGTCTTCAGTTGTTCCCAATGGCGGGTTACACCTACAACGATGGTGAGTCTCCTCGTTGTGATGGTAACAGCGCTAGTGCATGTTCAGACGTAAACTTCGTGGGTACGCCAAGTGCTGAAAATGGCTTTTATATGGCTGACTCTGCAGGTAGTAGTGGCTATGTCGGTGCTTTTGGTTTGAAACCACTATCTCAAGAAGTGACATTAATGGGCTTTGCTGCGGGCACTTATGGTTCTGAAAACGATGAAGGTGAAAACTACAAAGGATACTTCCTTGGTGGTGGCGTTAGCTATCTGGCAAATAAGAACCACTCATTCAGCTTGATGAGTTTTCTGATGGACAACAACACTTACTTAGATGAAGCCGATAAACGTGTTATTGCGTCATATACCTACCAATTTAACTAATTGAGTGAAGTTGGCGAGACTAATATTGAGACAAATATTGATGTCGAGACAAAGAAAAGCCCCAATGAATTGGGGCTTTCTACTTTTAGACTTTTGCTATGTGGTTGGTTACACCAGTTCGGCTTTCTCTGCGATCAGTTTATCGACAACGCTTGGATCCGCTAGGGTAGAGGTATCACCCAAGTTTCCGGTATCGCCAGTTGCAATCTTACGTAGAATACGACGCATGATTTTACCTGAACGTGTTTTCGGTAGCGCATCTGTCCAGTGCAGCACATCTGGTGTTGCGATAGGGCCAATCTCTTTACGCACCCAGTCTTTCACTTCTTTGTGCAGTTCCGCCGTTGGATACACACCATCATTGAGCGTGATGTAAGCGTAAATTGCTTGGCCTTTAATGTCGTGAGGTACACCTACAACAGCTGCTTCAGCAATTTTCTCGAATGCGACTAGAGCCGATTCGATCTCAGCCGTACCCATGCGGTGACCGGATACGTTGAGTACGTCATCCACACGACCTGTGATCCAGTAATAACCGTCTTCATCACGGCGAGCACCGTCACCAGTAAAGTACATGCCTTTAAAGGTAGAGAAGTAGGTTTGCTCAAAACGTTCGTGGTCACCATACACGGTACGCATTTGACCCGGCCAAGAGTCAAGAATGACTAGGTTACCTTCAGCTGCACCGTCCACGATTTCACCCATGTTATCAACTAGCGCTGGTTGCACCCCGAAGAATGGACGAGTCGCTGAGCCCGGTTTCAAGTCTGTTGCGCCCGGAAGTGGCGTAATCAAAATACCGCCAGTTTCTGTCTGCCACCAAGTATCGACAATTGGAGACTTCTCATTACCGATGGTTTTGTAGTACCACTCCCAAGCTTCTGGGTTGATAGGTTCACCCACTGAGCCCATGATGCGAAGGCTATTACGATGAGTATCTTTTACCGCTTCATCGCCTTTTGCCATTAGAGCACGTATAGCCGTTGGTGCTGTGTAAAGGATATTGACTTGATGCTTGTCGACGACTTGGCTCATACGGTTTGTATCAGGGTAGTTTGGCACACCTTCAAACAGAATGGTTTTCGCTCCGTTCGCCAGCGGTCCGTAAATCAGATAAGTATGACCCGTAATCCAGCCCACATCGGCAGTACACCAGAAAGTTTCACCTGGTTGGTAGTCGAACACGTATTTAAACGTCATGGTCGCGTAAACAAGGTAGCCACCCGTGGTGTGCAGTACGCCTTTTGGTTTACCTGTTGAACCTGAGGTGTAAAGTATGAATAGAGGATCCTCCGCTTTCATCTCTTCAGGAGGACAGTCAGAGGATACTTTTGCGGTTGCTTCATGCCACCAAACATCGCGATGCTCATGCCATGCAACATCACCTCCAGTTCGTTTAAACACAATGACTTTGCTGATGTTTTTGATTTCAGGGTTAGTCAGTGCTTCGTCGACGTTTTTCTTCAGAGGAACTGCGCGGCCACCGCGAACACCTTCATCGGCAGTGATGACCAGTTTCGCGTTAGAGTCGATAATGCGGCCTGACAGAGCTTCTGGAGAGAAGCCGCCAAATACTACGGTATGAACGGCACCAATACGTGTACAAGCCAGCATTGCAATCGCTGCTTCTGGAACCATTGGCATGTATAGACACACCACATCGCCTTTGCGAACGCCTTGCTCTTTCATTGCGTTTGAGAAGCGACAAACTTGCTCATGCAATTGCTTAAAGGTAAGAGTCGTCTCTTCCTCTGGGTTGTCACCTTCCCAAATGATGGCAACGTCATCACCACGTTCAGCAAGATGGCGATCGATACAGTTAGCAGAAACGTTTAGTGTGCCATCTTCAAACCAGCGAATGTCGACGTGTCCTGTGTCGAAAGAAGTCTGTTTCACTTTAGTGAATGGCTTAATCCAATCCACAATCTTACCGTGTTCGCTCCAGAACCCTTCAGGATCGGAAACTGACTGCTGGTACATGGCTAGGTAAGTGTCATTATCCGCATGCGTGTGAGATTTAATATTTTCTTTTACCGGATAAATGTGGGCTTCACTCATTACAAATTCTCCTTGTGAATACGGCGATTACCTTGATGGCGTTTAAAACACCCAGCAAGGAATATCGTTATAGCTATAACTCTTAGTCACAAGGGGAAGTTTCACAATTAGACTTTAGGATAAATGCGGTTTGTTTAAGGCGGAATAAAACGGATTTTTGTTTGATTAGGCGTTTGTTTGAAAAGGGAAATGACCCACAAATCAGACTTTAGTGATAGGACGAGGTGAAAGTCGGTAAGTCTCCATGAGTTAGGCGTACATAAACCAAAGCGGCTGAGATGGCATCTTGCAGTGCATCGTGTTTGTCTTGTTGTGGCAGACCGAGATGTTTGCAAATAGCATCCAAACTCAAATCGATATAAGCGTTAGGCAGATGGCGCTCAAGTTTATCGTGATAAATCTGACTGACTTCAATCAGTTCGTTTGGCAGCGGAAAACCAAGCTGTTTACGACAAGCAATATCCAAGATCTTTTTGTCATAACGGATGTGATAGCCAACCAGAGGGCGGTTACCAATAAAGGCGATGAGTTGAATGAGCGCTTCTTTTTCTGAAATACCGTCAATTAAGTCTTGATGACGCATACGGTGAATACGGACTGAACTGGAATCAAGGGACTGCGGTGCCCTTAACCTCACTTCGAAAGGTTGACTAGTGATAATGCGATTATCAATAATTTTGGTTGCCGCGATGGTCACCAGTTCCGCTCTGTTTGGGTCTAGGCTGGTGGTCTCACAGTCGAGCGAGACATACTCATTGCCACTGCTTGGTTCAAACAGTGACTGATAATGAGATCCTTTAAGCTTATGGTGCCAATAGCGGCGACTTATCCAATTCATAGTACTGCCCGTTTATCTCTGATTTGCCTAGTCTCTTATTTGGTAATGATAGCCAAGCCACTGTTTAAACTTCTTCACGACATGCAGGCTATGTCTCAGCAAGTCTCGCTCAGTACGATCAAGCAAGTTAATGTCGATGTTATTGCTGCCTTTTACATCTGAACCCGGTGGATGAGTTAATTGCTGTGCGAGACGCAATTTGAAAAACTGCTTCAGCGCTTCGCTTAGGTTATCGCCAGTCTGTTTCTCTAGTACACGGCGATTTACCAGTTCACTGATTCGGTCGAAGGTGTTATTCACTTCAATCATGTGCTCTAAACTCAAGGCGCGAATGCCGTGAACGATAGGGAATATGCCACCTTGCTTGATATCCAAACCTGTTTTTGAATTCTTCACGTTACCGAACAAAGTGAGCGGAACGGAAAAATTCAGCGCCGGACGGGTAAATTCGGTAAGAATCAGTTCCTGATCGGCCATCAGGTGACTCAAATGTGACTTTATAGGAGCGAGCAAGGACTTATTACCTGCAATCGCATGAGCATCAGCCATGATGGCAATATCCATCACTTGTTCAGGCTTAGCGGCATTGACCCAACTGCTGAGCATTTTTTTCCACTGTGACTGGCTTTTAACCCATTTAGGGTTATTCACCATCACTTTGCCGGGACATAGAGGATAGCCAAGCTGCAACAAGGTGTGGGTCAGCTCCTGCATGACGTTTTCACATTGATGCCATTCCAACCCATCCTTGATAATTAAAGCGTTGTCCTGATCGGTCTTTAGTATTTGTTCTCCGCGTCCTTCCGACCCCAACACGATAAAACAACAGTGGTCATGCAACGCTGGTGGCACCACAAGTTCGAACGCTTTCTCAATAATTTGTTCGTTGACGGCAGCAATCAACTCCATGATAAATCGGGTGCGAACGCCTCGGCTGAGCAAGCTTTCGATCAACTCTATTTGTTTATTGGATGCTAAGGCCAGTTCTTCAACGCTGGAGGCTCGGGCTATTGCTAGTGTCAGTACATGCGAGTGGGTAGAGAAGGTACTGAGGATCTGTGTCATATCCAACATACCAATGGCATTGTTGCCATCGCACACCATCACGCGTTTGACTCGATTACGGGTCATCATCACCATGGCATTAAACAGAAAATCTCCTTCATCGACATGCATGACAGGGAATGTCGCTATTTTTCCTACTGGTGTATCAAGCGGATGGTTCTCCAACATCACAGCATGCAGCATATTGGTTCGGGTGACGATGGCATACGGATGATGAGTAGAGTCAATTAAGCGAATATCGGATTCAGCCAGTTCAACCAGTGCGGCATCGACACCGTTTTCTTTCATCTGCATAGTGACCGCTTTCAATGATTGTTCCGGAGTGACAATCATTGGAGGAGAGTAAATAGAGTTGTCGACCTTGGTCAGGATGAATTCAGCGATGTTTTTCTGTTGCTGTGCCGCCTCAATTAGCTCTTGTCTTTTGGCTAGGTTGTTATCGAAGTAAGCGGCAAATTGCCCATTTTCAGAATAGAGGGAAAGAAAGATTTCTCTTGGGATCAGGTAAGACAGCGTATCTTCTAACGCAATGTACTGGTGGCGGGTATGTTCTTCAAATAAGGCGCGCACATCGAACATGTCGTCGTTAGCGTAATGAGCGAATATTTCTTTTCCAGATGTGGAGCGTTCTTCTACCGTTCCCTTAATAAGGACGTGTAAATGGGTGCTGGTTTGACCGCTTTTTAGTAGGGGGCGCCTTGTCGGTAATAAGCCACATCTAATGAGGCGCGAAGTTTTTTCTGTTGATCAGAGGTTAAACGATCAAAGGGTGGAGATTGCATGTTGAATTTATCAGGCATATACCCTTCCTACTTGAAGCTGCCGCTACATTCGCTGCGTTCATTTGCCCCAATCACACTGAACTTTAATACAGGCAGATAGTTTATCTGCAATTAATTCTCTGTGTTCATGGGGGCTCATTCACTTTTTACTTTGCTGAAATGCTTATTGAATTGGGCATCACAAAAGTTCGTCAGTGAGAGGTATCTAGGGTAAGTGTGACAAATTTCCCTCAGCCCTCCAGACGACTTTGGTCTAATGACGCCATTTTTCACCTGATGAAAGTTGTGATAGGGGAAACAGTTCGTTTAACAAAGTTCCCTTTTTCGTGGACGTGACTCGTTGCATAATGGGCGCGTTTATTTTTCTCATGTTGTTTAGGATAACTAATGTTTAAGCCCTCTCCCTACGGATGGATCTCTCAATACTTTTTCGGTTTCTTCTTTGCTTACGGCGTATATCTACCGTTTTGGGCGCTATGGTTTGAAGGGCAGGGTGTGTCTGCCAGTGACATCGGTGTGTTAGTGGGGATTGGTTTTGCAACACGTTGTGTCGCAAACTTGGTTATTACACCTCGTATTCATAAAGTGGAACATCTTCTGCCAGCACTTCGCTGGGTGACATTCGCACTGATGTTATTTACCGCTTTTCACTTTTTCACTGGTGGTAGTTTTTGGCTACTAGCTTTGGCGACGGTTCTTTTCAATATGATGTGTGGCCCAGTATTACCGTTGTCGGATTCTGTTGCTAACCACTATGCCAAGCGCAATATGCTCGATTATGGACGCACTCGTCTCTGGGGCTCGATCGCCTTTATCGCAGGCTCTACTGTGGTGGGGTATCTGATTGTGCTTTATGGTTCAGACATGATCGTTTACACCGCACTGTTCGGCACACTTGTCACCTTGTTGATCAGTCTGCGCAATCCTAAGGTTATGCCTGTTACAGAAAGTCACGAACATAAAATTCGTCCTAAGCTAACGGAATTACTTCGTGAATGGCCAGTGATTAAGTTTTTGCTTTTGGTCGCTCTGATCCAAGGTAGCCATGCGGCGTATTACAGCTTTAGTTCTATCCACTGGCGTGCGGCCGGTCATTCAGAAGATATCATTGGTTACTTGTGGAGCTTAGGGGTTGTTTCCGAAATTCTGGTGTTTGCTATCAGCAAGCGAGTGTTTTCCAACTGGAATATCCGCACCCTGTTTATCATATCTGCGTTAGGGGTCATTGTACGCTGGGGGTTAACAGCATCAACAACGGCATTAGTGGCATTGGTGGCGATTCAATCCTTACATGGGGTGACTTTTGCTTTGGCTCATATCGCGACGATTAAATACATTCAGCACGCACCGCAACATAAAATGGTTGCACTTCAGGCGCTGTATAACGCGATCCCTCTTGGCGCAGTGATTGCAATGATGACGACGCTGAGCGGCTGGGGCTACGAAAGCTGGGGCGCAGGTGTGTTCTGGGGAATGGCGTTGATGGGCTTACTTGCTTTGTTTGTGAAAGTCGAATTACTTCAATCACAAGTTAACGATGTTTCAGTTCATAAAGCGGAGCCTGAAGCACAAAATTAACCCAATCAGATTGAGATAAAATCCCATACCTGTTTAATAAAGCTTCTCCTAAGCTATTGGAGAAGCTTTATTTCTTTATAAGCCGCACTGGCGGCTTTAGAACATTCAAAGATTTCACAGGGAATAGGGAAGTCGGATGCAGGGTTGGTTGGTGGTTCCAGTCTCACTCGCTTATTTAGGCGTGCTGTTTCTTATCGCATGGTATGGCGATCGTCAAACTCGTTGGTTGGCGAAATGGCGACCTTGGATATACAGCCTATCGATTGCGGTTTACTGCACCTCATGGACCTTTTATGGCACGGTGGGGCAAGCTAGTGAGAACCCGTGGTCATTTTTACCGATTTATATCGCCCCAATTATCGTCTTTACGTTTGGCTGGCGCATATTAGCTCGTCTGATCCTGATTGCGAAACGGGAACACATCACTTCAATTGCTGACTTTATTGCCGCACGTTATGGGAAATCGCAGGGCTTAGCGGTTGCCGTCACTCTGATTGCGGTTGCTGGCATACTGCCGTATATCGCGTTGCAGCTGCGCGGTATTACCATGGGACTGAATATCATTGCTCCTGATCTGGGTACGCATTTTGGTTATCAGGATGACAATGTTTCTTGGTTTGTGGTTCTGGCATTAGCGCTGTTTACCATGCTGTTTGGTACCCGCCATATTGATAATACCGAACACCACCGAGGCATGATGATGGCGATTGCTTTTGAATCGATCGTCAAGCTGGTTGCGTTTCTGGTCGTGGGAATGTTCATCCTCTATCTTGCATTACGAGAACAAGATGTCGCGTTGTTGGATGTGGCGCGAGAAACCTATCAGGCTCCGAACTGGCCAACGTTAATTATCCACACCGTTTTAACCATGATAGCCATCATCTGCTTGCCTCGTCAGTTCCATACCATGGTGGTAGAAAACGAGCGTGCGCAAGACCTGCACACTGCGCGTTGGCTTTTCCCTTCTTATTTGATTCTGATGGGAATATTCGTTCTGCCGATTGCATGGGTGGGGCAGAGTTTATTGAGCGGCACATCACCGGATACTTTTGTTATTAGTGTCCCTGTTGCTGTAGGTGCGAATGATATTGCTTTGCTGGCGTTCCTTGGTGGCACTTCCGCTGCTTCTGGAATGGTGATTGTCTCGACTATCGCATTAGCGATTATGGCGTCCAATGATCTGGTGATGCCTTTACTGCTGCGTCGCATGCGTTTGTCACAACGAAATCATCGTCACTTTTCAGGTCTTCTGGTCATTATTCGTCGCACTTTGATCTTGTTGTTATTGATGGGGGCGTGGGGATTCTATCTGGTTTTGGATACTATTCCTTCGCTGTCTGCAATTGGCTTTTTGTCTTTCTCTGCCATTACTCAGTTTGCTCCTGCACTCATTGGTGGCATGTACTGGCGAGAAGGAAACCGCAAAGGGGTTTATGTCGGTTTATTGGTGGGTTTCACCTTGTGGCTGATCACTCTGATGAGTGCAACCAATATGCTGGCGGGCGACCATGAAAGTAACGTGCTGTTGTGGGTGATCACGCCACCTCAGTTCCTTGGCAACATGGGGTTAGAAAATTCCGACTGGGGTATGTTGCTGAGCGTTACTCTGAACAGTATCTGCTATGTGGTGATTTCAATCGCGACACGCTCAAGTTTAAGTGAGCGATTACAGTCGGCATCTTTCGTTGGCACACCGTTGCCGGAAAACGAAAACATCAGTTTGTATCAAAGCCGTGTAACCGTCGCCGAGCTTGAAATGCTGGCATCGCGATTTGTTGGACGACAAAGAGTGCGCGCGGCATTTGGTCAGTATTGGGATCAGCAACGTGAAACGCTTATGCCCAATCAGCAAGCGCCAGCAACATTGATTCGTCATACGGAACGTGTACTTGCTGGTGTGTTTGGCGCTTCGTCTGCCAAGTTAGTGCTTACTTCTGCTTTGCAAGGTCGAAATATGCAGTTGGAAGAGGTGGCAACCATCGTTGATGAAGCCTCTGAACTTTATGACTTCACCCGCGGCTTGTTGCAAGGGGCGATAGAACATATTGGACAGGGCATTGCGGTAGTCGATAAACAACTTCGGCTGGTGGCTTGGAACCAACGCTATCTAGAACTGTTTGATTTTCCTCCGGGTCTGATACAAGTCGGAAGACCGATAGCCGATGTCATTCGTCATAATGCGCAACAAGGTTTGTGTGGGCCGGGCGATCCTGAAGAACATGTACGTCGTAGGGTCTATCACTTAGAGCAAGGGACTCGCCATACCTCTTCGCGTATTCGCCCTGATGGCCGAGTGATTGAAGTACAAGGAAACCCAATGCCCGGTGGTGGTTTCGTTATGAGCTTTACCGATATCACTGTGTTCCGAGATGCAGAGCGGACACTGAAAGAAGCGAATGAAAATCTTGAAGAAAGAGTACTAGAGCGGACTCGCGAGCTGGAAACACTGAACAAAAAACTCGTTTCCGCCACACAGCGTTCTGAGCAAGAATCTCAATCTAAATCGCGATTTTTAGCTGCGGTAAGTCACGATTTGATGCAGCCGCTTAATGCGGCAAGATTATTTGCATCTTCACTTTCGGAGGTTGCTCAGGAAGAAGAGTCGAAGCGTTTGTCTCGTCATATTGAAAGTGCGCTCAGTGCAGCTGAAGATTTGATTGGTGACTTACTCGATATTTCTCGTTTGGAGTCTGGAAAACTTGAAGTGCATTTGCAGAGCTTCAAGGTGAATGATGTGCTTTCCAACTTGAAAGCGGAATTCGAAGCGCTGGCACATCAACAAGGGGTCAATTTTAGCACGGTGTCTTCCTCGCTGTATGTTCACTCTGATCCTAAGCTGTTGCGTAGAGTTATTCAAAATTTCTTAACCAATGCTTTTCGCTACAACCCGAAAGGCAAGGTTGTATTAGGTGTAAGAAGAGTCGCTGGTAGGGTGCGTATCGATGTCTGGGACAACGGCATCGGTATAGAACAAGATAAACAACAAGAGATTTTCGAAGAATTTAACCGAGGCAGTCAAGTACGTTCAGACCAAGGTTTAGGATTAGGATTAGCGATTTCGAAAGGGATTGCGTTTGTGTTAGGCCATGAAATCTCAATGCGTTCTTGGCCGGATCAAGGCAGTGTGTTCTCGCTTACTTTGGATAAAGCTGAGCCACATGAGGTGGTTCCGCAAAAAGCAGCGGTATTGGAAGCGGTGCATGATTTGGCGCATTTGCGTGTGTTGTGTGTGGATAACGAACAAGACATTTTAGTGGGCATGCAGACCTTGTTGGAACGCTGGGGATGTGAGGTAAAAACGGCGCTAGACATCAAGCAGAGTATGAAGGCTCTTGATAACCAATGGATCCCTGATGTGATTTTCTCTGATTACCGCCTTGATAATGGACGTACCGGATTAGAAGTGCTTCAGCAGTGCCGATTGCGTCTAGGTGATTGCTTTGAAGGGGTGATCATCAGTGCCGACCGCAGTCCGGATATTCTGGATGGCATTAAATCTAACGGCTTTAGCTTTATGGCCAAACCCGTTAAACCGTTGAAGTTAAGAGCTCTATTGAATCGTATTGGATAAAAGATAGCCCTCATTTGAGGGCTTCTTAATATTTGAGCGTATTACGGTAAAGCTATTGTTCGTTTAGTCATTCGCTTGAATGTTCAACGGCCAACCCATATCTGTTTGACGGTTTGCTTCAAGTTCAAGTTCCGCGCGGGTTAATGGATTTGCTTGTAGCCACTGTTTGTCGATAGATAACGTCAATTCGTCATCTTCGGCAGTGAGAATTATATTCGGTTCTAACTCTACGCAGCGACGGTGACTCAGAAGTACAGCTAAACGTAATAGGCGTAATACTCGCTTACTGCTGGTTACGGACAACGCATGTTGTTCAGGCAAGCTTGTTAATTGTTCACGGTAGCGTCTTGTCAATTCAGCAAGTAAGTGCTTCTGTGCACGAGTGAACCCGGGTAAATCAAGATTCTGTAACAGGTAAGCGTTATGCTCACCGCCTTTTTTAAAATCGATAGAGAGACCAATTTCATGTAACTGCGCAGCAGTAAGCAGAAGCATCTCTGCTTGTGGTTCAGAAATCCAATCTTGCCCACCACACTGAGTAAGCAGTTTGCTGGCAAGATCAGAAACTTGCTGTGCGTAGCATTGGTCTATCTGATAGCGAATCTGGACACTGTGAATCGTGCGCGAACGAATGTCGTCTTGGCGCAAGTTATCCATCATGTCGTAGACCAGGCCTTCACGCAAAGCGCCGCCAGCTAGGGTCATAGATTCAATGTTCAACGATTCGAAAATAGCGATCAGAATCGATAAACCACTAGGGAAGACTAACGCCCTCTCTAGAGTTAGACCTTCAATTTCAAGCTCTTCAAGATGATCAGACTGCATTGCCTGCTTTTTGAGGCGATTTAACTTTGCCAAAGTGATGACTTCGTCCATCCCCTGAGCCAACATGATCTCTTGCAGAGCTTGAACAGTGCCGCTTGCTCCCACACACACATCCCAGCCTAACTGGGTATATTGTTCTAACACGGGAGCTAAGCGTTTTTTCGCTGCATCTATTGCGTTGTTAAAGTTGGTGCTGTTGAGCTGGCGGTCTTTAAAATGACGTTCAAGCCAAGTCACACATCCCATCTTTAAGCTGGTTAACGCTTTTGCTTCAAAGCCCTCACCGATAATCACTTCGGTACTGGCTCCGCCAATATCTACCACTAATCGACGCCCAACGCCTCCGGAGGTGTGAGCGACACCTTTATAGATAGTGGCAGCTTCTTCTTCACCTGAGATGACTTCAATCGAATGTCCTAGAATTTCATTCGCTTTCACTAGGAAATCATTGATGTTCGTCGCTGTACGCAATGTTGCAGTACCTACGATACGAATATTCTCGTGTGGGATGTCTTGTAAGCGTTCAGCAAACAAACTTAAACAATCCCAACCGCGTTGCATGGCTTCATGACTTAACGCGTTATTGTCATCTAAACCGGCGGCAAGACGCACTTTACGCTTAATCTTAGCCATGGTTTGAACGCTACCGTCGACGTGGCGCACTACCAGCATATGGAAGCTGTTAGAGCCTAAATCAATCGCGGCATATAACGGTGAAGAAACAGTTTGGCTCATAGATGAATTACGAATCCTTTGGCTTTTGTGGCGCGCGAGGGCGTCTTTGTGGCTTACGATTTCCGTTGCGAGAACCGCCTGTATTCGTGCGGCGCTGTGGTGACGATGAGCGTAACGTTAAAGGTTTCGGCAAATTCGTCAGTAGTGCGGATGGATCGTAATCAGACACAGGAATAGAGTGCCCAGTGTATTCTTCAATTGCAGTCAGGTTGATCGCATACTCTTCACATGCAAATGAAATTGAGTGACCACTTGCACCTGCACGACCAGTACGGCCAATACGGTGAACGTAATCTTCACAATCATCTGGTAGATCGTAGTTAAATACGTGTGTTACTTGTGGGATGTGTAGACCACGCGCTGCCACATCTGTAGCAACCAGAATATCTACTTCACCTTGAGTAAACTGTTCTAAAATGCGTTCACGTTTTTTCTGTGGAACATCACCTGTTAGTAAGCCTACACGATGACCATCGGCGGCAAGAGCCCCCCAGATGTTTTCACAACGGTGTTTAGTGTTTGCAAAAATAATGGCGCGATCCGGCCAATCTTCCTCAACCAAAGTTTGTAGAAGTGCCATTTTGTGTTCATTAGAAGGGTAGAACAACTCTTCTTTAATACGGTGACCTGTTTTCTGTTCAGGCTCTACCACCACGTGCTCTGGGTTGTGCATGTGTTCAAATGCCAATTCTTGAACGCGGTAAGATAAGGTCGCAGAGAACAGCATGTTCAAACGATCTTTCGGTTCAGGCATACGGCGGAATAAGAAACGGATGTCTTTAATGAAACCCAAATCAAACATACGGTCTGCTTCATCCAGAACCACAGCTTGAATGTTGTTCAAATTGAAAACGCGTTGCTTGTAGAAATCGATGATACGGCCTGTTGTGCCAATCAAGATATCCACGCCTTCTTGAAGTTTACCTAGCTGTTTATCGTAGCTTTCGCCACCATAAGCCAGTGCAGCTTTAAGACCGGTACTCGCCACAAGCGAGTCTGCATCATTAAAGATCTGAATCGCGAGTTCACGCGTCGGAGCCATAATAATTGCACGAGGCTGAGTGACTTTACGTCCTTCAATTTCGGGTGTTTTTAGCAAATGGTTAAAAGTCGCAGCGAGAAACGCGATGGTTTTACCAGTTCCCGTTTGGGCCTGGCCTGCAATGTCTTGGCCGGTGAGCAGTACCGGCAACGCCAACGCTTGGATAGGGGTACAGAATTCGAACCCTTTTTTTCCAATCCTTCAATTACTTGGGGATGTAAATCCAAGTCGGCGAATTTTTGCTCTGTGATATGTGTCTTTTTCATTGCTATAGAATATCAGCTTCCACTTGCAATACGGAAGTAAATACATTCCAATAGGGCATCTATTTACTGGTTAGTCGATAATCAGTCTAATGATTGTTAATAATCAGTGCAGAAAAAAGCACATTGGAGTGGAAGATGAGTGATAAAATTTTGCAGCTATCTGATGATGGTTTCGAGAACGATGTAATCAAAGCTGCAGGTCCTGTTCTAGTTGATTTTTGGGCAGAATGGTGTGGTCCTTGTAAGATGATTGCTCCTATTCTTGATGAAATCGCAGAAGAATACGAAGGTAAACTCACTATCGGTAAATTGAATATCGACCACAACGCAGGTACACCACCTAAGTTCGGTATTCGTGGTATTCCTACGCTATTGCTATTTAAAGATGGCAGCGTAGCAGCGACAAAGGTAGGCGCGCTGTCTAAAACTCAACTAAAAGAGTTCTTGGACGCAAACCTATAATTCGCCATAACTTTACCGTACATAGAAATATGTACGGTTTTGTTTTTGTAAAAAACAATTTCTAGACTAGGCTAATATTTAGTGCTAGTTTATCGCACGTAAATTAAACAAGTGTTCACTTCTTGGTCAATCCTGAGACCAAATCCATCTTAACTAGAAAATAGATCCTATTTTGACTAAACAAGTATCCACCACAATGAATCTAACAGAACTGAAGAACAGACCCGTATCTGATCTTGTCAAACTTGGTGAGAGCCTAGGCTTAGAAAACCTTGCGCGCCTGAGAAAACAAGACATTATTTTTGCCATCTTAAAAGCGCACGCGAAGAGCGGTGAAGATATCTTCGGCGACGGTGTTTTGGAAATTCTTCAAGACGGTTTTGGTTTCTTGCGCAGCGCGGACAGTTCCTACCTTGCTGGCCCAGATGATATCTACGTATCTCCAAGCCAAATTCGTCGTTTCAACCTACGTACAGGTGATTCGATTGCCGGGAAAATTCGCCCGCCAAAAGAAGGTGAACGTTACTTTGCACTATTGAAAGTGAACACTGTTAACCACGACAAACCTGATAACGCACGTAACAAAATCCTATTTGAGAACTTAACTCCGCTACACGCCAATGAGCGTATGGTAATGGAGCGTGGTAATGGCTCGACTGAAGACATTACAGCACGTGTTCTTGATCTTGCTTCTCCTATCGGTAAAGGTCAACGTGGTCTGATTGTAGCTCCGCCAAAAGCGGGTAAAACTATGTTGCTACAAAATATCGCCCAAAGTATTGCTAATAACCACCCAGAATGTGAATTGATGGTACTTCTTATTGACGAACGTCCTGAAGAAGTAACAGAGATGCAACGCCTTGTAAAAGGTGAAGTGATAGCTTCAACGTTTGATGAGCCAGCGTCTCGCCACGTTCAAGTTGCAGAAATGGTTATTGAAAAAGCAAAACGTCTTGTTGAACACAAGAAGGACGTTGTTATCCTTCTTGACTCTATCACCCGTCTAGCGCGTGCATACAACACAGTAATCCCTTCATCAGGTAAAGTTCTTACCGGTGGTGTGGACGCTAACGCACTGCACCGTCCAAAACGTTTCTTCGGTGCAGCACGTAATGTAGAAGAAGGTGGTAGCTTAACTATCATTGCGACAGCGCTAGTTGATACTGGTTCTAAGATGGATGAAGTGATTTACGAAGAGTTCAAAGGTACAGGTAACATGGAACTGCACTTGAACCGTAAGATTGCAGAAAAACGCGTTTTCCCTGCAATTGACTTCAACCGTTCTGGTACTCGTCGTGAAGAGTTATTAACTAAGCCTGATGAGCTGCAAAAAATGTGGATTCTGCGTAAGATTGTTCACCCTATGGGCGAAAGTGACGCAATGGAATTCCTCATTGACAAGCTGGCAATGACCAAAACCAATGATGAATTCTTTGACGCAATGCGCCGTCAGTAATGAATAAACATTGATTATTTTGAAGCACCACCCATTGGGTGGTGTTTTTGTTTGCATTCTTTTCATTACCGCACGACAATTATGAGGAATGTTAACAGGAGGTTAATATGCAACAAGGACTGTTGTTTAGTTTATTCCTCTCTCTTTTATTTGCTTGGACACCTGCTTCTGCTGTTGAGGTTTCATCAGCAAGTCAGCAAAAGTTCCTGGAAGATCATCTGCTACAGCAGAAGGTCTCAGAACTGGTCGACTTGGCGATAAAAGACGATATTGATGCCCTTTCATTTGCTGTAGAACGTATATCGTTGCCGCAGCAGGAAGCCGCTCGTTTTCTATTACTGCAGCACTTAGAACAACAGCAAGTCGCCCTGTCTGAGAACTTGTTCCATTTTGTGGAAAAGCAAAAAAACATCGTTCCTGTTTATCAAGTATTGGAGAAAGGGGAAGGGTATGAATTCTCCGTCCCAGCATTTGACTACATTGCTATTGCTCACCGCTTAACAAAGCAATGGAAGCAAGAACAGAGCGTGCTTAACTTCATCCTAAAAGCCGAAAGTGGTGAGTTGATACTGGATGAATGGTTGTCCGGGCCTGACTATTTAGTACAGGAGCGAGAAAATTTGCTGCTGAGTGAATTCGATAATTTGTCTTCGAAAGTTAAGCACGATCTCGTTCAACAACTTACTCAGGTTAATGTCGTTGTTTGGTTGCCGTCTTCTAGTGTGATGGTCAAAATGGCACAAGTAACTGGTGACCTTCAGCTATATAAGTTGTTGTGGTTGATGCGCGCGGATTTTTATGTCGAGCAAGAGCTTGAGCGTTTAGCAAATGTCGCTGATGATTTTGCCATTAATCAAATCATGTTAGCCGCAGACAATCCAAGACTGGCGACCTACGCATTGCAGTATTTAGTCAAAATACCGAAACCTTTTTCTGATCAAGTGAAGCAGTTTTTGGTGAAACGCTTAGAAAATTCTTCAGATGCCCCCATTGTGGCTCAAGCGCTTGTGGAACAAGGATATCAATCTTGGCTGAAAGAACTTTTGAACAGTAATCGTCGTGTTGAAAGCCAAGCGATCTTACAGGTTCTTTCTCAGCAATAATCGTTCATCATCCCCGGAACAATCTCTCTACAAAAGCGCAACACTTTTTAGAAAAGAGAAATCGATAGCAAAGTGTTTTTTGTTATACTGCGTGCAGTTTAATCATTCATAGAGCAGATATGAGCTTTAAAAACTTACGTGATTTCTTAGACCATCTCGAAGCACACGGACAACTCAAACGTATTTCTCATCCCATTGATCCGCATTATGAAATGACGGAAATCAGTGACCGAACACTACGTCAAGCTGGTCCGGCTTTGCTGTTTGAAAACCCTATTGGTTACGATGTTCCTGTACTGACGAACCTATTTGGTACGCCAGAGCGTGTTGCCATAGGGATGGGACGTGAAAACGTTCAGGATTTACGTGAAGTTGGAAAACTGTTGGCATATCTGAAAGAGCCCGAGCCGCCTCGTGGGTTTCGTGATGCTCTGGATAAACTTCCAGTCTTCAAGCAAGTTCTGAACATGCCAGCCAAAAAGCTGCGTAAAGCACCGTGTCAGGACATAATTTGGCAGGGAGAGGATGTTGATTTAGATAAAATTCCGGTGATGAGTTGTTGGGCTGATGATGTTGCTCCTCTTTTAACTTGGGGCTTGACCATCACTAGAGGCCCAAATAAAAAACGCCAGAATCTGGGCATCTATCGTCAACAAAAGATCGCGAAGAATAAAGTTATTATGCGCTGGTTAGCTCATCGTGGCGGAGCGCTTGACCTTAGAGAGTGGATGGAAGCAAATCCAGGAAAGAACTTCCCTGTTTCGGTCGCTTTTGGTGCTGATCCTGCCACTATCTTAGGTGCTGTTACCCCAGTGCCGGATACGCTATCCGAATATGCTTTCGCAGGTTTACTACGAGGCAGCAAAACCGAAGTGGTTAAATCAATCAGCAATGATTTGGAGGTGCCAGCCAGTGCTGAAATAGTACTGGAAGGTTACATTGACCCGAATGAGTACGCGGACGAAGGCCCTTATGGTGATCACACGGGTTACTATAATGAAGTAGAAAGACATCATGTCTTCACTGTGACTCACATTACTATGCGTAATGAGCCTATTTACCACAGTACTTATACTGGTCGTCCGCCAGATGAACCTGCAGTTCTAGGTGTTGCGCTTAATGAAGTCTTTGTGCCTATTCTTCAAAAGCAGTTTCCTGAAATCGTAGACTTCTACTTACCGCCCGAAGGTTGTTCTTACCGTATGGCTGTAGTGACAATGAAAAAGCAATACCCAGGTCATGCTAAGCGAGTCATGATGGGTGTATGGTCTTTCTTACGTCAGTTCATGTACACCAAATATGTGGTTGTGCTTGATGAAAGCGTAAATGCTCGAGACTGGAATTCCGTGACCCAAGCCATGTGTGAACATATGGATCCGGCACGCGATACATTAATGATAGAGAATACGCCAATCGATTCGTTGGATTTTGCTTCTCCTGTGGCTGGTTTAGGTTCCAAGATGGGCTTAGATGCAACGATTAAATGGGATGCGGAACTTGCGATGACGCCTAAAGTCGAAGCTCGACCTTCGCACGAAATAAAGAGTGCGGATATTGAAGAGTTCAAACGACGTTATCCGCAAGTTGAAGATATCTATTTCCCGCCGACAACTGAAAATCGCATCGCCATAGTTTCAATGCGTAAATATGCTGCCGGTGAGTCAAAAACTCTGTTGGAATCAGTGTGGACATTTTTGGCAGAGTACACGGACGCTAAGTTCGTTGTATTGTGCGATGATGATGTGAATGCCCGAGATTGGAATGATATTATCTGGGCTATCACAACAAGAATGGACCCTGCTCGAGATACCTACGTCATTCCTGCTACAAATGGAACTGTGTCAAAATTAGGTTTAGACGCAACCAATAAATTTGAGGGTGAAGTATCTCGGGAGTGGGGAACACCAATTCATAAAGATCCTAAGTTGGTAGCGAAAATCGATGCCCTCTGGGATGAACTAGGAATTCTATGACTTTTACTGTACGTTTGCTGCCAAGCGAGCTTCAGTTTGAAGTTGAACAAGGGCAAACGATATTGGAGGCTGCGCTCAACCAACAGATTCCATTTCCTCATCGTTGCCAAGTGGGGGCATGTGCTGCATGCCTGTGCCGTAAAGTGGAAGGTGATGTAACTTACCATCTAGAGCCTATGCTTACAGAGAAAGAGCAAGCTGAAGGATGGATATTCCCTTGCCAAGCTATAGCAGAAAGTCATTTGGTACTTACTTTTGAAGAGTAAGTAAGAAGGATAAATATGACCATTAAATGTAAAGTAAAGTCGATACAGTCTTTAGCCAGTAACACATATCAAATATTGCTCCATCCTGAACAGCCAGTCACTTTTAAAGCTGGTCAGTACTTAATGGTGGTGATGGGCGAGAAAGATAAGCGTCCTTTTTCAATCGCGAGTAGTCCTTGTCGTCACGAGGGCGAGCTTGAGTTGCACATTGGTGCTGCGGAGCATAATGCTTACGCAATTGAAGTTGTTCAACTGATGCGTGAAGCTTTAGAGAAGCAACTTGAAGTTGAAATTGATGCACCACATGGAGATGCATGGGTTAGAGAAGAGAGTAAAAGCCCGATATTGCTTATTGCTGGTGGCACTGGTTTTAGCTACGTTCGTTCAATCTTGGATCACTGCATCGCCCAAAATAAAGCTAATCCTATCTATTTATATTGGGGGGCTCGTGACGAAAGCCAACTTTATGCTTTGACTGAATTAGAGCAAGTAGCTGCGAAACATGAAAATGTTCATTTTATTCCAGTAGTTGAAGAAGCTGGCACAAACTGGCAAGGAAAAGTAGGTAATGTGCTGCAAGCAATAAGCTCTGATTTCGATTCTTTGGCAGATTTTGATATCTATATTGCCGGACGCTTTGAAATGGCTGGTGCTGCGAGAGAACAATTTACGCAAAATAAACAAGCGTTGAGTGAAAAGATGTTTGCGGATGCATACGCTTTTATATAAAAACTTACTCAATTCGAGATAAAAAAGAGGGCTAAAAGCCCTCTTTTTGTTATTTTTGCTGCTTTCTTAAACGAATGAGCTGTTTTTTCAATTTTTTTAAAAAAGCACTTGCGCGGTTTTAATTCCTCCCTATAATGCCGCCTCACTGACACGGCAGACGTCGCAAGGCTTCAGCAGGTGTTGGTAGAGGATAAGACTTCTAAAAAAGAAAAATTGAAAAAGTGTTTGACACTGACAGTTATCTAGCTAGAATGCACCTCCGCTTTGAGAAGAAAGTTTCTGCAAAGCAAAGCTCTTTAACAATTTAAACCTATCAATCTGTGTGGGCACTCGTTGATGAAAATCAAAGTTAAGTCTTTGTTCTTGTAACAAAGCAACTTAGGTTTCAATGAACTGAGTGACCAATCAAGACTTCGGTCTTGGCACAGTCAATTCATTACCATTCTGTTGGAATGGTAATAGCTTTAAAATTACTTCTTGCTTTCGAGTAAGAGCAGTTTTGAAGTCAGTATTCGTTGAGCCGACAAAATCTTAAATTGAAGAGTTTGATCATGGCTCAGATTGAACGCTGGCGGCAGGCCTAACACATGCAAGTCGAGCGGCAGCACAGAGAAACTTGTTTCTCGGGTGGCGAGCGGCGGACGGGTGAGTAATGCCTGGGAAATTGCCCTGATGTGGGGGATAACCATTGGAAACGATGGCTAATACCGCATAATAGCTTCGGCTCAAAGAGGGGGACCTTCGGGCCTCTCGCGTCAGGATATGCCCAGGTGGGATTAGCTAGTTGGTGAGGTAATGGCTCACCAAGGCGACGATCCCTAGCTGGTCTGAGAGGATGATCAGCCACACTGGAACTGAGACACGGTCCAGACTCCTACGGGAGGCAGCAGTGGGGAATATTGCACAATGGGCGCAAGCCTGATGCAGCCATGCCGCGTGTGTGAAGAAGGCCTTCGGGTTGTAAAGCACTTTCAGTCGTGAGGAAGGTGGTGTTGTTAATAGCAGCATCATTTGACGTTAGCGACAGAAGAAGCACCGGCTAACTCCGTGCCAGCAGCCGCGGTAATACGGAGGGTGCGAGCGTTAATCGGAATTACTGGGCGTAAAGCGCATGCAGGTGGTTTGTTAAGTCAGATGTGAAAGCCCGGGGCTCAACCTCGGAATAGCATTTGAAACTGGCAAGCTAGAGTACTGTAGAGGGGGTAGAATTTCAGGTGTAGCGGTGAAATGCGTAGAGATCTGAAGGAATACCGGTGGCGAAGGCGGCCCCCTGGACAGATACTGACACTCAGATGCGAAAGCGTGGGGAGCAAACAGGATTAGATACCCTGGTAGTCCACGCCGTAAACGATGTCTACTTGGAGGTTGTGGCCTTGAGCCGTGGCTTTCGGAGCTAACGCGTTAAGTAGACCGCCTGGGGAGTACGGTCGCAAGATTAAAACTCAAATGAATTGACGGGGGCCCGCACAAGCGGTGGAGCATGTGGTTTAATTCGATGCAACGCGAAGAACCTTACCTACTCTTGACATCCAGAGAATCCTGCGGAGACGCGGGAGTGCCTTCGGGAACTCTGAGACAGGTGCTGCATGGCTGTCGTCAGCTCGTGTTGTGAAATGTTGGGTTAAGTCCCGCAACGAGCGCAACCCTTATCCTTGTTTGCCAGCGAGTAATGTCGGGAACTCCAGGGAGACTGCCGGTGATAAACCGGAGGAAGGTGGGGACGACGTCAAGTCATCATGGCCCTTACGAGTAGGGCTACACACGTGCTACAATGGCGCATACAGAGGGCAGCGAACTAGCGATAGTAAGCGAATCCCAAAAAGTGCGTCGTAGTCCGGATTGGAGTCTGCAACTCGACTCCATGAAGTCGGAATCGCTAGTAATCGTGAATCAGAATGTCACGGTGAATACGTTCCCGGGCCTTGTACACACCGCCCGTCACACCATGGGAGTGGGCTGCAAAAGAAGCAGGTAGTTTAACCTTCGGGAGGACGCTTGCCACTTTGTGGTTCATGACTGGGGTGAAGTCGTAACAAGGTAGCGCTAGGGGAACCTGGCGCTGGATCACCTCCTTACGTAAAGATTCTCTTGATGAGTGTCCACACAGATTGATTAGGTTTAGAAAGATAAGAGTATCTTAGTGTCCCTTTCGTCTAGAGGCCTAGGACACCGCCCTTTCACGGCGGTAACAGGGGTTCGACTCCCCTACGGGATACCATCTTTAAGCATTCTTACGAGTGTGTTTAAAAATGGTTTTCGTAAACTCTTTGTTTATAAAAACTCTTGCTCTTTAACAATTTGGAAAGCTGACAGTTAATAATTTGATTAATTATTAACTATTAAAAGTTCTCAAATCCTAGATGACTCAGTCATTTAGGTACCAATACACATTCAAGTGTTCTTGGGAATCTTACTTTATAAGTAAGTATTGATATTTGAGTCCGGCAAAATCGAAATGTCTCTCGCTCATTCAAATAATGAGAGACAACTAAACCTTGGTTGTTTGCCATACGAAAGACCCTTTGGGGTTGTATGGTTAAGTGACTAAGCGTACACGGTGGATGCCTTGGCAGTCAGAGGCGATGAAGGACGTATTAACTTGCGATAAGCGTAGATAAGGCAGTAAAAGCCACTTGAGTCTACGATTTCCGAATGGGGAAACCCACTCACATAAGTGAGTATCCTTACCTGAATACATAGGGTAAGGAGGCGAACCGGGAGAACTGAAACATCTAAGTACCCCGAGGAAAAGAAATCAATTGAGATTCCGAAAGTAGCGGCGAGCGAAATTGGATTAGCCCTTAAGCTTTTAATGACACAGGTGAAGATTCTGGAAAGTATCGCGATACCGGGTGATAGCCCCGTAACCGACATGTCATTTTGAGTGAAAACGAGTAAGGCGGGACACGTGATATCCTGTTTGAATATGGGGGGACCATCCTCCAAGGCTAAATACTCCTGACTGACCGATAGTGAACCAGTACCGTGAGGGAAAGGCGAAAAGAACCCCTGTGAGGGGAGTGAAATAGAACCTGAAACCGTGTACGTACAAGCAGTAGGAGCCTCTTCGTGGGGTGACTGCGTACCTTTTGTATAATGGGTCAGCGACTTATATTCAGTGGCAAGGTTAACCGTATAGGGGAGCCGTAGGGAAACCGAGTCTTAACTGGGCGTTTAGTCTCTGGATATAGACCCGAAACCGAGTGATCTAGCCATGGGCAGGTTGAAGATTGAGTAACATCAATTGGAGGACCGAACCGACTAATGTTGAAAAATTAGCGGATGACTTGTGGCTAGGGGTGAAAGGCCAATCAAACTCGGAGATAGCTGGTTCTCCCCGAAAGCTATTTAGGTAGCGCCTCGGACGAATACTACTGGGGGTAGAGCACTGTTAAGGCTAGGGGGTCATCCCGACTTACCAACCCTTTGCAAACTCCGAATACCAGTAAGTACTATCCGGGAGACACACGGCGGGTGCTAACGTCCGTCGTGGAGAGGGAAACAACCCAGACCGCCAGCTAAGGTCCCAAATGATTACTAAGTGGGAAACGATGTGGGAAGGCTCAGACAGCTAGGATGTTGGCTTAGAA
Organism: Vibrio sp. Hal054; assembly: GCF_037162405.1. Taxonomy (NCBI): domain Bacteria; kingdom Pseudomonadati; phylum Pseudomonadota; class Gammaproteobacteria; order Vibrionales; family Vibrionaceae; genus Vibrio; species Vibrio sp. Hal054. The sequence goes on along the minus strand of NZ_JARLUT010000001.1, from coordinate 3,004,611 downwards.
GCAGCCATCATTTAAAGAAAGCGTAATAGCTCACTAGTCGAGTCGGCCTGCGCGGAAGATGTAACGGGGCTAAGTAATCAACCGAAGCTGCGGCAATGCAATTTATTGTATTGGGTAGGGGAGCGTTCTGTAAGCCGTTGAAGGTGTGTTGTAAAGCATGCTGGAGGTATCAGAAGTGCGAATGCTGACATGAGTAACGATAAAGGGGTGAAAAACCTCCTCGCCGGAAGACCAAGGGTTCCTGTCCAACGTTAATCGGGGCAGGGTGAGTCGACCCCTAAGGCGAGGCCGAAAGGCGTAGTCGATGGGAAACGGGTTAATATTCCCGTACTTCTTACAATTGCGATGGGGGGACGGAGAAGGCTAGGTGGGCCTGGCGACGGTTGTCCAGGTTCAAGTGCGTAGGCTTGAGAGTTAGGTAAATCCGGCTCTCTTTAAGGCTGAGACACGATGTCGAGCTACTACGGTAGTGAAGTCATTGATGCCATGCTTCCAGGAAAAGCCTCTAAGCTTCAGATTGTAAGGAATCGTACCCCAAACCGACACAGGTGGTCGGGTAGAGAATACCAAGGCGCTTGAGAGAACTCGGGTGAAGGAACTAGGCAAAATGGTACCGTAACTTCGGGAGAAGGTACGCTCTTGACGGTGAAGTCCCTCGCGGATGGAGCTGATGAGAGTCGCAGATACCAGGTGGCTGCAACTGTTTATTAAAAACACAGCACTGTGCAAAATCGTAAGATGACGTATACGGTGTGACGCCTGCCCGGTGCCGGAAGGTTAATTGATGGGGTTAGACTTCGGTCGAAGCTCTTGATCGAAGCCCCGGTAAACGGCGGCCGTAACTATAACGGTCCTAAGGTAGCGAAATTCCTTGTCGGGTAAGTTCCGACCTGCACGAATGGCGTAATGATGGCCACGCTGTCTCCACCCGAGACTCAGTGAAATTGAAATCGCTGTGAAGATGCAGTGTACCCGCGGCTAGACGGAAAGACCCCGTGAACCTTTACTACAGCTTGGCACTGAACATTGAACCTACATGTGTAGGATAGGTGGGAGGCTTTGAAGCGCAGACGCTAGTTTGTGTGGAGCCGTCCTTGAAATACCACCCTTGTATGTTTGATGTTCTAACTCAGACCCGTCATCCGGGTCGAGGACAGTGCCTGGTGGGTAGTTTGACTGGGGCGGTCTCCTCCCAAAGAGTAACGGAGGAGCACGAAGGTGGGCTAAACACGGTTGGACATCGTGTGGTTAGTGCAATGGCATAAGCCCGCTTGACTGCGAGAATGACAATTCGAGCAGGTGCGAAAGCAGGTCATAGTGATCCGGTGGTTCTGAATGGAAGGGCCATCGCTCAACGGATAAAAGGTACTCCGGGGATAACAGGCTGATACCGCCCAAGAGTTCATATCGACGGCGGTGTTTGGCACCTCGATGTCGGCTCATCACATCCTGGGGCTGAAGTCGGTCCCAAGGGTATGGCTGTTCGCCATTTAAAGTGGTACGCGAGCTGGGTTTAGAACGTCGTGAGACAGTTCGGTCCCTATCTGCCGTGGGCGTTGGAGAATTGAAGGGGGCTGCTCCTAGTACGAGAGGACCGGAGTGGACGAACCTCTGGTGTTCGGGTTGTTACGCCAGTAGCATTGCCCGGTAGCTAAGTTCGGAATTGATAACCGCTGAAAGCATCTAAGCGGGAAGCAAGCCCTGAGATGAGTTCTCCCTGGCACTTTAAGTGTCCTAAAGGGTTGTTCGAGACTAGAACGTTGATAGGCAGGGTGTGTAAGTGCTGTGAGGCATTGAGCTAACCTGTACTAATTGCCCGTGAGGCTTAACCATACAACACCCAAGGGGTTTTGATGGGCTCAAAGCAAGAACAGAATTGAATGTGTAGAGAACATTAACAGCTTTCCGAATTTTAAAATTTTGCTTGGCGACCATAGCGATTTGGACCCACCTGATTCCATGCCGAACTCAGAAGTGAAACGAATTAGCGCCGATGGTAGTGTGGGGTCTCCCCATGTGAGAGTAGGACATCGCCAGGCTCATATTCATGACTTGCTTACTTATTAAGCGAGTCAACATAGAGTTCTAAAATGTTTAGAATTTTATGTTGACTTTCAAAGCATGAAGCGTAATATACGCGTCCTGCCCAAGTGCTAAGGCACTGAAAGCAAAGCTCTTTAACAATTTAAACCTATCAATCTGTGTGGGCACTCGTTGATGAAAATCAAAGTTAAGTCTTTGTTCTTGTAACAAAGCAACTTAGGTTTCAATGAACTGAGTGACCAATCAAGACTTCGGTCTTGGCACAGTCAATTCATTACCATTCTGTTGGAATGGTAATAGCTTTAAAATTACTTCTTGCTTTCGAGTAAGAGCAGTTTTGAAGTCAGTATTCGTTGAGCCGACAAAATCTTAAATTGAAGAGTTTGATCATGGCTCAGATTGAACGCTGGCGGCAGGCCTAACACATGCAAGTCGAGCGGCAGCACAGAGAAACTTGTTTCTCGGGTGGCGAGCGGCGGACGGGTGAGTAATGCCTGGGAAATTGCCCTGATGTGGGGGATAACCATTGGAAACGATGGCTAATACCGCATAATAGCTTCGGCTCAAAGAGGGGGACCTTCGGGCCTCTCGCGTCAGGATATGCCCAGGTGGGATTAGCTAGTTGGTGAGGTAATGGCTCACCAAGGCGACGATCCCTAGCTGGTCTGAGAGGATGATCAGCCACACTGGAACTGAGACACGGTCCAGACTCCTACGGGAGGCAGCAGTGGGGAATATTGCACAATGGGCGCAAGCCTGATGCAGCCATGCCGCGTGTGTGAAGAAGGCCTTCGGGTTGTAAAGCACTTTCAGTCGTGAGGAAGGTGGTAGTGTTAATAGCACTATCATTTGACGTTAGCGACAGAAGAAGCACCGGCTAACTCCGTGCCAGCAGCCGCGGTAATACGGAGGGTGCGAGCGTTAATCGGAATTACTGGGCGTAAAGCGCATGCAGGTGGTTTGTTAAGTCAGATGTGAAAGCCCGGGGCTCAACCTCGGAATAGCATTTGAAACTGGCAAGCTAGAGTACTGTAGAGGGGGTAGAATTTCAGGTGTAGCGGTGAAATGCGTAGAGATCTGAAGGAATACCGGTGGCGAAGGCGGCCCCCTGGACAGATACTGACACTCAGATGCGAAAGCGTGGGGAGCAAACAGGATTAGATACCCTGGTAGTCCACGCCGTAAACGATGTCTACTTGGAGGTTGTGGCCTTGAGCCGTGGCTTTCGGAGCTAACGCGTTAAGTAGACCGCCTGGGGAGTACGGTCGCAAGATTAAAACTCAAATGAATTGACGGGGGCCCGCACAAGCGGTGGAGCATGTGGTTTAATTCGATGCAACGCGAAGAACCTTACCTACTCTTGACATCTACAGAAGCCAGCGGAGACGCAGGTGTGCCTTCGGGAACTGTAAGACAGGTGCTGCATGGCTGTCGTCAGCTCGTGTTGTGAAATGTTGGGTTAAGTCCCGCAACGAGCGCAACCCTTATCCTTGTTTGCCAGCGAGTAATGTCGGGAACTCCAGGGAGACTGCCGGTGATAAACCGGAGGAAGGTGGGGACGACGTCAAGTCATCATGGCCCTTACGAGTAGGGCTACACACGTGCTACAATGGCGCATACAGAGGGCAGCGAACTTGCGAGAGTAAGCGAATCCCAAAAAGTGCGTCGTAGTCCGGATTGGAGTCTGCAACTCGACTCCATGAAGTCGGAATCGCTAGTAATCGTGAATCAGAATGTCACGGTGAATACGTTCCCGGGCCTTGTACACACCGCCCGTCACACCATGGGAGTGGGCTGCAAAAGAAGCAGGTAGTTTAACCTTCGGGAGGACGCTTGCCACTTTGTGGTTCATGACTGGGGTGAAGTCGTAACAAGGTAGCGCTAGGGGAACCTGGCGCTGGATCACCTCCTTACGTAAAGATTCTCTTGATGAGTGTCCACACAGATTGATTAGGTTTAGAAAGATAAGAGTATCTTAGTGTCCCGTTCGTCTAGAGGCCTAGGACACCGCCCTTTCACGGCGGTAACAGGGGTTCGACTCCCCTACGGGATACCATGGGTCGTTAGCTCAGTTGGTAGAGCAGTTGACTTTTAATCAATTGGTCGCAGGTTCGAATCCTGCACGACCCACCATTTCCTTCCACAGGAAACTAGTTTGATTTCACTTTTTAAAGTGAAGACAAGTTAGAAAATGTGGGCGATTAGCTCAGTTGGGAGAGCACCTGCCTTACAAGCAGGGGGTCACTGGTTCGAACCCGGTATCGCCCACCACTCTTTAAGCATTTTTGGATAAAGAATCCAAACCACTTCAATAAAACGTACGTGGTTCGGACTTCTGACGACGAGAATCCTTAAAAAGTGATGAAAATGCACTTTGCTCTTTAACAATTTGGAAAGCTGACAAATAACAATTTTTGATTGAATTGTTATTTATTAAAAGTTCTCAAATCCTAGATGATTTCTTTTTATGAAGAGATGATTTAGGTACCAATACACATTCAAGTGTTCTTGGGAATCTTACTTTTTAAGTAAGTATTCATATTTGAGTCCGGCAAAATCGAAATGTCTCTCGCTCATTCAAATAATGAGAGACAACTAAACCTTGGTTGTTTGCCATACGAAAGACCCTTTGGGGTTGTATGGTTAAGTGACTAAGCGTACACGGTGGATGCCTTGGCAGTCAGAGGCGATGAAGGACGTATTAACTTGCGATAAGCGTAGATAAGGCAGTAAAAGCCACTTGAGTCTACGATTTCCGAATGGGGAAACCCACTCACATAAGTGAGTATCCTTACCTGAATACATAGGGTAAGGAGGCGAACCGGGAGAACTGAAACATCTAAGTACCCCGAGGAAAAGAAATCAATTGAGATTCCGAAAGTAGCGGCGAGCGAAATTGGATTAGCCCTTAAGCTTTTAATGACACAGGTGAAGATTCTGGAAAGTATCGCGATACCGGGTGATAGCCCCGTAACCGACATGTCATTTTGAGTGAAAACGAGTAAGGCGGGACACGTGATATCCTGTTTGAATATGGGGGGACCATCCTCCAAGGCTAAATACTCCTGACTGACCGATAGTGAACCAGTACCGTGAGGGAAAGGCGAAAAGAACCCCTGTGAGGGGAGTGAAATAGAACCTGAAACCGTGTACGTACAAGCAGTAGGAGCCTCTTCGTGGGGTGACTGCGTACCTTTTGTATAATGGGTCAGCGACTTATATTCAGTGGCAAGGTTAACCGTATAGGGGAGCCGTAGGGAAACCGAGTCTTAACTGGGCGTTTAGTCTCTGGATATAGACCCGAAACCGAGTGATCTAGCCATGGGCAGGTTGAAGATTGAGTAACATCAATTGGAGGACCGAACCGACTAATGTTGAAAAATTAGCGGATGACTTGTGGCTAGGGGTGAAAGGCCAATCAAACTCGGAGATAGCTGGTTCTCCCCGAAAGCTATTTAGGTAGCGCCTCGGACGAATACTACTGGGGGTAGAGCACTGTTAAGGCTAGGGGGTCATCCCGACTTACCAACCCTTTGCAAACTCCGAATACCAGTAAGTACTATCCGGGAGACACACGGCGGGTGCTAACGTCCGTCGTGGAGAGGGAAACAACCCAGACCGCCAGCTAAGGTCCCAAATGATTACTAAGTGGGAAACGATGTGGGAAGGCTCAGACAGCTAGGATGTTGGCTTAGAAGCAGCCATCATTTAAAGAAAGCGTAATAGCTCACTAGTCGAGTCGGCCTGCGCGGAAGATGTAACGGGGCTAAGTAATCAACCGAAGCTGCGGCAATGCAATTTATTGTATTGGGTAGGGGAGCGTTCTGTAAGCCGTTGAAGGTGTGTTGTAAAGCATGCTGGAGGTATCAGAAGTGCGAATGCTGACATGAGTAACGATAAAGGGGTGAAAAACCTCCTCGCCGGAAGACCAAGGGTTCCTGTCCAACGTTAATCGGGGCAGGGTGAGTCGACCCCTAAGGCGAGGCCGAAAGGCGTAGTCGATGGGAAACGGGTTAATATTCCCGTACTTCTTACAATTGCGATGGGGGGACGGAGAAGGCTAGGTGGGCCTGGCGACGGTTGTCCAGGTTCAAGTGCGTAGGCTTGAGAGTTAGGTAAATCCGGCTCTCTTTAAGGCTGAGACACGATGTCGAGCTACTACGGTAGTGAAGTCATTGATGCCATGCTTCCAGGAAAAGCCTCTAAGCTTCAGATTGTAAGGAATCGTACCCCAAACCGACACAGGTGGTCGGGTAGAGAATACCAAGGCGCTTGAGAGAACTCGGGTGAAGGAACTAGGCAAAATGGTACCGTAACTTCGGGAGAAGGTACGCTCTTGACGGTGAAGTCCCTTGCGGATGGAGCTGATGAGAGTCGCAGATACCAGGTGGCTGCAACTGTTTATTAAAAACACAGCACTGTGCAAAATCGTAAGATGACGTATACGGTGTGACGCCTGCCCGGTGCCGGAAGGTTAATTGATGGGGTTAGACTTCGGTCGAAGCTCTTGATCGAAGCCCCGGTAAACGGCGGCCGTAACTATAACGGTCCTAAGGTAGCGAAATTCCTTGTCGGGTAAGTTCCGACCTGCACGAATGGCGTAATGATGGCCACGCTGTCTCCACCCGAGACTCAGTGAAATTGAAATCGCTGTGAAGATGCAGTGTACCCGCGGCTAGACGGAAAGACCCCGTGAACCTTTACTACAGCTTGGCACTGAACATTGAACCTACATGTGTAGGATAGGTGGGAGGCTTTGAAGCGCAGACGCTAGTTTGTGTGGAGCCGTCCTTGAAATACCACCCTTGTATGTTTGATGTTCTAACTCAGACCCGTCATCCGGGTCGAGGACAGTGCCTGGTGGGTAGTTTGACTGGGGCGGTCTCCTCCCAAAGAGTAACGGAGGAGCACGAAGGTGGGCTAAACACGGTTGGACATCGTGTGGTTAGTGCAATGGCATAAGCCCGCTTGACTGCGAGAATGACAATTCGAGCAGGTGCGAAAGCAGGTCATAGTGATCCGGTGGTTCTGAATGGAAGGGCCATCGCTCAACGGATAAAAGGTACTCCGGGGATAACAGGCTGATACCGCCCAAGAGTTCATATCGACGGCGGTGTTTGGCACCTCGATGTCGGCTCATCACATCCTGGGGCTGAAGTCGGTCCCAAGGGTATGGCTGTTCGCCATTTAAAGTGGTACGCGAGCTGGGTTTAGAACGTCGTGAGACAGTTCGGTCCCTATCTGCCGTGGGCGTTGGAGAATTGAAGGGGGCTGCTCCTAGTACGAGAGGACCGGAGTGGACGAACCTCTGGTGTTCGGGTTGTTACGCCAGTAGCATTGCCCGGTAGCTAAGTTCGGAATTGATAACCGCTGAAAGCATCTAAGCGGGAAGCAAGCCCTGAGATGAGTTCTCCCTGGCACTTTAAGTGTCCTAAAGGGTTGTTCGAGACTAGAACGTTGATAGGCAGGGTGTGTAAGTGCTGTGAGGCATTGAGCTAACCTGTACTAATTGCCCGTGAGGCTTAACCATACAACACCCAAGGGGTTTTGATGGGCTCAAAGCAAGAACAGAATTGAATGTGTAGAGAACATTAACAGCTTTCCGAATTTTAAAATTTTGCTTGGCGACCATAGCGATTTGGACCCACCTGATTCCATGCCGAACTCAGAAGTGAAACGAATTAGCGCCGATGGTAGTGTGGGGTCTCCCCATGTGAGAGTAGGACATCGCCAGGCTCATATTCATGACTTGCTTACTTATTAAGCGAGTCAACATAGAGTTCTAAAATGTTTAGAATTTTATGTTGACTTTCAAAGCATGAAGCGTAATATACGCGTCCTGCCCAAGTGCTAAGGCACTGAAAGCAAAGCTCTTTAACAATTTAAACCTATCAATCTGTGTGGGCACTCGTTGATGAAAATCAAAGTTAAGTCTTTGTTCTTGTAACAAAGCAACTTAGGTTTCAATGAACTGAGTGACCAATCAAGACTTCGGTCTTGGCACAGTCAATTCATTACCATTCTGTTGGAATGGTAATAGCTTTAAAATTACTTCTTGCTTTCGAGTAAGAGCAGTTTTGAAGTCAGTATTCGTTGAGCCGACAAAATCTTAAATTGAAGAGTTTGATCATGGCTCAGATTGAACGCTGGCGGCAGGCCTAACACATGCAAGTCGAGCGGCAGCACAGAGAAACTTGTTTCTCGGGTGGCGAGCGGCGGACGGGTGAGTAATGCCTGGGAAATTGCCCTGATGTGGGGGATAACCATTGGAAACGATGGCTAATACCGCATAATAGCTTCGGCTCAAAGAGGGGGACCTTCGGGCCTCTCGCGTCAGGATATGCCCAGGTGGGATTAGCTAGTTGGTGAGGTAATGGCTCACCAAGGCGACGATCCCTAGCTGGTCTGAGAGGATGATCAGCCACACTGGAACTGAGACACGGTCCAGACTCCTACGGGAGGCAGCAGTGGGGAATATTGCACAATGGGCGCAAGCCTGATGCAGCCATGCCGCGTGTGTGAAGAAGGCCTTCGGGTTGTAAAGCACTTTCAGTCGTGAGGAAGGTGGTGTTGTTAATAGCAGCATCATTTGACGTTAGCGACAGAAGAAGCACCGGCTAACTCCGTGCCAGCAGCCGCGGTAATACGGAGGGTGCGAGCGTTAATCGGAATTACTGGGCGTAAAGCGCATGCAGGTGGTTTGTTAAGTCAGATGTGAAAGCCCGGGGCTCAACCTCGGAATAGCATTTGAAACTGGCAAGCTAGAGTACTGTAGAGGGGGGTAGAATTTCAGGTGTAGCGGTGAAATGCGTAGAGATCTGAAGGAATACCGGTGGCGAAGGCGGCCCCCTGGACAGATACTGACACTCAGATGCGAAAGCGTGGGGAGCAAACAGGATTAGATACCCTGGTAGTCCACGCCGTAAACGATGTCTACTTGGAGGTTGTGGCCTTGAGCCGTGGCTTTCGGAGCTAACGCGTTAAGTAGACCGCCTGGGGAGTACGGTCGCAAGATTAAAACTCAAATGAATTGACGGGGGCCCGCACAAGCGGTGGAGCATGTGGTTTAATTCGATGCAACGCGAAGAACCTTACCTACTCTTGACATCCAGAGAATCCTGCGGAGACGCGGGAGTGCCTTCGGGAACTCTGAGACAGGTGCTGCATGGCTGTCGTCAGCTCGTGTTGTGAAATGTTGGGTTAAGTCCCGCAACGAGCGCAACCCTTATCCTTGTTTGCCAGCGAGTAATGTCGGGAACTCCAGGGAGACTGCCGGTGATAAACCGGAGGAAGGTGGGGACGACGTCAAGTCATCATGGCCCTTACGAGTAGGGCTACACACGTGCTACAATGGCGCATACAGAGGGCAGCGAACTAGCGATAGTAAGCGAATCCCAAAAAGTGCGTCGTAGTCCGGATTGGAGTCTGCAACTCGACTCCATGAAGTCGGAATCGCTAGTAATCGTGAATCAGAATGTCACGGTGAATACGTTCCCGGGCCTTGTACACACCGCCCGTCACACCATGGGAGTGGGCTGCAAAAGAAGCAGGTAGTTTAACCTTCGGGAGGACGCTTGCCACTTTGTGGTTCATGACTGGGGTGAAGTCGTAACAAGGTAGCGCTAGGGGAACCTGGCGCTGGATCACCTCCTTACGTAAAGATTCTCTTGATGAGTGTCCACACAGATTGATTAGGTTTAGAAAGTAAAGAGACGATACTGGGTCTGTAGCTCAGGTGGTTAGAGCGTTCGCCTGATAAGCGAGAGGTCGGTGGTTCAAGTCCACTCAGACCCACCAATCTTTCCTTGTGAAGATTGAACAGTATCGACACCTGATGGGGTTATAGCTCAGCTGGGAGAGCGCCTGCCTTGCACGCAGGAGGTCTGCGGTTCGATCCCGCATAGCTCCACCATCTTTAAGCGCATTCGATGAGTGCTTTTAAAAATGGTTTTCGTAAACTCTTTGTTTATAAAAACTCTTGCTCTTTAACAATTTGGAAAGCTGACAAATAACGATTTGATTAATCGTTATTTATTAAAAGTTCTCAAATCCTAGATGACTCAGTCATTTAGGTACCAATACACATTCAAGTGTTCTTGGGAATCTTACTTTATAAGTAAGTATTGATATTTGAGTCCGGCAAAATCGAAATGTCTCTCGCTCATTCAAATAATGAGAGACAACTAAACCTTGGTTGTTTGCCATACGAAAGACCCTTTGGGGTTGTATGGTTAAGTGACTAAGCGTACACGGTGGATGCCTTGGCAGTCAGAGGCGATGAAGGACGTATTAACTTGCGATAAGCGTAGATAAGGCAGTAAAAGCCACTTGAGTCTACGATTTCCGAATGGGGAAACCCACTCACATAAGTGAGTATCATTAACTGAATACATAGGTTAATGAGGCGAACCGGGAGAACTGAAACATCTAAGTACCCCGAGGAAAAGAAATCAATTGAGATTCCGAAAGTAGCGGCGAGCGAAATTGGATTAGCCCTTAAGCTTTTAATGACACAGGTGAAGATTCTGGAAAGTATCGCGATACCGGGTGATAGCCCCGTAACCGACATGTCATTTTGAGTGAAAACGAGTAAGGCGGGACACGTGATATCCTGTTTGAATATGGGGGGACCATCCTCCAAGGCTAAATACTCCTGACTGACCGATAGTGAACCAGTACCGTGAGGGAAAGGCGAAAAGAACCCCTGTGAGGGGAGTGAAATAGAACCTGAAACCGTGTACGTACAAGCAGTAGGAGCCTCTTCGTGGGGTGACTGCGTACCTTTTGTATAATGGGTCAGCGACTTATATTCAGTGGCAAGGTTAACCGTATAGGGGAGCCGTAGGGAAACCGAGTCTTAACTGGGCGTTTAGTCTCTGGATATAGACCCGAAACCGAGTGATCTAGCCATGGGCAGGTTGAAGATTGAGTAACATCAATTGGAGGACCGAACCGACTAATGTTGAAAAATTAGCGGATGACTTGTGGCTAGGGGTGAAAGGCCAATCAAACTCGGAGATAGCTGGTTCTCCCCGAAAGCTATTTAGGTAGCGCCTCGGACGAATACTACTGGGGGTAGAGCACTGTTAAGGCTAGGGGGTCATCCCGACTTACCAACCCTTTGCAAACTCCGAATACCAGTAAGTACTATCCGGGAGACACACGGCGGGTGCTAACGTCCGTCGTGGAGAGGGAAACAACCCAGACCGCCAGCTAAGGTCCCAAATGATTACTAAGTGGGAAACGATGTGGGAAGGCTCAGACAGCTAGGATGTTGGCTTAGAAGCAGCCATCATTTAAAGAAAGCGTAATAGCTCACTAGTCGAGTCGGCCTGCGCGGAAGATGTAACGGGGCTAAGTAATCAACCGAAGCTGCGGCAATGCAATTTATTGTATTGGGTAGGGGAGCGTTCTGTAAGCCGTTGAAGGTGTGTTGTAAAGCATGCTGGAGGTATCAGAAGTGCGAATGCTGACATGAGTAACGATAAAGGGGTGAAAAACCTCCTCGCCGGAAGACCAAGGGTTCCTGTCCAACGTTAATCGGGGCAGGGTGAGTCGACCCCTAAGGCGAGGCCGAAAGGCGTAGTCGATGGGAAACGGGTTAATATTCCCGTACTTCTTACAATTGCGATGGGGGGACGGAGAAGGCTAGGTGGGCCTGGCGACGGTTGTCCAGGTTCAAGTGCGTAGGCTTGAGAGTTAGGTAAATCCGGCTCTCTTTAAGGCTGAGACACGATGTCGAGCTACTACGGTAGTGAAGTCATTGATGCCATGCTTCCAGGAAAAGCCTCTAAGCTTCAGATTGTAAGGAATCGTACCCCAAACCGACACAGGTGGTCGGGTAGAGAATACCAAGGCGCTTGAGAGAACTCGGGTGAAGGAACTAGGCAAAATGGTACCGTAACTTCGGGAGAAGGTACGCTCTTGACGGTGAAGTCCCTCGCGGATGGAGCTGATGAGAGTCGCAGATACCAGGTGGCTGCAACTGTTTATTAAAAACACAGCACTGTGCAAAATCGTAAGATGACGTATACGGTGTGACGCCTGCCCGGTGCCGGAAGGTTAATTGATGGGGTTAGACTTCGGTCGAAGCTCTTGATCGAAGCCCCGGTAAACGGCGGCCGTAACTATAACGGTCCTAAGGTAGCGAAATTCCTTGTCGGGTAAGTTCCGACCTGCACGAATGGCGTAATGATGGCCACGCTGTCTCCACCCGAGACTCAGTGAAATTGAAATCGCTGTGAAGATGCAGTGTACCCGCGGCTAGACGGAAAGACCCCGTGAACCTTTACTACAGCTTGGCACTGAACATTGAACCTACATGTGTAGGATAGGTGGGAGGCTTTGAAGCGCAGACGCTAGTTTGTGTGGAGCCGTCCTTGAAATACCACCCTTGTATGTTTGATGTTCTAACTCAGACCCGTCATCCGGGTCGAGGACAGTGCCTGGTGGGTAGTTTGACTGGGGCGGTCTCCTCCCAAAGAGTAACGGAGGAGCACGAAGGTGGGCTAAACACGGTTGGACATCGTGTGGTTAGTGCAATGGCATAAGCCCGCTTGACTGCGAGAATGACAATTCGAGCAGGTGCGAAAGCAGGTCATAGTGATCCGGTGGTTCTGAATGGAAGGGCCATCGCTCAACGGATAAAAGGTACTCCGGGGATAACAGGCTGATACCGCCCAAGAGTTCATATCGACGGCGGTGTTTGGCACCTCGATGTCGGCTCATCACATCCTGGGGCTGAAGTCGGTCCCAAGGGTATGGCTGTTCGCCATTTAAAGTGGTACGCGAGCTGGGTTTAGAACGTCGTGAGACAGTTCGGTCCCTATCTGCCGTGGGCGTTGGAGAATTGAAGGGGGCTGCTCCTAGTACGAGAGGACCGGAGTGGACGAACCTCTGGTGTTCGGGTTGTTACGCCAGTAGCATTGCCCGGTAGCTAAGTTCGGAATTGATAACCGCTGAAAGCATCTAAGCGGGAAGCAAGCCCTGAGATGAGTTCTCCCTGACACTTTAAGTGTCCTAAAGGGTTGTTCGAGACTAGAACGTTGATAGGCAGGGTGTGTAAGTGCTGTGAGGCATTGAGCTAACCTGTACTAATTGCCCGTGAGGCTTAACCATACAACACCCAAGGGGTTTTGTGGGCTCAAAGCAAGAACAGAATTGAATGTGTAGAGAACATTAACAGCTTTCCGAATTTTAAAATTTTGCTTGGCGACCATAGCGATTTGGACCCACCTGATTCCATGCCGAACTCAGAAGTGAAACGAATTAGCGCCGATGGTAGTGTGGGGTCTCCCCATGTGAGAGTAGGACATCGCCAGGCTTTTATTTAGCACCAAGCGCTAACCAATGCGGAGCGGTAGTTCAGTTGGTTAGAATACCGGCCTGTCACGCCGGGGGTCGCGGGTTCGAGTCCCGTCCGCTCCGCCACTATTTGAAGCCTCGTCAGAAATGACGGGGCTTTTTTGCGTCTGGAGAAAGACGAACCAACACGAAGCGACAGTTCAGTGGGTTTCACTTGGTTTAAGAGAAAGCCGACTTGTCACGCCGGGGGGCGCGCCAAGTAAAGTAATAGGAAGTCCCGTCCGCTCCGAGACTATTTTGAAGCCTTGTCAGAAATGACAGGGATATTTTGTATTTGGAGAAAGGCGAACGGATGTGGAGCATTAGTTCAGTTACTTGCTTTTGTTTAAGAGCCTAACAGGCTGTCACTACGTAGATACAAAAAAGCAAACAATGTGAAGTTCCAGCGGTTCTGCTGTATACCCTCTAAACCAAAATAGAGAGTAAGCTGCGCAAGATAAGAATATCTGAGCTTTTCACGCCCTAGGTATTAGTTTAAGAAGGGTAGATCAATTCATCTCCATCGTTTTCGTTACACATTCTTAAATGTTTCACTACCTCTAAAAACAGATATAAAAAAACCGACACAGTGGCGTCGGTTTCTTGATTATGTGCTTTTACAGTATTTGTTTTAAGACTCTGTCCGCTTTCACTCGAGTGATCTTCCGTACTAAGCGTTGTACCGCTTCTGGGTAGTCTTCAAGCTTCTCTAATTGTCTGTATGTACAAACTAAGTGAGTATGCTGAAGAATGTTTTGGATCTCTTTCTCAAACTGCTCTGTTAACAAGTGGTAGTCATCTTTTACCAGTAGAGCATTCTCTAAATCGAGTTTCCAAGCTCTAGGATTTAGGTTATTTCCCGTTAACAACATATAGCGTTTGTCTACCCAAATCCCTTTTAGGTGGAAGCTATTGTCTTCGTGCTTCCATAGATGAATGGACAGTTTACGGCTAGCAATGTTAGCTTCATTCGCTTTAGCGAAGCGACGCAGGTTTATCTCATAAAGATAAGGTAGCCCGCCAATCGTCTTGAATTCTTCTTCCGGTGAAATGTAGAAGTCGTTTGCTGTTTTATCGCCAATGATGATATGTACTTTAACGCCACGTTTGAGCGCCTTCTTTACTTCCTTTGCGATACTTCTTGGGAAATTAAAATAAGGTGTGCAGATGAATACTTCATCTTTCGCTTGAGCGATAAGTTGTACGATGTATTGGTTAAGTCTGTTACGACGCTTACCTAAACCAACAATTGGCGTAATAGCAACTTTGTCCTGAGCAACAACATCCGGTTCAAACTTGTAGCTTGCCTGAGCCAGTGAAGCTCTGAATTGACGAATATCGGTTTTGATCTCTTTCGTTGCTGGTTTATCTTGAGCGCTAAGATCATTAACCGCAGGATGAGCTAACATCTCTTCTTGAACGAATTTGACCATGCTGTCAGCTAAGGTTGCATTTTCGATTGAATGGTACCGATCAAAGCGATAACGTTCATTATAGTGGAGGTAAACGTTGTTTAAGCTGGCTCCGCTATATATGACAGTATCATCAATAACAAAACCTTTCAGATGTAACACGCCAAAAACTTCACGCCCGCGTACAGGGATTCCATAAGTTGGAATGGTATGTTTGTACTCTTGGTTAAACTTTTTATAAGCCGCAGCATTACCTTCGGAGGTTGCTTTACCTATTAGGCCGCGCTGTGCTCGGTGCCAATCGACACATATATTAATATCTAATCCAGGATTACGTTGCTTAGCTTCGAACAACTCAGTAAGAATCTCTCGGCCAGCTTCATCGTCTTCTAGGTATAGGGCTACAAGGTAAATTCGCTTACTAGCCTGGCGAATTGACTCAATGAGATGAGTACGAAATTCTTTGGCAGAGAAGAGAATGGCAAATTTAGTCGGATCTTGCGCAATAGTCGGCAGCTGGTCGAATGGGTTTCTACGAGCGATCATTTTGAATGCTTTACCTTACTTATGTGCAAATGTGCAAATGTGCGAACAACGGATAATACCAAACTAGTGAAACAAAAGGCTAGAAAAGCTGTTTAAACTTCGCTGCGCTCGGCAAAAAACTGCATTGGAATGAGATCTTTACCGTTTTGACTGTATCTAAGAAATAAGGTTCTAAGGTCATTTGGTAATTCTTCAATATCTATTTTTTTGAAGTTAGCCTGTTCATAGAAGTTTTGTAGATGGTTATAAGAAAAACAAAAATCATTTTTGGCCAAAACCTCGTTTAAGCAATAGTTGAGTAGTTGAGAGCCTATACCTTCCCCTCTTTTGGATTCATCTACAGCCATCCCAGTTAGCAACCTACATTCTGCAATCGAGCGAAATCGTACTACAGCAACCATAGAAAAATCGCTATACGCAACAATCGATAATTCGTCACTTTTAGGTTTAGTGCTTGGGTAATGTTGTTTGTAGAAGCGTTTAAGCAGTGGGAGTTTTATTGGATCTAAGTGTCCAAACTTGAGTTCAGGCATTTGTGTCTTATCATGGCATCTGTTGTAGAATGTCCGAAGTTTAGTTTATCTGAAGAGTCTCATGCAATTACATAGCCCTTTGCAATTACATCACGATGTGAATTTAGCCGCTTATCATACGTTTGGCATTGAGCAGCTATGCCATACATTAGTATTCATTGAAACAGTCGATGATCTAAAAGAAGTGTATCGTTCTCCACTGCTTAAAGCTTTGCCCAAATTGATGTTAGGTAAGGGGAGCAACATGCTTTTTACCGAGACCTATCAAGGTTTGATCATGGTTAACCGTATGCTTGGCATTAAGCACACTCAAGATGAAGACTTTCATTATTTGCATGTAGAGGGCGGGGAAGATTGGCGGGATCTCGTTGAATGGAGTATAAACGAGAATATATCAGGGTTAGAGAACTTGGCTTTGATTCCCGGATGCGCCGGTTCTGCTCCAATACAAAACATTGGCGCTTATGGGGTAGAGTTTCAAGATGTGTGTGAATACGTTGACTACCTTTGCCTAGATTCATTGCAAGTTAAGCGTCTCACTAAAGAAGAATGTGCTTTTGGCTACCGAGATTCTATTTTTAAGAAAACGCTTTATAACAAGGCAATCGTCGTCGCAGTGGGTCTTAAACTCACTAAGCATTGGCAACCAAACATTAACTATGGCCCTTTAAAAGAACTCGGCGAAGACTGCTCTGCCAGACAAGTGTTTGAGCGTGTATGTCAGGTTCGTAGTGAAAAATTACCTAATCCTGCTGTCATCGGAAATGCTGGAAGTTTCTTCAAAAACCCCGTTGTTATCGAGCAGCATTTTGAAATGCTAAAGTCTTCATTTCCAGATATTGTCGCCTATCCGGTTGCTGACGGTGTGAAGCTTGCCGCCGGATGGCTCATTGAACATGCGGGACTTAAAGGAACAGTACATGGCGGAGCTCAGGTTCATCCTAATCAGTCTTTAGTATTGATTAACAAAGGCAATGCCACAGCCCAAGATATCGTTGAATTGGCTGGCATAGTCCGAAGTAAAGTACTAGAGACGTATGGTGTTTTGTTGGAACATGAAGTTCGCTTCATGGGGCGAGACAAAGAAACGTATTTGAGTTGTTTGATTGGAGAATCATGAGTGAAAAATCCAGACGTAAAGTTAAAGTTACTGAGTAAGCTATCTGATGGTTCTTTTCACTCGGGAGAATCGTTAGGCGAAGATCTTGGAATGTCTCGCGCGGCGATCAGTAAGCATATCAAAGGCATTCAGGGGTGGGGCGTTGATATCTTCCGTGTTCAAGGAAAAGGATATCAATTGTCTCAACCGCTGATCATGTTGGATGAAACTTTAATCCAATCAAAGGTTTCAAATCCGGTAGAGCTTCATCCAGTAATCGGCTCAACCAACCAGTATTTGATTGATAATACTGCCAACTTGCAGTCCGGTACGGTTTGTATTGCTGAGTATCAAGAGAGTGGTCGAGGCAGACGTGGACGCCATTGGGTATCGCCATTCGGTGCAAACCTGTATTTATCAATGTACTGGCGTCTTGATGCTGGTATGGCTGCAGCGATGGGGCTTAGCCTTGTTGTTGGTGTTGCTATGGTAGAGGCTCTAGAAAATATGGGCTTGGAAGGTGTGAAACTGAAATGGCCAAACGACCTTTATTATCAAGACCGAAAACTGGCGGGCATATTAGTCGAGATGTCAGGTCAAGCCGGTGGCGCAGCCCACTTGGTTATCGGTATGGGTATGAATTTGGCGATGCAAGATCGTGATTCTGCTATCGATCAGCCTTGGGCAAGTTTGTCTGAGGTGATCGGTACCGATCATATTGATCGCAATATTTTGGCTGCAGAGTTTATTAACACCCTAGATACAGCGTTAAAAAATTACGAAATTCACGGTATGCAAAACTTTGTAGAACGTTGGAATCGCTTAGATAACTTTATCGGGCGTAAAGTTAAGCTCATTATGGGAACGAATGAGGTCACGGGAATAGAACGTGGTATCGATGAACAAGGTGGTGTTTTGTTGGAAACAGAACAAGGCATTAAGAGTTTTATCGGTGGCGAGATTTCCTTAAGAAACAACGAATAAAAAAGAGGCTGAGGCCTCTTTTTTATGTTTTATCGTTACTTACGAAGAAGTATCTCTTCCACGGTATGGTTGAGGCCTTTCTTCAAAATCAGTTGAGCCCGTTCTTTCGTAGGAAGAATGTTCCCCTGTAGGTTCTTACCATTAATCGAATGCCAAATTTGTTTCGCTTTTGCGATGGCTTCTTCTGTGCTTAATGAAGTGTAATGGCTGAAATAAGACCCCGGCTCTTTGAATGCACTGTCTCTGAATTTCATAAAGCGTTCAACATACCATTTTTCGATCATCTGGCTATCTGCATCGACATAGATAGAGAAATCAAGAAAATCAGAAATAAACACTCGATGAGGATCGTGCGGGTAATCCATGCCACTTTGTAGAACATTGAGCCCTTCAATGATCAACACATCAGGGCGATCGACAACTTTTTTCTGCTCTGTGATGTCATAAGTCAGGTGTGAATAAACAGGGACTTCGACATTCGGTTTCCCTGCTTTGACATCGGAAACAAATTGAACAAGGCTACGTATATCATAAGATTCAGGAAATCCTTTCTTATGCATAATACCGCGCTCTTCCAATATTCTATTTGGGTGTAGAAAGCCATCGGTCGTGACGAGTTCAACCTTAGAATGGTTTTCCCATCGGGCGAGCAAAGCTCTTAGTAAGCGAGCTGTGGTACTCTTTCCCACAGCGACACTGCCTGCAATCCCAATGATAAAAGGGGGAGCGCTTTCTTTATTACCGAGAAACTGATTGAGCACACTATTACGACTCTGTCTTGCCGCGACATACAAGTTAAGAAGACGAGCGAGAGGGAGATAGATTTCTACAGTCTCTTTTACCGTCAAATTCTCATTGATACCTTGCAACTCTTGCAGATCACTTTCTGACAGCATCATTGGCACTGAATTGCGAAGTTCAGACCATTGTTGGCGATCAAAAGACAAATATGGGGTCATAACATGCTCAATTGTCGAAATTAGAGTAAGACCAGCGAACATACAATATGGTAGCCACAATTCAAACGAGAAAGATGGAATATTTAGTGTTTAGGCGTGAATTCGCTTGAAAAATCATCGAACAAACAAAAGAACGCGAAATTTCGCATTTTTTTTCTCATAAGTATTGCAAGCCAATAAATCATTCACTAGAATGCGCACCACTTATGCCGACTTAGCTCAGTAGGTAGAGCAACTGACTTGTAATCAGTAGGTCACCAGTTCGATTCCGGTAGTCGGCACCATTTTCTCCTTTATGAGAGCTTTCTGTAATGAAAACTGCTTATTAATGAGAGAAGTGGCGTAAAAATTTGGAGGGGTTCCCGAGTGGCCAAAGGGAGCAGACTGTAAATCTGCCGGCTCCGCCTTCGATGGTTCGAATCCGTCCCCCTCCACCATATTATTAGGAAATAGCTCTCAGAGTTACGTGTTGCGGGCATCGTATAATGGCTATTACCTCAGCCTTCCAAGCTGATGATGCGGGTTCGATTCCCGCTGCCCGCTCCACTCCATTTAAGAGTGCTGATATAGCTCAGATGGTAGAGCGCATCCTTGGTAAGGATGAGGTCGGCAGTTCGATTCTGCCTATCAGCACCAGCTCTAAGCAAACTTTTCCTTTTGATATATACTTTTTACTACCAAATTTTTGGTTGCGTGGTCATTTATAAAGCCACTTAAATCCGTACCTAGAGGGACAACTCATGTCTAAAGAAAAATTTGAACGTACGAAACCGCACGTAAACGTTGGTACTATCGGCCACGTTGACCACGGTAAAACAACTCTAACAGCAGCTATCTGTACTACTCTATCAAAAGTATACGGTGGTTCAGCTCGTGACTTCGCATCTATCGATAACGCTCCAGAAGAGCGTGAGCGCGGTATCACAATCTCTACTTCACACGTAGAGTACGATACTCCAGCTCGTCACTACGCACACGTAGACTGCCCAGGACACGCTGACTATGTTAAAAACATGATCACTGGTGCTGCGCAAATGGACGGTGGTATCTTAGTTGTTGCTGCAACAGATGGTCCAATGCCACAAACTCGTGAGCACATCCTACTAGGCCGTCAGGTTGGTATCCCTTACATCATCGTATTCATGAACAAATGTGACATGGTAGATGACGAAGAGCTACTAGAACTAGTAGAAATGGAAGTTCGTGAACTTCTATCTGAGTACGATTTCCCAGGTGATGACCTACCAGTTATCCAAGGTTCAGCACTAGGCGCGCTAAACGGCGAAGCACAGTGGGAAGAGAAAATCATCGAGCTTGCTAAAGCACTAGATGAGTACATTCCAGAGCCAGAGCGTGCAGTAGACATGCCGTTCCTAATGCCAATCGAAGACGTATTCTCAATCCAAGGTCGTGGTACAGTAGTAACTGGCCGTATCGAGCGCGGTATTCTACGTGTAGGTGATGAAGTAGCGATCGTTGGTATCCACGACACTACAACTACTACATGTACTGGTGTTGAGATGTTCCGTAAGCTTCTAGACGAAGGTCGTGCGGGTGAGAACGTTGGTGCACTTCTACGTGGTACTAAACGTGACGAAGTTGAACGTGGTCAAGTACTAGCGAAACCAGGTTCAATCACTCCACACACTACTTTTGAATCAGAAGTATACGTACTGTCTAAAGATGAAGGTGGCCGTCATACTCCATTCTTCAAAGGCTACCGTCCACAGTTCTACTTCCGTACAACTGACGTAACTGGTGATATCTCTCTACCAGAAGGCGTAGAAATGGTAATGCCAGGCGACAACATCCAAATGATTGTAGAGCTAATCGCTCCAATCGCAATGGATGAAGGTCTACGTTTCGCGATCCGTGAAGGTGGCCGTACAGTTGGTGCTGGTGTTGTAGCTAAAATCTTTGAATAAGATTTGACGCGACACTAGTAAAAAGGGCATCATTTGATGCCCTTTTTATGCGCTGTATTAAGCATTAGCTAGTTTTTTATACAAGCAAGTGTGAAAACAGGACTATTTGTTAAAGAATTTAGCTCTTTAACAAATAAAAAAGAGAGTGCATCGAGGTATTTTACCTTGATGTTATGGATTTGCCCTGCAGCAGCGGGGTTGTTGTCGTCTATAGTAAGACTTGTGTGACAGGTTGGTTTATGAAAGCAAATGCTGAAGCTCCTGATAGCTCAAATGCAGCAGATACATTTAAGTGGATTGTCACTTTCGTTCTGCTAGCTGCCGCTGTTGTGGGTAATTACCTGTATGGTGAATTGTCTGTAGTGATTCGCGCTGCAGGTGTAATTGTGTTAATTGCTGCTGCGCTAGGCGTCGCTGCAACAACATCAAAAGGCAAAGCCGCAATTAGTTTTGCACGTGAATCACGAATGGAAGTTCGTAAAGTTGTTTGGCCTACACGCCAAGAAACGATGCAAACAACACTAATTGTGTTAGCGGTAAGTATTGTAATGGCTCTAGTACTTTGGGGCATTGACGGAATTATGGTTCGTCTAGTGGCCTTTGCTACTGGGGTATAGAGGGTTTAATACATGAGTGAAGCTCCAAAAAAACGCTGGTATGTAGTTCAAGCCTTCTCTGGCTTTGAAGGTCGCGTAGCACAATCTCTACGTGAACATATCAAGATGCACAGCATGGAAGATCTATTCGGTGAAGTGCTTGTCCCAACTGAAGAAGTTGTTGAGATGCGCGCGGGTCAACGCCGTAAAAGTGAACGTAAATTCTTCCCTGGTTACGTGCTTGTGCAAATGATTATGAATGATGAATCTTGGCACTTAGTACGTAGCGTCCCTCGTGTAATGGGCTTCATTGGTGGTACTTCTGATCGTCCAGCGCCAATTACTGATAAAGAAGCAGACGCGATTCTGAACCGTCTAGAGAAGGCGAGCGAAGCTCCACGTCCTAAGACTATGTTCGAAGCGGGTGAAGTGGTTCGTGTTAACGAAGGTCCATTTGCTGACTTTAACGGTACGGTTGAAGAAGTGGACTATGAGAAGAGCCGCCTGAAAGTGTCTGTATCGATCTTTGGTCGTGCGACACCAGTTGAGCTTGAATTTGGACAAGTTGAAAAGGTTGACTAAAAAACACCTTTTAGGCTTGTTTAAGGCGCGAATGCTAGCTATAATTTCGCGCCTTTTTACAGGTATTAATACCATTTTTGAGTGTTACCACTTGAGAATCAGGTTTTCTAAACCTTTAATTGGTTTTGTTACTTCGGGGAGCTGATTGTTAATTAGCGTTTGAACCCAAAATTTAGGAAATATCATGGCTAAGAAAGTTGAAGCTTATATCAAGCTGCAAGTTGCAGCGGGTATGGCTAACCCAAGTCCACCAGTTGGTCCTGCTCTAGGTCAACGTGGTGTGAACATCATGGAATTCTGTAAAGCGTTCAACGCACGTACAGAATCTATCGAGAAAGGTCTACCTACTCCAGTTGTTATCACTGTATACAGCGACCGTTCTTTCACATTCGAAACTAAGACTCCACCTGCAGCAGTTCTTCTTAAGAAAGCAGCTGGTATCAAGTCTGGTTCTGGTCGTCCAAACACTGAAAAAGTGGGTACTATCACTGACGCTCAAATCCAAGAAATCGCAGAAACTAAAGCTGCTGATATGACTGGTGCTGACATCGAAGCGATGAAGCGTTCTATCGCTGGTACTGCTCGTTCAATGGGCCTAGTGGTAGAGGGTTAATATAATGGCAAAACTAACTAAGCGTATGCGTACAATCCGCGAGAAAGTGGATGTAACTAAAGAGTACGAAATCAACGAAGCTGTTGCTCTTCTTAAAGAACTAGCAACTGCAAAATTCGTAGAGTCTGTTGACGTTGCTGTTAACCTAGGTATCGACGCTCGTAAATCTGACCAAAACGTACGTGGTGCAACTGTACTACCACACGGTACTGGTCGTGATATCCGTGTTGCTGTGTTCACTCAAGGTGCAAACGCTGAAGCTGCTAAAGCTGCAGGCGCTGACCTAGTGGGTATGGAAGACCTAGCTGATCAAGTTAAGAAAGGTGTTATGGACTTCGACGTAGTTATCGCATCTCCAGATGCAATGCGCGTTGTAGGTCAACTTGGTACCATCCTTGGTCCACGTGGTCTAATGCCAAACCCTAAAGTTGGTACTGTAACTCCTAACGTTGCTGAAGCGGTTAAGAACGCTAAAGCTGGTCAGGTTCGTTACCGTAACGACAAGAACGGTATCATCCACACTACTATTGGTAAGGTGTCTTTCGAAGCTAACCAACTACAAGAGAACTTAGAAGCTCTACTAGTTGCGCTTAAGAAAGCAAAACCATCTTCAGCGAAAGGTACTTTCCTGAAGAAGGTAAGCATCTCTACTACTATGGGTGCTGGTGTTGCTGTTGATCAGAATACTCTGAACACTCAAGCATAATGCATTTGCTTAGGCGCAAAATTTGTGTATAATTTTGCGCCTAATATTTGTGGTTGGGGCTGAAGCCCGATTCTCTGAATCAGAATTCAGTCTCCGTCCAAGACCGTAGGCGTTATCATTCGATAACTTAATACAACCTACGTAGATGGTGCCCGAACCTGACAGAAAGATTTCATTTTTTATTTTAAAGAATGGGTTACCTTTCTTCTGGAACTGCACCTAATAATCTCTCACTGTTGTGACAATAGTGAGTGGTGTAATAACAACCAGGAGTAATCCAAGATGGCTTTAAATCTTCAAGACAAACAAGCAATTGTTGCTGAAGTCAACGAAGCGGCCAGTGGTGCACTTTCTGCAGTTGTTGCTGACTCTCGTGGTGTAAAAGTTGCTGCGATGACTACTTTACGTAAACAAGCTCGTGATGCGGGCGTTTACCTAAGAGTTGTTCGTAACACACTAGCACGTCGCGCTGTAGAAGGCACAGCTTACGAATGTCTACAAGACGTATTCGTAGGTCCAACTTTGATCGGCTTCTCTAACGAGCACCCAGGTGCTGCAGCGCGTCTTTTCAAAGACTTCGCTAAAGAGAACAAAGCATTCGAGATCAAAGCTGCTGCATACGAAGGTTCTATCACTGACGTTGAAGTACTAGCGACACTACCAACTTACGACGAAGCAATCGCACGCCTAATGATGTGCATGAAAGAAGCTTCTGCTGGCAAATTGGTACGTACTATCGCTGCTATCCGTGATCAAAAAGAAGCTGCTTAATTGCCTTGCTTTTTACTGGTTGCAAAATAAACTTATTGTTGACTTAAAAGAGAATTGTTATGTCTATTACTAACGAGCAAATCCTAGACGCAGTTGCAGAAATGTCTGTAATGCAAGTTGTTGAACTAATCACTGCAATGGAAGAAAAATTCGGTGTTTCTGCTGCTGCTGCAGTTGTAGCTGGCGGCGCTGCTGCTGGTGCAGCTGTTGAAGAGCAAACTGAATTCAACGTAATCCTAACTGCTGCTGGTGCGAACAAAGTTTCTGTAATCAAAGCAGTACGTGGCGCAACGGGCCTAGGTCTTAAAGAAGCTAAAGCTCTAGTTGACGGCGCTCCAGCTCCTCTGAAAGAAGCTGTTTCTAAAGAAGAAGCAGAAGCACTGAAGAAAGAGCTTGAAGAAGCTGGTGCAACTGTTGAAGTTAAGTAATAATTACTTAATTTCTTAGCCGAAAGGCTAATGGCTGGTGGTTTAATAACCACCGGCCTTTTTGCGCTGTAGGGTATGGGCGAATTTTCCCGCTGTTTAAGCGTCCCATATTCATGCAAAAAGCGGAAGTCGAACTGACAAACCGTCACTACAGTAAACAGCGATTTAGTCACTGTCCTAAACCTTCAAGGTGGACAGTTTGGGTCACTTATCAGCGAGCTGAGGAACCCCATGGTTTACTCTTATACCGAGAAAAAGCGCATCCGTAAGGACTTTGGTACTCGTCCACAAGTACTGGACATTCCATACCTGCTATCGATCCAGCTCGATTCATTCGATAAATTTATCGAACAGGATCCTGAGGGACAATACGGTCTTGAAGCTGCTTTTCGTTCTGTATTTCCAATTCAGAGCTACAACGGCAATTCAGAGCTGCAATACGTTAGCTACCGTCTTGGTGAGCCAGTTTTTGACGTTAAAGAATGTCAAATCCGTGGTGTAACTTATTCAAAACCACTGCGCGTAAAACTACGCCTTGTGATTTTTGATAAAGACGCGCCAGCAGGTACTGTCAAAGATATTAAAGAACAAGAAGTCTACATGGGTGAAATTCCACTCATGACAGATAATGGTACCTTTGTAATTAATGGTACCGAGAGGGTTATCGTATCCCAGCTGCACAGAAGCCCAGGCGTATTCTTCGACAGCGATAAGGGTAAGACCCACTCTTCAGGTAAAGTTCTATATAACGCGCGTATCATTCCTTACCGTGGTTCATGGTTGGATTTCGAATTCGATCCAAAGGATAACCTATACGTACGTATTGACCGCCGTCGTAAACTACCAGCATCGATCATTCTTCGTGCTCTAGGTAAGACGACTGAAGAGATCCTTGATATCTTCTTCGAAAAAGTAAACTTCGAAGTGAAAGACCAAACTCTAATGATGGAGTTGGTGCCTGAGCGTCTACGTGGTGAAACGGCTACGTTTGACATCGAAGCTGATGGCAAGGTCTATGTAGAGAAAGGTCGTCGCGTTACTGCTCGTCACATCCGTCAACTTGAAAAAGATGGCGTTGAATTCATTGAAGTACCAGTTGAATACACAGTTGGTAAAGTATCTTCTAAAGATTACATCAATGAAGCGACTGGCGAAGTAATCATCGCGGCTAACCAAGAGATTAGCCTAGAAGCACTAGCGAACTTATCTCAAGCGGGATACAAAAAACTAGAAGTTCTATTTACGAACGATCTAGACCACGGTCCATTCATGTCTGACACTGTCCGTGTTGACAGCACAACTGACCGTATTTCTGCGCTTGTAGAAATCTACCGCATGATGCGCCCTGGCGAGCCGCCAACGAAAGAAGCGGCTGAAACGCTATTTAATAGCCTATTCTTCTCTGAAGAACGTTACGATCTATCAACTGTAGGTCGTATGAAGTTCAACAGCTCAATCGGTCGTGAAGACGCTGGTGAGCAAGGCACTCTTGATGAAACTGATATCATCGAAGTGATGAAGAAGCTTATCGCGATCCGTAACGGTATTGGCGAAGTGGACGATATCGACCACCTTGGCAACCGTCGTATCCGTAGCGTAGGCGAAATGGCAGAAAACCAATTCCGTGTTGGTCTTGTACGTGTTGAACGCGCAGTTAAAGAACGTCTAAGCCTAGGCGATCTAGACAACGTGATGCCACAAGATCTGATCAACGCGAAACCGATTTCTGCTGCTGTAAAAGAATTCTTTGGTTCTTCACAGCTTTCACAATTTATGGACCAAAACAACCCGCTTTCAGAAGTTACGCACAAACGTCGTATTTCTGCATTGGGTCCTGGTGGTCTTACTCGTGAACGTGCTGGCTTCGAAGTACGTGACGTACACGTAACTCACTACGGTCGTCTATGTCCTATCGAAACGCCTGAAGGTCCAAACATCGGTTTGATCAACTCTTTATCTGCGTTTGCACGTTGTAACGAGTACGGTTTCCTAGAAACTCCGTACCGTCGTGTAGTAGATGGTGTTGTTACTGATGAAGTTGATTACCTATCAGCTATCGAGGAAGGTCAATTCGTTATCGCTCAGGCGAACGCGAAGCTGACAGAAGAAAGCACTTTTGCTGACGAACTGATCACAGCACGTCAAAAAGGTGAATCTGGTCTTCACCCTCGTGAACACGTTGACTACATGGACGTTGCTACAAACCAAGTAGTATCTATCGCAGCTTCGCTTATCCCGTTCCTAGAACACGATGATGCGAACCGTGCATTGATGGGTGCGAACATGCAACGTCAGGCAGTTCCAACTCTAAGAGCAGACAAGCCTCTAGTTGGTACTGGTATTGAACGTAACGTAGCTGTTGACTCAGGTGTAACTGCTGTTGCTAAACGTGGTGGTGTTGTTCAGTCTGTGGACGCATCTCGTATCGTTGTTAAGGTTAATGAAGAAGAGTTGGTACCAGGTGAAGCGGGTATCGATATCTACAACCTAACTAAGTACACACGTTCAAACCAAAACACATGTATCAACCAGCGTCCTTGTGTGATGCCAGGTGAACTTGTTGCTCGTGGTGACGTAGTTGCAGATGGTCCTTCAACTGACCTAGGCGAATTGGCTCTTGGCCAAAACATGCGTATCGCATTTATGCCTTGGAACGGTTACAACTTCGAAGACTCGATCTTAGTTTCTGAGCGTGTTGTTCAAGAAGACCGCTTTACCACTATCCACATTCAAGAACTATCTTGTGTGGCTCGTGATACTAAGCTTGGTGCTGAAGAGATCACTGCGGATATTCCAAACGTAGGTGAAGCTGCTCTATCTAAATTAGATGAGTCAGGTATCGTTTACATTGGTGCAGAAGTTAAGGGTGGCGACATCCTAGTTGGTAAAGTAACACCTAAAGGTGAAACTCAGCTAACTCCAGAAGAGAAGCTACTACGCGCTATCTTCGGTGAAAAAGCTTCTGACGTTAAAGATACTTCACTACGTGTGCCTAACTCTGTTGCAGGTACGGTTATCGATGTACAAGTCTTCACTCGCGATGGCGTAGAGAAAGACAAGCGTGCACTTGAAATCGAACAAATGCAGCTGAAAGAAGCGAAGAAAGATCTGACTGAAGAGTTCCAAATTCTTGAAGGCGGTCTATTTGCACGTGTTCGTTCTCTGCTACTTACTGCAGGCTACAGCGAAGCTAAAGTTGAATCTATCGACCGTAAGCAGTTGCTAGAACAAACGCTAGAAGACGACGAACTACAAACTCAGCTAGAACAGCTAGCAGAGCAGTACGACGAACTGAAAGCTGACTTCGATAAGAAATTCGAAGCTAAGCGTCGCAAGATCACTCAAGGTGATGATCTAGCACCAGGCGTACTGAAGATCGTTAAAGTTTACCTAGCGGTGAAACGTCGCATCCAACCGGGTGATAAGATGGCGGGTCGTCACGGTAACAAGGGTGTAATCTCTAAGATCAACCCTGTTGAAGACATGCCTTACGATGAAACTGGTCAGCCAGTCGATATCGTACTTAACCCACTGGGTGTACCTTCGCGTATGAACATCGGTCAGATCCTAGAAGTTCACTTAGGTCTGGCGGCTAAAGGTATTGGTGACAAGATCAACCAAATGATTAAGGAACAGCAAGAGCTTGCTAAGCTGCGCGAATTCCTACAGAAGGTTTACGATCTTGGTGAAACTCGTCAGAACGTTGACATTGCTTCTATGAGCGATGAAGAAGTACGTGTGCTGGCTGGTAACTTACGCAACGGTCTACCGATTGCGACACCAGTATTTGATGGCGCGAACGAAGCTTCAATCAAAGAACTATTGACACTGGCAGACCTTCCAACGTCTGGTCAGTTGACATTGTTCGATGGTCGTACAGGTGATGCGTTTGAGCGTCCTGTAACTGTTGGTTACATGTACATGCTGAAACTGAACCACCTTGTTGATGACAAGATGCATGCTCGTTCTACGGGTTCTTACAGCCTTGTTACTCAGCAACCACTTGGTGGTAAAGCTCAGTTCGGTGGTCAGCGTTTCGGTGAGATGGAAGTATGGGCACTTGAAGCTTACGGTGCTGCTTACACGCTACAAGAAATGCTAACAGTTAAGTCGGATGACGTTAACGGCCGTACTAAGATGTATAAGAACATCGTAGATGGCAACCACAGCATGGAACCTGGCATGCCAGAATCGTTCAACGTATTGTTGAAAGAGATTCGCTCGCTAGGTATCAACATCGAGCTAGAAGACGAAGAGTAATTCGTTTCTCGTCAGAGAAATGTGATTATCTGGTAGAAAGCAGCTGGCGTTTGGCTGGCTGCTTTTAACTCCTTACAGGAGCTGATTGTGAAAGACTTATTAAACTTTCTAAAAGCACAGCATAAGACCGAAGAATTTGATGCAATCAAAATCGGTCTGTCTTCACCAGACATGATTCGTTCATGGTCTTTTGGTGAAGTTAAAAAACCTGAGACGATTAACTATCGTACGTTCAAACCTGAACGTGATGGTCTGTTTTGTGCGCGTATTTTTGGCCCAGTAAAAGACTACGAATGTCTTTGTGGTAAATATAAGCGTCTAAAACACCGTGGTGTTATCTGTGAGAAGTGTGGCGTTGAAGTTACACAGACTAAAGTTCGTCGTGACCGTATGGGCCACATCGAGCTTGCATCTCCAGTTGCTCACATCTGGTTCCTAAAATCTCTACCATCTCGTATCGGTCTATTAATGGATATGCCGCTACGTGATATCGAGCGCGTTCTTTACTTCGAAATGTACGTAGTAACGGAACCAGGCATGACTGATCTTGAAAAAGGTCAAATGCTGACTGAGGAAGAGTACCTAGACCGCCTAGAAGAGTGGGGTGATGAATTCTCCGCTAAGATGGGTGCTGAAGCGATCAAAGATCTATTAAGCTCAATGGACCTTCATGCAGAAATCGAACAGATGCGTGAAGAGCTAGATACGACTAACTCAGAAACTAAGCGTAAGAAAGTAACGAAGCGTTTGAAGCTAGTTGAAGCATTCGTAAGTTCAGGTAACAAACCTGAGTGGATGATTCTGACTGTTCTTCCAGTGCTTCCGCCAGATCTACGTCCTCTAGTACCACTAGATGGCGGTCGCTTTGCGACTTCTGATCTGAACGATCTATACCGTCGTGTTATTAACCGTAACAACCGTTTGAAACGTCTTCTTGAGCTTGCTGCTCCAGACATCATCGTACGCAACGAAAAACGTATGCTACAAGAGTCTGTTGATGCGCTTCTAGACAACGGTCGTCGCGGTCGCGCGATCACAGGTTCGAACAAGCGTCCTCTGAAATCTCTTGCTGATATGATCAAGGGTAAACAAGGTCGTTTCCGTCAGAACCTTCTAGGTAAACGTGTAGACTACTCTGGCCGTTCTGTAATCACAGTAGGTCCATACCTTCGTCTGCACCAGTGTGGTCTTCCTAAGAAGATGGCACTTGAGCTATTCAAACCATTTATCTACAGCAAGCTAGAGACTCGTGGTCTTGCGACTACAATCAAAGCAGCTAAGAAAATGGTAGAGCGTGAAGAAGCTGTTGTATGGGATATCTTGGATGAAGTAATCCGCGAACACCCAGTGCTACTTAACCGTGCACCAACACTTCACCGTCTAGGTATCCAGGCATTTGAACCTGTACTTATCGAAGGTAAAGCGATTCAGCTACACCCACTAGTGTGTGCGGCGTATAACGCGGACTTCGATGGTGACCAAATGGCGGTGCACGTGCCTCTAACTCTAGAAGCACAGCTAGAAGCTCGTACTCTGATGATGTCGACAAACAACATTCTGTCGCCAGCGTCAGGTGATCCGATCATCGTACCTTCTCAGGACGTTGTATTGGGTCTGTACTACATGACTCGTGAGAAGATCAACGCGAAAGGTGAAGGCATGTACCTTGCTGGCCCAGAAGAGGCTGAAAAGGCATACCGCACTAAGAGCGCAGAGCTACACGCACGCGTTAAAGTACGTATTACAGAAACCGTTGTTGACGAAGATGGTAACAGCACAACAGAAACTAAGATGGTAGACACTACTGTCGGCCGTGCAATGTTGTGGCAAATCGTACCGTCAGGTCTTCCTTACAGCATCGTTAACCAAAAGCTAGGTAAGAAACAAATTTCTAACCTACTTAACGAGGCATACCGTAAGCTAGGTCTGAAAGATACTGTAATCTTCGCTGACCAAATCATGTACGCTGGTTTCGCTTATGCGGCACTTTCAGGTGTATCTGTTGGTATCGACGATATGGTTGTACCACCTGCGAAATACACTGAAATCGCAGAAGCGGAAGAAGAAGTACGCGAAATTCAAGAACAGTTCCAGTCTGGTCTTGTAACTGCGGGCGAACGCTACAACAAAGTGATCGATATTTGGGCATCGACCAACGATCGCGTAGCAAAAGCGATGATGGAGAACCTTTCATCTGAAATGGTTATTAACCGTGACGGTGAAGAAGAGAAGCAAGAGTCATTCAACAGCATCTACATGATGGCTGACTCAGGTGCTCGTGGTTCTGCAGCTCAGATTCGTCAGCTAGCAGGTATGCGTGGTCTGATGGCTCGTCCAGATGGTTCAATCATCGAGACGCCAATCACTGCGAACTTTAAAGAAGGTCTAAACGTACTTCAGTACTTTATCTCAACGCACGGTGCTCGTAAGGGTCTTGCGGATACAGCATTGAAGACAGCGAACTCAGGTTACCTAACACGTCGTCTAGTAGACGTTGCTCAAGACGTAGTAGTTTATGAGCACGACTGTGGCACCCACGAGGGTGTAGACATGATGCCTCATATCGAGGGTGGTGACGTTAAAGTTCCGCTAACTGAACTTGCGCTTGGTCGTGTGGTTGCAGAAGACATTCTGAAACCAGGTACAGAAGAAGTTCTAGTTCCTCGTAACACTCTTCTTGATGAGAAATGGTGTCAGGTTCTAAACGACAACTCTGTTGACCGTATTAAAGTACGTTCAGTAGTAACCTGTGATGCAGACTTCGGTTGTTGTGCACTATGTTACGGTCGTGACCTAGCTCGTGGTCACCTAGTGAACCAAGGTGAAGCAGTAGGTGTTATCGCTGCTCAGTCTATCGGTGAACCGGGTACACAGTTAACGATGCGTACGTTCCACATCGGTGGTGCGGCATCTACGGCAGCAGCAGAGAACAGCATCCAAGCTAAGAACACTGGTTCTGTTAAGCTACACAATGCTAAGTTCGTAATTAACAAAGATGGCAAGCTAGTAATCACATCTCGTGCATCTGAGCTAACTATCATTGACGAATTTGGTCGTACCAAAGAGAAGCACAAACTTCCTTACGGTTCATTGTTAAGCAAAGCAGATAACGACGCAGTTGAAGCTGGTGAAACAGTAGCAAACTGGGAAGCGCACACATTGCCAATCATCACTGAAGTGGCAGGTCGCATCCAGTTCGTAGACATGATCGATGGCGTAACCGTTTCTCGTCAAACAGATGACCTAACAGGTCTATCTTCAAGCGAAGTAACGGATGCAGCAGCTCGTCCAGCAGCAGGTAAAGATATGCGTCCAGCTATCAAACTTGTGGATGAGAAAGGTAACGATGTAGTAATCCCTGGTACAGATATGCCAGCTCAATACTTCCTACCTGGTAAAGCTATCGTGAACATCGAAGATGGCGCTGAAGTGAATGTGGGTGATACTCTTGCTCGTATTCCTCAGAAATCTGGCGGTAACCGAGACATCACAGGTGGTCTACCTCGCGTAGCAGACCTATTTGAAGCTCGTAAGCCGAAAGAGCCTGCAATCCTTGCTGAGTACACAGGTACTGTGTCGTTCGGTAAAGAGACTAAGGGTAAACGTCGTCTAGTTATCACTCGCGACAGCGGTGAAGTTTACGAAGAGATGATTCCTAAGCATCGTCAGTTGAACGTGTTTGAAGGTGAGCGTATCGAACGTGGTGACGTGATCGCAGATGGTCCAGAGTCTCCACATGACATCCTACGTCTGCGTGGTATCCATGCTGTAACTTCTTACATTGCTAACGAAGTTCAGGAAGTTTACCGTCTGCAAGGCGTTAAGATTAACGATAAGCACATCGAAACCATCGTTCGTCAGATGCTACGTAAGTGTACAATTACTTTCGCAGGTGACTCTGAGTTCCTACCTGGTGAGCAAGTTGAATACTCACAAGTTAAGATTGCTAACCGTGCTCTAGAAGCTGAAGGCAAAGAGCCAGCACGTTTCGAACGTGAACTTCTAGGTATCACGAAAGCGTCTCTAGCGACAGAATCGTTCATCTCTGCGGCATCGTTCCAAGAAACGACGCGCGTACTGACTGAAGCTGCGGTATCTGGTAAGCGTGATGACCTACGTGGTCTGAAAGAGAACGTTATCGTTGGTCGCTTGATTCCTGCTGGTACTGGTTTTGCGTACCACCAAGAGCGTCAATCTAAGCGTGAAGCTCAGAAAGAAGGCCCTTCAGCAGAGCAAGCTACGGATAACCTAGCTGCACTACTGAACGCAGGTTTCTCTTCAGAAGAGTAATCGAACTATCGATATGAAAAAAGGCACCGAAAGGTGCCTTTTTTATTGGAAAAATTTGTAATCAAATAAAGCAGTTAGCTACTGAATCTAAGTTAATTTATGCGCCTGGTGGAATCGAAAGGCTATCAATGATTAATTGGATCAGATGATCTTCCAACTCAAATCGGGATTCTAAAATTTGCCCAACTTTAGATAGATCTTCATCGAAAGTTTCCAACTCATCTTCTTCACTTACAGCAGCATACTTATCGGTAAAGTTCAGTAGAGGATCGGTGGTTAAGATGATCTCTGAATAAGCTCGATTAATCTCGTCAGTGGCTTTAAAACCAGTCGATTGCCATTTATTCATCACCATATCGTAGACCTTAAAATGGCCTTCAGAAATATAGTCGACGATTTCCTGACAGAAATACTGAAGTTCTTGAGGTGAAGGGAGTTCTGAAACCGAGGCTTTAGAAGCACAAGGTTGAAGTGCAGCAATTTTGCAATATTCAACAACTACATGCTGTCTCTTCTCTAACCAATGATCGATAACGTCACTGGCTCCGCCCCATTGCTCTTGTGTTTGTTTGAATTTTTTTAGCATGGCCACGCCCTCAAGATAGAGCTATCGTAGGATAGACTGTCCTTTGCACATTTCGCTGTATGAGTAGGATACAGCCTGTTGTTTTCACGAGAGTTTATGTGTGGTAAACAAATAGAGGCAAACTCTGGTATGAAATTAGATTGCCAGTAAAATGAACGAACTGCAAGCAACAGGAGTTTGTATGTTAAAAAATAGTGACCTCAAATCAGCTTATTGGTGTGTTGTTTCAGGAAGTGAACTTTGGACCATTGACGGAACCGTACCATTCGGAACGGCAAAGGATCTTGAACTGCCGATCGAAACCGCAATCGAAGTTGAACAATACAAGGGACATCCGGTTTACTGGCTGAATCACGCCGATCTCGATAAAGATCTTGAGATGACCTCATTGCGTGAATTATTGGTTGTTGATGAAGCATTATTTCTCGCCGCCAGCCGAGCAGTTCAGTATGGACACATGAGCCAAACGTTACGTTTTTGCCCACAGTGTGGTGGACGTAACCATCTCAACCATCGTGATCTGGCGATGCAATGTCAGGACTGCCGAACTCTTCATTATCCACGGATTTTCCCATGCATCATCGTTGCGGTGAGAAAAGAGAATCAGATTCTTCTGGCACAGCATCCTCGACATCAAACGGGTATGTATACGGTGATTGCTGGGTTCTTGGAAGTTGGGGAAACCCTAGAACAGTGTGTGGCTCGCGAAGTGTTGGAAGAAACAGGTATTAGCGTTAAGAACATCCGATACTTTGGTAGTCAGCCTTGGGCGTTTCCTTCCAGTATGATGATGGCATTTTTGGCTGATTTCGCTGGTGGTGATATTCGCCCTGATTATTCAGAGTTGAGTGATGCCCAATGGTTTACACCGAGTGAAATGCCGCCGGTCGCACCAAAAGGTACGATTGCCAGAGCGCTGATAGAACACACGGTTAACGCTATCAAAGATGAATATTCGACGTCGATATAATTAAAAAGCTCGAGAAAACAGGCAAAAAAACCCTCCGGTGAGGGAGGGGGTAAGTAAGATGTCGTTATGAGATGTCGAGTACTGAGTACCCGTATATTATTGTAGTTTTCGCTAGCACCGAGATTTTAAACACTGTTTCAGTTTGCACGCAAATTAACCATTGATTTAAAAGTTAATAACATGATCTAGGTTGCAAAGCTCTGTTCTACAAACCGTAAATCTATGGTCAGTTGCAGGGAAATAAGTGATAGAATACGCGCCTAATTAATAAAGAAACTAAAGAAATAAGCCTAGAAGTTGGAAGCCAGAATGACAGAATTAAAGAATGACCGTTATCTTCGTGCTTTGTTGAAGCAGCCCGTTGACTGTACTCCGGTGTGGATGATGCGCCAAGCAGGGCGTTATTTGCCAGAGTATCGTGCGACACGTGCACAAGCTGGAGACTTTATGTCGCTGTGCAAAAATGCAGAGCTTGCTTCTGAAGTGACATTACAGCCACTACGTCGTTTTCCTCTTGATGCTGCGATTCTGTTTTCAGACATTCTGACTATTCCTGACGCTATGGGTTTAGGGCTACGTTTTGCAGCTGGTGAAGGTCCGGTATTTGACCGTCCTATTACCTGCAAAGCTGACGTGGATAAAATTGGTCTACCCGATCCAGAAGGTGAATTGCAGTATGTAATGAATGCAGTGCGCCAAATCCGCAAAGATCTTAAAGGTGAAGTACCTTTGATTGGTTTTTCGGGTAGCCCATGGACATTAGCGACTTATATGGTAGAAGGCGGCAGCTCAAAAGCTTTTACTAAAATTAAGCAGATGATGTACGCAGAACCAGCAACGCTACATACATTGTTGGACAAGCTTGCAGACAGTGTTATTGAGTACCTAAATGCTCAGATTAAAGCTGGTGCGCAATCTGTGATGGTATTTGATACTTGGGGCGGCGTACTGACTCCTCGTGATTACAACCTGTTCTCTCTGCAATACATGCATAAGATTGTTGATGGTCTCATTCGTGAAAACGAAGGTCGCCGAGTTCCTGTTACTCTGTTCACTAAGAACGGTGGTATGTGGTTGGAAAGCATTGCGGCAACAGGTTGTGATGCCGTTGGTCTTGACTGGACAATCAACATTGCTGATGCCAAAGCTCGTATTGGTGATAAAGTTGCGCTGCAAGGTAACATGGATCCATCGATTTTATACGCTCAGCCAGAACGTATTCGCCAAGAAGTGGCTTCTATCCTCGAAGGTTTTGGTGATGAAGGAACAGGTCATGTCTTTAACCTCGGTCATGGTATTCACTTGGACGTTCCGCCAGAGAACGCTGGAGTGTTTGTTGAAGCGGTACATGAGCTATCCAAGCCTTACCACAACCAGTCTTATAACAAATAAATGAATGGTATACGAAGCGCTCATAATCGAGCGCTTTTTTTTACTTTAGCTATCACTGATTTATACTGCGATAGAGTCAATTACAATCTGGCGAGCCAATGAAGACAAGAGACAGAATCGTTCACGCAGCTTTGGAGCTGTTTAATGAAAACGGTGAGCGCGCTATGACCACCAACCATATTGCTGCCCATCTGGAGATTAGCCCGGGTAATCTCTATTACCACTTCCGCAATAAACAAGAGATTGTACGAGAGATCTTTGCACTTTATTCGAAAGAGCTGATTGAAAGATTTACACCGCTTCAAGGGCAATATGAAAGCTTAACTCTGTTAAAGCACTATCTCGATTCAATGTTCAACTTGATGTGGAAATATCGTTTCTTCTATTCAAACTTGCCTGAAATCTTACAGCGTGATGAGGAACTGCACGTTGAATACATCGCTTCTCAAGAGAAGTTGCATGTAAACTTAATCAATATCATGCAAAACTTCGTCGATATGGAGCTTCTTGATGTTGAAAAAGAAGATTTAGAAACCTTGGTAACCTCATTGCATATGGTCTATTCAGGTTGGCTGGCATATCAATCTGCAATGTCATTGAAAACCGAAATTACCGAGCAAGTGATTTATAAAGGAATGTTACAAATGATCTCACTCGTTAAACCTTGTACCACTCCGCAAGGTTATGAACAGTTGCAACTGCTGGAAGATGGTATTCTGGCACTTCATGTTTAGAAGAGTGACCACTAAGCGTAGGGTTGAAAGGTGATGAGTTATAACCTTTCAATCTTGTCTCTGAACAACGAACGCTGATAGTTTATTGATTAACCCCACTTTTAACGAATTATCAGCCATGCACTACGATGTTTTTAATGGTGATGCCGATGGTATCATATCTCTTCTTCAGCTCAGGCTTGCTCAGCCTATAGAAGCTCAGCTTGTTACGGGTGTTAAAAGAGATATTCAGTTGCTCGATAAACTGAATGTCAAAGCGGGCGATTCTCTCACTGTGCTTGATATCTCTATGCAGAAAAACCATGCAGGGTTACTTGCGGCTCTTGAAGCAGGTGCCGATGTGTTTTATGCGGATCATCATCAAGCCGGTGATATTCCTTCTCACAGTCTGTTATCTGCTCATATTCATTTAGAACCCGATATGTGCACTGCTTTGATTGTCGACAGGTTGTTAGACGGCCGATTCCGTGAATGGGCGATTACTGCCGCTTACGGTGATAATTTGAACAGAGTTGCTGATGAATTGTGTAAAGAGTTGGGGCTAACACAACAAGAGTCACTACAGCTTAAAGAGCTCGGCACTCTTATTAATTACAACGGTTATGGAAAGAGTACTGCTCAGCTGCATTTTCACCCGGAAAAGCTCTATCAAATACTGCTGGCTTATCCATCCCCGTTTGAGGTGATAAAAGATAAATCATCGCCTTTTTATCAACTAAAGGCGGCATATGAAGCAGATGTTGCCCAAGCAATCTCTGTCCCAAGTTTTTATGAGAGCCAAACTTTACGAGTATTTGAACTGCCAGATGAGGATTTCTCTCATCGTGTCAGTGGTGTATATGGCAACTTAATTGCCAATCAATCGCCTTCTCAAGCTCACCTTGTATTGACCAAAATTGACGATAACAGCTTCGCTGTTTCTCTTCGCGCGCCATTAAATAATAAGCAAGGTGCAGGGCAGTTGTGCTCGCAGTTTGTGACTGGTGGAGGACGGGAAGCGGCTGGTGGTATCAACCGTTTAGCCAAGCAGGAGCTATCAAGGTTAATTAACACGCTAGAAAGCTATTACGGAAATTAAAACAGGAAAGCGATATCGCTTTCCTGTTCAAGAATCTATTGAGCAAACGCTTAAGCGGCGTAGTTAATGGCATGCAACTGGTGAATTTGCGGCAAATTAAACTCGTTAGCCTCTTTATGTAAATGTGCAAGTTCTTCAAAGTTATCGATAAGTAACTGAGTTAACTCTGGGTCAAAGTGCTTACCTTTTTGGTCAATAAATTCTTGTAGAACTTCTTCTTTCGCCCAAGCATTCTTGTATGGACGCTTGCTCAGTAGGGCGTCAAATACATCTGCAATCGCCACAATGCGGGCAAAAATATGGATCTCTTCTCCTGCTTTTCCGCATGGGTAGCCGTTACCATCCCACTTCTCATGATGTTCATGCGCGATGATACAAGCCATTTGCATTAGGTGAGAATCGCTCCCTTGTAGCAAGTTTCGGCCAACTTCGGAATGTCTTTTAACCACCTCAAACTCTTGTTTGGTGAGTCTGCCCGCTTTGTTTAGTATCGCATCAGGAACTGCGATTTTGCCCACATCGTGAAGCGGACTTGCAGTATAAATAGTGGTCACCTCTTCATGGCTGAGACCATAAAGCATACCTAATTTGCTTGCAACGCAGGCAACACGTCGAACGTGCAACCCCGTTTCATCTGAACGGTTTTCAAGTATGTCGCCCAATACTTGGATGATTTCTTGTTTTTCTGCAAATCGCTTTTGGCGTTCTGATTCCAGTTGATTTTCATAGGCCACTAAACTGGAGATCTCACGCAGCATCACTATGATGGAATCATGTTCATCGCGATAACGTACCATGCCTTTGTATTTGTAGAAATACAACTCATAAGGAGTACCGTGGATATTGACGATGTTGTACAGGTGCTTGTTCGTTTTATCCGAATCACTGATGGTATTGAAATCAGGGATGAGTTTGTTAACGTTAAATTGTTTATCGTCTAGGTTCATATCCCAATAATTTTGATTGTCGCCTTCGAGGGATTGTAGTGAGAGTATCTTGTGACCTAAACCATTGGCGTGGCGGATATAGCCTTGGTTATCAACACCAAACAGAGGCTGGTCAATACTTTCGATAATCGACAGCAACTGGTTCTTGTTGTTGAGTACTTCTCTGTGGCTCCGTTTGATCTCTTCCAGTTCTTGGTTTGAGTTAGACGATAATTTTTGGTACTCGTAACAGGTGATAGCCTCTCCACGGTCAAAGTAACCGTGAATTAATGAAATCAACCAGTTAATATCATCATGGCTGGCATCCAGCGATTGAATTAAAGTGATGTAAGCCTGACGATAATGTTTTAGTAACCCCGTGTACATATAGAGTTCTATGGCTCTTTTTTGATGCACGATGGCACGATCACTGAAATAAGCTGTGATTTCTTCATCCCAATCATTAAGTTCCATACGGATATTCGGATCAATGGTGTGTACTTTGTCGCTAGATAGCAAAGTATTTAAACCTTTGGAAACGCCAACAATGGACTCTCTCCAAGCCGCACTGGTGTTTGATGTATAGGCAATATAGCCGTACTGGTTCCCTAATGTAATGACATTGTCCGTTAGAATGTCAGTGCTATCTGTGATGAGCTTTTTCGCTTTTTCAGTAATAGACATAATGATTATGGGTTTGGTGAATAGACGGTTTAATTTTAACCTGTTTTGCTGAGGGAATTACGGCGTGGAGTGAGAGATAAGGGTTATCTGACAACGCTTTGGCTTTGTACCTATTCGAAAAATGGCACAAGTAAAGATGGGGTTAATTAATATAGATAACTAATAGATTTGGCTTATAAATAGGGGCTAAATCAACGCTAGGATATCAGTGGATACTGACGTTACAGAGTGGTCGGTTTCAGTAATAGGTTATCGAGTCAGCCAAGTGCGAGGATTTTCAGCACGGCTATTACGTCGCACTTCGAAGTATAGGCTAGGTCGGGATTGACCGCCGGTATCGCCAGCCAGCGCAATGGTTTCACCAGCGGTAACCTTATCGCCCTCTTTTTTCATCAAGGACTGATTGAAACCATATAAGGTCATATCGCCTTTACCGTGATCTAACAGGACGACTAAACCATAACCTCGAAGATACTCCGCAAATACAACCGTGCCCGGATAGACAGCGGTGACGGCTTGACCATAATTGGCAGATATCACGATGCCTTTCCAATCCACCTGACCGGTTTGACGCTCGCCAAAATTATGCAAAACGGAGCCCTTAATTGGCCAAGCGAGTTTGCCGCGTTGCTGGCTTATACCATCCATAGGGATGGCATTACGTTTCGCTGCTTTGGCTATTTCAGCTTTCAGACGTGTTTCATTACGTTGCAGTTCTGCAAGATACACTTTGTCGCCTGAGATGCTCTTCTGAATCTTGTTTACCGTGCCTTTACGCTGAGACTGGGTCTTTGCTAGCTGATCACGTTTTTGGGTTTGTTCTTCTAACAGCGAGGCAATTTGGTCTCGTTCTAGCTGTATCTGTTTCTGGCTTTCTTCGAGCTGTTCTCTAGTCTGTTTCAGCGCTTGAATGGTCTCACTACGTGCTTTGGCTAAATGTTGGAAGTATTGACTGATGCGGTCTTCTTCTACGTTGTTGTTGAGTAAGTTGCCGTTTGCGGTTGAGTTTTTAGTGATGTAATAAGTCTGAAGCAGTTGTTCTAACTTATCAGCTTGCTGTGTGCGCTTTGCTTCGAGTTCTTTTATTTTCGCTTGAAGTTTGCTGATGTTTTTATTTGCAGATGTGAGCTCTCTTTTGGTGTCTTTGATCTGCTTTTCAAGATTCGAAATATTGATCTCTTGTTGTTTCAGAGATTGTTGTAATTGATCAAGCTGGCTCTGTTGTTTGGTCAACTCTTGTTTCTGGCGAGATATTTCCCCCGTTACTCCTTTGAGTTCTTGCTGTGAAGCGGCAAAAACATTGGATACAGACAAAACAGAAAAACAGAAAAACAACGTCACTGTCATGTGGACGAGGTTGTGCTTTAGGTCGTGTCGTAACGTGATTGTCATATGGGGAGTATGTTCGCCAATAGATTCAATGAGTAACCAGTATACTCAAAGAGTGGAATGAGGCGAGTGCCGGATGCAAAAACTTTGTCATAGTATTTGCCTTATAGCGAAATTTGGCGATAAAAAAGCCCTAACTGAGTTAGGGCTTCCACAATCATTTCGCAAGTTCTACTTATTTGTAAATAACTTGACCAGACATTTCTGCTGGAATTTCAGTGTCAGTCAGAGCAAGCATCGTTGGTGCTAGGTCTGACAGTTTACCGCCTTCGATAAACTCGATGTCTTTGCTACCAACATATACTAGTGGTACTGGAAGGCTAGTGTGTGCAGTATGTACGCCACCCGTTTCTGGGTTGATCATCATTTCTGCGTTACCGTGGTCAGCCGTGATAAGTAGTTGACCATCCACTTCTTTGATTGCTTCAACAACACGACCGATACATTCGTCAACCGCTTCACAAGCTTTAACTGCCGCTTCGTACACACCTGTGTGACCAACCATGTCACCGTTCGGGTAGTTACAGATGATAGCGTCGTATTTGCCAGATTTGATAGCCGCTACAAGTTTATCCGTTAGCTCAGCAGAGCTCATTTCTGGTTGAAGGTCGTAAGTTGCCACTTTTGGTGAAGCAACAAGTTGACGCTCTTCACCAGCAAATTCATTCTCAACGCCACCGTTGAAGAAGAAAGTTACGTGTGCGTATTTCTCAGTTTCAGAGATACGTAGCTGAGTTTTACCTGCTTTCGATAACCATTCACCGTAAGTGTTTTCTAGTGATGCTGGTGGGAAAGCGGCTGGTAGTGGAATGTCAGCTGCGTATTGAGTCAACATAACAAAGTTAAGAGCAGGGAATACTTTACGCTCGAAACCAGCAAAATCAGTAACGAAAGTGCGAGTGATTTGACGCGCACGGTCAGCACGGTAGTTCATGAATAGAACCGCGTCACCGTCTTGCATTGCAGCAGACTCTTGGCCTTCTGCACGGAGTTCTGTAGCTTTAACGAACTCATCGTTTTCATCACGAGCGTATGCCGCTTCTA
Organism: Vibrio sp. Hal054; assembly: GCF_037162405.1. Classification (NCBI taxonomy): domain Bacteria; kingdom Pseudomonadati; phylum Pseudomonadota; class Gammaproteobacteria; order Vibrionales; family Vibrionaceae; genus Vibrio; species Vibrio sp. Hal054. The sequence goes on along the minus strand of NZ_JARLUT010000001.1, from coordinate 2,962,718 downwards.
GAGCTGCTAGAGCAGAGTCGAAAGTGAAATCACCTTTAGCTGCAGTTAATAGGTCGTAAGCTTTTTCTACACGTTCCCAGTTGTTGTCGCGGTCCATAGCGTAGTAACGACCAACTAAAGATGCGATACGGCCTTTGCCTAGTTTTGCGAACAGTTCATCAAAACGTTGTAGAGAACCTTCAGCGCTACGTGGCGGTGTATCACGACCATCTAGGAAGCAGTGTAGGTAAATCTTCTCTGCGCCACGAGCTGCTGCTAATTCGATAGCTGCGTAGATGTGATCTTCGTGAGAGTGAACACCACCTGGAGACATAAGACCCATTAGGTGAACCGCTTTACCAGCAGCAACGGCGTTATCAATTGCAGTTACTATTGCTTCGTTTGTTTGGAAATCACCGTCAGCGATAGATTTAGTGATGCGAGTTAGGTCTTGATAAACAATACGACCTGCGCCGATGTTAGTGTGGCCTACTTCAGAGTTACCCATTTGACCGTCAGGTAGACCTACATCCATACCAGAAGCCGAAATCAGAGTATTTGGGTTGTTTGCCATCAATGCATCCATCACAGGAGTGTTCGCATTGTTGATAGCATTGTTGCTGCTGTCTTCACGGTAACCCCAACCGTCAAGAATCACTAGAGCCATTGGCTTCTTAGCTGACATACTTATAACCTCGTCAAATTCAAAGTAACTAAAAACTGAAATTAGCGTAATTTTACTACACTTTATAGCCGTTACTGTAGGGCAAGATCAATGATTCTCCCTATCGTTGCAATAAAATGTAGCCAATTGATCAAAAAAATTGTCTCAAATTGCTTGTTTATTCTTATAGTTAGTAAACTAAAAATAGTTCGTTAGTAGACCAAAATACTTGTTCCAGCGACGGCGACAATCGCGCCTAGCCAAGCAAAACGGTTCGGCCTTTGCTTGGTATAGATCCAAAGTATAGGCAATAGCATGATAGGTGTAGTGGAAGAAAGCAGAGCTACCATGCCGACATTCCCCTCACGCAGGGCATACAAGATCAGCGTCATGCCCAGCGCCATACCGATAAAACCGTTGATGGTAGTAATACCAAAAATTTTCCAATTCATTTTCTGAGTCGGGCGTGCAACGCGAGTTCCTGTCGCTCGTAGCAAGCAGTGGGCGACAAACGCCGTCAGCATTCGGATTGAGGATGCAGCTACAGGATCAATATCTGTCTGCATAATTGGTTTTGCAATCACACCACCCAAAGCTTGGCATAGCGCTGCGGTTAATCCTAAGCCTAGCCCTATCCAAACGTTGCCATGCACCATTTCTAAATGGTTGCTGGCTTGTCCTCTTCTGCCGAAAAAGATGGCAGTCAATACACCAGAGAAAACCAGCGTTGAACCTAAGAGTTCAATAGGCGTCATGCTTTCGCTAAAGAGAAAGTATCCCAGCACCGTTGAAAAAACGGCATGACAAGAGAAAAGCAGTCCAGACTGGCGAGGCCCCATACGGTTCAAGCAGGCAAAGAGTGCGGTATCACCGATGAATATGCCGATAAGTCCCGACAGCATCATTGGTGGAACGGCTGATGCTTCTACCGTTGACCATCCACCAGTAATCAGCGCCATTGTGGCTAAAATGGTAAACGTTGATCCCATTCTCCATCGGCTATAGGCAAAGGTTCCAAGATGTCTGGCGGGAGTAACAGAAAGTAAACTGGCAATAGCCCACAGAAATGCCGCAGCAAGCGCCAGCCATTCATAGCCCATGATTGATCCTTGAGAGGGAGAGAAAAGGGTCCTCAATATGCCATCAAGATATGGGAAAACAAAGTAAATTCATATCATTTACGATGGAAGCAACAGCAGCTGTATTGGTGCTTTTTATGGGTAGTGCAGCGACAGGAAAACTTTTTATAGCTGAAAACAAAAATCTCCCTTGTACAAGGGAGATTTTGAGAGAGGGAAAGTCGGCTAGGTGAGTATCCAGGTAGCGATATACACAATCAACAAGCCAACTACACCAATGATAACACCTGCTTTTGCCATGTCTCTGCTTTCGATTAATCCTGTTGAATACGCCAGTGAATTCGGTGGTGTAGAAACGGGCAAAATCATCCCTAAAGAAGCTGAAAACGCGACAACAACCAGCAATCCCTGAATACCACCAACATCGGATAAGCTTTGCATCGATGTGCCAATTGCGGCTGCTATCGGCATCAACAAGTTCGCGGTTGCGGTATTTGACATAAAGTTCGCCATTAACCAGCAGATGATTGAGAGCGTAATAACAACGGACATTGGTGATAGAGACTCATAATCAATCGCGTGCGCGAGAGCTTTTGCTAAACCGGTTTGTTCTAAACCAATACCAATGGCGATACCACCGGCAACCAGCCAGAGTACGTCCCAGTTGATTTGTTTGAGCTCTTCTTTGCCCATAATGCCAGTTAAGGTAAATATCGCTAGCGGGATTACTGCTACAACATAGGTGTTCATACCGTGTAGCGAGGTTGTCATCCATAGAAGTATGGTTGCAGCAAAAGTGATGTACACCACGATAGCTCGCCAACTGCGCATAAACGTTCCTTCAAGTTTAAGCGTCATAGATGGTTGAGAAGAGGGAAATAACTTTTGTAATAAGAACCATGCGAAGGTGAGCTGGATAAAGACAAAGGGCAGACCCATCTTCATCCAAGATAAGAAACTAATACTGTGTTCACCTGTTAGGTACTGTAATGCAATAGCATTGGGCGGTGTACCTATTGGGGTGGCAATACCACCCGTGTTTGCCGCAATAGGGATACACAACACTAAAGCTTTAATACCTAAATCGCCCTTGGGTGCAGATGCCACAATAGGCCCCAATAATGCCAGCATCATTACCGTGGTTGCGGTATTGGACATAAACATTGAAAACACAGAGGTAATCAACATTAGACCAAGCATGATAAATCTCGGTTGAGTACCAAAAGGCTTGAGCAGTACTCGGGCTAAGTTGTTGTCCAACTCATATTTTGATGCCGCGATTGCCAGTGCAAAGCCACCCATAAATAAAATGATGATGGGAGAGGAGAATGCACTAAATATTTCAGTGTAAGGAATGAGTACACCTAACTCATGACCTTCGGAAGGCGCACGAAACCAATGCAATCCTTTATTTGAGATCATGATGAGCTCAAGAGTGATGATGAATATCGAAGTTGCAAACACAGGTACAGGCTCCAATACCCATAAGAGCGCTGCAAGTAAGAAGATCGCCAGCAATCGATGCTGTATCAGAGTGAGGTTATCAATGGGAATTGCATCTATTGGCATCATCAGGACACCAAGAGGAATCAAAAGACACACTAACAGTTTTATGAGCAACATGGGTTGCAAAGTCGGCATGGGTACATCCTCACTCCAAGAAGAATGGCTAAATCTTAACCCATTGAAATAATAGGGTCTTAGAGCGGGGTTAAAGTTTTGTTTTTTTGCTGAGATAAAAGGTGGATGTGTGGGATAGGTCAAAAACAAAATGCCCAGACTCAGCTGGGCATTTTAAAAGAGGAAAACACGTTTATTTGTTGATGTGAGCGTATGGTGTACCTAGTTGAGTTGGTACATTATTTTTCATGCTCTCATCAAAGCGGATTGCATCTTTGGCAAACAGGTTAATGACCGTTGAGCCAAGTTTAAAGCGACCCATTTCTTCGCCTTTCTTGAATGAAACCGCGTTGTCACCCGTCGCTGGATAATCCCAACGGTAAACCGTGTTACCACGAGGAGGTGTTACAGTTCCTGCCCAAGTTAGCTCAATGCTACCAACGATAGTTGCACCTACTAATACCTGAGCCATTGGACCAAACTCTGTATCGAAGATACAAACTACGCGTTCATTACGCGCAAACAGGTTTGGTACGTTTTCAGCCGTTAGTGGGTTAACTGAAAACAAATCACCTGGTACGTAAATCATCTGACGTAAAGTGCCATCACATGGCATGTGTACTCGATGGTAGTCGCGAGGAGATAAGTACAGTGTTGCGAATTCGCCATCACGGAACTCTTCAGCCAATTTAGCATCGCCACCTAACAGCTCTTGTGCTGAGAAGTCATGGCCTTTTGCCTGAATCAACTGTCCATTGTTGATAGGGCCAAATTGACTCACGCAAGCATCAGCTGGGTGAGTAATCACTAATTCATCTTCAACAATAGTGCGAGCACCAGGCTTTAGTTCACGCACAAAGAATTCGTTGAATGTTTTAAAGTGCTTTGGATCTGAATGCAGAGCTTCATCCATGTTCACGTTATATTGTTTGATGAACCAGCGGATAACGGCTGTAGTTAGACCACCCGCTTTAGCTGAGGCTAACTTACCGACTAAGCGAGTTAAACCGTGTTGTGGAATCCAATACTGCAGTCCAACTTTAATTTTATCCATTGTGTTTCATTCCAATGTGTTTAGGTCCAATGTGTTTAGAACAATGGGCCAAATTGTCTGTTCTTCTCAAAAGGTCAGCAAACCTTGAGCTTTGGGCGCGAGATGTTACTGAAAATCGCCACAGGTGTCAGCAATTTGGTTATAAATGGCAACAAAATCTCGCTATAGATCCGCTTTCTTATTACGCGAATACTGACGATTGGCTTTGTTTTCATCCATACTTTCGATGATTCTGTGATAGTTCTCGTATCGAGTTCGGCTCACTTCACCTTTCTCAACGGCTTCTCGTAATATGCATCCGGGATCATCACCGTGTTTACAGTCTCTGAATTTACAACCGCCTAAATAAGAACGAAATTCCACATAAGCTTTTGTGATGTCATCTGCTTCTAAATGCCATAAACCGAACTCACGAACTCCCGGAGAGTCTATCAAGTCACCGCCAGATGGAATGTGGTAGAGACGAGCCGCAGTAGTTGTGTGTTGACCTAAACCTGAAGCTTCAGAGATAGCCCCTTCTTCTACCGACTCGGCTAATTCTGGCATCAGTGCATTGACTAAGCTGGATTTGCCCACGCCTGACTGACCCACGAAGATATTGATCTTATCGCGCAGTTTCTCTTCCAAAGCCGTAATGCCTTCGCCAGTTTGCTTACTGACGTAAAGCACCTCGTAACCGATGCGCTCATACTCAGCCAGAGACTCTTGATACTGCAAGCGCTGAGCGTCAGTTAATAAATCAATCTTATTGAGAACAATCAGTGGCGCAATTTCCAGTGTTTCTGAAGCGATGAGGTATCGGTCAATGATGTTGAGCGATAATTCAGGCAATACAGAGGAGACGATAATCATCTGGTTAACGTTGGCAGCAACTGGCTTTAAACCGTCATAATAATCAGGGCGAGTTAATACTGAGGTTCGAGGTTCTACAGCCTCAACTACGCCGGATATTCCCGCCAGAATTTCATTGCCCGGTCGCCAAATCACTTTGTCACCAGAGACGAGGCTTTCAATGCCGCGTCGTAAGTTGCAGCGATGAATCGTTCCTGTTTCCGGATCTTCAATGTCAGCATGTTGACCAAAACGAGTAATAACCAAGCCTAATTTTGCGCTTTCAAGCATCGACTCTTCCCATTGCACGGAGTCTTCTTGCTTAAGTTTGCGATGTTGGTTGTTTCTTACTCGCCTCACTTGGCCTTTAGTTAGCTTTTTTTCTTTGCCACTATGATCTACTTTTATGAATTCGATGGTACTGATGAATTTGATTGAGTTTGGTGCCAAATTTGAAGCTGTACACATTTGAGTAAATGCGTTGAGCTAGGTTTCTTGGCTATCTGAATTTGGGTATAGTACCTCTTTTATCGACAAACCCATATAGGCACTCACTTATGTCTTATAGCGATCAAAATCTTATTTGGATCGATTTAGAGATGACTGGCTTAGACCCTGAAGCTCACAAAATCATCGAAATTGCCACTATTGTCACCGATAGTCAGTTAAATATTCTAGCGGAAGGACCTGTGTTGGCGATTCACCAACCAGAGTCAGAGTTAGACAAAATGGATGATTGGTGTACCAACACGCACACAGGTAGCGGTCTGGTAGAGCGTATTCGCCAAAGTTCAGTGACAGAAGAACAAGCCGTTGCACAAACTATTGAGTTTCTAGAAAAATGGGTTCCTCGTGGAAAATCACCGATTTGCGGTAATAGTATCGGACAAGATCGCCGTTTTCTCTATAAACATATGCCGGAATTAGAAGAGTATTTCCATTACCGCTATATCGACGTTAGTACTTTGAAAGAGCTGACTCGCCGTTGGAAACCTGAAGTGTTGGACGGTTTCTCTAAGAAGGGGAGTCACTTGGCGTTGGATGATATTCGCGAATCAATCGCAGAGCTTAAGTATTATCGTCAAACCATCATGTCGATTTAAGCGTATATACATGAATCAAACCGCAGCAATCGCTGCGGTTTTTTTATGGAACGGGTAGAAAGGCAAGTTGAGCAACACTTTGAACCACTTTGGTAATACCACGATTAGTTTTATCGGCCACGATCAAGGCCATCATGTCCTGAACCATAACCATTTTGGAAAACAACCGATCAAAGCTGATGTCGTAATCTGATTCTCCCATGCGGTTTGATAACAGAAATAACTCACCTTTACTGTCCCTGCGTTGATAGAGGCGCCAGACAAAAATTTCAATGTTACGAGCGCTGTTATAAAGGGATTGCTCATTTAATGAATCGATAATGAAAAATTCCTGCTGGTGGTTGTAAGATCGCCTGAGCATCTCAGTTAAGCCCACCATAGCGGCGAAAACCCTATCTCCCTGAAAGTTTTCATCGAAACTAAGAAGAATCGCATCAATACCAGTGACACCGTTTAGTTCATCAAAAATCAAAGAGGGAACTTCAATCGTATTGTAGGTGCCGAATATCTGTGCCATACGAGCGTTCACACTCATGCCGGAACTTTTTCTGAGTTGCCAAGGATTTCGAACGTAAAGTTTTCGAGTCAATTCCATCAGCATTTGTTTTTGCTGTTTGGCGTGAACATCCATAACAAAATCAACATCACTTTTCCCTAAATTGCGCATAGGTTTTGGCATTGAGCCACAACCAGATAGGAAGAAAAAAGTGGTGATCAGCACCAGCAGTAGTGAAATTTCACGCTTGAGTGGCTGAGGGATTAGTTTTCTCAATCCATTTTCCTTTTTACTTTCCTTGTCAGAAGCTTTCAAAGATGGAAGCTTTTACGAATGTCAGTTTACGCAGATTTTAGTGCTGTACGGTTAAAAATACGTCGGTCGCAAAATAAGTTGCAAATAATTCTGTCAGAATAACGGTTTATCTCGCATAATGCGTGGGCTCGAATTTAAGTGAAACCTTAAATGACTAACCGAGAGTGGTGGTCTTTTAAGCAAAATGCGCTGTTTGCGGATGCTTTTTAGTCAAGCGATAAAAAAAAGAATTTTTTTTCGTTAAGGGCTTGCATCACACAAAAATGCTCTTATAATTCGCAGCCCTGAACAACGGAAACGTTGTTGATGCGACACTAGCTCAGTTGGTAGAGCGCAACCTTGCCAAGGTTGAGGTCACGAGTTCGAACCTCGTGTGTCGCTCCACTTTCTCTAGTTAGAAAGCGAAAGCTCTCATTGTGCTTAACAATGATTACGGACGCGGGATGGAGCAGCTTGGTAGCTCGTCGGGCTCATAACCCGAAGGTCGTTGGTTCAAATCCAGCTCCCGCAACCAAATTTAGATTAAACGCAAAATGCGGTTAATCATGCGACACTAGCTCAGTTGGTAGAGCGCAACCTTGCCAAGGTTGAGGTCACGAGTTCGAACCTCGTGTGTCGCTCCACTTTCTCTAGTTAGAAAGTAAAGCTATCATCGTGCTTGACAATGATACGGACGCGGGATGGAGCAGCTTGGTAGCTCGTCGGGCTCATAACCCGAAGGTCGTTGGTTCAAATCCAGCTCCCGCAACCAAATTTAGATTAAACGCAAAATGCGTTTAATCGTGCGACACTAGCTCAGTTGGTAGAGCGCAACCTTGCCAAGGTTGAGGTCACGAGTTCGAACCTCGTGTGTCGCTCCAGTTTGAAGAGTTACACACCCTTTAGAGCGCAAGCTTGCCAAGGTTGAGGTCACGCCTTTTTGTTAAGAGATGGGAACCTCGAGTGTCACTACAAATTCCTTTCTTTAAGTAGAAAGTAAAGCTCTCATTGTGCTTAACAATGATACGGACGCGGGATGGAGCAGCTTGGTAGCTCGTCGGGCTCATAACCCGAAGGTCGTTGGTTCAAATCCAGCTCCCGCAACCAAATTTAGATTAAACGCAAAATGCGGTTAATCATGCGACACTAGCTCAGTTGGTAGAGCGCAACCTTGCCAAGGTTGAGGTCACGAGTTCGAACCTCGTGTGTCGCTCCAGTTTCTTTCTTTCATTAGAAAGTAAAAGCCTTCATCGTGCTTAACGGTGATACAATACGGACGCGGGGTGGAGCAGCTTGGTAGCTCGTCGGGCTCATAACCCGAAGGTCGTCGGTTCAAATCCGGCCCCCGCAACCAATTTCAAAATGTTAAAAGTAAACTGCGCTTGTTCGCAGATTTTTTTCTTTTAATACTGCAATTATTTGGCAATCTGCCAATGCTCTTTCTATAATGCTGTGAAGCATAAGCCCCCTAATAAGAAATTCTCCTATCTTCATAGGCAGAATACCCCCAGATAAACGCAAATCATAAACTTGCCTCTTTATCCCTTTGATACTGTGTGTTCAGGCATTCTTTGTACTGTTCATTAACAGACTTATCCACAAATTTTGCATGTGGATAACTCAGTGAATAATTTGTTTTTTACAAGAAAAAATGCTTGAGCTAGTAGGATCTTTTGCGGTAATAGAGATTGTGCGAATAACGGGTTTTTTCTTTAACTATATGATTTTAATGAGAATGTAATGTTCTTGATGTTGACATTGACAGTCAAAAAACGATCATTAACTGTATTTTCATTGATCCTAATCATTTCCTGCTAATGTGACTAACTTTTCTCAAATATAAAAATAGACGCGTCTTTAAAATTTTTTCCACATTGGTGCATTTTGAGAACCGTATCAAAGAATATGCTTATTAATTGTGCGTAATCGGATGGTTTATTGGCTCACTAGGCGTCTCTCGGAAGACCTTTCTCGATAATACGAATTAGCCTTTGATGGCTCGCGATGGAGCTTGGTAGATTCGCCAATTGCTTTTCAATAGCCCAATTTAAGTGCACATCTAAAGTCTCTGATTGGTCTTTAGCATTTTCTAAAGCAGAAACAATTTTTTCCGAATAGGGAGCATTGCCTAGTGCAATGGCTATGTTTCTCTGCCATTGCAGATGACCAATTCTTCTAATCGCAGAACCTTCCATTTTTTGCAGGAATGTTTTTTCATCCCATTCGAACAAACTCAATAAGTCTGGTGATTCAAAAGACTCTCTGCGATGAAAGTCTTTTTTCTGTGTGAGTTCGGAAAAGCGATTCCAAGGGCAGACGAGCTGACAATCGTCACATCCATAAATACGATTTCCCATCGCTGTACGAAATTCTTCAGGAATAATACCGTCGAACTCTATGGTGAGATAGGAGATGCACTTCCTTGCATCGACAATACCATCAGCGATAATTGCACCCGTTGGGCAAGAGGTGATGCAGGCTTTGCATTTGCCACATTCATTTTCCGACGGTGTATCCACGGGTAGAGGAATATCTACCAATAGTTCACCAAGGAAAAACCAAGAGCCAGCGTCTTTGTCGAGAATAAGTGAATGCTTACCTGTCCAACCCAATCCTGCTTTTTGGGCAAGAGGGCGTTCCAGGATTGGTGCAGAGTCCACAAAAGGACGATAACTTAACTTTTCGACTTCATTTTCTATTTTTTCACCGAGTTTTTTCAATTGGTTGCGAACTAATTTGTGATAGTCACGTCCAAGAGCATATCGGCTTATATAGGCTTGAGTCGGATCAGACAAGTTCGAAGCGAATTGTGCTTGTGGAGGCAGGTAGTTCATCCGTGCACTAATAACTCGGATTGTTCCAGGAAAAAGCTCCGCTGGACGAGCACGCATCATCCCGTGCCTTGCCATCCAATCCATCTCGCCATGATATCCGGCATCTAACCACTTTTGCAGAGCCGCTTCATGCTCATGAAGATCAATATCGCAGATGCCTACTTTCTCGAAACCGAGTTCAGTAGCCCATTGTTTTATTTGATCAGCGAGTGCTTGATAGTTCATGGCGAAGTATGTACTAGGATTAATAGCCTAAAAGGGAGCGGATCTTAACGGATCTCACCAAGTGGATCTAGTTCAAACTCGAACCACTCAAGGTAAAAAGATAGGATCTTTACGTTATTTAGCGAGTTCATACAGACATTTTTCTGTTTGCTTACACAAGAGATCTTGTCTCTCAATTCGATACCAGTTTACTATTCGGTTTCTATTGGTTTTTATATAGTCATTGGGATCTAACGATCCTGAGATGAATTTGAGAAAGTATTGAATGAGCACTAAGACGTTTATTTTAAAAGATGAGCAAGAGACGGTAAAACTTGGCACAGCGCTATCAAAGTTGTGTTCTCAGCAAACGACCCTCTATTTGCACGGAGATCTTGGTGCTGGCAAAACAACTTTTAGTCGTGGTTTTATTCGTGCTTTAGGTCATCAAGGTAATGTGAAAAGCCCAACATATACATTGGTTGAGCCCTATCAATTAGCCGATTGGCAGGTTTATCACTTTGACCTTTACCGTTTGGCTGATCCTGAAGAACTAGAGTTCATGGGGATCCGCGACTATTTTACAGCCGATGCAATTTGTTTGGTGGAATGGCCAGAGAAAGGCCAAGGGCTATTGCCGACATCGGATATAGATATTGAAATTCGTTACGATGGTGAACAACGCCAAGCGTTGCTGACAGCCAATAACGATTATGGACGTACGTTACTGAGTCAGTTGGAGTTATGTTGATAGGATCGCGCCTGCGCCTTTTTGTAGTTTTTTTCACTTTAGCGATAGCATTCATCACTTCTAATGCGAGTGCCAATGTTCTAGAGGGAGTTCGTGTTTGGCCCTCTCCAGACGAAACTCGAGTGGTGATAGATGTTCAATCGGAAGTTAGTTTCACCTATTTCACTCTGACTAGCCCCGAAAGGCTAGTGATTGATCTTAAAAATACCTCATCTAAATCCAAGTTACCGATGAAGGTAACGGATAGTGATGTATTGACGAAGATTCGTGCCAGTTCTCCTCCAGACAAGGGGACTTATCGTCTGGTGTTTGAGTTAAAGAAAAAATCCCCAGCAAAACTATTCACATTAGCGCCGACTCCCGGCGGACAATATGGGCACCGTCTGGTTGTTGACCTACCTCATGATGATGCTTCATCGCAAGGCGGTTCGAGCTCTGGTTCTCCAACTCAGGTGAGCAGAGATGCCTCTCAATTTTATGGAAATGCCAATATCGTCGTTGCTATTGACGCTGGACATGGCGGTGAAGACCCCGGTTCCATCGGTCCAACTCGCAAATACGAAAAGAATGCAACGCTGAGTATCTCAAAGAAGTTAGTTGACCAGTTGGATGCAGTTCCGGGAATTAAAGGTGTTCTCACTCGTCGCGGAGATTACTTCGTTAACCTCAATAAACGTTCAGAAATTGCTCGTAAGAATAAAGCCCATTTGTTGGTTTCGATTCACGCTGACGCATTTAGTTCGCCGAAACCGAGGGGAGCTTCTGTGTTCGTTCTCAATACACGTCGTGCGAATACGGAAATTGCCCGTTGGGTTGAGAATCATGAACAGCAATCCGAGTTGCTTGGTGGTGCTGGGCAGGTATTAGCCAAGAACAACAGTGACCGAAACGTAAGCCAAACCTTATTGGATTTACAGTTTAGCCATTCGCAAAAAGAAGGCTACAAGGTGGCTACCAACATCCTGAGCGAAATGGGTAAAGTAGCACACCTGCATAAAGCAGATCCGGTCAATGCCAGTCTTGCTGTTCTGAAATCACCGGATATTCCTTCAGTTCTTGTGGAAACTGGGTTTATCTCTAACCCTACTGAAGAGCAGTTACTCTTCCAACGTAGCCATCAAGACAAACTGGCTCGTGCCCTTGCAAAGGCGATAACCCAATATTTTGAAGAGAACCCGCCAGAAGGGACACTTTTCGCGAATCGCAATAAGACTCAAAAATACAAAGTGCAGCGAGGCGATTCACTCTCTGCTATTGCCCACAAATACGGCACGAGCATTGAAGCGATTAAACGAACCAACAAATTAACCAGTAACAGTTTATCGGTTGGTCAAGTCATCACAATTCCGGGTGGTATTTCAAGCCCGATTCCAGTTCCTGTCGTGAGTAATCCGGTAGAAACTGAAACAATTACCCACACGGTGGCGAAAGGTGATTATTTGGGTAAGATCGCCAGCACTTATAAAGTTTCTGTGGCTGAGATTAAGCGTGAGAACAGTTTAAAATCTGACACGCTCAAATTGGGACAGAAATTGAGAATTACTGTGAGCCTGAAAGATAAGCCTTTACGCAAACACACAGTGAAAAGAGGCGAATACTTAGGCAAGATATCTAGTCAGTATGGCGTTGATGTTGAAAGTGTCAGAAAAGCGAACAATTTACGCTCCGATCAGCTCGCCGTCGGACAAGTGCTCATTATTCCAAACAAGTAATCAAGATTATGACCATCCAAATATTACCCGCCCGTTTAGCAAACCAAATCGCTGCGGGTGAGGTAGTGGAAAGACCTGCATCAGTAGTGAAAGAGCTGGTGGAAAACAGTTTAGACTCTGGCGCTACACGAATCGATATCGATATCGAGAAGGGTGGCGCTAAGCTAATTCGTATCCGCGATAACGGTTGTGGAATAGTAAAAGAGGAACTCGGTTTGGCGTTGAGTCGCCATGCAACGTCAAAAATCCATACTTTGGATGATCTTGAAGCGATTATCAGCCTCGGGTTCCGAGGCGAAGCGCTGGCTAGTATCAGCTCTGTTTCTCGTTTAACGCTGACTTCGCGTCCTGCTACTCAAGAAGAAGCTTGGTCCGCTTATAGCGAAGGGCGCGAGATGGAAGTTAAGCTTCAACCAGCAGCGCATCCCATTGGTTCCACGGTTGAAGTTCTGGACTTGTTCTTCAACACTCCTGCTCGCCGCAAATTTCTGCGTACCGAGAAAACCGAATTTACTCACATTGATGAACTTCTAAAGCGTATTGCATTAAGTCGTTTTGACGTGACATTCAACTTGCGACACAACGGGAAAATGGTGCGTCAGTACCGAGCCGCTAAAACGGAAATTCAGGCGGAAAAACGCATCGCCGCAGTGTGTGGCAGTGCCTTTGTTCGTTCAATGCTGAAAATTGAGCTTGAACATCAGGGCTTGCGTTTGCACGGTTGGATCACGACACCTGAAGGTGCCCGTCAGCAAAGCGATATTCAGTATTGCTACGTCAACGGACGCATGATGCGCGATAAGTTGATCAATCATGCCATTCGTCAAAGCTATGAAAGTAGTCTGCGTACAGATCAGTTCGCTACTTATGTGCTTTATATCGAAATCGATCCTCATCAGGTGGATGTCAATGTCCATCCTGCTAAACACGAAGTGCGATTCCATCAAGCTCGTTTAGTACATGATTTTATTTATCAAGCGTTAAGCAGCGCGTTGGCTGAGAGCCAGCATATTGATGCTCCAAGCATTAATGAGGGAGCGTTCCACTCTCCAGACGAATCGAATCATACGCAAGATAATCAAGAACCCGTCAAGCGGTCTGAAGAGGCTGTGGAAAGAGCTAGGCAAGCGGTCGAGAATTCACCGGCCTATCCAAGAAAGGCGAGTTCAGAACGGAGTTATTCACCACAGAATGATTCCTATCAGGTGCGAGAAAATGCGCAACGCAGTGAGTGGATGGTATCCGACAGAGCGAAGAGTAAATCGCCTCAGGAGAGAGTGGTTTCTAAATCGCCGAGCAAAGCTGAGGTTTATGCCTATCAGGAATTAATGAAAACACCTGAGCATACTGAAAAGCCAGCAACTGCACTGGTAAACAACGTGGATAAACACGAGCTTGAAAAAACAGGTTCTCCACAAGCTTCTCTCGAACCCGTGCTTATTGAGCAACTGGGCAAAGCGATCTCTATTATTCAAGAACGATATTTGCTGATGAACTCCCCTAGTGGTTGTGTTCTGATCTCACTGCACAAAGCGGAATGGTTCAAAGTGCTTGGGCAACTGAATGTTGAGCAAGGGGCGTTAAAAAGCCAGCCGCTGCTCGTCCCGTTATCACTAAAAATATCGTCACAAGAAGTTTCAGCCTTAGAGCTTTATCAGGCGGTATTTGCTAGGTTTGGTATTGAGTTTCAGCGTCGCTCAGCACAAAGCGTCATGTTGATGGGAGTGCCCCAACCATTGCGCCAGCAAAACTTACAAAATTTAGTTCAAGATCTGTTATCTTACGCCGCTTCAAACTTAGCGCAGGCTGAAAGTGAGCTTGATACTCAAGTGCTCGCTCAGTGGTTAAGTGATCATGTGACCGTGAACAAATCCAGCTACACTTTGTCTGAAGCGATTCAGTTGATTGCTGAATTAGAGCAGTTATGGCAAGGCAAGTTGCCTTTGCATGATGCACATTTTGTTAAGCCTGTCGATTTTACAGCGACTATCCAAGCATTAAACATTTAAGCAAAACTCATGACCAAACAATTACCTTTAGCTCTGTTTCTTATGGGGCCAACCGCATCGGGCAAAACAGAGCTGGCAATACGCCTGCGCCAAAAGTACCCGATTGAAATCATCAGTGTCGATTCGGCTTTGATTTATAAAGGTATGGATATTGGTACAGCCAAGCCTGACGCTCGCGAGCAAGAACTTGCTCCGCATCGCTTAATTGATATTTTGGATCCGAGTGAATCTTATTCTGCTGCGGATTTTAGACGCGATGCACTAAAAGAAATGAACGACATCGTTGCCGAGGGCAAGATCCCACTGCTGGTGGGCGGCACAATGCTTTATTACAAAGCGCTGTTGGAGGGGTTATCGCCACTTCCGGCGGCGGATCCAGAAATTCGTCAACAGATTGAAAAAGAAGCGATCGAACTGGGTTGGGATGCTTTGCATGACCAGTTAAAAGCAATCGATCCGGTTTCTGCTGAGAGAATCCACCCAAATGATCCACAAAGATTGTCACGGGCATTGGAAGTTTATCGAATTTCAGGTAAAACTCTAACTGAGCTGACTAAAACGAAAGGAGAACCACTTCCATTTCGAGTTAAGCAGTTTGCAATAGCACCCAAGGAAAGGGCAGAGCTCCATCGTCGAATTGAGCTAAGATTCGAAAAAATGGTTGAGAATGGATTTGAAGATGAAATGAAAGCACTCTATGCTCGAAAAGATCTTCATCCTGATCTGCCGTCGATTCGATGTGTTGGCTACAGACAGATGTGGGACTATTTAGATGGGAACTGTACTTTAGATGAAGCGATCTTTCGTGGAGTCTGTGCAACCCGTCAATTGGCCAAGCGCCAGATCACTTGGTTGCGCAGCTGGGATGATCTAACTTGGTTAGATAGTGAAAACATTGATCTTGCATTCGAAACAGTTTCAAATGCCATAGCGTTAGATTGATTTCGCTGTGTATAATGTGATCGCTTTTGCGTAATTTACCCTGTCAGGGATCGTTACTTGTTTTTGGTGTTTTTATCACCATATCTAGTAACAACGGGGTTTTATTCATTTAGCTCATAGGCATGGTCTGCACAGACTTTTAGTGCACCGCTAGCTAAATAACTACAACAAAATACAAATAAGGAAAATAAAATGGCTAAGGGGCAATCTCTACAAGACCCATTCTTAAATGCATTACGTCGCGAGCGTATTCCAGTGTCTATCTATCTGGTTAACGGCATTAAGCTACAAGGCCAAATTGAGTCTTTCGATCAATTTGTGATCCTACTGAAGAACACTGTTAACCAAATGGTTTACAAGCACGCAATTTCTACTGTGGTACCTGCTCGTCCAGTAAGTCACCACACTGCAGAGCGTTCTCCTTCAGATCGTCCTTCAGAGAAATCAGAAGATTAATAGTAACATAAAGCTATATTTATTAAGGAGTTGATAGCTTGTTTGACCGTTATGAAGCCGGTGAGCGAGCCGTACTTGTTCATATCAACTTCACGCAACAGGGTGAATGGGAAGATCTCAGCGAGTGTCAAATGCTGGTATCTTCTGCAGGAGTAGAGACACTTCAAGTTGTAACAGGAAGTCGTCAATCTCCTCACCCTAAATATTATGTTGGTGAAGGTAAAGCCCAAGAGATCGCACAAGCGGTTCAAGCGACAGAAGCAGATGTCGTGATCTTTAACCATTCTCTTTCTCCTGCCCAAGAACGTAACCTCGAACATCTTTGCCAGTGTCGTGTCATAGACAGAACGGGTTTGATCCTCGATATCTTTGCTCAACGCGCTCGTACCCATGAAGGTAAGTTGCAAGTTGAGTTAGCTCAGTTACGTCACATCTCGACTCGTTTGATTCGTGGTTGGACTCACTTGGAGCGTCAGAAAGGTGGTATCGGTTTACGTGGACCGGGTGAAACTCAGTTAGAGACCGACAGACGTTTACTGCGTGAACGTATTAAAGCGATTTTGCGCCGTTTAGATCGAGTAGCTAAGCAGCGTGAGCAAGGTAGGCGTGCTAGAACCCGTGCAGAGATACCTACGGTGTCATTGGTTGGTTATACCAACGCGGGTAAATCGACCCTATTTAACCGAATCACTGAAGCTGGGGTATATGCTGCAGACCAATTGTTTGCAACGCTGGACCCTACGCTTAGAAAAATTGAACTCAAGGATGTCGGCCCTGCAATCTTGGCTGATACTGTAGGGTTTATTCGTCATCTACCGCATGATTTGGTAGCGGCATTTAAGGCGACGTTACAAGAAACGCAAGAAGCTGACATTTTGTTACATGTTGTTGATGCCAGCGATGACCGTTTTCGTGAGAATATTCAAGCTGTAAATGATGTGTTACAGGAGATTGACGCTAACGAAGTGCCAACCCTGCTAGTCATGAACAAGATTGACAATCTAGACGTTCAAGAACCTCGCATTGAAAGAGATGATGAAGGTTTGCCGAGAACCGTATGGATTTCGGCGATGGATGGTTTAGGCATTGATCTGCTATTCCAAGCTCTGACAGAGCGTCTGGCTAGCCAAATAGTTGAATACAGATTGTGTGTTCCACCACAACATCAAGGTAGAATTCGCAGTACGTTCTTCCAAATGAAGTGCATTCAAGACGAAGAGTATGATTCTGATGGCAATTTGCTGATATCAATTCGTATGCAGCAAGTAGATTGGTCTAGACTAGAAAAAAGAGAAGAGGCAGTTTTACGTGACTTTATAGTTACTTAAAGGACTGCTAAAGTATAACGTCATATCAAATGATGGAGCTTTCTAATGGCGTGGAATGAGCCCGGAAATAACAACGGCAACAATGGCCGCGATAATGACCCTTGGGGTAATAACAATAATCGTGGTGACAAAGGCGGCCGTGAGCAAGGTCCGCCAGATTTGGACGAAGTATTTAACAAGCTAAGTCAAAAACTGGGCGGAAAATTTGGTAACAAAGGTGGAAGCGGTAAAGGGCCTTCTTTCCCTGGTGGTGGTGCCATTGGTTTTGGTGTTATCGCAGTTATCGCTATTGCTATCTGGTTCTTTGCTGGTTTCTATACCATCAGCGAAGCTGAGCGCGGCGTGGTTTTACGACTAGGTAAATACGACCGTATTGTTGACCCAGGTCTGAACTGGCGTCCTCGCTTTATTGATGAAGTTACACCAGTAAACATTCAGGCAATCCGTTCAATGCGTGCATCAGGTCTTATGTTGACTAAAGATGAGAACGTTGTGACGGTAGCAATGGATGTTCAATACCGTGTTGCTGACCCGTTCAAGTATTTATACCGTGTGACCAATGCTGACGACAGCTTACGCCAAGCGACAGATTCAGCGCTACGTGCGGTGATTGGTGACTCATTGATGGATAGCATCCTGACAAGTGGCCGCCAACAAATTCGTCAAAGCACTCAAGAGACGCTAAATCAAGTCATTGATAGCTACGATATGGGCTTAATGATTGTTGACGTGAACTTCCAGTCTGCTCGTCCGCCAGAGCAAGTTAAAGATGCCTTTGACGATGCGATTGCGGCTCGTGAGGATGAAGAGCGTTTCATTCGTGAAGCAGAAGCTTACAAAAACGAGATTCTTCCTAAAGCGACTGGTCGTGCAGAACGTCTGAAAAAAGAAGCGTTGGGTTATAGTGAGCGAGTAGTTAACGAATCATTGGGTCAAGTTGCTCAGTTTGAAAAACTGTTACCTGAATACAAAGCGGCACCTGAAGTTACACGTAACCGTATGTATCTAGACACGATGGAAGAAGTGTACAGCAATACTTCTAAAGTGCTGATTGACTCTGAATCAAGCGGTAATCTGCTTTACTTGCCAATGGATAAGTTAGTAGGTCAACAAACAACGCCGACCAAACGTTCAGACAAGTCTTCAGCGACTTATGACCACATTGAGTTAGAGTCTCAACGTACAGCTACAGATAACGAGACCGATACTCAAAATCGTTCAACTACTTCACGTCAAGGGAGATACTAATTATGCGTAAGTTAATGATCCCTGTAGTGGTTGTTGTTCTTGCTTTGTTGTTGATGTCAGTATTCGTCATCCCGGAAGGTGAGCGTGGCTTTGTTATTCGCTTTGGCCGAGTAATGAAAGATGCTAACGATGCGGCGAAAATTTACGAACCTGGCCTACACATGAAAATGCCTTTGTTTGACCGTGTGAAATCTTTAGACGCACGTATTCAAACGATGGATGGCCGTTCTGACCGTTTCGTAACGTCAGAGAAAAAAGACGTAATTATCGATACTTATGTTAAGTGGCGTATCAAAGACTTCGGTCAATACTACTTAGCAACAGGTGGCGGTAATGCCCTGACTGCTGAAGCGTTACTTGAGCGTAAAGTGACTGACGTACTACGTTCTGAAATCGGTTCGCGCGAAATCAAGCAGATCGTTTCTGGTCCTCGCAACAAAGATGTATTACCAGACAGTGCAGATGCGGAAGTTGTAACAACTGAAGCGGCGAAGCAAGCGTTAGAAATTGATGGTCAGCGTGATCAGATCATGGAAAACGTGCTTAACGATACTCGTAAGAGTGCGATGAAAGACTTAGGTGTTGAAGTGGTTGACTTCCGTATGAAGAAAATCAACTTACCTGACGAAATCAGTGAATCTATCTATCGTCGTATGCGTGCAGAACGTGAATCTGTTGCTCGTAAACACCGTTCTCAAGGTCGTGAGAAAGCGGAAGTTATCCGTGCTCAAGCTGAACTTGAAGTGGCGACTATTCTAGCCGAAGCAGATAAAACAGCGCGTGTTACTCGCGGTGAAGCTGACGCAAAAGCGGCGAAAATTTACTCTGAAGCGTATAACAAAGATCCTGAGTTCTTCAGTTTCGTACGTTCGTTAAAAGCTTATGAGAAATCGTTCAGCAATAAAGGCGACATTCTAGTGTTGGATCCGAAGAGTGACTTCTTCCAGTATATGAATAATGCAAAAGGCGCTGTTGCGAAATAACGCATTTAAATTTGACTAAAAGGCTCCTTTGGGAGCCTTTCTTTATGGGAACAAATAATGTCGAATTCACTTTGGATGGCACTGGGACTTGTGCTGGTGGTAGAAGGACTTGGCCCTTTAATTGCCCCCAACGGCTGGCGGCAAATGGTCGCTCAACTTAGTGAACAACCGGATAATCAACTTCGTCGCCTTGGTGGGTGCCTAGTGGTGGCGGGTGCCGTTATCGCGTATTACTTTGCTTAAAACCCATGATTTACCAGAGAGCGCTAGTAATGTGGAGGTGGTGGCTCTTTACTTGGATCCGCCATATTTGACGTTTCCATATTTTTCATTTTCCCAACGACATATTTCATTTGATCTTTCATTTTGTTGATCAATAACTGCTGCTGAGCAAGAGCTTCGTTTAACTCATCAATCGTCTGTTCTTGAAACGCAACTTTGCATTCCAAATCATCAATACGTTGCTGTAACTGTACTGTGTGTTGTTCTGTCATCGTAATACCCATATCGTCATGGTCTACAGTTGTTCGTTCTACAGGTTTAATTACTCATCTGCCAAGCTTGTGCTATGCCTGCGGAGGTACCTGATATGATTCGCTGCTTTGAATCGAAAGCGGCATCATACACTACTGCTCGCGGAGGGCGCGCATCTTTTCTCGGCTCAGCTTCAAAGCTATCCAGTTTATCGCCGGTTTTACTGTCCCAAACTTCTATTCGGCTTGATGGGGTTCCTGTGACTAACAAAGTTCCGTCATCAGAAAAGCGGGCTGTAGAAAATATTAATTGGCGAGAAAAGCTGTGTAACTGTGCTTGCTGAGTTCCACTTGGTAGTTGCCAGATAAAAGATTCATCTCCACCATCAGAAGTAAAAGCGAATTTACCATCACGTTGCAGTGCGACTCGATTGACTCTTTGCTGATGTTCAAAGGTGTGGATGATTTGTCCTGTTTTTGTGTCCCAAAAGTAAGCTTTATAGTCATTGCCACCGGTGAGGGCATAGCGTCCGTTCGGTGAAAGAGCGACAGAATTGACTTTTTCTTGGTGTGCGAGGAACTCCATCCGTCTTCCGCTGACTAAATCGACGTAGATGGCTTTGCCATTAGACAGACCGAGTAAGACTTGTTGACCATCGCTGCTGATATCAATATCACGGATTAATCCATCGGATATGGACCACAGCCCTTTTGCTTGTGACCAAGCGAGATTCCAAACGGCAAAGTTAATTTGGCTAGCTGTAACGGCAAATTGTCCGTTATCCGAAATTCGAATACGTGATACGGTGTTTTGCTGTGGATCCTGAGCGCCGAGCTCCGCGAGTTGCTCGCGAGAGTTTAAATCCCAGAGAACCAATTGGTGTTCTTGGGAATAGATAAGAGCGAATCGGCCGTCACGACTTAAGCCGAAACTGGCAGAACCATTGGGTTCTAAATCCCAGCGCTCTAGCTCTTTTCCAGAGAAAAAGCAGCCGTTTAACGCAACGATGACAGTAAAACAGAGTGTGAGATGATAAATTATCCGCATTAGGTCTAATTATCCGTAGAGACAATCTCAAAACATACCGCTATATTGGTACAACTTTTTGTTATGCACCAGTTAGATAACTGATTTTGTGCATGATACTGAAGCTTTACCAATAAAATAAGCTTTGCCAACAATTTGGAGAATTCAATGAAATCACTATTTAAAGTGTCACTGCTAGCTGCAACAGTCATTCTTGCAGTCGGCTGCCAGAAAGATGAAGCACCGAAAACGGAAGCGACCCCGGCAGCACAAGAGCAAGCTCAGGCAGTCACTTTTAAAACGGACGATGATAAAGCGGCATACGCTATTGGTGTTTCTTTCGCTAACTACCTAAACACCAGCTTAGACAAGCCTCGTGAAATTGGTATCGAACTAAACAAAGATCTTGTACTTCAGGGTATTGAACACGTTTTTGCTGGCAAAGCAGAACTTACTGAAGAAGATACTCGCGCGGCGCTAGAAGCGTTGGACAAACGTGTGGCTGAAACCATGCAAGCGAAAGCGGCTGAGAAAGCAGCAGCAAGCAAAGAAGCGGGCGATAAGTTCCGCTCTGAGTTTGAAGCGCAAGAAGGTGTGAAGAAAACTGAATCGGGCCTACTTTACCAAGTGATCACGCCAGCAGAAGGCGAACAGCCAAAAGAAACCGATACTGTTCAAGTACACTACAAAGGTACTTTGACTGACGGTACTCAGTTCGATAGTTCATACGATCGTGGTGAGCCAGCAACATTCCCTCTAAACCGAGTTATTCCGGGTTGGACAGAAGGTGTTCAGTTGATGCCTGTTGGTTCAAAATTCAAGTTCGTTATTCCGCCTGAACTTGCATATGGCGAACAAGACACGCCAACAATTCCAGCGAACTCAACACTGGTATTTGAAGTTGAGTTACTGAAAATTGATAACGGTGACGCTGCGGCTCAATAAGTTATCTTTAATCGTTGATAAAGGCCTGACTTGTTCAGGTCTTTTTTCTTTCAGTGAGTTTGAGCACATAATTTGTCTCAAATCACTTGTTAGTGATATAGCTAAGCATTCAAATAAAATTTTCTGATAGACTTACAACAATTTGTTGATTTTGCGTTTTAAGGTCAAAGTACAGTGACAACAACAGAAACATTTAATAATGCAGACATGCTGCTCGAAATGGAATCCGTGCACGTGAAACCATTCACTGAGCACGACAAGGTGATTTTGCGCTCTTATGAAGCTGTTGTAGATGGTATCGCCAGCTTGATTGGTCCTTTTTGTGAGATTGTTTTGCACTCATTAGAAGATTTAAATACCTCTGCAATTAAAATCGCCAATGGTGAAAACACAGGTCGACAAGTCGGCTCACCGATCACCGACCTTGCGCTTAAGATGCTGAGAGATATTGAAGGTTCAGAACGCAATTTTTCTCGTTCTTACTTTACCCGCGCGAAGGGTGGTGTCTTGATGAAATCCATTACGGTTGCCATTCGTAATGGTGAGAATCGTGTTATTGGTTTGCTGTGTATTAACGTCAACCTTGATGCTCCATTCTCTCAAGTTCTTCAATCTTTTATGCCAACTCAAGAAGCGCAAGATGCTGCATCTTCAGTTAACTTCGCGAGCGATGTCGAAGAGCTTGTGGACCAAACGGTTGAACGCACAATTGAAGAAATCAACACGGATAAAACCGTGTCGAATAACACTAAGAACCGTCAGATCGTTATGGCGCTGTTCGACAAAGGTATCTTCGATATTAAAGATGCGATTAACCGCGTTGCGGACCGTCTGAATATTTCTAAGCACACTGTTTATTTGTATATCCGTCAGCGTAAAACAGAGGATGATGAAGCGTGAGTTCGAACCACACTTCGTTGACTTATACCTTAGTGGTCAATGGGTCTGTGTACGGAACTCAGTCTGCACGTAATGCCTATTTGTTTGCACAAGCTTTGATAGAAAAAGGGCACCAGCTAAAAAGCGTCTTTTTCTATCAAGACGGTGTATTCAATGCATCATCACTGACGGTTCCCGCCAACGATGAGTTTGATCTGGTCAAAGCATGGCAATCACTGGCGACTAAGCATCAGGTTCGTTTGGAAACGTGCGTAGCTGCAGCATTACGTCGTGGTGTGATTGGCAAAGAAGAAGCAAGTCAGCATCAATTGCCTTCAGATAATCTTGCAGAGCACTTTGAGCAATCTGGGCTGGGTAGTCTAGCCGAAGCGTTGCTTAGTCAGGATAGAGTGATTCAGTTTTGAAAAAAGTCGCCTTTATTTTTCATACTCCTCCTCATGCTACATCTTCCGCACGTGAAGGGCTGGACGCGATTTTAGCCGCTTCTGCCTATTCCGAAGATTTAGCCATTTTTTTCATTGGAGAAGGGGTACTGCAACTCCTCAAGGATCAGGAACCGTCTCAAGTATTGAGTCGTGATTACATTAGCGCTTTTAAACTGCTTGATTTATATGATATTGAGCAGCGTTATATTTGCTCTCAAAGCCTACAAGACTGGGGGCTTGATTCGAGCGACTTGGTTATTGAGGGAGAAATTCTGTCCTCACAGCAAATCGCAGCTCAGTGGAATGAGTTTGACCAACTTTTAACTTTCTAAGGGGCTCACGTGCTACACATCGTAAAATCTTTGGAAAAACTGAAGCTTGTGTCTCGTTACCTGCTACAAGAAGATGCGTTATTGCTGGTGGAAAATGCCGTTTACGCAACCAGTGAACATTCTGAGTATTTCAAGCAAATTGCACAGACGAATCTGGTATTTGTTTTGGAAGAGGATCTTCTGGCGAGAGGGTGGTCGAAAAAGACGGCAGAAAACATTCAAATCATCAATAAATTCGAGTTTGTTGAGCTGACAGTAAACCATGCAAAATCAATATCTTGGTAATTATTCATCTCTTTATCAAATTTCGTTCATTTTTATCCTCAGTAATGGGCTAAAAAAAGATCTGTATATTTCTTGACACACATCCCACTGCTGCATAGAATTTTGCGTCCCTATTTACGCATTGTAAGTAGGGATAGATTTTTCACAAAGCTAATTTCAGCAAATCAGGAGCTAGTTAATGGCAACTATTAACCAGTTGGTACGTAAGCCTCGTGTAAAGCAAGTTGTTAAAAGCAACGTGCCTGCACTAGAAGCGTGCCCACAAAAACGTGGTGTATGTACTCGTGTTTACACTACAACACCTAAAAAACCTAACTCAGCACTTCGTAAAGTTTGTCGTGTACGTCTAACAAACGGCTTCGAAGTGACTTCGTACATCGGCGGTGAAGGTCACAACCTTCAAGAGCACTCAGTTGTTCTAATCCGTGGTGGTCGTGTTAAAGACCTTCCAGGTGTGCGTTACCACACTGTTCGCGGTGCACTTGACTGTGCTGGCGTGAACGACCGTAAACAGGCTCGTTCTAAGTACGGTGTGAAGCGTCCTAAGTCTTAATTTTTCTCTGTAAAGAAAGCGTTAAGTAAGGCCAAACACTAAATTAATTTGTATTTTTTGATAAAACTGAAAAGTTTTGGATAAAACCTGAAGAAGACAACGGAGAAAATCCATGCCACGTCGTCGCGTTATTGGTCAGCGTAAGATCCTTCCAGATCCAAAGTTCAAATCAGAACTGCTGGCAAAATTCGTTAACATCCTTATGGTTGACGGTAAAAAATCTACTGCAGAAAAAATTGTTTACACTGCACTAGACACTATGGCTGAGAAATCTGGTAAAGATCACTTAGCTGTATTTGAAGAAGCTCTTGAAAATGTACGCCCAGCGGTAGAAGTTAAGTCTCGCCGTGTTGGTGGTTCAACTTACCAAGTACCAGTAGAAGTACGTCCGGTTCGCCGTAACGCACTTGCTATGCGTTGGTTAGTTGAAGCTGCGCGCAAGCGTGGTGAAAAATCTATGGCTGCTCGCCTAGCTGCTGAAATGCTAGACGCGTCAGAAAACAAAGGTACAGCTGTTAAGAAACGTGAAGACGTTCACCGTATGGCTGAAGCGAACAAAGCGTTTGCTCATTACCGTTGGTAATACCTTTTCAGTGCTGCAAGGTTCCTTGCAGCACTTCTTTAGTTCCTATGCTTATGCTAGGAACTATTGCTATATCTAGAGGACAGTATTTTTCTCGAAGATAGTTTTTTAGCTGAGAATCGTTTTTAGCTATAGCAATAGTCCCTATCTCTAATAAGAGGATTCAATCGTGGCTCGCAAAACTCCTATTGAGCGCTACCGTAACATCGGTATCTGTGCTCACGTAGATGCAGGTAAAACTACCACTACTGAGCGTATTCTGTTCTACACTGGCCTTTCTCACAAAATCGGCGAAGTTCACGATGGTGCCGCAACCATGGACTGGATGGAGCAGGAGCAGGAACGTGGTATCACTATCACTTCAGCTGCGACTACGACTTTCTGGCGTGGTATGGAAGCACAGTTCCAAGATCATCGCATCAACATCATTGATACCCCAGGACACGTAGACTTTACTATTGAAGTAGAGCGTTCACTGCGTGTACTTGATGGTGCAGTGGTTGTGTTCTGTGGAGCATCAGGCGTTGAACCTCAGTCTGAAACTGTATGGCGTCAAGCAAACAAATACCACGTACCACGTATTGTATTTGTAAACAAAATGGACCGTGCAGGCGCAGACTTCTTACGCGTTGTAGACCAAATTAAACATCGTCTTGGTGCAACTCCGGTTCCAATCCAACTAAACATTGGTGCAGAAGAAGAGTTTAAAGGTGTTATCGACCTTATCAAGATGAAAGCAATCAACTGGAATGAAGCCGATCAAGGCATGACGTTTACATACGAAGACATTCCGGCTGACATGCAAGAACTTGCTGAAGAATGGCGCAGCCACTTGGTTGAAACTGCCGCTGAAGCAAGCGAAGAATTGATGGAAAAATACCTTGATGATGGCGAGTTAACTGAAGCTGAAATCAAACAAGCGTTACGTCAACGTACACTGAATAACGAAATCGTGCTGGCTACTTGTGGTAGTGCGTTCAAAAACAAAGGTGTGCAAGCGGTTCTGGATGCGGTGATTGAATATCTACCAGCACCTATTGACGTACCTTCAATCAAAGGTATCGATGAAAACGACAACGAAGTTGAGCGTCATGCTGACGACAACGAACCGTTTTCAGCATTAGCATTTAAGATTGCGACTGACCCATTTGTAGGTTCTCTAACCTTCATGCGCGTTTATTCTGGTGTTGTGAATTCAGGCGATGCTGTATACAACTCAGTAAAACAAAAGCGTGAGCGTTTTGGTCGTATCGTGCAAATGCACGCTAACAAGCGTGAAGAAGTTAAAGAAGTTCGTGCAGGCGATATCGCTGCGGCTATCGGTCTGAAAGATGTAACGACAGGTGATACTCTGTGCGACCAAAATCACAAAGTGATTTTGGAGAGTATGGAATTCCCTGAACCTGTTATTCAGATCGCCGTAGAGCCTCGTTCTCAAGCCGACCAAGAGAAAATGGCAATCGCGCTAGGTAAACTAGCAGCAGAAGACCCATCTTTCCGCGTTGAAACAGACCAAGAAACGGGTCAAACGCTTATCTCTGGTATGGGCGAACTTCACCTAGACATCATCGTTGATCGTATGAAACGCGAATTCAACGTTGACTGCAACGTGGGTAAACCTCAGGTTGCTTACCGTGAAACCATTCGTGGTAAATCGGAAGTTGAAGGCAAATTTGTTCGTCAGTCTGGCGGTCGTGGTCAATACGGTCACGTTTGGCTGAAGATTGAACCTGCTGAAGTAGGTCAGGGCTTTGTCTTCGTTGATGAGATCGTTGGTGGTGCAATTCCTAAGGAATTCATTAGCCCGGTAGCGAAAGGTATCGAGGAGCAAATGAACAACGGTGTGTTAGCTGGCTATCCTGTATTGGATGTTAAGGCAACACTATTCGATGGTTCATTCCACGATGTCGACTCAAGTGAGATGGCGTTTAAAATCGCTGGCTCAATGGCATTCAAGAAAGGTGCGCTCGAAGCAAACCCAGTCATTCTTGAACCGCTAATGAAAGTTGAAGTAACCACTCCAGAAGATTGGATGGGTGATGTTGTTGGTGACATAAACCGTCGTCGCGGCATGATCGAAGGTATGGATGATGGCCTTGCTGGTCTGAAAATTATCCATGCTAAGGTACCTCTATCTGAGATGTTTGGTTACGCAACGGACCTACGTTCTGCGACCCAAGGACGTGCTTCTTACTCTATGGAGTTTGCTGAGTACTCTGAGGTTCCTAAAAATATTGCAGAAGCAATTATTGCGGAACGCGGTTAACGTTATTTGATTAATAACGAATCTATTGCGCTGACGAGCGTTGGCGCATAAAATAGCAATTTCTGGCGCGCCTTGAGTGTACGTGACTTAAGGTGAATCATAACTAGGAAGGAACACGATCGTGTCTAAAGAAAAATTTGAACGTACGAAACCGCACGTAAACGTTGGTACTATCGGCCACGTTGACCACGGTAAAACAACTCTAACAGCAGCTATCTGTACTACTCTATCAAAAGTATACGGTGGTTCAGCTCGTGACTTCGCATCTATCGATAACGCTCCAGAAGAGCGTGAGCGCGGTATCACAATCTCTACTTCACACGTAGAGTACGATACTCCAGCTCGTCACTACGCACACGTAGACTGCCCAGGACACGCTGACTATGTTAAAAACATGATCACTGGTGCTGCGCAAATGGACGGTGGTATCTTAGTTGTTGCTGCAACAGATGGTCCAATGCCACAAACTCGTGAGCACATCCTACTAGGCCGTCAGGTTGGTATCCCTTACATCATCGTATTCATGAACAAATGTGACATGGTAGATGACGAAGAGCTACTAGAACTAGTAGAAATGGAAGTTCGTGAACTTCTATCTGAGTACGATTTCCCAGGTGATGACCTACCAGTTATCCAAGGTTCAGCACTAGGCGCGCTAAACGGCGAAGCACAGTGGGAAGAGAAAATCATCGAGCTTGCTAAAGCACTAGATGAGTACATTCCAGAGCCAGAGCGTGCAGTAGACATGCCGTTCCTAATGCCAATCGAAGACGTATTCTCAATCCAAGGTCGTGGTACAGTAGTAACTGGCCGTATCGAGCGCGGTATTCTACGTGTAGGTGATGAAGTAGCGATCGTTGGTATCCACGACACTACAACTACTACATGTACTGGTGTTGAGATGTTCCGTAAGCTTCTAGACGAAGGTCGTGCGGGTGAGAACGTTGGTGCACTTCTACGTGGTACTAAACGTGACGAAGTTGAACGTGGTCAAGTACTAGCGAAACCAGGTTCAATCACTCCACACACTACTTTTGAATCAGAAGTATACGTACTGTCTAAAGATGAAGGTGGCCGTCATACTCCATTCTTCAAAGGCTACCGTCCACAGTTCTACTTCCGTACAACTGACGTAACTGGTGATATCTCTCTACCAGAAGGCGTAGAAATGGTAATGCCTGGCGACAACATCCAAATGGTTGTAGAGCTAATCGCTCCAATCGCAATGGATGAAGGTCTACGTTTCGCGATCCGCGAAGGTGGCCGTACAGTTGGTGCTGGTGTTGTAGCTAAAGTTATTGCTTAATCGCAAATCTTTACTGCGAATATCGCATTAAAAAAGGGAAGCTTTGGCTTCCCTTTTTGCTTTTTCATTGCATACCTGTTTTAACTCATTAATCTGCTTTAGTTATAAAGATTTTATCTATATCTATATCTATTCACACATCTATCCATAACCTTCATAAAAACAGTCGCTTAATTTCTGAATTCTTTATGGTGGTTGACCTAAGTGTTTTTCAGTCCGAATTCGCTGCTTTTTTATAACTAATCGTTCTGAATAATGGATAAAACCTACTGGTAATAAGAACGATTCTTTTTTATATTTCGAACAAAGGTCGTTAATAAGGTTGCAGTATGTACGTTTGTTTGTGCCACGGTATTTCTGATAAGAAAATAAAGAAGCTTGCTATTGAGCAAGGTATTACTGATATCCGTGGGATCAGACAATGCACCCCATTGGGTTCTCAGTGTGGTAAATGTGTACGTCAGGCAAAAGAAATATTAAGTGAAGTTGAGGTTATTCAACTGCAGCAAGCGAGCTAGTTAAATACGCTTTGTTGGCTGAAAGTCATACATAGCACTACATCTTTTTTGACACTCTCTTAATTGGTTCTAAAGTTATAAGAGCCAAAGAGGAGGGCTTTGTCATGAAAGGCGATCCAATAATAATCCAACATCTCAATAAAATTCTTGGTAATGAGCTGGTTGCTATAAACCAATACTTTTTACATGCACGCATGTACAAAGATTGGGGATTAAAGCATCTTGCTGACAAGGAGTACCATGAATCTATTGATGAAATGAAACACGCAGATCACCTAATCGAACGAATTTTGTTTTTGGAAGGTTTACCAAACCTGCAGGACCTCGGTAAATTGATGATAGGTGAAGATACCAAAGAAATGCTCGAATGCGATCTCAAGTTAGAGATGGCAGCGATTCCTGATTTGAAAGACGCAATAGCGTATGCAGAAGACATTCGTGATTATGTGTCTCGAGATCTCTTCCTAGACATTCTGGAAGATGAAGAAGAGCATGTTGACTGGCTTGAAACCCAGCTTGGTCTGATTGAAAAAACCGGTATTGAAAACTATCTTCAGGCGCAATTTGTCGATGAAGATTAATGCCTTTAACGCTGGCGAGAATCAATACTCGCTAGCGATTTAATTCTCACGTATCCCCAACAATTTCCCTTGCTAACACTGCTGACATTCTGTACTATTCGTGCTCCTTTATTCTCGGTCAATTATCATTAGTTCCTTGCTTCCTGTGGATGACCGGGCCAACTTTGGAAGCTAATAATCCGTAAGGAGCAATAAATGCGTCATTACGAAATCGTATTCATGGTGCACCCTGATCAAAGTGAGCAAGTTGCTGGCATGATCGAGCGTTACACTGGTTCTATCACTGAAGCTGGCGGTAAAGTACACCGTCTAGAAGATTGGGGTCGTCGTCAAATGGCTTACCCAATCAACAAGCTACACAAAGCTCACTACGTTCTAATGAACGTTGAAGCTGACCAAGCTGTGATTGACGAGCTAGAAACTGCTTTCCGTTTCAACGATGCAGTTCTACGTAACATGATCATGCGTACTAAATCAGCGATCACTGAACCTTCAATCATGCTAAAAGCGAAAGAAGAGCGTGCTCCTCGTCGCGAACAGTTTGAAGACCGTTCAGAAGAAGCTGCTGAGTAATTGAATTTATGACCAATCGAATGGAGTTAAGTGGTTCAGTCGCTAAACCTCCGATTCGAAGCCAAAGTCCATCGGGTGTTGAACACTGTCATTTTTGGCTAGAGCATCGCTCTACGGTGGTTGAAGCTGACTTCCCGCGACAAGTTTATTGTCGAATTCCGGTGGTAGTGAGTGGGCAGCGGTCAAAAATCTTAACTCAAGACTTAGTACAAGGCAGTAGTATTCAGGTAAGTGGCTTTGTCGCTTATCAAACCGGCCGAAATGGTTTGGGGAAATTAGTACTACACGCCGACAACATTATTCAAATTTAGATCAGGAGATAGCCCATGGCTCGTTTCTTCCGTCGTCGTAAATTCTGCCGTTTTACTGCAGAAGGCGTACAAGAGATTGACTACAAAGATGTAGCAACTCTTAAAAACTACATCACTGAAGCTGGCAAAATCGTACCTAGCCGTATCACTGGTACTAGCGCTAAATACCAGCGTCAGCTAGCTCGCGCAATCAAACGTGCTCGCTACCTAGCTATTCTGCCATACACTGACAAACATCAGTAATCGGCACCGTTTATTAGAAAGAGGATTAAGCAATGCAAGTTATTCTACTTGATAAAATCGGTAACCTAGGTGGTCTTGGCGATACTGTAAACGTTAAATCTGGTTACGCTCGTAACTTCCTTATCCCTCAAGGTAAGGCTGTTATGGCAACTAAAGCTAACGTTGAAATGTTTGAAGGCCGTCGTGCTGAGCTAGAAGCTAAAGTTGCTGAGCAACTAGCTGCTGCTCAAGCTCGTGCTGACCAAGTTAACGCACTAGAAGCTGTTGTTATCGCTTCTAAAGCTGGTGACGAAGGTAAACTATTCGGTTCTATCGGTACTCGCGATATCGCTGACGCTATCACAGCGGCTGGCGTTGCAGTAACTAAGAGCGAAGTTCGTCTACCTGAAGGCGCTCTACGTAACACTGGTGAGTTCGAAATCAGCGTTCAACTTCACTCTGAAGTTTTTGCTGAAGTTAAACTACAAGTTGTTGCTGAGTAATTCAGTTTACGCAAGTTTAAAAACACCAGCCTCGGCTGGTGTTTTTTTATGTCTGAAATATACGATGTTCTAGAAGATAAACAGCAAGTTGATCGAAAAGATACTGTCTGCTTTGCTTAAGCCTTCTGGTACTTTGTCGTGATACTGGCGCGATTGGCTAAGCTTTAATGCGATGTCATCGGTAATATTGTTGGTAATGCTGATGTCACTGTCCCACATGGTATTGCTTTCACCTGTGACGTGGGTAATGTCGATACCAAATTTCAAATTATCCAGTACCTGCCAGTTTCCCCGGACGTTGGTGCGGAAAATCGGTTCCTGAACCACATCAGGAAACACAATGTCATCATCATCGATCTCATCTAAGTTTGGTTCCTGATATCGATAACCCGGTCCTAGCTCTACTTCAAGCAACAAGTTCTTACTGTTTGCTACCTGATAACCCAAACCACCGGACACTGTGAAGTCTTTAAAATAGGCGGTGTACTGTGAATCCATGCCTTTGAAGCTACTATAAAGATAAGTATCTGAACCCAGCTTATAGTCACTTTGTAGCGAATACGTAGATTGACGTTTGGTTTCTTTACCGTTTTTTTCAAGACGATAAAACTTCCAGTCGCCGGTAGTTCGGTAGCGACCCGATGTGTATTCCGATTTTAGGCGTGAATTCAGAGCTTCAGATGTGGTGTTGCCTGAGTGAGCTTGATAGCCAAACTCAACTTGGGTATCCCATGGGGAGGGCACTTCAATGTCCTTATCTTTGTTCGCATCTTCCGTTGCACAAGCTGCATTGAACGCTAGCAAGCTAATACTGAGAAGCCACAGTTTGGACACAGAGTACCTCGGTGAATCATAATAGGCCGCAAATCATAAATGCAGCTGATGGTTCTTTAGTCAGATTAACGTTAATTCTGCACCAAAGGATATTGAAAGTAGAGCACTGGCTGTGAGATTAGGAAAATCCGCCATTAGAAGATGAAAAGTGCCCAATTGCTAACGAGAAGTTGTTGCTTTTATTGAATATGACAGCAATACACATGCCCTCATGGTCTTTGTTTTTATGCGCATTTGTCCACGCTCTCGCATATTGAAGGGACTTGGGTATAATAAACGGCAATTTAGGGTATAGCTCTAAGGCAATTCACCTCTTAAGGCCAAATCCGGCCCCAGAATTATTGAGTAAGATAATGGCAGAACCCCGTATAGAGAATCGATATCGTAAAACTGCAGATGCACAAGTTGATGCTATCAAAGTTCCACCTCATTCATTGGAAGCTGAACAGTCGGTTATCGGTGGTCTGCTTCTGGATAATGAACGTTGGGATACCGTTTCTGAACGTGTTGTGTCGTCTGACTTTTACAGCCGCCCACATCGACATATTTTTGAAGCAGTTAAATCCATTCTTGAAGCAGGTAAGCCTCTCGATCTGATTACGCTTTCAGAATACTTAGAGCAGCGTGAGCAACTTGAAGATGTTGGTGGTTTTGCTTACTTAGCGGATCTTGCTAAGAATACACCGAGTGCGGCGAACATTAATGCGTACGCTGAAATCGTGGCAGAACGAGCTCTGGTTCGTAGCCTGATTGGTGTCGCCAATGAGATTGCGGATGCAGGTTATGATCCTCAGGGTCGCAGTTCAGAAGATTTACTCGACTTAGCAGAAAGTAAAGTTTTCGCTATTGCTGAAGCGCGCACCAATGAAAATGAAGGTCCTCAGAACGTCGATAACATTCTTGAGAAGACTCTAGAGCGTATCGAACTGCTTTATAAGAGCCCACAAGATGGTGTTACAGGTGTAAACACTGGTTTTACCGACCTAAACAAGAAAACAGCGGGTCTTCAAGGTTCAGATTTGGTTATTGTCGCGGCTCGTCCATCGATGGGTAAAACGACCTTTGCGATGAACTTATGTGAAAACGCAGCGATGGAGCAAGACAAGCCTGTTTTGATCTTCTCTCTAGAGATGCCAGCCGAACAGATCATGATGCGTATGCTCGCGTCTCTTTCTCGCGTTGACCAAACCAAAATCCGTACTGGTCAATTGGATGATGAGGATTGGGCGCGTATTTCTTCTACCATGGGTATTTTGATGGAGAAGAAAAACATGTATATCGATGACAGCTCAGGTCTAACGCCTACAGAAGTGCGTTCGCGAGCAAGACGTATTGCCCGTGAACGTGGTGGTCTGTCACTTATCATGGTCGACTACCTGCAGTTAATGCGTGTACCTGCTTTGTCTGATAACCGTACTTTAGAAATCGCGGAAATTTCGCGCTCACTGAAAGCGTTAGCTAAAGAATTGAACGTACCTGTGGTGGCACTTTCTCAGCTTAACCGCTCTCTTGAGCAACGTGCTGATAAGCGTCCGGTTAACTCGGACTTACGTGAATCGGGCTCTATCGAGCAGGATGCGGACTTAATCATGTTCATATATCGTGATGAGGTTTACCACCCAGATAGTGCTTTGAAAGGTACGGCTGAAATTATTATCGGTAAACAGCGTAATGGTCCTATCGGTTCGGTACGTCTGACATTCCAAGGTCAGTATTCGCGATTTGATAACTATGCGGGACCTGCATTCGATTTCGACAACGAATAATCATCATCCTGCCTGTTTGAAACTCTAGGGGCATTGGTTTCACTCATTCTCCCCAATCACATAGTTATGATTTATTGGCAATAGAAAACAGCAGGCTAATCAACCTGCTGTTTTTTTTGTTTATTCGCCCTGAATGGTAGCTATCACTCTTCTTTTTCCACCGTGGTTACGATGTTCTCCAAGATAGATTCCCTGCCAAGTTCCTAATGCCAGTCGCCCATTTGAAATTGGGATTGTGATGCTTGAACCCAGTAGCGATGCTTTAATATGTGCAGGCATATCATCATCACCTTCGTATGTGTGTACGTAGTATGGAGCTCTTTCTGGAACGAAGTGATTAAAGTGCTGTTCCATATCAGAACGTACGGTTGGATCCGCATTTTCGTTGATGGTTAAACTTGCAGAGGTGTGCTGAATGAACAGATGCACAATGCCAACTGAAACTTTCTTCAAATCTGGTAACTGACGTTCAACCTCGTCGGTTATTAAATGAAAACCTCTAGTGTATGAAGGCAAATGAATATGAGTTTGTGTCCACATTTCCGAGTTCCATAATCTAATTGGCAAACAGATAGTTTAGCGTTATGGTGAGCGCCTTACGATAATAATTATGGCGTTAGCGGCGGCTCTTTACTGACTTAACTCAAAGCGAGTGATTAAAGGTTGAGTCATAATTATGTACTGAAAATTAATTACATTTTTTGCTACTCTTGTTGGTAGCATTTTTACTTTTTATTTTTATTAATCGGGGGTCGAACAATCACCTGTGCTTCATCGATGAAGAGAGGCTAAGATTGTTTGAACAAAACCTACAGTCATATCGGGATAGATACCATGTTGAAAAACATCAATCCAACGCAAACTCAAGCTTGGAAAGCTCTGACTGCGCATTTTGAGTCAGTGCAAGGCATGAACCTTAACTCTTTGTTCGCAGAAGATAGTGAGCGCTTCGCTAAGTATTCAGCAAAATTTGGTAGCGACATTCTTGTCGACTATTCAAAGAACCTTGTAAACGAAGAAACGATGAAGCACCTGTTTGCATTAGCTGAAGAAACTGACGTAAAAGGCGCGATTCAAGCGATGTTCAGTGGCGAAGCTATTAACCAAACTGAAGGCCGTGCAGTACTTCACACTGCTTTACGTAACCGTAGCAACAAGCCAGTTTTGGCTTACGGTAAAGATGTAATGCCAGAAGTAAATGCTGTGCTTGAAAAGATGAAAGCTTTCTCTGAACGCGTTATTGGTGGCGAATGGAAAGGTTACACAGGTAAGGCAATTACTGATGTTGTTAACATCGGTATCGGTGGTTCAGACTTAGGTCCATACATGGTGACTGAAGCTCTAACGCCATACAAAAACCATCTGACTATGCATTTTGTTTCTAACGTTGACGGTACTCATATCGCTGAAACGTTGAAAAAAGTGAACCCAGAAACAACGCTATTCCTAGTTGCATCTAAGACTTTCACTACTCAAGAGACGATGACTAACGCGCACTCTGCTCGTGATTGGTTCTTGAAATCGGCTGGTGATGAAGCTCATGTAGCTAAGCACTTTGCGGCTCTTTCTACTAACGCTGGCGCTGTTTCAGAGTTTGGTATTGATACTGACAACATGTTTGGTTTCTGGGACTGGGTTGGTGGCCGTTACTCACTATGGTCTGCTATCGGTCTGTCTATTATTCTTTCAATCGGTTACGAGAACTTCGTTGAGCTTTTAACGGGTGCTCACGAAATGGATAACCACTTCGTTGAAACTTCATTTGAAAGCAACATTCCAGTGATCTTGGCGTTGATTGGTATTTGGTACAACAACTTCCACGGTGCGGAATCAGAAGCGATTCTTCCATACGATCAATACATGCACCGTTTTGCTGCTTACTTCCAACAAGGCAACATGGAATCAAACGGTAAATACACAGATCGTGACGGTAACCCAGTAACTTACCAAACTGGCCCAATTATTTGGGGTGAGCCTGGTACTAACGGTCAACACGCTTTCTATCAGTTGATCCACCAAGGTACTAAGATGATCCCTTGTGACTTCATTGCTCCAGCAGTGACTCACAACCCAACCAGCGATCATCACCAAAAACTGATGTCTAACTTCTTTGCTCAAACTGAAGCGTTAGCGTTTGGTAAATCGGCTGAAACTGTAAAAGCTGAGCTTGAAAAAGCGGGTATGAACGCAGAAGAAGTAGCGAAGCTTGTTCCATTCAAAGTATTCGAAGGTAACCGCCCAACCAACTCTATTCTGGTTAAGCAAATTACGCCTCGTTCACTAGGTAACTTGATTGCAATGTACGAACATAAAATCTTCGTTCAAGGCATCATCTGGAACATCTTTACATTTGACCAATGGGGCGTAGAACTTGGTAAGCAACTAGCAAACCAAATTCTGCCAGAGTTGACTGATGCATCTGAAATCACTTCACATGACAGCTCAACTAACGGTCTGATCAACGCATTCAAAGCATTGCGTAGCTAATATTGACTAGAGCCTGTGTTTTACATGGGCATTTAGAATGCAAAAAGGCTGATGTATTTTACATCAGCCTTTTCTAGTTCAATGGAACGGGATGTTGAGTGCTCGCTACTCGAAACAGATTTCGATGAAAGCATTACCCCATTGTGAAGAAAACGGCATGATAATGATCGAGCCTTCACATTTGTGACGAATCGTATGCCCTTTACCAGAGACAACCACTGGTGTTGCCATATCGAAATCAAAGCCGCTTTCAGCCAGAATTCGTTTAGCGCCACCTGTGACCATATTGGTAATCTCGCCAACCATATCGGTAACTTCTTCATTTAGGCCATTTGGCCTCTCACCCAACATATTCTGCATGATTTCTAATGCTAGGTTTTCATCAAATGTAATAGACATTGAGCCACGCGTTTGACTGCCGACCATGCCAATTAGCCCCGAGACATCTCCACGGGCAATCTCATCTTTCTTTAGACGAGGCTTCTGAGGCTTCAATTCTAATGAAGCCATCGTTTTTAAAACGTTCATTAAGGACGCTAGAAACGGATTTACAAATTCAGCGCGCATAACCTTCTTCTATCTGAATCAAAAAATTATTTCGAGGAACAGGTTTTACACACACCGTGTGATTCGATCACTTGGTTGCTAATGGTAAAACCGTGTTGCTCAGCATTCTTCGCCAGCTGGGCAATCAGATTATCATCTTGTAGCTCTACGACATTACCACACTGGTCACAAATTAATAGTTGTGAAAAATGCTTATGTGCATTGCAAGAGCAGCAAGAAATAAAACTGTTTGTGGATTCCACTCTATGGATAAAGCCTTGCTCCATTAAGAAGTCTAACGCTCGATAGACCGTTGGTGGCTTAGCCTGAGGTTCACTCTTTTTTAAGTCGTCCAGCAATTCATAAGCACTTGACGCTTTTTCAC
This sequence comes from Vibrio sp. Hal054, assembly GCF_037162405.1. NCBI lineage: Bacteria > Pseudomonadati > Pseudomonadota > Gammaproteobacteria > Vibrionales > Vibrionaceae > Vibrio > Vibrio sp. Hal054. The sequence continues at coordinate 2,925,310 of NZ_JARLUT010000001.1, read as the reverse complement.
TTGCACAAATAAGCTCAAACACACGCTTACGTTGAGAGGTCAGTCTGACTCCTCGTGCTGCACAAATTTCTTCTACTTGCTTAGTTAGCTTAGTGTCCAATTCTATCACCATAATCTTTGGACTTTAGTAATGATATACCATTTCTTAGTGAATAAAGCGCATTCTTAAAATAATGACGCTTGAAGAACATGGTGTATCGATAAAAAACGAATTAGCGGTAACTTACCTTATATCGCCAAAAAACGATACTATATAACAACTGTTCGTTGAGCTCGTTGACATAATTTGCACTTTTCAGACGCTACATCGAGAGCGTTAGCTAGCTTTTTTATGAATTTCTCCGCTCTGTGTGTATAATCGCCGCTCTCTGAGATGTAAAGCGAAGGAACCGTTTTGCACGCTATCTTCGGTCATTAATGTAAGCGTATAAATTCGTTCTATTTTTGACTGGGCTGGCAGCTAACTTCTGCTAGCGAAGTATTTCATCACGGTATCTGAATTCGATATAAATCATGACTATTGCTAAAGACACTTCAACATATAAAGCTAACCGCCTTTCAGTCGCTCCCATGCTCGATTGGACGGATCGCCATTGTCGTTACTTCCACCGACTCATGACATCGCAAACTCTGTTGTATACCGAAATGGTGACTACCGGTGCGATTATTCACGGTAAAGGTGATTTTCTTGCGTATAACCAAGAAGAACATCCAGTAGCGCTGCAACTCGGTGGTTCAAACCCGGTTGATCTTGCCCATTGTGCAAAGCTGGCTCAAGAGCGTGGCTATGATGAAATTAACCTCAATGTTGGCTGCCCGTCAGACCGTGTTCAGAATGGTCGCTTCGGTGCGTGCTTAATGGCTGAACCTCAGTTGGTTGCAGATTGTGTTGCTGCGATGAAAGAGGTTGTTGATGTACCTGTGACGGTAAAAACACGCATTGGCATAGATGATCAAGATTCGTATGAGTTTCTGACAGATTTCATCTTCATAGTGTCAGAGAAAGGTGGCTGTGAGCAGTTTACGATTCATGCTCGTAAAGCTTGGCTGAGTGGATTGAGTCCGAAAGAGAACCGCGAAATTCCACCGTTGGATTACAACCGCGCATATCAAATCAAGAAAGATTTCTCTCACTTAAACATCGCTACCAATGGCGGTGTGAAAAGTCTGGAAGAAGCGAAACTGCATTTAGCTCATTTAGACGGTGTAATGATTGGCCGAGAAGCGTACCAAAGTCCTTATATTCTGGCTGAAGTTGATCAACAGATATTCGGTTTAGATGCACCAGTTAAGAAACGTTCTGAAGTGATTTTTGAAATGTTCCCATACATTGAGCAGCAATTATCACAAGGCGCTTATCTTGGTCACATTACTCGCCACATGCTTGGTATGTTCCAAAGTATGCCGGGTGCGCGTCAATGGCGCCGTCACATCAGTGAAAATGCACACAAGGCTGGAGCTGGTATTGAAGTTGTTGAAGCCGCTTTAGCCAAAATCCCATACCAAGATTTGGGTGTGTAAATCTCACCACTAGTTAGTGATTTTTACCTCTAAATTTTATTGAGAGCCAACAGTCTTTGATGTGTTGGCTTTTTTATTTTTTAAATTCAGCTAATTACATCTTTTATAAACTTGGAATGAATACTGCTAATACTTCTGCAGCATGATGAAAAAAGCATAGCTAAAAGGAGAGTGAATGATGTTCGAGATTATCTTTATATTGGTTTTTGTGGCGACATTGCTGGTGACAGGGCTAACTCTTATGAGTGTGTTTGCCGCGATTGGCTTATCTTTATTAGTGATGCTGGTGCTCGGTATGTTTGGCATGGCGATTAAACTGTTACCTTGGATATTGGCGATTGCAGTGATTGTGTGGATTTTTCGTCAGGGAGATAAAGCGCCACGTTAATTCTTATGAATATGCGTTTTCCCGCATAGGGAATATGCTAGTATCACGTTTATTCGTTAGTGAAAATTTTTGGAGCAAACATAGGATGAACAAACCTATCGTAGCCGTATTTACTTCTCTACTCATGATAGGCTCGGCTCCTGTTTGGTGTGCCAACTCGCCTGTTGGGGTGAACGTTGCCGCTGATATGTGGTTACCAAGTACTAAAATTGATAATACACGTCGTGATGACGCGAACTCTCCTGTCTTGAATTTGGCGTTCGAGCATCAGCTACCGTATTTGCCTAATGTTAGTGTTAGGTATACCAATATGGATGCCGACTATGCTTCTTACGATAAACTCGACTACACCTTCTATTACAATATCTTAGAGCGTGATTTGATGACGTTCGATGCGGGCATTTCGATGACCCAGTATGCGAACAGTGAATATAAAGCAACAGATGGGCAGAAGTACTCGTTCGATGATCTGACGTTTAACTGGTATGCACATGCTGAAATCTCTGTTCCGGAAACCAATTTCGACATCATTGGTCAATTTGAGTTTGGTGATAGTGACGGCATAAAGAGTTCGGATGTGATTGCTGGGGTTCAGTATGTTGTGCCTTTAGCTGAGGGCGATCTTTCTTTCCGCGGCGGCTATCGAGTGATTGACCTTGAATTCACCGATTTAGCGACCGCTTCCCCGAACAACAAAATGTCATATGTGTTCGCAGACGGTTGGTTCCTAGGCACTCAGTTTAAGTTTTAACCCTGATTCAAAATAAAAAGCCCCGCACGACGTGGCTTTTTTTACATCTAGCCGTTAGAAATTATTTCTCATCGTTATTTAGTACTTCATCATAATTGAGCCATGCTTAAGAAGTGGACTTAGCTAGGTGAGAGTATAGGGAATGACAATCGCGGAACTGAGAAACTTGTATCGTGAGAAGATGCTGGTGGAGGCGATCATAGAGCCCTCCGCTCACGAAGGCTCGTGGATAGTAGAATTTCGCCATCAAGCGGGTGGTTTTGTTCTGCTAACAAATGCCAGCGGTGAAGAATGCCACTATGCAGATTTGGACCTGGCATCGAAATCGGCGATGGCGGTAGGTTTCAAACAAGTCAGGGTGGAATCAACCAGAGATTGAGTTTTTAACCTTCTTACTTCCAAAAAGTTATAAAACATTCTCTTCTATTCTTTCTTGTTATTAAGGAGAGTGGTTAATCTATCGTCACGCAATGAATAAGGAAGTCGTGACAATGTCTTCAGGAAATACCATACCAAAAGAGCTGGTTAGTTTAACTGGCCCGCTAAACGACTCGCAGTTAAATCAGCTGCAACAAACGGTTTCACAACTTTCACCTCAGCAACTAGCGTGGGTGAGCGGTTATTTTTGGGGTTTAAGTCAATCTCAATCAGTGACAACGAACTCACCTCTTACTCAGCCTTCAGCATTTGCTATTGCTAAACCAGATAGCCAGTTAACCATCATCTATGCTTCGCAAACGGGTAATGCAAAAGGTGTTGCAGAAGCGCTTGAGCATGAGGCGCAAGCTGCTGGTGTTGCAGTTCGTCTGTTTGACGCAAGTGATTACAAAGGCAAAGACTTAGCCAAAGAGACGCACGTTATTTTCGTCGCTTCAACCAACGGTGAAGGTGAAGCGCCAGATAATGCTCTCGAGTTGCATGAATTTCTACAATCAAAGAAAGCACCAAAGCTGCCGAATTTGGAATATGGTGTGATTGGTTTGGGTGATTCCAGCTATGAGTTTTTCTGCCAGACGGGTAAAGACTTCGATGCATTCCTAGAAAAGTTAGGCGCGAAACGTTTTATCGACCGAGTTGACTGTGACGTTGATTACGATCAGCCTGCAGCAGAGTGGCGAGCTAAAGTCATTGAAATTGTCAAAGAATCGTTGGCAAGTACTCAAGCTGAAGTAGTGCAACTGCCAGTAGGTCAGACGTCAGTCTCTCACTCTCAATACACAAAACAAAATCCGTATACAGCAACCTTACTGACTAGCCAAAAAATCACAGGTCGCGATTCAGGAAAAGACGTTCGTCATATTGAAATTGATTTAGAAGGCTCAGGTTTGACTTATCAGCCGGGTGATGCCCTAGGCGTTTGGTATGAGAACAGTTCAGAATTGGCGAGCGCTGTAGCAGGAGCCGTAGGCTTATCAGGCGTTGAAAGTGTGGATGTTGATGGAGAAAGTCTTTCTATTCATAGCGCTCTGGTCAGTAAATATGAAATCACTGCAGCAAATCCTCAGTTCATCACTAAGTTTGCTGAGCTATCGGGCAGTGAAAAGCTACAAGCTCTGGTCGCAGACAAAGATAAACTTCGTGAGTACTCATCAAACACTCAAATTATTGATGTCTTAAAAGAGAATCAAACCAAGCTCTCAGCTGAAGAGCTAATCTCTTTGCTACGTCGTTTGACGCCTCGTCTTTATTCTATTGCGTCAAGCCAGTCCGAAGTGGATGAAGAAGTGCATTTGACTGTTGGTATCGTTGAATACGAACAAGGTGAAGAAGTTCGCCAAGGCGGAGCTTCTAGCTTCTTAGGTCGCAGACTGGAAGAGGGCGATGAAGTTAAAATTTTCATCGAACACAATAACAACTTCAAACTGCCACAGGATGACTCTACACCGATCATCATGGTTGGTCCGGGTACTGGCATTGCACCATTCCGCAGTTTCATCCAAGAGCGTGAAAACCGTGGAGCAGAAGGTAAGAACTGGTTGTTCTTCGGTGACCGTACTTTCACTCAAGATTTCTTGTATCAAGTAGAGTGGCAGAAATATCTGAAGTCAGGTGCTTTGAGTCGTTTGGATGTGGCATTTAGCCGTGACCAACATGAAAAAGTTTATGTTCAGCACCGCATTCTTGAGCAAGCAGAACAAGTCTGGCAGTGGCTTCAAGAAGGCGCGTATATCTATATCTGTGGCGATGCGACTCGTATGGCGAAAGATGTCCATGAAGCACTAGTTATTGTTGCTGAGCAGCAAGGCGGCCTGACTCGTGAAAAGGCAGAAGAGTATTTGAATGAACTTCGCAAAGCGAAACGTTACCAAAGGGATGTTTACTAATGAGCACTAAGATTGACACTAAAAATAGTAACAATGGTAGCCAAGAAGTATTGGGCGAAGTGCTTGGCCCTCTGTCGGATAACGAGCGTTTAAAAAGAGAAAGTAATTTTCTACGCGGCACGATCGCGCAAGATCTGCAAGATCGTATCACTGGCGGATTCACAGCAGACAACTTCCAGCTCATCCGTTTCCACGGTATGTATCAACAAGACGATCGTGATATTCGCAACGAACGAACTAAGCAAAAGCTGGAGCCACTACATAATGTGATGCTTCGAGCTCGTATGCCTGGCGGTATTATCCAGCCTAAGCAATGGCTAGCTATCGACAAATTCGCCACTGAACACACTATGTATGGAAGTATTCGTTTGACGACTCGCCAGACTTTCCAGTTCCATGGTGTATTAAAACCCAATATTAAGCTGATGCATCAGACACTCAATAGTATTGGTATTGATTCAATTGCTACCGCGGGCGACGTAAACCGAAACGTATTATGTACGTCTAACCCTGTTGAATCTGAGTTGCATCAAGAAGCTTATGAATGGGCGGCGAAAATCAGTGAACATTTACTACCAAAAACTCGTGCTTATGCGGAAATTTGGTTAGATGGTGAGAAAGTAGAAACAACGGACGAAGAACCTATTCTCGGAAGCACTTATCTTCCTCGTAAGTTCAAAACAACGGTTGTGATCCCACCTCATAACGACATTGACGTGCATGCTAACGATCTTAGCTTTGTCGCTATTGCTGATAACGGCAAGCTGGTGGGCTTCAATGTGCTGGTGGGCGGCGGTCTAGCCATGACTCATGGTGATACGTCTACTTACCCTCGTCGTGCGGATGACTTAGGTTATATTCCAGCAGAAAAAACACTAGACGTAGCAGCGGCAGTGGTGACAACTCAACGTGATTGGGGTAACCGTTCAAACCGTAAGAATGCGAAAACCAAATACACATTAGATCGTGTGAGTGTTGATGTATTTAAAGCTGAAGTCGAGAAGAGGGCTGGAATTCAGTTTGAAGCAAGCCGTCCTTATGAGTTTACTGAGCGTGGTGACCGTATTGGTTGGGTAGAAGGTATCGATGGCAAATTCCACCTTTCTCTATTTATAGAGAATGGCCGTTTACTTGATTATCCAGGTAAACCCCTAAAAACGGGTGTTGCTGAGATTGCCAAGATTCACCAAGGTGACTTCCGCATGACTGCTAACCAGAACTTAATTGTTGCGGGTGTTCCGGCAGATCAAAAAGAGCTGATTGAGAAGATTGCGCGTGAACATGGTTTGATGGATGACTCTGTCAGCGAGCAGCGTAAGAACTCAATGGCGTGTGTGGCGTTTCCAACGTGTCCGCTTGCAATGGCGGAAGCTGAGCGTTTCCTTCCTTCTTTTGTTACTGATGTTGAGGGAATTCTAGAAAAACACAATTTACCAAAAGAAGACAACATCATCTTGCGTGTCACAGGCTGTCCAAATGGTTGTGGCCGTGCGATGTTGGCGGAACTTGGTCTGGTGGGTAAAGCGCCTGGTCGTTATAACTTGCATCTCGGTGGTAACAGAGCGGGTACGCGAATTCCTAAGATGTATAAAGAGAACATCACTGAGAAACAGATCTTAGAAGAGATCGATCAGTTAGTGGAACGCTGGTCGAAAGAGCGTGAAGCAGGTGAAGGCTTTGGCGATTTCACTATCCGAGCTGGAATCATTCAAGAGGTAGTTGTATCTAAGAGGGACTTTTATGCTTGATACTGCCTCTGTGCCTGATTTGTCAGAACTGCTCACTCTGACAAAAGTGGAACAAACACTTCGTCTTGCTGAAGTTAATGCTTATCTCGAAAGCTTAACCGCTCAAGAACGTGTGGAATGGGCATTCGAAAACTTGCCGGGCACTCATGCAGTATCTTCAAGTTTTGGCATTCAAGCAGCTTTAATGCTACATCTTGTATCGAGTATTAAAGCTGATGTGCCTATTGTCTTGACGGATACAGGCTACTTGTTCCCAGAAACCTATCAGTTTATTGATGAGTTAACTCAGCGTTTGAATCTGAATTTGCAAATCTATAAGTCTGAACTGACGCCTGCATGGCAAGAAGCGCGTTTTGGTAAACTTTGGGAGCAGGGTGTAGAAGGGATCGAACAATACAACCGTATTAATAAAGTAGAGCCAATGCGCAAAGCTTTAGAAGAACTGTCTGTCGGAGTTTGGTTTTCAGGTTTGCGCCGAGAGCAATCTCAATCTAGAGCAACGTTGCCTATATTAGCGGTTCAAAATGGCGTGTTTAAGTTTCTCCCTGTTATCGATTGGACGAATAAAGATGTCCACTATTACCTAAAAGATAATGACCTTCCATATCATCCTCTTTGGGAACAAGGTTACCTATCGGTTGGTGATACACACACAACTCGTAAATGGGAGCCTGGAATGGCAGAAGAGGAAACTCGTTTCTTCGGCTTGAAGCGAGAATGTGGTCTTCATGAAGATAACAACTAAGAAAAGCGTCCGTTTTAATTAGTTAATTTCTATCTACCAATAAAAAAGCTGCAATCGCAGCTTTTTTATTAAGCCTGATCAGCGACTGGATAAGCAACAAAAAGGATAACTCTGTGGATAACTTGTATTCAACTTTTGGGTAAAGTTGGATAAATAGGGCTTTGGCGATGTTTTCTACGGTTAAGCATTATTTTTGTATTTTTTGCAAAATAATACTTGCCAGTGTGATTTGGATCCCTATAATGCCTCCTCGTTGACGCAGCAAGGGCTAGCAAGCCACTAAGCCGCTTCAACAGGCCAAAAAAGAAAATTAAAAAAGTGTTTGACACGAATTAATTTCCAGCTAGAATGGCCGCCTCTTCCGAAGTGACCTAAGTCACTAAGAACGGTAGAAAGCTCTTTAACAATTTAAACCTATCAATCTGTGTGGGCACTCGTTGATGAAAATCAAAGTTAAGTCTTTGTTCTAGTAACAAAGCAACTTAGGTTTCAATGAACTGAGTGACCAATACAAATAACTTCGGTTATTTGGCACAGTCAATTCATTACCGTTCTGTTGGAATGGTAATAGCTTTAAAATTACTTTTTACTTTCGAGTAAAAACAGTTTTGAAGTCAGTATTCGTTGAGCCGACAAAATCTTAAATTGAAGAGTTTGATCATGGCTCAGATTGAACGCTGGCGGCAGGCCTAACACATGCAAGTCGAGCGGCAGCACAGAGAAACTTGTTTCTCGGGTGGCGAGCGGCGGACGGGTGAGTAATGCCTGGGAAATTGCCCTGATGTGGGGGATAACCATTGGAAACGATGGCTAATACCGCATGATAGCTTCGGCTCAAAGAGGGGGACCTTCGGGCCTCTCGCGTCAGGATATGCCCAGGTGGGATTAGCTAGTTGGTGAGGTAATGGCTCACCAAGGCGACGATCCCTAGCTGGTCTGAGAGGATGATCAGCCACACTGGAACTGAGACACGGTCCAGACTCCTACGGGAGGCAGCAGTGGGGAATATTGCACAATGGGCGCAAGCCTGATGCAGCCATGCCGCGTGTGTGAAGAAGGCCTTCGGGTTGTAAAGCACTTTCAGTCGTGAGGAAGGTGGTGTTGTTAATAGCAGCATCATTTGACGTTAGCGACAGAAGAAGCACCGGCTAACTCCGTGCCAGCAGCCGCGGTAATACGGAGGGTGCGAGCGTTAATCGGAATTACTGGGCGTAAAGCGCATGCAGGTGGTTTGTTAAGTCAGATGTGAAAGCCCGGGGCTCAACCTCGGAATAGCATTTGAAACTGGCAAGCTAGAGTACTGTAGAGGGGGGTAGAATTTCAGGTGTAGCGGTGAAATGCGTAGAGATCTGAAGGAATACCGGTGGCGAAGGCGGCCCCCTGGACAGATACTGACACTCAGATGCGAAAGCGTGGGGAGCAAACAGGATTAGATACCCTGGTAGTCCACGCCGTAAACGATGTCTACTTGGAGGTTGTGGCCTTGAGCCGTGGCTTTCGGAGCTAACGCGTTAAGTAGACCGCCTGGGGAGTACGGTCGCAAGATTAAAACTCAAATGAATTGACGGGGGCCCGCACAAGCGGTGGAGCATGTGGTTTAATTCGATGCAACGCGAAGAACCTTACCTACTCTTGACATCCAGAGAATCCTGCGGAGACGCGGGAGTGCCTTCGGGAACTCTGAGACAGGTGCTGCATGGCTGTCGTCAGCTCGTGTTGTGAAATGTTGGGTTAAGTCCCGCAACGAGCGCAACCCTTATCCTTGTTTGCCAGCGAGTCATGTCGGGAACTCCAGGGAGACTGCCGGTGATAAACCGGAGGAAGGTGGGGACGACGTCAAGTCATCATGGCCCTTACGAGTAGGGCTACACACGTGCTACAATGGCGCATACAGAGGGCAGCGAACTTGCGAGAGTAAGCGAATCCCAAAAAGTGCGTCGTAGTCCGGATTGGAGTCTGCAACTCGACTCCATGAAGTCGGAATCGCTAGTAATCGTGAATCAGAATGTCACGGTGAATACGTTCCCGGGCCTTGTACACACCGCCCGTCACACCATGGGAGTGGGCTGCAAAAGAAGCAGGTAGTTTAACCTTCGGGAGGACGCTTGCCACTTTGTGGTTCATGACTGGGGTGAAGTCGTAACAAGGTAGCGCTAGGGGAACCTGGCGCTGGATCACCTCCTTACGTAAAGATTCTCTTGATGAGTGTCCACACAGATTGATTAGGTTTAGAAAGTAAAGAGACGATACTGGGTCTGTAGCTCAGGTGGTTAGAGCGTTCGCCTGATAAGCGAGAGGTCGGTGGTTCAAGTCCACTCAGACCCACCAATCTTTCCTTGTGAAGATTGAACAGTATCGACACCTGATGGGGTTATAGCTCAGCTGGGAGAGCGCCTGCCTTGCACGCAGGAGGTCTGCGGTTCGATCCCGCATAGCTCCACCATCTTTAAGCGCATTCGATGAGTGCTTTTAAAAATGGTTTTCGTAAACTCTTTGTTTATAAAAACTCTTGCTCTTTAACAATTTGGAAAGCTGACAGTTAATAATTTGATTAATTATTAACTATTAAAAGTTCTCAAATCCTAGATGACTCAGTCATTTAGGTACCAATACACATTCAAGTGTTCTTGGGAATCTTACTTTATAAGTAAGTATTGATATTTGAGTCCGGCAAAATCGAAATGTCTCTCGCTCATTCAAATAATGAGAGACAACTAAACCTTGGTTGTTTGCCATACGAAAGACCCTTTGGGGTTGTATGGTTAAGTGACTAAGCGTACACGGTGGATGCCTTGGCAGTCAGAGGCGATGAAGGACGTATTAACTTGCGATAAGCGTAGATAAGGCAGTAAAAGCCACTTGAGTCTACGATTTCCGAATGGGGAAACCCACTCACATAAGTGAGTATCATTAACTGAATACATAGGTTAATGAGGCGAACCGGGAGAACTGAAACATCTAAGTACCCCGAGGAAAAGAAATCAATTGAGATTCCGAAAGTAGCGGCGAGCGAAATTGGATTAGCCCTTAAGCTTTTAATGACACAGGTGAAGATTCTGGAAAGTATCGCGATACCGGGTGATAGCCCCGTAACCGACATGTCATTTTGAGTGAAAACGAGTAAGGCGGGACACGTGATATCCTGTTTGAATATGGGGGGACCATCCTCCAAGGCTAAATACTCCTGACTGACCGATAGTGAACCAGTACCGTGAGGGAAAGGCGAAAAGAACCCCTGTGAGGGGAGTGAAATAGAACCTGAAACCGTGTACGTACAAGCAGTAGGAGCCTCTTCGTGGGGTGACTGCGTACCTTTTGTATAATGGGTCAGCGACTTATATTCAGTGGCAAGGTTAACCGTATAGGGGAGCCGTAGGGAAACCGAGTCTTAACTGGGCGTTTAGTCTCTGGATATAGACCCGAAACCGAGTGATCTAGCCATGGGCAGGTTGAAGATTGAGTAACATCAATTGGAGGACCGAACCGACTAATGTTGAAAAATTAGCGGATGACTTGTGGCTAGGGGTGAAAGGCCAATCAAACTCGGAGATAGCTGGTTCTCCCCGAAAGCTATTTAGGTAGCGCCTCGGACGAATACTACTGGGGGTAGAGCACTGTTAAGGCTAGGGGGTCATCCCGACTTACCAACCCTTTGCAAACTCCGAATACCAGTAAGTACTATCCGGGAGACACACGGCGGGTGCTAACGTCCGTCGTGGAGAGGGAAACAACCCAGACCGCCAGCTAAGGTCCCAAATGATTACTAAGTGGGAAACGATGTGGGAAGGCTCAGACAGCTAGGATGTTGGCTTAGAAGCAGCCATCATTTAAAGAAAGCGTAATAGCTCACTAGTCGAGTCGGCCTGCGCGGAAGATGTAACGGGGCTAAGTAATCAACCGAAGCTGCGGCAATGCGATTTATTGTATTGGGTAGGGGAGCGTTCTGTAAGCCGTTGAAGGTGTGTTGTAAAGCATGCTGGAGGTATCAGAAGTGCGAATGCTGACATGAGTAACGATAAAGGGGTGAAAAACCTCCTCGCCGGAAGACCAAGGGTTCCTGTCCAACGTTAATCGGGGCAGGGTGAGTCGACCCCTAAGGCGAGGCCGAAAGGCGTAGTCGATGGGAAACGGGTTAATATTCCCGTACTTCTTACAATTGCGATGGGGGGACGGAGAAGGCTAGGTGGGCCTGGCGACGGTTGTCCAGGTTCAAGTGCGTAGGCTTGAGAGTTAGGTAAATCCGGCTCTCTTTAAGGCTGAGACACGATGTCGAGCTACTACGGTAGTGAAGTCATTGATGCCATGCTTCCAGGAAAAGCCTCTAAGCTTCAGATTATAAGGAATCGTACCCCAAACCGACACAGGTGGTCGGGTAGAGAATACCAAGGCGCTTGAGAGAACTCGGGTGAAGGAACTAGGCAAAATGGTACCGTAACTTCGGGAGAAGGTACGCTCTTGACGGTGAAGTCCCTTGCGGATGGAGCTGATGAGAGTCGCAGATACCAGGTGGCTGCAACTGTTTATTAAAAACACAGCACTGTGCAAAATCGTAAGATGACGTATACGGTGTGACGCCTGCCCGGTGCCGGAAGGTTAATTGATGGGGTTAGACTTCGGTCGAAGCTCTTGATCGAAGCCCCGGTAAACGGCGGCCGTAACTATAACGGTCCTAAGGTAGCGAAATTCCTTGTCGGGTAAGTTCCGACCTGCACGAATGGCGTAATGATGGCCACGCTGTCTCCACCCGAGACTCAGTGAAATTGAAATCGCTGTGAAGATGCAGTGTACCCGCGGCTAGACGGAAAGACCCCGTGAACCTTTACTACAGCTTGGCACTGAACATTGAACCTACATGTGTAGGATAGGTGGGAGGCTTTGAAGCGCAGACGCTAGTTTGTGTGGAGCCGTCCTTGAAATACCACCCTTGTATGTTTGATGTTCTAACTCAGACCCGTTATCCGGGTCGAGGACAGTGCCTGGTGGGTAGTTTGACTGGGGCGGTCTCCTCCCAAAGAGTAACGGAGGAGCACGAAGGTGGGCTAAACACGGTTGGACATCGTGTGGTTAGTGCAATGGCATAAGCCCGCTTGACTGCGAGAATGACAATTCGAGCAGGTGCGAAAGCAGGTCATAGTGATCCGGTGGTTCTGAATGGAAGGGCCATCGCTCAACGGATAAAAGGTACTCCGGGGATAACAGGCTGATACCGCCCAAGAGTTCATATCGACGGCGGTGTTTGGCACCTCGATGTCGGCTCATCACATCCTGGGGCTGAAGTCGGTCCCAAGGGTATGGCTGTTCGCCATTTAAAGTGGTACGCGAGCTGGGTTTAGAACGTCGTGAGACAGTTCGGTCCCTATCTGCCGTGGGCGTTGGAGAATTGAAGGGGGCTGCTCCTAGTACGAGAGGACCGGAGTGGACGAACCTCTGGTGTTCGGGTTGTTACGCCAGTAGCATTGCCCGGTAGCTAAGTTCGGAATTGATAACCGCTGAAAGCATCTAAGCGGGAAGCAAGCCCTGAGATGAGTTCTCCCTGGCACTTTAAGTGTCCTAAAGGGTTGTTCGAGACTAGAACGTTGATAGGCAGGGTGTGTAAGTGCTGTGAGGCATTGAGCTAACCTGTACTAATTGCCCGTGAGGCTTAACCATACAACACCCAAGGGGTTTTGTGGGCTCAAAGCAAGAACAGAATTGAATGTGTAGAGAACATGCTCTTTATTTAAGAGAAAGCAGCTTTCCGAATTTTAAAATTTTGCTTGGCGACCATAGCGATTTGGACCCACCTGATTCCATGCCGAACTCAGAAGTGAAACGAATTAGCGCCGATGGTAGTGTGGGGTCTCCCCATGTGAGAGTAGGACATCGCCAGGCTCATATTTAGCACCAAGCGCTAACCAATGCGGAGCGGTAGTTCAGTTGGTTAGAATACCGGCCTGTCACGCCGGGGGTCGCGGGTTCGAGTCCCGTCCGCTCCGCCACTATTTGAAGCCTCGTCAGAAATGACGGGGCTTTTTTGCGTCTGAAGGAAAGTGACCAAGGCAAAGCGGCAGCTCAGTGGGTTGCTCCTTGTTTAACAGAAAGCTGGTCTGTTACACCGGGGAAGCGCTAAGTAAGATAGTAAGTCTAGTTTTCTCCGCCATTATCTAAAGCCTCGTCATAAATGATGGCCTTCATGAACACGCGACTTATATAGTTCGACAGTTGGTTTTGTTTAAGTCTAAGCAGGGCTCAACGCCTATAGAGTATCAAAGTAGTATATTTAAAGTCCCCTGAACTCTAACGTATGTTTAATAAAAAGCAGATTATTCATAAGTGACTTTTCAGATTCTTCATTCCCTCTGCACTCAACGAGATAGAGCGATACTAAAGCTTCGATACTTGAGGATGCGTTCGTTGATGAGTCTACGTGGATTAGTGCTTATTGCTCTCTATAAATAATGGTTAGTTTAGATCCTCTTATAAGATCATAGAGCAGCGAGTATTACGTGCTTATGGTGAAGGAGATGAACGGAGAACTAGTGGTGGGGGCAAAAGAAGGAAGCTTAGGCAAATTGGCCATGTTTCTTTGGCAAATAATAAATGGCATATAAAAAAAGCAGCAACCAAGGTCGCTGCTTTCCAGAAGATTAATGCTTAGACATTTTGTTGTTGGCTTTCTTGTACGTCGCTGTGTTGAGCACTTTCTTCTTCCATCTCTTTCTCTTTCAGTTTGGCTTTTTCAATCATCGGAGTGATTGTAGAACCTTGAATCAGGATAGAGAACACCACTACAGCATAGGTCATAACCAGAATCAGCTCTTTAACGTCGATAAGCTTATCTGGGATGACCATCATTCCTGAAGGAATTGATAGTGCCATCGCTAAAGCTAATCCTCCGCGTAGCCCACCCCAAGTTAAGATCTTTATCGACCAAGGGTTATATTTACGGTAACGCTTGAAACCTATATATGAGACAAACACGCTAGAGTAACGGGCTGCGAGGACTAGTGGTACAGCAAAAGCCATTAGGATCCAGTCTTCTTCGTGGAATTCGAAAAGAAGCATCGACATACCTATCAAAAGGAACAAGACGCCGTTTAAGAATTCATCCACCAACTCCCAGAAGTGATCAAGATGTTCCTCACTCTCTTTAGAGAAACCAATAAATCGTGTCCAGTTACCAATCATGATTCCTGATACCACCATGGCTAATGGACCTGACACGTGGATTACGTCTGCAAATACATAACCAGCGGTTGGCACACCGATAGTCAGTAAGAGCTCCATTGAATGGTCGTTGGTTGCGCTAATTAAATAGTGGAACAGTAACCCTAATAGAAAGCCGTAAACGATGCCGCCAAGCGCTTCTTGCGCAAATAATGCGACTACACTTCCTACTGTTGGTGCTTCTTTGCCGAATGCGACGGTAAAGATAGTTACAAATATGACTAAACCGAAGCCGTCGTTAAACAGCGACTCACCTTCGATTTGGGTCGAGATTCGTTTAGGCGCGTTTAGCTTTTTCACGATAGCCAGTACTGCGATTGGGTCGGTTGGTGAAATCAGCGAACCAAACAATAAACAGTAAACAAGATCTAAATGAATACCGATAAAGTAACAGAAGCCGTAAAGGCCAAATCCGATGAAGAAGGTAGAGAACAGAGTTGCCCCAAGTGCGAGTACGGTAATCTCCCATTTTTGATCTTTTAAGTGAGGGAGTTTAATACCGAGGCCGCCAGCAAATAGAAGGAAGCCCAAAATGCCTTTTAGCAGAAAGCTCTCAAAATTTATACTGGTCACTGTTTCAGTTGCAATTTGAGTGAGGTGGAACCAGTCATTTTGACCAGCAATAAGGATAAGTAATGAGAGCACCATAGAGCCAGCAGTAATGGCTATTGTGGTTTGCATTTTACCTATCTTGCTGTTTAAAAAAGCAATCATCATTGCAGCAGCAGATAGAAAGCACAGGGTATAGTAGACCGACATTTTCTTCTTCAAATGTAACTAAATGTGAGAGAAATTGTCCTTTGATGATGAACAAATAGCAAACACTTTTTACCTATAGATTTATCAATTTTATAACGAACGCATTTGTAGTAATTAGATGTTTTAGACGTCTAGATTTCTAATCAATGTATGATAGGATGTCGAACAAGCAATAAAGGAATAATGAGGCTGTACTGTGGGTAGTAATCTAAAGCACCAGATCGAAGCGCAATTGAAGCAACGTATTATGTTGATTGATGGTGGTATGGGCACCATGATCCAAGAGCATAGATTGCAAGAGGAAGATTATCGTGGTGAACGTTTTGCCAATTGGCATTGTGATCTAAAAGGAAATAACGATCTCTTAGTTCTCACTCAGCCTCAGTTAATTAGAGGTATTCACTCTGCTTACTTGCAAGCAGGGGCTGACATCCTTGAAACCAATACCTTCAACGCAACCACGATTGCAATGGCTGATTACGACATGCAGTCTTTGAGCGAAGAAATTAACTTTGCCGCAGCCAAATTGGCGCGTGAAGTTGCGGATGAATGGACGGCAAAAACACCGGATAAACCTCGCTACGTTGCAGGTGTGTTAGGGCCAACCAACCGTACGTGTTCTATCTCTCCAGATGTAAACGATCCCGGCTACCGTAATGTCGAGTTTGATCAGCTAGTCACAGCTTACTCTGAATCTACACGCGCTTTAATTAGAGGCGGCAGCGATCTGATTTTGATCGAAACTATTTTCGATACTTTGAATGCGAAAGCGTGTGCCTTTGCTGTTGATGCTGTGTTTGAAGAACTTGGCATCGAATTGCCTGTCATGATCTCAGGTACTATCACTGATGCATCAGGTCGAACTCTGTCCGGCCAAACCACAGAAGCATTCTATAACTCCTTGCGCCATGTTCGCCCAATTTCGTTTGGTTTGAACTGTGCTTTGGGCCCGGATGAGCTGCGTCAATACGTAGAAGAGCTTTCTCGCATTTCAGAAAGTTATGTTTCTGCTCACCCGAATGCGGGATTACCAAATGCATTTGGTGAATATGACTTATCACCAGAAGATATGGCGGAGCACATTGGTGAATGGGCTCAAGCAGGGTTCCTCAACTTAGTTGGCGGTTGTTGTGGTACCACCCCTGAGCATATCGCAGCAATGGCTAAAGTAGTTGAAGGAGTCGCTCCACGCGCTATTCCGGAGATCAGCGTAGAGTGTCGACTGTCTGGTTTAGAGCCTCTGAGCATTGCCCCAGAAACATTGTTCGTTAACGTTGGTGAGCGTACTAACGTTACGGGTTCAGCCCGCTTTAAACGTCTTATTAAAGAAGAACTCTATGATGAGGCTTTAGATGTTGCTCGTGAGCAAGTCGAGAATGGCGCACAGATCATTGATATCAACATGGATGAAGGCATGTTGGATGCGATGGCTTGTATGGAACGATTCCTTAAGTTGTGTGCATCAGAACCAGAGATCTCGAAAGTGCCAATCATGGTTGACTCATCGAAATGGGAAGTGATTGAAGCCGGCCTGAAATGTATTCAGGGCAAAGGTATCGTTAACTCAATATCGCTAAAAGAAGGCGAAGAAAAATTTATTCATCAGGCGAAATTGATTCGTCGCTATGGTGCTGCTGTTATCGTTATGGCCTTTGACGAAGTAGGGCAGGCGGATACTCGTGAACGTAAGATAGAAATCTGTCGTCGCGCCTATCATATTCTTGTCGACCAAGTGGGTTTTCCTGCGGAAGATATTATTTTCGACCCGAACATCTTTGCCGTTGCTACTGGTATTGATGAACACAACAACTATGCTCTCGATTTCATCAACGCCGTTGCAGATATCAAACGCGAACTTCCACATGCAATGATTTCCGGTGGTGTGTCTAACGTCTCTTTCTCTTTCCGCGGTAACAACTACGTACGTGAAGCGATTCATGCGGTGTTCCTATACCACTGTTTTAAGAATGGTATGGACATGGGCATCGTCAACGCTGGTCAGTTAGAGATATACGATAACGTGCCAGATAAACTGCGTAATGCGGTTGAAGATGTCATTTTGAACCGCGACGATGGTGCCACTGAGCGTCTGTTGGAAATCGCTGAAGAGTATCGTGAAAATGCTGTCGGCAAAGAGGAAGATGCCTCTTTACTGGAATGGCGCACTTGGCCAGTTGAAAAGCGTTTAGAGCACGCACTTGTTAAAGGTATTACTGAATTTATCGTTGAAGATACTGAAGAAGCTAGGGCTAAAGCGACCAAGCCTCTTGAAGTAATCGAAGGTCCATTAATGGACGGCATGAATGTCGTCGGGGACTTGTTTGGTGAAGGGAAAATGTTCCTGCCGCAGGTGGTGAAATCTGCCCGTGTGATGAAGCAGGCTGTTGCGTACCTAGAGCCCTACATCAATGCGCTGAAACAAGCAGGGTCGACAAACGGTAAGATCCTATTAGCAACCGTGAAAGGTGATGTTCACGATATCGGTAAGAATATCGTTGGTGTTGTACTGCAATGTAACAACTATGAAATCATCGACCTTGGCGTAATGGTGCCGTGCGAGACAATTCTGAAAGTGGCTCGCGAGAAGAATGTCGACATTATCGGTCTGTCAGGTTTGATTACGCCGTCTTTGGACGAAATGGTTCACGTAGCGAAAGAGATGGAGCGCCAAGGATTTGAGTTACCACTACTGATTGGTGGCGCAACCACATCAAAGGCGCATACGGCTGTTAAGATTGAGCAGAACTATCATCAGCCAGTGGTGTATGTAAACAATGCGTCACGCGCTGTAGGCGTATGTTCCGCATTGCTTTCTGATGAACGTCGTCCTGAATTTGTTGAACGTCTGAATCTTGATTACGAAAGAACGCGTGAACAGCACGCACGGAAAAAGCCGAAGAGCCGCCCTGTGACTTTAGAGCAAGCCCGAGCAAACAAGGCTGCAATAGATTGGCAGATATACACACCACCGGCACCAGTTAAACCGGGTATTCATGTATTTAAAGATTTTGATGTTTCAGTTTTACGTCAGTACATCGACTGGACACCATTCTTTATGACTTGGTCTCTGTCAGGAAAATATCCTGCAATTCTTGACCATGAATTGGTCGGGGAAGAGGCTCGTAAGCTGTTCAAAGATGCGAATGACTGGATTGACCGTATCGAAACCGAAGGGCTTATGAAGGCCAACGGTATTTGTGGTCTGTTCCCTGCGGCAAGTGTGGATGACGATATTGAAGTGTATGCGGATGAATCACGCCAGCAAGTGATTAAAGTGCTGCATAACTTGCGTCAGCAAACCGAGAAGCCAAAAGGAGCGAACTACTGTCTGTCCGATTTTGTTGCGTCTAAACACAGTGGCAAACAAGACTGGATTGGTATGTTTGCTGTGACAGGCGGTATTGGTGAACGTGAACTGGCTGACGACTTCAAAGCCAAAGGTGACGATTACAACGCGATTATGGTTCAAGCGGTTGCTGACCGTTTGGCAGAAGCGTTTGCTGAATATCTGCATATGAAAGTGCGTACTGAGATTTGGGGTTATGCTCCTGATGAAAATCTAAGTAATGAAGATTTGATTCGCGAGAAGTATCAGGGTATTCGCCCTGCTCCGGGTTATGCGGCTTGCCCTGAGCATACGGAGAAAGGTGCTATTTGGGATCTATTAGGTGTGCAAGAGAAGATTGGTATGGAACTGACAACCAGTTACGCCATGATGCCGGGTGCATCTGTTTCTGGCTGGTATTTCTCACATCCGGATTCTCGCTACTTTGCCGTTGCTCAGATCCAAGATGATCAAGTTCAGAGTTATTCGCAGCGCAAAGGTTGGGATATCCTTGAAGCTGAAAAATGGTTGGGTCCTAACATTAACGGTTAGGATTACCGAGCATAGAAACGCAAAAGGTCACCGCTTGGTGACCTTTGTTTTACGTGATGAGTTATCTGATTATCGATTCTCGAACAGATCCAAATGCAGTTTCTGAATCACGGCTTTAGATTCAGGAGCATCGACGAGGAAGCAAAGGTTGTGGTCGCTTGCTCCGTAGCAGATCATACGCAAGTTAAAATCACCTAAGGTGCTGAACACTTCTTTCGCATAGCCTTTGGTTTCCATGTGGTTACCAATCAATGCTACTAGGCAAAGGTTATGCTCGACTTCTACAGTACAAAGCTCTTGTAACTCTTCTCTCGCTTCTTGTGGCAGTTCAGGCGCACCGCCTGATGTGTCCGTTTTATCTAGTGTCAGAGACACACTGATTTCAGAAGTGGTGATAAGGTCTACCGAGATTTTGTATTTTGCCAAAACTTCGAATACTTTCGCTAAGAAACCATACGCATGGAACATCTTCGCACTGCGTAAAGTCACCATAGTTTGATTGCAGCGTAGTGCTAGCGCCCGGAACTGCGGTGAGTTCTCGACTTGTTGACGAATCCAAGTGCCACCTTTTTCTGGCTCTTTAGAAGAACCGACAAATACAGGGATTTCATGGCGAAGTGCTGGCACCAGTGTTGAAGGGTGTAGGATCTTCGCACCAAAGTTCGCCATTTCAGAGGCTTCACTAAAGCTGATCTCTGGAATTGGTGCAGCTTTAGGTGCAATGCGAGGATCTGTTGTGTAGATCCCCGGAACATCCGTCCAAATCTCTAAGCCAGAAGCTTTTACTGATTCCGCAATCAGCGCAGCAGAGTAATCACTGCCGCCACGACCAAGTGTTGTCGTATTACCTTGTTCATCAGAACCGATGAAACCTTGAGTAACAACCACATATTCCGCACAAAGTGGGGCAAGTTTTTCTTGAGCCAGTTTCGCGATTTCTTCGATTTGTGGTTCAGCTCGGCCGTAATGGCTGTCTGTTCTTAATACTTCACGAATATCAAAGCGAACGGCATTAACACCGCGCTCACGCATTAACTGGGTCAAGATATACGTCGACATCAGTTCGCCGCAAGCGACCAAATGATCTGTCAGCTTTTTGCTGGACTGAAATGATGCAGCTTCGGCAGCGCTAGCGATGCTATCTAGCATCGAATGAACTTCTTTTTCTACTTGGGTCGGTTCAGACAATTGGTCGATAATCGAATCATGAATATCAGCCAACTGTTTCATGATGCTTAATCTTTGGTCTGCATCCTGAACGCCATTAGCAAGTTCAACAAGTAAGTTCGTTACGCCAGAGCAAGCACTGCTGACGACTAATCGTGTTTGTGGGTTATTTTCGATAATTGCAGAGCAACGGCTCATTGCTTCAAAATTTGCAACACTTGTTCCACCAAACTTGGCGACATTGAATGCGCTCACTACATTTCTCCCGGACTTCCTAGAAATAAAAAAGGTTGGTAATCCAACTTCCAATGTTTTGAAGAGAGTTTCTTAGAGCAAAATAGAGGGGAGTAACAACAGGCAGGTTGTATAAAATTCCTCAGAAGCTCTTCATCAGCATAGCACCGATGACAGTTGAAGGGATTCAACCCTGACAACCGATAAACCAAATCCACAACTTTGATTTATCTCGGCACTGCTCCCCCTGAATGTTTTGTTTTGGAGTTGAGGCTCCACAAAACATCTGCCTGGGCAGTGCTCCTCTTCTGTTATCCCATCCTGCTTAGTGTTGTATCTGTGCGGCTACGATTTGTGCTCAAATCAGCTCACGTATACAACCCTAATGAGTAAGGGATAAATAGCTCACTCATTGAACGGTTTTGTGAAACTGTTGTCAATTGTAAATTTGTGATAAATGAAAATAAATGTGTCGAAATTGTCAGGCAGCATAGACCTCTGTCGAATTGTCGTCGTCTTGATTCTGCCGTACTCTACATTTTCGTACGTGAAAGCTTATTACTAATAATAACTGGGAGCACCTATGACTATACAAAGCTTCATCCCTCCGCACCGAACTCTTATGGGACCAGGTCCTTCGGATATCTCTCCTCAAGTATTACAGGCTCTTAGTCGTCCAACTGTTGGGCATTTAGACCCGTTGTTTGTCGCTATGATGGATGAGCTAAAGGTGCTACTTAAATATGCTTTCCAGACTGAAAACGAGTTCACCATTGCGGTATCAGCACCGGGTAGTGCGGGTATGGAGGCGTGTTTCGTCAATTTGCTTGAGCCCGGCGATAAAGTGATTGTTTGCCGCAACGGTGTCTTTGGCGAGCGTATGCGTGAAAATGTTGTCCGTTGTGGCGGTATTGCTATCACAGTCGATGATGAGTGGGGAACTCCAGTCTCTGTTAGCAAAGTAGAGCAAACCATCAGCCAACATCCCGATGCAAAACTTCTTGCTTTCGTCCATGCTGAAACATCAACAGGGGCTTTGAGTGACGCTCAAACACTTGGCGCTTTGGCTAAGCAAAATAATATGCTGACGATTGTTGATGCTGTGACTTCATTGGGTGGCGTTCCACTGCTGGTGGATGAATGGCAATTGGATGCAGTTTATTCTGGAAGTCAGAAGTGCCTTTCTTGTGTGCCGGGGTTATCACCTTTGACTCTGTCAGCAAAAGCGATCGAAAAGATCCAAGCGAGAAAGACGCCGATCCAAAGTTGGTTCTTAGATCAGAGTTTAGTGTTGGGGTATTGGAGTGGCGGCAATAAACGCAGCTATCATCATACTGCACCCGTGAACAGTTTATACGCATTGCACGAAGCATTGCTGATTTTGAAAAATGAAGGGTTGGAGAATGCTTGGTCTCGTCATCAAGCGATGCATGAAAAACTCAAGCTTGGTTTAGAACAAATGGGTTTCAAATTTGTGGTGGAAGAAGGATATCGCTTACCACAACTGAATGCGGTGTATATTCCAGAAGGTGTTGATGACGCTAAAGTTCGTAGCCATCTTCTCAATGAATACAATTTGGAAATTGGTGCAGGGCTCGGTGCGTTAGCTGGTAAGGCGTGGCGTATTGGTGTTATGGGTTATGGCGCCCGTTCTGAAAATATCGCTTTGTGTCTCAGAGCACTGGAAGAATCTCTGACTCAATAAAACTTCGGTTAATAAAGGTGGCTTTTGCCACCTTTCTTTTTACTCAATATCTGTCTCAGATTGCTCCGAGTTATCGAATAAGCTCTGGTATTGTATATGGCTAAAATCTAATTCAGGAAACAGAAACTCGGCCTCAGTTTTAGTTTGTTCAGCTCGGCTGGTATCGCCAATTGCTTGATAAGCCATGATCAACTTCTCATACAATCCTGGTCTCGGTTTGCTTTGAATAATCTTCAAAGACCAGTCGATATAAGGCTGGATGTACTCGTATTTCTTCTCGTTTAACCCTAGATCTAAATAAGTGCTGTACATTTCCCAATCCAATCTGTCTTTGATGAGCACTGGATTGACGACTTTATTCAATATATCCAGTTGCTTTGGGTTGGATGTTTCAAATTTAGTCAGGTAGAAATTGGTATGCAGCACACTCACCATATAAAAACAGGTGACGATTGGCAGAGTCAAACTTGTGATTCGTAATAGTGTTTTGCTGAGTTTGCTAAAACGAAACACACGATATTTTGCTACGCGCTGGTCAATCCAGAACAGTAATATCATAAAGGTTAACCAGTGAATGCTCGATTGGTAGAAAGGTGCATCGACTAGGCTGTGAATGACGATTGGCAGTAACAAAGCGAACATGGCCAATCGGGTGCCTTTCTTCGCTGAGTATATCCGAATCAGTACAAAGCTCGCCGCTAAAGCCATTCCTAATACGGGTAATAATCCGCCTTCAATCCCCCAAAATAGAAACTCATTGTGAGGATGTTCCATCGATGGAATTCCTACTTTGTAGTTTGGATTGAGCTGATGTTGCCTAGCGGTATACAGGATATAACTTGATTCAAACTTACCGTAACCATAGCCTGTAAATGGCTTTTCAATCAGCATATCGATGGATTGAGGAAGAACGCTGCTATAAGGAACGGATGAAAGGTAAGGCTCTACATCGCGGTCTTGATTGTGGGGTAAATACAGCGCACCTAGGCCAATGATTAATCCTGAAACCGTTGCTAATACCCAGTTTATAAAACGTTGACGAGGTGAAAAACGATACAGATATGGAAGAATAAGTAACACACCTACTGCAGCAGATATCCAACCAACCAGAGAATGCAAGACGATTATTAGTGGGATAGAAACCACAGGTGTTATGTACAGTAAGCTCACTTCACTGAGTTTTTTATTGTATTTTTTCGGTTGGCGAGCCAATAAGTACCCTGAAAGCACTAGACCGGTAGTAAGGAAGCTGGCCATGGCATCAGGGTGCTGAAAAATGCCGTAAGGCAGGTTTTTTACAGTGTCATAGTTAAAGATATTGCCAGTGTGTAAGACACTGTATTGATAAACACCAAATAGCGCTTCAATGAGGCTAGCAAAGACAACAAACAGAAGTAACTTCTGTTTGTTTTTATTACTGAAATGAAATTGTTGTAGTACTAAAAAAAGTGAAAATCCGGCCCATAAACCAATGATTTTGGTTAATTCGCTGTACCACTGCGCGTTAGCAAAAAACAGCGGAAGCGTCATGATCACACAGCAGACCCAAAGACCGATAGTCAGTTTGGAATATCTCAAACGCTGATAGCTGCTCATTTGATATAGGCCGATTGCTAAGGGAATACTGATAGCAATCCAAGTCGCTGCATTGAAGGGTAACGACAATCCATCACCGCCTAAATTGGGCATAAAAACGTGCATTGCTATGAGATAAACAAAGCTAAC
This sequence comes from Vibrio sp. Hal054, assembly GCF_037162405.1. Lineage (NCBI taxonomy): Bacteria > Pseudomonadati > Pseudomonadota > Gammaproteobacteria > Vibrionales > Vibrionaceae > Vibrio > Vibrio sp. Hal054. The sequence continues at coordinate 2,901,160 of NZ_JARLUT010000001.1, read as the reverse complement.
CGCTATCAGAAACGGTTTGTTTTTAGGCACACTCGGTGCTTGTGGCTCAAGTTGTGTTCCGCTTAACAGCAAGGTTGCCATAAGTGTTTCAATGTCCTTTGCGAAGAAACCTGCTTTTTGATCAGGCAAATTAGGGCTGACAGGCCCTAATTTACCGTTTTTTTTCAGTTTCTACAGATCTTTTCTATTTCAACATCGGTTTTAAGAAACGAGCGGTATGGGAAACTTTGCTTTTCGCCACATCTTCAGGTGTACCTTCCGCAATAATTTCACCACCGCCTTGCCCACCTTCCGGGCCTAAATCAACTATCCAGTCTGCGGTTTTAATTACATCAAGATTGTGTTCAATGACGACAACCGTGTTCCCGTGATCTCGTAGACGATGCAATACATTGAGCAGTTGTTGAATATCATGGAAATGCAAACCTGTGGTTGGCTCATCCAAAATATACAGTGTTTTACCAGTGTCACGTTTGGACAGTTCTCGCGAGAGTTTGACGCGTTGAGCCTCACCACCAGACAATGTCGTGGCAGACTGACCAAGACGGATGTACGACAAACCTACGTCCATTAGCGTTTGCAGTTTACGTGCTATCACAGGTACAGGCTCAAAGAACTCATGAGCGTCTTCAACGGTCATGTTGAGAACTTCATCAATCGTTTTGCCTTTGTAACGAACTTCTAATGTTTCGCGATTGTAGCGTTTTCCTTTACACACATCACAAGGGACGTACACATCGGGTAAGAAGTGCATTTCAACTTTGATTACGCCATCGCCCTGACACGCTTCACAGCGACCACCTCGAACGTTAAAACTAAAGCGTCCCGGCTTGTAACCACGTGAACGAGACTCTTGCGTGCCTGAAAACAGCTCACGAATCGGAGTGAAAATACCGGTATAGGTCGCAGGGTTTGAACGAGGTGTGCGGCCTATAGGACTCTGGTCGATATCGATAACTTTATCGAAATGCTCTAATCCTTTTATCGATTTGTATGGCGCGGGTGTTGATGTGGTTGCGCCATTTAATGCGATATGCGCGATATTAAAGAAAGTATCATTGATCAGTGTTGATTTACCTGAACCGGAAACTCCTGTTACACAAGTAAATAATCCGACTGGGATAGAAAGATTGACATCTTTTAGGTTGTTGCCAGATGCACCAAGAAGCTCGACTGTTTTCTTCGCGTCTTTTGGTGTTCTCTGTTTAGGTATTTCAATCTCTTTCACACCACTTAGGTATTGTCCTGTTAGAGAGTTAGGATTGTTGATGATATCTATGACATTACCTTCAGCCACTACGTTACCACCATGTACACCAGCTCCTGGGCCGATATCAATCACATGGTCAGCCATGCGAATGGCATCCTCATCATGCTCAACCACAAGAACGGTATTCCCCAAATCGCGCAGATGTTCTAGGGTTTTGAGTAATCTTTCGTTATCTCGCTGGTGGAGACCGATGGATGGTTCATCGAGTACATACATCACACCAACCAGTCCCGCGCCAATTTGGCTCGCTAAGCGAATTCGTTGCGCTTCACCACCTGAGAGAGTTTCTGCACTGCGTGATAAGTTTAAATAGTTCAGACCCACATTGACCAAAAACTGCAAACGATCATTCACTTCTTTCATGATCTTTTCTGCAATTTGAGCTCGCTGACCTTCGAGCGTCAGAGATTGGAAAAACTGCAGCGCATCAGCGATGCTGAGTTCTACAACTTGCGGTAGTGGCGTGTCGTTGACGAATACGTTGCGAGCTTCAAGGCGTAAACGTGTACCTTCACAATGGCTGCATGGTTTGTTAGAAATGTATTTCACTAACTCTTCACGAACTGAGTTGGATTCCGTATCACGATAGCGACGCTCGAGATTGTTCAGAATTCCTTCAAACGGATGACGCTTAACTCGGATGTCACCTCGGTCATTAATATAGTTAAATTCGATTTCGGTGCGACCAGAGCCATGAAGAATGATCTCTTGGATTTTCTTGCCCAGTTTGTTGAAAGGCGTTTGCAAATCAAAGTCGTAATGGGCAGCTAAAGAACTGAGCATTTGGAAGTAATAGTAGTTCTTTTGATCCCAACCGCGAATTGCGCCTTCAGCCAAACTCAACTTCTCATCCTGAATCACTCGACTTGGGTCAAAATACTGTTGTACACCCAGACCATCACACGTTGGACATGCACCAGCCGGGTTGTTAAATGAGAACAAGCGAGGCTCAAGCTCACGCATACTATAACCACAATGTGGGCAGGCAAAGTTGGCGGAGAATATTTGCTCTTCGCCTTCTTCATCCATTGGTGCAACCACAACGTTGCCGCCAGAGAGCTCAAGAGCTGTCTCAAATGATTCAGCTAAACGTTGTTGTAAGTCAGAACGCACTTTAAATCGGTCAACCACAACTTCAATCGTGTGCTTTTTATGCAGTTCAAGCGTCGGAGGATCGGACAAATCGCAAATCTCACCATCAATTCGTGCACGAATAAAACCTTGAGCCGCTAAATTTTCCAGAGTTTTAACGTGTTCACCTTTACGCTCTTTCACGATAGGAGCAAGCAGCATCAGTTTAGAGCCTTCAGGAAGCTCTAATACTTTGTCTACCATCTGGCTGATTGTTTGAGCGGCAAGTGGAATCTTATGTTCTGGGCAACGAGGTTCGCCAACACGAGCAAACAGCAAACGCAGATAATCGTAGATTTCGGTAATGGTACCCACTGTTGAACGCGGGTTGTGTGATGTCGACTTTTGCTCAATAGAGATCGCCGGCGATAGACCTTCAATATGGTCTACGTCGGGCTTTTCCATCAAAGACAGGAACTGGCGAGCGTAGGCAGAGAGAGACTCAACATAACGTCTCTGACCTTCGGCATATAAAGTATCAAAGGCTAAAGATGATTTCCCTGAACCAGAAAGTCCGGTAATGACGATCAGCTTGTCACGGGGAATCGTGAGATTGATATTTTTCAGGTTATGGGTTCGAGCACCACGTACTTCAATTTTGTCCATTTGATTTGCTCTGTCTTTGGCTTCGTTAAAGGCTAAGTCGAGCAAGTATTACATAGAGTGAGAAATGTGCAAGAAATACTGGATATAAAAACAGTTAACTAATAAAAAAGAGCCGCTTGATTGCAGCTCTTTTGAAGATTACTTGCGATGAGTATTAGCTCTTATGGGTAGAATGTTTCGCCAATGCAACTTGCTGTTCGTTTTTCTTGTATAAATGTTCAAAACAGTAGTTTGTCGCTTCGATATAACCTTCTACACTACCGCAATCAAAACGCTTACCTTTAAATTTATAGGCTAAAACGCAGCCAGATTTTGCTTGTTTTAATAGCGCATCGGTGATTTGGATTTCACCGCCTTTACCAGGCTCAGTTTGTTCTATTAACTCGAAAATATCAGGAGTCAGGATATAACGACCAATGATGGCCAGATTGCTTGGTGCTGTGCCTGGTTCAGGTTTTTCAACCATGTCATCTACGCGGAAAAGATCGTCTTTGATCATTTCACCCGAGATCACACCATACTTATGTGTTTCATCTGCGGGAACTTCTTGTACTGCAACGATTGAACAGCGGAACTGGTTGTACAGTGCTACCATCTGTGTCAGAACACCTTTCTCTTCATTGACACAAAGGTCATCCGCTAAAACAACAGCAAAGGGTTCGTCACCGACGAGTTCTCTGCCTGTGAGAATCGCGTGCCCTAAGCCTTTCATTTCTCGTTGACGAATGAAAGTAAAGTTAGCAGTTTCGATAATGTCTCGGATATCAACAAGTAGGTCTTCTTTGTTCGTTCCTTGGATTTGGTGCTCAAGCTCGTAGTTCATGTCAAAGTGATCCATGATCGAATGCTTACCTCGACCCGTCACAATACACATTCCGTTCATTCCTGCTTGAATTGCTTCCTCTACGCCATATTCAATTAGAGGTTTGTTTACTACTGGCATCATTTCTTTTGGCATTGATTTGGTTGCTGGTAAAAAGCGAGTGCCGTAGCCAGCTGCCGGAAATAGGCATTTTTTAATCATTTTTTCGCCCTGCTAAACTATCTGTTTTGTCTTAAAACCGAGTTGTCATGTTTAAACATAGATTTACTGCAGACTTTAGCATGATACTTTCGTGAGATTCAGCACATTCTGCGTCATGAAAATGAAAATGTGCTGAAAGGCGCATTTATGAAAGTAGATTTTGATTTGCCCAACTGATGGCTTGAACTCGGTTTTTCACCGAAAGCTTTTTAAATATCTGATACAAATGAGACTTGACTGTAAACTCGCTGATAAAAAGACTTTCTGCCATTTGCATATTTGATGCTCCAGTCTGTAAGCAACGCAAAATCTGAATTTCTCTTGCTGTGAGGTCAACTGAAGCTTGTGCATGGTGGGCCTGAAAATGATAACGGTAATAATGTAGAAGCTGGCTTGAGGCATGACGTGGGAGCCAGTTTTGCCCGTTGATTATTTCTCCCAAGCCTTCACAGATACTTTCGGGAGTATCATCCTGATAAAACAGCCCTTTTAAGTTACCAAAAGTGAGTAGCTCTTCTGTATGCAGCCTCTTATCAACGTTAAATAGAATTGTTTCAAAGTGAGGGCTTGTAATCTTTAATGCTTTTAAATTTTGTCTAATCAGATGATGTTCCTGATAGTTAATCAGCAAAATTTTGTGTTTATCTGTGTGATAATTTCGCAATAACTGCTCAGGGAGAATTTGAGGTATTGGCAAAGCAAGAAGTTCTAGAGCTTTTTCTAATTGCTCAGGGACGCATGTGTCGTCCATGCAAAGAAAATATATGGTTCTGGCATAGTTGTGTTTTGGCATGGATTATTCCTTAGTAGGATGCGGTGAAATGCGTCAACAATGCCTAAAATTAAAAGATAGAGCGAATTGGGATAGCGAGTTTGCGTGGGATTTCAATCGATTGAGTAAATGAGTTTTATATCAAATTGCAAATGGAAGATTTCCCCCGAAAATTAGAAGCTTAAAAGTGAAAACGGAATGAGTTTTTGATAACAATTCGACCGGACATTTAAGCTCGAGAAAAAGCGTGTTATCCTAACTGACTGTTTGAAATTTTTTCAAAAATTATACGATTTAAAGACGGAGCGAAACATGGCAAGCCGTGGCGTGAATAAAGTAATTTTGGTGGGCAACTTGGGTGGAGATCCTGAAGTTCGCTATATGCCAAGTGGCGGTGCTGTTGCAAACATCACCATTGCAACGTCAGAAACATGGCGTGATAAAGCAACGGGCGAACAGCGTGAGAAAACTGAGTGGCACCGAGTTGCTCTTTATGGAAAACTTGCAGAAGTAGCGGGTGAGTACCTGCGTAAAGGTTCTCAAGTTTACATTGAGGGTCAGTTACAAACTCGTAAGTGGCAAGATCAAAGTGGTCAAGATCGTTACTCAACCGAAGTAGTTGTGCAAGGTTACAATGGCATTATGCAAATGCTTGGTGGTCGTCAACAACAAGCTGGTGGCGCGGGTCAGGGTCAACCACAACAGCAAAGCGGATGGGGGCAACCTCAACAGCCTGCGAGACAGAGCCAACCAGCGTATCAGCCAGCTGCTCAGCAAGCACCTCAACAAGCTCCTCAGCCTCAATACAATGAGCCGCCAATGGATTTTGACGACGACATCCCGTTCTAAGTGCGCCGTTTTGCTTTGTAATTCAAGTGCTTACGGTTATTTATAATCACAAGTATAGGCTGTTGGAAAGCCTATTGCAAGCCCGACTTATCCTTGCTTAGTAATAAGCTTGAACCTTGAAAAAGGAAGGGGAGTGCAGCATGTCGGGTAAAAGGCTGGTGGCGGGGAAACTATCTACTTTGCGCCAGTCATTGCAAGTCCTATAAGGTTAAACCTGATTGGTTGAATCATAGTTCATAGTGGGTTTCGGGATATCTATGACTCACGATAGTTTAGGAGTCTTACCAAAGTTTATGACAATTATAATTAGAAGGTTGTCATATCCAACAACTTTGGCACCTGCTCGGTGAGAGTGGTAATTGAACGTAAGTGGAACCTAAGTAGGACGTATCTTGACTACAGAGAAATTCGGGATCATCTAAGTTGGTTTGAACTAAACAACCAATATGATGACAGAGTCTCCATAGTACCCAACGTAGCTTTGTAATGAAGTGGCAATTGGTGTAAATCCAATCCGAAACCTATGTATAAGTAATAAAGTAATTTATTGCGAAAGTGTAGACGTAAGGGGGAAGGGAGGCAGTTAGACGCAATACTAATAGAAGCGAGGTTCGATAGTCAGTGCTATCAGCAAGAACACTCAAAGCTCTAAGTGGTATTAACAAAGCAAGTATACAAGGACAAAAGGTCAAGAAATTACACAAACTAATGTGCAGTAATCTTGACTTATGGGCAACGGCTTATGCCAACATTTACTCTAATCGTGGTGCCATGACGAAAGGAGTTAATGATAATACGCTTGATGGAATGGGTAATGATAGAGTTTTAAATCTAGTCAACCTAATTAAATCCTCGGATTATCTCCCTAAACCTTGTAGACGCACTTACATACCCAAGGATGCAAGGAAGCCGAATGGTAAGAAACGACCTCTTGGAATACCTAGCGGTGATGATAAGTTAATTCAAGAAGTCATGAGAATGCTACTTGAAGAAATCTACGAACCTATCTTCAGTAATTGGAGTTATGGCTTCCGTAGAAATCGCTCTTGTCACACAGCACTAACCGAAATTCGTAGCGGTTGGAAAGGAACCAAGTGGGTATGTGATGTAGATATAAAAGGTTACTTCGACAACATCGACCATAATCTTTTGCTCAAATTCTTAAGTAAAAGAATAGACGATAAAGCTTTTCTAGCACTGGTTAAAAAGTTCTTGAAAGCTGGTTATATGGAAGATTGGCGTTACTTTGGCACTCACAGTGGAACTCCACAAGGTGGAATCATTTCACCGATACTTGCCAATGTTTTCCTCCATGAACTTGATGAATTCATGAAAATGAAAATCAAAGAGTTTGGTGGGGAATATAGAAGAAAACCTAACCCTGAGTACAAGAAAGCTCTACAGAATCGAGCAAATCGCATAAAGTGGATAAGACAGGGACATGGTGCATCGGGTCTACTTGCTGATGAGAAAAAACTAGATCAGTGGAGACAAGAAGCAGAAGAACTTCATAAGAAAATGGCAAATATGCCTAGTGTCTTAATGGATGATCCCGACTTCAAACGAATGCGCTACGTTCGTTATGCAGACGACTTTTTGATAGGAATTGTTGGCTCAAAGAAAGAAGCAAGGGAGGTGATGAAAGAAGTCACTGAATTTGTTGAACTTGAGTTAAAACTTGAAGTATCCAAAGAAAAGTCGAGCATAGTAGATCCTAAACGAGGATTTGTCTTTCTCGGATATGAAGTTAAAACCCGTAGAGAAGGCAAACGTAAGAAGTGTGTTGTAGGACATAATTCTAATGGCAGTAAAACCCACGCTGCGAAGCGTACTATTACTGATCACATTCACCTCGGTGTACCAAGAGAGAAAGTACAGAGATTTTGTTCTCTCCGTGGCTATGGGGAATACGATTCGCATAGGGATAGAAGTAGTAGCAAACCTGCAATGGCATATTTGTCTGATTACGAAATAATCGGTCAATATAATGCTGAAATGCGGGGTTTTGCGAATTACTACAATTTATCGCCAGTTCTGTATCTTAATAAGTTACATTGGATATGGATGAACAGTTTGTTCAAAACACTGGCAAATAAGCATCAAACATCTAGGACTAAGATCGCTAAACGATTAAAACAACCAGATGGGAGATATGTCCATCGAGAGAGTCGTAACAATAAACTCTACGAACTGGAGCTATTCCAGTTAAAAAACAGAAGTGTGTCGACAGCAGAGTTCGTAGATCCGTTTCCGAATACATTTAAGTATATGTCTCGAACTGAATTGCTCGATAGAATGGCAGCTAGAAAATGTGAATATTGTGGTATTCCATCTGGATATTTGGAGGTTCACCATGTGCGTAAACTAAAAGATATCAAGGGGGATACAGAACCTTGGAAACGACTAATGATTTCTCGAAAGAGAAAAACTTTAGTTTTATGTAAGGACTGTCACATTGATTTGCATCGCGGAAAGTTACCTGACTATCGAAATTTTGCTAAAGTCTAACGGAGAGCCGTATGCATAGAAATGTGCACGTACGGTTCGGTGGGGGGACAACGGCTAACCCTATCAAACGAAATGAAAAAGGGGTTTGAAGAGGGCGCACGTGTTCTACCCAATTTGTCTCGATTTTAAAAAAGCCGCAATTTTGTGGCTTTTTTTATATACTTAGCGCACTGTTTACATAATTTTTGCGAGCAGCCTTCTTCGATGAATAATGCCACCCATCGATAAATTGAAAGGGAATTCAATTTCTATGCGCTACACGCCTACGCTAAAACTCAGTACACGTTTAGTGGTTTTCGTCACTTTGATTGTGACCAGTGCGATGTTCATTTTGTTTATAGGTGGAACCTTATCCTTTCAGCGGTTAGGGCAGGAATATCTCAACCACTACATGCAGGGCATAGTGGAAGTGGTGGATAAAGAGATGGAAGATCCAGATGCTGCGTATTCTATGCAGCGTTGGATGCCCAAGATGCTGCAAGCAAGTAATATTGTTGAGATGGAATTGTCATCTCAAGCTGGCATTATTTACCGTTTTAAAGACACCTCCTCAAAAATCGACCCAGCACGGCTTTATCAAGCTGATTTTCCTTTGCAACGCATTCAAGGTTATTCGGTGCACTTTAAAGTCGTACCGCCTTATGTTGGCTTTAGCTATTCCATCGGTGCTATGTGGTCGATAACAGTCGCTGTTTTATTCATTGTTTTCTGCTTGGTACAGAGTGTTAAGTGGTTGCGTTTTCAGCTTTTGGGATCGGAAATGCTGGAAGAGCGTGGGCGAATGATATTGGCCGGTAGAGTTGAGCAATACGCAAAAGGCGATGACAGAGAGTGGCCATATACTGCCAGTGAAGCTTTAGATGTTCTGATCGAAGAGTTACAAGATGCACGTCAAGAGCGTAGCCGTTTTGATACTTTTATCCGTACACAGACATTTCTCGACCAGTTAACGGGTACGGCAAATCGAGTCCTGTTCGACAGCAAATTAGAATCGGCGTTGCAGGAGAGTGGAGCTCAAGGTGGCGTTCTGATGCTACGTATTGATGATCTTGATGTAGCGAAAGAAGAAAACGAGAAACGTGTCATTGATGATTTTGTCGTTGAAGTCGGCCAGTGTATCTCAAACGTCATTGCTCGTTATCCAGACGTAATTTTGTCTCGTTACTATGATTCAGTATTTGCTCTCTTCATGCCACACCAAACGGCAAAAGATGTCTCTCATGTTGCTTCTCAATGCCTGAAGTTTATTGAACGCCTAACGCCGCCAGATCCATTAGATAAAGATAATTGGTTCCATATTGGTGTCAGTATGTACAAGGAAGGAGAGCGTAGAGGCCGAATTATTGATGAGACAGAAACGGCTTTGAAAAGTGCTCAGTTGCAGAGAGTCAATGCTTGGAGTCGCTTCGAAAAAGCGGCGGTTGCCGAAGACAGAGGCAGCGTACGTTGGCGGACTCTATTCGATAAGGCTCTTATTGATGACAATATCATCCTATTCCGACAGGCTTGCTATTTGTCCGGTCGTTCTAATCACTTAGAATTATTGCATAACGAATTGTTCGCTAGAATTAACGACCCTGACAAAGGGGTGTTGAAAGCGTCTCGATTTAGTTCAGCTATAGAAACCGTTGGCTATGAAGCTGTCCTAGATAAAGCGGTGATGAGAAGAACGTTACAACTGATTAAGTCTTCAGTTAACGAATCCGCGTTGTCGGTAAACCTGTATGTACTTCCTTTTTCTGATAAACAATATTTTCGCTGGTTCCGTAATGAGTTAATGCAGTTAACCTTCCGCCAGCGTGGTCAGTTATCGTTTGAATTTACCGAAGGGCATTTAGTTCAACATCTGGATTATATGCGTCCGGTACTCAGAACAATATCCGCACTTGGGTGCGAGTTGATAGTCGGACAAGCAGGGCGAACAATCGTTGCAACTCACTATATCAAAGACTTAAAGATCAACTATCTTAAATTGCATCGAAGTCTAATAAAGCAAATCGATCAAAGACATGAAAATCAGTTGATAGTGCGCAGCCTGTTAGGGGTTTGCAAAGGCACACAAACAAAAGTCATTGCCGTGGGGGTTGAAAACCAGTCAGAGTTACAGGTTTTGCATAATCTTGGGGTTGATGGTGTTCAAGGGCGTTTATTTGATACTGAACAACCACTAAATCCGAGCAAGTTACCTGTGGCGGAACGTCAAGTTAAACCCGGTAAACGAAACCGATGGCGCACAAAGTAGAGATAAATGAAGATTGAAGCATTGTTAAAGCGGTTCACCAGAAAAAAATCTAAGCAGATGGCTGTGTTTGCAGTGGTTCAACCTGATGCGATTTATTTCTCGTCATCAGAATCCCTTGCCTTGCCTGAACACTATCCTTTGACCAATAATACTTGGCCTCATGCCTTAGTGAATGCACTTCTTACCGCCGGAGCGAAAGGGTTGAGTGTTCACGTGGTGTTGCACGCCCAACTGTTTCAAAGTTATCAAATTGATAAGCCATCCATTCCTCAGCAAGAGTGGTCTAGTGCGCTGCCATTCTTGTTAAAAGACCTGATTACCGAAAAATCTTCAGATGTAATTGCGGATGCTTACCCGCTCGAAGGCGGCAATAAGGCGCAAGCCTACGTGATTAACAAAAAGGTCGTTTTAGAAGCGAGCAGTTTACTTGAGAGTATGGGGTGTAGCCTCGAGAGTATTGTTCCTGAACAAGAAGTTTGGGGCCGAAACAATGGTGAGCTGAAAAACTACTTATTAGTGCAACGAAGCAAAGGCAGCCATTTTAAATTAGATGCGTTCGTCAATGAGCGTTGTATTTTTCAACGTACACTGCGTGGTGTTGTCGCACCGATTACAGGCGTTGCCAGTACAGCGCTGCAACTTGATGGTCTCGCGCTAGAACTGCAGCGTTCAATCGACTATTTATCCTCTCATTTCAAAGGCATGTCGCTGCATCAGTTAAAAGTGTGTTGTGATGAAGAAGAACACGCCGAACTCGTCCAAGCATTGGGCGAGCGTTTAAGTGTCAAGGTTGCCCCTCTGGTTGAAGGTGCTGAGCATATCGTTTCTGGCCAAGTGTTGGCAGAAAAAGCACTGTTTGTTCCTGCTGATGCGATCAACTTTTATCAAGAGCACCTGAAGCCAAAGAAAGAGTTGATGACGCTATCATCCATCACTGCTGTCTGGGGGGCTGTTGCTGTTGTTATGCTATGCTTCTTTGCATGGTTTCAATTTCAAAATATTCAATATCAGCAACAACTTAAACAAGCCAACCAACAAAATACCCAACTGACGGCGCAACTTGGAGAGCTGAAACAAAAGCATGCGGCGCATCTGCCTTCAGCAGAAAAAGTGGCGGCTTCAGCTCGTTTAAAGAAAGAGATTGAATCACAGCAAGCATCACTAGCTGCGATTGGCCAGTATGACGCTTCGCGACAGTTGGGCTATTCCGGAGTGATGGATGGTTTAGCAAAACTTTCCCGCCGTGATATTAGCTTAAGTGAGATAGAGATAAATGAAGCAACGTTGGATGTAAAAGGTATGGCGAGAGATGCCAACGTTATACCAACATGGATTGCGCAATTTAAGGATGAAGTAAGTTTGACTGGACGTAGTTTCGAACAACTCACTATTGGTCGTGACGAGCAAGACATAGTGACGTTTGAATTGAAATCAAAACGAGGTGTGGAGAAATGAACGAACGCTGGCAGAAATGGAGTCAACAGTTCGAAGGCAGAGCTCCGCGCGAAAAGTGGTTAATCGCCATTTGTGGTTTGATTGTGATTACGATGGTGTTGCAGACACTGTTAATCGATCCGCTATTGCAGCAGAGAAAAGATGCCCAACAGAAGTTAATGTCGCAGCAATCCGCTAATCAGCGAATGGAAAGTGAAATCATCATTTTGCAGCGCGAACTGGCTAAAGATCCCAACGCAGAGATAAATAAAGAGTTAGAACAACTGCAACAGCAGAGTCAGGAACTGTCTATGCAGCTTTCCGAAGTTATGAGTAATTTGGTGTCACCATCACAGATGGCTAATTTGCTACAAAGCGTATTGGATCATAGTGCTAAATTGAAATTAGTGAGCTTGACATCATTGCCAGCTAGTCCAATTAATGAGACAGATAGCAATGCCGAATATTTCCTACATCCAGTTCGGATGGAACTGAATGGCACTTATTTCGCTATCAGAGATTATTTGCACGCGTTAGAAAGCCTGCCTGTGAAATATTATTGGCGTAGTTTTCACTATCAAGTTGAAACCTACCCTAATGCCAAGTTGGTATTAGAAGTCTACACACTTGGAACCCGTGAGGAGTTTATCGGTGGCTAGGATATCGATGCTAAATAAGGCATGGTGGTTAATGATACTTGCTGCCGTTTCGGTTTCCGTATCGGCGAGCCAAGAACAAGATCCAACCGCGCCATTAGGTTGGATGAAAACAGAACAAGTTAAAAAAGCAAAAAGAAATGTACCTGTGCCTGAGCTGCAAAGCATTGTTTGTAAAGATGATAATCAATGCTATGCCATTTTAAATGATAAGGTCGTGGACAAGGGCGATAGTGTGTCTGGCTATAAAGTGTCTAAAGTCACGCCATCGCAGGTCGAACTTAAGCAAGGCAGTAAAAGTTGGACTTTGAAGCTGTTCTCTCTGGACATTAAGAAATAAGGTTAAGAATTCATATGCGTAATATGATCATCGGCGTAGTGATGGTGAGTTTAGTGGGCTGCTCTATGGGGCATCGTGACCCAGTGGAAGCCAAACAGTCGCTGAATCAGGCTATTAATGAAGCGAATAGCCGCAATTTAGAAAATCTACCGCCATCGGTAGAAGCGGATCTTATGCCTGATATGGACGGAGCAATAGCGACATCGGATCCTAGCTTGAAGCGTTTTCGTATTCAGGCGAACGGCGTTCAGGCGAAAGCTTTTTTTACCAGCTTAGTAAAAGGCACTGAATACAGCGTTGCAATTCACCCGATGGTGGATGGCACAGTCACAGTCAATTTATCGGAAGTCACACTTGATGAAGTGTTAGATGTGGTTCGCGATCTTTACGGTTACCAAATTGAAAAAGTCGGCAAGGTTATCCAAGTTTATCCATCGGGTTTACGCACGGTGACTATCCCTGTTGATTACCTGCAATTTAAACGAAGTGGTCGCTCACTGACGACCATCACTACAGGTACGATTACCAATACGGACACCAATTCTTCAAGCGACAGCTCTTCTTCGTCTTCAAGTAGTTCGAATAACAATAATTCGAACAATAGTGACAGTAATGCCACGTCGGACCGAGGTGGTACAGAGATTGAAACGTTGAGCGAGAGTGATTTCTGGCCACAGCTGCAAACTGCTGTAGCGCAGTTGGTTGGCTCTGGTCGTGGTCAAAGCGTGGTTGTAACACCGCAAGCGAGTGTGATTACGTTACGAGCATATCCTGATGAGATTCGCGAAGTTCGTCGATTTTTAGGGATTTCTCAAGAGCGTATGCATCGTCAAGTGATTATGGAAGCGAAGATTCTAGAGGTCACTTTAAATGACGGCTACCAGCAAGGAATTAACTGGAGCAAGATGTTTACCTCTAATGGTGTTAACTACCGAATTGGTACTGGTGACACATCGGGCGCTGGCTCTGCAATCAGCAATGGTCTAGGTACCATTGCAGCGCTACCCGGTATTGACACTATTGGTACACTACTGGGCGGACAAACCAACATTGTTATGTCGAGTGGCAGCTTTGAGTCGGTATTGAGCTTTATGGCAACGCAAGGCGACTTGAATGTGCTATCAAGCCCTCGCGTAACCGCAGCCAACAACCAGAAAGCGGTGATCAAAGTGGGTACTGATGAGTATTACGTTACCGATTTATCCAGTGTCGTTGGTAATGGAGACAATTCTGAAGCGTCTCCTGATGTGGAACTAACACCATTTTTCTCTGGTATTTCACTGGATGTAACCCCTCAAATTGATGACAAAGGGCATGTACTGCTGCATGTTCACCCCGCAGTCATTGAAGTGGAGCAACAGAACAAAACCATCACTTACAACAATAAAGTGATATCTCTACCGCTGGCGAAAAGTTCTATCCGTGAATCTGACTCAGTGATTCGTGCCAAAGATGGCGATGTGGTTGTAATTGGCGGTCTGATGAAAACCAATACCTTGAACCAAACATCGAAAGTTCCGTTTTTAGGGGACATCCCCGTGTTAGGCCACGCGTTCCGCAACACATCTCAAGTGACACAGAAAACAGAATTGGTCATCTTGCTAAAACCAACGGTAGTTGGTGTCAACACGTGGCAAAAAGAGTTGGAGCGCTCACGTGATTTGTTGCAGGAGTGGTTCCCTGACTCTGAGTAATGAATATGTATTTGGAGCACTTTGGTTTTACACAACAGCCTTTTCACTTAACGCCTGATACTGGTTTGTTTCTGGGGCTAGACCCGCATTATGAAGCGATTCAAACCGTCAGCGCGGCTCTGCAAATGGGTGAAGGTGTCATAAAAGTAACCGGTGAAATCGGAACCGGTAAAACCATGGTGTGTCGAATGCTGCTGACTCATCTGAAAGAGTATGTCCAGCTGATATATTTGCCTAATCCAGCCTTGAATGGTGACGATTTACGTGCGGCGATAGCAAAAGAACTGGATATTAATGAATGTTCTAAAGTGGGTTTGGTTGAAGCTATTCAGGCGCGACTTATTGAATCCCATACCAGTGGTAAAAGAGTGGTTGCTTTACTGGATGAAGCCCAAGCGCTTTCTGATGAAGCGTTGGAAGTGTTGCGGTTGTTTGGCAATCTGGAGACCGAACAAACCAAGTTATTACAACTGGTTTTGATTGGCCAGCCAGAACTGGATGAAAGACTTGAACAATACCATTTAAGGCAATTCCGTCAGCGAATTACTTTTAGTGCCAAGTTAAGACCATTAGATATGGCTGAAACCGTTGCTTATATTGACAATCGACTGTCTAAATCAGGCTATGAAGGTGCGCTGTTCAGTTTGAATCAGAAGAAAGTTATTTGGAAAGCGTGTCAGGGCACACCTCGACTTATCAATCAGGTGTGCCATAAAACCCTGTTGCTCGCGTTTTACGAACAGACCAAACAGGTCAAGAACCAGCATCTATACACTGCTATTCACGATACGTACGATACTTGTAAACCCAAACATAAAACTCCAGTTATCTGGGGATGGAGCCATTGATGAGTGTTATGAACAAAGCTTTATCTCAACTTGCCGATAAGCAGCAATCATCACTTGATCCAATAGAAAAAGCGCACGTTGAGCCAATCAAAACGCGTCCTGTCTGGGTATGGATGATGGCAGGATTTGGTTTGAGTTTAGCGGTTGGCGGTTGGGCTGTGTCACAGCAAGCGCCTGAAGTACAGAATACCCAAATAATCAGTCAACCAATGCAAGTAAAGGCGTTTGTTGAACCTGCTCCTGTTGTCGCTTCGCCAACACAAAAAGTAAATCAGGCATCTGTGGTGGTTTATCACTCTGCGCCGATTGAAGAGCCGCTATTGGAATCTCGTCAAGTTACAGAAGAAGCGACAGAAGCTAGCGATTTTGCACAGCCTGTTGAACCAGCAATCACAACGCCAAAGACCATTGCTTCAAATGAGGCAACAGGAAATCAAACACGCATTCAAAAGCCTGTGTTGTTAGCGAGCAATACCACTTCTGCACCAGTGAACTCAAGCTCAGTAACTCAAGCACCAGCAATGGTTTCTTCAGAATCGAAAAGCGCACAAGAAAATACGGTAACCATTGAACAGGTAGAAATGAGCGCTGAAAAACTGGCAGAAAAAGCAATTTCCCGAGCAAACAAAGCGATGGATTCTAGCGATTTTCAAAATGCAGTCAGTGCTTACAGTGAGGCCCTTCGCTATACACCGGATAATGAATCGGTGCGTCAAAAATTGGCGGCGTTGTATTACGGTAAAGGTGAAGTGCGAAAAGCATTTGATCTGATGCAGCGCGGTATCGAAATAAACCCTGAAGGTGAAACTTTGAGAATAGCGCTTTCAAAACTGCTGATGAAAGAGCAGCAAGCAGAAGCGGCATTAACACCTCTAGCGTATTTACCTGCATCGGTAAGCGTGGAGTACCTTTCATTACGTGCGGCGCTGGCGCAAAAAGTTAAACAGAATGAAATTGCACTAGAAAGCTATCAGAAGTTGACTGAGAAAGAGGCGAACAATGGTCGCTGGTGGCTTGGGTTAGCGATTCAGCAAGAGCGTTCGTTTTTGTTAGAAGACGCGAAGATGTCTTATCAAAAGGCGTTAACAAAGGTTGGGGTATCGATTCAGTCACAAGCCTTTATTCGTAATCGTCTAGATGTGCTGAATCACCTAGAGGAGAACAACAATGCAAATTAAGTTAAGAAAACGACTGGGGGATTTGCTGGTCGAAGAGGGCATTGTTACTGACGAACAGCTTGGGCAGGCATTATCAGCTCAGAAGAATACTGGTCGTAAGCTGGGTGATACCTTAATTGAGTTAGGCTTTTTATCTGAACAGCAAATGCTGAGCTTTTTGTCTCAGCAACTGGCGATTCCGCTGATTGATTTGAGCCGTGCAACGGTCGACATTGACGCGGTACAGCTGCTTTCCGAAGTACATGCACGCCGTCTGCGTGCACTAGTGATTGGCCGCAATGGCGATACTCTGCGTGTCGCAATGAGTGACCCTGCGGATTTGTTTGCTCAGGAGTCCCTCCTCAACCAACTGTCTCAGTACAGCTTTGAGTTTGTTATCGCACCAGAAAAACAACTGGTGGATGGTTTTGACCGTTATTACCGCCGTACCAAAGAAATTGCCTCTTTCGCTGAACAGTTACAGGCTGAACACCAAGTTACAGAAGCGTTCGACTTTGATATCGCGAATGATGACAGCGAAGAAGTAACGGTTGTTAAGCTGATTAACTCGCTGTTTGAAGATGCAATTCAGGTGGGGGCGTCGGATATTCACATCGAGCCAGATTCAAAGATATTGCGTATTCGTCAGCGTGTGGACGGTATTCTTCATGAAACGGTTCTAAATGAAGTGGGTATCGCATCAGCGCTCGTTTCGCGACTGAAGCTGATGGCTAATCTCGATATTTCTGAAAAACGTCTGCCGCAAGATGGCCGATTTAACATCCGAGCTAAAGGGCAGTCGGTTGATATTCGTATGTCGACAATGCCTGTGCAATATGGTGAATCGGTTGTAATGCGTTTATTAAACCAGTCCTCTGGTATTCGGGAGCTGGATAAATCAGGCATTCCTGACGAGCTGTTACTGCGCTTCCGACGTCAGCTTAAGCGCCCGCATGGTATGATCCTCGTCACTGGACCGACAGGTTCGGGTAAAACAACCACTTTGTACGGCGCGCTAAGTGAACTGAATGAAGTGGGCAAAAAAATCATTACCGCAGAAGACCCAGTGGAATATCGACTGCCGCGAGTCAACCAAGTACAGGTGAACTCTCGAATTGGTCTGGATTTCTCGACCTTGTTGAGAACCTTCTTACGCCAAGACCCCGATATTATTCTGATTGGTGAGATGCGTGACCAAGAAACGGTGGAGATCGGTTTGAGAGCCGCACTAACTGGTCACTTAGTATTGAGTACATTACACACCAATGATGCTGTGGAAACCGCATTACGTTTAATTGATATGGGGGCTCCTGGTTATTTGGTCGCAAGTGCTGTTCGAGCTGTGATTGCTCAGCGACTGGTACGTAAAGTTTGCCCAGATTGTAAGACGCATGATGAGTTGGATGAAGCTCAGAAGCAGTGGCTTGCGGTTCGTTTTCCTAACCAAGTTAATTCACAGTTTGTGCATGGTCGTGGCTGTCAGAACTGTAACCTCACGGGTTATAAAGGTCGTATCGGTGTCTTCGAAATGCTTGAGCTTGAGCACCACATGATGGATGCATTGCGCGCTGATGATTCTATCGGTTTTGCCAAAGCCGCCCGAGCTTCAGAGAACTATAAGCCTTTGCTCGCATCAGCGATGGAGCTGGCAGTTAAAGGTATCGTCAGTATTGATGAGGTCATGGCTTTGGGTGAAGGTGAAGCTCACGCAGCCGCTGAGCCTATTTATCTGTAAGGCCAATTATCTGTAAGGAAAGGTATGCCGACTTATCAGTACCAAGGACGCAATTTAGATGGCAGCGCTACGAAAGGCAGCTTAGAAGCAGTTAACGAAGATGTTGCTGCTGAAACATTGATCAATAAAGGGATTATCCCTACTTCTATTAGTGAAGGGGCATCCGGTGTTGGTATGGCCACTATTGATTGGAAAGAGTTGTTTGCTCCAGTTGTCCCACTGGAAGTATTGGTGATTTTTTGTCGCCAGCTGTACAGCTTAACCAAAGCAGGCGTGCCTTTACTGCGTTCAATGAGAGGTCTGGCGCAGAACTGTGAAAACAAGCAGTTAAAAGATGCATTGGAACAGATTTGTAGTGAAGTGACCAATGGTCGCAGTCTTTCCGCTGCGATGCAGATGCATACGAAAGTGTTTAGCTCACTGTTTGTATCTATGGTGCATGTAGGTGAGAACACCGGTCGATTGGATCAAGCTCTGCTGCAATTGGCGAACTACTATGAACAAGAAGTGGAAACCCGTAAGCGAATTAAGACCGCAATGCGTTATCCCACTTTTGTGATTGGCTTTATTGTTATTGCTATGTTCATTTTGAACGTCAAGGTAATACCGCAGTTTGCGACCATGTTTAATCGCTTTGGTGTGGACTTGCCTTTGCCAACCAGAATTTTGATTGGTATGTCGAACTTTTTCGTCAACTACTGGATGTTTATGCTGTTAGCAATGGCGATAGCGTTTTTCGGTTTTCGATCTTGGTTGGGGACATCAAAAGGAAGAGAACGTTGGGATAAGTTTCGTTTACGAATGCCGATAGTTGGCGGAATCGTCAATCGAGCACAGTTATCTCGATTCTCACGTACGTTTTCTCTGATGTTGCACTCAGGCGTTCCGTTAAATCAGTCTTTGGCATTGTCAGCTGAGGCTTTGGATAATAAATTCCTCGAAGCTCGCTTAATGGAAATGAAATCTGCAATTGAAGCAGGTAGCAGCGTTTCATCAACGGCCATTAATGCCAATATTTTTACGCCTCTGGTTATTCAAATGATCTCTGTAGGCGAAGAAACGGGGCGAATTGATGAGTTGTTGCTGGAAGTCTCGGATTTTTATGACCGAGAAGTGGATTATGACTTAAAAACCTTAACCGCTCGGATTGAGCCGATTTTACTGGTGATTGTTGCTGGTATGGTATTGATTCTGGCTTTGGGTATTTTCTTACCTATGTGGAACATGATGGATGCGATGAAAGGATAAGTAGTTAAAAATCCTTTAAAAACATTGGCTTTAATGTTTTATTGACGTAGCGCATGCGATATTCCGTATGAGGGTAGGTATAATTCCTCTGCGCAAGAGGTATTGGTTCTAAAATGAATAAGAGAGTGTTGGGTTTTTCTTTACTCGAATTAATTATTGTTATCGTTATTGTCGCCTTATTAGCTGTGACGGCTTTACCTAGGTTATTAGGTACGATTGATGATGCGAGAGAGGCGAGTATTCAAGGCGTTGCCAGCGGTTTTTTATCTGCTGTTATGGCTGCGCGGACTCAATGGGAAGCTCAGGTAAGGCCATCGGTTACATCTGGTGGTGAAAAATATAACGTCGTCGACTATGACGGTGTGGAGTTTTGGCTCACTCGTTCAAAAACGAGTGCAGGTACCAGTACGGGATTCAGTGATGGTTATCCGCTAGCTTTAAGACAAAGCGTTTATTCGGAAACGATTACTGATCAAACCTGTGTGGATTTGATGGAGAACTTGCTTCATAGCTCTCCAAAGGTAGGGACAGCCGCTGAAGTAAGTAGTGATGCCTCACTGCAATATTCAGCCATCGCTGATAATGCCAATGCTAGTTGTACCTATATACAACAAGAAAAGAGCAGTGCACATCAGTTTGTTTACAACATAAAAACTGGTCGCGTAGCGGTCACTTTTAATTAATTTTTAGCTTGTTAGAAAGAGAGATAGTTCATGAAAAGACAAGGTGGTTTCACCCTTATCGAATTGGTCGTTGTCATTGTAATTCTGGGTATCCTTGCAGTGACGGCTGCTCCTCGTTTCCTTGATTTACAAGGTGATGCCCGTACATCAGCATTACAAGGCCTAAAGGGAGCAATGGATGGAGCTGCTGGTATTGTTTACGCTAAAGCAGCGATAGCTGGAATAGAAAATCAGGCATCAACAACTAACCCTGCTCCTACGGTAGGGGATGATAATATTACAACTAGTTTTGGCTACCCAACAGCGAATGCGTCAGGTATTGTTGCCGCTGTAAAAGGTTTGGATACAGATTGGGCTTATGCTCAGGCTAACGGAGTGTTAGTTGCGACACTTCCTACGACTGCCATTACCATTGCTAATAATGGTACAACAACAAATGCAACTATTATTGCCACTAACTGTTATGTTCAATATGACGAAGCTACTGCTGCAGCTGTAGCTAACGCTGCAACTACAACAGTCGTATCAACTGGCTGTTAATTGTTCAGTATTGAATTATATGATTTTTCTTGGCGCATCCCCTTCTGGTCTGCGCCATTTCATCTAAAATTTTAAATACTTACTGGCTAACATGATGAGCAAGCCAATGCAGAGAAACCAGCAACGAATGCGAGGTTTTACCTTAGTTGAATTGATCGTGGTAATACTGCTTGTGTCAATTCTCTCTGTTTATGCTGCCAGCCGTTTTTCCGGTATTTCCAGTGTTTCTGCGTTTGCCGCACAAGAGCAAATCATCTCTATTATTCGTCAAATTCAAATTGACCGAATGCAATCCAACTTATCATCCACTTCAGCAAACAGTGATTATGCTTTGCAAATAACCAACCACTGTATCGGCTCAGTACAGGCATGCAGCTCTGCTAATGATGACCGAAGAAGTGACTTGTTGCGGAATGATGAACTCACATTCACCAGCTCGCCTTCTCTTTCCGTTATTGAATTTAGCCTGTTGGGTAATCCTTTAGGTGGTGCGTCTAATGGCGTGACAATCAATATTGCCTCATCTGCAAACTCGACATCACTATGTTTGAACTCGGAAGGCTATGTGGCGAAAGGAAGTTGCTGATGAAACGTAGCAACGGATTTACGCTGGTTGAAAGTATTATGGCTATGGTGATCCTTGGGTTTGCCATGGTGACACTTGTGAGTTTTCTTTACCCTCAAATTGAGCGCTCTGCGACACCACATTATCAAACTCGTGCTGCTAACTTAGGGCAAAGCCTGATGAGCCAAATTCTTGCTCGAGGCTTTGATAACAACAGTGATTTTGATGGTGGCCTATATCGCTGTGGTGAACCGGACAGGAATGGGGTAGCTAACCCATGTTCTACTACATTGGGACGTGATTCTGGCGAAAGTAACCCCGCTCAGTTCAACGATGTTGATGACTACATCGGTTGCTGGTGGACAGACAGCACGAACGATTGTGGAGGTTCAGGGTACCCTCTTAGCAATATTCTGGGCACTGAGATAGCGAGTAAGTATGCGCACTTCACGGTAACAATCGATGTTAACTACGACACCGCGACCATGAAGAAAATCCAGATCAAGATTGATACTGGGAGTTACGGTGAGTTCGATTTCACTGGTTTTCGAGGAAACTACTAATGAAAGTTCGTGGTTTCACTCTGGTTGAAATGGTCTTGACCATGGTGGTGGGCGCTATTTTGGTTTTGGGTATTGCGGGGTTTGTGGAACTGGGCAGTAAAGGCTATTCCGATACCGTAGCAAGGCAAAGATTGCAGACTCAAGCCAAATTTGTATTAGAAAAAATGACCCGTGAAATTCGCCACGCAGTACCAAACAGCTTTGCTGTTAGTAGTTCTGCCGGACAGCAATGTTTATCGTTTTATCCTATTGTTTATTCTGGTTTTTATGCTTTATCCGGCAGTGACAATAAGACCATGAGTTTTATTGTCGGTAATACACCAGCTCCTTCTAGTTTTGATGGGCTAAGGATGATTATTAATCCGTCGAGACAAACGGATTTTGCTGTGGGGCAAAATACGAATTTCCCATTGAGCGGTAGCAACACCACTTTTACTCTTTCTTCTCCGTTGCCGAGTCAGTCGGTTGCCCAAAGGCAGTTCATATACAAGGATTTGGTGAGTTATTGCTTAGACTTTTCTGCACAAAGTGTGACTCGTAATGGTATCCAAGTTGCTGATAGCGTTAATACGGGAGAGTTCAGTTACGCACAACCTACTCTGCAAAGAGGTGGCGTGGTGCATCTGGCATTAACTTTTGCTCAAAATGGCGAATCCAGCCACTTTGATATTGATGTGCAGGTGCTGAATGTTCCATAGAAAACGTATGTTCCCTAGCGTTAAAAAGCAGGCTGGTAATCTCTATATCGTTGCTATCTTTGTGATTGTGGTGATGGGCTTTCTTGCCAATGCGCTTGCTCGTATGGAATGGTCAAACCGAGATGCACTATCGAAAGATCTGTTGGGAACAAGAGCATGGTTTGTTGCTCACTCAGTGAATGAGTTAGCACTTACTCAGTTGTATCCATTGAACACGGCTAACAGCATGGTTGCTAATGTGTGTCTTAGCAACTGGGGAAATGTGCAAACTAAGGCAAATAACTTGATGACTCAATTTGCAGGTTGTTCTGTGAATACTCAGTGTTATTCACTGGGAGCATTAGATTCCGTGAATTATTACAAAGTTGAGAGCGTCGCTGTGTGTGGTAGTGGGCAGTATCAGGTTGAGCGTAAGCAAGAAGTTTGGGTGAAGGAGTAGTAGTTGTGAGGAAGTTTTTTTCTACCTTACTATCTTATTGTTTAGTAGCTCGCTATTCGCTGCGAATCGATGTGACTTTCAAGGTCATAATAATTTCACCATCGAAGTGATTGTTACTGGTAAACCAACCCCACAAGAAATATATGTAACGAACTTTGGCTACAAAAAAACGGAAGTTTTATGGTACACCGGAAGTGCATCCGATAGTGGTCTGAATTATATCTTTAAAGAAGATCAGTTAATCAATGGCTTGCAATATGCCATCCGAATTATTAACGATGCTGATAATGGTATTCTCAAGTACTACAAGAAACCTATAGGTGGAAGTTGGAACCAACCTGAAATTTATTATGGATACGTCCATCAAGGGAATATTCATGTTTTATCTGATAATGACGATGTAAGTTTCTCTTGTCAGGACGGGATTAAAGAACCTGAAGTTTCACCAGATCTTTGTAAGTATTTCCCTGAACCCGCACAAAGTTGGAAATCAGGATCCTCGCTCAATATCCAAAACTCGAATAGCATTATTACAGGATGGTCTGCAGAGTACGTTAGTGCTTACTTATCTGATGGAAAATTAAAAACAAGCTATGATATTTTTTCTTATCAGGCTGGCCTGCCGGGAGCGTGTGAAGTGGGTAGTTGTATTGGTGGTGCGCCTAAAGTTGAAACTCCTGAACCCATAGATGTGAGTTTTGATAGCAAAGTCAATCTGTCTATTACTGCTTGGAATTACACATCAAACTGTACTTTGGCACAGAATTGTCAATTCTCCGAATCTAACGGTACTGTGTATGTCGATATTTTGGGACCATTGCAGTCACTGAATGTTGAGGAGTACTCTTCGTCTGACAAACATTTTGTTATCAATTTTGAACCAATAAACAATGGTACTGGACCTTCTATTCAGAGCTATATATCAGGAGGGAGTGTAGAAACGATATTTCACTCTGGGAACTATATTTTGGGTTCGGTAAGCTTCAATGGTGGAACATTGAAGGTTCACTCCGATGTTATTCTCAATCTTGTCACTTCCCTTACTCAGAATAATGCCGTTGATACTATCGATGTAGGTGGCAAGAAAGATCTCATTATCTACGGACCTTCAGCATCACTGGTATTTAGCACGCCCAACATCGACTTTGCGGCGCAGATATTAGCAGACAGAGTAACCTTTAGTAATCCAGTCACGATCCGAGGAGCGATTACGGCTAACTCGCTGACAATGTCTACGCAAAACATCAATATTATTGGTGAGGGAGCTTGCCTAACGGGGGGAACGTTGAAGAAGATTACACCCTTGAGCTTTCGCCCGTATTAGATGTTGCACTCGTATGCGAAGATTTACCCATCACTTTGTCTGTCATGTCTGATGGATCATTAGCCAGTGATTTTAGTGGCACAGCTTCGGTTACTATTAATGGTGTAGAGAAAGAAGTAGCTCTCTTTGGTGGAAAAGGCAACATCACCTTATCCAGTAGTGGAAAAAGCCAAAGTGTCTCGGTGAACGCTAGTCTTGACGGTTATTCGGACGTGGCTTCGGTTGCTGGCGACTATCAGTTTGTGCCATATAAAATTGCCGTTGATGACCAGTATGTGATTGCCAATAAACCGCAAACCGTGAGCGCCAAAACACTGGCTTGCAGTAGCGGTGAGGTGGTGGATGTAGGTTATAACGGCGCTTTGACTGCAAAGCTATCGGCGTGGGTCGCCCCAATTAACGGTATTGGTGATTTAACCTATGCGCCGCAATTTACTGAGGGTGAGGCAAGCAGCGAGCTGACTCTGGATGATTCTGGGCAAGTCACAGTAACACTTGAAGACAGCAATTTTAATTGTACTGGGTTTGATAACTGCCCAATTGAAGGCAGCGGTACGCTAAAAGGCCAGTTCACGGTTTACTCCCGTCCTTGGACATTCGCACTTTGCTCACCAAATAATGCGTCCATGAACGGTAATATTAGTGATGCTTCCAGCGCTGGCTTTACCCCGGCTGGGAATGCTTTTGCACTAAATGTTCGGCCATTGCGTTGGGTTTCAACGGGCAATGGCAGTGATCCTGTCAGTGGTAGTGAAGCCATAGAAACGTCGAGTTACTGTAGCTCTCCCGTTACACAGAATTTTTTCATTGCAGGTAGTGAGCTGAACTCCACTGTTGAACTGACTCATACTGTTGCCCAACCAAGTGACGGTGCGGATGGAACATTGTCAGGAACGCTCGCGCTTAGCAACAGCGAAGGTGTTAGCAATAGCTACTTGCCATTTAGCGGTTTAGCGTGGAGTGAAGTCGGTGTTCTACGTGTAAATGCTGATACTCAGGCAAGCTATTTGGGCATGAATATCAATCAGGGATATCGAGACATTGGCCGTTTCTATCCGGCGTGGTTATCGCTTATCAGCAACAACTGGAATTACTCATCAAACCATGATGAATTCATGTATATGGGGCAGTCCATTGCCTATGATTTTGTCGTTGAAGCACAAAATATGCAGGGCGGGGCGACGACCAACTACAGCAGTTTTAGTCCGAGCCTGATTGCGGATGTGAAGCTTCTTGCGGTTGACACTTCTGATGACAACAGTGAATTCGGCTCTCGTGTCGAAGATTATGATCTGCATTTCTGGGATGGCAGCAGTCAATGGTCTGGTGCTCAGTTGCAGGTGAGTGATGCACCATTTCAATTTAACAAGTTACAAACCACCTCTAGTCCTTTAATTACCCGTGCAGACGGCCCGTATGAAGATGGTTTTGGACTTCGTGTGACTGCAAATTCATCAGGTGTGAAAGTCGATGGCGTGGATTTCAAAACATCAGAAGCACCTAACTTAGAGCTCAACAGTTCAGGCGTTACCTTGGACACTGGTAAGCCTTTTTCAGCTCAACCCGATATCCGTTACGGTCGCATGGTACTTGATGATGTGGGCGGAACCTCAACCAGTACCATTTATATTCCTCTGCGCACCGAATACTGGAATGGCTCGCGGTTTATAGAAAACGAGCAAGACTCTGGTTCGACGTTTGTCTCTCTGGGCGGATATGTGTGTCAGCAAACAGTTTGGTCCGGTTCTGGCTCGGCTTCGAGTGCATCACTTCAAGGAGCGGATTCTGCCGTTTCGGTAACAAATGGTGTTAGCAATAAGCTTTCTGCTAAGCCGCATTCTAATATGGATGCCAGCTCTTTGAGGGAGCAAATCCGTTTTTGGCTCAGAATGTCAGATACTTCACCACAATTATCAGAAATGAATGTAAGCTGTGGTACAAGTTATACAAATCAACCTTGGTTACAATACAACTGGCGAGATCGGGGCGATGAAGATCCGTCCGCCGTTGTGACTTTCGGGGTCTATCGTGGCAATGACCGCATTATTTTCCGAGGGGAAAGTGGGCTAACAGGACAATAGCAAGCAATTTTTCTTAACCTAAGTTAGGAATATGTTAGAAATTGCGTGTTTGAGTCCATGTTTATGCGTCAATGCCTTGCTGTGACGGCAAGGCGTTGGTACATTTAGTGCAATTTTTATCTTCAATTCTTGCAGGATGAACGAAGAATATGTTCAAAAAACTTCGTGGCATGTTTTCAAACGACCTATCAATTGACTTAGGTACTGCCAACACTCTTATTTATGTTAAAGGTCAAGGCATTGTCCTTGATGAACCATCTGTAGTTGCTATTCGCCAAGACAAAGGCCGTGGTGGAAAAACTGTAGCGGCTGTCGGTCATGCAGCTAAGCAAATGTTAGGTCGTACGCCGGGTAATATCTCTGCAATTCGTCCAATGAAAGATGGTGTTATTGCTGACTTCTACGTGACTGAAAAAATGCTTCAGCATTTTATTCGTCAAGTGCATGACAACAGTTTCCTAAAACCAAGCCCACGCGTACTTGTTTGTGTTCCTTGTGGTTCAACTCAAGTCGAGCGCCGTGCGATTCGTGAATCTGCATTAGGTGCAGGCGCACGCGAAGTGCACCTTATTGACGAACCAATGGCAGCAGCAATTGGTGCTGGCCTACGTGTTTCTGAGCCAACAGGTTCAATGGTGGTCGATATCGGTGGTGGTACAACTGAAGTTGCAGTTATCTCATTGAACGGTGTTGTTTACTCTTCTTCTGTTCGTATCGGTGGTGACCGTTTTGATGAAGCTATCATCAACTACGTTCGTCGTAACTACGGTAGCTTAATCGGTGAAGCAACCGCTGAGAAAATTAAACACGAAATCGGTTCTGCTTACCCTGGCGATGAAGTGATGGAAATTGAAGTTCGTGGTCGTAACCTAGCTGAAGGTGTTCCACGTAGCTTTACACTAAACTCAAACGAAATTTTGGAAGCACTGCAAGAGCCGCTAACGGGTATCGTTTCTGCTGTGATGGTTGCGCTTGAGCAATGTCCACCAGAACTGGCTTCTGATATCTCTGAAAACGGTATGGTTCTGACTGGTGGTGGTGCACTACTGAAAGATCTTGATCGTCTATTAACGGAAGAAACCGGCATTCCTGTTGTGATCGCTGAAGAACCACTAACTTGTGTAGCTCGTGGCGGCGGTAAAGCTTTAGAAATGATCGATATGCATGGCGGTGATCTGTTCAGCGATGAGTAATGGCTTGTCAGGCACCTTGTAATGAGGTGCCCAATAGGATTGTTATAAGATGAAGCCAATATTTGGTCGAGGACCATCTCTCCAACAACGACTGTTCTTCGCGGTCATGTTATCAGCCAGCCTCATGCTGGCTGATAGTCGTTTAGGAGCATTCGCAAATGTACGTTATTTGCTCAATAGCCTAGTGGCGCCTATTCAGTATGCTGCAGATTTGCCGCGTACCATGTTTAACGATTTTTACTCTCTGTTCAGCACTCGTGATCAACTGTTGAGTTCGAATCAAAATCTTAAACGTGAAGTGATGACGCTTAAAAGCGACTTAACCCTGCTTGATCAATACCGTGAAGAAAACCAACGTTTACGTAAATTGCTTGGTTCTGAATTTGTCCGTGATGAGAAGAAAGTTGTTACAGAAGTAATGGCTGTTGATACATCACCATATCGCCATCAGGTGGTGATTGATAAAGGCAGAACGGACGGTGTCTACGAAGGTCAGCCTGTTATCAATGAGAAAGGTATTGTCGGACAGGTAACATTTGTTGCCGCACACAACAGCCGTGTATTACTGCTTATCGACCCGAACAACGCTATTCCAGTGCAGAATATCCGCAACGATATTCGAGTGATCGCTTCCGGTAACGGACAAAGTGACGAAATCCAGTTAGAGCATATTCCAACCAGTACCGATATCGATGTCGGTGACATGCTGGTAACGTCTGGTCTTGGTGGTGTCTATCCGGAAGGATATCCGGTGGCTTACATTACTGATGTTGATAAAGATACACGTCGCGAATTTGCCTCGATAAAAGCGAAGCCTGTAGTCGATTTTGATCGCTTACGTTACCTGTTATTGATTTGGCCGAATGAAGACCGCCAACAAAAAGTATTACTCGCAAACCCAGAAGATATTGAAGAGGGCGTAACAGATGGGCAGTAGTGATTGGGGAGGCCGATTTGTTATTTGGGGCTCTTTCCTGTGTGCCTTAATTTTCCAGACGATCCCTTGGCCGGGTTCCCTTGATCTGTTGAGACCATCATGGATCTTGTTGGTGACCTGTTACTGGGTTCTTGCTCTGCCTCACCGTGTCAATGTGGGCTCTGCTCTGGTGCTAGGTCTTCTCTGGGATCTGTTATTAGGTTCGACTCTCGGTATCCGAGGGATGATGATGTCCATCGTGATTTACATTGTCGCCATGAACTTCCTAGTAATGCGAAATATGGCACTTTGGCAGCAAGCTTTTGTGGTTGGTCTGCTCGCTATGGCGCTTGAAGTGTTGATTTTCTTTGGAGAATATCTCATTCAGGATGTCACATTTAACCCATTATCTCTCTGGAGTGGTTTAATTAGCTGTATACTTTGGCCATGGATGTTTTTATTGCTGCGTCGAGTTCGACGTCATTGGCACATAAAATAGAATGAACAAACAACGATTAATTCTGTCGTCTGGTTCACCTAGACGCCGAGAACTACTCTCTCAATTGGGATATAAGTTTGACATGTTAGTCCCAAATGTTGAAGAGAAGCGTTTAGACGGTGAATCTCCCGTTCAATATGTAGAACGTTTGTCCCGCGATAAGGCTCTAGCTGGCCTAGAATTGGCTAAGCAAAACGCGGCTAATCTTAATGTGAACGAGCAGGACTATGTGGTTTTAGGCTCGGACACAATAGTGGTTCAAGACAATCGCGTATTAGAAAAGCCACAAAACTTTTCTCACGCCAAAGAGATGCTTGAGTATCTTTCGGGGACTCAGCATCAAGTAATGACGGCCGTGACGGTCGCTGCAAAAGAAAAACATCGTTCTGTGGTCGTGACCACAGATGTATGGTTCAAACCCTTGTCAGAGCAAGAAATAGAACAATATTGGCAAAGTGGTGAGCCTTGCGATAAAGCTGGCAGTTATGGCATTCAAGGATTGGGTGGGCGATTTGTAACTAGGATTGAAGGTAGCTACCACGCAGTGGTGGGATTACCGCTCTATGAAACTGACCAGCTCTTGCACGAATTTATATTTTAGTATTATTAAAAATTGAGGTGCGCTCATGAGTGCAGAGTTGATCTTGAATGTCACACCGAGTGAAACACGGGTGGCAATGATCGAAGGTGGAGTCCTTCAAGAGATCCATATTGAACGTGAAGCAAAAAGAGGCATTGTCGGAAACATCTACAAGGGTAAAGTCAGTCGAGTTCTACCCGGTATGCAAGCGGCTTTTGTGGATATTGGCCTAGACAAAGCAGCTTTTTTACACGCTTCAGATATCGTTCCTCACACAGAATGTGTGGCGGAAAATGAAAAACAACAGTTCCAAGTGCGCGATATTTCTGAATTGGTTCGCCAAGGTCAGGATATTGTTGTGCAAGTAGTGAAAGATCCTTTGGGAACCAAAGGTGCCCGTTTAACCACAGATATCACTTTACCATCGCGTTACTTGGTCTATATGCCGGGTTCTGCGCACGTAGGTGTTTCTCAGCGAATTGAAAGTGAAGCTGAACGTAATCGCCTAAAAGCAGTAGTGGCACAGTATTGCGACGAGAATGGTGGATTCATCATTCGTACCGCGGCTGAAGGTGCGGACGAAAAAGAATTGGCGCAAGATGCGGCTTTCCTCAAACGCCTCTGGGTTAAAGTCATGGAGCGTCGTGCGAAATACAAAACTCGTTCAACGCTGTACGGTGAACCTGGGCTGTCTCAACGTATTATTCGTGATTTTGTCGGCACAGAACTGACCAGCATCTTGGTTGATTCACGTCTGGAATTCGAAAACCTCAAAGAGTTCACGTCCGAGTTCGTTCCAGAGCTGACCGACAAACTTGAGCTATACGAAGGTGATAAACCCATTTTCGATATGTACGACACGGAGAACGAAATTCAACGTTCTTTGGAGCGTAAAGTCGAGCTTAAATCTGGCGGTTATCTGATTATCGATCAGACTGAAGCCATGACGACGGTTGATATCAACACCGGCGCTTTTGTCGGCCGCCGTAATCTCGAAGAGACCATATTCAACACCAACATCGAAGCAACACAGGCTATTGCTCGCCAGCTGCGTTTACGAAATCTGGGCGGCATCATCATCATCGACTTTATCGATATGGCTTCCGATGATCACCGCAAGCGAGTACTTGCTTCGCTGGAAGCTGCGCTCAGCAAAGACCGAGTCAAAACGAATATCAACGGATTTACGCAGTTGGGATTAGTTGAGATGACTCGTAAACGTACACGAGAAAGTATTGAACATGTTCTGTGTTCTACTTGTCCAACTTGTGAAGGTCGTGGAGCGGTGAAAACCGTTGAAACGGTTTGCTTTGAAATACTGCGTGAAATTACGCGAGTGAACCGAGCCTACGACTCAGACAAGTTTGTTGTGTACGCATCTCCGGCAGTGGCAGAGACTTTGCAAGGCGATGAGTCTCATGCGCTTGCTGAGCTGGAGCTGTTTATTGGTAAAGAAGTTCGTATTCAAGCGGAACCTCTGTATATCCAAGAACAATTTGATGTTGTGATGATGTAAAAGGATATTGAGTGAGCTCAACCTTTACCCGCCTTGGGCGATTTATTTTATGGCTTATTGTTAGCCTATTGGTGTTATTGGCTGTTGTGGTAACTGCTTTGCGGGTACTGCTGCCTGAAATGAATCGCTACCAAAGTGAAATCGAGCGCTGGGCGACTCAGCAAACCAACATACAGTTTAAAGTGACCGATGTGCGTGGTTTTTGGAAAAACACGCACCCTTCACTCGCTCTCAAAGCTGTAAGAGCGGAACTTCCCGTAAGCAGTAAAATCCACATATCTACTCAGCAAATTGATATCGAATTTGACTTATTTCAGTCTCTGCTAAATCGCCAGCCGGTGATAGCGGATATGAGCATTCATGGCATGAAGTTGGATATCAGTTCCATAGACTGGAACCGCATTGCAACTTCTGATCGCGACGATAGCTCTGACGCGAGCAATGAAGGACAAGTTGTGCAACTGCTGGACGACCTGTTCTTACGCCAACTTGATAATTTTTCGCTTCTTAACTCAACAATTTTGTACCAGACAATGACAGGCGAAATTCGACAGCTTGATATCGCTAAGTTGCGTTGGCGGAACAAAGGTTCTCACCATTTTGCAGAAGGTGAAGTGAGCTTAGCGGATGCTAATATCAACTCTCTGTTAGTAAGTGCTGACTTTGAAGACCATGGCTCACTGCTTGATATTTCTGGTGATTTCTATGCGAGTGCCGACAATCTGCGCGTTACCCCTTGGTTAACTCGTTACCTGAAGGAAGAAACAGGTATTGAGCGCGGAAGAGTAAGCTTTAACGCGTGGATGACCCTGAATCACAATCAACCCGTTGATGGCTACGTTGAGCTGAAACCGTCAGAGCTTATCTGGGGGGAAGAAGGCAGTACCAACGAACTCTTACTGGAGTCTGGCATTGTTAAGCTAATGCCTGCTGACAAAGGGTGGCAGGTTAATGCCCACTCTTTGCAGCTGCGTACCAATGATACAGCTTGGCCAGATCTCGATGTTGCTCTTGATTGGCAACCGGAAGGTTGGACGTTAAATTTTTCTCAAATAGATGTAGAAACGCTCTTGCCTCTAGCGGCTTTGATGCCAAATTCTCAGCAATCTACCAAACTGATTAATGACTTGAAACCGGGCGGATTATTGGAAGATATCCGAGTTTCTATGGGACAAAGCATCGACTCATTGCGTTATTCTGCGCAGCTAACGGATGGTCGAATCGCACAATGGTATTTACTTCCTGAAGTGCATCAACTTCAGGCAAAGATTAGCGGTTCTGCTGATATTGCAAAAATCCATGCCACCTTGATTGATGATACCTTGCCGTATGGCGATGTGTTTCAGGCGCCACTGAACATTCGTCATGGTGATGTGAATTTAGTTTGGCAAACAGACAGTGAAGGCTGGTCACTTTGGGCTGATAAAGTCACTGTTGCTACTCCTGACTTGCAGGCATTAGGCGCATTTCGTCTCGATTTTCCTCACGATAAAAGTCCATTCTTGTCATTTTATCTAGAAGCGGATGCTTATAACGCGGGTGAAACTTGGCGTTATTTGCCAACTCTTGCGCTGGGGGATGACTTGACCGACTACTTGTCTACCGCCATTCAAGGTGGTCGAGTCGATACCGCCAAACTGATTTGGTATGGCGATTTAGGCTCATTTCCGTATCAGGATCATAATGGTGTATTTCAGGCATGGGTCGGACTGAAAGAAGGTAAGTTTAGTTTTGATACCGCTTGGCCGACGATCACTAATCTGCAATTGGATTTGTTGTTTGAAAACGATGCCATGTATTTAGATTCAAATGCGGCGACGTTAATGGATGTGAACGCCAAACGAATCACAGGGCGAATCCCAAGTTTAGCACCGGATGGTTATATCGAGATTGAAGCCAGTGCTGTGGCGGAAGGGAATGCCGTTCGAGCGTATATGACGGCGACACCGCTGGTTGATTCTGTGGGTGCGGCGCTTAACGCCGTTCAAGTGAGCGGTGAAGTTACTTCTGAGTTTCAGTTAAATATTCCGTTTACCCGAGACAAAGAACCTCGCGCTTGGGGTTGGGCTGAATTATCAAAAAATCATGTGGATATTGATGCTCCACCAATGATGTTGGATTTGGTATCCGGTCGCATTAACTTCGACAACGATGTGATTACCGCTGCGGGCTTGTCATCCAAGTTGTTAAAACAACCGATCTCCTTTGATTTTCAGGGCGAAAGTACGCCTCAAGGTTATGCGGTAAACATTGATGTTATCGGTGACTGGGATGTGAAACCTCTGGTGCCTTATGTTGGAGAACGTTGGCTCAAGCGTCTGAAAGGTCACGCACCGTGGCAAACCAGTGTGGCTTTGCAGTTAAACGATGTTGGCTTTACTTACCAGATAGACAGTACCGCAGACCTGAAAATGGTTGCGAGTGAATACCCGTACCCATTGGCAAAGAAAACGAAAACAGCGGGCAAAGCGAATCTGCAGGCTTCGGGGAATCAGGAATCGATTACTGCGCGTCTTCAGCTTCCTCAAGCCAAGTATCAGGCTGAGATTGATATCAGACCTAAAACGCCAGTGTTAACAGCGACCAACTTAGTGCTTGGTCAAGGTGGTTTTAAAATCAGTCCAGTTGTTGGGCACCATGCTCAGGTTCGTCTTGACCGATTTAACTTAGATGACTGGATTGCTGTGATGAATGATGTGCCTGTTGCTAAAGCGGGCAAGTCAAGTCTAGATAAAATGAACACTCCGGAGATTCCAGTTCCGCAACGTGTCGATCTAAAAACTCAAGAACTGACTCTTGCCGAGATTGAGTGGCACGATGTTGACTTTAATGCACGTCAGAAAGGCCTTGGCTGGGTTATGAACTTAGAAAGCCAAGAAGCAAAAGGGCAAGCCAATTACATTCAGCCTTATGATTTATCGGTCTCTTTCGATCGTCTGCATGTGTTTGTTCCATCGTTAGACGAAGAACAGCCTAAGCCTTTATTGGCGGCGCATACTAAACAATCGGATCCTCTGATTTCTGAGTTTGACCGAGAGTTTCATCGCCTGATGCCAAATCTTACTCTGGTCATTAACGACTTTTGGCTGCAAGGTTATAAAGTTGGCAAAGTGAATATGGATTTCCAGCGTAGAGGCAACACTCTGGAGTGGAAAAAAGTGGATGTGGTGAGTGGTACTAATACTGTTCATATGAGTGGAGACTGGACACTGACTGACACAACCAGCCACACTAAGCTAAAGTTTGAAGTTCAGGGTGAAAATAACAGCGACCTGATGGAACGATTCGGTATCAGTTCAGGAATTCAGAAAGCCTCGTTCAACATGTGGAGTGACTTGCAATGGGATGGCGCTCCTTGGTCGATGAAGGTCAATACCGTTCAAGGCAATGTAAAAACGGAGCTGGGTAAAGGGGTAATATCCGATGTCAGCGGCGCTGCTAAGTTTCTGGGTCTGTTCAGCTTAGACTCTATCATTCGTAAAATGCAGCTCGATTTCAGCGATGTATTCGATAAAGGCATGGCCTTTGATTCGATCACCGGCAGCGGTGAGGTTGATAAAGGCATCTTTGTTACCAATGATATAAAGATGGATGCCATTGCTGGTGACATGACCATTAAAGGATTAGCGGATCTCAACACTCGTACCGTAGATGCAGAAGTTAACTTTGTACCGGACATTACTTCTGGTATTCCGGTACTGACCGCATTTGCGGTAACGCCACAGACGGCGTTGTATGTGTTGGCGATTACCACGGTGATAGCACCTGTGGTCGAAGTTTTCACCGAAGTAAATTATGAGGTGAAAGGTCCGATGGATTCACCGACAGTAAAAGAACTTTCTCGTAGTCGCGGTGAATTTAAATTGCCGAAAAAACTTAGAGATCTCGCAAAATAAGTTATAGAACCAAGTAAGTCAGACAAAAGTAGGTTGGGCTATTTACATGGAACGTATTGGTTTAATTCAAATGACATCCAGCTCGGATGTGAATGAGAATCTCACTTATATTGAACAGCAAACCAGACTGCTGGCAAAGCAAGGTGCTAAATGGGTGGTTACCCCAGAAAATGCGGTAGTGTTTGGTAACAAAGAGGATTACCACAACAGTGCTGAAGAACTGGGTGATGGGCCTATTCAGGCAAGACTATCGCGCTTAGCTGTAGAGCAGCAGGTTTGGGTTCTCATCGGTAGTATGCCGATTCGCCGAACTTCAGCGGAGACTCAAGGCGTGACTACCACATCCGTTCTGTTTAATCCGCAAGGTCATATTGTGGCTCACTATGATAAGCTGCACATGTTTGATGTTAACGTTGCTGATGGCCACAAGCGTTATCGTGAATCAGAAACGTTTACGCCGGGTAACGATATCGTTGTGGCAGAAACGCCCTTTGCTAAGCTGGGATTGTCCATCTGTTATGATGTTCGTTTCCCTAATCTGTATGCAGAATTACGTCGATTAGGAGCCCAGATACTGTTGGTACCTGCTGCGTTTACTGCCGTAACTGGTAAGGCGCATTGGGAAGTTCTTCTAAGGGCTCGTGCGATAGAAAACCAGTGTTGGGTTATCGCAGTTGGTCAAGGTGGCCATCATGCTTGCGGAAGAGAAACTTGGGGACACTCAATGGTGATCAGTCCTTGGGGTGAGATCATTGCTTCACTAGAGCAAGATGCTGCAAGTCTGATTGTTGATATCGAGTTAGAACAAATAGAGAGTGTGCGTGCTGCTATGCCTATTAGTGCCCACACACGCTTTCGCAATCAATTTATTCTTTCATAAGCAATTTATAGAGAAAAAGAGCTAAACATGAGTATAACCCGCATTGAAGAAGCATTATTAAAACCGGCAGGGCTTACTGAGCAAGATATTGCCGATACTCTGTCGAGCATCGCAACCCGCCAGATTGATTATGCAGATATTTATTTCCAGTCTAGCTGGCATGAGTCTTTGATTTTAGAAGACAGCATTATCAAAGATGGTTCATTCAACATCGACTGTGGTGTGGGTGTGCGAGCTGTCACTGGCGAGAAAACAGGTTTCGCGTATTCCGACCAAATCCAGTTAGAAGGTTTACAGCAAAGTGCGATTGCCGCGCGCGGTATTGCGGAACAAGGGAAGAATGCTTCTGTACAAGCCTTTAAGCGTAATAGTAACCAAACCTACTATGCGGCTGTTAACCCATTAGAAAGCTGGGAAAAACAGAAGAAAACAGAATTACTACAGCAGATAGATGCTTACATCCGCACCAAAGAACCACTCGTTCAAGAAGTCTCTGTTAGCCTGAGTGGCGTGCATGAACAAGTGTTAGTTGCGGCGACAGACGGTACTTATGCTGGCGATATTCGTCCATTAGTTCGTTTATCTATCAGCGTATTAGCGCAACGTGGCGATCGCCGTGAACGCGGCAGTGCTGGTGGCGGTGGCCGTTTTACCTACGACTATTTCTTAAATGAAGAGAACGGACAGAAGATCGTTTTTGCTTATGCTGATGAAGCGATCCGTCAGGCACTGGTTAACCTAGAAGCTGATGCAGCACCTGCGGGCACTATGCCAGTGGTATTAGGCTCTGGTTGGCCGGGTGTTCTACTGCATGAAGCGGTAGGCCATGGTCTAGAAGGCGACTTCAACCGTAAAGAGTCATCAGTATTCTCTGGAAAAATCGGACAGAAGGTGACCTCCGATCTTTGTACTATTGTCGATGATGGCACTTTGAAAGATCTTCGTGG
The DNA here is from genome assembly GCF_037162405.1 of Vibrio sp. Hal054. Taxonomy (NCBI): domain Bacteria; kingdom Pseudomonadati; phylum Pseudomonadota; class Gammaproteobacteria; order Vibrionales; family Vibrionaceae; genus Vibrio; species Vibrio sp. Hal054. The sequence continues at coordinate 2,864,326 of NZ_JARLUT010000001.1, read as the reverse complement.
TTCACTGAACGTGGACGATGAAGGTGTGAATGGTCAATACAATGTTCTTATCGAGAACGGCGTTCTTAAAGGCTATATGCAAGATAAGCTCAACGCGCGTTTAATGGGTGTTGCTCCAACGGGTAACGGCCGCCGTGAGTCTTACGCTCATCTGCCAATGCCTCGCATGACCAACACTTACATGCTGCCGGGTCAACATACTCCTGAAGAGATCATTTCTACGGTTAAGAAAGGGGTGTATGCGCCTAACTTCGGTGGTGGTCAGGTTGATATCACTTCCGGTAAGTTCGTGTTTTCAGCATCAGAAGCTTACTTAATTGAAAACGGTAAAGTGACTCGCCCAATTAAAGGCGCAACCTTAATTGGCTCTGGTATTGAAGCAATGCAGCAAGTCTCTATGGTGGGTAATGACCTGAGCATTGACCGTGGTGTTGGTGTGTGCGGCAAGGCTGGACAAAGTGTGCCTGTAGGTGTTGGTCAGCCGACACTGAAACTGGATGCGTTGACAGTGGGTGGCACGGAATAACCGTGTCCTCCAAATAGTGAGCATTAAATCAAAGCCTATGGAATATTGTAGGCTTTGTTGCTTGTTAACAGAGAATGACTTGTTAGCAATAAATTGTGTATTCCCAGAAAGATCGTTTTAAGATCGTCATGCAGGTGGTAATTCGCAACGATCCATGCGATATTGCGCGCAATTAAATTGATACCCTTTTTGTACACTTTGGAGCACATTTTTATGCCTCAACAAGATGATTATCTATCAGTGGAAGACTTCCTAGAAATTCAAAAGGAAGATACTCGCGAAATCATTCAAGCACTGCTGGAAGATGGCAGTGATCCTGAAGCGCTGTATGAGATTGAACACCACTTTTTCGCTGAAGATTTCGAAAAGCTAGAAAAAGCTGCTGTTGAAGCTTTTAAAATGGGCTTTGAAGTTCTTGAAGCTGAAGAAGCAGAAGATGAAGACGGCAGCAAACTGCTGTGCTTTGATGCAACTATGCAGTCTGCTCTTGATCCAGCAGCGATCGACGCTCAAGTTGAAAAACTGGTTAATCTAGCTGAAAAATACGACATCATCTATGACGGGTGGGGTACTTACTACGAGGGCGAAGATGCCTTGTACCCTGACGAAGATGAAGACGATGATGAAGAGTAAGTCTTAATATAGATACCAGCCTAGGCTGGTATTTTTTATTGCCACTATGTTTAAATGGTGCCAACTCTTCTAAAAGAAAATCATTCAATAAGAATATTATGCAGCTTTCTCTCGCCGGTTTATGGCAACTTTCACCGCTCACCGATTTATCCATACCGCAGGACGATATCACTTTTCCGTCCCCACTCAGTGCTGTGTTACCTCAAACTTTGTCTGAAGACGAAATTGCACATCAGGAATGGCACCTCATGCACGATATTGAAGTCGATGAGAGCATGTTGAACTTCGGAGCCGTCGACCTTGTTCTGGAGGGGATCGATTATCATGCGGAAGTCCGTTTGAACGGTGTCGCTCTGTTTGACTGTGACGGCTCTCAGAAGGTCTATCGAAAAGATATTCTTCCGCAACTAACACTGGGAAAAAATCGTTTTGAGATCCTCTTTCTGGAACAAGATGAAGATTGCCTGCTGGATGAAGAAGACGCTGAAGTCTGTTTGTTGAGTGAAGAGGTGAATAAGTACGATGACAGAATAGGCATATGGTGTGAGCCTTATTTGCAATTTATCCGTCATGTACGTTTAGGTGCTGTCACTACAGAACAAATCTGGCACTACGGTGGTGGTTGTGAGTTGCTGGTGAATTTGCACTTCACTACGTTCTCTCCGGGTCTAGTATCAGCAGCGGTCAAGTTTGATGGCATGACGTATCAGCTGCCAATTGACATCCGTAGTGACCATGTCAGTGCACTGTTTCAGGTCGACGCCCCGAAGTATTACGACAAAGCTAATCCAAATCCGAAAGATCTTTATGAGTTAAGCATCCAGTTGGATGGGCAGAGAAAAGTGTGCCAGCTCGGTCTATCTAGAGAGTTTTGCGTGACTCACTTCGTATAGAGTAGAAACCAAAAGCCCCAGCTCTTAGAGTTGGGGTTTTATCTTAGTGAACACATTGCCAGTGATTATGATCGGCTTTACTTTGCCAGAATTTTTCATGGAAGTAGTAAGCACAAGTGTTAAAACTTGGCTCAATCAGTGCCATAACGCCGCCAATTAACCAGCTACCTGTTAGCATGTAGGCCACATTAAATGCCACTGTGTAGTGAATAACAGCAAAGCTCATGGTTTTGATTCTTGGGTTATGAGCATAGCGCTGTAGCGGAGCGTGTCTGTCCCAAACTTTCTCGTGGAAGTAGAATGCTACGGTGTTCACCATTGGCTCAAGCATTGCGATCAGGCTACCTAGAATGATGTCGCCTGTCAGTACGTATGCAACGGTAAATGCAATGCTGAAATGTAATGCTGCAAAACTGATAGTCTTTTTCATAAAGTGCCCAACCTTGTCTCTCTTTGTTGGGTTTATTATTGATAACTATTCGCATTAACGCTAGTGGTATTTTTGAATTACTGTGATAGGCAAAAACTAACAAAAAAGGCGCATTGAGCGCCTTTTTCTATTGTTAAGCTTTTATAGACCCGTTGGTTTGATAACCAGTACATTGACAGGGGAGTTTTCAACAACTTTGCTGGCGACAGAACCTAATACCACTTTATCGATTCGAGATCGTTTGTGACTTGGCATGATAATCAGATCTGCGTGAACCTTTTTAGCGTAATCAAGAATGGTGCTATAAGCTTTCCCTTCTGCAACATACACTTCAAATTCAACGCCGTCAGTGCTGAACTGCTGTGCAAATTTTTTCAGTTGCTGTTTCACATCTTCTTTCATTTGCTTTGCTGCTTCTTTAGGGAAGTAGGTAGCAACCATCGACATGTGAATGCCAGGCAGAACATTGAGCAGATGAACTTTAGCGTTGTTCTGTTTTGCATGCCAAACCGCATGTTCAACAGCCTTGTCACAGAAACCGTGCTCATTTAAATCAACAGGAACAAGAATGTTTTTATACATAATGTTATTTCTCTGAGTGATAATGTCTGGCTATTCCGTTAATGGATTAGCCAGACGAAGGGTTAGGCTATAACTTGCTCTTTTTTCGCTCTTCTTCGTTGATTCCAGCCAAGTAGCACTGTCAGTAGTAGAGCAGGAAGGAATACCCATTCTTTCATTGGTCGTTCACTATCAATAATGATCGATTCAATTTCCCATCCAAAATCGATACCTGCTGATTCTGCAGGACTACCGAATTCCACCATATCAACGATCATTTTTTTACCATCATTGTTGAGCATTAGACCCATTGAAGAAATACGTTCCTCTGGGGTGACTGCTCTGTCGTCAAATGGCAGTAGTACCGTCTTAGATACAAAGTCGCCTTCAATGGTTTCACCAGCAACCAGCAGTTGTACAGGCTCACCAATTGGCGTCTGTTCTACGATTTGAGCAAGTTCTATACCTGGATGCTCTTCTTGTGCTGGGTAAACCATATCCCACCAGAAACCCGGACGGAAGAATGTAAATGTCAAAGCGAGCAGAGCAACAACTTCCCACCATTTTGTCTTGGTAAACCACCAACCTTGTGTCGCGGCTGAGAATAGTAACATCGCGATAATGGATGAGATGATGGTTAGTCCAAGATGCCACCACGTATCAATACCCATTAACAGTAACTGGGTGTTGAATACAAACATAAACGGCAAAATGGCGGTTCGTATGTCGTAGGTAAAACCTTGAATACCGGTACGAATTGGATCGGACTTAGCAATTGCAGCTGCGGCAAATGCAGCCAGACCTACAGGTGGTGTATCATCAGCCAAAATACCGAAATAGAACACAAACAAGTGAACGGCGATAAGTGGGATGATTAATCCGTGCTGAGCACCAAGGGTGACGATAACCGGAGCCATCAGCGTTGAAACCACAATGTAGTTTGCTGTTGTTGGTAAGCCCATACCTAAAATCAGGCTGATCACAGCAGTAAACAGTAGCATCATAATCACGCTACCGCCTGAGATGAACTCAACGAAGTCTGTCATCACAAGACCAATACCTGTCAGCGTTACCACACCCACGACCGTGCCGGCAGCTGCGGTTGCAACCCCGATACCAATCATGTTTCGAGCACCAGACACTAAACTTTCAAGCAAATCGACAACACCTACTTTTGCTTGTTCAGCCGCATCATTCGATTGGTTAAACACTGCCATTAGCGGACGTTGTGTCAGCAGAATGAACATCATAAAGACGGTTGCCCAAAACGCAGACAAGCCCGGAGAAAAACGTTCAACGGTTAAACACCAAACTAAAACAACAATCGGTAATAGAAAGTGCAGACCAGATTTTACTGTTGGACCAACATCAGGGATCTCTAGGATATCTTCGTCAAGATCAAATCCACCATCTTTGGCATGCTTTGCAGATACCTTAACCAGTGCAACATAAGAAGCAAGTAAGGCGATGCCCACTAACACTGTCGCTGCTGAGCCGAAAACATCTTTTGTCCAGCCAATCCCGTAATAGACCACCGCACTAATGACACAGATAGCCAGAATAGTTCCGGTGAAAGAGAGCATGCTTTGTAAGAATGTCGAAGAGTGTCGTCTTGGTAGACCTTGCATACCTGCCTTGCATGCTTCTAAGTGAACTATGTAGATCAAAGCGATGTATGAGATAAGTGCTGGTAATAACGCTGCTTTGATAACTTCAACATAAGAAATACCGACGTATTCCACCATTAAGAATGCAGCTGCACCCATGATCGGCGGCGTTAGCTGACCATTGGTTGAGGCAGCAACTTCGACAGCGCCTGCTTTGGAAGCTGGGAAGCCAACTTTCTTCATTAGAGGAATAGTAAACGTACCTGTTGTCACAACGTTGGCAATCGATGAACCAGAAACCAGTCCTGATAAACCGGATGCAACAACAGCCGCTTTTGCTGGGCCGCCGCGCATGTGACCTAATAAAGAGAAAGCAACTTTAATGAAGTATGAACCAGCACCTGCTCTTTCCAGCATTGCACCAAAGAGCACGAACAGGAATACAAATGAGGTAGAAACACCTAAAGCTACACCGAACACACCTTCTGTTGTTAGCCATAGGTGAGACATTGCTTTATTTAAGCTCGCACCTTTGTGAGCAATAACCTCTGGCATATATGGGCCAGCAAAGGTGTAAAACAAGAATACCGCAGCAACCGCCATTAACGGTGGACCAAGTGCTCGGCGAGTTGCTTCCAGCAGCAATAGCATACCGGCAGATGCGGTAACTACATCAAGCAACGTTGGAGCACCTGAGCGACCAGCTAACTGTGCGTAGAAGATATAAATATATGAAGCACAAAAGCTACCTACAAGTGCGAATACCCAGTCAATAAGCGGGATTCGGTCTCGTGAAGAGTTCTTTAGAGCCGGATAGGCTGTAAAGGCAAGAAAGACAGCAAACGATAAATGAATCGCTCTTGCTTGAGTATCGTTAAGTACGCCGAAGTTAAAAATGAACGGTAACGGAGATGCGTACCAAAGCTGGAACAATGACCAACATAGTGGCACAAACCACAAAATGCGACCCGGAATACCACTTGGGTTTCTGGCGCCTGTATCCGCTTGTGCGACCATCTCTTGCACATCTTGAGACGGAGAATTTGTCTGCGTCATGTACATTATCCTTTTAATGATGGTAAAGAGTTACAACGAAGAGAGGTTTTCTAAATATGAGTGAAAACCCAAAATATTGAACGTAAATAGTGATTAACAATAAGGAGGCTCTAAGCCTCCTTATTGTCGGAGTTGCCAGTAATTATTTTAGCAGACCGATTTCTTTGTAGTACTTCGCAGCACCTGGGTGAAGAGGGATAGAAAGACCCGCTTTAACCATGTCTTCTTTCTTCAAGTTTGCAAATGCAGGGTGCAAACGAGTGAAAGTTTCGAAGTTTTCAAATACCGCTTTTGCAACGTTGTAAGCGACTTCATCAGAAACATCAGACGTTGTTACTAGAGTCGCGGCTACACCGAAGCTATTCACATCTTGATCTGTACCACGGTACATACCAGCTGGAACTGTGCTGTATGCGTAGTATGGGTTGCCCGCAACGATCTTGTCGATCTGCTCGCCAGTCGCAGGAACTAGCTTAGCGTCACATGATGTAGTTGCTTCTTTGATTGAGCCATTTGGGTGACCAACCATGTAGATGAATGCGTCAATTTTGTTATCACACAATGCTTGAGAACGCTCAGAGCCTTTTAGCTCAGAAGCCAATGTGAAGCTGTCATTTGTCCAGCCAAATGCATCCATAACAACTTGCATTGTTGCGCGGTCGCCAGAGCCTGGGTTACCAATGTTTACACGTTTACCAGCAAGATCTGCTACACCATTAATGCCTGCATCAGTGCGAGCGATGATGTTAAAAGGTTCTGTGTGAAGAGAGAACATCGCGCGTAATTTATTGAATGGGCCTTGTTCTGCAAATTCACTTGTACCGTTGTAGCCGTGGTATTGCCAGTCAGACTGCACGATACCGAAATCAAGCTCGCCTGAGCGAATTGTATTTACGTTGTAAATAGAACCGCCGGTAGATTCTACAGAGCAGCGAATGTTGTGTTCTTTACGGTCTTTGTTAACAAGCTTACAGATTGCACCACCAGTTGGGTAATAAACACCAGTGACAGAACCAGTACCGATTGTGATGAACTCTTGCGCGTTAACAGCGCCTGCACCAAGAATTGTTGCAGCAATAGCGCCGACCTTTATGATTTTATTCAATGCCATGAATTTCCCTTCCTTCATTCATAATTACCCAAAACAAGTGTAGCTGCTTTGGTCGTTTCTTCATGAGAAACAGTATCTTTTTCAATCCTTATGTTGAAAAAGTGTCAGGATAATAGCAAAAAAACATCACATAATAATAGTGATGTTTAAAAATGTAGTCATAAAAGCTAAGTATTACCACTAACTTAGAATGAATTGTTTCATGATGTTTCAATTTTGTAATTCACGGGTTGCATTAGTTTTGAGTGAGCAAACAATTGTTGATCTTTGAGGATTACAGATAGAAAAAAGTCACGTACTGATCCCAGTACGTGACTTCTAGAAAGGTAATAATGTATAGCGATTAATGAGTTACACTCAGATAGCTATTTAACCAGCGTACTCAAACAGTTCACAAACAGAGGTAAATAGCTGCTTAGTTGTAATGTTTAGTGTAGGGGTAATGAAGATAGTATCGTCACCAGCGACAACGCCAAGGATACCTTCAGATTTACCCAGAGAATCAAGTAAACGAGCGATAAGTTGAGCAGCGCCTGGGCCTGTATGGATAACCACGAGCGCATTGTTGTAGTCAACATCGAGTACGAGTTCTCTCAGAGAGCTTGATACAGTCGGAACGCCTAATTCAGCAGGTAAGCAATAGACCATCTCCATTTTTGCGTTACGTGTGCGTACAGCACCGAACTTCGTAAGCATGCGTGAGACTTTAGATTGGTTAATATTGTCAAAGCCTTCATTTTTAAGAGCGTCGACGATATCGCCTTGAGAGCCAAATCGTTCTTCTTTTAACAAAGCTTTAAAAGCGCGGACTAGGTTGTCTTGTTTATCTGCACTACGCATATTTTGGTTACCACTAATTCAATAATGGTGCATATTCTCGCATAGATATTCACTTACAGGCAAATTAAGGTTCAAAACTGTCTAAAAGGTCACTTTAAATAGATACAATTCGGGCTCAGGGAGAGAGAAATAGGAAGATTTAAGGGCGCAAGGGATATGTCAATACTCAGTTAACGATTTGCGAGTTATCTAGGAAGTGTTCGAAGTCGCAAAGCTGGCGTTAACTGTTTGTAATCAACTTGTGATTACTATAATTTTTTGGTCAGATATTACACTACCCTACAAAACATAAATAAGACAAAAACTCACAAGGAGAACGATAATGAAAGTCTCTGTTATTGGTGCCGCTGGCGGCATTGGTCAAGCCCTTGCTTTATTGCTTAAAAACCGTTTACCAGCAGGATCAGATCTTGCCCTGTATGATATTGCTCCGGTAACGCCTGGTGTTGCTGCGGACTTAAGTCATATACCAACCCCTGTTTCTATCAAAGGCTATTGTGGTGAGGATCCAACTCCTGCCCTTGAAGGCTCTGATGTTGTTTTAATTTCCGCTGGTGTCGCTCGTAAACCGGGCATGGATCGTGCGGATCTATTTAATGTGAATGCTGGGATTGTAAGATCTCTGGCTGAACGCATTGCAGTAGTTTGTCCAAATGCGTGTGTGGGTATTATTACCAACCCTGTGAATACCACTGTTCCTATCGCTGCTGAAGTTTTGAAAAAAGCGGGTGTCTACGACAAGCGCAAACTGTTTGGTGTTACTACTCTGGACGTTATTCGTGCTGAGACTTTCGTTGCGGAACTGAAACAGAAAGATCCAGGTGATGTTCGAGTTCCTGTGATTGGCGGTCACTCTGGTGTGACGATTCTTCCTCTTCTTTCTCAAGTAGAAGGTGTTGAATTCACAGATGCAGAAGTGGAAGCATTGACTAAGCGCATTCAAAATGCGGGTACAGAAGTTGTAGAAGCAAAAGCGGGTGGCGGTAGTGCAACGCTATCTATGGGACAAGCGGCTTGCCGATTTGGTTTGTCTTTAGTGAAAGCTCTACAAGGTGAAGATGTTATTGAATACGCGTATGTTGAAGGTAGCGGCGAACATGCACCTTTCTTTGCTCAACCAGTTAAGTTGGGTAAAAACGGAATAGAAGAAGTGTTGAGCTACGGTCCGCTTAGCCAATTTGAAAAAGCTGCGTTGGATGGCATGTTAGAAACTCTTAACGGCGATATTCAAACTGGTGTTGAGTTCGTTAAGTAATTCTGTGTTTAAATAATTTTCTAGCCGCTCCTAGATGGAGCGGCTTTTTTATGACTACTTATTTATGATTATTTACTGCGATTCACTGCCATATGGGCAAGAGTGACTAATGCCTGCTTATATTCGCTCTCTGGTAGAACTTCTAGCTGTGTAATCGCTTTATCTGCTTCTTCCAATGCTTTGTTCACGGTATATGTGAGGGAACCTGTTTGCTCCATCGCAGCGAGGATATCGTTCAGACGTTCCATACCGTTTGCATGCTCAATTGCGTCGCGAATCATTTCAGCTTGTTCCGGTGTGCCATTGCGCATTGCATGCAGTAGCGGCAGAGTCGGTTTTCCTTCTGCTAGATCATCGCCGACATTTTTACCCATTTCTTCGCCGTCAGAAGTGTAATCCATCACATCATCAATTAGCTGGAATGCGGTACCTAAATATTTACCGTAGTTCTGCAAAGCCGTTTCTACTTCTTCTGGAGCCTCAACTAAAATCGCACCGATTTGAGTTGCCGCTTCGAACAGGCGAGCAGTTTTAGAATAGATAACCTGCATATACAGTTCTTCAGTGGTATTAGGATCGTTGCAGTTCATTAATTGTTGAACTTCACCTTCTGCAATCACGTTTACTGCATCGCTCATAAGCTTAAGGATCTTCATTGATCCTAGCTCTGTCATCATCTGAAATGAGCGAGTATAGATAAAGTCGCCGACCAACACACTGGCAGCATTTCCAAATGCCGCATTGGCTGTTTCTTTACCTCGACGCATGTCTGATTCATCGACGACATCGTCGTGCAACAGGGTTGCAGTATGAATAAATTCGATAAATGCCGCAGCGGTTGTATGTGCGGTGCCTTCGTAACCTAGGGCTTTGGCTGATAATACAGCCAGTAAAGGCCTTAGACGCTTGCCGCCACTACCGACAATATAGAACCCGAGTTGATTGATCAAAGAGACATCAGAGTTGAGCTGAGCTTGAATTGTTTCATTCACTTTTGCCATGTCATCGGCAGTAAGCGCTTGGATAGCTTTAAAATCCATTGTACATCCGGCTGAAGTTAGAGCTTGTAAGGCATTTTGTCTTCTAGAATTGTTGAATAATACACTAAAAAGCATTGATTAATACACGCCATAAAGGCATGATTGCGGCACTTTTGTTTGGCGATTAGCTTTTCGCCAATTTTTTTAAAATATGGCTTGTCATAGGACCATCATTCACGTAGAATCTGCGCCCTATTGATGATTAGTTTAGCGCACACCCTCATTGCTCACATATGGCATAGGCTGTGCGGAAAGAGCGGAGTAAAATATGTACGCTGTTTTCCAATCTGGTGGTAAACAACACCGTGTAAGCGAAGGTCAAACTCTTCGTTTAGAGAAATTAGACGTTGAAACTGGTGCAACTGTTGAATTTGATAAAGTTCTTCTAGTTGCTAACGGTGAAGAAATCACTGTTGGTGCACCTCTTGTTGAAGGCGGTAAAATTACTGCTGAAGTAGTACAACACGGCCGTGGCGATAAAGTTAAAATCGTTAAGTTCCGTCGTCGTAAACACTCTCGTAAACAACAAGGCCACCGTCAGTGGTTCACTGAAGTGAAAATTACTGGCATCAACGCTTAAGTAACTTAGGAGAGTTTAACAATGGCACACAAAAAAGCTGGCGGTTCTACTCGTAACGGCCGTGATTCAGAAAGTAAACGTCTTGGTGTTAAGCGTTTCGGTGGTGAATCTGTATTAGCAGGTAACATCATCGTTCGTCAACGTGGTACTAAGTTCCACGCTGGCACTAACGTTGGTATCGGTAAAGACCACACTCTTTTCGCTCTTACTGAAGGTAAAGTGAAATTTGAAGTTAAAGGTCCTAAAAACCGTAAATTTGTTAGCATCGAAGCTGAATAAATTTAATACCTAACTGAATTCAAAAGCCCTACCGTTACGGTGGGGTTTTTTATTTATGCAGAACAAAAAAGAAGGGGTTCTTCAGCATAAGAATATAGAGTCCCTCCTTATCTGTTCCAATATGTAGGTTTAGATCCCTCGTCACGCGATGAATCTGGATCTGCTAAAATTTATATCACTGGTAATAAGTGATATTGCAACGCAAGTAATGCGGAGTAAGTAATGAAATTCGTTGATGAAGCGGTAATTAAAGTCGAAGCGGGCGATGGCGGTAACGGCGTTGTTAGCTTTTGGCGTGAAAAATTCGTAACGAAAGGCGGCCCTGATGGTGGCGACGGCGGCGATGGTGGTGATGTCTACATCGAAGCTGATGAGAACTTGAATACACTGGTTGACTATCGTTTCCAGCGTTTTTACGCAGCTGAACGCGGCCAAAATGGTGGTGGCGGTAACTGTACTGGTAAGCGTGGTAAAGATATTACTCTGAAAGTACCTGTAGGTACTCGTGCAGTGGATATTCACACCAATGAAATCGTTGGTGAAGTGGCTGAACACGGCAAGAAAGTGATGGTCGCTAAAGGTGGTTGGCACGGCCTTGGTAACACTCGTTTTAAATCGTCTGTAAACCGTGCTCCACGTCAAAAGACCATGGGTACGAAAGGTGAGGTTCGTGAACTGCGTCTTGAGCTATTGCTGCTTGCTGACGTAGGTATGCTAGGTTTGCCAAACGCAGGTAAATCAACCTTTATTCGCTCTGTATCAGCCGCGAAACCAAAGGTAGCGGATTATCCGTTTACGACATTGATCCCAAGCTTGGGTGTAGTGAGTGTTGTACCTGAGAAAAGCTTTGTTGTTGCTGACATTCCTGGACTTATCGAAGGTGCAGCAGAAGGTGCTGGTCTAGGTATTCGTTTCTTGAAACACCTAGAGCGTTGTCGCGTACTGCTTCACATGATCGATATTTTACCTATTGATGGAAGTGAGCCTGCACAAAATGCTCTGACCATTATGGATGAGCTTGAGCAATACAGCGAGAAACTAGCGAAGAAGCCAGTTTGGTTAGTGTTTAACAAAGCGGATCTGATGCTTGAAGAAGAAGCGGATGAAAAGATCCAAGAGATCTTGGAAGCGCTAGCTTGGGAAGGTCCATACTTCAAGATTTCAGCAGTAAACAAACAGGGTACTGCTGAGCTTTGTCGCGAACTGGCTGACTTTATGGAAACTCTACCTCGTGCAGAAGAAGAGTTAAGCGAAGAGCAAAAAGTCGAGTTTATGTGGGATGATTACCACAAAGACGCAATGGCAGGTCGCAATGTTATCACTGAAGATGATGATGACGATTGGGATGACTGGGACGACGAAGAAGATGACGGTCACGTTATCTATGTACGTGAATAGTTCTGCTTACTGACATTAGCCGCAATGATTTATTGCGGCTTTTTTGTGTCTAAATCATATTTCACGATATGATTTTCATGCACACTAGTGCTTCACAGTTTTTACCCTTAGGACGTTAGGAAAGGAATCATGGCATCCAGACAGAGAGCCGTATCGAGGTTAATCGCACAAGCAGGTCAAATGTTACTGGCTCACGGCGCTGAAAGCGCTTTGGTGGTTGGGATCATGGAAAGGATGGGGCGTGCCTGTGGCATGACAGAGGTGGAAGTTTCACTCTCAGCTGGATCTTTGGTTGTCACGACACTGGAAAGCGATCACTGTATTACTACCACCAGACGCTGCGCTGATCGTGGTATCAACATGCGCGCTGTGACTCAGATTCAGCGTATTTGCATCATGATGGAAAAAGGTCTGCTGGATCATTCCTTAGCGCAGAAGAAACTTAACCAGATTAGCCCTGAGCGTTACAACCGTTGGTTAGTGGTATTGATGATTGGCCTGTCCTGTTCCTCTTTTTCCCGCCTCGCTGGTGGTGACTGGACTGTATTTGCTATTACCTTTGTTGCTTCAGCTGTCGGTATGTTTGTTCGTCAGGAAATAGGACATCGTCATTTCAATCCGCTGTTAAATTTTGCGGCGACCGCTTTTGTCACGTCAGTCATTTCCGCTCAAGCTGTGATCTATCAACTCGGCAATAAGCCAACCATCGTTATGGCATCTTCGGTGCTGATGCTGGTACCCGGTTTTCCATTAATAAACTCTGTTGCTGATATGCTCAAAGGCTTTGTAAACGTGGGTATTGCCCGTTTCGTGATGGCAAGCCTGCTGACGTTAGCAACCTGTTTGGGAATTATTGCTGCCATGAGTATTACTGGCGTGTGGGGGTGGTAGAGATGTTAAGTTGGCAATTACTGTTTGGTCTTATTAACGACATGTTCTTTGCTGCCATTCCGGCGGTTGGTTTTGCTCTGGTTTTTAACGTCCCTGTTCCTGCGCTGAAATATTGTGCACTGGGTGGCGCTATAGGCCATGGCTCGCGCTATTTAATGATGCAGTTTGGCATTCCTATTGAGTGGGCCTCCTTCTTTGCCGCCACAATTGTCGGAATGATAGGTGTTCACTGGTCGCATAAGTTTTTGGCTCATCCTAAAGTGTTTACTGTTGCCGCGCTTATTCCAATGGTGCCCGGTGTTTTCACTTATAAAGCGATGATCGCTATGGTGGAAATCAACCATTTAGGTTTTCGACCAGAACTGTTAGAGACTTTATTTGAGAACTTCCTCAAGGCGATGTTTATTATCGCTGGCCTAGCGGTTGGTCTTGCGGTGCCGGGGCTGTTATTCTATCGCCGCAAACCCGTGGTTTAACAAACGGACAGTTTGAAGAAGTAATCGTCTAATAGGGAAGAATAATGATCATCAGTATGATTGCCGCGATGGCAAATGATCGAATTATTGGCAAAGATAACCAAATGCCTTGGCACTTACCTGCTGATTTCGCTTGGTTTAAGCGTTGTACTTTAGGTAAGCCCGTTATCATGGGTCGTAAAACTTACGAATCGATTGGACGCCCTCTACCGGGACGGCAGAATATTGTGATCAGTCGTGATCCTAACCTGAACATTGAAGGTGTGAAGGTGACTACTTCAATTGAAGAAGCGATTAAGATAGCTGGTGACGTTGAAGAGGTGATGATCATTGGTGGCGGTAGTGTGTATGCGACTTGTCTGCCTAAGGCTGACCGTCTGTATGTTACCTATATTGATGCCAATGTTGAAGGTGATACTCAGTTCCCTGATTGGGGACATGGTTGGCTGGAAAGCCATAGTGAAACCTATTCGGCTGATGAAAAGAATGCCTACGATATGAAGTTTGTGATTCTAGAACGCCACTAAAATCGTTTGATAAAAACAAAGCCCAGCATTGTCGCTGGGCTTTGTTTATTTGAGTTCTATTCAACGGCGGCGCTGAGTGCATCCTGAGTGAAGAACTTCTTTTCTTCCCAGTGCAGCAGAGTCAAATGTCCACCCCACACACATCCTGTATCAAGTCCAATTACATCTTTGCCGTGATAACCTTCCAGTGCTGCCCAGTGCCCAAACAGAACGGTCTTTTCAATGGGTACTCTGTTTTTGAGGTCGAACCAAGGCTGTAACAGATTACCGCTGACTTCCGACGGAGGAAGTTTGCACTTCATATCCAGTCTTCCATCGATAAAACAGAATCTCATGCGAGTATAAGCGTTAATGATGTAGCGATAGCGATCCAGATCTTTAAGATCAGATCGCCATTGATCTGGTTGGTTGGAATACATGTTTTCAATCAGCCACATCCAACGATCGCTTTGCAGTATGGATTCGATCTCTTTTGCACATTCACGCGCAGTGTCTAAATCCCACTTAGGTGAGATTCCTGCGTGACAAACAACAAACTCATCGTGCTCTAAAAACAATGGCTGTTTACGTAACCAGTGCAGGAGTTCATCTCTGTCTTCTGCTTCTAATATTGGTCGTGTTTTATCTTTGCTTTTAATTGGATGAATGCCACAGGCGACCGCAAGGAGATGCAAATCGTGATTACCCAAAACGACTTTTGCGGCATCACCCAACGAACGAATGAAGCGCAACGTTTCTAAAGATTTAGGGCCGCGAGCGACGAGATCACCCGCTACCCACAAGATATCTTCTTTCGGATCGAAATTAACTTGTTCAAGCAGTAACTGAAGTTCGTCAAAACAGCCTTGGATATCACCAACAATATAATTCGCCACTGTTACTCCGGTTAGTTTAAAACGTTAGGGACGGCCAAACGGAAAGGCTCGATATTGGCGATGAACTCTTTACCCTCATGATCGTGCATGATGTAGTGCCCTTGCATTACGCCAACAGGTGTTTCAATTGCCGTTCCACTGGTATAGGTGTACTCATCGTTGGCATCAATAAAAGGTTGTTCGCCGACCACACCATCACCTTCTATAACCAATTGCTTACCATTGGCGTCAGTAATTAACCAACGACGGCTGATGAGTTGTACGGTTTCAGGGCTCAGGTTTTTAATGGTAATCAGGTACGCGAATACGTAGCGCATCTGCTCAGGAGTCGATTGTTCAGGGATATATTTGGTATGAACTTGAATCTTAATACAAGGCGCAGAGACATCATCCATGTGAACTCCTTATCAAGATAGAAAAAACAACAGGACGAGCTATGTCGTCCTGTTTTTAGTTTACTACTCGTCGCTCTTATTGCTATCAGAAGCATTTGCGTCTAGCCAGTTTGCCATCGCAACAAACTGAGGCAGAGTTAGGTTTTCTGGACGCATGGATGCGTTCACGCCAAGCTCTTCTAACACTTCAAGCGGCATTAATGCTTTGTAGCAGTTACGTACAGTCTTACGACGCTGGTTGAAACCTTCACGAACTACGCGATCTAGCCATTTCAGGCTCGTCGCTGGGTGAGGCAGTTCTTCATAAGGAACCAAGCGCACAACCGCAGAATCTACTTTTGGTGGCGGAACAAATGCTGTTGGTGGCACTTCAAGTACTGGCACTACTTTGCAGTAGTACTGAGCCATAACTGTTAAGCGGCCATACGCTTTGCTACCTGGGCCTGCTGCGAGGCGGTTCACTACTTCTTTTTGTAGCATAAAGTGCATATCTTGGATGTCTTTATGATATTCAAACAAGTGGAACATCAGTGGGGTAGAAATATTGTATGGCAGGTTACCAAAAATACGCAGTTTGTTGTTTGGCTTTACTAACTGAGTAAAGTCAAAACGCATGGCATCACCTTCATGAATGGTCAGCTTATCTGCCAATTCAGGATGGTTACGCAGACGTTCGGCCAAGTCACGGTCTAGCTCGATTACTGTGAACTTATCTACTTCACGACCAACGGGCTCAGTGATAGCGCCAAGACCCGGACCGATTTCAACCAAGTTTTGACCCGGACGTGGATTTATTGCTGAAACGATACCGTCGATAATATAAGGATCGTTTAGAAAGTTTTGACCAAAACGTTTACGCGCTTTGTGTCCTAAGTGGACATCATTTCTCATAGTGTTCTCGAAGTTAATTCGTTTTCTTATCAACTAATTCAATAGCTTGAGCGAGTGCTGTTCTGAAACTACCAATATCGACTGTACCCGTAGCAGCAAGATCTAACGCTGTTCCATGGTCGACAGACGTTCGGATAAAAGGCAGACCTAATGTGATATTCACAGAGCGACCAAAGCCTTTGTATTTCAATACAGGGAGAACTTGATCATGGTACATACCTAAAACGGCATCCGCTTTTTGCAAGTATTTGTCGTTGAAGATGGTGTCTGCTGGCAGTGGACCAATCAGATTTATACCATCTTGCTGACGTAATTTTTCCAATGTTGGAGTAATGGTGTCGATTTCTTCTCGACCCAGTACGCCATCTTCACCTGCATGAGGATTAAGGCCGCATACATATATAGTAGGCTGCTCAATCGCAAATTTCTCAACGAGATCCTTGTGGAGAATATGAATGATCTTTTCTAGACGCTCACTGGTTACCGCTTTAGAAACGTAAGCCAATGGTATATGCGTGGTTACAAGTGCAACTCGTAATCCTTCCGTTGCCAGCATCATCACCACCAGTGGTGTATTAGATTGCTCGGCAAAAAACTCAGTGTGGCCACTAAAGGCAACTCCGGCTCGGTTGATCACCCCTTTGTGTACAGGGCCGGTGACAATAGCATCAAATTCATTATTCATACAGCCCAAAGCGGCTCTTTCTAATGTTTTTAATACGTAATGTCCGTTTTGTTCATCGAGCTGACCAGCAACAACAGGCGCGGCGGTCGCGATGTGGTCGACGACCAGTGTGCCTGCTTTTTGAGGTTGTGGCGTTAGCTCAGCATTGTAATCAAGCAGTTCAACATTGATGCCGAGCGCTGTCGCTCTTTCCGCCAACACGTTTTTATCCGCACAGACAACGATTTGATGTGTCCAGTCTTCTTTGGATAGCGCTAAAACAAGATCGGGGCCAATACCCGCTGGCTCACCAGCGGTAACCACGATGCGTTTAATTTTCATCCTGATCACCTTTTAACTCTTCAACAAATGCACTTGCTCGCAGTTCTTGTATCCAAGCACCTGCTTCTTCGTTGAATTTACGGTTGAACAGAATACCGTAGGCTTTGTTCTTCAACGCAGAGTCTGTTCGGTCTACTTCGCGTCTATCAAGTACTTCTACGATATGCCAGCCGTGTACTGTTTTAAATGGTTCACTGATTTGTCCGACAGGTAGTGTTTCTACCTGATGTTTAAATTCTGGAACGTACAAATCTGGCGTTTGGTAACCTAGCTCACCGTGTTGTGCGGCAGAACCTGGGTCTTGGCTGTATTGCTGTGCTAGGTCGCCGAAGTTGGCTTTACCCGCTTTAATCTGCTCGATAAAGCCTTCAAGTTGCTTCTTCGCGCCTTCGTCACTCAGAATTATGGTTGGCTTGATCAAAATATGGCGAGTATTTACTTCAGTTACCGCAACGGTTTCTAAGCCTTTTACATCATCGATTTTTAAGATATGAAAACCAACACCGCTGCGGAATGGTCCGATAATGCTACCTTTGTTTTGCATCTTGATTTGGTCGGCAAAAATGGTTGGCATCTCTTCTTTACGCATCCAACCCCAGTTACCGCCTTCCAGTGCTTTTGGCCCTTTGGAGTAGCTGTACGCCATTTTACTAAAGTCAGCACCGGAGTTGAGTTGTTCAACCAGTTCATTAGCTTGCTTTTCTAACTGAGCTTTATCTTGGTTATCATTGAAGCGCAGTTGAATATGGCTGATTTTATATTGAACGGTTGCATTGGTTTCTTGAGCAAGGAGCTCAGCTAATGTATCGACTTCTGCTGGCAAAATATTGATACGACGGCGAACCATGGCATTTCGGACTTCACTTACTGACATCTCTTTTCGCACTTGTTCGCGAAATTCTGCATAAGTGAGGCCTTGTGCGCTTACTGAAGCTTGCAACTGTTCTAATGTTTGATTGTTTTGTTTGGCAATATTACCAATAGCATCGTTCAATCGAGCATCGTCAATACGCACGCCAATGCGTTCAGCTTCTTGCTGTTGCAGCGTATCAATGATGAGTTTTTCTCTTACCTGATCACGCAGAACCGATTCTTCTGGCAAAGATTGACCATTACTACTGGCATTTACTTTGACCGTTTTTAATGCACTGTCGATGTCACTTTGTAAGATAACACCACCGTTTACAATGATGGCAACGCGGTCGAGTTCTACTGGTGCAGCATTAACATTGCTCATGCTTAGAGCTGCGACTAAACCTAAGAGGGTGTGTTTCCACAAGTTCATTTAAATTCCTATTATCTTAATAACTTATTGTTATCTAAGTCGTAAATTAGTTATTCAAGAAGAATGGACGACCATAGCTTAGAGAGTTGCCCGCGCTGTCAACACCAGTTGCGCTAGAGCCCGCGCCTACACTAGTACCAAAACCTATGATACCGATGTTGAAACTAAAGTTGTTTTCGTAAACTGGATCTTTGTAATACGCAACATCGTTGATGCTGGTGGTTCCCCAACTCTTCAACTGATTGCTGTATGTGAAGCCCATGTACCAGCAGTCGGATGTGTAACGTAAGTTCGCTAGCCACTCCAATGCTTCATCAGTCGTTAAGTCGTGGAAATATTGGGCACTGGCATACCATTTTCTAGACAGCTGGTAGCCAGCGATAACGCCTGCCTGTGAGATGCCGTCTTGGGTGATGTTCGCAACATCAATACTTTCACCTACAGTGTTTTCGATATATTCCTTGGTAACATAACGATAGTTAGTCTGGATAAATCCATCATTAAATCGATACTCTAGAGTACTGTTAGCTAACTGCAGTGCGCTGGTGTCAACATCGTATTGAACTCCCCCGTGGTAGAAAAGGAAATCATCATAGTTGAAGTCCATTTCCATTGCCCAGGCTGAGTAATTGGTCTTACTTCCTGAATCAGAATTTTTCTCTTCTGAATAATTGGAAGGTTTAAACTTTTTGTCGATATAAAAAATCTGACCAAAAGCGATGTTTAAGCGTTCTTTGTAAGCATCGTCAAAAAAGCGGCTAGATGCACCGTAGCTGAACTGGTTTGCTGATGCTATGTAATCCACTCCACTGTACTTACGACTGCGGAACAGGCCATAGTAGTCTGTTTGCAACAGAGTTGTGTCGTATAGGCCGATGTTGCTTTGATCTTTGTTCGGTACGTACAAATACTGGACTTGCGGTTCGAGCGTTTGGGTGTAGTTATCAAAGAGAACCGTATCGCGCTCCAAAATAATGCCTGCATTGGTTCTGAACTCTGGAATTACGCGTGAAACGTTTTCTTCCAAACCATAGTAGTCATTGTCATTTTTCCCATCGCCATCACTATCTTGGTAAGACGTATCAACGTCTTTGATATCTTGTTGGTAATAGGTTCCGAGCAGACGAGCCTCAGTTGTCCAACTACCCCAAGTATTAGCCAGTGGGATCTTGAATCCTGGCTCAATGTGTAAGCGAGTAGCTGATGGTTTTCCTTCGCCGTCTGTTTCGAAACGCGAGATATGGCTTTTCAGATCAAAATCCAAATAGCGCATTAGTTCAGGGGCATAGTAGTTAAATGCTATCTGAGGCATTAAACGATAAGGCTGGTTAGCGCTGGTTTGATCTTCCAGTAATAATTGGAATTGCCTCACCAGAATGGACGTATCCCAGTTTTGGCTACGATAAGTTACTTGGCCTTCCTGAATAAGCTGACCATCCTCACGGTTACCAATGCTGGAATCCAAATCTGAGAAGTAGCTGTAATCACTGACTTTTGAGTAGTCGACCTCAAACTTCCATGCTTGTTGGAAGATACCGCTGTGTTCGTATTGGTAGCCCCAACGAGCGCCTTTATCTAAGTGAAGCTGGTCTTCATTGAGATATTCGGATTTGATCTGACCTTCACCAAAATCGCTCAGATAGCGAAATACACTGTTAAGCTGCGAACCACGGTTCTGCATATAGTGATAAGTGGTTTCTAAATCGTAATTTGGTGCCAGGTTCCAGTAGACGGGAATATCCATCTCGAAACCGTCTCGGGTGCCATACGAGACTGTTGGATACAAGAAACCTGTTTTACGCGTATCACCAATTGGAACGGTTAAGAACGGCAAATAAAAAACGGGAACGCGTTGAATTTCTAAACGAGGGTTATAGAAGGTTGCTTGTTCTTCGTTTTGGTCGATATCAATACTGGATGCGCGTAGACGCCAAGAGTTATCATCTTCAGGACAAGAGGTGATAGAACCGTCTTCGATTTCATAAACCGCTTTACCTGTTTTGGCTACATATTTAGCATCACCGCGGCCTGGCTCGCACAGGAATTTATAGCGAGTGTTTTCTAGCGTCATCTCGTCATTGTTGAGATTATTGACCGCCTTATCCGCTACGGCTTTAACTTCACCATCACTGAAATTCACGTTTCCTTCAGCAACCGCGATGTTGTCTTTTTGGTGCAGAGTGACGTTATCTGCTTCAATGCGTTTCTTACCTTGCACAACCACGACGTTACCGGAATAAGTCGCTTTATCGCCATTAATTGCTTCTAGATTATCCGCTTCGACATTGATAGGCTGTTCGTTCGGATTAACCGGTTCAGGTTCATTGATAAGACACTGATCGATAGCAGGCAACTTTTGCGCACTGTCATCTAGCGTATCTTCTGCATGGATTTGTGGTGCAAACAGTGCAGCGCTAATGGAAACAGCTAAAAATGAGCGGGAAAAAAGTGACATTGAATTGTACTATCCTGTTGAACTTGTGTAATTCCAATATTGGGAGCAAATGCTAAATGATAACGTTCGATATCATAAAGGAAATTCACTCTCCCGGCACTATCAGACCGCTTTACTCCTAAAAAATTCATAGATTGAGAGCACATAATGCATATTTTTGGCAAAATTCTTGGCGCTTTCTTCGGCTTTCTGTTCGGAGGACCCGTTGGCGCCATTTTTGGTCTATTTCTTGGACATCAATTTGATAAAGCTAGACGTTTAAATCAAGCGGGTTTTCATACAGGATCGTTTGGTTCTGGTCCAAGCCAAGCAGAAAGACAAGAAGAGTTCTTCAAAGCGGCATTTTCCGTGATGGGACATGTTGCGAAAGCAAAAGGCAAAGTCACAAAAGAAGAGATCCAGCTCGCGAGTATCATGATGGATCGCATGAATCTGCATGGCGAACAAAGGCTGGCGGCACAGAATGCTTTCCGAGAGGGGAAGGACGCAAATTTTCCTTTGGAAAATGTTCTCGAGAAAGTGCGTATCTCCACTGGTGGCCGATTTGATTTAATGCAGTTCTTCTTGGAGCTACAAATATCAGCTGCTTTTGCTGATGGAGATATTCATCCAAGCGAACGAAATGTACTGCACAAGATTGCTCAGGGACTCGGATTCTCTTCAGATCAACTAGAAAGTCGCTTACGTATGCAAGAAGCTTCTTTCCGTTTCCAGCATGGTGGTGGATTTGGCGGGCATCAACATCAGCAACATTCTTCTGGGGGAGGGCAGTGGCAACAAGCGTCAACTAAAGATAGATTGGCGGATGCCTATTCTGTGCTTGGTGTGAGTGAAAGCGCCGATGATAAAGCGATTAAACGTGCATATCGCAAGCTGATGAATGAACACCACCCAGATAAATTGATGGCTAAAGGCTTGCCACCAGAGATGATGAATGTTGCCAAAGAAAAGTCGCAGGAAATTCAGCAGGCTTACGATTTAATCAAAAAAGAAAAAGGCTTTAAGTAAATTGAATCGAAATCAAAAGGGTAAGCAGAGCTTGCCCTTTTTTACCGCTCTTGAAAGCTGTCGCTATCCTAAATGACAGATAGACAAATCGCAGATAGAAAAAAAGCCAAGTCTTTCGACTTGGCTTCAAAAGTGGCTCCCCCTGCAAGACTTGAACTTGCGACATACGGATTAACAGTCCGCCGTTCTACCGACTGAACTAAGGGGGAATTGCTTTTACATATCTTAGATATGTTTTTAATAATGGTGCCGACTACCGGAATCGAACTGGTGACCTACTGATTACAAGTCAGTTGCTCTACCTACTGAGCTAAGTCGGCTTTATCAACAAGTATAAATATACTCATCAATGAAAGTGGCTCCCCCTGCAAGACTTGAACTTGCGACATACGGATTAACAGTCCGCCGTTCTACCGACTGAACTAAGGGGGAATTGTTTTTTTTACTTATCGAGGTGACAAGTTTGAAAGAATGGTGCCGACTACCGGAATCGAACTGGTGACCTACTGATTACAAGTCAGTTGCTCTACCTACTGAGCTAAGTCGGCCCAAATTTTCTTTCTGTTGCTCGTTCTAAACACCAACAACTTAAATATGGTGCCTCGAGGCGGAATCGAACCACCGACACGAGGATTTTCAATCCTCTGCTCTACCGACTGAGCTATCGAGGCAACGGGGTGTATTAAAAGGTTTTTCGCATTTAACGTCAACACTAAATTGCAAAAAAAATATCGTTTGTTGCTTTTCTATACTTAGTGACTTGTTTTTGCCCATTTTCGTTAAAAAATGGCGGGGGTTTCTGTTAATAAAGGTGCACTAAGAGTGAGTTAACACTGACATTTACGAGCAAATAGCACCACTAACTTGTCTAAAGCGCCTATTTTAAGTCTGCCTTTGAAAGGGGATTCGGCTAGTTAGCTTTTAAATTGAAGACAACGTTATTCAACAATAATCATTGAGCTTGATAGGTAGGCTAGGGGAGAAGTTAACGCTATGAGTTTTTCTATTGATGAAATTAAAAAGATGCAGAAATGAAAAAAGCCAAGTCTTTCGACTTGGCTTTAAAAGTGGCTCCCCCTGCAAGACTTGAACTTGCGACATACGGATTAACAGTCCGCCGTTCTACCGACTGAACTAAGGGGGAATTATTTGTGTGTATTCCTAACTAAAGGAATAATCGCACCAAATAATGGTGCCTCGAGGCGGAATCGAACCACCGACACGAGGATTTTCAATCCTCTGCTCTACCGACTGAGCTATCGAGGCAAAAGAATGGTGCCGACTACCGGAATCGAACTGGTGACCTACTGATTACAAGTCAGTTGCTCTACCTACTGAGCTAAGTCGGCACACTAATATTCTTTGCTAACGTATTGATGTCTTAAGACACCAACAATCAAATTGTGGTGCCCGGAGGCGGAATCGAACCACCGACACGAGGATTTTCAATCCTCTGCTCTACCGACTGAGCTATCCGGGCAACGGAGCGCTATTAAACGGATTTTCCCTCTCTGCGTCAACCTGTTTTTTATAAAAAAACTAAAAATCGTGTTGATCGCTGTTGTTTTGAGCTAATTGACCGTTTTTTATCACTGTGCGTTGAATTCTTTCTTATATTTCGTCACTTTTTCCAGATAACGGCGCGATTCAGAATTAGGATGTTTTTTTGTCAGTGCCCAATAAACTTGATTTGGTTGCAGTGAATTCAGATCAGACATCGCTCTTTTTCTGTCTCTGCTAAAGGTGTTAAGCACGCCACCAGTGCCACCGTTGTAGGCAGAAATCATGCTGTATTCAAGAGACGTAGGGTTGCGGACATCTTTTAAATAACGATTTTTCAGAATGTAGAAATACGCAGTACCTGTATCAATGTTGTTTTCCGGATTAAAAAGATACTCTGGCGATGGCTGACCAGATTTG
This sequence comes from Vibrio sp. Hal054, assembly GCF_037162405.1. NCBI lineage: Bacteria > Pseudomonadati > Pseudomonadota > Gammaproteobacteria > Vibrionales > Vibrionaceae > Vibrio > Vibrio sp. Hal054. Next base: position 2,840,388 of record NZ_JARLUT010000001.1, on the reverse strand, counting down.
TTTTTCACCAGTTTATACACGTCTCGTCCAGCCGTTTTTGGTACCACCTGCATCAAACCATACGCATTTGCCCAACTGACTGCGTAAGGGTTAAAACTGCTTTCTGTTTTGATGATGGCGTAAATGAGATCCTCTGGAATGCCATATTTGCGCGACGCCTTTTGTACTATGTTGGCGTATTGATAACTTCGGATCTGAATCTGATCCTCCACCATAGGAATCTCAACGTAGTAGGCTTTTTTGAAATCTACTTGCTTCACTTTTATCTTGTTCGCAATCAGATAATCGGCAAAACGGTTCGCCCGCCAGCCCCATTGGATAGGCTGTTTGTCTTGATCTAATACTTGATTGTATAGAAATGGTTGTCCTTTTAATTCAATCTCTTGCGAAGAAAAAAGGTCAACGTTCATTGGATCATCTGGGGTGAGTAAGGTCGTAACAATCGCTCGTTTTAAGTGCCCTTCAGGATCTGTCGGAGAGACAGTCTCAACAATAATTTTGCCTTGTTGGAAGTTTACTTCAGCTCGGCTGAGATAATTGTCTATATATTTTACGTAGTTACTTTTACCGGCAACTTTAATTTCTCGGCTACCCCAACGCTTTTCAATGTTGCCAGAAAAGCTACTGATGAGCGCATCAAGTGCTGCTGTATCTTTTTCAAACTGCCCCGGAAGTTGGGCTAAATTTTTTGCGAAACGGTTAGTTGGTTCATAGTTCACATCGTAAATACTTTCGACGAATTCGCGACTACATCCAACCAGCATTAGGGCAATAACACAGTAAGCAAGCTTTCTCATGCGCTCCTCATAGCAGCCTCAAACTGAGTTCTATTCCGTTTGATGGGCTTAAATAAAAATGACATCTCAACCTAGAATCGACAGACTCCGAGCTAATGATGTCATTTATTTTCCTTCGATAAAATAGGGTTTTTCTTTATCTACTGTTGGCCAATCGGTTATTTGCTTGGCGGAGTATAGCCTTCGATATGGACATCTTTGCCTTCGAACAAGAAGTTCACCATCTCTTGTTCGAGCAATTTACGATGCTCAGGATCCATCATGTTGAGCTTTTTCTCGTTGATCAACATGGTCTGTTTTGCTTGCCATTGACCCCAAGCTTCTTTGGAAATGTTGTCGAAGATACGTTTACCGAGTTCACCTGGGTAAAGCTGAAAATCCAAACCATCAGCTTCTTTTTCTAGTCGAGCACAAAATACCGTGCGGCTCATAAGGATTTCCTCTTAGTTAAATCTCATACAGAAGGCTTTGTAATAACTGTTTTACTGGTGCAGCTAAGCCAACTTCTTCAGGTTTGTTTAAGTTATACCAAAGACCTTTGCCAGCTTCCATTATCATCTCCGGTTTGGAGGATAACTCTAGCAAAACAGGGGTGATATCGAGGTGATAGTGACTAAAAGTGTGGCGAAAAGCGATAAGTTGCTTTTTAGATAGGACTTGCTTGTCGTGAATAGCTCGTTTATCCAAAGCGTTTTCAATCTTTGAATCACTGCTTTCTGGAAAGCAAAATAGCCCACCCCAAATACCGCTTTGAGGTCGTTGTTCAAGCCACACTTCGTTGCCATGACGCAGAATTACAAACCAAGTCTCTTTTTCAGGTTTGGTTGTTTTGGGTTTTTTACCCGGATAATCCAAAGGATTACCTTGTTGCTTTGCTTGGCAAAACTCTTCAACTGGGCACAAGCTGCATTTCGGTTTTGAGCGGGTGCAGATCATCGCCCCCATATCCATCATGGCTTGGTTGTACTTGTCGACATCTTGCTTTGGCGTATGCATTTCAGCGTATTGCCAAAGTTGATTTTCGACCGTTTTCTTCCCAGGCCAGCCTTCAACAGCAAAGCTGCGAGCCAAAGTACGTTTCACGTTTCCGTCAAGAATGGCGTGTGGTTGTTTGTGAACTGATGATAGAACAGCGGCAGCTGTAGAGCGACCAACACCGGGCAGAGCATTCATTGCTTCAATATCCGTTGGAAACTCACCGTTGTATTGTTCAGCCACAGTTTTGGCAGCTTTATGAAGATTACGAGCTCGCGCGTAGTAACCAAGCCCTGTCCAGTAATGGAGAACTTCATCTTGTTCTGCATTCGCCAGATCTGTCACCGTAGGAAAGCGCTGCATAAATCGCTCGTAGTATGGGATCACGGTAGCAACTTGCGTCTGCTGGAGCATAATTTCCGACAGCCATACGCTATATGCGGTTTTATTTTGCTGCCATGGCAGATTTTTACGACCGTAGCTGTCATACCAAGTGAGAATTGCCTTAGCGAAAGGGGTCACGACTTTACTCATCTATATTTATTAAAATAATGGGGCAAAATTGCACCACATAATGCTCAGGATGTAAAACAGACAAAAACTAAGGGTATTTGTGTTGATTTGAGCAACAATAATGCTTGCACCTAAAGTAATTCTTTGGATAATCACAGCCCTCAAACTCAAGACTAAATTTTATACAGGCAATATCAATGAGTGAAGTAACCACTAACGAGTTCACAGAAGATGGCAAAATCGTTCGTCGAATTCGCAGTTTTGTTCGTCGCGAAGGTCGTCTGACTAAAGGCCAAGAAGCAGCGATGAAAGAATGCTGGCCAACTATGGGTATCGAATATCAAACGAGCTTGCTCGATTGGAATCAAGTATTTGGTAATAACAACCCAGTGGTTTTAGAGATCGGTTTTGGCATGGGCGCATCTTTGGTTGAGATGGCAAAGAATGCCCCTGAGAAAAACTTTATTGGTATTGAAGTTCATAGCCCAGGTGTTGGTGCATGTTTATCAGCTGCTCGTGAAGCGGGTGTGACAAACTTACGTGTTATGTGCCATGACGCAGTAGAAGTGTTTGCTAACATGATTCCTGATAACAGCCTGCATACACTACAACTGTTTTTCCCTGACCCTTGGCATAAAAAGCGTCACCACAAACGCCGTATTGTTCAGTTGGAGTTTGCTGAAATGGTTCGTCAAAAGCTGATTGTGGATGAAGGTATCTTCCATATGGCAACAGACTGGGAAAATTACGCAGAACACATGATCGAAATCATGAACCAAGCGCCTGGTTTTGCAAATATCGCCCAAGAAGGTGATTATATTCCTCGTCCAGATGAGCGACCACTGACGAAGTTCGAACAACGTGGTCACCGTCTTGGTCACGGAGTTTGGGACATTAAATACAAGCGTGTGAGCTAGTTTTTTAACCTTTGCGTTTGGATATCGATCTGGCGCTTTGACACCGATAAGTGGATTCGATGAAACCGACATCAGAAATACTTACAAACATACTCGATGACGTTCGACATTTGATTGGGCAAGGAAAAGTCGCTGACTATATTCCTGCGTTGGCAGAGGTACCAAACACCAAGTTAGGTATCGCAGTTTATACCAATCAAGGTGAAGTGATTAAAGCTGGAGATGCCGATGAAGGTTTCTCTATTCAATCCATTTCAAAAGCCCTAAGTCTGACGCTGGCGATGGGACTTTATCAACCCGATGAGATTTGGAGTCGCGTTGGCAAAGAACCTTCAGGCCAAGCATTCAACTCTCTGATTCAGCTCGAGGTTGAACAAGGCATACCTCGCAACCCGTTTATTAATGCCGGTGCGATTGTGGTCGCTGATATGCTCAGCAGTCGCCTATCTGCGCCTCGTCAACGTTTGCTCGATTTCGCACGTCAACTTAGCGGTGAACAGCATATTCTTTACGATAAGGTCGTTGCCGCATCGGAAATGATGCATAGCGATCGTAATGCGGCCATCGCTTACCTTATGCGCTCGTTTGGTAACTTCCACAACGATGTATTACCAGTGTTGAACAACTACTTTCACGCTTGTGCGCTTAAAATGAGCTGTGTTGAATTGGCAAAAACCTTCAGCTATCTTGCCAATAAAGGGGTATCCGTTCATACCGGTGAAGAGATTATTAGCCCAACTCAAAGCAAACAGGTTAATGCGCTTCTGGCAACGTGTGGCTTGTATGATGGGGCGGGTGAGTTTGCTTACCGTGTCGGAATGCCGGGTAAATCGGGTGTAGGTGGCGGTATTGTGGCTATCGTTCCGGGGGAGATGACCATTGCTGTCTGGTCTCCAGAGCTGGACGCTTCAGGCAACTCGCTAGCAGGAACACGGGCGCTTGAGTTATTAGCGCAACGTATCGGCCGCTCAATATTCTAAAGACTCTGAGAGGTAAGGAAGATGTCACAAGCCGTTCATCAAGCATTATTGCAGCAAACAAGTGCGCTTCCTTACTTACAACAATTACTTCAAGCAAATGGTATTCAACAACTCGCCCAGCAAGGTGAAGAGTACTTCTTTCCCTATTTGGCTCGCTCAGTAGCAGGGCAGCAACTTTCGAATACTGCCGCTCGCACTATATGGCAACGGGTTGAATCTTTGTTAAGGACAGAGCAGCAGCTATACGATTTATTTGTGGAGTCGAACCGCGAAGCGCTGCGCGGATGTGGCTTGTCTAATGCCAAAATCAAAACGATTTGTGGTGTGAGAGAGGCGCTGGAGCAGAGAGTGATTGTTCCTGAAGAACTCGTCATAATGCCGGAATCTGAGATAGTTAAAACACTGACTCAGCTTTGGGGGATTGGTCCTTGGACAGCCGAAATGACGGCGATTTTCTTTTTTGGATTACCGGATGTGTGGTCAAAAGGGGATGTGGCATTAGCCAGAGGCCTTGCTTTGATAGCAGAAAAAGAAGGTGTGAGTGAACAAGAGATTTTGTCGACAGTCACACCTTATCGTTCTTACTTTGCGCTACATGTATGGCAGAGTCTGGATACCGACCTTTTCACTTCAATGGCGAATTAATCTTCTTCTGCCATAAATGCTTCAAGCAGATCATTTAGGAACAACTTGCCCTTTTCTGTGATTTGCCAGTGTGTAGCATCTTCGCTCAAATAACCTAAATCCAAAGCCCAGTTAATGGTTGGTTGAATCACGTCCAGTTCTAAGCCTGTGGTTGTGACGAAATCGGCTTTCGGACATGGCTCCATTAATCTGAAGCGATTCATAAAAAACTCAAAAGGACGATCTTCATCAGCCACGAGTTGCTCTGAATCCAAGTATGGTTTAGTCAGGTTCTGGTATGCCGCTAGATAACCTTTCGGGTGCTTAACTTTGGTTGTGCGAACAATGCGTCCATCACTAAAGCTAAGTTTGCCGTGAGAGCCACAACCAATGCCTAGATAATCACCAAATCTCCAGTAGTTCAGGTTGTGCTGGCACTGATAACCGGGCTTACTGTAGCCAGATATCTCATATTGCACGTAACCGGCTTCGGTGAGCTTCTTATGTCCTAATTCAAAGATGTCCCACAATGCATCGTCATCGGGCAACGTCGGTGGTTTGAAGTAAAACATGGTGTTAGGTTCAATCGTCAACTGATACCAAGATAGGTGTGGCGGATTTAGCTCGATGGCTTGATCGAGATCGGCTAACGCTTCTTCAATGGTTTGATCGGGCAAACCATGCATCAAATCTAAATTGAAGCTAGTGAGTCCAATGGTATGCGCCAGATTTGCGGCTCGCAGAGCCTCATCTTTACCGTGAATTCGACCAAGACGTTGCAGCTTTTCAGGCGCGAAGCTTTGCACGCCTATCGAGATACGAGTGACACCCGCTTTTCTGTAACCAGCAAAACGTTCAGCTTCAATCGTGCCCGGATTGGCTTCCATGGTGATTTCAATATTCGGTTTAAACGCTATTCGCTCTTCAATACCTTGCAATAAGCGCTTGATCCCCTCGGCAGAGATCAAGCTTGGTGTACCACCACCGATAAAGATCGAGTGCAGTTGGCGTGGAGCGTCAGCAAGTTGATAACGTTCAATATCGGTATCAAGATCTTCAAGCAAAGCATCAATGTAGTGATCTTCTGGGATCTCAGCTTTCAGCGCATGAGAGTTGAAATCACAATATGGGCACTTTTGTACACACCAAGGGATGTGTACATAAAGGCTAAGATCAGGCGGTGTCAGCATTATTGATTTTGCTCTTCGATCGCTTGGAACAGTTTCTTCAGTGCTTTACCACGGTGAGAAAGCTGCTTCTTACGTGCAGGTTCTAATTCAGCGGAAGCGCAATTGTCTTCAGGGACAAAGAACACAGGATCGTAGCCAAAACCGTTGGTGCCGTGTGCTTGCTCTAAAATGCGACCTTCCCATTTGCCATGGCAGACAATCGGTGTTGGATCGTTTTCATGGCGCATCAGAACCAATACGCAGTGGAAACGAGCAGTACGCTCTGCTTCAGGAACACCTTGCATAGCGTTAAGCAGTTTTTCTAGGTTCTCTTGATCGGAAGCGCCTTCGCCAGCGTAGCGAGCGGAATAAATGCCCGGTGCGCCTTTTAAATAATCGACTTCCAAACCAGAGTCATCAGCAATCGCTGGTAAGCCAGTCTCTTTTGCTGCATGGCGCGCTTTGATAATCGCATTCTCAATAAAAGTTGTGCCTGTTTCTGCCACTTCAGAGACATTGAATTCGCTTTGAGCGACAACGTCGAAACCAAAATCAGCCAGCAAGTCAGCCATTTCACGAACTTTGCCTTGGTTGCCAGTCGCTAATACAATCTTTTTCATTTTCTGTTATCTCTATGTTCGACGTTATTCTTCAACATAAAATTTTTGGGTGAATTTAACTTTGCCTGCACCTTTATTGCCAGCATTAACATCGATATCAAAGATTAAATCTTCTTCGTTGTTAATCGGAAATTCAGCCAAGTAGTAGATGGCTTCGCCTTCCTTGAGCTCAGTAAACTCAAGGTCGCGAATGTTACCTAATAAACTTCTCACATTCCCTGACACTTTTGCCTCAACCGCTGGTTTACCCAGAGATGAAGTGTCTAACACGCTAATATTCAGAATGGCAGAATAACCATTGCGAGTGAGTTTATAGCTGCGTGCGACTTGAGGGGTTAAAAACGTCGAATTGAAAGCAGAGTAGTGCACTTCAATATCTTTGATGTTCTGAAACTGCTCTGCTGAGCTTGGCAGAGCGGCAAAGGTAAGTAGCAGAGCTATCATCCACTGGCGCATGGTCGTTTCCTTGTTGATCTAGACTAAAAACATTCCCCACATAGGAGTGGGGAATGAAAGTTTGGTTATTGAATAATGGCTTGAATTTCTTTAGGTATCTCAGCAGGCGAAATAATTCTGATCTGTTTATGCCTGCCAAGTTCGCCTTTTTCTATTTCTATCAGCCCTTTAGCCACTTTGCATTGTTTGGCTAAATACTTGGTGAGATGGGCATTGGCTTTACCGTCAACGGGTGGAGCTGTTATTGCGATTTTTAGCTCTTCACCATGCAAACCAACAATGCTGTCACGACTGGCTTTCGGCTGAATATAGAGCCGTAAAATTAAGTCGTCACCATCAAACCAAGCTGCTTTCATTATAGTTGATACCAGATAGGACCGATGATATCGCCCATCAGGAAGTTGGCAAACTGCAACACAATAAACAGTACTAACACGCTAAGATCGAAACCACCCATAGGAGGAAGAATACGACGAATCGGTGCCAGCATTGGTTCTGTCAGTTGATGAAATACATACTCAATTGGGCTACGGCCTTGGCTAACCCAGCTTAGAATCGCGCGAAGTAGTAGTACCCAGAACAGTAAACCGCCCGCTGCTTTTATCAGCGACAGAAGTCCAAGGAACAGGAAGTCAATACTGAAGCTGACTGCACCGCCTGATGCGATAAGAATCATTGCCACAAATTTCAAAACACACAGTACGTAGGCAAACAGCACTGTCGCCAAATCAACACTACCTACTGATGGAATCACACGACGTAGTGGTGCTACGACAGGTTGGGTTGCTTTAACAATAAATTGAGAAAATGGGTTGTAGAAATCTGCACGTGCTGCTTGTAGCCAGATACGTAGGATCACGACCATGATATAAAGGTCAAACACTGTGGAGATTAGAAAACTCATAGAATTCATAGAGAGCCCTTAGTTCGAGTTGTTTGTACCCTTCCAACTTGAAGCTGCAGCGGTGTTGACTACGTTCGTTCACCCCATCACATAGTTATCTATGCTCATGGGGATTCACTCACTTGCCGCCTACCTGCAACTTTAAGTAGTTTGGGTATAGGTGTTTCGCTAATTAAAATAGTTTTTCCATCTCTTCAGCTCTTGAAACCGCAGCTTGCATCGCTTTGGCAACAATCTCTGAAAGATGATTTTCGTTAAATGTACGGATAGCTTCAGCTGTCGTGCCACCTTTAGATGTCACTTGTTCGCGTAGAGTTGCCAGTGATACATCAGGGTTGGCTTGTACCATTTCCGCAGCGCCCAGAGCCGCTTGTTGGACAAGCAGACGAGCGGTTTGTTCATCAAACCCTTGAGCCATTGCTTCTTCTTGCATGGCTTGCATGAAGAGGAAGAAATAAGCTGGCGCACTACCTGCCGCAGCAATCACACTGTTGATGCCAGATTCTTGTTCTACCCAACACAATTCACCTACCGCAGACATCAGTTCTGACGTGAAATCCTTGTCTTTTTGAGAAACAGATTGTGCTGCATACAGACCTGCCATGCCTTTGTTTACCAACGATGGCGTATTCGGCATCACGCGAACAAGTTGCGGTTCAGTTGCCAGCATTTCATTGAAACGTGCCACTGAAATACCCGCAGCAATGGAGATCACCAATTTGTTTGAATAGTCTACCGCTTGTAGTGGTGCACACACATCAGCCATTAACTGAGGTTTAACCGCCAACACAACCACATCCGCTTCATGTGCTGCTGCAAGGTTATCGCTGGTGGTACGAATGCCGTATTTCTCTTCCAGTGGCTTGCGACGCGTCTCTGACGGCGCTGTTGCAATGATTTTCTTTGCATCATAACCGCTGGCTACAAGACCTGCGATAATCGCATGAGCCATATTACCCGCACCAATAAAAGCGATTGTTCTCTGTTCCATGTCTGCTCTTCTATCCAAAAATTTTAGTGTTAGTTTTTTAGCGATTGCCATTTTTGTTAATGGCTGTCTTTTGTTTACGGACTGTCTTTTGCTAACGACTATAGTCACGCTGACCAAATACAGCGGTACCAATACGAACTATGGTGCTGCCTGCTGCAATCGCTGCTTCCATATCGCCACTCATCCCCATAGATAGGGTGTCGATATTAGGGAATCGTTCAGCCAGTTTTGCTTTTAAATCCGCGAGCTTTTTAAACGCAGCAAATTGGGATTCATAGTCTGAAACGTTCTCAGGAATCGACATCAATCCTCTTAACATGAGGTTTGGTAAGCCAGAAATCAATTCAGCCAGTTCAAATACTTCATTTTCGGAAATGCCTGATTTGGAAGCTTCTCCGCTGGTGTTAACCTGAATCAATACTTGTAATGGTGGCAAATTCGCTGGTCTTTGCTCACTGAGTCGCTGAGCTATTTTGGCTCGGTCAATGGTGTGCATCCAATCGAAATTTTCAGCAATAAGACGAGTCTTATTCGATTGCAGCGGTCCAATGAAGTGCCATTCTAGCTTAAGCTCGGGATGATTGTGCTGAAAATACTGAACCTTTTCGACGCCTTCTTGCACGTAGTTTTCACCAAAACTGCGTTGCCCGGCTTGTGCCGCTTCTAGAACTGCCTCGACAGGTTTGGTTTTACTCACTGCGAGAAGTTGCACTGAGTCTGGACTACGTCCACACTTTTGTTGTGCGCGCTCAATTTGTGAAATGATATCTTTGATATTTTGTTGAATACTACTCATAGCCTGACTTTATTTGGTCTACAGACCCTAAGGAAAATAAATAAATGAATATCGCTGAGTTACTGGATTTTAGTGTAAAGCATAATGCGTCAGATCTACATCTTTCTGCAGGTGTTCCGCCTATGGTACGTATAGATGGCGAAGTAAGAAAGCTTGGCGTACCTGCTTTTACCCATGCAGATGTTCATCGTCTAGTGTTTGAAGTGATGAATGATGCTCAGCGCAGTGAGTTTGAAGAAAAACTCGAAGTGGATTTTTCTTTTGAACTTTCGGATGTAGGGCGCTTTCGTGTCAACGCTTTCCATCAGGCCCGCGGCTGTTCTGCGGTATTTCGAACCATCCCGACAGTTATTCCTACTCTTGACCAGTTAGATGCGCCAGAGATTTTCAGCAAAATTGCCAATTATGAAAAAGGTCTGGTTCTGGTGACTGGGCCAACGGGTTCTGGTAAATCCACAACTTTGGCTGCGATGGTTGATTACATTAACAAGAATCACAACAAGCATATTCTTACTATTGAAGATCCAATCGAGTTCGTTCACAGCAACGATAAGTGTTTGATCAACCAACGCGAAGTTCACCGCGATACGCACAGTTTCAAAAATGCACTGCGTTCAGCACTGCGTGAAGATCCAGATGTCATTCTGGTCGGTGAGTTGCGTGACCAAGAAACCATTAGTTTAGCTCTGACAGCTGCGGAAACAGGACACCTTGTTTTTGGTACGCTGCATACCAGTTCGGCAGCAAAAACCATTGACCGTATTATTGATGTGTTTCCGGGCAACGATAAAGATATGGTGCGTTCTATGTTGTCTGAATCCTTACGCGCGGTGATTGCACAGAAACTTCTAAAACGTACTGGTGGTGGTCGAGTTGCTTGCCATGAGATCATGCTGGCGACACCTGCAATTCGTAACTTGATCCGTGAAGATAAAGTGGCTCAGATGTATTCGATCATCCAAACCGGCGCAGCTCACGGAATGCAGACCATGGATCAAAACTCCAAACAGCTGATTGCTCAAGGTTTAGTTGATCCAGCGGAAGTACAGAAGAAGATTGAGTCTGAAATCTCAACCTTTTAAGAGCGAATGAAATGGAATTGAATCACTACCTTGAAGCGATGACCTCGCTAAAAGCGTCGGACTTATATATTACTGTCGGCGCACCGGTATTGTTGCGTGTGGATGGTGAAATGCGTCCGCAAGGGGAGAAGCTTTCACAGCAAGAGGTGTTTGTTCTGTTGCATGAAATGATGGATGAAGAACGTAAAGCTGAGTTTAACGCATCACACGAAGCGAACTTTGCGGTTGTTCGGGGCAATGGGCGTTTCAGGGTGAGTGCTTTTTTCCAACGTGAGTTACCGGGCGCTGTAATTCGACGTATCGAAACGCAAATTCCGACATTTGAAGAACTCAATCTGCCAGCAGTTTTGCAGGATCTCTCGATTGCCAAGCGAGGCTTGGTGCTAGTTGTCGGCGCGACAGGCTCTGGTAAATCCACCACTATGGCAGCAATGACGGGATATCGTAATCGTCATCGCAGTGGACATATCTTAACGGTTGAAGATCCGATTGAGTTCGTACACGAACATCAAAAATGCATCGTCACTCAGCGAGAAGTGGGTTTAGATACCGAAAGTTACGAAGTCGCCCTGAAGAACTCTCTTCGCCAAGCGCCAGACATGATTTTGATTGGTGAAATCCGCAGTCGAGAGACTATGGAATATGCGATGACCTTTGCTGAAACAGGGCACTTGTGTATGGCAACTCTGCATGCGAACAACGCCAACCAAGCGTTAGAGCGTATTCTTCATCTAGTACCTAAAGAGCAAAAAGAGCAGTTCTTGTTTGATTTGTCGATGAACTTACGAGGTGTAGTCGGTCAGCAGCTTATTCGCGATAAAAATGGTAAAGGTCGCCACGGTGTGTTTGAGATCTTACTCAATTCACCTCGCGTTTCAGATTTGATTCGCAAAGGCGAACTGCATGAGCTGAAAACAACAATGGCTAAATCGAAAGAGATTGGTATGCAGACCTTCGATCAAGCGTTGTATCAATTGTTGGTGGAAGATAAGATCACTGAACAAGATGCAATGCACAGCGCCGATTCTGCCAATGATTTGCGCATGATGTTAAAAACTCAGCGTGGAGACTCTCCAAATGCAAGCTCTCTCGCCAATGTGAAAATCGATATGAACTAATAAAAAACGCGCTGATAGAGCGCGTTTTTTGTCTCTGCTTTCAGCGTAGAGTTTTATTCACCCCACTGGCTTTCAAACCAGCTTTCTAAGATGATCACCGCAGATTGGCAGTCAATATTGCCTTTACTGAGCGCTTTGTATCCGCCCATCGAGAAAAGTTCAGCTCGCGCTTCAGCTGTTGATAAACGCTCATCGTGCAGTTCAACCTGAACGCCAAAGCGGCCATGAAGACGCTGGGCAAACTTTTTGGCTCTTGGGGTAATGGTTTCTAGATCTTTACCATGTAAGTCAGTCGGCAAACCAACCACGACAAGATCAGGTTTCCACTCTTTAAGCTGCTTTTCGATATCATCCCAATTCGGAATACCATCATTGGCTTTGAACGCTTTCAGTGGTGAGGCGGTGCCAGTAATTTCCTGACCGATGGCGCTACCAATACTTTTGGTGCCGTAGTCGAAGGCCATAATAGTTCGCGACATGTAAAACTCTTTTGAAACTTTGTTTAAATAAAAACAGAAGCGCTCAATTGATATTGAGCGCTGTTAATTGGGCTAGGCGTGGCCAGCTTCACCAGATAACTGGATAGGGTCGATTCCCAGCTTTTGAATTGCTTTGTTCCATTTGTCTCGGGTCGGAGTATTGAAAATCAGATCCGAGTCCGCCTCTATGGTTAACCAAGAGTTTTCCGATAGCTCGCTTTCTAGTTGACCGGCTTCCCAACCCGAATAGCCAAGGGCAACGAGATAACCTTTTGGTTCTGCGTCAGTACCCAAAACCGTTAGGATATCTTTGGAAGTGGTCACCGCGATATCGTCTGTCATGCGAATGCTGGATTCATAATGATCTTTGGGTCTGTGTAAAATAAACCCGCGATCTTCTGAAACCGGACCGCCATTGAAAACAGGCTCTTTAAGGCTTTTACTTTGCGACTGTGGGTAAGCAGGTTCTATCTCAACCTGCTTCAACATTCCGCCGACAGTAATATCTATAGGCGCATTAATAATAAGCCCCATAGCACCTTCTTCATTATGTTCACAGATGTAAATCACACTGTGTTTGAAGTAAGGATCTTTCATGCTCGGCATCGCAACGAGAAAATGATTTGTAAGATTCATAGTGTCTCCAACCTCAAAGATTGGTATTACATCGCCATTGCTTTTATGCGTGTCTCAATGGCATCCATTAACTTGCCAGTGATAGAGATATCGTAAGCCGCTTCAATTTCACGAATACAGGTAGGGCTGGTTACGTTAATCTCAGTCAGCTTGTCTCCAATCACATCTAGGCCTACAAAAATTAGACCCTTTTCTTTCAGTGTCGGTGCCACGGCAAGTGCAATTTTTTTATCAGTTTCACTTAGTGGGCGAGGTTCACCACGACCGCCTGCTGCCAAGTTACCACGCGTTTCCCCTTGTGCTGGAATACGAGCTAAGCAGTAAGGCATCGGCTCACCATCTACAACCAGAATACGCTTGTCGCCATTACTAATATCTGGAACGAAGGTTTGCGCCATACAGTAGTTTTGGCCGTGATTAGTCAGTGTTTCGATAATCACAGAGACGTTTGGATCGCCTTCTTTCACTCGGAAAATTGATGCACCGCCCATACCATCTAGCGGTTTTAAGATCACATCACCATGTTGCTCTCTGAATTGCTTAATTTTTTCCGCTTTACGAGTCACGATTGTGGTTGGAGTCAGCTCTGGGAACCATGCAGTAAACAGTTTTTCGTTACAGTCACGAAGACTCTGTGGCTTGTTGACGATCAGCGTACCTTCATCTTCTGCACGCTCTAGAATGTAAGTTGCGTAAATGTATTCAGTATCAAAAGGTGGATCTTTACGCATTAATACAGCATCTAGCTCAGATAACTTAATAGTTTGCTCAGATTTGAACTCGTACCAACCGTTTGGATCTTCTTTCAGTGTGACGATTTTTGTATCTGCGATAGCCACACCTTGATCTAAGTGTAGATCATTCATTTCCATATAATGAATTTCGTAGCCGCGACGCTGCGCTTCTAACATCATCGCGAAGCTAGAATCTTTCTTGATATTAATGGATGAAATTGGATCCATTACGATGCCGAGTTTAATCATTGGAAGTCTCCGTTATCCAAGATCGCCAAAACGAACTTGTAAAGCTGTAATTGCGGTTAACGCTGCGGTTTCTGTACGCAGGACGCGAGGTCCAAGCAACGTTTCTTCAAAGTTGTATTTGGTGGTCATATCGATTTCTTTTTCAGAAAGACCACCTTCCGGACCGATTAACAGACGTACTTTAGTAACCGGTTCAGGAAGTGTATTAATTGAGTATTGAGCGCGAGGGTGAAGGTTGAGTTTCAGTGCATCACTTGGCTCTGCACACCACTGTTCTAATTCCATCACAGGACGAATTTCGGGTACCACGTTTCGACCGCACTGCTCACAAGCGCTGATGGCGATTTTTTGCCATTGTTGAAGTTTCTTCTCAAAGCGTTTTTCATCCAGCTTTATGCCACATCGCTCTGACAACAATGGAGTGATTGTGTTTACACCCAACTCAACAGATTTCTGAATGGTGAACTCCATTTTGTCGCCACGCGAAATCACTTGCCCTAAATGCAAATCAAGTGGTGATTCGCTGCTGGATTCGACACGTTCTGTAACTTCAACCGTCACATGTTTTTTGCCACTTTCGCTGATGACTGCTGGAAACTCTGCACCGCTACCATCAAACAGAAGGATTTCTTGTCCTTCTTTCATGCGCAGTACTCGACCAATGTGGTTTGCTGCATCATCGTCGAGGTTAATTTTGCCTAACTGCGTAATGGGCTGCGGATGATAGACACGGGGAATGCGCATGTGTTGTTTCCTAATCAAAATATACTCTTCCTACTTGAAGCTGCAGCGGTGTTGACTACGTTCGTTCACCCCAATCACATAGTTTATCTATGCTCATGGGGATTCACTCACTTGCCGCCTACCTGCAACTTCAAGTAGCTTGAGTATTGCTATTCAATAGTGTGGGATATCTCGCATCTAACATGGATGCTTTGTGCCGAAAAAACAAGGGGGAAATGTGAATCACCCCTCATTTATCGGTCTGGGTTTATATGCCTAGATAGGTTCTGATAGTTATCGTCAGGCTTTACTTTGAGCACTGTTCATAGACAAATGGATTTCTGTTGCCTTGAACTTTGAATATTCGCCTTTCTCTTTCGCATTCCCACTCATCGACAGGGTAGGTTTTGTTCCATGCTTGCATAAGTTTGGTTTGCGAGTTTGACAGTTTAAATCCGTGTTCGCTACTCATGTAAAGATAGGTTCGTGCAATTGCACCTCTGGCTCTTGATGGTGGCATAGCGCTGCGTTGTTTGAAATCGACCTGCATTTCGCATTGTCCGTAGGTGACGCCTGAAGTTCCATTCCATTGGCTAAAGTTGAAGTTGGAACGATCACCGTTCACTTCTCCAATTGCTGGCGTTAAGTTGTGCAGATCTGCTTCCATGCGGCGAAACACTGCATCGCTGTTGCTACAGAGTTTACGTCCGCCTTCTTGCCAGCATTGACGCTGGTGGCCAAATTGCCAGGCAGGCACTACGTGCTCCCATTCAATGCGGCTAGCTCGGGTTTGTTGTTTGCGGACTTTATATCCACAGCTCTCTAAGTCAGGAATGCCTTTCTTACCCTGCCACGAAATATCGCAGCCGCAGTAAAAAGAGGTTGGGTGATCTTTATAAATTTTCAAAGCTTCGTTTTTAGCGCTGGAAAAAGAGCTTGGAAAATCGGCGAAAGAAGTGTGAGAAACAAGCAGCAAAGCTGATGTCAGCAGAAAGCGATAATTAAGCATATGTTGGACTGTATTTTATTGTTTTTTACAGTCTAACATTCTCTAAGTTGAAATCTAGTTGAGAAATTTATCGCTATCTATGGTTAAAAATCTATGGGTGACTCGCAGTTATTTGGCCGTTACGTTTGATTAGCTCTTATCCGGTGAGTTGAATGCCAGTAAAGGTGAGCATTTGTTTGCACTGTTGGCAGCGGTAAGTAGCCTGTTTACGCAATACTTTATTGTGGCGACGGACGGATAAAGGATATTGGCTACAGGAGCATTGGTAGGCAAAGGTTTTTCCCTGAACCGATTCGACAGACATCTTATGGGTGGTTTCAGCAGGTAAATTGAATACTTGATTCATGACTGCTTGCCACTCAGCACCATGAGGCTTTACTCGGCCATAGATAGCATAAGTGATGAGATGGGCGATTTCATGAGGTATGACTTCATTGAGAAAAGCTTGTTGATTTTCTTTGAACAACACTGGATTCAAACGTATCTCCCACAATTGTAAATACGCTTTTCCAGCAGCCTTTCCTCTCAGTCGGTAGCTGATTTCTGGCAGGTCGAACTGGCGTTTGAAGTATCGAGAAGCGATGTCTACACACTTTTTTACTTGTGACAATGCTCGGTATTGAAGTTGAAAATCGGTCAAGTCTGGCTCCAAAAAATTCCCCACTAATACCTATTTAGTCAGGTAATAGCGGGGAAATTATAACATCAAACCTCTTTTTATCATTGAGTAGTGTTTCGAGCCAAGATGATAAAAAGAAGGAGGAGACCCTATGGTTGATGTTTCTTCTTAATCGTTGCTTGGTAACCATGCCATGTGGCATATCCGAGTATCGGCATGGTAAAGAGCATGCCAATTCCGTAAGTTGCGAAGCCGATTAAAATACCGCCGCAGATAATTGCCGCCCAGACAATCATCGCTGGAATGTTGGATTTCACTGCGTTAAAGCTGCTGAAAATGGCTGTCATCACATCGACACGTCTTTCCATCATTAAAGGAATTGAAAACGCGGAGATGCTGAAAATGACACTGGCAATAATGAAGCCAATAAGAGAGCCGATGACTAAGAATGGGAGGAAGTCGGTCAGTGGTGCTCCTTGTACCGATGGATAGAGTGCGTGCAAGAGTGCAGCGATTCTCATCCAGAAAATCATCGCAACAGCCAGTGCGACCGCAAACATCCACTGTGATGTGCTATTACGCGTAATGGCTTTCATTGAATGTAATAAGCTACTTTCTTTGCCTCGTTCTCGTTGCCAAGCTGCATCATAAAGGCCAAGTGCTAGGAAAGGGCCAATTAACATGTAAACCACTAGAGCTGGCATCACGACAAGATGAGTGCCTTGCCATTGAATAAGCAGAACAATGCCAACAGCAGCAGCCATAAAGCAGAGTCCATAAAATGCGCTGATTAAAGGTAAGCGAATAAAGTCGTGTAAGCCAAGAGCAAGCCAGTGAAGAGGTGCGGAGATTTCCACTTTATTGCAAGGCAGTGTGCGAGCATATTCTTGATGACTGACTTCTTTGTCTTTTTGCTTGAAGTCAGAAGGGTCTATTGTACGAGGCATAAATCCTCCCAAAACAATATGGCAGTGAATTAAAAAATGGGTTTTTCCTAGTTTTTCTAAGAAAACGACCGAGTTCTTGTAACATTTTATTAACTATTACTTTGTTAACTATTGTAGATAAGGTAGGAAAATACAAATCGACTGATGGAAATTTAAACCGCTACTGATTTAGCTAAGCTGAAAAAGAAAAGCCCCCGCCAGATGGCGAGGGCTTGTCAGTAAAGCATTTTGAATTACTTGATGTTTGCGAAATCGCGTAGTAATTCAACTTTGTCAGTTGCTTCCCAAGGGAACTCTTCACGACCAAAGTGACCGTAAGCAGCTGTTTTCTTATAGATAGGTTGAAGTAGGTTCAACATCTCTTGCAGACCGTATGGACGTAGGTCGAAGAATTGGCGAACTGCTTCTATGATGATGTCGTGAGACACTTTTTCAGTACCGAACGTTTCAACCATGATAGATGTTGGATCTGCAACACCGATTGCGTATGAAAGTTGGATTTCACAACGATCAGCCATACCAGCTGCGACAATGTTTTTCGCTACGTAGCGCGCTGCGTATGCTGCAGAACGGTCAACTTTTGATGGATCTTTACCAGAGAATGCACCGCCGCCGTGACGAGCTGCACCGCCGTAGGTATCAACAATGATCTTACGACCAGTCAAACCACAGTCACCCATTGGGCCACCGATTACGAAACGGCCAGTTGGGTTGATGAAGAATTTAGTTTCTTTGCTCAACCATTCCGCAGGAAGTACAGGTTTGATGATCTCTTCCATCACTGCTTCACGTAGATCTGGAGTAGAGATTGAATCACAGTGTTGAGTTGAAAGAACGACTGCATCGATACCAACAATCTTACCTTGATCGTATTGGAACGTTACCTGAGATTTTGCATCTGGACGTAACCAAGGTAGCGTGCCGTTCTTACGAACTTCAGCTTGTTTTTGAACAAGTAGGTGAGAGTAAGTAATTGGTGCTGGCATCAATACGTCAGTTTCGTTTGTTGCGTAACCGAACATGATACCTTGGTCACCTGCGCCTTGATCTTTAGGATCAGCTTTATCTACACCTTGGTTGATGTCTGGAGACTGTTTACCAATGGTGTTTAGAACTGCACATGAGTTAGCATCGAAGCCCATATCTGAATGGACATAACCGATTTCACGAACAGTTTCACGCGTAAGCTCTTCAATATCAACCCATGCTGAAGTCGTGATCTCACCACCGACCATAACCATGCCGGTTTTTACGTAAGTTTCACAAGCAACACGTGCTTTAGGATCTTGTTCCAAAATGGCATCTAGGACCGCATCTGAGATTTGGTCTGCGATTTTATCCGGATGTCCCTCTGATACTGATTCAGAAGTAAACAGGTGCTTAGCCATGATAGCTCCAATATAGATAGTCAAAAAGTAGCAAAGAATGTTTCCTTACTACTTTGAAAAGTGTTCATTATGTAGGTGTTTCTACATCTAGACGGCTATTTTAGTTTTGAATGCTTAAATTACAAGCTCTTTTTTACTTTTAGATATAACCAAACGTTTGCTTGTGTTCTCTCTTTAACTTGCAATTTTATCCGTGCACATCCGACAAAATTGCTTCAACGGTCAAGTAAACGATTGCAGTGATCTAGGGGCTTTGTAACAATACCACCCATTATAGATGGGTATATTTCACTTCGCTTAAATCAATCAGGAGCTGACATGGCGTCTCGCAAACAACTGGCAAATGCAATCCGTGCTCTGAGCATGGACGGTGTTCAAAAAGCTAACTCTGGCCACCCAGGTGCCCCAATGGGTATGGCGGATATCGCTGAAGTACTTTGGCGTTCGCACCTAAACCACAACCCACAAAACCCTAACTGGGCTGACCGCGACCGTTTCATCCTTTCTAACGGTCATGGTTCGATGCTGATTTACTCACTGCTTCACCTGACTGGTTACGAGCTTTCAATCGACGACCTTAAAAACTTCCGTCAGCTTCACTCGAAAACTCCGGGTCACCCTGAGTACGGTTACGCACCGGGTGTTGAAACCACGACTGGCCCTCTAGGTCAAGGTATCACTAACGCTGTCGGTATGGCGCTGGCTGAGAAAGCGCTTGCTGCTCAGTTCAACAAAGAAGGCCATGAGATTGTTGACCACTACACGTACGCGTTCATGGGCGACGGTTGTATGATGGAAGGTATCTCGCACGAGGCATGTTCTCTTGCAGGTACTCTAGGTCTGGGCAAACTGATTGCATTCTGGGATGACAACGGTATTTCTATCGATGGTCATGTAGAAGGTTGGTTCGCTGACGATACACCAAAACGTTTTGAAGCATACGGCTGGCACGTTATTCCTGCCGTTGATGGTCACGATGCTGACGCAATCAACGCAGCGATTGAAGCGGCGAAAGCAGAAACAGGTCGTCCAACTCTAATCTGTACTAAAACAATCATCGGTTTTGGTTCACCAAACAAAGCCGGCTCTCACGACTGTCACGGAGCTCCACTAGGCGCAGATGAAATCCAAGCGGCACGTGAATTCCTAGGTTGGGAACACGCACCATTTGAAATCCCAGCAGATATCTACGCGAACTGGGATGCCAAAGAAGCAGGCGCAGCAAAAGAAGCGGCATGGGAACAAAAATTCGCAGCATACGCAGCAGCATACCCAGAGCTAGCAGCAGAATTCAAGCGTCGTGTGAACGGCGAACTTCCTGCTGAGTGGGAAGAGAAAGCGAACGCAGTGATTGCTGAGCTTCAAGCTAACCCAGCCAACATTGCATCACGTAAAGCGTCTCAAAACGCACTAGAAGCATTCGGTAAAATGCTACCTGAATTCATGGGCGGCTCGGCTGACCTTGCTCCTTCTAACCTCACCATGTGGTCTGGCTCTAAGTCAATCACACCAGAAGATGCATCAGGTAACTACATCCATTACGGTGTTCGTGAATTCGGTATGACGGCTATCATGAACGGTATCGCGCTACACGGTGGTTTCGTTCCTTACGGCGCAACCTTCCTGATGTTCATGGAGTACGCACGTAACGCACTGCGCATGGCGGCACTGATGAAAGTGCAAAACATCCAAGTGTACACGCACGACTCTATCGGTCTTGGCGAAGATGGTCCAACTCACCAACCGGTTGAGCAAACGGCTTCTCTACGTCTGACTCCAAACATGAGCACATGGCGTCCATGTGACCAAGTAGAATCAGCAGTGGCTTGGAAACTGGCTATCGAGCGTAAAGATGCGCCAACAGCGCTTATCTTCTCTCGTCAAAACCTAGCGCAGCAAGCACGTTCAGCAGAGCAAGTGGCTGACATCGCTAAAGGTGGTTACATCCTGAAAGATTGTGCAGGCAAACCTGAGCTAATCTTGATTGCAACAGGCTCTGAAGTTGAATTGGCTGTTAAAGCGGCTGAGCAACTTACCGCTGAAGGCAAACAAGTACGTGTTGTTTCAATGCCATCAACAGACGCATTCGACAAGCAAGACGCAGCTTACCGTGAAGCAGTACTTCCTGCTGACGTAACTGCACGTATCGCTATCGAAGCCGGTATTGCGGATTACTGGTACAAGTACGTTGGCCTAAACGGCAAAATCATCGGTATGACCACATTCGGTGAGTCTGCACCAGCAGACCAACTGTTCAAGATGTTCGGTTTCACTGTTGAAAACGTAGTTGAGAAAGCAAACGAACTGCTTGCTTAATCAAATACGATAAAGAATAGAAATCCCCGCCATTGTGCGCAATGTAGATCAGATAAGGATCAGTTGACCGATCCTTCTGATGAGAGACAATCGGAAACCTGTTTATAGGTTTCCGATTTTTTATGTCTATTCAAAACTATTTTGCCGACTTTCTAGAAGAGAGTCCTGTTGATGTTGCTCAGCTAGCCACTTTCTCCGAGCATATTCCTGATGAGTGGATTGCTAAAGCGGCAACACTTTCTGATAAAGCAACCGTTCGTCGACGTCGTTTACCTAGTGATATGGTACTTTGGCTTATTGTTGGAATGGCTTTCTTTCGCAATGAACCTATTGCAGAAATCGCACGACGAATGAATGTCTGTGCCGAGGGATTAGCTGATGAGGAGTTGTTAGCAAAAAGTGCTTTAACACAAGCAAGGCAACGCCTTGGTAAAGCCGCTCCAGAATGGTTGTTTAGACAATGCAGTCACACGTGGGGTCTAGAGCGTTACCCTGAGGATACTTGGCAAGGCTTACAAGTCTTCGCTGTGGATGGTGCCCTTTTTCGAACTGCTGATACACCGGAGCTACGAGAGCATTTTGGGTCAGGAAATACATCCAGCGAAAGGCAAACGCCTCATCCAGTACTCAGGGTGGTGACGATGATGAATGTTCGCTCTCATGTCATTGTAGATGCGGCTATAAGCCCATATCGTCGAGGCGAAATTCCTCTTGCTATGCCCTTTATTGACTCCTTACCTGATAACTCCGTGACCTTATTGGATAAGGGTTTTTATGGTGCAGACTTACTTCTTTCTCTGCAAAATAGGGGCACTAACAGGCATTGGTTGTTACCTGCAAAGAAAGGAGTGAAATACACCCTTCTGGACGATGAAGAGAGTGACGACATGCTCGTTGAGATGAAGGTATCCCCACAGGCGCGTAAGAAAAATCCAGACTTGCCTGAAGCATGGCAAGTTAGGGCTGTGACCTACGAAGTGCAAGGGAAGTCCAAAACAGTATTTACCTCGCTCCCGAGAGAGGAGTATGACACTCAGTCAGTCGCAGAACTCTACCATGAAAGATGGGAAATCGAATTAGGTTATCGTGATATAAAAAGTTCAATGCAACACAATGCGTTAGTGCTGAGGAGTAAGACTGTCGAACTTGTCTATCAAGAGTTATGGGGGCTGCTGCTTGGCTATAACTTGGTGAGACGAGAAGCCAGTCAAGCGGCAGTAGAGCATGGTCGAATGCCCAATGAAATTAGCTTTAAGTACGCTTGTCAGTTCATTGCGAGTCAACTAAAAGTGATGAGCAAAGCAGTATCTTTAGGTAATACGCCGAAGCGTCTAAAAAGTCTGCGAGGGGACTTGTCTATCCTATTTATAGATAAACGCCCTAAGCCTAATCGACCTAGGGCGGTAAAAATATCAAAGACCCGATATCCTGTTAATCGCAAGGCAGCTCCGCTTAAGTGAACTACGTTGCGCCATTGTGCGGGGATTTTTTTAATGTGAAATAAATGGTTGGATCATCTCTGTTAAGGGTGCGCTTTACGCTGTCATCGGTTAATATCTGTGCCACGAAATTTTAGTCGGTTGATGGTACGGATGTTAAGAGTCGCAATAAATGGATTCGGGCGAATAGGGCGTAACGTTTTACGCGCTGTTTACGAAAGTGGCAAAGCTCAGCAGATAAAAGTTGTTGCTGTAAATGAGTTGGCTCAGCCTGAGGCTATGGCGCATTTGCTACAGTACGACACCAGTCATGGTCGTTTCGGTAAAAAGATTTCTCACGACCAAGAACACTTATATGTTCATCATGATAATGGTGAGTTTGACAGTGTCCGAATTCTTCACTCTCCAGATATCCATCTATTGCCTTGGCGAGATCTTGAAGTCGATATCGTTTTAGATTGCACAGGCGTTTATGGTTCTAAAGCCGATGGTGAAGAACACATTGCTGCTGGAGCCAAAAAGGTACTGTTTTCTCATCCGGGTTCGGCGGATCTTGATAACACTGTTATTTATGGTGTAAACCACGAAACGCTGACTGCTGATCATCATATTGTTTCTAATGGTTCTTGTACCACTAACTGTATTGTGCCAATCATAAAAGTGCTGGATGAAGCCTTTGGTATTGAATCGGGCACGATTACAACGATTCATTCTTCAATGAATGACCAGCAAGTGATCGATGCTTACCACAGTGATTTACGCCGTACCCGCTCTGCAAGTCAATCTATTATCCCTGTTGATACAAAATTACATAAAGGGATTGAAAGAATATTTCCGAAATTTTCTAACAAATTTGAGGCGATTTCGGTACGAGTTCCAACAGTAAATGTTACTGCGATGGATTTGAGTGTCACTATTAACGCAAATGTGAAAGTTAATGACGTAAATCAAACCATGATAGAGGCATCTCAGTGTACATTACACGGCATTGTTGACTATACTGAATCACCACTCGTATCCATCGATTTTAATCACGATCCACACAGTGCGATTGTAGATGGCAGCCAAACTCGAGTGAGTAACGGGAATCTAGTGAAGATGCTCGTTTGGTGTGATAACGAGTGGGGATTTGCTAACCGAATGCTTGATACCGCGTTAGCAATGCAGGCTGCAAAGTAGTTACTCTTTGGTGGCTAAATTATTTATTTTATAACTTGAAATAAATATCTAGTGCCCCATATTAGTATGCAGTTTATGATTTTACAGGCTCGGCAGGATAGCCGGGCTTACAGAAACTTTTCTTTTTAATATTTGAGAGGACAAACCATGTCTGTAATCAAGATGACTGACCTGGATTTAGCAGGTAAACGTGTATTTATCCGTGCTGACCTAAACGTACCTGTGAAAGATGGCAAAGTGACATCTGATGCACGTATTCTAGCTTCACTACCAACTATCAAACACTGTATTGAAGCTGGCGCTAAAGTAATGGTGACTTCTCACCTAGGTCGTCCAACTGAAGGCGAATATGCTGAAGAGTTCTCTCTACTACCAGTAGTTAACTACCTAAAAGATGCACTAGAGTGCGAAGTGAAACTTGCTAAAGATTACCTAGATGGCCTAGAGCTAAACGCTGGTGAGCTTGTTGTTCTTGAAAACGTTCGCTTTAACAAAGGCGAGAAGAAAAACGAAGAAGAACTATCTAAGAAATACGCTGCGCTATGTGACATTTTCGTAATGGACGCATTCGGTACAGCACACCGTGCTCAAGCTTCAACTCACGGTGTTGGTATGCACGCACCTGTAGCTTGTGCTGGTCCTCTTCTTGCTGCTGAGCTTGAAGCACTAGGTAAAGCAATGGACAAACCAGAACGTCCACTTGTTGCTATCGTTGGTGGTTCTAAAGTTTCTACTAAACTAACAGTTCTAGAATCTCTTTCTAAAATTGCTGACCAACTTGTTGTTGGTGGTGGCATCGCGAACACATTCATCGCAGCTGCTGGTCACAACGTAGGTAAGTCTCTATACGAAGCAGACCTTATCGAAACAGCTCAAAAACTAATGAAAGAGTGTTCAATCCCAGTTGCTACTGACGTTGCATGTGCGAAAGCATTCGACGAAAACGCAGAAGCTGAAATCAAGAACGTTGCTGATGTTCAAGATGACGACATGATCTTCGACCTAGGTCCAGATTCAACTGCGGCTCTTGCTGAAATCATTGGCAATGCTAAAACTATCCTTTGGAACGGCCCTGTAGGTGTATTCGAGTTCAAGAACTTCGAAGCAGGTACTAAAGGCATTTCAGAAGCTATCGCTAAATCTGCAGGTTTCTCTGTAGCAGGCGGTGGTGACACGCTAGCAGCTATCGACAAGTTCGGTATCAAAGCTGACGTTTCTTACATCTCAACTGGTGGTGGTGCTTTCCTTGAATTCGTTGAAGGTAAAGTACTTCCTGCAGTAGCGATGCTAGAAGAGCGCGCGAAAGCTTAATCATCATGATTTATTAATAAAGCGGAAATTAGTTTTCCGCTTTATTGTTTGCTGCGCAACTAGCTTGGTTCTGTTAAACTTCAAGTGTTGTGAGCAGACGTATGAAAGAATTCAAACTCACCGTTTTTATTTATTAAAACGACAGAAAATAGGATCAAATCCATGTCTAAGATCTTCGATTTCGTAAAACCTGGTGTTATCTCTGGTGATGACGTACAAAAAGTATTTCAAGTAGCTAAAGAGAACGGCTTCGCTCTTCCAGCAGTTAACTGTGTGAACACAGATTCTGTGAACGGCGTACTAGAAGCGGCTTCTAAAGTTAAAGCTCCTGTTATCGTTCAATTTTCTAACGGTGGCGCTGCTTTCTTTGCAGGTAAAGGCGTTAAACTAGAAGGTCAAGGTGCACAAATTCTTGGCGCTGTAGCTGGTGCAAAATACGTTCACGCTGTTGCTGAGTCTTACGGTGTTCCTGTAATTCTTCACACTGACCACGCTGCTAAGAAACTACTACCTTGGATCGACGGCCTACTAGATGCTGGTGAAGAGTTCTTCGCACAAAGTGGTAAGCCACTATTCTCTTCTCACATGCTAGACCTTTCTGAAGAGTCTCTAGAAGAGAACGTTGAAACATGTGCTAAGTACCTAGAGCGCATGGCTAAAATGAACATGACAATCGAGATCGAACTTGGTTGTACTGGTGGTGAAGAAGATGGCGTTGATAACTCAGATATGGACCAATCTGAGCTATACACTTCTCCTGAAGATGTTGCTTACGCATATGAGAAACTAAACGCTGTTAGCCACCGTTTCACTATCGCAGCTTCTTTCGGTAACGTGCACGGCGTTTACAAGCCAGGTAACGTTGTTCTTACTCCAACTATCCTACGTGACTCTCAAGCTTACGTTTCTGAGAAATTCGGTCTTCCAGCGAACTCTCTAAACTTCGTATTCCACGGTGGTTCTGGTTCTACTGAAGCAGAAATCAAAGAGTCTATCTCTTACGGTGTTATCAAAATGAACATCGATACAGATACACAGTGGGCAACTTGGGACGGTATCCGTCAATACGAAGCAGACAACCACGATTACCTACAAGGTCAAATTGGTAACCCAACTGGTGAAGATGCTCCGAACAAGAAATACTACGATCCACGAGTATGGCTACGCGCTGGTCAAGCTTCTATGGTTAAGCGTCTTGAGCAAGCATTTGCTGACCTTAACGCAGTAGACGTACTGTAATCTAAATTTTTAGATGATTTGCCAAGCCCGCTCAGATGAGCGGGCTTTTTTCTTGGTAAAGAGACAGAAAAGCTATTTTATTCAAAGCACTGGCACAATGTGAATTTATTGCTTAATCTGATACAGGATCTAAATAGATGGGATAACCTTTTGCTTTGTTGTTTGCAAAAAGCTGACTTTGCAAGAAGTTATACGTCATATCATATAAATCCCACAGTGAGTGAAAAGTAGCAGTGCAGATTTGTAATGCCAGACAAGCTCAGTGAGTAAAATAATCGGTTATAAAATATTAAGAGTCTTAGAGGGTAAGAAAGTATGGCTGGTGAATCTTTGGATATAGAAGCGCCAATTACTGATGGATTGAATAAAATGAGTGATTGGCTTAGCAGTAATTCAGATTTATTAATTCAATACGGGGTGAACATTGTTTCGGCAATTCTTATCCTGATTATTGGTAATATCATTGTTAAAGCGGTAGCGGGTAGCGTTGCTAAAGTTCTGCATAAGAAAGAGATGGATAAAGCGGTAGTTGAGTTTATCCATGGTCTTGTTCGCTATGTTCTATTCGTTATTGTTCTAATTGCTGCTTTAGGCCGAGTAGGCGTTGAAACTGCTTCTGTAGTAGCAGTAATCGGTGCGGCTGGTTTAGCTATCGGTTTAGCTCTGCAAGGTTCGCTTTCTAACTTTGCCGCGGGTGTGTTGATTGTTGGATTCCGTCCATTTAAATCAGGTGATTATGTCGAAGTTGCAGGGGTAGCTGGTTCGGTTGAAGCGATTCAGATTTTCCAAACTATTCTAAAAACACCAGACAACAAAATGGTTGTTGTTCCAAATGGTGCAATCATCGGTGGTTCAATTACCAACTATTCCCGTCACGCTACTCGTCGTGTAGATTTAGTTATCGGTGTTTCTTATAAAGCTGATCTTAAGTTAACTAAAAAAGTAATTCGTGAAACGTTAGAGAAAGACTCACGTATTCTGAAAGATCCAGACATCACAATTGGTGTATTGGCACTAGCGGATTCTTCAGTGAATTTTGTCGTACGTCCATGGTGTAAAACAGAAGATTATTGGGGTGTTTACTTCGATTCAATGCAAGCAATTAAAGAAGCGTTGGATGCGAACGGTATTGAAATCCCATTCCCACAAATGGATGTTCATCTCAACAAAGTCGATTAATATCGATGATGAATCTAAAAACGGAGGCAATAGCCTCCGTTTTTTATGTCCATATTTTTCACATGGACTTTTCACATAGATTGCTACTTTCTTTAGTTGAACCACTGAGTATAAAGACTTTTGGCTAAAGCAAAGGCGATGATAAACATCATGCTTGCTACGATTAAGTCGATGGTTTTCTTTGTCTTAGGTTTGGATAGTACCGGTGCTAACTTGGCTGCTCCGATGGATAATCCATAGAACCAAACAAAAGAAGCGGTCATAGTTCCCAAAGCAAATGCAAGGCGATCGCTTCCTTCAAATTGTCCGCCAATTGAGCCAAGAATAACCACTGTATCTAAATAAAGATGTGGGTTTAATACCGTAACCGCAAGTGCACCTAATATAACCGCCCGTCGCCCTCGAGCCAGTTTTTGAGGTTGGCTTTCCTGTTCGTCAGAACTTTGAAGAGCAGCTCGAAATGAAAGCCAGCCATAAAAAGTCAGAAATGCGATTCCCCCAAGAGTAACAACGGTCAGTAGCGTCTCATTTTGAGAAAGCAGTGCACCACCGCCAAAAATACCTAAAGAAATAAAGAACACATCCATCACGCTGCAAATTGTTGCGGTAGTAAGATGATGGTTTCTTTTAATACCTTGGTTTAGAACATAAGCATTTTGTGCCCCAATGGGGATAATCATTGTCGCACCCAGGCTAAATCCCTGTAGCAATATCCAAAAATTCATAGTCGTTTCTTTAAGGTTTAAGTTAATAAATGTTGCATGAAAAATACGGTATAGATTGATAGAAATAAAACTAATAATATTAATGCGTCATTAGAGGTACTTATGGTGAGATTGTGCGTGGATTAGATTATCGATGGCTTGAAGCTCTAGATCAGATTATCTTGCAAAGAAGTTTTGAGAAAGCTGCTGCCGTATTATGCGTCTCGCAATCAGCGGTCTCACAAAGAATTAAGCAGCTAGAAAAATGGCTTGCTCAGCCTGTACTTGTAAGAGAGAACCCGCCAAGAGTGACACCTGCAGGGCAGAAGTTACTTGGGCTCTATCGTCAGGTTTGTGTTTTAGAGCAGGATATTTTGCCAGATCTAAGCAACGATTTCGGTGAAAAGCCCATTTCGATTTCAATCGCAACTAACGCGGACAGTCTGGCCACATGGCTATTGCCTGCTATTGCGGAGGCAATGAAACAAAGTAATTTGGAAATTCATCTGGTTGTCGATGATGAACGTAGAACACTGGATAAACTTAAGAACGGAGAAGTGATTGGTGCGATCAGCCAGTCACCTAGAACTTTGCCGGGTTGTAACGCAGTTCTGCTCGGTGATATGCCTTACTTGTGTGTCGCATCACCCGATTTTTATTGTCGCTATTTCCCTCAGGGAGTCAGCATACAAACTTTACAAACGGCACCAGCGGTTGCGTTCGACAGGCAAGACTTCATCAATGAACGCTTTGTTTACGATCATTTTGGTTTTGAAATGGTCAGTGAAGTTAAACACACAGTGGGTAGCTCTGAAGCTTGTGTAAAAGCAGCAGTAGCGGGATTCGGTTATTGCATGATTCCGAAGATCCAAATAGCAGAAGAACTGGCAAAAGGGTTACTCATGGATATCACGCCGGGGATGTATATAGATCAGAAACTTTACTGGCATCATTGGCAGCTAGAAACAGGCAGTTTGAAGAAATGTTCACAGGCTTTGGTTGAGTATGCGAGAAAAAACTTGCCACAGTGAGCATGTCAGAATTGTGTAATTTACATACACTGACGCTGGGACTGAAATATTTTTCATCTATTATTGAGCAATAGGTTTTGAATTAGGGGAATGAAATGAAAGCACTTTCTGTAATAGTTCTAGCGGTATTGAGTATGTTTTCAATGGCTGCACAAGCTCAGGAATTCGACTTTCCGCATGTGGCGACGTCTGGTTATGGTGAAGTTATCGCGACGCCAGATATGGCAGAGTTTTCGGTTAAAGTCGTCGAAATCACAATGAATGCGGAACAAGCGAAAGAGAGTGTCGATAACATAGTCACTTCGTTTATCAAGCGTCTTACTCAAGCAGGTGTCAAAGAGTCTCAAATAACCAGTTCAAACCTCTACTTAACTCCGCAATATCATTATCCAAAAACCGGTAAGCCTGAACTAGTAGGTTATCGTGCCATCAGAAATGTCTCTGTTGAAGTCGATGATTTATCTAAGTTGAACGAGTATTTGGATATCGCCCTAGAAGAGAAAATTAATCAAGTCGACGATATTCAATTAAAAGTCCGTGATGAAGACAAATATCAGCAACAAGCGCGTATGGCTGCAATTAAAGATGCTCAACAGAAAGCACAGTCTTTAGCTGAGGGATTTGGGCGTAAATTAGATGGTGTTTGGCGTATCGACTACAATGCTCCGATGAGAAAAGCGGTACTAACTCGAGCTGCGACATTTAGTGAAGAGTCAGCGGTAAGCAACAGCTACCAAGATTCCACATTGATCATCCGAGATAATGTGAACGTTATCTATAAGCTTGATTGAATAGTAACTTGTTGATAATTATCGTAATAGTATGCGGCGTTCCTAACGTTTTTTATTACGTGTGCTTTTATTTCAGCGCTACTTTTTTATTCAGATTAGCTTCAATGGTGATATAATGCGCGCCTTTGCTTTTGTTGCTAATTGTCAGTCTGGGTTATGAGATATTCTAAAATCATTGTCGCTTTTCTCATAGCCTGTGCCCTTATCACAGCAGGTATCGTCACTTTCTACTCTTATCGATACGATCAAGTTCAAGATACGAGCAATCACCGTTCTATACGTGAAGCGATTAATCAACTCTCATACAGTGAGCAGGAATACCGCAATTTAAGAGATCAGGTCTTTTCGACTATCTCTCTTTTAAGTCACGGACGCAGCGCTTACAACTATGTAGAGTCTCCAAACTTAGTTACTCGTAATCAGCTTCAAATGGCATTGGCGTCAACGGCTAATGGTCAAAAATGGTTTGATGGTATTGGTTTTATTGATGTGAAAGGTGTAGATACTGTCCATGTCGATTACCTGCCAAGTATTCACCGGACCAAAGCGTTAGACGATGTAGTAGACATTTCTCAAACCTCATTTTTTCAATATGCACAATCACTGGCTGAAGATGAAGTTGGGGTATGGGCGGAAGAACTGGCAAGTGATCCGGATACTTTTACCAAACCATACACACCAACGATATTAGTCATATCTCCAGTTTCTGTCCTTGGCGCTCGAAAAGGATATATCGTAATTTCAGTCGATATGTCGATGATGGTTGATAAGCTCAATTACTCCCCGAAAAATGACTTAACGCCAGCTATCGTCGGTAGCAATGGATATATGGTAACAGGAAAGAACATGTTGCCTTTCTATGGTGATATGACTAATCAATACCATGGATTTGACCTCGCTACCTTCTTCCCTAAAACTTGGGAAGTGATGCAAGCACAAGCATCAGATCACAACTATCTGATGGAAGATATGAATCTTATTGTCTTTAAGCCTATCGATAAGTTTTTTGGTCAGAACATTCATCTGGTTATTCGTTTTACTCCTAAGCAACTCTATGATCGAGCGCGACATGAGCTGAATGATATAGTCAAAGAGGGCTTCTTCGTCTTCATGATCATGTTGGTTTTTGCTTTGCCAACGGTTTCTATGTCACTGCATTATTATCACCGTAATATCGAAAGTAAGCTTGCTCGAGCTGCGTTAGATGGTATGACTGCGGTGATGATTTCAGACAAGTCTCATCAAGTGATCATGGTGAACAGAGAGTTTGAAACCATGATTGGCTTATCCAGTAAAGAGGTTCGCGGTCACAATGCTCTTAAAACTTTACTCAGCCACAATGGCATGGAGTTCATTCTGAATGTACTTGAACAAGTTGATCAAAATAATCTTTGGGAGGGTGAAGTCGAGTGTGTCACACCAGAAGGCCAGTTGCTGACAACCATCATGCGAATTCAGGCAATCATTGAAGCAGGGAAAGTTAGTTACTACATCACATCTATAGTCGATATTTCCGAGCGAAAAGAGCTGGAGAACAGACTCAGAGAATTGAGTGAGAAAGATTCACTCACTCATCTCTGGAACCGCCGAAAATTTGAAAGAGAGTTAACGTTACAGACTCAACTTGTAGAACGATACCCAGATGATTATTCGGTCTGCTTGTGCTTAATTGATATTGACTACTTTAAGCGTGTCAATGATGAGCAGGGACATGATCAGGGTGACAAAGTGATCGTAAAAGTCTCAGATGTTCTCTCGGAAAAACTTAGAGTGACAGATTTTCTTGCTCGTATCGGCGGAGAAGAGTTTGCAGTGATCATGCCTCACACTTCAACTCCAGAGGCGCAGTTGGTTGTTGAACGTTTAAGACAAGCCATTGAGTTAGACGAAAGTCTAACTATCACCATAAGTGCCGGTATTTCTGACCTTTCTCAAGACAGCACTCGCTCTTATAAATGTGCGGATATTGCTCTCTATGAGTCTAAAACTCTTGGTAGAAATCAAGTTTCTCTCTGTCTGACGACAGATGAGGTTGCTTGATGTCACGTTTTTATTACGAATCGACTAAAGTCTAATTTAATTTTTTACTTGAGCTAAACTGTACAATAAGTAAACTGTTGTTTTTTTAATCAGTAGTGATCCGGTTTTCCTATTTATGGTTTTTACTCAGCTCGGCTCAGTAAAAAGAAGGAAGCTAAAACACTCTGGCAACATGAGGCAGGGTATGGTTAATCATTTTCTAGTGAGGCTGACAATTAGCGCTTTATTGGTGCTGGGAATAAAATTAAGCGCGCTTTATTTTCTTCCAATGGTGTTACTACTTAACACCCACCATAAAGAGTTTTTTGGCTGGTAGACCTTTACGAATAACGATAAAAAATAATTAAAAAAGCCGGAGCAGATGCTCCGGCTTTTTAGTATCAAATTTGGGTTCTAATTAAAGAACATGTACAGATGCAGTGTTAGTAGTACCTGAAGCAACGAGTGCACCAGAAACCATAACAATGATATCGCCTTTCTTGCCTAGGCCAGAAGATAGCGCAATTTCTTTACCTTGACGGTAGAAGTCATCAGTACTTTCGTAAGCATCAACAACCACTGGAGTAACACCTTTAGAAAGAACAAGCTGTGCAGCAGTCTTAGCGTTAGTTGTTACAGCAATGATGTTCGCTGTTGGGAAGTATTTACGAACTGAACGAGCAGATTTACCAGCTTCAGTTGCAACAACAATAAGTGGAGCAGCTAGTTTCTCAGCAGTATCTACAGCGCCTTTACATACCGCTTCAGTGATACGTAGACGTGGGCTGTCTAGACGAGAACCTAGTTCAGCTTTAAGTACAGAGTCAGTACGTTTAGCGATTTGCGCCATGATAGTTACCGCTTCAACAGGGTATTTACCTTTTGCTGTTTCGCCAGAAAGCATTACTGCGTCAGTACCGTCCATGATTGCGTTCGCAACGTCACCCGCTTCTGCACGAGTTGGACGAGGGTTTTTGATCATAGAATCAAGCATTTGAGTTGCAGTGATTACAACTTTACGTGCACGGTTACATTTCTCGATCATCATCTTCTGAGCGAAGATTACTTCTTCAGCTGGAATTTCAACACCTAGGTCGCCACGTGCAACCATGATGCCGTCAGATAGCTCAAGGATCTCATCAAAATTGTCCACACCTTCTTGGTTTTCAATTTTAGAGATGATTTGGATGTTTTCGCCGCCGTTTGCAGCAAGAACTTCTCGGATTTCTTTTACATCAGAAGCTTTACGGATGAAAGAGGCTGCTACGAAGTCAACGCCTTGCTCACAACCAAACTTAAGGTCGCCTTTATCTTTTTCAGATAGAGCTGGTAGGTTTACCGAAACGCCAGGTAGGTTAACACCTTTGTTTTCGCCTAGTGCGCCGTTGTTTAGAACTTTACAGATAACGTCAGTATCAGTTGTAGAAACAACTTCCATCTCGATTAGACCGTCATCAACAAGGATAGTGTTACCTGCACTTAGGTCTTTTGCGAAACCTGCGTAAGTTACTGCTACTTTGTCTTTGTTACCAACTACAGAAGTATCAGTTGTAAAAGTGAACTCTTGACCAGCAACTAGATCAACATCATCACCGTTTTCTAGTTTGATAGTACGGATTTCTGGACCTTTAGTATCCAAAAGGATTGCTAGTTGTTTACCAGTGTTTTCCATAACTTTACGGAAGTTAGCGATACGAGTACCGTGCTCTACGAAGTCTCCGTGAGAAAAGTTAAGGCGCATTACGTTCATGCCTGCATTAACAAGTTCTGTTAATTTTTCTACAGATTCAGTTTTAGGGCCAATCGTACATACGATTTTGGTCTTTTTCATGGAAGAGTCTCTCCGGTGAATATTATCAATTTGAAAGTTAATATATAGCTTAAGAATGGCCTCGATGGCGGCAAATTTATCTCTTCGTTACCACATTTCTTTCTCGAGTACAGCTCACTCCAAAACTGAAAGTCTTACAACAGGTTTAGTCATTTTATGACTACCTGTTGAGGGCGTATTATCATTTTAATGTGATCTATGTCACCATGATTGGTGAAAATTACAAAAGTATCACACACCATTCTGTAATTTTTTTCTTTAGGGTGCGAATTCTAACACCTAATCATTACAATATCACTGCTTAAGAATTGTCTTAGGACAAGGTTTTAGCCAGAAATATTAATTTTTTAGATCGAAATAAATAGACACAAAAGTTTCGTTTTGAATATAATAACTTTCGTTTCGTAACTTGCTCTTGTGGATGTCATGTCAAAACGTAATACTCAGCTAAGAAGGCACACGATTGTTAACCTAGTTAACCAATTAGGTGAAGTCAGTGTTGAAGAGTTATCTACTCAGTTTGAAACTTCAGAAGTCACTATTAGAAAGGATTTGGCATCATTAGAACAGAATGGCCTACTACTACGTCGTTATGGTGGCGCGATTGCTTTGCCTAAAGAAGTGGTGAATGACGAACTGAGCTCAAAAGTTTCAGTTCGAAAGGAAGCGTTAGCAAAAGCCGCTGCAAAACTGATTCGAGACCATAACCGTATTGTTATTGATAGCGGAAGTACAACCGCAGCACTGATTAACCAGCTTAATGATAAGCATGGGTTAATTGTCATGACCAACTCATTGAATGTCGCGAATGCGCTAAATGAGCTCGAAAGTGAACCCACACTGCTAATGACTGGTGGCACTTGGGATACACATTCTGAGTCATTCCAAGGCAAAGTGGCTGAATCCGTTCTTCGTTCCTATGATTTTGATCAGTTGTTCATCGGTGCGGATGGCGTCGATCTCGAACGTGGTACTTCGACATTTAATGAATTGGTCGGTTTGAGCAAGGTCATGGCTGAAGTGTCCAGAGAAGTAGTTGTTATGGTCGAGTCCGACAAAGTCGGCAGAAAGATCCCGAACTTAGAACTGCCATGGGACGACATTGACGTTCTGGTAACCGATAAAGGGTTGTCTGACGAACTGGTTGCAAAAATAGAATCTCATCAGGTTCGAGTGATTCGAGCCTAGACTGGGTCATTAAGACCCGAAAAATTTTAAATCCGCCTCTACTTTAAGGCTTTGCTTGCAGCCGTAGAGTGCACTAGATAAAAAAGAAATTGGAGTAATAACATGTGTGGAATTGTTGGCGCTGTTGCGCAGCGTGATGTAGCTGAAATTCTGGTTGAAGGTTTACGTCGTCTTGAATATCGCGGCTACGACTCAGCAGGTGTTGCGGTTGTTGATGCACAGAGCAACCTGACGCGCATTCGTCGCCTAGGCAAGGTTCAGGAGTTGGCTGATGCTGTGAACTCTGAACAAGTGGTTGGTGGTACAGGTATCGCTCATACTCGTTGGGCAACCCACGGTGTTCCTTCTGAAGTGAATGCTCACCCACATGTTTCTGGTGATATTGCTGTTGTTCACAACGGTATTATCGAAAACCACGAAGAGCTTCGTACTTTGCTTCAAGAGCGTGGTTACGTATTCGTTTCTCAAACTGATACAGAAGTTATTGCTCACCTTGTGGAATGGGAACTTCGTACTTCAGAAACACTTTTAGAAGCACTACAAAAAACAGCAGCTCAATTAGAAGGTGCATACGGTACTGTAGCGCTTGATCGCAAAGATCCTAGTCGTATCGTTGTTGCTCGTTCTGGTAGCCCGATTGTTATTGGTTTAGGTATCGGTGAAAACTTCCTGGCTTCTGACCAACTTGCGCTTCTAAGTGTAACGCGTCGCTTCATGTTCCTTGAAGAAGGTGATGTGGCTGAAATTACTCGTCGTGACGTCACTATTTACGATCAAGCGGGCAAGCTGGTTGAGCGTGAAGTGATTGAATCAAACATCGAACACGATGCAGGTGATAAAGGTGAATACCGTCACTTCATGCAAAAAGAGATCTTCGAGCAACCAATGGCGCTGAAAAGCACGATGGAAGGCCGAACCACACATAACTCCGTGATCACAGAAAGCATTGGTGTGAATGCGGTTGAGATTCTTAAGAAGGTTGAACATGTTCAAATCATCGCGTGTGGTACGTCGTACAACTCTGGTATGGCGGCACGTTACTGGTTTGAAGATATCGCTGGCGTTAGTTGTGACGTAGAGATCGCTTCTGAGTTCCGTTACCGTAACTTTGTGACTCGTCCAAACAGCTTGCTAATTACGCTTTCTCAATCAGGTGAAACGGCAGACACACTAGCTGCGCTGCGTATTGCTAAAGAGAAAGGCTACATGGCAGCGATGACAATCTGTAACGTATCTGGCTCTTCGCTAGTTCGTGAATCTGACATTGCATTCATGACTCGCGCAGGAACTGAAATTGGTGTGGCTTCAACCAAAGCATTTACCACTCAACTTGCAGCAATGTTGATGCTTGTTACCGCGATTGGTAAAGAACAAGGCCGCGTTGATGCTGCTAAAGAAGCAGAAATTGTTGAAGCGATTCATGCTCTTCCAGTTCAAATCGAAAGTGCATTAGCATTTGATAAGCAGATTGAAGCTCTAGCGGAAGATTTTGCTGATAAGCACCACACACTGTTCCTAGGTCGCGGTGAATACTACCCAATCGCTATGGAAGCGGCGCTGAAGCTAAAAGAGATCTCTTACATTCATGCTGAAGCTTATGCGGCGGGTGAATTAAAACACGGTCCATTGGCTTTGATTGACGCAGATATGCCTGTTGTGGTTATCGCGCCAAACAATGATTTGCTTGAAAAACTAAAATCAAACGTTGAAGAAGTACGCGCTCGTGGTGGTCTGCTATATGTATTTGCAGATGAGAAAGCAGGCTTTGAAGCGGACGATACTTTGAAAATCATCCCAATGCCGCACGTCAGCGAAATCACAGCGCCAATTTTCTACACAGTGCCAATGCAGCTACTTTCTTACCACGTAGCACTGATTAAAGGTACTGACGTTGACCAACCTCGTAACCTAGCTAAAGCGGTGACGGTTGAATAACGACTTGATGACAAGTTTAACAGTAATCTGATAGAAACTTAGTGATAGCTGATTTCTAGAGTTTGTGGCCGAGGTCAAGCGTATTTTGACTTCGGCCATTTTTGATCTGTTTAGAATTTATTGTAGAGAACACAAAACAAACTTACTCCTCTATTAGGCGGAAAGAAGTAAGGAGGGACTCATCGAAGAGATATTAATAAGTAGCCTAGAACCATCAATATCAGCTTTAGTATTCAGCTATCAGCACACAAACCTATCTTCCCCATTTAAAGTTAACCAACCAGATTTTTTATAATTATTATATAAATCAATAACTAGATGATTATGGCTATAGTTATTATTAAAACAACTCTTATTATGAAAATGATTCTCATTTATTTTCTGGCGTGGTAAGGTGAGCGCAATATAGGCAACAATTAACTTACTCTTTTACTCATGTACCAACTTGTCGATACGTCTTTCCAAATCGATGGTAAGACAATTCTTTTTCCTACCAACCTCACTTTTTCGTCGGGAAAGGTGACAACGCTTCTTGGTCATAACGGGTGTGGTAAATCAACGTTGGTGAAACTTCTTAGTCGACAAAATCCACCAACTAGCGGACAAGTTTTATTTAATCAACAACCAGTCTCGTCATTTTCAAACTTAGAATTTTCTCATCAGGTTGCGTATCTTCCTCAGCATCCACCGTTAACGGATGGAGTGACAGTGCGAGAGCTGGTTTGTTTCGGCCGTTATCCTTGGAAAGGCGCATTTGGACGTTATGGAAAAGAAGATTATGAAATTGTAGATCAGGCGATTGAGAAAGTGGGATTAACCCCGTTTGTCGATCGTTTTGTTGCAACTTTGTCTGGAGGTGAAAGGCAAAGGGCTTGGGTTGCGATGTTACTAGCGCAGCAAACCCAGTGTATTTTGCTTGATGAACCAACTTCGGCTCTCGACGTCGCTCATCAACATGAGTTGTTGGCTTTGATTCGAGAGCTTAATCAAACCTTGGGATTAACCGTGATCATGGTACTGCATGATGTGAACATGGCGGCGAAGTTTAGCGATCACCTCATCGCACTCCATTCCGGAAAAATTATTGCTTCAGGATCCCCTCAAGAGCTCATGACTCCTGACACATTAATGAAAATATACGGTATGGAATTAGCGATCTTTGATAATCCGAGCACCGGAAACCCAATCAGTTATATTCCGTAAACAAAAAGGAACCCGCTGTGAAAAAACTCATATTAATGCTTACGACAGCATTAACATTCAATAGCTACGCTTTCGACGTTACACATGAAATGGGGACGGCCTCTTTTGCAACAACACCCAACAAAGTTGTTGCGTTAGATTGGGCATTGACTGAAACCGTATTAAGTTTAGGCGTTGAACTTGAAGGGGTTGCAGATACTGATGGCTATCAGGAATGGGTGGTGAAGCCCAGTTTAAACTCTGATGCGATAAATGTCGGTTCACGCCGCGAACCGAACTTAGAGTTGCTAACAGAGATTAAGCCTGACGTTATCTTAATTAGTAAACACATGGCTGCCGCTTATGAGCAACTGAACAAGATTGCGCCCGTCCTCGTTTACAGTGTTTACAGTGAAGAGAAGCAACCTATAGAGTCAGCAAAATCTATTACGACCTCTTTGGGTAAGCTGTTTGGCAAAGAGCAGCAAGCTCAACAAGTCATAGCAGAGACAATAGAGCGTTTAGAAAACAACGGCAAAAAGATCGCTTCGGCTGGTAAAGCTGATAAACCGCTTCTGTTTGCTCGCTTTATTAACGACAAAACACTTCGTATCCATAGCCAAGGTTCGTTGGCACAAGATACGATTCAAGCGATGGGATTAAAAAATGATTGGCAAGAGCAAACGAATCTTTGGGGATTTACCACCGCAGGAACAGAGAAGTTAGCGGAACATCAAAAGTCTAACGTAATGATTTTCGGCCCTTTAAAAGAAGAACAACGTAATCAGCTCATGCAATCTCCTCTTTGGCAAGCGATGGAATTTACCCGCACCAACTCGGTTTATGAACTCCCTGCGATTTGGACGTTTGGTGGTCTGATCGCAGCACAAAGATTTAGTGATCACATTACTGAGCAACTTATCCAGCATTAATGAATACCACCTTAAAGATCGCGAACCCGGCCAACGGTCGATTAAATATCAAAGCAGCAACCTTGTTAAGCGTTGCTGCTTTAATCATTGGAACTCTTATCCAAGTGACAGCCCCTTATTCACAAGGAATAGGGCTCATCTTGGATACGATTTTCCATTTTGACTCAGAAAACTATCAGCACTTAATCACTTATTTCACCTATTTACCAAGGTTGTCGGTTGCGATTATTTGTGGCTTTGCACTCGCTGTTGCAGGTTGTGTGATGCAGTTTGTGCTGCGTAATCCCATTGCTTCCCCGACAACATTAGGTGTTGCAGCAGGGGCAGAGCTTGGTATGGTGCTCGGTCTTCTGCTCATTCCCGCTCACTTTGTGATTCCGGCATTTATTCCCGCTTTTGTGGGGGCTGTCTATCGACGCTTTTGGTCTTCGCGCTCAGTTCTGTAAGAGGATTTTCGCCCCTGCATATGGTATTAGCCGGTATGGTGGTCAGTCTGTTCTTGGGTTCATTAAACACAATGTTGCTCATGCTGCATGAACAGCGATTAACCAGTATTTTTGTGTGGGGTGCAGGGGCACTCAACCAAAATGATTGGTCGAGTACGCAAGTATTGTTGCCTTTAGTTTTTCTGCCAGTGCTGTTGCTTTTGATTCTACAACGTCCGCTGTCCGCGCTGCAGTTTGGTGATGATGTTGCTACTTCCTTGGGTATCAATATCAAACAGATCAAGTTGATGTGCTTATCGTTAGCGATATTTATTACAGCGTCAGTGGTTAGTGAAGTAGGGTTGATAGGTTTTGTTGGCATCGTTGCACCTGCTATTGCGAGAATGCTTGGCGTCAGAGAACTTGCCAAGCAGATTATGGTTAGCGGCGGGATAGGAAGCTTAATCTTGCTTACCGTCGATTTAGTCAGTCAGCCTTTGTCGGGTGTGGGTGGTGAGCTTGTACCTACTGGTGCAATGACAGCATTGATTGGTGCGCCATTTTTATTGTGGTTACTGCAACGTACTAAGCTTCAATCCGATCTTAAGGCTCGCAGTGAAAGCATAGTGAATTACAAGTTAGTTGAGACGCGAAATACGTTGCTTACGTTGACGTGTGCGGTGATCTTGGTTTCTTTTTTCGCTGTTGTCATTGGTAAGAACCAGTTCGGTTGGAGTTTTGGGTTTAATCAATCACTGTTTGAACTGCGCGCTCCCCGAGTTCTGGTGGCTTTGATTGCTGGTATTGGATTAGCCTTTGCCGGCACGATTATTCAACGTATATCTCAGAACCCAATGGCAAGTCCGGAAGTGTTAGGAATTAGTTCTGGTGCTGCGCTAACCCTTGTTTTAGGCTCTTTGCTTGGTGTTGCTGCCACTCGAGAACAGCAAATATTGCTGGGTACTTTAGGTGCAGTATCGGTGACCGCTATTGTTTGGTTGATGGGCCGTAAGCACAACTTCGCGCCTACGCAAACACTATTGACTGGTATTGCATTGAGCGCGGGCTTAGATGCGCTACTCAGAATTACGATGAGTTCCGGTCATGATAATGCTGCCGCTCTGTTGACTTGGTTGTCGGGCTCTACTTACTTAGTTTCTCATAACGATGTTCTTCTATTAGCTATTGGTGTGGCTTTTATCGGAATCATTGCATTATCACTTAATCGTTGGATTGATCTTATTGGTCTGGGTGAAGTCACTGTTAGTAGCTTAGGGATCAACGCAATGGTTGTGCGGCTAGTGCTGTTGCTTTTGGTCGCGGCTTTAACAACTTTATGTACCATAGTGATTGGGCCATTGAGTTTTATTGGCTTATTAGCACCGCATATGGCGCGTTCACTTCACCATTTCCGAGCGATACCCCAAATGCTTACTGCTGCATTGCTTGGTGGAATCATTATGGTTTTAGCCGATTGGATCGGACGAGTGGTTTGGTTTCCTTGGCAGTTCCCGGCTGGTTTACTTGCATCCTTGATTGGTGGTGGGTACTTCCTCTATCTCATGCGACGTTAACAAAATAATTGTTTTTTGGTTTCAAAAAGACGATTGATAGTAATTGAAGGCGTTTATATTTATGATTTGGTTAACGAATTTATCGACTATTAACCCATGAAACAGACAACAATTACTAAGCTTCAGCAAGACTTATTGATAAAAGTGGTCGCTAAACTGAAAGTTGAACAAGCGAGAGTCGGCGACAGTTTGAATGAATCTTTGTTGGCGCAGCAGTTCGCAGTATCGAGAACTCCCCTGCGTGCCGTTCTTGTGCATATGTCAACATTAGGTATCACAAAGGCCGTTCCTTATAAGGGTTTTGTGTTACAAGTCGACGCTCAATCGATTGAAATTGAAGGTGATCAAGAAGAGTCTCGTCAGGAGCAGCTCTATCTGAAACTGTTAATTGATCTGTTCTTTGGCGAAATCGAAACTGCGTTCTCTGAAAAAGAACTTCAAGAACGTTATCAATCTAATCGTGGAGAGGTACAGAGCGTACTTCGCTTATTGGAAAACGATGGTATTTTGCGTCGTAGTCCAGGATATAAGTGGCACCTCGATGGTGTTCTAAACACACTTGAAAGACATTCAGAAAGCTATCGATGTCGATTGATTTTTGAACCTGCGGGTTTACTTGAACCGAGCTGGACACTCGATCTAAATGGATTAGAAAATTGTCGTGATCGGCATGTTAAAGCTATTCAAAATCCAAAGTCAGTCACTTCAAGTGAGTTGTTTCGTCTAAGCGCAGATTTCCATGAGTTACTCGCGGCTTGTTCTGGCAATCGTTTTCTACTTGGCAATATGCAGCAACACAATCGTATGCGTAAAGCCTCGGATCTAGTGTCGATGCATTTTCAATCTTCGGTCAGTAAGTCTTGTCAACGTCGTCTAGAGATCATCAATCTAGTACAGGAAGGTAACAACCTAGAAGCCTCCAACAAATTGACTCAGCTATTAGAAAATGACATTCGTGTCATGCAACGCACCTATAACCATATCGTGAATCTCTCTCAATCAGAGCGTGAAAAGCTCGTTCGTAGTATTGCGGACAACAACATTTAACGGCGTAGTATTGCGGACAACAACATTTAACGGCGTAGGCTGCTGACTAAAGGCAGCTTAC
Source organism: Vibrio sp. Hal054 (assembly GCF_037162405.1). NCBI lineage: Bacteria > Pseudomonadati > Pseudomonadota > Gammaproteobacteria > Vibrionales > Vibrionaceae > Vibrio > Vibrio sp. Hal054. Next base: position 2,798,279 of record NZ_JARLUT010000001.1, on the reverse strand, counting down.
ATCGGTCTTATTTTTCTCTTCACTAAACCAATTATCGTCTGTTAGGGGCGAGCAACCGCTGTAGTTTTTTCTATTAACCTCACTTTACTCGATAGCCAATTGCACAAAAGGAAATAATTCTCATTAACCAATTGAGTTTTCGCTGCAAAAATACAATAATAATGATTCTCATTTATGGTTGGTTAAAACAATTTCGTGCTCGAACGTTAAATTGAGCAGCTTTATATTGATAAACAAAGAGAAAATAATGAAAGCGAGTAAAAGGAAGTTTCCTCTGTCTACTATTGCGTTAGCAATAGCTTCTGTCACTACAGTGTTTACAGCCCAAGCACAACAGATCACAACACAAGAGAAAATGGTGGTAGTCTCTAATCGCACTCCTAAAGCGATCAGCGATATTCCTGGCACGGTTTGGTATATCGATGCTGAGAAAATAGAACAGGAGTACCGAGGTGGTAAGACTTTAGGGGACATTTTAGCTTCGGCGATTCCATCACTCGATGTCAGCAGTGGCGCACGTACCAACTTTGGTCAAAACTTACGTGGACGTGCAATGCTCGTGATCATCGACGGTGTTTCGTTGCAATCTTCACGTCAAATCAGTCGCCAATTAGACTCGATTGATCCATTTAATATTGATCGTATTGAAGTGCTCTCAGGAGCAACCTCTATTTATGGTGCAGGTGCTTCTGGCGGTGTGATTAATATCATTACTAAAAAAGCACAAAGTGAAGAGCTGGAATTTGAATCGTTTGTGGGGGGCACATCGGGGCTCAACTCTAGTGAAGACTTTGATTACAAGGTGGCTCAATCGATTTCAGGTGGTAATGAAACCGTTCAAGCTCGTTCCTCTGTCGTTTATACCGAAACTCAGGGAGTTTTTGATAGCAATGGTACGATTGCGACTCCTGATATCTCACAAGGGTCATTGCAGTTTAACCAGACCGTAGATTTTCTAACCACAGTCGGTATCAACGTTTCGGAAACTAAGAAAGTGAACTTGCTGGCTCAATATTACGATAGCCAGCAAGATTCACCGTATGGTCTTTACATTGTTGGCCGTGATTTTGTTGATGTTCGTAATGGTTTTGATTCTGACCGCGAACATGGAACTGAACGCATTATGCTCAGTGCTTCTTATATTGATGAACAAGTTCTTGGGCATCAGTTGATCGCGGAAGCGTCTTACCGTAAAGAAGATCAAACTTTCACTCCATACTACCAATCTTCAGGTCAACAAATTACAGATGTTGTTTCTCTTAAGGCTGTTTTGGCTAAGAACTTCGACAAGTTCAATATCGTCTATGGTATTGATGCTTATCAAGATAAGCTCGAAAGCAACCAGGCTCTCTATGATTCAACGATTGCGAATGATTCCGGTAATTTGGTCAATCGAACTTCTGCTCAAGTAGGCCGTTACCCAGGCGTTGAAGTTAGCTCTGTTGCTGGTTTTGTACAAGCAGACTATTCATTGACTAATGATTGGATTGTTGAAGGCGGTGTTCGTTATCAATACATCTCGAACAAGATTGATGACTTCGTTGGATACAATCAACAGAAGAAAATTGCTGCCGGCAGTGGCTTAACCGCTGATGCCGTTCCGGGGGCGAAACAGACTACACGGTAGCGCTATTCAATTTAGGTACGGTATACAGTCTGAACACAGATTCTGAGATTTGGGCAAACTTCTCTCAGGGATTTGATCTGGCTGATCCTGCTAAATATTACGGTCAGGGTGATTACACTTTAGTGGGTGATCACTGGCAGCTTAACGAGAGCATCAACGTCAATGACTCAAAAATGTTCGGTATTAAGACCAACAGTTTTGAGCTGGGTTACCGCTTAGATAAAGGCGATTTCAATCTGCAAACTGCGGCCTACTACTCTCAGTCAGACAAAAACGTTACTTACAACAAAACAACCATGCTAATCGAAACACTTGAAGACAAGAAACGTGTTTACGGTCTTGAAGCAATGGCGTCTTTGTGGGTACATGAGAATGTTCAACTCGGTGCTTCTGGTCATTATGTTGTTTCTGAAGTGAAAGGAGACAAAGGTTGGGAAGATTATGATGCCGGTTATGCAAGCACTTCTAAGGCGAATGCTTGGGTTGGCTGGTACGACTCTGACTTAGCGGTCAAGCTGCAAAGCCAAACGATGTTTGATTATGAAGATGCATCAAACAATAAGCTGGAAGGTTACACCCTGTTTGATCTAGTCGGCAGCTATAAGTTTCCAGTTGGCAGTTTAGGCTTTGGTATTCAAAACTTACTTGATAAAGACTACACCACCGCTTGGGGACAGCGTGCGCAAATTGTTTACTCAGCACACTATGATTCAGCAGCATACGATTATAAAGGCCGTGGGCGAACGTACACACTTAACTACCAAGTTAAGTTCTAAACGACACGGAAAAAACAAAACAGCCACGTTAATGTGGCTGTTTTTGATCGTTTACGTTTTATTATTTCGCAATGACAACAGGATGACCGTGCGTAGGATGCGCAATGATATCGACTTTATGGTGATAGACCGCTTCTATGATTTCCGGTTTAAGAGCCTTCTCCGGAATATCGTCTGCGGCAATTTTGCCTTGGTTTAGAATAACGATCCTGTCAGCGTATTGAGCCGCCAAATTAAGATCGTGCAGTACAGCGACAACCGTAGCGCCTTCATTAGCAAGTTTACGAGATAAAGCTAAAGTTGTGTGCTGGTGGTGAATATCCAATGCAGAGGTGGGTTCATCTAGTAGCAGAATTTTGTTGTGATCACTTTGTTCCAGCTGGGTGAGCACACGAGCGAGATGCACTCGCTGTTTTTCGCCACCTGAGAGAGTAGGGTATGAGCGAAAACGTAGGTGCTCAACATCCGTTTCACACATGTATTTTGCCACTACATCTTCAAGTTGCCGATTAGACATCGTTAACCCAATACCGCCTAACTCAATCACTTCTTTAGCCATAAAGTTAAACGACAGAGAACTACTTTGCGGTAATACACCCAAATGTTTTGCTAGCAAAGGTGCTGACCATGAATCTCGGCGTTGACCAAAGAGTGCGAACTCGCCTTGTGTGTTGATTTCACCGGTTAGTGCTTTTAACAAGGTACTTTTACCCGTGCCATTAGGGCCAAGCAGAACCGTAAACTCGCCGCGATTCAGTGTAAGGTCAATGTTATCCAGTACGGTTTTATCACCAAGAGTCACGGACAAATGGCGTATTTCGACTGTTTTAATACCGGAATATTCAATCGATTCTTGCGCTGCGTTTGAGGAGGTAAATTTCGAAGATAAGAGAGACAGTATCAGATTCGCCCCTTTTGCTTAATCAAAATCCAAACAAAGAATGGTGCCCCAAGCAATGCGGTGACAATCCCAACAGGCATATCTAAAGGCGCGACCACGGTTCGAGCCAACATATCGGAAATCAGTAATAATAGTGCGCCGAGAAAGAGTGTCACTGGCAATAGTGAACGATAGTTGGGGCCAATGATCATACGGGCTAAATGAGGAACGATAAGCCCGATAAAGCCAATCATACCGCTTAATGCGACGGTGACTCCGACACCAAAGGCTGCTAACACAATTAAACGGCGCTTTAATGCCTGAACGTTAATGCCCATATGACGCGCTTCCGCTTCACCTAATAACATGGCGTTGAGCTTATCCGCATCACGATAGTAAGCGAAAAACAAAATGATGAGTGTAGCAAAAGCGAGCCATAAACCTTTTTGATTGGCGCCTGCCAATGATCCCATAGTCCAAAGTGACAGGTCTCGCAGAGCTTGGTCATCGGCATAATAGTTCAATAACCCCAATGCTGCGCCTGCCAGTGCTGAAATAGCGACACCGGAAAGCAGCATCATAGTGACGGAAGTTCCGTTACCGCTGGTACCAAGGCGATATACGGCAAATGTCGTAAAAGCACCGCCGATACAAGCGAACATAGGTACCGTTCCGAATAACAGCAAGTTTGGATAGTGATTAGCAAGATCACCAAACACAACTATTGCTAAAGCCGCTCCCAATGCAGCACCAGAAGAGACACCAATAATGCCCGGATCTGCGAGCGGATTACGAAATAGCCCCTGCATCACCGCGCCGCTGATTGCTAAAATCCCTCCAACAGCAATGGCTAACAAAGTTCGAGGAAGTCGAACTTGTTGAACGATCATAGTGACGTGTGCAGGTAAGTCGTGGCTTGCTATCGGTAACAGAGATTTCAAACTGTCAGATAAACTGATGTTCATCGCACCCATACTGATGGAGGCAATGGTTGCGCAATAAAGCGCAATCACTGCCACTATGCACAGAGTTTTAGCCGAAACCATTCTTGAATCTGTCATTGTTGTTTTTCTTCGTTTTGATGAGCGTGAGACTCGACTTAATTGAACGTCTGGAATGTTTTATACAGCTCGTCAGTCAGCTCTAAACTTTCAAGTCCAAAGCCGCCAATGATGGCGCTACTGCTGACAGGAATAATGCGGTCTTTGCCTGCAACAGGTGTAGCCGCAAGAAGAGGGAACTCTTTTAGAATGCCTTCATGCCCACCTAATGCTTCCCAAGCACGAGTGCTGACCAACAAGAAATCAGGCTGCATTTGTACGATGGCTTCTGCGGTTAGTGGTTTGTATGAACTCATTTCGGATTTCGCTGGATTCTGACCACCAGCAAGGTTGATGATCACGTCGATGGTGGTTTGATCGCCTGCGATGGTGGCTGGTCTGCCTTTGGTCAGCATGGCAAATAGTACTTTGGGTTGATGCTCAAGCTTGCGAGATTTCAGCTCATTTAGTTGCTTATCAATGGATGCTTTGAGTGCTTTTGCTTTCTCTTGCGTTCCTGTGATTTGCGCGATTTTATCGATACGGCCAAATAGGTCTTCTTCTGTATCTCCCGAAGGCACTGTCTCGACTTTTATGCCGCCACTCTTTAAAAGCGTTAAGGTGTTCTCCGGGCCCATTTCATGAGAGCCAATTAAATGAGTCGGTGAAAGAGCCATTAATCCTTCAGCAGATAACTGGCGGTGATACCCCACTTGAGGCAAAGCTTCGTCAGCGTTGTATTTTCGGCTTGTCACATCCACGGCGATAAGCTGATCTTTCGCACCTAACGCAATCAGTAGTTCGGTGATGCTTGAGCCCGCACTAATGATGCGATTGTTTGCCTGTGTTTCTTGTTGAGCGTAAGCCGATTCCATTGATAAAAAAGGAATCGATAAAAGCAAACTGAATGCCAAAGCGAATTTTTTCATTGTTGTTCTTCCATAACGATATTTGTGGCGGGAATTTGGTGTTTTTGCATGAATGAAAACAGGTTGAGCATGGATTCCACATCGGCTTTTTTATCTGCGGCAATCACAAAAGGTTTGTCTGGATAGGTGCTGCGAGTTTTCAGTAGTTCTGTCGTGAAAGCGTTCCAATCACTGTATTTCACGCCATCTAATGCCCACTTTTCCTCTTCATTGTGCAAGATGCCGATTGAGATAACGGGTTTATCAGGTGAGGTAAGCTGACTGGTTTCTTCTGTTTTAGGGATGTCGACATTCAGTGTTTGCACACTGACGTTCGCCGTAAGCAGAAGAAACACCATCACAATAAAGATGATGTCGATCATCGGTGTGAGATCCGGTTTAAATTCATCTTCGAGAAAACGAGAGTGTGACTGGATCATTACAGCACCTCCTCGGTGGTAACAGCATGTCCACCTTGGTTGCCAGAAAAGGGATCAACCACAATGCCTTCGATATGCAGATTGCTGTGATTTAAGGTGTATTCAATCTTGGCAAGCGTCTTCTCCACCCACATTCCCAGTAGTTGAGCACCGGTAATTGCAGGAAGGGCGATGATCAAACCTGCGGCAGTTGTTGTCATTGCCAGACCTAAACCGTCCGCTAAGGTTGCTGGTGAAATGACGGCGCTAGCGTCGGTCATGCCGCTAAACATTTCCATCAAACCTAATACGGTTCCAAGTAGTCCAATCAACGGACTGATCACGCCAATCATCGACAGTAAGCGAATCCCTGAACGAAACTGCTGTCGTTTTTTGAATAGCCAGATACCAACGGCTTCTTCACGTAGTGGTTTGGTAAAATGACGATGACCCAAAAGCATGCGCATGGATTGAAATATCAGTTGCTTGCCGTTTAGTTCATTGTTAATAAACGCATCCACTTCCTGCGGGCGAGAAAAATCCAGTTTATGGATGCTTCGGAGGATTGCTGTGGTATGCGTACGGCTGTTGAGTAGCATGTAGATCGTACGTTCGACCAAGATAGCGATAGTGAGGAATGACATGATGATAAGTGGCCATGTCATAATGCCGAGCTGACTGTGAATATTGGTTAATGTTTGCATGATAGTGACTACTGTAATTGGAAATTAATTGGAATTTGTACCCGATGAGCGATGGCTTGCCCTTGCTCTAGCTGATCTGAAAAACGCCATTCTTTAATCGTGCTTAGGGCCCGTTCGTCAAGTACGTGGTGACCACTGGATTCAAGCAGTAATCGCTTGATCTGATTACCTTGTTCGTCAAGCCACACCTCAATCAGAACCTTGCCTTCTAAGCCTTTCTTCCTTGCGATCCTTGGATAGGTCACAGGCGTCGGTTTTGCGTTAAATCTAGGCTTTTTCACCAACATAGGTTTACTGTCTTGTGCGTTTACCTTTGCTGGTGGAGTGTGCTGTCGCTTTTCGGCTTGGGTTGTTTCGGGTTCTTCCTTCGAAGGTTGAACAGAAACGTGCTCTTCAGCTTTGGATACACTCTTTTCGGGCTTGCTTAGTGGTTTCTGTTCTACGATTGGAGTAGGGGTTTTGCTTCTAGCGTGATCTTTTTTCTGCTTACTAGGGGTACTTTTCTCCGGGAGAAGAGAAGCGGCTTTTGTATTTGGCTTACGGACTGGCGCTGGAGCTTGAGTTTTTTTTTGTTCAACTTCCGCTGTTTTTTGTTCCTTTGGCGGCGTTGCTGTTACTGTTTTTTCCGTGATGCTATTTTCGATTTCAATCTCAGGTTTAATGGCAGACATAGTCATCAGCTGAATTTGAAAAGATTGCGCTCCTTCCTTAGTCGAGACATTAATTGTGTTTTTCTGTGGGGTGTACGACAGCGCAATACCGTGTATTAGGCATGCTATTAAGCCAGCAATGAGATAACGGAGCTTTGTCATTTTCAGCCATTAATGAATCTATCAAAGAATGTTAAAAATGATAATATTCTTAAATGCAAATGATATCAAATATCATTTGCATTGTTAAAATGACTGGGTATGATAGCCACTCATCCGATTTTCGTTTTATGAATTAAACATTTTGAGTTGGGATTTGGCGAATGACTTGTTCAATAGTAGTGGTAACTACTTGAATGCCAAAGCGTAACTAGGAGTAAACATGTACACCACTTTTTCCGAAGAAGAAGTAAAACACAAAGTGACAGCAGCGTTGTCGGAAGATGACTCTACCCCAGTATTTAACATGTCTCAGCAATTGGGGTTAAGCGAAGGCGCCATTACTTTTGCTCTGCCTGACGAGATGGTTACGCGAGTAGCAGGTGAACACGCCCAGACTATTTTAGAACAGTTACCAGAGTGGGGAAGTGTTACGACTATTGTTCACTCTTTCGGCTCGATCTTTGAAACCAAAGCCAATTTCCCGAAAGGCAAAGAAGCGCACGGCTACTATAACTTAATGGGAAGAGAGGGCGAACTGCATGGTCATCTTCGCTTAGATCTCGTAGAACATATCGCGTTTGTGAGTAAGCCATTCCGAGGCATGGAAAGTTACTATATTGGTTTCTTCAATTCCGATGGGGATTGCGTATTTAAAGTGTACGTAGGTCGAGACAAAAAACGTCAGCTTTTCCCGCAGCAGGTAGAAGCGTTTAAGCAAATGAAAAAGGAGTTTGCCGCGTGAATATTGAAAGTCAGCCACAAGAAAATGTTCAACGAGAAGAAGTTCGTCGTGAACGTCTGCAAGGTCGATTAGAGCCAGAAGTTCGTGAGTTTCGTGATTCTCGCAAAACCTTACAGCTAGCAACCATTAACGCTGCCGGTATTCCGAACGCCACCTATGCGCCATTCGCGTTTGATAGCAAAGCTTATTATATCCTCGTGAGTGATATTGCCGCTCATGGGCAGAACTTAAAAACGAACCGCAATGTTTCGATTTTAATGATCGAAGATGAAAGTGAATGTAAGAACATTTACGCCCGTAAGAGACTGACTTTCGACACGCGCGCAGAACTTGTTGAAAGACAGACCGAAGATTGGGTCCAAGGTGTTGCCGCGCTAAAAGCTCGTTTTGGAGAGATAATTGATAATTTAAGCCAGCTAGGTGACTTCAATCTTTACCGCTTAGTGCCTGAATCAGGACGTTACGTCAAAGGGTTCGGACAAGCGTTTGTTATTTCCGGCAATGACATGCTCGATTTTGTTCATTTAACAGAAGGGCATGTGAAAGCTGAAAAGGAGCGTATGGAGCAATAACTAATACTTAAAAGCCAATGCTTACTAAGTAAAGACATAATCTGAAATCTCAGCTCAACTAATAACAATATTCCCATAATTTTGATGCCTCGAAGCGGCTCGCGTGCGAACGCCGCTTGGATTCGTGCACTTCAAATTCAGGGAAACCACTGAGCTCACTTAACATTTAAACATGGACATAATAATGATTAAGCAAACTCCGCTTGCGATAGTTATCGGCGCGTTGCTATCAGCGCCTGCTGTTGCAGAAGAAACTACCTATTCATTTGACGAAGTCGTTGTGTCGGCAACGCGTCTAAATACTCAAACGATTGATACCGCTGCATCAGTTACCGTGATTGATGAAGAGGCTATTGAACACAATATGGTCGAAGATGTTGAAGACCTATTTAAATATACACCGGGCGTCACTTTGCAAACCAATGCTCGGCAAGGTGTGCAAAGTATCAATATTCGCGGTATTGAAGGAAACCGCATCAAAGTCATCGTTGATGGGGTAGCACAACCAAATCAATTTGATTCTGGTGCGACGTTTGTTAACTCGTCTCGCGTTGATGTTGATACCGATATGATTAAAGCCGTTGAGATCGTCAAAGGTGCAGCTTCGTCTTTACAAGGTTCTGATGCCATTGGTGGCATTGTCGCGTTTGAAACCAAAGACCCAGCAGATATTTTAAAAGGTCGTGATTTCGGCGGTTATGCAAAACTCAACTACTCTTCTTCGGATAAAACTTTCAGTGAGTCTATTGCATTAGCAAATAAGATGGGTGATTTTGAATCGCTGGTTGCTTATACCCGACGAGATGGTCAGGAAGTGGATAATTTTGGTCAACCAGATGAACAAGATAGCAGTGCTAATAATCTATTGGTGAAACTGCAGTACCAATTAAATCCAGCTCATCGGTTAGAGTTTTCTGGAAACTATATTCGCAACAAGAACGACTTGGAGTCACTGACTTTTAGTGGGTATCAGAATGCATCTGGTAGCGACGAAACTGAACAATATCAAGTTGGTATTAAGCATGTTTGGGATGCAGAAGTTCTATTGGCTGACCGAATTACCTGGCAGCTTGATTGGATGAACAAAGAAGAAAATGGCATCACTGATCGCACATCAACTCGAACTGGGAACGTGCAAAAGAAAGATTACATTTATTCAGATGAAGGCATCCAGCTAGATGCTCAGTTTGATAAGTCTTTTGTAATAGGCAGTGCTGAGCACAACTTAGTTTATGGCGCGTCTTTCTCAGACAAAGATATTGCTAATACTAACCAAGAGTTCAACTCTGTAGGTAGTGACCAAGTTATTTTCTATATTCCTGAAGCAGCAGAAACGCGTTACGGCATGTTTGTACAAGACGAAGTTTCTTGGAATGATTTCATTGTCACGCCAGGGCTTCGTTTTGACTCATTCGAAACTAAACCGGGCGATACCAGTGCGAACCCAAGTCAAAATGATGCCAGTGAATATAAAAACTACTCTGATTCAGCTGTTACTGCTCGTTTAGGAACGGTTTACAAACTGACGGAGCAACATCGCTTGTTTGCACAAGTCAGCCAAGGTTTCCGTGCTCCAGATTTCGAGGAATTGTATTACTCTTACGGCAACCCGACTTATGGATACGTTAATAAACCGAACCCTGATTTAGAAGCGGAAGAGAGTATCTCTTATGAAGCTGGATGGCGTTTTAACTCAGATTTAATGAGTAACGAAATCGCGGTTTTCTACAGTGATTACGATAACTTTATTGATAATCAATTAGTTTCAGGCAGCTTCCAAACAAGGAATGCTGTTTACCAGTCAATCAATATTGAGAAAGCAACCATCAAAGGCGTAGAGCTTGCCAACCAGTTGTCATGGGATGCTTTCATGCCAGTTGAAGGCTTTAGTTCACGTGTTGCAGCTGCTTATACTGAAGGTGAGGACGGGGAAGGTAATCCGCTAAATAGTATTAACCCATGGAATACTGTTGTGGGCGTTAGTTATGATTCGGTCAATCAATGGGGTACAACCATTAACCTGACCTATACAGCGAAGAAGAAACAGAGCGATATTGATGGTGACTACTTACCAATCGATGCAGCGACTGTCGTCGATATTACTGCTTACTACAAGCCAATTAACGACCTAACTATACGTGCTGGTATCTTCAATCTCACTGATGAAGAATATTACAACTGGAACGATGTTCGTGGCCTGAGTGCAGAAGATAAAGATCTTACTCAAGCAAAACGTAACTTCTCTCTTACTGCTAAGTATGAGTTCTAGACGTTAATTCTAGTTATTAGTAAAAACAAAGAACGAAAAATCCCCGAGTTTTACTGCTCGGGGATTTTAATATTAGGAAGTGATTGTTATTGGGAAGTTGATGCCGACACTTTCAAATACTCTTCCGCTTCTTTCACTCCCATATAACGGCCTAGAGTTTTCATCGGAACATCATGTAAATCTACCACAATCAAACCATCCAAGGCATCATTGAAGGCGGGGTCAACGTTAAAGCTGACCAGTTTTCCGTTTAAGCCTAAATACTGACGTAATAGCACTGGAATACCTTTCCCTTCATCAATACGAGCAATGACTCTCGAGAGCAGTTGTAAATCAGCTAAGGAAGTTAACAAACTGGCATTCCATTGTGCTTGTATCATAGGCAATGGGTTTGAAGCCGCGACAAAGTTAGCTTGCTCGTTATCGTAGAAGTGCAGTGTCATTGTGTCTGCCAGCAAGCGTCGGGCTTGTTCACTGTAATCATTGCTGATGCTGACGGGGCCAAACAGGTGAGTGTATTGAGGGTTTCTATGAATAAATGCGCCAATCCCTTTCCAGAGCAGAAGCAAAGGTGACATGCTCTTCTGGTAGAACTCATCAATCACCGAGCGCCCTAGCTCTATAGCGTTGCCCATGTTTTCTAGAAAGCGCGGATCGTAATTAAATAGGGTGCTGGAATAGAGCCCTTGAATACCTTGGGCTGCCACAATTTTGTCTACCAGCCCCAAGCGATAAGCGCCTACCATTTCATCTCGTTCTCTGTCCCAGATGAAAAGATGCAAGTACTCGCGGTCAAACTCATCCACATCTAACGCCATCCCAGTCCCTTCGCCTACTTGACGAAAATTCTTTTCACGCAAGCGTCCAATCTCATGCATTAAAGAAGGGATATTTTCGGACTGAGTACAGTAAACATCAAATTCGTTAAGGCTAAGCAAGTGTGCTGATGAAGGAAGTGCTTCAAGATCTTCAAGCAGTTCAACAAGCGGTAATCTGTCAGCTATAGGTTGTGAAGTCTCATCTAAGTTGGTTTTATCTCGCGACAGTGTTTTTTTGCACCGAGCAGGTAGGTGTTCAAACGTAAGTAATTGACCAACTGCTGATCGCAAAGATGTTGCATTTCTTTGTAGTGAATTGGGTCGCTAATCGAGATGTCGATACAGGTTTGTTTTTTATTCAACAATTCGCGACCGAGCATTACGGTGCGGAGCAGCGGATGTATTTTCCCTGCCATATAGAAATGAGTCGAGTTGTGACCTTCGATATAAACGGGCACTGCTGCTGCTTTGTGTTTTTTGATCAGTCGGCTAACAGACTGGCTCCACTCTTTATCTTCCAATCGGCGTTGTTTGCTGTCTACCAACTGAGAGACTTCGCCAGCAGGGAACATCAACAATAAGCCGCCTTGCTCTAAATGCTTATGTGCCTGACGCATCGCTTGTAAGTTAGCTTTACGTGCTTTATCTGTTTCAAATACATCGACACCAATAAACAGGGAGTCCAGCTCTGGGACTGTTTTAAGGTATTGATTTGCCAGTATTTGAACGTCAGTTCGAATCGTAAGAAGCATCTCTGCCAATATCACACCTTCAACACAGCCTAGTGGGTGGTTGGCAACCACAACCGTTGGTCCAATTTGCGGTACGTTGTTAAGTGAACCTTTAATCAGTTGGTAATCAATACCTAAAATTTCGAGCGTGAAGCGCAGGAACTGGCGAGTGTCGCACCCTGCAGGGCGCTGTGCATAGAATTTATCAAGTTGACTTAAACCCGTTGCCCATTCTGCTAGGTTTTCACCTAAACCAAACGGCGTTTTTCGTGGCAATTTAAAAGGGCTTTTAGACAGCATGTTAACCTCACAATACTTGTATTATGAGCCCATGCTAGAAGGTTAATATTTCACCTAAGCTGCAGTTATGTGAGTCTTTGATGTCGGATTTTTTGCAAAATGATGAATGTGGGATGGGGTAAAGAAGGAAAGGTATAAAGAAGGCTCGGTTATACTGAGCCTCATTAAACAATCACATCCGTCATTGTGAAGAGAAAATCAACTGAGTTGAGATAGGTTATTAATTACCAGAGCTTTTTGGGTGTTGCTGTCGATGATAATTATCCGCATCACAGGGTTTCCACAGTAGGGAATGAGTACTTTATGTAGATTGGGATCATTCTCAATTCTTTGGCTGATGATGGTGCCAAAAATCTCATCGTCAGAGGTGATCAATACTTCTGACTGGATCTCTTTGTCGTCTTTAGTAAGCTGGAAAGTCGTTTGCTCCATCGTGGAAAAAGTACCCAGTGCGGAGTTTTTCTGAGGTTTAGGTCTGGTGTTAAGTGGTATGTATCTGCTCTAATTCGTGCTGTACAGACGAGAGAAGGTTCTGATGCTGTATATCACTCTGATAGGGGAAGTGTGACTACGTGGAGAGTTTCGGCTGACCTAATGGACCAGAGCTTACCGGAAGTAATCGCGGACCGGATATAGACCCGACTAGAACGAAAAAAGGCTTACGGATTTCTCCATAAGCCTTATCGGAATTTGGTGGCCCCTCCCAGACTTGAACTGGGGACCAATCGATTATGAGTCGACTGCTCTAACCACTGAGCTAAGGGGCCTAATAGGTCAATGATTATAGGGGAAGGGTTGGGGTGTGTCTAGACGCAAAGTTGGGTAATAGCGCTTAGTTTTTATCCACTTAGAACTGTAGATAATAAAAAAGGCGAGCTGTCGCTCACCTTTTATTCAATGCTTTATGAAAGCTCGCTACTATCTTACTCGTCTAGGAAGCTGCGCAGAGTTTCTGAGCGGCTTGGATGACGAAGCTTACGTAGTGCTTTTGCTTCGATCTGACGGATACGTTCACGAGTAACATCGAACTGCTTACCTACTTCTTCCAAAGTGTGGTCAGTGTTCATATCGATACCGAAACGCATGCGAAGTACTTTTGCTTCACGAGGTGTTAGGCCACCCAAAACGTCACGAGTTGCTGCACGTAGGCTGGTTGCCGTTGCAGAATCTAGTGGTAGTTCTAGAGTGGTATCCTCAATGAAATCACCTAGATGCGAATCTTCGTCGTCACCGATTGGTGTCTCCATTGAGATTGGCTCTTTAGCAATTTTCAGTACCTTACGAATCTTATCTTCCGGCATTTGCATACGTTCTGCCAATTCTTCCGGCAGAGGCTCGCGTCCCATTTCTTGTAGCATTTGACGAGAGATACGGTTCAGTTTGTTGATCGTTTCAATCATGTGCACAGGGATACGGATCGTACGAGCTTGGTCTGCAATTGAACGAGTAATTGCCTGACGGATCCACCAAGTTGCATAAGTTGAGAACTTGTAACCACGACGATATTCGAACTTATCTACCGCTTTCATCAGACCGATGTTACCTTCCTGAATAAGATCCAAGAATTGTAAGCCACGGTTGGTGTATTTCTTCGCGATAGAGATAACCAGACGTAAGTTCGCTTCAACCATCTCTTTTTTCGCACGGCGAGCTTTCGCTTCACCAATAGACATACGACGGCTGATATCTTTAATACGGTTTACCGTTAAAGATGTTTCTTGTTCGATAATACGTAGCTTTTGAATTGAACGACGAATATCTTCTTCATCTTCACGGATCTTGGCTACGTATGGCTTATCCGATGCAAGAATTTGGTCAAACCAAGCTTCATCAGATTCATTGCCAGTAAATACCGAAATAAATGATTTCTTCGGCATTTTAGCTTTTTCAACAACAGAGCGCATGATCAGACGTTCTTGTGTACGTACGCGATCCATAGAATTGCGTAGCGTATTTACAAGATGATCGAACTGCTTAGGTGTCAAACGGAATTCACGGAAGACCGTTAACACAAGTTCAGTCGCTTCTTGAGCTTTGGGGCTGTTGTCGCCATGCTCGTTGATAGCAAGTTGAAGATTCTGATATTGATTACGAAGTTCAGTAAATTTCTCTAAAGCAAGTTCAGGATCGATACCAACTTCTTCATCATCGCTGCTATCGTCGTCGCCATCTTCGTCTTCATCTTCATCATCGGTGTCGTCTTCGTCATCTAGGTCTGAACCTGTTAACTCTGAACCGATGTGTGTTGCTGTTGGTGCTTCACTTTCAACATCATCTGGGTCTACAAAACCACTAATGATATCGGTTAGGCGAAGTTCCTCAGCTTGAACTTTGTCAAATTGTTCAAGAATGTATGGAATAGTTCCAGGGTATTCAGCAACAGCACTTTGTACTTGGTTAATACCATCTTCGATACGCTTCGCGATATCGATTTCACCTTCACGAGTTAGTAGTTCTACTGTACCCATCTCACGCATATACATACGAACAGGGTCAGTTGTTCTACCAATCTCGCTTTCTACGCTAGACAGCGCAGCAGCAGCAGCTTCAGCTGCGTCTTCATCGGTGATGGTTTCATCATCATTAAGAGCTAGATCATCAGCGTCAGGGGCAGTTTCTACAACTTTGATACCCATGTCGTTGATCATCTGAATAATATCTTCTACCTGTTCAGAATCTACGATTTCTGCTGGTAGGTGGTCATTTACTTCGGCGTAGGTCAGATAGCCCTGCTCCTTGCCGCGAATGACAAGTTGCTTTAGCTGTGACTGCGGATTTTGATCCATAGACGGTATCCAACTTCGTATCTGGTGAAGGAATAGTATGCGAAATGCAAACCACGGATAATAACAAATTAAATTGTTGCTGACTATTCAAACAGGGTTACGCTTTCAAATCTCTCATGAGTTCTTGAAGCTCCCTTTTTTCGTCGCTTGATAAACCGATACTTCTTGATTTAGCCAGCAGGTTTTCAATTTGTTTCTCTACGCACTGGGCAATAATTTTGTCCAATGAGTCAAAAAATAGTTCGTTTTGATTATCTTCTACAAGCGGGATATCCCAGCTTGCAAGTCGAGACAACAGTGCCTCGTTTTTTGTGTTTCGCCAATGCTCTAACAATTGACCCGTTTTTATATTGGGATGCTGTCGGCATTTTTTCAAGCACTTCTGTTAACAATTTCAGTCCCGGAATGTCCAAACCTTGTGTTGTAGAAAGGTCTGGCACCATATCAGCATAGCTCGGATTCTGAAGAAGCAAAGCGATGACATCTCTCATCGGTGTTCGCTTTATTTCTTTATGCGGCTGAGGTCTAGTTTTAGAATCCGTCGGCAATGTTGGCTTTTTATAAATCCCGGTCGTTTGGCCTAAAATCTTAAGTAGCTGATTTTGCATGGACTCATCAGGTACTTTATTGATCAAAGGAAGAGCAAGCGCTTCTAATGCGGCTTTGCCTTCGTTGTTACCTACATTTACTTGGGTAAGCAAATTAGAAAACAGATATTTTGATAATGGTTCTGCATTTAGAACCATTTCTTCAAATGCTTCTTTACCGTTCTTACGAACAAAGCTGTCAGGGTCTTCGCCATCTGGAAGGAACAGGAATTTTAATATGTTGCCACTTTTCAGATAGCTAAGCGCGTTTTCCAGTGCTCGCCATGCCGCTTCCTTCCCTGCACGGTCACCGTCATAACAGCAAACCACAGTATTGGTTTGTCTGAACAGCAATTGTAGATGGTCACCTGTGGTTGATGTTCCTAGAGCAGCTACGGAATAATCAATGCCATATTGAGCCAGAGCAACCACATCCATATAACCTTCGACCACTAGGATCTGCGGTGGTTCACGGTAAGCCTGTAAAACTTCATAAAGTCCGTACAGCTCTTTGCCTTTGTGGAAGATAGGCGTTTCTGGTGAGTTCAAGTACTTAGGCGAACCATCACCAATCACACGACCACCAAAGCCAATTACACGGCCTCTACGATCCCGAATAGGGAACATAACGCGGCCTCGAAAACGGTCATAGCGTTTACCGTTGTCGTTTTCTATCAACATGCCGCCAGAAACTAGCATGTCTTGTGCATGTTTTTGTTGTCCGAAATTCTTACGAACTAAATCCCATTCGTCAGCCACATAGCCAATACCGAACTTTTGAACAATCTCGCCGGATAAACCGCGATTTTTTAAATATTCAATGGCATGGCGGTTAGCAGGAACTTTAAGTTGCTGACGATAAAACTGAGCGATGCTGCCCATTAAATCGTAAAGATTACGTTTTTCGTCACTGCTGACTTTTGGCGTATTACTTTTAAAACCGCTATTTGAGCGCTCTTCTCTGGGTACTTCTAATCCGAGAGATGAAGCTAATTCTTCAATTGCTTCGGGAAACTCAAGACGTTCGTACTCCATCATGAAGTCGATGGCGTTGCCATGCACGCCGCAGCCGAAACAGTGATAGAACTGCTTTTCTTGGCTTACGCTAAATGACGGGGTTTTTTCATTGTGGAACGGACAACATGCACCGTAGTTTTTGCCCTTTTTTTAAGTTTCACACGTGCGTCGATAACATCGACAATATCAAGTCGAGCTAGGAGGTCATCGATGAAGCTACGAGGGATCTGTCCTGCCATAAAACCTAAAAAAAAGATAAAAACGAATGTGCAAGGTCAACAGACCTTAGATACAAACAAGCCGTGCATTCAGAGAATAGCACGGCTTGCTGCAATAGAGTTCTGGATTAAGCCAGCTTAGCGCGAACTAAACCGCTGACTTTACCCATATCTGCACGCCCTTGAATTTGTGGTTTCAAGATAGCCATCACTTTACCCATGTCTTGCATGCCCGTTGGAGAGGATTCTGCGATAGCACCTTCAATCAGTGCTAACACTTCTTCTTCACTCAATGGTTGAGGCATAAATTCCTCAAGTATAGTGATTTCTGCTTGCTCCACTTCAGCTAAATCTAAACGATTTGCTGCTTCGTATTGCGATACAGAGTCGCGACGTTGTTTAACCATTTTTGTCAGCACTGCAACGATATCGTCATCGGTCAGAGTAATCTTCTCGTCAACTTCACGTTGTTTGATTGCTGAAAGGGCTAAACGAATAGTGCCAAGGCGCGCTTTGTCCTTGGCTTTCATCGCTAATTTTTGCTCTTCTCTGAGATTATCAATAAGAGCCATAACTCGTTCCTTAGTTAGGAAAAGTTATTAGTACAGGCGAACGCGACGAGCGTTTTCGCGAGCAAGCTTCTTAGCGTGACGCTTTTGAGCTGCTGCTTTAGCGCGTTTGCGAACTGTAGTTGGTTTTTCGTAGTGCTCACGACGACGCACTTCAGAAAGGATACCTGCTTTTTCGCAAGAGCGTTTGAAACGACGTAGTGCAACGTCGAACGGTTCGTTTTCACGTACTTTAACTACTGGCATATGCCTTTCACCTCAGGGGTTATTCGTTAATGCTGATATTCAGTGACCAAATCAACAAGGTTTCTTATTCGTTTGGTCTTTAATCAGCTAGATCAAAAATGGTGCGGAATTTTAATCCGATCGTTGTGCCTTTGTAAAGTACTTTGTCGCTTAGCCTCTGTACAAAATTTGTTTGTGAAGCGAAGCCGTTGTAACATTGCGCCAATTTGAAATTTTAGATGGCAGTGTGCTGAGAAAAATATGCGTATTATTGGTATTGAAACCTCTTGTGATGAGACGGGTATAGCGATTTACGACGACGAAAAGGGATTGCTGTCACATAAGCTTTATAGCCAAGTTAAACTTCACGCTGACTACGGCGGTGTTGTGCCAGAACTGGCTTCGCGTGACCACGTTAAGAAAACCATACCTCTTATTAAGGCGGCAATGGCAGAAGCGAATTTAACGCCTAAAGACATTGATGGTGTTGCATATACAGCAGGACCAGGTCTAGTAGGGGCTTTATTAGTTGGTGCAACCATTGGACGCAGTATTGCTTACGCGTGGAATGTTCCAGCGGTAGCTGTACACCATATGGAAGGCCACTTACTCGCGCCAATGTTGGAAGACAATCCACCTCCGTTCCCATTTGTTGCACTGCTTGTTTCAGGTGGTCACAGCATGATGGTTGAAGTAAAAGGTATTGGTGAGTACCGCATTCTTGGCGAATCTATTGATGATGCGGCGGGTGAAGCGTTTGATAAAACCGCGAAGCTAATGGGATTGGATTATCCTGGTGGTCCTTTGCTTTCACGCTTAGCAGAAAAAGGCACACCGGGGCGCTTTAAGTTTCCTCGTCCTATGACGGATCGCCCTGGTTTAGATATGAGCTTTTCTGGCCTGAAAACTTTTACGGCTAATACCATTGCAGCAAACGGTGACGATGAACAAACTCGTGCCGATATTGCCTATGCATTCCAAGATGCAGTTTGTTCAACGCTGGTGATTAAGTGTAAACGTGCGTTGGAAGAAACTGGCATGAAGCGAATTGTTATTGCCGGTGGTGTAAGTGCCAATAAACAGTTACGCGCTGATTTAGCTAAGCTAGCAGAAAAAATCGGTGGTGAAGTGTATTACCCACGTACCGAGTTTTGTACTGATAACGGTGCCATGATTGCGTTTGCTGGTATGCAGCGTTTGAAGAATGGTGACGTGACAGATTTGAGTGTCGAAGCTCGTCCTCGCTGGCCAATTGATCAATTGACACCGATTGAGTAACAAAGCCGAATAACAAAACGGTCGCAATTGCGGCCGTTTTTTATGCTTGGAGCCTGTGTAACTAAGTGATTAAGCTTTCTTTTTTTCGCCGACTTTAGGTTCAGTTCCGGCAAAGAGACGCTTAATGTTTTGGTGATGGCGCAAGATAATTAAACAGCAGAGCATGGCTACTGGCAGAGTGTATTGGGGTTTCACCAGCCATGTATAAAGAGGGGCAAGCAACACGGTGACTATCGCGGCCAAAGATGAATAGCGGAAAATGACCGCCACAAATAGCCAAGTCGCCATAATCATGGCTGTTAAATCTAATCCGATAGGGGCGATAGCACCTAAAGCGGTAGCGACACCTTTCCCACCTTTAAAGTGAAAGAAAATTGGGTACATATGACCAAGGCATGCCGCGATGGCAACCAAACCTAAAATAAGTGGATCTATTTTTAGAAAGTAACCCGCCCAAACAGGAATCGTGCCTTTGAGCATGTCGCACAGTAACACAGCAGCAGCGGCTTTTTTTCCACCAATTCGTAATACGTTTGTAGCGCCCGGATTATTTGAACCGACACCTCTGGGGTCTGGTAGGCGTAATAAACGACAGATCAGCACCGCACTGGAGATCGACCCCAGTAAATAAGCGGAAATTATCATTATTAGTGCCAATGGCGTCATTATTGCCTCAATACGGTGATTTTTTTGAACTGGGCTTTACATTGTTTTGTTATACCCATGCGACTGGTAACTTCAAGCTGGCATGAGTGTCTTTAAGTAAAAATTCTGTTTGCTTTACCCATCTAAACGCGGTTTCGTATATGATATCGCGATTGGCGACGATAGTACGTTTTTTTACTCAATATAGGTATCCGACCTGTAATTGAGTGTAACTGTTGGAAGGAATTCGATAGAAGATGGATAAAGTCTTTATAGAGCAGCTAGAAGTCATTACCACAATAGGGGTTTATGACTGGGAACAGACCATTAAGCAAAAACTGGTTCTCGATTTGGAAATGGCTCATGACAATAAGCCAGCAGGCAACAGCGACGATGTTGCGCATGCTCTAGACTACGCTCAAGTCAGCCAAGCTGTGATTGAACATATTGAATCAGGCCGTTTCTTATTGGTTGAAAGGGTGGCAGAAGAAGTCGCTAGCTTAATCATGCAACGCTTTAGTGTGCCTTGGATTCGTATTCGACTAACAAAACCGGGTGCAGTTCCGCAGGCGAAAGGTGTAGGAGTGATCATCGAAAGAGGATCATTATGATCACTGCCTATGTTGGCGTAGGTTCTAACATAGAACGGCGCCGTCATATTGAAGCGGGAATTCAAGAGCTGAGCCTAGTGGGAAGCGAATTACGTCTTTCAACGATATATGAGTGCCCAGCTCAAGGGTTTGATAGTCATCCTTTTTTCAATTTAGTGGTGGAGTTAAAAACTTCATTGTCTCTACACGATTTTCAGCAGTGTTTAAAAGACGCTGAGTATCGTTGGGGGCGCGATATTGATGCGAAAAAGTATCAAGATCGTACACTGGATATGGATATTATTCTGTTTGGTGATGTCATATCCCCAAGCTCACCTGTTGTCCCGCGTCCGGATATTTATCAATATCCATTTGTGATACAGCCTTTGTATGAGTTATGCCCCGAACTCAATATTCCGGGAACAGATTTGTCTATCGAAAAGGTCTGGCAAAACGCTGAACTTTTAGAACAACTAAAACCAGTTCCCCTCTGGTTTAGTATCAAGTAAGAGAAAATAATGAGTTATTTCGAGTCTTTTATGTTGGCTTTAATTCAGGGTTTTACTGAATTTTTGCCAATTTCCAGCTCTGCACATCTTATCTTGCCATCGGCAGTATTAGGTTGGGCTGATCAGGGTTTAGCGTTTGATGTGGCTGTTCATGTCGGCACCCTAACTGCGGTTGTGATTTACTTTAGAAACGAAGTTAAAGCATTGTTAAGCGCATTTTTTGCCTCTATTTTCAAAGGAGATCGAAGCAAAGAAGCAAACTTAGCTTGGTGCATTATTTTAGCGACTATACCAGCTTGTATTTTTGGCTTGGTGATGAAAGACGTCATCGAAGTCTACTTACGCAGCGCTTGGGTTATTGCTGCTACTACCATTATTTTCGGTATTCTTCTTTGGTACGCTGATAAAGCTGCTAAACAGAATATTAATGAGTATCAAGCGGGTTGGAAGAAAGCGCTCTTCATCGGTTTCGCACAAGCGGTGGCAATGATTCCGGGGACCTCTCGTTCTGGTATTACCATTACTGCGGCTCTTTATCTTGGTTTTACTCGTGAAGCGGCAGCGCGTTTTTCGTTTTTAATGTCGATTCCGATTATCGTACTGGCGGGAAGCTACCTAGGTTTGAAACTGGTTACCAGTGGTGAACCAATCCATCTAGGATTCTTGATGACAGGTATTTTGACGTCATTTGTTAGCGCCTATATCTGTATTTTCTTTTTCTTAAAGCTTATTTCTCGAATGGGTATGACCCCATTTGTAATTTACCGTTTGATTTTAGGTGTCGGGTTATTTGCCTTTCTATTAAGCCGTTAGTCGCCTGAAAAGGGGGCTTATGGTATAAATAGGGCGTTTCTACCCAAATTGACAAAAAGGCCGTTTTTATTCGGCCTTTCTTCTATATACACCGATTTTTTATCAATATTGACGAGTGTGAAAGTAATGCGAGTACTTGCGGTGACATTAACCCTGCTGCTTGGTTTTCTACAATACAGCTTATGGCAGGGGAAGAACGGAATATCTGATTATCATGCTGTTGCGGCAGAGATAGAAGTTCAAGAGCAAGTGAACACTAACTTACATCAACGTAATCAAGAGATGTTCGCGGAAATTGATGATTTGCGACAAGGCCTTGATGCGATTGAAGAAAGAGCTCGTCATGAATTAGGAATGGTGAAAAGTGGAGAAACTTTTTACCGTATTACCGGAGAGGATAATCGTTAATGGATAAATCAATCATTGCGGTTGTCCCTGCTGCGGGCGTTGGCAGTCGGATGCAAGCCGACCGTCCGAAACAATATTTAAAACTTTTGGGAAAAACCGTACTTGAGCACACCGTGTCCAAGCTACTAGAGCATCCGAAAGTTTCCAAAGTGGTTGTTGCCGTCAGCGAAGATGACCCTTACTTTTCTACGTTAGCACTTGCTAACCATCCTCAAGTTATTCGAGTTAACGGCGGCAAGGAACGAGCAGATTCCGTTCTTTCTGCATTGAATTACATCTGTAAACATGAAGTCAGTGAATGGGTTCTCGTTCATGATGCGGCTCGCCCTTGTTTCACAGAGCTGGATGTTACACGACTCATCGAATGTGCTGAAAATCACTCTGTTGGCGCCATTCTCGCCGCTCCAGTTAGAGATACGATGAAGCGTAGCGATGAGCTGCAGAATATAGATCATACGGTTGAACGTTCGAATCTCTGGCATGCTTTGACGCCACAAATGTTCCGCACTCTACCTTTGCGCGAAGCTTTGATTGATGGGTTAGCGAGTAAGGCGAATATCACCGATGAAGCATCCGCGTTCGAAAGATTGAATTTAAGCCCGGCTTTAATTAATGGCCGAGCAGATAATATAAAAATTACTCAGCCAGAAGATCTCGCGTTGGCTGAGTTCTATTTGAGCCGAAATAAGGAATAAGCATGATACGAATTGGCCATGGTTTTGATGTGCATAAATTTGGTGGTGAAGGCCCTGTCATTATTGGCGGAGTTGCCGTTCCTTATGAACAAGGTTTAATTGCACATTCTGATGGTGATGTTGCTTTGCATGCGTTATGTGATGCGCTGCTCGGCGCGATTGCTGCGGGTGATATTGGTAAGCACTTTCCGGATACTGATGATAAATGGAAAGGAGCAGATAGCCGTGAACTGTTGAAAGATGTTTATCGTCGAGTAAAAGAGTCGGGCTATCGCCTAGGAAACGCGGACGTCACCATTATTGCTCAGGCACCTAAAATGGCTCCTCATATAGAAGCGATGTGTGCGGCTATTGCTCAGGATCTAGAAACAGATATTGGTAATATCAATGTCAAAGCAACGACTTCTGAACGTTTAGGTTTCACTGGCCGCAAAGAAGGCATTGCGTGTGAAGCCGTTGTACTACTGATGAAAGCATAAAGAGTCGAAAATGACAGATATTCTATCTTCACTCGCTTACTTGTGTGGTAAACCCACAGCGAAAGGCAAAATTAAAGCTAAACCAGAAGATTTTAAAGTCGTTGAAAATCTGGGGTATGAGTTTACGGGTAGCGGTGAGCATCTCATGGTTTCTATTCGTAAGACGGGTGAAAATACCAGTTTTGTTGCGAATGAACTGGCTAAAGCGTGTGGCGTAAAGTCAAAAGATGTTAGCTGGGCAGGCTTGAAAGACCGCCATGCAGTGACAGAACAATGGTTAAGTGTTCATTTACCTACAGCGGGTTTTCCGAATCTTGCGCTGTTTCAATCACAGCATCCGAGCATTGAAGTGCTAACGATGACTCGCCACAACAAAAAGTTACGTCCGGGTGACTTAGCGGGTAACTACTTCGAAGTCACTATGTCAGAAGTCACCGATGTTGAAGAAGTGGTTAAACGTTTGGAAGTGGTGGCAAAACAAGGTGTGCCTAATTATTTCGGTAATCAGCGTTTTGGTAAAGATGGTAACAATTTAGAAGAAGCTCGCCGTTGGGGGCGTGAAAACGTCCGTACTCGTAACCAGAATCAACGTAGTCTTTATCTGTCTACTGCTCGTTCATGGATATTCAACCGCATTGTTTCTTCGCGTATTGAGCAAAACTGTTTCTATCGTTTCATCGACGGTGATATCGCTCTGGTTAACGGTGAGCAAACGTTGGTGAGTGCAGATAAGATTGCTGAATTTAACCAACTGCTTGAGCAAGATAAAGCACAGATTTCTGCGGCTTTAGCTGGTGATAACGCATTGCCGACACAAGCAGAAGCGCAGAAGATTGAGCAGCACTTTATCGATGCTGAAGAAGACTTAATGAAGCTGATTCGCGGTAATCGCATGCGTCATGATCGCAGAGCAATAGCTTTGAAAGCTCAAGATTTGAGTTGGCAAGTGGATGGTGATTCTATTACGTTAAAATTCGCCCTTGATGCTGGCAGTTTTGCAACTTCGATAGTGAGAGAACTAATAGAAGAGATTCCTGTAGAGCGTGTTTATGAGTGATAAGAAACTAAAAATACTGTTAAGCAATGATGACGGCGTGTTTGCCGATGGCATCCATGCTCTAGCGGCTGCTATCTCGGATCTCGCAGAAGTTATTATTGTTGCACCAGACCGAAACCGCTCTGGTGCGTCGAACTCTCTGACATTAGAACAGCCACTGCGTGTTTCTAAAGTTGCGCCGAATACATATTCAGTACAAGGTACGCCAACGGACTGCGTCCATTTCGCGTTGAATGAACTGCTTAAAGATTCAATGCCGGATCTGGTGTTAACCGGAATCAACCATGGCGCAAACCTTGGCGATGACGTTCTTTATTCTGGTACTGTTGCCGCTGCAATGGAAGGTCACTTCCTCGGTGTTCAGTCGATTGCTTTTTCGTTAGTTGGAAACCAACACTTTTCTACAGCAGGAAAAATTGCCCGCCAATTGGTAGAGCAACATCTGCGTCGACCTATTCCAACTAATCGTTTATTGAACGTGAATATTCCAGATGTCCCATTTGAAGAACTTGCCGGTACCCAAGTGACGCGATTAGGTGCTCGTCATCACGCAGAAAGCATGATTAAGCAGAAAGATCCTCGAGGTCATGATATTTATTGGTTAGGCCCTCCAGGTAAAGAGCAAGATGCCGGTGAAGGGACTGACTTCTATGCCATTGAGCATAGATTTGTTTCCCTGACTCCAATGCAGGTAGATCTTACCGCTCATGAGTCTTTAGGTAGTATGGATCATTGGTTAAAGGACAGAACTGATGGCTAATCCAAAAGCCGATAAATTAATTCAGTTTTTATTAGCAAACGGTATTACTGATCAACAAGTGTTGCAGGTAATACATCAGTTGCCTCGTGAATACTTCGTTTCTCAAGCAATGGTTCATCAGGCGTATGACAACAATGCTCTGCCGATTGGTCAGGGGCAAACTATCTCTCAGCCGTATATTGTTGCAAAAATGACTCAAATGCTCGAACTGCAACGAAATAGCCGAGTGTTGGAAGTAGGGACTGGCTCTGGTTATCAGACCGCGATCTTGTCTCACTTAGTTGAGCATGTGTTTTCTGTTGAACGGATTAAATCTTTGCAATGGGAAGCGAAACGTCGTCTAAAGCAGCTCGATATTTATAACATCTCGACTAAACATGGCGACGGATGGCAGGGCTGGGCAGCAAAAGCCCCATTTGATGCGATCATCGTGACGGCAGCGGCACAGAAAGTGCCACAAGCTTTGCTGGATCAGCTTGCTGACGGAGGGCGTTTAGTCATCCCTGTCGGTGAGGATGAGCAGCAGTTGTACAAGATAATTCGTAAAGGTGATGAGTTTATTTCTCAGCTAATAGAAACGGTGCGTTTTGTTCCTTTAGTCGCTGGTGACTTAGCGTAATGAAGCGTTTTCAGCTTAAGACATTATTGGCGTGTGGACTGTGTGGCCTATTGTTAGGCTGTACAGCAAGCTCTCCTGCGCCAGTTTCTGGGCTAAAGAAAGACTATCGAGAAATTGGGCGTGGTAGTTACCGTGGTAGTTACTATGAAGTGAACCGTGGTGATACGCTGTATTTTATAGCTTATGTCACAGACAAAGATGTAAACGATATAATTAGTTACAATAAACTCACTCCTCCTTACACCATTCATCCTGGTCAAAAGTTAAGACTTTGGCGTCCGGCATACACTGCACCTGCTTACGGTGGTACAGGGGCTGGTGCAGTGGTTGCTACTACATCTAGTGTTCCAGCGGCAGTTGCAGCCACATCAACGTCGGTTTCTCCCCCGAAATCGAGCAAAAATTCTAATGCTGTTCAAGCTAACAAATCGAAAAGTTCGGTCAAAAAAGATCCAAATAAGACGATTGATCAATCGAAAACAAAAGAGTATGTTGGTTCTAATACTCAACAAAATGTTAACAAAACTATAAGTAAACCCAAGCCACAAAACGATAAAGTCGATAAGTGGTTATGGCCAACGAAAGGGAGAGTTGTTAAAAACTTTTCAGCAGGGGATCAAGGGAATAAAGGTATCGACATTGCAGGACAGCGAGGTCAATCCATTACTTCTACTGCTGCTGGAACCGTGGTCTATTCGGGTAATGCATTACGAGGTTACGGCAACTTAATCATCGTAAAGCATAATGAGCATTATTTAAGTGCTTATGCCCATAATGACCGGCTGTTGGTTAAAGAAGGACAAAGTGTTAAAGCTGGCCAAAAAATAGCAACAATGGGCAGCTCCGGTACGAGCAGTGTTCGTCTACACTTTGAAATTCGTTATCAAGGTAAGTCTGTTAATCCAAAACGGTATTTACCTTAAACATACTTGTGAAGAGTTATGTAGTGACATATTGAGCAGTAATGTCTTGCTAGCTCGCCGGGGGAGGCGCTATGAGTATCAGCAATACAGTAACCAAGGAAGAAGAGTTTGACTTAGATATTGATTCAACAGAGGCTGTTGAAGTTGACGCTAAGCTTACTACCGAAGACGATGACATTGACCAAGCGGAAGAAGTCCGTGAAGAGTTCGATGCTTCAACCAAAAGCTTAGATGCGACTCAGATGTATCTCAGCGAGATTGGTTTCTCACCTCTTTTAACCGCCGAAGAAGAAGTTCTTTATGCTCGCCGAGCACTTCGTGGAGACGAAGCTGCAAGACGACGTATGATAGAAAGTAACTTACGTCTGGTGGTGAAAATATCCCGTCGTTATAGCAATCGTGGTCTCGCTTTACTGGATCTTATTGAAGAAGGTAACTTGGGCTTGATCCGCGCGGTTGAAAAATTCGATCCAGAACGTGGATTCCGCTTTTCAACCTACGCCACTTGGTGGATCCGTCAAACGATTGAACGTGCGCTGATGAATCAAACTCGTACGATTCGTTTACCTATACACGTAGTTAAAGAACTCAATATCTATCTACGTACCGCACGTGAACTTTCGCAAAAACTCGACCATGAGCCAACAGCGGAAGAGATCGCTTCTGAACTGGATAAACCGGTTGATGATGTCAGCAAGATGCTGCGTTTAAATGAACGCATCAGCTCTGTAGATACACCTATTGGTGGTGACGGGGATAAAGCGCTACTCGATATTATTCCTGATATTAATAACTCCGATCCTGAAGTTTCGACTCAAGATGATGATATCCGAGATTCATTGATTGCGTGGCTTGAAGAACTAAACCCTAAACAAAAAGAAGTGTTAGCACGACGCTTTGGTTTGTTAGGCTATGAGCCATCAACTTTGGAAGAAGTTGGACGTGAAATTAACCTGACTCGTGAACGTGTTCGTCAGATTCAGGTAGAAGGTTTACGTCGTTTGAGAGAGATTCTGATGAAACAAGGTTTGAACATGGAATCTTTGTTCAACGTGGAAGCGGAAGCTTAATACTCTTAAGTTCACAAATTTTATCTAGTAGAAAGGCACTCAATGAGTGCCTTTTTGTTATTGAATCCTGCAAAGATAGTTACAGCAATTTCTTCAGACGGTACAACTCTTCTAACGCTTGGCGTGGAGTTAAATCGTCAGGGTCAATGGCGGCTAATGCATTCTCAACTTCACTTGGCTCAGGGATCAAACTTAGCTGGTTGGCGATATCTACTTTAGAGCTTGATGCCGCTGAAGGTTGCCCCGTTTGTTGTAGACTGTGCTGCTCAAGTTGAGTCAGCTTGCTGCGCGCATTTTTGATCACCGTTTTCGGTACACCAGCCAGACCTGCTACTGCCAAGCCATAAGATTTGCTGGCAGCGCCTTCTTGTACCGCGTGCATGAAGGCAATACTGTCACCATGCTCAACCGCATCTAAGTGAACGTTCGCCAAATTTGGTAATACATTCGGCAATTCAGTGAGCTCAAAATAGTGAGTAGCAAACAGGGTTAGAGCGCCGATCTGTTTCGCCAACCACTCGGCACTTGCCCAAGCCAATGAAAGGCCGTCGTAAGTACTGGTACCTCGGCCTATTTCATCCATTAAGACTAAGCTTTTCTCTGTTGCGTTATGCAGGATGTTAGCTGTCTCTGTCATTTCAACCATGAAGGTTGAACGTCCAGAAGCAAGATCATCTGAAGCGCCGATACGGGTGAAGATTCTATCTAACAAACCGATTTGCGCCGATTCGGCAGGAACATAGCAGCCAATGTGTGCAAGCAGCGCAATTAACGCTGTTTGGCGCATATAGGTGGATTTACCGCCCATATTTGGACCTGTGATGATCAACATTTTGCGTTGAGCGTGCAATTCTATTGGGTTAGCAATAAACGGGTCATTCATTACTTGCTCAACCACAGGATGACGACCTGACTGGATATGAATCCCCGGTGCTTCGGTAAGGGTTGGGCGGCAGTAATCTAAACTTTCTGCGCGCTCTGCTAAGTTTTGCAGTACATCCAGCTGTGACAAAGCGGATGCAAGGTTCTGCATTTGCTCAAGATGAGGCAGTAATAAATCGAACAGTTGATCCCAAAGTTGCTTTTCTAAAGCGAGTGCTTTCGATTTTGAGTTCAGCACTTTATCTTCGTGTTCTTTCAGCTCAGGGATAATGTAGCGTTCTGCATTCTTCAAGGTTTGGCGACGCACATAATGCGGTGGAACAAGATGGCTTTGTCCTCGGCTCACCTGAATAAAGAAACCGTGAACGGCGTTGTAACCGACTTTAAGTGTGTCGATACCATGACGGTCACGCTCATCCGCTTCCAGTTTTTCCAGATATTCGGTCGCGCCAGTGGCGAGAGCTCGCCATTCATCGAGCTCTGCGTTGTAGCCTTCAGCAATCACGCCACCATCACGAATGACCACTGGCGGGTTTTCCTTGATAGCTCTTTCTAACAGCTCACACAGTTCATCCATCGGTTGAGTGTAATCACGTAACTTCGCCAGATAAGGATGCGACAGCTCAGTCAATGTATCGCTCAGTTCAGGAAGCTGCTGCATGGCATTACGCAGGCGAGCCAAATCTCTTGGTCGGGCAGAGCGTAGTGCCAGACGCGCCAAAATTCGCTCTATGTCGCCAATTTGTTTTAAAACAGGATGAAGATCGGCGAATAGACCTTGTTGCTTGATCTCACCAATCGCATCCAGACGTTGATTCAGTGTCTTAATGCAACGCATAGGCTGGTGGATCCAACGCTTGAGCATACGACTGCCCATAGGCGTTGCACAGTGATCAAGCACTTCCGCTAATGTGTTGTCTGTACCACCTGCGAGGTTTTGCGTCAGCTCTAAATTGCGACGTGTAGCTGCATCGAGAATCACCGACTGATCTTGGCGATCAAACGTTAGTGAACGGATATGCGGTAGCGCAGTGCGCTGAGTATCTTTGACGTACTGGATCAAACAGCCTGCGGCACACAATCCCAATTTTGCATTTTCAACCCCAAAACCAACCAGATCACGAGTGCCAAATTGTTGGTTAAGTTGCTGCTTAGCGGTATCAAGTTCAAATTCCCAAATAGGGCGACGACGATTAGCCTTGCGGCTTGCCATCAGTTGAACTGGTGTGAAATCTTCAGGGAAAAGCAGTTCACGAGGTGCGGTTCTTTGTAACTCTGCCGCCATTGCTTCTTCGGTTTCAGGTTCACTCAGTTGGAAACGGCCAGAAGTAATATCCAAAGTGGCGTAACCAAATTTGCCATCGTGGTGATAAATCGCAGCAACAAGGTTATCTAGACGTTCAGATAGCAGTGCTTCGTCCGTGACCGTACCCGGAGTGACGATACGTACGACTTTACGTTCTACAGGACCTTTGCTGGTGGCAGGATCGCCGATTTGTTCGCAGATAGCGACTGACTCACCCAATTGAACTAATTTCGCTAAGTAACCTTCAACCGCGTGGAATGGAACGCCCGCCATTGGAATAGGTTCACCGGCAGATGCACCTCGTTTGGTCAGAGAGATATCCAACAGTTGCGACGCGCGTTTAGCGTCATCGTAGAAAAGCTCATAAAAATCCCCCATACGATAGAACAACAATATCTCAGGGTTTTCAGCCTTGAGTTTTAGGTACTGCTGCATCATTGGAGTGTGGTGCGAAAGAGACTCGCTCGATTGATTCATGGCGTTACATCACTTGTTGGTATCGTTGGCAGTCCTTTTGCTCTAACTATCAAATAAATAGTCATGAGCTAAGTCACGCGTAAGGTCACTTGAAAACGGTGAGTGATGATAACAAATCAAACAACGACAGAGCAATTATCCCCTTACATCGCGAATGATAAGGGGATGAATACGAGACAAAAGTTACGAAAAGAAGAGGTGCTAAGAGAAAAGACCTGAAGAGAGGTAACGATCACCGCGATCACAGATGATCGCAACAACCACCGATCCCGGGTTTTGTTTTGCAATTTCAATCGCTGCGAATACTGCACCACCAGAGCTTACGCCTGCACAGATGCCTTCTTCACGCGCTAATGCTCTGGCTGTGTTTTCAGCATCTTGTTGATCAATATCTATCACTTGGTCAACGTCGGCGGCATTGAAGATGCCCGGTAAATACTCTTGCGGCCAGCGGCGAATACCCGGAATGGCACTGCCTTCTGAAGGTTGCAGACCAACAATATTAATTTCAGGATTCTGGCTCTTTAGGAAACGAGATACACCCATAATAGTGCCGGTTGTACCCATGCTCGAAACAAAGTGAGTGATCTTGCCTTGGCTTTGTTGCCAGATTTCCGGCCCAGTAGAGTGAAAGTGTGCATCAGGATTGTCTGGGTTGTTGAACTGATCGAGAACTTTACCTTTGCCTTCACTTTGCATTTGTAATGCTAGGTCTCGCGCGCCTTCCATCCCTTGTTCTTTACTCACCAGAATCAGCTCTGCGCCATAAGCACGCATCGAATCCTTACGCTCCTGAGTAGAGTTATCCGGCATGATAAGAATCATCTTATAGCCTTTGATAGCCGCTGCCATCGCCAGAGCGATACCTGTGTTGCCGCTCGTCGCTTCAATAATGGTGTCACCTGGTTGAATAGTGCCGCGAGCTTCGGCTTGAATAATCATATTCAGTGCAGGGCGATCTTTAACCGAGCCAGCAGGGTTATTTCCTTCCAGTTTCACGAGCACGGTACTTTGGCTACCCGATGCTAGACGTTGCAGTTTTACCAGAGGCGTTTGGCCTACATAAGCTTCAATGGTTGGAAAGTCAGACACGTTATCAGCCTTTTATTGTTAGTCTTTTAAGTGCTGCTATTGTCTAATTCTTCTCCACTCCAACACAAGTCTCTATTAGTGATGAGCATACAATTTATTGTTTGATATTATTCCAAAAGGTTCTATTTATAACCTTTGTTATAATCGTTTTATGCACATACTCTAGTCTAAAAGGAAGCCATATCGGCAAGATGATTTTGGAGTATGAACATAATGAAAAAGATGAAGTCAGCACTCGCAGCTTTATTAATTGCGGGATCATTTAACGCCTCAGCAGCAGATCAAACAATCTTGAACTCTTCTTACGATATTGCTCGTGAGTTGTTTGCTTCATATAACCCGTTGTTTGCAGAACACTGGAAAGAAAAAACAGGCAAAACGATTGAGATTAAGCAATCGCACGGCGGTTCATCTGCGCAAGCTCGTTCTATTCTGCAAGGTCTGTCTGCGGATGTTGTGACTTTTAACCAAGTTACAGACGTACAAGTACTGCATGACAAAGGAAAATTGATTCCTGCCAACTGGCAAGATTTGCTACCAAACGCAAGTTCACCTTATTACTCAACAACGGCATTTTTGGTGCGTAAAGGTAACCCTAAGAATATTCAAGACTGGGGTGATTTAGCTCGTGAAGATGTGTCATCTGTTTTCCCTAACCCGAAAACTTCGGGTAACGCTCGTTACACATATCTAGCTGCTCTAGGCTACGCTCAGAAAGCGTTTGGTAAAGATAACGAAGCGAAACAAGATGAATTCTTGAAGCAATTCCTAGCAAACGTCGCGGTATTTGATACAGGTGGCCGTGGCGCGACAACTTCATTCGTTGAACGTCAATTAGGCGACGTTCTTATCACGTTCGAATCAGAAGTAAACAATATCCGCAAACAGTACGGCGAAGATAACTACCAAGTTGTGGTACCGAAAACGTCAATTCTTGCGGAGTTCCCAGTAGCAGTTGTTGAGCGCAATGCGAAACGTAACGGGACTACAGAAGTCGCAACTGAGTATCTTTCATACCTGTACAGTGAAGATGCACAACGTATGTTGGCTGGCTTTAACTACCGCGTGCACGATGAAACAGTAAAAGCAGAATTTTCTGACCGTTTCCCTGAAGTAGAACTACTGACTGTTGAGCAGATCATCGGTGGTTGGGATCAAGCGATGAAAACCCAATTCTCTAATGGCGCTAAGTTAGACCAACTACAACGTCGTTAATCGATAAGTGCCGCCTCTTACACTGCTAAATCAGGGCTGAGAGGCGGTTATTTTTCTCTTTGATAAGTTAGATTGAGAGTTTATGAGCGGATCTGTTGTGACATCTCGCCCGAAACATCATGGTGTACCTAAGAAAACCCGTGTTTTACCGGGATTTGCGATAAGTTTAGGTATCTCATTGTTGTTTGTTAGCTTGATTTTGTTGCTCCCAGCAACAGGTCTGGTAATGCAAACCAAAGGCATGTCTCTTAGTGAATATTGGCAGGTGATTGCTGACCCTCGTGTGGTAGCAAGTTACAAAGTGACCGTGTTATCCGCATTCGTTGCATCACTGTTTAACGGTGCTTTCGGTCTGCTACTTGCTTGGGTATTGGTTCGCTACACCTTTCCGGGTAAACGAATTCTTGATGCATTAGTTGACTTGCCTTTCGCGTTACCTACAGCGGTTGCGGGTATTACCCTTGCAACTTTGTATTCAAGCCACGGTTGGATAGGCAGTGTGCTGGAAAGTATCGGTTTGAAAGTGGCGTATACCCCTTTGGGCATTATTGTCGCTATGGCTTTCACCAGTATTCCTTTCGTTGTTCGTACCGTACAACCAGTACTTGAAGAAATCTCCCGTGAGGAAGAAGAAGCAGGCATGACGCTTGGTGCGTCTGACAGCGCAGTATTTTGGCGTGTGATAATGCCTTCGCTTTGGCCAGCTTTGTTGGTGGGCGTTGCTTTATCATTCACACGTAGTTTAGGTGAGTTTGGTGCGGTGATATTTATTGCGGGCAACATGCCTTATGTCAGTGAAATCACTTCTCTGATGATCTTTGTCCGCTTACAGGAATTTGATTTCCCTGCGGCGAGTGCGATTGCTTCAGTCGTCCTTCTTACCTCGTTGTCACTTCTGTTAGTGATCAACCTGTGGCAAGGCGCGTATTTACGCCGAATTCATGGTCGATAGGGAGTCTATTCGTTATGTCTAGTCAAAGAACGGCAAATCAAAGACCTTTACGAGTCGGTGAACAGCCTTGGGTTAAATGGAGTTTAATCTCTCTGGCGTTATTTTTTGTGGCAGTGCTGCTGTTGATTCCACTGCTAAGCATATTTCAACAAGCCTTTGCCAGTGGCCTAGAAACTTACATTACTAACCTCAGTGAACCAGATACCCTGCATGCAATCGGCTTAACCTTGGTGGTAGCGTTACTGACGGTGCCGATTAACTTAGTGTTCGGTGTGATGTTAGCGTGGTCAGTGACTCGCTTTGAGTTTACAGGGCGTAAATTTCTTACCACCTTAATTGATATTCCATTCGCTGTATCGCCTGTTGTTGCAGGCCTGCTTTATCTGCTGCTTTATGGCAGCAGCGGTTGGCTCGGTGAATGGTTATATGAACGCGATCTGCAAATCATGTTTGCTTGGCCGGGTATTGTGCTTGTGACGGTGTTTGTGACCTGTCCATTTGTTGCCAGAGAATTGATTCCTTTGATGCAGCAACAAGGTCGTAGCGATGAAGAAGCAGCGGTGATCCTTGGTGCCTCTTGGTGGCAACTGTTTCGCCGAGTCACACTGCCAAACATTAAGTGGGCATTGATTTACGGTGTGATCCTAACCAATGCAAGAGCTGTTGGTGAGTTTGGTGCAGTGGCGGTTGTGTCAGGTAATATCCGTGGTGAAACCAACACCTTGCCTTTACATGTTCAGCTTCTTTATGAGGATTACCAATCAGAAGCGGCATTTGCGAGTGCGTCACTTTTGGCCTTTATCGCCTTATTAACTTTGATTTTGAAAGCCTTTGTTGAATGGCGCCAAGAACGAAATCATGTCATTAAACAAGAGCAGCAAGGAACGTTATGAGTATTCGTTTAGACAATATTTCGAAGCATTTCGGCAAATTTCAGGCACTTTCGCCACTCTCCTTGCATATTGAAGATGGTGAAATGATTGGCTTACTTGGACCGTCAGGTTCAGGTAAAACAACATTACTGCGTATTATTGCTGGTTTGGAAAGTGCCAATTCTGGAACTATCCATTTCCGCGATCGCGATGTGACTAACGTACACGTACGTGACCGCCGAGTCGGTTTTGTTTTCCAAAACTATGCGCTATTTCGTCACATGACGGTGGCTGACAACGTGGCGTTTGGTTTGCAGGTTATGGAACGTTCACAGCGTCCTTCTCAAGCTGAAATCAATAAGCGAGTAAAGCAACTGCTGGAAATTGTGCAGCTTGGACATTTAGCAGGCCGCTACCCAGAGCAGCTTTCTGGCGGGCAAAAGCAGCGTATCGCACTTGCGCGAGCGCTAGCAACCAAGCCAGAAGTACTTTTACTTGATGAACCTTTCGGCGCATTGGATGCAAAAGTACGTAAAGACTTGCGTCGCTGGTTACGCAGTTTGCACGATGAGCTTGGCTTTACCAGCGTATTCGTGACTCATGATCAGGATGAGGCTCTAGAGCTATCTGATCGCGTAGTGGTAATGAGCAATGGTAGAATTGAGCAGGTGGATTCACCGGTTGAACTGTATGCACATCCGAATAGCCGTTTTGTGTTTGATTTCTTTGGTAACGTCAACCAGTTCAAAGCGAACTGGCAGCAAGAACAGTGGAAGAATGGCGAAGCGTTTGTTTTGCCACCATTTAATGAAACGACACAGAAAAACGGTCAGCTTTACATACGTAGCCATGAGCTGAGCCTATCGACAAAAGAAAACAGCCAAGCATCATTGCCTTGTGAAGTGGTGTCTATCAACCCTGTTGGGGCTGAAGTGCGAGTTGAGTTATCACCAATTGGTTGGCAAACCGATGAACTTTGGGAAGCGAAACTTTCTCACCGTTCTCTCAATGAGCAATCTCTAAAGCGCGGCGATCAGGTTTTCGCTTTGCCTCAAGTAGGGTACTTCTTTGCTGATGATTCACATCAAGCACCGGAAGTTATACGCTGGCCATTCTTGGCTCCGGGTAACTTAATGTTCGAGATTTAATTGTTCTATATGTCTGAACAAACGCTAAAGATAAGAGTGCCATTTGGCACTCTTGTTGTTTCTACGGTTGGCAATTGGTTGACTATCAGTTAGCTTTATCTGATTGATAAAAGGTTAGGTATTTTCTCATGAATTCCGTAGAACAATTAAGCCAACAACTGGGCGAGTTATTGCTTAAGCACAAACAGATTTTAGTGACGGCTGAGTCTTGTACTGGTGGTGGCGTCGCCAATGCAATCACTGAAATTGCAGGAAGTTCTGCATGGTTTGATCGGGCTTTTGTTACCTATAGCAATGAAGCAAAACAAGAAATGATTGGCGTTGAAGGGCAAACTCTCGCGGAATTTGGCGCGGTATCTGAACCCGTTGTGATTCAAATGGTGCAAGGAGCATTGAAAAATTCCAACGCGACTATCGGTGTTTCGATCAGCGGTATTGCAGGACCGACTGGAGGAAGTGAAGAAAAACCTGTTGGGACAGTGTGCTTTGCTTGGGCAGATAAATCCGAATGGCTCAAGGTTGAAACTCAACACTTTACTGGCGATCGCAGTGCTGTTCGAACCCAAGCTGTGATCCATGCCTTAGAAACAATTAAAGAGCATTTGTCTTAAGTCTCTGACTTTTCGGCAAGTGACAACTTTTTTCCATACAGGGGTGGACACTGTATGAATCAACAGTATAATGAGCAGCATTCGACGTAATTAAGTCAAACCAATTTCCAGGGTCAACGAACCCTAACATCACGCAAGTGACAGTCTGGAGAAAGTAATGGACGAGAATAAACAGAAGGCGTTAGCCGCAGCCCTAGGTCAAATTGAAAAGCAATTCGGTAAAGGTTCGATTATGCGCCTTGGTGACAACCGTACTATGGATGTAGAAACCATCTCTACGGGTTCACTTTCTTTGGATATCGCGTTAGGTGCTGGTGGTTTACCAATGGGACGTATTGTGGAAGTCTACGGTCCAGAATCTTCAGGTAAAACAACACTGACTCTTGAACTGATTGCTGCAGCGCAACGTGTAGGTAAAACTTGTGCCTTTATTGATGCTGAGCATGCTCTAGACCCAATCTACGCTCGCAAACTCGGCGTTAATATTGATGAACTATTGGTTTCTCAGCCAGATACTGGTGAGCAAGCACTTGAAATATGTGACGCATTGGCTCGTTCTGGTGCGGTAGATGTTATGGTTGTCGACTCCGTTGCAGCACTAACACCGAAAGCAGAAATTGAAGGTGAAATGGGCGATAGCCACATGGGTCTTCAAGCTCGTATGCTTTCTCAAGCGATGCGTAAGCTAACGGGTAACCTGAAGCAGTCAAACTGTATGTGTATCTTCATTAACCAAATTCGTATGAAGATTGGTGTGATGTTCGGTAACCCAGAAACAACAACGGGTGGTAACGCTCTTAAATTCTACGCTTCTGTACGTCTAGATATTCGTCGTACTGGTTCTATCAAAGAAGGCGATGAAGTTGTTGGTAACGAAACACGTATCAAAGTGGTTAAGAACAAGATTGCAGCGCCATTTAAACAAGCTGATACGCAAATTCTTTACGGCCAAGGTTTTAACCGCGAAGGTGAACTGATTGATTTAGGTGTTAAACACAAGCTAGTTGAGAAGGCTGGTGCTTGGTATAGCTATAATGGCGACAAGATCGGTCAAGGTAAAGCTAACGCATGTAAATACCTACGAGAGAACCCAGAAGCAGCAGCAACGATCGACGCTAAACTTCGCGAGATGCTACTAAACCCTAGCTTAGAAGCACCTGTATCTGCTGATGTAGCTCAGCCGTCTGTTGAAGAAGAAGAATTTTAATCACTACTGGTTTAATCAACACAGTGATAGCGATTTCAGAGCCCTGCTGATTAGCGGGGCTTTTTGTTATTAAAATTTAGGTGTGAGCTTTGAGGTGATATGTATTCAAGCCCTAATAAGATGAGCTGCAAAGAACGCGCTTTGTATCTGCTGACAAGACGTGATCATGGCGAGTTTGAACTTTGGCAAAAGTTACTGTTGAAAGGCTTTGAAGAAGAGGAAGTTCAACAAGCGGTCATCTATTGTAAAGAGCAAGGTTACCTAGATGATCAACGCTTTGCTCGGAGCCAAGTTAGACAGCATATTGCAAAAGGGCATGGTGAAAGGCGAATTCGTCAGGAACTGCAACAAAAACGTGTTGAAAATGATGTGGTTAATAGCGCAATCGAACAAGAAGAGGTCGATTGGTTTGAGTTAGCGAAGCAAACGGCAGAAAAGAAATTCAAACATGTTATGACTCAAGATCAAAAAGAGTACGCGAAGAGGGTAAGATTCCTTCAGTATCGAGGCTTTAATTTCGACCAAATAAACTATGCTTTGCGTGCCGATGAAGAAGGCGATCACTGAGAACCAACTGCTCTGCCACTTGCTGTCACTCGTCTCAACTCAATTCGTCATTTAACTTCATGACATTCCGCTAATTTTTAATTCTTGCTCGTCTTTTCTTTAAGAAAACTAGGCGAACTCTTATCCATGCTTTACAATAGCGAAAAATTCTAACTTGAGTATTTCAGGAAGAGCTGCATGTACATGAGCACGGATGAGGTTCGCCGCGCGTTCCTCTCATTCTTTGAAAGTAAAGGCCACCAAATCGTCGAAAGTTCGTCTTTGGTGCCTGCTAACGATCCTACCTTGCTATTCACTAACGCAGGGATGAACCAGTTTAAAGATTGTTTCCTAGGTCTAGAGAAACGAGCATACACTCGCGCAACAACAGCTCAACGCTGTGTTCGTGCTGGTGGTAAACATAATGACTTAGAGAACGTGGGTTTCACCGCGCGTCACCACACATTCTTTGAAATGTTGGGTAACTTCAGCTTTGGTGATTACTTCAAAGAAGATGCCATCAAATTCGCATGGGAATTTCTGACTGAAGTTCTGCAACTACCAAAAGATCGCCTGCTAGTCACGGTTTACCAAACTGATGATGAAGCATTTGATATCTGGAACAAACAAGTTGGTATTCCTGCAGATCGCATTATTCGCATTGGCGACAAGCCAGGCGGTAAAGCGTATGAATCAGATAACTTCTGGCAAATGGGCGATACTGGTCCATGTGGTCCATGTACAGAAATTTTCTACGATCACGGTGATCATATTTGGGGCGGTCCTCCGGGCTCTCCAGAAGAAGATGGTGACCGATTCATCGAGATTTGGAACAACGTATTTATGCAGTTCAACCGTCATGCTGATGGCACGATGGAACCACTACCTAAGCCATCTGTGGACACGGGTATGGGTATTGAGCGTATCTCTGCAATTATGCAAAACGTACACTCAAACTACGAAATCGATGTATTCCAAACACTAATTAAAGCAGCCGCTGAAGTGACAGGTCATGACGATCTTTCTAACCAGTCATTGCGCGTTGTTGCTGACCATATCCGTTCATGTGCATTCTTAATCGTTGATGGCGTTATGCCTTCTAACGAAGGCCGTGGCTATGTACTGCGCCGTATCATTCGTCGTGCAGTTCGTCATGGTAACAAACTGGGTGCTCAAGGCTCTTTCTTCTACAAACTTGTTTCTGTACTGGCTGATGTTATGGGTACAGCAGGTGAAGAGCTTAAGAAGCAACAAGCTGTGGTTGAGAAAGTACTTCGTATTGAAGAAGAAAACTTCAGCCGCACACTAGATCGCGGTATGGCAATTCTAAATGAAGCACTGGATAACCTAGAAGGCAATGAGCTTGATGGTGAAACAGTATTCAAACTGTATGACACATACGGTTTCCCTGCTGACTTAACTAACGACGTTGCTCGTGAACGTAACTTCACAATCGACGAAGCTGGATTTGAAGCGGCAATGGAAGAACAGCGTCAACGTGCTCGCGAAGCAGGTCAATTCGGCACTGATTACAACACGCTAATCAAAGTCGATGGTAGCACTGAGTTCTGTGGCTATAGTGCGACAGAAGGTCAAGGCACTATCACTGCTATGTTCGTTGAAGGCAACGAAGTTGATTCATTGTCAGCGGGCGACAAAGCGATTGTTGTACTAGACGAAACACCTTTCTATGCAGAATCCGGTGGTCAGTGTGGTGATGCTGGTGTACTAAAACTTGAATCAGGTTTGTTCAAAGTCGAAGACACTCAGAAACTAGGCAATGCTTTTGCTCATCACGGTGTACTTGTTGAAGGTGTATTTGCTAAAGGCGATAAAGTTACGGCGGTTGTCGATGCTAAGCGTCGTCAAGCAACGTCTCTTAACCACTCAGCGACTCACCTGTTACATGCAGCACTTCGCCAAGTATTAGGTGAACACGTGGCTCAGAAAGGTTCTTTAGTGAAACCTGAAGGTCTGCGTTTTGACTTCTCTCATCTTGAAGCGGTAACTGCTCAAGAGCTGAAAGAAGTAGAGCGTTTGGTTAATGAACAAGTACGTCGTAACCACGTGATTGAAACGAACATCATGGACATCGAATCAGCAAAGAAGAAAGGTGCAATGGCACTGTTCGGTGAGAAATACGATGACCAAGTTCGTGTGCTTTCAATGGGTGAATTCTCAACTGAGTTGTGTGGTGGTATTCACGCATCAAATACGGGTGATATTGGTCTGTTCAAGATCACTTCCGAAGGCGGTATCGCAGCAGGTATTCGCCGTATTGAAGCAGTTACTGGTGAATCAGCACTAGATGTTATCGATGCTCAAACACGCAAGTATGAAGAGAAGCTTGTTGAAGCAGCTAACAAAGCGAAAGCGTTAGAGAAAGAAATTCAGAAGCTGAAAGACAAAATGGCAGCGGCTGAAAGTGCCAACATTATGGGCAAAGCTCAAGTGATCAACGGCACTAAAGTTCTTATCGCTGGTCTTGAAGGCGCAGACAGTAAGAATCTAAGAACCATGGTTGACGATATTAAGAATCAACTTGGTAGTGGTGTTGTTCTACTGGCCAATGTGGCGGACGACAAAGTCGGCCTTATTGCTGGTGTAACTAACGACCTGACTAGCAAAGTTAAAGCAGGTGATTTAGTTAAAATGGTTGCAGAACAAGTTGGCGGTAAGGGCGGCGGTCGCCCTGATATGGCTCAGGCAGGTGGTACAGATGTATCAGCTTTACCTGCGGCTATGCAAACTGTTCAGCCTTGGCTAGAAGAACGCTTATAAATTAATTAGCTACGTCAGTTTCACCTTAAACTGACGTATGTTTAATTCCATTGACCAAGTGGTTTAATTGGGTGGAGTTTTCCGCTCAGTTATCTGCTTGGTTTTGTTTTTGTTATTACTAAACGAATTTATCGGTTGGATAAACGAGTTGGTGCGTATGAGACTTCGGTCTTGGGAAGGTGAATACTGGTGAAAAAGTCCCTTATCGTGCAAAAGTTTGGCGGAACTTCTATGGGTTCAATTGAAACAATCCATACTGTAGCTGAACACATCATAAAGGCGAAAAATGATGGTAATCAAGTTGTTGTAGTTGTATCTGCAATGGCGGGTGAAACGAATCGATTAGTGGCGTTAGCTCAGCAAATCGATAGCGTACCAACTGCAAGAGAACTTGATGTTTTGCTCTCTGCTGGTGAACAAGTGTCTATGGCACTGTTAGCAATGACTTTAAATAAATTAGGTTTTGCTGCCCGTTCACTAACCGGAGCTCAAGCGAACATAGTGACAGATAACCTGCACAATGACGCGACGATTAAGTACATTGATACACGAACGATTAACGAGCTACTAGAACAAGATCAAATCGTGATAGTAGCTGGTTTTCAAGGTGTTAATGAGAATGGGGACATCACCACGTTAGGGCGCGGTGGCTCAG
The DNA here is from genome assembly GCF_037162405.1 of Vibrio sp. Hal054. Classification (NCBI taxonomy): domain Bacteria; kingdom Pseudomonadati; phylum Pseudomonadota; class Gammaproteobacteria; order Vibrionales; family Vibrionaceae; genus Vibrio; species Vibrio sp. Hal054. The sequence continues at coordinate 2,756,689 of NZ_JARLUT010000001.1, read as the reverse complement.
ATACAAGTGCTGTGACACTTGCCGGAGCTCTCAAGGCTGACGAATGCCAAATCTTTACTGATGTAGATGGTGTCTACTCTTGTGATCCAAGAGTGGTACCGAATGCTCAGAAATTAGATGTTGTAGATTTCCCATCTATGGAAGAAATGGCTCGTAAGGGTGCAAAAGTTTTACATTTACCATGTGTTCAGTATGCATGGGATAATGCGGTTCCACTTCGTGTCTTGTCTACTTTCGATGTTAATGAAGGTAGTTTGATTAAAGGGGAGCAGGGAACCAAACCTGTCTGTGGTATCGCCATTCAAAGAGATATGGCTTTGATTACCATTGAACATGAAGCTCTTTCAAACCTACAGAAACGTTGCCAAATGTTAGGTATTGAGGTGTGGAGTGTGATCGAGGATACAGATTGGGCAGGAGTGGTCATAAAACTTGATGCTTGTGCTAAGTTGAAGCTGGTGTTCAGTGACAAAATCCGTAATAGTGAACATGTGAGTTTATTAACCACAGTAGGTTTACAGGCCCCGAGCTTCGTTGACCGCTCTTTTGCATTACTGGCTGAACTCGACATAAATATTCATTATGTTTCAACGACTTCGCAATCATTCATGCTTATGTTAAGTCCAGAAAGTGTTAATTCAGCAGCTAATATTTTGCATGAGGCTTTTATAACTTCTGACGAACTATTAGATTTTCAACCTAGGCAAGTATCTTTAGGTTAATAGACTGCCAACAGAGTTTACCAAAATATAACTTCTGTTGGATAATAGTGTAACTGCAAGATAATTCAGAGATTACTCAAGGAGCAAAGAATGCTAATTTTGACTCGTCGTGTTGGCGAAACTCTAATGATCGGTGATGAAGTCACTGTTACTGTTTTAGGCGTAAAAGGTAACCAAGTACGTATTGGTGTAAATGCGCCGAAAGAAGTATCTGTTCACCGTGAAGAAATTTACATGCGCATTCAAGCTGAAAAGGGCAATGGTAACGTTTCATCTGGCAACTACTAATTTTCAAAAAGAGCTGGCAAATTAGCCAGCCTTTTTTGTTTTTAAGAGATGCGATTTTTAATAAAAGTGTAATTTCATAGCGCTTTGATTAAATAGGCAACGATTGACTTGGTTTTTGCTATTTTTGCCAAGAAAATGTTTGACATATTTTTGGTAAATCGTAATATGTGCCTCCGCAAGACGGTGAGGTGGCCGAGAGGCCGAAGGCGCTCCCCTGCTAAGGGAGTATGCGGTTTGTAGCCGCATCGAGGGTTCGAATCCCTCCCTCACCGCCATTCTTGCCTTGTTTGGGTTAGCAGCCAAGCAAAGAACAAAGTGCGTCCTTAGCTCAGCTGGATAGAGTACCTGGCTACGAACCAGGCGGTCGGAGGTTCGAATCCTCCAGGACGCGCCATATTCTTTCTCTTGTTTTTATAGCAAGTTATTGAATGTGAATAATGCGGTGAGGTGGCCGAGAGGCCGAAGGCGCTCCCCTGCTAAGGGAGTATGCGGTTTGTAGCCGCATCGAGGGTTCGAATCCCTCCCTCACCGCCATTTATTGACCAACGGTCAATTTTTTTGTTCTGAAATAAACTTAGTGTGATATGCTTCACACCCTGCGCGTCCTTAGCTCAGCTGGATAGAGTACCTGGCTACGAACCAGGCGGTCGGAGGTTCGAATCCTCCAGGACGCGCCACTATTTATCGTCTAAGATGTTGTTGGTAACAACAAGAATCTTGGATGTAGGGTAATGCCCTTATATCAGTCTTAGTTTTTAAGACTAGAATATTAAAAACTGCGCGCTCATAGCTCAGCTGGATAGAGTACCTGGCTACGAACCAGGCGGTCGGAGGTTCGAATCCTCCTGAGCGCGCCATTATTTAAGTTGATGTTTTTATTTAAACTCATTAACTCTGCGCGTCCTTAGCTCAGCTGGATAGAGTACCTGGCTACGAACCAGGCGGTCGGAGGTTCGAATCCTCCAGGACGCGCCACTATTTATGTTTAAGATGTCTGTAAAAAGAGTCCTAAGCAGGAGGGTAATGCCCTTATATCAGTCTTAATCTTTAAGACTCGAATATTAAAAACTGCGCGCTCATAGCTCAGCTGGATAGAGTACCTGGCTACGAACCAGGCGGTCGGAGGTTCGAATCCTCCTGAGCGCGCCATTATTTAAGTTGATGTTTTTATTTAAACTCATTAACTCTGCGCGTCCTTAGCTCAGCTGGATAGAGTACCTGGCTACGAACCAGGCGGTCGGAGGTTCGAATCCTCCAGGACGCGCCACTATTTAAAGCCTCGCATTATGCGAGGCTTTTTCTTTTGTTAAAAATACAATTCTTGTTTATCTGCAAGTAGTAAGTCACTGTTCTGTATCGAACCAACATGACTTTACCTCCCATATTTCTTATTTCATTTCAAAGTTTCACTATTCTCATCGTAATGGATACAAATACGTGGCTCACGCGTTGGTTTGCTTACAATCGGTTTGCGCCGTTTTGTTAGCTATGCCATAAATCTGACACTCAATATGTGGCGCTTCTAGAAGAGTACTCTCAACTAAATTGACAATTTTTAATCAATTGAGATAATTTTCGCTCACTTGTCATAACGAGGAATCTCGTTTTTTTTGACGATTGTTGTCAGGATGACAAAAGAAAGGAAGCAACATGACAAACATTGGAAGCCTGCTAGTAGACGCGGCCACCCTGATGATGACAGGGATGGGCTTCGTTTTTCTATTCCTAACCATATTGGTCTATCTCGTTCGGTTAATGTCTAAATTGGTACCTCAAGAAGTACCTCAACCGATCAGTACACCTATTAAAAATAAAAAAGTACCAGTGAAATCTGGGGCGTTGAACCAACAAACGGTTAGCCCACAGGTTGTTGCGGCTATTTCTGCTGCTGTACATCAGCACCGTACTCTAGCTGCTGCGAAAGGTAGTAAATAATTAAAAGGAGTTAATAAGCATGTCTAAACCACTTGCCATAACCGATGTGGTCCTTCGCGATGCCCATCAATCTTTATTTGCTACGCGCATGCGTATCGAAGATATGCTGCCGATTGCAGCAGAGTTGGACAAAATTGGCTATTGGTCTCTTGAAACTTGGGGCGGAGCAACATTTGATGCCTGTATTCGATTCTTGGGCGAAGACCCATGGGAACGTTTACGAGAGCTGAAAAGAGCAATGCCTAACACACCAATGCAAATGCTTTTGCGCGGTCAAAACTTACTGGGTTATCGTCACTATGCTGATGATGTGGTAGAGAAATTTGTTGAGCGTGCGCATACCAATGGTATGGATGTGTTCCGTATCTTTGATGCGATGAATGATGTGCGTAACTTTGAGAAAGCAGTAAAAGCGACAATTGATGTCGGTGCTCATGCTCAAGGTACGCTCTCGTATACCACCAGTCCGGTTCACAATGCCGATACTTGGGTTGATCTTGCTAAGAGATTGGAAGATTTAGGTTGTCATTCTTTGTGTATCAAAGATATGTCTGGCCTGCTTAAACCATATGAAGCTGAAGAGCTGATTACTCGTATTAAAGCATCGTGTGATGTTCCACTTGCTCTACATTGCCATGCAACCACTGGTTTATCGACAGCAACAGCGGTGAAGGCGGTAGAAGCTGGTATCGACATTCTTGATACCGCAATTTCTTCCATGAGCCAGACTTACGGTCATACGCCAACAGAAACTGTTGTCGCTATGCTGCAAGGTACTGAACGCGATACTAATTTGAAGCTTGAGCAGATCGAACCTATTGCGTCTTACTTCCGTGAAGTGCGTAAGAAATACGCGAAGTGGGAAGGTCAGTTAAAAGGCGTTGATTCTCGCATTTTGATTGCTCAAGTCCCTGGCGGTATGTTGACCAATATGGAAGGTCAGCTTAAAGAACAAGGCGCGGCTGATCGTATCGATGAAGTTCTCGAAGAGATCCCTCGTGTTCGTAAAGATCTTGGCTATATTCCTTTGGTAACGCCGACGTCACAAATCGTCGGTACTCAAGCTGTGATCAACGTTCTGACTGGCGAGCGCTATAAGAGCATCACTAAAGAAACGGCGGGTTTATTGAAAGGCGAATACGGTGCGACTCCTGCTGAAGTAAACACTGAGTTGCAAGCTCGTGTTCTCGATGGTGCAGAAGTGATCACCTGTCGTCCTGCAGATCTATTGCAAGATGAGATGGAACACCTAACGACTGAACTGCTAGAGAAAGCAAAAGCAGAAGGTATTTCTTTGGCAGAAGACACCGTTGATGATGTCCTGACATATGCGCTGTTCCCTCAGGTTGGTTTGAAGTTCCTGAAGAACCGCCACAACCCAGAAGCTTTCGAGCCTGCACCGGGTAAAGAAGTGGCTGCTCCAGTTGTAACTAAACCTGCTGCGTCAGCGGTTGGTGGCATCGAAACTTACAGTGTTAAAGTTGATGGCCACGTGTACGATGTGGAAGTCGGTCCTCAAGGCCAGCTTACTTCGGTTACACCTGCGCAGGCTAAACCTGCGGCTGCCGCTCCAGTTGCTGCTGTTGATAACGCTGAAGACGTTCCAGCGCCTCTAGCCGGTACTATTTTCAAAGTAAACGTAGCGGCTGGTGAAGAAGTTGCTGAAGGCGATGTACTCATTATTCTCGAAGCAATGAAGATGGAAACGGAAGTCAGAGCAGCTCGCTCAGGATTAGTTCAGGATCTTCATGTTAAAGAGGGTGATGCTGTTGCTGTTGGTTCACCACTGCTGAGCTTGGCGTAAGGGAGTACCATGGACGGATTAATAACCTTATGGCGTGAAACAGGTATAGCTAACTTTGAACTGGGTCAGATCATTATGATCATGGTTGGTTGTTTGCTACTGTTCCTTGCTATTCGTAAAGGTTTTGAACCCTTGTTACTTCTGCCAATTGGCTTTGGTGCGGTTCTGGCAAATATTCCAAATGCTGGTTTCACCGAACCGGGAGGTTTGCTTTACTACGTTTACCACGTAGGGATCGAATCGGGTGTATTCCCGTTGTTGATCTTTATGGGTGTAGGGGCAATGACTGACTTTGGCGCTTTAATCGCAAACCCAAAAACATTGTGGTTAGGTGCCGCTGCTCAGTTAGGTATTTTTGCAACCTTATTTGGTGCAATTTTCCTTAACTATGTTCCGGGAATGGAATTTTCCATGGCAGATGCATCATCGATTGCAATTATCGGTGGTGCTGATGGTCCGACAGCGATTTTCTTAGCGAGTAAGTTGTCACCGGATCTGCTGGGTGCGATTGCTGTAGCAGCATACAGCTACATGGCATTAGTACCTATTATTCAGCCGCCAATTATGAAAGCTCTGACGACTCCCGAAGAGCGCCAGATTAAAATGGCTCAGCTTCGTCATGTTGGGAAAACAGAAAAAATCATTTTCCCACTGATTGTCCTTCTGATGACTATTTTGTTCCTACCGTCAGCAACGCCACTCGTTGGTATGTTCTGTTTAGGAAACTTGATGCGCGAAGCGGGTGTCGTTGAGCGTTTGTCTAAGACTGCGCAAAATGAGTTGATCAACATCGTCACTATTTTCCTAGGGCTTGGTGTTGGTTCTAAGTTGCAAGCGGATAAATTCTTAAATTTAGAAACGTTGGGTATTTTGGCTTTAGGCGCAGTGGCATTCAGTATCGGTACTGCTGGTGGTGTCATTATGGCTAAGGTACTTAATAAATTCTCTAAAGAGGATATCAACCCGCTTATTGGTGCGGCTGGTGTATCTGCGGTTCCTATGGCAGCACGAGTGGTTAACAAGGTTGGCTTACAAGCTAACCCTCAAAACTTCTTGTTGATGCATGCTATGGGACCCAACGTAGCCGGTGTGCTTGGCTCTGCAGTTGCCGCTGGTGTTTTACTCGCATTAGTAGGTTAATAGCTGGCTGAAGAAACCAATTGGTTGAACGTACCAATAGAGGACATTATCTTTGCTTAACGCTTTCGCGGTATGAAACTGTAGTGTTTGTAAATATTGGTATATATTCAAAGGGATGCTGCAGCATCCCTTTTTTATTTGCGCTATAGGGACAGTTGAAATGGAAAACAAGCAAATTGCTATTACCCAGTTTGGTGGGCCTGAAGTTTTATCAATATTATCGTCACCAATACCAGAGCCGAAGGCTGGCGAGGTATTAGTCCGTGTCGCATATTCTGGAATCAATCCGATTGATGTAAAAACACGGGCTGGTTTAGGTTGGGCTGCAGCTCAAAATAAAGACAATCTACCTTGGGTGCCGGGCTATGATGTTGCAGGGCAGATTATAAAAGTCGGCGAGGGTGTTTCTCGTTTGCAAGATGGCGATAACGTTGCTGGTTTTATTGGTTTTCCTACTCAAGGTGGAGGTTATAGCCAATATGTTTGTGTTCCAGAAAAGGAACTGAGCCTGGTGCCTGAAGCGGTCACTTTAGAAGCCGCTGCCGTGCTTCCTCTTGCGGGGCAAACTGCTGCTCAGGCTTTGAATAAAGCGGAAGTGAAAGAAGGTGATGTGGTACTGATTTTAGCGGGTGCTGGTGGTGTCGGGCATTTGGCTGTACAGATAGCTATTGCTGCAAAAGCAGAGGTTTATACCACTTGCAGTGAAAGTAATCTGGATTATCTGGCTACTCTTGGTGCCCATGCGATTAACTATCAGTTTGCGCCTGTATCACAGCGTATTGAAAAAGTGGATGTATTGATCGACCTTGTTGGCGGAGATGCTGCTTTGGATGCGTTGAAGTGTCTAAATGATAATGCTCGTGTTGTCACTGTTCCGACATTAAGTGCTGAACTGATTTGTGAGAAAGCGAAAATGTTGGGTTTTCAAGCCACAGGTATGTTGGTAGATCCTAATCCTGAACAATTAGATACTATGCTATACATGGTTAGTGTTGGATTGCTAAAAACTGAAATTCAACACATTTATCCTATGGATGAAGTTCAACAAGCCCACAAACAAATAGAAACGGGTCATACACGAGGCAAGGTTTTGTTAGATATGAAATGATTGAGTTTTTTAACTCTCTTTTTACCCAATTTGCGCAGTTATTCTCTGATTCAGCATTATGGGTTCTCTTTTTTGGCGGCTTTTTTAGTGCAACTCTACTTCCCGGTGGTTCAGAAGCCGCTTTACTCGCTACTTTAGCGCTTAATCAATATTCCGTGTTTTCTGTCATTACAATCGCAACTTTGGGGAATACCCTTGGTGGCTTAGTCAACTATTGGTTAGGTTTATGGCTGCCGAATAGAACTCAGCAGCAAAAGCATGGTCATAAAGCTTTAGCTTGGCTAACTAAGTACGGTTACTGGTCTTTACTGTTTAGTTGGTTACCTATTATTGGCGATCCACTTTGTTTAGCGGCCGGCTGGTTAAGAATGAAATTTTTACCTTCATTTGTCATGATTTTGATTGGCAAAGCGCTTCGATATTCCATTCTAGCCGTTCTTTTCTTTTTCTAAGATTTTCGAAGGAGATGTTATGAGGAAAATCTGGGCTGGAGCCTTCTCGTTAATCGCCATTTATGGCTGTAGTACTCAAACCAAACCAGAGGCTGATCTCTCCTCACTTCCTCAAGGCATTCACTTAGTTGAACAAGTTGAAGCAGCGTCCGGCAAAGTGATGATCCCTTATTCTAAATACCAGTTAGATAATGGATTAACGGTTATTCTTTCTCCGGATCATTCTGATCCGTTAGTGCATGTAGACGTTACTTATCATGTGGGCTCTGCTCGTGAAGAAGTTGGCAAATCAGGTTTTGCACACTTTTTTGAACACATGATGTTCCAAGGATCTAAGAATGTGGGTGACCAAGAACACTTTCGGCTGCTCACTGAAGCGGGCGGTTCCTTGAATGGCACAACTAACCGAGACCGGACGAATTATTATGAAACGGTACCGGCTAATCAACTGGAAAAAGTGCTGTGGTTAGAAGCGGATCGTATGGGTTTCTTACTTGATGCGGTCTCTCAACGTAAGTTCGAAATCCAGCGCGATACAGTGAAGAATGAGCGTGCGCAGAATTATGACAACCGTCCATATGGTCTTATGTGGGAGAAAATGGGTGAAGCCATTTATCCGCAAGGGCACCCATACTCTTGGCAGACAATCGGGTATGTCGAAGATTTGGATAAAGTCGATGTTAATGATTTAAAAGAGTTTTTCCTGCGCTGGTACGGTCCAAACAATGCTGTTTTGACTATCGGTGGTGACATTGACGTCGATGAAACGCTTCAATGGGTAAACAAATATTTTGGATCTATTCCTAAAGGTCCGGAAGTGAAAAATGCCAAAAAGCAGCCAGCGATTTTGCCTGAAAACCGCTTTATAACCATGGAAGACCGTATTCAACAGCCTATGGTGGTGATTGGCTGGCCGACGTCATATCGTGGTGCTGGTGATCAAATGTCTCTGGATGTTTTAGCCAGTGTTCTTGGGAGTGGAACTAACAGCTATTTGTACCAAAACTTAGTTAAAACTCAGAAGGCGGTCAGTGCTGGTTCTTTCCATGACTGTTCAGAGCTGGCGTGTAATTTCTATGTGTTCGCTATGGCCCCTGCTGGCAATAAAGGTCAGTTAGTACCTTTATACCAAGAGCTTATGCAGACACTTGATGAGTTCAAATCGAAGGGCGTTGCGGCTGAGCGTTTAGAACAAATCACAGGAATGGCTGAAGCGAACTCGGTATTTGCTTTGCAGAGTGTGTCAGGAAAAGTGGCTCAGTTGGCGGCAAATGAAACCTTTTATGGTCAACCGGATCGTATTGAAGATCAGCTGGAACAACTGCGCCATGTATCGCCAAAAACCCTCACAGCGGCATATAACAAGTACATTAATGGCAAAAATAAAGTCACGCTTAGTGTTGTCCCACAAGGTAAGATAAGTTTTGCAGTGAAGAAGGCGACATTTGTTACACCTGAACGTGATTTGCCTGAGCACCAAAAAATTTCTGAACAGCAACTGACGTACCGTCATGTAGAAGATAATTTCGACCGTTCAGTCATGCCGAAAGTCGCCGAGGGAGTTCAGGCTCGCTTATCCACGTTGTATGACATTTACTTCAACAACGGTGCTGAACTGCTTGGAACCAAAACATCTGAAACTCCGACTGTGGTCATTCAATTTAAACTTCCAGCAGGTGAAAGACATGTGCCGAGAGGAAAGGAAGGCTTAGCAAATTTAACCGCAGCTATGATGGAGCAGGGCTCAGCATCAAGGGATGTAGAAGAGATTCAAGCGCAGTTGGATAAACTAGGTTCAACCATCAGCGTGAATGCGAATACCTATTCAACAAGTGTTGTGGTTTCTAGCTTGGAGAAGAATCTAGCTGAAACTTTGTCGGTCATTGAAGAAGTGTTATTCCAACCGGGCTTTAAGCAAGAAGATTTTGATCGAATCAAGCAGCAGATGATTCAAGGAATGGTCTACCAGCATCAGCAACCGGAATGGCTAGCATCGCAAGCAACTCGCCAAGTGTTGTTTGGCTCTTCGATTTTTGCTCGCTCCAGTGATGGTACCAATGATTCTATCGCCAGTTTGACCTTGGAAGATGTGAAGCATTTCTATCGTAAACATTACACACCGAATGGAGCTCAAATTGTGGTCGTTGGGGATGTTTCAAAGCAGGATATTCGCAAACAGCTTAACTTCTTCGCCAATTGGAAGGGGAAGCTTCGCCTCTGATTGATCCGCAAATTGTTCCTAACTTAACCAGCAGAAAAGTTTATCTGGTGGATAAACCGGATGCGCCTCAATCAGTCGTTCGCCTAGTTAGACGCGGTTTACCGTTTGACGCAACGGGTGAACTTTACCTGAGCCAACTGGCAAACTTTAATCTTGCCGGCAATTTCAATAGTCGTATCAATCAGAATCTACGTGAAGATAAAGGTTTTACCTACGGTGCGAGCAGTTACTTTTCCAGCAACCGAGAAGTGGGGGCTGTAGTGTTTAATGCTCAAGTCAGAGCAGATGCTACGTTAGACTCGATTATTGAGTTACAGAATGAAATGGCGAAGTTCAGCGAGCATGGTTTAACTGAGCAAGAAATGGATTTCTTACGTCTGGCTGTGGGGCAGCAAGATGCATTGAAGTATGAAACTCCGGGACAAAAAGCCTCCTTATTGAGTAGCATATTGACCTACAGCTTGGATAGAGATTATCTACAAGTTCGTAATGAGATAGTAAAACGCGTTGATAAAGTGACACTAGATCGTTTAGCTGCGAAATGGTTTAATCCGAATGATTACCAGATTATCGTGGTCGGTGATGCAAAAACACTCAAGCCTCAACTAGAAAAATTAACAATTCCCGTAGAAGAGCTTGAAATCATCCGCTAGAGTACACATAAAAGAGGAGGCGACGTTCGCGTGCCTCCTGTCTGTCTTCGTAGATTCTTCCACTTAACAAGGTTGAACCGCTAGAGGATTAGGCCGACTCACAATACATATAAGCGAATTTCAATTTGACTAATTTTGCCGAGCGACTTGAACGAGTTGCAAATAAATCTAAAGTATTTCAGCAGTTTGGCCGTGGTGTTGAACGTGAAACATTACGCTATACATCAGATGGTGAGCTGGCTTTGACGCCACATCCTCAATCACTTGGCAGTGCTTTGACGAACCGTTGGGTCACAACTGATTTTTCAGAGTCTTTGCTGGAATTTATAACGCCAGTTTCTAATGATGTTGCAACGTTAATGTCACAATTGAAAGACATACATCATTTTGCTCAGTCTAAGATCAGTGATGAGAAATTGTGGCCGTTATCTATGCCTTGCTATGTGGGCAGTGAAGATGACATTAATCTTGCTCAATATGGCTCGTCGAATACCGGACGAATGAAAACTTTGTATCGCGCAGGCCTTAAAAAGCGTTATGGCAGCTTGATGCAGATTATCTCTGGCGTTCATTTCAACTTCTCTTTCCCTGATTCATTCTGGGACGCTTTGTATGGTGAGCAAGATGAAATTACGCGTCAGGATACAAAATCGGAAGCCTACTTTGCGTTGATCCGTAATTACTATCGATTTGGATGGTTGATCCCGTATTTCTTTGGTGCATCGCCTGCACTCTGTTCATCCTTTATTCGTGGCCGTGAAACAAAGCTGCCATTTGAGAAAGTTGGTGGCACTTTGTATCTTCCACACTCAACGTCTCTGCGCTTAAGTGATTTAGGTTATACCAACAGTGCTCAGAGTGGGCTGAAAATCGGCTTCAATGGTTTAAATCAGTATCTTGAAGGATTGAACAGAGCAATCCGTACGCCTTCTACTGAGTTTGCCGAAATTGGTGTCAAAGTGGATGGTGAGTATCGCCAGCTCAACAGCAACGTTCTGCAAATTGAAAATGAACTGTATGCACCAATCCGCCCTAAACGAGTAGCCAAGAGTGGTGAGAAACCATCAGAAGCGTTAGCTCGAGGTGGTGTTGAATATATTGAGGTTCGCTCTCTGGATGTGAACCCATTCAGCCCTGTAGGTGTAACAGAACAGCAAGTTCGATTCTTAGACTTGTTCTTAACATGGGCAGCGCTTTCAGACTCAGATCCTATGGACAGTTGTGAACTGGAATGTTGGAGAGACAACTGGAACAAAGTCATTGTTCAAGGCCGTCAAGTTGGTCTTGAACTGCAGATTGGCTGTCATGGTGAAAAGTTATCACTGCAAGACTGGGCGAAGCGTGTGTTTGCTGATTTACGCCAAATTGCCGAAGTGATGGATGCAGAGCTTGGCGGTAATGCTTACCAAAAAGTGTGCAATGAGCTAGAAACGTGGATCGATAATCCTGACAAAACGTTATCGGCACAACTGCTAGAAATCGTAAAAACGGTCGGTGGTTTAGGTAAAGCTGGGTGTGCGTTAGGTATGCAATATCGTCAACAAAACCTTGAGCATCAATATCAAGTTTATTCAAAAGAGTTGATGGAAGAAGAGGTCATTCGTTCTGCTCAAGAACAACTCAGTATCGAACAACAAGATACGCTAAGTTTTGATGAGTATCTTGAACAGTATTTTGCTTACCTGAAATAAGCAGCTTCACCATTGATGCTTAGATCGCTATCATTAGTAAATAAAATAGTTAGCAAACCATTTATCTGTGCTGGAATAGAATTAAATTTCAGCGCCATTGGAGAGAAAGAACAATGCCATTATTAGACAGCTTTACGGTTGACCATACTCGAATGAATGCACCTGCGGTGCGCGTAGCTAAGAAAATGCAGACCCCTAAGGGCGATACTATTACGGTTTTTGACCTGCGCTTTACTATGCCAAACAAAGCGATTTTGTCTGAAAAAGGTATTCATACCCTTGAACATCTATATGCAGGTTTTATGCGTGCACACCTAAACGGTTCAAATGTAGAGATTATTGATATTTCACCAATGGGTTGCCGTACAGGTTTTTACATGAGCCTGATTGGTACACCAACTGAGCAAGAAGTGGCTGATGCTTGGCTTGCAGCAATGCAAGATGTGCTGAAAGTGGAATCTCAAAATAAGATCCCTGAACTGAATGAATACCAATGCGGTACAGCAGCAATGCACTCGCTAGAAGAAGCGAAGGAAATTGCTAAGACTGTTATCGCAGCGGGTATCAGTGTTAACCGTAACGATGAGTTAGCTTTGCCAGAAGATATGCTGAAAGAGCTAAAAATCGACTAAACATCGTCAGATTGCAGATATTAAAAAGGCTTGGTTTACCAAGCCTTTTTGTGTTCTCAGAAAAGAGATTTACACTTTCTTCGGTTTGCGAGGATGAACTCGAACCAGCTTAATACGGTTTTCTTCCAGCTCAACAATTTCCATCGGATGATTGGCTACTTTGACGCTAATATGGCTTTCCGGGATCTCTTCAAGATGCTCCAGAATTAAACCGTTAAGCGTTCTTGGACCGTCTGTAGGAAGTTTCCATTTCAGGCTCTTGTTGATATCTCGAATGTTCGCACTGCCTTCAATAAGGAAGCTACCATCACCTTGTGGCGTGATTTCTTCAGATAAGCTTGGAGCAATAGACGTGGTAAACTCGCCCACAATCTCTTCCAGAATATCTTCCAAAGTAATCAAACCAATAATATCGCCATATTCATCAACGACTAGACCGATTCGCTCTTTATTACGTTGAAATTTAAGTAGCTGAACGTTTAACGGTGTGCTTTCAGGGATGTAATAAATCTCATCAGCGGCTCGCAGGATGATCTCTTTGCTCAGTTCGCTTTTCTCCAACACAAAGCGAGATGCTTCACGTAAACGCAAGATACCTACGGCTTCATCTATTTGGTCACGATACAAGACTACACGACCATGAGGAGAGTGAGTTAACTGACGAACAATGGATTTCCAGTCATCATTAATATTGATCCCCGTAATTTCATTACGTGGAATCATAATGTCATTCACCGTCACGTGCTCAAGGTCAAGAATCGACAACAGCATATCTTGGTGACGACGAGGAATAAGACCACCTGCTTCGTTTACGACTGTGCGAAGCTCTTCAGAACTCAGATGATCATCGCCACTGCTTAAGTTCTTTACGCCCAATAGACGGATAAAACCGTTGGTAATAAAGTTTACGAATACGACCAGTGGTGCAAAGACTTTCATCAGTATTGTCAGCAGAACACTGCTTGCGTAAGAGACCTTCTCAGGGAACAACGCAGCTAATGTTTTTGGTGTGACTTCAGCAAAGACAAGTACCACAAGAGTCAACACACCCGTTGCGATAGCAACACCGTAGTCACCATACAGACGCATACCGATAATCGTCGCAATCGCAGAAGCGAGAATGTTGACTAGGTTATTACCGATAAGAATTAGGCCAATAAGACGATCTGGACGACTAAGTAATTTCTCAACTCGTTTCGCACCTTTGTGCCCTGTGTTGGCGAGGTGCTTTAAACGATAACGGTTGAGAGACATCATGCCTGTCTCAGAGACCGGAAAAATAGGCAGAAATAACGATAAGACACGCAAGCAGCGCAAATAAAATACCCGTAGAGATATCGTCCAAAACGATCTTTTTCCTTATAACAGATTTAGGTAAATAAACTTTATTAATTAATGGATTATGATAAGCGGGAAGTCAATCAAGACAACTCGCAAAACGTTACTCAGCTTAGGATAATTTCTCTGACAAATCGGCTGCCAAAGTAAGCCAGAGTCAGAAGTGTTGCACCGGCAACTGCAAACCATGTCACCTTTCTGCCTCGCCAGCCTTTTTGGTAATGGCCCCAAAGTAAAATGGAGTAAACCACCCAAGCTATAAAGGAAAGTATCGCTTTGTGTGCTTTACCTTGAGCAAACATATCCTGAACGAAAAACCAACCAGTGATAAGAGTACCAGTTAGTAGCAAGTTGCCAATCAGAATTATTTTAAACAGTTGACGTTCAACCATAAGCAATGGTGGCAAATTAGGGTTAATTGCTAAAGCTTTTTTCTTTTTCAATTTGTAATCGAGCCAAGCAAGTTGCAACGCATAGAGCGCGCCAATAGACAAAGTCGAGTACGAGAACAGAGCCAGTGATATATGAACGAGCAGTTTAGGGTCGTTTTCCAAGTGCGTAATGAAAGTACTCGGTAGAAATGTTGCGGCCGATACATTAATAGCTGAAAAGCTATAAACCACAGGCAACAAGAACCATAAGCGAGTTTTAAACATCGCTACGCTCATGACTAGAGAGATAATAAAGCTAATCAGTGACGCAACGTTGAGCATACTCAAGTTTTGCCCAGTGACATTGAGAATCAGATCTCCAAGCAGCCAAGCATGAAAAACAAGTGCTAAGAAAGCAGAAATAAAAACGGACTTTGCTCTTATACCTGTGTGGTTGACTAGGCTAGGCACTATGGTTGCGATCGATAAAACGTACATTAGAGTGGCAACGATAGCGATTAAGTTATCCATACTTCTCACATAAATGGCTGCTGAATTAACGAATTATACATTGCATAACCCTAATGAGCTACGGTGGATCTTGATTGATTTTTGATAGTTGAGATCTCACAAAGTTAACCCAATCTAGAAGACAAACCTCAGTGTTCCCAGTTATAGAGATGTCTGCGTTCCCAGTTGTGGGGATTAGGGTATGCCTATGGACTTGGCTAAGGTATACTCACAACAATTAATCGCCGTACCGCGAAGAGAATAAAGATGTTTGAGAATTTAACGGATCGACTATCCAAGACGCTGAAAAATATCAGCGGCAAAGGACGTCTTACAGAAGACAATATTAAAGAGACCCTGCGTGAAGTTCGCATGGCACTATTGGAAGCTGACGTTGCACTTCCTGTAGTTCGTGATTTCGTAAACCGTGTTAAAGAGAGCGCGGTAGGTGTCGAAGTTTCTAAATCGCTGACCCCAGGCCAAGAATTCATCAAGATCGTACGTAGCGAACTTGAAAAGGTCATGGGTGAGTCCAATGAAGCGCTTAACTTAGCCGCTCAGCCACCGGCTGTGATTCTGATGGCAGGTTTGCAAGGTGCTGGTAAAACAACCAGTGTTGGTAAACTGTCTAAGCTATTAAAAGAGCGTGATAAGAAGAAAGTGCTGGTGGTTTCTGCCGACGTTTATCGTCCAGCGGCGATCAAACAGCTAGAAACTTTGGCAACAGATCTCGGTGTTGACTTCTTCCCGTCTTCAGCTGACCAAAAGCCAATTGATATTGCGAATGCGGCTATTGACCATGCGAAGAAAAAATTCTACGACGTATTGATTGTCGATACAGCAGGTCGTCTTGCTATCGATGAACAAATGATGGCGGAAATCAAAGACCTGCATAAAGCAATCGATCCTGTTGAGACGCTGTTTGTTGTCGATGCTATGACAGGTCAAGATGCGGCAAACACGGCTAAAGCATTCGGTGACACACTGCCACTAACGGGGGTAATTCTTACCAAAGTGGATGGTGATGCTCGTGGTGGTGCAGCTCTGTCTGTACGTCATATCACTGGAAAACCAATTAAATTCTTGGGTGTGGGGGAAAAAACTGACGCTCTAGAACCATTCCATCCAGATCGTGTTGCTTCCCGTATTCTAGGTATGGGTGACGTTCTGTCACTGATTGAAGACTTGCAACGTAATGTTGACCAAGAGAAAGCGGAAAAGCTAGCTAAGAAGTTTAAAGAGAAAAAAGGCTTCGACCTAGAAGACTTCCGTGAACAACTTGGCCAAATGAAAAACATGGGTGGCATGATGGGCATGCTGGATAAGCTTCCGGGCATGTCTCAGCTTCCTGCCGGTGTTAAAGATAAAGTTGATGACGGTATGTTCAAGCAGATGGAAGCCATTATCAGCTCTATGACGATGAAAGAACGTCGTAACCCTGATTTGATCAAAGGTTCTCGTAAGAAACGTATTGCGTCAGGTTCCGGTACACAGGTGCAAGACGTTAACCGCCTATTAAAGCAATTCACTCAGATGCAAAAGATGATGAAAAAAATGCAGAAAGGCGGCATGAAAGGCATGATGCGCAACATGCAAGGCATGATGGGCGGAATGGGAGGTATGGGCGGAGGCGGTGGCGGTTTCTTCGGTCGTTAAACTAAGCCCAGACCTCGATTTGTTAAGTTGAGAATATTGTTTGTTCAAAAAACGTTCTCAACTTTTCAAAGTGTTATCAAGGTCACAGTAATTTACCCCTGCTTTTGGTGGTGGAAATTTAGCTAAAAACCTTGCAATGCCTCGGAATAAGAGTAAAATTCCGGGGCTTTATTTTGGCACGAGACCCCAAGCTGTTTTATCTAAGACGGTTACTGGGGTTAATTTTATTTTTGAGAAAGCAAAGAGGACGACATGGTAACCATTCGTTTGGCACGTCACGGCGCTAAGAAGCGTCCATTCTATCAAATCGTTGTTGCAGACAGCCGCAACGCAGCTACTGGCCGCTTCATTGAGAAAGTAGGTTTCTTTAACCCTACTGCTACTGGTCAAGAAGAAGGCCTACGTCTAGATCTAGACCGTGTGAACCACTGGGTATCACAAGGCGCTACTGTATCTGACCGCGTAGCTAAACTAGTTAAAGACGCTCAAAAAGCGGCTTAATTCTTACATTTAGTGAGTAACTAGTTTATGTCGATGAAAGGTAAAGAAACAATGAGCAAACAAAACGAGAGAATTGTTGTAGGCAAGTTTGGAGCTACTTACGGCATTCGTGGTTGGCTTAAGGTTTTTTCCTATACAGACAATCCGGAAAGTATTTTTGATTACGCCCCTTGGTTTGTTAACCACAAGGGTGAGTCAGTTGAATATAAAGTAGAAGGCTGGAAGCGTCACAACAAAGGTCTTGTAGCAAAACTAGAAGGTCTTGATGTTCGTGAAGATGCGCATCTGCTGACGAACTTTGAAATTTCAATTGATCCTGCAGTACTACCAGAATTGCCAGAAGATGAATTCTACTGGCGTGAATTGTTCGGCATGCAAGTGGTAACCACCCAGGGCTACGACCTTGGTAAAGTTACTGACATGTTAGAAACAGGCTCGAATGATGTTCTCGTAGTTAAAGCAAATCTGAAAGATGCTTTCGGACAAAAGGAACGATTAATCCCGTTCCTTGAAGAGCAAGTGATCAAGAATATTGATCGCACAGCTCAACGGATCGAAGTTGACTGGGATCCAGCGTTTTAACTCTAAAATATAAGGCAAAGAACACATGTGGGTTGGCGTTATAAGCCTATTTCCTGAAATGTTCCGCAGCATTACAGATTTTGGAGTCACAGGCCAAGCGGTTAAAAAAGGGTTGTTGTCTGTTGATACATGGAATCCTCGAAATTTCACTCACGACAAACGTCGCACTGTCGATGATAAACCCTACGGTGGTGGCCCTGGCATGTTAATGATGGTACAGCCTTTGCGCGATGCTATTCATGCTGCCAAACAAGCCGCACCGGGAAAGACGAAAGTCATTTATCTTTCTCCTCAAGGTCGAAAGCTCGACCAGCAAGGAGTTGAAGAGTTGGCTACAAATGAGAATCTTGTTCTTATCTGTGGTCGCTATGAAGGGGTAGATGAACGCATTATTGAATCTGAAGTTGACGAAGAATGGTCAATTGGTGATTTTGTAATGACGGGTGGGGAAATCCCAGCCATGACGTTGATTGATTCTGTATCTCGGTTTATTCCGGGGGTACTTGGAGATTTCGCGTCAGCAGAAGAAGATTCTTTTGCCAATGGCTTGTTAGATTGTCCACACTATACGCGTCCTGAAGTGCTAGACGGAAAAGAAGTACCAGCGGTACTGAAATCCGGCAATCACGAGGACATTCGTCGCTGGCGACTGAAATTGTCGCTAGGCCGAACTTGGTTAAGACGTCCGGAGCTCCTGGAAAACCTAGCTCTGACTGACGAACAGGAACAATTGCTGGCTGAGTTCATTAAAGAAACTCGGAATAACCGGTAACCTATTAAATTTAGTATCAGTTTATTCTAGGAATTTAAAAAATGAGTAACATCATCAAAGCTCTTGAGCAAGAGCAAATGAAACAAGACCTACCTAAATTTGCACCAGGTGACACTGTTGTAGTTCAAGTTAAGGTAAAAGAAGGTGAACGTGAGCGTCTACAGGCATTCGAAGGTGTTGTAATCGCTATCCGTAACCGTGGTCTACACTCTGCATTCACTGTACGTAAGATTTCTAACGGTGAAGGTGTTGAGCGTACGTTCCAAACTCACTCTCCTGCTATCGGCGGAATTGAAGTTAAACGTCGCGGTGCAGTACGTCGTGCCAAGTTGTACTACCTGCGTGAGCGTTCTGGTAAGTCTGCTCGTATTAAAGAGAAACTTGCTAAGAAGTAATACTTCATATCGCATTCTCATAAAAAAAACGGAGCCAGTTGGCTCCGTTTTTTATGCTTCTAATTCGACTAAGATACGCAATAAACACTTCATTATAGTGAATCAGAGATTAGCGAGTGTCTTCCGAAATTGTTACTGGTACGGTGATTTCTTCACCTTTGCGTAATAATGTAAAGTTCGCAACTGTACCTGGTCTCAGGTTGGTGACGAGATCCATTACGCTTTGGCGACCATTGATTTTGTGATCGTCAATCTTCAAGATAATATCGCGAGGTTCAAAGCCTGCTTTAGCCGCCGGACCATTCGGGTCTACAGCTAAAATAATGATTCCGCCAACATGTTCGCTGCCGAGTAAGCGTGAGGTGACAGAATTAATGTCTTGGCCGTCCACGCCGATGTAGCCACGAATTACACGCCCATCTGCAATGATCTTTTCCATGATGGTATTGGCAAGCGCATAGGGTATGGCAAATGAAATACCGTAGGTTTCTAAATCTGTAGCTTGTTGGAAAGAAGCGGTATTGATACCGACCAACTCACCCTGAGTATTGACAAGAGCACCACCTGAATTACCTTCATTGATGGCTGCATCAGTTTGGATAAAAGCTTGTCGACCATCAGCGCTGATTGAAGAGCGACCAGTGGCAGAGATAATACCAAATGTAGTGGTTTGCCCTAGGTTGTATGGGTTGCCAATAGCCAGCACAACATCGCCAACCTTAGCTTGATAGTTAGGATTAAGGGGGATAACAGGTAGATTATTGCCTTCAACGCGTAATACGGCGATATCGGTTCTTCTGTCTTTACCAACCAGCTGAGCCGCTGCTACTCGTCCATCTTGCAGAGCAACAATGATTTGGTCGGCTTGAGCGACAACGTGATAGTTGGTAATGATGTAGCCTTTCTCACTGACGATAACACCTGAACCCAAACCCTGAGTCGATAATTTGTTGCGATTGTTTTCTGAATATTTACGACTATAGATATTAACCACTGCTGGTGCGGCCTTACTCACTGCACTATTGAATGAGATTTGCAGTGACGTAATGTCAGTGGATGCATTGCTGCGTTTAGGAAGAATATTTTCTCGTAAAGATGGCATTGCAGCGATAATGATAGCAGCAGTAACCAAGCCTATCACAACAGAACGAAGCAAAACTTTAAGCATAATTTCCCCAAAATCAACGCAGCTATATCCTTCCTTCTCAATAGTGCAGTTGCGATTTCGAGGTTTATTATTCTCGATTACATAAGATATATGTAAGGGGAATGATTCACCGGCCGTTTGCCTGCAATACCAAGTTGTTTGGGTATAATCGAGTGAGCTATAAATAGTTGTATCCGAAAAGGTTTAGGATACTGTTATAGAAACGAAGAATAGCATTACCCGACCCAATAACAAAAGGACCACATCAAATAGTGGTCCTTCTACGTGTTGTATTAACAATAAAGCTCTGAGTTTTATCTAACAACTAAGTAAATAGTACGATCACCACGTTGAATATTCAGCGCTAGGATACTTGGGTTTTTATCCATTATTGCTCTTAAATCCGCGATATTTTTTACCCGTTGTCTGTTCACTCCAATAATGATGTCATCAGTCTTAAGTTGATAACTTTCGGCTGGTGAGTCTTTCGCAACACTTGTCACTTTTACACCTTCAATAGGGTCGGTGGCTGTTGTGTTGCTTAATTCCGCACCTTGTAGCCCTTGGTGTAGATTGTCTGCCTTAGTCTTAGCATTGGTAGCTTCACCAAGTGTGACTTCATAAGTTTTCTCTTTACCTTCACGAATGATGCCCAGTTTTACTGTTTTACCTGCACCTAAAGTAGCGACTTTGGCTCGCAATTCGGAGAAGGTTTCTATCTTCTTACCGTTTACAGAAACAACAATATCACCCGCTTTAAGGCCTGCTTTATCTGCTGCACTGTCTGGCACTACTTGGCTGACAAAAGCCCCTTTAGTAGATGAATACCCCATTGCCTCAGCAAGCTCAGAAGTAACTTCACCACCTTGTACACCTAGCATGCCGCGTTTCACTTCACCAAACTCTAAAATTTGACCGGTGAGGTTTTTCATCATATTTGAAGGGATGGAGAAACCAATGCCTACGTTCCCACCATTTGGACCGAGAATCGCAGTATTGATACCGATCAGTTCACCGTTTAGGTTTACCAATGCGCCGCCGGAGTTACCGCTGTTAATCGCTGCATCGGTTTGAATGAAGTTTTCGAAGTTTTCTATATTCAAACCACTTCGGCCGAGTGCTGAAACGATACCAGACGTAACTGTTTGACCAAGACCGAATGGGTTACCGATCGCTACAGCGAAATCGCCGACCCGAAGTTGATCCGAATCTGCAATCTTAATTTGCGTTAGGTTTTCTGCTTTTTCTAGTTTCAGTAAAGCAATGTCAGACATTTCATCACCGCCAACAAGCTCGGCATTCAGTTCTCGACCATCATGCAATTTAACGCGAATTTTTTCTGCATTGTTGATGACGTGGTAGTTAGTCACAACGTAGCCTTTGCCCGCATCAATAATGACTCCAGAGCCTAGCGCTCTAAATGGGCGCTCTTGCATCTGTTCAACGGGGAAGTCTGGACCAAAGAAGAATCGGAATTGTTCTGGAAGCCTCTGTCTGGAGACTTGGGTACCTTCTACTGCAATGCTTACCACTGCTGGTGTGACTCTCTCGAGCATAGGCGCCAAGCTAGGCATTTGCTCTCCATTCACAGATACAGGCAGTGCCGCAGTCGCTGGCATTGGTGTAATGATAGAACTTAAGCTTAAGGATAGGACCGTTAAAGCAAGCAAAGGTTTTTTCATCATGAAACTCCTCATTGATAAGTATCTGGTCGTGAATAATATTTGTGCTAAATATCAAACTTCAACAGACTCAGTGAGAGTTATGACTCAAAAACCTTTTTAAAGTTCACTTGAGATTGGTTGTTATCAATATGAGTGTCAATTAGCTCGCTTTGACATCAATAACATCTGAAGAACGAAGAATGGTTTTTTCTTCATTCTTTAGTAGTCCCGTAGCACCTAAAGCGTAGTCTTTTGGTTGCTCTTCTAAAGTATCGTCGGTAGCGCTTTCATCTTTTTGTTGAGCAATTTGTTTAACAAACGGGTTATCTTGCTCAGGAAGATTCGGAAGTAACTCACTAGAGGTCTTAGACATATGCTGATAAAGCTTAGTGTAGTCTTTACCAAGTGTATCGAGCATTTCTGCTGTTTGGGCAAAATGATCAGCGAGCTCTTGACGTTGTTGCTCAAGGGCGTACTTCGCACCGTCTAAATCTTTTTGTAAGGATTTCTGTGCCTTATATTGAGGCGTGGTTAAACGAGAAATCACAACGCCAGCAACGAGGCCGACTAACAATCCAACAATCGCATAAATCCAAGGCATAACAGCTCCTTATTGTTGTTATTTAACATGTTTTTTACCAGCTGGTTACACATGCGTATGTCTCATGGTACTATGACTCCCCGAATGGATAAAGCAAAAAGCATGTGCTCTACATTGCAGTTTCTTCCCCTCTTTCTTTGAGCAGATAGTCATGACTCCGAAGCAGCGATACGAACAAGATTTAAAAAGGTCGGATTTTCAACAAGATGAAGCGCAAGCTATGGCTGTGAATGCGCTGGATGACCTTTATCATCAGTTAATTGATTACGTGAATACACCAGTGGTCAAACCATCTCGTTGGCAAAAACTACTGGGAAAGAAAGAAGAGAAACCTGAACTTCCTAAGGGTTTGTATTTTTGGGGGGAGTAGGGCGCGGTAAAACGTATTTGATGGATACGTTTTTTGATGCTTTGCCAACAGATAAAAAAATGCGGGTTCATTTCCATCGCTTTATGTATCGGGTACATGATGAATTAAAACTTCTTGATCATGTCAGCGATCCACTGGAGCTTATTGCTGATAAATTCAGTAAAGAAGCCGTGATTATCTGTTTTGATGAGTTTTTTGTGTCTGATATTACAGATGCAATGATTTTAGGAACGTTATTTCAAGCCCTGTTCCAGCGCGGTGTTGTTTTGGTTGCAACGTCTAATATTCCGCCTCATGACCTATATAGAAATGGTTTGCAGCGTGCTCGTTTCTTACCCGCTATCGCTCTGATTGAAAAATACTGTCATATCTTAAATGTTGATAGTGGTGTGGATTACCGTCTAAGAACATTGCAACAAGCGGAAATTTATCATTATCCGCTCGATGCTAAAGCTTCTGAGAACTTGAACAAATACTATGAACAACTTGCTGGAAGCGAAAAACCGAAACAGCATCAGATAGAGATTAACCACCGCACTATTGATGTGATTGAAGCTAACGACGGTTTACTCTATGCGTCATTTGAGCAACTGTGTCAGACGGCTCGGAGTCAGAATGATTATATTGAGCTGTCAAAACTCTACCACACGGTTTTACTCGCTGAAGTTAAACAGATGGATCGTACCATTGAAGATGCGGCGAGACGCTTTATTGCGTTGGTTGATGAGTTTTATGAGCGGAATGTGAAGCTTATTATTTCAGCTGAAGTACCGTTAGAACAGCTCTATACACAAGGTCAGTTGGAGTTTGAATTTAAGCGTTGTCAGTCTCGTTTAATCGAGATGCAAAGCCATGATTACCTAGCTCAGGAACACTTAGCGTAAGCCTTACCAAATTGATAAGGAAAAATGACTTTTTTGTATAAAAAGAGGTGATTTTTCCTTCACTCTTCTTTATAATCCTGCGACCCACCGTTACTGCAGGTCTTTTTAGGCCGGGAGTACCACCCACTCGAAGGGGTGTTGTCTGGGCTCTTAGACAGTGGGAGCAATTTGCTCCTTTAAGTGTAAATTTTAATTAACGGGTTATTATTAGCATGAAAACATTCGTTGCTAAACCAGAAACTGTAAAACGCGACTGGTATGTTGTAGACGCTGAAGGTAAAACTCTAGGCCGTCTAGCAAGTGAAATTGCATCTCGCCTACGTGGCAAGCACAAAGCTGAATACACTCCACACGTAGACACTGGTGATTACATCATCGTTGTTAACGCGGAGAAAGTTGCTGTAACTGGTAACAAAGCTAAAGACAAAATGTACTACCGTCACACTGAATTCCCAGGTGGCCTAAAATCTTTCAGCTTCGAGAAGCTGATCGAGCGTAAGCCTGAGATGGTACTTGAGCTAGCGGTTAAAGGTATGCTTCCAAAAGGTCCTCTAGGCCGTGCTATGTACCGTAAGCTTAAAGTTTACGCAGGCGCTGAGCACAACCACGCTGCTCAACAACCTAAAGTACTAGACATCTAATTGGGGATATCGGAAATGGCAGAGAATCAATACTACGGCACTGGCCGTCGCAAAAGCTCAGCTGCACGCGTTTTTATTAAACCAGGCAGCGGCAACATCGTAATCAACAAGCGTAGCCTTGATGAATACTTCGGTCGTCCAACTTCTCGCATGGTTGTTAAACAACCTCTTGAGCTAGTTGAGATGGTAGAGAAACTAGATCTATACATCACTGTTAAAGGTGGCGGTATTTCTGGTCAAGCAGGTGCTATCCGTCACGGTATCACTCGCGCTCTTATGGAATACGATGAATCACTACGTCCTGCACTACGTGCGGCTGGCTATGTTACTCGTGACGCTCGTTGCGTTGAACGTAAGAAAGTTGGTCTACGTAAAGCACGTCGTCGTCCACAGTTCTCAAAACGTTAATCTTTCTTTATTGGAAGATGTTCGTTGGTCCAGTTTTACTGGATTGGGACAAAAAAAAGCTCGGCTTACGCCGGGCTTTTTGTTTTTCTTCTCTTATGAAAAATTTCATTTATCAATAATCACTTCCGAAACTTTTACAGCCTTACTCCCTTTTGTGACGCAACTTAGGGTTTGCTTCACGAATGTTACAAAAAGGTAGCTTTATCTTGTCAAAAAGTAGGGTTTTATTTATCATTTGCCGTCAAATAAATACAACTAAATTAGTATTTTGTTAGCCATGCTCTTAAGCGGAATAAAAGCAATCCACAAGGAGCAAATGGGAGAATGTCTGGATGAGCAATGCGCCTTTGAACAACAGTCGCAGACGTTTCTTAACTGCGACAACTGCGGTTGTCGGTGGGTTAGGAGCGGCGGCAGTTGCTGTACCTTTTATAAAATCTTGGAACCCAAGTGCGAAAGCAAAAGCGGCCGGCGCCCCTGTCGAGGTTGATGTAAGCAAACTCGAGGAAGGGCAAATGGTTCGTGTTGAGTGGCGAGGTAAACCTGTATGGGTTGTTCGTCGTTCGCAAGTAATCGTTGACGCTCTTAAAGAGCACGACAATCAATTACGTGATCCGAACTCTGGTGAAGAGCAGCAGCCGGATTACGCTCAAAACACTTATCGCTCAATTAAGCCTGAATATTTCATCGCTGTGGGTATCTGTACGCACTTAGGTTGTTCACCAAGCTATTTGCCAGATTCTTTCAGCGAGCAAGTCCAAGGCGTTAAGTCAGGTTTCTTCTGTCCTTGCCACGGTTCGAAGTTTGATATGGCTGGACGAGTGTTCCAGGGCGTTCCTGCACCACTGAACCTGGTCATTCCGAAGCATATGTATTTAAGTGATACAAGAATTGTCATCGGTCTCGATGAAACAGGGGAGGCATAATGCAAGCTCTACTTGATTGGGTAGAAAAACGTCTACCCGCGATGAACGCGTATAAAAAGCACCTTTCTGAATATCCAATGCCGAAGAACTTCAACTTTTGGTACCTTTTTGGTTCCTTGGCGATGCTGGTACTTGTAAACCAGATCCTAACGGGCATTTGGTTGACAATGAACTACGTTCCTTCTGGTGAAGGTGCCTTTGCTTCTGTTGAATACATCATGCGTGATGTGGAGTTTGGTTGGTTGCTACGTTATATGCACTCAACGGGAGCTTCTGCATTCTTCGTGGTTGTGTATCTACATATGTTCCGTGGCCTAATCTACGGTTCATACCAAAAGCCTCGTGAACTTCTTTGGTTGTTCGGCATGCTAATTTTCTTAGTGCTGATGGCTGAAGCGTTTATGGGTTATTTGCTACCTTGGGGACAAATGTCTTACTGGGGTGCACAGGTAATCATTTCTCTGTTTGGTGCGATTCCTGTAATCGGTGATGACTTAACACTATGGATTCGTGGTGACTACGTAATATCTGGTGCAACGTTGAACCGTTTCTTCGCCCTACACGTAATCGCTTTACCAATCGTGTTACTGCTGTTGATTGTGCTGCACATTCTTGCTCTGCATGAAGTGGGTTCAAACAACCCTGATGGTATCGAAACTAAACTGCCAAAAGGCTCTATGGGTGACGATTACCAATCACAGTTCAAGTTCCACGATTACTACTCGAAGAAATACGACATTATCGATTCTATTCCTTTCCATCCTTATGGAACGGTAAAAGATATGGTAGGTGTTGCTGGCTTCTTGTTCTTGTTCAGCTATGTGTTGTTCTTCAACCCAGAAATGGGTGGATACTTCCTTGAGCCGCCTAACTTTGAAGCAGCAAACCCACTGAAAACACCAGCGCACATCGCACCAGTTTGGTACTTCACTCCGTTCTATGCGATTTTGCGTGCAGTTCCGGATAAGCTAATTGGTGTTGTTGCCATGGGTGCATCGATTGTCGTGCTATTCCTATTGCCTTGGTTGGATCGTTGTAAAGTTCGTTCTTACCGCTACCGCAGTAAGTTGCATTTAATCAACATTATTCAATTCACCATTTGTTTCATTGCTTTAGGTATCCTTGGGGCGCTACCAGCGACTCCAACTTATACCTTACTAGCTCGAATCTTTAGTTTAGGTTACTTCATGTTCTTCGTATTGCTGTTCTTCTACAGCAAAAATGAAGCAACCAAGCCACTACCAAAGAGGGTGACATTCAAATGAAGAAATGGATTGTAATTTTGTTTGCATTGTTGCCTTCGATGGTTATGGCAGCAGGTGGAAATGTACATTTAGATAAAGCAGAGAATGATTTATCTGATCAGGCGTCATTGCAACGTGGTGCCAAGTTATTCATGAACTACTGCTTTGGTTGTCACTCAACGCAATACCAACGTTATGAGCGTGTTGCTACTGACCTAGGTATTCCAGCAGATTTAATGAAAGAGAATCTTATTTTCAACCCTACCTCTAAGATTGGTGAGTTGATGGAGAACGCGATTCCTGACAAATCCGCTGCGAAATGGTTTGGTGCTCCACCGCCAGATTTGACATTAGTCGCACGTGTACGTGGTGCTGATTGGCTGTATACCTATTTGCGTTCATTCTATGCGGACCCAAGTCGCCCATTTGGTGTAAACAATATAGTTTTCCCAAGCGTTGGTATGCCACATGTTCTTGAAGAGCTGCAAGGTACACCGGAACCTATCTTCGATACTCATGTAGTCGATGGTGAAGAAGTTAAGGTTGTGGTTGGTACTAAGTCTCAAGGTAACGGTGAGTTAAGTACTGGCGAGTTTGACCAAGCCGTTCTGGATTTGGTTAACTTCTTAGAGTACTCGGGTGAACCTGTTAAATTGGAACGCCAAGCTATGGGTTGGTGGGTATTCGCATTCTTAGTTGTGTTCACTATCGTAGTCGTAGCACTTAAGAAAGAATATTGGCGTGATGTGCACTAATTGTGCTATTATACCGCGCTAAATCCTAGTATTTAATTCTGCAATGGGGGCTTAGCCTCCATTGTTTTTTGTGTCTGTGTAAGTGTGCTGGAGGGCTCCATGGCTGTAGCTGCCAATAAACGTTCTGTGATGACTCTATTTTCAAGTGCATCTGATATGTATAGCCATCAGGTTCGTATTGTGCTGGCTGAAAAAGGTGTCAGTGTTGAGGTTGAGTTGGTTGATGAAGATAACCTACCAGCTGATCTAGTTGAGCTTAACCCATACAAAACGGTACCTACTTTAGTCGATCGTGAGCTTGCGCTTTATGATTCAAAAATCATCATGGAATACCTTGATGAACGTTTTCCGCATCCACCACTAATGCCTGTATATCCGGTTGCTCGTGGTAATAGCCGTTTGATGATCTATCGTATCGAAAGAAACTGGTATTCACTTGCTGAGAAAGTGGTAAATGGCAAGGGTGAAGAAGCGGAATCTGCACGTAACAAACTACGTAATGACTTGCTAACTCTAGCACCAGTATTTGCTGAATATGAATACTTCATGAGTGAAGAGTTCAGCCTAATTGATTGTTACTTAGCACCGCTATTATGGCGTCTACCAGTTCTGGGCATCGAACTAGTTGGCCCAGGTTCGAAAGAGCTTAAAGTTTATATGAACCGTGTATTTGAACGCGATTCATTCCTAGCTTCTCTAACTGAAGCAGAACGCGAGATGCGTCTTGCTCGTTAATGGTTGTATTTGATGGATATTGATCAAATGACACCTCGCCGACCATATATGCTGCGAGCATTTTATGATTGGTTGCTAGAAAACGATTTGACTCCTCATCTTGTTGTAGACGCGACGATGCGTGGCGTACGAGTTCCAATGGAATACGTACAAGATGGACAAATCATCCTCAATGTGGCACCTCGTGCGGTTGGTAACTTAGAGCTAGGTAACGATGAAGTTACTTTCAATGCTCGATTTGGTGGCCGACCACAAGTTGTTGTTGTTCCGTTGTATGCCGTACAAGCAATATATGCTCGTGAAAACGGTGCCGGAACCATGTTTGATCCAGAGCCAGCTTACGAGCAAGAACTGGATTCAGATATGATTGTGGAAGATGTGACAGACGAAAACATCGAAGTTGAAATTTCTGTTGATGATGGCCCTTCAGATGATGAGCCACCTCGTCCAAAAGGCAAACCAAGTTTGCGTGTTGTGAAGTAACAAGTCGTAAAGTAATACTAAAAAGCAGCTCAATGAGCTGCTTTTTCTTTATGAGATTTATTTGCTCTTACTCAGCGCCATATTCGAAGGCTCTGATGACCTGTTTTACGCCAGAGATGTTACGGGCAATTTCTGTCGCTTTATCCGCATGCTCATGAGAGACATAGCCAAACAAATACACTTCTTTGGCTTCTGTAATCACTTTAATCTTTGTACCGTTAAGGTCGGAATCTGCGAGTAGTGCTGATTTTACTTTGGTTGTTATCCAACTGTCGTTACTTATTGCACTCACAGACAAAGGCTCAGCAATTTTGACCTGATTATGCAGCGTTTTCACACCTTTAACTTTCTGTGCTTGGGCAATAAATTGGTCTAGCAATTCGGCATTTCTCGCTTGACCGAGAAGAACGACGGTTCCTTGATATGAACTTGCGACAAATCGAGCAGCACCTCTGTAAGGCGCTTTGTTACCAAGGCCTGCTACTTCAAACTCTATTTGGTTGTCGTTCCAAATCTGCTGTGTCGTTCGAGGATCTGTTACCAAATTCGCGGTCGTCGCAGCACCAGCAATAAATAACCCGGCACACCCTGACAAACTCATTGTGGCGCTTAATATTAACGCTAGGCGGAGAGACTTCATAACAAACCTTCTACTGTTATTCTTCGTGGGATGGGAATAGTACCTGATCAACCAAATCACACAGGCAATGCAGTGTGAGCATATGTACTTCGTGAATGCGTGCGGTACGGTGAGATGGAATACGAATTTCCACATCATTCTCACCTAGTAACCCAGCCATTTCACCACCATCTTTGCCAGTGAGGGCTATGATCGTCATATCACGAGTTACCGCTGCTTCCATTGCTTTGATGATGTTTTTACTGTTACCACTAGTTGAAATAGCTAGTAAGATATCGCCCGGCTGACCGAATGCGCGAACTTGTTTAGAGAACACTTCTTGGTAGTGGTAGTCATTAGCCACTGCTGTAAGAGTAGTGATATCTGCCGTTAAAGCCATGGCAGGTAAGCTAGGACGCTCAGTTTCAAAACGGTTAAGTAAACAGGAGACAAACTGTTGAGCGTTAGAAGATGAACCACCATTACCACAACAGAGAATTTTGCTTCCGTTCAACAGGCTAGCAACAATCGCCTGTGAGGCATGTAAAATAGCATCTGGTAGTGCTTCTGCTGCTGCGATTTGAATCTGAATACTTTCAGTGAAACTGTCTTTAATGCTTTCTAGCATTGATTATCCTTCGGTAATTGCGTTTTTTATCCACTCGATATGACTACCATTACTATGGATGGCGACCACATCAAATCTAAAATCTGTAGCGTCAGCGTTTAAGCCTTGCTTGAGCATCCACCAATTGGCCGCTTTGATCAAGCGGTGCTGTTTCTGTCGGGTCACACTTTCCGCTGCGTGACCATAAGCCTGACTGTTGCGATACTTAACTTCGACAAAAACTATGGTGTTGTTTTCTCTCATTATTAGGTCTAACTCACCACCTCGGGCAAGGAAGTTCTTATCTATTAGAGATAAACCTTGGCGGCGTAAATATTCTGCCGCCATCTGTTCAAACTGTTGGCCTTTACTGCGCTTGCTCAGAAGTAGCGCCATGCTCTGCCCAACTGATTTCGCGTTGTACTACACATTGGCCATCAATGCTGAGTACACCTGTCTGACTATTAATGGTATATCCTTCGACGGTTTTCATTTGTGGAAGTTCAACCATTAAACGATAAGCATCCATACCCAGAGCTTGTAATCGTCGTTCTGCGTTTGAATCTTTAGGCCACAAACGCTCCATCTGCTCAGAGATTTCTGCCTGAGGATGAATAAGAAGTGGAATATCGCTGTAGCTAACGCCAGTTAAGTCTTCATACTGACGACCACCGCCGTTACTTTTCGAATTCGAGTAAAGTTTTGGTGGACGAGTGTCCGGGTTAATCGCTACTTCAATAAATGGCTTAATCAGAGTGAGTTCATCACTGCTTGCAACTATGTATACTGCATCGATATCGCGACGGCTACGAGGCTGACTCTCAAGTTTAATGTTGAGTAAGCCTTCCATCTGAGCAATGTTCTGCTGACTATCTTGCAAACCAAATACATTGTTTATATTGCGTTGAAGCTGGCGTTTGTCACCAAACAGGTTCACAGCCACTTTGTTGTTACTGTATTTACGCCATTCATCATTGAAAGCTTCAACAACGCGTTCGCCATAACTGCTTTGAGGTGCAAGAATCAAAGGATATTGCGCACCTTCAGCCGCAAGGTGTTTAGCCGCTTGTGCCACTTCCTGCTCCGGAGACAGTGCGAGATAACAGATATCCGTGCCTTCGATCAATTCATCTGGAATGTTCAATGCAAGACTTGGGATCATGCGCTCTTCAGTTCCGTGTTGCTGCTGCATCTGTGCGATATTTTCTTTAAGCAGAGGACCAACGATGAAATCAATCTGTTTCTCTTGGACTTTGGCTTTTATTGTTTCTAAAGACTCTGAGTTGGTATCAATGATGGTAAGTGTCGCGTTATCTTCACGCTTTTCGTCATTCATCATTGCCATGATGAAGCCGTCACGAATTAACTGAGCTTGCTTATCAAACTTCCCTGTTAGCGGCAGCAATAGCGCCGTATTCACAGGTTGGATGATAGTGAGATTTAAGATGTCGGTAATCGATTTAGGCGTATATTTTGCAGCCGGATGATCGGCATTTTCTGCCAGCCATTTCTCAAGGGTGTTCTTCAGTTGTGGGATATCGTTGCCGAACGTCTTCACGTAGATAGCCAGTTGTAACCAGCCGTCTAAAATTTCTTCTTCCGGTTGCGCCGTCAGTTGAGTAATAGTTTGACCTGAATAACGTTGTAAATTAGCCCAGATTTGATCAGAAACAGCTTCTTCTTGATCGTTCGGGATCAGACCATACAGTGCGGACAACTCGCGGCTCGTGTCAAAAGGGCGATCAAGTGCGGTAAAAATATCTGCTCTCATTTGATGGTATTGAACCCATTGCGAATCAGCTAATGCCCATAGAGCGTTAAAATTAAGCTGATTTAACGCCTGGCTGTACTGTTCAGCATTCATCGAAAGCTGAGCTTTGCCCATTTGCCATTCGGCTTGTTGAACGTCACTAAGATTCTGTTTTGACAGTCGATAAATGAGTAACTGAGCTTGCTCTGTGTTGTTACTCGCGATAGCGGCTTTCATGGCCATAATTAACCAGTCATTCTGCAAGCTACCCTGACTACTATCAGCTTTCATAAGATAATTTTGCGTCGGCTGGTTCGCTTCAGCGGTGATATCAACATATTGAGGTGCTGAAGGTTTAGACGAACAAGCTGCTAACGTGATTGCTAATGCAACTGGAGCGAGTAAGCGTGGTACACTGATTCTCTGATGGTTATTTATAGCCATGAGTTCTTTTCATTATCCCGAGTGAAATTGTCTCTATATTAATCGTTGAAGTGATGGTAAACAAATGACAGATAACAAAACCTTGCCGGCAGAGGTCCCAACTTTATACATTGTTCCTACTCCGATAGGCAATTTAGGGGATATTACCCAGCGCGCCTTAGACGTGCTCTCAAGTGTTGACGTTATCGCAGCAGAAGATACTCGCCATACAGGCAAATTACTTTCTCACTTTAATATCCAAACCAAAACCTTCGCTTTGCATGATCACAACGAACAACAAAAAGCTCAAGTATTAGTTGAAAAATTGTTAGCTGGAGAATCAATTGCATTGGTTTCGGATGCTGGAACACCACTTATCAGTGATCCAGGATACCACTTGGTGACACAATGTCGTCAGGCTGGAGTTAAAGTTGTGCCACTTCCAGGTGCGTGTGCGGTAATTACAGCGTTAAGTGCCTCTGGTCTGCCGTCAGACCGCTTTAGCTTTGAAGGCTTCTTGCCTGCGAAAAGCAAGGGCCGTAAAGATAAATTTATGGAAATTGCAAAAGTTGAGCGAACTTGTATCTTCTATGAATCTCCACATCGTATTACGGAATCGCTGCAAGATATGCTGTCAGTCCTTGGTCCAGAGCGAGAAGTGGTATTGGCTCGTGAGTTAACGAAAACTTTTGAAACGATTCAAGGTATGCCGCTTGGCGAGTTGATTGAATGGATTGAAGAAGACGAAAACCGCAAACGTGGTGAAATGGTGTTGCTTATCCATGGACACAGAGAGCAAGCAGAAGACGCTCTTCCTGATGAAGCATTGCGTACTCTAGCTATCTTGACTAAAGAATTGCCACTTAAGAAAGCGGCGGCATTAGCTGCAGAAATTTACAACCTGAAGAAAAATGCGCTTTATAAGTGGGGATTGGAAAATCTGGATTAATCGTCTGGATTTTAAGCATCTGAGGGTTAATTGGCGCTTGGAAGGCATTCTTCCTAGACACTGAGTTGAGTTATCTATAGAATTCGCGCTCGGAGTTGACTGGGTAGTCGCTGCTTTGTTGATGTCCTTCGGGAGACTGGCGTTGAAGTCCTTTGGGAGACTGACGTTGACGTCCTTCGGGAGACTGACAAAGGGGAGGAAAGTCCGGGCTCCATAGAGCAGGGTGCCAGGTAACGCCTGGGGGGCGCAAGCCTACGACAAGTGCAGCAGAGAGAAGACCGCCGATGGCCCGTAAGGGATCAGGTAAGGGTGAAAGGGTGCGGTAAGAGCGCACCGTGCGTCTGGCAACAGTTCGTAGCAAGGTAAACTCCACCCGGAGCAAGACCAAATAGGCCTCCACATTGCGTTGCTCGCGTAAGGAGGCGGGTAGGTTGCTTGAGCCAGTGAGTGATTGCTGGCCTAGACGAATGGCTACTGCCGCGCAAGCGGAACAGAACCCGGCTTATACGTCGACTCCACCTATTTCAGACCCATCATAACTACCTCGTTATGATGGGTTTTTTGCTTTATATTGACTTAGTTGATAGCAAAACCACTAAACTTAGTACAATGTCACGCCCTGTAAGCGCTTATGGGTAGCAGTAGTGTAAGAATTCGGTACACTACAGAATGATTATGTACGGGCTGGCCCGCAGAACGAGAAACTTATGACTGACACTTTCCAACATATTTCTGTACTTCTTCATGAATCAATTGATGGCTTAGCGATCAAACCTGATGGTATCTATATTGATGGAACTTTTGGCCGTGGTGGTCACAGTCGTACCATTCTGTCCAAACTGGGTGAAAACGGGCGTCTATACAGTATTGACCGCGATCCACAAGCAATCGCAGAAGCACAGAAGATTGATGATCCTCGTTTCACTATCGTACATGGCCCATTCTCTGGTATCGCTGAGTACGCTGAACGTTATGATTTAGTTGGAAAAGTCGATGGTGTTCTGTTTGATTTAGGCGTGTCGTCACCACAACTTGATGACGCAGAACGAGGCTTCAGTTTTATGAAAGATGGCCCTCTGGATATGCGTATGGATCCAACGTCAGGTATCCCCGTTTCTCAGTGGTTGATGGAAGCTGACCTTGATGACATTACTTGGGTGATTCGTGAGTTTGGTGAAGACAAACACGCTCGCCGCATCGCTAAAGCCATTGTTGCTTATCGTGAAGACGAAGAGAACGAGCCGCTAACACGTACCAGTCAGTTAGCGAAGTTAATTTCTGATGCAGCACCAAAAAGTTTTAAAGAGAAAAAGCACCCAGCAACTCGTGCTTTCCAAGCATTCCGCATCTACATCAACAGTGAACTGGAAGAAATTGATACGGCATTAAAAGGTGCGGCATCAATTCTGGCTCCTGAAGGTCGTCTATCGGTGATCAGCTTTCACTCGTTAGAAGATCGCATGGTGAAACGCTTTATTCGTAAAGAGAGTAAAGGTCCGGAAGTTCCTCATGGTATTCCTCTTACTCAAGACCAAATCAAAGCTTTGGGTAGCGCCAATTTAAAAGCGATAGGCAAAGCGATTATGCCTTCGAAAGAAGAAGTTGAAATGAATCCACGCTCACGCAGTTCGGTTCTACGTATTGCTGAGAAACTTTGATTTATTTATGCCTCAATCTAAAACTAACCTTGCCAAACTGATCGTCGTTGACCTGTTTACTGTGGGTCGGGTGCCGTTAGTGTTATTAATCTTGATCTTTGCGAGTGCAATGGGCGTGGTATTTACCACCCATCACACTCGCCAAGCTATTTCTGAAAAAGATCAGGCTTTTATGGAAAGGGATAGATTGGATAATGAATGGCGCAATTTGATTCTCGAAGAAACTGCTCTTGCTGAACACAGCCGAGTTCAAGAACTTGCTCAAAAAGATCTGGAAATGAAACGTCCGGATGCGGATAAGGAAGTTGTGGTTAACCTGAAATGAAAAAAAGCCAGTTCAAGCAAAAGCTAAATCTAACAAATCCGCCAATAAACCTGCTCCATCCAAAGAAGCGATGCCAGCTCCAGTTTTCATCCGCTGGCGTTTCTATCTGCTTATTTTCTTTCTTCTGGTCGCTATGGCTGCGCTTATCGGGCGTGTCGCTTTTATCCAAGTTATCGAGCCTGACAACTTAATCCGCGAAGGGGATATGCGATCTATTCGTGCAAAAGAACTGCATTCGGCGCGCGGTATTATCTCAGACAGAAATGGTGAAGCGATCGCCGTTAGTGTTCCCGTGGAAGCAGTCTGGGCAGATCCGGTAGCCATTTTTAAAAATGGCGGGTTGCAGGAAAAAGATCGCTGGCATGCTCTTGCTGATGTGTTGGGGTTAGACCGCAATGCGCTATTGAAAAAAATCTCAGACAACAGCACGCGTCGTTTTATCTACCTTCAACGCCAAGTGAGTCCTGCGATGGCGAAATATATTCGCGAGTTAAAACTCAATGGTGTTGGCCTAAAAGCCGAATCTCGTCGCTATTATCCCGCAGGTGAAGTGAGTGCTCATCTTATCGGTGTAACTGGCATTGATGGTCACGGTTTGGAAGGCGCGGAGCGCAGTTACGACAAATGGCTAACCGGTGAATCAGGTAAAAGCATTATTCGTAAAGACAGATATGGTCGTGTCGTAGAAAACATCTCACTAGAAGAGAGTGAGGAAGGTAAACCACTGCAACTGACAATTGACCAACGTCTGCAAGCAATTGCTTTTCGCGCGGTAAAGCAGGCGATGGCCGATTACCGAGCAACGTCCGCCTCTGCTGTGATGTTAGATGTGAAAACAGGTGCTGTACTGGCGATGGTTAACGCGCCGTCTTACAACCCGAATAACCGTAACGACTGGCAAAGTTTCAAAATGCGTAACCGTGTTATTACGGACGCGTTTGAACCGGGTTCAACGGTGAAGCCTTTTGTCGTTCTTGCTGCTTTAGCTAATGGTATAGCCGATAAAAACACCATTATTGATACCGGTGATGGCGTGTTGCAGATCGGTGGTAGCCGTGTGCGCGACACATCGAAAGTCGGCAAAGCTAATCTGCAAATGATTTTGAAAAAGTCGAGCAACGTTGGTGTGACGAAACTTGCTCTTCAAATGCCTCTCGAAGCGCTGTTGGGTATGTATAACTCTGTTGGTTTGGGAGAAATGTCTGGGCTTAACCTAGTCGGTGAAACCGCGGGTATTTTCCCAAGCCGCAACCGCTGGTCTCAATTTGAAATTGCCACACTCGCTTTTGGATACGGCTTGGCAATTACTCCAATCCAATTAGCACATGCTTATGCCACTTTAGGTAATTTCGGGGTTTATCAACCTATTCATATTATCGAGAACAATCAACAGGATCTGTCGCATCGCGTGGTGGACGCTAAGTACGCAAAACAAGTGCTGGAAATGTTAGAAACCGTGACTCAGCCCGGTGGTACGGCGGTTAAAGCTGCGGTTCCTGGGTATCGTATTGCAGCAAAATCAGGAACATCGCGTAAAGCTATTGCTGGTGGGTATAGTGATGAATACTTTGCTTACACAGCTGGTGTTGCTCCAGTTAGCGATCCGAGAATTTCGCTGGTGGTGATGGTCAATGAACCTCAAGGTGATTCCTACTACGGCGGCGCAGTAGCGGGTCCTGTTTTCTCAGAGATCATGAAAGGGGCATTGCAAATTCTGAACATTGTCCCTGACGAAAACAAATTTCAAGAATAACAATTAGTGTGAGAATCCGTATGAACACTAGTAAGGCTTTATCTGAACTTATCTCTCCTTGGCTTCAAGCAAACCCAGCTTGGGCCAATATCTCTGTTACTCATTTAGATCTCGACAGCCGTAAAATTCAGGCTGGTGATACTTTTGTTGCCATCGTTGGTCATGCTGTTGATGGCAGAAAATTTATAGATACCGCTATAGAACGTGGCGCAAATGCCGTGTTAGCTCAAGCGTGTTCGCTCAACAATCACGGCCATGTTGAATGGAAATCGGACGTTCCAGTTATCTATATTGATCAACTTGATCAGCATTTGTCTGAACTGGCTGGAAATCTGTATGGTTCTCACCAAAGTCGTTTAGTAGGCGTTACCGGAACCAACGGTAAAACCACAATTACTCAGCTCATTGCACAGTGGATTGATTTATTGGGGCAAAAAGCGGCGGTGATGGGAACGACAGGTAATGGCTTCCTTGCTAACTTAGCTCCTGCAGCAAACACCACTGGCAGCGCGATTGAGATTCAGGCTCAGTTGTACCAGCTCGCCAAGCAAGGTGCAGACTTCACCGCTTTAGAAGTTTCTTCCCATGGTTTGGTGCAAGGGCGAGTGAAAAAGCTCAATTTTGATGTGGGCGTATTTTCGAACCTAAGTCGTGATCATCTGGATTATCACGGCACCATGGAAGAGTATGCGAAGGCTAAATTTTCTCTCTTCACCGAACACCAATGTAAAAATGCAATTATCAATGTTGATGATACGGTGGGCTTGGAGTGGAGCGCCAAGCTGCCTCACGCTGTTGGCATTTCTTTGAAATCAAAACCTAATACAGAGCGAGCGCTTTGGGCAACACAAGTCAATTATGCAGAAACGGGGATTACCCTTCGTTTTGACGGTAGTTGGGGCACTGGCGAACTTCACGTTCCTTTGATTGGTGAATTTAACGCGTCGAACGTTTTGCAAGCTTTTGCGACAATGTTATCGCTGGGTTTTGCGAAAGAAGAACTAATCAAAACCGCGCCACAACTAAAACCAGTGCTTGGCCGCATGGAACTGTTCCAAGTGCCGAATAAAGCAAAAATCGTTGTGGATTATGCTCATACTCCAGACGCATTAGAGAAAGCGCTGCTGGCGCTTCGAGTGCATTGCAGCGGTAAGCTTTGGGCAATTGTTGGCTGTGGCGGTGACCGTGATAAAGGCAAACGCCCTATGATGGCTTCAATTGCTGAAAAGTTTGCCGATCGTGTCATCCTCACCGATGACAATCCGCGTAGTGAAGATCCGGCCGCAATTGTACAAGATATGCTGGCAGGCTTAGACAAACCGGATGAAGCTCAGATTGAGCACAGCCGTTATTTGGCAGCAAAATTTGCGGTTGATAATGCTGAAGCGGATGACATCATCCTGTTGGCCGGAAAAGGTCATGAAGATTACCAAGTGATGGCGCATGAAACCGTTCATTATTCAGACCGAGAGTCTGCTCAAACCTTATTGGGGTTAGCATTATGATTAAGACATCTTTATCCCAGTTAAGTGAAGTTTTAAGTGCGCGTTTAGTCGGTCAAGACTGCAATATCGAAGCGGTGACTACTGATACTCGTCAGGTGCCAGAGAAGGCGCTATTTGTTGCTTTGGTCGGTGAGCGTTTTGATGCGCACGACTTTGCCCAGCAAGCTTTGGACAATGGTGCTTGTGCGCTTTTGGTAGAACGAGAGTTAGATATTGCTTTACCTCAGTTAATTGTTGCCAATAGCAAACTAGCATTGGGTAAGCTCGGTGCATGGGTTCACCAAGTATGTGCTACCCCGACAGTTGCGATTACTGGCAGTTGCGGTAAAACCACAGTGAAAGAGATGGTAGCGAGTATTTTGTCTTCCAAAGGACAGGTGCTTTTCACTTCGGGTAACTTTAACAATGATATTGGTGTACCTCTGACTCTGCTTCGTTCGACGGAGCAAGATGATTACGCGGTCATCGAACTTGGTGCCAACCACATTGGTGAAATTGCCTATACCACCGAATTAGTTCAACCGGATGTTGCCTTAGTGAACAATGTGGCCGCTGCCCACTTGGAAGGTTTTGGCTCTATTGACGGTGTGAAACGTGCCAAAGGTGAAATTTATCAAGGCTTAAAAGCAGCAAGTACAGCGATAGTCAATCTTGAAAGCAATGGTGGCGAACTGTGGCAATCTGTATTGGCAGACAAAACGGTGAAAACCTTTTCAGCCCTGAACACGAGTGCAGATTTTCATGCGAAGAACGTTCAACTGGATTCAGCCGGTCAAGCCTCATTTGATATGGTGACACCAATTGGTGAGATTCGCATTTCTTTAAACATTATTGGTCAGCACAACGTGTCTAATGCGCTAGCGGCATCAGCTCTGGCAATTGAAATGGGCGCGACGTTAAACGAAATTCAATTTGGTTTGTCTCATTTACCTAAGGTGAAAGGCAGAGTAGATGTGCAAAAGTTAACCGATAACATCACATTAATTGATGACAGCTACAACGCGAGTGTTCCGGCTATGAAAGCTGCGGTTGACTTGTTGGCGAGTTTTTCTGACAGCCGTTGGTTAATTTTAGGCAATATGGCGGAGTTGGGTGATGAAAGTCTTGCACTTCACCAACAAGTCGGAGAACATGCTGCACCATTCAATTTTGAATTTGTCTTGACCTATGGCGCTGATGCGAAAGTGATTAGCGATGTTTGTCATGGTAAGCATTTTGAAAGTCATCAAGAGATGATCAGTTTCATCGAGCAGGTTCTAGAACAACAACAGAATCATTCTCATGTGCTGTTAGTCAAAGGCGCTAATAGTGCAGGTATGAGTAAGATTGCTGCTGCTCTTAAGGAGAATTACTCATGATTATTTGGCTAGCGGAGTTACTCCAGCCATATTTTTCGTTTTTTCGTTTGTTCGAATACCTATCATTTCGAGCAATTGTGAGCATTTTGACGGCACTTGCACTGTCGTTATGGATGGGGCCTCACTTAATTAAGCGCTTACAACTTCTGCAAATTGGTCAAGTCGTTCGTAATGACGGACCTGAATCTCACTTTAGTAAGCGTGGTACACCGACTATGGGCGGTGTGATGATCTTAGCGTCTATTTTTGCCACGGTTCTGCTTTGGGCGGATCTTTCCAACCCTTACGTATGGGCCGTATTAGCGGTTCTTGGTGGTTATGGCGCCGTCGGATTTGTTGATGACTATCGTAAAGTGGTGCGTAAGAACACCGATGGTTTGATCGCGCGCTGGAAATACTTCTGGCAATCAGCCATTGCTCTGGTTGTCGCTTTTGCCTTGTATGCACATGGTAAAGATACAGCTGCGACTCAATTAGTTGTGCCTTTCTTCAAAGACATCATGCCTCAGTTGGGAATGCTCTACATTGTTCTGACTTATTTTGTCATTGTCGGTACCAGCAACGCCGTAAACCTTACAGATGGTTTAGATGGATTGGCGATTATGCCCACTGTGCTTGTATCGGCCGGTTTTGGTGTGATTGCATGGGCAACGGGTAATGTTAACTTTGCAAGTTACCTTCATATTCCATACATCCCTTACACTTCAGAGTTGGTGGTAGTGTGTACCGCCATTGTTGGTGCTGGCTTAGGTTTCTTATGGTTTAACACTTACCCAGCACAAGTGTTTATGGGCGATGTCGGTTCGTTGGCTCTTGGTGGCGCTTTAGGTACCATCGCGGTACTTGTTCGTCAAGAATTTGTGTTGGTTATCATGGGCGGTGTATTCGTCATGGAAACCATTTCTGTGATCCTACAGGTGGGTTCATACAAACTCCGTGGTCAACGTATTTTCCGTATGGCACCCATTCATCACCACTATGAACTGAAAGGTTGGCCAGAGCCGCGCGTAATCGTTCGTTTTTGGATCATCTCGATTGTGTTAGTTTTAATTGGCTTAGCAACACTTAAAGTACGTTAATAGCTAAAGTACGTTAGTTACGAGCTAAACAGAAATAATGATTGGGGAATATCCCCAAAGGATATGGATTTAAAATGGACCGTTGGCAAGGCATTCAGCATGTTGTGGTCGTAGGGCTCGGTATTACCGGGCTCTCTGTCGTTAATTATCTGCGAAAGTTTCATCCTCAAATTGAGGTGAAAGTGATTGATACTCGCGAAAATCCGCCGAGCAAAGAACAGCTTCCAGCAGACGTCGCTTTACATAGCGGCGGCTGGAATATGGATTGGTTGTTGGCCGCAGATATGATCGTGGCAAATCCGGGGATTGCGTTAGCGACACCGCAGGTTCAACAAGCGATTGCCGCCAATATTCCTGTAGTAGGTGATATCGAACTGTTTGCTTGGCAAGTGCAAAAACCAGTAGTCGCAATTACGGGCTCCAATGGTAAAAGTACAGTTACCGACCTCATGGGTGTGCTAGGCAACGCGGCTGGGATTAAAACTTCGATTGGTGGCAATATCGGTGTTCCAGCGCTCGATTTGCTCTCTGAAGATTCTGATCTTTATGTTCTTGAACTGTCGAGTTTTCAACTTGAAACGACTTCCAGCCTAAAGCTTAAAGCGGCAGCATTTTTAAATCTTTCTGAAGATCATATGGATCGCTATGACGGTATGGAATCTTACCGCCAAGCTAAATTACGCATCTTTGAACATGCTGAAACCTTAGTTGTGAACGCCGATGATCGTCAAACCTATCCAGATTCAAACAGCGCTAATCTGGTGAGTTTTGGCTTAGATAATCCTGCGGATTTCTACACTAAAGAGAACCAAGGGCAAGAGTGGTTAATGGCTGTTGATGAAGCTGTATTACCATCGGCAGAGCTGAGCTTAGTCGGGCGTCACAATGTAGCCAATGTATTAACTGTTCTGGCGTTACTTAAAGCGGCTGGTATTGATTACAGTGACTCACTGCTCAGTGCATTGAAGTCTTACACCGGATTGACGCATCGTTGTCAGGTGGTTGAAGACAAAAATGGTGTTAAGTGGGTAAATGACTCGAAAGCCACAAACGTAGCAAGCACGCTAGCGGCGCTATCAGGTTTATCTCTGGAAGGGCGTTTGTATTTGATGGTTGGCGGACTCGGTAAAGGCGCAGATTTCTCTTCGCTCAAGCCTGTATTCGCAACTTTACCTCTGAAACTTTGTTGTTTTGGCGCAGATGGCGATCAGTTTATGCCTCTTCACTCGTCTGCACGTCGATTTGAGACAATGGAACAGGTAGTTAAAACCATTCATCCTGAGCTAAAACAAGGCGATATGGTGTTACTGTCACCTGCTTGTGCCAGCATGGATCAGTTTAAGAACTTTATGGACCGAGGCGAGCAGTTTGCCGCTCTAGCTAAACAATTTGCAGACAAGTAACTTGCGCCTAAGAGTCAAGTAATCGAAAGGTAATGTTTTGGGACGATTTAAACCAGTAAATTCTATTCATAAGTGGCTACGAACACCCTCCCCAGAGGCTTTGTTTGATCGTCAGCTCGTCTGGATAGCATTGGGTTTAATGTTGATTGGTCTTGTGATGGTGACATCCGCATCGTTTCCGATCAGTTCAAGGCTAACGGATCAACCGTTCCACTTTATGTTTCGCCATGCTCTGTTCTTGTTATTAGCAATCATTACCTCATCGGTCATTTTGCAAATACCTATTCAGCGTTGGTCTCAATATAGCTCTGCATTACTCGCTATATCTTTTTTTCTGTTAGTTGTTGTATTGATCGGTGGTAAATCGGTTAACGGTGCATCTCGCTGGATTCCTTTGGGGCTATTTAACTTGCAGCCAGCAGAGGTCGCAAAGCTGTCACTGTTCATCTTTATGTCGGGTTACTTGGTTCGTAAACAGGATGAAGTTCGGGAGACTTTCTTTGGCGGATTCATCAAACCTATCTTGGTGTTTATGGCGTTAGCGGTATTGCTGCTGTTGCAGCCGGACTTAGGTACTGTGGTTGTGATGCTGGTGACTTTGTTCGGCATGTTGTTTATTGCTGGTGCGAAGTTGTCCCAGTTCCTCGCCTTAATGGTGGCCGGTATTTTGGTGATTGTCGGACTCATTGCCGCAGAACCTTATCGTATACGCCGTGTAACTTCTTTTCTTGACCCTTGGGATGACCCGTTCGGAAGCGGTTATCAGTTAACTCAATCACTGATGGCGTTTGGCCGTGGTGAGTGGTTGGGTCAGGGACTAGGTAATTCCATTCAGAAGTTGGAATACCTTCCTGAAGCGCATACCGACTTCGTATTTGCAGTCGTAGGTGAAGAACTTGGCTTTGTTGGCGTAGTACTGATTTTAATGCTGATATTTAGTCTGGTTCTCAAAGCGGCTTTCATCGGTAAAAAGGCATTTGAACATGACCACCAGTTTGGTGGCTATTTGGCACTCAGTATCGGTATCTGGTTTGCTTTTCAAACGCTGGTTAACGTTGGTGCTGCCGCTGGTATGGTGCCAACCAAAGGTCTTACTTTACCCCTGATTAGTTACGGTGGTTCCAGTTTAATTGTTATGTCGGTAGCAGTATCTATTTTGCTTCGTATTGATCATGAATGCCGAGTAGAACGAGTTCGACAGATAGAAGAAAATACGGATGAAGAATAAGAAACGTTTAATGGTGATGGCTGGTGGTACTGGCGGTCACGTTTTCCCGGGATTGGCAGTGGCGAAGAAGCTTCAACAGCAAGGCTGGGAAATTCGCTGGTTAGGTACGGCTGACCGTATGGAAGCCGACTTAGTACCTAAGCATGGCATTGAGATTGATTTTATTCGTGTAAAAGGGCTGCGTGGACAAGGTATTGCTCGTTTGATTAAAGCGCCTTTTCAAATCATTAATGCCATTTTGCAAGCCAGACGCCACATGAAAGCTTGGCAACCCGATGCGGTACTTGGTATGGGCGGATACGTCAGCGGACCTGGTGGTATCGCTGCTTGGTTGCAAGGTATCCCCGTTATTCTGCATGAACAAAATGCGGTCGCAGGCTTAACCAATCAGTGGTTATCGAAAATTGCATCGCGAGTGTTTCAGGCTTTTAATGGTGCATTTCCGAATGCGCCTGTGGTCGGAAACCCTGTTCGTACGGATGTCGTTGAACTGCCCGAGCCGAATCAACGTCTTGCTGAACGCAGTGGCCCTATCCGTGTGTTGGTCATGGGCGGTAGCCAAGGTGCTAGAATTCTCAATCAAACATTACCGGAAGTGATGGCTAAATTAGGCGAAGGCTATGAAGTGCGTCATCAGGCTGGTAAAGACAATCAAGCGGAAGTTGAGCAAGCTTACCAAGTGGCTGGTGCTAAGAACTTTCAGGTAACCGAATTTATTGATGATGTTGCGCAAGCTTATGCATGGGCGGATTTGTTAGTTTGTCGCTCTGGTGCGTTAACGGTTTCAGAAATTTCAGCAGCGGGCGTTGCTGCTATTTTCATCCCATTTATACACAAAGATAGGCAACAAGCACTGAATGCCGATCAT
Organism: Vibrio sp. Hal054; assembly: GCF_037162405.1. Classification (NCBI taxonomy): domain Bacteria; kingdom Pseudomonadati; phylum Pseudomonadota; class Gammaproteobacteria; order Vibrionales; family Vibrionaceae; genus Vibrio; species Vibrio sp. Hal054. The sequence goes on along the minus strand of NZ_JARLUT010000001.1, from coordinate 2,712,535 downwards.
TTAGTAGAATGTGGCGCAGCCAAAATGATAGAACAACCGCAATTGACGGTTGAAAAGCTCAGTCAAACTATTGCTCAACTCGAACGTACCCAATTATTAGATATGGCTAACAAAGCTCGTCAAGCAGCAAAATTAGATGCAGACCAAGTGGTTGCTGATGCCATTATCGCTATTACTGAGAAATGAGAACCTATTCATGAAGATCAAACATACTCAAGACTTAGCTCAAATCCGAGCAATGGTGCCTGAAATGCGTCGAGTTAAATGCATACACTTTATCGGCATAGGTGGTGCAGGTATGAGCGGTATAGCGGAAGTGTTACTAAATGAAGGTTATCAGATCACAGGCTCTGACATCGCGGCTAATGCGGTGACCGAACGTTTAGAAAGTATCGGTGCGTCTGTATTCATTGGTCATCAAGCGTCGAACATTGACCAAGCAAGTGTGGTGGTTGTATCAACGGCGATCAATGAGCAAAACCCAGAAATTCAAGCGGCTCGTGAAAAGCGTATTCCAATTGTACGTCGCGCTGAGATGTTAGCTGAGTTGATGCGTTTCCGTCATGGTATCGCAGTTGCGGGTACGCACGGCAAAACAACCACTACCGCTTTAGTGACTCAAATCTATTCCGAAGCAGGTATGGATCCGACTTTTGTTAACGGTGGTTTAGTGAAAAGCGCGGGCACAAACGCTCGTTTAGGCTCAAGCCGCGTGCTGATTGCTGAAGCCGATGAGAGTGATGCATCATTCCTTCACTTGCAGCCAATGGCTACCATTGTGACCAACATTGAAGCTGACCATATGGATACTTATGGTGGCGATTTTGAAACCTTGAAACAGACGTTTGTCGATTTCCTGCATAATCTGCCATTTTACGGTCAAGCCATTTTATGTATTGATGATCCAGTGGTTCGTGAACTGATTCCACGAATTAGCCGTCAGGTTATCACTTATGGTTTCTCTGAAGATGCGGATGTGCGTATTGAAAACTACCGTCAGCAAGGACAACAAGGCCAGTTCACGGTTGTTCGTAAAGGAAAACAGAATTTAGATATTACGCTGAACATTCCAGGCCGCCACAATGCTCTCAATGCTTCGGCTGCAATAGCGGTTGCGACGGAAGATGACATCAGTGATGAAGCCATTCTAAAAGCATTGATTAGTACACAAGGTACAGGTCGTCGCTTTGACCATTTAGGTGAATTCGAAACCGGTAATGGTGTTGCAATGCTGGTGGACGACTATGGTCACCATCCAACAGAAGTGGACGTTACCATCAAAGCTGCTCGTAGCGGCTGGACTGATAAGCGTCTGGTGATGATATTCCAGCCACACCGTTATACTCGTACTCGCGATCTCTATGATGATTTTGCTAATGTGCTAGAGCAGGTCGATGTACTGATTATGCTGGATGTTTATTCTGCAGGTGAAAAGCCAATTGCAGGTGCAGATGGTCGTTCACTTTGTCGAACCATTCGTAGTCGAGGAAAAGTTGACCCTATCTTCGTTTCAGATAGTAAGACTTTGCCTGCTGTGTTAGCCAATGTATTACAAGATGGTGACTTAGTTCTGACTCAAGGCGCTGGTGATGTGGGCAAAGTAGCCAAACACTTACAATCTTTACAATTGAATATTGAAAAGATGCAAAAATATTAAATTCGTTGCTTATGGGTGTCCCATTCGTGATATTGGTGGTACTCCTACCAGTTTTATTTATTTGAGTGTTTGATACTTTTAGTGTCCTCAGTATAATCCTTAGGTTAAAGTTATTGCTTTTGCCTCTATTGTACATTGAAATAGGGAATTAAATTGCCAGTCGTCAACAGGAACAACGAACTTTGATAAATAGTACATTTTCTCAAGGTCGTAATATGTCCCGTTCACCATTAGTCAGAGAGCACATCGTAGGTGCCAGCTTTTTACTTATGGTGTTGTTGTTGGTTGGTGTTTTGTTGTATTCAACGATCAGTTGGATGTGGGATGAAGAGAGGCTGCCGCTCTCAAAGATAGTTTTGCAAGGTGACTTACAATACGTATCCGCGTTTGATGTTCAGCGTGCTTTTGGTCAACTTGATCATATTGGCACATTTATGTCGCAGGATATTAACGAGCTGCAATCCAGTGCTCAGTCAATTCCTTGGGTATCTCATGCTTCAATCCGCAAACAGTGGCCAGACACAATAAAAGTATTTTTAACTGAATATCAGGTTAAAGCTATTTGGAATGGTAATTCGTTGCTTGATGATAAAGGTATTGTCTTTAATGGCGATATTGCTCAAGTAAATGAAGAACATGTCAAACTATATGGACCAGATGGCAGTGCACCTGAAGTTTTAAATATTTGGAAAGAATACAGCCCTAAATTTCAGCAGATTGGTTTAAATATATCCTCTCTGGTATTAAACGAGCGTCGAGCTTGGCAAATTATTTTAGACAATGGAATTCGCTTAGAATTAGGAAAAGAGTCTTTAGAAGAGCGAATTAACCGTTTCTTTTTACTCTACAAGCAGCTAGGTAATGATGCTGAACGTGTGAGTTATATCGATCTCAGATACGATACCGGAGCGGCCGTTGGTTGGTTTCCTGATCAAGAATTAGCGCAAGAGAGCACAGATGAGTAAAACAGCTGATGACAAATTAATTGTTGGTCTCGATATAGGCACAGCCACCGTTTCAGCCTTAGTTGGTGAATTACTTCCTGACGGTCAAATTAATATCATTGGCGCAGGTACCAGCCCTTCCAGAGGAATGGATAAAGGCGGCGTAAATGATCTAGAGTCGGTGGTTAAATCGGTTCAGCGTGCAATTGACCAAGCTGAATTGATGGCTGAGTGCCAAATTAGTAATGTGTTTCTATCGATCTCTGGTCGACATATTACAAGTAGAATTGAAAAAGGCATGGGAACTATTTCTGAGGGCGAAGTTTCTCAAGAAGATATGGATCGTGCTATTCATACCGCGAAGTCGATTAAAATTAGTGAGGAACAGCGTATTTTGCATGTAATTCCTCAAGAATTTACGATTGATTATCAGGAAGGTATAAAAAATCCGCTAGGATTATCGGGAGTACGCATGGAAGTCAGCGTGCACTTGATTACTTGTCATAGTGATATGGCAAGAAACATTATTAAAGCTGTTGAACGTTGCGGATTGAAAGTTGAGCAGTTAGTGTATTCAGGGTTAGCAGCAAGTAATGCTGTTATCACTGAAGACGAGCGAGAGCTTGGTGTGTGTGTTATTGACATTGGTGCAGGTACGATGGATATCGCTATTTGGACTGGTGGTGCGCTAAGACATACAGAAGTATTCTCGTACGCGGGCAATGCGGTTACAAGCGATATAGCGTTTGCTTTCGGCACCCCAGTTAACGACGCTGAAGAGATCAAAGTTAAGTACGGCTGTGCGTTAAGTGAGTTGGTGAGTAAGGACGATACGGTAAACGTACCAAGTGTTGGCGGAAGACCATCACGAAGTTTACAACGTCAAACCTTGTCGGAAGTGATTGAGCCTCGCTACACTGAGTTAATGGGCTTAGTTAACCAGACTATCGATAGTGTCCAAGAGAATTTGCGAAAAGAAGGCATTAAGCACCATTTAGCTGCAGGTGTTGTTCTAACTGGTGGTGCTTCGCAAATTGAAGGTTTAGTGGAATGTGCAGAGCGTGTATTCCGCAATCAAGTTAGGGTAGGTAAGCCTCTCGAAGTGAGTGGACTTACTGATTACGTTAAAGAGCCGTATCATTCTACGGCAGTTGGTTTACTTCATTACGCGAAAGACAGTCAAATTAATGACGACATTGAGTTTCAAGAGCCTAAGCGCCAATCAGTGTCTAGTGTATTTGGTCGTTTGCGTAATTGGATACAAAAAGAGTTTTAACCTGAGTTGCAGGAAAAACGGAGATAACACATGTTTGAACCGATGATGGAAATGTCTGACGACGCGGTAATTAAAGTTGTTGGAGTTGGTGGCGGCGGCGGTAACGCTGTAGAACATATGGTGCGTGAGTCCATTGAAGGCGTGGAATTCATCAGTATCAACACGGATGCACAAGCACTTCGCAAAACCAGCGTAAGCAGCGTCATTCAAATCGGTGGTGATATCACTAAAGGTTTGGGCGCAGGTGCTAATCCTCAAGTGGGACGTGATGCAGCTCTAGAAAGCCGAGATCGAATTAAAGAATTACTAGCTGGTGCCGATATGGTGTTTATCGCAGCTGGTATGGGCGGCGGTACCGGTACTGGTGCTGCTCCTGTTATTGCTGAAGTGGCAAAAGAACTGGGCATCTTAACCGTTGCTGTAGTGACTAAACCATTTAGCTTTGAAGGTAAAAAACGTCTTGCGTTTGCTGAACAAGGAATTGAAGAGCTTTCTAAACATGTTGACTCTTTGATTACTATTCCAAATGAAAAACTGTTGAAAGTACTGGGTCGTGGTATCACTTTACTTGAAGCCTTTGCTAGCGCGAATGACGTACTTAAGAATGCAGTACAAGGGATTGCAGAGCTAATCACTCGCCCTGGCATGATTAACGTGGACTTTGCAGACGTACGCACCGTAATGTCTGAAATGGGTCACGCTATGATGGGTAGTGGTATTGCCAAAGGTGAAGACCGCGCTGAAGAAGCTGCTGAAATGGCAATTTCAAGTCCTCTACTTGAAGACATCGATCTTGCTGGTGCTCGCGGCGTATTGGTTAACATCACTGCTGGTCTGGATATGAGACTTGATGAGTTCGAAACGGTTGGTAACACTGTTAAAGCGTTTGCTTCTGACAATGCAACTGTCGTTATCGGTACATCGTTAGATCCAGATATGGCAGATGAAATTCGCGTAACGGTTGTAGCTACAGGTATTGGTAACGAAAGAAAACCAGATATTACTTTAGTTGCAGGCGGTAAAGCGAAAGTTGCACCAGTCACTCAACCACAAGTTGCGGTAGCAGCAAAAGTGGAAGAGAAACCGGCACAACCTTTGCATGAAAAGACAGAAGTGAAAGTACAGCCTTCACCGACGTCAAATACCTCTTCTTCTTCTAGCCAAGGGCAGAATGTTGCTCCGAAGCCAGAAAAAGAGAGTGGATATCTGGATATACCTGCGTTTTTACGTCGTCAGGCTGATTAAAATACCGCCACAATTTGACAGTGTTCAAAATTTTGGTAATATGTCGGTCGGTAAAGTTACCGGCCGAGCTTTGTGGCATTGATTTAGAGGCAAACAGATGATCAGACAACGTACTCTGAAAGAGATAGTGAAAACAACTGGTGTGGGTCTCCACTCTGGTCGTAAAGTCACGCTTACTCTTCGCCCAGCCGCTGCAAACACAGGTATTATTTACCGTCGTACTGACGTAAATCCACCAGTTGATTTTCCAGCTGACCCAGAATCTGTACGCGACACTATGCTGTGTACTGCATTAGTTAACGATGAAGGCATTCGTATCTCTACTGTAGAGCACTTAAGTGCAGCTCTTGCTGGTATGGGTATTGATAACGTCATTATCGAAGTGGATGCACCAGAAATTCCAATTATGGATGGTAGTGCGAGTCCGTTTGTATACCTTCTTCAACAAGCAGGTATCGAGACTCAAAACGCGCCTAAGCGATTCATCCGTATTAAAAAGCCAGTTCGTTTTGAAGATGGTGATAAGTGGGCTGAAATGCGTCCACATAACGGCTTCAAAATGGATTTCCAAATTGAGTTTGACCACCCAGCAATCGATGGTGACGATCAACGCTTAGTGTTTGATTTTTCAACTCAAGGCTTTATCAAAGAGATTTCTCGCGCTCGTACTTTCGGTTTCATGCGTGATATCGAGTACTTGCAATCGCAAAACCTATGTTTAGGTGGCAGCTTTGACTGTGCTATCGTTTTGGATGATTACCGCATTCTTAACGAAGAAGGCCTGCGTTTCGCTAACGAGTTTGTGACTCACAAAGTACTTGATGCAATTGGTGACTTGTACATGTGTGGTCATGCTATTGTTGGTGAGTTCAGTGCTTATAAATCAGGTCATGGTCTGAATAACCAATTACTACGTAAAGTATTGGCAGATCAAGAAGCTTGGGAGTGGGCGACTTTCGAAGAGGAAGTAGGTTCACCAGTAGCGTTTGCAGACCCAAACGTGGTTCTAGCGTAAAACATCAAGATTTTAAGAAGCCAGACTAAGTCTGGCTTTTTTGTGTCTATCGTTGGTAAAACTACTTTATATTTTAAAAGTTACTTTTTCGCGAGTTTTGCGATGTTCTCTAATCGTTGTTTAACCTTAGGGTTGGCATTTTGAGCAACCATTAACAACGATGAAGCGGCATTTTCTGAAAGTGGGGGGCGAGGAATTGCCTCTTTTTGATCCTTGCTTGAACCTTTTTGGGTGCGATAAATCGCTGGGTTGATCTTTATTTCAATGCTGATCAGTTTTCCAAAGCCCTGATTTCTCAGCTGGTTGAGGATATTCAACCGCTCATAGTCCACTTTCATTTTGATCGATGCACTAGCGGCTTCCAAAACTAAATGTCCACCACGAACGTTTGCCGCTCTTATATGTGGTTCAATACCTTTAGGCAAAAGCGTTTTTAATATTTGGTTGATCTGGATGATCTCTTTCGCGTGCTGTTGTAACTTACTCAGCCGAGATGACTCAATCAATTCGTCTGTAGATGTGGGGCGATGATCTCGCATTCCGCACTCCTTTTATAAAGTTCTGCAGCATTCTATAACGATTCTTTGCTGACTGAAATGAGCGATTGAAGATGTATTCTTTAGTGCCCGATAGCCTAAAACATTGGGCTTAGTGCACAAAATACAAAGCTCAAAGCAAACAAGTCCTAATGTTATTGGTTGTTGAACGAAAAATTACTTAAACTATGCGCCACTAGTGTCTTGAAAATAAACGTCATCATCACAATATCAGAAGATACATGATTTATCTCAGTATCCTTAGTTGAAAACAGGTAGAGACTGAAGGCATTTAGAGATCGCGGACGATCTAAGCAAAGAGAGATTCACAAGAAATGATAACTAAGCTACTGACAAAAGTGGTCGGCAGTCGTAATGACAGAACACTTCGCCGCCTAAGAAAAATTGTAAAAGAAATTAATAATTATGAGCCTGCATTTGAAGCTCTGTCCGATGAAGAGCTAAAGGCTAAAACGGTAGAGTTTCGTCAACGTCTTGAGCAAGGTGAAAATCTAGACCAATTACTACCAGAAGCGTTTGCTACTGTTCGTGAAGCTTCGAAGCGTGTATTTGGCATGCGTCATTTCGACGTTCAGCTTATCGGCGGTATGGTACTGAATTCTGGTCAAATAGCAGAGATGCGTACAGGTGAAGGTAAAACACTGACTGCAACGCTTCCAGCGTACCTGAATGCATTGCCAAGCAAAGGTGTTCACATTGTTACAGTGAACGACTACCTAGCTAAGCGTGACGCAGAAACAAACCGTCCATTATTTGAATTTCTAGGTCTGACAGTTGGTATCAACGTACCTAACATGTCGCCACCTGCAAAGAAAGAAGCTTACCAAGCAGACATCTTATACGGAACAAACAACGAGTTTGGCTTCGACTACCTTCGTGACAACATGGCATTCCGCCCTGAAGACCGCGTGCAACGTGAACGTTTCTTTGCTGTTGTCGATGAGGTTGACTCAATTCTTATTGATGAAGCACGTACACCATTAATTATCTCAGGTCCGGCTGAAGACAGTTCTGAGCTCTATACTCGCATTAACACTCTTATTCCGTCTCTGCAGCTTCAAGATAAAGAAGACTCTGAGGAGTACCGCGGTGATGGTCACTACACTGTAGACGAGAAATCTAAGCAGGTTTACCTCACTGAAACTGGTCAGGAATTTGTTGAGGAGTTGCTGGTTAAGAATGGTTTAATGCAAGAGGGCGATACACTTTACTCTCCTGCGAATATCAGTCTGCTTCACCATGTGAACGCTGCGCTACGTGCTCACGTTCTGTTTGAGAAAAACGTCGACTACATTGTGACGGAAGAAGGTGAAGTCGTTATCGTTGATGAACACACCGGACGTACTATGCCTGGTCGTCGTTGGTCTGATGGTTTGCATCAAGCAGTTGAAGCGAAAGAAGGCGTTAAGATCCAGAACGAAAACCAAACCCTGGCATCGATTACTTTCCAGAACTACTTCCGTTTATACGAAAAACTGTCAGGTATGACAGGTACAGCAGATACAGAAGCATTTGAATTCCAACAAATCTATGGTTTGGAAACAGTGGTTATTCCAACTAACAAGCCTATGATTCGTAACGATATGCCGGATATGGTGTACCGTACAGAAGCTGAAAAGTTTGCTGCTATCATCGAAGATATTAAAATTTGTGTTGAAAAAGGTCAGCCTGTACTGGTTGGTACGGTTTCGATAGAAAAATCTGAATTGCTGTCTAATGCACTGAAGAAAGCAAAGATCAAACACAGCGTACTGAACGCGAAGTTCCATGAGAAAGAAGCGGAAATCGTTGCTGAAGCGGGTAAACCAGGTTCAGTCACTATCGCGACTAACATGGCTGGTCGTGGTACGGATATCGTGCTTGGCGGTAGCTGGCAGATGCAAGTTGAATCGCTAAACAATCCAACTCAAGAGCAAATTGACGCAATTAAAGCGGAATGGCGTAAAGTTCACGATCAAGTTTTAGAAGCCGGTGGCTTACATATCATTGGTACTGAGCGTCACGAATCACGTCGTATCGATAACCAGCTACGTGGTCGTTCAGGTCGTCAGGGTGATGCGGGTTCTTCTCGTTTCTATCTGTCAATGGAAGACACACTGCTACGTATTTTCACTTCAGACCGTATGGCAAGCTTGATTCAAAGCGGTATGGAAGAAGGTGAAGCGATCGAATCTAAGATGCTTTCTCGCTCAATTGAAAAAGCTCAGCGTAAAGTTGAAGGTCGTAACTTCGACATTCGTAAACAGCTTCTTGAATATGATGATGTTGCCAATGATCAGCGTCGCGTCGTTTACGAACTTCGTGATGAGTTGATGAGCACTGACGATATTAGCGAAATGATCGAACAAAACCGTGCTGACGTTATGACATCGGTGATCGATCAATACATTCCACCACAATCACTTGATGACATGTGGGATATCGCCGGTCTACAAGATCGCTTGAAGCACGATTTCGATCTTGATCTGCCTATCCAGTCTTGGTTGGATGAAGACGACAAACTGTATGAAGAAGCACTTCGCGAACGTATTCTTGAAAACTCGGTAACGGTTTATAAGAACAAAGAAGAAGTGGTTGGCGCTTCAGTGATGCGTAACTTTGAGAAATCTGTAATGCTACAGACTCTTGATACACTGTGGAAAGAGCACCTTGCTGCTATGGACCACCTGCGTCAAGGCATTCACTTACGTGGTTATGCACAGAAGAACCCGAAACAAGAGTACAAGCGTGAATCGTTTGAGCTGTTCGAAGAGCTTCTAGAGTCACTGAAGTCAGACGTGATCGCGATTCTTTCTAAAGTACGTGTTCAACAACAAGAAGAAGTTGAGCGTATGGAGGAGCAACGCCGTGCTCAAGCAGAGCAAGCGGCTCGTATGAGTCAAGCTCAGCACGCCAATGCGAATGGCGAAGAGTCTGAATCTCAAGCTGAACGTAAAGTGGGGCGTAATGAACCTTGTCCTTGCGGCTCAGGCAAGAAGTATAAGCAGTGCCATGGCAAAATTGCCTAATAAAAATAAATAGAAAAGAGTCGCTTAGGCGGCTCTTTTTTTAAGTAAAGAAAGACAAAGGAACACAGATGAAACGAATTCATATCGTGGCGGGTATTATCTTCAATCAGGATAAATCACAAATCTTTATCACTAAACGCCCAGACAATTTGCACAAAGGTGGTTTCTGGGAATTTCCGGGTGGCAAAGTTGAAGAAGGTGAAAGCGTTGAACAAGCCATGACTCGTGAGCTTGAAGAAGAAATTGGCATTGAAGTGACGGAGCAGCATCTGTTCGAGCATCTGGAATACGATTACCCAGAAAAATCACTGAAGTTTGACTTCATCGTCATCAGTAACTTCAACAAAGAACCATATGGCAAAGAAGGGCAAGAAGGACTTTGGGTAGACATTGCAGAACTCGCAAATTATCAGTTTCCAGAAGCCAATGTTCCAATCCTCGAACGTGTTATTAAAGAGTTTTCTTAAGTGCTAGCTATCAACCTCGATAGTTGGTAGTTTAAAAAGCGTAAATCGGAATAACACTATGCAGGACTGCGTAGTCACGAGTAAATGGAGAAATTTGCAATGGTAAGAATTGCAATTGCAGGCGCAGCTGGACGTATGGGCCGCAATCTGGTCAAAGCAGCACATCATAATTCAGAATCAACAGTGGGTGCAGGATCTGAGCGTCCTGAGTCTTCTCTCGTCGGAGTGGATGTTGGTGAGTTATGTGGTGTTGGTCGATTTGATGTCGCTTTGGTGGATAATCTGGAGTTAGCGGTCGATAACTTCGATGTTATCGTGGATTTCACGGCACCAGCGAGCACACTAGCGAACATTGAACTGTGTAAGAAGCATGGCAAGAAGCTGATCATTGGTACTACGGGTTTTACCGATGAAGAGCGTGAGCTGATCAATGAAGCCGCGAAAGTTATCCCTATTGTGATGGCCCCAAACTACAGTGTAGGTGTGAACCTAGTATTCAAGCTGCTAGAGAAGGCAGCCAAAGTAATGGGTGACTACTGCGATATCGAAATTATCGAAGCGCACCATCGACACAAAGTGGATGCTCCATCGGGTACTGCGATTGGTATGGGTGAAGCCATTGCTGGAGCAATGGGCAACAAACTCAATGATGTTGCTGTGTACGCGCGTGAAGGTATCACTGGGGAACGAACTAGAGATGAAATCGGATTTGCGACCATTCGCGCTGGTGACATCATTGGTGAACACACTGCTATGTTTGCTGATATTGGTGAACGAGTAGAGATCACTCATAAGGCAACAGATCGAATGACATTTGCCAACGGCGCTATTCGTGCTGCAGTTTGGTTGAATCAAAAATCAGCAGGTTTTTATACCATGACTGATGTACTAGGTTTGAATGAACTGTAATTACATAATTATGCGTCAAGTTCGCTTGGCGCATAAGAATTTCTCTAACATTTTCTAATCAAATTTTCTTTCCTATAATTTAGCTTATCCTTTAACTTTTTAAGTAATTTTGTCATGTTGAGGTTGATTTCTCCAACTTTCCTTTATTTTTGACAATAAAAAAATGATATTAACGTTTGCTTATTTTTTTTGCGCTGATTTCGATTATTAACAAACTATTTTTGTCTAATTTAAAATCAAAGCCCTATAAATGTTGTTTTTGAATGAGTAAAACATGCTTTTTTGATGGGTTAGAGCTCTTTTTTAGCTCTAAGGTAATAAATTTGAGTTTAATTTATCTGCTAACGTTGACATAGGTCACAGCGATCTCTAAAATACCGCCAATTTGTCAAAATTAGCCTAGAGCATGATTTTCACGCGAACAGGAAGGCAAATTTGCAATTTAATTTAAATTTTATGCATTTTTATTCTGGAGGTTGTCTTGAGTAAATCAGCACTGTTAGTCCTAGAAGATGGGACAGTGTTCCGCGGAGTGTCCATTGGGGCAGATGGTTCATCCGTTGGTGAAGTCGTTTTTAATACCTCGATGACGGGGTACCAAGAAATCCTCACTGATCCTTCCTATTCTCAACAAATCGTTACACTAACTTATCCTCACATTGGCAATACCGGCACTAATACCGAAGATGAAGAATCTTCTTCAATTCATGCACAAGGCCTTGTGATTCGCGATCTTCCTCTTATCGCTTCTAACTTCCGTAGTGAAAAATCTCTTTCTGATTACCTTAAATCACAAAATATCGTCGGTATTGCTGATATCGATACGCGTAAACTTACGCGCATTTTACGTGAGAAAGGCGCTCAGAACGGTTGCATTATGGCAGGCGATAACCTAGATGAAGCTCTTGCGTTGGTTAAAGCTAAAGAGTTCCCAGGCCTTAAAGGCATGGACTTAGCGAAAGTTGTAACGACTAAAGAAGCGTATGAATGGAAACAAGGTTCGTGGACACTGGAAGGTGGCCTACCTGAACCTAAAGATGACAGTGAGTTGCCATACCATGTAGTGGCTTACGATTTTGGTGCGAAACGCAATATCCTACGTATGTTAGTTGACCGTGGTTGTCGTCTAACTGTAGTACCTGCAGAAACTTCAGCTGAAGAAGTACTAGCAATGAACCCAGATGGCGTATTCCTATCGAATGGCCCTGGTGACCCAGAGCCATGTACTTACGCGATTGAAGCAACGAAAGTTTTCCTTGATAAAGCTCTGCCGGTATTTGGTATCTGTTTAGGTCACCAAATCCTAGCGTTGGCTTCAGGTGCTAAAACAGTAAAAATGAAGTTTGGCCACCATGGTGCAAACCACCCGGTTAAAGATCTTGATCGTGGTGTGGTAATGATTACTTCTCAAAACCACGGTTTTGCTGCGGACGAAGCAACGCTACCTGAGAACCTACGTGCAACGCACAAGTCTCTATTTGACGGTTCTCTACAAGGTATTCACCGTACGGACAAACCGGCATTCAGCTTCCAGGGTCACCCAGAAGCGAGCCCAGGTCCGCACGATGCTGCACCGCTATTTGACCACTTCATTGAATTGATTAAACAACACCGCGCTTAATTTGGAGTAGTAGATAATGCCAAAACGTACTGACATTCAGAGCATTCTTATTTTAGGTGCAGGTCCAATTGTTATCGGTCAGGCTTGTGAGTTTGACTACTCTGGCGCTCAAGCGTGTAAAGCACTGCGCGAAGAGGGCTACCGAGTTATTCTTGTAAACTCAAACCCTGCAACTATCATGACTGACCCAGAAATGGCTGATGCAACATACATCGAGCCAATCCACTGGGAAGTTGTACGTAAGATCATCGAGAAAGAGCGCCCAGATGCGATTCTTCCAACAATGGGTGGTCAAACGGCTCTTAACTGTGCGCTTGCTCTAGAAGCAAATGGCGTTCTTAAAGAGTTCGGCGTAGAGATGATTGGTGCGACTGCAGATGCAATCGACAAAGCTGAAGACCGTTCTCGCTTTGATAAAGCAATGAAGTCTATCGGTTTAGAATGTCCACGCGCTGATACTGCTAAAACAATGGAAGATGCTTACCGTGTCCTAGATATGGTTGGTTTCCCATGTATCATCCGTCCTTCATTCACTATGGGTGGTACTGGTGGTGGTATCGCTTATAACAAAGAAGAGTTCGAAGAAATCTGTCGCCGTGGCTTGGATCTTTCTCCAACTAACGAGCTGCTTATCGATGAATCTCTCATTGGTTGGAAAGAGTACGAGATGGAAGTTGTTCGTGATAAGAACGACAACTGTATCATCGTTTGTGCGATTGAAAACTTTGACCCAATGGGTATTCACACAGGTGACTCAATCACGGTAGCACCAGCTCAAACGCTAACGGATAAAGAGTACCAGCTAATGCGTAATGCATCGCTAGCAGTACTGCGTGAAATTGGTGTCGAGACTGGTGGTTCAAACGTTCAGTTTGGTATCAACCCGAAAGATGGCCGTATGGTTATCATCGAGATGAACCCACGTGTATCTCGTTCTTCTGCTCTTGCTTCTAAAGCAACAGGTTTCCCAATCGCGAAAATCGCAGCGAAACTGGCAGTTGGCTTCACTCTTGATGAGCTAATGAATGACATCACTGGTGGCGCAACGCCAGCATCATTCGAACCAACTATCGACTACGTTGTGACTAAGATTCCTCGCTTTAACTTCGAGAAATTTGCAGGTGCAAATAGCCGCCTAACTACCCAGATGAAGTCTGTTGGTGAGGTAATGGCAATCGGTCGTAACCAACAAGAATCGCTACAGAAAGCACTTCGTGGCCTAGAAGTTGGTGTGAACGGCTTGGATGAAATGGTTGATTTAGATGCACCAGATGCGTTGACTAAAATCCGCCACGAGCTAAAAGAAGCTGGTGCAGAGCGTATTTGGTACATCGCAGACGCATTCCGTGCTGGTATGTCAGTCGATGGCGTATTCAATCTAACCAATATTGACCGTTGGTTCCTCGTTCAAATCGAAGAACTGGTTAAGTTGGAAGAGCAAGTGAAAGCTGGCGGTTTTGCTGGTCTGACTCAAGATGTTCTGAAGAATATGAAGCGTAAAGGCTTCTCTGATGCACGTCTTTCAGCACTCCTTGGTGTTTCTGAAAGCGAAATTCGTCGTCTACGCGACCAGTACGATATCCACCCTGTTTACAAGCGTGTTGATACTTGTGCTGCGGAATTTTCTTCAGATACCGCTTACATGTACTCATCTTACGATGAAGAGTGTGAAGCGAACCCAACAGACAAAGACAAAATCATGGTTCTTGGCGGCGGTCCAAACCGTATCGGTCAAGGTATCGAATTTGACTACTGTTGTGTACACGCATCTCTAGCACTTCGTGAAGATGGCTACGAAACTATCATGGTTAACTGTAACCCTGAGACAGTTTCAACAGACTACGACACTTCTGATCGTCTGTACTTCGAACCAGTAACTTTGGAAGATGTGCTAGCAATCGTACGTGTTGAAAAGCCAAAAGGCGTTATCGTTCAGTACGGTGGTCAAACTCCACTGAAACTGGCTCGTGCTTTAGAAGCGGCTGGCGTGCCTATCATTGGTACTAGCCCAGATGCTATCGACCGTGCAGAAGACCGTGAACGCTTCCAAGCTGCTGTTGAGCGTCTAGGTTTACTACAACCAGAAAACGCTACAGTAACAACAATGGAACAGGCGATTGAGAAATCAAAAGAAATTGGTTTCCCTCTAGTTGTACGTCCTTCGTACGTTCTAGGTGGTCGTGCGATGGAAATCGTTTATGACGAGCAAGACCTGCGTCGTTACTTCAACGAAGCAGTAAGCGTGTCAAACGAGTCTCCAGTTCTGCTAGACCGTTTCCTAGATGACGCTACAGAAGTGGATATCGACGCTATCTGTGACGGTGAGCGTGTGGTTATCGGCGGTATCATGGAACACATCGAACAAGCAGGTGTTCACTCTGGTGACTCAGCATGTTCGCTTCCAGCATATACGCTAAGCCAAGAGATTCAGGACAAGATGCGTGAACAAGTAGAGAAACTTGCTTTCGAACTTGGTGTACGCGGTTTGATGAACACTCAGTTTGCTGTGAAAGATAACGAAGTTTACCTCATCGAAGTAAACCCACGTGCTGCACGTACAGTACCATTCGTATCTAAAGCAACGGGTGCACCATTAGCGAAAATCGCTGCACGTGTTATGGCTGGTCAAACTCTTGAGCAACAAGGCTTCACGAAAGAGATCATTCCACCATACTACTCAGTAAAAGAAGTGGTACTGCCGTTCAACAAGTTCCCTGGCGTTGACCCGCTATTAGGCCCAGAAATGCGTTCTACTGGTGAGGTTATGGGTGTAGGTGCAACATTTGCTGAAGCTTACGCGAAAGCGGAGCTAGGCTGTGGTTCAGTCTACCCAGAAGGTGGTCGAGCACTGCTTTCAGTACGTGAAGGTGATAAAGAGCGCGTTGTTGACCTTGCTTCTAAGCTAGTGAAACTGGGCTACCAACTAGATGCAACTCACGGTACTGCTGTGATTCTAGGTGAAGCAGGTATTAACCCTCGCTTGGTAAACAAAGTTCATGAAGGCCGCCCACACATTCTGGACCGTATCAAGAACAATGAATACACCTACATCGTGAACACGGCGTCAGGTCGTCAAGCAATTGAAGATTCTAAAGTTCTACGTCGTGGTGCTTTGGCTGAGAAAGTGAACTACACAACAACGCTGAATGCAGCGTTCGCAACCTGTATGTCTCACACTGCTGACGCGAAAGCATCAGTAACATCAGTACAAGAACTTCACGCTAAAGTGAAAGCTAGCTTAGCGTAATGAATAATAAATTGATAAACCTAAGGTTTATCTGACAACCTCATTGCCCGCTCATTTGAGCGGGCTTTTTTAGGCCTGTATTTTGGCAAAGCTAACGTTTGAAGATGAAAGACTATCTATATCATTGATGAATTATTGGAATAGGTTGTGTTCTGTTGTTTCACTATTTCAATCACTTACTCAGTGATACTTTAGCCACTCGGTCGTATTGGTTGTGGAATGTCATGGAAGTCTCGTTAGATATATTAGTCATTTTGTTTTTTGTTGCTGGCGCAGCAGGTTTTATTGATGCGATGGCTGGTGGCGGTGGCTTATTAACACTTCCAGCACTTTTGGCTGCAGGTGTTCCCCCAACCAATGCTTTGGCGACAAATAAGCTCCAAAGCTCTTTTGGTAGCTTCTCTGCCAGTATGTATTTCGTACGCAGTGGTATCGTTAATCTTAAAGATATGCGACTTGCCATTGTGTGTACTTTTATTGGTGCCGCAACTGGGGCTTTGCTGGTACAACAGTTTGATACGTCATTCTTGACGAGTTTAATTCCCATTCTATTGGTTGCGATTTCTCTCTACTTTCTATTCGCGCCGCAGACTAGGGCTGACTCCGGTAAAAAACCGCTTTCAGAAGCTGCATTTGCCTATAGTGTCGGAAGCTGTGTGGGCTTTTACGATGGATTTTTTGGCCCGGGTACAGGTTCCATTTTCACTGTGTGTTTTGTCGTTTTAGGTCATTTTACTTTGGTTGAAGCAACGGCTAGAACGAAAGTTCTTAACTTCACATCAAATATCGCAGCGCTGCTATTCTTCGTTATTGCTGGGTTACCTATCTGGAAGTTAGGTTTGGTCATGGCTGTCGGGCAGTTTATTGGTGCTCGTGTTGGTGCCAAAGTTGTCATATCTAAAGGACAAAAATGGATACGCCCACTTGTGATCCTGATGTCAATACTGATGGCGTCTAAGCTTTTGTGGGAACAGCACTCACAATGGTTTCTATCAATGTTTTAACCCGCTCTGTACGGTAGTTGGTTGCTCTTAGGCAGATGTGAATAGGGCGGATTAGCGGTGTGAGATCGGTAAAGTTAAAGCAATAACGCGCATCTATCTGCAGGGTATTGATCATAGAAAGTGGTACTAAAGCTGGAGCCACGCCTTCTAGTGCGAGCTGGGCTGACGCCATATAAGAATCCATTTCCATCACAGGTGTAATACCCAACTTATCTAGAAATGCAGCCTGATAAGTGTTAGCGGTATTGGTGAGATCATTAGTAATGATCTCACTTGGCAAATGGGTTAGGTGGTTCTTACTGACAATGCAGAATGGCTCATCATACAAATGAAAAGTCATAAGGCCATGATTACCGGGTAGATACCCAGCACAAAAACCTATGGTGGCTTTGCCTGATTGAACATGTTCTACGATACGTGGAGTGTGGTTGGTGGTAATGGTGAAGTGGGGATCTTTCTTACGGTATGCCGCCATTACTTTCGTTAAGTAGCCTGCCACAAGTGTTTCTGAACAATCAATGCGGATAAGCGTGTTGTCTTCAAGGGCTTGATTCTCATAGATCATGCCTCTTAGTTCATTGAAAGTTGGCTCAATATTATCGATGAGTTGCTGACCTTCAGCGGTCAGCTTTATATGTCGCCCAGCGGGAGCTATGAGCTTTTTCCCTAACTTGTTTTCTAAATTGGCAATTCTTTTACTGACGGCTGACTGGCTGATATACAGTTGGCTGCCAGTTCGGCTCATCGTTTTCTGCTTGCTAAGAACCAATAGCGTTTCAATGCCTTCCAACAGCATATTTTGTCCAATGAGAATTAGGAATCGATTGAGTTAGTTTATCCTCATATTATCGATGAGGACAGTGGTTCGTTTATCTTGGATGTAAACCTATGAGAGCTGACAAGAGCCACGTCGAGCGGCTCTATTTCTATTTAGTGAGAGCGAAGGTTGGCAGTGATAAGTGCCAGCGGATAGCACCAAGACGAATGATCAGCGTTGACGCAACGCCTGAAAGAAGTGCGACGGAATTGTCATAACCCATCGCTAATGCGGTTGTATGGAATACACCGCCCACAATACATGCCGTTGCGTAGACTTCACTACGCAGAACCATTGGGATTTCTCTTGCCAGTACATCGCGGATAATGCCACCGCCACAGCCAGTAATTACCCCCATAATGATGGCGATCACGGCTGAATCTTGGTACATCAGTGCCTTTTCAACACCGATACCAACGAAAAAAGCCAAGCCGACAGCATCGCAGACCGGCAGAACCCACCAAGGAATACGTTTTGGTCTGCGCACTAATAGCATGGTTAAAATACAAGTAACGATAATGACCCAGATATAAGTTGTATCTTTTATCCAGAACACCGGTGTCGCACCAAGAGCCATATCTCGGATAGTCCCGCCACCGATAGCTGTAACACTCGCCAATACAGTGACACCGAAAGGATCCATTTTTAAACGACCAGCTAGCAATACGCCTGAAATAGCGAAAATAGCCGTACCAAACATATCGATTAAATAAAGTAATGAGGTATCCAATGTTATGCGCTACCAAAAATAGGTTTATCGAAAGGTGGTGGATTGTAAGACTTTTTTATCGAGCTGTTAATTGTTTCTTACTTGCTCAAAGTAGTGACAAACTTCTTCAATCGCGTTGAGTGTGCGAGGCGTTGAGCGATTGATCCAGTCTGAATTGAGAGACCAAACATGCCCCTGTTTGACTGCTGGAATTTCATCTTTCCAACGTAGCCACATATTTCCGTTAGCAATGGCGTGTGCAGAGGTGAAAATAACATCTGGTTGAGCGACCAGCACTTGCTCGATCCCAACTTGAGGATATGGTGTCGAACTGTTCTCAAAGATGTTTTCTCCACCGCAAAAACGAAATACCTCACTTGGCCAACTGTCTTGTGCCAAAGTGATGATTGGTTTTTCACTGAGTTGATAAAAATAGCGAACAGGTGTGGCTCCTGAGAGTTCAGACGTCAGCGTATTCAAACGTTCGCGGAAATCTTTTGCTGCCTGTTTCCCTTGTTGTGGGTCATCTGCGTATTGACTGAGAGCTTCAATATTGGTGGCAATATCGTCAAGTGTATTAACTTGGGAATTGTAAAACTTGAAACCGAGCTGCTTAAGTTTGGCAATCTCTTTTGCTGGGTTACCTTTCGGCCAAGCGATAATCAGATCAGGTTTAAGCGCTATGATCCGCTCTAACTTAATACCCTGATAGTTCGCAACTCTCTCTATGCTTTTGGCTTTCTCTGGATAATCACTGTAATCCGTTGCGCCGACAAGTTTATTGCCCAAACCAGCGGCAAAGGCTAACTCTGTTGCATGTGGAGCTAGGCTGATAATGCGCTGAACCGATTGGTCTGCTTGAGTGGGTGATGCAAGTAGTAAAGCAGTGAAGGCGAGTGACCAAAAACGCATTTATATTCCTTTATGAATGACGAGAAGTAGAAGGCTTTCGATAAAAATCCATAGAAAGAGTCGCCAAGCGATCAAGCTATGTATTTGAGACAAGTGCAGTGCAGAAGGAACAATACGGCCACCTATCTTGGCTCGCACTACTTTTTGTTCCCCGTAGATTGCAGGGCCACCCAAAGCCAATTCGAGCTTCCCACCGATTGCGCAGAGTAGCCAAGCGGGGCCAGGTAGTGGCCAAGAACGGCTCTGAGTTTTGATGGTTTTCAGAGCTTTACCCGAGTTATTGCCTAACGTAATGAACAAGCTAAACAGTCTTAATGGTAAATAATCTAATATTGCGATAGTGCGAACAATTGGCAATCCAAAAGG
Source organism: Vibrio sp. Hal054 (assembly GCF_037162405.1). Classification (NCBI taxonomy): domain Bacteria; kingdom Pseudomonadati; phylum Pseudomonadota; class Gammaproteobacteria; order Vibrionales; family Vibrionaceae; genus Vibrio; species Vibrio sp. Hal054. The sequence goes on along the minus strand of NZ_JARLUT010000001.1, from coordinate 2,692,781 downwards.
ATTGAACTGAGAACGAGAAGGCGACCAAGCGCGAGCAAGTTCAGCCATTAATCGATAGATAAATGCCCCTGTTGCACCCAATAAAGCATACCAAAAAAGCACGGCAGCAACGTTACGGCCATAACCTAGAATAATGGTCTCAGCACCTGCTTTGCCCAGTCCTACAGTAGATAGGGTGCTGGTTTCTCTATTCACAAAAGGTTCAAGCAGTTTACGAGCACCTACTTTGTCCTCTTTTGCCAAGGCCTTACCTAATTTGTTCGCGAGTTGGCCGTTGTTACGCCAATCTAAAGCCAAGATCAGTAGTGCTAATTCATAGAGTTGCGGCTGCCAGACAAGAGGTTTTAATGCGATACAGAACAGCAGTGCAGGGATGATCATTAGCAGCCAAGCTAGTGTGCCGGAAATGATACTTTGAGAGTAATTGTTGTTGGTGTTGACTTTGTCAGCGAGAACTTCGGCAAACTTGTGCCACAAAATTGCAGGGTGAGAAGCTCTCGGAATAGGCAGAATGTAATGCAGCAAAAGTGCGCCCCACATAATGAGGAGCGCACCTTCAGCATAAACGGTCGAAATGATTTCGTTCATGGATATGAGTTGGTTACTTTAGCAACTCAACCATTTTTAGCACCATTTCTGATGAGCTTTGCGCTGCTAGCGGTAGGAACTCATCAAATGACATTGGCGATTCTTTGTCAGCTACGTCAGAAATTGCGCGAACCACAACAAATGGTACTTGGAATTGGTGACACGTCTGAGCAATTGCAGACGCTTCCATTTCAACAGCAATAACAGAAGGGAAGTGTTTACGAATAAAGTCTTGTCGTTCAGCAGTACAAACGAAAGCGTCGCCAGTACAAATCAAACCGCGTACAGCATGTTTTTGAGTGTTGGTTTCGTTAGAGATAGATTCAAGCGCTTTCTCTGCCACAGCCATCAGTTTTTCGTCTGCCGCAAATGCTGCAGGCTGACCTGCCATCTGTCCCATTTCATAACCAAATGCGGTTACGTCTGCGTCGTGATGGCGTACTTCTGTTGAAATAACCACATCACCCATAGTTAGGCTTGAGTCAAAACCACCCGCAGAACCCGTGTTGATAACCACGTCTGGTTGGTATTCGTCTAGAAGAATTGTTGTACCAATCGCTGCTGCTACTTTGCCGATACCAGATTGAAGTAAAACGACATCAACGCCGTGAATGCTACCTGAGTAATAAGTACAGCCGCCTTTGCTGACTTCCTGACATTGCTCAAGAGCGTCTTTTAGAATTGCGACTTCTTGTTGCATCGCGCCGATGATGCCAATTTTCATGGGGTATCTCTTTTAAAAGTTATTAAGTGTAAAAATTGCCTGAAGTTTATCATGAGATTAGGCAATTTATCGAGATTCGACTGCTTATCTTATTGAACTCTGATTTCAACTCACTCAGCTAAGATCTATGGCTCAAATATCAGCCCTGCTAGGGTAAGGTTTTCTCTTAGTTCGGCAGCTCTACGACGGTTTACCCCGAAATCACTGTAACCAACGCGGGATTCAGAACGCACCAACAGATGACCATCTTCAATCTTCAGCTCAAGGTCATCAACAAAACGCATAATACTTGAAGTGCATTCGATTCGAAGATAGTTATCAGTTTTCTCAGCGGTTTGAGCGCCAGAAAGCGTTAAAGCTACGCGTTCAACCTGTTCCAGTGTTACACCAGAGCGTAATAAAAATGGAGCCAGCTTATATTTTTCTCTTGTTTCAGCGGTTGAAACGCAATTGGGTTTATTGCCACAAGGAGAATGTGTGCGATCGACCATCGGAGGAACTCCTTTGCTACAAGCACTCAATAGTACTGTTGAAAGAATAACAATTAGAACCTTATACATCTGCAAACCCTATTCGTCGTATCCCCAATAGCTGGATCGTACTCTCCTAGCTCTTCGGGGGAAAGTCATTCTACATATTAGACTCATTCACGCTGTTTAGTTTTAGAGGATTATGAATGGCCACAGAAAATAATTTGCGATTATATAAATAAAAAAGGATCCATGTTGAGAGGGATCCTTTTTTCAAAACCAAATTACTTAAATATTCAAGTAATCGAGAATGCCATCAGCGGCTTTACGGCCTTCATCGATTGCGGTTACCACAAGGTCTGAGCCTCGAACGGCATCTCCGCCCGCAAAGATTTTTTCGTTCGTTGTCTGGAACTTAAATGACTGCTCTGAAGGGGCTTTGATTCGACCCCATTGATCCAGTTCTACGCCGTGCGGTTCTAACCAGCTCATTTGATGTGGTTGGAAACCAAATGCCATGATGACAGCATCAGCTTCAAGCACATGTTCACTTCCTGCTACCGGCTCAGGTCGGCGACGACCGGCTTCGTCAGGCTCACCTAAAGCAGTCTGAACCACTTTTACGCCGGTTACTTTACCAGACGCATCAACTTCAATTCCTAGAGGTTGAAGGTTGAACATGAATTCCACACCTTCTTCTTTCGCGTTTTTCACTTCGCGGCGAGAGCCAGGCATGTTTTCTTCATCACGACGGTAAGCACAGATAACGCGTGAAGCATTTTGACGAATTGAAGTTCGTACACAGTCCATCGCTGTATCACCACCGCCAAGAACGACCACTTTTTTACCAGCCATGTCGATGAATGGTTGATCGCTTGGCAAGTCCATCACTTTGTAAGTGTTTGAGATTAGGAAAGGCAGTGCGTCAAATACACCTTGTGCATCTTCGTTTTCTAAGCCTGCACGCATGTATTTGTAAGTACCTACACCAAGGAACACAGCATCGTATTCGTTGATCAGATCATGCAACTGAACATCTTTGCCTACTTCCACGTTCATGCGGAACTCAACGCCCATTTCAGTGAACACGCGGCGGCGGTTTTCCATTACCCCTTTTTCCAGTTTGAAAGAAGGGATACCGAAAGTCAGCAAGCCACCAATTTCAGGGTAACGGTCAAACACCACAGGTTTCACACCGTTACGCACTAAAATATCTGCGGCGGCAAGACCTGCTGGACCCGCACCGATGATGGCTACTTTTTTGTCTGTCCACTCAACGTGCGACATATCCGGTTTCCAGCCCATTTCAAACGCGGTATCGGTGATGTATTTTTCAATATTACCGATTGTCACCGCGCCGAAATCGTCGTTCAGAGTGCATGACCCTTCACATAAGCGGTCTTGTGGACACACACGGCCACACACTTCAGGCAAGCTGTTGGTTTGGTGCGCAAGATCAGCGGCTTCCAAAATACGACCTTCATTGGCAAGTTTCAGCCATTGTGGAATGTAGTTGTGAACCGGACATTTCCACTCACAGTACGGGTTACCACAATCCAAGCAGCGGTCAGCTTGCGCTGTCGCCTGCTGCTTAGTGAAAGGTTCGTAAATTTCTACGAATTCAATTTTACGGATGTTGAGCGGCTTTTTTGCCGGGTCAACACGGTTAACATCAATAAATTGGTATACGTTCTGGCTCATAAATCTGGCTCCTTCCAATTATTGTGCTTGAACACGTAGTTCTGCAGCGCTACGGCTTTGGTGACCCAATAGGGTTTGTAGATCCGCTGCCTGTGGTTTGATTAAGTAGAACTTCGGAATCCATTCATCAAAGTTCGCTAAAATATTTTCTGCGTGAGCAGAACCTGTCTCTTCTAAGTGCTCTGCGATAAGTCCACGCAGATGCTCCTGATGGATATAGAGATCTTTCAGTGATAATGCTTCAACAGATTCTTCGTTGACACGACCTTGGAAATCGCCGTTCTCATCAAGAACGTAGGCAAAACCGCCAGTCATACCTGCGCCAAAGTTTACGCCTGTTGCGCCAAGAATCGCGACGATACCGCCTGTCATATATTCACAAGCGTTGTCACCAGCGCCTTCAATTACGCTGATAGTGCCTGAGTTACGTACTGCGAAACGTTCACCGGCTTTACCCGCAGCAAACAGTTTTCCGCCTGTCGCGCCGTATAAACAGGTGTTACCGATAATAGTGGCTTCGTTACAGCTAAATGCAGTACCTAAATGCGGTTTGATAACAATCTTACCTCCAGCCATGCCTTTACCCACGTAGTCGTTCGCATCACCAGTGAGATACAGTTCTACACCGCCAGCGTTCCACACACCGAAAGATTGACCCGCAGTACCGTCTAGTACCACCTTAATCGGTGAGCCAGCAAGACCTGCGTTACCGTAACGTTTAGCGATTTCACCCGACAGACGAGCACCCACAGAGCGGTCTGTGTTGATCACATCGTAGTAAAGCTCGATGGATTGTTGCTTCTCTACTGCTTCAATCGCATCTTCAACGATTTTCTGGTTGAGAACGCCTTTATCAAACGGTGTGTTTGGTTCTGTGCAGCTTAGTGGTAGCCCTTGAGGAGATACCGGAGCTTCCAGAATGCCGGATAGATCCAACTTACTCTGTTTCGCTGTTAAACCCTGAACTGCTTCTAGCAGGTCAGTACGACCAATCAGATCTGTTAGTTTCTCAACGCCGAGTTCAGCCAAGTATCCACGTACTTCTTCAGCAATGCCTGTGAAGTAGTTGATCACCATTTCAGGCAGACCTTTGAAGTAGTCTCTACGTAGCGTTTCGTCTTGCGTTGCTACCCCTGTTGCACAGTTGTTGAGGTGACAGATACGCAGGAACTTACAACCCATAGCAACCATAGGACCGGTACCAAAACCAAAGCTTTCAGCACCTAAGATTGCTCCTTTGATCACGTCCAGACCAGTCTTCAAACCGCCATCGACTTGTAGGCGGATCTTATGACGAAGACCGTTGGCAACCAGCGCTTGCTGCGTTTCAGCAAGACCAAGTTCCCATGGGCTACCCGCGTATTTGACTGATGTTAGCGGACTCGCTGCAGTACCACCGTCATATCCTGAGATAGTAATTAAGTCAGCGTAAGCTTTCGCTACACCTGTCGCGATAGTTCCAACGCCCGGTTCAGAAACCAGTTTTACCGATACCAAGGCTTTCGGGTTTACTTGCTTCAAGTCGAAGATAAGCTGTGCCAAGTCTTCAATAGAGTAAATATCGTGGTGCGGCGGTGGTGAAATCAGGGTTACACCTTGTACCGAGTGACGAAGTTTGGCTATTTCAGCGGTTACTTTATGACCCGGTAGCTGACCACCTTCACCCGGTTTCGCACCTTGAGCGACTTTGATCTGCAATACGTCCGCATTGGTTAAGTAGTGCGGTGTTACGCCAAAACGACCTGAAGCGACCTGTTTGATACGTGAGTTACGTTCGGTACCAAAACGACGAGGATCTTCACCACCTTCACCAGAGTTCGAGAAGCCACCTAAGCGGTTCATCGCCGTTGCTAGTGCTTCATGCGCTTCTGGGCTCAGAGCACCGATAGACATCGCCGCTGAGTCAAAGCGTTTGAACAGCTCAGTTGCTGGTTCAATCTTCTCAAGTGGTAGTGGTTTATCTGATTTTTTCAGCTTCAACAGGTCACGCAGCATAGCCGCTGGTCTTTCGTTCACCTGTTTAGCAAAACTTTGATAGTCAGTGCTTTCGCCGGACTTCACGGCTTTTTGCAGAGTACCGACCACATCTGGGTTGTAAGCATGGTATTCACCACCATGAACGTACTTGAGTAAGCCACCGTGCTCTATTGATTTGCGAGTAGCCCAAGCTTTGCGTGATAAGTTGAACAGGTCTTGTTGGAAGTCTTCAAAACTTGCACCCTGAATACGTGTTTTTACACCTTTAAAGCAAAGATCGACGACATCACTGTGTAGACCTACGGCTTCGAACAACTGTGAACAGCGGTACGATGCAACAGTAGAAATCCCCATTTTCGACATGATCTTATACAGACCTTTGTTGATGCCGTATTGGTAGTTCTGCATTACATCGCGGTAGCTTTTATCAATCGCGCCTTCATCGACCATCTTGCCCAGAACTTCATAAGCAAGATACGGATAAACGGCTGTTGCACCAAAGCCGATTAATACAGCAAATTGGTGTGGGTCGCGTGCCGTTGCGGTTTCAACGATGATGTTGGCATCGCAACGTAGGTTCTCTTCAACCAGACGAGCATGGATAGCCCCCACAGCCATAGCCGCAGGAATAGGCAGCTTATCTTTAGTGAGTGCTCGGTCAGAAATAACAAGCAGAACAGTGCCATCTCGAACCACTTCTACCGCTTTGTCACACAAGTCGATCACCGCTTGTTGCAATGTTGATTGCTGCGGATCGAAGTTAATGTCCAGAATGGTATTGCGGTAGTGCTGATCACTCAGTGTCAGTAGCTGCTGCATGTCAGAGTAGAGCAGCACCGGAGAGTCGAAAGTCACACGGTAAGCGTGACCATCGGTCTCGTTAAACACGTTCATCTCTTGACCAATACTGGTCGCCAGCGACATGACGTGTTTTTCACGTAATGGGTCGATAGGTGGGTTAGTCACCTGTGCAAATTTTTGACGGAAGTAGTCAGTGATTAAGCGCTCTTTAGAAGAGAGTACCGCCATAGGGGTATCATCACCCATTGAACCTACGGCTTCTTGGCCCATATCACCTAAGACACGAAGGATTTGATCCACTTCTTCGTTGGTCATGGCAAACTGCTTCTGATAAGTTTTTAGCAGCGTCTCATCGAAGTTTCGCTCGCCAACTTGATCATCGGGTAGTTCAGCAAAAGATTTCAGTTTGTAGACGTTGTTTTTCATCCACTCACTGTAAGGGTGACGGCTCTTAAGATCGTTATCGATTTCGCTTGATTGCCATAATTTGCCTTTGCGCGTGTCAATAACCAGTAGCTCACCCGGTCCAACACGACCTTTCTCTGCGACTTCATCAGGTGCGTAGTTCCAGATACCCACTTCAGACGCAAGAGTGATCAGTTTGTCTTTGGTGATCACATAGCGAGCTGGGCGCAGACCGTTACGGTCTAAGTTACATGCGGCGTAGCGACCATCGGACAGTACGATACCTGCCGGACCATCCCACGGTTCCATATGTTTCGAGTTGAAGTCGTAGAATGCGCGCAGATCTTCATCCATATCTGGGTGATTTTGCCATGCTGGCGGAACTAGCATACGCATAGCACGGAACAGGTCCATACCGCCTGCAAGGAAAAGGTCCAGCATGTTATCTAGGCTTGATGAGTCAGAGCCTGTTTCGTTAACGAATGGTGCTGCTGTGCTGAGATCGGGTAGTAGTGGCGAGGCAAATTTGTATGCGCGCGCACGAGCCCATTGGCGGTTACCGTCAATCGTATTGATCTCACCATTGTGTGCAAGATAACGGAAAGGTTGAGCCAGAGGCCAACGAGGCTGAGTATTGGTAGAAAAACGCTGGTGGAACAGACAGATAGCCGATTCCATACGTAAATCAGCAAGATCCAGATAGAAACGTGGTAGATCTGCTGGCATACACAAGCCTTTGTAAACAATAACTTGTGTAGAAAGAGAACAGATGTAGAAATCTGAATCGTCAGTAATTTGTTTTTCGATACGGCGACGAGCAATGTACAGACGACGCTCAATATCACGTTCACGCCAACCCGCAGGTGCCGTGATAAAGATCTGTTGGATATCTGGAACAGAATCGTTAGCGATTGGTCCCAGTACTTTTGGATTGGTCGGAACAACGCGCCAACCTGATACCGTTAGTGTTTCTTTCGATAGCTCTTTATTGATGACGTCACGAGCCGTTTGGGCTTTGACCGGATCTTGGCTGAGAAACACCATACCAATCGCGTATTGCTTACCAAGGTTCCAACCTTGTTCTTCAGCAATTAAACGCAGATAAGAGTCAGGCTTTTGCAGTAGAAGACCACAACCATCACCGGTTTTTCCGTCGGCTGCGATGCCGCCACGGTGTGTCATGCGATCGAGTGCAGAAATCGCTGTGCGAACCAATTTATGACTAGCTTGACCTTCCATGTGCGCAATCAAGCCGAATCCACAGTTGTCTTTCTCAAGACTAGGATCGTATAGAGCCATTGCAATTCTCCCTTTGCTTCTGTCTACAAGACAGTAAATGACTAACTATTCTTATATACCCTTCCGGCTTTTAGTGACAGCTTTGCTGACTAGGTATTTGGCTCCTTTTCATGAGAACTGATGATTTTCATGGGCATAGGAGGTCATTCACTTGTCGCTTTTTGCCACTGCAAGTTGTTTGGATATTGTTGTTGTTATTATTTGGATATTTATTACTAAGAATTGACTAAAAATTTAACAATTTTGAGCAGTTTGTTTTCAGTGAGTTCACAACCTATAGCTAATTGTGAAAAAGGTCAAGTTGTTGGGCTAAAATCATCTTTGAGTGCGATTTACCACTGATTACTCTGAAATAGTCTATAAAATTCAATATGATAAATTATTTGTTATCACAAAAATTTAACATATAAATCTCAAGATATGAGAAAAGAATAAAAAAGGCTAGCAGTGTATGCTAGCCAAATGGAAGGTCTATAAGAAATTTTAAATCTGAATAGAAAAGGTTTCTAGAGCATCAAACTGTAAAAACCTTTTACTATGAATCATTATGCTGAAAGCATTAATGAATCCGCTTTTGCTTCTAGATTGGTATTGCCCATTAGGTATTCGTCGATTGAACGAGCACACTCGCGGCCTTCGTTGATACAACGTACAACCAGAGATTGGCCTGTACGCATATCGCCAGCAGCGAATACACCTTCTTGGTTAGTAGCGAAATCTTTGGTTGCTACATTACCACGCTCATCTAAGGCAATATCAAGTTGAGCCAAAACGCCATGTGGTTCTGGGTGTAAGAAGCCCATTGCCAAGAATGCCATATCACAAGGAATGACACGTTCACTTCCTGCAACTTCAGTAAAGTTACGAGAATCATTCCACACGATGTCTGCTACACGTAAACCTGTTACTTCGCCTTTATCGTTGCCGATAAATTCTTTGGTCAGGATATTCCAATGACGCTCACAGCCTTCTTCATGAGAAGTCGAAGTGCGAAGAATCATTGGGTATTGCGGCCAAGGCATGTTGGCAGGTCGTTTGTCTGCCGGCATAGGCATGATCTCAACCTGAGTGATACTCGCTGCACCGTGACGGTTAGAAGTACCGACACAGTCAGAGCCAGTATCACCACCACCGATAACCACTACGTGCTTACCTTTTGCATGGATCTCTTCAGTTTTAAGATCCATACCGTTTGCACGGCGGTTGTTCTGAGCTAGGAATTGCATCGCGAAGTACACGCCATTCAATTCACGACCCGGAATCGGCAGATTACGAGGAACCGTTGAACCACCTGTAAGCAGTACCGCATCGTATTCTTGGCGTAGCTGTTGAGCGTTAATATCCACACCCACATGCGCGTTCACTTCAAACTGAACACCTGCTTCGGCCATCAAATTGATCTTGCGATCAATCACTTCCATGCTGAGTTTGAAATCAGGAATACCGAAACGTAGCAAGCCACCGACTTTTTCATCACGTTCGTAAACCGTCACTGTGTGACCTGCACTGTTCAATTGCTCTGCCGCAGCTAAGCCAGCAGGGCCTGAACCGATAATCGCGATCTTTTTACCCGTGCGTAAGCGTGGTGTTTTCGGCTTTGCATAACCTTCACGATACGCAGTTTCAACGATGGTTTTCTCAATATTACAGATCGTGATTGGATCTTGGTTGATGCCCAGTACACATGCACTTTCACATGGAGCAGGGCAAACACGACCTGTAAATTCAGGGAAGTTGTTGGTAGAACTTAAAATGTTCCACGCTTCTTCCCAACTATCGCGATAAACCGCATCGTTGAACTCAGGAATGATGTTACCGATAGGGCAGCCGTTATGACAAAACGGCACACCACAATCCATACAACGAGAAGCTTGGGTATTAATTTTACTGCCAAACTCTTCGTTTAGAACGAACTCTTTGTTGTTCTTGATACGCTCAGCCGGTGCAATCTTTTTCGGAAGCTCACGACCATGCTCTAAAAATCCAGTAGGCTTACCCATTACACTGCCTCCGCTTCTGTCTGTTGTGCCAGTGCCTTACGCTTCTGAAGTACCGCTTTGTAATCACGCGGCATAACCTTAACCATTGAGGTTAGGCTTGCTTCAAAGTTGTCAAGGAACGACTTAGCGACTTCACTTCCTGTGAATTGAACATGCTTAGTCAACATATCCAGTAGTAGCTCTCTGTCTTCTTGCTCGATAGGATCAAGGTCGACCAACTCAGAGTTCAGTTTGGATTCGAAGTCACCAGACTTGTCCCAAACGTAAGCGATACCGCCACTCATACCGGCAGCGAAGTTACGACCTGTAGAGCCAAGAACAACCGCAATACCGCCAGTCATGTACTCACAACCGTGATCACCGATGCCTTCTACAACCACTTTCGCACCTGAGTTACGAACACAGAAACGTTCACCAGCCATACCGCGAATGTAAGATTCACCAGAGGTTGCGCCGTAGAAACATACGTTACCGACAACAATGTTGTCTTCTGGAACTATGGTCGATTTCGAATCTGGGTAAAGAATCAGCGTACCGCCTGACAGACCTTTGCCCCAATAGTCGTTCGCATCGCCTTCTACTTCGAATGTCACGCCTTTCGCAAGGAAAGCACCAAATGACTGACCCGCAGAGCCTGTGAATTTCACATTCATAGGTTTAGGTAGACCTTGGTCTTTGTAGACTTTCGAAATTTCGTTCGACAGCATAGTACCTACAGAGCGGTCAGTGTTGATGATTGGCAACTCTGCATGAATTGCTTCACCGCGCTCAAGCGCAGGAGCAGCAATCTTGATCAAAGTGCGGTCTAACACGTTGTCTAAGTTGTGGTTTTGCTGTGTCTGGTTGTAGATACCATCTTCTGCACGTGCTTGTTCAATGTGAAGAACAGGCGACAGATCGAGGTTCTTATATTTCCAGTGTGCAACGTCTTGGCGAGGTTTCAATTTCTGACCTTGACCAACCATTGCATCGATAGTGCGGAAGCCTAGCTCCGCCATGATTTCACGTAAACCTTGCGCCATGTATTGGAAGAAGGTGATAACGTCTTCTACGCGACCATCAAAGCGTTCACGCAGAGTTTTGTTCTGTGTTGCGATACCAACAGGACAGGTGTTCTTATGACACTTACGCATCATGATACAGCCTTCAACAACCAAAGCTGCGGTTGCTACGCCCCATTCTTCAGCACCTAGTAACGTTGCGATTGCAAGGTCACGAGGTGTTTTCATCTGACCATCAGCCTGAACAACGATACGGTTACGTAGACCGTTCTTCAGTAGCGTTTGGTGAGTTTCCGCCAAGCCAAGTTCCCAAGGAAGACCTGTGTGGCGAATTGAAGACATTGGTGAAGCACCTGTACCACCATCGAAACCAGCGATAAGAACCACATCAGCTTTTGCTTTCGCAACGCCCGATGCGATAGTACCAACACCCGCTTCTGAAACTAGCTTCACGTTTACACGGCCCGCGCGGTTCGCGTTTTTCAGGTCGAAGATAAGCTGAGCTAAGTCTTCGATTGAGTAGATATCGTGGTGTGGCGGTGGAGAAATCAAACCAACCCCTGGAGTAGAGTGACGAGTTGCACCGATCCAGTCATCGACTTTATCGCCCGGTAGCTGACCACCTTCACCCGGCTTCGCACCTTGAGCCATCTTGATTTGAAGCTCTTCTGCGTTCGTCAGATAGTAAGACGTTACACCGAAGCGACCTGATGCGACCTGCTTGATTGCTGAGCGTTCCCAATCGCCGTTTTCTTTACGTTCAAAACGAGTTGGATCTTCACCGCCTTCACCAGAGTTGGATTTCGCACCTAAGCGGTTCATCGCAATCGCAAGTGTTGAGTGCGCTTCATGAGAGATAGAACCGAATGACATTGCACCCGTTGCAAAGCGTTTAACGATGCTTTCAATAGGTTCCACTTGTTCAATCGGGATCGAACCTGCTGGATTCTTAATGAATTCTAGCTGGCTACGTAGTGTTACTGCGTCATCGCCCTGCTTATCAACCGCCGCAGCGTATTGCTTGAACTGCGCGTAATCTTTATTACGCGTTGATTGTTGCAACAGGCTGATGGTTTCTGGGTTGAACAGGTGTTTTTCACCACGCTGTTTCCACTGGTAAACACCACCCACATCAAGCATACGAATTGGCACTTCGCGAGTTGGGTAACCCACGCGGTGACGAACGATCACTTCTTTGGCGATGTCATCCAGAGTCAAACCTTGGATACGTGAAACGGTACCGGTGAAGTACTTATCAACCACAGACTTGTGGATACCCAGAGCTTCAAAGATCTGTGCACCGTGGTATGACTGAAGTGTTGAGATCCCCATCTTAGAGAAAATCTTCAATAAGCCGCCGTTTACTGCTTTACGGTAGTTGTCGAACAGCTTTTCAACTGGCGTTTCTGGGTTCAGTTTCTTGCGGCGTTGTAGATCAACCAGTGTTTCCGATACTAGGTATGGGTTAACTGCGTTTGCACCATAGCCAAGTAGCGTTGCGAAGTGGTGAGTTTCACGTGCATCACCCGTTTCGACCACGATGCCACAACGTGCACGAAGACCTTTACGAATTAGGTGGTGGTGAACTGCGCCCACAGCGAGCATTGCTGGAATCGCTGCATGGTTTGAGTTAACCGCACGGTCAGTCAACAGGATGATGGAGTAACCATCGATCACTGCGTCTTCTGCATATTGGCAGATACGTTTTAGTGCACGCTCAAGTTTGCCGGCATCTTCACTAGCTTGGAATACGATATCCAGTGTTTTTGCTTGTAAGTGCTCGTTATCAATCGCACGTAGTTTCTCTAACTCAGCGTTAGAAATAACTGGCGATTCAAGTTCCACTTTACGGCAGTGCTGAGGTGATTCAGCAAGCAGGTTTTGATCTTTACCAATATAGGTATTGAGTGACATAACCATACGCTCACGGATCGGGTCGATCGGCGGGTTGGTTACCTGCGCAAATAACTGCTTAAAGTAGTTAGATAAATGCTGTGACTGGTGAGAAAGAATCGCTAACGGCCAGTCTGCACCCATTGCAGAAAGAGGCTCTTTACCATCATTTGCCATAGGCACGATGATGTCGTTCACTTCTTCAGTGCTGACACCGAACGCTTGTTGGCGATGCAGTAAACGCTCTGGGTTTGGTTGGCTGTGTGCGTTGTCTGCTTCTGGAAGCTTCTTCAGACTTAGTAGGTTGTCTTCAACCCATTTCTCGTATGGTTGAGCTGTCGCGATGCTGTCTTTTACTTCTTCATCAGAAATAATGCGACCTTGCTCTAGGTCAGCAACAAAGATACGACCCGGTTGCAAACGACCACGGAATTCCACGTTTTCTGGTGCGATTTCTACCACACCTGATTCAGACGCCATCACAAGGAAGTCATCTTTAGTCACTGTGTAGCGAGAAGGGCGCAGACCATTACGGTCAAGAGTTGCACCTACCTGAACGCCGTCGGTGAAACAGACAGACGCTGGGCCATCCCACGGTTCCATGATGTTTGCATGGTAACGGTAGAACGCACGGCGAGTTGGATCCATGGTTTTGTTCTCTTGCCATGCTTCAGGGATCATCATCATTAGAGCATGTGGCAAGCTACGGCCTGAAAGAACAAGCAGTTCTAACGCCATATCAAAGTTTGCTGAGTCTGACATGCCTTCTTGACAGATAGGCAGCAGCATATCGATTTCAACTTGAGTAAATAGATCTGACTGAAGAATCGCTTCACGCGCTTTCATCCAGTTTAAGTTGCCTCGAACTGTGTTGATTTCACCGTTGTGGGCAATATAGCGGAAAGGCTGAGCCAGACGCCATCTTGGGAATGTGTTGGTCGAAAAGCGTGAGTGTACCAGTGCCAAAGCAGTAACCATGGATGGATTTTGTAAATCCAAGAAGTATTGAGGTACTTGCTCTGTGGTCAACTGACCTTTATAAACCAATGTCTTATAAGACATTGAGTTAATGTAGAATTCGTCTTTGATGTTAGAAACACTTTCCAGACAAACACGGATTGTGTAGTTACGTAGAACATAAAGCTTGCGCTCAAGTTCTTCAGGAGTAACGCCAGGTGCTGCTGAAATAAATACGTGTTCAAACTGTGGTTCGGTGCTTAACGGATCAGCACCCAACATTGAATTGTCTGTTGGCAGAACGCGGTAGCCAATCACGTCTAGATCTAGACGGCGAGCGTTGCGTTCAAGAATGTCACGACATTGTGCACGTTTGTACTCGTCTTTCGGGAACAGCATGACACCAACGCCATACTTTTCGAAAGATGGCAATTTAATACCAAGCTTTACCGCTTCTTCGAGTAAAAATTCGTGTGGTTTTTGCAATAAAATACCGGCACCGTCACCACTACATGGATCACAACCTTGGCCGCCGCGGTGTTCCATACGTGCGAGCATGTCCAGAGCTTGTGTCACAACGTGATGCGACTTGCGGTTCTTTAGGTGAGCAACAAAACCGATACCGCATGCATCATGCTCCAGCTCAGGAGTATAGAGACCTTGCGAATTTTGCTGTCTATCTACCATAGATACTTCCTTCCAGTTCAAGCAGACGCAATTTCCCTAGGGCATGCCATAGCATTGCGTCCAGTCCTTTTATATTTAATGAATCTAAACCAACCAGTGCTAGTTGGTTCGCATCCTTTCGGTCTCTCACGGAAAAATTTTGTGAGAAAAACAATCCATAGTGATATCCATTTTTCTTGATCACTTTTGTAGTGATTTATATAGGTGGGCTTGGATAATCACAGATGTTTCACAGGGTTTTGTGTAATAAAATAAACAAAATCAGCGCAAAACTGTAAATATCCTACATTTTTGTTGCACGAAATTCCAACGAAAACTCTACTTTCTAGGTCATTTTTTTGTTGCAAAATGCATAATGATTTTAACAAATGAATAACAATGTGTATTAAATGCTTATTTTGTGAATGTTTATTGATTTTGATTGGGTCTTAGCAAGTTCTGTATATTTACAATTGGCTACCATTTTTTTGTGATTTTGTAATTTAATTACAAAGATCGCATTGAGAACTATTTGCATCTATTTTGGTACCCATATGCAGTTACACGAGTTAGTTAATACCATCGGTCAGGATCTCCAAAGGCGTTACGGAGAGCGTGTACACAAGCTGACTTTACATGGTGGTTTCAGTTGTCCTAACCGTGATGGCACCATTGGCCGTGGTGGCTGTACATTCTGCAATGTGGCCTCGTTTGCGGATGAAGAGACGCAAATCCAAAGTATTGAAGAACAGTTGAAAGACCGTGCTGGTGAAATCCATAGAGCTCGTAAATATCTCGCTTATTTTCAGGCATATACCAGCACTTATGCTGAAGTTCAGACCTTGAAGAGCATGTACGAACAGGCACTAAAAGCTGCGGATATTGTCGGCTTATGTGTTGGAACTCGACCGGATTGTGTTCCTGATGCTGTCCTTGATCTGCTCGCAGGCTATGTACAACAAGGGTATGAAATTTGGTTGGAACTTGGCTTACAAACCGCGAATAACCAAACCTTGAAACACATCAATCGAGGTCATGACTTCGAATGTTATGCGCAGATCACTGAGCGAGCACGATCTTTGGGGATTAAAGTCTGTACTCACTTAATTGTTGGCCTGCCAAAAGAGACCAGTGACGACAATATTGAAACCCTGAAAAAAGTTGTGGAAGTGGGTACTGACGGCATCAAATTGCATGGTTTGCATATTGTCGAAGGCAGCACAATGGCTAAGGCATGGCGTGCCGGAAGATTAGAAGCGCCAACGTTGGAAGAGTATGTTGCGATTGCCAGCGAAATGATTCGTTTAACACCGCCTAATGTGGTTTATCACCGTGTTTCTTCCGCAGCACGCCGACCAACCTTGTTATCTCCGTTGTGGTGTGAGAATCGCTGGCTCGCAATGACGGAAATTGGTAAAGCATTAGATAAAGAGGGCGCGCAAGGTTCTCTTATTGGTCAGCCTTTTCACTATCAAACTGTCCGTTAATTTCCCTCATCACAGCGGAAAAGAGTCGGACTTTTATCAGTAACCCTTGATTAGTTCAAATTCTTCAAAGACGAGTAACTTCTTTGGCTGACTCTTGGCATCGAAACAGGCTAGACTACGGCTAATTCATTCCTGTGGAGTTATGAATGAAACCGATGAAAAATCTCGCCCAGTACTACGTGGATCTGCTAGTCAAACTGGGTATTTTGCGTTTCTCTATTTTACTGGCGCTTGCTTTAGTTGCTCTGGCTGTGGTCGTTCAGGTAGGTATCACACTTGCCCTTAATGGCTATGTTGATGATATCGATATTCTGAGATCGGTGTTCTTTGGTCTGATCATCACCCCTTGGGCTGTGTATTTCCTTTCCGTGGTCGTCGATCAGTTGGAAGAGTCACGTCAGCGTCTTTCCAAACTGGTTTCCAAGCTCAAAGATATGCGTTCACGAGATCAAGAGCTGAACCAAAAGCTCCAGCAGAACATTGTTAAGCTGAATCAAGAGATTGAAGAGCGTATAAAAGCGGAAGAAGCACGTGAAGAAGCCATGGTGGATTTGGAAACCGAGGTTTTTCAACGTGAAAAAACACAGGTTGAACTGGCTGAACGCACGGCTCTGTTACGTTCATTCATCGATGCTTCTCCTGACTTGATCTATTATCGAAACGCAAAAGGTGAATTCTCGGGTTGTAACCGAGCCATGGAAGAACTGACCGGTAAAAGAGAAAGCGAGTTGGTTGGCTTAACACCTTGGGATGTTTACCGTAAAGAGATTGCTCAGTCGATTGTTGAAACCGATCAACGCGTATTCAAAGACAACCGCGCTATCACTTATGAGCAGTGGCTGGAATATCCAGATGGCCACAAAAACTATTTCGAGCTACGCAAAGTACCGTTTTACAGCAAAGATGGCCGTCACCTAGGTCTGGTTGGCTTTGGTCGTGATATCACTGAACGCAAACGCCACGAAGAGTCTTTGGAAAAAGCCAGCCGCGATAAAACCACATTTATCTCGACAATTAGCCATGAGTTGCGTACGCCGCTCAACGGTATTGTCGGCTTAAGCCGAATGCTGCTGGATACGCCAATGACACCTGAGCAGCGCAAACACATGCAGACAATTAATGTCAGTGCTGTCACCTTGGGTAATATCTTTAACGATATTATTGATATGGATAAGTTTGACCGTCGCAAGCTAGAGTTATTCCCTGCACCTTTGAATTTCGAAGAATTCGTTGTCGAGCTAGAAAGCTTGTCGGCTCTGATGGCGGAGCAGAAAGGTCTGCGCTTCGATTTAGAACGATTAACGGATTTACCTGAACTCGTCAGTGTGGATGCGACGCGACTTCGCCAAGTGCTGTGGAACTTGATCAGTAACGCAATGAAGTTCACCAAAGAAGGTGGAGTGGTGATGAACGTCAGTGCGGATATCGAAGATGATATGGCATATATCACCATGGATATTGAAGATACCGGCATCGGGATTCCTGAATCGGAACTCGATAAAATTTTTGCCATGTACTATCAGGTGAAGTCTGGCGAGGACAACTTACACGCTGTTGGTACAGGTATTGGCCTTGCGGTATCTCGTCAGCTTGTCAATTTGATGGGCGGTGATATTACCGTGAGCAGTGAAGAAGGCTTTGGCAGTACTTTTACGGTGTCGATCAGTGTTCCTTTGGTCGAAGCATCCGAAGTGAAGAAGGCTCCGGAGGCAGTTCAGCGCAGTTTGAATATCTTTATGGTCGAAGACATTGAACTCAACGTCACCGTTGCTCGTTCATTGCTTGAAAGTCTTGGGCATAAGGTTACTGTCGCCATGACAGGACAAGCCGCGATTGATAATTTTAAACCGGAGCTGTATGACTTAGTCTTCTTGGATATTCAGCTTCCGGATATGACGGGCTTTGATATTGCGCAGTATTACCGCAGCCACTATCAAGAGCTTCCACCGCTGGTGGCGTTGACAGCTAACGTGCTTAAAGATCGTTCTGAATATCTTGAAAAGGGCATGGATGACGCGATAAGTAAGCCACTATCGGTTTCAGCTGTTCAGGATGTGATAAGCAAGGTCACTATGAATCCTCTGCAAATAACAGACGAGGTAAAACCTATGGAAAAACATATTGAAGGCAACGACGATCTTTATGTTCGTCTGCTGGATCTCGACATGCTGACTTCTTACGTTGATATTGTTGGGCAGAAGCCTGTACTTGATAGCATCAAGATGTTTGAAGAGATGATGCCAAGTTATATTGAAGTCTTGGATTCCAACATGGTGGCGAAAGATCAAGACGGCATTGTTTCTGAAGCGCATAAGATAAAAGGCGCAGCAGGATCTATAGGTCTAAAACACATTCAAAGTGTGGCGCAAAAAGCACAATCTCCAGAAGCGCCAGCTTGGTGGGAAAACATAACCGATTGGGTTGAGGAAATTAAGAACGAATACCTCAACGATATTGAAGTACTCAAACAGTGGTTGGAACAAAGGAAATAAAATGAAAAAACTTGCTCTCGCTTTATTAGCTCTGACAATGGCTGCATGTACTTCTCAGACTTCTAATCACGAAAACATTAACTGGAAACAGGGTAATTTGGCTGCTTTATCTGAGACTGACATCCAGCTTAAAAGTAATCTGTGGACAGACAAGATGCCTAAAGTTGATGGCACATCTGAGAGCCAACCTCTTAACGGTACTTTGATGCTAGACACTTCTGGTGAACTGTCAGCGGAACTTGTTGTTGAAATGGTGGTTATCAAGCAGAAAGACAATACTTGGATCGTTCAAGGCGATGAGACTGAATTGAGAACATTGAGTGAAAATCTTTGGGAAGTGGTGTTTGCAACGGAGATCCCAGTGGATGTCGAAAAGAGCGTTCACGTGGCTTTAGAGCTTAGTGACAGCAACGGTGATGTTTGGCTGGTGGAACGTAATGTCACTATTGATAAGGTCTACTGAACGATAGAATCTAACGTTCGATAAGGTCGATTCATAGCATTTTCTATTGCGAATAAAACCCAAATAGAGAACCCAAGACACAATAAAAAAGCCCCAGATAGGGGCTTTTTTGCATTCTTTAGTAGTAAGAACAGCGAGAGCTTATTCTTCTAAGTCGCCACAGAAACGGTAACCTTCACCGTGAATTGTTGCGATGATTTCTGGAGTACCAGACACTGACTCAAAGTGTTTACGGATACGACGAATCGTTACGTCTACAGTACGGTCATGTGGTTTCAACTCACGGCCTGTCATCTTCTTAAGAAGATCAGCACGAGTTTGGATCTTGCCTGGGTTTTCACAGAAATGCAGTAGTGCACGGAATTCTGAACGAGGCAGTTTGTAACCATCACCACTTGGACTAACCAGTGAACGGCTATTAATGTCTAGTACCCAACCGTTGAATTCGTATTTCTCAACAGAGCGTTTCTCATCTTGAGTTACGCCAGTGTTCATAGAACGGCTTAGTAGGTTACGAGCACGAATAGTAAGTTCACGAGGGTTGAATGGTTTAGTGATGTAATCATCTGCACCGATTTCTAGACCAAGGATTTTATCTACTTCGTTGTCGCGACCAGTCAAAAACATTAGAGCAACATCAGCTTGCTCACGAAGCTCACGAGCTAGCAACAAACCGTTTTTACCCGGTAAGTTGATGTCCATGATCACTAGGTTGATGTTGTTGTCAGATAGTTCGTGGTGCATTTCTTCACCGTTACTAGCTTCAAAAACATCGTATCCCTCGGCTTCAAAAATACTCTTTAGAGTGTTACGAGTAACTTGCTCGTCTTCAACGATAAGAATCTGCGGGGTTTGCATTGGCGGTACCTAAACTTGTGAAAAATTTGTGCTAATAGAACTCATTCTAGGCAAAAACATAACATAGGGTAATTTGATGTTAACAATAAAACTTAATTTATGTAAAAAATCTACTCTCGGGTTGCCCGCCATCCGTGGAATACTAGTTTATGAGGAATCCAATACCTCTTTGGTTCTACTAGTCTTTGAGCCGGATTCTATAATGTTAACAGCATGCTAACAACGGCCAAATGTTAATTCCAATCACTTTGTTGATTTACATCAATTGTTAGAATGTAACAGATATTAAAACTAATGACGAGATGTAACACCAGTAACTTCATGAAAATAAATGCAAACCTTTGGCAAGCTTATTCCAACGTGAAATTTGATCTTCAACATAAAATGGCCTTTGAAAACTACGCCATCATTACCGCATGGAACCCTGAAAGTGATAAGTTGTCAGAATATGAGAATTGCGTAAATAATCAACGTTTACAGAATGAGCTGATTAGTTATGATTGGTGCTCTGTTCGCGTTGGTGATCCAGAATTTTATTGGTTTGAAGAAAGCTTTGCCGTGAATATGCCTTTGGATAAGGCGTTACAACTCGGCAGAGTTTATAGGCAGAATGCCATCTATTACGTGTGTAACAACATGCTTTATTTACATTCCTGTAAGGGAGAACTACGGGAATGCTTAGGGGATTTCAATTTATTCAAACTGTAACCCAAAAGAGGTTATTCCCCTTTAGAGCCTAATTATTTTTTGAAATTACAATTACGAGAATCATGGAGGAACGATGAAAGATATCACACCGGATATATGTGATCGCTACGAGTCACAGGTGACTTTACTCGACTTACCTTTGCAAAATTACGGTATGAGAAGCAGTTTTTGGGGAGAGATAGTGACAGTCCGTTGCTATCACGATAATTCAAAAGTGCGTGAAGTCTTGAGCCAGAATGGCAAGGGAAAAGTACTGGTGGTTGACGGTCACGGCTCTCGCCGAAAAGCACTGATGGGAGATCAGGTTGCTATGATGGCGATTGATAACGGTTGGGAAGGAGTGATTATCTATGGCGCTGTTCGAGACGTTGTCGCGCTTTCGCAAATGGATTTAGGGATAAAAGCATTAGATGCTTGCCCATTTAAAACCGAAAAGCGAGGTGTAGGTAAAGTGAATGTAGCTCTAGCTATGCACAATCAAATGGTGTTGCCGGGGGATTATGTCTATGCCGACTGGAATGGAATCTTGCTCTCTAAGCAAGCGCTTGATTTGAGCTAAAAACGAAATCCTAAACCCACTTCAACACCTTGTTGCCACTCTTGATAGCCAAGGGTGGCATGCAAATCTAAATCATCAGAAAGCTGTAATCGACTGGACAATTCTGCCCCAATATTTGAAGTTCTCTCACTGTTTTTATCCGAAAAATAGGATTGTACTGAACTGCTTAATGTTACTTTTTCAGTTAGCTGGTAGCTAACTCCACTGAGCAATCCATTTTCTCTAAAACTGTTGTTGCCAGAGTCAGATTGGTTGATGCGGGCGCCGACATAAACATCAATGTCGTTGAATATCGCATAGGCGTATCCACCATCAATGTTGATATCCCAACCACCAAATTCATCTCTGTTTTGTTCGCTGGTGATCTGTTCACTTGTTAGAAACAATCGATGTGGGGAATCTTTCTGCATTGAAGGCAGAGTAGGAAGTTGTTCAGAGCGAGCACTAAAAACAATGAGCATGCAGGTAATACCAAGACTAAGTCTCATGATATCCCCCTTGTAGTTATAAATTTTTTAAATGACTTTTCCACTGCGCTTTACAAAGTCTAGGCACAAAAAACAGAGTCGGCAGAGGAGTCGTTAGAGTATTTGGTTATTTACTTAGTCGGTTTTGTTTGCTCAAATAATGATTGTTGATTTTTTAGAGACTTAGCTAACTAATCAGAATGAAACATAAAAAAAACTACTTTTTCGTTGACTATGCGATAAAAAATAGGTTAAACGTAGGGGTAAGCAAACACACAAACGAAGTAAGATTTCTATGTTTAATAACAGCCTAGTAATGATGACAACCACCATTATTATTACCGACATTACGCGTGTTGGGGCAGGCTGCTAAGCGTAAAATTTTCAAAGAAGGCCTGTATCCCCACCGATACAGGCCTTTTTTTATGCCTATTTTTAATGACTTGGAGTAAAGGGATGCGAGTTCTAAAGTTTGGAGGTTCATCGTTAGCTGATGCTGACCGTTTATTACGGGCAGCAGACATCATTGCAAATAACGCTCAGCAGGAAGACGTTGCCGTTGTTCTTTCTGCACCGGGTAAAACCACAAATAAACTTGTGGCAGTGATCGATAGCGCGATGCGTAATGGAGAAGCAGAACTACAAATTAAAGAGTTGGAATCTTCGTTCAACACTTTATTTGAAGATGTAAAAGCAGTATTGCCAAACATCGATGGCGCTGCGTTTGATAATCAAGTCAAGTCTTCAATGTCACAGCTACGTCAGTTCGTGCATGGCATCAGTCTATTAGGCATGTGTCCTGATAATGTGAATGCTCGCATTATCAGTAAAGGTGAGCGTGTTTCTATTCAGCTAATGAAAGCGGTAATGGAAGCAAAAGGATTAGCCGCCAACCTAATTGACCCAGTAAAATATCTGCTAGCGAAAGGCGATTATTTAGAAGCGATGGTTGATGTTGAAATTTCAACTCAAAACTTCAAGGCAAACCCTCTTCCAGAAAAACATGTCCACATTATGCCGGGCTTTACAGCAGGTAATAAGAAAGGTGAATTGGTTTGTCTTGGCCGTAATGGTTCGGATTATTCTGCAGCCGTCTTAGCCGCTTGTTTGCGCGCTGAGTGCTGTGAAATTTGGACTGATGTGGATGGCGTTTATAACTGTGACCCACGTTTAGTTGACGATGCTCGCTTACTTAAATCTCTGAGCTATCAAGAAGCGATGGAACTCTCCTATTTTGGTGCTTCCGTTCTCCATCCAAAAACTATCGCTCCTATTGCTCAGTTCCACATTCCTTGTCTAATCAAAAACAGTTTCAATCCTCAAGGCCCTGGCACTTTAATTGGTCTTGATACTGGTGAAGATAATCTGGCGATCAAAGGTATCACAACGCTTAACAACCTAACTATGGTCAACGTTTCAGGCCCTGGCATGAAAGGCATGGTGGGTATGGCTAGCCGAGTGTTCGGAGCAATGTCTGCTGCGGGTGTCTCTATCGTTCTTATCACACAGTCTTCATCGGAATACAGCATCAGTTTCTGTATTGAAGCAGAGCACAAAGTGCTAGCTCAACAAGCATTGTCAGAAGCTTTCGAACTCGAACTCAAAGATGGTTTGTTGGAGCCAGTTGAGTTTATGGAAGATCTTTCGATCATCACTCTTGTTGGTGATGGTATGCGTACGTCGCGCGGTGTTGCTTCTCAGTTTTTTGCTTCGTTAACAGAAGCTCACGTCAATATCGTCGCGATTGCTCAAGGTTCATCAGAGCGAGCGATTTCAGCGGTTATTCCAGAAGACAAAGTGTCTTCCGCAATTAAAGCGTGTCACGAAAACTTATTTAACTCTAAACACTTCCTTGATGTTTTTGTTGTCGGTGTTGGTGGTGTTGGTGGCGAGCTGGTTGATCAAATTAACCGTCAACAGGCGAAACTGGCGGAAAAAGGTATTGTGATTCGCGTATGTGGTCTGGCGAACAGTAAGGGCTTGCTACTTGATAGCGAAGGTCTGCCTCTTGATAACTGGCGTGACCGCATGGGTGCAGCATCGGAAGAATTTTCTTTAGCTCGCTTAATTGCCTTGGTTCAACGTAACCACATCATCAACCCTGTGCTGGTAGACTGTACTTCTAGTGAAGCCATCGCGAATCAATATACAGATTTCTTAGCGGCAGGTTTCCACGTTGTAACTCCAAATAAGAAAGCAAACACAGCAAGCATGGCGTATTACCATCAGTTGCGCGAAGTGGCTCGTCACTCTCGTCGTAAATTGATGTATGAAACAACAGTTGGTGCGGGTCTGCCAGTTATTGAAAACTTGCAGAACCTCATTGCTGCAGGTGATGAGCTGGAAAAATTCAACGGTATCTTATCAGGCTCTCTATCATTCATCTTCGGTAAGTTAGATGAAGGTCTGACACTGAGCCAAGCAACAACGATTGCTAAAGAAAAAGGTTTCACAGAGCCAGATCCTCGTGATGATCTATCAGGTATGGATGTGGCTCGTAAGCTACTTATCCTTGCTCGTGAAGCGGGAATGGTATTAGAGCTAGAAGATATTAAAGTGGAACAAGCGTTACCACCGGGCTTTGATGCATCAGGTAGTGTTGAAGACTTCATGGCTCGCTTGCCTCAAGCGGATGAATATTTCCAACAGCTGTCAGCCACAGCGGCGGAGGAAGGCAAAGTTCTTCGTTACGTAGGCGAAATAGCGGAAGGTGAATGCCGAGTACACATCGCGATGGTCGATGAGAATGGTCCTATGTTCAAAATTAAAGATGGCGAGAACGCTCTGGCATTCTACAGCCGCTACTATCAGCCAATTCCTTTAGTGCTACGCGGTTACGGTGCAGGTACTGAAGTAACTGCTGCTGGTGTGTTCTCGGATGTCATGCGTACGCTTGGCTGGAAATTAGGGATTTAATCAATGAGTTCAAGTGACATGGGCGTAGTCGTTTACGCCCCAGCTTCTATCGGTAACGTAAGTGTTGGTTTCGATGTATTGGGTGCTGCGGTTTCACCGATTGACGGAACACTGCTTGGCGATCGTGTACAAGTAAAAGCGGGTTCAGAACCCTTTACACTGAAAACGGCAGGCAGCTTTGTTTCTAAGCTTCCAGAAAACCCGAAAGAAAATATTGTTTATGATTGTTGGACAGTGTTCGCTCGTGAGCTAGAGAAAAAGCAGGTTGAACTGAAGCCTCTTGAAATGACGCTAGAGAAGAACATGCCTATAGGTTCAGGTTTAGGTTCAAGTGCTTGTTCAATTGTGGCTGCACTGGATGCGCTCAACCGATTCCATGATCAACCATTAAACGAAACTGAACTGTTGGCATTAATGGGTGAAATGGAAGGAAAGATCTCGGGCGGCATTCACTATGACAACGTTGCCCCATGCTATCTCGGTGGCGTACAACTGATGCTTGAAGAGCTTGGCATTATCAGCCAAGAAGTGCCTTGTTTTGATGATTGGTACTGGGTAATGGCTTATCCGGGTATTAAGGTTTCAACGGCTGAAGCGCGTGCTATCTTACCGTCTCAGTATCGCCGCCAAGATATCATCGCTCATGGTCGTTATCTGGCTGGCTTTATTCATGCCTGCCACACCAATCAGCCTGAGTTAGCCGCGAAAATGATCAAAGACGTGATCGCAGAACCTTATCGTGAGAAACTGCTGCCTGGTTTTGCGAAAGCTCGTCAATATGCGCTTTCTGCTGGTGCATTGGCGACAGGCATCTCTGGTAGCGGTCCAACGCTATTTAGTGTGTGCAAAGAAAAAGACGTTGCCGAGCGCGTTGCGCGTTGGCTGGAACAAAACTACGTACAAAACGAAGAAGGATTCGTTCACGTTTGTCGTCTAGACAAAAACGGTTCAAAAGTTACAGGAAGTGAGCTATGAAGCTTTACAACATAAAAGAAAATGATGAACAAGTATCCTTTGGCCAAGCCGTGCGCCAAGGGTTAGGCCGTAACCAAGGTCTATTTTTCCCGTCGGAATTACCAAAGTTTGATGATATTGATGCGCTATTAGCCGAAGATTTCGTATCACGCAGCACTAAGATCCTATCTGCTTTGATTGGTGACGAACTGCCAAGCGAGAAAGTGAATGAGATGGTGGCATCTGCATTCCAGTTCCCTGCGCCAATCAAATCAGTAAAAGATGGCGTTTATGCTCTTGAACTGTTCCATGGTCCAACGCTTGCGTTTAAAGACTTTGGTGGCCGCTTTATGGCTCAGTCTCTTGCGGCTGTATCTAATGGCGGAAAAATCACGATTCTAACAGCAACATCTGGCGATACAGGTGCTGCGGTTGCTCATGCTTTCTACGGCATGGAAGATATCAATGTCGTGATCCTTTATCCAAAAGGTAAAATCAGCCCACTACAAGAAAAGCTGTTCTGTACATTAGGTAAGAACATCCACACTGTTGCTGTCAATGGCGATTTCGATGCATGCCAAGCATTGGTTAAAAGCGCATTTGATGATGCAGAACTGCGTGAGAAAGTAGGTCTTAACTCAGCTAACTCAATCAACATCAGCCGTTTAATGGCACAAATCTGTTACTACTTCGAAGCGGCTGCGCAAATGAGCAAAGCAGAGCGCGAAAACCTTGTTGTTTCAGTTCCAAGTGGTAACTTCGGCAACCTTACTGCAGGTTTATTAGCTAAAGCGTTGGGTTTACCTATCAAACGTTTTATCGCTGCAACGAACGCAAACGACACTGTGCCTCGTTATCTAGAAACTGGCAAATGGGATCCAAAACCAACAGTGGCGACCACTTCAAATGCGATGGATGTGAGCCAACCAAACAACTGGCCACGTATCGAAGAGCTATGCAAAATCAAAGATTGGGGCTTGGAAACTTTAGGTAAAGGTGCGGTTCTCGATAACGAAAGTGCGGAATCAGTGAAAGAGCTGAACGCATTGGGTTATCTGTGTGAACCACACGGTGCAATTGCCTACCGCGTTCTTGAACAGCAACTTCAAGAAGGTGAAACCGGTCTGTTCTTATGTACTGCACATCCAGCTAAGTTCAAAGAAGTGGTTGATGAGATTTTAGGTACGGACATCGAATTACCAGCACCTTTGGCTAAACATGCTGTTATGGAACTACTGTCTGATGAGATGGACGTTGACTTCGCAGCACTGAGAAAGCATCTAATCAAGGTTCGTGGCGAGTAATACAAGGTAGAGAATCATTACTGATTCTCTACCAACAAAGCATAAAAAAGCGGTGCTACTGTAAGAGCACCGCTTTTTTTAATTTGCGAAACTGAATTATAGAGATTCAGTAAAAGTACGAGCGATAACGTCGCGTTGTTGCTCTGGAGTTAGAGAGTTAAAACGAACAGCGTAACCTGATACACGGATAGTTAGCTGTGGGTACTTCTCTGGATGAGCAACGGCATCTTCCAACGTTTCACGCTTAAGAACGTTAACGTTAAGGTGCTGACCACCTTCAATTTTTGGAGTTGTTTCGATAGCCACTTCACGGCTTTCGTACTCGCCAAGGTCAGATACTGGAACAACTTGATCTTCTGAGTAGCTACCAGTTGCTGCAACACAACGAGCTTCGTTTGTTTCACTATCGATTAGCCAAATAGAGTTAAGTAGGTCATCATTAGCTGCTTTAGTGATTTGGATACCTTGGATCATCAATATCTCCTAGTCCACTTTCAGTGGTATTTATTGGTGTTAAATTTCGTAATTATTGTTGAGCTTCGTATTATATATTTTATATCCATGATTATAGTATTGATATAGGTCAAAAAACAACATAAAACCTTAATTGTTTTAAGGTGAATAAATTGATGTTAATCAATAAGCGTTTAATAAATATAATTATTCAATTAAATTTTAATGATTAAAAAATATTTTATGGTTAAGTTTTGTTCTATTTGTGGTAATAAAACTACATTTTAACGTGCTAGAACAAGCTAACTAGAACAAATCAGTAAGTTATAAAAGCCAATTTGAAAGTAGAAAGTGATTAAATGACAAAAGAAGTAAAGCCTCTTGGCAACAAATATATTGGTGCTCATGTTTCCGCTGCTGGTGGCGTCGATCAGGCGCCATTAAGAGCAAAAGAGATTGGTGCAAACGCGTTTGCTATCTTCACTAAAAATCAGCGTCAATGGGTAGCGAAGCCACTAGAAGCGTCAACAATAAGACGTTTCAAAGAGCAATGTCAGCGTTTAGGTTTCTCTGCTGACTATATTTTGCCTCATGACTCCTACTTAATTAATTTGGGCGCGCCAGAAGAAGATAAGCTGGAAAAATCGCGTGCAGCATTTATTGATGAGATGGAGCGTTGCAATCAGCTAGGATTGAAACTACTGAACTTCCATCCGGGCAGCCATTTAAAACTGGTGTCTGAAGAGCAGTGCCTTGCGACTATTGCTGAGTCAATCAACCTTGCTCATAAAGCTGTACCTGATGTGATTGCTGTTATCGAGAATACAGCAGGGCAAGGAACGAACTTAGGCTGGCGCTTTGAACACTTGGCGGCAATCATTGATCAAGTAGAAGACAAATCTCGTGTCGGTGTTTGCCTCGATACTTGCCACACCTTTGCCGCTGGCTACGATTTAAGTAGCTTTGCCGCTTGTGAAGCTACTTTTGCGGAGTTTGATCGTGTTGTCGGTATGCACTATTTAAGAGCAATGCATATTAATGACTCAAAAGGTGGACTAGGCAGTAAGCTGGATCGCCACCATTCATTGGGCAAAGGTGAGATCGGTTGGGATTGCTTTGAATACATCTCTAAAGATCCTCGTTTTGATAATATCCCATTGATTTTAGAAACAATTGATCCTGATATTTGGCATTTAGAGATCCAAACAATGCGCGAGCACCATTTAAGTGTATAAATTGTTCGTTTGAGATCACGATATTGGCATGCTTTTCTCATGACGTTTTCATGAAACGTTGTAAAGAAGGATGCCCAATTATGTTCTCTTCAGTTTGTGTTACCTCATCATTCAGTGCTCGACCTGCTGCCCGTATGCCAGTGCCTAATCGGCATGTAACAGGTAGAGGCCACCATCGTTCACCGCAACCAAGTAAATCTCATTGCAAGTAAGGCTTACTGATGAGAACTGCTGTTGGTCGGTAAGATGAAATCTTGGTTGTTGTGTTGATGACATTTGTGAATTGTTTACGACATTCTTGATCAAAATCTGAGGTTTCAGGGATGTCGTATTCGATTTTACGAGTGCTGTCTGGCTGCAACTTTGTGCTCATGGGTATAAGATAAAGCAATTATTTTTATACTCAGGAGCTGTTATGAGCCATTCTTTGACTTGGCACGATGTCATTGGTCTAGAGAAAGAACAAGAATATTTCCAGCAAACGCTGAAGTTTGTCGAAGCTGAGCGAGCCGCTGGTAAAGTTATTTTCCCGCCTGCTAAAGATGTGTTTAATGCCTTTCGCTTTACTGAGTTCGATGACGTCAAAGTCGTTATCCTCGGACAAGACCCTTATCATGGGCCTAATCAGGCACATGGTTTGTGCTTTTCTGTCTTACCGGGTGTGAAAACGCCTCCTTCTCTGGTGAACATGTATAAAGAACTGGCTCAAGATATTGACGGCTTTCAGATCCCGAATCATGGCTATTTAAAAAGCTGGGCGGATCAGGGCGTCTTGTTGCTCAATACTGTTTTAACGGTAGAGCAGGGGAAGGCACATTCACATGCTAAAACGGGTTGGGAAACTTTCACTGACCGTGTAATTGATGCGCTAAACCAACATCGTCAAGGCGTGATCTTCCTTCTTTGGGGATCTCATGCACAGAAAAAGGGGCAGATGATAGACAGAAGTAAGCATCATGTACTTATGGCTCCTCATCCTTCGCCGTTATCAGCGCATCGAGGATTCTTGGGTTGTAAGCATTTTTCGCAAACAAATCAGATACTCAAACAGTTAGGCCAAATACCAATTGATTGGCAACCAACTCTTGATTCGAATCAATGATGTGATGAATGGTTGTTCGTATTGCTGTTTTTTCGACCAAAATCAAAGCGGATTAGTCATTCCTTATATAGACTTTACCTACAAGACTGTGTAAGGGAGACGCACAATGATGATTGAAAGAATCAGACGTGAACATGGATACATGACTCGACTGTTGGCTATTTTGCGCGGAAAGTTACAGCTTCTTAAAGACGAAAAACCGATTAACTACAGCCTCGTTAAGGAGATTGTGGATTATCTTTCAAGGCATTCTGAAAGTGTCCATCACCCCAAAGAAGACATTCTTTATCGGCATTACATGAAGCATTATGGCGAGCATGAAGAAGTCTCGGATTTAGAAAAAGAACATGCACTGTTATCCAAATCGACACATGAGTTTTTGAACACGGTGGAGATGATCCTAAATGATGCGGTTGTTCCTCAAGATGTATTTATGGAACAGCTAGAACAATTCATTAATTCACAGCGTCAACATTTAGAAATGGAAGAGCAAACAGTTTTACCGCTGATTAATCGAACTTTTAGCGTTGCAGATTGGCAACAGGTGGAATCTGAGTGGAATTGTAGTGAAGAAGATCCGGTATTTGGTTCAACCATTGCGGAAAGATACGCTCAGCTTGCTCGTCGAGTAAGAAAAAGCGAAACAGAGTGCAATTAGGAAAAATGTACAAAGTCAAAGTGTAGAAATAGAAGAGGCGCCAACAAAGGCGCCTCTTCTATTTATAATTTGAGGTCATCGAGTTCTAGACAGACATCCATTTCCAATAACTCTCTTTCCAACCGTTTTCGATCTCGTATAGCTTCTATCTCACGCCACATCCTTTTAG
The DNA here is from genome assembly GCF_037162405.1 of Vibrio sp. Hal054. Classification (NCBI taxonomy): domain Bacteria; kingdom Pseudomonadati; phylum Pseudomonadota; class Gammaproteobacteria; order Vibrionales; family Vibrionaceae; genus Vibrio; species Vibrio sp. Hal054. The sequence continues at coordinate 2,662,474 of NZ_JARLUT010000001.1, read as the reverse complement.
CAGGTTTCGCTCTGCTACTCGCATTTGAGCGGAGCTTTGCGATTTGTGCATCTAACAGTTCATCAAAGTGCAAGTCGTCCATAAGCAAGCCTCTTTCTGGTTGTCTCCTTTCCTGGAGTTTTTTCTAAATATCATATTTTTAAGGACAATAACTATGATTTATTTCTCATTTGTTTCATTGATATGAAATTTTTATGGATTTCTTCTAGGAATATAAACTTTGTTAGCATTGGGGTGGTTGTTATTTAACCGGTTGGATACCAATTTTCTTATTTATTGATAATTGGCTGATGTTAATGAAAAGTTACTAATCTAGGCCGTGGGATTGCCGGTTGATTAATATTTGGTCGCTAGGTTTCTAAATGTTTCAAGTTCCGCAATTAGAAATCATTTTGTGATGGAGCATATAGAGCTATAAGGCTGAATGTGACTTCAACTTATTGTGCATGACATAAGTTTGGTGTGGGAGGTAATGTTTTATTAATGTAATAGTAATGTTTTTTTGTGTGATTTTTACTTGGTGTTGTTTCTACGAATAGCGCTTACGGATTCTCATAAATGCAACTTAACTCATATTGATTTTTAACAACCCTGCCTGCATTATTCTCGCCCATCATATAGATACCTAAACCGATAAGGTGTCTTCATTCTCCTGAACTACACACCATTATAAAAGCAAATCGCAGCCAGCGAGCGTGTAGTTAAAGTGCTAACTTTTATTTTCAGGTTCTAATACTTACTCTTTTTAGAGGTTTTTGTGACAGACTTAATTAACTTAATGAACGACCTGCTTTGGGGATCGATACTGGTGTATCTCCTTGTTGGTGTCGGTATTTATTTCACCTTGCGTTTAGGCTTTATCCAATTTCGCCATTTTGGGCACATGTTCAGTGTGCTGAGAAACAGCCGTAAAGCTGACAATGCTGGTATTTCTTCTTTTCAAGCTCTTTGTACCAGTCTTGCTGCGCGTGTAGGTACAGGTAACATGGCTGGTGTTGCGGTTGCATTAACCGTTGGTGGCCCTGGTGCGATTTTCTGGATGTGGATGACAGCGATGCTAGGCATGGCGACTTCATTCGCAGAAAGTACTCTTGCTCAGCTTTACAAATCACGTGATAAGGATGGCAACTACCGTGGTGGCCCTGCTTATTACATGGAAAAAGGCTTGGGTATGCGCTGGATGGGGGTGATTTTCTCAATCTTCCTTATCATTGCGTTTGGCTTGGTGTTCAATGCAGTACAAGCTAACTCGATTTCAAATGCGATGAATAATGCATTTGGTTTTGATCCGATGATGGTGGGTATTGGTATTGTGCTACTAACTGCCTTCGTAATTTTTGGTGGTATCCGTAAAATTGCACGAACCGCTGAACTTATCGTCCCATTTATGGCTATCGCCTACCTAGCAATTGCGCTTGTGGTCGTGTTCATGAACATTGAGAAAGTGCCTGCGGTGTTCTCTCTGATCATTAAAAGTGCTTTCGGTTTTGAACAAGCTGCCGCTGGTGGTCTTGGCTATGCGATTGCACAGGCAATGATCAACGGCGTGAAGCGTGGATTGTTCTCAAACGAAGCTGGTATGGGTTCTGCGCCGAATGCCGCGGCTTCTGCAACGCCTTATCCTCCGCATCCTGCGTCTCAAGGTTATGTGCAAATGCTGGGCGTATTTGTTGATACTATCGTGATCTGTTCAGCGACTATGGCGATCATCCTAGTGTCTGGTGAATATGTTCCGCACGGCGAAATTACTGGTATCGAGCTAACACAACGTGCACTAAGTTCACAAGTCGGTGATTGGGGCGGCGTGTTTATTGCGATGGCGATTTTCTTCTTTGCCTTCACCTCAATCATTGCGAACTATTCATATGCGGAAACTAACCTGATATTCCTTGAGCACAACAACAAGAAAGGTTTGGTCGTATTTCGTCTGATTTTCTTAAGTATGGTGATGTTTGGTGCGTTAGCGACACTGCCTACGGTTTGGGCTATGGCCGATGTTTCTATGGGCTTGATGGCGATTGTTAACTTGATTGCGATTCTGCTTCTGTCTGGAACCGTAATTAAGCTTGCGAAAGACTACAACCGTCAGCTAGACGCGGGCAAAGTACCAACTTTCAATGCCAATGACTACCCAGAACTAAAAACTCAACTTGAAGATGGAATCTGGGATCAATCGAAGTCGAATAAAGCAAACTAAGTACACTAATAGATAGTACCGATGTTATAGATTGGAAAAGCCATGCAGACACTGCATGGCTTTTTTTGTAAGCTATCGTTCAAAAGCAATAAAAGTCAGCTCAACAGAATTTATAAAGGAAACCTTATGCTTATCGTGGTCTCTCCAGCAAAAACATTGGATTATGAATCTCCATTGCCAACAACGCGCTTTACCCAGCCAGAGTTGACTTCGCATTCAGCGGAATTAATCAAAGTGTGTCGTACACTGACGCCACAAGATATTGCCGACTTAATGAAAGTCAGTGACAAAATTGCTGGTTTGAACGTGGCACGCTTTGAGCAGTGGACCGAAACTTTCACACCTGATAATTCTCGCCCTGCGATCTTTGCCTTCAAAGGTGATGTCTACACAGGTCTCGAAGCAGAAACATTGTCTGAAGCGGATTTAGATTATGCGCAAAATCATCTGCGTATGCTGTCAGGCTTATACGGTTTGTTGAAGCCTCTCGATCTTATGCAGCCTTACCGCCTCGAAATGGGTACTAAGCTGGGTAATGAACGTGGCAGCAATTTGTATCAATTCTGGGGCAACATCATTACCGATAAGCTAAATGAAGCAATTAAGGCACAAGAAGATAATGTGCTGATCAATCTTGCTTCGAATGAATACTTTAAAGCCGTTAAACCGAAAGCTTTAGAGGCTCAAGTGATCACTCCTGTGTTTAAAGACTGCAAAAATGGTCAATATAAAGTGATCAGCTTCTTTGCTAAAAAAGCTCGCGGTATGATGGCGCGATACATTATTGAAAACCGTATTGAGTCGGTGAAGCAGTTGGAATCTTTTGACACTGCGGGCTACTACTATTGTGCCGCTGAATCGACAGCAACAGAGCTAGTATTCAAACGAGAAGAACAATAAGCCTATAGATGAGGTTGTTATGCTAACTTGGTTTAAAAAATGGCTGGCACGCTATGATGATTGGTGTCAAAGCATGGGTTTAACGCCAGATCAAAAACGTTGTTGCGTTCCTTATCGTAAAGATCCAATTCATGATAAAGAACCGAGCCATGACAAAGACCCTGCTCATGGCAAAGACATTGAAAAATCATAAGCTGAGGCTGTTTGACACCCATTGCCACTTTGATTTTGATGAGTTTGCCGCATCGTTTCCGGAGCAAATGTCTGCCGCAACGCATGCTCAGGTAGATAAAATCCTTATTCCATCGGTTGGTGTTTTTAATTGGCTGCGAGTGAAAAATCTCGCGGCACAATACCCAGCAACCCTTCGATACGCCCTCGGTTTTCATCCTTATTTTCTTGAACACTTTGCCGATGAACAGTTGCAGCTGTTAGAAGATGAATTAGCACTGCGAGAAAGCGCTTGTGTTGCCGTAGGCGAATGTGGATTAGACGCTATGGTTGAGGTCAATACCTCGCTCCAAGAGCGTGTTTTCATCGCCCAACTAGCCATGGCGCAACACGCTCGTCTTCCGGTAATTCTGCATAGCCGCAAAACGCATAATCGATTACTGCAATTAATTAAACAACATCGCTTTACTCAAGGTGGTGTGTTACATGCTTTTTCCGGCAGTGAACAACAAGCCAGACAGTTTATCGACCTTGGCTTTAAAATCGGTGTAGGCGGAGTGATTACTTACCCACGAGCTAATAAAACTCGACAAGCGATCAGTCAATTACCGATAGAGTCTTTGGTTTTAGAAACCGATGCACCGGACATGCCGTTATCCGGCAGGCAAGGCGAGGCGAATCATCCTAAGTACTTAATTGATGTCTTAGAAGAGTTGGCGGCGCTGAGAGACACGAATAAAGAACAACTGGCATCACAGCTTTGGACAAACAGTATTGAGCTGTTTGGGAACGATGAATAGCAAAAGGGAGCGAAATTCGCTCCCTTTGTTTTAAGTAAAAGATTAAATCGTTATTCGCGCTCTTTGGTGTATGGAACACCAATCGCTTTTGGCGCAACTGCTTTACCAATAAATCCAGCAAGTAGAAATACCGTCAAGATATATGGCAACGCTTCGATGGCTTGAACCGGAATAGGGAAGTCACCAACGCTCACGCCTTGCAGACGAATTGCCAGCGCATCAAGGAAGCCGAACAGCAAACAGGCTGCCATAGCTGTCACAGGGCGCCACTTACCAAAGATAAGAGCAGCGAGAGCCATATAGCCTTTACCTGCGCTCATGTTAGGAATGAACTGCGCAGTTTGACCTACAGAGAGGTACACGCCAGCTAAACCCACCAATAATCCACAGATCACCATGGCACTATAGCGCATGCCCGCAACAGAAATACCGGCTGTATCCACTGCCGCCGGAGAATCACCTACTGCTCTTAAACGTAAGCCGAAGCGAGTTTTGAACAATACGTACCAAGACAAAGGTACTGCCGCTAAAGCTACGTACTCAATAATCGAGTGACCGCTCATTAGCTCAGAATAAATGAGCCCAACAACAGGAACATCTTGCAACGCATCAGCGCCAGGTAATGTTATTGGTGCAAAACGAGCATCGCCAGAAAGCGCTGGTGTTTGACCGCCTTGATTAAACCAGTAACGTCCTAGAGTTACGGTTAAACCTGTCGCAAGAATATTGATTGCCATACCGCTGACTACTTGGTCGCCACGGTGTGTAATCGAAGCAAAGCCGTGAAGTAAGGCAAGCAGAATAGACACCAGCACACCAGCACAAACACCCAGCCAAGCTGAGCCAGTGATGTAAGCTGTCGCAGCACCTGCGAAAGCGGCTGCCAAAAGTTTACCTTCCAGTGCGATGTTTACTACACCTGAACGCTCACTAAACATACCGGCTAGAGCGGCAAGAATAAGCGGGGTGGCAACACGAATTGTGGCATCAGCCATTAAAATGATGGTTTCAAACATGATTACGCAACTCCATGTTCTTGTTTGCCAAATAAGCGCAGATAAATGCGTTCAATTGAAGGTTTGAACATGTACTCAAGCGCACCAGAGAAAAGAATGACCAGACCTTGCAGTACCACAACGATGTTACGGTCAACGCCGTAATCGAAGCTCAGCTCAGCACCGCCCTGATAGAGGAAGCCAAACAGCAAACTTGCGAGAACAACACCTACAGGGTGGTTTCGTCCCATCAGAGCTACTGCAATACCTGTGAAGCCAAACCCTTCTACGAAATTCAGTTTGATCTGGTGCAGTTCACCTTGCAGCACGTTAATACCAAAGAAGCCTGCCAACATGCCAGAAAGCAGCATAGTGATGACGATTATCTTCAGGTAGTTAATACCTGCATAAGATGCAGCTGATGCATTCGCGCCAATAGAGCGAATCTCATATCCCCAGCGAGAGTGCCAAATGAATAGCCACACAAACACACAGCACAACAGAGCGAAAATGAAACTGATGTTGAGTGGGCTTGGCGCAACGTTAATACCAAACATAGCAAACAGTTCGTGCATTTTAGGTAGCCAGCTACCTTGTGCAAATACTCGGCTTTCTGTTGCCATCGTGGTTTCTGGCTTCAGAATGTCGACTAGAAGGTATGCCATAAGCGAAGCTGCAATGAAGTTAAACATGATCGTTGTAATAACGATATGAGAACCCCGTTTTGCCTGTAAGTAAGCAGGAATAAACGCCCAAGCCGCACCAAAAATGCCGCCAGCGATAACCGCTACAGGAAATACTACATACCAAGGAGCGTACTCGCCTAGGGTTAAACAGATTATCCCGACACCCAGACCACCAATATATGCTTGGCCTTCCACACCGATGTTGAATAGCCCTGCGTGATAAGCCACTGCAACGGCTAAACCTGTAAAGATAAAACCAGTGGTGTAGTAAAGGGTGTAACCGAAGCCTTCAGCGTAACCGAACGCCCCTGTCCACATGACTTTGATGGCATCTAATGGATTGATATCAATATAAATAAACAACAAAGCTGAAACTAAAAATGCGACCAAAACGTTAATCGCAGGTAACAGCGCAATGGTTACCCAAGCGGGCACTTTTGCCTGACTCATGCCGTCTCTCCTTGGGCAATACTCTCTTTTATGTGGTCTGGAATGATGTTTGCCATCATAAGACCTAATGTTTTCTCATCGGCCTGATGAGCTTGCAGTTCACCGACAATAGCTCCATCAAACACAACCAATATGCGATCGGCAAGACTGAGGATTTCATCCAGTTCAACCGAGACTAATAGCACGGCTTTGCCTGCATCTCGGCTAGCAATGATTTGCTGGTGGATATACTCAATCGCGCCTATGTCCACCCCACGAGTTGGTTGGCCAATTAGAAGGACATCTGGGTTCTCTTCCATTTCTCGGGCAATCACCAGTTTTTGCTGGTTACCGCCAGAGAAGTTTGCTGTTTTTAGGTGGATATCATTCGGGCGAACGTCCCATTTATCCATGCTCTCTTGGCAAATCTTCGAAATAGCGGCTTTATCTTGCAGTAAGCCTTTGTTGTATTTTGGCAGATTGTGATAGCCCAAGATGTAAGCTTCTTGAGCTTCAAATTTATTGATCAAACCTTGCTTGTGGCGATCTTCTGGAATATGACCCACACCCATAGCTCTCACTTGCTGTGGATCCGCTGGTTTATCGACAGAAATCGTGTGACCGTTCAGTTCAAAGCTGCCTGATGTTGGCTTTAAGATGCCAGACAGTAGCGACAAGATCTCTGATTGACCATTGCCGGATACTCCTGCAATACCGACCAGTTCGCCTGCACGAACAGAGAAGCTGATGTCTTTTACGCGTTTAACACCGCTGTGATCGACGTAGCCTAATTTGTTTACCTTCAGTAACTCTTTGGCTGGTTTGGCTTCAGACTTATCAACTTTTAAGCGAACTTTACGACCCACCATCAGTTCTGCAAGCTCTTCGCGGTTGGTGTCTGAGGTTTTTACATCTGCAACCATCTGACCTTGGCGCATGACTGAAATGTTGTCGGTAATAGCCAGTACTTCACGCAGTTTATGAGTGATGATGATAACCGTTGTGCCTTGACTACGAAGTTTGTCCAGAATTGCGAATAAGTGATCCGCTTCTTGAGGTGTTAACACGCCAGTTGGTTCATCAAGAATAAGCAGTTTTGCATCGCGGTAGAGAGCTTTAAGAATTTCTACTCGCTGTTGCAAACCAACAGGTAGGTCACCAACCAATTTATCTAGTGGAACATCTAAACCGTAGTCTTTTTCTATTTGGTGCAGTTTCTTTCTTGCGGCTTTTAAGCTGTCTTCTAGTTTCCAGCCTGATTCAGCGCCGAGAACGACGTTTTCAAGAACCGTGAAGGTATCAACCAACATAAAGTGTTGGTGAACCATGCCTATCCCTGCGGCAATCGCTTCTTGAGAGTTGTTAGGGTTATATGGTTTACCATCGACAAACATCTCACCTGAGTTTGGTGTATAAAAACCGTAGATGATGCTCATCAAGGTGGATTTACCAGCGCCATTTTCACCGATAATGCCGTGAATCGTACCTGCTGGAACTTTTAAATCGATAGCTTTATTCGCGTGAACGGCACCAAAGCGTTTATCGATTTTTTTAAGCTCGATGGCATAGTTTTGAGATTGCGTCACGTAAAAACTTCCTGAACTAATGAGGTCAACAGACCCTAAGGCCATATTCAAATGGATGCGCTTGACCGAGCAGCCAAATAAACCATACGCCGCTGAGCAAGCAGCGGCGTATGACATTTCCAAACGGAACGTATTGTTTTAACTAAGTATTAAGAACTAAATTAGTACTCACACTTGTTATTAGACATGTAGTCGTGAATCTTGATTTTGCCTGCGATAATGTCTGCTTTTAGCGTATCCATGTAAGCTTTCATTTCGTCAGTGATCAGAGACTTGTTGTTGTCATCGTATGCCCAGTCAACCGCATTCTCTTTAAGACCAAGAGCTTTGATACCAGGTTGCCAAGTACCGTTCATCTCTTCTTTCCAAGTATCAACTGAAGCTGCACCTACTAGCTTAACCATTGAAGTTAGCATTGTGCCTGGTTGTAGGTGGTTTTGGTTTGAGTCAACACCGATCGCTAGTTTGCCTGCATCTTTCGCTGCTTGGTAAACACCTAGACCAGTACCGCCAGCTGCCGCGTAAACAACGTCAACACCTTTAGAGAATTGAGATTTAGCAAGCTCAGAACCTTTTGCAGGGTCAGCAAACGCTGCTGGAGTTGAACCTGTCATGTTTTGTAGAACAGTGATGCTTGGGTTGGTGTATTTAGCACCTTGCTCATAACCACATTGGAATTTACGGATAAGAGGGATATCCATACCGCCAACGAAGCCAACTACGCCTGATTTTGACGCTTTCGCAGCAAGTGCACCCACTAGGAATGAACCTTCGTGCTCTTTAAATACGATTGATTGAACGTTTGGTTTATCAACAACTGAGTCAAGAATTGTGAAGTGAATGTCTGGGAACTCAGTTGCCACTTTTTCTACAGCGGATGCCATATTAAAGCCTACTGCAACAATAGGGCTAAAACCGCGGCTTGCTAAACGACGAAGACCTTGTTCACGTTGAGCCTCATTTTGAGGTTCAAATTCGCGAACTTCAGTACCTTCCGCAGCCATCACTTTTACACCATTTTGATATACCGCTTCGTTGAACGATTTATCGAATTTACCCGCTGTATCATAGATTACGGCTGGTTTTGCTTCTGCGAATACGTGAAATGACGAAACCGCTAAAGCAAGTGCTGAGATTTTTATAATAGATTTTTTCACTGTTATATACCTATGTTGCAATACCACTGTACTAGACGAGAGACTGCTGACCTTTAACAAAAGTCCAACAAACCCAAAAAACAAAATATCAATAGTTTGAATGAATTATTGGTGAGCTAGTTTGATCGTGTATAAGTTTATCGTTTGCGCTGCAAAAAAAAGTCGAATACCTCACACCAAATCACATTTTTTTGTAAAGGAAGAAACTAATTAGCCATAAATGTATGTCTATTTGTTAATTCCGAGCGTTTACAAGAAATTAGACTCACCATATATGTGATTTGAATCACCAAAATAGTGCAAAATGACGATTTAGTTACTTTGCTATCCGCCGTTTTCATAGCGTTCAGCTCACTAAGCAAATGGTAAGCCAACTTATTGGTTATATGTATGGATGAATCGTCTTCTAATTTGTACGGTGTTGAATGTGCGTTTGAATACAAATTTGTAGTGAGGTTGAGTGAAAAATGTAACATTCAAGTGTGATGGAACACTCATGTTTTGCCTGAGATTAAAATTAGTGTTTTTCGCCAAGTTGGGTGGTAAGTGTCAGGAAGTTGTCGTTAAAACTCGAGAATTTGTTACCTTCTTTTATGGGCAAACGGTTGCAGCGTTTTGTCGAATGTAGACTACAATTTGTTGGCTATATGTTGCTGATAAGGTCAAAACCCCGCTGTTTTAGGGTTTTATTGTGACTTGCTTCTTGTTTTTGAATGTAATGTTGAACCATTACCTAAAAATGCGTGATGCATATATTACTTTTTGCGGTGAGAGATGCGTATAATCGCACCCCGAAAACAACCCAATGTTTAACACGCCAAATTAAACTATAAGGAAGCCATAAACTATGAGTACGTTTATGAGCCTAGTCGGTATGATCGTTTTACTTGCAATCGCAGTACTACTTTCAAATAACCGCAAAGCTATTAACTTAAGAACCGTGGGTGGCGCATTCGCTATCCAATTTGCACTAGGTGCATTTGTACTTTATGTCCCATGGGGCCGCGATTTACTTGCTGGTTTCTCTAGCGGGGTATCTAACGTTATTAACTACGGTAATGACGGTACTTCTTTCCTATTCGGTGGTCTTGTTTCTGACAAGATGTTCGAAGTGTTCGGTGGCGGTGGCTTCATCTTCGCTTTCCGTGTTCTTCCAACACTGATTTTCTTTTCTGCATTAATCTCAGTTCTTTACTACCTAGGCATCATGCAATGGGTAATTAAGATTCTAGGTGGTGGTCTGCAGAAAGCTCTAGGCACATCTCGCGCAGAATCTATGTCTGCAGCAGCTAACATTTTCGTTGGTCAAACTGAGGCTCCACTTGTTGTTCGCCCATTTGTTCCAAAAATGACTCAATCTGAGCTGTTCGCAGTAATGTGTGGTGGTTTGGCTTCTGTTGCTGGTGGTGTACTTGCGGGTTACGCATCAATGGGTGTTCCACTAGAGTACCTAGTTGCAGCATCATTCATGGCGGCACCAGGTGGTCTACTGTTCGCTAAGATCCTTTTCCCTGAAGTTGATCAACCACAAGAGAACATTGAAGATGCTCTTGAAGGTGGCGATGACAAACCAGCTAACGTTATCGACGCAGCAGCGGGCGGTGCAGCAGCAGGTCTACAACTTGCTCTGAACGTTGGTGCAATGCTAATCGCATTCATCGGTCTGATCGCTCTTCTAAACGGTATCCTAGGCGGTCTAGGTGGTTGGTTCGGTATGCCTGAGCTAACTCTAGAACTTCTTCTAGGTTGGATCTTTGCTCCTCTAGCATTCGTAATCGGTGTGCCGTGGGAAGAAGCAACAATTGCAGGTTCATTCATCGGTCAGAAGACGGTTGTAAACGAATTCGTTGCTTACCTAAACTTCGTACCATACGTGGGTGAAAACGCTCAAGTAGTTGCGGCAACGGGTCAGCTAATGTCTGTTAAGACTCAAGCTATCATCTCATTCGCTCTATGTGGCTTCGCGAACCTATCTTCTATCGCGATTCTACTAGGTGGTCTAGGTGGTCTAGCTCCGACTCGTCGTCACGATATCGCTCGTATGGGTATCAAAGCAGTGATTGCTGGTACGCTATCTAACTTGATGGCTGCAACAATTGCTGGCTTCTTTATCTCTTTCTAATTTGTTTTAGAGAACGATATATAGACGCCGTTTAATCTCACCCCGTAGCAAGAATATTGCTGCGGGGTGTTTTTGCTTTTCAGGGCATGACAAAGAGTGATTTTTTGTAATGGATTGCATTGAAAAGCCTTGTGTCTCAAGGATGTCAGAAATTGACCATTTTTGAGATACAAACCGTTTGCTCTTCGAATGGGACTACAGTTTTGTGATAAATATCTATACTGTATTCACTTGCCGAAGGAAGTAAGCGAATATCAAAACGACGTAGTGAAGCCAATTGGATAGGTTAACCACAACGGCGTTTTTGAAAGGCAGCTAATGTCTAAAACTGAAACTGCCTGATACTGAAACTGAAAGACACCGCAATCACAGATTGTTGTGCCATAGACCCAAATGGGTACTGTGCGGTGACAAGGATAGCAATTGGTGAACTTTAAACACTCACCGAGTCTTCAAGGAACCAAGTCCGTTCATTTGTGGCTATCAAAATAGACGTATGACAGTCGCCTTGGTAGTGAACTAATTGAATATATTGATCGGAGTTAGAAATGAGCGATTTAAAAGCAGCAGCACTACGTGCACTTAAACTGATGGACTTAACAACACTGAATGATGATGACACGGATGCGAAAGTAATCCAGCTTTGTCACGATGCAAAAAGCCCAGTAGGCAATACTGCTGCAATCTGTATTTACCCTCGCTTTATTCCTATTGCTAAGAAGACCCTTCGTGAGCAAGGAACCCCAGAAGTTCGCATTGCAACAGTAACTAACTTCCCACACGGTAATGACGATGTGGAAATTGCAGTCTCTGAAACGAAAGCAGCAGTAGCATACGGCGCTGACGAAGTAGACGTCGTTTTCCCTTACCGTGCTCTTATTGCTGGTAACGAGAAAGTAGGTTTCGACTTAGTTAAACAATGTAAAGAAGCTTGTGGTTCAACTGTTCTTCTTAAAGTGATCATCGAAACGGGTGAGCTAAAAGAAGAAGCACTAATCAAAAAAGCGTCACAAATCTCTATCGAAGCAGGCGCAGACTTCATCAAAACTTCAACAGGTAAAGTGCCAGTAAACGCAACGCCTGAATACGCACGTATGATGTTAGAAGTGATTCGTGACATGAACGTTGCTGAAACTGTAGGTTTTAAACCTGCAGGTGGTGTGCGTACAGCTGAAGATGCTCGTGATTACCTAGCGATGGCTGACGAAATCCTAGGTGATAAGTGGGTGGACAGCCGTCACTACCGTTTCGGTGCGTCAAGCCTGCTAACCAATCTACTAAATACATTAGAAGTAACAAACGAGAAAGCTGATCCAGCGGCTTACTAATCGTTCTGTTTTACAAGATGGCGCATTGCGCCATCTTCATTTCTAAATAGTAAAAAACCATAGTTACCCATCCAATTGGTTCGGGGCTAGGGAGGCACTAATGTATTTACCTCAAGAAATAATCAGAAGAAAACGTGATGGAGAAATCCTGACCACAGAAGAGATCAACTTCTTCATTCAAGGTGTGGCGAATAACACGGTTTCTGAAGGACAAATTGCAGCTTTCGCAATGGCTGTATTCTTCCGTGAAATGACAATGCCAGAGCGTATCGCTCTCACTTGTGCAATGCGCGATTCAGGCATGGTTATCGATTGGAGCCATATGAACTTTGATGGCCCGATTGTTGATAAACATTCGACAGGTGGTGTGGGTGACGTAACTTCACTGATGCTAGGCGCTATGGTTGCGGCTTGCGGTGGTTATGTTCCTATGATCTCTGGTCGTGGATTAGGCCACACTGGCGGTACTCTTGATAAATTAGAGTCTATCCCTGGCTATAACATCACTCCAACGAATGACGTGTTTGGTCAAGTGACTAAGCAAGCAGGTGTGGCGATCATCGGTCAGACTGGTGATTTAGCACCAGCAGATAAACGCGTTTACGCAACACGAGATATCACAGCAACCGTTGATAATATCTCGCTGATCACTGCTTCTATTCTTTCGAAGAAATTAGCCGCAGGTCTTGAATCATTAGTGATGGACGTGAAAGTAGGTTCTGGCGCGTTTATGCCAACTTATGAAGCGTCAGAAGAACTAGCTAAATCTATCGTTGCGGTTGCGAATGGTGCTGGTACCAAAACAACGGCAATTTTAACGGATATGAACCAAGTATTGGCTTCTTCTGCGGGTAACGCTGTTGAAGTACGTGAAGCGGTTCGTTTCCTAACGGGCGAATACCGTAACCCTCGTCTACTTGAAGTGACTATGGCTTCTTGTGCTGAAATGTTGGTGCTAGGAAAACTAGCCAAAGACAGCGTTGAAGCTCGTCAAAAACTGCAAGCAGTATTGGACAACGGCCAAGCAGCAGAGCGCTTTGGTAAGATGGTTGCAGGACTTGGTGGCCCAGCAGACTTCGTTGAAAACTACGAAAACTACTTAGATAAAGCTCAAATCATCAAACCTGTGTACGCAGCTCAGTCGGGTGTGGTATCGGCTATGGATACTCGTGCGATTGGTATGGCTGTGGTTGGTATGGGCGGTGGTCGTCGTGTAGCAACAGATACTATCGATTACGCAGTAGGCTTTGATAACTTCATTCGCCTTGGTGAAGTTGCAGATAGCAATAAGCCGTTAGCGTTCATTCACGCGCGTAGTGAAGAGCAGTGGCAAGAAGCGGCAAACGCACTACAAAATGCGATTAAAGTCGGTGGTGAATACGTCCCAACTCCTGATGTTTACCGTCAGATCCGTGCAGAAGACGTGTAGTTCGTTCAGGAAAGATTGGTGAGGAAAGAGTTATGAAAAGAGCATTTATTTTAGTTTTAGATTCATTCGGTATCGGCGAAACCGCGGATGCTAAAGATTTTGGTGACGTTGGTGCAGATACACTCGGTCATATTGCTGATCAATGTGCACAAGGTTTAGCAGATAACGCTGATCGTAAAGGTCCACTAACATTGCCAAACCTGTCTAAGCTTGGTCTTGCAATGGCGCACAAAGAGTCTACTGGTCGTTTTGCTCCGGGATTGGATGATAAAGCAGACATCATCGGTGCTTATGGTCATGCGGCTGAGCTGTCTTCTGGTAAAGATACTCCGTCTGGTCACTGGGAAATTGCTGGTGTTCCTGTTCTATTTGAATGGGGCTATTTCACTGACAAACAAAACAGTTTCCCTAAAGAGCTGACCGATCGCATTCTTGCTCGCGCAGGTCTGGATGATTTCCTAGGTAACTGTCACGCTTCTGGTACGCAGGTTCTGGATGATCTAGGTGAAGAACATATGAAGACTGGCAAGCCTATCTTCTATACTTCAGCTGACTCAGTATTTCAAATCGCGTGTCACGAAGAGACTTTTGGTCTAGATCGCTTACTTGAGCTTTGCCAAATTGCCCGTGAAGAACTGGCGGATTACAACATTGGTCGTGTTATTGCGCGTCCATTCGTTGGTGCTGGTAAAGGTCAATTTGAGCGTACGGGTAACCGCCGCGACCTTTCTGTTGAGCCACCTTCAACAACTGTGCTGCAAAAACTGGTTGAAGAGAAGCAGGGCAACGTAGTGTCTATCGGTAAGATTGCAGACATCTACGCAAATTGCGGTATCACTAAGAAAGTGAAAGCAACGGGTATTCCTGCGCTGTTTGAAGCAACACTAGAGCAGATTCAACAAGCGGGTGATGACACTATCGTCTTCACTAACTTTGTTGATTTTGACTCAGCTTACGGTCACCGTCGTGATGTAGCAGGTTATGCCGCAGCACTAGAATATTTCGATAAGCGTCTACCTGAAGTTCTAGAATTAATGCAAGAAGATGATGTACTGATTCTGACGGCTGACCATGGTTGTGACCCAACATGGCAAGGTACTGACCATACTCGTGAACACATCCCTGTGATTGTTTACGGTAAGAAAGTGGCTCCGGGTTCATTAGGCCGTCGCGAAACATTCGCTGATATTGGTCAAAGCCTAGCAAGCTACTTTGGCATTTCGCCAATGGATTACGGTAAGAACTTTTTGTAATTTCTTAGGGGCTTAGTCTCTATCTGAGTGGATAGGATAGCATTGAGCCCCAATTATCAGTTTGGTAAAGGTGCAATTCGAGCACCTAACATCATAAGGAACAAGATAATGGCTACTCCTCATATTAATGCTGAAATGGGTGCATTCGCAGACGTTGTACTGATGCCGGGTGATCCACTACGTGCGAAATACATCGCTGAAACCTTCTTAGAAGATGTGGTTCAAGTGTGTGACGTACGTAATATGTTTGGTTTCACTGGTACTTACAAAGGCCGTAAGATCTCTGTTATGGGCCACGGTATGGGTATCCCATCATGTTCTATCTACGTAACTGAGCTAATCAAAGATTACGGCGTGAAGAAAGTGATTCGCGTGGGCAGCTGTGGTGCTGTTAACGAAGATATCAAAGTACGTGATGTCGTTATCGGCATGGGCGCATGTACGGATTCTAAAGTGAACCGTATTCGCTTCAAAGACCATGACTTTGCTGCAATCGCAGATTACAAAATGGTAAAAGCGGCAGAAGAAGCAGCAAAAGCACGCGGTATCGACGTGAAAGTAGGTAACCTTTTCTCTGCTGAACTGTTCTACACGCCAGATCCATCTATGTTCGACGTAATGGACAAATACGGTATCGTTGGTGTTGAAATGGAAGCGGCGGGTATCTACGGTGTTGCTGCAGAATACGGTGCAAAAGCGCTGACTATCTGTACTGTATCTGACCACATCAAAACAGGCGAAGCGACCACGTCTGAAGAGCGTCAAACCACGTTTAACGACATGATGCTTATCGCATTAGATTCAGTATTGATTGGTGATCAAGAAGGTTACTAAGCTTTCTTATCTATTTGCTTATTTATTCTGAATAAAAGAAAAAACCTCAGCTTTGGCTGAGGTTTTTGTTTATATGGTGCGTTTTAGCTAACGTTCTCAACTAAAACGCTATTCCGCGTTCTGCAGCAACAGGTTTTCACCTTTCGACTTCGGCTTACGTTTCAGTAGCAGAGTGAACAACACGCCACTGATAAAGCTCATGATAACCATCAGGTACATGTAGCGATCACTCTTACGATAGTGATGATCGGAAATCGCTGTCACCTTACCAGTCTCAAACGTAATACGAACAAAACCGATCAGGTTTCCATCATGCATCACAGGCTCAACAAGTTGCTGGCGACCAATACTTGCCGTTTGCAAAGGTGTATCCAAACCAAGCACTTCTCTTACGCTTAGCGCTGAATCACTGGAGGCGAGTTTTACACCTTCAGAATCATAAATCGTTGCATCAAATACCAAGCGGTCTTGGGCAAGTTGATTGGTGAGATTAAGCAGACGCTCTTGATCCTGCTCTGCGATACTTCTGCCTGCGGTTAGCGAGGCTTGAGTAATCAATACCTTCGTGAGTGTTTCTAGCTGGTTTGCTTGAATACGTTCGTTACCTTTACTGATCACAACACTATTTTTAATTGTGATAACGAACATACCAATCAACAGCAGTAAGGTTAGTAGGCGAATAACCATACGAAACGAGAACAAAGAACCGTCCATAATCGAGTTAATCCAAAGAAAATCAGACTTTGCACATATTGAGACTTGCGTTTTTAAATTGCAATAGGGTAACGTCTGCTTATACGAAGACATGGATGCCTTAACTATTATGCTAGCTATCAAAAAACATACGTCTCTTATCAATCGTCTGCCTGAAACTCGTTTATCTCGTCAACTAGACAAAAGCAAAGCCAACTGGATTGTTTTTGGCCACTTTTTAACAGCGCAGCAGTTTGACGATATTGATTTCTTTACCGGTTATTTCAACGCCATTATAGATGCGTGGAAAGTCGGTCCTTATGAAGTCGCTTTGATGTCCGGTGAGCTGACGGGCGAACATGAGAAAATCTTACAGGGTTTAGGTTTAGATTACGCTCGCATCAATGAGGTGCCTGATTTATCAAAACCGGGTTTGATTGTGATGGATATGGACTCTACAGCAATTAAGATTGAGTGTATTGATGAAATCGCCAAGCTTGCGGGTGTTGGTGATGAAGTCGCTGAAGTGACAGAACGTGCGATGCAAGGCGAACTCGATTTCGAACAAAGCCTGCGTCAGCGTGTTGGAAAACTGAGTGGTGCCGATGAATCGATTTTAGAGTCTGTTCGTTCAACACTGCCTTTGATGGAAGAGCTGCAAGAACTGGTTGAAACGCTACAAGCATTTGGCTGGAAAACCGCGATTGCCTCTGGCGGTTTTACCTATTTCTCTGATCATTTGAAAGCGATGCTCAACTTAGATCATGCTCAATCAAACACCTTAGAAATTATCGATGGCAAGCTAACCGGCAAGGTGCTTGGCGATGTTGTGACTGCTCAAACCAAAGCGGATATCGTAGAGGAACTCGCGACTCAGTTTGATATTGAAATGCACAATACTGTTGCTGTTGGTGACGGCGCGAATGATCTTGTGATGATGGAAGCAGCTGGTCTTGGCGTTGCTTTCCATGCCAAACCAAAAGTCGAAGCTAAAGCGCAAACTGCGGTGCGTTACGCTGGCCTTGGTGGTGTGCTGTGTATTCTGTCTGCTGGTTTGGTTAAGCATCAGAAAATTAGCTGGCAAAGTAAGCCGTAAGGTCTGTCTGAGTTTAATTTGAAATACAGAAAAGCGAGGCTGATACCTCGCTTTTTTAATGTCACATCTACTAGATGTTTTTTACTTCCAGCCCCGCCAGTTGATGCCAGTAACCATTACATTGCTGACTCTCTAACTTGGTTGGATGACCACCGTGTTCGTTTTGTTTGAAATTGTTTAAGTGCTGGAAGGTTTCGACACCCAGAGGACTTAAACGAACCACATCCACTAAACCTTCCATGCTCGGTAAGTCGTTCATCAGGTTATAACAATAGCCAGACTGAGTTTGGATACCGTTTAAGTTGAAAACGGATTGACCTTCCTGACTGCTGACTTGAATACCGGTTGGATACTTAATACAGCAGGTTTCGCATTCATCTTTAGCTCTGTTCTCTGCGCGAGCAGTAAAACAGCGAGCTGAATAGGCGAGAGGGAGATAGCCGTGACTAAATACTTCCACTTCAAATTGATTGCGAATACCGATCTTTTCACACTGAAGCAAAACGTTGTTAAGCCAATCGCGAGATAGTTCAACAGGCATACACCAGCGAGTCATACCTTGCTTTAGAAAGATCTGTAGTGCGTACGCGTTATAGGTATTCACGGCAGGCCCCACAATGAAAGGTATTCCTTTCTCATGAGCCATCTGAATAGCAGAAACGTCATTGGCTTCAATCGCGAAGTCACCATTATCAATATACTTCTTTAGTACGTTGATTTCGCTTGGCGCTTCAAATAGTGCCATTGTCGAAAGAACCACTTGTTTACCAGCAGAAGATAGCTCTTTAGCGATATCAAACCAGTGTTGTGGTTTCATCTCACGACGTTTGGAGCAAACCGTTTCGCCCAGATAAATAACATCAGCGCTGCTCTCTTTAGCTTGTTGGTAAAAGTTTTCGACATCTTGTTTTGGCCAGAAATAAAGTAGCGGGCCTAGTGCGTATTTCATAATTTCCCCTTACTACCGATTACTGCCATTTTCGGTGATATGCACCGAGCGTGGTTTGCGTGCCTTCAGATACGTTTGCAAGTGTGGCATCCCAAGCACTTTCTACGTGATAGCTTTGAGGATTAGCAAGGTAGCGATCAATCGCTGCGCGCCAAGTGCGCGTCACTTGTTCTACATAAGCAGGGCTACGCTGACGGCCTTCAATTTTTACTGAGGCAACATTCGCTGCGAAAAGCTCAGGTAACAGCGAAAGAGTATTGAGACTGGTTGGTTCTTCTAACGCGTGGTAGCGTTTTTCTTCACCATCAATGTTCGCCATAAAGCGACCTTTACATAAGGTTGGGTAACCCGCATTTTCGCCTGCTGCGTACTTGTCGATAAGAATTTCATTCAGTCGTGACTCTAAGCCTGACTCAGTTTCTTGCCAGCGCACATATTTCGCTGGAGAACACGCGCCGACCGTATTTGGCGATTCACCCGTCATGTAAGAGGAGAGATAACAGCGACCTTCCGACATAATGCATAAGCTACCAAATGCAAACACTTCAAGATCAACACCTTCAGGGATGTTACGTGAAAGCTGTTTTACTTGATGGATAGAGAGTACGCGAGGCAATACCACTCGTTTAACGTTGAAGTTATTGTGGTAAAACTCAACGGCTTTGACGTTGGTTGCTGACGCTTGAACCGAAAGGTGTAGTTCCAAATCTGGGTATTTGTTCGCAGCGTAATCAAGAATCGCAACGTCAGCCACGATCAATGCATCAATACCAAGATCCGCAGCCTGATCGACAGCGTTAGTCCATCGTTCAAAACCATCTGGATGAGCGAAAGTGTTTAATGCGACATGGATTTTCTTTCCATGATCATGAGTATATTGAACGGCTTTGTTCAGTTTGTTGCCTGTGAAATTCAACCCTGCAAAGTGGCGGGCATTGGTGTCGTCTTTGAAGCCGATATAAACGGCATCTGCACCACAATCAATGGCTGTTTTTAGAGCGGGTAAATTACCAGCTGGACAGAGAAGTTCCATTGCTCGGTTACTTATTTTTATGAAAAAGTGACCATATTTTAAGAATAAACAATGGATATCAATTTGATGTAAGGCAGGTTTCAGTGAATAAGGAAAAATTTACTCACTTAGAGTGATTTACGGTGGCGACGGTGCTTAGCGAACAGTTCTTCCACTTCATGTTTAGGCTGTGGGCGATGGAAATGGAACCCTTGAATTGAATGACAATTCAGGTTGGAGAGCAGGGTTGCTTGTTGTTGTGTTTCAACACCTTCTGCAACCACAGATAAGTTCAGTGAGCGACCAAGGTTAATGATGTTTTCGATTACGGTTATCTGCTTAGGTAGCGTATCTATATCAGTAATGAAAGCACGGTCAATCTTAAGTTCATCAATAGGGAATCGTGCAAGATACGCCAGTGATGAGTAGCCCGTACCGAAATCGTCGATAGAGAGGTTGAAGCCTAACTTCTTGATTGCGTTCAGCATTTGCAAGGTGTGTTCACTATCGCTCATCACGGCACTTTCAGTCAGTTCGAAAGTAATACAGCTAGGATCAAGCGATGTCGTACGCAGTAGCTTCTCGAGATAGTCGATTAATTGTGGGTTACCAAATTGCTCTGGAGAGATGTTGATCGCCACTCGTCCCGGAAGGATGCCTTGTTGTTTCCAACGTTTCACTGTGGCAAAGACATCACGCATGACCACGCGGCCAAGGTGTTCAATCAAACCTGCTTTTTCCGCGACAGGAATGAATGCCGCAGGGCTGATGTAGCCTTCTACAGGGTGTTTCCAGCGAACCAGAGCTTCTGCACCGTTGACGCTGAAATCACGAGCATTCACTTTTGGTTGATACCACACTTCTAAGCCATTCTGCTGAAGGGCTTTTTGCAGTTCGATCTCAAGCCATAAGCGCATGCGCGCTTCTTTGTTCATCTGATCGTGGAACTTGATAAGGCGGTTACGGCCACGATCTTTCGCTTCATACATCGCGGTATCGGCATTTTGCAGCAAAATACGAGCGTCGTTACCGTCGCCCGGATATTGCACACTACCAATCGAACAGGCTAGGCGCTTACTGAAGTGATGCAAATCAAACGGCTGGTTGATCAGAGAGATAATACGTTCAGCCAGCATTTCAGCAGAGCGGTTGTGTTCTGGTTCTGGCAAAATCAGACCAAATTCATCACCACCCAAATGGCCTAAAATTGCTTGTTGTGGCAGTAAACGTTTCAAACGTGACGACACTTCCTGAATCACTTTGTCGCCGATGTGGTGACCCAGAGAGTCGTTGATATTCTTAAAGTTATCGATATCCAAATACAACATCACCAGTGGCGTGTCGTTTTGAATTAAATGCTCTAGGCGTTTAGTAAAACCTAATCGGTTGTACAAGCCTGTTAATGAATCGACATGGATATCTGTATGACTGGTAGCGGAAAGCTGTTTCGTCGCTTGAGAAGCATCCTGAATCAGAATTAACTGGGAGTTGCTGCCCAGTATTTGAGTTGTACCAGCATGCAGCTGTACTCGGCGCTCAAAACCACAACGAGGGCCAGTTAAACATACCAGTGGGTTATCTGTTAAAAGCTCACCCAGTTTAGCGTTAAACACGCCTTTGGTTTTTTCATCAATAAACAAGCGTGACAGCTCTTCATCCAGCAAATCTGAGGTATCTTCAAATCCCAGTAAGCGCGCTGCTGAAGGGTTGGCTGAAATAATGAAATCATCTTCTACTAACAGTAAGCCATCCGGCAATAAAGTGGTCAGGGTCGAAAATTTATTTTCAGAATCTTCCAGAGAGCGGATGAGGATTTGTTTTTCAGAGGTATCAATGGCATGGAAAACAATGTATTCCACGTCTTTTTTGTCACTGAAAATGGGAGAGAGTGAGAAGTGAAGACTCATTTCCATGTCGATGTCATGGAGCGTCATTTCAGCTTCTAGAGTTTCGCCATCGAATGCTCTTTGGTAATAGCCTCTGAGGTGGTTGTAAAATCGCTCGCCAAGAATTTGCGAGTCATTCATTCCAACCAGTTCAGTCGCGGTTAAACCCGAGACATCACAATACCTTTCGTTGACCATGACATAATTATGTTGGTCATCTAATATGGCAAAAAAGAACGGACTGTTAGACGTTATTTTTGCGAACCAGTGCTGTAAATGTTGCGAAGGCATTTGCGACGGCATTAAGAAACTACCAACTGTGTTTAAGCGCTTATTTGTTCAATAAGAATTATTTAAGAGCGATACGTACTAACTATAACGTTGATTTCACGGTTAGAAAAGCTTCTCTGCGTTGCACAATTTCTTGATGCATAACAGGGTTCGCCACTATCACATCCCGTATGATGAGTTTTCCAAAGACAAAGGTAACGGATAAAGGGCGTGATTAACAACATTCGTATTCAACTAGTTCAAAATGCAGCATCAATTTTGAGATCTCCAGTCCACTTATTGCCTAAGTTTGTGCAAAAAAAGCCTTACTCGATGGCATGAAAATGGTCTTCCATGAAGCGCTTGAAGATGGTGATTTTGAGTTCCTCGAAGGCAAGTGGTTAAAAGTTGAAATCCGCGATATGAACTTGTGTTGGTATGTCAGCTATGAAGACGACAAGCTTGTGGTTGCAGACAACATTAAAGATGAAGATGTGAGTTTCAGCGGCAACTTGAATGATCTGGTTCTGATTGCAGGTCGCAAAGAAGATCCGGACACGTTATTTTTCCAGCGCAGACTGTCAATTGAAGGCGATACCGAGCTAGGCTTAGAAGTCAAAAACTTGATGGACAGTGTGGATTTGGAACAATTACCGAAAGCTTTGCAAATTTTACTTCACCAACTGGCCGATTTTGTGCATAAAGGCATGCAAGCACCTAACGCACATAAAGAGGTAGTGAATGCTTATTCGAACTGAGGCTCCAGCCGATATTCTGGTTGTAGACCAATTACTGAAATCGGTATTTGATACCGAAGCGGAAGCAAACTTAGTAATGGCTCTGCGCGAGAATGGTAATCGCACGCTGTCACTGGTTGCCTGTGAAGACGATGGCGAAGTGGTGGGGTTCGCGATGTTTAGCCCAGTATCATTGGCTGGTGAGCATCTTAATTGGCAAGGTTTAGCTCCTTTAGCCGTAAAAGCAGAGTACCGAAAACAGGGCATTGGTGCAGAGTTAGTTAACGAAGGTTTGGCTTCTCTTGGTGAACTGGGTTATCCAGCCTGCGTTGTTCTTGGTAACCCTGATTACTACCAACGTTTTGGCTTTAAATCTGCCAATCAATTCGGCTTTACATGCCAGTGGGAAGTACCTGCGGACGCATTTCAAATTGTCGCATTGTGGGAAAACGAACTCGATAACCGCCAAGGGCTAATTGAATATTGCCCAGAGTTTAATGAACTCGCTTAAATCGTTCCATTAAGAAGAAGCGTCCGCTTCTTCTTACTTTTTACCTTTGTTGATTTATCTAGATATTTCTATTCGAGTTATCACCTGTTGAACAAGCAATTTCGGCTGATGGCTTAATAGCTTTACGCTCTCTATGAGCTGTGGTGATTCCATAGGAAGTTTGTTAGCATTCGCTTACATCATCATGTACTACTTAGCCAACAGGCCTGAACTGATCATTACTATGCCTAATCAAGAGCAACAATACTTACAAGCGATGGGAATTCAAAGCTGGGAGCTGGTTCATCCTGAGCGTTTACAAGGTTATCAAGCTTCGAAAGTCGGGTTAGACAAAGAGTGTAAATTGTTGCTGGTCAGTGAAAGCTATCCAACCCCAAGCGAAGTGACACTGTTTGAAAGAGTGTTGAAGAGCTTCAATGTGGATTTGCAGCAAGCTCAGCATGCTCATTTACACAATCTGACGAGTCTAGATCTCTCAAGCCTAGAGTGGATCTGGTTTGCTGGTTGCGATGATACAAGTATTTCCGGCATCAAAAAACTCCACACACCACCATTGTCCGAAGTAGACGGTAACACCCAACACCGCCGCGATTTATGGCAGCAGATATGTTCTTACGAGGCGAATTAATTTTATGTCGATTCAGTTTTTACCGATAGAAGAACAACATCTGGATTCAGTGTGGCAAATCGAGCAGCAGGCTCACAGCCATCCTTGGAAAGAGTCAATGGTTCGTCAGCTAGACAGCCGAGGTGCTTGTCACTTTTGTATGCTGCTAGACGATAAAGTGATTGGCTATTTCTACGCACAAAACATCGTAGGTGAAGTCTCTTTGCTTAATATCGCGATTGATCCTGCGGTGCAGGGGAAGGGCTATGGTAAGCAATTGGCTGAATTTTTCTTAACTCATTGTGAAGACGTCAAAGCGGAGAGTGCCTGGCTTGAAGTTCGAGAAAGTAATACTCGCGCGTTTGATCTATACCAAAATCTCGGTTTCAACGAGATAGACCGCCGAGTGAACTACTATCCGACAGAAAAAGGTAAAGAAGACGCCATTATCATGAGCTACTACTTCTTCTTGTAGCAGCTAGTCGAGGCTGGTGGCTATTTGTTACCAAGGCGAATAACGTGGCTATGGTTGGCCATATCTTTATAGTGATTGTCTTGAAAGCGCTGCTCAATGTCATTTACTGGCAGTGGTTTATCAAATAGATATCCTTGGAATTGCTCACATCCTAGTTCTTTTAGCGCGTTGAGTTCATCAATATTTTCCACCCCTTCCGCGATCACTTCCAAATTGAGTCTTCGAGCCATCATGAGGATCGTATCGACAATCGCTTGATCACTTTCATCCAAATGAAGTTGAGTCACAAAAGAACGGTCTATTTTCAACATATCGACAGAGAGATGCTTTAAGTAGCGCAGCGACGAGTAGCCTGTACCAAAATCGTCGATAGAGATATTGATGTGGTTCTGCTTGAGCTTTGCCATTTTCTCCATAGAGCTTTCAACATTCTCTAGCAGCAGACCTTCGGTTATCTCAAGTTCTATATGTTCCCCTGAGATTTCCACTTGTTGCAAAATGTCATTGATAAACTCAACGAAGCTGTCTTGAGCAAATTGTAAAGGACTGATGTTGATGGCTAAGCGGCGGAAATGTGGCGGAAGCACTCCGGCTTTTTTCCACTGTGCATACTGATAACAAGCTTGTTCTATAATCCAGTTGCCAATTTGAAGGATTTGCCCGGTTTCTTCTGCGATATGCATAAATAATCCCGGTGGTAACAGACCTTTTTGAGGGTGATTCCAGCGAATCAATGCTTCAACACCGACGATATTATGGTGAATGTCTACTTGAGGCTGGTAATAGAGTTCAAGCTGATTATTTGAAAGCGCCTCATGCAGCCCTTTTTCTATGGCTAAGAACGATTCAATTTGCGCCTGCATCTCGGGTTTGTAAAAAACATAATTGTTTCGTCCACCCACTTTGGCACGGTATAAGGCTGTGTCTGCCTGACGCAGGAGATCAATGTTTGTGGTGATGTTCTCTGGAAAGGTTGTGATACCAAGACTAACGGTGCAGTAGAGCTGGTGACCATCGATTAAATAGGGGTTTGAAATTAAAGCAAGTAGCTGCTTGGCAGCGCTCTCGATATCTCTAGCGGCGACATCGTGATTAAGAATAGCAAACTCGTCACCGCCAATTCGTGCTGGCATGTAGCCTTTTTTAGCCCACCCTTCCATCCGCAGAGCAATCGCTTTGATCAACTTGTCACCGATAGTGTGGCCTAATGAATCATTGATGGTTTTAAAGCGGTCAATGTCGATATAAAAAAGCACTCCCGTAGTTTTGAGAAGTCGCGCTTTATCAATCGCTTCTGATAGGTTTTGCAATAATAAGCTACGGTTTGCTAACCCAGTCAGACTATCGTAATAAGCAAGTTGATTAAGTTTTGCTTCTGCTTCTTCTCTGTCCTTCCACAACTTGTGGAAAGTAAAAGCCAGTTCGCTGATCTCATCTTTATGTTCTCGGACTGGAGGAAGTGTGATGTGCTGCTTGTGTTTGAGCGAGCGAACCCATTTGTTTAAGTTGATGATGGGTAAGGAGAGCTTCCGATAAAAGAAAAGTAGCAAGATGCTGGTCAACAGAACATTTCTCAACAGATCAAACAGAAGCACCTGAGTAGTTTTGTTGATGAATTCTGTTGCTAGAGAAGTACCGTCAACAGAGAAACTTAAGCGGCCAACCAATACATTTGATTCCGGTTTGTGCAGATCGGTCGTGAAGCTTGGGATATTCGGAGTGAAGTAGTGAGAAAGCAGTTTGACAAACTCGTTCATATCCGGGATAGGGCGCTGCTGCACGATTAACGTATCACCGAAATCATCAATAATTTCTACACGATAAATAGCGGGATCCGCCATTAAGCTGGTGGCAACTTGTCCAGCTAGAAGGTTGTTTAAGTGATAGGCAGCAAGGCTAGCATTGGCATAACTTTGCATGAGCTTGAAATGGTAACTTTCTTCTACTTTTTTCTGCTCTTGATGAAGGTCGATAAGAATTTGATAAAAACTAAAACATATCCCCAGTATCACTGATACCAAGAACACAGTTTTGGCTTGTTTAAATGCCAATGAATTTAGCTGTCTAGTTTTAGCCATTGCGCCCAAAAGTCCTTTTATTCTTCTAAAGTTATAGCCCATCTTGGCTGAAAATTAATCCCCAATAATGAGTGTTTGTTTAACTTTTGAATGGTGGCTTATCTTGAAATCCTACAGGACTTGCCATTTCGCTGTGCTATCCCTGTGTCGCACAAATAAGATTAAAATTTACAGTAAGTTAATTAGCTAATCTTCTCAATAGAAATAGTGAGATTATCTGATATTGATGTTTTTAGTTAATTGACGGGCTAGGAGGTGTTTTGTGTTTTTGTCTTAGTTGACTGAAATTAATGATGTTTTTGTTTTCATTTCTAGTCCAATCCGCCAGTGGATACTACTTTATATAAGCTTTGATTGTTTATGGAGGCAGAATCAGCGAAAATACCCGCCAATCACGATTAACTAACGGATTTGTGCGAGTAACACCTTGCAGGTGGCTGTTTGTACCCTGAATCCGTGCTCAAACGAAAAGAATGATCAAATGGCAGACCCGATTTTTCTAAGCGAAGTCAACAAACGTAGGACTTTCGCGATTATCTCTCACCCTGATGCCGCCCAGCCTTTCAACGCTTAAAATCACCTTTCATTGCACACCACAATCACATCTCTACGTACTGAATTTAAAGGCTTTTTGTCTTTTTCTCGTTTCTTTGCTTTTCAATGATGTTCAAGCGTAACCTCGGAAAGTGTGTACAAACTTGAGTACAAATTCCGTTTTAGAGGCCTTTGGCGAAAATTCCATGACACAAATCTGGCTGTAGGCCTTGTGGTTACTGGGTTTGATGAAGAAAGTACCTCTTGCTTTTGGTACTTTGGTTTCGACATTACAAAAGCGGAATAAATGCGATCATCTCTAGTTTTTGTTTGTAAGTTTTTGAATTTATAGGTGTCATCATTGTTGTTTTTGATGTCTCATCGTTACGAGTGTACAAACAGTGTGTACAAATTTTTCTCGTAGGGCGTGTTGCTTGCAATTCATGACACAAACCGCCTTGTAGCCCATGTTATTCATAGGTTTGAGCCAATAAGTACCTCTGCGGATGGGGCTTGATATTTTATCGCTTGGGTTAATAGCTAGGCTGGTTTAACAAATGGAAATTATACGGCGTTTTTCGCCGTAAATAGAAAAAATGGTAAACTTCCCTTTGTTGTGTTAGTTTATTAAAACTAGGTTTTACGGCGATTTACGCCGCGAAATCCTAAAGAGATAAACTTGAAGAAGGGTTTGGTGTTTAGAAATGGTTAGTCATTCCCAACGTGAAACGGTGAAAGAGTCATATAAGCAATCTCTTAAAACTCTTTTACCTTATGGCATGTTAGCTACAAAGAAGTGGCTTGCAGAGCAAGGCTTGAGTGCTCATGCGTTAGATAATGCTGTCAAAACCGATACGTTGTTGCTACTAGCTACAGGTGTTTACAGTCAGTATTCCCGAGCAGTCACTTGGGAAGGCGTAGTAGCTTCAATGCAGCGTATGATGGAAAAAAGTGTCGATGAACAACTTCCGTCTATCGTGGTCGGTGGATTGTCAGCATTGTCCATATCTGGTTTGTCGCAATATTTATCATTAGGAAGTACGCCTCATATTCATTTATATGCAACGAAAAAGCTTCCTTCCTGGCTTGCGAGACTGTCATTGCCAATTAAGTTCGAAGGACATAGTACAAGTAAACTGTGGCCTGATAGTTTATCCCAAGATATAGCGTTCGTTAAAAAACATGAATGGGGAGAGCAATTACCACCTATATATTTTTCATGTCCGGAAAAAGCCATATTGGAAGTGTTGATGGATTTGCCTGAAAGTGTGTCATTTGAACATGCCGATGAGCTAATGCAGGGGTTAGTGAACTTATCTCCAAGAAAGCTTGATGCGCTCTTAAAGGTGTGTAAAAGCGTAAAGGTCAAACGCTTATTCTTTTGGTTTGCAAAACGCCAAGCTTATCCTTGGTTTGATAAGTTAAATGTAGAAAATTACGACTTAGGTTCAGGTAAGCGTGTTGTTGCTAAAGGTGGGAAGCTGGATACAGAGTATCTGATAACCGTACCTCAGCATATGGCGTTAGCAAGTAAAGGATAAGTTCAGCGATGGATAGAAATAGTATTTATTACAAACAAGTACAGCTTTTGATACAGGTATTGCCTTTCGTTGCCAAACAGCAATGCTTTGCCCTCAAAGGTGGTACAGCAATCAATTTATTTGTCAGAGACTTTCCTCGTTTATCGGTCGATATTGATTTGGTGTATCTGCCAATGAAGAGCCGTGATGATGCCTTGCAGGAAATTTGCGATGCACTTGATGCTATTAGCTCAGATTTAAAAATAGCATTTAAAGACATCGAGCTAACGGAAGCCTATCGCTCAAAACGCGATGCTCTAAGGTTGATCGTTGCTCGCAACAGTGTGCAGATCAAAGTCGAGCTATCACCTGTATTGCGCGGTACTGTTTATGAACCAAAGTTGATGGAAGTATGCGCAGCTGTAGAAGACGAATTTGGCTATGTTGAAATGCCTGTTGTTGATCTAGCTGATTTGTATGCAGGAAAGATATGTGCAGCATTAGATAGACAGCATCCAAGAGACTTATTTGATGTGAAGTGGCTTTTGGAGAATGAAGGCCTAACGGATGAAATTCGTAAAGCATTACTCGTTTATTTATCAAGCCATAATCGGCCAATGGCTGAGTTACTCAGTCCGCAATTTAAGGATATTACTGCCACCTATGAAGGTGAATTTACCAACATGGCCGAGACGGATGTTCCGTTGGTGGAGCTGGAAGCCGTAAGGATGCGCCTAGTAGACCTCATTCACCAAGGCCTGACCGATAGTGAAAAGTCTTTTTTGCTATCCTTTAAAAATCGAGAGCCTGATTGGTCTTTACTAGGCTTAGATGGAGTCAGTGAGCTTCCTGCTATTAAATGGAAACAAATCAATTTAGCAAAAATGCCGAATGACAAACATACACAAGCCCTAGCAAAGTTGAAAGATGTTCTCGGTGTTTGATGTCAAAAATACAGGCATTTATGCTGGGCTGATCTTCTGAAAAAATCATGCATCTTTCTGACCATCAACAAGTGATGAACCAGGCGATGATAGCTTTACATTGATTTTCAGGAGAATGCAGATGACAGCAGTAGCGCACCAGGTAACCCCTTTTCTAACATCTTACGAAGTGATGGCTCGTTACCACATTAGCTATACGACGCTCTGGCGAAGAATAAAAGATGGCAGCTTGCCGCAACCTCGTATCAACCGAAATACACGAAACAAGCTGTGGCACATTGAAGATTTGGAGGAGTATGAGAAGAAAGAGGACTGAGCCTCTTTCTTTTATTTTATTGTCCGAAACGCCAGTTGAATGGAAAGCCTGTCGGCTCGATGATGGTCTCTAGCTGTTGATACCAAACGTCGTAAGCATGACGCATTTCATCCAGGTACTGATATTGGTTGTAGATAGCATCCAACCCTTTTTTGCTGTGGCCAATCATCAACTCGGCAACTTCTTGCGTGGTGATGGCTGACATTCGCGTTCGCATCGTTCTGCGAAGATCATGCATAGACCAGTGTTCCATCTCAATACCAAGCGACCTGCGAGCCCAGATTTTCACATTGTTAGGAATAGTGGTATCAAAGCCATTTGTGGCAAGCTCTTCTTGTCCGTTAGCGGGAAACAAGTAAGTTGATTTACTCATCTGCATCGCCAGTTCAATCAGCTCAATAGCAGGCCTAATCAATGGCCGCATGATTGGCGCTCCAATTTTCTCACCTTGTTTGCGGATCTCTATAGGCACTGTCCACATTGCTGATTGCAAATCAAAGTGATGCTTTTCAGCTTGAATGAGTTCGCCCTTGCGCCCTCCCAATAAGAGAAGCAGTTTTATGTAGATGCGATTCTTCTCAGTGATTTTTGACTCATGCAAATAGCGCCAAAGTATCCTGATCTCGTTGTCATTTAGCACCCGAGTTCGTTTGCCTTTCTTACCGCCGACCTTTTTTGCAGTGATCCCAGCGGCGGCGTTAATTTCCAAAATCTGTTCATCTATCAGCCAGTCATAAAACTTATGCAGCACAGAAACTAGGCGTTCTGTGTTTGAAGGGGACGACTCCGAAACCTCACGAAGACAGTTACGCAAGGATAATTCATTGATGTCAGTTAATGGGTACTTGCCAAGTCGGGGCAGCAAATATATTTCACTGCTGCGTTTTTGATAGTGCCACGTTTTCTCCTTTAGCCCTTGCTTACCGGCAGAGTCTATCCAGTCTCGAAAAATCGATTCGAAGCTTTGATTAGCAGAATACTTAGCCCGTTCCTGCTGTAGGTAGAGCTTGGGGTTTCGGCCTTGATCAAGTACTGCCCTTAACCTATCCAGCTCATTCCTGGCTTCAGCAAGCTTCATAAGTGGGTAAGTACCTATGTCTACCCGCTGTTGCTTGCCATCGAAACGATAACGAAACTGAAAAACAATTTTGCCCTTGGGCGATACCCGAGCACTTAGCCCATCTCGGTCGGCTTTTACTGCGGTTTCTTTTGCTTCTTTATTTAACCTGGCATCGAGCCAGCTAACTGATAACGCCATGTTATAAGCCCAACCCTAGTTTTGATTTTAGTGATTGTTTACGTGATTCTGCTTTGGGTTCTGGCGCTGTACTCTCAGAAGTAACTTCACCATCTGGTGCAAGACCATCCACCGGTACAGATGTCGTGGATAGATTGGGTTGGCTCATGTGAATTAACCCAAAGGTGGCCAGCATCCGCAGACGCTCAGCGCGTTCCCGTGGCGGCGTCTTTTCTAATTCTTTGAGCAGTTCAGGGTGGCTCCCTGGGGGAATGTTGACGACAACTCTCATAATCAGGCCCCATAAAACCAGAAGCCTCGGACGTTCGCCAAAACAGACTGTTCCGGCACGATGATCTTGCTTCGTGAAAAAATCTCCTTGGCCGCTTCCTTATAAGCCATGGCTCCACCTCCGGCGATCAATACCAAGTCCGCATTGATGCTTTCGTCACGCATGGATTGGCGCATGGCTGTAAGAGCAACAGGCGCTACCTTTTTCATGGCAGCATTCAGATAAGGTGAAATATCGACTTTTTCTCCAAATAGCAGCACCTGCAAGTCGCCGGTTCTCATGGTTTTTTCAAGTCGATCCATTCCGACTTTTGCACCATGATCTTCCGAAATCAGCTTATCAATGGTTTCCAGTAGCACGGACATAGCCTGAAGACTGGTTCCTGAGGAGCTGTAGCGAATTTCTCCAGCCTCAAGGGCAACCCAGTCAACAGAAAAGAAGCCGGGATCTATGACGACGACGCGACCTTCTTCAATTAAGCCCAAATCACCACCTGTTTGAACCAGATCCATATAGGCACCGGCAGGCTGCGGCAGCACTTTGACGTCATGAACGGTGATGCTGCGCTTAGGCGTCACTTGATGGACACCTTTTAAACGCTTCACAAGGTCAGATTTACGTTGCGGTTCATGAAACTGGGAAACCGGTAATCCAGTGACAACCAAATCGATGGACTCAGTTTCAGCCATCAACAAGGCAGCATGAAAAAGCGCCTTATAGGTTTTTGTGGTCGGATATTCCGGGTGGAGCTCTCGTTCCCAGCCTTGAAGGCGTCCAGCAGGCACACCAGCGGCCCAACGCTCATTATCGACAGACACATACAAACAAGTGTCATCATCGCCTCCACCGATACGCTCTGGCATACGATCCGCAGGACCGGCACCAGCAGGTAGAATAATGGTTTTCGGTTCACTGCCTGATTGGCCAATTGCCAGCTTCAGGTTCGAGTAACCGATATCTACGCCTAGTACAAACATACTTATCTCCTGTGCACTCAAAGTGCTCTAACGGTTTTCAATCAACCGCGCTGTTCACGCTTGGGCAATTCCAAGTGCTCTGGCGGTTCACTCAAATGTCATTATCAGGATTCGGTGCACTGGCGGTGGGCAGAAAGGTGACAAATCCTTTCATCTATCTGCCTATTGCATTTTCGCAAAAGTATGAGAATAGGCTCTGTTTGGCGGCGGATAACAGAGCCAAAAAAATCGAGACGCCAAACGTCGTTTGCATTCTGGCCTGAACTCGCCAAACGGTTTGTATCTTCATGACGATACGTCTTTTTAGGCGTTTTTAAGTGAAATCGGGCTGTATCCCTTGTCAGGTATGGGATTGCGCGAGTTGATTTATATCGAGACGCCAAACAGTGATTGTTACGGCAGTTTTACGTTTGGCGTTTCGATCCAAAAGCCAAACGGATAGTGGTTTTGGCTTTTGGGGTTAATTGGATGGGGAAATTGGTTTGGTAGAAATCGTCAATGAACAATGGAAATCAGAAGTATCAAATTTATTGCAGCAAGAAACGGACAGGCTAAAAGCGCTGGCAAGAGCTGAAGTTGATGACTTTTGGGTTACCCATTACAAGGTTCGAGAGAATGCGCCCTTTAAAGACTGGGGGCTGCTTGGTGTCCGTATCAGAGACTTTAAGTATGGCTTTGGCATTGAGTGGTACATCAACAGTTTTCACGGTCAACGAGGCAAGCGCGTAGTCTTTAGTAAGGGACTGCGTATTTCAAAGACAAAGCTGAGATACTCATTTTTGGACTGCCAAGGTCTAGCCAAAGAATGGGAGTTAGCGCTGGCCATGGAGAAAGAAGAATTCTTCAGTGATGTTCGACGCCAGGTTGATAAGCTCAACATGCTTCGTCGAAGAGTCAATGCATATTGACGTATTTGATTTTCTAAAGCAGCAAAAAAACAGAAATGGCGTATATGATTTCCTTAAAAATCAAGGAGACTAGGTTCTCCTGTTGTATAGTTGTTTGAAAATTTAGGCTTAACAGGAAGAGTTATGGCAAGGAACAAAAAAAATAATCGATATAGTTATGTGCAAAAGCAGGCAGAGCACACTAAATTTTACAACAAAAACTTCAATAAAACTTCGAGTTTTAGCTCCGTATTCAGCGGGTCACATTTCAAAAATACATCTCTGGTTGGTGCAAAGTTCAAATATTGCAATCTCAATAATGTGAGATTTGAAAACTGTTTGTTACAGGGAACTCATTTTAAAAAGTGTACACATGACGGCCTTAAGTTTGAAAGATGCATATTGATTTCAACTTCCTTTGAGCGTATGCAGTTACATGGTGTCGAATTTGTTGATTGTTATATTTTAAGTACTAACACTCATGCATGTAAGCAGTTTCAAAACAGCAAGGTATATAACAGTTTTCCTGATGGTGCTCAGTATCCTTCTGATTTAATGAGTATTGTTGATGTTTTGAGAGAGAATTCTTGTATAAGAAAATCCGGGGTGCTTCATAGGAAGGGCGGCAAAGTAAATACAATTGCACTGGATTTTTTGCTTGATGAATTCGGAGTTAACTACCTAATCAATAACTTGTCTAAGCTAAACACACTAGAGTCCGATTTCTATACATTGAGTTATATTTCGGCATTCTTGCGGAGGGTTGGAAATCCTGATAGCTTAGACATTACCCGGCCCACAGCAACATAGAAAATACCTACGATAACGGACGGATACCAGTCTACGGACCGATGCGGGTTGAAAGTTGAAGTCGTTAAAACGTTAGTGGAGGTGATGCCTATGGTGTTGGATTTTATGACAGTGACAGCATTTTTTGTTCTTTGTGCCTATAAACTTTTAGTAAAGCTCCTTTCTATGTCTAGCTGTGTGGTTAATTTACTTTTATTTCATTATTTCACTCGCGGTAACTGGTCCCAGCGTGTTGTATAAGCGGGAGACAAATGCTCTCGCTTCATCGACCAATCTTTCTTCGTACCTTGTCCAGCAAAGAAAACCTTTCCGGCACCGCTTTGGTTAATGGTGTCCAATACAGACATTAACTGCTGGCTATTAGAGCGGGTCGATACGTCATCGAATAGTCCTGGTTGAAACATGCCAGGATCGTAAAAGTCAGACAGCATGACACCCGCTTTGGCATAACGAAAACCATCCTTCCATATCCGCTTGAGTAAGTGACTGGCCAGCTCGATAAAATCCCGCGTGTCGCAACTGGGTATCAACAACTCGCCCGATGCGGAGTTGCTGTATTGCGGCTCGTTGTCCTTAAAGGGGCTGGTACGTATAAACACGGTCATCACTTTGGCTTGCTGCTGTTCTTTGCGAAGCTTCTCAGTGGCGCGGGTTGCGTATTCACATACGGCTTCACGTAACAATTCAAATTGCGTTACTTTTGCGCCAAATGAACGGCTACAGACGATTTGCTTCTTAGTTGGCGGGATCTCTTCAAGTTCAATGCACGACTCACCATTGAGCTCTCTGACGGTTCTTTCTAAAACCACCGAAAACTGGTCTCTGATGGCTCTAGGAGAGGCATTGGCTAGGTCTAAGGCTGTGGTGATACCCAACGCATTTAAACGCTTAGAAAGCCGTCGACCAACGCCCCAAACATCATCAACCGGGACTAATGCGAGCAATCGACGTTGCCGATCTGGATTGGTTAGATCTACAACGCCCTGAGTGGCAGGGTATTTTTTTGCGGCATGGTTAGCCAGCTTGGCGAGTGTTTTAGTCGGTGCAATGCCTACACAGACGGTGATCCCAATCCAGTGGCCTATGCGCTCTCGCACTTGTTGTCCGAACTCGACAAGGGATATGGCAGACTCAATACCGGTTAAATCCAAAAACGCTTCGTCAATGGAGTAGACCTCTACTCGTGGTGCCATCTCCTCCAAAGTGCGCATCACTCGACTGCTTAAATCTGCGTACAACGCGTAATTGGACGAGAATGTCAAAATGCCATGGCGCTGAATTTCAGATTTGATTTGAAAGACGGGTACACCCATTTTAATACCGAGTGACTTGGTTTCACGTGACCGTGCAACCACGCAGCCGTCGTTATTGGACAGCACCACAACCGGCGTATCTTTTAAATCAGGACGAAACAGCTTCTCACAACTGGCGTAAAAGTTGTTGCAGTCCACCAAGGCAAATACTGGCATGGGATAGTCACGACTTGCGGCGCATGTTTCGCACCACATTGGTGACCACACCAAATATCTCTAACTCTGTCCCTTCAGAAACATGAATGGGCTCATGCGCCTGGTTTCTTGGGATCAGCATGACGCACGGCCTTAGTTGAAGCTCCTTTACCGTGAGTTCACCATGGATACCCGCGATGACAATGTCACCGTGTTCGGCTTGGACAGAGCGATCAACCACCAAAATATCATCTGGGTGAATCCCGGCATCAATCATTGAATCACCTTCAACACGCACAAAGAACGTTGCAGCCGGTCGCTTGATGCACAGCTCGTTAAGGTCGAGCGTTTGCTCAACATAATCTTGCGCTGGGGAGGGAAAACCAGCAGAAACACGTTCCATGAACAATGGAATACGAAGGCGCTTGGCTTTGATGAAGGCAAGTGCGCCGCTACGGCCTATCAGCGAGACACTCATGAAGAACCTCGAAAAATCACAATTGATACTGTTTGTTTATACAGTATCTAATGCTATGCTGATTTCTACAAGTAAAATTGTAGGTAAAACTGTAGTTGTTCGAGTAAGACACTGTGTTGTCGGTGATTTATTTTTTGTGTTGAAAAACTAGATGTGGGGGATCGCTCGCCCTCGTCAAAGCCTGCAAGGCTTGGACAATACTGCTTCTGCCTACTGCTCTTGTTTCTGTTACTGATCCTGTTACTGCTACTGGTTAACGCATGGGTCAAGTAACCGTCAGACAAGGCTTGTTGAACCCTTTGCAAAGGGTTTAAAAACAGTTAGTAAAATTCCGCTTCGTATTGAATTTACTGGCTTAAGGCGAAGTCAGGAGCATCTTTAAAATGCTCAGTCGAACTCAGTTCAAGCCTTTTGCAACCGTTTGAAAAGGGGTTGGCTAAGCCATACGTAAAGGGTATCGGTAAGGGTTACCTAAACGGTTTGGCTAAGGCTTTCTGATAGACTTAGTCAAAGCCTTCATACATGGGTTCAACCATTAGAAAGATTAAAAAAACGCTGAGGTATCCAAGGTGCATTTTGTACAAATGCGTTTATAAACGAACAGGGCACAGTGAAATAACCCAAAGCGAATAATAGAATTGAAGAGGAACCATCAATGACAAGAGCCCCAGCGCCATTTCCGCTAGAGCGCCTCGCGGATATCCCAGAAAGACCAGAAGATTTTAGATTGCTGGAGCGTATTCCATTAACGCGTGAGCCGCAGTCCTGGCCACTTGAACTTTCACCTATAGTCGGTGATGAACAGCCAATGGTGCTGCTCGATACAGAGACAACTGGACTGTCTGCCGATGACGAGTCCATTATTGAGCTTGGTATGGTTAAGGTGCTTTACAGCCCATCAGCTATGCGGATTGTGTCGATTGTTGATGTGATCAGCCTGTATGAAGATCCCGGCAAGCCAATCCCCGAGCTGATCACCGAGTTAACCGGTATCACCGATGATATGGTGCAAGGCCAGCGCATTGATGATGCAATTGTAGCGAGTTGGTTATCCGATGATCCGCTGGTGGTCGCACACAATGCTCAGTTTGATCGTCCTTTCTTTGAAAAGCGGTTTGCCGCATTAGGACATCTATCTTGGGCCTGTTCAGCCAGTGGCATAGATTGGAAGGCGCTGGGTTTTGAAAGTCGAAAACTTGAGTACCTGCTGCTTCGCTTAGGTTGGTTCTATGAAGGACACCGAGCTGCAACCGATTGTTTGGCGATGGCCTGGTTGTTCTATTTGTTGCCCGAGACCGTTGCAAACTTATTGTCAGAAGCAGACAGGCGTACTGTGCTAGTTCGTGCGTTTGGTGCGCCGTTTGATGTAAAGGACTATCTAAAAGAGCGTGGTTACCGTTGGCATGACGGTGTTAAAGGTGCCAACAAACATTGGTGGCGCGAAATCAGCGAAGACGAGTTGCCACTGGAGCAAACGTATCTGGATGGTTTGTATTATCGTGGCTCAGAACATGCCCACTATGACTACAAAGATGCCCGCAATCGATTTAAAGCTTTGTCATAGCCTCTTGCATATTTGAAAACCTCTGGAAAATGGAAAGTGAACTTACGTTATACCCAAACTACTTGGTGTTGCAGCT
The DNA here is from genome assembly GCF_037162405.1 of Vibrio sp. Hal054. NCBI lineage: Bacteria > Pseudomonadati > Pseudomonadota > Gammaproteobacteria > Vibrionales > Vibrionaceae > Vibrio > Vibrio sp. Hal054. Next base: position 2,625,190 of record NZ_JARLUT010000001.1, on the reverse strand, counting down.
AGGCGGCAAGTGAGCGAGTCCCCATGAGCATAGATCTTCTATGTGATTGGGGTGAGCGAATGCAGGTAACACCGCTGCGACTGCAAGTAGGCAGGGTATATAACCAACAAGAGGAATCTTTCCATGTACCAAGACACCTACATTGAATACTGGGGCGAAATCTTCGTCTCTGCCCGCATCATTGAATTTGGCATCACGTTCGAGCGCTTTCTTAAAGATCCATGGAAGCACTTGATGTCCTGTGGCCAAGAGTCTGCACCGGACGCGATTGCTGAAGGGATGCTGCCATTGCTACCAGCCCAGGCAGAAGTTGCCAGGCGCATTCGGGAAAGTGAGCAACGCGTTCTGATGTCTACTGAGTCGGATAAAGGGGTATCTCATTGCGGTAACATCGTGGTGCCACTGGTTCGGGTGGCGCATTGATAGCGGCTATCAGCAATGACACGAAACAAGGCCTTCACGTCCATACCTGAGCGGCAATTGCAATCAAGATCAAAAAGTTGCCGCTTAGTCTTCCCTACAAAATAATTTGTGATAGGATGATACCTAATAAAATTAATTAGGTTGAAGCCTATTCAGTGTTTTATGTCCATCTGTCCAGCTTCAACCAGTAGAGATTGATTTTTCATTGCGGATGAAGAGTAGCGTTGAGAGACGCTATTCAATGTGATTACACGATGTCGGTCATTACTTGATAAACAGAGTTTTAAGAAACTGGTTGAATTGGATAAACAAGACACATGACAAATGATGGTCTGAAACAAACAGTAGTGGCGAAGCCAGATAGGCTTTCGCAGATAGCGCAGTTGCCACAAGCAACCAGGGATCGCATTGCCCACATCGATTTCACCTTATTATTTAAGGGCGAAGCGGTACGGGCGGATTTAGTCGATCGCTTCAGCATAGCTGCTGCACAGGCAACGAAAGACTTCACAATGTACCGTGAGCTTGCGCCAAGCAACATTGAGTATGACCAAAAGCTCAAGTTACATAAGCGTGGTGAAGCTTTTGAGTCCTTGTTCGACTATGACGTTGTGAGAACACTGGCAACCATTAGCCAAGGGTACGGTGATGGCTTCACTGGAAAGGTAAAACCACCTCTTGCTTGTGAAGCACCTTATCATCTCAACAAGCCGAGTTTATCGATAGTAGCGAAAGTCACCGAGGCCATTCACAAAGGCAAAGCCTTGAGTATCACCTATGTGTCGTTATCGAGTGGTGAAACAACGCGTGAAATTGTGCCGCATACGCTGGTGGATAATGGCCTGCGTTGGCATGTTCGTGGTTTTGACCGCAAGCATGGTGAGTTCCGTGACTTTGTATTGACCCGCATTAAAGCAGCGGTTGTGCTTGAAGACTCTACGTTGTCTGAAACGGAGCTCGAAACCCAAGATCGGCAATGGAATCGCTTTGTAGAGCTCGAGTTGGTGCCGCACCCACGCATAGAGCATAGCGAAGCGATTGAGCTGGATTATGGCATGACTGGTGGCGTTCTAAAGGTTGAGATTAGAGCAGCAACCGCTGGGTATTTGCTACGCCAATGGCATGTGGATTGTTCCACTGAACACTCGTTAATGGGCTTTGAGTATCAGCTTTGGTTGCGTAACAGCCAGGCACTTTATGGTGTCACAAACCTAAATCTAGCGCCTGGCAGAACAAGTTAATCGAACGATGTAGCGGCCATATAGGCGTTACATAAAGAACAGAATTTTAAATTTATAGTGAAGCCGTTGCAGCAACCTAATGGGGTGCAACCAACACTGAACAGGAAAAGAAAATGGATCATAGTGTACATAACAAGCTCATCTCATTTATTTGGAACATTGCCGACGATTGCTTACGTGATGTGTACGTTCGCGGTAAGTACCGTGATGTGATTTTACCTATGGTGGTATTACGACGTTTAGATACGTTACTAGAACCCACCAAAGAAGCCGTTCTTGAAGAGGTAAAGTTCCAAAAAGAAGAGATGCAAGCCACAGAGCTTGATGATGAACCATTGAAGGCGGCCAGTGGCTATGTCTTTTACAATACATCTAAATGGACGCTGAAATCCCTGTTCAACACCGCGACTAATAACCAACAGATACTACTCGCCAACTTTGAAGAGTACCTGCTTGGCTTTAGCGATAACGTTAAAGAAATCATTGAATGCTTTAACCTCAAATCGCAAATTCGTCACATGGCCTCAAAGCAAGTCCTTCTTGATGTGGTCGAAAAGTTTGTTTCCCCTTACATAAACTTAACTCATGAAACGGTCGAAGACCCGGATGGCAACAAGATGCCAGCCCTTACTAACCTAGGTATGGGTTACGTGTTTGAAGAGTTGATCCGCAAGTTCAACGAAGAAAACAACGAAGAAGCAGGCGAACACTTTACGCCACGTGAAGTGATTGAATTGATGACGCACCTGGTGTTTGACCCAGTGAAAGACCAGTTACCGCTTACCATGACAGTGTATGACCCTGCGTGTGGTAGCGGTGGTATGTTGACTGAATCTCAAAACTTCATTGAAGAGAAATATCCAAACGACAGCCGAGATGTTTACCTTTACGGCAAAGAGATCAACGACGAGACCTACGCGATTTGTAAATCGGACATGATGATCAAAGGCAACAACCCTGAGAACATCAAAGTAGGCTCAACCTTGTCTACCGACGAGTTTGCGGCTTCACGCTTTGACTTTATGTTGTCTAACCCGCCATACGGTAAGAGTTGGGCGTCTGAACAGAAGCACATTAAAGACGGCAGTGACGTAATTGACCCACGTTTTAAGGTTAGCCTGAAAGACTATTGGGGAAATCTCGAAGTGGTGGATGCCACGCCACGTTCAAGTGATGGCCAGCTGCTCTTTTTAATGGAAATGGTCAACAAGATGAAAGATCCGAGCGTAAGCCCATTAGGCAGCCGGATTGCCTCTGTTCATAACGGCTCCTCGCTCTTTACCGGTGATGCGGGCGGTGGCGAAAGTAACATTCGTCGCTTCATCATTGAAAACGACATGCTAGATGCCATCGTTCAGTTACCTAATAACCTGTTCTATAACACCGGCATTACCACTTACATTTGGGTGTTGAACAACCATAAACCTGAAGCACGCAAAGGCAAGGTGCAACTGATTGATGCCAGCTTGCTATACCGTAAGTTGCGTAAGAACTTAGGTAACAAAAACTGCGAATTTGCGCCTGAGCACATCACGGAAATTACCGATACTTACCTCGCGTGTGAGGATGTTGAAAGAGCACTTGATGCAAACAATGATCCTGTTGGTATCGCCAGTAAGGTGTTTAGTAATGACGACTTTGGCTACTACAAAGTCACTATCGAGCGCCCAGACCGCCGAAGAGCCAAGTTCACTCAAGACGCAATAGCCCCACTGCGTTTTGATAAGCAGCTTAGTGAAGTGATGGAGTACGTGTACGCAGAGCACGGCGAACGCGTTTACGAAAAAACTGCCCCAGAGAATAACAAAGAGGGTTCTGAAAAGAAAAAGAGCTTCTTAAAATCTATTGAGAAGGACATTCTTTCTTGGTGTGAAGATAACGACATCAGTCTCAATGCCAAGGCTAAGGCAAAACTGCTTGATGTGAAACACTGGCTGGCGCTAAAAGCATTGCTTGAAACAGCAGAAACGCTGATGGCTGACATAGGTAGCATTGAATTTGATGACTTCAATAGCTTTAAAACCCAAGTTGATAAATCGCTAAAAACTCATGCCATTAAGCTTTCAGCACCTGAGAAAAATGCCATCCTGAACGCGGTGAGCTGGTATGACGAAACCGCCAAGAAAGTGGTGAAAAAGATCGTTAAATTAACGGGTGATAAATTAAACGACCTGCTGGAGCGCTATGAGTGTGAAGTCGCTGACTTGCCAGATTTTGGTTATTACCCCGTTCCTACCACAGAAGGCGGTAAAAAAGGCGAGTACATCACTTACGAGACCAACTCAGACTTGCGAGACACAGAATCTGTTCCCCTACGTAAAGACGGAGAGCAGCAAAGCATTTACCAGTACTTCCTAAACGAAGTGAAGCCTCATGTTGATGAAGCATGGATAAACTTAGATACGGTAAAAATTGGTTATGAAATCAGCTTCAATAAGTATTTCTATCTGCATAAGCCATTACGTAGTCTTGAAGAAGTAGCAACTGATATTATCAATTTAGAGCAGAAGGCTGAGGGTTTGATTGCACAAATATTAGGCGTGAAAGTGGCGGAAATTCAGGGAGAAGTCTAATGGAAAGCATCACCTCAACGCCAAAGTATGATCAATATAGTGACTCTGGTTATGAATGGATTGGCGAAATACCAGAGCATTGGGACTTGGTTAAGTTGGGCTCGTGCCTATCCCCAGTATCGCTCAAAAATTGCCCTGAATTGCCATTGCTTTCTATAACACGCGAACGAGGTGTTATTGAGAGAGACGTGGATGATCAAGAGTCAAATCACAATTTTATACCAGACGATCTTAGCGGCTATAAAAAGCTTGAGAAAGGTCAGTTTGGTATGAATAAAATGAAAGCTTGGCAGGGTTCCTACGGAGTATCAGAGTTCACTGGAATTGTAAGTCCTGCGTATTTTGTTTTTGATTTTACAAAGGCAATAAATCCTGAGTTTTTCAATTGGGCTATACGCAGTAAGTTATACGTATCGTTTTTTGGTAGTGCATCAGATGGTGTAAGGATTGGCCAGTGGGATCTTTCAAAAGCAAGGATGAAGGTGATTCCTTTTGTCCTGCCTTCTGAAGAAGAGCAGTCCCTAATTGCAAATTTTCTCGGCAAGAAAACCGCGCAAATCGATGATGCGATTGCGATCAAAGAGCAGCAAATTAGCCTGCTGAAAGAGCGTAAGCAGATCATCATCCAACAGGCGGTAACCCAAGGACTTGATCCTAATGTGCCAATGAAAGATTCCGGTGTGGATTGGATTGGTAAGATTCCAGCGCATTGGGAAGTGAAAAAAATGAAATTCATTTTTGACTCCATTCAGACTGGTACGACCCCAGCAACTTCTGAGCCAAAATACTTCGATGGAAATGTTGATTGGTATAATCCGAAAGATTTAAATGCTGGCTATCTTGTTAAGTCAGAAAAGACTATATCTGAACTTGCAATTAAACATGGGCAAGCAAAGATATTTCCAGGTGATTCAGTCTTAATTGTTGGTATAGGTGCAACTTGTGGTAAGACTGCTTACCTCAAGAGTTCTTCAGCATTTAACCAACAAATAACGGGCTTTAGTTCTCGCCATGAAAACGCAGAGTTTATGCATTATCTGATTAGTATGTATTCAAGCGTAATGCTTTGTGTGGCAAGTTATACGACTTTACCAATATTGAATAATGAGTTTTTTAAACATTTTTTATTGCCGTGCCCACCAAAAATTGAACAAGAGAAGATAGTTGGGTTTCTCAGAAATGAAACGTTAAAATTTGAAAGGACCATTGAGATCCAACTGCAACAAATCGAAAAACTCAAAGAATACAAAACCACCCTGATCAACAGCGCCGTGACAGGAAAAATCAAGATCACCCCAGAAATGGTTGAGCAATAGGACGCGAATATGTTCACGGTAAATCATCAAACCAACAGGATTAGTCCTGTTAGGACAAAGAAGTTCAGTGAGTTGGGCTTTACTGAGCGCAAGCATCTTCAGGAATGGTTGGCACACGAGCCTTCCGCACTCGGTGAAGAGCTACTGATTATTCAAAAGGAGTTTGATGGCTTTGATGACACCCGTGAACGCTTAGATTTACTGGCATTGGATAAAGATGGCAACTTGGTCATTATTGAAAACAAGCTGGACGACAGTGGCCGAGATGTGGTGTGGCAGGCCCTTAAATATGCCTCTTACTGTGCAAGTTTAACCAAAGCGCAAATCGTTGAAATTTACCAGCAGTACTTAGACCGCTATGAGCCTGTAACAGGCGAGGTTGACCTGTTAAATGCCCCTGCAAGTGCCTCGGCGAGAATATGTGAGTTTTTGGATGCGCCCGATCTGGATGAGTTAAAGCTCAATCTAGGTAACAGTCAGCGAATTATGCTAGTTGCGGCGAACTTTCGCAAAGAAGTGACCAGCACCGCGCTGTGGTTATTGGGTCAAGGCATTAGCATTGCCTGCTTCAAAATCACGCCTTATTCACTGGGTGAACAGCTACTGATTAATATTGACCAGATCATTCCAACGCCAGAAGCGAAAGAGTTGATGATCGGCATTAATGCCAAGGAAGCGGAAGAAAAAACCACCGAAGTGGTACTAAAAAACCGCCATACCGTGCGTCGCGAGTATTGGGAGCGAGCCTTAGAGGCGTTTCAGAAAAGCGCTTGCCAACTCTATAACAACATTAGCCCAAGCAAAGATCATTGGTTATCAGCAGGCTCAGGGCTAAGTGGGTGTCCGTATAACCTGATATTTCTGCAAAAAGAGCTTCGAGTAGAGCTTTGGATCAGCCGTGGGGTTACCGAAGAGAATAAATACCTTTTTGATTTGTTGAGTCAGTCCAAACAAGACATTGAGCATACTTTTAGTGCAGAACTTGAGTGGATGAGGCTGGATGAGAAGAAATCTTGCCGTATCCAGTTTTCGACCAAAGCTGATGGGTTTAATAAAGAGACGTGGCCCCAAGCGGTTGCGTGGCATTTAGAGCAGATGACAAAGTTAGAAAAAGCCTTGAAAGGACCGCTGCAAAAAGCGGCTGAGGCAATGAAACAGAAGAATTTTGATTAAGGGAACTTACAATTATGGTCAGTCAAACCAATGAACAAGCATTAGAGTCGGCCATTGAGAAATGTCTGGCTGGGATCAGTACTGAAGAGCTCAAAGAGGGGCTGAGTCAGCAGTCACTGGGTGCTGGATACTTCATTGGTGCTGCTAGTGACTTTAATATGCAATATGCCATTGATGAACGTTTTTTCTGGCAATTTCTACAAAAGACACAAGAAGTAGAGTTGGCCAAGCTGCAAAAGAACAACCTCTCAGATTGGCAGCGTAAGTTACTTGAACGATTTGACCGATTGATTAAGAAGCATGGCATTCTTCATTTACTTAAGAAAGGGCTAAGCGTAGACGATGCTCATTTCAATTTGCTCTATCCAACCCCTTTGGCAAGCAGTAGTGAGAAGGTAAAGCAAAACTTTGCAGATAACGTGTTTAGTTGTACTCGCCAAGTGCGCTATTCCATGGCAAATCCCCTACAAGAAATCGACATGGTATTGTTTATCAACGGAATACCATTGATAACGCTGGAGTTGAAGAACGCATGGACCGGGCAAACAGCACGTTACCACGGCCAAAAGCAGTATCGAGATGATCGAGATGTAACTCAGCCATTGCTGACCTTTGGCCGCTGCCTAGTGCATATGGCGGTCGATACCGACGAAGTGTATATGACCACCAAGTTATCAGGTGGCAGTACCTTCTTCTTGCCGTTCAATAAAGGACACAATCTTGGACAGGGTAATCCACCTAACCCAACTGGCCATAAAACGGCATACCTATGGCAAGAAGTATTCACTAAAGAAAGCTTGGCGAATATTATTCAGCATTTTGTGCGTCTGGATGGGTCAAGCAAAGATCCATTACCAAAGCGAACCCTGTTCTTTCCTCGATACCACCAATTGGATGTGGTGAGAAAATTGGTGGACCATGCCGCCCAGCACGGTGTCGGTCAGACTTACTTAATTCAACACTCGGCTGGTTCAGGTAAGTCTAATTCTATTACCTGGGCTGCTTATCAGTTAATTGAAACCTATCCTGCATCGTCTGATGTGGCAGGCGGAAAAAGCTTGGAGCAGCCATTGTTTGACTCTGTGATTGTGGTCACCGATAGACGCCTATTGGACAAGCAGCTGCGGGATAACATTAAAGAGTTTTCTGAAGTAAAGAACATTATTGCCCCGGCGAACAAGTCATCTGAGCTTAAGCAGGCGCTCGAAAATGGCAAAAAGATCATTATAACGACGATTCAGAAATTCCCGTTCATTATTGATGGTATCGCCGATCTTAGTGATAAGCGCTTTGCGGTGATCATCGATGAAGCACACAGCTCACAGTCTGGTTCGGCGCATGACAATATGAACCGAGCGATGGGCAAGTCTGAAGTCGAAGAGGCAGAAGATGCTCAGGATAAAATCCTTCAGGCGATGAAATCGCGCAAGATGCGCGGGAATGCGTCGTACCTGGCATTTACAGCGACACCAAAAAACAGCACTTTGGAGAAATTTGGTCAACGCCAAGAAGATGGCTCTTTCAAGCCGTTTCACTTGTATTCGATGAAACAAGCCATTGAAGAAGGCTTCATCTTGGATGTGCTGGCAAATTATACGACGTACAAAAGTTATTATGAGATTGAGAAATCAATCGCTGATAACCCTGAGTTTGATACCAAAAAGGCGCAGAAAAAACTCAGAGCTTATGTAGAGCGAAGCCAGCAAACGATTGATACCAAGGCAGAGATTATGCTGGAGCATTTTGTTCCACATGTCGTGAATGCGAAAAAGCTCAAAGGTAAAGGTAAGGGAATGGTGGTCACTCAAAATATTGAGACGGCCATTCGATACTACAAAGCGATTAAGCGGATACTTGAGGAGCAAGGAAACCCGTTTAAAGTTGCCATTGCTTTCTCAGGAACCAAAGAAGTTGACGGTATTGAATATACCGAAGCAGATATTAATGGTTTTGCCGAGTCAGATACCAAAGATATGTTTGATACCGATGAGTATCGACTTTTAGTGGTTGCTAACAAGTATCTGACTGGGTTTGACCAGCCTAAGCTTTGCGCCATGTATGTGGACAAGAAGCTCGCCAGTGTCTTGTGTGTACAGACATTGTCTCGTCTCAATCGAAGTGCGCCTAAATGGGGTAAAAAAACTGAAGACTTGTTTGTTTTAGATTTTTTTAACTCGGTTGAAGATATTCAGTCAGCATTCGATCCTTTCTACACAGCTACGTCATTGTCGCAGGCTACAGATATAAACGTGCTGCACGAGTTGAAAGATGAAATGGACGATGTCGGTGTGTACGAATGGTATGAAGTTGAAGACTTTGTGACGCGTTATTTCAAGAATGAAGACGCTCAGACACTCAGTCCAATCATTGATGTTGCAGCAGCACGGTTTGACCATGAGCTGGAGCTTGAAGCTGAAGCTAAAGTGGACTTTAAGATTAAAGCCAAGCAGTTCGTGAAAATCTATGGGCAGATGGCGTCTATCATGCCTTATGAAATGGTCAGCTGGGAAAAACTGTTTTGGTTCCTGAAGTTTTTAATACCGAAATTGAAAGTGGAAGATCCTGATGCAGATGCTATTGATGAGCTTCTCGATTCTGTCGATCTGAGTTCATACGGTTTGCAACGTGTGAAGCTTAACCACAGCATTAAGCTTAGTGACCAAGAAGCGGAGCTTGATCCTCAAAATCCGAACCCACGTGGGGCGCATGGCGGTGAAAAAGAAACTGACCCGCTGGATGAAATCATTCGCACATTTAATGAACGATGGTTCCAGGGCTGGAGTGCCACACCTGAAGAGCAGCGCATTCGAATTCTAAGTATGCGTGAAGCAATGAAAAACCATCCCGATTTTCAGTCGAAATATGTTGACAATGCTGATCCGCATAATAAGGAATTAGCATTTGAGAAGATGTTTAAAGAAATCATGCTGCAAAAACGCAAAGATGATTTGGACTTCTACAAGTTATGGGCTGCCGATCAAGCCTTTAAAACATCATTGATGAACAGTATGCGTTTGCTAGTCGAAGCTTAGGAGTAAAGAAATGGATATAAAACAATATAGCTTGGCTAAGCTTTGGCCAGATTTTCCTCGCTTGTTGCAAGGTGACTATACATCCCCTGAAGGGTTAAGTGCGGTCTTTGTGGCTGCTTTGTTTATATTAGTATTCATCTTTGCAGTTTTATCGATTTTTAATTACTACCGTGCTAGTTCACGCTTACGCTTTTATAAAAAGCTAATCAAAGGATTAACCGCTGAGCAGTTATTGGAACGACGTCGAGAGCTAGTCAATAATGCATTAGAAAAGCCGAAGCTCGGTCGGTTGTGGCGCGAATTTGACGAATCATTAGTGCATCTCCCTCAAAAACAACGCCTTTGTAATACGTTGGATGCGGCGCATTTTTTTAATACCCATACTATTGCACATCGTCTAACCGAAAATCGTTTGTTAGCAGCTGTGCCAGGCTTTTTGACCGCCATAGGGGTAATTGGTACCTTTGCTGGCTTGCAATTAGGCTTAGGCCCCCTTGGTGAACTCGATCCTAGTAATGCTAAAGTTGATGAATTAACTCACGGTATTTTTGGTATGATCGGTGGGGCGTCCATTGCGTTTATGACCTCAGTATGGGGTGTTTTCACCAGTGTGACGTTTAACTTTTTTGAGAAATTTTTAGAACGAAATATTCGTAGCTCGATCAGCTCATTTCAAAATGAAGTTGATTATCTTTATCCTCGCATTACGGCAGAACAAAGCTTGTCGAATATTGAAGACTTTACTCGCCAAAGTAACGACCGTTTAGCGGAACTTGACGAAAAAATTGGCCATAAAATGCAAGAGGCCATGCAAGAAGCATCTAATGTCATCAGTGAAAGCGTTGCTCAAAGCTTGAACAACATACTTGGACCCGCTATTCAGAGCTTAGTGGACAACGCTCATTCAGGATCAGAGAAAGCGTTGGAATCATTACTTGATCGCTTCTTACAGGGCGTTGGTTCAGCTGGCGACACTCAAAAAGTGATGATGGAGCAGGCAGCTAAAGACATTACTGCAGCATCAGTTGGTATGACAAACGGATTAAATCAGTTTGCCAGTAAACTGGAGGGGCAGGTAAGCAATATTATGCATAAAAATGCTGATATCCTTAACCAAGTAAATGGTGCTGTACAACAACAGATGGAAGCTCAAAGTCTTCAAGATCAACAAAGGCAAATGCAGCTTAGCAATACCATGGATGACTTTATAGGCAACGTTAAAACACAGCTTTCTGAATTAGCTGAGCAAAATGCAATGACGATGAAAAATGTGCAAAAAGAGCTATCAGGGCAAATTGCAGAGCAGCAAAAGCGTGAAGCGTTAAGGCTGCAACTCCAGCAGGAGCAGCAAGAGGCTCAGCGTCAACATGAACAGCAACGACAAGAACTCATCAGTGCTAGTATGGCAGACTTTATGGGTAGCCTTAAAAACCAGCTGTCAGAGTTATCTAAACAAAATGCAGATACCCTGAAAGCGGTTCAGGGGGAGCTATCAGAGCAAATGGAAGAGCAGCAGGGACGAGATGCGGTAAGGCAGAAACAGCTACAAGAGCAACTTTCAGGTTTTCAGTATGTACAAGAGGGGGTAACAAAAGGAATTGATAGTGTTCTTGCGGCTCAACAGCAGCAAAACAAAGAGCTATTGGCTGGTTTACGTGGTGTTATTGAACGATTCGATTCGTTGTCATCTAGTCATCAAAGTGCTACGTCCTCGATGCAGACAGTCTCTTCTGAATTAAAAGCGGGCTCAAACCAATTGGCTTTGCTCTCTTCAAACCTTAAAGCAGCTATCGATACCTTTGGTCAGCAATTGTCTGATGCGCTGGAGCACGCCGATGAGGTTACAAAACAAAATTCAGCCTCAGCTGAAGTATTTAAAGAGGTGGTTACTAATTTACAGCGTGCTGGTGAACAGATCACTCACGCGTCAGGAACCTTAAATGAAGCATCAGGCAAAGCAGAGAACGGTTTAACAGCTGTGGACAATCACTTCAATATGTTGTTGGAATCGCTTCAATCGCACTTAACACAAGTCCAGCAACAGGTGGCTGATCTGCTGTCAGACTATAGTGATCGTGTCAAAGACCAGACTGTAACGCGACTTAATACCTGGAATGAACACACCAATAGTTACATTTCATCTATGACCGATGCGGTGAGGACATTGAGTAGTGTAGTGGATGAAATTGATGGTAAGGTTACTCATATTAAACAAGGTAATATGGTATGAGATCATTAAATCGCCATTCTAGCAATCAAGTAGATGAGGAAAACCCTTATTGGATTTCTTTTTCAGACATTATGGCGGGCTTGCTGGTGATATTTGTGTTAGCTGCAGTGGCGCTTATTCTGGAGCTGACGCAAAAGAGTGAGCAGTGGGATGAAGCCATACGTGAAATTGCTAAAGCTGAGCAAGTGAGAAAAGATTTATTGCGTGAAATTGAGCAAGAACTGAACTCTATGAATATTCCTGTGAAAATTAGCGATAACGATACGGTTCTACGTATTCCTGAAGATGTTTTGACCTTTGCGCAAGGTCGCTTTGATATACCTGATGATGAACGCTCAAAGCAAAATGCCTTAGACATAGGCCAGGTTTTATTTAATAGCATTGTCAAGGAAGAACGCTGGAAATATCTAGATACTATTTTTGTTGAGGGGCATACCGACCCAGTGCCTTACCGTAACCAGAGTATCAAAGGTAACTGGGGGCTTTCGACCTTTCGGGCAATATCTGTATGGAATTACTGGAACCAAGAGATGGATGAAGGCGCCCGCTTAGATGCATTGACCAATCATGTCGGAAAAAAATTGTTCTCAGTTAGCGGCTATGCTGAAACTCGGCCTGTCCCCTGTTCTATTGGGAGTACAGAGATAGTTAATCCAAGTTTGTGTCCTGATGGAGTGATCAGTGATGACGAATCGCTGCGAAAAAATCGTAGGATAGATATTCGCTTTACTGTGCGTCGGCCCGCATTAGAGGACTATCAAGCGGTAAAACAGGTGTTGAACTAACTATGCGCTTACCTGATTTGACTTTTAATTTGCCAGATTGGAATGACTCAGATTTCAAGCTGATAAAAGATGCTGAGCAAAAGGTAAAGCATATTGGCCGTAAAGCTGGAACCAACTCTGACAATTTTCAGAAAGCTTGCTTGAAATTACTTAATATCGCTTTGCAGGGACGTATAGATAAGCTTGTAGAGCATATAAATAGCAGTGTTGATGTTAGAGCATTTACCTTTTTGTTAGCTTCGTCGGAGGATTTTGTCAATCAGGTTTCTTTGACTCGTGCTCATTTGGATTCTTTGGTTATTCCTAGAAATCCCATGAGCAAGTTATCTCTCATGCAATTGATACGTGCATATTTAGTACGCTACGACACCGTTGCCAGTGCCGAGGTGTTGGCAGCATGGCGCTCTTTTATTATGTTACAGCTAAATCAATTGTCGCTATCAGCCTCGACAAGTGACTTGGCCTCATACAAAAAATATGAGTCTGTATTGTTCTCAGTTTCAGGCCCATCAAAGGTGGTGGCATTTGCTCAAAGCAAACAAAGCGATCTGGATAGTGTGTTTCGAGAGTTCGGGCTAAATGGCTTTAGTAATGGTCGATTTCTTACCCTGTGCCGCTATCAGTATTACCTCGAAACGTTAAAAACGATACCGGTTGGTTCCGAGCACGATATTTTGCATGAGGTTGTCAAAAAAGATGTATTTAATTCTCCATATGATGATATCCGTTTGCTTGGGCATGCCATTTTGGAGATTTTAATTGATCGTTCTGCTGGTATGGTAATCTCGCCAGTATGGCAAAGTTTGATCCTGACGATTGCTGGCGATCCCAGGGTTCCAACTTCAAGTGTTAACTATCAAAAATGGTGGGTGTTATTGGGTGAGCAGCGAATTGTTTTGATGCGTGGCTGGCTTAGTCGCTTCGATCTCTCCCTATTTTTAAAGGTGCTGGAGCAAAGTGCTCGCGATGGTAGTATCGGTGACATGGAGCGCATGTTCGAGCCTCGTAAACAGTTTATGGAGGGGTTGTTAGAACAAGGGCTTGTTACTCAATCGAGGTTATTTTTAAGTAAACATGCTGAGCATTATCTGCGTCGATCTTATAAAAAAGAGGAGCTACCTGAATATGCGCTCGTAAAATCCGCAGAAACTTCGGTGATCTATTTAAACCTTGCAGGTAAGGTGCATATGATTGAGGGAAGCCATAGCTTCACATTGAAATTATTGGATAAATTACCGGCTCAGATAAATCTGCTGGACTACAACAAGCGGAGTTTCGTTGATTCAGAGTTCAGAACAAAGGTTGCGCTGATTTATTATAAGCAGTTTGGAAGTGGTGATGGAATAGAAGAGTTGAGGCATGACGTCCATTTAAATTGGCAGCATAATGCGATTCGGTTTCTAGAAAAAAATGGCATCTCAGCTTCAGCCTACGAATTAATTGGTGCAGCTCGATATAGAGAATATAAAGAAAAATTCGGAGTTTATTAGGATGGGGATTCGCGATCTAATTCAGCGATTAAAGTTATCAGGGCAAGCAAGTTTGTTACGTTGGCGTGTAGACCCAGTTGAGGGCGTTGATTTTATTATTGATCGCAAAGTACTTGCTGATGAAGAAAGCTATGCAATTCGAAACCCTTACTTTGGTATGCAGCTCGCTTACTTAAAAGGCATGGTAGAGCAAAATAAAGCAGTAAAAAATATTAATGGCTTTACCATTCTATCGGAAGATATTGTGGAATTAGGTGAAGACTTTATTTCATTATTTGATTTTCCCGGCTTTTATCCAGGTAGCTATGCTACTAGGTTTGAAGGTAACACTAGTAAGTCTGCTTTCAAAGCGATGCTTGAACTTGTATTACCTGATGGCTCAGCTGTTCCCCATTTTAGTATATACGGTCCATTATTGAAGGTAAGTGATAGTGAAATGTTTATGCTTCAGCCCGCTGAGTGGCGGGCCTTGCAGGCACTAAAACATCATCAAAATTTACCAGAAGAAACGCGTGGTGAGTATGAAAACAACTGGTTAGTTTTCCAGCTTCAATTGGCAAAAAGAGCAGGAATGATAATTGGTCTGGCTCATTTTGACAATATCGACATAGTTCAGCCCGAAACAGTTGGCGTAGCGGTTGATGCATTGCCAAACGGAGATTTAATACTTACACCTTCGTTTGGTGCAGGTTTTAATATTGACGATATAAAATCTCGGCTGGGGCAGATAAACTCTGATGATAATCATTGTATTTTAAGAGTAAAAAATAAGTTTTTATTATTGGATGAAAGAAGACTAGAGGCTGCGCAAGAAATCTTGACAAACCGGCGCATTCCAAAGACTCAAGTCGCTTCCTTTTTAAAAGCTCCAACTGCGTATTTAAGTGCAGCTTTAATTGACTTGGATACTGGGTTTTCTGTAAGGGTTCATGGAGCGGAGAAGTTTACTCAACGTTATTTTGGAGATGTTGAGAAATCGGGCGTTAATTGGTTCGGTAAGGGGGAATACATTATTGAACCGCCTGAGAGGTTAGCGAGCATTGTGCAAGATCAGCAGAAGCTTGATGAGGTGAAAGCGTTATTTGATGACGCCAATAAAACTGGTGCAGATATGATTGATATCGATGGCCAGATCATAGATGTTTCTGATAGAGCCAAAGTTAATGGCACACTCAATGATATTCAAGCTTCTATAGATGAGGGCTGGTTTACCCACTCTAAGAATGAACAAAATTCGGATGATGAGAAAGTTGTCATTGCACCTGAAAGAGCCGTAGTTGCAATAGACAGTAATGATGAATATATCGAATACTCCAAGGATTCACGTGTTACTGGTTTGGATTTAACACAGGTTAATTTTGTAAAAGATAACCTTAAACGATTGCCTTTTCCCCATCAAGAAGAGGGCATACGTTGGTTACTTGCTCATTTAGAGCAAATTAGTGAAACAGCTGAACCCAGCGGTGCCTTATTGGCTGATGATATGGGGCTTGGTAAAACCTATATGATACTAGTGGCCATTTCAGAGTGGTATCGACGCTGTAGCCACCAACAAATATCTCAAAAGCCTGTTTTGATTGTTGCACCATTAAGTTTGCTGGAAAACTGGCAGGCTGAAGTAGATGTGACCTTTGATAGAACACCATTTAGCGATATTGTTATCCTACAAGCTGGTGGTGATCTGGCGCGATATAGAGTAGAAGGCGCTGGACGGGAGACATTGCAGGAGTTTGCAGATGTTGACCTAATTGAGGATGCCGAATCTATACGTTATGCACTGAAAGTGGGTAAGGTATATGGCTCGGATCGGCTCGATGTGCCCCGGCGTCTGGTATTAACTACATATCAGACACTTCGGGATTATCAGTTTTCATTAAGTCGAGTTGACTGGAGTATTGTTGCTTTCGATGAAGCGCAAAACCTTAAAAACCCAAACGCATTATCAACTCGCGCAGCTAAAGGCCTTAAAGCAGATTTCAAATTGTTGGCAACTGGCACTCCTGTCGAAAATACGCTTAAGGATTTCTGGTGTTTATTTGATACAGCTGTTCCTGGTTTACTAGGAGCTTGGCAAACTTTCAGAAAAGACTTTATTGCCCCGATCTTGTCGGTCTCCCCAGAGGAGGTGAATGAAGTGCGTATCTCTATTGGGCGAGATCTGCGTAAAAAAGTGGGGGATTATATGCTGAGACGTACCAAGGCCGAAAAGCTTAAAGGTTTGCCAGAAAAGCAGATTTTTAATGGCGATATAGACACTAGAGAAGGTAATTATTTGTCAATATTGTCAGGTTTTATGTCTGGCCCACAGCTCACCTATTACGATGATATTATTAACAGGGTTAAAACCTACTCGGCTGAAGATAAGCGTGGGGTAATTTTACCAAGTTTACGGAAATTGAAAGTTGCCAGTATTCACCATGAAATCGATGCAAAATTTCCAATTCCAAAAAATAGTAATGATCTCCTCAAGCAAGCTCAATTGTCTGTAAAATTGCAGTCCTTACTGGCAGTACTTAAAGAAATTGAAAAGCGGGCTGAGAAAGTGTTGGTTTTTGCTGAAACAAAAGCGGTTCAAGCATATGTTTGTGCATTGGTAACTAGCTTATTTAGGGTTCAAGTTGACATTATTAACGGTGATACTGCAGCTGTCGAAACTAAGAAAGAAACTGAAACCCGTAAAGCGATTATTGATCGTTTTCAAACATCAGCAGGCTTTGGTGTTATTGTAATGTCTCCTGTTGCTGCAGGTGTGGGGCTCACTGTTGTTGGGGCAAATAACGTTATCCATCTTGAACGACACTGGAACCCGGCAAAAGAAGCTCAAGCTACTGATAGGGTTTACCGGATAGGACAAACGAGGAATGTGAATGTTTATATTCCAATGGCGCTTCACCCCAACTTGCGATCTTTTGACCAACATTTAAATGGCTTACTGGCAAACAAAGTTGATTTAAGTGATGCGGTTGTAGCAAATCCGACTATCGAACCACATGAGCTTGCTCAGTGTTTCTGAGAATATTTTTTATAGAACAAGACTGCTGGGTGAAGTGTAAGGGAGCGCGTGAGTGAGCTCATTGGCACATCTAATGTGTGATAGAGTTTAACTAACGATGTCGCTTCAAGTCGATTTGTGTTTAAGTCATGCGAATAAGTTGTTTTTTTTTCATCTATTTTTGTACTGCTTCTTTTCTGAACCTTCACACTATCGTGTCGGAGGTTCACTATGTTCAAAAACCTATTTTTTCAAGCCAAAGCATTACCAGAACTGTCATCGCAACTGGATGCAGACATTCCACGCTACCCGCCATTCCTGAAGGGGTTGCCAGCTGCGTCACCTGAAGATTTGCAGTCCACACAAGACGAGCTAATTGCCAAACTGCGCCAGGTACTTGGCTTTAATCAGCGTGAGTTTCAAAGGCTGATTCAGCCCTGCATTGATCATCTGGCTGCTTATGTTCATTTGTTGCCAGCTTCTGAGCATCATCATCACAGTGGTGCTGGTGGTTTATTACGTCATTCGTTGGAAGTTGCTTTCTGGGCTGCACAAGCTGCTGAAGGGATCATCTTTGTTGCCAGTGGCACACCTGTTGAAAAAAAGAACTGGAACCAAGGTGGCGTGTTGCGGCGGCATTAGGCGGTTTGTTCCATGATATTGGTAAGCCCGTTTCAGACCTGTCCATCACAGATGAAGATGGACGCTATCAGTGGAACCCTTTTTTAGAAACATTATCTCAGTGGACCAGTAACAACAGCATTGAACGTTATTTTATTCGCTGGCGCGACGGACGCTGCAAGCGGCACGAGCAATTCTCAATTCTGGTGTTAAACCGGGTGATGACACCTGAGTTGCTCGCCTGGTTAACCCAGCCGGGCCCTGAGATTTTGCAAGCCATGCTGGAAGCGATTGGCAATACCGATCCCGATCATGTTCTATCTAAATTGGTCATTGAAGCTGATCAAATAAGTGTCCAGCGAGACCTGAAAGCTCAACGAATTTCCGTTGACGACAATGCCCTTGGTGTCCCAGTCGAACGCTATCTACTTGATGCCATGAGGCGATTACTTGCCAGTTCCCAATGGTTAGTCAATCAGCGAGACGCCAGAGTCTGGGTACGAAAATCAAATCAATCAACCAATCTTTACCTGGTCTGGAAAAGCGCGGCTAAGGACATCATTGAGCTATTGGCCAAAGACAAGATACCAGGCATCCCAAGAGATCCCGATACCCTTGCGGACATCCTCATTGAGCGAGGATTGGCCACGAAATCCGGCTCAAATGAGCGATATGAAAGCCTTGCCCCTGAAGTACTGATCAAAGACGACAAGCCAATCTGGTTACCCATGCTGCATATATCTGAGGCCGATTTATTGTTCAGCTCGAATGTACCAAGTAGCGTGGCACTGTTTAGCAAATCTGAATGGGAAGCAAGAAAGCAAACACAAGCAGAGCCTCAGAGTCGTTCCAGTGAGCATCCAGACTTGCCTGAAGAGTCATCATCAATCGAACATAGAAAATCGGATGAGTCACCATCGACAAACTCGTCCGAGCAAGATGATGAACTTCGTCATGCCAGTGATGTTAATAACCCCCAGGCAACTGAAAATACTCCAGGTGATGAGTGCGAAAAGCCAAACGATTCAAGCGATGCTGCTATCGCAGATAACGTAAATCAGCAAAACGAAGCAGCATTGAATCTACCTGAATCTTTAGCGTGGCTCCCAGAGGCCAGCAGTGCGTTGGTTATGGTTGGTGAACAGATACTGATCCGCTATCCCGATGCCGTAAGGCCTTGGTGTGCTCCTCGAAAACTGCTTGCTGAACTCAGTCAATTAGATTGGCTTGAATTAGATCCCGCAAACCCAACACGTAAGGCCAGAACTGTGACCTCGAATAATGGAGTTCAGGAGCAAGGGTTACTGCTGAAGGTATCGATTTCAAAAGTACTAACTGCACTGATAGACCTCTCCAAACAAGATGCAGAACCGGCGGCAGCTATTCAGAACGAAGAGACTTCACTGCGTCCGAGTCGAATTAATACAAGCAATGCTCAAGCAAAAGAGCCCGCCACAACAGCGGAGCGTAAGCAAAAGCCGATTGCGGCCAATGCGAACTTAAGTACAGACCCTAAACACGCGCAGCGCCAACAGATGGTTAATTTTGTGAAAGATTTGCCCATCTTACTGACCGATGGCGATTACCCAGACGTGGATCATAGTGCCGATGGTATTCGCGTCACGATTCAAACCTTACGCCAAGTCGCCAATGAACATGGTATTCCTGCCGGGCAATTGCTTCGGGGGATATCGGCCAGTGACCAATGCCAGTTTGATGAGGGGGAAACGGTTCTGTTTACCGCTCACGCTAAACGTTAATCCATTTGAAATTAAGCGATTGCAAACGGTTATTTTGCGGAGCATGAATGAAAGAAAACGCATATGAGATGCCCTGGCGCACGAACTATGAAGCCATGGCAGCAGCAGGCTGGCTGGTTGGGGCCACTGGGGCGATTGCCGCAGAAATGCTGACTGAGCTGCCACCTGAGCCATTTTGGTGGATGACAGGGATTTCCTCGGGCATGGCGTTGTATCGCCTGCCTGAGGCTTACCGTCTTTATCAGTTGCAGAAGGGGCTAAAAGGCAAACCATTGGCTTTTATGGCGCTGTCGCATTTGCAAAAAGTGATGGCAAAACATCCTGATGAATTGTGGTTAGGGTATGGCTTTGAGTGGGACCAACGCCATGCTCAACGCGCTTATGAAATCCTAAAGCGGGATAAGCAAACCTTACTTAACCAGGGCCACGGCAAGCAAATGGGTTCGACCTGGATTCATGGTGTTGAGCCCAAAGAAGAAGATGTGTACCAACCAGTTGGTCACACAGAAGGCCATACCTTAATTGTCGGTACGACCGGTGCCGGAAAAACCCGATGCTTTGATGCGATGATCACTCAGGCCATTTTGCGCAATGAAGCCGTCATTATTATTGACCCTAAGGGAGACAAGGAACTTAAGGATAATGCGCAGCGAGCCTGTATTGCCACCGGTAGTCCTGAGCGCTTTGTGTATTTTCATCCGGGTTTTCCTGAGCATTCAGTACGTCTTAATCCCCTGAGAAACTTTAACCGGGGCACTGAAATTGCCAGCCGAATTGCGGCATTAATTCCATCCGAAACCGGTGCTGATCCATTTAAAGCATTTGGCCAAATGGCACTGAATAACATCGTGCAAGGTTTGTTGCTTACTTCACAACGTCCTGATCTGAAGACACTGAGGCGATTCTTGGAAGGTGGCCCAGAAGGCTTGGTAGTAAAAGCCGTCACAGCCTGGGGGGAGCAGGTGTATCCGAACTTTAGTGTGGAGATCAAGCGCTTTACCGAAAAAGCCAATACCTTGGCTAAACAAGCTATGGCGATGCTGCTTTTTTACTACGAACGCATTCAGCCCGTTGCCGCCAATACGGATTTGGAAGGCCTTTTGAGTATGTTTGAGCATGACAGAACCCACTATTCCAAGATGGTGGCCTCATTGATGCCGGTGCTCAATATGCTCACATCAAGTGAACTTGGCCCACTGCTATCACCGATTGCAAACGATGTGGATGACAGCCGGTTAATTACGGATTCTGGCCGAATTATCAACAATGCCCAAGTGGCGTATATCGGCTTGGATTCATTGACCGACGCCATGGTTGGCAGCGCCATTGGTTCGTTGCTTTTATCCGATCTCACCGCCGTGGCCGGTGACCGCTATAACTATGGTGTTGAAAATCGTCCCGTAAATATCTTCATCGATGAGGCGGCTGAAGTCGTCAACGATCCCTTCATTCAACTGCTCAACAAAGGCCGTGGCGCAAAAATGCGTTGTGTGATTGCTACTCAGACCTTTGCTGACTTTGCAGCTCGAACAGGCAGTGAAGCTAAGGCTCGCCAGGTGTTAGGTAACATCAACAACTTGATAGCCCTTCGGGTGATGGACGCCGAAACGCAGCAGTATATTACTGACAATCTGCCTAAGACTCGGTTGCAGTACATCATGCAAACTCAAGGTATGTCGTCCAACTCGGACAGCCCCGCGTTGTTTACCGGCAATCATGGCGAACGCTTGATGGAGGAAGAAGGCGATATGTTTCCACCGCAGTTATTAGGCCAGCTTCCCAACCTGGAGTACATCGCCAAGCTTTCAGGTGGCCGCGTGATCAAAGGCCGCATTCCTATTTTAACCAGCTCTACACAGGCAGCATAAGGAGTCTGTATGCATCATTCTGTCTGTCTGAAAATGACAACACTTACCAGTAAAGAAATGCTCGCTCAGTGGCAGCAACATAACCCCCAGTTCAAGGAAGCTTTAAGACTACTTGAAACCGACTGGCCTCATGCTTTGGCCTCAGTGCACTGTTTGGCGGACTATTTAACAGATGCGTTCACGTTAGATGGCCATTCCATCTTTGATTTGTGTTTGTGTAATGGCTTGGGCAGTTATGAAGAAGTCAGTTGTGATGATGACAGTGTACGACTGTGGCATTTCATTGAGGCACTGACCTGGACTGCCGCCAGTGCTTTAACGGGGATTCGGCTGCGTGATCCTGATCATTTCGAGTGGGCCGCTGTGGATGGTGTCTATTTCCACACCTGGATGCGTAATCGTCCAAATCGAATGGCGTATCTGGCTGAAGGACGCATCGAAGTGCGTTATGTCAGTGGTCATACGACGACAAAGCGGCTTCAACAAGTGATTAAAGCCCGGATTATGACGCCAACCGTTGCAGCCATGCTAGCACGAGTAGAAGAGGATATTTGGCATGAGCAAGCATAAGTCGGTTTGGCTGCTGTGTCTGGCACTAATGCTGGAGATTATTGCCATTGGCGTATTAGTGCCCGGTGATTGGACTGGCCGGGTTATTAATAAAGAGAAGCAGATGATCCAAAACCAATTGGGCGCACAAACAAGCTATTGGATTGGTCAAACTAGCCATGGCTGGTATCAATCATGGGTTGTGGATACGCAGATGGAGCAATCTGTGCGTGATTTTCTAATCCCCACGGAAGAGCAGCGACTGCGCTCTAAAGGGATGGAGAACATGGGAGGCTTTTGGTTTGTGTGGGTAGAAGACCGTATTCAGGCATTTTTTGATGTGCTGTACCAAGTGTTCACTCGATTTGCTTTGCTGATGGTCTGGTTGCCCTTTGCGCTTATTCTCATGTTACCAGCGCTGTGGGACGGCTTGATGACCTGGAAGATTAAGAAGACAACCTTTGAATTTTCGAGCCCTATCATTCACCGCTACAGCATGATTATCCTGGGCTCAGGCGTCATTTTTCTGTTTATGGGATTGTTTGCTCCGCTGGCCATTCCACCGGTGGTGTTACCGTCGCTGATCATCGGCTTGACATTGATGGCGGGGTTGGCGTTAAGCCACTTGCAGAAGAAAATATGAGGCCTGTGTTAATGACTGCCAAGACAAGTGATAACATCGAGTGATGATATGAATATCCGCATTATTAACATCAATATTTGATTTGATTGTTGGATTCATTTTAATCATACTATGATTTGAATAGGCTGTTATTTAAATCAAAAGGCGACAATATGTGGATCTGGCAACAAGATGACTGGCCAAACTTTATCTGGGATGAAAAGGTTATTGACCCCAAGTTACGAGACATTCGCTTTCACCAAGGAATGTTGTTGGGCAAGATGTCGAGCCAACCTAAAGACCAAAAGCAAAGTATGTTAGACACGCTATTGGCGAACATTATTCATTCGAGTGCCATTGAAGGTGAGAAGCTCAATGCTTTTTCTGTTCGCTCTTCCTTGGCTAATAAGCTCGGTCTTTCTGAAGACAAACCATTTCCAACCACTGAACGCACAGATGGCCTAGCAGAAATAATGTTAGATGCGGCGGAGAATTTAGACTCGCCGCTCTCACTTGAAAGAATATTGCAATGGCATCAACGGCTGTTTCCTGAGGGTTACACCTTGTTCAACCCTGTTATAGGGGGGCGGTTACGTGGGGATGAGCCTATGCAGGTAGTATCGGGTAGGATTGATAAACCCACGGTGCATTTTGAAGCGCCAAGCCGAGATGTGCTTGAGTCCGAACTGGACGTGTTTATCCGCTGGTTTAATGACTCTCGTGAGGACCCAGCTTTAGATCCATTGCTTAGAGCTGCGATAACACATCTTTGGTTTGTGACGCTCCATCCTTTGGATGACGGCAATGGCAGGATCACCCGCTTACTCACTGATTTGGCGCTGGCCCAGGCTGAGCGCCAATCTGTCCGTTTCTATGCAATGTCAGTGGCGATTTTAGCCAACCGTAAAAGCTACTACGAAATATTAGAGCAATCCCAGAAAGGTGAACTTGATATTACTGCTTGGCTTATGTGGTTTTTAAACACCTTAGGTGAAACATTCACCAATGTGCTCGAAGAAATCGACCAAACGGTTTTTAAAACAAACTTCTGGCGAAATGTCGATCAAACGCGACTGTCCTCGGAACAAGTAAAAGTGCTCAATCGAATGCTTGATGGGGATTTTGACCAAGGCATTAATACGTCGCAATATCATAAAGTGGCGAAAGTGAGTAAGCCAACCGCGTCTCGTCATTTAGCGGCTTTGGTCGAGCTTGGTTGCTTGGTCAAAAGTGAAGCCGGGGGAGGAGTACTCGTTATAAGCTCGCGCACTTGAGTTAAAAACACGAACATTGAGAGAATTCGCCAATAGAACTAGCGACAGTTTTCAACTAGCTTAAGGTTTACGTGTTCGAGCGTCTTTGTGTGTAAGTTTCTGTTCGATGAGAGCAAATTCGCGACTTAGTTTATGATATTCTCGTGCAACGTTAAGATTTCTAAATGCTTTTTCTTTCAATGTTTTTAGAGACATCAATTTTACCCCTACGCTAGTTCATAAGATTGGACTTTCAGCGTTGCCTTTTGATTTCTGAGTACTGATAAATCATAAGCATTTTGCAGGCGCAACCAGTGGTAGGCAGAGGGTTGAGCAAAAGCCAGTTCCAAGCGTACGGCCATTTCTGGAGTAATTGCACCTCGTCCGTTTAATACCTTGGACAGGGTTTTACGGCTTACATTTAAGTGCTCTGCAACATCGGTAATCGTCAACTCTAATGGCTCGATGACCAACTCTTTTAATATCTCACCAGGGTGAGCGGGGTTATGCATAGTCATGAGTGATAATCCTCGTAGTTCTGCATCACGTCGGTTAAATCTGAATGTAATGCGCCAATTACCAAGAACTAATAGTAACCCTTAAGCTTACGATATCAATATGATTGTAAGAGCAGAATCGCTAAGCCACCTCAAAACCTTCAAGAATTCGGCATCTAGCTGACCACTGAAGCTACCAATCCCAAGGCATCCTTCACTTCTCAATTCAAACAACGAGGAGTGACTATGGAACCTGTGAGTATTCCGTCCTATATCGATGACCCGCCGCACTTCCTGCTTTGGAGTGCCGATGAGATGGCTCCCATTCTGTTGGGGCTAGTGATCGGCATTTTTACCGGTAATGCCTTGGTTTTATGCCTGTTGGGGTTGGTAACAACCAAACTCTATCGGCGTTTTCGTGATGGTCGCCCAGATGGTTTTATTCTTCACGCCATCTACTGGGCCGGACTGTTGCCAACCAAGGCCAAGACGATCCCTAACCCATTTATCAGGAGCTATCTGCCGTGAAGTTCGACGTGTTTTTAAAATCATGGCAAGGCACGCAATTAGAGAACCGATGGCAACGGTTTCTGATTGCAGTGCTGGTGCTATCTAACTTGCTGCTTGCGGTAGCGGCATTTTCTCGCAATACCGTGGTAGCCATTCAACCACCAACCTTGTCTGAAACAGCTGAAGTGTCACGAAACCAAGCCACTCAGCCTTACCTGGAATCCTGGGGGCTCTACCTAGCTGAGCTTATGGGCAACGTGACGCCGGGCAATGTGTCCTTTATCCGGGTTGCTATCGAACCGCTACTTTCACCTGCGGTGTACCAGCAAGTGGTCGATGCACTGGAGATTCAGGCAAGACAGATCCGTGAGGACCGAGTCACGCTCAAATTCCAACCCAGACAAGTGGAGTATGAGTATGAAACCGGCCATGTCTTTGTGACCGGTTATTCCTTGGTCTCTGGACCATCTGGCGATGAGCAGCGCCAAACTCGCACCTATGAGTTTGACATCGATATTGAGCAATACCGTCCAAAACTTAGCTGGATGGATACGTATGAGGGGCAAGCTAGAACGAAGCGAGTTCGTGAAAAGTTGACCCAAGAGCAAAACCGGAGGGTGAATGATGCGAACCAAAATTAGTCGATGGATGACACCAAGCTTAATCGCAATCAGCTTGAGTGGCGTCCTGTTATCTCAAGCGTCGTATGCAGACGTGGAATTGCCGATTGTGCCAGCCAGTGTGATGAAGCAGTCTGCTACAGCAAATCCACCTGTTCAAACCAATACGGTTTCAACGGATGTGCCAACAACGCTACTAATGACACCGGGGGTTAATGAACTGATCCCTGTAGCGCTTGGGCATCTGAATCGGATTGTGACGCCGTTTGAATCGCCTCAGGTGAGAACAACCAGTGATGCTCAGACGCAAATCAAGGGGAATGTTGTATATGTGGCCACGGACAAAGAATCACCGGTTTCACTTTACATCACTCCGCCTCGTCAGGAAGCGCCCGCATTATCTGTCACCTTAGTACCTCGTCGTATTCCACCGCGTGAAATCACCTTAGTTATTGATGGTCAGCAGTGGCCTATTAAGGGCGTCGTGAACCGAAAAGCCGCCACTTGGGAAACGGCTCAGCCATACGTCGATAGCTTACGTGATTTACTCAGACGCCTTGCATTAAATGAGTTACCACAAGGCTATGACATCCGTTTAGCTGGCCAAACTGACACAAGCCCGAAATGTTTTCAGCCGGGCTTAAAGTTTGGTTTTAAGCAGGGGCAAATTGTGACGGGACATTACTTCACCGTCTATGTAGGACTGGTTGAAAGCTTTGCCGATGAGCCGATAGAAGCCAGTGAAATAGCCTGTCATGCACCAGATATAGTGGCAAGCGCCTACTGGCCTCGCAATATCTTGTTGCCGGGTGAAAAGACTGAGTTGTATGTGGTTGTTCGCAATCATCGTGAAGAAGCGGTGGAAAGTCAGCGACCTTCGCTTCTTGTGGGAGGTGAGCTTTGATGAAAGCACAATGGGAACAAATGAGCCCGAACATGAAGCGGGGCCTATCTGTTGCCGGTATTGCTGGTGGTCTCATCCTTATGGTGATGGTGTTTTCACCTAATCCTGATGATGGCGCGAGCAGTCGGAACCGACAGGAAACGATCCGGCACATTCTTACGGATACCAATACTCGTGATGTTGGGGTCGATAGTTTGGCTGCAAACGTAAAACTACTCAGTGAGCGCAATGAACAGTTACGTCGTGAAGTTGAGCGCTTGCGTCGTGACGTCGATTCAGGACGGTTAAACCCAGGTTCGCCTTCTATACCCAGTGAGGTCAATGCGGAGTTGGCTCGCCTTCGAGCGGAACTTGATGATGTACGCGCTGGAGGTGATGCAGCAGTTGAAGGCACAAATAGCCGCTTTGAAGTGCCTTTATCTGCCATGGAATTGCCTAAAGACGAAAAGCCACTGCCGTCTAACCCAGACGACTATTTTGCCAATGCGCCGCTGCCTGATCCGCTCTATCAGCAGCCAGTCAATGGTCAAGGTACACGAGCACGAGATGTTCCATTGCCGCCAATCACGATTCGTATGATTGAGCCTGAAGTGGTTGTCGAACCAGACGTTGTTGTGCAAGACGCGCCGCCTTTGTATCTACCGGCGGGCAGCATCATCTCGGGTACTTTGATCACGGGTTTGGATGCTCCTACTCATGAGTCCGCAAGACGTGAGCCTTTTCCTGCATTGCTGAGGATTCAAAAGGAAGCCATTTTACCCAACCGATTTAGAGCGGATATCAAAGAGTGTTTCTTGATCGCCGCAGGTTACGGTGATTTGAGCTCTGAGCGTGCTTATTTGCGAGGCGAGACCATTTCATGTGTGAGAGAAGATGGTGGCGTCATTGAAACACGACTGGATTCTTATGCCGTGGGTGAAGACGGCAAAGCCGGTATTCGTGGCCGATTAGTGTCGAAACAAGGCCAACTGGTGGCCAAATCGATGATGGCCGGATTCCTTCAGGGCTTGGCTGGCGCATTTGATGTAAATCCTGTTCCGACGATTCAGACGGGTAATGCCGGTGATACTCAGTTGTACCAGCAAGTCATGAGCCAAGAAGCATTACAAGGCGCTGCGATTAAAGGCACTGGTAAAGCATTGGATCGAGTGGCCAAGTTCTATCTGGACATGGCTGAAAATATGTTCCCAGTCATAGAGGTGGACGCTGCAAGGAAAATTGAAGTAATCGTCACTCGCGGGGCCTCATTGTCATTGGCCACTTCACAAGGGGTAGGTGCAAGAAGATGAAAAAATCCTGCATGTTGCTAACCGATCGAAGTCCGTTTCAGACAATAAGATGTGTATCCAGAGGAAAGTTAACCATGACGACATCAATGCAGAACAACCCAAAGCACCAGTCAAAACAGTGGTCTAAAGCTGGATTACTTTTATTGGCAGTCGGCTCAACCTTATTGTCTGGCTGTAGTTCATTGGGTCTTGGGAGTAGTGAATATGGATGCCCAGGTATGCCTGACGGTGTGCGCTGTTTATCCGCTCGTGAAGTCTATGAGCTTACCAGTAATGGCGCTGCACCCAAGACGATTGATGCTGTGGCGACTCGAATTGGTTCTCCCTCTGGGTATTCACAATCTGATTTAGAGACAGGACTGTTGAGCCATCCAGCATTACCTGAGTCGCAGCAATCTGCACCTCTTCGCATTCCTTCAAGGGTGATGCGAATTTGGATTGCGCCTTGGGAGGATGACCGTGGAGATCTGAATTTATCCAGCTACGTGTTTACCGAAATTGAACCGCGCCGGTGGGATATTGGGGTGTCAGCACCTCGAACGGTTTCGCCAGTGCTACGTCCACTTCAGACTCAAAGCGATTCAGCCTCAGCGGGAGCTGATGGTAAGCGCGATAACTTGAGTATCTACGGAGAAACTAACGAATGACAAATGCAGTTCGCAGCATTCAAACTCAGCGCCTAATGACCATTGGTGCGCTTGGTTTAATGGCGTTAATGATTTCGGAGCCCTCATTTGCGGGCACCGGTGGTGATGCTTTCACCGATGTGTGGGATACCCTAAAAGACTGGACCCAAGGTACTTTGGGACGGATCGTAGCGGGAGCCATGGTTCTGGTGGGTATTGTGGGCGGTATCGCTCGCCAAAGCTTGATGGCTTTTGCTCTGGGCATTGGTGGCGGTATGGGTCTCTACAACACACCAACAGTCGTTGAAAGTGTTATGTCTGCAACCTTACCTGTTGTTGCCAGCACTCAAGAAGTTATTGGTACAACTGTTCCAGCAATCAGCGCTGTTTTACTGGGCACCTGATAATATTGACGGCTTCTCTTGTGAAAGGGGAGCCGTCATCTCAGTCTATCGACAATGATTTTTCGATATCGCAGATCCTTGCCATGAGTACTAAAGGATCAAACGTCGATTCTTTAAAGCCAAATTTCTTGTAAAACGTTTGCGCACTGCTATCAATCGCGTGGACTAAGATGCCTGCTCCACCGACAGCGTTCATTGCTTGTACTGAGCGAATGATGCAATCTTTTAAAAGACCTGCCGCAATGCCTTGACCTTTATAGGCGTTATCCACACCAAGCCTGGCTAGAATCACCATGGGAATGGGATCAGGACTATTTCTTCTTAGTGAACTGAATGCTTGCTCTCTGGAAACTGATCCCATGGCAATGGAATAGTACCCGACCACTTGATGGGCGTCAGTGTCATTGACCACATACACTCTCGCGGTTCCCCGCTTTTGACTCTTTAACGCCTGTTTTCTTAACCAAGTATCGAGTTCTTCGATGCCACATTGAAAGGCGCTAACCTGGTGCTCATCAGTGAGTAGGGTTGGTGCACTTATTCCCAAGGCGCTTTCCTTTTAAACAGATCTTTCATGCCATCAAGAGTCTGAAGTTCTGCACGAAGTTCGTTATCAAATGCTTCAAAAGCCTTTGCTTCAAGAATAAAATCACGCTGTTCGGCCAGTATGCTATGCGCTTCATTGAGTGCTGCTTGCTGAATGAATACGGTTCTATCAACTTTTTTTAAACTTGCTGCGGCATCGATAATGTCTCTTACTGATGGCAATACTCGCATGTTGATTGGGGCTGTCTTTGTAGCCATGACACCATCCTCTGTATATCTATTTAATACACAGTTTAAATGGTTTTTGCGTGTAGTCAATAGATATACATTATCTTTTTGTGTCTGTGATAGGGAAAAGCCGTTGTTGTTGGTTGGATTATGATCGTAGCTTAGGTGTAAATTGCTTGGCAGAGCGACCCAAGAGCAGTTGTTCAACTACTATGCAATGCATCGTCGTTAACTAGATGGGTATTTCTGCCAACTCGTTTTAGGTCTCTGTATGCAGTTTGTTTCGTTGCTAACCTAAGGAAACTGCGAATAAGTCCTGCAATTTAGTTCTTTAACCAGCCTTTGCACTTACCGTCTAATTTTTGAACGCTAAATTTTCAATTTCGGCAAATATACTGCCGTTTTAGGCCTGATTTCGGCCTTATTCCGGGTTATTCCCGGATTTCAGACAGATCTTGGCTGTCGCCTTAACATCTGGTCTACTTTAAACAGGTTCGCCAAGGTGAATAACATGGTTAACTGTGAGTCATTTTTCATCAGTCCTTTATAGCGTGCTTTGATAAAGCCAAACTGACATTTGACGATCCGAAACGGATGCTCCACTTTTGCCCTGATGCTGGCTTTTAAGTATTCGATGTTAATGGCCGTTTTGTTTTTGCGAGGATGCTTTTTCAGTGCCCGGACTTTTCCGGGGCGTTCAGCAATCAGCCATTCCACATTCGTATCTTGCAACGCTTCCCGTTTCTCTGCGCCCTGATAACCGGCATTGCCGGAAACGAATTCTTCTTCGCCATGCAACAGGTTCTTCAACTGGTTCAGGTCATGCTCGTTTGCGGCGGTGGTCACCAGCGTATGGGTGAGGCCACTCTTGGCATCCACACCAATATGGGCTTTCATACCGAAGTGCCATTCATTGCCTTTCTTGGTCTGATGCATCTCCGGGTCTCGTTCATTCTTTTTGTTTTTAGTGGAGCTGGGTGCTTCAATAATCGTGGCATCCACCAGTGTACCCTGCGTCATCATCACACCGCAGTCAGACAGCCATTGGTTGACCGTTTTGAATAATTTGCGAGTCAACTTGTGCTTTTCCAGCAAGTGCCGGAAGTTCATAATGGTAGTACGGTCTGGAATGGCTTTATCCAATGACAGTTGCGCAAACTGACGCATCGAAGCTATTTCATATAACGCATCTTCCATCGCTTCATCACCAAGGCTATACCCGTGATCATTGAAGATGCTTGATTTTCGATAGAATCAGGATCATGCTACGAACCATGAAAATTACACTGACTCCTCAACAGAAACTGCAACTCGAACAAATGCACGACATTGAACGTGATAGTCGAGTTTGCGACCGTATTAAGGCTGTTTTGCTGGCTTCTGAAGGCTGGAGTCAGACTATGATTTCACAAGCTCTTCGTATTCATGAATCGACCGTTGCTCGTCATCTCAGCGACTACGTTCTTTCTGAAAAACTTAAGCCTGAAAATGGCGGAAGCCAAAGCAAGCTTTCTGCTACTCAAACCATGCACCTAATCGAGCATTTGACTGAGAAAACCTATTCTCATACGCGTCAAATTGTCACTTACGTTAAAGAGACATTTGGACTGGATTACACGGTTTCTGGTATGAATAAATGGCTTCACCACAATGGTTTTAGCTACAAGCAACCGAAAGGCGTACCACACAAGTTTGATGAAGCACAACAGCAAGCATTTATAGAGGCTTATGAAGCGTTAAAGGCAAGCTGTGGCAAGGATGAATCGATAGTCTTTATCGACGCAGTTCACCCAACACTATCAACAAAAATATCTCATGGCTGGATACGAACTGGTCAGGATAAAGTGATTGAAACAACGGGTAATCGTAGCCGATTGAACATTATTGGCGCACTGAACTTGTCGGATATTGGAGCTACCATTGTTCACAACTATGAAAGCATTAACAGTGAATCGATTGTTCGCTTTTTCTGTGAGTTAAGAAAGAGTTATCCCTTAGCTCATAAGCTTCATATCATCTTGGATGGTGCGGGATATCACCGCAGTGACTTAGTCAAAGATGCGGCGTTTGTCCTGAATATTGAACTGCATTATCTTCCACCTTACAGTCCAAACCTCAACCCAATCGATCGGCTATGGAAAGTAATGAATGAGAAGTCGAGGAACAACGTTTACTTCAAAAGAAAACGGGACTTCAAGGCGGCAATAGACCAATTTTTTGCAGTGACTCTTCCAGAGATCGCAGGCTCTTTGACATCTCGAATTAATGATAATTTTCAGGTTCTCAAGCCAGCATCTTCAAGTTGATTCGGTATATACCATTGCTGCATACAATGAATGCGAAACATGGTCTCAAGCGCATACGGACGTCTGCCATTGCCTGCTTTAGGATAAAAGGGTTCAATCACTTCCAGCAGTTGAGACCACGGCAGCAGGTTATCCATTCTGGATAAGAATATCTCTTTACGGGTCTGACGGCGCTTACTGGAAAACTCGCTATCAGCAAAGGTTAACTGTTGGCTCATGGGCGGTAACGTTTATGATTTACTATGCAGCTATGATCTCACATCGGGGACTTAATCGCATCTTCCCTGAGCCCGCTTTTTCCTTGCTGATAATTTCTTCAAGCGCTTCTTTAAATACGTCAGCAGGTTGGCCGCCCGAAATGGCGTATTTGTTGTTGATGATCACAGTCGGTACAGATGTGATGTTGTTTTGCTGCCAAAAGGCTTCTTTTTGGCGAACTTCATCGGCAAACTGACCGCTCTCCAAAATGCCTTTTGCTGCTTTTGGGTCTAGACCTACGGCCGCGGCAAGGCTGGCTAACACATCATGGTCGCTCACATTTTGAGCATGAGTGAAATGCGCTTTGAACAAGGCGTTTTTTAATTCTGCTTGTTTCTCTTCATGTTCTGCCCAATGCAACAGTCGATGGGCGTCAAAAGAATTCCACATGCGACTTTCTGGTTTGAAGCTAAAGTCGAAACCCACTTCTTGTCCACGCTCTTTGATGGCCTGACGGTTCTGGTCAGATTGTTCTTTTGAAATGCCGTATTCCTGCTGGATGTGCTCATCAAAATCTTGCCCTTCTTGAGGCATGTCAGGATTAAGCTCAAACGGCTGAAACGTCATGTTGGCGGAGACTTTATCGTCTAATTGCGCCAAGGCTTGATTAAGGTTTCCTAAGCCGACAACACACCATGGGCACATAACATCGGAGACAAACTGAATATCGATTTGATCTTTCATTGTATTTTCCAAATAAAAACTAAATAGGTATCCAGATATCAATGGGGCTAGCACTAGAGATTAAAACGGAAACCATGATACGAGCAAGTAGATTGCTTGAAATTTGCACAATGCTATGGCGTTCATGAGATAGTGCGAGGCAGCTTTTGACACTAAATCAGCCTTTTGTTTTAAATAACCTCCCTCATCACCGGACGGCAAACGCCTTCATAAAAGTTTGCACGGCGCTTTTTGTCCAGTTTTCAATTTGAACCTGAGAGGGCACCGCTTCTGGGAACATCACTCCGATCATATGACCTTCACCTCTGATCATACTGATGAATAAGCAGGCGGCTTGTTCTACCCCAATTGACTGAATGTCAATCTCATTTTTATCGGCAGCGTGAGCTAGATATTCACTGACAATATCGATCGTTGCTCTAGGGCCTGACTGGTAAAAAGTATTGGCGATATGTGGAAAACGTAAGGCTTCAGCCGCAACGGTACGAAACAGGGATAAGTTGTTCGACGACAGTGTCATCTTGAGGTAAGTATGACCAAATTCGGTCAATACTTGTTCAATATTAACGGAAGGCGCTTGAATCGTTTTTAGCTGGGAAATTGTCTTTGAACACTCCATTTTAATGACTTCAAAAAAGAGCGCTTCTTTGTTTGGGTAGCGGTTATAAACCGTTGCTTTTGATACGCCAGCTTCTTTTTGAATCATGTCTGTGGTGGCGGCTGAAAAGCCACGTTGTAGGAATATTTTCGTCGCCGCCTCAAGCACAATCTGTGCTTTTGGGTCCTGCGGTGGCTGTTGCTCTGATCTCACAATTCTTCACCATATTTTGTCTTTTGAGGAAATAGATTCTATTCTCATTTTTAACTTGACACAAGGTGTACCGTACGGTTTAAAATAGTCGAAAATCAACTGTACTGATCGGTTCAATTTTTCCATTTTGTTCTATGGTGATAGATTTTATTCGGTGTTTTTTGAGTTTTTCAAAACTAAACTAATCAGTTTAATTCTAGAGATGATATACGATATGACGAAGGGTTTAAAATATTCCCGTTGGTTTCAAGGCGGCTTGGTTATCACGGCCTTAGGGCTGATGACAGGTTGTGCTCTGATACCGAAAAGTACCTTGTCCGCAGAGGACAGCAAACCAGAGGTGAGTGTTAATTGGGAAGCACTTAAAACAACGAGCTCGGTGGCGACGCCTGTTCGTTGGTGGACGCTGTTTCACGATGATGTTTTGTCCTCGCTGGAAAGTAGAGCAGAGAAAAATAACTTAGATTTGCAGTTGGCGGCGATTCGCTGGAAAGAAAGCCGCGCGCAATTGGGTTTGGTGTCTTCTCAGAAGAATGTTCAGCTGTCTGTCGATGGGGGCTTTAGTAGCATAGGGTTGAGTGAAGACGCTCCGCTTGCTGCTGTTGGCGCTCCGACTTCCCGTATTGATACTTGGAGCTTGAGTACTGGCGCAAGCTGGGAAATGGATTTCTGGGGATATTTAAGCGACAAAGAAAAAGCCGCGAAAGAACAGTTGCAAGCCACCGCCTTTGAAAACGACATGGTGCAAGTCTCGTTAAGTGCAGACATTGCGCGTAACTATTGGCGTTTACGCGGCGTTCAGGCACAGCAGCAGTACCTTCAAGAGCAAATCAAAATCGCGAAAAGCCGCTATGGTTTAGCGCAAAACCGCGAGCGAAATGGCGTAGGCACCAATTATCAAACGCAAACAATGAAAGCTGAGTTGTCTGATGTGACGGCGAAATTGCCTTCTTTACAGCATCAAGAAGCGGTGTTGAAAAATGCACTGGCGTTGTTGTTGGGCTTGTCGCCACACGCTTTAGATCTTGAATTAAGCGGTCAGCCCAAAGCGCCTTCTTTACCGACTGTATTAGCGGTTGGTGTGCCGTCTGATTTAGCGCGTAATCGTCCTGATATCTTGATGGCGGGCGCCAAATTGAGAGCAAGCATCGCCCAAGTAAGCGCGGCGAATGCTGATTTTTACCCACGCATTCGTTTAACTGCCTCAATTGGCGCCTTGTCGAACGATTTGTCTGATTTGGGCAGCTGGGACTTTCGTCAATACTTTGTCGGGCCTTCTTTCCACTTGCCAATCTTTGAAGGCGGAAAATTACGCCAGACCTTGGCATTAACAGAAGCGAAACAAAAAGCGGCGGCGGTTACTTATCGCAAAACCGTACTGTCAGCTTGGCATGAAGTCGAGAACTCATTGGGTGCTTGGACCTCAGAAAGTGAAAGTGTGCGTCGCTTAAATGCCGCACAAAAGCAGCGTGAAGTAGCATTGCACGCGGCGCTTAGATCCTTCCAAGAAGGGGCAGCAGACCGTGGCGATGTATTGAATGCGCAACAGTCTTTGGTTGCCGCGAAGCGTTCTTTGATGGATGGACAAGTGAGTCAAGCATTGGCCATGGTCGCTCTTTATCGTTCATTGGGCGGTGATTGGAGTGGCGATGTTAAGCAACCTTTTTCAGGTGAGAAGGTGTCGAAATGACCGCAGTTGTGCAAAGTCCAGTAGTGGACAGCGCGCCTCAGGCCAGTAAACCCACTCCGCCGCCAGGCCCTGCTTTTGGCGTTCGCTTAGCCATTGGTTTGTTGGGCGTGTTGTTGGCGGCCATGATGTCTGGTTTGAACAGCCGCTTGCCTTCTTTGGGAGAAGCCGATTTTTTAGGCGCCATGGGCTTTAGTAGTGATCAAGGCTCTTGGATTACCACTTGGTACGAGGCGGGTGAGTTAATGGCAATGCCATTTTCTTGTTGGTTGGCGATTACTTTTTCGTTGCGTCGCTTCCAGATCATCGCTCAAATCGGTGTGATTACCATTGCGGTGTTTCTGCCTCTTATACAAAACGCTGAACTGTTTATGGGGCTGCGTTTTGTGCAAGGTTACTTTGCGGGTTCCTTGGTGCCTCTTTTGATGATGTCGGCGTTGCGCTTTTTGCCACTGTCGATTCGTCTGCATGGTTTGGCTTTGTATGCAATGACAGCAACACTGGCACCGAATGTGGCTGTTTGGTTGGCGGCTTTATTCTTGGACAAAATACATGACTGGCGTTGGTTGTACTGGCATGTCATTCCCTTAGGCCTGTTATCGATCAGCTTTGTATATTACGGCATTCCTAAGCTGCCACAAATGAGATTGCGCATAAAAGAGGCGAATTACCTCGGTGCCTTTTGTGCGGTCTTCGGCATCATTGCGTTGACGATTACGTTAACTCAAGGTATTCGCATGGACTGGCTGGATTCTAGCTTTATTCGCGGCACCGCGATGATAGCAACGGGTTTATTGGTGTTGTTTCTGTGGTCAGAATTTCATCATCCGGCCCCCTTTATGCGCTTGCAGTTATTGTCAAAGCGTAATTTAGGTTTGGGATTCACCTTGTTCTTCGCATTATTGATTGTATTGGCGAGTGGTGTATCTATGCCATTGCAATTACTAGCACAAACTCAGGGTTTCCGAATGGAGCAACTCGCGTCCATTGGTTTGTGGATAGGTTTGCCGCAGATCTTCTTAGGTTCTGTTGTTGCCTTCTTGTTGTACCAATCATGGGTGGATGCTCGAGTTCTGTTTTCTATTGGTTTGGCGTGCATTGGTAGTGCTTGTTTATTGGCCTCTAATGTCACCAGTGAATGGATGACGGCGCAATTCGTTACCGCTCAAGTATTGCAAGCAATCGGCCAGCCAATGGCGGTAGTGTGCTTGTTGTTTTTGGCAACCAGCGTGGTGCAACCAATGGAAGGAGCATTTGTATCCGGCATCATTAACACCTTGAGAGCCTTGGGCACCATGGTCGGTGGTGTCTTGATTGGTCAAATTATGGTGGTTCGCAATCAGTTTCATTTTGAAGATTTGTTGGCTCATTGGAACACAGCATCTATCTACGAAACGCAAGTACACACCAACGCTTATTGGGCTGGAGAGTTAGCCAAGCAGGCAGGGGTGCTGAGTGGAGAGGATATTTTCATTGGGCTTGGCATCGCTGCTTTTGTGATGATCCCATTGGTAATGTGTTTGATGTATATCCCTGCGCCAAAAGTGGTGAAGCCTGCTTAATAGGCTGCAAAACGTGAAAAATTCGGCCTCTGTGCCTTTACTAATAAGTTATTTAAATAGGTTAGACATGATTAAGAATATTCGTTACTCCGCTGTCGTTGCATTGGTTGCTGTTGTCGTGGGCGGCGGTGTTTGGCAATTAAACAAGCATGCATCAAATAACGTAGATCAAGCGACCGAAGACGCATACATTGATGCAGATTTGACCGTTATTTCGCCGCGCATTAGTGGCGTTGTCGATCAGGTTTTTGTGTCGGACTACATCTCTGTCAAAGCGGGCGATCCTTTGGTGAGTATTGATGAGCGTGATTTGGCGATTGCTCATAAAGAAGCGCAGGCCGATGTGATGACGGCGCAATCTTCGTTGGCTATTTTAAACGCACAGATTGCCCGCCAAGGGTCTTTGATTAAGCAAGCGGAAGCAAACTTGTCGCTCGATAAAGCGAAGCTAAGTTTGGCGCAAGCGAATCAGAAACGCTTTAAAAACCTAGCCCGTGATGGGGCTGGAACCGTATTGGCGAAGCAACAAGCCGATGCAGACTTGCAAACCCAGCAAGCCATTCAGCAGCGCGATGAAGCGACCTTGGAATCCACCAAGCAAGCGGTGGCGATTTTAATGGCGCAGCTTAAGCAAGCAGAAGCCAAGTTAGAATCCGCTCAAGCGAAATTGAACGGCGCTATTTTGCAGCAGTCATACGCGAAATTAACCGCGCCAGAGTCTGGCATGGTCGCTCAGGTTCAAGCGCGTAAAGGGGGGCACGTTAATGTTGGTCAGCCTCTGCTAACGATTGTGCCTATTGATAAGGTATACATCGAAGCGCAATATCGTGAAACACAACTGGCGCACGTTCGAGAAGGGCAGCCAGTAACCATTAAAGTAGACGCCTTGCCAGATGTGACTCTAAGAGGCACGGTTGAGCATATTGCGCCAGCGAGCTTAGTGAGCTATTCCCCTATTGCTGCTCACAACGCAACGGGCAACTTTACTAAAATTACCCAGCGTATTCCTGTGCGTATTCAGCTAACACCAGGGCAAGCGGCATTGACGCAATTGCGTGTGGGCATGTCGGTTCGCCCAGTGATTCATACGGATCAATAAGCGCGCATACTTCACAGACTAGAGTGTTCTATTTTTAAGAGGTGGTTTATGAAAGGATCTCAGATTACGTTTTATACCTATTATGGACGAGCGTACCAAAATCATAATGTGCCTGAATATTTGATGGCATTGGCGGCCGAGCTAGCGTTACCTGGGGCTACGGTATCCAGCGGTTTAATGGGCGTCGGTCAGCACGGTGAAACACACAGCAAAACTTGGTTGGATGATTCCGATGAGCCAGTGCAGATCACCTTTATTGCGTCACCTGAGCAAGAAACTCAATTACTGGAACGTTTGGAGCAAGCAGACATAAAAATCTTCTATACGCGAACGGCAGTGGAATTTGGCTATAGCGGAAAGCAATAGCCTTATCTCATGATAAGCACAATCGCGTGCTTATCATGACAAAGTAGAATGAAAAAAGCGCGCTAGCATCACTGTTAGCGCGTTTTTTATGGGCTTGAAAAAGGCCGGTTAAATGACCCCTAGTTCCACCAATCGTTCGTGCAAATAGCTCTTTGCTGTGTGACGCTCAGATAACACGACAGCGGGTTTTGGGTGCAAGAAGAGTGGCAGAGAAATACGAGATTTGGAGTATAGGTAAAATAAAACGTCATTTTTTCCTAAAATCAAAATACATGATGCCTCATATTTTCCATATTGACATCTATTTTATATTCTTAATGGAGTGAAAGTCGGCTATTTTTCGTCTATTAATCAACTGTTTCTACGTAATTCAGAATTCAAGACAAGCGCCTCCCGCTGTTGTGCAAACGAGTTTTGTTTATGATGATGAACGGCTTTTATTCAAACAGACTTATCTGAGGCGGTGCTCGACTTTGTGGGGGCAATAGCTCGACGACATCGTCATTTTTTGTATTCAGGTGACTAAGTATCTTTTGGATCACCAATGGATCTTCGATGCTCGCTATAACCTTAACAGCACCACCGCATTGCTCACACGTTTCAATGTCGATGTGGCTTTGTTGCTTAATTCGATGAGAAGACATGGTAGCCCCATGTTGTTCAGTTCTTAAACAACATACTGAGTTTCAGGCATACCTAGCCCTGTAAGCTTGTTCAGCGCTTTGATCATAGCGTAAGTCTCACCAACTTGAGCGTTATAATTTCGCAGGCTTAGTCTGCCACCGAGTAGTTGCTTCACCCTGTACATGGCCGTTTCTGAGATTGACCGACGATGGTAACCATAGCGCTTCTTCCACTGTTTATTTGAACCATGAAGCTGTTGCCAACTGACCGCTAAGTTACGCGGATGCCCTTGTTCCCAGAGTGCGGCACCTTCTCTCGGTGGAATGAGTACTAAAGCGCGTTTTCTACGCACAGCATCGTGACAGGCTCTTGTGTCGTAAGCACCATCACCTGAGATATTGCGGATTTTCCGATGGGTTTGCTTGAGCAAATTCGGCATGACTTCGGCGTCTGTTACACCGGATAAACTCAGTTCTGCGGCAATAATTTCATGGCTATCCGTATCCACAGCAATATGCAGCTTACGCCACACTCGGCGCTTGCCATCTGTGCCATGTTTTTTCACTTTCCACTCGCCTTCGCCGTAAACCTTTAAGCCCGTCGAGTCGATAGCCAAGTGCTCAATGGTGCCGCGAGTCTTGGTTTTAAAAGCAATCTTGACGGTTTTTGCGCGTTTGCTGATACAAGTGTAATGTGGACACGAAAGCGGAATATCAGCCAGTTTAAACACTGAGTTGATAAAACCTTGTAACGCTCGCAGCGGCATAGAGAAAACGCGTTTAACCATCAGCGCGGTGGTAATGGCTAAGTCGCTAAATACGTGTGGGCGACCTTTCCTTGGTTGCTCGACCTTGGCTTCCCACTTGGCGATAGCATCCTCGTCAATCCAGAAGGTCAGCGAGCCACGATTGATTAAGGCTTGATTGTATTGCTTCCAGTTGGTTGTTTTATAGCGAGGTTTGGGCATGAGGCTACGACGATTAATGGGTGTAGCCGATCAGATCGTAGCTTCTTGATTTAGTTCCATCGATTTAAGCAACAAAGCCTTTTTCATATCATACATACGATTGTCTGCTACGTGTAAGAGAGATTTTAGTGATTCGCCATCATTTGGGTATGTTGCTAATCCAAAACTGTATTCTAGTTTTATTGGACAATTATTTTCCTTAAGTTGACGCGCCACATTCTTATCTAAACGTTCAAAAAACAAACTAACGTCAAGAGGATGCTCTTGTTGTTCCAGTAGTAAAACAAATTCATCCCCACTAATTCTGGAAGCGGTATCTTCTTCCCTTATTGATTCATGCAATGCTTTAGCGAACGATATCAGAGATTTATCACCAAAAGCATGACCATGAGTGTCGTTTATAATCTTAAAGTTATTTAAATCAATAAAAACTATATTAAAAGTACTTTCTTGATTTGATTTGTTGCGATTTAAGTGTCGTTTTAATTGCTCAAACCTATCTTCCAAAAGCATTCTATTCGGTAATGCCGTTAAATAGTCGTGATAAGCTAGAAAGCGCACCTTTTCAATTTCATTGACATGAGTGGTAATGTCAGAAAATGTAGTAATAAAGCCCTGTATTTTGCCATTTTTTACAATTGAAGATGTTGATTGCCAAGTATGAATAATCTCACCGGATGCTTTTCGAACAGCAATTTCGCCACTCCAGTGACCACTTTTTTCGATTTCAATAAAAGCTTTTTTGATTAGCTCTACCTGATTTAAATCATCGCGAAGGAAAGATGGATTTTTCATTAAAATATCAGGCTCATCATAGCCAAAAACAGTTTTGAACGCCTCGTTGACTTTGACAATATGATCTGCTCCAGCCAGACTGGACACTTCATTAAGCGACATTTTGCTGTTCAAAGTTAACTGGGCTTAGATACCCAAGAGCACTGTGCCTTCTCGTCCGATTATAATCAACCTCTATGTACTCGAAGATCGTTTGGCGCATCTGGTCTCTCGTCATAATTGGCTCATATTGTATCGCTTCCACTTTCATAGAATGGAAGAAGCTCTCAACACAAGCATTGTCCCAGCAGTTTCCTTTCCTACTCATACTTTGCTTTAGATTATAAGCAGTTATGAGATCTCGATAATCTTTTGAGCAGTACTGACTACCTCTATCACTATGAACGATAACCTGCTCGGGGAATCCGCGACGGAACAACGCCATTGATAGCGCATCACAGACCAGCGTAGCCGTCATTCTGGTATCCATAGACCATCCAATTACTTGTCTTGAGTAAAGGTCAATAATTACCGCCAAGTACAGCCAGCCTTCGCTTGTGGCTAGTAGAGTAAGAGACAGAGCGTAGTCGAACTATCTCTCTGCCTCTCCTCTCCGAACCGTACGTGCACCTTTCAGCGCATACGGCTCTCCGTTTAATCAAGGCCAACGGCCATAGCAACATCTGAGTATCTTGAAGTCACTGTGCTTCTGGCTTCCGTCAGAAGATAAGGATTGGTTGCTGGAAGACGCCATTTAAACGGCATCTTTTGGCTACTCACAAGCCGGAACAGGGAAATACCACATTGATGTGGCTTTGTTGCGTAATTCGAGGGAACTAAATCAGAAGGTTGCGATCTGATCGGCTAAGTAAGTTAATCATCCTAGTCTCATGCCGAAACCTCGCTACAAAACAACGAACTGGAAACAGTACAACAAAGCCTTAATCAACCGCGGTTCACTCACTTTCTGGATTGATGAAGAAGCCATTCGCCAGTGGAAGCAGAGCAAACAAAATAAACGAGGTAGACCTCGTCAGTTCAGCGACTTAGCCATTACTACTGCGCTTATGGTGAAACGAGTTTTCTCAATGCCGTTGAGAGCATTGCAAGGGTTTATCGATTCTGTTTTTTCATTGGCTAACGTCCCTATAGTCTGCCCACATTACAGTTGTATCAGTCGAAGAGCTAAGCAAGTCGAGGTTTCATTTAAACCAAAGAGTAGAGGTGCAATACAGCATCTAGCTATTGATGCAACAGGTCTCAAGGTTTATGGCGAAGGTGAATGGAAGGTCAAGAAGCATGGTACTGACGGGAAGCGTAGAGTCTGGAGAAAGTTGCATTTAGCGGTAGACACCAGCACTCACGAAATCGTCGCGGCAGAACTGAGTTTATCTAATGTTACCGATGCAGAAGTCCTCCCTAACTTGCTCAAGCAAACCCGCCGAAGAATTATCGAGATATCTGGCGATGGCGCTTATGACACAAGGGATTGCTACGATGCCATACGGTTCAAGCGAGCTGTTCCACTCATCCCTCCAAGAGAAGGGGCAGCCTTCTGGGAGAATGGTCACCCTAGGAATTTAGCGGTAGGTTGCCAGAAGCTCTACGGCTCCAACAATAAGTGGAAAAAGCGGTACGGCTATCATCAACGCTCACTATCAGAGACAGCAATGTATCGAGTGAAGCAGTTGTTAGGTGGGCGATTAAGTCTGAGAAACTACAATGCTCAGGTTGGTGAAACTTACGCGATGATTAAAGCGCTGAACAAACTTACAGGGCTTGGTATGCCTGAAACTCAGTGTATTGTATAAGAATCAACCAATTGCAGGCAGTTTGGTTCTCTGACCGAATTACGCAACAAAGCCAAAATTACTTGCCAATTCTTCGAAATGACTTTGAGCTTCTTTAGGGAAGCTATCAAATAAACTGTTCTTGAAAACAATACCATCCCGGATCAGACCGCAAGGTATGGGAACATCGTTGAGGTTAAGTAAATTATCCGTAGCCAATTTTTTGTCCTGATTCTCTTATCTTTGGTTCTCAATAGCATGAAATGAGCCAGTTTTATCGGCAATAAATCATACTGTAAGTACCACAAATTCAGCGGTGCATAATCTGTGTCAATGCCCATCAGATTTAATGGTTAAATTGTAATCTAATTTCCACCTTGTCTCACTGATTTTCAAGCGAAGCTACCCTCAGCTAGATGCTGATTTCTTCAATCTATCTAACCGAGTCCACATAGGACAACTGCATAGACTGGAGCCTCGATTTACATTAACGAGGACTCCTCATGCGAAAACTATCTCCAATTATTCTGACGCTTGCGCTGTCTCCTTTGGTTCAAGCTGAACCTGTGTCTGAAGTGTCGCCCGTTGGCAAAATTGACGGCATGGTTTCTTTGCCTGTCACGGGTATGAAAGCGGTCGAAAGCAATGGCCGTATTGTTTTCATGTCAGGCAGTGGCCGGTTCGTCATTGATGGTACACTCTATGATGCCTGGTCCAAAAAGCCGCTTACCAGCCTTGAAGAAATTCGAGAAGCGGGAAACACTCTGGATTTAAGTCGCCTTGGCTTAAAAATGGATGATTTGAACCCACTGACGCTGGGCGAAGGCAAAAAGAAAGTGGTGGTCTTTGTTGATCCACGATGCCCGCACTGCCATGAGCTTTTGAAACAAGCTTTACCGTTAACCAAAGAATACACCTTCCAAATACTCCCTGTGCCAGTGCTTGGTCCTGATTCAGAGCGTCAGGTTCGCCAGCTTGGCTGTGCGCGTGACAAAAAAGCGGCCACCGATGCATTGCTGAATGGCCGGATTGGTAACCTAGAACAGGATGATGCCTGCAACTTAGAACCAATGCAGCGTACCTTGGTGACGGCTCAAATCCTAGGCATTCAAGGTGTGCCTTTCATCGTCGCCAATGATGGTCGCATCAGCCGA
Source organism: Vibrio sp. Hal054 (assembly GCF_037162405.1). Lineage (NCBI taxonomy): Bacteria > Pseudomonadati > Pseudomonadota > Gammaproteobacteria > Vibrionales > Vibrionaceae > Vibrio > Vibrio sp. Hal054. The sequence goes on along the minus strand of NZ_JARLUT010000001.1, from coordinate 2,581,556 downwards.
GGCCGTCCTTATGATCTTTCTGCTTGGTTGGAGGGGCGTTAATGAAAGCCTCTCTGTATTCAGGGCAACGCGCTTCAGAGCTCTTGCCAGTATTGGCCTATTCCGACGATGAGCAACTGTTTTTCATGGAAGACCAGAGTGTTGGCTTTGGTTTTCTATGTGACCCATTGCCGGGTGGTGATGAGTCTGTTGCAGACAGGGTTAATGTTCTACTCAACAACGACTGGCCAAAAGACACTTTGCTGCAATTTGGCCTGTACGCATCCCCTGATATTCAAACCGACCTTCAGCGCATGATGGGCTTACGGCATCGTCAATCCGATCCATTGCTTAGGGCGTCGATACGCAAACGTGCGGATTTCCTCGATGGGGGCACGGTTCAACCGATAGAAGAATCGACCCAGACTCAGGTACGCAACTTTCAACTGATCGTCACCTGCAAATTGCCTTTGGAAAGTCCTATACCGACGGAGCGTGAGTTGAGTCGAGCATCCGCGCTTCGGGCTTCTTTCTCGCAAGCGCTGGCAACGGCTGGTTTTCGCGTTACTGAGATGACTGACCGAAACTGGCTCGCGGCATTAAGTGCGCAGCTTAACTGGGGAAAAGATGCTTCCTGGCGCAATCCATCACCAATCCGCAGTGAGGCAGATAAACCACTTCGAGAGCAAGTGTTGGATTATGACCGAGCTATCAAGGTGGATAGCCAAGGTCTGATGCTGGGTGATTACCGAGTTAAAACCTTATCGTTTAAACGCTTGCCTGAGCGGATCTGGTTTGGTCATGCCGCAAGTTTTGCGGGCGATATGATGACGGGCAGTCGCGGTTTACGCGGCAGCTTTTTGCTGAATGTTACCATTCACTTTCCCTCAGCCGAGGCCATGCGATCTCGTTTAGAGACGAAGCGTCAATGGGCGGTCAATCAGGCCTATGGCCCGATGCTCAAGTTTGTGCCGGTGCTTGCAGCCAAGAAAAAGGGATTTGATGTTCTTTTTGAAGCCTTGCAAGAAGGTGATCGTCCTATTCGGGCAAATATGACCTTAACGCTGTTTTCACCAACAGAAGAAGCGTCGATCAGCTCTGTTTCAAATGCTCGAACCTATTTCAAAGAACTCGGATTTGAGCTGATGGAAGACAAGTACTTCTGTTTGCCCATTTTCCTGAATGCCTTGCCATTTGGTGCTGACCGCCAGGCGATGAACGACTTGTTTCGATTCAAGACCATGGCGACACGGCATATCATCCCTCTGTTGCCTTTGTTTGCGGATTGGAAAGGCACTGGCACGCCGGTGATTAACTTTGTTTCCCGCAATGGCCAGATCATGAGTGTGTCCCTTTATGACTCGGGCAGTAATTACAATTGTTGCATCGCGGCGCAATCGGGATCGGGTAAGTCATTCCTGGTGAACGAAATCATCTCTTCCTACTTATCTGAAGGCGGACAATGCTGGGTGATTGATGTTGGCCGCTCCTATGAAAAGTTGTGTGAAGTTTATGACGGTGAGTTCTTACAGTTCGGGCGAGACAGTGGCATTTGCTTGAATCCGTTTGAAATCGTTGAGGACTATGACGAAGAAGCGGATGTGTTGGTTGGGTTATTGGCAGCAATGGCCGCACCTACGCAGTCATTAACCGATTTTCAGATGGCCAATCTAAAGCGTCAGACCCGTGAACTGTGGGAGAAAAAAGGTCGTGCCATGTTGGTTGATGATGTGGCAGAGGCCTTGAAAAACCACGAAGACCGACGTGTGCAAGACGTGGGGGAGCAGCTCTATCCATTTACGACACAGGGCGAATATGGCCGTTTCTTTAATGGTCACAACAATATTCGCTTCAAAAACCGTTTCACTGTTTTGGAGTTAGAAGAGCTCAAGGGGCGCAAGCACCTACAACAAGTGGTGTTGCTTCAGCTTATCTACCAAATCCAACAAGAGATGTACTTAGGTGAGCGGGATCGTCGCAAGATTGTGTTCATTGACGAAGCCTGGGATCTGCTGACTCAAGGTGATGTCGGTAAGTTCATCGAGACGGGTTACCGGCGATTTCGAAAATATGGCGGCAGTGCTGTAACGGTAACGCAGTCGGTCAACGATTTGTATGACAGCCCTACAGGTAAAGCTATCGCTGAAAACTCGGCCAATATGTACCTGCTTGGCCAAAAAGCTGAAACCATCAACGCACTCAAAAAAGAAGGTCGCTTGCCACTAGGTGAAGGCGGCTACGAATACCTGAAAACCGTTCATACCGTCACGGGTGTCTATTCCGAAATTTTCTTTATTACCGAGATGGGCACCGGGATTGGCCGCCTCATCGTCGATCCGTTTCACAAGCTGTTGTACTCGTCCCGTGCAGAAGATGTAAACGCGATTAAGCAGTTAACGCGCAAAGGCCTTTCTGTTGCTGATGCCATCTCTCAGTTGTTGAAGGAGCGAGGCTATGAATAAGACCACGCTTTGGCCATTTATGGCCTCTATTACTTTGTCTATTGCTGGTAGCGGTTTAATGACCAGCTGGCTTTTAATGAAAACACTCGAACCCATCCACAGCCAGTTGGCGTTAAGTACGCCCATTGCAGTCGTGGATTTTGGGGAGGCGGTGTTGTCACTGGGCCCCAATGCCAGCGAACAAGACATCGAATCCAGGTTGCTTCAGACCAATCAGCAAATTGAAAAGTTAAAAGCAGCCGGTTTCATCGTGCTGGATGCCCAAGCGGTGGTGGGTGCTGATGATTCCGTATTTGTGCCAGTAGGCTCAAAGGAGGTGTCTCATGCAGATACTCCGTAAAAGAATGCCTTGGCGGCCATATCTCATCCGGTTGACCGCTCTCGCGTTAATCATGGCCGTGGTAGGCACCTACGCCATGATGCGCTACCGAATAGGTATCGATACCCAGCAAGAGCGATGCCTGCCTGATACCACGGTGTATCTGATTGACCTATGGAATAAAGAGCCCGTTAAGGATGGTCTGTATGCCTTCCACTCAAAAGGACTCGCTCCGTTATATAACGACGGTACTCGGATGCTGAAACGCCTAACAGGGATGCCTGGGGATGAAGTCAAGGTGACGCCTGAGCATGTGCTGGTGAACGGTGCTGAAGTCTCAACCGGCATGGCATTAGCCCAGCGTCTTGGTGTAGCGGAATCACAATTTAGCCGCTCATTGACGCTGCAAGAAAACGAATATTGGTTTTCCGGCGAGGCTGCAACGAGTTTCGACTCCCGTTATTGGAATGCAGTTAAGCGCGAGCAGATTGTCGGTCGCGCTTGGCCGCTTTGGTAGGAGGTGGAAGATGAGAAGACTATGCCTCTTATTTTTGTTGGTTGCTCCATTGGCTTGGGTTCAAGTGTCCTGGGCACAAGAGCCTTATCCGTTGTCTGATGAGGACAAAAAGATCGTCGAAATGAGCCGCAGCATTTTACAAAGTGCTGTGGATGGTTCATCTGAATTTATCGAGCCTTTTTCACCGATTGAACAACCTAAGTCGCGCAAACACAACGATGAATGGTTGATATTTGCGTCGTCTTCACTGGGGGATTCCTCACTGAAGCAGCTATTTAAAGAGGCCAGTGCTACCGGCGCTATTGTGTTGTTTCGGGGAATTCCTGAAGGAAAGACCTTGGGGGCGGCTATCCGTGATTGGCATACCCTGATGACGGGGCTTGATCCTGTTCCTCAGGTTCGAATCGATCCGAAAGCCTTTGTGCACTGGCGGGTGACTAGCGTGCCTGCCATTTTCCGCATAAAAGATGACAAGGTGACTGCAAGTGCACTAGGGGTTTACAGCAAGGACTGGTTGCAGCGTCAAATTGAAACAGGCAATACCGGTTCATTGGGTCAACGCGGTCCTATTCATTCGATTTTAGAACCGGATTTGATGCAAGTAGCGATGCAGCGTTTACAGTCGATTGACTTGGGCGCGTTAAAGAAAAAAGCCATTGAGCGTTTCTGGTCTCGCCAAACATTTACTGAGTTACCCAAAGCCACGCAGTATCGGATAAGAATGGTTGATCCAACCATCGTCATGCAGCGGCCACTATTGGATGCCAATGGCCGAACATTGATCCCAGCAGGAACGCGTATTAACCCGCTAAAAGCCTTGCCGTTCACTCAGCAGCTTGTGGTGTTTAATGCGTCGAACGCTGAAGAAGTGGACGCAGTAGCGCATTGGCTTGAGACGCAAGATAGGACACTGCGCCGCATTACGCTTATCACCACGCAGCTCGACCGTGCGCAAGGCTGGAATCGCCTCAATGCGATCGAAAAGACATTGGACAGTCCTGTTTACCTTCTCAATGCCTCGCTAAAGCAGCGCTTTGATTTGCAAGTAACCCCATCGTTTGTTCAAGCAAAGGGACTCGCGTTTGAAATAGAAGAAATTCCAGCAAAGGAGCTTGTTCATGCAAAAGCTCAATAATACGTATCGTCTGGTGCGGACTCTCGTTGTCATGCTTGTCTTGGGTGCATCTATTCCAGCAAAAGCCGAACTGACCTGCCCAGACGCGGGGTTATTGTCCGGCAAGTTGCTGACGGATGTTTGCTGGTCATGCATTTTTCCTATCCGGGTTGCAGGGCTTCCTCTTGGCTCCGGCAATGTCCCTAGCGGCGCATCAAACAAGTCATTTTGCTTATGTGAAGACAACTTAGGCGTGCCAAGGCCAGGTATTGTTACCAGCATGTGGGAGCCAGCGCGTTTGATTGAACTGGTCAGAACGCCAGGTTGTTCACCTTCACTGGGAGGGATTCGCTTACCGTTAGGTGATAGGCGATTGCAAGGTGGTCATGGTGAGGGTGAATACGATACCGGTGATCTCGCTTTCTACCATTACCATTATTACGCCTTTCCGCTTTTGGTCATGCTCGATTTGTTCATGGATGGCAATTGCGATGCCGATGGTTACATGGACTTTGACTTGATGTATTTGTCGGAATTGGACCCAACATGGCTGAACGATGAACTGGCCTTTTTTACTCAGCCTGAAGCGGCTGCCGTTGCCAATCCATTGGCTATATCAGCTTGTACCGCTGACGCTGCTTCATCAACGCTTGGTAAACCCATCGACCAGTTGTTTTGGTGTGCTGGCAGTTGGGGCCATCTCTACCCGTTATCTGGCCACACCTTAGCCTTTGGCTCATTAGCTGAAAACACCAGCCATTTAGCGGCGCGTGCAATCGCGGCTCAACACAGGCGTGGTCTTGCAAGACGAACAATGGGGAACAGTGCGCTATGCCGACCTGTTATCGAACCCATGCTGCCGAAATCCCAATACAAGATGAGTATGTTCTTCCCTGTACCGGAAACTGAAAGTGCGCATGTCATCGGTGAAAGCACCATGAAATGGGGAGAGTGGCGAACGATCCCCGGTGCCGGTGAAGATGCGCTCTACATTTTGTGGCGCTGGCAAGACTGCTGTAACTCGGGAGGTTAACTATGAAACCAACACTTTTTACCCGAGTGTTAGCGGGTATTTCATCAATCACTATGGCGTGCTTGCCCTTACATGGTGTGGCCGCTGATGTGCAGCGCCAATCCGGCCTAAGCGGACAACAAGAAGGTAAGCAATTACTGCAAAACTGGACGATGCCCGCACTCAATGGCAATACATTGTCGGTGCCGAATGGCAGTGGAAATGAGACGATTAACTTGCAAGAGCTTTTCCCTGGTATGGATCAGGGCTCATTGGATGTCTTAACGGGCGTTTATGGTTCTGATGCCAGCATGAATCAATTGGGGACGCAGCGCCAAGAGAGCATGGCATCCGAAAGTGGCGCTACGGGTGAAGCATTTCGTTCGCTACAGGAAATCAAAGACAGGTCGCGGCCAGATATGGTCAATGATCCGCTTTGGGCATTAACTGATGCGGTTCAAACTGACCCCAATCTATTAACCCAAAGCTTCCCCGGCTGTGAGTCTCAAGGTGAAGGCAGCCCAAATTACCAGCAATGTGACAGGCTCAATACAGCGGTTAACAGCTGCACTATTACTCACGATTACACGGCAGGCATTATTGAGCATGTTTCAGGACCGATGAACCTTCGCTCTTGTGGTGAGGGGTGTCTTGAAGTTTGGATAGGACGTATTGGCGACAACTACTGGAGTGGCCGTTGTAAAGTGTTTGAACAGGCCATCACACTCAAAGTCGTGAACCCCGATGCGATTACCTCAGCCGTTCTTGAGTACGCTAAATGGGATGACTACATGCAAGTTTGGCTTGGCGATCAGAAAGTCTGGTCTGGGCCGAACAATAACTTTCCACCAGAAACGGCAGGTCGCTGCGAGCTCAGTACCAGTTGGGAGCGCAATCCAAATACCGATCTCACTGCCAGGCTAAAAGCGGTAGAACCCGGTTTAGAAGTGCCGGTAAAAATTCGCGTATCGGTTACGGGTAGTGGTGAGGGGTATGCACGTATCAAGGTGCGCTTTGATCCAACCAAGGTGGTGATGAATGATAGTTGGTCACCACAGTCCTGTATCGAACAAGCAGCGGATATCCCGGCTAAGTTTTCAGACTACAGCATTCAATGTACGGATCAGCCGTCATCAACCAACGGATGTACGGTGGTCAATGGTGTTTCAGTTTGTGAATCCTACTTTGCCCCAAGCCCAGTGGCTGGCATATCGCCTTTGTGTCGGCGTGTACAAGTTAGTGTGGATGATGAAAGCTATAAGGGGATTGAAAATCAGGCCTGCCAAGTGCTTGAAGCGAATCCTTCCTGTGGATTCATGTCGTCAGAATGTGCCGAGACCAATGATAAAGGTGAATGCATTCGTTTTACCGATACCTATGATTGTGGATTGCAAATCAGCGATCCAAAGTGTGTGGTATCCAACCTTATACCAAGTAGTTTTGAGGCATGTGAGCCTACTCAGACGATTACGCCATTTACTGAAACCAAGCATGTACCGGATTACCAGGTGTGCGAAAAGATCAGCACGCTTACTCAGTGTCAGTTAGAGCGACGTGTATCCGCTGAAACCCATCAACAAAGCTGGTCCATTGAGCGTGGTTGTTTTAGTTCTGAAACGCTCAGTTTTGTTCCACAGCACAGCAGCACCATGCAAACTGGAAACGCGGCGCTGAGAGTGTTTGATAATCAAAATACTGAGATAAAAATCACCGAGTCGCCATCTAAGGCAAATGGTTGGAAAACGACACTCTCACTGACGGGCAATAAGGAAACGGTGACAGAGACGAAACCGTCCATTAAATACCCTGAAATGACGTGTCCAAAAGGAACCTTGGTTGGTTCATTGTGTAAAGTCGTCAATGGGTCGATTATTTCGTGGCATGAACCCCAAGAGGTCACTCGTTCCAGATGTGAGTCCGGCTGGAACAAAGTCGATTTTGATACCTGTAGCCGAGAAGTTCAGAAGTGTTTGGCTCCTGCGAAACTGAGCGCTTCATTGGCCTTCTCTGGCAAATACTTAGAGCAAGACGTTGTTCATCAATCAAGTGATCCGGGCATAGACCAATGCTTGATGCAAACGGATCAGTTTACTGCGGTGCAGTGGCAGTGTTTGGATACGGGCACAAAACGAATCGACGGGTTAACGGTTGGTAGTGGCGAGTTGACCAATCTGGGAAGCCTTTATCCGGCGGTTGTTTCGTCTCCTGCTCATTTAACCAGTCGCGGCAGTTCTGATGGACTGGGGCTCTCATGCTGGAGGGCAAGAGCGACCTACAATGCTTCGACTTCTCATCCAGAGTTCAACATGGGCAGCTCAGATAGCTGGGTAGATGCCAATGGTAATACACAAACCATCGTCAATAACGGACAAAATACGACCACCAATACGTGTGCCGCGCTAGAGCAAAACCCGGCCTGCCAGTATGTCAGAACAGAATGCACTGAAGGCGGGGCTGGTCATGAAGGCTTCTGTTATATCCAAAGTTTGGTGTATGACTGCGGACAAAGCGTTGAAGTGCAAAACGCTCGAATGGAAACTCAATACAACTGTGAGGGGCCAGTTCGCTGTATGGGCACAGATTGTTTAGAGCCAGAGTCAATCAAGCAGGCTAACTTTGCAGAGGCCGCTGCGATGCTTAATGCGGCGCAGTTTATGACCAATGATATGTCATGCACAGGAGCTGATGGCCAAGATAACGTCGAGTGTACGGTCTTTAAAGGTAATGCTGGCCAGTGCAAAAAAGCCGTTGGCGGCATAGTGGATTGCTGTGAAAAGCCAAGTGGCGTGTCGCTATCGGATTACATCACGATGATAGTTGCGGTCAACAAGCTTGATACGGCAGTCATGGCCATGAATCCGTCTTCGGCAATCTATGGTTCGTGGAATACGCTCAGGGAACCAATCACCAGTACCTGGAGTGCGGTTAAAGAGCCTTTTGTGTCTGCATGGGACTCTCTCATGGGGGCTGGGCCATCAACGGCTGCTGGCGCGGGAGCTGAGCAAGCTGCGACTGGCTTTATGCAGGTGTTGACCAACAAAACGGCTGAGTGGGTAGGCTCTACGTTTGGTTCGGGGGCGCAATCGGCACTGTTTAGTAACGTTGGTGGTGCGGTTGGAGCCGATGGTGTCGTTTCGGGTGGTAACTTTGCCCTGGGGGCGCTGCGGGCGCGGTTCTGAGTACGGTTATGACGGCCTACATGATTTATTCAGTCACTATGATCCTCATTCAGCTTATCTGGAAATGTGAGCAGAGCGAGTTTGAAATGAACGCCAAGCGGGTATTGAAGAGTTGCCACTATGTAGGCTCTTACTGCAAGTCTAAGTTCTTAGGTGCCTGTGTTGAAAAACGGCAGTCATATTGCTGTTTTACTTCGCCACTTTCACGGATCATTCAAGAACAAGTACGTCCTCAATTGGGCCTTGGTTGGGGCAGTGCCAAGTCACCAAACTGTGAAGGTTTGACTGCGAGTCAGTTAAACCAGGTAGATTGGAGCCAAGTCAATCTGGACGAATGGATAGGTATCTTGTCAATAACAGGCAACCTACCCGAAGTACCGTCACTGGATCTGGAACGACTCACAGGCTCAGGAAGTACGCTAAACGTGGATGGAAACCGTCAAAGTGCCGCAGACAGAGCTATTGAAAGGCTAAACGGAATGGATGCTCAGAAACTGCGTCAGGAGGCGACGGAAGAAATTTCGGGGAATAATTGAGCATCATACGAGAGGTATTAAGGGGTAAACTTTAGCTCTAATGGCTTTTATTATAACGTACCATACTGGTTACTTTAGTGCGTCATTTACGCAATAAAGTAACCATTTTAGCACTTGGTGATTGCAGCAGCTTGATCATGCTTCAGCTAACGAGTTCATGCCCCAAAACTGTTTAGCTCAGGATTCCAGACCACATTCTCATGTCAGTTCTTGACCTACATATACTAATAGAAGATTATGAGCCTAGTTGAGCAACTGTGATTATACAGACACGTTCTGCAATTTATGAGTGGAAGGAAGAATAATACCTATAGATGTTGCTGCTATGGCGTCTGTATTTTCTGTAAATAATATTATAAATACACAGTTATAAGCTTTGTGGAAATATAATGAGTGACGACAAGAAAATAACAAATTTTATATCATTTAGTTTCCCTTTTTGTTTGGGGCTGATTTTGGGATTAATATTCTTTAATCCATACGATTTGTTCATCAAATGGTGGATATCTATCGACTGGAAAAGCCAAGGGGTTGCGAATGTTGGAGCTTGGGTTGCTGGTATAGCAACATCTCTAGCTGCACTGGCAACAGCGTTAGCAGCACGCTCTTCAGCGAAAGCTGCGGATGCAGCTACAAAATCTGTAAACCAGTGGAAGTTACATGCTTCATATGAAAAGTACATCGACACAGGAGTTAAGGCGAGAATAAAACTGAGGTGGTTAGAAGCTCATCTTAAAAATATGTGTGAAAAGCGCTTCCAAGTCTTTTTCAAACAAGGTTCTGGTATCTTTGTTGATAGCAATTCAAATGATGTAGACTCACTTATATTTTGTTTAGACCCAAATTTTGTTTATACCGACCCACAAGAAGCGACTAGGTTTAACAAATTTAAAAATGATCTTAAGTATCAGTCTGACGCAATCAATGATCTATATGGTACAGCTATTGATTTAGTTGAGGAAACTTATGAACTAAGTAAAAATCATGTAGGTCTCAATGAAGCCGAGAAAGATGCAATACTAAAAACTATCGAAGAGTTTATAGGGCAAGTTCGAGTAATTGCTAACCTATATCATGGAGTTTTTGAATCCCCAAACAATCCGAATAGGGTCAAAAAAATTCAAGTTGATAGTTGCTTAAATTGTCGAGGGGCTAGCCAACACTATTACCGTTCAACGCTATCAAATTTACAACTGATCACTGGCTATATTGATAATTTGGTGATTGACTTAAACACTGAAAATTGGGCTAGAGTCAAATCTAAGCATGTTATGGAAGAACAAGCGATATTTAGCCTCATCTCTGAAGATAAAGGAGAGCCTTTAGACAGAGTTCTGGAAAGTATTGCACTAAAACTTGAACGCTTATAACAAGTATTTAAGAGTAATTCGGTTTCGCTTCGCTCAAGTATAGCCAAGCATCGCTCACATCTTAATGTGACGTTTAACCATAGGAAATTTAATCCGAAACTGACGAGTTAGATTTAATGCTTTAACTCGGAAATGTCCCACTCGAAGTTACGCCTAGTTGATATATTTCTTCACCGAACCGTGATTTGCCATACTTTTATCTTTGCTAAAAGTAGCTAGGATCATGGAGGTTATTCATAGCTTCGATCTATATTGAATTAGAAGTAATTTTCGGAATGAAAACAAATACGTTGATATGTTTTTGATATCAGGTTTTCTCTCTATATATCTATTAAAAAATAATATTGAGGTTAAAAAATGAAAATCATTACGTCAGTCAATTGTTCTGTGATCTTATTGTGGTCATGTTTTGTTGTTGCCTCTGTGGAAGACAAGATTGCTGATATTGCGAAGAATGAATATCCAAATGATCAAAAAATGCAAAGCTATGTCTACAAAAAGCAGTTACGTGCATTCAAATATTTGGAAAGTGTAAAAGATAATGAAGTTAAAGAGTTTGCTGTTCGTGAATATCCTAATGATTATTCTATGCAGAAGTATACTTATGACAAACAGTTGTCAGCGAAGCGCTATATGTCTGTGGTAGAGGATAGTGAAGTAACAAAGATAGCCACTAGAGAGTATCCTAATGATTACTCTATGCAGAAGTACACTTATGACAAACAATTATCAGCGAAGCGCTATATGTCTGTGGTAGAGGATAGTGAGGTAACAAAGATAGCCACTAGAGTATATCCTAATGATTATGCTATGCAAAAGTACACATATGATAAGCAGTTATCAGCTAAATTGTATATGAGTTCTCTACCAAGAGATTCATTAAGAAAGTCAATTGAACGGCAGTACCCATATGATTACTCGATGCAAAAATATGCTTATGACAAATTATCATATTGATTTTGATTAAATATATTTGACAGAACAACAAACCATATAGCTAAAAGTAAACATACTAAAATGTGCGTTATATTTCTCAGAGGGTACTGTGATTCATTCAATATTTAAATACATGCCTGCAAGGGTAGAGTTTTTTGATAACTTATTATTACGAGCTTCGCATAAAACAGCTCTAAACGATCCTTTTGAGGTGCGTCCTTCTTTAGGCTTTCTAGCAGACTTATGTATTAGTTATAAATACTCTAAGTTTGGGGAAACAAGAAATGAAATTATCGAATATTTAAGACGCACAAAAATAGATAATTTGTGGGTTGAAATCGAAACGGCATTACCTTTTTATGAATATCATGGGATTATGAGTTTTACTGAAGAGAATGATAACTTACTTATGTGGTCTCATTATGCTGATCAGCACAAAGGCATCATAATTGAGTTTGATCATAACAATCCTTTCTTTACCAAACCTAAAAGCGGTTATGGGCTTCAGCCTGTGCTGTATCGCAAAACTAGAGTGGACAAACTAGGTAAAAGTTCTCTTATAGAGCCTTATTTTCATAAGTCTAAAGAGTGGGCTTATGAACAAGAGCACAGACTATTGGTTTGTTTAGATGACGCCGATGTAAATTTAATACCAGAAGGGTATTTTTCTGGTTGCCCTGATTGTAGAGATAAAGATGAAAGTAAATATATAAAATGGAAAGATTGTGAAGTATTCAATGCTGGGAGTAGCCTTTTAAAGGTTAAGTCAGACGTTGATTACTCAATCTTTGTCAATGAACCAAGTTTTATGGCTATGTTTAAAGTGCCCAGTGAAGCAATAAAATCGGTTTGTTTTGGCACAATGATCGATAAAGCTACTAAAGACCAGATTTTAGAAAAGCTCAAGAGGGATGAACTAAAACACATAAAAAAGTATCAGGCATCTATCGATCTGTTCGATTACAGCATACAGATGACAGAAATATAACAAACGAGTATGGCATCAACATATTTTTATTAATCTGACAGAATCACTATAGAGCATCAGTTCTAAAACATTTTTGTCCAGAAGCGTGTTACAAAGCTCATTAACAAAGCCCACTGAACACAGTCCCTTTGGAATGATAATCCGAGGCTTATGAATCGCTTTATCTGAGATGTTATAAGGCACAGTTAGGTGTCGTCTATTGAAAGCCCCTTCGAGAGGGGCTGGTTGATGGGAGCCTAGTTGGCGGGGGTATCTGTTTCCTCTTCAGTGATATCGTCATCGGTTGACGGCACCGCTTGCTCAACTTCTGCTTCTTTACCCTTAGCTTGGGCTGATTTTCGTGCTCGAATTTCGATATCAATAATGCGTCGAGCCAGTTTGATAATGCGCTGTTGCCATGCGTAGTTGCCATCAACACGTTGCTTGTTGCTAAGCACGCTAGATAACCAGAGTGTGTCCATTGAGATCATCAATGCATCGAGTTTGCGCACTAAGCCAACAAACTGGCCAACCTGAGGCGAGCTGATTTTGGCGTTGAAGGTAATCGGGTCGGTGTAGTCAGGTACTTCATCGATGCCGTTGGACTCCATCAGTTTGTCCAAACGAGCTTGTTCTTTGTCTACCGCCTTAGCGCAATCCTCGATCAACTGGCTAATGATCTGTTCCACTTCATCAATTTCGTTCTCATCGCCAATGATGCGTAGGATGACATCGATTCCGTAAAGCGCACTGACCGTGCGCCTAAAAACACGGTCAACGACACGTTGCGCCTGTAAGCTGTTAATTGTGAATGATTGTTCAAAGATGGGTTTTGAGTAATTGGGTTTTGCTTGGGCCATAAGTTTGCTCCTGATATGACAATAATCAGTCCCTAGACTAATCCTCTGTGAGGTAATGGCCTTTCAGCTAGGTGGAAGAATTGAGCATCTTTCTAACTATCCTGTCTGGATAAGACGGTTACACTGACTATCAAATATTGCTGATCTGTTTCAGTGATATCTGCGCCTGAGAGCATTAGCTCAAAGGAAGCCCGCCGCTGAGTTTTCTCAGTGGTACTAAGAGGTAGCTAGCCTCCTTAAACAAATAGCCTGCATGTTTTTACATGCTCAACCATGCGTTCCTTACGGTTCGCCTTTTCACCACCCAACTGGGGGAGTTTTCCCCAGTTGGGGGTGACTCCTTCAAAACCAACATAAGGAGTCACCAATGGAATATATCTTCGGATTTATTATCCAAATCGCAGGCATTATGTTGCTTGCAAAACTGAGCTGGTCGCTTTTGCGATTTCTTGCTCGTCAAAGCGTGCGCCCGTTTCGATTTTTACTTACTCAAATCAAGCGATTGCTCACACCAACACCAAAACGTCGTCCAATGGCAGTGCCTAAAGCTCCTAGTATGCCCCGTTTGATATCTGCGTTTTACAAAGAGCCACATCAGTACGACATGGCTTTACTCGAAATACCAACCTATCTGCGCCGTCAGTCTTCTTTGCCCAGCCGGGCAGAAGCAACTGTGTGCACAGAGTTCAACTAAGACGAGGAGAACATCATGAAAAACCAAGTAACACTCATAGGCTACGTTGGCTCTGAGCCAGAGACGCGAGCCTATCCATCAGGTGATTTAGTGACCAGCATTTCGCTGGCCACTTCTGAGAAATGGCGCGACCGTCAATCCAATGAGCTCAAAGAGCATACGGAATGGCATCGGGTCGTTTTTCGAGATCGTGGTGGATTTAAGTTAAGGCTCAGGGCAAAAGATTTAATCCAAAAAGGAGCGAAGCTTTTTGTTCAAGGGCCTCAGCGCACGCGCTCATGGGAGAAAGATGGCATTAAGCATCGATTGACCGAAGTGGACGCGGACGAGTTTCTGCTTCTTGATAGTGTGAACAAAGCATCTGAGCCATCACCGGCGGATGATGCGAGCTCCCAAGCTAATTGGGCACAAACTTATCCTGAACCAGATTTTTAACCGAGCAAAACCCTTTAACCCAGCCGGGAGTACTTTCCCGTCAGGGGCAGACTCCCACTTTGATTGTCGGAGTCCACAATGGAAAAACCAAAGCTAATCCAACGCTTTGCTGAGCGCTTTAGTGTCGATCCAAACAAGTTGTTCGATACCCTAAAAGCAACAGCATTCAAGCAACGTGACGGTAGTGCACCGACCAATGAGCAGATGATGGCGCTCTTGGTGGTTGCAGATCAGTACGGCTTGAACCCTTTCACCAAAGAGATTTTTGCGTTCCCTGATAAACAAGCTGGGATTATCCCAGTGGTAGGTGTCGATGGATGGTCTCGCATCATCAATCAACACGACCAGTTTGATGGCATGGAGTTCAAGACTTCAGAAAACAAAGTCTCACTGGATGGCGCGAAAGAATGCCCTGAATGGATGGAATGCATCATCTACCGGCGCGACCGTTCGCACCCAGTCAAAATCACTGAGTATCTGGATGAAGTCTATCGACCGCCTTTTGAAGGTAACGGCAAAAATGGCCCTTACCGTGTAGATGGTCCATGGCAGACGCACACTAAGCGAATGCTAAGACATAAATCGATGATCCAGTGTTCCCGCATTGCGTTTGGCTTTGTGGGAATTTTCGATCAAGACGAAGCGGAGCGAATTATCGAAGGCCAAGCAACACACGTTGTTGAGTCATCTGTGATTCCACCTGAGCAAGTTGATGATCGAACCCAAGGGCTTGTTTACAAGCTTATCGAGCGGGCGGAAGCTTCAAACGCATGGAATAGTGCATTGGAATATGCCAATGAACATTTTCAAGGTGTTGAACTGACGTTTGCGAAACAAGAAATATTTAATGCACAGCAACAAGCAGCCAAAGCGCTCACACAGCCTGTAGCTTCTTAGCGCCACGCATTCATTTTACGAACCCTGGCGGGATTATTCTCCCGTCAGGGGGAAGGTCTCGTCTTTTTTTGGAGATCTTCCATGACTAAATCAGCCTCACTTTTTCGCTTGGTATTGGTTGTTGCCCTTGTCGTAGGTTCGATTCAAGCCGGTATCGCGGCAATTGATTCGGTTCAAGCAAGTGTTGTTCAGCACCAAACAGCGTTAGCACAAGCTGCAAAGTAACCACTTAACCCTGAAGGGGAGTTCTCTCCTTCGGGGGAGTCTCCCCTCAAAGGAGGCAATATGAAGGTTATCGACCTATCACAACGTACTCCTGCATGGCACCAGTGGCGCATTGCAGGGGTTACGGCATCTGAAGCCCCAATTATTATGGGGCGTTCACCCTACAAAACACCTTGGCGATTATGGGCAGAAAAAACCGGATTCGTATTACCGGAAGACCTGTCGAATAATCCTAATGTGCTTCGAGGTATTCGGTTGGAGCCTCAAGCAAGGCGAGCATTTGAGAATGCGCATAATGACTTTCTTCTGCCGTTATGTGCAGAAGCCGATCATAACGCAATCTTTCGAGCTAGCTTTGATGGCATCAACGATGCGGGCGAACCCGTTGAACTGAAATGTCCTTGCCAGTCAGTTTTTGAGGATGTGCAAGCTCACCGAGAACAAAGCGAGGCGTACCAGTTGTATTGGGTGCAAGTTCAGCATCAAATACTGGTCGCCAATAGCACGCGTGGTTGGTTGGTTTTCTATTTTGAGGATCAACTAATTGAGTTTGAAATACAACGAGACGCGGCGTTCTTAACTGAATTGCAAGAAACGGAACTTCAGTTTTGGGAGTTAGTTCAAACTAAAAAAGAACCGTCAAAATGTCCTGAACAAGATTGCTTTGTTCCCAAGGGTGAAGCCCAATACCGCTGGACATCGCTGTCTCGGCAATATTGCTCAGCACATGCCGAAGTGGTCCGACTGGAAAATCACATTAAATCTTTGAAAGAGGAAATGCGAGACGCTCAGTCAAAATTGGTCGCTATGATGGGTAATTACGCTCATGCGGATTATGCTGGGGTCAAACTCAGCCGCTACATGATGGCGGGCACGGTGGACTATAAGCAATTGGCCACCGATAAATTAGGCGAACTGGACGAACAGGTTTTAGCCGCTTATCGAAAAGCGCCACAAGAGCGGTTGCGTATCAGCACCAATAAGCCAGAGCAGCCCGTTGAAACACCAATCAAAATCAGCCTTGAGCAAGAGAACTTGGTTCTGCCAGGTGACTCGCCGAGCTCATTTTATTTTTAACGTTCACTTGGAGCCGATTTCGGCTCCTTTCTCATGCGCTTACATCGAGTGCATCAGAAAGCAGTTTCACTCGTAGCCAATGCTGGGTACGAATGATAGAGCGAGCTGAACTCTTACATACACAGCCATACCACAATCAACACACCACCCGACGGGGACTTCATTCCCTGCTGGGGCATGGGGCCTCGTCAAAACTGATGAGGTTTACCATGACTGAACAATCCCCATTTTTGGTTCAAGTGAATCAAGCGTTTAATGTCCCGGCTCCTGATGCTTTCGTTCTGGAAGGATTTAGTGCCGACACTACCCATCCAAACATTCCCGTTCGCAAGGACGAGTATGTCTTTAGAAAAGAAGACTTACGTGACGTATTGGCGTTCTTGTCTAACCCAGACGGTGACGGTTTGTATATTACAGGCCCAACTGGATGCGGGAAGACCTCGCTAATTTGCCAAGTTGCTTCTAGATTGAATTGGCCTGTTCAGCAAATTACTGCACATGGTCGATTGGAGTTGTCCGATCTTATCGGTCACCACACGCTGGTTAATGGCAACATGACCTTTGTGTATGGACCGCTGGCACTGGCTGTCAAGCATGGCCATTTGCTGATCATTAATGAAATGGATCTTGCTGAGCCTGCTGAATTGGCTGGGCTCAATGACATTTTGGAAGGTGCCCCGTTGGTCATCGCACAAAATGGCGGTGAGATCATCATTCCACATAACAAGTTTCGTTTTATCGCTACCGGCAACAGTGCGGGCAGCGGTGACCAGACGGGCTTGTATCAAGGTGTGCTTCAACAAAATTTGGCTTTTCTTGATCGCTTTAGAATCATCGAAGCGACCTATGCAGAGCCTTCTGTAGAGGAAGCCATTCTGGAGAACGTTGCGCCAGGCTTGCCAGAAGTCTTTCGCCAAAAAATGGTGAAAGTGGCTGGTGACATTCGCCGTCTTTTTATTGGGGGCGCGGATGGCGGTGCAGAACTCAGTATCACCATGTCCACTCGGACCTTGGTGCGCTGGGCAAAGTTAACACTTGCTTTTAAAGGCGCTCCTAACGCAGTGGAGTATGCACTGGTTCGGTCTTTGACGGCTCGTGCTGAGTTGGAGCAACGTGAAGCCATTCACCGTATTGCCGCTGATGTCTTCGGTGACCATTGGGAGGATTGATGATGGAAAAGTGCTTTGCTCTTTACCGTTACCGTCATTCTGATGGGACAGCCAAAGAATGGGCCATTTACGTTGGATCAGATAACCAGGAGATTGAAGTTCGGTTTGGAAAAGCAGGTCAATTGTCGCAGCAGCGATTGATTGATTCGACTGATCCTAAGGCTGAAGCAGACCGAAGAATCAATGAGAAAATCAACAAGGGTTATCGATTTGTTGGACAAGTCGGCATTGATCATCAAGGGCGGCCATTTGAACTCTCAAATGCGCTTGATAGCGTCGCGTGCGCCAATAACGTCAGTTGGGAGTTTCGTACTCGCAAGGACGTCAATGGCCAAATCTCGCTGGCGCAAAAAGCGTTGTTCGATATGGCAAAGCTGCTTGAAGCCTATGGCTTGGCTGTTATTGATGATAACCAGGTCAGGATTGGAGAATGGTCATTAGGGTTTTGCAAAAGCGGATTACCTAGTACCAATCAAATCAGCATGGTGTCAGGTGAAGGCGCTGGCATTGTTAACACTGATGATGGCCCGTGGCCATTGTTGCTGTTACTGGCCTTTAAGCGTCAATTACCAGCATTGTGTTCGCTCACAGTAGCGAGTCCTGAAGGGATAGAAGTATCCGACCAACTGAAGTTGGAAAAAGATGTATTGCGGTTGCTAGGCAGTGATTTAGAGCGGGTTCGCCCGATAGCTGAAGCACTGGACTTAATGCCTGTGAAAATCGATCTCAACCAATCGTCGCCTGATTCGCAAAATTACTATTTCTGATAGTGGTATTGCCATTAGCGCGTCAACTACTACCACCCAAACGGGGGCCATTGCTCCTGCTGGGAGTGGTGCGTCCCCATCTCGCATGAGGATGCACTATGAGTATTCAAACCCTCGACAAACTTTTGATTTGTCACATCGACTGTTCCATCTGGAGCGGTAGAAAAAAACTAAGGCCTGAAGATTTCAGATTAGCCAATGGCAGCCAACTTCCACCGAAGGATGTTGCCAGCTTAGGGAGTAAAAAAATTTGCGACCCAGAGGCATTGGCGAACTTTGAAAGGCTTAAGAAAGAAGCGCAGCGCTTGTGTGAGCAAGTCGGTGTGCGGTTTTTAGGTGGCTATGCCGTCCCTGAAGACCGAATTGATCAGATTGTTCCAGAGCTTGACCGGATCGGTCAGGAGTTTGCGCAGTGCAAGCAGTTGTTCTTGGACAACTATGATCAGGTGACGTTTGACTGGGTTGCAAAACACCCGGAATTTGCAGATGCAATCCGGCGTGCGCTGTCACCCATCGAAGACGTGGAACAACGGCTTCAGTTCGATTATGCCATCTATCGAATGCAACCGGCTGAACAAGCTGGTGGCTTAGATGACAAGGTCAATGGCATGGGACACACCCTCTTTAGGGAGGTGGCTCGTGATGCCAATGAACTGTTTGAGCGTTCCGTTGCAGGTAAGAATCAAATCAGTCAGCGAGCCCTTAATCCTCTGAAGCGGTTAAGAGACAAGTTGGATGGTTTGTCATTCCTGGATCATCGAGTTCAGCCGATGGTTGAAGCGATGGACAATTTATTTGTTCGTCTGCCGAAGACCGGCCCTGTGACAGACAATCTCTATCACGAACTGATGGCGACCATTTTAATTTTGTCTGATCCAGACAAGATGAGAATGCACGGTGAAGGTCAATTGGATATCAGACAACTGATGCCCAAACCTGAACCTAAACCCGCACAGCCGGTATCTGCTCAGGCAGATAACTTACGTGCAATACCACAACCAACCGGCAGACCAAACCTTGGTTCGACTGTACCAAACTCATTTTATTTCTAACGTCCTTGAGGGCATGTTGCCCTGAAGGGCGCATGTCCTCTGAGCTATGTAAGAGGAAATTATGCAATCAACCATCCATAACCCCAGCCAACTGAACCAGTTTGAACCGCATTTTCGTGGTGTGACTGATGCGGTTGAAAGTGAATCGATACCAGAAGTGGCGTGTTGTCGAACGTTAGTACAACGATCGTACTCAACACATAGTGTCGTGATCCCCAAGAACCCTGTACTGATCGCAGATGCGGACGGGCAAGGTGTTTGGGTAACGGCCATGGTGTTTGTTCCAAACATGGCATTGCAGCAAACCGCTTTTGAGCGGGCCTGGCTGCAATATCAACACGAGGTGTCTACTCAGTTACAAGACCAGTACGGTCTGACATTGGATGACATCCTGAGTTTAGACCAGCTTAAAACGTCATTTGAGCAGCACGAGAGTCCAGCTCAATTGGTGGCTTGGTTAGGTCAAAAATACGACCTGGATAAGCTAAAAGCACAGGTTTAAACACTTACATTCCCAGCGGGGAAACGCTCCCGCTGAGGGAGTATTCCCCCTAATGATTAGGAGACTCCCATGAATCATCCATTAAAAAACGCACTGCCAATCGTTGCCGCCGCTTATGGCGAAAAGTTTGGTGTGAAGGTGCTTATTCAAGGACAAGATGCGTTTACCGATGGTGAGCGGATTGTGATCCCAACAGCAAACCCAGACGACCCACACTATCAACAGATAGCTTGGGGTTATCTGGCTCATGAAGCGGCGCATATTCGGCATACCAATTTTGACATGGTGCAGAAGGCGTCGTCCAAGCCGATCCGTAAGGCACTTCTCAATATCATTGAGGACGTTCGCATTGAAAACGAATTGGCAAAGGATTACCCCGGAACCCGGCGCAGTATTTCGCAAGTGATTGAGTACATGGTGGACACACAGCAAATGAGTGTACCTGAAGAGCTTGAGCCTGCATCTAACTTGCAAGCATGGTTGTTGTTTCGCTTGAGATGCCACTTTCTGGGTCAGAAAGCGCTGACTCCTTTGTATCAAGCTGTTGATGAAAGAGTGAGACAACTCTTTCCAGCCGCAGCGATGAGCCGGTTAAGCGCCATGCTGACAGCAGTACCTAGCCTGGCATCTACAGGTGAAGTGCTAAAACTGGTCGATGCCAT
The DNA here is from genome assembly GCF_037162405.1 of Vibrio sp. Hal054. Classification (NCBI taxonomy): domain Bacteria; kingdom Pseudomonadati; phylum Pseudomonadota; class Gammaproteobacteria; order Vibrionales; family Vibrionaceae; genus Vibrio; species Vibrio sp. Hal054. The sequence goes on along the minus strand of NZ_JARLUT010000001.1, from coordinate 2,560,825 downwards.
CGTTGCCATGTTGGAAGAAGAATCTCGTACACCACAGGATGAGTCTGATGCTGATAGCGGTAATGACATTGGACAAGATGCGAGTAATGACAGCAATAACAGTAGTGATAGTCAAACCCCAGAAACAGACTCGTCTGCAATGGGGGATGCTGCTGAAACGGGGGATTCAGATAACTCTGATCAAGCTGACAATTTGCGACAAGCCTTAGAGGCCAGTGCCGCTCAGTTTGAACCCGATACCTTTGCCCAAGTGGCAGAAGTGTTGTCGGAGCAAGCTGAAGGACATCAGGGCGTCACTCCACTCAGTTTGCCCCAAGCAGAGCAAGCTATGTTGGGTGATGAGGCCATCTTGACCTTATCGGCGTCTGAGTCGGCTCAAATTCGAGCCCGACTTAGGGGCATGGTTCAGTCTAGTCAGGACAATCGGAATCATGCCAAACGGCACGGTCTTCGAGTTGCAACACATCGTCTTGCCGCTTCACAAGCAGGTGAGTCGAGATTGTTTATTCAAAGGCAGCCCCGCATTGCGCCTAATGCTGCTGTGCACTTGCTTGTCGATATATCGGGCTCAATGGGTAAGCCCATTGGCGAAGGTAATCGCAAGTACTTTCATGTTGCCAATGAAGCTGCTTTGGCTTTGGTCATGGCACTGGAAGGTATACCGGGTGTTGTACCTGCGGTCAGTTATTTTCCTGGTATTCATCAGGAAGTTTCTATCGCGTTATTGCCCAAGCAATCGGTTCGACATCGGGCCGCCTGTTTTGACCAAAAACCACGAGGTTGTACGCCTATGGCACAAGCGATGTGGTTTGCGGCAAACAGTTTGTTAGCGCAAAAACAGAAGCGAAAGCTAATGATAGTGCTAACGGATGGTGACCCAGATGATTGGGCTGCCACGCATGACATTGTTGACCGGTGCAGACGAAGTGGCTTTGAGCTGCTGGGAATAGGGATTCAAACACGCAGTGTTGAGAAATTCTTTCCTCAAAGCATCGTGATTAACGACGTCAAAGATCTGAAGCGTGAGTTATTCGAAGTAACACAACAACTGTTAATTCAGTAACCACATCAATTTTACCACCCTGCGGGGACGATTCCGTCCCCTTCAGGGCATGGGTTCGTCTCCGCTTTTTTTGGGGAGACTCCTATGAAAAACAGAAAGTTCTTAGCTGGCGAAGAAGCCGGTACTTACATCGTTCCTGAGCAAGTGACTGAAGCGGATATCTTAGATATGGCGCTCAAGCTTGCCCGTGGTCGATTGAGTAAAGGTCGCAAAATTGAACAGCCATCGTCGGCGTTCTCATACCTGCAAACACTGATGCACGAGTATGAGCACGAAGTCTTTGGCGTACTGTTTCTTGATACAAAGCATCGCGTTATTCGATTTGAAGAGCTATTCAAAGGCACTTTAGATTCTGCGAGCATGTATCCAAGGGAAGTAACAAAACGAGCGCTAGAATTCAATGCGGCAGCAGTGATACTGGTTCATAACCATCCATCGGGTGATCCTGAGCCAAGTGAAGCTGATAAACGCATTACTCATCGACTCCGTGACGCCTTGTCACTTGTTGATATTCGAACGCTTGACCATGTAGTGGTCGCATCCGAGGGCTGCGTTTCGCTTGCCGAACGCGGTTATCTGTAATGAATGGGCGTATTGCCCATTCTCCTACATCACAAAAGCAGTCCCATCAGCACACATCATCACAGCTCGAATTTCTATTTGAGTTTGATGATGCCCCAGTCACTTGGTCTGACACGGAAATCTGGCAGTTACGCGAAGGCATTCTTTTGGATGCGATCCGTGTGTTGCTGGACGGTCGTGTCAGTACTCGGTTGCGCAAGGATGTGTTGTCGTGGATTCAAAATGACGAATTAGCGCCATTTTGCTTTCGTGTTTGCGCGATGGCTGCGGTTGTCGATCCTGATGTGCTTCGTGATTCCATCATGTGGCTATTAAGACGACATGGTATCCAGCTTGATTAACGTTCCTGCATTAACCAAACGGCTCAATGCAGGACCCAAGCTGACTTTTACCACCAGTGGTAGGAGTCGGCTTTTTACTTAAGGAGGTTATATGGCGTTACCTTTACAAATTGAAACAGTAAGGCCATATCTCAATGGCCAATGGCTTCAAATCTTGGCGACATTGGTGCCAGAACTTGATGCCGCTATTGCTCGAAAAGGCCGTCATGTGGCTTGTCCTGTTCATGGCGGTCGTGATGGCTTTAGGCTGTTCAAAGATGCTGAATATACCGGTGGTGGCGTTTGTAATACCTGCGGTATCTTTCATGATGGCTTTGAACTGTTGTCTTGGATTAATGGATGGAACTTTGCTCAGTCTATTGAAGCAATCGGTCAAGTTCTAGGTATTCAACCCGGACAAGTACCAACTCGGGTAATACCGAGTAACGCTGTTGACTGGAAGACTAAAAAGCAGGACGAGGACAAAGCGATTATCCATCGCTTGAATCAAACCTGGGGAGAAACGTTATCCCTTGCAGATACTCGTGCGCAACCTGTTTGGAACTACTTGCATCGTCGTGGCATTGTTACGCGGCTTCGTCCTGAATGGGATTCGGTGCTGAGGTTTCATCCAAACTTGCCTTACCATGATGAAGATGGTCTGTTTATCGATAGCTACCCAGCGCTGCTAGGTAAAATCGTTACTCAGCAAGGGCGTTCGGCCACGTTTCATCGGATCTACCTAAGTGAAGATGGATTCAAAGCGCCGGTTGAAAAGCCAAAAAAGATGATGCCCATACCAAGTGACAGAACAATCACTGGTGGTGCCATTCCGATAGGTGAACCTGGTGAGGTATTAGGTGTTTCTGAAGGCATCGAAACAGCTTTAGCGGTTACCAGAGCTACGGGACAGACATGTTGGTCGGTTGTGAATGCAACGCTACTGGCTAGGTTTGAACCACCAAGTAATGTGAAAATGCTGTACATCTGGGCAGATCACGATCTCTCTGAGACCGGCCTGAATGCAGCGAATGAACTTAAGAAAAAAGCTTGGCAGAAAGGCATTCTGACACAAGTCCTAATCCCTCCGATACCAACGTCACTTGGCGTGAAAAGTTGGGATTGGAATGATGTGCTGAATGTTTACGGTGCCATGGGCTTTCCTAAAGTTCATATCTGATCCAAGGGGCTTCGGCCCCATTTTTTGCGCCTTGCATATTTGAAAAAACATGGAGAATGAAAAATAGATAATCAACAGGAGAACAAACATGATGGTATTAACCCTGTTAACAAAGCAGATTGATGGTGAGTTTACGGTTTACTGGAAGACCGGCCTTCGAAGAGGTGGTGAGCTAAAGGTCAATTTAGGTGAGCAATACGACAAGCTACCTGAGCAGCAAAAGCCAATTGCAGCTGAGCTTTATGCTATTCATCACCTACTGTCAGTGAAAGAGGTGATGGGGAGTAACCGAAGCGGTAATGGGCTTCAAATCCGGGTCAGTAAAGGAGCCATCAAAAAGTTACAGAAACAACGCTCAACTCAGCATTCACTTTACAGCCTGACTAGGTTCTTGCTCACTCGTTACCAGGAAGCACAGATATCGGTAGAAAAACGGGAAGAATGGCTCTCTCATTCCTTCGAAGAATACTGCGTCGATAATGCTACCGTGAGAGAAATCGATGAGGTAATAAATGTTCCGAACATTGGACAGGTAATTGTGACTCGTCATGCACTGGAACGGTTTGTGGAACGGCTTTCAGACGGTGTACCTAAGCATCCTTGGAAGGCTTTGTGCTCAAAGCTGCTATGTTCGGGGCTAACTAAAACTCAGTTGCCAGAAAACGTCGCTATCCAAAAAGCAAAAAAATATGCCCAAGAGGCCGAGTTCTGGCAGCATGTGGGGAGCAAAATGTACTTTGTTATGATTCCTGAGGACTCAATGAAAACGTTGGTTACGGTTTTTGCAGTAGAGTGAGTGAGCTAATGTAGTATTCGAAATTTCTGAATATTTCTTATGTGCCAATTCCTGACATTTCAGTTTCTTACATCGAACGTCTGCTTTCGAATGCAGAGCGGAATTCACTGAAAAAGCTTTCCTCATTTTGTGTGTTTTTTGAGCTTTATTTTAGAGAGCTTTGCATCTATACCAAGTGACTTCACCCTATGGTTTCTCAAAAAATCGGGAGGTCATCATGGAAAAACGTGTTGCATGGAATAAGGGCCGGATCATCGGTCAGAAGGCTCCATTGAAGCAGCAGGAGATCTGGGCTATTCGAACTAGGCTCGAAATTGTAAAGAACACTCGTGAATTGGCGTTACTAAATTTAGCGATAGATTCCAAGTTACGCGGCTGTGACTTAGTATCGCTCAAAGTTTCTGATGTGATGCGATCAGGGGAGGTCTTGGCCAGAACAAGTATCGTGCAGCAAAAGACTGGAACACCAGTCCAATTCGAGATCACACCTCAGACACGTAAAACCGTCAAAGCTTGGGTCGAATTGAAAACGTTGAAGTTCGATGACTTTCTATTTCCATCCCGAAAACACAGTATTCCTCACATGACGACCCGTGCTTATGATCGAATTGTCCATAAATGGGTCGAGTCGATCGGGCTAGATTCAAGTCTCTATGGCACGCATTCCATGCGCAGAACCAAGGTATCAATCCTCTACAAGCGCGATAAAAATATCCGTGCTATTCAGCTGTTGCTTGGCCACAAAAAAATTGAAAGTACGGTCCGTTACTTGGGAATTGACGTTCAGGATGCTCTTGAGGCGTCAGAAAACTTAGATATCTGAGGCGATAACAATGAAACAAACCGAAAAAAAGGAAGTTGTGAATTTTATCCAAGCGACACTGGCAGATGGCCACCCCAAGACCGGCACTCAATTGATGGAGCTATTCGCGGATCACGCTGGGTTACAGGAGTACAATCGCAAAAATTTAAAACAGGTTTTTCATAGGGTGAGTTTGAGTCTGGCTGATGAGGGCAAGATCGTTGTCACGCGGCAACCAGGTGCCACTCCGTTGCTATTTTCAATCCCTACAGAAAATTCCCAACAGGAACAGCTTCAACAATCTGTTCCAGAAAGCCCACCATTAACGCCTGAACCGAATGCCATCATCACTCAAAAGCTAGAGCAGTTCATTGACCAAGAAGCCATGCTGGCTGGCAGAGAAAACGGCCTGCAAATCTTATTGGAGTTATCGCCCCAGAGGGAAAGCTATATTCGTGAAGAATTGAGGAAGATACGTTACGAGCGTTTGGCGCTTCAATCTTGCAGGCAAGTGTTTAGTGAGTTTGGCTTCAGCAATTAGGTACATTGGCGGGAAATAAACGCGGCAAAATTGAATTATTTTGCCGCTTTCAAAAACAATTTAGGACAACATGAATCTCTACTTTGCCTTAGTTGCAGACATTCGTTTTCTGCATGAAGCCAGATTTTATCCTCTAATCAGGTGGCCAAAATTATTTGACCACTACACTCTTCCCTTTGGTAAAACGCAACATACGCAAACAAGGTGTATAACTACATAATTGCTCTACATTTGTCCGCTATAGTGAATGGCGCGAATGGGTTAAGGTTTTTCTAGCTTTGGAGTTTTACATGATGAAAACAATGAATGCGGTTTGGTTGAGTGCCCTTTGCTGTCTCATATTAACTGCTTGCGATAGTCAGAGTTCCCAAGTAAATGAGCAGGGATTTACGCTAGATAGTCCGGCAGTGGGGGATGACGGTAAATTACCAATGGTTTACACCTGTGATGGCAAAGGTATTAGCCCACCGTTAAATTGGCATGGCGCTCCCACAGATACGCAATATTATGCGCTAATTATGGATCATGAAGCACCAGAGGGCATGCATTGGTATTGGACGCTCTACAATATTCCAGCTAGCAAAACCCATATCGACGCAGGGGAAACCCTCGGTGATGTCGGTTCGAACAGCGTAAATAATGTAAATCAGTACGCGCCACCTTGTTCTAAAGGGCCGGGGGTGAAACGCTATACCTATACCTTGTATGCTTTGTCGGCGCCTGTCATTGTTAACCCCAATGCCACAGTGGACCGTGCCACACTGCTTAATGCCATAAAAGATATAACCCTTGGCTCTGCCAGTATGTCGGTGACCTACGAGCGACGTGGTCGCGGTGGTGATAGGCCCAAGCCAAATAGAAAACCCGAGCCTAATGATCAAACATCCCTGAATTCTGCTTACCTAACGGCAAATGTAGATTCACCACGATGTACTCAAATCAAGCAATCTATTAGCCAGGCTGGCTTTGGGGAAAGCGTATCGGTGACTTGCGATGAAAATTACGCATACGTAGCCTCTTCAACGTACCCTGAACACGAAATGATGACTGGCATCACCTCGACCAACGAGCAAATACCTGTGCCAGCGAAAGATTATGTGGCTCCTATTAAGCTGCACCCCAAAAAGGCTCAATCGGTAACCACCATTGATGCTGCTGTGGGTGTGGCGGTAAATGGTGTGCCCATATACGACTATTCTTCTCAGGGAAAGTTAGACGTTAACAACTACGATGAGCAGCACGACACTGTGGTGTTGGGGCAACTGGATATATGCGGAGGCCATGCAGGACGGGGGGATGACTATCACTATCATGCGGCACCCACTTGTATGATTGATGCAATGGAAAACCAGGGGAGTGATGCCATTATTGGGTGGGGTTACGACGGCTATCCGTTGTATGGCAATAATAATCCAGACGGAAGCCCAATTGCCAAAGGGGAGCTTGACGTGTGTAACGGACAGTCAGATCCCACGTTTGGGTATCGATACCAAACCTCGACTACACCGCCCTACATTATTCAGTGTTTAGTGGGCGAAGTGGACACAAGCCGACTACCCAGAGTGGCACCGCTAAATGGCGATACCCAGGGAATTCGCGCCGACCTGCGCCCACCCCGAGGCAGTGTTGAAAACCTTACCCATACCATTGCTGAAGATGGAAGTCGTACCATGCGTTATTCGTACAAGGGGGAGGAGTATTTCACTACGTATCGTCCCGCCCGAGAGGGAAAAGACTGCTACGAGTTTACGCAAAAAACCATTAGTAATGGCGGTAAGGTAGAAACGGGCACATTTTGTAGAGGGTCATTACCTAATAAACACACTGCAACGACGACAAAACAAAATGCCAACCCTGAAATTACCGGTGAACACCACTTTAAACTTGAGGCATGGGCAGACAACTGGTTTAGCGCCTACATTGGCGAACAATTACTTATTGAGGATTCCGTTCCCATTACCACTGAGCGTTCCTTTAATGCTGAAAGTATTACGTTTTCTGCCAATTATCCTATTGAGCTTAATTTGATCATTAAAGACTTTAAGCAAAATGATACGGGCCTTGAATACATTGGCGCCAGAAATCAGCAAATGGGCGATGGGGGTTTTATCATGCAGATAACCGATACCGACACCCAACGAGTGGTTGGGGTAAGTGATAAAGCCTTTAAATGTGAGGTGTTGCACAAAGCGCCACTGAATAAATTATGTGAAGGGGAAGCAAATCCTGTGGCCGGAGAAGGGTATTGCACCTTTATGGCGAAAGAGGCGCCGGAGGGATGGTTGAAAAGCGACTTTGATTACAGTGGCTGGCCCAATGCGATTGAGCACGACTCCGCATCTGTGGGGCCAAAGGATGGCTATGACGATATTGTTTGGGACGAAAGCGCGAAGTTTATCTGGGGTGAGGATCTGGAAACCGATAACACCCTCATTTGTAAAGCCACTATCGTGCAGCCCAAATAGAATAATGGATATGTTTGGCAAAGCATTAAGGCACATTGTATGAATGTAATCACTAAAATAACCTGGCTGCTTTTTGTCGCAATAATTGTCAGCGTAAGCCCTTACCTTGCAGCCCATGAATTAAAAGCAACCACGGCACAGGTTACCTTGCGAGATGGTCAAGTAGAGGTAAAGGTGTATACCAATACCACGCATTTGATCTTGGCGCTTCAAAGTGAGCAAGCGTGGCTTATGGGCGATATTGATGAGGTAATGCCAGAAAATTTAAGCGCTGTTGAGCTAAAAAATTATATGAAAAAAGCACTTAAGAAAAAAATGGTATTGCGTATTAATAACCAGGCTATTCCCTTTCAACGAGTGGACGTTACTCATCTTGGGGGCAATGATGTTCACGATTTGGAAATTGTATTCCAAGCAAAACACCGGTTTAGTCGCGTCGATGAACTTGCTTTATCGTTCCCTAAAACCTTGGGCACAGTACATGCAAATTTTGTGAAGCCCCAGTATCAATTGCTTAGCCCTGGTGACACAGCCAAAGTTACATTTTAACCTTGTCATACGATTAACCACTAAAAGCGTATCGAAAAGGGGATGCGCTTTTGGGTTTTATGAATTGTAGGTACATAATCAATATGCAACATTGCAATACGGATATCACGCTATCTTCGCTAAGCGTCTTAAACCTGTGAAACTAATCCATAAATTCTTTTTAGCTTTTTTTGTTACCAACATTGCTCTTGTTGGCGTGATGTTTGGTTTTTTATATATGAGCTTCTCCACCGGGTTTAACGACTTTGTGGAACAACAGGAAAAAAATCACGTTGCCAGTATTAAGTATCAACTCACTGAATTTTATCGGGAGTTGGGCAGTTGGCAGTCAATAGCAGAAAACATGCAATTGTGGCGGGCTATCGTCGAGCCGCAAAAAAAACGAGTGTGTCTGGGCCTGTAGATTCGCTTAAAACGGGGCAGCGAATAAGCTTGTATAACAAAGATAAACAGGTGATCGTGGGCAGAGCTAAGTTAGATGAAAACCCCCATATAGAGCCAATTTTGCTAAATGATAGCGTTATCGGCTGGATAGGTCTTGTGCCTTCTCGGTTTATCCAGGCAAGCCCTGCAAAAGCATTTTTAACCGCTCAGTTTAATAATTACTTCGTGATCACTCTATGGGTTGTGGTTTTGGCTTTTGTTATGGCAATTGTGTTGTCTCGCCATTTAATCAAACCTATTAAGCAGATCGTAGGCGGTACCGATGCGTTAACCAAAGGTAACTTTAGCAGCCGAATAATACCGGCTAGCCAAGACGAGTTAGGGACCTTATCTAATAATTTTAACGAGTTGGCTCAAACGCTGGAACAAAATCAGCAAATGCGTCAACAGTGGGTGTCAGATACTTCCCACGAATTAAGAACGCCCTTGACGGTGCTTCGCTCACATTTACTGGCCATACAAGACGGCGTATTTGAAGCCGACGAGAAACGTATTGCCTTGCTGGTTAATCAAGTTGAAAACCTTAATCTCATTGTTGATGATTTGGCTCAGTTGGCACATAACGATATGGCCAACCTTTCCTATGACTTTGCACCGGTTAATTTAACAAGCTTATTAGAGGCATTGGTTGACAGTTATGCCGCCCGTTTCGCCGAGCAAGGCTTAACCCTAATCTGTGAGAGTTTAAACAATGGGGAAGAATGGATGGTAAAAGGTGATAAAAATCGGCTTAAACAGTTATTTTCAAACCTGTTGGAAAACAGCTGTCGATACACCCATTCTGGCGGGCAAGTCATCATAACCGGCAAAAAAATAAATGGTACGATCTGCCTTATATTACAAGACTCGGCACCTGGCGTTTTACCCCAGGATCAAGAAAAGTTATTTGAACGCTTTTATCGGGTAGAAAAATCTCGCAGCAGAGAGCACGGTGGTTCGGGCTTAGGGCTTGCCCTATGTAAACAGATTGTCGATGCCCATGGTGGAACAATAACCCTCGATAATTCACCGCAAGGTGGGCTAGAGGTAAAGGTTACCTTTTCATTACTAGGCTAGAAAATGACAGCACAAAAAATACTCATTGTTGAAGATGAAGAAAACATCGCTGAAGTTCTTGTGGCGTATTGTGAGCAGCAAGGTTACGTTACTGTTCACTTTACCAGTGGCCAGGGCGTGGTGGATTATATCAAGCAACATGATATTGATCTTGTTGTGCTTGATTTAATGCTGCCAGATGTTAGTGGTATCGACATATGCAAACGTCTGCGCCTTTTCTCGAGTGTACCTATTATTATGCTTACTGCTAAACGAGAAGAAGAAGATCGCCTGCTGGGTTTGGAACTTGGCGCAGATGATTACATATGTAAACCTTTTAGCCCCAAAGAGGTCGTTGCGCGCATAAAAACGGTACTTAGAAGAACAAGCCCCACCATCGCCAACACCATTAAGTACGAGGGGTTTCGCTTGAGCAAAGATAACTACGATGCGTATCTTCACGGCGAAAATCTAAAGTTTACTGCGGTAGAGTTTAAAATATTCTGGTTGTTTATTAGTCATGTGGGGCGGGTGTTTAGTCGCGAAGATATTATCAATAGTGTGTATACCTGCACGGACAACATATCCGATCGTAATATCGATACTCATATTAAAAATATACGCAAAAAAATTAGCGCCATTGATGCGGATGCTAGCCCAATCGCCGCGGTTTACAGTGTGGGTTACAAATTCAAAAGCGGGTAATCGTTGTTCATTCGTTATTTCAATACGTTACCCTCGCTTATCTCTCCTTTTATACCCGTGATCATTGAAGATGCTTGATTTTCGATAGAATCAGGATCATGCTACGAACCATGAAAATTACACTGACTCCTCAACAGAAACTGCAACTCGAACAAATGCACGACATTGAACGTGATAGTCGAGTTTGCGACCGTATTAAGGCTGTTTTGCTGGCTTCTGAAGGCTGGAGTCAGACTATGATTTCACAAGCTCTTCGTATTCATGAATCGACCGTTGCTCGTCATCTCAGCGACTACGTTCTTTCTGAAAAACTTAAGCCTGAAAATGGCGGAAGCCAAAGCAAGCTTTCTGCTACTCAAACCATGCACCTAATCGAGCATTTGACTGAGAAAACCTATTCTCATACGCATCAAATTGTCACTTACGTTAAAGAGACATTTGGACTGGATTACACGGTTTCTGGTATGAATAAATGGCTTCACCACAATGGTTTTAGCTACAAGCAACCGAAAGGCGTACCACACAAGTTTGATGAAGCACAACAGCAAGCATTTATAGAGGCTTATGAAGCGTTAAAGGCAAGCTGTGGCAAGGATGAATCGATAGTCTTTATCGACGCAGTTCACCCAACACTATCAACAAAAATATCTCATGGCTGGATACGAACTGGTCAGGATAAAGTGATTGAAACAACGGGTAATCGTAGCCGATTGAACATTAATTGGCGCACTGAACTTGTCGGATATTGGAGCTACCATTGTTCACAACTATGAAAGCATTAACAGTGAATCGATTGTTCGCTTTTTCTGTGAGTTAAGAAAGAGTTATCCCTTAGCTCATAAGCTTCATATCATCTTGGATGGTGCGGGATATCACCGCAGTGACTTAGTCAAAGATGCGGCGTTTGTCCTGAATATTGAACTGCATTATCTTCCACCTTACAGTCCAAACCTCAACCCAATCGAGCGGCTATGGAAAGTAATGAATGAGAAGTCGAGGAACAACGTTTACTTCAAAAGAAAACGGGACTTCAAGGCGGCAATAGACCAATTTTTTGCAGTGACTCTTCCAGAGATCGCAGGCTCTTTGACATCTCGAATTAATGATAATTTTCAGGTTCTCAAGCCAGCATCTTCAAGTTGATTCGGTATAGTAATCAACAATCACGCCCATCATTGTGAAGTAGTCGTGAAAATTCCCTTAAACAAGAATTGATGCTATTTGCATTTGTGTTAATATCAGCGCCTCTTATCTTAATTGCGAATACAATTTGGGAACTTTCATGCAGTTAAATCGGATTTTTGTTGGTGTGAGTTTGGGCTTGGTGGCGTTATCAAGTGCAGCAAATGAAAGCGAAGCAAACACAAATGCTAACGCGATGGAGGTTATCACCATCAATGGTGCTTCTTTTGATGACTATCAGGTACAGGATGCCTCAGGTGCGATGCGCTCTAACATACCGCTGCTTGAAACCGCCCAATCGGTTACCGTAATTCCAGAAATTATTATGGCTGAACAACTGGCCACCACATTAGGTGAAGTGCTAAATAACGATGCCAGCTTGTCGCCAGGCTCTACCCAGCGCAATCGGGAAGTGTTTAGCTCCCGGGGTTTTGAGTTAAGCTCCTCTACCGGTTATTTGCGTGATGGTCACCAACATTGGTCTCACTATCAGCAACCCATAGAAACCCTGTCCCGGGTTGAAGTGATTAAAGGCCCATCAAGTATTCTTTACGGCCAGTCTGCGCCGGGTGGCTTGGTGAATATGGTGACTAAAAAGCCTACGGTTGCCCCTTTATTCGAGTTAAGTGGTTGATTATCAAATTTATAGAGCAAGACACTTATGACTTTTTAATCTGCTTTAGGGTCGATACCCGACTTATATTTAAGTTATCAGGTAGTTCTCTGAGTGTCTGCAATTCGCTCAAAGCTGAAAGTTATAAGATCAATTTTATCTATGGCTCATCAGACGTTAGCTGTTTGTATCAGGTCACAACAGCTAGTCAGAAACACTCACAATTCCTTCATCTATCTGGCCTATCGCTCTAACGGGGATCTTTAGCATGTTAGCTCTATGAAATTTTCTGGAGCTGACAATGAGAACCCCCTTGTTCCCTTGGTTCATCCTATGGGTGACCATCCCAATCATTATTTTCTTGCTATTCATCTTGCCCGCCCATGCCAGTGATGGACCATTCTATCAGCGTGGTCAGGAAGGCTGGTTTTGGTATCAGGTTATTCCTGAACCTGAGCAGCCTGATGAGCTGATAGAGCCGGAAACTGGTGTCGTGGAGTCCAGTCAGAGCGAACTAAAGCCCTTCAGTGCCGCATGGTTCCGAGAGCATATGCAATCGTTCATGGACAAGGCAATTGATGAGCCGACGAATGAGAACGTCAGGGCTTATCTGTATCTTCAGCGCGTCATGATGGATAAGGGTTCACAGTTTGCTGATGTTAGTCAGCAGGTGGTCATGGGCGATCCTGTTTTGGATGAAATCAGTCGCAGACCCTTGGCGACCTATGCTGCCAATCGGATGGATCGAGAAGCTGGCGCTCAACGCGATGTAGCTTTAGGTGAAGTAGCAAAACGGGCTGGCTTGTTCTTCTTCTATCGTTCGGATTGCCCTTACTGCCACGCTCAAGCGCCTATCATCGAATCCATGGCTTTGAACTACGGTTTCGAGGTGTTTGCTATTGCTGTCGATGGCATGCCTTTACCGGGTGGAGAGTTTCCCAATTACAAAGTCGATTCAGGACAAGCACAATCGTTGTCCGTTACGACTGTCCCTGCCGTGTTCTTAGTTGATCCGCCTAATGTCATCACTCCGATTGGCCAAGGCGCAATGAGCCTTGATGAGCTCAATAATCGAATCATTCTCGCAGCCCATCAAGCCGGTTGGATTGACGATCAAACTTACTATGCCACCAGACCTGTTCAACCCGGCGTGTCACTTGCGATGTCAGCGCAAGAGCTTAACGAGAAAATATTACAGGACCCTGAGTTCCTTGTTCGCTATCTGCGTGCACAAGGAGGGTTATAACGATGAAAAAAGCATTCCAAGTATCGCTAGTCGCCTGTGCGATTGGTTTTTCGTCTATGAGCCAAGCAAGCTTGCAACAGGAGATGAACCAGTTGTTTGGCTCAATGACCAACACCACAGCGCCTGGCGTATTCGAGAGTCAGCGGCGTGGCGTTATATCTGGAGGAAGTGTTGTTGTCCGTAACAGAATCATGAACGAGAACCTCGTCTCTATGGTGCCTCCGTCATTCCAAGCTGGTTGTGGCGGCATTGATATGTTCGCGGGAAGTTTGTCATTTGTTAACGCGGATCAGTTTGTTCAATTACTTCGCTCTGTTGCTGCAAACGCCAAAGGATATGCATTCCAATTGGCGCTCAGTGCTATGTGTGAGAAATGCTCCCAGCACATGGAGACACTGCAAAAGAAAATCCAGCAGTTGAACGAATATTTTGGCAATTCCTGTCAAATGTCTCAGGGAGTCGTGAACGATACCCTGGCCGCCTTTGGTAAGAAGGGGCAAACAGAGGCCAGCATGTTGAGCTCACTTAAAGGGGCTGGAGACGTTTTTACCAGTTGGAGTGAATCCAATGGTAAGAACCCATACGAGAACGCTTCGAGTGTCGCGGCATCTGATGTAAACCGAACGATTAAAGGTAATTTGGTTTGGCGAGCATTGAAACGTCATTCGGCATCAAGCTGGTTTGCATCGGGGGATGACCGTTTTCTTGAAGCAGTTATGTCGGTGACTGGTTCGATCATTGTTGGTGATCTAGCTAATGCCGCTGATGGCCAAGGTAAAGCCCCAAAACTGACCAGGCTGAATGGCAATAAAGTGACTATTGAGCATCTAATTCATGGCGGCAACGTCGCTATGTACCGATGTGACACAGTGACGCAAGACGGTTGTTTGAATCCAACAATCACTAACGTGACCCTTACCGGATTATCAACACAGGTAGAAAATTTACTTCTTGGTACAGGTTCTAGTAACGGCGTTATTTTTAAGTTTGCTCGAAATACAGGGGCAGCTAGCACCACCGAAAAGGCTTTTATGACCTCGGCTCCTGCAAGCATTGGCGGCATGATTCGAACTCTTTCTGCATTAAATGAAGGGGCTGCTAGGTCGTTTGCTTCAAGAGCGGCACCATTTATTGCTGTTGAGATGGCCCGAGCATTGGTTGAAGACATGCTCAATGCAGCGAGAAGCACCTCTGGTGTAGAAGATCATGCCTATGCGAAGTTGTTAACTGAAGACCTTGAACGTGCACGTCGCCAAATCAATGAGGAATACGCTGCGTTGCAGCGAAGATACGGCTCAGAGCAAGAATTGCTGGCGCATTTTAACCAGGTGATTCAGACCATTCGCAAACAGCGTTATTACACCGTTAAATCTACGGCGCTGGGGGAATAGATAATGTGGGAGATCTATTCCATCGGGGATTCGGCATTTTTAGAGCAGGTCTTGAACGCTGTCGCGATGATCACTGGTACAGGCGACTTTACTTCAATGGTTCGGATTGGCTTGCTCATTGGGGTATTGATGGTCTCTGTTCAGGCCTTAATGCAAGGTGGTCGTGGGATTAACTTTCAGCACGTTTTAGTCTCATGGCTAGTCTTTGCAACCATGTTTGGACCCAGTACCCGAGTGAGCATTGAGGATGCGTACACGGGGCAAGTTCGAGTGGTTGATAATGTGCCCATCGGTGTTGCTGCCGCAGGTAGTACGATTTCAACTGTTGGCTTTCAAATCACGCGATTGTTTGAAACGGCGTTCTCAACTCCCGCCATGACGGAATACGGCTTTGCATCCAGTTTACAGTCACTGATTAAAGTGAGAAAACAGGTGATGGATCGCTCTGGGTTGGGTGATGCAAATCGTGTCGGCGGCTCGGATATCGAGCAATCGTGGTTTAACTACATTAAAGAGTGCACCTTGATTGGTATCGACATTGGCCAAAAGAACCTCGATCAGGTGCTGAGTGAGCCTAACCCGATGACTGCGATTAGGTTTGATTCGCGCATTTATGGCACGCGCATCATGCTCAGTGGTAGCAGTAGCGATCTGGACTGCACCGATGCCTATAGCCAACTGAAACTCATGACAGAATCAACCTTCATTCCGAGGCTTAAACAGGTTCTGTCAGCCTCATTGGGGACTTCGTCGGCCACTGACACTGATGACGTGATCCGAAATGCACTGAATAACCTTGGTTTGGCTTCGGTTAACACCCAAGAGTACATGACCGCGTCAGTGCTTTTGCCTATTTATGAGCAAAGCGTGACGGGCAAGTATATGGATGATCAAGCTTTCACCGCCGCCGTTATGGTTAATCAAGCGATTGAACAGCGCAATACACAATGGGCGGCGGAGCAGACTCTTTTCCAAAGTATCGTTCGTCCGATGATGACGTTTTTTGAGGGTTTCATTTACGCCATCACCCCTTTGATGGCCTTTGTGATAGCCCTTGGCCAAATCGGGATGCGAATGGCTGGGAAGTACTTGTTAATCCTGCTTTGGATTCAACTTTGGATGCCTGTCATGGCTATCATTAACCTGTATATTCATTTAACCGTTGCAGGGAAAATGTCGGCTCTTGATGCCTTTGCAGGTACAGAAGTGCCATCTTTTGCTGGGATGATGCAGATGGATTCAGTGCTGCAAACCTGGATAGCTACTGGCGGCATGTTGGCGTCGAGTGTTCCGGCAATTTCGCTCATGCTCGTGTATGGCTCAGCAATAACTGCAACCCACTTGGCTGGACGTCTTCAAAACGGTGATGCCATTGATGAAAAGATGGCAAGTCCAGATGTCGCGAAAAATGCCCCGGTAATGCAATCACAGTCAATGTTCCAGAATTCAGCCCTTACGGGTTCTGCTATGACCGGAGCGCCAAACCTACTAAGCAGTTTCTCTGTAGGAAACGCAGTGGGTTCAATGGTCGGCTCTGCAAAAGAATCCATGACTCAGGCAACCCAAGCCTTTAGTCGTCAGGTTGGGAATACTATGAGTCGAACTTTTGGTGAAAAGCTAAGTTACGACAACCTGTCTTCGGTTGGACGTCAGATCGGCTCATCTAACTCCGCATCTAGCGCCGTTGTTAATCAGGTTACTGATGACCTGCAAACTCGGTATGGTTTTGGAGACGATAAAAAAGATGCTGTACGTGGCTTGGTATCTGGCGTGTTATCGGGAGGCTTAAGGGTCGGTGGCGATGGAACCATTACAAATACCGATGATAAAGAAGTAGCAGATAAAGGGTTCTTGGGAAGATTACTTGGTGCAGGGGGAATGACTCCCCACAGGGCAACTTGCCAGGAGTCGATAAGCCAGACGCATCTCGTGTACCAAAAATATCACGGTTACGAGCAGGCTTGGATTTAGGTGGTAACTTTAGTGACCAAGTTGAGTCATCAGAAGGCAGTTCTCGATCTACGACCGCAAATACGCTCACTGGGGAGATGCAAAGCTTGGCATCAAGTGATTCACGACGTGCTGAGTATCGCGATGCAATGGTTAAGGACCTTTCAGATTCAAGACGTTCTGGCGTTGAGATGTCCTTGTCTAACCAAGACTATCAGTCTCTTCAGAGTTCAGCACAAGACGTTGTCACGGCATCAAACCGCTTTAGTGAGCTTGATCAGGCCAGCTACAGTCTATCAGGACAAAGAAATACTGATGGTGCGACGTTAACCCGATTAGCGGCGGATAATCCTGAAGTCATGGATTATTTAGGTCGCTATATGAACCAGCATGTTGAAGCCGGTAACCGATTACGTGAAAACCTTCCAATGTATCAGCGCTTGTTACCTGATGATAATCAGGCGTATGTGGCCGCAGCTATGGAGTCTTTAACCTATAGCAATTCTTCAACGCCCGCTGAACGGGACAATGATTATCAAGCAGCAATGACTGTTATGGCCATGGCTACCGGAGCCGATTTACGATCAATTCAGCCGCGCTCAAATGAAGGCTTGTCATCAACTGCACCTACTTTTGGTGGTACTCAAAGCCAAGTTGAATCGGGTGTATTGGGCGGCTACGAAGATGCAGCAACAGTTCAAACTCAGTTCAACGCAGCTCAATCGGCTTACCAAACCAATCTGTCTGGTATAGATGGACAGTTGAATGCGCATCAGCAGCAAGCTCAGCAGGCCGTAGCTACTGACACAAGTACCTATCAATCTGGACTAAACAGTGAAGCTGGATCTCAGTGGCGATCACGCATTATGGCTGATGATAGCGGAGTTTCTGGTGCTGAAATGTTCTTCAACAGCGCCAGTGCTATTGGTGATTTCAGTGGCAAGCATACTGATGCAGCACTGCATACCTTGAATCACTTTGGCGAAGACTATGAGAGTTACAAAGAACAAGCGCTTGAAGATCCTGGCTCACGAGGTTTCTTGCACAACGCTACGGTGGCCAGCAAATCAACCTGGGATGGCTTAAAAGCCGCCGTTGATGCAGGAACCTCTTTGGAAAACCCATTGACGGCGTTTAATGATGCATACAGTGGATCGAGTTCGCAGTATGCTTCCGAAGTAAACTGGGGCACTAAGTCTGAAGCCATGTTGGCGGGGGCATTCGGTGCGGCAGTTAACAATCGATATGGTGAGTTCCTAGAGCAGTATGCTGATGATTTTAAAAAGGAAGCATACAGCGAAGGGCAGAGAATGGGATTGACCCCGATTCAAAGTCAAGTGTTCGCTCAAGCTTTCAATGAAGGTTTGGCGGGGCGCGTATTCAACTCTGAAGACTCATCGAGTTGGTCGCCTGAAATGCTTGGCCTAAGGGAGCAAATGCTAAATGAGTATCGTCAAAAGGATGAGAGTGGCGCTTACATCCCTGACAGTGTGTCTGAAGAAGATAAAGCATTTGTGGATAAGCAGATAGCGGTGATCTCAAATGCATCCCTTGCGGGAGATTATGCTCAGAACAACTTGATTGATATTAGGGCCTATAACCAGGCATCAGGAAGGAACTAGAAATAGAAAGTAACCAGCGTGATAGGCTGGCTACTTTTTTGGTTTTTTGGGGAGAATAGATGAGCGACCATCTGCAAATTCGTTTACCCAGTACCAATATTTTTTTTCGCTCAGGCTTAGTTCTCGACCGGTATCTTTCAGTTGCCTTTGAAACAAACGGATTAGACCGCTTAAGCCTAAGAAAGCTAAGCCGACACAGAAAATTGTCCAACTCGCTTGCCAATATGCGATTGCTACAAACACTAAGCTGACAGTTATAAGGCCGATAGGACTAGCAGTTGCTTTGAACCCCAAGTAGCTGAAAAAAACGATGGTGCAAATCAGAAATGGCAAAGCCGCTAACTTGGCAGATGCCGTTAATATTTCTGATGGAAAAAAATGAGCCACAGCCAAAGTCGCCAGAAAAAGCTCCAGTGATATAACCCAGCAGCGTGCTGGTAAAGATTTAAGTAAGTTTGTCATCTTAGTACTCTCAAAGTGCACGGGCGGTGCACAATCAAATCATGTATCAGCATGTTAGTTCTCAAAAAGTGCTCTAGTGGTTTGCTCGGCCATAATCTCGCACACAGGACATTTAAGCTGAATGCGCTGTTGAGATACCGTCAAATACAGACTGCCGCATCGACACCGATGTAAGGATGCAAGCTGTGATCTTAAATCACGAGCTAGAACCCAACCTTCATTGATGGTCAGTTTTTTCCAGGGGATCTCAGCTGGAAGATCTGCTTCTTCTCTTGCAACCAAGTACGCATCGTAAGCCTTCATCAAAGCATCAATATTTAATTGCTTGTAGACATTGTCTCCACCAATATTGACATAAAGCGCCATCAGCAGGGAGCCTTCAACTAAGGCTCTTCTGCTTTTAACGATGGCATCAGATTCTGGCAATTGACCAGGACAAGGTGACTTGCCAGTCACTTCTTTGTGGAGTCTTCTGATAATGTGGATTGGCAAACCTGTATCGAGCGCGATAATGGTGGTTCGAAATCCGTATTTAATAAGCAGCGAGGCTCGGGTAAACAACTCACTTTTGGACAGGTTATCAATCATGCATCCCCCTTGTTGTTTAGGGTTGATAATAAATAAGCGATTCTTGGGATACCTGTGCCTTTGCTCTTCACCATCTCAATCAGTTGGCTTTGGTTACCCCTTGGTTGAAACAGCATGAATGATGAGGTCGCCACTCGTTGCAGGTCGTCAACTCCAGCATTAATCAGCGCATCAACCACATCGCGTGTAAGTCCAAAGCGCAAGACTGCCTCTTGCGGATCAATGCGCGCCAATTCCCGTGCTGCGTGTAGGTATGCCAAATTTAGTTGATAGAAGTCTTGGTGATTGGTTGTCATTGACGGACCTCCAGTTCATGTAAAATATTGCGATAGATAGAAAGCACTCTTTGTCCATACCAGCGTGCACGCTCTTCGTTCCAACTGTGATAGCGGCCTATGCCAAGCTCTAAATCGTTTGGTGAAGACTTGATTGCTTCGGCCAAAATACTGGAGCCGACAGTAAGGTTGGTGATGGGGTCTAGCAGTTCGGCTGCTGAGCTCACTCGATGCCCATGCCAATGCAAATTGATTTGCATAAGGCCAATATCGAGCTGGTATTTTTCACTCTCTTGAAGTGCCTGGTTTAACAGTTGCTCCGCTTCTGTCTTAGATTTGGCGTAGGTTGCGTTTGAACCATTGCGAATTGCGTATGGCCATGGACTGGTCATGTTAAGACCTCGATGTGAGGCCGACTCAGCCAAGGCAACGGCGTAGAGCATGACTGGATCAATACCAACACTTTGTGCTGCTTTTTCCCACTGATAGCCCGGAAACGCATAGACTGAAGTGCTTGCGGACATGGCTATCACTAGGGCAATGGTTTTTGCTTTAATCGTTTTCATTTTTGTCCTCTAATTGATTTCCGAGAAGCGCCTGAATGGCTTTCGGGCTTATTCTTTTCAAAGGCACTGCGCTAAAATTGGCGATGCCTCTCGTGTAAACTTGTGCCGCTTTTGACCAGTCACCCACGGCAACAGGCGCTTGCATATCAAATCCTTTTTGCTGGTTCTGATGGTCTGCAATACCCTGTAATAGCCTTGGGTATTCACCCACTTCGTCCCGCAGCAAGTAAGCCTGGTAGCGTGTTAAAAACTCTTTTTGCTTAAAGGGGTATTCCCTGTCATCAACTTTGCAGAGTTCAACCCATCCCCCCATGTCTGAAATCACGCGGTGGATAAGTGCATCGTCAAACATCACGGATGTCCAAGCGCCAACCTGACGAACAGCCTTGTCAACTTTGTTCCAAGCAATCATGGCTCTTGAACCCGAGTTGCCATCGATATGCTTGCTGACGTCAGCGGGCTTTGGAAAAAATTGCCCAGTATCCGGTGATTGAATATGCCGAGTCAGACCGATTCGCACTTCTTCAATGCTATAAGCACGAAGGGCTTCAAATGCGATGGATAGCAATTGCGGTGATACGCTTTTGCTATACATGGCCCAAGCTGCTCCCCAAACTTCAGCAAACTCGCGTTTATCAACCTCCTGCACTTGAACGAACCTCCCGAATACCTGGTCCGGCCCAGCTTTCAGCGATGCGACGATTGCTTTCTTCAATATTCAATTGATGATTGCTGCCCTTTAGGCTCGTCGATGATTGCTGTACTTCATCAATGCGAACGTACTCGTCTTCCCATTGCCGGTTTAAAAGCCAGTTATGTGGCATAGGGGTCTTAGTCCGATCTTGATACTGCAATCGGTTGTCACGTTGCTCTTTCCAGCGTGTTAGCACTTCCAAGGCGAGTTCATGGTCTTCATTGAGGCCCATGCGTAGCCATTCTTCTTTAGCTTTCGCTTTCTTTTCTTTGCGTATTTGTACATCCCAGAAGTCTTCAAACTGTATGTAGGTAACAGTTTTAACTGTTGATTTATTGCTTCTCTCAGAGTCATCCGACCGTTGAGAGTCCCTTACCGGGTTGCCATCAGGCATAAACAATGATGAAAATTCTTCTGGAAGCCGAGCTTGGAAAGCGGCAAGTGACTTCAAAAGCGATGCCATACCAACGAAGTCGGAAGGTACATCTTTAAGTAACCGAAAGGCTGCCTTACCTTGGTTTGGGTTTTCGATTGGATTGTGCTTCAGAAAGCTCCGAATCAAAGTCCAACCGGATTCCTCGCAACGAATGAGGAACTGATCTTGTTCTAACTCATTTAGAGCCTTGGCAACCTGTTGCTCATTCCAGTTCAAGTCAGAAGCAACGTAACCAATCGGCAATCGAAAGCAGCCAAGCAAATTACAATGTGGGCATGTAAGCAAATACAGTCCTAGCAACTTCGCTGAGTCACTCCAGGACAAAACGTTTTGCTTTAGCCAAAAGCGGGTATAGACCTTGCCATAATCACGCATGGAGGAACTCGCTTTTGTGTTTACGTAAAATGCTGACCATTATTTGCCCTTAATCCTACTGGTTACTGGCTTTCAGCTCGCTTGGGCATTCGGGATAGATGTCCGGTCTTAACTGGGATCGGGTTACCTGTCCTTGCGTAGCTTGTTCGATGGGTAAAACGAATTCAGCGGGAACACGCCCTGATTTATTCAACCAAAACCAGACGTTTTGCTGTTTTGAGTTGATGGCTCGTGCTAATGCTGATTGCCCGCCGACCAAGTCAATGGCACGGCGGAGATGTTTTTGTGTCGTGTTGAACACTTCCATACCGTCTCCTGTTACAATAATAACTGTTACAAGATTGAATGTTACAGTTTAAACTGTAGATTAGTCAACAGTTAAAATTGTTGAAAGGCTACAGTTTTATTTGTAGAATACGGGCTTATGAAAACTTTATCCGAACGACTAAACCATGCCTTGCAGCTTACTGGGGTGACTCAGTCTGAGTTGGCTCGTCGCATTGGTATCAAACAGCAGTCGATCAGCCAGATTTGCTCTGGTAAATCGGCTAGGTCTCGTTACACCATGCAGATCGCGGAGGCGCTTCGCGTGAATGCTCATTGGCTCGCCACAGGTGATGGCGAGATTGGCTTGGGGGTCGGTAATGTAGAAGTTGGGCCTGACATTAAGGGAAGAATTCCTCTCATTAACTGGGTTCAGGCCGGTGATTGGACTGAAATAGCGGAGGGATTTGCCCATGAAGATGCTGAGGAGTGGCGTGAAGTCATTGGGAAAGCACATGAGGGTTGTTTCGCGCTTCGCGTAAAAGGCGATAGTATGGAAAATCCAAGTGGAAAAAAATCCATACCTGAGGGAGCAGTGATCGTTGTTGATCCTGAGTTACCTTACTCTTCAGGATCGCTGGTTGTTGCGCGTTTGGATGATTCGAAAGAAGCAACCTTTAAGCAGTTGGTCATTGATGGTGAACAGAAGTACCTAAAACCTTTGAACCCCCAATACCCTGCAATACCGATCAACGGCAACTGCACCATCATTGGTGTAGTACGACAAGCTATCATCGATTTTTGGTAGCGAAGGAATTTGTGGTTTAGCCACAGTTGTTCATGAGCTGAAGAAGCAACGATTGTAAACAGCTACAACTGAGCATTGGCGCACGCTGAGAGTAAATGGTAACCGATTAGATAACCATTGATTGTTTATAAAGTCAAGATCAGCGAAAATAGCGGCCAATTACGATTAACACGACGGATTTGACAAGCGAAGAACTGAAAAGAGAGTACTTCCAAAAGTGTGTACAAATCCGTGTACAAACTAAAAGAATTTATACATGGCAAACCAAGATTTTCTCAATGAAATCAATAAGCGAAGGACCTTTGCTATCATCTCTCACCCAGATGCTGGTAAAACAACCATCACTGAAAAGGTGTTGTTATTCGGACGTGCAATCCAAACCGCAGGCTCTGTAAAAGGCCGTGGCTCATCTCAGCATGCTAAATCAGACTGGATGGAGATGGAAAAAGAACGTGGTATCTCGGTAACAACTTCTGTAATGCAGTTCCCTTACCGTGATGCGTTGGTGAACTTACTGGATACCCCAGGACACGAAGACTTCTCGGAAGATACTTATCGTACATTGACTGCCGTTGACTCATGTTTGATGGTTATTGATGCAGCAAAAGGTGTCGAAGACCGTACGCGTAAGCTGATGGAAGTTACTCGTCTGCGTGATACTCCAATCATCACATTTATGAACAAATTGGACCGCGATATTCGTGACCCAATGGAACTGTTAGATGAAGTTGAGAATGAACTCAACATTGCTTGTGCTCCAGTGAGCTGGCCGATCGGCTGTGGTAAAGAGTTCAAGGGTGTTTATCATATTCATCGTGATGAAACGATTCTGTACTCAACAGGTCACGGTCACACCATTCAAGAAGAGCGCATCATCAAAGGCCTCGACAATTCTGAGTTGGATGTTGCAATTGGTGAAGATCTGGCAATGCAACTGCGTGAAGAACTTGAACTTGTGCTAGGCGCTTCTCATGCGTTTGATTCTGAGTTGTTCCTTAAAGGTGAACTAACCCCTGTTTTCTTCGGTACTGCATTAGGTAACTTTGGTGTTGACCATATGCTTGATGGTCTGACGGAGTGGGCTCCAGCACCACAACCGCGCCAATCAAACGAGCGCATTGTGGAAGCTTCGGAAGATTCCTTCACTGGTTTCGTATTTAAGATCCAAGCGAACATGGATCCTAAACACCGTGACCGTATCGCGTTTATGCGTATCGTATCGGGTACCTATAAGCAAGGTATGAAGATGAACCACGTACGCATCGGTAAGCAGGTGAGCATTTCTGACGCTGTGACGTTTATGGCGGGTGACCGCTCTCGTGCAGAAGAAGCTTATGCGGGCGATATTATCGGTCTTCACAACCATGGAACGATCCAAATTGGTGATACCTTCACTCAAGGTGAAAAACTGAAGTTCTCAGGTATTCCAAACTTTGCTCCTGAGCTGTTCCGTCGTATTCGTTTGAGAGATCCACTTAAACAGAAACAGCTGCTTAAAGGTCTGGTTCAGCTTTCAGAGGAAGGTGCTGTTCAGGTATTCCGTCCATTGCAGAACAACGATTTGATCGTTGGTGCTGTTGGTGTGCTTCAGTTTGATGTGGTTGTTGCTCGTCTGAAATCTGAATATAACGTTGAAGCGATTTACGAAGGCGTGAACGTAGCAACGGCTCGTTGGGTTGAGTGTTCAGACGTTAAGAAGTTTGAAGAATTCAAGCGCAAGAACCAAAGTAACCTAGCGTTAGATGGCGGTGACAACTTAACTTACATCGCGCCTACTATGGTTAACCTGAACTTGGCTCAAGAGCGTTCACCAGAAGTTGAGTTCCGCGCAACACGCGAACATTAATCTTCAGTTAGCTAATTGGGTATGATTTCGCCAGACGTAAAAAAGCCGATGCATTGCATCGGCTTTCTACTATTTATAGTTCAGAAATCATCGCTCAGAATTATTTGCTTTTCTTCGCCGAAGTTTTCTTTTTAGTGGTGTCTTTCTTCTTAGCGGTGTCTTTTTCTTCTTCACCGTTGCAGGTTTCTTCTTCTTAAACACTGGTTTTTTGTGTTTAGGACGCATTCCTTCGATGTATCGCTCTTTAATCTCTTCTTTGATGTAACGTGCAACGCGCTCAATCATTGGTTGATCGTGCGCTTCAACCAGAGAAATCGCGTTACCTTTTTTACCCGCACGAGCAGTACGGCCGATACGGTGAAGGTAAACATCCGCAGTACGTGGCATATCAAAGTTGATCACATGGCTTACGTCTGGAATGTCGATACCACGAGCGGCAACGTCCGTCGCCAGAAGGATATTAACTGAACCGTCACGGAAGCGAGCAATTGCGTTGTTACGGCGATCCTGTGGCATTTCACCTTGGATCCAAACGCATGGAATCTGCGCACGTTCTAATTCCGTACGAAGCTCAGCTAGACGTTCACGAGTTTTTAAGAATACGATCGCGCGTTCTGACTGCTCAGTTAAGATGTTTTTCAGCAGATCAAGCTTGTGTGTCATGTCGTCGGCACGGTGATACCACTGAGTGATTTTCTTACGTTCACGACGTGGTGGCTCGGCATTGACAATCGCAGGTTCATTTAGCAGATCAGCGGTGAATCCATCGACACCTTTGCCTTCTAGTGTTGCTGAAAACAAAAGGGTCTGTTTACGCCAGCGACATTCTGCCGATAGGCGATCAACAACAGGGCCAAAGCCCATATCAAGCATACGGTCTGCTTCATCAAGAATCAGCCACTCAATTGCACGACAGTCAAAACGTTCTGCGTCAATGTATTCCAATAAACGGCCTGGTGTTGCAACCACGATATCTTGAGTAGTTGCTAAAACGTCAGCGTGCTCTTGGTACTGAACACCACCAGTAATACTGAAGATATTCATGCGAGTGTATTTCGCTAGAGCTTTCGCTTGCTCGGTGATTTGCAGTGCCAGTTCACGAGTCGGCGTCAGAATCAGAACGCGAGCAGGACCCGCTTTCTTACGAGGGAAATCTTGTAGGTATTGCAGCGCTGGAATAACAAACGCGGCTGTTTTGCCTGTCCCTGTTGGGGCTGATGCAAACACATCTTTTCCGTCGAGGGCTTGAGGAATTGCTTCAGCTTGAACTTGAGTAGGGCGTTCGAAACCCATCTCTTCAATAGCCTCAATGAGGTTTGGATCCAGTTCTAAGTCAGCAAAAGATTTGATCACTGTTAATACTCCGCAAGCGCTCGGACTGAGCAGTCAAAGCCGATCAGCAATCGCTGACCAGTAAAAATTAGGGGCGCACATTATAGATGGATCGTCACTTAGATCACATCTTTAATTCTACATCTTTAAATAAAAAGATCGTGTTAGCTCTGTGAAGGCTTGAGTGTAGCCTAATTCATCACGAATGATCAGCTCTGAATGCTCTGTGTCCGTTTCTTGTTTTTGCAGTTCAAATAAAAGACGGCTGACGGGCTTATTGGCGGTAGGTTGAACTTTGCATAACCGTGATAGGTGAAAGCCCGACTCTTTCGCTAACGCTATAAACTGTTCACCTTCCGTTATGGGAAGAATAAAACTGGCGATTCCATGCTCAGAGAGCAACTGATAGCTGATCTGAATCAGTTGCTTATGCTCTAAGGTTTTAGTGTGTCTGGCTGTCGCCCGTTGAGCATGTTGTGAGTGTTCACCGTCGTTAAAGTAAGGCGGATTACAGATAATTGCATCGAAGGTTTTACTCTGTGTGAGATTTAAAATATCGACCTGTTCAACAACAATTCGCTTAGCCCATGGAGAATGGCTGATATTGATTTTCGCGGCATGGTAAGCGTGCTGATCGATATCAATCGCATGTATTTCAGCATTGAGAAAGCGCTGTGCACACATGAGTGCCAGTAGTCCTGTGCCAGTTCCAATATCAAGGATATGCAATGGGGCAATTTTGGCAGAATTAGAATCTTGGAAAGCCCACGATCCAAGAAGAACTCCGTCCGTGCTGACAGGCATGCCACTTTGACCACCTTCAATCGAAAATTGCTTAAATTTAAAGCCTTTAGTGTTTAATGTGCTACTTTTCATGAAAATATCGGTATTTGTTGAAATTTAAGTGACTAACGCTGGTGTTGCATAAATGTATAGATTTTTGTTCTATTTGGTGTTCATTTTATGTCTTAAAATTATAGTTAATTGTTCTGGTTTTGTTTTTGTATATAGTGTTATGAACTGGTTTTTTGCTTTAAATATGGTTTTATGTGGCGTTTTTGGCTCACGGGTTGCTAAGTGATGATAGTTTCGTCATTATTCGCCACCTCTCTTGAGCTTTGGAAAGCCGTTTTTCAAGCGAAGGATGTATTACATTAACAAATAATTATTAAGGGGTATCTGTGAAACAGACTTTGAAATTAACAGATATTATAGCTTTAGGCTTTATGCTTTTTGCGTTCTTTTTGGGCGCTGGTAACATCATTTTCCCTCCTCTGGCAGGTCAATTAGCGGGTGACCATATATTTCCAGCAATGAGCGGGTTCTTAGTAACTGCGGTAGGCCTACCGTTAGTGACAATTATTGCCGTTGCCATTTCAGGTGGTAGCTGGGAACACTTAACCAAACACCTTCCTGCGAAAGCGTCTCTGGTGATGGCAGCTCTTATCTTTATTATTATCGGCCCTGCATTTGCAGCACCTCGTACAGGTCTCGTTGCTTATGAAATGGCGGTAAAACCACTGTTTGCTGATCTTAACCTGACGGTTTTCTCAATTTTATTCTTCGCTGTAGCTATGTTCTTCTCATGGTCTCAAGGCAAATTGATTGACGTGATCGGTAAAGTGCTGACTCCTGCGTTATTCATCGGTTTGATTGTGTTGGCTTTGGGGGTTTTCATTGATCCACAAGGACAAATGCTTGCTGCGCAAGGTGAGTACGCTACACAGCCGCTAACAAAAGGCTTCTTGGAAGGCTACAACACGATGGACACCTTTGGTGCTCTGATGTTCGGTATCCTTATTGTGGATGCTCTGCGAGCGAAAGGTATAACTGAAGAAAAAGCGACAACCAAATACCTAATCAGTGCAGCAGTCATTGCCGCTGCTGGTCTGGCTTTTGTTTATATTTCACTGTTCTACCTAGGTGCAACCAGTGCCTCTGTTGCTGCTGACGCTGACAATGGTGGTGTGGTATTAAGTCAATACGTTATTGCTCTATTTGGCGATAAAGGTCAGTTAGTATTGTCAGTGATCGTACTACTAGCATGTTTAACTACAGCTATTGGTCTTATCTCGGCTTGTTCTGATTTCTTTAGCACACACACACCTATCTCATACAAAGCATGGGTAGTTATAAACGGTGTTGCGTGCGCGGTAGTGGCAAACGTAGGTCTAGCACAATTGATTGCACTTTCAGTACCAGTACTGTTTGCACTATATCCTGTAGCGATTGCGTTGGTTGCGTTGACTTTCATTCGCACTAAGCTTGCGAACCCTCAAGCTGCATACCGTGTGGTGATTCTAGTGTCACTACTGTTTGCTCTGATTGATGCAGCAAAAGTATCTGGCTTAGACGTTTCGTTCTTTAACTTCCTACCACTGTTTGAAATTGGTATGGGCTGGTTGCTACCTACATTTGCAGCGATGATTGTGATGACATTTGTTGGTGGTTCAACGAAAGCAGAGTTAGAACAAAAAACGGTGTAACTGTTATTTCGCTTTGAAGAGGCGCTTGAGACTGTTCTTAAACAGCTTCAGCGCCTTTTTTATTGGTAGAGATTGAGCCAGACTACCTACAATCCCTGCATATCCTCCAATCAAAATATCCCCATTTTTTCCTGTATCTTCATCACATTTTTAAGTAGAATTCTCCGGTTAAATTCTACTCATAAAGCTTAAGCAAAAATGTTTGAAATCAATCCAATTAAAAACCGTATTCAGGATGTGTCAGAGCGCACTAATATCCTGAGGGGGTACCTTTGACTACGACGCTAAGAAAGAGCGTCTAGAAGAAGTAAACGCAGAACTTGAACAACCGGATGTATGGAACGAACCTGAGCGTGCACAAGCGCTTGGTAAAGAGCGTTCAGCATTAGAAGCGGTTGTTGAAACGATTAACCAGCTTGATCAAGGTGTCGACGATGTTGAAGGACTTCTTGAGCTTGCTGTAGAAGCCGAAGACCAAGAAACATTTGATGAGATTGAGCCAGAATTGGCTGAACTAGAAACTAAGTTAGAGCAACTTGAGTTTCGTCGAATGTTTTCTGGTGACCACGATTCATCTGACTGCTATATCGACCTTCAATCAGGTTCTGGGGGTACAGAAGCGCAAGACTGGACTTCAATGATGCTGCGCATGTACTTGCGTTGGGCTGAAGCTAAAGGCTTCAAAACAGAAGTGATTGAAGTATCTGAAGGTGAAGTTGCGGGTCTTAAGTCAGCAACGGTTCGTATCATTGGTGACTACGCCTACGGTTGGTTACGTACAGAAACGGGCGTTCACCGTTTAGTTCGTAAATCACCATTCGATTCAGGCGGTCGTCGTCATACTTCGTTTGCTTCTGCGTTTATCTATCCTGAAGTTGATGAAAATATTGCGATTGATATCAACCCAGCCGATCTACGTATTGATGTATATCGTGCATCGGGTGCTGGTGGTCAGCACGTTAACACCACTGAATCTGCGGTACGTATTACTCACATTCCAACCAACACGGTTGTACAGTGTCAGAATGACCGTTCTCAGCATAAAAACAAAGATCAGGCGATGAAACAGCTTCGTGCAAAACTGTTTGAGCTTGAATTGCAGAAGCAAAACGCTGAGAAGCAAGCGAATGAAGATGCGAAATCTGACATCGGCTGGGGTAGCCAAATTCGCTCATACGTACTAGATGATTCTAGAATTAAAGATTTACGCACTGGCGTAGAAAACCGCAACACTCAAGCGGTTCTAGACGGTGATTTAGACAAATTTATTGAAGCTAGCCTGAAATCTGGCCTTTAAGCTTTTTACCGACAATACAGGGTACATGCAAAATGACTGATGCTGTTCAAAACGAAATGAATCAAGAACAAATCGCGCAAGAAGAAAACAAGCTGATTGCAGAGCGTCGTAGCAAGTTAGAGCACATCCGTAAGAGCTGCAAAGCGAATGGTCATCCAAATGATTTCCGTCGTGACAGCCTAGCTGGTGATCTACAAGCTGAGTTCGGTGAAAAGACAAAAGAAGAGCTAGAAGAGCTAAACCATATCGTTGCTATTGCTGGTCGTGTAATGGCAAAACGTGGTCCATTCCTTGTTATTCAAGAGACTTCCGGCCGTATTCAAGCTTACGCATCTAAAGATGTACAAAAAGAGCTGAAAGAGAAATACCAAGGTCTAGATATCGGTGACATCATCGGTGTTAAAGGTGCACTACACAAATCAGGTAAAGGTGATCTTTACGTGAACATGGATGAGTACGAGTTGCTAACTAAAGCGCTTCGTCCACTTCCAGAAAAATTCCACGGCCTGACTGACCAAGAAATGCGTTACCGTCAGCGTTATGTAGACCTGATCGTTAACGAAGATTCACGTAAGACGTTTATCATCCGTTCTAAGCTAGTAAGTGCAATTCGTGCTTTCATGACTTCTAAAGGTTACTTAGAAGTTGAAACTCCGATGATGCATGTGATCCCTGGCGGTGCTACAGCTCGTCCGTTCGTGACTCACCACAATGCATTAGATATCGATATGTATCTTCGTATCGCACCTGAGCTATACCTAAAACGCCTAGTTGTAGGTGGTTTTGATCGTGTGTTTGAGATCAACCGTAACTTCCGTAACGAAGGTCTTTCTCCTCGTCATAACCCAGAATTCACTATGATGGAATTCTACCAAGCGTACTCTGACTACAATGATCTAATGGATCTGACTGAAGAGATGCTAAGCACCGTAGCCATTAATGTTCTTGGTGCGACAGCAATGCCTTATGGCGACGAAATGGTTGAATTTGGTGGCAAATATGCTCGTATGAGCATGTTTGAAGCGATTAAGCACTACAATCCAAACCACGCTCAAATCCAAGCGTTGACTGAAGAAGATCTACAAAACCGTGACCTAATGATTTCTATCGCGAAATCTGTTCACGTTGAAGTTGAAGATTTCTGGACTTGTGGTCAGCTACTTGAAGAGATCTTTGGTGAAACAGCTGAACCAAAACTGATCCAGCCGACTTTCATTACTGGCTACCCTGCGGATATCTCTCCACTTGCTCGTCGCAGTGATAGCAATCCATTCTTCACTGACCGTTTTGAGTTCTTCATCGGTGGTCGTGAAGTTGCGAATGGTTTCTCTGAGCTTAACGATGCAGAAGACCAAGACGCTCGCTTTAAAGCGCAGGTTGATGCGAAAGAGTCTGGTGATGATGAAGCAATGTTCTACGATGCAGACTATATTACTGCTCTTGAGCACGGTCTTCCACCAACGGCTGGTCAAGGTATCGGTATTGACCGCCTAGCGATGCTGTTTGCAAACGCACACACTATTCGTGACGTCATTCTGTTCCCAGCAATGCGCCCACAGCAGTAATCGAATCCGTTTCGAATTCTGTCGATATGAGAAAACCGCCTACGGGCGGTTTTTTTGTGTCTTCAATTTTGAGATCTGTGAAAAATGCTTTTCTAGAAAGTGTATTCACTTAATGATCAACTTCTTAATTGAGTTTTTCGATCAACATAAAGGTTTTAATTAGAAATATTTCCATTTCCTTACTAGTCTTATATATGAGACAGACTAATGTCTTAAGTCTCGTTACTGTATCGTCAGTTGCCTGAGCGTAAAACAGCAGTGGCAAATCAAGAATTTAAATAATAAGGATAAGTTCATGGCTAATCAGTTCCGTATGGACTCTGTACCGGGGTCGTTGATAGTTGTCGGTGGCACATACGAACCATGGCTTTCTGTTTTAGAGCAAGTAGGGTGGAGATGTACGCAGTGCGCGGATCTTCGTCAGGCTGATACTCTGTTTGCGGAAACAGGGCCTTGTATTGGTATTGTTGACCTGTGTCATGATGAGTTCAGTTTAAATGGCATAGCAAACCTAGTAAGCAACCATAAGCAAGTTCGTTGGTTGGCATTTATTCGTGAATCTCAACTTAGCTCTGACACCATCTGCCAGTTTATTGTGAACTTCTGTATCGACTTCTTTACTGCTCCAATTCCTGATACTCAACTGTTAAGTACCATTGGTCATCAGCTTGGTATGCTAAAGCTAGAGAAAAAAGTTTGGCCTCATTATGGCTCAAATAGCGATATGGGTTTGATAGGCGATTCTATTCCAGTCAAACGCCTGCGTGATCAAATTAAGCGTATTGGTCCAACTGATGTCAGCATTTTGATTTATGGGGAAAGCGGTACTGGCAAAGAAACGGTGGCGAAAGCTATCCATAAAACGTCAGCACGCGCGCAAAAACCGTTTTTGTCAGTAAACTGCCGTGCTATGCCTGAAAATCGAATTGAAAGCGAACTGTTTGGTATCGGTAACGATGGCAGTGAAATGCCTATTTTGTTGCAAGCTGACGGCGGAACTGTACTGCTTAATGACATCCTGACACTACCAAAGAGTCAGCAATTGAATCTGTTGCGCTTTTTACAAGAAGGTACGGTAGAAACTCCGGATGGAGTGAAAGAAGTGGATGTTCGCATTCTGTCTGCTAACTCATCAGATATTGAAAAAGCATTGATAGATGGCAACTTTAATGAGGAGCTCTACCACTACATTAATGTTCTGCGTATCAATGTGCCGAGTTTGAAGGAGCGAGCAGGGGATATTGCCATTTTGGCTCGTCATTTCTTACAACTGTATTCGAAAGAGTACAATGCGCAAGCCAGAAGCTTCTCAGAAGACGCGACACGTGCGTTAACTCGTTATCATTGGCCTGGTAACGTTCGTGAACTGATGAATCAGATAAAACGCGTAGTATTGATGTCCGATACAGTGGTGCTTGAAGAATCACATCTAGAGCTTCCTAAGCGCAGTGACGGAAAACGTAGTCTGAAGAGTATTCGAGAGCGTTCAGAGCGCGATGCGCTGCTGCTAGTATTGGAATCGTATTCAGGACAAGTATCTGTTGCCGCTAAGGAGCTGGGAGTATCACGAGCCACTATGTATCGCCTACTCAATAAGCACAATTTGATTACAGACAGCACTTATTGATCGGCGTTTTTCCTGCTTATTAGAAAGAAATACCAGTATTCAGCATCTCAATCACGGGATAATCGGTCTGTAATAGATGATTAAGTAAGAGGTCACCAGTTGGTGGCCTCTTTTTTTGGTTAATAATTCTTCACATTAGCTCAATGTTATTGAAATGTTTCACGTTTATCGTTGTATTTATATGGTGAATAGATGAATGGTTTTATTTTGTCTTTTTTATTCTTTTGGGGTTGAATTATTATCTGAGTTGCATACTATTTAACCGTAAGCCTAGCTTACTGAAATCACTAACTTTTGGATTAACTATTTTGCTTGGAGGCGCATCATGAAACATTTCGTATCTGTTCATACTGTTTGCGCCCGTAATGCGTTCAATACCGCCTTTATTGCTGCGGGTATGGCCGCGTCCATGGCTGATCGAAAAATCAGCAAACAAGACAAAGATATCTAGTTAATCCGTAACCTCTAAATCAGGCTGCGGAAATAGCAGCGAAGTTTAGAGGTAATCCTACCCTTATTGCGTCTTAACGATGCTTTCTAACTTAGTCGCTATTTCTCTCAGCTTACTTGTTAAATCAAGTACTTTAATCAACTGGAGAAATACCATGAGTCACTCATTTTATATAAAACTAGCAACACTTTTAATTCGTGCTGATTTACGTCGAGAAGAAAGAGAGTGGAAGCGAAAAATACGCCGCAGCCGCTATGACTTACCTTGGCATAATGCTCATCTTTTGAAAGATATTGGTTTACAACCAGACGGTCGTCCGATTGGTGTGAGTGTTCCTATTGAAGCCAAAGCTAAGCGCCATGTGCGTCATATCCGTCGTGTTTTAAGTTTGCGAATACCGACGTGATACTAGGGGCTAGTGACTGCTCTAGCCCCTATAACTTATTAAGGACATGGATTGGAGTAGGTAGTACCAATCTCTTGAATTTTAAGCAGCAGTTCTTCGCTTAGTTCAATATCCAAACTATCAATATTTGCTTTTAATTGTTCCAAGTTTGTCGCTCCGAGAATTGTCGAAGCGACAAATGGACGCTGATTAACAAACGCTAGTGCCATTTGTGCCGGATCTAAACCAAACTCTCGAGCCAAGTTCACGTAAGCTTCCGTTGCTTTGACACCTTGAGGAGTGAAGTAGCGTTGGAAACGTTCAAATAGACTACAACGAGCCCCTTCAGGTCGAGATCCGTTCAAATATTTTCCGCTCAGGGCGCCAAAGGCTAATGGCGAATACGCCAGCAACTTAACACCTTCAAAGTGACTGATTTCAGAAAGGCCCACTTCAAACGAACGGTTTAGGAGGCTGTAAGGGTTCTGTATGGTGACCATACGAGGTAAATCGTGCTTTTCTGCCAAGCGCAGGTAGGTCATCAATCCCCATGGCGTCTCATTAGATACACCGATATAACGCACTTTCCCCATACGCACTAAGTCATTCAACGCTTCTAGGCTCTCAATTAGCGTGACCTCTTCCTGACTATCGGGATAAGGGTAGTTGAGTTGACCAAACATATTGGTTTGGCGTTGAGGCCAATGCAGTTGGTATAAATCGATGTAATCGGTTTTTAGGCGAGAGAGACTGTCGTTAATGGCTTGATGAATATTGCGATGATCGAGCGACATATTCTCGCGAATCGGTGTGATTCTATTTGGACCAGATACTTTCGAGGCAAGCACGATTTTTTCACGCTTGCCTGATTTTTCAATCCAGTTGCCAATGAATTCTTCGGTTTTTCCCTGAGTTTCCAGCGTTGCCGGAACGGGATACATTTCAGCGGTATCAATAAAGTTAATACCACGTTCCAGAGCATAGTCTAGTTGACTAAACGCTTCTGCTTGAGTGTTCTGTTCGCCAAATGTCATTGTACCTAAACAGAGTTTACTCACTTCTAAGGTTGAGTGTGGCAGTTTGGTATATTGCATAGCACTTCCTTGTTTAACTCGAGACTCACTGTTTCTTTGTTCTCTGTTAACCACAATGAGTGGTATAGAGCGCTGAATTTAAAACAGCTTTTTATAAGATGATTTTTACTATAAGCGAATAATGAGTAGAAACGGAAATGAATTTTATTTATCACTTAACCCAATAGGGAAGAAGCACACAAGGCAAGCCACCTCTCACATAAGGGGAATGACAGCTATGAACGAGGTAACTTTCTGAAAACCCGAATAATTACGCGTAGTAGTTTTGTAGGATTTTGGCGGTAAATTGGGTGCGAAGATAGAATCCGCGTGGAAGCGTGCGAATTGGTTTTCCATTCGCGCCGTAAGCTTCTGTTAATACTCTGCCGTTGGCTGCCTTTGGGCGAAGTTGCAGAACTTCACCGTGCTTAGCGGTGATTTGCGAAACATTGCCCAGCACAATAAATTCCATTAACTCTTCCCAGTCGGCTTTAAGCTGCGCTTCTTCTTCCGAAGACGGACTCCAAATTAGCGGAGAACCTACTCGTCTCTGTGCCAATGGGATTTCGCGCTCTCCTTCGACAGGAATCCAAAGCACGCGCGACAACTTGTTTCTCACATGGCTATTCTCCCAAGTGAGCCCGTGAACTCCGGTTAAGGGAGCAACGCAAAC
Organism: Vibrio sp. Hal054; assembly: GCF_037162405.1. Taxonomy (NCBI): domain Bacteria; kingdom Pseudomonadati; phylum Pseudomonadota; class Gammaproteobacteria; order Vibrionales; family Vibrionaceae; genus Vibrio; species Vibrio sp. Hal054. The sequence continues at coordinate 2,525,136 of NZ_JARLUT010000001.1, read as the reverse complement.
GAAGGTTGTCTCCAATGGTTTGCCACTATAGCTGATCGGGATACTTTTCAGTTCAATGCCAAGATCTTCAAAGTCTTGTTGGGGTTTACTACCCGCACTTGCACCTAAATGCCATTCCAGCAACTGACCAACCCAGCCTTTGTCTTTTTTAAGATCAGGCGGAACGATCATGTTGGCTTCATCTGCTAACTGTTGATAGTTCATTCCTGCTATTTGCCAAGCTCTTTCTAATAGCTCTTGTTCGCTTTTCGGTTCTGGTTTCATAGCCTGAGTTTGAATAATCTAATTTGATGACGAAAACGGCGATTGTAGCAAAAATATGGTGATAAAGGATCTTGGTGACAGAATGAACATAGTGAGTAAATTATGATCTTTTCTCAAGTTATCCACAAAAAATACATTAAAGCAGATGAAATAATACCTTCATGTATGAATAAACAGGGGTTTGTACAGTCATTTACCACTATGTTGGCGTTATTTTCAGCTATTTTTTTGGTAGTGTGGATAACAGTGATATTGGTTGATCTTTAACCTGCCTAAGTGATCAAAAAATAGAATGACTATTGTTTTAAGTTGATTATCAGAAATTTAATTTTAACTTTATGTTTATTAAGGGTTAAATTGGTTTTTCTATATTATTTGTCTGCTAGGTATTTATTGGGCTTATGTTTTTTTACACAGTTCACTGTCTTCTTCACATGGTTATTCACAGAAAACGTGAATAAATGTGGTCTAGCTCCCACTCTTTTGTTGATAACTTATTTTTTGATTAAAAACTATTCTATTAAGGGGTTGTCGACGATAAATCTCGTGTGAATCACACTAGTAAGTTTGCTCATATTGGGGATATGTGGAAAAATCAGAACAATTACAGATTTTACTAGAGGTTTGCCAGTGATAGATGGCGATGGTTACCGACTCAATGTAGGTATTGTGATTTGTAACAACCATGGTCAGGTATTCTGGGCGAAACGATACGGACAACATTCATGGCAGTTTCCTCAAGGGGGAATCGATGAAGGTGAGACTCCTGAGCAAGCGTTGTTCAGAGAGCTTTACGAAGAGGTTGGGTTAACAAAGAAAGATGTGAAAATCATTGCGACAAGCCGTCATTGGTTAAGATATAAATTGCCAAAGCGCCTAGTTCGTTGGGATTCTCAACCTGTCTGTATTGGACAAAAACAGAAATGGTTCTTGCTACGTTTGGAAAGTGATGAATCGAAGATTAACATGCAACGTGGCAGTTCCCCTGAATTTGATGGTTGGCGCTGGGTGAGTTACTGGTACCCAGTGAGACAAGTGGTGTCTTTTAAGCGTGATGTATATCGTCGTGCAATGAAGGAATTTGCTTCATTAGCGATGCCGTTTAGAGAGCGGAAAGTTAAAGGTAAACGCAAAAATCGAAGAGGATAGACATGCTTTCTCAGCTAAGGGAGATAGTTGAACAGGTTTCAAAGGTAGAGAATGTCAATCAGGCATTAGATATCTTTGTAAAGCAAACGTGCAGCGCTATGGCAACAGAGTGCTGCACTGTCTATCTTGCTAATGAGGAAATGCAACGTTTAGAACTGATGGCAACTCAAGGCTTGAAGTTCAAAGGCGATAAAATTCATATCGGCTTCGAAGAAGGTCTGGTGGGTTTAGTCAAACGTTCAGCGGAACCGATTAACTTAGCAGAAGCGTCTAAGCACCCAAATTTCAAATACTTCAAACAACTAGGGGAAGAGGTTTACCACTCTTTCCTTGGCACTCCAATTATTTACCGTAAACAAGTACTCGGCGTACTGGTTGTTCAGCAAAAGTCTCCTCGCTCTTTTAGCGAGATGGAAGTTTCTTTCCTCGTAACATTAGCAGCTCAGCTTGCGGTCATTGTCGCGCACGCTCAAACTCAGGGACAATGGTTGCTATCAAAGAAGAAGCAACATTCGATCTCAGGTGTCGCGGCCTCTTCTGGGGTTGCGATTGGCGAGTTTTGGTGGGATGACACTCAACCTCAACTTTCTGAAGTTTACCCTGCATCGACGTTAGATATCGATCGTGAACAAGAGTGGTTAGCGCTGGCGATTGAGAGTGCATTAGGCGATTTTCGCAAAATGCGCAAAAAGCTCGACAGTGACATTAACAAAGAAGCACTGGCGATCTTCGATCTGTTTACTCACCTTTTGAATGACCCTATGCTGCGCAAGGATCTGAAAACTCAGATTCAAAAAGGTGACAGAGCGGATTGGGCTTTGCGACAAGTGGTGGAAAGTTATTCCAACCGGTTTGCTCGCATGTCAGATGTGTATCTTCGTGAAAGAGCGCAAGACATTCGCGAGCTTGGCCAGCGTCTATTGTTCTTTTTGCACAATACAGAGCAAGAACAACATCAGTTAGAAAAACCCATCATCTTGGTTGTTCGTGAGCTAACCGCCACCATTTTGGCTGCGTTACCTAAAGACAAATTATTAGCCGTCGTTTCTATTGAAGGGGCAGCTAACTCGCACGCGGCTATTTTGTCACGGGCGTTAGGCATTCCCGCCGTTATGGGTGTGTCTTTAAACCTTAAAGATATCAACGGCAAAACCGGCATTGTTGATGGTTACAGTGGCAAGATCTTTATTTCACCAGCGAAGTCGATTCTCTCTGAATATCGAGCGTTGGCGAACGAAGAGACTGAACTGTCTAAAATGGTCAATGAAGTCATTGATCAACCTGCGATTACTCAAGATGGTTCTCACATTGAGCTGATGTTGAACTCGGGGCTCAGCGCCGATACCAATATTGCGATCAATAAAGGGGTTGATGGTGTTGGGTTATACCGAACCGAGTTTTCATTTTTGCTGCAACACCGCTTTCCTTCAGAAGAAGAGCAAATTCAGCAATACGGCAGTGTGCTCAATGCCTACCCAGATAAACGGGTAGTCATGCGTACATTAGATGTCGGTGGTGATAAGCCGCTTCCTTATCTACCAATAGAGGAAGACAACCCGTTCCTTGGCTGGCGCGGTATTCGCTTCACCTTAGATCATCCTGATATTTTCCTTATCCAATTGAGGGCAATGATGCGCGCCAGTAAAGCGCACAATAACCTCAGTATTTTGCTGCCGATGATTTCTAGCACCACTGAGTTAGATGATTCACTCAAGTTGATTCATCAAGCATATAGTGAAGCGGTGAAGTTAGACCCGAGCATAGTGATGCCTGAAATCGGCATCATGGTGGAAGTGCCATCGATGCTCTATCTGCTTCCTCTGATTGCCGATAAAATTGATTTTGTTTCAGTCGGTACCAACGATTTGACTCAATATTTATTGGCCGTAGATCGGAACAATTCGCGCGTTGCTGATGTCTATGAATCAATGCATCCGGCTGTTGTTATGGCGCTTAAGCAAATTCAGCAAATTTGTACCACACACAATATTCCGGTGTGTGTTTGTGGGGAATTAGCCGGTGACCCGATAGGCTCTATGCTGCTTATCGGTTTAGGTTATACCACACTGAGTATGAACACCTCCAATGTAGCTAAGGTCAAATACCTTGTACGAAATGCAAAAATGTCACAATTAGTTGAACTTGCTGACAAAGCGTTGATGCAGCCTTACGGCAAAGATATTTATAATATGATGCTAGGTTATATTGAAGAACAAGGGCTTGCAGGTTTTGTCCGCGCTGGCAAGAAATAGGAATTAAATGTGAATTTCGAATTACTGGCTCTATTACTGGTGTTAGGGTCTGTTGTTGGCGTGCTTGCAGGTCTGCTGGGAATTGGTGGTGGTTTAGTCGTTGTTCCTGCGTTGGTTTTTCTGTTACCTAAGGCGGGCATTTCTTCCGAAATATTAATGCATATGGCATTAGCCACCTCTTTAGCTACCATTATTCTTACTTCATTTTCTTCTGCGCTGAGCCACCTTAAGCTCGGTAACGTAGACATGTTCGCTGTGAAATGGTTAATGCCGGGTGTCTTGTTTGGCGGCTATTTCGGCGCAACGGTCGCTGATTGGATTCCCAATCAATATCTTCCCAAAGTATTCAGTATCATTGTGATGATGCTGGCTTGGCAGATGTTTCGTTCGATTAAAGTTCTCTCTCATCATCCCATGCCGAATGCAGTGATCACGGCGTTGTGTGGTGGTGGAATTGGCATTGTCTCTAGTCTTGTAGGCGTGGGTGGCGGTTCACTTTCAGTGCCGTTTTTAAATCGTCACGGAGTGGAAATGCGAAAAGCGGTGGGTTCTTCCTCCGTGTGCGGTTTTGGTATCGCGGTATCCGGTATGCTCGGTTTTGTTGTCAGCGGATATCAGGTGGTTGATTTGCCTGAGTACAGCTGGGGCTATGTGTATTTGCCTGCTTTGGTTGCCATCGCGGCAACTTCAATGATGACTACGCGTATTGGTGCGAAATTATCGACACAACTCCCAACGGCATCGTTGAAACGAATTTTTGCTGTATTTCTTATGTTTGTTGCTGTAACCATGCTGGTTCAGTAATTCCTTTTTTCATTAAGTAGAAGAGAACGTATTTTATGTCTCAGGGTTATCTTCAGTTCCCAAATATTGACCCCGTTCTGGTCGCCATTGGCCCGATTTCTATACGCTGGTATGGAATGATGTATCTGGTCGGTTTCTTGTTTGCAATGTGGCTTGCCAATCGTCGTGCAGATCGCTCTGACGGTGTTTGGAACCGTGAGCAAGTATCTGATTTATTGTTTGCTGGATTCTTAGGGGTCGTTATCGGTGGCCGTGTGGGCTACGTTGTGTTCTACAACTTCGACATGTTCTTAGCCGATCCACTTTACCTATTTAAAGTTTGGACTGGAGGTATGTCTTTCCATGGCGGCTTGCTCGGTGTTATCTCAGCCATGATTTGGTATGCGCGAAAGAACGGGCGTACCTTCTTTGGGGTCGCTGACTTTGTTGCCCCACTTGTACCTTTTGGTTTGGGTATGGGACGTTTAGGTAATTTTATGAACAGCGAACTTTGGGGCCGAGTCACGGATGTGCCTTGGGCATTTGTCTTCCCGAATGGTGGTCCATTACCTCGTCATCCTTCGCAGCTTTATGAGATGGCTCTCGAAGGTGTGGTTCTGTTCTTTATCCTTAACTGGTTTATCAAGAAACCTCGTCCGCTTGGTTCAGTTTCAGGGCTATTCTTAGCTGGATATGGTACATTCCGTTTCCTTGTTGAGTATGTGCGTGAGCCCGATGCTCAGCTTGGCCTTCTGCTCGGTGGTGTCATCTCAATGGGGCAGTTGTTGTCACTTCCGATGGTGATTCTGGGTGTACTGATGATGGTGTGGGCTTACAAGCGTGGCCTATACAAAGACAGCGTTGCGAATAAGTAAGTTAAAAAATCAAAGTAAGGGTATTTTGTGAAACAGTATTTGGATCTCTGCCAGAGAATCGTTGATGAAGGCGTTTGGATTGAAAATGAACGCACTGGTAAACGTTGTCTTACCGTTATTAATGCTGATTTAACTTACGATGTTGCCAACAATCAGTTCCCGCTGGTCACTACGCGTAAGAGTTTCTGGAAAGCCGCTGTTGCTGAACTGCTTGGCTATATCCGTGGTTATGATAATGCAGAAGATTTCCGCAAGTTAGGCACTAAAACTTGGGATGCCAATGCAAACCTGAACGAAGCTTGGCTCAACAATCCTTACCGTAAAGGTGAAGATGACATGGGACGAGTTTACGGCGTTCAAGGTCGTGCGTGGGCAAAACCGGATGGCGGTCATATCGATCAGCTTAAGAAAATCGTGGATGACTTAACTCGTGGTGTGGATGATCGCGGTGAAATTCTGAATTTCTACAACCCAGGTGAGTTCCATATGGGCTGCTTGCGCCCTTGTATGTATAGTCATCACTTCTCTTTGCTAGGTGACACTCTGTATCTGAATAGCACGCAACGTTCATGCGATGTTCCGCTTGGTTTGAACTTCAACATGGTTCAGGTTTATGTCTTCCTCGCTGTGATGGCACAAATTACCGGTAAGAAACCGGGGCAGGCGTTCCATAAGATTGTGAATGCTCACATCTATGAAGACCAATTAGCCTTGATGCGAGACGTTCAGTTAAAGCGTGAGCCTCTTGCTGCACCTAAATTCCATATCAACCCAGAGATTAAATCACTGGAAGATTTGGAAACGTGGGTAACTTTGGATGACTTCGAAGTGACGGGTTACGAATTCCATGACCCAATTCAGTATCCGTTTTCGGTTTAAAATCGATGGAAATAAAAAAGGCGCTTAATGCGCCTTTTTCGATCTCAGAACAACGGATTAGTTGTTGCTGTGAAGTTCGCTGTTCAGCTCAACCGCTGACTTGTTAGCCAGACACTCAACCTGACCGGTTTGCGAGTTGCGACGGAATAGAAGATCCGATACGCCTGCAAGATCACGCGCTTTAACGATCTCTACTTCGTTGCCTTCTTTATCCAGCATACGTACTTTGGTACCCGCTGTTACGTATAGGCCAGACTCAACAGTACAACGGTCACCTAATGGGAAACCAAGACCTGAGTTTGCGCCTAGTAGCGAGTTTTCACCGATAGAAACAACCACAGTACCGCCACCAGACAGTGTACCCATGATAGATGCGCCGCCACCGATGTCAGAACCGTTACCGACTAGAACTCCCGCAGAGATGCGGCCTTCAACCATGCTTACGCCAGTAGTACCTGCGTTGAAGTTGATGAAGCCTTCGTGCATAACCGTTGTACCTTCACCCACGTGAGCGCCAAGACGTACACGAGAAGTATCAGCAATACGGATACCCGCTGGAACCACGTAGTCGACCATTTTAGGGAACTTATCTACACAATCGACAGTAAGAGCGCGGCCTGCTAGGCGAGCTTCGATTTGGCGCTCAGTCAGTTCTGGCAGATCAATAGGTCCTTCGTTGGTCCATGCGATGTTGTGCAGTAGGCCGAAAATACCATCAAGCACTGTGCCGTGTGGCAGTACTAGGCGGTTTGAAATAAGTTGCAGTTTCAGAAAACCTTCAGATACAGATTGAGGTTTTTCATCTGCGGCGAGTACTACTAGTACAAGTGGTTGTGCTGAGTTAGCCGCTTTTTCTGCAAATGAAGCGTTAACTGCTTGGTCGTTGTCAGCAAATGCTTTTGCTAGCTGCGCGCTTTGCTCAGCAGAAATTTCAATTGCTTGGTTACCGTCTGTGTAACCAGCGATAGCTGCTACGCCAGCCACTAATGCATCGCTAGGGTTTAGAATCGGTGCAGGGAAATATGCTTCGATAATTTTTCCATCACGGTTTTTCGTTGCCGTACCAAAGCCAAGTGCAAAATACGCCATGTTTGCTCTCCGTATTATTTTCAATGGGGTATAGCAGACAACCTGTTGATCTAAGTCGCTGCATTAATAATCTGTTGATGGTCATCATAAAGAGAGTTTTTCAGTGATAAAAGAGTAAAAAAGCAATAAGTCCGTAGAACGATACCTTTTGTCTTTTGGGAGATATATCTCTCTAAATGGAATAAAAAACCGCTGACTAGGCAGCGGTTCTCAAACCAAACTTAAACAACCGAGCTTACAAGGGAAGCTTAGGCAGCGTCGTCAACGGCATCTTCCGTTTTCACTGCTTTTGGTTTCTTTGTCGGTGGCGTTGGTTTGCGTTTTGCACCTAAAGCGATCAAAACGTCTTCTTTGTTCTGAGCTAAGAACATAGCCAGTTCTTCGGTTTTCGCTTCATCTTCAATCAGTTCACTTTTACCGATTAGTTCGAACAGCTCGTCCGCCATATCCAGCATTTTGTCATAAGCGTCAGCTTCGGCTTTCGAGGTAAAAGTCATTTTCTCTTCTCCGTTGCGTTCCACCACGTACTTAACGATGACAGCCATGGTCCTTCCTCTAAATTGGTGTTTGAATTACTGTCTGTTTATACAGTTTTAATAATGAAATGTCCAGACGAGGACAACAAAGCTGATACATCAATCAAGCGGTTTTCTGTTGTTATTTTCTGTGTCCGAACTCTTATGCCACTGATGACAGAACTCAATAAAATGTTTGAGCAGCGGGCTTTGGTATTTCTCTTTGTGTACCAGTAGCCAGAAACGTCGCTTCATATCCAGAGGTACATTCAGTATCTTGATTCGACCATCATTTACCGCAGTTTGCGCCGCCAGTTTAGATAAACAACCAAAACCTAAGCCCGCCGAAACACAGTTGATAATCGCTTCGGTAGTGTTTAGCTGAAAGGCTTCCTGCCAATGTTCAATACGCGGCGCAACGGCCCTTAAAAAGAACTCTCTTGATCCCGAACCTGCTTCTCGCAACATCCATTCACTCTGTTCAAAATCTCGTAAGGTGACTTTTTCTTGCTGTGCCAATGGGTGATTAGGAGAGCAGACAATGCACATTTCATCTTGGCTGAATTGAGTAGAAATAAGTTGTGGGTGCAGTGTTTTGCCTTCAATCAGGGCGATATCCAGTTCGTAGTCGACCAGTTTTTCGCAAATCAGTGCAGAGTTAGAAATGAACAGACTCTGTTGCTGGTGTTGATACTTTTGGCGAAATTGACTGAGCAGGTAGGGCGCGACTTGGTTGCCTATGGTGTCACTAGCACCAATACGCAACTGCCCTGATAAAGAGTTATCACCATCGAAAAGCTGATCGATAGCGTTAGAGCGGCTGAGCAACTCATCGGCGAGCGGTAAGAGCTTTTGACCTTCTTGATTAAGCACCAGTCGGTTATTCACTCGGTCAAACAGCGCATGACCAATATGTTTCTCCAGTTCCGACAGCGCCATACTCACCGCAGCCTTGGACAAAAACAGAGCTTCAGCCGCCGTGGTTAAGGTTTTGTGCTGAGTAATAGTGGTAAACACTTTGAGTTGCTTAAGAGAAATATTGCTCATGATTTTGTTTAACTAAACTGAACGCTACTGAATAAACTTAACTTACTGCTAAACACTGATTAAGTAAAAACCTTATTGATGAAGTAAAAAGCGAGAGTGAGGAATAGTTAACCTTTTGAATATTGGCTTAGATAAATGTTCAGGTAGTTGTGCTAATCTCAACGGCTATTAGGTGAGAACTGCATGAGTGAATTGTGTTTACTGTTTACCATTCCAATAAAGTCGATACGTTAAAAATCTTGTTGGTGCATTTAATCAAAGCTGCACCTCTGGAAAACCCATTTGAGAAAGAACAAATCTTGGTTCAAAGTCCGGGTATGTCGCAGTGGCTGAAAATGGCTTTGGCACAGGAACTCGGGGTTGCGGCAAACATCGATTTTCCGCTGCCAGCGACCTTTATTTGGGAAATGTTTACCCATGTTTTACCGGATGTTCCCAAGCGCAGTGCCTTTAACAAAGAGGCAATGACCTGGAAACTGATGGAGTTGTTACCGACTCAGTTGGAGTTGGACGCTTTCTCACCACTGAAAAGTTATCTCAAAGATGATGCAGACCAGTCTAAGCTCTATCAGCTGGCTGAAAAAATCGCTGATATTTTTGATGGCTATCTGGTTTACCGACCAGATTGGATTGAATCTTGGGAGAAAGGCGAAACGGTTGACGAGATTGGTGAAGAGCACCCGTGGCAACCGATATTGTGGAAACAGCTTTACGACTACACCGTCATTCATCAGCAGCAATCGCATTATCACCGCGCAAACTTATATCAACGCTTTATTGAAGCTCTTGCGAACGGTCATGTCCCTTTAGAGAAATTACCCAAACGGCTGTTTATCTTTGGTATCTCCTCTTTGCCTCCGCGTTATATGGATGCTTTAAAAGCATTAGGCGAGCACATCGATGTGCATCTGATGTTCACCAATCCTTGTCAGCATTACTGGGGAGATATTCGAGATCGCAAATATCTGGCTCGAATAGAAAACCAGCGCCGCAAACAGCTAGCGCTGAACGAACATACACTTTCAGTGACGGGCGAAATTTCGCCACTCAAAGGCGATATTGAAAGCAATGTTGCCGAAGATGAACTGCATATCAACAGCGCGGTAGGCAATAGCTTGCTGGCTTCAATGGGAAAATTGGGGCGCGATAACCTTTTTTTGCTGGCTCAAGATGATAATGAAGAGCATGAGCTGTTTATCGATATTCCACGTGAGACGTTGTTACAACAACTGCAAGCCGACATTTTGCATCTGGAAGAGCATCAAGATGATCACATTCTTGATAGCAGCACTCATAAACCGACCATCAACAGCCAAGATCGCTCTCTAACCATTCATGCTTGCCATAGCCCAATGCGTGAAGTGGAAGTATTGCATGATGAGCTGTTAGCCATGTTTGACCGCGATCCAACGCTTAAGCCGCGTGATGTCATTGTAATGGTGGCGGACATCAACGCTTACAGCCCCTATATTCAAGCAGTGTTTGGTAATGCACCTGGCGAACGTTTTATTCCGTATTCGATTTCTGACCGAACCGCGAACCAAGAGAGCCCAATCTTAAACGCATTCATCCAGTTGGTGAATTTGCCGCACTCACGCTGTTTGGCGTCTGAGCTGCTAGAGCTACTGGAAACGCCTGCCATGATGAGCCGATTTGAGCTTGATGATAGCGAGTTTGAACTGGCGAAACGCTGGGTGGAAGAGTCTGGTATTCGCTGGGGCCTGAATGGCACTACCGCTCAAGAATTTGAGCTGCCAGAGACAGAGCAGAACACTTGGCAATTTGGTCTTTCTCGCATGCTATTGGGCTATGCGATGCCGGCTTCGACAGCGCTGTTTGAACATGGCGAGCACGCTTACGCACCTTATAACGAGGTGCAAGGGATGAACGCTGAGCTTGCCGGTAAACTGGCGCACTTTATTGAGACGGTCAGTTGTTATCGAACGTTGCTGGCTCAAATTCAAGCGATTGATGAGTGGCGCGAAGTACTCAGCAACTTGCTTGATGATTTCTTTGCTGTCGATCTGGATGGTGAAATGGCGCTGAAATCCATTCGCGATACTTTGGTTTCCCTTAAAGAGCAATTGGCCGATGCCGGTTATCACGAAGACATCGCGCCAGCAATCATCAGTGAATACCTGACCAACAAGCTGTCGGGTACACGCGTGAGTCAGCGTTTCCTCGCCGGACAAGTGAACTTCTGTACCCTGATGCCAATGCGATCGATTCCTTTCAAAGCAGTGTGCTTGTTGGGAATGAATGACGGCGTATATCCGCGTTCCATGCCGCCTGAAGGTTTCGATTTGATGAATGGGCGGACTCGACGAGGCGACCGTTCACGCCGTGACGACGACAGATACCTGTTTCTGGAAGCTATTCTCTCTGCGCAGCAAAGTCTGTATATCAGCTATGTTGGCCGATCAATTCAAGACAACACTGAGCGCGTACCGTCAGTGCTGGTGAGTGAGTTATTGGAATACTGCCAGCAAAACTATTGTTTAGCGGGTGATGAAGCGCTGCCAAGTGACGATTCAGGCAAAAAGCTGGTGGATAAGATATCCACTGTTCACACTATGGTGCCGTTTAGTCCACAAACTTTCTTAAGTGAAGCGGGCAGTTACGCTAAAGAATGGCTGCCAGCAGCGTTGCGTCAGGGCACTCCAAGTGGTGAATTTAATTTACCGTTGGATGATTATTTGCTGGATGTGAGTTATCCGTTAGAACTTGATTTGGTTGAGTTACAACGCTTTTGGCGACTTCCGGTGCAGTATTTTTTCAATCGTCGCTTAAAAGTGGTTTTTGAACCGCCATTAGCGGTGATGGAAGATGATGAACCTTTTGCGCTGGATGGTTTGAACAGCTACCAGCTGCGCGACAGTTTGCTTGATGTGTTGCTCAGTGTTGATGTTCAAGCGGATAAAGAAGCAAGGATACAGCAGTTTATTCAACAGCAACGTGCTCAGGGCAAATTGCCTGTTGGCGCTTTTGGTGAACTGGAGTTTGAATCAAACCGCGTTCAAACCGAAGAAGTGTTAGAGAAAATCCACTTCTTATGTCAGTCACCGCTGGATGATTTTGAAGTCAATATCACCAGTCAGGTACTGGGAGTATCTAAGCCAGTTCAGTTAACCGGATGGTTAACCAAGCGCTTCCAATCCGGTTTAGTTCGTTATCGTAGCGGTTCCATTCGGTCACAAGATTTGCTGGCAGCTTGGATAGATCACCTGTGTCATGCTGCTATGGGTGTTGTCAGCAAAACTCACTTGGTTGGTTATGATCGCAAAGAAGGTGTTGTGCACCAGATTCTGCCTCCGCTTGAAAGCAGCGAACTGGCCAAACAGTTGCTGGATGAGCTTATTCGCCTGTTTTATCAGGGAATGACATCACCCATCGCCTATTTCCCGAAAACGGCATTAGCCTGTATTGAAGCCGGATTCAGCCGTGGAAAATGGGTAGAAGATGAAGAGAAATCTTTGAAAAAAATGTCCGAATGTTTTAACGACGGATACGCCACAACTGGTGAAGGTAATAACGCGTATATCGCACGAATCTGGCCAACTTGGAATGACGAACTTGCTCAGCAGGCACGGCTGCTTTCCTGCTTAGTGCTACAAGCACCTAGGTTGCAGTTAGTGGATAGTGCTGATGCGGTGGGTAGTGCAAATGAGTAACAGAAGTACAGGAATAAGTGGCCGCCAGAAAATCATTATTGGTGTAGGGCGTTCGCTGTACGGCCACAGGTCAGAGGGACCATAATTCGGTGTTAATGCAGGCAGCGTTTTAAAACGGATAGTTTGTATAACCTATAAGTGGTTATTTTATAAACTAAGTTTGCATTAAGTGGGTGCAGTGTAATGTTCCAAGTTGGTGCGTTCTGTGAAGCTACTCGCATAACTATCTGAGCGCTGACGCTTGCATTCACCAACATATAAATTCTTAAACAAGATCACATAAATTTTGCGACACAATTATTGGTTTAACGAAAGGCATAATAACGAATGAATCTTCCTTCCAGTATCGTAGCAACGCCACTAGAGACCATGACGTTTCCACTGCATGGCGCGCGTTTGATAGAAGCTTCGGCGGGTACAGGTAAAACCTTCACCATTGCTGGGCTCTATTTGCGCCTGTTGTTGGGACATGGAAGTGAAGAAAGTCGCCATCAAGTACCTTTAACCGTTGAACAAATCTTAGTGGTGACCTTTACTGAAGCGGCGACCGCTGAACTACGCGACCGTATTCGAGCGCGTATTCATGATGCCCGCTTAGCCTTCTCTCGTGGTCACAGCGATGACCCCGTGATTGAACCTTTACTCAACGATTTTGCGGATCACGCTTACGCAGCCAAGCTTCTGCTGGATGCTGAACGTCAGATGGATGAAGCGGCGGTTTATACCATTCATGGTTTCTGTCAACGAATGCTGACGCAAAATGCTTTTGAATCAGGCAGCCGCTTTAACAATGAATTTGTCACCGATGAAAGTCATCTGAAAGCACAAGTCGTCGCCGACTACTGGCGTCGTCAGTTCTATCTTTTGCCATTAAATTTGGCGGCCGAAGTTCGACGCTTGTGGTCGTCCCCCGCTGCACTGTTAGAAAAAATTGGTGGCTATTTATCGGGTATTCCATTGTCACTGACCACACCTATGATGGACGGCGATCTGGCGGAACTGCATAAAAACAATTTGCTGAAAATTGATGCTATCAAGAAGCAATGGCTTGTTGCGCTTGAGGATATTGAGCCAAGTATTACTGGCTCCGATCTGCATAAGAACTCTCAAAATGCATTATTGAGACGTATCGAAAGTCTCACTCAGTGGGCGAGTTCAGCCACTCATGATTTGCTGGTGCCTGAAGCGTTATCTGAGTTTGCTCAAAGCAAACTGTCAGAGAAATCTAAGAAAAGTAATCCGCCTCAACTTGAGATTTTTAACGTTATTGAACAGTTCTTAGCAGAGCCAATAACGATTGAAGCGCCTTTAGTTGCTCACGCTATTCATCATTGCCGCGCTATGTTGGCGAAAGCCAAAGTGAGTAAACAGTGGCTGTCGTTTGATGATCTGTTGAGTCAACTGTCTGCGTCTATCGACGGCGATGAGCAAGGCTTGCTAGCAGAGCGCATTCGCCATCTTTATCCGGTGGCAATGATCGATGAATTCCAAGATACCGATCCGCTGCAATACAGCATTTTTAGCCGCATTTATCTGAATAATCCTGAGTGTGGCTTGTTTATGATCGGTGACCCTAAACAGGCGATTTATGCCTTCCGCGGCGCTGACATTTTTACCTACATTAAAGCGCGTAATCAGGTCGCTGCCCATTACACCTTGGGAACTAACTGGCGTTCAAGCGCCGATATGGTAGAGGCGGTTAACCAAGTATTTGAGCTGGCTGACAGCCCGTTTATTTATGATGCAGATATTCCTTTCTTACCTGTTAAACCAAACCCGTACGCCGCTAAAAAAGAGTGGCTGTTAAACGGCGAGAAACAACCCGCATTGACTTATTGGTTGCAAGAAACGGAAGGTTCGCCAGTTACCAAAGGGAGTTATTTGGATGTTATGGCGCAGGCTACAGCGAGTCAGATTCAAACTATTTTAACGGCGGCGCAGCAAGGTCAGGCACACTTTAGTAGTGGCAAAGACAAAGTGATTCAAGCGGGTGACATTGCCGTATTGGTTCGCACGGGTAATGAAGGTCGAATGATTAAAGAAGCACTGGCGAAACAAGGTATTGCCAGTGTGTATCTGTCTAACCGTGATAGCGTGTTTACCAGTTCTATTGCTCAAGATATTCAACGTTTACTGCAAGCCGTGCTTACTCCCGAGAATGACAGAGCGCTACGCGCGGCTTTAGCATCGCCATTGTTTGCGCTGAATTCGAAGCAGCTTGATGCACTCAATAACGATGAAAACGAGTGGGAAAAAGCCGTTAACGAGTTTAAGCAGTACCGACAGCTTTGGCTTGAGCGTGGCGTGCTGCCAATGCTTCGATCTGTTTTAAGCCTGCGTCATATTGCAGAGCGTTGGTTGGAAGAGCCAGATGGAGAGCGAAATCTTACCGATTTCATGCACATCAGCGAACTGTTGCAACAAGCCACTCAAGATATCGATAGTGACCACGGCTTGTTACGTTGGTTGGCACAAACGATCACCGATGCAGAGCAAGGCATGGGGGGCAATGACGAAGCGATTCAACGTTTGGAGTCAGAAAGAAATCTGGTGCAGATCGTTACCATCCACAAATCCAAGGGTTTGGAATATGAGTTGGTGTTTTTGCCGTTTGTGGTCAGTTATCGAGAAGCAAGCGAAGGTAAGTTTTACGACACTGCCAGCGGTGAAACCCTGCTGGATATCACCGGTGATAAACAGGCTCTGCAACAGGCAGACAAAGAACGTTTAGCGGAAGATTTGCGTTTAATTTATGTGGCATTAACCCGTTCGGTTTATGGCTGTTTTATCGGTGTTGCCCCTCTGCGTAATGGGCGCTCAACCAAAGAGCCAACGGGTGTTCATCACAGCGCTATCGGCTATCTGTTGCAAAACGGGCAGGAAGGGGGATTGATCTCCTGACTCAGTCCGTTCAATCCCATGCAAAACACTTATCTTCTGTCTTAGTTACTTCGCCTCCAGAAGCGCATGACACAGTGTTTACGCCGTCAGAACAAACACTACCAGCTCTTAAAGCCAAGGAGCTGCAAAGTGAGATTGACCGTTTTTGGCGTATTACCAGTTACTCGGGTTTGGTGAAGCAGGGCAGTCATCAAAAAGAACATGACGCAACAATTGAGATTGCGGGTTTCGATGTGGATTCTGCGGACGAACACGATGACCTGACAGAGACGGAAATAGAACGAACCATTTTCACTTTTCCGCGAGGCGCGCGCCCCGGTACTTTCTTGCACACCGTGTTTGAAGAGGTTGAGTTCACTGAATCTGCAACCAGCGAACACAACACGCAAATCATCAGTCATCTGCTGGAACTAGAACAGTTAGAGATGGAATGGTTACCTGTGATCCAAAAGCTGGTGAACGATGTGTTGGCGACTCCGCTAGATGGTAAAAAGTTACTGCTTAACCAAAAACAGCCTCATCAGAGATTGGTTGAGATGGAATTTTTGTTGCCGATTGAAGTGCTCACCGCACCGGCCTTAAACCGTGTGGTTCAACGCCATGATCCTCTTTCTGCCAAAGCTGGTGATCTGGGGTTCTACACCGTTCAGGGGATGCTGAAAGGCTTTATCGACTTAGTGTTTGAGCATGAAGGCAAATACTATGTTCTGGACTGGAAATCGAATCATTTAGGCAATGAAGTCGAGGCTTACCACGGTGAACGCTTGGCTTCAGCAATGGCAGAACACAGATACGATCTGCAATATCAGTTGTATGCATTAGCGTTGCACCGCTTTTTACAAAGTCGCTTAGCGGACTATGACTACAACAAACACTTCGGTGGTGTTTACTATCTGTTCCTGCGCGGTATGGATGGCAAAGCGCAGCACGGTATTTTCAATGCAAAACCAAGCCAAACAATGTTAGAAGAACTGGATTTATTAATACAAGGTAAAGAGCCGGATGAACGCACAAACTCTGCTGGGCAAATGGAGCTAGGATTATGAGCACACAAGCTTTGGATGCGTTAGCGCGTTTGGCTAAGCAGGGCAGTATTCGCCAGCTTGATTACCAGTTTGCTCGTTTTGTCGCTTCGCTTTTGTCTGGCGACGAGTTGAGTGCAGAGGAAAAAAGTGCCTTTCTTTTATTGGTGGCAGCTGTCAGCGCGGAACTGGGCAAAGGCAATATTTGCCTAGCTCTGTGGGACAGTCACGGCAGCAGCGTTGATCTGTCTGCCAAACTGGGTTTGTATGGCGAAGCGGCTTTAGCGATGAATCCTCTTTGGGTAAATGCGGATTGGAATCGAATTCTGCCAAATTCAAAGTTGGTTGGCTTGCAAGGGGAGGCTGTTCCGCTGGTGTTTGATGGGCAGAGGCTCTATTTGCATCGTTACTGGCATTATGAAGTCACTCTGGCACACAGATTACAGAGCTTTGGGTCACCGATGATCTTAAAGCCTACTGATGTACAAAAGCTGAAAGAGCTGCTCGATGTGTTATTTGAACGCGACTACCGATTTCTTTTTAAAGCCTTGAAAAGCAGTGAGACTTCTCAGGTCAGTCGTCAGCGAATGGTGTGTGATTTCCTTGATGTGGTCGACGATGGTCAACTGGACTGGACTGCAATCGATGCCGTGCTCACCAGCGTTCAGCGAATGGAAGATCTTCAACCGCTGGATACGCTCGTTCCAGCTAGCTGCTGTTTAAACTGGCAGAAAGTGGCAGCAGCAGTAGCTTTGACTCGTCGCTTTGCGGTCATTTCCGGAGGACCGGGAACCGGTAAAACTACAACGGTCACCAAATTGCTCGCGGCTTTAATTCGCCAATCGCAGCAGCAAGGTCATACACCGAATATTAAGTTGGTCGCACCAACAGGTAAGGCGGCAGCACGCTTAACCGAATCTATCGGCAAAGCGGTAGAAAGTTTAGCTGTAGAGCCGGAGTTAAAGTCTGCTATTCCAACCACATCCAGCACCATTCATCGCCTGCTTGGTGCCATTCCGGGCAGCGCTGAATTTCGTCATCACAACAAAAACCTGCTGCACTTAGATGTGCTGGTGGTGGATGAGGCTTCCATGGTGGATCTCTCCATGATGGTAAAACTGGTCGATGCACTGCCTAGCCATGCACGTTTGATTTTACTTGGTGATAAAGACCAGCTTGCTTCCGTTGAAGCGGGGGCTGTGTTGGGGGATATCTGCTCATTTATTGATAACGGATACAGCGCCGCGCAAGGCAAGTTGCTCTCTGAACTGACCGGCTTCCACACCTTGGGCGATTCAGTTTCATCTACCCACTCCAAGACTTCGCACAGCAGCGTTGCAGATAGCTTGTGTATGCTGCAAAAAAGCTACCGTTTTGATGCCCGATCCGGTATTGGACAATTGGCGAAAGCGATAAACAGCGGCAGAGCCGCGAAGGTGGATGAAATCTGGAATCAAGATTTCTCGGATATTAACCACTACCCGTTAAGCAGCGACAACTATAACCAGATGATCAAATCTTTGGTGGATGCTTATTCCGTCTATCTGCATCGCGCAGGTAAACGTACTATTGAACAGCAAGAAGCTGAAAGTAGTGAGCCGGAATCTATGGCGAATAAGGCAAAATCGGTGTTAAAAGCGTTCAGTCAAAGCCGCTTGCTATGTGCTGTGCGAGAAGGCGACTTTGGTGTGGTGGGGCTGAATCATCGTATTGAGCGTGCTTTGGCGGCGCGTAATTTGATCAAGACTCAACAGGAGCTTTGGTATCACGGTCGCCCTGTAATGGTGACACTGAACGATCACGCCCTTGGTTTGTATAACGGTGACATAGGCATATGTATGCGAGATGAAGAGGATGCCGAGCAAAGATTGAAGGTCTATTTCGAGCTTCCTGATGGTAGCGTAAAAGCTGTATTGCCAAGCCGAGTTCCTCAACATGAAACCGCGTTTGCCATGACGATTCATAAATCACAGGGTAGTGAGTTTGAATTCACCGCGATGATTTTACCGCCAGAGTACAGTCCGATAGTGACGCGCGAACTGATCTATACAGGTATTACCCGAGCGAAAGAGCGTCTAGCTTTGTATTGTGATATCGGTGTGCTGAAACGAGGTATTCAGTTTAAGACTGAACGAGCGAGTGGATTGGTTGAACGCTTAAAAGGGTGACTTCACGGTTCTGGTTGAGACAATGAGTCGTTACTAATGTTTAGTTAATAAGTACGTTGGCAGAGATTCTGGCAACCTTCCTTGGCTGCCTAGCGAATCCACAAAAGGTGTTAACAAACAGCTTTTGAAAAAGTGATATTGCGGATCTTATAGCGCGTTTGTGAGCCTAAGATAAAGCTTTTTAGGTAGTCACTGACGGGAAACACGCAATGTACATCTAGACCTTCTAGGAAGTTATGATCTGCCATATCCCAGAAGCTTTGTAGCGAATTACAAATTACGGTTTTCATATAAATTAGTTTGCTCTTCAATAAGTTATTTATCGTTGAAGCAATCCGTGCTCTCCCTAAGTTAAGCCCTTAGGTAGAATTCCAACTCAATGCAATAAGGTGATCTATGTCACGAGTGGCGAGATTTTACACAGCTCTGTGTTGTATGAAAAGTGATTAATTAATGAACATCTAAAATACAAATTAATATACTAATTATTCAATCAATAGCAGATATAAATATTGCATCTGCTATTGATTGATTATGTTTATGTGACTAAAGCTTAAGAATGAGTATTTTTGAGCGACGTTGATAGTTGTAAAGCTGACGTTTTGACATTGGCAGAGCATCGACACCGTATTCGATGAACCCCTGCTCTCTGAACCAGTGCAAGCTGTGGGTGGTTAATACAAATAACTTATTTATATTCATCAATTTAGCTTGTTGTTTCATATGGCGAAGCAGTAATGCACCACGGTCACCATCGCGGTATTCGGTGTGAATAGCCACACACGCCATCTCAGCCATATCCTCTTCTGGATAAGGATAAAGTGCCGCACAGCCAATGATCAGACCATCTTTTTCAATAATGGTGAATTTGTGAACCTCTTGCTCTAATTGCTCACGTGAACGACGCACCAATATGCCTTGTTCTTCCAGTGGGCGAATCAGATCAAAAATACCGCCGATATCATCGATCTGTGCCTGGCGAAGTTGCTCGGTACTCGCTTTTACAATTTGTGTACCGATACCATCAAAAGAAAACAGTTCTTGGATTAACGCTCCATCTTCCTTGTAACTGACCAAATGGCTACGAGGAACGCCAGCTCGGCAAGCGGCTACGGCTGCTTTTAAGAAACGCAGGGTTCCCGACCTCTCCTCACCATTGGAATTATCTTCAGCTTCCATTTTCTCAATCAGGTTATTCACTTCAGCAGGGTATAGTTCTGCAATTGAATTACCTTCGCTGTCCATGATGCCTTGTTCAGAACAGAAGCCGATCAGCTTTTCAGCTTTTAATCTTATCGCAACTTGTGTCGCAACTTCTTCTGAGAGCAAGTTAAAACATTCGCCAGTGACTGAACTCGCAATTGGCCCTAGTAGGACAATCGAACCTTGGTCGAGCATACGGTTAATGCCATCGATATCAATTCGACGAATTTTCCCGCTGTGGCAATAATCGACACCATCATCTATACCTAGTGGTTGAGAGATAACAAAATTTCCGCTGACCACATTGAGTTGTGTTCCGGCCATTGGCGTATTGTTTAGGCTCATTGAAAGGCGTGCGGTTATCGCGTGTTGAAGCTGACCTGCTGCTTGCATAACCAAGCCCAGCGCTTCTTCATCAGTGATTCGAATGCCTTTGTGATAAGGAGTGGTGCGGTTGTTTGTCTCTAAAATCTGATTTATCTGTGGGCGTGCGCCGTGAACAAGCACTACTTTGACACCGAGACTATGTAGCAGAGCCAGATCACTAATAATATTCGCGAAATTTTTATCGGCAATCGCTTCACCGCCCACCATAACAACCATGGTTTTTCCACGGTGAGCATTAACATACGGAGCTGATTGTCTAAAGCCTTTAACAAGAGCGGTACTACGAATTTTCACTGATGGCACTCTTTATGTTTATGGTTGTTTAAATATGTCTGAATAATGACTTTTTATTCACCTGTGAGCAAGTGGTTTTTAGTAGGTTAACGCGACTATTTTTTGTAACGCTGTATTGGCAGTGTTGATTTAAATAAGTTCTAAGTAAGAGATACGATGCCTAAAGCAGCTAAATTAAATCGAGACCAAATGTTTAATAATTCACAACAAGACACTGCCGCGAATGGCAGTGGTGTGAAAAACAGAAAACGGTTGGAACTCTTCCTAATCTTACTCTTGGTTTTGGGAAGTATTGTAGCGGCGATTCTTTACGGAAATGTGATTGACCGAATAAAAAGCACTCTTGCGCCGAAACAAGAGATTTACGGAGTCTGGGTGGAGCAAGATGTGGCTTATTACTCAACTCGTAGGCTGGAAATTGGTCCTGATGGAATTACGATGGAAGGGCGTGTTTATACCACGCGGTATGATTTCGACGGACACTATTTAACCTTCGAGGTTGCGGGGCAGGAATACAAGTTTCAAATGACGAACCCTGAGAACACGGAAATGAAGCAGATAACCAGCGCTCATTACAAACCCATTTTCCGAATGTCAGGAAAAAACTAATTTAACAATTTCGCAATTGCGCTTCGGTAGTTAGTTTGTCATCCTTTCGGTCGAATTCAAT
This sequence comes from Vibrio sp. Hal054, assembly GCF_037162405.1. NCBI lineage: Bacteria > Pseudomonadati > Pseudomonadota > Gammaproteobacteria > Vibrionales > Vibrionaceae > Vibrio > Vibrio sp. Hal054. The sequence continues at coordinate 2,503,967 of NZ_JARLUT010000001.1, read as the reverse complement.
ATGGGATGCCTTCAGTGAACAAACGCCTTCTTTCTCTTGCCAGCTTAGCGCTTCTGTTTGGTTGTGCTCAACCGACCGACAGAGCGCAACAATACTTAGATGAACCTTTTGCCAGAACACTGAATAAAGTGGATGTGGTGGAATCCAATAAACCGCGCGACTTTACTGAATTTGCCAAGCAAAGTGAGCAAGTGGTTGTTAACTCTCCTTCTATGGCTAAAACCTTTGGCCCTCTCTATGAAAAGCTCAACGAGTGGGTAATAGAAAGTGGCGATACCACTCAGCTCTCTCAGTTTGGTATCCAGTCTGCTCAGTTAGGCGGCGGTGATAGTAAAGGCAATGTCTTGTTCACAGGGTATTTTTCTCCGGTGATAGAGCTGCGTCATACTCCTGATGAAACCTTTAAGTATCCCGTTCACAGCATGCCTAAGTGTGAAATTGAGTGTCCGACACGAGCGCAAATCTATGATGGCGCACTTGATGGACAAGGGCTTGAGCTAGGATATGCGGCAAACCGAATTGATCCTTTTATTATGGAAGTGCAGGGCAGTGGCTTTGTGCACTTTGGTGACGATGACACTTTAGAATACTTCGCTTATGCAGGTAAAAATAACAAGGCTTACATCAGCATTGGCAAAGTGCTGATTGAGCGAGGATTGGTTGAACGTGAAAAGATGTCGCTCAAAGCCATCAATGAGTGGGCGCACTCGAATGATGAAGCAACAGTGAAAGAGCTTCTGGAACAGAACCCTTCTTATGTCTTTTTCCAACCAAGAGCGGCTGCACCTGTAACGGGGACGGCAGGTATTCCTTTATTACCAATGGCTTCGGTAGCGGGCGATCGCACTCTGTTTCCGATGGGAACACCTATTTTGGCGGAAGTGCCTTTGTTGAATGCGGATGGCACTTGGTCTGGCGCTCACCAATTACGTTTGCTGATTGTGTTAGACACAGGTGGCGCGGTAAAACAGAACCATCTCGACCTTTATCATGGTATGGGACCAAGAGCGGGTACTGAAGCGGGGCACTACAAACACTTTGGACGTGTTTGGAAGTTAGGTCTTGAGAACTCGCCACTACAGGCACCTTGGGCATTACCACCTGAAAAATTGGAGTAACTTTTCAGCCTGCTAGTTATCGTCTGCCTGCAACGCCAACAAGTTTGGCGGAGTTTGGATGTGATGGTCTGGACATTTATATTAAGAGTGCGTATAAATCGCACTCTTTCTTTTTGAACCCTCTTTAATTTGGATTGTTGTCATGCGTGAACTCGATACTCCAGCCTCAGATAGCTATAACCAACGATTCGGCGGTACTCGTCGACTGTATGGCAATAGCGAAGTCGATATCCTGCGTGCGGCGCACGTATGTGTTATTGGTATTGGCGGTGTGGGTTCATGGGCTGTTGAAGCGTTGGCAAGAACAGGTATTGGTGAACTGACGCTGATTGATATGGATGATGTTTGTGTGACCAACATTAACCGTCAAATTCATGCTATGTCTGGCACTGTTGGTCAGAGCAAAATTGAAGTGATGGCAGAACGCGTTAAGCTAATTAACCCTGAATGCAAAGTTAATTTGATTGATGATTTCATCACGCCTGACAACCAGCATGAGTATCTGAGCAAAGATTATGACTATGTGCTGGATGCGATTGACAGTGTGAAGGCAAAAGCCTCTTTGCTTGCTTATTGTCGCAGCAATAAGATCAAAGTGATTACGATTGGCGGCGCGGGTGGTCAAACTGACCCTACGCAAATCAAAGTGGCCGATCTGACTAAAACCATTCAAGATCCTCTGGCGAAGAAGGTCAAAGATCGTCTGCGTCAGCACCATAATTTCCCGACCAATCCGGCGCGTAAGTTTGGTATCGACTGTGTTTTCTCAACAGAACATCTCAAGTACCCACAAGCGGATGGTTCAGTCTGTGCGACCAAATCGACCGCAGAAGGTCCTAAACGTATGGATTGTGCGTCTGGTTTTGGTGCTGCTACCGTCGTTACCGCAACATTCGGTTTTGTTGCCGTTGCGCGTATCGTAGAAAAAATCATTCAGAAACACAGTAAGTAATCACTGGAGTATTGTTCATGACTGCTTTTCCAACTTCACCTTTCGGCACAGAAATCACCAGCGAAGATATAGTGCAGACCATGCAACAGTTTAAAGGCTGGGAAGACCGCTACCGTCAAGTGATTCAGTGGGGCAAAAAGCTACCCGTGATGCCAGAAGAACTGAAAAGTGAACAAGTAACGGTTTCTGGTTGTGAAAGCTTAGTCTGGTTGGTTAGCCAGCAAGAAGAGGGTATCTGGCATTTCTGCGCCGATTCCGATGCTCGTATCGTTCGTGGACTGATTGCCCTAGTGATGGCCGCTTTTGAAGGCAAAACGTCTCAACAGATCCAAGATTTTGATGTCGATGGATATTTCGAACAGCTCGGACTCATCACGCATTTGAGCCCTTCCAGAGGGAATGGGTTGAAGGCTATCATCGATAAAGTAAAAGAGATCGCTGTTTAGGTTTCATTTATTGATAGCCACTGTCGTGGCTATGTGACTTTTTCTACAGGCAAAAAAGTCACCAAAAAGCCCGTTTGCCGATATTCCTCTCTTTCATCCAATTTTCACTCTGTTTCGAGCTACCGTGTTGAAGGCCACATCCTGTGTCCGTCAACACTTTGCCAGACGTCCTGTCTGGCAATAGCTGAACATAGTTCCAATTGAATGGAGGAATAAGGCAAAGAAACAGCTAAAAGCGGCGGACTTACAGCATGTCGACAGCTTTTTCGATAGCTGCAATTAAGCGTTCGACATCCTCATCTGTATTGTAGATACCAAACGAAATTCTCACAGTTCCTTTTACACCAAATGCTTCCATCAAAGGATGGGCGCAATGATGTCCTGCGCGAACAGCGATTCCTTGTTGATCAAGCAAAGTCGCTAAGTCCTGATGATGAACACCATCCATAACAATACTTAAGACGCTGGCGTTACTTTGGTAGCCCAATACACGAAAGTCATCAATCGCACTTAACGCCTGATAAGTTTTGTGTTGGAGCTGATGGATATGATCTTCGATGGCATTTCTATCAAAGCTCTCATACCAGTCAATTGCACAGCTTAAAGCAATCGCTCCGGCTACGTTTGGAGTTCCTGCTTCAAATTTGCCAGGTAAGCCTGAGAAAGTGGTGCCAGAGAATGATACTTTCTCGACCATTTTTCCGCCGCCGTGCCAAGGTGGCATCGCTTCTAGCAGATCTAGCTTTCCGTAAAGAACCCCAATACCCGCAGGAGCATAGAGTTTGTGGCCAGAGAATACGTAGAAATCCGCGTCTAATGCAGAGACATCCACTTTTTCATGAACTATGCCTTGCGCGCCATCGACAACGACAACCGCCCCTTTATCGTGAGCCGCTTGAATCACTTCCTCAATCGGTTGACGGCAGCCAGTCACGTTAGTGATATGAGCTAAGGCGACGATTTTGGTGTTAGTGGTCAGCAACTGATGAAACGCCGCTAAATCGAATTCGCCATCTTGCGTCATTGGTACTTTTACAATCGTTGCACCCGTTTGCTGGGCGACGATTTGCCAAGGCACGATGTTCGCGTGATGTTCCATCTCACTAATCAGTATTTCGTCACCAATTTTGAGCGTGTTTCTGGCATAGGTTTGAGCGATGAGATTCAGCGCTTCGGTGGCGCCGCGAGTCCAGATAATACTCTTACTGCTTTTCGCCCCAATAAATTGAGCGACATTATCTCTTGCCGCTTCAAACTGGCTGGTAGCGTGTGCGGTTAAGCTGTGACTACCACGATGCACATTGGCATTCTGCGCGCTGTAGTAATGAGTAATCGCATCAATGACGACTTGAGGTTTCTGAGTGGTTGCTGCGCTATCGAGATACACCAAAGGTTCATTATTGATCTTCTGAGACAGGGCCGGAAATTGCGCACGAATAGCGTTGATATCCAGCATTTATGCCTCACCGTATTTTTCATAGTTCAGCTGTGGCACTGGAACCATTGGCAGTGCAATTTCACGAGCTAACGCTTTACCAGAGAGTAGGGCAATAATTTCAATAGAAAACTCTAAAGCAGAGCCAGGTCCTTGGCTGGTGAGAAGGTTGTTGTTCACATCGTAAGTGACGCGACGGTTGCGCCATAAATCTTCAGGAATATGGTCTTTAAAATTCGGGTGGCCTGTCATTAACGCACCGGGGAAAAGATCATGATGAATTAGAACGACTGCCGGCGCAGCACAGATAGCAGCAACTAAGCGTCCGTCGTATTTTTGTTGCTTGATGATTTCAACCAAAACGGTGCTGTCACGGAAGTTCTCTGAGCCTTGCACGCCGCCCGGTAGAACAACAGCGTCGAACTCTTCATCTGCGATATCAACCAACTTGCAATCGGCTGTTAAGGTCACGCCACGAGACGCCTTCATGGTGAGTTTGCCTTCAAAATCGGCACTCGCAACCACGACCTGATAGCCAGCACGTACCAGAATATCAATGATGGTTACCGCTTCCATTTCCTCCGTACCCGGAGCGATAGGAACAAGTATGCGTTTAGTCATGATGTTTTCCGTATTTTTCTAATAATTGGATTTGCTTGTACAACTCACTATTGGCTGGCACTTCTATGCCATGTTGTTGAGCCTTACGTACAAGGTAGCCTGTAATGAAGTCTATCTCGGTTTGACGACGATAGAAAATATCTTGATGCATTGATGATTTATTAGCTGCAGTGGCGCGAATGACATTGTCGATGGTGGATACCAGCTGTTTCCTGTCGACGGGAATCTTTTCTGCTTGCATCACAGACACTAACTCGTCAATTGCAGCGTCCAGTGTTGGACGAAACTTCTCTTCTGCTAGTGCACCATTCAGGCATTGGTGAATGGCTGTCAGGGGATTGATTGCGCAGTTGATGGCTAATTTATTCCACAGAGCAAACTGTATGTTTGGGTTCCACGATACTGTCGGTAAAGCGTGATTCAACACGTCAACCAGAAAGGTACACTGGCTGCCTTTTAGGTTGAAAGCGCCAAGCTGAGTTTGGCCAATTCCCGTGTGTTTTACATGGTGAGCGTCTACTTTAAGTGCGCCGTGGGTCGTGGTGGCGATGATGACCGGATATTCGGATATCAGCTCTGCGATGTTATCTACAGCCCCCATACCATTATGCATAAATAGCAAAATGGCATCTTTGTTCACATGGGGGAGGAGTGGAGTTATGGCGGTTTCAACCTGCCATGCTTTTACTGTGACCAGTAATAGATCCGCATCGATAAGAGTCTGTGGTTGGTTATAGCTAAATAGAATTTCAGGGGAATCATCCGCTGCCAACATCCATTGCTGGTTTTGTTTAGTGCCCCACAAGGAAACCTTGTGTCCAGCCTGATGCAGCTTGTACGCCCATAGGCTGCCAATTGCACCCGGACCAACAATGACGATATTCATATTTCCCTAAAACCACCGCTAAATAATCTCTGCGGCTAAGGATAATGAGCAGGACTGGGAAAGCAATAAAAAAGGCGCCAATCGGCGCCTTTCGAGCAATTTAGACTTCAAATATTAGAATTTGTAAGTTGCTGAGATGTAGTGACCAAAGCCAGTTGACTTGAAGCCATCAGTATCTTTAATACCGTAGATATCTTTGTAACCTTTAAGACCGTAACCTAGAGCGAAGCGGTCTGAGTGCCAGTAGATACCGTTGAACATTGCACCACCGTTGCTAGCAGAAGAGTATTTGTCTTCCATTGCAAATTGGTAATCAATGTAACCTTGGTAAGAGATGAATGAACCGTTCTCGAAGAAGTAGAAAGGTTTGAACCAGTTCATAGAGAATTGGTAACCGTTCCAGTCTTTCTTGTTAGAGTCGTAAGTACCGTACAGGTTCATACCTACTTTACCTAACCAAGGAACCATAACATCAGAACCTAGGCCAACTTTTTGAGAGTTAACACCAGAGTTACCGCCCCATTCCATAAGAGTTGCTAGGTATAGCTCTTGTACTGGACCGAAAGATAGGTCTTTGCCAGTAAGCGCGTCTAGAGACATACGAGGCGCGAACTTCATAAAGATTTTTTCTTTACCGTTTTTATCGCTACCTGGGTTACTTGCTAGGTTGAAAACGTCAACGTAACCGTAAAGGTCGAAGATTCCTGAGCGGCCGCCAAATTCCATCTCTAGGTAATCATGGCTAGATTTACCAGGAAGCTCATCAAATGCACCCATTAGGTTGAATTGCATCCACTTGTAATCGTTTTTGTGGATGTCGCCATCTGAGTAATCCGCAGCCATAACTGGAGCAGAAGTTGCTGCTAATAGGCCAAGAGTAAGAAGTGATTTACGCATAAGGGTAACTCTCTATGTTTTGTATCAATTCAGGAGCGGCTTGATTACCGCCTGTCCAATTTGGGTGCATGATAGCGATTTAAATCTCAATTGAAAGTGAGAAAAGTTGCAAAAGTAGATAAACATTGTGAGTTAGATCTAATTAATTTAAATAAAAAATGAACTAAATTTATATTTCATTTTATTGCATTTTTAATGTGATTTGTGTCACTTAAGTTTTTCCAATTGTTGTTTTTGAAGCAGATCGATTAACCAACACTTTTTGTTAATAAAGCTTGGGAGATGATGTGTTGCTAAATATTCAGTTGGTTTATGGTTGGTATTAAACTCGTTTTGTAAGCCTTGTTTTATATAAGTTTTGGGGCTTTTGCCTGTCTTCGTGACCGACTTTGTTCAGCTTTTTTTTGTGGTCAATCTAGGCAGGAAATGAAAGGTTTGTTTTGTTCATTTAAAAATAATTTGTGCAAGTTATTTTTATTAAATGTGTTGGTTTAATCTTTTTATACAGTGGCTTATATCAAGTATCGAAGTGGACCTATTGGAGGCTATAAGATTAATAAAACACTATTTCAGTGTATAATGTTGGCTCTGGTTATCAATGAAGGAATACCATGGCGGAGCCGATAGATAAGAAAACCTTTCTTACCATCTTTACCACAGTCTTTTTGCCGATGTTTTTGGCGGCTATCGATCAAACACTGCTAGCAACCGCAACACCCGTCATGGTCAGAGATTTGGGTAATATTCAGCTTTCATCGTGGATTGCAATTGGTTATATGCTTGCGGGTGCGGCTTCCGTACCTGTGTATGGTTGGCTTGGTGATCAGTATGGTCGTAAAAAGATGTTGATGATTGCACTCTGCATTTTCGCTGTTGGCTCTGTAGTTTGTGCGTTAGCAGTGAGTATGCATGGTTTAGTGTTTGGCCGAATTGTTCAGGGGCTAGGGAGTGGCGGCTTAATGAGCCTGTCTCAAGCTTTGATTAGTGAATATGTTCCGCCCAGACAAAGAGCAAAGTTCCAAGGTTATTTTGCCTCTTTGTTTGCTTTATCCAGTATCTGTGGCCCCGTGCTTGGCGGCGTTGTGGTGACCTATTTAACTTGGCATTGGTTGTTTTGGTTTAACTTACCCCTAATTGGATTTGCACTGTATCGTTTAGCAAAACTGGAGCAAGTCAGCCGTAAAGTCGAGAAAAAGCCAATAGATTTCTTTGGATTAATACTATTTCCAAGCATGATGACTGCAATTATTTATTGGTTGTCTGCTGGTGGGCATTACTTTTCGTGGAGTTCCTCAACCAGCATTACGTTGTTGGCCACTTTCGCTGTCTTGCTAGTTGTGTTTGTCGTGCAGCAGAAAAGGGTTTCTCACTCGTTTCTTCCTTTGCGGCTATTAGTGCAAAAAGAAATCTATATTCCACTGACTTCCACCTTCTTATTTGCAGCGTGCTTGTTTTCATTAGTGTTCTTCTTACCAATTTATCTTCAGGTGGGTCTTAACACTTCGGCTGCGACTGCTGGACTACTGTTGATGCCGTTGTCTGCGGGAATGATTAGTGGTTCTTATATTACAGGTAAGGTTATCGCCAAAACGGCTATCCCTAAATGGATGCCGGTGATGGGCATGTCGTTAAGCTGTCTGGCATTTTTCTCATTGGCGATGTTTGATTTCGGGCCTTATGTTGTGAGTTTATTTGGTTGCTTATGTGGATTGGGTTTCGGAACGGTTATGCCGTCGACTCAACTGCAAATTCAGACCATTGCTGGAAAAGAAAATTTAGGCCGAATCACATCAATGGGATCGCTAAGCCGTTCTGTCGGTGCTTCTGTAGGGACAGCGGTGTTTGGTACATTAATTTACTCACTGATTCCGAATTTCAGTGCAGAAGGCTCACTCAGTGAGTTACTCAATACACCGCAGCCTGTGATTTCTAATGCTTTCCAGACGGGTTTTTTGCTCGCAGGGACTCTTGCTCTTATCTGCGCGGTGAATGCCGCAAGAGCACCGCGCATTCATTTGGATGACTACGAATAACTCAGTGGGTAAACAAGAGGGAACCTTAGGTCCCCTCTTGTTTTTATTTCACTATTTTCTCTTCTACCAGTTCTTCTTTGTGATTTCTTGCTTTGTTTAACAGGTCTGTAAAGTAATGACGCAGCGTATACAGCATGATCAAACTTGGAATAACCATCAAAGCGGTCAGAATAAAGAACAGAGACCAGTCATTTAAGTAGTCTGCCAGCTCGCCACTGAATGAGGCCAGTGTGGTGCGGCCGAAGTTACCTAATGAGGCTAGCAAGGCGTACTGAGTTGCAGAGAAGGCTTGCCCTGTCATCACCGTTAAGAAGGAGACAAAGGCGACAGTAGAAAATGCCGTGGTGAAGTTATCGACAATAATAGTGGCAAGGAACAGATGTTCATTTGGACCAACCTGAGCAATCCAAGAGAACATTAAGTTACTGGCTGACATGGCGATACCACCAATCATCAAACCGCGAACAATACCAAAACGCACGTTGACCATGCTGCCAATCAGGGTAAACAGCATAGTAATACCCCAACCAATTAATTTGGAGTAATAACCAATCTGCTCGTTGCTGAAGCCGATTTCTTTGTAAAACGCGATAGACATTCGGCCGAGGAACGCTTCACCAATCTTAAATAGGAAAACGAACAACAACAGTGTGATAGCAACCGAAGTACCATTGCGGCGGAAGAAATCAATGAATGGCTCCAGTACGGTTACACTCAACCAAGCCAATATCTTTGAATTGACCACTTTGTTGTGTCGTTGCTCAGCCTGTTTCTGCAGCGCTTCACGATTGGTGTTTGGTTCGCCAACCAGAAGGGTAAACAGAATCAACACACCTACGATGGCAGCCATGCCGTAGTACACACCATTCCAGCCCATTGAATCAGCATTGATAAATGCCAGATAGCCGGGAACCGAATAGCCTGTCCACCAACCAATCACCGCCATAGCTGAAGCTTGTGGCAGTTTACTGGATTCCGATTTCGGAAAGGTATCAATACGAAACGCATCAACCGCAATATCCTGAGTTGCAGAAGCAATCGCAATACCTAGGGCGAGCATGGATGTCAGCATCAAATTTGTCGCTGGGTTTACGCCAGCAATAAACAGAGTACAGATTAAAATCAGAACCTGACAAAGGAGTATCCAACTGCGACGCTGCCCAAGCAGAGAGTGCAGAACTGGTAGGCGGACTCGGTCAACCGCTGGTGCCCATAAAAAGTTAATCGCGTAAACCGCAAACACACTGCCGAAATAGCCAATGGCACTGCGAGTCAGTCCTGCATCTTTTAACCAGCCAGACATGTTTGAGCCAATCAATACCCAAGGGAAACCGCTGGAGCATCCGAGCATCAATACCCAAAGCAGACGTTTATCGAAGTAGCTACGGATAGTTTCAACCCAAGTGAGAGATTGATTTTCTTGTTGCATGGAGCTTTCCTTGTCGGAAAAAGAGCTCCGAATAAATCGGAGCTTTAGGTGTTATTTAATCAGAGTGGCGTTGGTGATGATGATAGGTGTTACAGGAACATCCTTCATATAGCCAATTGATCGAGTAGGTTGTTGAGCCATCTTTTGAATGACTTCAAAACCTTTAGTGACTTGACCAAACACAGCGTAGCCCGGTGGGCGTTGACCGTAGTTCAGAAAATCGTTATCAACGAGGTTGATATAGAACTGACGCGTGGCTGAATTTGGATCGTTGGTACGAGCCATAGCAATTGTCGCGGTGTCATTGCGTAAACCGTTGCTCGCTTCATTTTGAATTGGAGCATAGGTGCTGACTTGCTTCATGTCGGTATCGAAACCGCCACCTTGTGCCATAAAGCCCGGGATGATGCGGTGGAAGATAGTACCGACATAACTGCCGTCTTCAACGTAACGAAGGAAGTTAGCAACACTGATTGGCGCTTGTTCTTCATTCAATTCAATGGTGAAAGTGCCTAAAGTGGTTTCAACTTCAACTTGAGGCCCTGCCCAAACATAGCTGCTCGCAGCGATAGCGAGCGCTGCCAAAGAGCCTTTCACCATGGATAGGGTTTTAACCATTGAAACGCTCCTTCATATAGTTTTGCAGTTCTGTGTCCGCTGCGATTTCTTTTAGGACGAGATTCACAACATCGTTCAGAACTTGTTCAATATCTTCATTTGAAGCGCTTAGAGCACCTGTACGTTTTGCTGTACCTGTATAGCTCTTCACTAATTTACCTTTTGGCGTTTCTGCGGTCAGTTGTAGCAGAACTTTACCGTTCATCTCATTTTCCATGATGGTATGAGTCACAGTCACCAAGGCTTCTTGGATTTCAAGCGTCAGCATGTTTTCGCTGTTAACTGTGATAGTGAATCCTTGAGAATCAAACTGGCTTGAAAGTGCATTCTCCAAAGCGATACGAACGTTTTGGCGTGCATGAACAGGTTCGATGTTGTTGCGGCCGCTATCGACTAAAGCAACATATTGCGCAGAGCGAACGTCTTTACTAACCAAAGTGAACTTGCTGTTTGTCACAATATCACTGTTACTTAAAACAGCTGTAGGGTTTAAGCTTATCTGCTGTTGTTGAGGTGCAGAGCAAGCGGCCAATAAAGCAATAGAAGCTGCGAGAACCAGTTTTTTCATGGTCAATTCCTTTCGTTTGTTTTGGCATGTCAGGAACATGCTTAAGGTCACCAGACCCTAATACTTAGTAGCTTGTAAGATAACAAATTTATTGTTGCTAGCGACAGTCTTTACTTGTGTGTGACCGAAAAGGCGAGCAAGTTTTATATCGTATCCGAGGTGGCGATTGCCGATAACCAATAATTTGCCCCCTTTTTTAAGAACTTGCTTTGAATCACAGAACATCTGCCATGCGATATGGTCTGTGATCGCTTGTTGTTGGTGGAAAGGGGGATTGCATACGATAAACGAAGCGCTCTCAGTTTCAAAATCATCTAAGCAATTGTTCGCGGTACAGGTTATCTCGGGTTGCGTGAGCAAATTGTTATTCAGGTTACGTCTGGCTGCTTCTACCGCCATAAAGCTCTCGTCAACACAGGTAATCGAGGCATTAGGATTTAACCGCGCCAGTTTTATCGATAACACGCCATTTCCACAACCTAGGTCGATGAAGTCTGTCAGATCTTCACTCGGCAAATGTTCAAGCAGCAAGCGCGCGCCTTGGTCTAGACTCTCACCAGAATACACGTTGGGAAGATTCACTAAACTCATTTGTTCGTTTTCGACTTCCCATCGTACTTCTTCATCCACATTTGGCACCGGTGTGCAATTAGCAAAAGAAAACACTAAACGGTGTTTTTTCCATGCCAGAGATGTCTTAGTGTCACCCAAATACTTCTCAAACAACTGCAGTGTTGAAGAATGAATTTCTTTTGCTTTGTTGACTGAAATAATGGGGCACTTTTCGTCTAGGGATTGACGAAGTTTACTCAGAACCCATACCAAATGACGGTTATTTCGAGGGATTTGCATCAACACCAGATCGATGTCGTTAGGTATCTCATCCATGGTGTTGAGAAGTGTCACGTCATTGCAAGAGTTACGTTTTAAGTTTTCCAGTGTTGCTTTGTGAGCAATGAACGAATCACTCATCATGAACACTTGGTGTTGCGCTGAAAACCAGCAACTGAGTGCGCCGAATGAATCGTTTAAAATCAAAATGCGTTTTGATGAGGTTAGCGCTAGCTCTTCAATATGCGAGATCAGATACTCATCACCCGCATCCCAAGCTTGCAGAAGCTCATTGTTACGAATCGGGAAGCGATGAAGTGTTAGCGTGCGTTCAAATAGCGAAAGCTCAGTTTTCATATTCGGTTTAATTGATAGTTTTAAAGACACTATTATTGTCTCAGATGCTCGATGATCAAGAAACATAAACCTTTCGCTGGCAATTTGTTGGCCTAACCTATGGTTTGTGTTTGTCAAAGCAAAGCTCGCCAAAGTAAACTGTTTGTTGGTTTTGTTATATCACTGTGTAAAAGAAGGGAGCATTATGATTCAACAAGTCATTGAGACTAAGCTGCAAGATAAATTTCAACCCGAATATCTGCAGGTTGTGAATGAAAGCTATATGCATAATGTGGCACCCGGCTCAGAGAGTCACTTTAAAGTTGTGATTGTTACTTCGAGCTTTGAGGGGCAACGTTTGATTATGCGTCACCGCCAAGTGAATCAGACTTTGTCGGAAGAGTTAAGCAACCATATTCATGCTCTGGCTATACATACTTACACACCACAAGAGTGGAATGAATTGAAGAAAAAAGCGCCAGATAGCCCGATGTGTTTGGGTGGATAGTGATGAGCTAGGTGATCATTTTTCGCTCTTTTTTGGGTGATTGTTTAACAATTTTAATACAGCTACCATTCTGTAAAGTGGCATAAAACCATTTTTTTCAAAAAAAACGCAAAAAATAACCCTGATATTGAGGTGGTGAAAATAATTGTGCGACATATCAAAATAATGATTATTAATGCGCCTTTTAAACGAATTTGTGCCCAAATAAAATCACGAATCTAGAGATCTTGAATGGCATCGTATTCGTAAAAGGTGCTAAACTACCGCCCTTGATAAATCTCATCTCAAATCTGTAATGTGATTTTTAAAAGTATGTTGCGCTTTTGGTGATTAAATAACCAAGGCGGGCAGATATAATAATGTCGTGTCTAGAGACGGTTTAGTTTTGTCATTACACACTTCCAGTAGAAGTACGGATGACCACCGCCTCCAATTTGCGCAATGAATGAATCTTTTTCCCGATAAAGTAGTGCAAGTGCGTATGATTACAATAAAAAAGGGTTTGGACCTTCCTATCGCAGGAACTCCTTCCCAGGTGATTAATGATGGCAAAGCCATCAACAAAGTCGCCTTGCTTGGCGAAGAGTACGTCGGCATGCGTCCTACTATGCATGTTCGCGTAGGTGATGAAGTAAAGAAAGCTCAAGTTCTTTTTGAAGATAAGAAGAATCCGGGAGTGAAATTTACTTCACCGGTCAGCGGTAAAGTTGTTGAAATTAATCGTGGTGCAAAACGTGTACTTCAGTCTGTAGTGATTGAAGTTGCAGGTGATGACCAAGTGACGTTCGACAAGTTTGAAGCGAATCAATTAGGAAGTCTTGACCGCGAAGCGGTGAAAACTCAACTGGTCGATTCTGGTCTTTGGACATCGCTGCGTACTCGTCCGTTCAGCAAGGTTCCTGCAGTTGATTCGACGACTAAGGCTATTTTTGTTTCTGCCATGGATACTAATCCATTAGCAGCAGAGCCGACGGTTATCATCAACGACAATTCGGAAGCCTTCGTTGCTGGTCTTGATGTACTTTCAGCTTTGACTGAAGGTAAGGTGTACGTTTGTAAAAAAGGTACCAGCTTACCACGCTCAACTCAGTCTAATGTTGAAGAACATGTCTTTGACGGCCCTCACCCAGCAGGTTTAGCTGGTACACACATGCATTTCCTGCATCCTGTAAATGCAGAAAATGTGGCATGGTACATTAACTACCAGGACGTTATCGCTGTAGGTAAATTGTTCCTTACTGGTGAGTTATACAGCGAGCGTGTTATTTCTCTTGCTGGCCCTGTCGTAAATAATCCTCGATTAATCCGTACTGTAATAGGTGCAAGCCTAGAGCAATTGACGGATAGCGAAATGATGCCTGGCGAAGTTCGCGTGATCTCTGGTTCAGTACTAACAGGTACTAAAGCTTCAGGTCCACACGCTTACTTAGGTCGTTACCACTTACAGGTTTCTGTTCTTCGCGAAGGTCGTGAGAAAGAACTGTTTGGTTGGGCAATGCCTGGTAAGAACAAGTTCTCTGTTACTCGCTCATTCTTAGGTCACTTATTCAAAGGTCAGTTGTTCAACATGACAACGACGACTAACGGTAGTGATCGCGCAATGGTGCCAATTGGTAACTATGAAAAAGTTATGCCGCTAGATATGGAGCCAACTCTGTTGCTTCGTGATCTGTGTGCTGGTGACACTGATAGTGCAGTACGCCTTGGCGCATTGGAACTTGATGAAGAAGATCTAGCATTGTGTACCTTTGTATGTCCTGGTAAATACGAGTACGGTCCGTTACTTCGTGAATGCCTCGATAAGATTGAGAAAGAAGGGTAATTTTCATGGGCCTTAAAAAGTTTCTTGAAGACATCGAGCATCACTTTGAACCAGGTGGTAAACACGAGAAATGGTTTGCTTTGTATGAAGCTGCTGCGACTCTGTTTTATACGCCAGGTCTTGTGACAAAGCGAGGCGCTCATGTCCGTGATAGCGTTGATTTAAAACGTATCATGATCATGGTTTGGTTAGCTGTGTTCCCAGCAATGTTCTGGGGTATGTATAACGCAGGTGGCCAGGCTATCTCTGCACTTCATCACTTGTACGCAAGTGATCAACTTGCAACCATCGTTGATGGCAACTGGCATTACTGGCTGACTGAAATGCTAGGCGGCACTATGTCGTCTGATGCAGGTTGGGGCAGTAAAATTCTGTTAGGTGCAACTTACTTCCTTCCAATTTATGCAACAGTTTTTATTGTTGGTGGTTTCTGGGAAGTATTGTTCTGTATGGTGCGTAAGCACGAAGTAAACGAAGGTTTCTTTGTAACTTCGATTCTTTTCGCATTGATCGTTCCACCAACGCTTCCTCTATGGCAAGCAGCGCTAGGTATCACCTTCGGTGTTGTTGTGGCGAAAGAAATCTTTGGTGGTACTGGTCGTAACTTCCTAAACCCAGCTCTAGCAGGTCGTGCATTCTTATTCTTTGCATACCCAGCGCAAATCTCTGGTGATTTAGTTTGGACCGCTGCGGACGGTTTCTCAGGCGCAACTGCTCTTAGTCAATGGACTCAAGGTGGTAGCGGTGCTCTGATGAATGCTGCAACAGGTCAAGCAATCACTTGGATGGATGCATTCATTGGTAATATTCCAGGTTCAATTGGTGAAGTGTCTACGCTTGCTCTAGCAATCGGTGCGGCATTCATTGTTTACATGGGTATTGCTTCATGGCGCATTATCGCTGGTGTGATGATCGGTATGATTGCTCTTTCTACGTTGTTCAACGTGATTGGTTCTGACACCAACATGATGTTCAACATGCCTTGGCATTGGCACCTAGTTCTAGGTGGTTTCGCATTCGGTATGTTCTTCATGGCAACGGACCCAGTATCTGCGTCGTTTACAGATAAAGGTAAGTGGGCATACGGTATTTTGATTGGTGCTATGTGTGTACTAATCCGTGTGGTTAACCCTGCATACCCAGAAGGCATGATGCTAGCGATTCTATTCGCTAACCTATTTGCTCCTCTGTTCGACCATATTGTGGTAGAGAAAAACATCAAGCGGAGATTATCGCGCTATGGCAAGTAATAACGATAGCATTAAGAAAACGCTGTTTGTTGTTATCGCATTGAGCCTAGTGTGCTCAATCATTGTATCGACAGCGGCTGTTGGCCTGCGAGACAAGCAAAAAGCGAATGCTCTGCTTGATAAGCAAAGCAAAATCGTTCAAGTAGCAGGTATCACTGAACAAGGTAAGATTCCAGAGTTGTACTCTAAGTACATTGAACCTCGTCTTATTGACCTTGACAGTGGCGACTTTGTTAAAGGTGATGCAACAACTTTTGATCAGCGTAAAGCTGCAAAAACTCCTAGTGAATCAGTAAAACTGTCTCCTGAGGAAGATGTTGCAAAAATCCTTCGCCGCTCAAACACAAGTGTTGTTTACCTTGTGAAAGATGGTGACAAAGTATCTAAAGTAATTTTACCCGTTCATGGTAACGGCCTATGGTCTATGATGTATGCATTTGTAGCTGTGGAAACCGACGGTAACACAGTTGCTGGTATTACATACTACGAACAAGGCGAAACTCCTGGATTGGGTGGTGAAGTTGAAAACCCTAACTGGCGTGCTCAGTTCGTAGGTAAGAAACTGTTCGATGAGAACCACAAACCTGCAATTAAAGTTGTAAAAGGTGGCGCACCACAAGGTTCTGAGCATGGTGTTGATGCCTTATCAGGTGCAACATTAACCAGTAACGGTGTTCAACACACATTCGACTTCTGGTTAGGTGATATGGGCTTTGGTCCATTCCTAGCAAAAGTTCGTGACGGAGGTCTGAACTAATGTCTAGCGCAAAAGATATTAAAAAGAGTGTGTTAGCGCCTGTATTGGATAACAACCCAATCGCGCTACAAGTTCTTGGTGTTTGTTCTGCTCTTGCAGTAACGACCAAGCTTGAAACGGCTTTTGTTATGACTCTAGCGGTAATGTTTGTAACGGCTTTGTCTAACTTTTTCGTTTCTCTTATTCGCAACCACATTCCTAGTAGTGTACGTATCATCGTACAGATGGCGATCATTGCATCGTTAGTAATTGTGGTAGACCAAATCTTGAAGGCGTATCTATACGATATCTCTAAACAGCTTTCAGTTTTCGTTGGTCTTATCATTACTAACTGTATCGTAATGGGCCGTGCTGAAGCGTTCGCTATGAAGTCTGCTCCGATTCCTTCTTTAATTGATGGTATTGGTAACGGTTTGGGTTATGGTTTCGTTCTTATCACTGTTGGCTTCTTCCGCGAGTTGTTTGGCTCTGGCAAGTTGTTTGGTATGGAAGTTCTACCGTTAGTTAGAGATGGTGGTTGGTACCAGCCAAATGGTTTAATGCTATTAGCACCTTCGGCTTTCTTCCTGATCGGATTTATGATTTGGGCGATTCGTACCTTCAAGCCTGAACAAGTAGAAGCGAAGGAGTAAGGTTGTCATGGAACATTATATTAGTTTGATGGTGAAATCGATTTTCATCGAGAACATGGCACTGTCTTTCTTCTTAGGTATGTGTACCTTCTTGGCGGTATCGAAGAAAGTTAAGACATCATTTGGTCTAGGTATTGCGGTAACAGTGGTATTAACCATCTCTGTTCCTGTGAACAACCTAGTTTACAACCTAGTTCTTAAACCAGATGCGCTTGCTGAAGGTGTGGATTTAAGTTTCCTTAACTTCATTACCTTTATCGGTGTAATCGCTGCATTAGTACAGATTCTAGAAATGATCTTAGACCGTTTCTTCCCGCCTCTGTACAACGCGTTAGGTATCTTCCTTCCATTGATAACAGTTAACTGTGCAATCTTTGGTGGTGTATCTTTCATGGTTCAGCGTGATTACAATTTCGCAGAGTCTGTAGTTTATGGTTTCGGTTCAGGTTTGGGCTGGATGCTAGCTATCGTCGCTCTTGCAGGTATCCGTGAGAAAATGAAGTATTCAGACGTGCCTCCGGGTCTACGTGGTCTAGGTATTACCTTTATCACTGCTGGTCTAATGGCGCTTGGCTTTATGTCATTCTCTGGTGTTCAACTGTAAGACGGGTAAACCGCAACAATTAAGGAATAGTCAATGGACATTATTCTTGGTGTAGTGATGTTTACTCTGATTGTTCTAGCGCTAGTTCTAGTGATTCTATTCGCTAAATCTAAGCTAGTACCAACAGGTGACATTACAATCTCAATCAATGGCGATGCAGACAAATCGATCGTTACTTCTCCAGGCGGCAAGCTTCTTGGCGCATTGGCGAATTCTGGCGTATTCGTGTCTTCGGCATGTGGTGGCGGTGGCTCTTGTGGTCAGTGTCGCGTAAAAATTAAATCTGGCGGTGGTGATATTCTACCGACCGAGCTTGACCACATTACTAAAGGTGAAGCTCGTGAAGGTGAACGTCTAGCGTGTCAGGTTGCAGTGAAAGCTGACATGGAGATCGAACTTCCAGAAGAGATCTTCGGTGTTAAGAAGTGGGAATGTACTGTTATCTCTAACGATAACAAAGCAACATTCATTAAAGAGCTTAAGCTACAAATTCCAGATGGCGAATCAGTACCTTTCCGTGCTGGTGGTTACATCCAGATTGAAGCTCCTGCTCACCACGTTAAATACGCGGATTACGATGTACCTGAAGAGTACCGTGGCGACTGGGACAAGTTTAACCTGTTCCGCTACGAGTCTAAGGTAGATGAAGATATCATTCGTGCATACTCTATGGCGAACTACCCTGAAGAGTTCGGCATTATTATGCTAAACGTACGTATCGCGACTCCGCCGCCAAACAATCCAAACGTACCGCCGGGTCAAATGTCTTCGTACATTTGGTCTCTAAAAGCTGGTGATAAATGTACGATTTCTGGTCCATTTGGTGAGTTCTTCGCGAAAGATACAGATGCTGAAATGGTATTTGTGGGTGGTGGTGCTGGTATGGCTCCAATGCGTTCACACATCTTCGATCAGCTAAAACGTCTGAAATCTAAGCGTAAGATGTCTTACTGGTACGGTGCTCGTTCTAAGCGTGAAATGTTCTACGTGGAAGACTTCGACGGCCTAGCGGCTGAGAATGACAACTTCGTATGGCACTGTGCGCTGTCTGACCCGCAACCAGAAGATAACTGGGATGGTTACACAGGCTTCATCCACAACGTATTGTATGAAAACTACCTGAAGGATCACGAAGCTCCTGAAGATTGTGAATACTACATGTGTGGTCCACCGATGATGAACGCTGCTGTTATCGGCATGCTGAAAGATCTTGGTGTAGAAGATGAAAACATCTTGTTGGATGACTTCGGTGGTTAATCTCCGCTAAGCGTCTGATTTAATGGCTGACTCATTTGAGTCAGCCATAATTTTTTGAAGTTTGTATAGAGAATCTCGTAAGGTTTATGTGCTGAATAACACATGGATTCTCTATATCTACTTATCTCTATAGGAGTAAACAAGTGAAAACTTGGCTTGTTGCATTAGCTTCTTTATTGCTTTTAGCTGGTTGTGAAAAACCAGTCGAGCAAGTTCATTTAAGCGGCCCAACGATGGGTACCACATACAACATTAAGTATCTTAAACAAGATGGTATTCCGTCTTCTGAAGATCTGCACAAAGAGATCGATCGCTTACTTGAAGAAGTAAACGACCAGATGTCAACGTACCGTAAAACGTCAGAGCTGAGCCGTTTTAACCAGTTTCAAGAGACCACTCCATTTGAAGTTTCACCTCAGACGGCAACAGTGGTGCGTGAAGCGATTCGTCTTAACGGAGTGACGTTAGGAGCTCTTGATGTCACTGTAGGCCCATTGGTTAACTTGTGGGGATTTGGCCCAGAAGCGCGTCCAGAAGTGGTTCCTACCGAAGAAGAGTTGGCAGAGCGTAAAGCGAACATCGGTATTGAGCATTTGAGTGTTGAAGGCAACAAGCTGAGTAAAGACCTTCCTCATTTGTACGTAGACCTTTCGACGATTGCCAAAGGTTGGGGTGTAGATGTGGTTGCTGACTATATTGAATCTCAGGGCGTTGCTAACTACATGGTGGAAGTGGGTGGTGAAATCCGTTTGAAAGGTGTCAATCGTGAAGGTGTCGGCTGGCGTATCGCGGTAGAAAAACCGACAGTGGATGAACGTACGATTCAAGAAGTCATTGAACCGGGTGACTATGCAATTGCTACCTCTGGTGATTATCGTAACTACTTTGAGCGTGATGGTGTGCGTTACTCGCATATTATCAATCCCCAAACAGGGCGCCCAATTAACAACCGTGTTGTCTCGGTAACTGTATTAGATAAATCCTGTATGACAGCGGATGGTCTTGCAACGGGGTTAATGGTGCTAGGCGAAGTCAAAGGCATTGAGATCGCAGAGCAAAATAACATTCCTGTGTTTATGATTGTGAAAACGGATGACGGTTTTGAAGAGATCTCTTCAAGCGCATTCAAACCATTCTTAAACCGCAAATAGCAGAAGTGAGATTGTCATTATGAGTACGTTTCTGATTACTTTCGGCGTCTTTCTGGCTGTTATCGCAGCGATGGCTGTCGGTTATATTTTCCAGAAGAAAGTCGTCAAAGGCAGCTGTGGTGGTTTAGGTGCAGTTGGCATTGAGAAAGTGTGTAATTGTCCTGAGCCATGTGACGCACGCAAAAAGCGAGAAGCTCGTGAAGCGGCAAGAGCTGAGAAATTGGCTGCTTGGGAAAAAGACCGCATCGCGTAAACGTGTCAGCAGTTTTGATTAAAAAAGGGTTCTATCGTTAGATAGAACCCTTTTTGTTTGAGTATGGCTTTAAGGAACTAGATTTAAGGCGTTAGATTCTAGGCGTTAACCAGTTGGTTTCGTCCACCTTCTTTGGCATTGTACAGTCGCATATCCGCGACTTTTATCTGTTGGTCAAGGGTACCTTTCATGGATGTGGCACCAATGCTGATGGTGTATTTGATTACTTGGCCTTGATGTTCAACCTGATCAGCTTCAATACATCGACGCATTCGTTCAAGCTGCTTACAGAATTTCTCGAACTCACCGTCATAGTGAATGCAGAACTCTTCGCCACCAAATCGGGCAACGGTTTGATCACCGAAAAAGGCCTTGAGAATACCTGAGATGTGAGTCAAAGCGGCGTCGCCACCATCGTGACCGTAGTTATCATTGACCTTTTTAAAGAAGTCGATATCAAGCATCGCAATGCAGCGTTCGGCTTCATTTTTACCAACGGTGTCGAATAAGTAACGGCGATTCCACAGACCTGTTAGCGCGTCCTGGTTGGCAAGTTTAAACAGTTCCTTTGTCGCTTCCTGCATGTTAAGCAGTTGGTTTACGCGACAAAACAGTTCTTCCTGATTAAACGGCTTATGCAAGAAGTCATTAGCACCCGCTTTTAAATACTGAGCAGTGATGGTTTTATCGTCTGAACCAGATAACCCAAGAATCGAAATACCATCGTGAGCAGAGTGACGGCGAATTTCGCGAATCATCTCAAGCCCAGTCATTTCAGGCATATAGTTGTCACTGATGATAAGGCTGATGTCAGGATTTTCAGTCAGTTTTTGCAGTGCTTCCTCACCATTGCCTGCTTGAGTCGTGCGAATGTATTGCGATTCTAGTAGCTGACAAATGGTACGGCGAATCATGGTGCTGTCATCAACAACCAGTGCATGATGAAACTGGTTGTTCTTAATTCGTTTAGCAAACGGGATGACGTATTGCACCGAGCTTAGGCTGTCTTTAAGAATGTAATCGAGGACGCCCTTCTTCAGAAATTCTTGTCGAGTTTCTTGCTCGAATTTAGCGGTAAGTACGACGACTTTTAGATTTCTGCTCAATAAGAGATCGATGATCACTCCATCTTCAGCATCAATAAGGTGGTAACACGACACGACAAAGGCGAAGTCAGTTCGCTGCTCAAGCACTTGCTTGGTTTGTACGAGATCCTCACACACAGTGACCTCGAACCCTAGCTCTGAAAGATGAGTGCTAAGGTAGTTACGAAAAATGCGACTTCCATCTATAACGAGTACAGAGTTGCTTGAACGATTCACGATAGCTTTGCCTTGATTGAAATCGATGCCGATTGATGGTTTTTTAACAGGGTGCCTTTTATACATGAGAACAGAATTGGCATATGTAGGAATAAGATGATTAATCGACAGACTGTGTCGGTATTTTGTCAGGGTAAGAAAGTTGTTTTCGTTTTGCTTAAATTGGTTCTACAATAACTGTGTTTATGTACAGTTGTTTGGTGGCGTGTGGAACAAGAATCGACGAGAAAAATCATTCATATTGATATGGATTGTTTTTATGCCGCAGTAGAGATGCGTGATAACCCGCAATATCGCGGCAGGCCGTTAGCTGTCGGTGGGCATGAGAAACAAAGAGGGGTGCTGAGCACCTGTAACTATGAGGCGCGTAAATTTGGCGTCCGTTCTGCTATGCCAACGGCTCAAGCTTTGAAGTTGTGTCCTCAACTCTTGGTGGTGCCCGGGAGAATGTCTGTATATAAAGATGTATCACGTAAAATTCACGCCATTTTCCAACGTTATACCTCAATCATTGAACCGTTATCCTTAGATGAAGCTTTTCTGGATGTTACCGATGTTGAACTCTGCCATGGAAGTGCCACGTTGATCGCTCAGGCAATTCGCAGAGACATTTGGAATGAGCTTGATTTGACGGCATCAGCGGGAGTCGCACCGATAAAATTCTTGGCAAAAGTCGCTTCTGATATCAATAAGCCTAACGGTCAGTTTGTTGTTACGCCGGAAGAGGTTCAATCTACCGTTGATAAGCTGCCGCTAGAGAAAATTCCCGGAGTCGGGAAGGTGAGTTTAGAAAAGCTACATCAAGCTGGCTTTTTTCTTTGTGAAGACATCAAGAATAGTGACTACCGCGAGTTGCTGAGAAAGTTTGGCCGCTTAGGAGCGTCGTTATGGAAAAAGAGCCACGGGATTGATAATCGCGAAGTGATCGTAGAACGAGAGCGCAAGTCTGTCGGTGTAGAACGTACTTTCAGCCAGAATATTTCGACTTATGAAGAGTGTTGGCAAATCATCGAGGGTAAACTGTTTCCTGAGCTGGATATCCGCTTAGCAAAAGCGAGTCCGGATAAAGCGATCATTAAGCAGGGTATTAAGGTGAAATTTGCAGACTTTCAGCTTACGACCATAGAACATATCCACCCACAGTTAGAGTTGGATGATTTCAGGCAGTTGCTCAGTGATGTTCTCAAACGTCAAAAGGGACGAGAGATCCGCTTGCTAGGACTGTCAGTGATGTTAAAACCAGAAGAACAATCTAAGCAGCTCAGTTTCTTTTAAGCTTTTTTCTATAGTCTGATTTAGCTTAAGATACACGAGTATTTAAGCGTTCCATTTACACTATATCCTCAACTCTAAGCGCTTTGAGCACAATAACTGACACGGCACTAACGTATCACTAATCAACCTCCGATATTGTTAAGCAAAATTTAATTTTTAAAGGTCAACTGGCCTGAGAGACAGGTATGAAAAAGACAATTTTAATCGCTTCTTTATTGTGTAGCTCTTCTGTTTGGGCTGCTCAGTGTAAAATCGACGTGCAAAATGAAGTTCATCTAAGTGGTTCCAGTGTTGAAATACATACAACCCGTGGTGATACTGCTGTGATGGACGAGAGTAATCGTCTCTATCTTCATGGCGAACAAATTGAGTTGGACGGTTCTCAACAACAAGCGATCCAATCTTATCGAGAAAGTGTCAGTTCAGCTGTTCCCCGTGCGAAAGAGCTGGCTCAGAAAGGAATGGATGTCGCCAGTGACCTACTAGACGATGTAGCAGCAAGCCTTGATGCACCTAATGCATTTGAAGGTGTTAAACAGTCTATGAAAGATTTTTTTGCTGACGTAGAAAGCCGTTATTACCAAGGTGGAGATTTCGTTTTACCTGCTAATACCTTTGAATCTATGACTCAGCAATGGCAACAAGATTTTGAAAAAGCAAAAGCGATGTTTAGTCAGGAGTTTTTCTCGAGTGCGTTTGATGCCGTATCTGAAAAGATGAAACAGGATGGTGGGATAAACCTGACCGAATTAGGCAACACCATGAGTGAACTGACTGCTAAGTTCGAAGCTCGCTTGAGAGAGCATGAGGCTACGGTGGAAAAAGAAGGCAAAGAACTGTGTGAATCTCTTGATGATATTGTTGAGCAGGAGCAAGAATTGCACAAAAAGATACCTGAACTAAAGAATTACCAAGTCTTTACGATCTAAACTAAGAGAGCGCATCAAGCGCTCTTTTTTTACTTTGTTCTATTTGAAGGTGAGATTATTTTTAACAATATTAGTGTTCGTTGGTAACGGTCATAACGGCGGTATTCAAATCGAAAAACCGATATCAAGAATTGTTTCATCAGGCTGATCAGGTGTTGTATTTGGCTAAGAAGAATGGCCGAGATCAGTACGTTGTACAACAATTTAACAAACATTCCGTTCGTTTAGTCGGTGTAAATTAATTATTACGTAATAAATACTAAATATTTGTCTATTAAAGCAGCAAACTGTACTGGTGTTTATTGTGTCACTAGTCAATTTCATTTAATGTACTAGTCAACTAGTTTAGTGATATTTGTGAGTAGTAATGGCATCGAGTAATACCCGCGAAACTTTTGGCTCACGCCTTGGGTTTGTTTTGGCCGCAGCAGGTGCTGCAGTTGGCCTTGGAAATATTTGGGGTTTCCCCACTCAGGCAGCCAGTAATGGCGGTGGCGCATTCCTGTTAGTCTATTTGGTTCTCATTTTAGTGGTTGCGTTTCCTATGCTGGTGGTCGAAATGGCGATTGGACGTTCAGGTCAAGCAAACCCTGTTGATAGTATGCGTTCACTTACGCCTAATCCTATGGCTAAAAAAGCTGGTGCCTTAGTGGGTTGGCTAGGTCTTAGCGTTCCAAGCGCAGTATTAGCGTTTTATAGCATTGTTGGTGGGTGGATAATTTGCTTTATGCTCGGCGCTATCACCGATGTGCTGGGTATGGAAAGTGCGACTGCTTGGTTTAAAGGTTTTAGTGTTGAACGTAACTTATTCGGCACTTTGGTTTTCTATGTTCTTACTATCTTGATTGTTCAAGGTGGCATAAAACAAGGTATTGAAAAGTGGTCAACTCGCTTAATGCCAGCGCTGTTTGTTCTATTTGGTGTTCTGTTCATTTACATCATGATGCAACCAGGCGCTATGCAAGGCCTGCAACATTATCTGGTTCCGGATTTTGACAAGATTTTTGATCGCAAAATGATCTTGGCGGCGATGGGGCAGGGATTCTTCTCTTTGACCATTGGTGGCTGCTCAATGCTAATTTACGGCTCTTACTTAAGTAAGAAAGAGAATCTGCCGAAAATGGCGATGAACGTGACGTTAGTGGATACCGGTGTTGCTTTTATTGCTGGTCTTGTCGTTCTTCCTGCCATGTTTGTTGCAATGAACAAAGGTGTTCAGATATACGCAGAAGATGGTTCGCTACTGAGTTCAGATACTTTAGTCTTTACGGTTCTACCATTAATGTTTGATAGCCTAGGCTTATTAGGGCAGCTATTTGCAATCGTGTTCTTCTTGTTATTGACGATTGCTGCGCTAACTTCTTCGATCTCTATGTTGGAATGTCCTGTCGCTCTGGTTTCAGAACGCTTTAACACTAAACGTACGCCAACCAGTTGGGTATTAGGTGGACTGATTGCTCTGTTTAGTGTGGTGATTGTTTACAACTTTGGTCAACTGTTTGGCTTAGTGGCAACTACGGCTACGCAATACTTGCAACCAACCGCCGCATTGATGTTCTGTTTGTTTGGTGGCTGGGTATGGAATCGTAATGCTAAGCTCAAAGAATTGGAGCAAGGCTTCCCGGAATTCCGTCAAAGCACGTTTGGAAAAATCTGGCCTTGGTATGTGAAGTTTGTCTGCCCAATTTTAGTGGCAACAGTTATCTGGGCGTCGTTTGGTTAGTCCAAGCCGAAACAAAAAACCTTGGTAGTGATACCAAGGTTTTTTTATGCATGAAAATGAGAGTCTATATTTTCTCGTTATTCCGAGGGTGATGGTGGCATTATTTGCCCCGTGGTGAGTGGCTCTAAATCCACTTCGATAAACTCTTCAATGAAATCACCAACCAGTTGTTCAACCATGTCGTCATTTTGAGTGAAGTAAGCGAGGTGGAATACTGCATCACCTTCATTCACTAAAGGTAGTGTCTGCTGACCGATTACAATACCGCCTTTGTTGGCTTTGACTTCAACTTCGACGTTGCCCAAAGGTGAGTTGATGTAAGCCAATACTTGTCCTTTTTCTACACGATCGCCGAGTGACACTACGGTACGTAAGATACCGTCTGCTTCGGCTCGTAACCAACTGGTCGATTTTGCGATCACTGAGCTTGGCAGTTTTTTGCGGCTGGCGCGCAGCATACCAATAGTTTGCATCACGCGTTTTACACCAACGACACCAGCACTGATCGCAATAGGCTCAAAACGAAGCGCTTCACCAGCTTCATAAGTCAGTACTGTGATACCGGATTTTTCTGCTTCACTACGTAGAGAGCCCATTCTGAGCGGGGAATCCAGAATTACTGGTGTCGCGAAAGCTTGTGCAATACGCAGTGTTTCTGGATTGCTTAAGTCTGCTCGAATCTGAGGGAGGTTTGTTCTGTGAATCGCACCAGTATGCAGGTCTATGATGTAATCACATTTCAACGCGACTTGAGAAAAGAAGATGTGTGCCATTCTTGAAGCCAGCGATCCGCTGTCACTGCCGGGGAAGCAGCGGTTTAAGTCGCGTCTGTCTGGTAAGTAACGTGACTTATGAATAAAGCCGAAGACGTTTACGATAGGTACGGTAATAAGAGTACCTTTGAGCTTAGTAGGATCGATGGAGTTGATAAGTTGTCTTACGATCTCAACACCATTGAGTTCGTCACCATGGATGGCGGCGTTAACCATAAGCACCGGGCCCGGTGAAGCGCCATGAATGATTTCGATAGGAATAGAAAGGGGCGAATGAGTATAGAGTTTCGCACCTTCCAGTTCGATGACTTGTTTGGTTGCTGGGGGAATTTTCTCCCCCAGAAATTCGTATGCTGTATTCTTATATTTTCTAGCCTTTACCACGTGTTCTTGTCCTTTTACTTGCCGCATTTTTTTCTAGAAATTCGACAATCATACCGGCGATATCTTTTCCGGTTGCAGCTTCAATGCCTTCTAAGCCTGGCGAAGAGTTTACTTCCATGACCAAAGGTCCTCTTGCAGAACGAAGTAAATCAACACCAGCGACATTGAGTCCCATGATTTTAGCGGCTTCAATAGCTGTTTTACGTTCTTGTGGTGTGATCTTAATCAGTGATGCTGAACCACCACGGTGAAGGTTAGAACGGAACTCGCCTTCAGCCCCTTGTCGCTTCATTGCTGCGATAACTTTATCACCAATGACGAAACAGCGAATATCCGCGCCGCCAGCTTCTTTAATATATTCTTGAACCATTATGTTCGCTTTCAGGCCCATAAAGGCTTCGATAACACTTTCTGCTGCTTTACGAGTTTCGGCAAGAACAACACCGATCCCTTGAGTCCCTTCAAGTAGTTTAATCACCACAGGTGCGCCGCCAACCATGTCTAGGAGGTCTTTAACATCATCTGGCTTGCTTGCGAAACCTGTAATTGGCATACCAATGCCTTTACGAGATAGCAGTTGCATTGAGCGTAACTTATCTCTTGAGCGACTGATCGCGACAGATTCGTTGGCTGGGTAGACACCCATCATTTCAAACTGACGTAATACCGCTGTACCATAAAAGGTAACTGATGCGCCAATTCGAGGAATAACCGCATCAAATCCTGCCAGCTCTTCACCTTTAAAATGGATTTCAGGTTTGTCTGAATTGATATTCATGTAACAACGTAAAGCATCAATCACTTTTACTTCGTGCCCTCGTTGCTTACAAGCTTCGATTAATCGCTTGGTTGAATATAGCGAAGAGTTGCGTGACAGAATACCAATTTTCATAACTTGGGTGCCTCAAAAGGAATTAAAAACGATGCTGTTGGATCAACAACAATCCTATGGTGCATCGCGGTGCGACCTAAAAGCATGCGGAATGCCATATTTTCTCTATTGGTTAATGTAATTTCCGCAGGCCACGTTTGTCCGCCTAAACTGATGTCGGACTTAATAACGTAACGAGATTCTTCATGACCACCTGAGTCTCGTACAGTTCTCTCTTCTATTACTTCAGCCTCACAAACTACCACAGTATCCACATCATGTTGATTTGGGTGGATCCAGAAGCGAACCCAAAGTTTATCTTCTTTAGTAAAGCTCTCTAACTTAAATGCGTGTAAGCAAGATGTGCGGGCTCCGGTATCGATTTTCGCTTTAATTTTTTCAATACCTAACCCTGGAAGGCTAAGTCTCTCTCGCCATCCGACAGTCATTTTTTCTTTCATCGCAGTATCTTAGTGTTTTGTTTGGAATTTACTTAAGGCTGAAATGAAGTACAGCCCACAAAAGAGGTAATACCTTGAATAGAGTGTGGTGAACTTCTCTGGGAACTTCAAGGACGCGCACTCTAACAGTAGTGATTATTCTCTCGCTAATGAAAAAAATGGTCGTATCGACAAAAATATTTGTTCATAAGCAAAAAAGCCGAAGCTGTCAGCTTCGGCTCGGTGTCAGGCTTTTTTGTTAAAAAAGCTTAAGATTTAGCTGGGATGTTTTCCAGCAGTGTAACCATTTGTTCCCAGAATAATCCAACAGTATCGATTTTCACTTTTTCATCTGGAGAGTGTGGGAATTTAATCGTTGGACCAAAAGAAACCATGTCCATATTTGGGTAAGGTTTCTTAAACAGACCACACTCAAGACCTGCGTGAATGACCATTATGTTTGGTTTGTTACCATAGATGCCTTCATACATGTCGCGGAAGATATGCATGATTTCTGAATCTGCGTCTGGTTTCCAGCCGGGGTACGCGCCTGAAAATTGAATTGATGCACCTGCAAGTTCAGCGACTGACGCTAGCATTCCTTCAACCTGGCTGCGACCTGAATCGATCAACGAGCGGATTAGGCAAAGTACGGTGACTTGGTTCTCTTCCGTTTTAATCACGCCTACGTTTAATGACGTTTCTACCACACCTTCAATGTCATCACTCATACGGATAACGCCGTTAGGGCAAGCGTTTAGTGCAGCAATAAATGGTTTCTGCGTTTCAACTGTAAACATATCAACAGCGGTTGGCTGAGCTTCGTTGAATGTGACAATGTTAGTTTCAACTTTACCAAGTTCTTCTTTTATTAGATTGGTATAGAAGCTGTATAGCTCCGCTAACTTCGCTTCATTTTCCGCAGGAAGAGCCACAGTCACAAATGCTTCACGTGGAATGGCGTTACGTAAGCTACCACCACGGAATTCGACTAAGCGCAGATCCAACTCATTTGCGTGCCCCGCTAAGAAACGAGCAAGTAACTTGTTTGCGTTACCACGACCCGTATGGATATCACATCCTGAGTGACCGCCTTTCAGACCTTTAAGTACAAGTTGACGAATGACAAAATTGGTTGGGATTGCTTCACGCTTGATGTTGAACTTCATTGAAGCATCAACGCCGCCAGCACAGCCCATGTAAACTTCGCCTTCTTGTTCTGAATCGGTGTTTAGAAGAATTTCACCTTCTAACCAACCAGCTTCAAGACCGAATGCGCCAGTCATTCCCGCTTCTTCGTCAATCGTCAGCAAGACTTCTAGTGGACCGTGTTTGATGTCTGTTGAAGCCAATACAGCTAAACATGCCGCCATGCCCATACCGTTATCAGCACCTAATGTGGTGCCTTTTGCGGTTACCCATTCACCATCAATATAAGGTTGGATTGGATCTTTGGTGAAGTCATGGTCGGTATCTTCATTCTTCTGAGGAACCATATCGATATGAGCCTGAAGCACCACACCTTTTTTATTCTCCATTCCCGGTGTCGCTGGCTTTTTGATAAACACGTTGCCCGTTGCATCACGGCGAACTTCCAAGCCAAGCTCTGTTACCCAACCAATAATGGCTTGAGCGAGCGCTTCTTCATGTTTTGAAGGATGTGGAATTGAGCAGATTTTATCGAAAAACTGCCAAACTGGAGCTGGTGATAGGGTGCTAATTTCAGAATGGAACTCAGACATAGATGACTCCTTTATTTATCTATACCCCGATTAAATCGCGAATAAAGGTTAATAATGTAGAGAAATAACCTGTCTACGGGGCAATATTTGTGTGACAGCATACCATTGAGTCGTTGAATCGAGTAGTAGCACGGAAGGGGATTTTTCAGTGAGAGTAGATTCATAAATGAGTAGTAACTCGTAAGTTATCATTGAACTACTCAATAAGTTGCATTTATTTTGCAATCCACTTCAAAAATAAAACGCGGATTGTGTAATTTTATTACCAATAATTCCGAGATGATTGTAGGTTTTATTGAAAATGTGTGATTTGACTCACTATATATTTGTAATATATTTTCTTTGTGGTATATTAATAACCAATTCGAAAGTAATGACTTCGAAGCTAGTTTACCCACGTAATATTGATGAAAGATGTTATGTCGATCAGCGATGTTACACCCCACACGCTTTGGTGAGTGAGACCAAATGCATGTGATTTGAACAGTAATGTTCACCCCTATATATTGGAATTTGCTTTTAGCCACAGCTTGGTGAACCAAGAGTGGTTAATATGATTCACCGCCATCTGTATCTCAGATGGCGTTTTTTTTGCCTGCTGTTTCGTATTACTCTTCAATAATACTGACTTCTCCAATGAAGTAGCCTTCTTCATCAAAGCGTTTCAGCTCATTGTTTTCATAAACGATAGTAATGTGTCGAATATCTGAAAATTGCCAGTTACGCCATTGGTAAACAAATTTGTCATTTTCTACCCACCAGTAGCCCTCATCAATATCATTCGGGCGATCGGAAATTCCGATCATTTTACCATCCGCTTGAAGAGTGATCCGGTAGGGGATATTGAAGCAATCTTTAGATAGTAGCGTTTTGTTGGTCACCATAGCTCTAATCTGTTGCCCTGTTAATGGCGGTTCGGAGCATTCGGCCAAGCTAATATTGGGTAATACTTCTTTAGCTATGCGCGCCAGTTGAGCAATACCTTCACGTATATTCTCTGTGCGAATCGATTGGAAACTCAGTCTAAAGCTATTGTTCTTGTGGTTGCAGCAGTAATACTTCTGCCCGTTATTAATCAAAATACCATTCTCTTCTGCAAGTCGCTCAAAACGAGTGGCATCAAAACTTTCCTTATAATCAACCCAAAAAGCGGTTCCGGCTAGCGATGGAGTAACTCCAGATTGCGGAAAGTAATAGTTCATTGCTTTTTCCATCGTTAACCATTTTTCTCTATAGCGCTTAAGTAGCTTCTGAGTCAGCATGTCGTAGTAGCCTAGACTGAGAAACAGAGCTAAGGTCTGACAGTTACTTTTGGGTGGCAGACTGTGCGTACGTACTTGCAGTGCTTTGATTTGATCGATTAACGGCGATGCCGCAACGATAAATCCAATACGTAACCCGGGTGCAATTGTAGAGGTGAAGCTCGATATGTAGATGATTCGCTCTGTTGGATACTCACACCTCAGCGGAGGGCAGCTATCTTCAATGAAGTTAACATCGTGTTCAAAATCATCTTCGATAATCAAAAAGTCATGTTCATTCGCTGAGTCAATGAGTGCCTTGCGCCTTTCTGGTGACATACGAACGGTGGTTGGGAACTGATTACTGGGGGTTGTATAAACCAAATTGCAATTGTTGAGACGAGAATCGATGACTAACCCTTTTGCATCGACATCAATGGGGACTACATTTGCTCGACGAGCTTGAAACTGAACAAGTGCTTCTGGGTAACCAGGGTTTTCCATTCCTACTGACGTTTGTTTAGAAACCAGTAACCGAGTTAGGTAGTAAAGGCTATTTTGGCAACCCAGTGTAATGGCGATATTTTCTTTGTTAACGAATATTCCACGTTTAGTCAGAACACGAGTACGTATCTGTTCAATTAACTCTTCATAGTCATTATGGTTTGATGTCCAACTACGATGATTACTTTTATTTAAAGATTGAATACTGCACTTACGCCACTCACTAACAGGAAAGAGATCTTCATCGACCATGCCATTGACGAACAAATAAGGGTAGTTGGAAAGATCTTTTACTGAGGCATCTGAAAGCGATTGTTCACTGTTTAGGTAATCGTCCCAATTGAGAGTTGAGACTGATTGTGCGCTTTGCTGATCGGGCGATGCATTATTCAGTTCAAGCTGAGGATTAACGTAGTAGCCTTTTCTTTCAATGGGTATTAGTACCCCTTCTTCGGCTAACTGTTCGTAAACACGTAAAATCGTATTGCGCGAAACTTTGAGTTTTTCGGCTAATTGGCGTGAGGAAGTGATGCTGGTTTGCTTTGGAACAAAACCTGCGAATATGGCTTTAGCGATGTCGCTTTTGATTTGATCTTGCAGTGTTCTCGAATCTTGCGAGTCGATATGAATAAATTGATACAGCATAGCTTCCCCGCTTATGTAACCGCCGCATCTAAAGTCCAAAAAGGAGAGAAAGTGAAATGAGGCTCACTTTCTCTATACACATTTTATATAAGCGACTGTAGTTGCGTTTTAACTATTTCCAGCCCTCTTGAGACTAATTCTGGCTCAATTGTTAACGGTGGAAGGAAGCGAATAACGTTACCTTTTACACCACAAGAAAGAAGAATGAGGCCGTGCTGGTTACTCTTTAATACCAGTTGTTTAGTCAGATCTGCAAGCGGTTGTCCTGTGGTTGGATCATTAAGCTCAATCGCGATCATTGCGCCAACCTGACGAATATCACCGATATGAGGAATTTCTTTTTGCAGTACAGTCAGTATCTCTTTGAATTGCTGACCCACATGCTGAGCTCGTTCGCATAAGTTATCTTCTTTAATAATGTTGATAACTTCAAGTGCGGCGCGACACGCCAACGGCGAGCCTGCGTAAGTTCCGCCGATACCACCAGGATTTGCTGAGTCCATAATTTCAGCTTTACCAACAACCCCAGATAGAGGAAAGCCGCCAGCAATACCTTTTGCCATAGTGATTAAATCTGGTTTTGCATCGAAATATTCACACGCAAAAAGTTTACCTGTGCGCGCAAAGCCAGTTTGAATTTCATCACAGATAAGCACTATTCCGTGCTTGTCACAGATGTTACGCAATTCACTTACCCATGTGTTTGGTGCTTGATAGAAGCCACCTTCGCCCTGAATTGGTTCAAAAATGATCGCAGCAACACGAGAAGGCTCAATATCACAGGCAAATAAATCCGCTAACGCAGACAAGCTTTGTGCCTCGCTAACACCGTGGTATTGGTTTGGATAAGGCAGGTGGTAAATTTCATTGGGAAAAGGACCAAAGCCCGCTTTATATGGAGCAACTTTACCTGTCAGCCCCATACATAAGTTGGTACGACCGTGAAACCCGCCTTTAAATGCAATTACACCACTGCGACCAGTATGCGCACGAGCGAATTTTATTGCATTTTCAACAGCTTCAGCTCCTGTTGTAAGAAATGCCGCTTTTTTATCAAAGTCGCCCGGTGCGATTTCTACAACTTTCTCTGCCAGTTCAACAAAGCTGGTGTATGGGGTAACCATTGAACAGGTATGACTGAACAACTCTAGTTGCTCTTTTACTGCTGCCACGATTCGTGGATTTGAGTGGCCAGTGTTGTTAACTGCAATACCAGCCGCGAAGTCAATATACTCTTTACCTTCGATATCGGTAATTAGAGCGTTTTCAGCTTTCGCTGCATAAATTGGTGCAAGGTTTGCCATTCCCTTTGCGACAACTTTTTCCTTACGGCTTTGCCATTCCATATTGGTCATGTTTGATAGTCCTTATTCATTGGTTATCGGTCAGTTGCTAACGAAGATTAAAAGCCGCCGAAACAGAGATACTTAATGTTTAGATATTCATCGATGCCTTGTTTTGCACCTTCACGGCCAAAGCCGGATTGTTTTACGCCGCCAAAAGGAGCTACTTCATTTGAAATTAACCCTTCATTGATTCCAACCATGCCATATTCAAGTTTTTCCGCGATGTTGAAGGCTCGTTTAATGTTTTCGGTGTAAAAGTAACTGGCGAGTCCGTAGATAGTGTCATTAGCTTTTTCTACCAATTCCTGATCGTCATAGAAGCGAATGATTGGAGCTACGGGACCAAAAAGTTCGGTTTGGGTAATATCCATGTCTTGAGTTACTTCAGTCAGAATTGTTGGCTGAACAAACAGCCCTTGTTCTGCTTTACCGCCTAGAACGATTTTTGCACCTTGTTTAACTGCATTATCGATATAGCCAAGAACACTCTTCTTCGCTTTGATATCCACTAGCGGTCCAATGTTAACGCCCGGTTCAAGGCCGTTGCCCATTTTTAACTCAGCAACCGCCGCGGTGAATTTCTCGACGAACTGATCGTAAATGCCATCTTGTACATAGAAGCGATTAGCACACACACAGGTCTGTCCTGCGTTGCGGAATTTAGAAGCGATTGCCCCTTTTACCGCCTGCTCAACATTTGCATCGTCAAATACGATGAATGGTGCATTACCACCCAGTTCCATTGACGTACGCTTAATGGTATCCGCACATTGATTTATCAGATTTCGACCTACTTCGGTTGAGCCTGTAAATGACAGTTTTTTGATATCTTCGTGAGTACAAAGAATTTCACCCACTGCCACAGAAGAGTGGTTGTTCACTATGACCAGCAAGTCTTTTGGTAAACCAGCCTGATAAGCGAGTTCTGCTGTTGCGTAGGCAGAAAGTGGCGTTTGATTTGCTGGTTTTACAATGAAGCTACAACCAGCAGCTAAAGCTGGGGCGGCTTTGCGGGTAATCATTGCAATTGGGAAATTCCACGGTGTAATGGCTGCCGCGATACCAATAGGTTGCTTTATCGTCATCAGGCGTTTATCACCAGTTGGTGAAGGAATCGTCTCGCCGTAAACGCGTTTACCTTCTTCAGCAAACCATTGGATAAATGAAGCGCCATACATCACTTCCCCTTTCGCCTCCGCCAGAGGCTTGCCTTGTTCAAGAGTCATGATACGAGCCAAATCATCAGCATTCTTTACCATTAAATCGTACCAACGCTTCAGAATCACTGAACGCTCAGCCGCCGTTTTTTGCTGCCAGAGGATTTGAGCTTGTTTCGAAGCTTGTATCAACGAGTGAATGGTTTGTGTATCTACTGACGGGATATAAGCAAGAACTTCATCAGTCGCTGGGTTAATGACAGCAATCGCATCGTCACTCTGAGGACAGGTCGCATTAAGGAGTGATTTGTTAATGATTTGGTCCATGTTTGTGTCTCTTTTGTAGTCTGTTGTATGCATGTTAGTCTCAAAACTCTGCGTAATCTAAGTACCAGTTGTGTCAAAACTGTGGTACCAGCTAAGACTTACTTGCTGGTACCATAACAACTTCACCTCTGGCACTGTCGCATTCGAAATCCGTTCTTCATATTTAGCTAAGAAATAAATCGCTAACAAAAGTGTAACAATGTGAGAAAGAGGAATTTCTTATGCTAGGAATGAAAGGAAACAAATTTACCAAAGCAGTATTGGCTGCAGCTATTGGTGTCAGTGCTTTGGTTACCTCAACAGCTAGCATGGCTGCTGAATATAATTGGCGTTTTGCTAACCTTTATGGCCGTGGTACTGCATTTGGTGAGGTCTATGAAGACTTGGCTAAAAACATTGAAACCATGTCAAATGGTCGAATAGCGGTACAGGTGCTTTATTCTGGAGAGGGAGTAGGGACCAGCGGCATTCTAAGCGCTGTGAAGTCGGGGCTTATTACGATGGGTGCACCATTTCAACCCATGCATGCTGGAGAGTTCCCTGCTGGTGTTGTAGAAGTTGGCTTACCAGGTGGTACTTCTGATGTAGCAGAGCTAACAACACTGTTTCACGATAAAGGCTTCGGTAAAGTGATGGAAGAAGCATACGCTTCACAAGGTTTAACATGGTTGGACCCTTACATTCAGCCTCCTGTCTATATCATTACTAAAGAACCTATCAATTCTCTTGAAGATTTTAAGGGTTTAAAAATCCGTGCGCCGGGTGCTTATGGCAAATTCTTGCGTAATCTTGGCGCATCGCCTGTGTCTCTTGCATGGAGTGAAATCTACACTTCACTAGCTACGGGTGTTATCGATGGATCTATCGGTTCAAACATGATTGATCACCGCGATGGTAACCACGTAGAAGTAGCGAAATATATGTACCCAACACCGCTTGCTGGTGCTCAGGTTCTGCCTATTGTCGTCAATCAAAAAGAGTGGAAGAAACTTCCTGCTGATTTACAAGCGATTGTGAAAGCGGCAACAGCTGTACATGCTCAAGAGCAAATGTCGAAATCTAAGCTGTGGGAATCTAAAGCTGTTGCTGAAATGGAAGCAAAAGGTTTGAAATGGAGTCCAAAACCGTCAGATGAAGACGTTGCTGCTTGGAAAAATGCAGGTCTGACATTAGCAAAAGAGTATGCAAGTGAAGATAAATACTCAAAACAACTTGTTGAGATTTTAGAGCAAGAGTAATGGATTCAATCAGGTGGACTTCGAGAGAGGTTCACCTGTTTTTTTAGGGATAATTTGTATGATGGAAGTCCTTTTACTGAAGTATTGTCAGTTCATAAAGTACATTGTCGGCTTAATTGGACGCTCGGTCTCTTATTTACTTCCTGTGTTGGCGGCGATTGTTTTTTACGAAGTTTTTGCCCGCTACATCTTAGGTAAACCGACAATCTGGAGCTATGACACGTCATTGTTCTTATTTGGCTATATTTCTGCGTTAGGTGGAGCATACGCCCAACAGAAAGAAGCGCATATCAACGTGGATATTCTTTACGCTAAAGTCTCTGAAAAAACACGTCGTATTTTTGACCTGTTTACCGGAATGATTGCGATAGGTTTTCTGACTGTCATGGCAAAAGTATGTCTTGAGATGTTTTTTGAGAGTTTGCAATTCGGCTATAAAACACAGAGTGAATGGGCGCCAGCAATGCATCATTTCTGGTTGATGATTAGCGTTTCAGCTGTGATTTTTATTCTCCAGTATTCAACAGAGTTAATTTCTAACTTGTTCTTTTTGATCAAAGGCCGCGAACTGAATGGTGAAGTTCACCAACATATAGCGTTGGAAGAGCAGCCTTTTAAGGTTGATAGCGACCAATTGAATTCCGTTTTTGACAAGGAGAGCACAAATGGGAATTGAGATGTTAACCCTAGTCCTTTTGGGCTGTATTTTAGCTTCATTTGCTCTCGGAGCTCAGGTCGGTCTAGCTCTAGGCGGGATCGCTATGGGTGTCGGCTACTTAGTTTGGGGGGAGGCTCTGTTTAATATTATCCCGACTACTGTTGAGAGTACCTTTTTTAACTTCATACTTCTTGCTATCCCTCTCTATATCTATATGGGGCAAATTCTTACTCGTTCGGGAATTGGCGACGCAATGTTTAATGCCAGTCAACTGATGATCGGCCGTGTGCGAGGTTCTCTTGCCATTAGTGTTATCGGTGTATGTTCAATGATTGGCGCTATGGTCGGTATTATTGGTGCGGGTATTATGACTTCGAGCAGTATTGCTTTAAAACCTATGCTTGACCGTGGTTATGATAAGAAACTCGCTCTCGGTGTCATTATGGCTGGTGGCTCTTTGGGGATATTGATTCCTCCAAGTATTCCAATGATCATGTTTGCCTCAGCGACTCAAAACTCAGTGGGTAAAATGTTTCTTGGCGCTATGGTGCCTGCATTAATTACGATTGTTTTATTGATCTCTTATGTCGTTATCAGCTGTAAAATTAAGCCGGAACGTGCCCCATTTGATTCTGACAATGACATTGAAATTCCAAAAGGCTACCAATTATTTAAAACCATTCGTGATGGAGCCTCTTCGTTTGCTCTGATTGTTGTGGTACTGGGAAGTATTATTGCTGGCATTGCGACACCTACCGAGTCCGGTGCGTTAGGCGTGGCTGGTGCTATTCTGCTCTCTATTCTGTTTAAGCGTTTTAAACCTGAAATTCTAATGAAGTCTGGTATGCAAACGGCGATGTTAGTCAGCGTTGCTATGTGGATAATATTAGGCGCTTCTGTATTCAGTAATTTCCATTTGCTGATGGGAATACAGGGAATGGTGTCAGGGTTTACTCGTGATCTTGATTTACCACCCATCGTTATCATCATGATGTTTCAAGTTATCATGCTGCTTTTGGGGTTCATTATCGATGAGTTTATCATCGTACTGATGTGTGCACCTATATTCACACCAGTAGCGGTTGCTCTTGGCTATGATCCTATTTGGTTTGGCGTATTGATGATTTTAAATATTGTTATTGCTGTGCAGACACCACCTTATGGCTTTGCGCTGTTCTATTTGAAAGGGATAGCACCAAAAGGCGTGACAATGATGGACCTGTATAAGTCAGTTACACCGTTTATATTGGTTCAGTTGTTGGTGCTTATCATCTGTATGGTATTTCCAGACATTGTCACCTGGTTACCCAATAAAGTGATGGCTTGATAACGCCACATTAATCAAGTTTTCATGCTCTACCTAAGATGAATATTCATAGGTAGAGCATTTGCAAAAACGCTACATTATATTAACGAAAACGGGGTTCATGAGTAAAATAGCCCGCCTACCTATGATTTTCCTTGCATAATCTTTCATCAGTTGTTTTGAAATCAAAATAAATTCGGTCTGGAATTTGTGATCTGATGTCTTTATAATTTGCGCCCAATCGTTTACGCAACCGTTTACTTTTTACCTTTATTAGGACTCGATCATGCTGGAAAGGCTATTTAAACTCAGTGAAAACCGCACAAACGTGCGTACTGAGATCATTGCAGGGGTAACTACGTTCCTGACAATGGCTTACATTATTTTTGTGAACCCTGCCATTTTATCTTCGACAGGTATGGATAAGGGCGCTGTATTTGTGGCGACCTGTTTAGCTGCGGCTATTGGCTGTTTCATTATGGGCTTAGTTGCTAACTACCCAATCGCGCAAGCTCCTGGTATGGGTTTGAACGCTTTCTTTACCTATTCCGTTGTTCTCGGTATGGGTTACACATGGCAAGTTGCTCTAGCAGCTGTATTCTGCTCTGGTGTGCTTTTCATTCTATTGAGCCTATTTAAGATTCGTGAGTGGATCATCAACTCAATCCCAATGGCACTGAGAACAGGCATCTCTGCTGGTATCGGTTTGTTTCTTGCTTTTATTGCACTGCAAAACGCAAAAATCGTAGTAGACAACCCAGCGACCCTTGTCTCTGTTGGCGATTTCACTAGTCTTTCTCCAGTATTAGCAGCAGTAAGCTTCTTCCTGACAATTGGTCTGGTTAACCGTGGCGTAAAAGGCGCGGTAATGATTGCAATTCTACTTACTACAGGTTTAGGTTTGATTTTTGGTGATGTTCAATGGCATGGCGTTATGTCTGCTCCACCAAGTATCGCACCTACTTTCCTACAATTAGATTTCTCTGGTGTATTTGAAATCGGCATGATTTCAGTGATTTTTGCCTTCCTATTCGTTGATCTGTTTGATACAGCAGGTACATTGGTGGGCGTTGCGACTAAAGCAAATCTTATCGGTAAAGATGGCAAGATCCCTCGCTTAAACAAAGCATTGCTAGCAGACTCAACAGCAACGTCTATTGGTGCTCTACTGGGTACTTCAAACACGACTTCTTATGTAGAGAGTACAGCGGGTGTAGCAGAGGGTGGACGTACAGGTTTAACTGCAGTTGTGGTTGGCATTTTGTTCCTTCTTGCATTATTCTTCTCGCCATTAGCAGGGATGATTCCAGCTTATGCAACCGCAGGCGCATTGTTCTACGTTGCTATCTTGATGATGTCTGGACTTATAAGTGTTGATTGGCGTGACTTAACAGAAGCTGCACCTGTTGTTGTGACTTGTTTATTAATGCCTCTGACGTACTCAATTGCTGAAGGCATTGTACTTGGTTTCATCTCTTACACAGCGATCAAGGTTTTGAGCGGTAAAGGCCGTGATATTTCAGTTAGCGTTTGGTTTATGACAGCTATTTTCCTAGCTAAATTGATTTTCGCTTAAGTATTTAATAGGCGCAGTGAACTGCACTGCGCTTCACATGTTTTAATTTAGGTTTATTACAATGAGCAAAAAATTCGTTATCACTTGGGACAATATGCAGAACTATTGTCGTGAACTCGCTGAGCGTCAAATGCCTGCAGAACAATGGAAAGGTATCCTAGGTGTTAGCCGCGGTGGTTTAGTACCAGCAGCTATTCTCGCTCGTGAACTGGGTATTCGCTATGTAGATACAGTATGTATCTCTAGCTATGACCACGATCATCAGCGTGATATGAGTGTACTAAAAGCACCAGAGCATGACGGAGAAGGCTTCCTGATCATTGATGATTTGGTTGATAGCGGCGATACTGCACGTAAGATTCGTGAAATGTATCCAAAAGCTAAGTTCGTAACTGTATGTGCTAAACCGGCTGGCAAAGACTTGGTTGATGAATATATCGTAGATATCGAACAAGATACTTGGATTGAACAACCTTGGGATATGCAACTGTCTTTCGTTGAGCCAGTAAATCGTAAGCGTAAATAAACCAACATTGCTGTTGTTTAAACATGGCTTTTGCTTAAAAAATAGCATTTACTCAAAGATGACCCTTTCATGGGTCATTTTTTTTATTACTATATGAACCTAATCAATGGTTCGTTAAGCGAGACTGGGTTATGTCTGAAGATGGTACAAATATTAACTTGTCAGAGACGTTGTTTGTAAAGCATAAACAAGCAAAAGAAACATCGGCACTGACTCAATACATGCCTAGTAATATAGAGTTTCTGCAGAAGAAGAAGCAGAGCGAAGGGTTCTCTTGGTATCGTAATGTTCGCCGCCTTCAATGGGTGTGGCAAGGTGTGAATCCTATCGAACAAGAGGA
Source organism: Vibrio sp. Hal054 (assembly GCF_037162405.1). Lineage (NCBI taxonomy): Bacteria > Pseudomonadati > Pseudomonadota > Gammaproteobacteria > Vibrionales > Vibrionaceae > Vibrio > Vibrio sp. Hal054. Next base: position 2,463,240 of record NZ_JARLUT010000001.1, on the reverse strand, counting down.
AGTGCTATCTCGTATTGCATCCTCTACACACTCCCGTACCGATGACGATTGGCTTGACACAGTGATGGGATATCACAACGGTAACTGGACATTTGAGTGGACGCGTCTTGGTATGAAGCATCAGAAAACCGCTTCTGTATTAGAAGGTGATGCAGCAGCGGAAGAGCTCTTTAAAGCGTCTCTCTGCTTTAGTATTGCCGGTTATCCACATCTGAAAAACGACAACCTAGCTCTTCAAGCACAAGTACTAGCAAACAAGGCCTACTCTGAAGCGGCCAAGTTAACCAATTACATCGTTAAGCAACTCGATTTCACCTATCAAAATAGAAAGTTCTCAGGTTACTTACATCTGACTAATACCGATAAACCCCATCCGGTAGTGATCGTGAGTGCTGGATTGGATAGCTTACAAACTGACATGTGGCGCTTATTTCGTGATTATTTGGCAAAACACGATATCGCGATGCTAACAATCGACATGCCTTCTATTGGTCAAAGTTCTCAGTGGCCACTCACTGAGGATACATCTTGCCTTCACCAAGCTGTGATTAATCAGTTGACCGATATACCTTGGGTCGACCATTTTTGTATTGGGTTAATCGGTTTCCGCTTTGGCGGCAATGCTATGGTTCGTTTGTCATTTCTAGAGCAAGAAAAAGTCAAAGCATGTGTCGCTATTGGTGCTCCTCTCCACGATGTGTGGACATCTCCGACCAAACTCAAACAAATGCCTAAAATGTATCTCGACATATTGGCATCAAGATTGGGTAAAGAAGCGGTAGATATCGATAGCTTATCTGGTCAATTGAAGGCTTGGTCGCTAAAAACGCAAGGCTTCCTGAGTAGCCGACGCACAAAAGTGCCGATTCTGGCTCTCGGTTTAGAAGGTGATCCGGTATCACCACATTCAGACAACCAACTTGCGGCGATTTTTAGTCAAGGTGGCAAAGCTAAACAGATAAAAAGCAAAACAATTTCGCAAGGATATGAGCAATCCCTCGATTTGGCGATAAAGTGGCTTCAAGAGGAACTCTGTAGGTGACATTTCTCCTAAATTAGTTAAGAGTAATATTTGCACTAAATATATGCTTTTTAAGGCATATAAATAGTAGTGATATTTATTCTTATCGATGGAAATGGAGAATCCTATGCCGGAAGGGACGAAAAATCCGACGCACTACCGATTATTATCCGCATTTAAAGCAATTGGCCCTTATTTACGTGAAGGAAAATGTAAAGAAGGTAGCTATTTGTTTGACTGTTTAGCAGCCTGTGTGGATGACAAAAAGGCGCCAGAAAAACGTGAATTCTGGGGATGGTGGATGGTACTTGATCAGACAGACACCGGATATGAGGCAAAATATCAATCGGGACGTTACAACTTAGCGGGTGAATGGGAAGCCAAAGCGATTCCTAAAGCTTCGTTATCTGACGTTATCCAAAACCAAGAAGAGTTTCATAAGAAGCTAGAACAGACATTAGATGAGCGTTTCGGCTTAACGCTTTCTATGCATGAAGAATCAGCAGAATTTGTGTGATTTTAGCTATTTGAATGTTACTGAACGTAAAAGGTGCTATTTAGCACCTTTTTCTTCTTGTGCTCAGCGCGGTTGATTGCTAAAACATCTTCTCTTAACTGTTTTCAATTTGAAGAAGAAGGCATGAAAACGAATCAGCAAAGCGGAACTACAGCGCAAACTGTCGTTGTAAAACTAGGAACCAGTGTTCTTACCGGTGGCACACTTGCTCTTGATAGAGCTCATATGGTCGAGCTTGCTCGTCAGTGTGCAGAACTGAAAAAACAAGGCCACTCTGTGGTGATTGTATCTTCGGGTGCAATTGCAGCAGGCCGAGAACATTTAGGTTACCCCGCACTGCCCAACGCGATGTCGAGCAAACAGTTGCTTGCTGCGGTTGGACAAAGCCAACTGATTCAAGTTTGGGAGTCACTGTTCGCTATCTACGGCATCAAGATTGGTCAAATGTTGTTAACCCGTGCCGATCTTGAAGATCGTGAACGTTTCTTGAATGCGCGTGACACTATTAATGCCTTAGTTGAACACGACATTATCCCTGTTGTTAATGAAAACGATGCGGTAGCAACCAGCGAAATCAAAGTAGGGGACAATGACAACTTGTCTGCTCTTGTCGGCATTTTATGTGGTGCGGATAAACTTCTGCTACTGACTGACCAGAAAGGTCTGTTTACCGCCGACCCTCGTAAAGATCCGCATGCGGAACTGATTAAAGAGGTCAAAACCATTGATGACACCTTGCGTAAAATCGCGGGTGGCAGTGGTACTACGTTAGGCACTGGTGGTATGGCAACCAAACTGCAAGCGGCCGATATTGCCCGTCGAGCAGGCATTGAAGTGATTATTGCCGCAGGTCGTGCTGAAAACGTCATCTTTGACTCTTTAAGTGATGCACCGCAAGGGACTCGTTTCTTACCTTTAGAAGAATCATTGGAAAATCGCAAACGCTGGATACTGGCGGGCCCATCTGCTTCGGGCGACATCGTGATTGACGATGGTGCGGTTAAAGCGGTCAATGAAAAAGGTAGCAGCCTGCTTGCAAAAGGTGTTGTGAGTGTTCACGGTCAGTTTTCACGTGGCGAAGTGGTTCGAGTGACCGATAAAGCTGGAAAGCTTGTCGCCCGCGGTATAGCCGCATATTCAAATTCCGACCTAGCAAAAATTGCAGGCAAACACAGTAAAATGATTATCGACATCCTTGGTTATGATTACGGCTCAGAAGTCGTTCACCGAGATGACATGGTCGTGATCCAAGAATAAACCGAGGATAGGCATGGACTTAACTATTATGGGAAAAGCGGCGAAAGACGCGGCTTTTCAACTCGCGACAGCGACAACAGCACAGAAAAACCAAGCGTTATCTATTATTGCTGATGAGCTTGAAGCCAATGCAGACATCATTCTATCTGCCAACGCAAAAGATATTGAACTAGGCCGTGAAGCTGGTTTATCTGACGCACTGCTCGATCGTCTGTTACTGAATAAAGAACGTTTAACGGGCATTGCAAACGATGTGCGTAATGTCATTAGTCTTAATGATCCAGTTGGTAGCGAAATAGACAGTAAGGTACTGGAAAACGGTATGTCACTGTCTCGTCGCCGTGTACCGCTTGGTGTGGTTGGCGTTATTTACGAAGCGCGACCAAATGTAACCATCGACATCGCTGCTTTGTGCTTAAAAACCGGTAACGCTTCTATTTTACGTGGCGGAAAAGAAACCTTTTTCTCCAACATGGAGTTGGTCAAGGTTATTCAATCCGCACTAGAAAAAGCACAGCTACCTGCAGCGTCAGTACAGTACATTGAAAAACCGGATCGTGAATTGGTTTCTCAGCTACTTAAACTGGATGATTACGTGGATATGATCATTCCTCGTGGTGGTGCTGGTTTGCACAAAATGTGTAAAGAAAACAGCACTATTCCAGTGATTATTGGTGGGTTTGGTATTAGTCATATTTACGTTGACCAAAGTGCAGATTTGGACAAAACCGTGGATGTGATTGAAAACGCGAAAGTGCAACGTCCATCGGCGTGTAACGCGTTAGATACACTATTAGTTCATCAGGATATCGCTCAATCACTACTTGAAAAATTGATGGTGAAATTGAATGGCAAAGTAACCTTCGTTGCCGAGCCGAAAGCGAAAGCCCTGATGCAATCGGCAGAAAAAATTCGCGATGCTCAAGACGGCGACTTTGATACTGAGTGGTTAAGCTACACCTTAGGCGTCAAAGTGGTTAAGAATGTCGATGAAGCGATTGATCACATGCGTGAGCACAATGCGAGCCACTCCGATGCCATCATGACCAATGATCTGTTCAACGCTGAAAAATTCATTAACTCAGCGGGCTCTGCGGCGGTGTATGTTAACGCTTCGACTCGTTTCACTGATGGTGCTCAGTTTGGCTTGGGTGCAGAAGTTGCGGTATCAACGCAAAAACTGCATGCACGCGGACCAATGGGCTTAGAAGAGCTAACCAGTTACAAGTGGGTGGGTAAGGCAAATTATCTTTCTCGTGCTTAATTACTCTTTTCGAACTGCAGTTATATTCTGTATTTTAAGCAATTAATCCATTGAAATGGGGCGTATAACGCCCCTTTTTGTTTTCTTAATATTAGTGATTCCTGTAAACTAGCCAAGGTTCCGTTCTGCTCGAAAAGTCAACGGAACCTTACTATGGAGGTGGTATGCATTGTCCTTTTTGTTCTGAAAACGATACGAAAGTCATCGATTCCCGTCTTGTGGCTGATGGACACCAAGTTCGTCGTCGTCGCCAATGTCTTGCATGTAGCGAACGTTTCACTACTTTTGAAACCGCAGAGTTAGTGATGCCAAGAGTCATTAAGTCGAATGGTAATCGCGAACCTTTTGATGAAGATAAAATGATTGGCGGCCTGCAACGTGCATTAGAAAAACGCCCTGTGAGCGCCGATTCGATTGAGCTTGCGATAAGCACGATTAAATCCAAACTAAGAGCCACTGGCGAGCGAGAAGTGCCTAGCCAGCTAATCGGTAACCTTGTTATGGATGCATTGAAAGAATTAGATAAAGTTGCCTACATTCGTTTTGCTTCGGTTTATCGTAGTTTCGAAGATGTACGTGAATTTGGCGAAGAAATTGCCAAGTTAGAAGACTGATTTCCAGCGCTCGAAATTCCCTGAATAAGAATAGATGATGCCGAAGTTTACCCCTTTTGATCACCAAATGATGACGCGAGCGATTAAGCTCGCTCAAAAAGGTCGCTTTACCACTGCTCCCAACCCTAATGTCGGTTGTGTGATCACTCAAGGCGAATCTATCGTTGGTGAAGGTTTCCATTACCGCGCAGGTGAACCTCATGCCGAAGTTCATGCCTTGCGTATGGCAGGCGAATCCTCTCGCGGTGCGACCGCTTATGTCACTTTAGAACCATGCTCTCATTACGGACGCACACCTCCATGTGCTGAAGGTCTGATTAACGCTGGCGTTTCTAAAGTCATATGTGCGATGCAAGATCCTAATCCTCAAGTCTCAGGTCGTGGTATTCAAATGCTACGTGATGCTGGCATTGAGGTAGAAGTCGGTTTGCTTGAAGCGGATGCGAAAGCGTTGAACCCTGCATTCATTAAGCGTATGCAAACAGGCATGCCGTTTGTCCAACTGAAAATGGCAGCTAGTATCGATGGTCAAACCGCGCTTGCTAACGGCAAGAGTCAGTGGATCACATCAAAACAGGCCCGCCAAAATGTTCAGAATTATCGAGCACAAGCAGGCGCAATAATGTCTACGAGCCAAACGGTTATTGATGATAATGCATCATTAACCGTGCGTTGGAATGAGCTGCCAGAAAGCGTAAAAGAGCACTATCCCGAAGCCGAATTGCGTCAACCCGCTCGCGTCATTTTGGACAGGCAGAATAAATTACATCCGCAGCTAGCACTGTATGCTTCTCACTCTCCTGTATTGCGAGTTAGTAATGAAAATGCTGAAGTCATCGTTGAAGTGAACCAATCAGGTCAGCTAGATTTGCGCCAAACATTCGCGACATTAGCCAAGACGCACAATATCAACCATATTTGGGTAGAGGCTGGAGCGACGCTTGCAAAATCTTTGCTTGAAGAGCAATTGGTTGACGAGCTTGTTTTGTATCTGGCACCTAAAATTATGGGTAGTGACGGTCGCGGTTTATTCGGCGCGTTTGGCTTAACGGATATGCAGCAAGTGCTGGAACTTGATATTAAAGATTGCCGGCTGGTGGGCTCGGACGTTCGACTTGTCGCCGTACCTATGCCAATAGAATCAAAAAGAAAAGATTAATCATATGTTTACTGGAATTGTCGAAGCGGTCGGCCAACTTACCGCAATCACACCAAAAGGCGAAGACGTTACCATCACTGTCAATGTCGGCAAACTGGATATGTCTGATATTAAGTTGGGTGACAGTATTGCGACTAACGGTGTGTGTTTAACTGTCGTGGACTTTAATGACACGAGTTACAGCGCTGACTTATCGCTGGAAACACTGAAAAAGTCAGGCTTTGCCGATTACAAAGCTGGCGACAAGGTGAACTTGGAAAAAGCCATGCTGCCAACTACTCGCTTTGGTGGACATATTGTATCGGGGCACGTTGATGGAGTTGGCGAGATCGTCGAGCGCAACATCGTAGGCCGAGCAATCGAATTCTGGGTTGAATTACCTGAAGAACTGAATAAATACGTTGCAGAGAAAGGCTCAATTACCGTTGATGGTATTAGTCTGACCGTCAATGATTTACGTAAGAACGCATTTAAACTGACCATCGTTCCTCACACCACTCAGGAAACCACGATCGATTCGTTCCAAGTCGGACGAAAAGTGAATTTGGAAGTGGACGTATTAGCGCGTTATCTAGAGCGTTTACTGCAAGGAAGAGAGCAGGCAAAACAACCTGAATCTCGATTGACGATGGAATTTCTGCAACAGAACGGTTTTGCTTAACTCTGTTCTACTTTAACCCGATTGACTTAACGGAAGTCGCCTAAGCGGCTAACAATAGGATAAGAATAATGCCAATCAGCACGCCACAAGAAATTATTGAAGATATCCGCCTTGGTAAAATGGTTATCCTGATGGATGACGAAGACCGTGAAAACGAAGGCGATTTAATCGTTGCTGCGGAACACATTACGCCAGAAATTATTAACTTTATGGCGACACATGGCCGTGGTTTGATCTGTCTGACTATGACCAAAGAGCGCTGTGAAAAGTTAGGCTTGCCACCAATGGTGCAAGACAACAACGCTCAGTACAGTACTGCCTTCACAGTATCGATTGAAGCGGCAGAAGGTGTAACTACGGGTATTTCTGCAGCAGACCGCGCTCGTACTGTTCAAGCGGCAGTGGCAAAAGATGCTAAAGCGTCTGATCTTGTACAGCCGGGGCATATTTTCCCGCTGACAGCTCAAGATGGTGGTGTTTTAGTTCGTGCAGGTCACACTGAAGCGGGTTGCGACTTGGCGCGTCTTGCTGGATTAGAACCTGCGTCTGTGATTGTGGAAATTCTTAACGATGACGGCAGCATGGCTCGTCGCCCTGACCTAGAAATTTTTGCAGAGAAGCACGGTATTAAACTCGGCACAATCGCTGCACTGATTGAACATCGCAATAACACAGAAACGACGATTGAACGCGTAGCTAAGTGCAAACTGCCAACAGAATACGGTGATTTTGAATTGGTTACTTACCGCGACATCATCGATAACCAAGTTCACTTTGCGATGAAAAAAGGCGATTTAACGGAAAAAGCGCCATTAGTTCGTGTTCATCTACAAGACATGTTTACAGACATTCTTCATAGCAACAGAAGCTCTGATCGCAGTTGGACTCTACAAAGTGCGATGAAACGTATAGCTGAAGAAGGTGGTGTACTGGTCATTCTGGGCAACGAAGAGTCGAGTGATCTTTTGGTTCACCGCATCAAAATGTTTGAGCAGCAAGACAGTGGTGATGCGCCAGCAATGGCTAAGAAGCAGGGTACGTCACGCCGTGTAGGAGTGGGCTCGCAAATTCTAGCTGACTTGGGGGTTCGTGATATGCGTTTGCTCTCTTCACCAAACAAAAAGTATCACGCACTAGGTGGCTTTGGTCTGAACGTTGTTGAGTACGTTTGCGAATAATCCAAAAAGCTAGGCGCTAAAATTAACCCGTAATAGATTTCTATTGCGGGTTAAATTTCATCTTTATTTTTAATTCAAGTGATTGAATGTCGGTTATTCATAACTACGCGAGCCAATTTCCATTAGATATAGCTCACAAACTTATGCTAGAATCCGGCGATTCTCACTTGATGAACCAGAGTTAAAGGAAAGCTTATGAAAGTGATAGAAGGTGGTTTCCCAGCACCCAATGCAAAAGTAGCGATTGTGATTTCTCGTTTCAACAGTTTTATTAACGAAAGTCTATTGTCTGGTGCCATCGACACTTTGAAGCGTCACGGTCAGGTGAGCGACGATAACATCACTGTGGTTCGCTGCCCAGGTGCAGTTGAACTGCCACTTACTGCGCAACGTGTTGCAAAAACAGGTAAATTTGACGCTATCGTTTCTCTAGGCTCAGTGATCCGTGGTGGTACACCACACTTTGACTATGTTTGTAGTGAAATGAATAAAGGTTTGGCACAAGTGTCTATGGAATTCAGCATTCCAGTGGCATTTGGTGTACTAACTGTTGATACAATCGATCAAGCTATTGAACGCGCAGGAACCAAGGCTGGTAATAAAGGTGCAGAAGCTGCACTAAGCGCACTTGAGATGATTAACGTTCTTTCTGAAATTGATTCCTAATGGGGGCCAGTGTGAAACCAGCCGCACGTCGTAATGCACGTCAATTTGCGCTACAAGCTATTTATTCGTGGCAAATTACTAAAGATAATGTTGCAACAATTGAAGAGCAATTTTTATCAAATGGTAAGTATGATGAAGAAGAGCATCACGCATCTGAACCAGCACTAGCTGCGCCAGAAACTGACGTTGTTTATTTCCGCGACCTTTTAGCGGGTGTCGTGCTTAACCACATGGAACTAGATAGCAAGCTAAGACCTTTTGTGTCTCGCCCAATGCAAGACCTAGATATGATGGAGCTAGCATTGCTCCGTCTTGCAATGTACGAGATGACTCGTCGTGATGATGTACCTTACAAAGTCGTTATCAACGAAGCGATTGAGCTAGCGAAAGTATTCGCAGCAGAAGATAGCCATAAGTTTGTTAACGGTGTGCTTGATAAAGCAGCGCCGCACGTACGTAAAAAATCGTAATTCGATTTAGCATATAAAGGTCAGCAATTGCTGACCTTTTTTATATCGTGAATATCAAATGTCTATTCGACAGGATTGGAATGACCGAATGTTTGGTGAATTTAACCTAATCGATAAATATTTTTCTGCTCGTCAAACTCAGCGTAAAGATGTCCATCTCGCGCTTGGGGACGACTGTGCAATTGTGAAAGCGCCGGAAGGTGTACGTATTGCTATCAGTACGGATACCTTAGTAGCGGGCACTCACTTCTTAGCAGATGCTAATCCTGCTTGGGTGGCTCATAAGGCATTAGCCTCAAACATCAGTGATTTAGCCGCAATGGGGGCTACGCCTGCTTGGGTCTCAATGGCGTTAACTTTACCTTCTATTGATGAAGCTTGGCTGAAGCCATTTTGTGACGCGTTTTTCGAACTCGCGAATTACTACAATATCCAGCTTATAGGTGGAGATACAACTAAAGGCCCTCTCAGCATTAGTTTGACAGTGCAAGGATTTGTACCGGATAACCGAGCTTTAACTCGTTCGGGCGCTAAAGTTGGTGACTGGATTTATGTCACAGGTGAACTGGGTGACAGTCAGGCAGGGCTAAGTGTTGTGCTTGATGCTGAGAAAAGACACGAACCTTTCGCTTTGGAGCTGGAAAAACGTCATTATATCTCTCACCCGAGAGTCTTGGCGGGGCAAGCTCTATTGAACATCGCTTCGTCCGCGATTGATATTTCTGATGGTCTTATTGCAGACTTAAAGCATATTTTGAATCGCTCACAAGTCGGCGCTTCTATTGATACCAGCCTGTTGCCTATCTCCAAAGAACTCATTCAATTCCTTGGTGATATTTCTGACGCTCAAAAATGTGCTTTAACCAGTGGCGAAGAGTACGAGTTATGTTTTACTGTGCCAGAACAGAATAAAGGTTCGCTTGAAAGTGTGCTTGCGCATACGGGCACCAAGGTGACCTGTATCGGTCAAATTCGACCTCATGGCACATTTGAACTGCACAACAAAGGTAAAAAGCTGAATTGGTCACTGGAAGGATACGATCATTTCAAGGCTGATGTATAAGGTAGAAGTATGACGAATCCTAAATCACTCATCTCATTAAGTAATCCTTGGCATTTGCTAGCTACCGGTTTTGGAAGCGGTTTGTCTCCAATTATTCCTGGCACGATGGGTACACTGGCTTCAGTTCCGTTCTACTTGTTACTTGTGCAGTTGCCTTTATGGTTGTACGTGGCTGTGGTGGTGGTTGCCAGCATCGTAGGGATTAAAATTTGCCAAATTACTTCCGATGACATGAAAGTGCATGATCATGGCTCGATTGTCTGGGATGAATTCGCAGGTTTTTGGATCACTATGCTGGTGGTGCCTATGTTTAATCTGCCAGTTTTCGATTGGAAATGGCTTGTAACTGGCTTTGTCTTGTTCCGCTTTTTCGACATGGTAAAACCTTGGCCAATAGGCTGGCTAGACAAACGTGTTCATGGCGGGCTAGGCATCATGATTGATGATTTAGTGGCGGGTGTAATGTCCGCTGTTAGTCTTGGACTGATTGGCTATTGGGCGGGGTGGATGGCCTAGTCTCTCGGCATTCTTGCGAAGGCAAAAATCTACGAACAGCGCATGACTATTAGATTCCAGCTTTTGCAGTAATCATAGAAAAAATCAAGGTTCCCATTGGGAACCTTTTCTGTTTATAACCGTTGAGTTTACAGTTTTTCGAGGTCTGCTTCGATTTCCGCTATCTTGCTTGCGACCACTTTTTCCAAGTGGCGAAGATCTTTCAATATCTTCTGTTTAACATCGATTTCTTCTGGTGTCTCATGTCGGGTTATTTTATTGAGCTCATCAATAATCAACGTTAAGTTGCGGTTGATTTCTGTGACCTCTTTATATTGATGACTTCCACTGTCAACCAAAACGCTTTTTTTCTGCCTTGGGTATTTGAATTTTACACTTTTGGCGAATAATTCGCCTTTTTGCTTCTTAAAGTAGATTTTTAACACATCTTTTTGCGCCTCTTGGCGTAAAGAGTAGCGTTCTATCTGGCTAGGATCATGAATTCCTAAGCCATTGAGGTGTGGAAACATAAGCGACCTCTAGGTTTGTGTTTTACATCAATTTTATAGGGTCTGAGTAGTTTGAAATTTAGACAGACCCTGAGGTAAATGTAGCAGCCTCGAAGTGTGTTAGATAGCTGATTTTGCTTAAATAGATCAAGTTGTGGACAAGATCGCTATTTATCACAGTTTCAATCTGGTGCTAGCTCTGAGACGTTCTCGATTAATCTTTCTCGTAACAGAGCTTCTTCTTCTTCACTTAATTTGTTGCCTTGTGGACTGGTTAAGATGAATAAGTCTTCTGCGCGTTCGCCCATTGTAGTGATTTTCGCAGCGTGCAGATCCAAATTCAGTTCGGAAAAGGTAGCACCAACAGTCGCTAGCAACCCAGGAGTGTCAAGAGCGACGAATTCCATAAGCGTGCGCTTTTTACTTCGGGTCGGCAAAAAGTCGATAGTGGTTTTTACTGTAAAATGCTTCAGCTGACGAGGAAGTCGACGTGTTTTCAGTTCGAGAGCGCTTTCGCTTTTTAGCACGTTAACGATGTGCTTACTGAGAGCCTGATGACGAGCTTCTTCAATCACGGAACCATTCTGATCTAGTACCATGAAGGTATCGAGCACATAGCCATCTTTGCTTGTCATGATCTGTGCGTCATGGACGTTAAGGTTGCGTCTGTCCAACTCACCAACCACTTTGGCAAAGAGGGAAGGTTGGTCTTTGGTGTAGACAAAGATCTCTGTACCGCCGCGAGGCGCACGTTTACTCAATATCACTAATGGTTGCGTTGGATCTTTGTGGCGAAGTAAATGAGTACAGTGCCATGCGATTTGTTTGTGAGTATGACGCAGGAAATAGTCCGCCTTGAATCTTTGCCAGAGTAACTCAATTTCTCTGCTGCTAAAGCCTTCTTTACGTAACAAAGCGGAAGCAAGCTGTTGGTTGTGACGAATACGGTCACGTACATCTACAGGGTTTTCTAATCCACGACGTAGTGCGCGTTGAGTTGAATAGAAAAGCTCTGCAAGCAGGGTTCTTTTCCAGCTATTCCACAGTTCTGGGTTGGTTGCACAGATATCTGCAACCGTCAGGCAAACTAAATATTCCAAGTATTCTTCGTCACGGACTTTTTTCGCAAATTCGATGATGACTTCAGGATCGTAAATATCTCGGCGTTGTGCAGTCACAGACATTAAAAGGTGATTGAGCACTAACCAAGATACAAGTTTGGCCTCTGGCTTTGACAACCCATGTTCGATACAGAAATCATAGGCTTCTCCCGCGCCGATCTCTGAGTGATCCCCACCTCGTCCTTTACCAATATCATGGAAAATAGCCGCAAGAATTAATAGCTCTTTTTTCTGCAATTTAGGATAGATTTCGCAACAGATTGGGTGTCTGTCATGATTTGCTGGATCGCCAAAGGTATTGATGTGTTTGAGAAGTCGAATACTATGCTCATCAACGGTATAAGCATGGAACAGGTCGAATTGCATCTGACCAACTATTTGGCTCCATTGCGGCAGATAAGCGGCTAGAACGCCCAGTTTGTGCATTAAGCTGAATGCTCTGTGCAACGCATTCGGATGACGCACAAGTTCCATGAACTTTTCGCGTGCTTCAGGGATGGTATGCAAGAACTTGTTCAATCGGCGGCGAGCAGTGCGTAACTGGCGCATGGTTGCCGGAGCCACACCATCAATGGTTGAGTCGTTAGCGATATGGAGAAACATGTCCAAAATTGTTTCTGGCCTTGCTTGAAACAGAGCAGGCTTTCTGGCTTCGATCAAGCTACCGCGACGTTGGAAATCTTCATCGAGGATGACGGGTTCACACTCTTCACCATTGTTCAAAATGGCTTGATCAAACAGCTTTAGCAGCATTTTGTTGAGTTCTGCAACTCGGCGAACCGTGCGGTAGAACTCTTTCATCATCATCTCAACCGCTCGGTTGCCTTCACCAGTAAAGCCCAAATGTTCTGCAACTTGTGCCTGCAAGCCAAATGTCAGGCGGTTGTCGTAGCGTTTGAGTTCCATGTGAAGGGCAAAGCGCACTCGCCACAAAAAGTCTTGGCACTCAACCAGCTCTCTATATTCCGCATCGGTTAAAAATCCGTAGCGGCTCATCTCATAAAGCGAGGTTGCGCCAAAGTGGCGGCGGGCAACCCAGCTTAGAGTATGAATGTCACGCAGGCCACCGGGAGTAGACTTTATATCTGGTTCAAGGTTGTAGGTGGTATCGTGATAACGTGCATGACGTTCACGCTGTTCTTGAATCTTCGCTTTGTAGAAGGTTTCGCTTGGCCAGAAAGATTCTGAATGAATCAGCATTTTCAAGCGGTGGAAGGTATCTTCACTGCCTGCTAATAGTCGTGCTTCTTGTAAGTTGGTTGCGACCGTCAAGTCAGATCTGCCTATCTCTGAGCATTCATCAACAGTGCGAACCGCGTGTCCCACTTCTAAGCGTAAATCCCAAAGTAGAGTAATAAATTCGCTGACTTTACGTTCTGTCTCTTCAGCGATTTTTTTGTTCGAGATGATCAAAATATCGATGTCAGAAAGTGGATGAAGTTCCCCCCGTCCGTAGCCGCCTACCGCGACTAAGCTAAGCTCAGGGTTGTCAATAAACCCGAAATGTTGCCATAAACGATGCAGGAGTAAATCCATATACTCTGAACGTCCTAAAACAAGATCAGCCACAGGGTGGTGATTCAAAAATTCTTGCTTCTGATACTGGGCAAAATGTTCAAGCTGTTGTTTTAGCTCACCGATGGTCAGTTGTTCATCAGAAAAAGTTAAAGGAGACTGAAAAGGCATAGTCAAAGCATCCATGCTGGTATCTCTTATTGAGATAACAAATAAGTACGTGTTGAAATGAATCTAACAGATACGAACAGATAAAAAAATATCCCTGAGAGCAGGGATATTTTTATCGGTATTCAATTTTAATTTCGCTTAAGCATTAACGAGGAAGCGAGGGAGTGATTCTTCTTCACGTAAGGTCAGAATTTCACAACCGTCAGCAGTGACTAAAATCGTGTGCTCCCATTGAGCAGATTTCTTGCCGTCTGCAGTGTAAACAGTCCAATCATCTTCATCATCTAAACGACAACCGAACTTACCAGCGTTAATCATTGGTTCGATGGTAAATGTCATGCCTTCACGAAGGATGGTGCGATCACTGTTCTTGTAGTGAACCACTTGCGGCTCTTCGTGGAACTCAGCACCAATGCCGTGACCACAATAGTCTCGAACAATAGAAAACTTAGTGCTAGGGTTGTTCTTATTGTTCGTTTTGATGTACTTCTCGATAGTTGTACCGATTTCACCAAGTTGAATACCCGGCTTCACTTTCTTCAGTGATAAGTACAAGCTTTCTTGTGCAACCATACATAGGCGCTTGTCCGCAGGAGATACATCACCCACTAAAAACATTTTCGACGTGTCGCCGTGGTAACCATCTTTGATAACAGTGATATCGATATTGATGATGTCACCGTCTTTTAGTACCGCAGGGCGAACCAATTGACCGAAAGTGGTATCTTGAGTTGCAGGAATACCATGACACACAATGTGGTTGATCGATGTACAGATTGACTTAGGGTAGCCGTGGTAATTGAGAGGTGCTGGGATTGCGCCTTGAACTTCGGTGATGTGTTTATGGCAGATTTGATCCAGCTCTTCAGTGGTCACACCTGCTTTTACATAAGGTTCAATCATTTCTAGAACTTCTGCGGCTAAGCGACCAGCAACGCGCATTTTTTCTATTTCTTCAGCATTCTTAATTTTTACAGACATCGGCTTTACTCTATATATTCGTGTTTGCACTTGGTGTGTGCTAATCGCGTTATTGTATCAGTGGAAAGTGGAAGCGCAAGAAAACACTCAAATAAGAATTGTTATGATCGCCTATAATGACTTCTAAGCGTTGAGCATTTATTGATGGATTTTCACCAGAGTGAGCGTTAGTCGCTGACAAGCGAGAGGCATTTTTTTCTAGCCATAAAGGTGAAAAATATGGTATAAAGCGCGCCGGAATCAGGGTCTGTTTTCTTCTATATAGGCGAATCAGATTTTGTTCCATTAACTTTTATCTTAAATCACACACATTCCGACACGTGTTCCGGGGTGCTCCAAGTATTAGCTTAGGAGTCGGATGCATGGGGGATGTGGAGGCCTAACCCCATAGAGGATTTTATAATGGCAACTGTATCAATGCGCGACATGCTGAAAGCTGGTGTTCACTTCGGTCACCAAACTCGTTACTGGAACCCAAAAATGAAGCCATTCATTTTCGGTGCTCGTAACCGCGTTCACATCATCAACCTTGAAAAAACTGTACCAATGTTCAACGAAGCTCTAGCTGAGCTAGTTAAAGTTGGCGAGAAAAAAGGTAAAGTTCTTTTCGTAGGTACTAAGCGCGCTGCATCTGAAGCTGTTAAAGAAGCTGCTCTTGCAAGCAACCAATACTACGTAAACAACCGTTGGTTAGGTGGTATGCTAACTAACTGGAAAACTGTTCGTCAATCAATCAAGCGTCTAAAAGATCTTGAAGCACAGTCTACAGACGGTACTTTCGACAAGCTAACTAAGAAAGAAGCTCTAATGCGTACTCGTGAAATGGAGAAGCTAGAGAAATCTCTTGGTGGTATCAAAGACATGGGCGGTCTACCAGACGCTCTATTCGTAATCGACGCTGATCACGAGCACATCGCAGTTAAAGAAGCAAACAACCTAGGTATTCCAGTATTCGCGGTTGTTGATACTAACTCTAACCCAGACGGCGTTGACTACGTTATCCCTGGTAACGACGACGCAATCCGTGCAGTTCAACTATACCTAAACGCAGCGGCTGAATCAGTAAATGAAGGCCGTAACAAAGACGTAGCTGTAGTTGCTGAAAAAGACGGTTTCGTAGAAGCTGAATAATAGCGGCTCCGAGTCTCACTTAGCGTATGAGTCAAAAACTGAAACATATGCTAGGTTATAGTTAGTATTGGGGGCCGATAATGTAGGCCCTCAATTTTTACCTTATCCAGAATTTAACTGAGGAATAGAGAATGGCTGTTACTGCTGCTCTAGTAAAAGAACTGCGCGAACGTACTGGCGCAGGTATGATGGAATGTAAAAAAGCGCTTGTTGAAACAAACGGTGACATCGAGCTAGCGATTGAAAACATGCGTAAGTCTGGCGCTGCTAAAGCTGCTAAAAAAGCAGGTAACGTAGCTGCTGAAGGTACTATCGCAATCAAAGAAGCAAACGGTGTAGCTGTTCTTCTTGAAGTTAACTGTCAAACAGACTTCGTTGCAAAAGATGCTAACTTTACTGCGTTCGTAAACCAAGTTGCTGAAGATGCACTAGCGTCTAAAGCTTCTGTTGAAGAACTACAAGCTAAATTCGAAGAAACTCGCGTTGCTCTAGTAGCTAAAATCGGCGAAAACGTAAACATCCGTCGCGTACAATATGTTGAGGGTGCTGCACTAGCTACTTACCGTCACGGTGAGAAGATCGGTGTTGTTGTTGCTGGTGAAGGCGACGCTGAAACTCTAAAACACGTTGCAATGCACGTAGCTGCTTCTCGTCCAGAGTACGTTAACCCTGAAGACGTACCAGCAGACGTAGTTGCTAAAGAGCGTGAAGTTCAAGTTGAAATCGCTATGAACGAAGGCAAGCCAAAAGAAATCGCAGAGAAAATGGTTGAAGGCCGCATGAAGAAATTCACTGGCGAAGTTTCTCTAACTGGTCAACCATTCGTAATGGAACCTAAGAAATCTGTTGGTGAAATCCTTAAAGAGCGTGGCGCTGCTGTTTCTACTTTCGTTCGCCTAGAAGTTGGTGAAGGTATCGAGAAAGCTGAAGGCCTAAGCTTTGCTGAAGAAGTAGCATTGGCTCAAAAAGGTTAATCCTTAGCGAATTGCTTATAAAAAGACCGTAGCCAAGGCTGCGGTCTTTTCACGAATAAGCTGGTGAATGTTTAGCACGCTCATTTGTATAACTCACGAAGTTATATAGTTCAGCCAGCAGCTTAACCGTGATGAATGTGCTTACTTGAGTAAGCCTATTCATGACTGTTAATCAACAACTCTCTTTGGAAGGTAAAGTCCATGACAACGAACCCTAAACCAGTATATCAACGTATTCTGTTAAAACTTAGCGGTGAAGCGCTTCAAGGTGAAGAAGGTTTTGGTATTGATCCAGCCGTTCTAGATCGTATGGCTCAAGAAGTGAAAGAACTGGTGGAGCTTGGTGTCCAAGTGGGCGTTGTTATCGGTGGCGGTAACTTATTCCGTGGCGCTGGTCTGGCGAAAGCGGGCATGAACCGTGTTGTGGGTGACCACATGGGGATGCTAGCGACAGTGATGAATGGTTTGGCAATGCGTGATGCACTTCACCGTGCGTATGTGAATGCTCGTGTAATGTCTGCAATTCCATTGAATGGTGTGTGTGACGATTACAACTGGGCAGATGCTATCAGCCAGCTACGTGGCGGTCGTGTTGTGATTTTCTCGGCAGGTACTGGTAACCCATTCTTCACAACGGATTCAGCTGCGTGTCTGCGCGGTATTGAAATTGAAGCGGATATCGTTCTAAAAGCAACGAAAGTTGATGGAGTGTTCTCGGCTGACCCTGTAGCTAACCCAGATGCTCAGTTGTATGATAAACTTTCTTACAACGACGTTCTTGAGAAAGAATTGAAAGTAATGGATTTAGCGGCATTTACATTGGCTCGTGATCACGGCATGCCGATCCGCGTATTCAATATGAACAAACCTGGCGCTCTACGCCGTGTGGTTATGGGTGAAGCGGAAGGTACGCTAATCAGCGCCTAAGTATAATCACTCTCTAGATGAAACAAGAATTAAGGTGAAATTGTGATTAATGAGATTAAAAAAGACGCTCAAGAGCGTATGGACAAAAGTGTTGAAGCATTAAAAAACACCCTTTCTAAAGTACGTACTGGTCGTGCGCACCCAAGCCTACTTTCTGGTATCTCTGTGGAGTACTACGGTGCACCAACGCCTCTAAGTCAAGTTGCAAACGTTGTAGCAGAAGATGCTCGTACGCTTGCTATTACTGTTTTCGACAAAGAATTAACGCCAAAAGTTGAAAAAGCAATTATGGCATCAGACTTGGGCCTAAACCCGATGTCTGCGGGCACTGTTATCCGCGTTCCACTTCCTCCGCTAACGGAAGAGCGTCGTCGTGACCTAGTTAAGATTGTACGTGGCGAAGCTGAAGGTGCTCGTGTTGCTGTACGTAACATCCGTCGTGATGCAAACAGCGATCTTAAAGGTCTTCTAAAAGATAAAGAAATTTCTGAAGATGAAGATCGTAAAGCACAAGACGAAATCCAAAAACTGACAGACCTAGCTGTGAAGAAAATCGATGAAGTTCTTGCAGTAAAAGAAAAAGAACTCATGGAAGTTTAATCTCTCATAACTTTCAATGATATAAACGCTGTGCTCGCAGCACAGCGTTTAACTATGCTACTCTTCACCATCTTTTTATCGTCAAAACTTCCTTATGCAAAATTCGCAACTCTCTCCAGAAGCTTTACCACAACATATTGCAATCATTATGGATGGCAATGGCCGTTGGGCAAAAGAGCAGGGTAAACCTCGTGTTTTCGGACACAAGAATGGTGTGGCATCCGTTCGTAAAACAATCTCTACTGCCGCACGTTTAGGAATCCAAGCTGTCACCTTATTCGCATTTAGCAGTGAGAATTGGCGTCGCCCTGAAGAAGAAGTGGGTGTGCTAATGGAGTTGTTTATGACGGTTCTGACGACTGAAGTTAAGAAACTGCATAAAAATCAATTACGTCTGCGTGTTATCGGTGATAAGAGTCGTTTTAGTGAGCGCTTGCAAAATAAAATTGCTCAGGCAGAAGAGCTGACGAAAGATAATACAGGCATGTTGATCAATATCGCGGCAAATTATGGTGGTCAATGGGATATTACTCAAGCAACCCGAAGCATTGCGGAAAAGGTTGCGCAAGGTGAGTTGGTTGCTTCTGATATTACTGAGGAAACCATCCGTGCACATTTGACCATGTCAGATATTCCTGAAGTTGATTTAATGATTCGTACTGGCGGTGAATGTCGCATCAGTAACTTTATGCTGTGGCAGCTGGCTTATGCTGAGCTGTATTTCACGCCAACTTACTGGCCAGAATTTGGTGAGGAAAGTTTGGTTGAAGCAGTGACTTGGTTTGTTAATCGTGAGCGTCGTTTTGGCTGCACCGGTGAACAAATCAAGGCATTGATGGAAAAATAAAATAGGATTTTAAAGTTTGAAGCAAAGAATAATTACAGCGCTCATACTTGCACCTTTGGTGATTTTAGCCATTTTTTATCTCTCCCTTCCTTGGTTCATGGTTGCATTGGCAACGGTGACCTTTATTGGTTCATGGGAATGGACACAGTTTGTAAATGCTTCCTCTCGTTACCTTGCATTAGTCCCCGCAGTTATTGCTGGGGTAGGAAGTTACTTTTGGTTAGTCCCAGACGATGCTTGGTTCCATTCTCTCAGTGATTCTCATTTTTTGTTACTCATCGTGGGTAGTTTATGGTGGGTATTCTCTAGCTTTCTAGCTATTAGTTATCCTAAATCTCGCCCATGGTGGGAAAACTCCAATATTCTGCGCCACCTGTTTGGCCTTCTTACACTGATTCCGTTTTTCTGGAGTGTAATTTTCCTTCGAGCAGAAAATATTGCTGTTGATTCGTATCACGGTGCTCGTCTAGTTCTATTTGTTTGCTTTATCGTATGGTCTGCAGATAGCGGAGCGTATTTCGCTGGTAAAAGCTTCGGTAAGCACAAAATGGCGCCTGCTGTTAGCCCAAACAAAACGATGGAAGGCTTAGTAGGTGGTGTTATTGTGGCAATGTTGGTGGGGTGGATATTTGCCGACTTGTTTAGCATTCAATTCTCTTCTGTGCCTGTCATGCTATTCACCATCTTAGTAACGGTGGTTATTTCTGTGCTTGGTGACCTAGTTGAAAGTATGTTCAAACGAGTTTCCGGTATCAAGGACAGTAGCAATATTATTCCAGGGCATGGCGGTATACTTGATCGTATAGACAGCCTGACAGCCGCTTTCCCTGTTTTCGCTTTTCTTTACTTCATGCTTTAACAGATAGGCAAGCGCGTCTTGCCTATTCCTATTATTAACAACGGTTTTGCTATGCGTAAGTTAACGATTCTTGGTGCAACAGGCTCTATTGGTGCTAGCACACTTAAAGTAGTTAAAGAAAATCCAGAACAATTCCAAATTGTTGCTTTGGCGGCAGGTGTTAACGTAGAAAAAATGCGTGAGCTATGCCTGATTTGGAAGCCACAATATGCTGTGATGGCGACGGCTAAAGCTGCTCAAGAACTTTCCTTACAGTTGTCTGGGCTTAATCTTCGCACTGAAGTGTTATATGGCATTGATGCTATGTGTCATGTTGCCTCTATGGATGACGTTGATACTGTCATGGCCGCTATCGTTGGTGCAGCGGGCTTAGTGCCAACTATGGCGGCGGTTAAAGCGGGTAAACGAGTGTTGCTTGCTAATAAAGAAGCACTTGTAATGTCCGGGCAGTTGTTTATTGATGCTGTTGAACAATATGGTGCTGAACTTTTACCTGTCGATAGTGAACATAATGCTATCTTTCAGTGTCTACCTAGAGAGGTGCAATCTCAGCTAGGTCGCTGTGATCTCACTTCTAATGGTGTGTCTCATATTTTGCTGACAGGTTCGGGTGGTCCATTTCGCTATAGTGATATCAGCACGTTAGCAAGCGTTACTCCTGAGCAGGCGATTGCTCATCCTAATTGGTCTATGGGGCCTAAGATTTCCGTTGATTCGGCAACCATGATGAACAAAGGGTTGGAGTATATTGAAGCTAAATGGTTGTTTAACGCTTCAAGAGAGCAGCTTAAAGTGTTGATTCACCCTCAGTCGGTAATTCATTCCATGGTGCAGTTTAAAGATGGTTCCGTGATAGCACAGATGGGTGAACCAGACATGGCAACGCCAATCGCGTACACTATGGCTTATCCACATCGAGTTAGTGCGAGTGTAAAACCTCTAGACTTCACTCGTTTAAGTGAGCTGACATTCATGGACGTGGATTATCAACGATACCCTTGTTTGAAATTGGCTATTGATGCTTGTTATGAAGGACAACATGCAACAACATCATTAAATGCGGCAAATGAGATAGCAGTGGAGGCGTTCCTGAAAGGACAAATTCGCTTTACCGATATTGCAGTAATTAATGAACGTGTGTTGGAACAAGCATGTGGCTCTAATAACCAGTTACATTCCTACGACTTGGAAAGCCTACTAGAGCTAGATACAATGGCTCGCAAGCTAGCTAACCAAGCACTTAAAGAGCGTATATTATGAGTGGCATTTTGTGGAACTTTGTCTCCTTTATCGTTGCCCTTGGCATATTAGTCGCGGTGCATGAATTTGGACACTTCTGGGTTGCCAGAAAGTGTGGCGTCAAAGTCGAAAAATTTTCTATTGGTTTCGGTAAATCCATCTGGAGCAAAATTGGCAAAGATGGTACGGAATACAGCATCTCAATGATACCACTGGGTGGCTTCGTTAAAATGCTTGATGGGCGTGTGGACGATGTGCCTGCTGATCAGCAGTGCTATGCATTTGATAAAAAGCCACTTTGGAAACGTTCAGCTATCGTTGCTGCCGGTCCAGCATTTAACTTTTTCTTTGCGATTTTTGCCTACTGGCTGGTTTTCCTCGTCGGGGTCCCATCAGTTAAGCCTGTTATTGGCGAAGTTGTTCCTCATTCCATTTCAGCTCAAGCTGGTCTTGAGTCTGGTATGCAAATTAAATCCGTTGCGGGTGTCGAAACACTGAATTGGGAATCGGTCAACATGGGCTTGATCGACCATATCGGTGATAAGCAATTGGTAATGTCTGTAACATCTCAAGAAGGTGTTGGATTCGACGAAATTAAAACTTTAGACCTCTCAGAATGGAACTTTGATCCAGAATCAGAGTCTGCTATGGAGGCCTTAGGCTTTAAACCTTATACACCTGAAATTTATATGTCTTTACAGAGTGTATCCGAAGGGGGGCAGGTCAGCTTGCTGGTCTTGAGGTTGGTGATGTTCTGACGCACATTGATGCTATTGCTATCAATGACTGGCAACAGGTCGTGACGGCTATCCAAAACAGCCCTGACAAGCCACTTCAATTGAAAGTTGAACGACAAGGTGAAGAGTTATCTCTGGTTTTAACTCCTCAGGCAAAGAATGTTGCTCAAGGGAAAGTGATTGGCTTTGCTGGTATCGCACCTGAAGTCGCAGAATGGCCTGAAAATTATCGCTTTGATCTCCAATATGGTGTATTTGAATCGGTTGGTAAAGCGGTCGAAAAAACAGGGCAAGTTATTGGTTTAACCGTCAATATGTTGAAGAAACTTATTGTTGGTGATGTTGGTCTGAATAATTTAAGCGGTCCAATTTCGATTGCCAAAGGCGCGGGAACGACAGCCGATTACGGTTTGGTTTACTTCTTGGGCTTCTTAGCACTGATTAGTGTGAATTTAGGAATTATAAATTTGGTGCCACTACCGATGTTAGATGGCGGACACCTATTATTTTTTGCTATTGAGGGAATTACCCGTCGCCCGGTACCAGAAAAAGTACAAGAAATGGGCTATCGAATTGGTGGGGCAATCATTTTCTCCTTAATGGCCGTGGCATTATTTAACGATTTTACTCGCCTGTGATTGATTAGCATTAGGCAAAAGCTGTAGTAAGGAATAATTCAAATACATATGGCAATGAAAAAGATCCTTTTCGCGACACTGCTCGCAACCAGCGTGTCGGCGAACAGTGCCGAAAATTTTGTTGTACAGGACATTCAGATCAACGGATTGCAACGTGTGGCACTTGGTGCAGCTTTGTTGAAAATGCCAGTTCGTATCGGTGATTCTGTCGACTCTCAAGATGTTGCAGGGATTATCAAAGCGCTATACGCATCTGGTAACTTTGAGGATGTCAAAGTTCTAAGAGACGGTGACGTGCTGGTTGTTGAGGTGAAAGAACGCCCGACGATAGCAACGGTATCTTTCTCTGGTAACAAGGCAATCAAAGAAGAGCAGCTTCAGCAAAACCTCGATGCTTCAGGTATTCGAGTGGGCGAAGCATTAGATCGCACAACGTTAAGCAACATTGAAAAAGGTCTTGAAGACTTTTATTACAGTGTTGGTAAGTACAACGCGACCGTTCAGGCTGTTGTTACACCGTTGCCGCGTAATCGCGCTGATTTGAAGTTTGTTTTTACCGAAGGCGTTTCTGCAAAAATTCAGCAGATCAACTTTATCGGTAACGAAGTCTTTTCTGACGAAGAGCTTTTGTCTCGTTTTAACCTCAATGTTGATGTTGCATGGTGGAACTTCCTTTCTGATGATAAGTATCAGAAACAGGTTTTAGCAGGTGATATTGAAGCTCTTCGTTCTTACTATCTTGATCGTGGTTACTTAAAGTTTCAGGTTGAATCGACCAACGTTTCTATCTCTCCAGATAAGAAAGGTGTCTATATCACGTTGAACCTGACTGAAGGTGAACCTTATACAGTCAAGGGCGTAAAATTCCGTGGTGAACTTATCGGCAAAGAAGATGACTTCAATGCCCTGATTCCGTTTGAAGATGGCGAAACCTATAACGGCTCTGCCGTTACTCAGCTTGAAGAGGGCGTAAAACGCGTTCTTGGTGAGGCGGGGTATGCATATCCTCAAGTTCGTACGATTCCAGAGTTTAATGACGAAACCAAAGAAGTCTCCCTAGTTGTCAACGTAGAAGCTGGCAAGCGTATTTATGTACGCGACATTCGCTTTGTTGGTAACAATGCGACTCGTGACGAAGTACTTCGTCGTGAAATGCGTCAAATGGAAGGCAGTTGGTTAAGTTCGAAAGCGATAGATACGGGTAAAGCGCGTTTGAGCCGTTTAGGTTTCTTCGAAACTGTAGATGTACAAACAGTTCGAGTTCCGGGCAGCGAAGACCAAGTTGACCTTGTTTATAACGTTAAAGAAGCCAACTCTGGTAGCGTAAACTTCGGTATTGGTTACGGTACTGAATCGGGTGTGAGTTTCCAAGTTGGTCTGCAACAAGACAACTTCCTTGGTACGGGTAACCGCGTTGGTATCAGCGCAATGACCAACGATTACCAAAAGAACGTCACATTAGAATACCGCGACCCATACTGGAACCTCGATGGTGTGAGCTTAGGTGGTAAAGTTTTTTACAACCAGTTTGAAGCGTCGGAAGCGGGTATTGTTGACTATACCAATGAAAGTTACGGTACCAACCTGACTTGGGGTTTCCCGTTTGATGAACTAAACCGCTTTGAGTTTGGTGTCGGCTATACACACAACAAGCTCGGCAATTTGTCTCCTTACTTGCAGGTTGAGCGCTTCCTGATTGCACAGGCAAGCAATGTTGATAGCGATGGCAGTTTGGTGACAAATGACTTTGATATCAACCTATCTTGGACGCGTAACAACCTGAATAAAGGTTATTTTCCGACCGCGGGTAACTATCAACGTGCTTACTATAAAATGACCGTACCTGGCTCTGACGCACAGTTCTTTAAACTGCAGTATGATGTTCGCCAATATTTCCCATTAACCAAGAAACATGAGTTTGCGTTGTTGCTTCGCGGTCGATTGGGTTATGGTAATGGTTATGGTCAGACGGATGGTAACGACAACTTATATCCATTCTATGAAAACTTCTATGCGGGTGGTTTCACCAGTCTAAGAGGTTTTGGTTCAAACTCAGCTGGCCCGAAAGCGGTATATCGTGATTATTCGAGCTCCAACAATGGTTCGGATATTGCCTCTGATGAATCTGTTGGTGGTAACGCGATCGCATTAGGTAGTATCGAGTTAATCGTTCCAACGCCATTTGCATCGGATGAAGCGCGTAGCCAAATTCGCACCAGTATTTTCTTCGATATGGCAAGTGTCTGGGATACTGAGTTTGACTACCGTGATGGCGGCGCAGATTATGGTAACGAGTACTATTATGATTACTCAGACCCAACCAATTATCGTTCATCTTATGGTGTTGCACTACAATGGATGTCACCGATGGGCCCTCTGGTCTTCTCGTTGGCTAAGCCGATAAAAATTTACGAAGGGGATGATGAAGAGTTCTTCACATTCACCATCGGTAAAACGTTCTAATAGAGGAAAGTATTTTGAAAAATATGATGAAAGCTGCTGGTGTTAGTCTTCTTGTTCTTAGCTCATCAATGTTCGCAAATGCAGCTGAAGCCGCGCAAAAAGTCGGTTACATCAATACTGCGCAAGTATTCCAAGCATTGCCGCAGCGTGAAGTTGTGCTGCAAAAAATGAAAGCTGAGTTTGAAGATAAAGCGGCAGAGCTGCAAAGCATTCAAGCACAAGCTAAAACCAAGATTGAAAAACTGAAGCGTGACTCTTCTCTGATGAGCCAAGATGAAGTTGAAAAACTGCGTATCGAAATCGGTCAGTTGGACAGCACTTACAAAATCAAAGCTCAAGCACTGGACAAAGCGTCTGCTCAACGTGAAGCGGAAGAAAAACAAAAGCTATTCCAAGTGATCCAAGATGCTGTGAAGAAAGTGGCTGAGAAAGAAGGTTACGACATGATCATTGATATCAGCGCTATGCAATACGGAAAGCCTGAGTTCAATATTTCAGAAAAAGTAATTAAATCAATCAAATAACTAGCTCTTATAGACAAAAGCATTTAAACATGAAAACACTGACTTTAGCTGAATTAGCAGCAATTACTGGCGGTGAGTTACACGGTGATAGCAATGCTGTCGTTTATCGTGTTGCTCCGATGGACAGCGCACAAGAAGGCGATGTGACCTTTTTGTCGAATCCTAAATACAGCAAACACTTAGCGGAATCAAAAGCGACAGTGTTAATGGTGAAAGAGTCAGAGCGATCGCTGTGTCCGTCGAATGTGTTGGTTGTTGCTGACCCTTATGTTGCCTTTGCTAAGGTAGCGCAAGCGTTAGATTTGACGCCTGCACCGGCTGAAAATGGTGTGGCTGCAAGTGCCGTTGTCGCTGCAGACGTAGTCATGGGTACTAACGTTTCGATTGGTGCCAATGCTGTGGTCGAGTCAGGTGTAGAGTTGGGTGATAACGTAGTGATTGGTGCTGGCTGCTTTATTGGCAAAAATGCCAAATTGGGCAACAACACCAAACTTTGGGCGAATGTCAGTGTTTACCATGGCGTTGAAATCGGTTCTGACTGCCTGATTCAATCAAGCACAGTGATTGGTTCCGATGGCTTTGGCTATGCAAATGAGCGTGGCGAATGGGTTAAGATCCCTCAAATCGGTTCTGTACGAATTGGTAACCGTGTTGAAATTGGTGCATGTACCACTATCGACCGTGGTGCGCTAGACGATACCGTTATCGAAGATAACGTGATCATCGATAACCAAATTCAAATCGCTCACAACGTGCACATCGGATATGGTACAGCCATGGCTGGTGGTACAGTTGTCGCCGGAAGCACTCAAATTGGTAAGTACTGCATTATTGGCGGTGCAAGTGTTATTAACGGCCACATTACTATTGCTGATGGTGTCACCATCACGGGTATGGGTATGGTAATGCGCAGCATCGAAGAAAAAGGCATGTACTCGTCAGGTATTCCTTTACAACCAAACAAAGAGTGGCGTAAGACTGCGACTCGTGTTCATCGTATTGACGAGATGAACAAGCGTCTTAAAGAAGTTGAAAAGCAATTAGCGCAAAAAAACGACGCTTAAAGGCATAT
Source organism: Vibrio sp. Hal054 (assembly GCF_037162405.1). Taxonomy (NCBI): domain Bacteria; kingdom Pseudomonadati; phylum Pseudomonadota; class Gammaproteobacteria; order Vibrionales; family Vibrionaceae; genus Vibrio; species Vibrio sp. Hal054. The sequence goes on along the minus strand of NZ_JARLUT010000001.1, from coordinate 2,436,567 downwards.
TTTACAGACCTTTGTCGATAAGGCTCGCAAAGTGCGAGTCTTTTTCGTCTATAATGCCGAAAAGATTTTTTGAAAATTTAATGAATAGGAATATGACTTTGACTACTGAAAAGAAAACGATGAATATCACCGAAATTCAGGAGCTACTTCCTCATCGCTATCCGTTTTTGTTGATTGATCGCGTAACAGATTATGAAGAAGGCAAATATCTGGTTGGCCTTAAAAACGTTTCAGTAAATGAACCTCAGTTTACTGGTCATTTTCCACAGCTACCGATTTTCCCTGGCGTACTGATTCTTGAAGCTATGGCTCAAGCTACAGGTTTGCTAGCGTTTAAATCTTTTGGCGCATCGAAAGAAAATGAACTTTACTACTTCGCAAGTATCGATAACGCAAAATTCCGCAAGCCAGTTGTTCCTGGCGACCAACTGATTATCGAAGTGGAATTCTTGAAAGAACGTCGTGGTATCGCTCTGTTTAATGGTGTCGCGAAAGTAGACGGTGAAGTTGTATGTTCTGCTGAACTAAAATGTGCACGTAGAGAGTTTTAAGATGATTCACGAATCAGCAAAAATTCATCCAAGCGCAGTAGTAGAAGAAGGTGCGGTGATTGGTGCAAACGTAACTGTTGGACCTTTTACTTACATCACTTCTGGCGTGAAAATTGGCGACAACACAGAAGTGATGTCGCATGTTGTTATCAAAGGTAATACGGTTATCGGTAAAGAGAACCGCATTTTCCCACATGCTGTTATTGGCGAAGAGAACCAAGACAAGAAATACGGCGGCGAAGATACAACAGTAGTTATCGGTGATCGCAATGTGATCCGTGAAGCGGTGCAAATTCATCGTGGCACGGTGCAAGACAAAGCGACCACTATTGTCGGTAATGACAACCTACTTTGTGTTAACGCGCATATCGCTCATGACTGTGTTGTTGGCAATAATACTCACATTGGTAACAATGCGATCCTTGGCGGACATGTAACTGTCGAAGATTACGCTGGCGTAATGGCGCTATCTGCCATTCACCCATTCTGTAGTGTTGGTGCTTATGCTTACGTTGGTGGCTGTTCTGCGGTTGTTCAAGACGTACCTGCATACGTACTTGCACAGGGTAACCATGCAACGCCTTTCGGTTTGAACCTAGTAGGTTTAAAACGTAACGGTTTTGAAAAAGCGGAGATTCGCGCAATTCAAAAAGCGTACAAAGAGATCTACCGCTCAGGTAAAACGCAAGCAGAAGTGTTGCCAGTGTTGAAAGAGATTGCGCAAGAATGGCCTGCTGTAGAACGTTTCATTTCCATTTTGGAAAAGACGGAACGTGGCATCATTCGTTAATTTGCGATTGAACTGACGATTGGAAAAGATCGCAACTTAAATGCTGCGGTCTTTTTGTGTTTTAAGGCTAGCGATATTCATTTGCTATGCTCACATTCTTCCATAATTTAAGGCTAAAAGTATGTCTGAAGCGAGAAAGCCGCTGCGCGTAGGTATTGTTGCCGGAGAGATGTCTGGTGATACGTTAGGTGAAGGCTTTATCAAAGCAATTAAGCAGCAATACCCAGACGCAGAGTTTGTCGGTATTGGTGGTCCGAAAATGATAGCTCAAGGGTGTGAGTCACTCTTTGATATGGAAGAGTTGTCTGTAATGGGCTTAGTTGAGGTGCTTGGTCGCTTATCTCGTCTACTGAAAGTCAAAGCTGAATTGGTTAAATACTTTACCTCTAACCCGGCAGATGTGTTTGTGGGTATCGACGCGCCAGACTTTAATTTGCGCCTTGAGTTGGACCTCAAAAATGCGGGTATCAAGACTGTGCATTATGTCAGCCCTTCTGTTTGGGCTTGGCGCCAAAAGCGAATTTTTAAAATTGAAGCGGCGACCAATCTTGTTTTAGCATTTCTACCGTTTGAAAAAGCCTTTTACGATAAGTTTAATGTCCCTTGTGAATTCATCGGACACACGTTGGCAGACTCGATTCCGCTGCAAAATGATAAATTACCAGCACAGCAACTTCTTGGACTTGATCCAACACGCCGCTGGTTAGCTGTATTGCCAGGGAGTCGTGGTGGTGAGATGAAAATGCTCGCACAGCCATTTATCGAAACCTGTCAAAAACTGCGTGAGAAATACCCTGATCTTGGTTTCGTTGTTGCCTTAGTCAGTCAGAAGCGTCGTGAGCAGTTTGAAGCTGCTTGGAAAGAGACGGCTCCGGAACTCGATTTTGTGCTGGTGGATGATACAGCGCGTAATGTCATTACCGCTTCAGATGCAGTGCTATTGGCTTCTGGCACAGTGGCGCTGGAATGTATGCTTTTAAAACGTCCTATGGTTGTCGGTTACCGCGTTAATGCATTAACGTATTTCTTGGCGAAGCGATTAGTGAAAACACCTTATGTGTCACTGCCGAACATATTAGCCGAGCAAGAGCTGGTAAAAGAATTGCTTCAAGACGAGTGTACCGTAGAAAACTTGGTGCATCATGTAAGCCAACTTTTGGATGGTGACAATCAAGCGATGCTGGAAAAATTTGCCGAAATGCATCAATGGATTCGAAAAGGTGCAGATGAACGAGCTGCTCACGCTGTACTGAAATTAATAGAGAAAGCGTAATTATGTCGACAAAAAAGACTTCAGTGAAGAAGCCTCCCCAAGAGTTACCTCCGTTTGAAATACCACAAGGCTATCAGTTGATTGCTGGTGTGGATGAAGTAGGAAGAGGGCCACTCGTTGGAGATGTGGTGACCGCCGCTGTGATTTTAGATCCTAACAACCCTATTGAAGGCTTGAATGATTCTAAAAAACTGAGCGAGAAAAAACGCCTCGCGCTTTTACCTGAAATTAAAGAAAAAGCTCTCGCTTGGTCAGTAGGGCGTTGTAGCCCAAAAGAAATTGACCAATTGAATATATTCCAAGCCACTATGGTTGCTATGCAACGTGCGGTTGAAGGTTTGGGCATTAAGCCTGATTTAGTTCTGATTGATGGTAATAAAGTGCCTCAGTTACCGATGGACACGATTGCCGTTGTCAAAGGTGACTTACGAGTGGCGCAGATCAGTGCTGCTTCAATCATTGCAAAAGTCGTTCGCGATCAGGAAATGGAACTGTTAGACAAAGAGTTCCCGCAGTTCGGTTTTGCTAAACACAAAGGCTATCCAACCAAAGCGCATTTCGAGGCGATTGAACAGCACGGTGTGATTGAGCAACACCGCAGAAGTTTTGGACCCGTTAAACGCGTGTTAGGCTTGGAATAAGCCCTGCAATACGTTTGGTATTGACGTAGAATAGCCCCCAATAAAAGCGAATATTGAGTATCTAGGACAGAATTGAATGTCAGACCCTAAGTTTATCCACTTACGTATTCACAGTGATTTCTCCATGGTTGACGGCCTGTCAAAAGTGCCTCCTTTGGTTAAAAAAGTGGCTGAAATGGGCATGCCAGCGATGGCATTAACCGACTTTACCAACTTGTGTGGCTTAGTTAAGTTCTACGGAACCGCACACAACAGCGGCGTGAAACCTATCATAGGTGCGGATTTCGCCATGCGCTCAGAAGAGTTTGGTGATGAGCTGACTCGAATTACTATCTTGGCGAAAAATAATGTTGGCTATAAAAATCTGACTCTTCTTATATCAGAAGCTTATCTGCGTGGTCATGTTCAACACCAACCTGTGATTGATAAAGAGTGGTTAATCAAACATGCGGAAGGTTTGATTATTTTATCCGGAGCCAAACAGGGTGAGATAGGTAAAGCTCTACTTAAAGGTAACCAACCACTGGTTGATAAGTGCGTAGAGTTCTATCAAACCTACTTCGCTGACCATTTCTATATTGAGTTGATAAGAACAAGCCGTGCGGATGAAGAAAGCTATCTTCACTTTGCATTGGAAGTGGCGGAAAAAGAAGGCTTACCTGTTGTTGCTACGAACGAAGTGGTGTTCCTGACAGAAGAGTTCTTTGATGCACACGAAATTCGCGTGGCTATCCACGATGGCTATACATTAGAAGATCCGCGCAGACCGAAACTTTATAGCCCACAGCAATATTTACGTTCTGAAGACGAAATGTGTGAGCTGTTTGCTGATATCCCAGAAGCACTGCAAAACACGGTCGAAATAGCCAAGCGTTGTAATGTTACTGTTCGATTGGGTGAATACTTTCTTCCAGCATTCCCGACTGAAGGGATGTTGGAAACTGAATATCTGGTTAAAAAATCAGAAGAAGGTTTGGAAGATCGTCTGGAGTTCTTGTTTCCTGACCCAGAAGTTAGAGCTCAGCGCCGTCCTGAATACGATGAACGCCTGAAAGTTGAGCTTGAAGTAATCAACAATATGGGGTTCCCAGGTTACTTCCTGATCGTAATGGAGTTCATCCAATGGTCCAAAGATAACGATATTCCGGTAGGGCCGGGTCGTGGTTCTGGTGCAGGCTCTTTGGTGGCTTACGCCCTGAAAATTACAGACTTGGATCCGCTTGAGTACGATTTGCTGTTCGAACGTTTCTTGAACCCAGAACGTGTATCCATGCCCGATTTCGACGTCGACTTCTGTATGGATAAGCGTGACCAAGTTATTGATCACGTGGCAGAAATGTATGGTCGTGATGCGGTATCACAGATCATCACTTTCGGTACTATGGCGGCAAAAGCGGTTATCCGCGATGTGGGGCGTGTCCTTGGTCACCCGTTTGGCTTTGTCGATCGTATCTCAAAACTTATTCCGCCAGATCCCGGTATGACGCTGGAAAAAGCCTTCAAGGCTGAACCCGCACTTCCTGAGTTATATAACTCAGATGAAGATGTCAAAGAGCTGATTGATAAATGCCGAATCCTAGAAGGTTGTACTCGAAATGCTGGTAAGCATGCTGGTGGCGTAGTCATTTCGCCAACCACAATTACTGATTTTGCACCTATCTACGCAGATTCAGAAGGCCATTTCCCTGTTACTCAATTTGATAAGAATGACGTTGAAACCGCTGGTCTGGTTAAGTTTGACTTCTTGGGTCTACGAACCTTAACTATCATTGACTGGGCATTGGGCTTGATTAACCCTCGAATGGAGAGAGAAGGTAAAGAGCCTGTTCGTATCGAGTCTATTCCGTTAGATGATCCTGCGTCCTTCCGAGTGCTGCAGAATTCAGAAACCACTGCGGTATTCCAGCTTGAATCTCGCGGTATGAAGGATTTGATCAAGCGTCTTCAGCCTGACTGTTTCGAAGATATCATCGCATTGGTGGCACTGTTCCGTCCGGGGCCGTTGCAATCAGGCATGGTAGATAACTTTATCGACCGTAAACACGGCCGTGAGGCGATCTCCTATCCGGATGAAACTTGGCAGCATGAATCTCTCAAAGAGACGCTTGAACCAACCTACGGCATTATCTTGTATCAAGAACAGGTAATGCAGATAGCCCAGATCCTTGCTGGTTATACTCTTGGTGGCGCAGATATGTTGCGTCGTGCAATGGGTAAGAAAAAGCCAGAAGAGATGGCAAAGCAGCGTGCAGTCTTTGAAGCGGGAGCGATCAAAAACGGCGTTGATGGCGAATTATCGATGAAAATCTTCGATCTTGTAGAGAAATTCGCTGGATATGGCTTTAACAAATCGCACTCGGCAGCCTATGCTTTAGTATCGTATCAAACACTATGGCTGAAAACGCACTTCCCTGCGGAGTTCATGGCAGCGGTAATGACCGCTGATATGGATAACACAGAAAAAGTCGTTGGCTTGGTGGATGAATGTATACGCATGGGGCTGAAAGTACTTCCGCCAGATATTAACTCTGGCTTATACCGCTTTAATGTCGATGAAACAGGTGCCATCGTGTATGGTATCGGTGCGATTAAAGGGGTGGGTGAAGGCCCAATCGAAGCGATACAAGAAGCACGTGCTAAAGGTGGTTACTTCAAAGACCTGTTTGATTTCTGTGCTCGTATTGATTTGAAAAAGGTCAATAAGCGTGTAATTGAAAAGCTGATTTTAGCGGGTGCTTTGGATCGTTTAGGCCCACACCGCGCTGCTATGATGGCGTCACTGAACGATGCGGTGAAATCGGCGAGCCAACACCATCAGGCTGAAGCGTTTGGTCAGGCAGATATGTTTGGTGTATTGACGGATGCGCCAGAAGAAGTCGAACAGAAATATACCCAAGTCCCTGAGTGGCCAGAAAAAGTTTGGCTAGAAGGTGAGCGTGAAACTTTGGGGCTTTATTTGACAGGCCACCCAATTAACGCCTATCTGAAGGAACTTAATCGATATACTAGCTGTCGTTTAAATGAAGCGACGCCAACACGCCGTGATCAATCGATTACAGTGGCTGGTTTAGTCATTGCAGCGCGAGTGATGACGACTAAGCGCGGAACCCGAATTGGTCTGATGACTTTGGATGACCGTTCCGGTCGCATGGAGGTGATGTTATTCTCTGATGCGCTTGAACGGTATGCAGAATTGTTAGAAAAAGATAAAATTTTGGTGATTTCCGGACAGGTCAGCTTTGATGACTTCAACGGTGGCCTTAAAATGTCGGCGCGCGAAGTCATGGACATGGGCAGCGCACGTGAAAAATATGCCCGTGGCTTATCAATATCGATAGAGCAATCTCAAATTGATGAGCAGTTTTTTGAGCGTTTTAGTGAAATACTTACGCCTCACCGAGCAGGAACGGTTCCTGTCAATGTATACTACCAGCGCCCTGATGCGCGAGCGCGTCTAGTACTTGGTACAGAATGGCGTGTCACACCTAGCGATACATTGTTAGACGAATTGCAACAGCTACTTGGCAATGATCAGGTAGAACTTGAATTTAACTAAAATTCAGCAATGCCAAAGGCATGCTGAGTAAAAAAGGATAGGTAGATGAGCCTAAATTTTCTAGATTTTGAAAAACCAATTGCCGAACTTGAAGCTAAAATTCAGGCACTGCGTGACATGTCTCGTCACGGTGGTAACGACTCAGTTGACCTCGACAAAGAAATTGCACAACTAGAAAAGAAAAGCTTAGAGCTGAAAAAGAAAATTTTTGGCGACTTAGGTGCATGGCAAGTAGCGCAATTGGCGCGTCATCCAAAGCGTCCTTACACGCTTGATTATATTGAACATGTCTTCACTGAGTTTGATGAACTAGCGGGTGACCGCGCTTTTGCAGATGACAAAGCTATCGTTGGTGGTATCGCTCGTTTAGAAGATCGTCCTGTGATGATTATTGGTCATCAAAAAGGTCGCGAAACTCGTGAGAAAGTAAAACGTAACTTTGGTATGCCAAAGCCTGAAGGTTACCGTAAGGCACTGCGTCTGATGGAAATGGCTGAGCGTTTTAACATGCCAATCATTACTTTTATTGACACTGCTGGCGCATACCCAGGTGTTGGTGCAGAAGAGCGTGGTCAGTCTGAAGCTATCGCTAAAAACCTCAAAGTGATGTCAGGTTTGAAAGTGCCTGTTATCTGTAACGTTGTCGGTGAAGGCGGTTCTGGTGGTGCACTGGCTATCGGTGTGGGTGATTACGTAAACATGCTTCAATACTCTACGTATTCAGTAATTTCTCCAGAAGGTTGTGCATCAATCTTATGGCGTGATTCAGATAAAGCACCACAAGCTGCTGAAGCTATGGGTCTGGTTGCTCCTCGCTTGAAAGAGCTAGAACTGATTGATGAAATCATTGAAGAGCCTCTCGGTGGTGCGCATCGTAACCACGAAGAGACGGCTGCGAACATGAAAGCAACACTACTACGTCAGTTAGCGGATCTAGAAATTCTGGATACAGATTCTCTACTTGAGCGCCGCTACCAACGTCTATTGAGCTACGGTTACTGCTAATCGCTGCTCTGAACAAGTAGCAACTAAAGCTGATTGTTTTGCTAAAGGGTTGGATTCATTCCAACCCTTTTTGTTTATCTGGCTTAACGTTACACTTAACCCCAGTTTCTTGTTGATAGCCTTACTGGTTGATAAACCTACTATGCTCGATTTGTACTCTCACTTTTGCCAACAGTTGAATGCATACTCTTCCCGCCGTTTCGTTCTCGCTTTGAGTGGAGGTGTTGATTCTCGTGTTCTGTTGTCGCTGCTCGAACGTTTTCGCGATGAATGCGGTGCATCAATTGCGGCGGTACATGTTCATCATGGTTTGAGCAGCAATGCAGATCATTGGGCTGAGTGTTGTCAGGCATGGTGCGATGACTCTGCTATCCCTTTGACTGTAGAACGAGTGCATCTGGATACTCAATGCGGTGAGAGTATTGAAAAGCTTGCTCGCGATGCTCGCTATGCGGTGTTAGCTAAACATGTGCAAGCGAATGATGTACTGCTTTTAGGTCAGCACGCAGATGATCAGATAGAGACATTTTTACTCGCCCTTAAACGAGGAAGTGGACCAAAAGGTTTAGCTTCTATGGCTCTTTCTGCGCCATTTTCAAACGGTTTAATGTTACGGCCGCTATTGAGCGTTAAACGCGCTGATATAGAGGCTTTTGCGGCGATAAATCACCTAACTTGGGTAACCGATGAAAGTAATGATGATGTTCGCTACGAGCGCAATTTCATCCGTCACCAAGTTACACCTATTCTCAGTCAGCGTTGGCCATCGATTCACCAAGCGGTTCAACGTAGTGCGGAGTTGTGTGCTGAGCAACAAGCGTTGCTTGACGAACTCTTACGAGATGAACTCGTACAAGCACTTTATGATGACGGAAGTTTGAAACTCGATACATTGAGCGCGAAAAGTGATGGTGTACGTCGGCAAATCATTCGCCAATGGTTAGCTAATCATCAAATGGTGATGCCAAGCCGTAAACATACAGAGATGATTTGGCAGGAAGTCGCTTTGGCCACTGCTGATGCTAATCCAAAACTGAAACTTGGCGAGCGAGAGATCCGCCGTTTTGATAATCGTCTATATTGTGTTGAAGAGAGTCGAGATATATCAGACTGGAAAAGCCCAATTTTGCTTGAACAAAATCTGCCATTGCCCGATGGCTTAGGTGTTTTGAATCTTACTCAGTATAAGGGTGAAATTCGACTGCCAGAAAGGGTGGAAGATTTGTGGGTGAGCTTTAATCCAGAAGGATTAAGTGCATGTCCGGTAGGAAGGATCGGCTCAAGAAAGTTGAAAAAGCTCTTTCAGGAATACGGTGTGCCGAGTTGGCTAAGACGCCGCACGCCGATACTCATGTATCAAGATAAAGTGGTTGCGGTGGCAAATTTGTTTGTTGATCGTGATTTCAGTGGGCAAGATTGCACGCTGGTTTGGGACAAGCGTTAATTTTCGTGCCAGAATTAACCCTAGTAGTAGCAGTGATATAAAAAGAAAATTCAATAACATAAGGAAGAGCAATGAATAAATTAGCATTGAGTGTTGTTTTAGGTCTTGGACTTCTAGCGGGTAATGCAGTCGCTGGAGATGTGGCTGCTGGTAAAGCAAAATCAGCGGTGTGTGCAGCGTGTCATGGTGCGGATGGTATTGCGGTTATTCCGGGATATCCAAACCTCAAAGGACAAAGTGAACAATACATAGTGTCTTCTATTAAAGCTTATAAAGCGGGTCAGCGTACGGGTGGACTTGCACCTGTAATGCAAGCTCAAGCTTCTATGTTGAACGATGCAGATATTGCTAACTTAGCCGCTTACTACGCAAGTTTGAAATAAGTATAAAGCGACTTAATTATTTGATTGTTTTCAAGGGCTAGCGGATAATGCCGAGCATTGATACAAGTTTAAGGGATGAACATGAAAAAATTGAAGCCATTATTAAGCCATTTAAACTCGATGATGTTCGTGAAGCGTTAGCTGAAGTGGGTATTACGGGTATGACGGTATCCGAAGTCAAAGGCTTTGGTCGTCAAAAAGGCCACACGGAACTGTATCGTGGCGCTGAATACATGGTCGATTTCTTGCCAAAAGTGAAGCTGGAAATTGTGGTTAACGAAGATGTCGTTGACCAATGTGTCGATACTATTATCGAAACCGCTCAAACAGGCAAAATTGGTGATGGTAAAATTTTCATTACTGATGTCGAACGTGTTATCCGTATTCGTACTGGCGAAGAAGACGAAGACGCAGTTTAAAAGAAGAGGAGCGAATGCTCCTCTTTTTCCATCTCGCCGCCAGTGAAATTCAGATATCTTCTTTCCCTACTATGAGTTTTACACCAGACCTGTACTTGTTATGAAAAAGCGCTATTTGCTGTTATTAGGCTTATTGAGTTGTCTAGCGATAGTCTTCTCTGGTTATAAGCTGGTTTTTAACATTCCAGAACACCCTCAACTGATCACCGTGGGTGAAAACAGCGTTGGACAACCGTTAGTCTGCTATCAGGACGACAATGCTTTGCCTTTAGACAAGCAAGGTCAGCTGGGCCTTCTAGTGTGGAATATCTATAAGCAGAACAGAGAGGGCTGGAGTGAAGAACTTAGCCGTTTAAGTTCAGATGCGCAGTTACTGCTGTTGCAAGAAGCCAGCCTGAATACAGGATTAAAACAGTGGCTCTCAGAGCATGGGTGGGAAGGTAATCAAGTCAACGCCTTTAAAGTGATGGGGGAGTCTGCGGGAGTCATTAATCTGGCTCGGACGACACCTAACTTAGCCTGTGGTTATACAGAGATGGAACCTTGGTTAAGACTTCCTAAATCGGGAATCTACGCTCGATATCCTCTCAGTAACGGGCAAGTGCTCGCAGTCGTGAATTTGCATGCGGTTAACTTCACTTATGGCACAAATGAATACCAACTTCAGTTACAGGCATTAGCCAATGAATTGAGTCAGCATACTGGCCCCATCATTGTTGCTGGAGACTTCAATAGCTGGAGTGAAGAGAGAATGAGTGTGATGAAGCAGGTACTGACTTCTTTAGGGCTGAGTGAAGTCGTTTTTTCTCCTGATAACCGAGTGCGTTTTATCAGCGGTTTGCCCTTGGACCATGTGTTTTATCGGGGCTTAAAGCTAGAAAAAGCAAAAGCGCCCGAGTCGGACGCTTCTGATCATAACCCTTTACTGCTTAGCTTTAGCTTATTGCAATAGTGATAGCCCAGATACCGTAGTAAGCAACCCAAGGCAGGGTAGCAATAACGATTGCCTGAGCGCGCTCTATTTGCGTCCAAGTAATGACCGCTGCATAACCTAGGAAAATGTACCAAGGCAGTAGCAGAGGGAATGAACTGGTAAAGGGTGACCAAGGATTGGTTAACGGCAGCTTAATTAATCCATTCACACTGTTGAGATCGGCTGCGTAGCTCATCACTTGTCCATGCTTTAACAGCATGCTTGCATAACTAGCTAGATCGCCGATGACGGCTGGAAAAATGACAACTGAGCTTGCTGCAAACCATTTCCAGAAACCTAATTTTGTTGAGCCTTGACGGGTTGCAAGGTTAAACCAAAGCGCCAGAAGAATAATGGTCAGAGTTCGGCTCATGACGTCACTGATGATTTCACTCGCCAGTAAAGTATCAGCTTCCAGCAAGTGAATAAGATCAGGATTCGTCGCTTCCATCTGAGCGGATAAGCCAGCTTTAAGCCATTCAAAATCGACGTTTGCGAAATAAGCTCCCCAGAATAGGAACGGAGTGATCAGCAGGACAATAAATGGCTGCCATCCCCATGCACTTCTTTCATACAGTGCAGCAAAGCAATCTTGAGGTGAACGGAATATATCCACCAGCATAATTAAAGGATTACTGGACGGGTTCATACACTAACCTTAGTGACATCGACATAGAGTTTAAGATTCTGACCTGGTTTCAGGTATTTGTTATTAGACAAGTCATTCCATTTCACTATGTCTGCTGTTTTCACTTTAAACTTGCTGGCTATTGCACTGAGTGTATCGCCGTTACGCACTTTATAGAAAACAGTGCGGATGATCGCGCCATCAGTGTTGTTTTTCCAAATCACCAGTTTCTGCCCGATACTCAAGGTATCTCTTGGCCCCATTCCGTTCCATTTAGCCAGAGAAGTGGTCGACACATTGTGTTTACGAGCGATTGTCCATAGGTTGTCACCTCTGGTAACAGTATGAGTCAGCTTGTATTTGCCTCTGGCAATAGATTGGGTTTTCTGCAGACGGTTATTAGCACTCAGAACATACGCTTTCTCATCTTTCACCGATGTTGGAATCATCAAATATTGTCCAACACGGATAGCGTTGCCTGAAAGATTATTGGCAGTCTGAATTACTTTAGTTGTTGTGTTGTGATGTGCGGCAATCACACTCAGGCTGTCGCCACTTTTCACTTTGTATCGGACTAACTTCATTCCTTCTCCACGGTGCTTTGCTGCATTCGCTAGGAAGGTGTCGGCTTTATCGACTGGCAGAAGTAGTTGGAATGGACCGTTCGGTGCGGTAGCCCATTGATTGTATGCTGGGTTGTAGCTTTGAAGTTCTTTAACATCCAAGCCTGCATATTTTGCCGCGATAGCAAGATCCAGTTGTTCCTGAGGATCAACTAACTTCAGCACGGGTTTGTTGGCAATGGCAGGAAGTTGGATACCGTATTTTTCCTGATTAGCGATGATGTCAGCAAGTGCGAGTAGTTTTGGCACATAACCGCTGGTTTCTTCAGGTAAATCGAGTGAGAAGAAATCGATAGGTTTCCCTAAGCTTTTGTTCTTACGAATAGCACTGGAAACTCGACCGCCGCCACTATTATAAGCCGCGATAGCGTGTTGCCAGTCACCGTCGAAACGCTTACTTAAATTAGTTAAGTATGTCAGAGCTGCATCGGTTGAAGCATCAACATCGCGACGACCGTCGTACCAGAAGTTCTGCTCAAGGCCGTACATTTTTCCTGTTGCAGGCACAAACTGCCATAAACCTGCTGCGCTACCGTGTGAATAAGCAAAAGCATCAAACGCACTTTCTACAATTGGCAAAAGGGCTAGCTCAAGCGGTAAGCCTCTTTGCTCAATTTTCTCGGTAATTAGGTATAGGAATGGTTGTGCACGCTCAGCCACTTTTTGCAAATGGCTTGGGTGTTTCAAGTACCAAGTGCGGTAGTAGTCGACCGATTTTTGCTTGGGAATCCCCATAGCAAGTTGCATGGCAATGCGCTGCCAGACATCTTCTTGTTCTTGTGGCGTAATCACGACAGGTTCAACAACGCGTTCAACGGGTACTGGTTTCGAAGCTACCGTTGGCTTTTTCTTAGTGACTTGCTGTTGAGGCGTGTTTACTTCAACGTCGTTTTGTGTGGTTTGTTCTGCTGTCTGGTTAAGTTGGCACCCGGCCAATAAGAGAGCCAACAGACAGCTGGTTTTTACTCGCATGCAAAACAATCTTTTCAATAAATGGCTGGTGATAATACTTGTCTATTAATTACCCTGACAAGTGGCAAATTCCTAAAAATCGTTTTTCCATTCGCGTAATGCGGTAAATATTGATATAGGATCATTTTGTTTCGTGCGATTTGCTACCGACTTGATTACGCTCGCCTCTCTTGTACGCAAGAAGGGGTTTATCCATTTCTCTTTTCTTAGCGTGGTCGGAATGGTGGATTTGTTTTGAGCTCGAAGACGAATCACTTCATCACGATAAATTTGTAACTGTTCGTTATTTGGCTCAACAGCAATCGCAAAAGCAATGTTGCTCGCGGTGTATTCATGAGCGCAATACACTTCGGTTTCTTCTGGTAAGGCTAGAATTTTTTCTAACGAAGTAAACATTTGTTCCATGGTGCCTTCGAATACTCGTCCGCAACCACCAGAGAAAAGCACATCTCCACAAAACAATTTGCCATCACCGGCATAGCCAATATGACCTAAAGTATGCCCCGGTAATCCCAGCACCCAGAAACGTTCATCAAACAACTCAATTTGGTCACCAGCGGTGACTTTTTGGGTCAAATAAGGAACAGGGTCATCACTTGGGCCAACGATTTCGATATTCGAATACTGCTTAGCAAGCTCGCGAATTCCGCCGGTATGATCCTTATGATGGTGGGTAATTAATATTGTTTCTAACGTGAGATGGTGTTGTTCCAAATAAGCCAGAACAGGCGTGGCATCGCCCGGATCAACAACAGCGCAACGGTTGTCGCTATTTTGAATCAGCCAGATGTAATTATCGTTAAATGCAGGTATGCTTTTGATCTGTAACATGAGTTGTCTCCAGTCACCTTGGTGAAGCGGGTTAGCGATGAAACCAGCACGCAGCGAAAAAAATTGAGAAGCCTCATTCTTGGTCTCAATTGAAAAATGGTCAATGGGTTAGTGAGTCTATCCAAACACGGCTCGATGAGTGGTGCCCGAAACTCTTTGGTTATCATATGCTAAAACTGGGTGGCTTGAGTTGCGAGCTTGCCAGTTGTAACTGCAATATTCAACATCAAGTCCATTTGGATAAACAAAATCCATTGCATACAGTTATCGCCGATGACTTCGATTTGCCCTTCTTCGAAAAAAGCATCGATACAGCAATCCTTGCACATCAACTGGATTATAGTAGTGACCCGCACCGTATGTTGCGAGAAGTGGACAGAGTACTGATTGATGATGGCTACATTATTATCACGGGATTTAATCCGATCAGTTTCACGGGTCTTGCGAGCTTAATGCCGTGGCGCAAAAATAATTTGCCTTGGAGCGGTCGAATGTTCACGCCAAATCGAGTCAAGGACTGGCTAGGGCTGCTGAACTATCAGGTGATTGAGTGTGACCAATATGCACTGTTTCCGATGCAAAGGTACCGCACATTCTGGACTTGGTTGGAAAATGGCAGAGGGGATTTTGGATCAACGTTTTGTAGCTTGTATTTTATTGTTGCCCGTAAGCGTACCTATCCACTTAAACCGATTAAGCCGCACTGGCGCTTGAAACGGCGGCTTTCTCCTGTTGGAGTAAACTACCGCATCAAACACGATGAAAATTAGCGGTTATTCGGGCTGATAACCTACATCTTCTTCTGTTGGGTTTTCAGCTGCCGCTCGTGCTAGTTCGTCACACATTTCGTTTTCTCTGTGTCCTGCATGACCTTTTACCCAATGCCAGTCAACTTGGTGACGAGCCGTTTCATGGTCAAGCGCTTGCCAGAGATCCGCATTTTTGACGGGTTTATTGGCAGAGGTTTTCCAATTGCGCTTTTTCCAGTTGTGGATCCACTGAGTGATACCTTGGCGCACGTACTGACTGTCCGTGGTGAGGATTACATGGCAAGATTCTTTGAGCGTTTGCAACGCAACAACGGCTGCAAGCATTTCCATGCGGTTGTTCGTGGTGAGCTTATAGCCTTTTGCTAGGGTTTTTTCGTTGTTTTTGTAGCGAAGAACAACACCATAACCGCCAGGGCCTGGGTTGCCTAAACACGATCCATCAGTGAAAATTTCCACCTGTTTCTTCATGATTTGATACTATTGGGTTACGCACACATTTGGCATAGTCTGACATATATATCCTTATGAATACTAGCAGCAATTCTGAATACGACCGCATTGTGGTTCTCGATACCGAAACCACGGGTATGAACCTAGAAGGCGGTCCACATTACGAAGGTCACCGAATCATTGAAATCGGTGCGGTGGAGATCGTCAATCGAAAACTCACCGGACGCCACTTTCACGTTTATCTCAAGCCGGATAGACCTATTCAAGATGAAGCGGTTGAAGTTCACGGTATTACCGATGAATTCTTGGTTGATAAACCAGAATATCGTGACGTTCATGAAGAATTTCTAGAGTTTATTAAAGACGCTGAATTGGTCGCACACAACGCGCCCTTCGACGTCGGTTTTATGGACTATGAATTTTCTAAGTTAGCTGGCTGTTCACTTAAAACCACACAGATCTGCAAAATCACCGATACCCTTGCCATGGCGAAGAAAATCTTCCCCGGCAAGCGCAACAACTTGGACATTCTCTGTGAACGTTATGGCATAGATAACTCGCACCGAACGCTTCACGGCGCTTTGCTCGATGCTGAGATTCTTGCTGACGTTTATTTGTTGATGACTGGTGGGCAAACGTCACTTCAGTTTAACGCTGGCTCACAAACCGATGGCGAGAATGGTGCTGGATTGATTAAGCGAGTAGAAAGTGGACGAAAAGCGCTAAAGGTATTGATGGCTACCGCCGATGAAATAGAAGCGCATCAAGAACGTTTAGATTTAGTCGCGAAGAGTGGTTCTTGCCTTTGGCGTCAATAGTCTTTGGCGTCAATAAGAGTGGTCTATTTTAGGAGATGATATGTTGAGGATTGGAATTGCTCTTTTGGGGCTCCTCTTGAGTTTGAATACTTTCGCTAGCCGTGAATCCTCACTTTCTTTGTTAGATAACCGATTTCGTGTTGATCCTACTATTACTCAAATAACGTTTGTCATTTACCGTGAGCAAGGTTCTCAGCCAGTAGTGTTGGTGCGCCCTGATGGTAGAAAGTATTACGCGACAAAAAATCCAGATAGTGTGCGTTGGTATCAAGAACCGACGATGGACATTATTTCTATCGACAACCCAATGCCAGGGCCTTGGCAAGCAATAGGTAAAGTATCGCCTAAAAATAACGTAAAGCTGATTTCACATCTACAGCTGACCTCAGATACCTTTCCAACCCGAATTTATCAAGGCGAGGAAATGAAGTTCACGGCTCGCTTAACCTCAGATGGCAAACCTTTACTGCTCAAAGACTTCCTTGAAAGAGTGAATCTCAAAGTCACTTTTCGTAAATATATTGAAGATGAAGAGAACTTAGTAAAAGAGGCGCGACCTGTACCAACAGTGATTGGTGAGTTTGCTGATGATGGGCGAGATTTAGATGAAAAGCCCGGTGACGGCGTGTTTACGGTTAAGCTCAATATTACGCCGGAACCTGGCAAATATCGGGTGCGAATTACTTCTGGTAATGGTGTGTTTTTACGAGCGCTTGAACAGGAAGTGTTGGTATACCCATCGCCACTTACTTCGAGCTTTATTCAGTCGCGTGTCGCGAACGAACCTCATCAGGTTGTGATCAGTGGTGAACAGGGGATGATCGAGCCCGGCTCACTTGCTGCGCACATTCGCCATCAATCGCCCGATAATAAAGAGTTTCTGGTTGAAGGGGGTGCCGAGCCTGAATCATTAAAGATGACGCTTACGGTTCCCTATGATGGAGATTTAGGTAACTACGCGTGGGAAGGTGGTGTTTATGCGACCGATCTGGCTTCTAAGCGCCCGCTTTATTTTCCGATTAAAGAGAGTACTTACAGTGTGGTTCAAGAGCTCGATCTTGAACAAGCTCGCTTGATGCAGGAGGAGGAAGCAGAGCAGCGCCGTAAAATCGCTCAAGAAGAGATGCTACAAAAGATTCGTGAAGAACGACGTACTCAATACATTATTTATATCGGCATCGGTAACGTGATTGTGATTATTCTGGCGCTGATAGGTTGGTTCTTTATGCGTAAGTTTAAAGCTCGTAAGGAAATGCTTCCTGAAATGCAGCTCAACATGCCAAAGAAATAACACAGAGCGGATAATAGGAAAGGGAGGTTAAACCTCCCTTTTTTACGTTTTAACTGATTTAATTTGTTGCTTAATTTTTATCTAAGCGACTTGTTCCAGTTTGGTTTTTGTCTTTTTTGCCGCAAGCTCCGACGGTGCGAAGTCATCAACATTAATGGTGTACAAGCGGTGGCTTTCAGCCTCGATTAAAAGCTCTGCTTCTTGTTCATTGATGATCTTGTTAGCTAACCCTTCTGCTGCAATCTTATCGAGTTGAGTGAATGGGTAACGTTTATCAAGCGCTTTACATACTTTATCGAAAATAGGTTCAGCTTGCAGGATAACGCTTAGTGCCAGTTCAATGCGACCTGCTGGGTTATGTGCTGTAGGTGCTAAATACTGGTTGCGGCCAAGGCGTGTACGTGTTGCGCTTGGTGTTTGAAGTATTTGCGCCAGTTTGCTGTCCAGTTTGTCGTTTGGCCCTTTACGAACTCGACCAAAAGGAAGAATTAAGACACGTAACACTTTGCCGATCACAGGGTTCGGGAAGTTAGCAAGAAACTCATCTATCGCCACTTCTGTTTGTTTTAAGCTGTCTTGCAATCCCCAGTGAACCAATGGCAAATCTTCAACCGGACGGTCATCGTTCTCAAAACGTTTCAGGGTTGCTGAGCTCATGTATAGCTGACTCAAAATATCACCCAGACGAGCAGATAAACGCTCTTTGCGTTTCAAAGAACCGCCCAAAACAGCCATAGATATGTCAGCTAAAAGCGCTAAGTTCGCACTGTAACGGTTTAGCTGTTGGTAGTAGCGTTGTGTCGCATCTTTGGTTGGCGAGTAAGAGCCGATACCATCGGTTAGACCTAACCAGATACTGCGGACTAAGTTGCTGGTGGTAAAACTAACGTGGCCTGCCAACGCGCTGTCAAACTGCTCAACAGCATTCGAATTTTCAGAGTGTGCGGCTTCCATCTCTTTCAATACATAAGGATGGCAGCGAATCGCGCCCTGACCAAAGATGATCATTGAACGAGTCAGAATGTTTGCGCCTTCCACAGTAATTGCAATTGGTGAACCTTGATAACCTCTCGCCAAGAAGTTTGAAGGGCCTAAACAGATACCTTTACCGCCGACAATGTCCATAGCATCAATAATTGAACGTTGACCACGATGAGTGCAGTGGTATTTCACAATTGCAGAAATTACCGATGGCTTCTCACCAAGGTCAATACCTGCAACGGTCAAATTACTTGCCGCATCCATCACATACGCGTTTCCTGCCAAGCGTGCTAATGGCTCTTCAATACCTTCCATTTGACCGATAGGTTGTTTGAACTGACGACGAATACGCGCGTAAGCACCAGTTGCCAAAGCCGCGCTTTTTGTACCGCCAGTTGAGTTTGACGGTAGAGTGATACCACGTCCAACCGAGAGACACTCAACCAACATTCTCCATCCTTGGCCTGCCATCTCTGGGCCACCGATAATGAAATCTAGCGGAACAAAGATGTCATTACCGCGAGTAGGACCATTCTGGAATGGAACGTTAAGCGGGAAGTGGCGGTTACCAATTTCCACACCTTTTAGATTGGTTGGGATAAGAGCACAAGTGATACCAATATTTTCTTTCTCACCAAGTAGGTGTTCTGGGTCTTGTAATTTGAAAGCTAATCCCAGAACGGTGGCGACTGGCGCAAGGGTAATGTAACGCTTGTTCCAAGTCAGTCTCATACCAAGAACTTCTTTGCCTTCCCATTGGCCTTTGCAGACAACGCCGAAATCCGGAATTGAACCAGCATCTGAACCTGCTTCTGGGCTGGTTAGTGCGAAACATGGGATCTCTTTACCTTGTGCAAGGCGAGGTAGGTAGTAGTCTTGCTGTTCTTTAGTACCGTAGTGTTGCAGCAGTTCACCTGGACCTAATGAGTTAGGTACGCCAACGGTTGAAGAAAGAACACCTGATACCCCAGTTAGCTTTTGAAGAACTAAAGATTGCGCATAAGCCGAAAATTCTAAGCCACCGTATTTTTTCTTAATAATCATGGCGAAGAATTTGTTGTCTTTCAGGTACTGCCAAACCTCTGGAGGAAGGTCGGCCAGTTCGTGAGTCACTTGATAGTCATTGACCATGGCGCAGACTTTATTCACCGGACCTTCAAGAAAAGCGCGTTCTTCTTCACTTAACTGCGGCGCAGGAATGTCGTGCAATTGCTGCCAGTTTGGTTTGCCTTTGAACAGCTCTGCTTCCCACCATACCGTACCTGCATCCAGCGCTTCTTTTTCTGTTTGCGACATAGCAGGAAGTACTTTTTTAAATACGGTTAACGCCTTTGCGCTAATTGCAGCTTGGCGAATAGAAGGAACAGTAAAAAGCGCGATTGCGGCCAAGTATAAGCTCCAGCCTACAATGCCCACAGGGCCGAATAGGGAGAGCATCAGCATAGTGATGGTGAGTGCCGCGAGTGATACAAATAATGAAGTTCTGTGATACAAGCAAGCGCCAAGTACTGCAAAGAACCCTAATGTTGAGAGCAAGATGTCCATGTTAATGTCCTTATAGTCATGCTGTTTGTTATTTCGAGTTTTCAGCATTCATTTTTATGAGCTTTCTGAAGTTGTTAAAAGTGGTCTAACCAGTAAAGTGTAAATGAATTATTAATAAAATGTAAAACCATTAAATGTTCAAAAAGTGATCTAAGTAGAGTGAATAGTCTAAAGTGTGCGCTCTGATTCGATTCCAGGGAGATGAAAATTGTTCTCATAGTGCAATTATTGAGGCTTATCTATCGACAGAATCACAGGTTTGGGTAAACTCAATAGTGTCCTAGCTCTCAAAGAAGAGAGTTCATCTGCAAGCAGATTTAAGAAGAGAATAACTATGTATCAGGATCTAATTAGAAGTGAACTAACAGAAGCGGCTGAAGTGTTGAACAAGTTTTTGAGTGACGATCATAACATCGCTCAAATTGAGGCTGCTGCTAAGCTTATTGCTGATTCATTCAAACAAGGCGGTAAAGTGTTGTCTTGTGGTAATGGTGGCTCACACTGTGACGCAATGCATTTTGCTGAAGAGTTAACAGGTCGTTACCGTGAAAACCGCCCGGGTTACCCTGGTATCGCTATTTCTGATCCAAGTCATCTGTCATGCGTGAGTAACGACTTTGGTTATGATTTTGTTTTCTCTCGTTATGTTGAAGCGGTTGGCTCTGCGGGTGATGTGCTATTCGGTTTATCGACTTCTGGTAACTCTGGCAACATTTTAAAAGCAATCGAAGCTGCAAAAGCGAAAGGCATGAAGACTATCGCTCTTACTGGTAAAGACGGCGGCAAAATGGCAGGTATTGCGGATGTTGAAGTTCGCGTACCGCATTTTGGCTATGCTGATCGTATCCAAGAAGTACACATCAAAATTATCCACATCATTATTCAGCTTATTGAAAAAGAAATGGAATAAGTGATGTTTATCGAGCTGGTTTTTTATAACAAATGATAAAGGCCAGCTCGAAACATGATCGGTAGTCAGGAGTTTTAGGGTTGTAGTAGGAGAGAGAGTTAAGATGTGTGAATTGCTCGGAATGAGCGCCAATGTCCCGACTGATATTTGTTTTAGCTTTACTGGTTTGATTCAACGTGGCGGCAATACCGGACCACACCGAGATGGTTGGGGTATCACGTTTTATGAAGGTAAAGGCTTTAGAACATTTAAAGATCCTAATCCTAGTTACCAATCGAAGATTGCACAGTTAGTCCAAGAATACCCAATCAAAAGCTGCGCGGTGATAAGCCATATTCGACAAGCCAATCGAGGCGGTGTCAATTTGGAGAATACACACCCATTTACCCGTGAGTTGTGGGGGCGCTACTGGACTTTTGCTCACAATGGACAACTCACTGATTACGAAGATTTGCCAACCGGTCGTCATCGTCCTGTCGGAGAAACAGACAGTGAAGCCGCATTTTGCTGGTTACTCGATAAGTTAGAGAATCGCTATCCTGAACCACCGAAAGATATGCACGCGGTATTCCGCTATATCTCTTTACGCTGCGATGAACTGCGAGAGAAAGGTGTGTTCAATATGTTGCTGTCTGATGGTGAATACCTGATGACATACTGCACTAATCATCTTTACTGGATCACTCGTCGAGCGCCATTTGGCCGAGCAGCTTTGCTGGATGAAGATATTGAAATCAACTTTCAGGAAGAAACGACGCCGAATGATGTGGTCTCAGTGATTGCCACTCAACCTTTAACCGGAAACGAGCAGTGGCAAAGAATGAAGCCGGGTGAATTTAATATTTTTCACTATGGTGAACTGTTCGAAAGTAACAGTGCTGATTTAACCGACGTAGCATTTGCGGCGCCTAAGCCAGGAAACCAAGCGCCTACAGAGCCGCTTGAGTGAATAGCTGAACATAAAAAACGAACATGAAAAAAGGGTTGATGCAGTATCAACCCTTTTTGCTAGCTTTAAATCTAAGCTTTAACTAGCGTCTATTCGCTAGCATAACCGTGCATTCCTAAAGGCTCGCCGTCTAAGAACGCTTTGCCTTCAATCATCTCAAGTCTGCCTTCAACGAACCACTGAGTTACTAACGGATAGATACGATATTCTTGATTTTGAACGCGCTCTGTCAGTATCTCTACAGTATCTTCATCAAAAATAGGCACTCTTGCCTGAAGAATCACGGGACCACCATCGAGTTGTTCAGTCACAAAGTGAACACTGGTGCCATGTTCTTCATCACCTGCGTGGATAGCACGCTGGTAAGTATTCAGACCTGGGTACTTAGGTAATAGAGAAGGGTGAATATTGATCATTCGACCTAAGTAGTGACGTACAAATTCACTACTTAGGATTCGCATATAGCCCGCTAAAATTATAAGGTCAGGCTTATATTCATCAATTTGCTCCATCAGCGCATGGTCGTAAGCATCACGAGTCTCATACTCTTTTGGATCGACAAATACTGCCGCTGCACCTGCTTTTTTAGCTCGCTCTAAGCCATAAGCAGTTGCTTTATTCGAAAAAACAGCCGTTACTCTGCCTTCACTAATGCTTGACTCACAAGCATCGATGATCGCTTGTAAATTGGTACCATTTCCTGAAATTAAAACAACAATACTCTTCATGGATTAATTGATCTCTACTTGCTCTTCACCAGCTTGAGCTGCTGCAATTTCACCGATAACCCATGCGTTTTCGCCTTCAGCTTTTAGAAGGTTAACAGCGGCTTCAGCTTGATCTTGTGGAAGGGCAATGATTAGACCAACACCACAGTTAAATGTACGGTACATCTCGTGAGTATCTACGTTGCCTTTCTCTTGTAGCCATTTGAAGATTGCAGGCCATTCCCAGCTCTTACCATCAATAACTGCTTTGGTACCTTCAGGAAGTACGCGAGGGATGTTTTCCCAGAAGCCGCCGCCAGTGATGTGAGAAATAGCGTGAATGTCGTGTTCTGCAATCAGTTTAAGACCTGACTTGATGTAAATCTTAGTAGGCTCAAGAAGGTGTTCACCAATCGTTTTACCTTCAAGAAGTTCATTTTTGTCTGCAGCAGAAACTTCTAGGATTTTACGAACTAGAGAGTAACCGTTTGAGTGTGGACCACTAGAGCCCACAGCAATCAGGGCATTACCCGCAGCAACTTTAGTACCGTCGATGATGTTTTCTTTTTCTACTACGCCGACACAGAAACCCGCTACGTCGTAATCTTCGCCTTCATACATTCCTGGCATTTCAGCAGTTTCACCACCGATTAGAGCACAGCCAGCTTGAACACAGCCATCAGCAATGCCAGAAACAACGTCCGCTGCTGTGTCTACGTCTAGCTTACCTGTTGCATAGTAATCTAGGAAAAACAGTGGTTCAGCACCTTGTACAATCAGGTCGTTTACACACATAGCCACTAAGTCGATACCAATGGTGTCGTGCTTTTTCATATCCAAAGCAAGACGAAGTTTGGTACCAACACCATCTGTACCAGAAACAAGTACAGGTTGTTTGTATTTGGTTGGAAGCTCGCACAATGCACCAAAGCCACCAATGCCACCCATTACCTCAGGGCGACGAGTACGCTTTACAGCACCTTTAATTCGTTCAACAAGTGCATTGCCTGCATCGATATCTACGCCAGCATCTTTGTAGCTAAGTGAAGTCTTGTTACCGCTCACGGGGAAGTTCCTCGGTCTAATTGGATATGAAAACGGCGCTATTCTACAGGGCTTAAAACAAAAAGGAAAACGTTTGCGTCAGTTTTTTATCGCGATTTTTGGTCGGTAAAGTTGAAAAAATAGGTGTATAATCCCGAGGTTTATTTAAATTGTGCCGGAGATGGAAATGAAAGTTGTTGAAGTTAAACACCCTCTTGTTAAACATAAACTAGGCTTGATGAGAGAAGGTGATATCAGCACTAAGCGTTTTCGTGAGTTAGCGACGGAAGTCGGTAGTCTATTAACTTACGAAGCAACTGCAGACTTTGAAACTGAGAAAGTGACCATTAATGGTTGGAACGGTCCTGTAGCGGTTGACCAAATTAAAGGTAAAAAAGTGACGGTAGTTCCAATCCTACGTGCTGGCTTAGGCATGATGGATGGCGTTCTAGAGCATATCCCAAGCGCTCGTATCAGTGTTGTGGGTATTTACCGTGATGAAGAAACTCTAGAGCCAGTACCATACTTCAACAAACTTGCTTCAAACATTGAAGAGCGTATTGCGCTAGTTGTTGACCCAATGCTGGCTACTGGCGGTTCAATGATCGCAACTATCGATCTGTTAAAAGAGAAAGGTTGTAACCAAATCAAGGTATTGGTTCTAGTTGCTGCACCAGAAGGTATTGAAGCGCTAGAAAAAGCTCACCCAGATGTTGAGCTTTACACTGCGGCGATTGATGAAAAACTGAATGACAAAGGTTACATCGTTCCGGGTCTTGGTGACGCTGGCGATAAGATTTTTGGTACTAAGTAACTTAGGTTACTGAACAGAAAAGGGAGCTTAGGCTCCCTTTTCTGTTTTTGTTTTTTCTGTTTTTACCGCACTTCTTACTTCTTCAAACCTAAAGTTCCACCGACTCTAGGTGTGTTTGACGGCTTATTATTGCCTCTCACACTTTGCTGATTTGGTTTGCTATGTTGAGGTTTACCTTGTTGAGCTCTGCCTTGGCTGTCACTTCTTGCTTTGCCTTTTTTTGAGTTTGGCGCATGGCGGAAGGTATCAGCATTGTGACCTTGATAAGTTTTGTCTTTCGAAGAACTCGATCTCTGGTTTCTGCGAGCTTTTGATTCTCGGTTTTCTTCTCGGCTATCGAACAGTTTCGCATCTGTCGCTTTGCGGATATTGTGTCCTTTGGCGTCAACTTTTGAAGCTTCTTCAGTACCCGTAGAATCCTCACACATCGCCAGAATCTCTGCTACTTCAGCGTCAGTCAGATAGCGCCATTTTCCGTTTGGAATGCCATCTAAAGAAATATTCATAATACGTACACGGCGCAGTTTAAATACTTCATACCCTAAGGCTTCACACATACGACGAATTTGGCGGTTGAGACCTTGAGTCAGAACGATACGAAATGAAAACTTGGTCTCCATTTCCACTTTACATGGCAAGGTCACCGTATCGAGAATTCTGACGCCAGAAGACATCTGTTTAATAAAATCAGGTGTAATTGGCTTATCGACACGAACAACGTACTCTTTTTCGTGATTATTGCCAGCACGCAGGATCTTGTTAACGATGTCGCCATCGTTAGTCAGGAAAATCAAGCCATCTGAAGGTTTATCTAAGCGGCCGATAGGGAAAATACGGTTCTTATGGCCGATAAAATCGACAATATTCCCCGGAACATCTCGTTCAGTAGTACAAGTGATACCAGTAGGTTTGTTGAGCGCGATATAGATAGGCTTTTCTTTGTTGCGAAGTGACTTACCGTCAATCAGCACTTCATCATCATCGGTGACTTTGGTTCCCATCTCAGGCACCTTACCATTGATGGTCACTCGACCTTGGTCAATGAGCTTATCGGCTTCGCGACGAGAGCAGTAACCCGTTTCGCTGATGTATTTGTTTAGGCGTTTGCCTTCAGATTGTGACATGTTGTCTCCTGTAACGTTTCACAACGGCTTTTGTTTTGAAAACGATGATAGCAATGTTTTCAAAATAAATAATGTGTTCAAAATTTTGCGAGGGCGCATTCTAACAGGTATCTATGCTTAGCCAAGACGTTTCTGGTGGCGCTCTCTGTTTTCGTTTTTCTTCTCAACGCTTTTCTTAAACAAGACATAAAGTGCACCTGTGCCGCCGTGGAAGCGCTGTGCGCTATGAATACATTGCACTTCTTTCATTTGAGTTAACCAGTGCGCGACAAAACTTTTCATCAATGCAGGAGGATTAGAGCGCTCTCCTTTACCATGAACGATAATCACGGTTCTGATATCCATGCGCATGCATTGATTAACGAAGGCTACCACTTCATCACGAGCTTGTTTGAGTGTCTTGCGGTGCAAATCAAGGCGAGCCTGAATCGGGTACTTACCCAAGCGCATTTTTTTGTAGACCCCGTCCTGAACGCCATCACGTTTAAACTCGACGTGATCGTCTGGTTTTAGCATTGGAGCATGGTCGATAGAAAGATAATCAGGGTCATTTTCTGAATGGGTAATGGCGGCTTCGCGTTTAGCGAGTTGCGCCTCTGTAACCTGATAAGACTTACTAAGTTCAGCGGTATCTTGCTTGATCGGTTTTACATCACCCATCATTTGATGAAATAGTTCGAAATCATCTTGAGACTCGAAGTCATCGTTAGACATAGTGCTATCTCGAATTAATCATGGAATCTCGGAAGTATAACAATCAAGACTGCTCAAGCAACCAGTTCTGTTTGTCTGGTCAAAGCGCGCTTGCGATGTATCGCTGGGACAAGCTTGCAAGGAAGTCACTGAATTAGCCAAGGGATAGCCGATCAAGAGTCTAGCGAACAAAATAGCTAGGTTGATTAGGAGCAAACAGTGGGCAATAAAAAACCGGAGCAGACAAGCGATCAACTCCGGTGCAAAGCGTGATTCTATTTAAAAATAGATGCTAAGCGATCTAGTGAGGAGATTTGTCATTCAGCACTTTGTAGATGAAATAGCTGCCATAAAATAGCATCAGCCCTATAGCGCCGAATATAACCAGCATTGAAGATAACCCAACTGCATTACCAAACAGGAGATCTAGCCATAAGTCCATAGTATTTCCTCCAGAAGTGCTTGAGACACTGCATAAGTTAAAATCTGGATAAAAAACCGACACTGATCTGGATCAATTGTGATTGATAGGTTGTGTGAATGTTTCTTTAGCTGTGTATTTGGTCACATTTTATGATTTGTTGAGTGGTTTTTGAGCGAACGAACTGAATTTAAGAAAAAGTTAATTAAATGACTTGCGTAACCAAACAGAATCCGTAATATACGCCCCGTTCTCGGTGAATAGCGCAGCTTGGTAGCGCATCTGGTTTGGGACCAGAGGGTCGGGGGTTCGAATCCCTCTTCACCGACCATATTTAGAAGAAGGCTCTAGTCGAAAGACTGGAGCCTTTTTCGTTTTAGAGAATTTTAAGGGTTCGAACTAGAGTGGGGGTCGCCTGATGTTCAGAACTCGGCTCTTCACCGATCATATTTAGAAAGCTCAGCAGAAATGCTGGGCTTTTTTCGTCTTAGAGAATTTTAAGGATTCGAACAGAGTGGGGTTCGCCTGATGTTCAGAATTCGGCTCTTCACCGGTCATATTTAGAAATCCCAGCAGAAATGCTGGGCTTTTTTCGTTTTGAGATACCAATAATCATTAAGAACTGGACTGCGTTAAAAGAACTCGCAGTTTGCTTTTTGGCTTCGGTTCCGCTGTGTGATTTTGAAACCTTTCTTTTCCAGTAGTTCAATAAAACTCTGTTGACCGATTAAGTGAAGCGCGCCAACAATCATGACATATTGACCTTTTGGATTAGGTAAGAACTTGCCTGAGCTTATTTTATTGGCCCAATCTTGGTTGCGGTCAATTACAAAGACTTGCTCCATTTCTGGTGACATCTCAGTTAGATGCATCATCTTTTCAAGGTTCAGTCTATCGCCCGCTTTCCAGCTCTCTATCATGCAGTGAGTCATGACTTCATTGCTTTCCCACTCGTCGATAATACTGACCAACAACTCTTTGCCGTCTTCTGGTTGACGGGTTAACAGATTAATCTGAAATTGCATCGTTTCTAAAGGTACCAATGGAACCTTAGTTTCTATCGCTTTCTGCATCAGATGAAGGTCGACACCATCTTTTGTTTCATAGCCGAGTTTTTGCAATTGTAAGAACTGAAGTGATAAAGCGGCACTCCATGGCGGAAGTGTATGGAATTGCTCAACATTCAGCCC
The DNA here is from genome assembly GCF_037162405.1 of Vibrio sp. Hal054. Classification (NCBI taxonomy): domain Bacteria; kingdom Pseudomonadati; phylum Pseudomonadota; class Gammaproteobacteria; order Vibrionales; family Vibrionaceae; genus Vibrio; species Vibrio sp. Hal054. The sequence continues at coordinate 2,408,771 of NZ_JARLUT010000001.1, read as the reverse complement.
AAACTCAGAGGCGATTTGATCAAGATTGAATAACTGCTCTTGAGAAAGAACTTGCGCTGCTTGCTTGGACGCTGGGGGATAGACGATTTGCTGTTGCTGGGTTGTGTCCGATTCGACAATCAACCCGTCACTGTTATTGAGTGCTTGGTAGATATCATCAGGTAATGGGAACATGGATGGTTCCCCTACATGCACAGAGCCGATAATGGTGAGGCTGACTTTGCCGTTTGTTGCGTTCCAGTACAAAGGTTCTGCATGAGCAGAAAAGATAACAAAAGGTAGCAACCAACGGAGCGTTTGAGTAATGCCAAACATGCTGTTTCCTATTCCAATTCTAAACTAGGATAAAAACCTTACTTTAGAAGAGATTAGCTTAGTTATACTCAGAACGCTCCATTTAATCGTTAATGACTACCTTCAATTGCGATTCACTATGTTTAATATTAATCGACTAGTGAAAGCGCGTTTTGACGAGTCGTAGTCGGTTAGCATTACTCACTACGGTTATGGAAGACAGTGCCATAGCCGCCCCGGCCACTACTGGGCTGAGTAAAAATCCAAATGCTGGATAGAGCACACCCGCTGCAATAGGGATACCAAAGGTGTTATAAACAAACGCACCGAACAAGTTTTGCTTCATGTTTTTAATGGTGGCTTGTGATAGTTCGATGGCGCTGACTACTGATAACGGTGATGAGTTTAACAGTGTCATTTGCGCGCTTTCTATCGCTACATCACTGCCGCTGCCCATTGCGATACCAATATTAGCTTGAGCAAGAGCAGGGGCGTCATTAATGCCATCACCTACCATAGCAACAATACGGTTTTGTTTTTGTAGCGCTTCAATATGCTGAGCTTTTTGGTCTGGCAACACCTGTGCAATGACTTGGCTTATGCCCAGTTTGCTGGCGATAGAATTCGCGACGCTTTGGTTATCACCTGTTAGCATCACGGTATGGATTCCCATCTCGTTAAGCGCCTGAATTGCTTGTGATGCACTTTCTTTTACAGGATCGGCTATCGCAAACAGACCAATCAGTTGTTTGTCGAGAGCAATGGCAACCGGTGTCCAAGCGTTTGATGAGAATTCATCAAGCGTTTGCTGTGCTTCGGCTAGATCGATGTCTAAAGACTGGAAGTAACCGACAGAACCAATATGTACCGTTTGGCCTTGATAATCTGCTTGAATGCCTTGACCACGAGAGTTAACGAAGTTGTTAATCGTTGCTGCTGTGATTTCATTTTCTTTGGCATACAGACACACCGCTTTAGCTAAAGGATGTTCTGATTGTAATTCCAAGGCATAAGCGAGACTTAACACCTGTTGTTGGTCTGAATTAAAAGCCACAAGCTGTTGAACGCTCGGTTTTCCTTGAGTAAGAGTGCCTGTTTTATCAAACACAACCGTATTTATTTTGCTGGCAGATTGCAAAACGTTGGCATCTCGAATCAATATTCCCATTTCAGCCGCTTTACCTACGCCAACCGTTACAGACAAAGGTGTAGCCAAACCAAGCGCACAAGGACAAGCAATAATCAGTACTGTAGTTGCAATAACCAACATGTAGCTGACTTTCGGTTCAGGGCCAAACCAGTACCAAATTAGCGCAGAAAAAATAGCAATTAACACCACGGTCGGAACAAATACCGCCGAAATTTGGTCAGCCATTTTTGCGATGGCTGGTTTACTACTTTGAGCCTGACGAACCATCTTGATAATGCGCGAGAGCATGGTTTGCGAACCAATGCCAGTCGCTTCAATTAATAAGCTACCATCCTGATTGATGGTGCCTGCGGATACATGACTTGAAGCCGATTTATGTACAGGAATCGGTTCTCCGGTCAGCATGGATTCATCAACATACGAGCTGCCTTCTAATACCACACCATCTACCGGAGATTGTTCACCCGGTTTTACGCGCAAAGTCATCCCTTGTTTGATATCAGCGATAGCAATAGTTTGCTCTGTCGTCTCACCGTTATTGGTCACAACCAGAGTGGCTTGTTGTGGTTGCAAATTGATTAGAGCTTGCAGTGATTGCGTAGTTTTGGCTTTGGCTTTTGCTTCGATGTAATGACCGAGAGAAATCAAACCGATGATCATTGCTGTCGCTTCAAAATAAACGTGACGAGCATTATCTGGGAACCAGTTTGGGGCTATGACGACCAGTGTTGAATAGAACCAAGCCGCACCCGTGCCCAAGGCAACGAGTGTATCCATAGTGGCACGGCGGTGAGTTAATGCTTGCCATGCACTGGTGAAAAATCCTTTCCCTGCGGTAGATAAAAGTGCAAGACACAGTAATCCCACCACACCCCAAGCTATTTGGTCGCTGGTGGTTTGGATCATCATGTTGCCACCGAATACACCCCAGGCCATTAAAGGCACACCCATGACTAAACCAAGAAACGCATTACGTTTATGTTCTTTCTGGATATTGTCTAAATTGAGTTGTTGTTTCTTTTGTTGCTCGGCTGGGTCATCGACCCATTCAGCCTGATATCCTGCTTGGCTGACCGCTGCCACCAATGCCGATGTGACATCTTGATTTGAAATAACTAAAGCACTTTGTTCAGCCAGATTGACCTGCGCTTTTTCTACTCCAGGAACGGAAAGCAAGGATTTCTCGACGGATGAAACACAGCTTGCACACGTCATACCTTTAATCAGTAAGTGAGTATTTACTAAATCATCAGCTTGGGTTGGCGTTAGCTCAGCAGGTTCTGGTTCAACCGATGTTGGTTCTTCAGTTGCGACTTTGGGCTCAGCAATTTTTTCTTGCTGAGCAGGCTCATCTGCGGTTACTTCAATTTGTTCTTCTTCAACTTGAGGGGTGTTGATAAGAGTTGCCTCGTAACCAACTTCCGCCACTCGGTTAATGATTTCTTCGTGTGAGCTTGAAGTAATCAGTGATAAAGACTCTTTAGAAACATTCAGACGAGCGATATCATCGAAGGTCTGCAAATGCTTAGAGAGCTTATTTACACAATTGCCGCAGTTTAACCCTTGCAGACTAAATTGCAGAGTGTTGCCTGCGTGATAGCCCAGCGATTCGATACTGTCGATAACCTTTTCGAGCGGAGAATTGACATCCAACTCGATAAAAGTGGGTGATAGGGTTTGAATCTCAACCGTGAAATCAGTGTTGAGTTGACGTTCAACTTTTCGAGCGCAACCCATGCAGTTCAAGCCTGATAAAGGTAATGCGTAATGGCCCATTTTCTTTTCCTCCAATCGACAGTAAGAAAAGCATAAACCTTGACCTAAAGGTAAGGTCAAGCTGTGTGGTGAAATAATAAACGTCGTTTGTTACTCGTCTTTCTCAAACGAGGTTGAATATGAATTAATCTTCCATTGTGGAATTAGTCATCAATGGTAAAATGGCGCCAAATTTTATCCTTTCAGTCGCAGTGGCTTAATGTGCCACTGTTGTTTTTATATCTAAGGAAGTCAAATGACGGTTAAAACTCGTTTTGCCCCAAGTCCTACGGGCTATCTTCACGTTGGTGGTGCACGTACAGCACTTTACTCTTGGTTATACGCAAAAAGCCAAGGTGGTGAATTTGTTCTACGTATTGAAGACACTGACCTTGAACGTTCTACTCAAGCAGCAGTAGATGCGATTCTTGAAGGTATGAGTTGGTTAGGTTTGGAATGGGATGAAGGTCCTTACTACCAAACAAAACGTTTTGATCGTTATAACGAAGTGGTCGATCAACTTCTAGCTCAAGATAAAGCTTACAAATGTTATGCGTCTAAAGAGCTTCTCGACGAGATCCGTGCTGAGCAAGAAGCGAACAAAGAGATGGCTCGTTACGATGCGAACCACCCTAAAATCAAAGCGGTGAATGAAGCAGCGAAAGAGGGTGATCCTTGCGTTATTCGTTTCCGTAATCCGAAAGAAGGCAGCGTAGTATTTGATGACCAGATCCGTGGCCGTATCGAAATTCGTAACGACCAACTTGATGATCTGATTATCCGCCGTACTGATGGTTCTCCAACTTACAACTTCTGTGTTGTGGTTGACGATATTGATATGGGCATTACTCACGTTATTCGTGGTGAAGACCATATCAACAACACGCCTCGTCAAATTAACATTTACGAAGCGATTGGCGCGAAAGTTCCAACGTTTGCTCACTGTGCAATGATCCTAGGCGACGATGGCGCTAAGCTGTCTAAACGTCATGGCGCGGTATCTGTAATGCAATACCGTGACGAAGGCTACTTGCCTGAAGCATTGATCAACTACCTAGTTCGTTTAGGTTGGGGTCATGGCGACCAAGAGATCTTTACTCAAGAAGAAATGATTAATTTGTTTAGTCTGAATGCGATTTCTAAATCAGCATCGGCTTTCAATACTGACAAACTACTTTGGTTGAACAACCACTACATCAAATCTTCTGATCCTGAGTATGTGGCGAAGCACCTAGAATGGCACTTTGACAACCAAGGTATCAACAAAGACAACGGTCCTGCATTAGCAGATATCGTGAGTCTTGTTGGTGAGCGTTGCCATACACTTGTTGAGCTTGCTCAGCAGTCTCGCTACTTCTATGAAGATTTCTCTGAGTTTGAAGAAGGCGCTGCTAAGAAGCACCTACGTGGTGTGGCAAAAGAGCCTCTAGCGCTTGCGCTAAGTAAACTGGAAGCTTTGACAGAGTGGACAACAGAAGCACTGCACCAAGTGATTGAACAAGTATGTGCAGAACTTGAAATCGGTATGGGCAAAATTGGTATGCCTCTACGTGTAGCAGTCACTGGCGGCGGTCAATCACCTTCTGTAGATGCGGTAATGCAGCTAATTGGTCAAGAGCGTGTCATCGCACGTATCAAGATGGCGCTGGCATTTATCGAAGAGCGTGAAGCTAACGCACAATAAGCTAATTATTGAGTGATGAAAAAAGCTGTGGTGTAACAACCTCAGCTTTTTTGATTTCTGGCGTTCGGGAATTTGTTGAGACAGCAATGAGTTACTCGGTTTACACGAGATTATTTCAAATCAATACTGCTCAAACGTCCCATATAAATAAGAATATCCAAACAGTCTTTATGGGCTTCCAAAAGCGCTTTTTTCGTTTTGGTATAGGCAGCAAGTTTGCCGTGTTTATTGATAGAGCAAACCACACTCTTAAAGGTACATTTGCCTTTGTTGTCATAATCGCGCCAAGCGGCAATATAGCAAGCATCTCGGCTATCTGGGTTATCGCTTGTCGGACGTGGCTTATAGATGATTTTGGGCTCTAAACTATGAGGTAAACGAGTCATCAGATAAGGATCTTTCAATATACGTCGCCAATGCTTGCCCCACATTTCTCTGCCTAATTCATTTCGTAGTTTAATCGCCTTTTTCAGCCCCTTGGCTTCTCCTAGACGTATGTAACCGACCGATCTGTGGAGAACACTGTCATCGGGAGTGTGAATATGAATTTTATAAGCCGTTTTAGCTTTAGAGATAAATCGGTGGCCAGTATTAGTTTCTAGGTTACTTTTCTTCATAGGCTAGCGGTTTCCCTTACAACTTGATGGGTTCAAGGTGGTGGATTTCTTATCCCAACAACAGAACTTAGACGTGCCGAGTGTTAGAAAAGTTTACCAACCACCCAAAAGCAGCAAGCGCCTTGGGTTATCAACATTTTTGTTAATAGTAATTTTAGATTAAATCCCGGATAAGGAGAATAAAGAGTCTAGTTGAATGTTAATTTTTTATATCAAAATTGAGTCAGGATTCTGCGAGATAAAACTTTCGTCTTTTATCTGCAACAACGTTGAATGGTTTTCAGAATATCTACTACGTTTATAGTTGATGAACAACATGTCGCTTATGTAACAGCTATGACGCAAGGTTAATGTTTGTCACATTTTCCAACGTTTACCACATCGAACGTCTTATCGTAACTATAGTGTAATTATTGTGTAACTTATTACTAAGGGGTGAGCAATCGGAGGCTCGAAAGAATACAAGTAATAAGAAGTTGTCAGTTTTTTATAATAAGAATGAGCAAGTAAGGACGCAATTGGCTATGTCTACTCATAAAGGAAAAGAAGTGACCTTCTCCCAATCGGAGTTCTTGGTCTCAACAACGGATACAAACAGTATCATCACTTATGCTAACGATGAGTTCTGCCGTGTGGCGGGTTTTACCGCTGAAGAACTGATTGGCAAACCTCATAACATCGTTCGTCACCCTGATATGCCTAAAGCGGCTTTCGCAGATATGTGGGGGCAGCTAAAAAAAGGCAACAGTTGGCGAGGAATGGTAAAAAACCGCTGTAAGAATGGAGACTACTATTGGGTAGACGCATTCGTTACTCCTATCTACGACAAAGATAAAATTATAGGTTATCAGTCTGTTCGACATTGTCCGTCGCGCAAAGATATAGCCTCTGCTGAGAGGTTGTATAAGAGAATTAATAATGGAAAGAAACCATTCCCTGTTACTGAACACATTTTATTTCAGAGAGCCGTCGCGGCGATAGTCGCCATAGCTTTATTGGGCAGTGCATATTGGATAGCCGGAATGACAATGTTTGCATTAGTTTTGGCAGCGTTAGTCATTTTCAGCGGTCTATTTTTTGATGAAATCATCAAACTGCCAACCTTGATTCATAAACAAGCAGATATAGTAAATAGCCCTTCACGTGTGGTTTTTTGTGGAACGGGGCTAAGCGGAAAGGTTGCCTACAATGTGGATATTCAATTAGCCAAAATTAGGACAATCTTGGGAAGAAGTTTGGATTCTGGTAAGGCATTAGTGAACATTTCTGAGCAGCTAAAATCAACCAGTGAATCATCCTTACAAAGTTTGAAAGCAGAAAGTGAGCTTTTAGAGCAGCTATCTACTGCGGCCACGCAAATGAATGCATCAATACAAGAAGTAAACAGCGCAACTTTAGATACTCGTGATTACGTGCGTGAAGTCAAAGCCAAGTGCGGCAATGCGGCAGATACATTAACAAGGAACGGTGAGAACCTGAATGAGTTGTCGGAAGATATTGGCGCGGCAGCTCAGAGCTTGCTTCAATTGGTAGAAGATACCAATAAAATTTCTGGTGTTATGGCCGAAATTCAAGGGATTGCAGATCAAACCAACTTGTTGGCATTGAATGCGGCAATAGAAGCGGCGAGGGCGGGAGAGCAAGGTCGAGGTTTTGCCGTTGTTGCTGACGAAGTGCGAACCCTGGCCGGAAGAACTCAACTTGCCACACAGAATATTCAGAGTTCAGTAACCAATCTTCAGAACTCAATGCAAACGTGGCAAAAATCCATGATAACCAACCAAGATAAATCGCAACGGTGTAATACTGAGGCCCAAAGTGTCCAGTCTATTATGTCTAGTGTGATTGATATGATGTCGTTACTTGAGGACAAATCTATTCAGATTGCGTCAGCCATGGAAGAGCAAAGTGCGGTTACTGCTGAAATCAGCCAAAACGTTCACCATGTACAAGCGGTATCTAATCAAAACGTCGATTTAGTTGGGCAGGCAAGCGAGAATGCATGTGAAGCACATATAAGTGCAAATAACATTAATGCGTTAAGTTGCAACTTCCGTTAGTTTTCCGACGACTAAGCACTCTAAAACAAAAAAGACTAACTCATCATGGTTAGTCTTTTTGTTTACTTGAACGAATATATCTAAAGCGTTAAAGGGTTTTTAGCATGCAAATTTCGCAACTGCCGTGCCCAGTATTACCGATACTTCCCTCTATATGTTCGAAACCAAACTGCTCGTATAAAGAGACAGCAGAGTTCAGTTCTTCCAGTGTTTCCAAATATAGGTATTTGTATCCAAACTCTCTCGCTTTCTTTATCGATAAATCAATTAAACACCTTCCAAGACCAATACCTAGCACGGATTTATCCAAGTATAGTTTTTGCATTTCGCCATACTCTTCATTAGCCCCTAATAACTGTGCAACGCCAACGCCACCAACAACTTGATCATTAAGTGTTGCTACCCAGTAACCGGATTTGTCAGAGGTATAAGCGGTACTCAGGCTAGCTAAAGCTGGATCGTGTAGGCTTACGCCTTCTAGATGGTCAATTTTATTATCAATGAAGCTGTTACGAATGACGTCAGCAATCGCACTATTGTCTTCTGGCGTAATAGGTCTGATAGTGATGTCTAGATCTCGAAGTGAAACGCAAAGATGTCCTGCCTCTTCCTTATTCATTGTTATGATTCCTTTGATGTTTCAGATATTCCATCATCATATAAACAAAGAAACTTTAAGCAATGACTTCCTAGTTCAAATCATTACTGATAACGCCTCAATGGGTACTAGAATTCAATCTCTTCTAGTGCCGAATTTGGACATTTCTCATTTCCCTACCAGTCAAAAGAACTTCCATAAACTAATTGTTTCTTGAATATTGAGAGGGCATTATCTTCTTTAGGTCATGGTTTTATCAAAAATGAGAATTATTTCTTGCATTAATGTGATCTGTTCGCTATTTGTCATATTATGCAAGCAACTATTTCGCTGGCAATTTAACAATGTTAATTAGGGTTAGCTAATTAAGATGAAAATGATGCAAACTAGCCTCAGATTGCAGAATGATTCTTGCTCTATAGAGGAAAGCAGAGAGCTGAAATGAACTCAGAAAAAACAATAAAACATCATATTTACGTTCTTGGTTTGTCATTAATTCTGTTAACACTATTCGCCAAATACAACTATGATTCACTTGACGTTGTAGAAGAAGTTTCAGCAGAAGTAAACAATATAATCTTTGAAAATATAAAGTATTACGAAGATGAGATAAGTGGAAGTTTACCAGTTAAAAATTGTTGGAACTTCTTAGAAGAAAATGCAACTTTACTTTTAAATAATCGAAATGTAAGAAGTATAAGTATCACCGACAATAAAAAAGTAATTTGTTCTTCAATCAATTTACTCAACGGAATGGAATTAAAATTTACCAAAGAAGAAACTGGGAAAATACGGTTTTTTTATATATCTAAGACTCCTTATAGTGACAGTGTAAATCAAAAAAACATGGAGGCTTTCTTAGTAAAGATATCTTATACACCTACTTACAGCACTATCATAGGGTTATATCCTGAATCATTAACTGAAATCATCGATGATTACTCCGAATATGATGTTTATGTAAACTTCGAAAATGTTGTTTTATATAAAGATAAAATAGTTAGCAAAAATAACGCCTTGGAAGGTACATCACTTTATGAAGTTAAGTATAATATTAGTCCGTATTTGTTTTTTAAATATTTAATAATAAATCACAGTTTCGTAATAATATTCTGGACACTTTTTTATTTATTGATAGTTCGTGTTAAATCGCCAATTTTTGATAAGTTTACAATTAGTTATTGGGATATAAGTAAAGCCATAAAACGCCGCCACTTTCATCCATATTTGCAACCTGTGTTTGACGTTAATGGCACCTTGGTAGGGGCTGAGGTTCTCGTTCGTTGGGTACATCCAACTAAAGGTGTTATCCCTCCTGCCAGTTTTATTGAAGAAGTAGAAGCAAACGGAAAAATTAGAGAAATCACCCAGATTTTAATGCAAAAGTGTTCGACGCATTTACGTAATGTGGAATTCACAAGAAAGGGCGAGTTCCATTTAGGGTTTAACGTATGTGCAATACAGTTTGATTCAAATCTTTTGTATGAAGATATAATGTTGTTACAGAAAGAATTGTCATCAAAACCTATTTTAATTGTATTAGAAATAACTGAAAGACAAGAATTTGAAAGCAAAATTTTTACCTCATACATCAATAAGCTTAAAGATAAGAATATAAAAATTGCTCTTGATGATTTTGGTACTGGTCATTGCTCAATGAAATACTTAATTAATTCAAGTATTGATATCATTAAAATTGATCGTACATTTGTAAACACTATATCTGAGGGGAAAAATACTCATGTATTAGATGCCATCATTAGCTTAGCTAACGCAACAAATGCAGAGATTTTGGCAGAAGGTGTTGAGAATAAAGATCAATTTGAATATTTGTATGCAAACAATGTAACACACTATCAAGGTTTCTATTTTGATGAGCCGATGCCAATTGAAGAGTTTATTGGAAAATATCTTTCATAAAGATGTTTAAACGATTGGTAGACAAGTAGAAACAGTTTTAACTTAGTGGAAGTTTAAAACCAATTAGATACTAAGTGTATAATTTGATTATTTGATTGCTCAATGGCTTGATAATTTATATACGTTATAGGACTGCTTCCACCATTCATTTTAAAATATCATACGACGCTCGATAGCTTGTAGTTATGGTCAATGTGTAGAATTAAACAAAAACGCCTTAGCTTGAATGTTAGCTAAGGCGTTGTTTTATATGGCGCTCCCGACAGGATTCGAACCTGAGACCTGCCCCTTAGGAGGGGGCCGCGCTATCCAGCTGTGCCACGGGAGCAGGGCTCTTATATTACTCAATTATTTGAATAAGTTAACCACCAATAAACACTTTTAATTCTGTTTGTGCATAACGTCGCCAATTTGCACGCTCGATAGTAGTTCTGGCTGATCAATCATCAGTTCAGCGTCGTTTTCATAAACACGTGATACCGTTAAAGTGATATCACTTTGGGTAACTTTATTGCGTGGCAAACCTTTTTGATCAATGAATGCGCCTGTGTGCCAAAGTTGCAGTTTATCGCCTTCTTGAACGCCGTGAATTCTGCCTAAATCCATGGTTAGTGTGTTGCCAAATTTGGCAACAATTTCAGGAAGCGTAATCTTGCACGAAATTTCAGACTCTAAGTCCAACATAATATTTCGGCTTACTCTAAGTAACATATCGCCATAAGTAGAAGCCCAGAAGCGTGCGCTTCGCGTATCGATTTGGCTGGTTTTCGCAAAAGGCCAACGGGCGACTTCACGATAGTTATGTTTAAAGACTTCACTGCCAGTTTTGCCATCGAACACTTTCATCTCTAAAGCGAACTGACGGTTAATGACATCATCTTGTAGTAATTTCTGCTCGATAGTCGCCGTAAGGTCAGTAATTACACCGCCAATGATGTATTGTGCGCCGGTATCTTGAGCAATCATTTTGATTCGTTCAGGATTACGGGCATTGATATCATAGTTGGTGGTACCGACGGAGACGAAGCTTCCTGACTCCTGACCGATTTGGCGGTTTACTACTTCGGCAAAATCATCTCCCAGACTATAAATCTGCCCCATTACCGCTTGTTGAGGTGATGCTAAATCAATATTGCCGACTAAGAAGGTCTTTTTATATTGGTTCTGCTGGCAACCTGCTGCCGATGGGTAGATGTCAATACGAGCTCGAACACTCATCACATCGTTTCTAGAAGTTGTCTGTTCAATCAGGATGTACCTCACTTCATGGTTTGAAAACTGGTATTCGGTACGTTCTGATTCTAATAGCGGCATTAAGTTGCTGATACTGCCAATATCTGCCCCGGCAAATTTTACCGCCTTATAAATGGCGTTTTCTAATGCGTGAAGTCGGGCGGCACTTTCTGTCGAAACAACAGCGGCAGTACCTGTCACTTCATACCATTCTGCATAAGCTCTGGGTATGCTGAGTGTTGCTGAAAGTATTGAAATTAAACAATAAATAATTTTTTTCATTATGAATTACCAGTTAGGTATAAATTTTGCTTCTTAATTCGTAGCTGATGTAGGTATCGCGTTTCTGAATAGTAGACGAATTTAGAAAAGCAAAGAGTGTTCCAGTTTCATCAGTGAGAGTGAAATGGAACCGATGCCTTAGTATATCTGGAGATGAAGAGAATGAAAAAATGGCTTCCTTTAGTGCCAGCAGTTTTTTTGACTGCATGTGCCTATGCCCCGATTTATAACGGAAAAGAGCCGTACTCTGGTTCACAATTTATGTTGATGGAGAGTCCAAGACATACTTTGGATTTCTTTGTAGAGAGTATGACTGAAGATTTAATGATATCGAACACGAGTATTACAGCCCGTAATGCTATTGCTGTGACCTCATTTGTTGATCTGCAAAATATGGATACAACAAACTGGTTGGGTAATTCGGTATCCGAAGGGTTTATTTACCAGTTCCAACGCCGTGGTTTTAAGGTTGTTGACTATAAAACCACAGGTACGATTCAAGTAACGCAGCAAGGCGATTTTGCGTTTAGCCGCGACTGGAAAGACTTAGCTCAAGAGCAAGAAATCCAATACGTGTTAACGGGCACTATGCTTCGTCAAGATGGTGGCGTTCTTGTTAATGCTCGTGTTGTTGGTTTGCAATCTCGTATTGTTGTGGCGACTGCGCAAGGTTTCCTACCTGCTGATCGCATCGGTAGAGATTTAGATACTTTGAACAGTATGCGTACTCAAGATGGTGTTCTCATTCGTTCTGATCCAACGATGAAGCAACCTTACACTGTCATTCTGCGCCCATAGGAGTTTATGATGAAACAATGGTTATTGGTCCTAGTGACAGCGTTTGTAATGATGGGGTGTCAGCCTCTTCAAACAACAAGAGCTGATGATTGGTTAACTGCGGTGGGATACGCGAGTATCAGTGAGCAGAAAGGGCGTGATGTTGAAGAGAAGCGAGTTCGAGCGATGCGAGCTTCAAAAATTGATGCTTACCGCGAGCTGGCTGAACAAGTTTATGGCATGCGTGTTAGCGGCCGAGCGGAGCTAAGCGATCAGCGTCTTGGTACTGAACGTACCAGCGGTGAAGTTGATGGTGTTATTCGTGGTGCAGAAGTGGTTCGTAGCTATAAAGTTGGCGACAGCTATGTAACGGAATTACGTCTAGACATTAATAAGATGAACATGCTTCGAGATTACGGCGAAGTTCAGCAGGTGCCTGAAAAACGTCAGCAAACTCTGTTCTAACTCTCTCGGTTCTATCTCTTGTAGTTTTAATTATCATTCTCCAGATACTTAAAATCGGCATACAAAAAAAGCGGCAAATATTGCCGCTTTTCTATTTTCTGGTTTTATTGCCGTCGCCTGTCATCAATACTGTGACCATTAATACTGCGACGTGCCGATTACGCTTTGAGATTGGTACCCAAAGTCGAAACGGATTGAGTGCGGCCTGTTGCGCTATAAGTCATTCCAACTTTGCCCAAGCTTTGCTGCATCATATTATTGAGTTTATTAAAGCTAAGCTGTGCGCGATTCAGGGCTTCGCCATTTATCAAGTTGGCTTGCTGGCAATCGTGAATAACAGAACGAATTTGATTGGTTAACTCATTGAGGTAGCTATCCTCAGCCAGGCTCGAGACATGAGGATGAGCAGCAATTCGTTGATCTGTCGTTTGCAGTTGGTTAACCAAAGTGGTTTTCTGTTTGGCAAGCGCTTCTATATCCGCAGATATTCGCGAAGTAATTGCGATTTTCTCTTTTTCCAACAGCACTGATAATTCTTGTGCGTTTTTAAGTTGGAATTCGATCAAGTCTTTTAGTGCTGCCATAACTTAAATTGCCTATAAACCGAATCGGGTTAGTTAAAGCCACCCAATTCTTTTTCAAATCTGATCATATTGTCGGCCAGTTTTTCTGAATCAACAACATAAGATCCGTTTGCGATCGCCTCTTTAATAGCAGCAACTTTAGCGCTGTCGAAGCTAGGGGTCGTCGTCATGTCGTTATGCAGTTCACCAATGGCCTTTCCCTGATGGCTAAGCGATACAGAATCTTGCTTAACAGCACCACGGTTGGTTGCACTTGATGTTGATGAAGATGCATCTGAATTAGAACGAGCAGGGGCGCGATTCGTCGTGTTTAACGAATGCCCTGAGCGTATGTTATCAATGCCTGCCATAAATGAGCCTTTTTAAAAATATGAATCTGTACTGTCAATATCGACATGTAGAAGAATAACTTTAGCAATTTTATGGCTTCGTGACGAATTTAACGCTTTTATTGCTAAGTAACTAAAACTGAACGGTTACTTCGCCAATACCACTGACTTGCGCATCTATTATACGGTTAGATTTATCATTTTTCACTTTTATCTGTTCACCGAAGCTTCCGTCAGATAATGCTGTTCCTTTAGTAGTAATATTCATACCACTGGCGTTTGCTTGGATAAGTACACTGTCATTTCGGCATACCACACAGATATCATTTTGTTCGATAACATCACCTAACTTCACGTTTTTCTTGGTTTTTGCTCCGACCACTCTCTCTATCGAGGAAAAACCTTGCCGTCTAAAGCGCAGCAGATCTACCATACTGATAGTTATATCGTTGTCTGTTAAAACTTGTCCTCTGCTAATATGATTAGCAGCGGTAACCATAGGAACTCGCATTGTTAGGCGAACGGGAACATAGATTTTCCAGTTATCTGTTTCGCATTCAACTAGCACGGTGATGTTGCTGGCAGACGCATTACTGGATGACGAAGAGGTTGTGAGAGTGTTTGGGCAATCGGTGGCGAATATGCGGTCATCTATGTTTGCGGCATTCACTACGAGCTCGCCTCCTTCGGCGACTTCAACACTGCTCAAAACATGATTTTCAGCGGAATTTTGAATCATTTTTACTTGCTCTGGTGTTGCAGCAAACAAAGAAAGACTAAAGAAAGCTAACAAAAAACCGATAGAGTTAAAAAAAATATTATAGAAAGCTCTACACTTAGATAGGGAATGTAGATGTAAACAGATCTTCGGATGCATTGTTCGTGTCTCTCGTTTCTTCATAGCGTGTAGTAGACTACCACTTTTTTATGAACATAAGTTTGAGATGGAGATGTGCTTATGACGGGTATTCTTGATTCTGTGAATCAGCGTACGCAACTTGTCGGCCAAAACCGACTAGAATTACTGACTTTCCGTCTTAACGGACACCAACGTTATGGCATTAACGTTTTTAAAGTCAAAGAAGTTCTACAATGTCCTAAATTGACTGCTATGCCTAACTTGCATCACTTAGTTAAAGGTGTTGCCCATATTCGTGGTCAAACGCTTTCTGTTATTGACTTAAGCTTGGCCATCGGTGGTCGTCCGACTCAAGATGTTCAAAAAAGTTTTGTTGTCATTGCGGAATTTAACCGTACAACTCAAGCTTTTTTAGTAAGTTCGGTTGAACGTATAATCAATATGCACTGGGAAGCAATTCTGCCTCCGCCAGAAGGTGCTGGTAAAGCTAACTATCTGACAGCCGTAACCAATATTGATAACGAATTGGTTGAAATTCTCGATGTAGAAAAGATCCTTGCAGAAATCGCACCAGTTAATGAAGAGATGGATGCTAGTATCGGTCATGATATTGCGGAAGCTGAACAAGAAAAGGCGATTGTTCGTCGTATTTTAATTGCAGACGACTCGACAGTAGCTCGTAAGCAAGTTCAACGAGCGATAGAGTCAATCGGTTTTGAATGTATTTTGACCAAAGACGGTAAAGATGCATACGAAAAGCTGTTAGAAATGGCAAAAGAAGGTAGTATTTACGAACAAATCTCTTTGGTGATTTCGGATATTGAAATGCCAGAGATGGACGGCTACACCTTAACGGCAGAAATACGCCGGAATAATGAATTAAAAGATCTCTACGTTATACTGCACTCATCACTGAGTGGGGTATTTAACCAAGCTATGGTTGAACGAGTAGGTGCAAATGCATTTATCGCTAAGTTTAACCCTGATGAGCTTGGTAATGCGGTGAAGGCTGCGCTAGTAAAATAAAGAGAAATTAATGACTGCTATTACTATAAGCGATCAAGAATATCGCGACTTTTGCCGATTTCTGGAATCTCAATGCGGGATCGTGTTGGGAGACAGCAAACAGTACTTGGTGAGAAGTCGTCTCAGTCCACTTGTGACTAAATATAAGTTAGCTAGTTTATCTGACCTGTTACGAGATGTCGTAACAGGGAGAAATCGTGATTTGCGTGTGGCAGCAGTTGATGCGATGACAACCAATGAAACCTTGTGGTTTCGTGATACGTATCCGTTTACTGTGCTTGCTGAGCGTTTACTGCCAGAAATGGCGGCAAAAAAACGCCCAATTAAAATCTGGTCGGCGGCGAGTTCTTCTGGTCAAGAACCTTATTCAATGGCAATGACTATCCTTGAAACTCAACAGCGTCGTCCTGGTTTACTGCCAAGCGTGGCGATCACGGCAACGGATATCTCAGCAAGCATGCTGGATATGTGTCGTGCAGGTGTCTATGACAACCTCGCTTTGGGACGTGGTTTGTCTCCTGAGCGCCGTCGTGCATTCTTTGAAGATGCAGGGGACGGACGAATGAAGGTAAAAGATAGCCTCAAACGTTTAGTGAACTTCCGCCCGCAAAACTTAATGGAAAGCTATGCGTTGCTCGGTAAGTTCGACATCATTTTCTGTCGAAATGTATTGATTTACTTCTCGCCAGATATGAAAGCAAAAGTATTGAATCAGATGGCAAACAACCTAAATCCCGGTGGTTACCTGCTGCTTGGTGCATCTGAGTCTTTAACTGGGCTGACGGACAAGTTTGAAATGGTGCGTTGTAATCCCGGCATCATCTATAAGCTCAAATAAGTCATAAACTCAAATCAATCCCTTTCTAAAGCCCAGCAACGTGCTGGGCTTTTTCTTTCCTTTCTGGTTCTCTGTTCTATACCTAAAGAGAGACATTCCAAATCTCTAAATTTATAGGTTTGCTACTGCCAAAGACGGCGTGCTTTTTGCAAACTGTTTTTTGCAAGCTAAAAGGTTGCAACACGAGAAAAGATTAATTGTGAATTGGTAAATTTAAAAGTTGGTACGCTAATTGCTTTTAATCTATGACTAACGGTCAGTTCTTATTAAAGAGGCAAAGTATGGCTATTTCTTTCAACAACGCACTCGGTATACACCAGCATACGGTGGGTGTTCGTGAACGCAATGCAGAGGTTATCTCTACTAACATTGCTCAAGCGAATACACCTGGGTTTAAGGCGAAAGGAATGGACTTCAATAAGGCTTTGCAGGCGGCAAGTTCGGGGGCAAGCATTGGTCTTAGCCGTACGGACGGTCGGCACATTCCTGCCTCTACGACTGTGACAGGGGAAATGCTTTACCGCGTTCCAACTCAACCTGACACTGGTGATGGCAACACGGTGGATGTGGATTTAGAGCGTAACTTGTTTATGCAAAACCAGATTCGCCACCAAGCATCACTCGACTTCTTAGGAAGTAAATTCAAGAACTTAACGAAAGCAATTAAAGGGGAGTAATTTAGATGAGCTTATTTAATGTGTTCAATGTGACAGGTTCCGCGATGAGCGCAGAGTCTGTTCGTCTAAATACAACCTCAAGTAACCTTGCTAACGCGGACAGTATCAGCAGCTCTGCTGAAGATACTTATAAAGCGCGTCACGCAGTGTTCGGTGCCGAGTTGAGTAAAGCACGTTTTAACCGCGACCCAAACGTGCCTGTGAAAGTGTTAGGTATTGTGGAAAGTGATAAACCGCTATCAGCGGAGTTTAACCCTGACCACCCACTTGCGAATGACGAAGGCTATATCTATAAGCCTAACGTTAACGTAATGGAAGAAATGGCTAATATGATTTCTGCATCACGTTCATACCAAACGAACGTACAGGTTGCAGATGCAAGTAAACAAATGCTGCTGCGTACGCTGCAGATGGGTCAATAAGGATAAGGAGTTAGCGTATGGCCGGAATAGATAACGTTGGTCAAAGCGGCTTGTCCTATGTTGACCAGCTGAAAGCTCTTCAAGAACAGAAGAAGCCGACTGAGAGCACAGGTAAACAAGATCTTAAACAAGAAGATTTTCTTTCCCTGCTCACGAAGCAACTTTCTCAGCAAGATCCTTTTAAGCCGGTTAGCAATGACCAGATGATTGCGCAAATGGCATCATTTGCGACGGTTGATGGTATTGGCAAGATGAACACTCAATTTGAGAGTTTGAACTCGGCAATGACATCTAACCAAGCCTTGCAAGCATCATCACTGGTAGGTCGTGATGTATTGGTACCTGGTGCTGCAGGCGTTAAGAAAGATGATGCAGGCATGGCGGCAATGGTTAAGCTTCCAAGTTCGGTAGAGAATTTATTTGTTCGTATCGAAGACGAAATGGGACAGCTAGTTCGTACTATGGATGTAGGAGCTAAACCGGCCGGTGACAACCGTGTCGAATGGGATGGAAAAGATCAAAACGGTAATCCATTGCCGGCCGGCAAATACAAAGTGAAAGCCGCTGGTCTACTAGATGGAACAAGTACTGAATTTGGCGTATCTACTTACGCTAACGTCAATAGTGTTCTGCTTGGTAAGGGTGATGGTAACGTACTACTCAATCTAGCTGGTTTCACATCACCAGTGAAACTTGCTGAAGTACTTGAAGTTGGCAAAGCATAGAATGCTAGCTAGATAGGAGAATTTGGAATGTCATATGTATCTCTTAGCGGTTTATCCGCAGCTCAGTTAGACCTGAACACAACCAGTAACAACATTGCGAACGCAAACACATTCGGCTTTAAAGAGTCACGTGCGGAGTTCGGTGATGTTTACTCAAGCTCTTTATTTACCAACGCTAAAACCACTCCGGGTGGTGGTGTACAAGTGAATAAAGTTGCCCAGCAATTCCACGAAGGTTCAAGTATTTATACTAACAACCCAATGGACTTGCGTATCTCGGGCACTGGCTTTTTCGCGGTATCTAAAGATCGCCTTATTCCACAGCAAAATGAATTGACTCGTAACGGTGCTTTCCACCTGAACAAAGACAATTTCATGGTGACGTCGAATGATGAGTTCCTACTGGGCTATCAGGTAAACCCTGATACTGGTGATGTGCTTTCTTATGAACCACAGCCACTGAACATTCCAGCAGAGTTTGGTAAGCCTAAACAAACGGCAAACATTGAAGTAGGTGTAAACCTTCCAGCAAACGGTGATCTGAAAGATCCAGCGTTGTTTGACTACAATGATCCTGAAACTTATAACCGCTCAACGTCATCGACAATTTATGACTCAATGGGGCAGTCGTATAAGCTAACTACGTATTATCTGAAAGACCAAACTCAGCCAAATACGTGGCAAACTTATTACACAGTGACAGACAAAGACGGTGAGAAGCCATTGAACATCACTG
The DNA here is from genome assembly GCF_037162405.1 of Vibrio sp. Hal054. NCBI lineage: Bacteria > Pseudomonadati > Pseudomonadota > Gammaproteobacteria > Vibrionales > Vibrionaceae > Vibrio > Vibrio sp. Hal054. The sequence continues at coordinate 2,389,740 of NZ_JARLUT010000001.1, read as the reverse complement.
GTGGTGATGCGACTACACCGACTGGTCATGTTGGTCACTCCATGAAGTTTAACAATGACGGTACGTTAGCAAGTTTGAACAACGGGCAGCCAATTGTTTCTGATCCTCTAGGCGCAGGTGCAAATCCTATTAACCTAAATGGCGCAGATGTTAACCAGACACTCTCCTTTGGTCTAGATTCAGCAACTCAGTTTGCTGCACCGTTTGAATTGACTAAGTTCGATGAAGATGGCGCAACAACGGGTTTCTTAACTAAGATCGACTTTGACGAAAACGGTAGTGTGTTAGGCACTTACTCAAACGGTGAAAACATCACCCTAGGACGAGTTGCGTTAGTACGTGTATCTAACGAACAAGGTCTGGATAAAAAAGGTGGTACTCAATGGGATTCAACTCAGTTCTCTGGTGACAAGATCTGGGGCGAATCAAACAAAGGCTCTTTCGGTTCCATCAACAACGGTACTTTAGAGCAATCCAACATTGATATGACCCAAGAGTTAGTGGATTTGATCTCTGCTCAACGTAATTTCCAAGCTAACTCACGTGCGCTTGAAGTTCACAACCAGCTACAACAAAACATCCTGCAGATTCGATAATACGATCTTCGTATATATGGTCATCTGGTCTATCAAGCCAGCGGCAACGCTGGCTTGATAGGATTGCCAGCTTGCCACATTGCCGCGGCAAACCTCCCCGTAACACCCCTTCTACGTACTATAACTTTCTGTTTTATATTAAAAATAAAACTTGGCACACCTATTGCTTTATGAGTCGTAACAGATGAATTTTGGAGCAAATTATGGACCGTGCATTGTTTCTCGCCATGAGTGGCGCAAAGCAAAATATGCAAGCTATGCAGCTAAGAGCGAATAACTTGGCCAACGTAAGCACAACTGGTTTTCGTGCTGACTTAGCACAAGCTCGTTCAATGCAAGCATATGGTGATGGTCTGCCTAGCCGAGTGTTCAGTATGACTGAACGTCCAGGAAACAATTTCCAGCAAGGCAGTGTTATCACAACGGGACGTGATTTGGATGTCACCATTCAAGGCGATGGCTGGATTGCTGTTCAAGACAAAACGGGTGCTGAAGGTTTAACCCGTAACGGTAATTTGCAGATCGACCAAACCGGTCTTTTGCTTAACGGCAATGGTCACTTGGTGCTTGGTGAAACTGGCGCGCCAATTACTTTACCGGTACCAGTGGCAAAAGTTGAAATTGGTAACGACGGTACTATTTCTGTTCGCCCGCAAGGCGCTCCAGCAGATGCAATGGAAATCGTCGACCGTATTAAGCTTGTTCGTCCAAACAACCAAGATTTATATAAAGATGTTAATGGTCTTTTCCGCGCGAAAGATCCAAACACGGCATACGATGCAGATGCCAATGTAAAAATTCTGACCAGAGCCCTAGAAGGCAGTAACGTCAATGCGGTGGGTGAAATGACCAGCCTAATCGAGTTACAGCGTCAGTTTGAAATGCAAGTCAAAATGATGAGCACGGCAGAAGACATGGACAAATCGTCCGATTCTCTGCTTCGTATGAGCTAACCAATTGAAAGGAAATTAGTATGCAGCCGGCATTATGGGTAAGTAAAACAGGCCTCGACGCGCAGCAAACCAATATTGCGACGATCTCGAACAACTTAGCGAACGCATCAACCATTGGTTACAAGAAGAGTCGTGCGGTCTTTGAAGATTTGTTCTATCAAAATATTAACCAGCCTGGTGGTCAGTCATCTCAGAATACTGAATTGCCAAGTGGTTTGATGTTAGGTGCGGGTTCTAAAGTGGTGGCTACTCAAAAAGTACACACTAACGGTAACGCACAAACGACAACCAACAGCCTCGATATGATGATCGAAGGGGATGGTTTTTTCCAAATCCTGATGCCGGATGGCAATATCGGTTATTCACGAAATGGTCAGTTCACTCTCAACGATGAAGGTGTGATTGTGACGTCAGGTGCGGGCTACGCTTTGGACCCTGAAATTGTGGTTCCTGAAGATGCTATATCAATCACTATCGGTAATGACGGTGAAGTGTCGGCTCGAATTCGTGGTCAGCAAGACAACCAAGTTTTAGGGCAGATCACCACGGTAGATTTCATTAACCCAGGTGGTTTAGAGCCGATTGGTCAGAACCTTTACTTGCCGACAGGGGCAAGTGGTGACCCACAAGAAGGTGTGCCGGGTCTAGATGGCCTAGGCAGCATTCGTCAGTCAACACTGGAAAGCTCAAACGTTAACGTAACTGAAGAGCTGGTGAATATGATTGAAGCTCAACGTGTCTATGAGATGAACTCGAAAGTTATCTCGGCAGTAGACAAGATGATGAGCTATGCGAACCAGCAGCTATAACCCAATAGCAGTGACTTTGGTTTATATAGAGTGATTGAGAGATAGTGATGATGAAACGTTTACTTAGCCTAATTTTTGTTTTGACGGTTTCTGGTTGCGGATTACTGCCAGAAGAGATCGAAACTTCGGATGTGACTGCTGGAACTACGGTCGTAGATGCAGTTGAAGGTGACAAGTCTGCTGAAAGTGATTCAGGGCTGGTTGATACACTACGTAAACGTAATGATCCTGTTGCTGGCGATCCTGCATGGGCACCGATTCACCCGAAAGCTAAGCCGGAACATTACGCGGCAGAGACGGGTTCACTATTTAACTTAGCTAACTCAAGTAGCCTTTATGATGATTCAAAACCTCGCATTATTGGTGACATCATTACAGTGACCTTGGATGAAAAAACCAAAGCGGCAAAAAGTGCTGATGCTGATTTGTCAAAATCGAATGATGCATCGATGGATCCTCTTGCCGTCGGTGGACAAAACTTAACCGTGGGTGATTACAACTTCTCTTATGCGTTAAAGAATGACAATAAATTCAGCGGAAGTGCAGAAGCTAACCAGAGCAATAGTCTTTCGGGTTCGATTACGGTCGAAGTTATTGAAGTACTGGCGAACGGTAACCTCGTGATTCGTGGTGAAAAATGGCTAACCTTTAATACTGGTGATGAGTACATTCGTTTAAGCGGCACTATTCGTCCAGACGATATTGATTTTGATAACACCATTGCTTCAACTCGTATTTCTAATGCTCGAATTCAATATTCTGGTACCGGAACGAACCAAGATATGCAAGAACCTGGATTCTTGGCACGATTTTTTAATGTGTCTCTGTAGATTAAGCTCTACAGTCGAAGAATTGACAGAATTAAGTTGATATCGATGAGGCCTAATTGGCCTCATTTGTTTTTTTGAACTCAGGTCGGCAGACCTAACGTTAACGGTAACCCACAATGAAAAAACTCACTTTGTTATTGATGATGCTAGTGACAGCAAGCGCCAACGCTGCTCGCATCAAAGATGTTGCTCAAGTAGCAGGTGTGCGTAGTAACCAATTGGTGGGCTACGGTTTGGTTACTGGTTTGCCGGGTACGGGTGAATCAACGCCTTTCACAGATCAAAGCTTCAACGCCATGCTGCAAAGCTTCGGCATTCAATTGCCACCTGGCACTAAGCCAAAAACCAAAAACGTTGCCGCTGTAATTGTGACGGCTGATTTGCCAGCATTCTCTAAGCAAGGTCAAACGGTCGATATTACTGTTTCTTCAATCGGCTCAGCGAAAAGCCTGCGTGGCGGTACATTGATGCAAACTTTCTTAAAAGGTTTGGACGGTCAGGTCTATGCTGTGGCGCAAGGTAACTTAGTCGTTAGTGGTTTTAGCGCCTCTGGCGCAGACGGTTCAAAAGTAGTGGGTAATAACCCAGCGGTGGGTATGATTTCTGGTGGTGCGATTGTCGAGCGTGAAGTTCCAACACCATTTGGACGCGGCGACTTTATTACCTTCAACTTGCTGGAGTCGGATTTTACTACCGCTCAGCGCATGGCTGATGCAGTGAACAACTTCCTTGGTCCACAAATGGCATCTGCAATTGACGCTGCATCTGTACGCGTTCGTGCGCCTCGTGATGTAAGCCAGCGAGTGGCATTTCTTTCCGCGATTGAGAACTTAGAATTTAACCCAGCAGACGGTTCGGCAAAAATCATTGTTAACTCCCGTACAGGCACTATCGTTGTCGGTCAGCACGTTCGCCTAAAACCTGCGGCAGTGACTCATGGTGGTATGACAGTGGCAATTAAAGAGAACCTCAATGTTAGCCAGCCGAATGCTTTCTCTGGTGGTCAAACTGTGGTTGTTCCTAATTCGACTATCGAAGTAGAAGAGAAGCAGGGCAAGATGTTTAAACTTGAGCCGGGTGTGACTTTAGATGAACTGGTTCGTGCAGTAAACGAAGTCGGCGCAGCGCCTTCAGACTTAATGGCAATCCTGCAAGCTCTTAAGCAAGCAGGTGCTATTGAAGGCCAGTTGATCATTATCTAAGGAGATTAAGATGATTAATAACTCTAACGATATTGGTTTTATTCACGATATTGCCAGCCTAGATAAACTGCGTAAGCAGGCTGTGGGTGGTGATGAAAACTCAGAAAAAGAAGCGTTAACTGCGGCAGCTCGTCAGTTTGAATCGATCTTTACCAACATGATGCTGAAGTCGATGCGTGATGCCAACTCTGGCTTCAAATCGGAACTGTTTAACAGCCAAAATGAAGATTTCTATCGCCAGATGCTCGATGAGCAGATGACCAGTGAACTGAGCTCATCAGGTTCTCTTGGGTTGGCGGATATGATTGTTGCTCAGCTTTCTGCGGCAGAAAAACCGCAAGCAGGCGGTGAAGATGGCTTCCAAGAAGCGATGCGCCGTGTTGAACGCTCTCGTGAAGCAGCGGCAAATCGAGCTGAAATGAGTGATGACAGTGAGCTATCGATGGTTAATAGCACCGCTGCTAGCACGGCTGCGGCTCAACAGGCGGCAAACTTTGAATCACCACGTTCGTTTGTTTCATCGCTTAAGCCTTATGCTGATAAAGCGGCAAAAGCGTTGGGCATTGACGCCTCTCTACTGATTGCCCAAGCTGCATTAGAAACAGGTTGGGGGCAGAAAGTGGTTAAAAATGCCCGTGGCAGCAGCAACAATTTATTCAACATTAAAGCGGATCGCAGTTGGCAAGGAAATAAAGTGGCAACTCAAACCTTGGAGTATCACCACAATACGCCTGTTATGGAAAAAGCGGCATTCCGTTCGTATAGCTCTTTCCAAGACAGCTTTAACGATTATGTTCGTTTCTTAGAAAAGAACCCTCGTTACACTACGGCACTGAATCATCAAGGTAGCAACGAAGAGTTCATTCGAGGTATTCATAAAGCGGGATACGCAACTGACCCAGAATACGCAGACAAAGTGCTACGAGTGAAATCTCAAATCGACCAGATGGGCGAACTTTAAATTGTGAAGGCCGGAGAAATGACTCCGGCTTTTTTTGTCTTTCTTCTTTACCTCATTTCCTATTTCTTCTTTATATTTCCTCGGCTTATCTCCAATAAATAAAAGTGGCATACATGTTGCTTTATACCCTGTAGATAGTCAGTGAACACTGATGTTTTTATAGTTTTTGGGGGCAGTATGGCGTCTGATCTTCTGAATGTGGGTACGCAAAGCGTATTAACCGCTCAGAGACAACTCAATACAACAGGTCATAACATTTCTAATGTTAATACAGAGGGTTACAGCCGTCAGTCTGTGATCCAAGGGACCAACATGCCTCGCCAATACGGCGGACAAACCTATGGTATGGGCGTACATGTGGACAATGTTCGCCGCTCATGGGATCAGTTTGCCGTTAAAGAGCTGAACATTGCCACTTCTGAATACGCATTTAAGAGCGATACTGAGCAGAACCTCGATATGTTATCCAAATTGCTCTCTTCCGTTGCGTCTAAAAAAATTCCTGAGAATCTTAACGAGTGGTTTGATGCGGTGAAATCACTCGCGGATTCACCGAATGACGTGGGTGCTCGTAAAGTGGTACTTGAGAAAGCTAATTTGATTTCTCAAAACCTTAACGATTTCCATGAAACAGTGCGCCGACAGTACGATGTGACCAACAAAGGTCTTGATGTTGGTGTCGAACGTATTAACCAGATCGCAGTTGAAATCCGTGATTTACAGCGTTTGATGATGAAGGTGCCAGGTCCTCACAATGATTTAATGGATCAGCATGAAAAGCTGGTGGCTGAGCTTTCTGAGTACACCAACGTTACCGTTACGCCTCGTAAAAATGCGGAAGGATTTAACATCCATATCGGCAATGGTCATACCTTGGTTTCAGGCACTGAAGCAAGCCAATTGAAAATGATGGACGGCTATCCAGATGTTAAACAACGTCGTCTTGCAATGGTTGAAGGTAATGGGATTAAACCGATTACGGCAAAAGACATCGGCGGCAAAATTGGCGCGTTGATGGATATGCGTGACGATCACATCCCTTACGTTATGGATGAAATCGGCCGCTTAGCGACATCCTTCTCTTATGAAGTGAATAAGTTGCAATGGCAAGGTTTGGATCTGCGTGGCGATGTTGGCCATAACATTTTTACTGATGTGAACTCAGATGTTGCCGCACGTGAGCGTGTTGTTACCCCCGCCGATTCGAAAGCAGACGTCGCCGTTTACATTGATGATATCAGCCAGCTCACTGGTGGAGAGTACTCGCTCTCTTATAATGGCAGTGACTATGTGATCACGCGTCCTAGCGGTGAACAGGTGATTGCAGAGGAATCTCGCGGCAATATTTTTATCGATGGCATGCGAATTCAAATCAACAATGACCCACAAACGGGCGAGCGCGTAATATTGCGCCCAACTCGTAATGGTGCCAAAGAGATTAAGCTTATCACCAACGATCCGGCAAAAATTGCCGCTCAAAGTTATGAAGCATCGACCACGCTTGCCCAAGGTAAAGCGAAATTCAAAATTCTTGAAGCAGGTGCTGTTCGTGAGTTTGAAGTGGTGATCTCTCCTTTGGGTGATCAGTTTGCCGTTACCGATACAAAAGGCAACATCCTTTTGGAACCGCAAGAGTATCCGCCTTCAGGTCCTGTTGAAGTTCAGGGAACTATTTTCGAACTCTCCGGCGGTGCATTGCCGGATGACAAATTTACGGCAAACCTTGTCGCTTCAGAAGGTGACAACGGTAACTTACGTAAAATGATCAATGTTCAAACCAATAAAGAGATGAACGATAACAACTCGACCATCATCGATCTGTACCACAACCTCAATACAGATTTTGGTTTGAAGCTGTCGACTGCTTCACGTCTTACGGACGTTTCTCGTTTAGAAAAGCAGTCAGCACAAGAACGTATTGCTTCTGTATCTGGGGTAAACCTGGATGAAGAAGCGGCAAACATGATGAAGTTTCAACAAGCCTATATGGCTTCGTCTCGTATCATCCAAGCGTCTAACGATACGTTTAACACTATTCTGCAGTTGAGATAGGAGGGAGATTAAATGTTAACTCGAATTTCTAGCTTCCATAACTATCAATCTGTGCAAAACGACATGCGTCGTCAGGAATCGAAAGTTCACCATAACCAAGCGCAGCTAGCGTCTGGTAAGAAGCTATTGTCGGCTGCGGATAACCCGCTCGCGACACATTACATTCAGAACGTGACTCAGCAAGAAGAGCAGTTACGTCAATATTTGGATGCCATTACTTTGGTTCGAAACCGTCTTGAGCATCAGGAAGTTATTGTTAGTAATGCGGAAGAGTTTGCTGATAAAGCCAAGCGGAATGTCATGGAAATGATCAACGGTTCTCTTTCACCTGAAGACCGCGGCGCTATAGCTCGTCAGATCCAAGAGATTTCCAATAACTTCATTAACCTTGCGAATGTTCAGGATGAGATGGGCAACTATATTTTTGCCGGTACCAAACCAAAGAATCAGCCTTTCTTCCGCGACAACGCTGGTAACGTCACTTATTCCGGTGATGACTATCAGCGAAAAATGAAGATTTCTAATAGCTTGGAAATTCCGTTTAACACTCCGGGTAGCAAAATCTTTATGGAGATTGAGAACCCGTTTGGTGATTACGAACCGAATTACGCTTTGCAAGAAGGTTCTGAGTTATTGCTTGAGCGTGCAACCAACAGCAATGTTGATGATAACTCGAACTACACGGTGACATTCGTTGATATGGATAACGGCAAGTTTGGTTATCAACTTGAACGTAACGGCAGCATTGTGCAGGCCGACGAATTTGACGGCAAAACGGGTATCCAGTTTGAAGGGTTAACGATCGCGATTAAAGGGCAGATCACCAAAGGTGACTCTATCACCATCGAGCCGCGTAAAACCTTCAGTATTTTCGACAGTTTTAAAGATGCGATTGAGTATTCATCCCGCTCAGTCGCGGATGCTTCTTCGACTGCGAAGTTACATCAAGTGACAGAGGAACTACATAAAGCCTTTATTCACTTGAATAAATCGCACACAAATATCGGTGCCAGTTTGAGCACTTTAGATATTCAAGAAGAGCAACACGAAGATTTCAAAATCAGCTTAGCGAAGTCAAAAAGTCAGTTTGAAGACTTGGACTACGCAGAAGCCGTGATTGAATTCAACGAAAATTCCCGAGCACTGCAAGCTTCTCAGCAAGCGTTCGGCAAAACCAAAGATTTAACCCTATTTAATTACATCTAACTTGAATGCCATATGTGCAATGCCATATGAGCAAAGTGAAATGTGATTAATAAAGGAACGATTGCCACTTCGTTTATTGATTACGAGTTAATCAATAGTAAAGCGGCAAGTATGCGGCAATTAATTATTGCCGCTGGCTATGACTCTCTAGGTTTTCCAATGATATTGGATAGATGATGTCAGTAACTTATTGAAATTTAGTGTCTTTAAAAATAATCTCACTGAATTTTAAAGTTGGCACACATATTGAATTATCAATACTAGTGTTAATTAAACAATTTTTTAAATCGGCACATGTTGCAGATTTAGCAAGTTATTTACGGTCAGTGCTTCCAAAGAGTAAAGCTGACCGCTTCGCAAAATACTTGCGGACTCGATAGGAGAGCAAACTATGACCATTAATGTAAATACCAACGTGTCGGCAATGACTGCGCAGCGTTATCTAAACAAAGCGACTGGTGAGCTAAACACATCTATGGAGCGCTTGTCGTCTGGTAACCGCATCAACAGTGCGAAAGACGATGCAGCGGGCCTACAAATTTCTAACCGTTTGACTGCTCAGTCTCGTGGTCTAGATGTAGCAATGCGCAATGCCAACGATGGTATTTCGATTGCACAGACTGCAGAAGGTGCAATGAATGAGTCAACCAGCATCCTACAACGTATGCGTGACCTATCTTTGCAATCAGCAAACGGTACCAACTCTTTATCTGAGCGTACAGCGCTTAACGAAGAGGTGTCAGCGCTGCAAGACGAATTAAACCGTATCGCAGAAACCACATCATTCGGTGGACGTAAACTGCTTAACGGTTCATTTGGTGAAGCATCATTCCAGATCGGTTCTAGCTCTGGTGAAGCAATCATCATGGGCCTAACCAGTATCCGTGCTGATGAACCTCGTATGGGTGGTATGGCGTACGTTTCAGAGCAGGGCAAAACAAAAGACTGGGGCGTACCTGTCAACGCAAATGAACTGACTTTCGAGTTTACTGGTAAAGATGGTGAGCCGAAGACGGTAAGCGTTCAAGCTAAAGTCGGTGACGATATCGAAGAGCTTGCAACATACATTAATGGTCAAACAGACGTGTTCAAAGCGTCAGTAGACGAAGATGGCAAGCTACAAATTTTCATTGCTGAACCGGATATGGCACAGGACTTCAACATTGGCGGTAGTCTGGCTGGTGAACTTGGTTTGAGCACTGAAAGTGGCAGATACACAACGGTGCAAGATATTGATGTAACAACAGTAGGCGGTTCTCAAAACGCTGTTGGTATTATCGATGCGGCTTTGAAATACGTTGATTCACAACGTGCTGACTTGGGTGCGAAACAAAACCGTTTAAGCCACAGTATTAGTAACTTGGCAAACATCCAAGAAAACGTTGAAGCGTCTAAGAGCCGCATCAAAGATACAGATTTTGCGAAGGAAACAACGCAACTTACTAAATCTCAAATTCTGCAACAAGCGGGTACCTCAATTCTCGCTCAAGCGAAACAGTTGCCAAACTCTGCAATTACACTATTGCAGTAGTTTTAGGACTCTTCATTAATAAGTCTAGACGTAGACATGTATTGAAGACCCTTTGGCAAAGTATGTTTATTAGAAAGTGGCAGGCTCTCTCAATCTACACCCTGTCTGCCACCGGATAATATTCATACGCCCCGGTATGCCTAAATGTGTTCATTTCTCTTGATCTCCACATGGCTTGGCTACCACAAACAGCCCCAGTTCTCTCAAAGGAAAAGGGGCTTTTCTTTTGCCTGTAATTTGTCATTTTCCTTTCCCCCATATCCGATCTTTTTAAGTTAACCCTTACGTTTATCTAGTCTGCATCCTACAGAGTTGGCAGTTCTTTGCTGTTTGTGTCGCATATTTCCGGTAAATCCTTAATTTTTCTAAAGGTATTCTCTTGTAGGCCGCTAACAGAGATAACTTTGAGAGAACATTTTGGTTTTCGAGACGTCGGAAGCCGCATTCGAAGTTCCGCTTCGCAGAAAAATCTAGGAGAGACAACTATGTCAGTGAACGTAAATACTAATGTGTCAGCAATGACAGCACAGCGATATTTGAACAGTGCGACATCTGCTCAGCAAACGTCTATGGAACGTTTGTCATCAGGTTCAAAGATCAACAGTGCAAAAGATGACGCAGCAGGTCTACAGATCTCAAACCGTCTGAATGTGCAAAGCCGAGGCTTTGATGTTGCTGTGCGTAATGCGAACGATGGTATTTCTATTGCTCAAACGGCTGAAGGTGCGATGAATGAAACAACGAACATTCTACAACGTGTTCGTGATTTATCATTGCAAGCAGCGAACGGCTCGAACTCTAAGTCTGAGCGTGTAGCGATTCAGGAAGAAATTTCGTCAATGAATGATGAACTTAACCGTATCGCGGAAACCACATCATTTGCCGGTGGTAAGCTCCTCAATGGTACCTTTGATACTAAGTCATTCCAGATTGGCGCAGATAGCGGTGAAGCAGTGATGCTTTCACTGAACAATATGCGCAGTGACAACCAGAAAATGGGTGGCGTTAGCTACAAAGCAGAAAATGGTCAAGGTAAAGACTGGGCTGTTAAGTCTGGAAGCAATGATCTGACGATTACTCTTAATGACAAATATGAAGGTGAGAAAACCATCTCTATCAATGCCAAAACAGGCGATGATATTGAAGAGTTAGCCACTTACATTAATGGTCAAACAGACATGGTGAAAGCTTCTGTCGATGAAGACGGTAAACTACAGCTGTTTACCGCGGCAGACAAAGTAGAAGGCCAAGCGACGTTTGGTGGCAGCCTTGCTGGTGAATTGGGCTTTGCTGAAGGTAAAGACGTCACTGTTAAAGATATCGATGTGACAAGCGTTGGTGGTGCTCAGCAATCAGTAGCAATTGTTGATGCGGCACTGAAGTTTGTTGATAGCCATCGAGCTGAGTTGGGTGCATTCCAGAATCGCTTTAACCATGCAATCAGTAATTTGGAAAACATTAACGAAAACGTGAATGCTTCTAAGAGCCGAATCAAAGACACTGACTTTGCGAAAGAAACAACGTCATTAACTAAGTCGCAAATACTTTCTCAAGCTTCAAGCACGGTATTGGCACAGGCAAAACAAGCACCAAACTCTGCTTTAGCTCTACTTGGCTAATTTCGAGTACATTAGTGTTAATAAAGAATCCAGCTTCGGCTGGATTTTTTTATACCTAGCAAAGCTTCATTATTACAGTCACCGCCTTCATGAAGGAATATTCGCAGAGATAAGAAGATCTAAAGGAAGATCAACCGTCTTCAAGGTAATTGATTCAAGCTTTTCTAAAGGCGTGGTGATTTGAAATGAAGAGATAAGCAGAGAGATGTTGTTACACAGATGACAGATAAAACAAAACCCAGCCTAAGCTGGGTTCTATTATGATGGTGCGGAAGGAGAGACTTGAACTCTCACACCTTGCGGCGCCAGAACCTAAATCTGGTGCGTCTACCAATTTCGCCACTTCCGCAACTTAATCTGTAGATTAACTGAATATTGGTCTTCAATTAATCGTTGTAATAATGGCAGGTCTACCTGGATTCGAACCAGGGAATGGCGGCATCAAAAGCCGCTGCCTTACCGCTTGGCGATAGACCTACAGAGATGATTGCTCATCTAAATAATGGTGCGGAAAGAGAGACTTGAACTCTCACACCTTGCGGCGCCAGAACCTAAATCTGGTGCGTCTACCAATTTCGCCATTTCCGCATCTTAATCTGTAAATTAATTGAATTAGGCGTTCAACTAATTGTTGTAATAACTCGTCTAAAACCAGCTATTCCAAATAGTGACTAATCACTATCTTAAATAATGGCAGGTCTACCTTGAACCCGAATCAGGGAGAATAGACGGGGCATCAAAAATGCTTTCTAACCACTATCTTAATTGTAGTGGCAGGTCTACCTGGATTCGAACCAGGGGATGGCGGCATCAAAAGCCGCTGCCTTACCGCTTGGCGATAGACCTGCAGAGATGATTGCTCATCTGAATAATGGTGCGGAAGGAGAGACTTGAACTCTCACACCTTGCGGCGCCAGAACCTAAATCTGGTGCGTCTACCAATTTCGCCACTTCCGCAACTTAATCTGTAGATTAACTGAATATTGGTCTTCAATTAATCGTTGTAGTGATCTGTCATTTAAAACAAAGCACTTTAAATAATGGCAGGTCTACCTGGATTCGAACCAGGGAATGGCGGCATCAAAAGCCGCTGCCTTACCGCTTGGCGATAGACCTGCAGAGATGATTGCTCATCTTAAATAATGGTGCGGAAAGAGAGACTTGAACTCTCACACCTTGCGGCGCCAGAACCTAAATCTGGTGCGTCTACCAATTTCGCCATTTCCGCATTATTTCCTAAAGACTTTCAACATTGCTGTTTCAAAAGTACTTAGGAAATGGTGGCTACGACGGGATTCGAACCTGTGACCCCATCATTATGAGTGATGTGCTCTAACCAGCTGAGCTACGTAGCCAACAATAAATAATGGTGCGGAAGGAGAGACTTGAACTCTCACACCTTGCGGCGCCAGAACCTAAATCTGGTGCGTCTACCAATTTCGCCACTTCCGCAACTTAATCTGTAGATTAACTGAATATTGGTCTTCAATTAATCGTTGTTGTGATCTGTTATTTAAACAAAACACTTTAAATAATGGCCGGTCTACCTCGAAGTCGAAACAGGGAGAATAGACGGGGCATCAAAGCCTTACTAACCACTATCTTAATTGTAATGGCAGGTCTACCTGGATTCGAACCAGGGAATGGCGGCATCAAAAGCCGCTGCCTTACCGCTTGGCGATAGACCTGCAGAGATGATTGCTCATCTAAATAATGGTGCGGAAAGAGAGACTTGAACTCTCACACCTTGCGGCGCCAGAACCTAAATCTGGTGCGTCTACCAATTTCGCCATTTCCGCAAAACTTTTAAGATATCGAGATAATATGGTGCGGAAGGAGAGACTTGAACTCTCACACCTTGCGGCGCCAGAACCTAAATCTGGTGCGTCTACCAATTTCGCCACTTCCGCATCTCGGTATCTAAAGTCATTTGCAATCTAACTAAGAGATAAGCAAACAACTTAGAATAAGTGGTGGCTACGACGGGATTCGAACCTGTGACCCCATCATTATGAGTGATGTGCTCTAACCAGCTGAGCTACGTAGCCATCATTTTTGAGCGAGACAATATAATACAAACTCGCTACGAGTTCCAATAAATTTTCAAATACTGAAACTCAATTAATAACTGAGTAGTTATTAATAATAAATGGTAGGTCTACCTAGAGCCGAAGCAGGGGAATAGACAGTGGCATCAAATGCCTTGCTAACCATTTATCTTTTAAATAGTGGCAGGTCTACCTGGATTCGAACCAGGGAATGGCGGCATCAAAAGCCGCTGCCTTACCGCTTGGCGATAGACCTGCAGAGATGATTGCTCATCTTAAATAATGGTGCGGAAAGAGAGACTTGAACTCTCACACCTTGCGGCGCCAGAACCTAAATCTGGTGCGTCTACCAATTTCGCCATTTCCGCATTATTTCCTAAAGACTTTCAACATTGCTGTTTCAAAAAGTACTTAGGAAATGGTGGCTACGACGGGATTCGAACCTGTGACCCCATCATTATGAGTGATGTGCTCTAACCAGCTGAGCTACGTAGCCATTACTATTTTTTACTCTCAGAACTAAGTTGCCTTATTGCTGAGAACGGTGCGCATTATGCGGATCTGCTTTCTGAGCGTCAACAGTTTTTTTGAATAAATCGCCTGAAACGCATCGTTCGACTTTTTTTAAACAAAGAGGCGTGTTTGTGATCAAAAAGTGCTAACAAAACAACAGATTTATTACTTTTGCATAGCGGCAAAAATTCATGTTTTTTATTTGAAAATGTCGAGAAAAACAAAAAAGCCAACCGAGCGGTTGGCTTTTATTCGATTCTGTCTGATGCAGATTAAACGTTGAAACGGAAGTGAACAACATCGCCATCTTTAACGATGTAATCTTTGCCTTCTAGTCGCCATTTACCTGCTTCTTTCGCACCGCTTTCACCGTTAAATTGGATAAAATCGTCATAACCGACAACTTCAGCGCGAATGAAACCTTTTTCAAAGTCAGTGTGAATTTTGCCAGCTGCTTTCGGAGCTGTTGCACCAATTGGAATCGTCCAAGCGCGAACTTCTTTAACACCTGCAGTGAAGTAAGTGTGCAGTTCTAGTAGTTCGTAACCCGCACGAATCACACGGTTTAGACCTGGTTCTTCGATCCCCATGTCTGCTAGGAACTCTTCGCGTTCGTCATCTTCTAATTCAGAAAGCTCTGATTCAATAGCGGCACATACAGGAACAACAACGTTATTCTCTTTTGCTGCAAATTCACGTACGAGATCCAAGTACGGGTTATCTTCAAAACCATCTTCTGCAACGTTAGCAATATACATGGTTGGCTTTAAGGTTAAGAAGTTTAGGTAGCCAATTGCAGCCAGTTCTTCTTTAGTTAAGTCAACTGTACGAGCTGAGCCACCTTCAGTTAAAACAGGCAGTAATTTTTCAAGTGCTACTAGTTCTAACTTAGCGTCTTTGTCGCCGCCTTTTGCTTTCTTCGCGTTACGTTGAATAGCACGTTCACAAGAATCAAGGTCAGCCATTGCCAACTCTAAGTTGATCACTTCGATGTCTTCAATCGGCGAAACTTTGCCTGCAACGTGTACGATGTTTTCGTTCTCGAAACAACGAACAACGTGACCGATCGCATCAGTTTCACGGATGTTAGCTAGGAACTTGTTACCTAGACCTTCACCACGAGAAGCACCCGCAACCAGACCTGCGATATCCACAAATTCCATTGTTGTTGGAAGAATACGCTCAGGATTTACGATTTTCGCTAGTGCATCTAGACGAAGATCTGGAACCGGTACAACACCAGTGTTTGGTTCGATGGTACAAAACGGGAAGTTAGCCGCTTCGATACCTGCTTTTGTAAGAGCATTGAAAAGTGTTGATTTACCAACGTTTGGTAGACCAACAATGCCACATTTAAAACCCATGTCTGTAACCTTATTCAGCTTTGAACGTGTGTAAGCGATTTTGCGCTTTCGTTAGACCATCTTTTAACAAGATATCGAGGCAACGAACCGATTCATCGACGGTTGCATCTAATTGCTCCTGCTCTTTAGCAGGGGCTTTGCCTAACACATAGCCTGCGACTTTATCTTTATGTCCCGGATGACCAATGCCAATCCGCAGACGGTAAAATTCTTTGTTGTTGCCCAGTTTGCTGATGGTGTCTTTTAAGCCATTGTGACCACCATGGCCACCGCCTTTTTTGAACTTAGCAACACCCGGAGGGAGATCAAGTTCATCGTGTGCCACCATGATCTCTTCAGGTTGAATTTGGTAGAACTTTGCAAGAGCTGCAACGGCTTTACCGGATAAATTCATAAAAGTGGTTGGGATCAGCAAACGTAAATCTTCGCCATTGACCACAATACGGCCAGTCAGACCGAAGTATTTCGGCTCATTTTTCAACGTAATATTGTGAATACGAGCCAGTTCTTCTACGACCCATGCACCGGCATTGTGTCGAGTTCTAGAATATTCCGGGCCAGGATTCGCCAGACCGACAAGTAATTTAATAGGTTGACTCAAAGCTAGGATCCCTTAGGAAACGAAAAAGCGCGGTATGATAGCACAAAAATTCCCTTTGGCGCGAGGCTCAAAGGGATTCGGTTCTTTAAGCGTTTTTGAGAGGATGAATAAGTTGTCTCTTTCGCTCCTGTTGACTATTTAGTTAGCGCATTCTGACAACGTTAAGTTGCAGTTTCTGTTTGAAGTACGGCAAGTGAATAGCTTTTAACTCATAGCTGGTAAAGGCGTTGCTAGGGGAGTGAGATTGGCTTATCGCCGCGAGAGAGGAATAAAAAAAGCGCCTTGTTTAGAAGGCGCTTTTTTAACAGTCAATTTCAACGCTTAGTTGAACATTGCTGAGATAGATTCTTCGTTGCTAATACGACGAATCGCTTCTGCTAGCATGGTAGACAGAGTCAACTGAGTCACTTTACCTGTTGCTGCCATTTCTTTAGACAAAGTAATTGAGTCAGTAATGATAACTTGGTCAAGAACAGAGTTCTTAATGTTTTTCGCTGCGTTACCAGAGAATACTGCGTGAGTTGCGTAAGCGAATACACGCTTAGCACCACGGTTCTTCAGAGCTTCTGCTGCTTTACATAGTGTGCCACCTGTATCGATCATATCGTCTACGATCACACAGTCACGACCTTCAACATCACCAATTAGGTTCATTACTTCAGAAACGTTAGCGCGTGGACGACGTTTGTCGACGATTGCGATATCGATATCACCCAGAGCTTTAGCCGTTGCACGTGCACGAACAACGCCGCCTAGGTCAGGAGATACAACTACTGGATCTTCTAAACCACGAGCTTTCATATCTTCAAGAAGTACTGGAGTACCGAAGATGTTGTCTACTGGTACATCGAAGAAACCTTGAATTTGTTCTGCGTGCAGGTCGATAGTAAGAACACGGTCAACACCAACGTTAGAAAGGAAGTCTGCAACAACTTTTGCAGTGATTGGCACACGAGCAGAACGCACACGGCGATCTTGACGAGCATAACCAAAATAAGGAATAACAGCAGTAATACGGCCTGCTGAAGCACGACGCATAGCATCAATCATTACAACGAGTTCCATAAGGTTGTCGTTGGTTGGCTTACAAGTAGATTGGATGATAAATACGTCGCTACCACGAACATTTTCATTGATTTGTACTGCAACTTCTCCATCAGAGAAACGTGAAACAGTAGCATCTCCAAGAGAAATGTATAGACGATCAGCAATACGTTGTGCTAGTTCGGGTGTGGCATTACCAGCAAATAGCTTCATATCAGGCACGGTGGAAACCTCGGGGTTGCGTCCAGTTTTTAAATAGATTGGGGTTGGCTATTTGGTATCTAGCCAGTGTCTCTTTAAGCGGAGAAACATTTCGCCCTTGGGCGATAAACGCTGAGACGGTGTCAGGGAGTTCGGACAGAACATTTTTTGCATCGTTTTCGTTTGAAAATTCAGCAAAAACGCACGATCCTGTACCGGTCAATCTTGACGGCGCGTATTGTAGCAGCCAAGAAAGTTGCTTATCAACCTCTGGATACAGCATTCGGACAATTTTTTCGCAATCGTTTTCGTATTGAGTGTCAAGAAGCGTGAACAGCTCTCGTTTTGGCGTATTTCTGGTCAAGTCTGGGTGACAAAAAATATCTTTAGTTGCGATGCTGACATTCGGTCGAACCACTAAATACCATTTTTCTTGTGCTTCAACAGGCGTCAGCTCTTCGCCTACACCTTCTGCAAAAGCGGCAAAACCACGGATAAATACGGGCACATCGGCGCCCAAAGCTAAACCTATCTCTGCGAGCTCGTCATCATTGAGGTTGGTTTGCCAAAGAAAATTTAAGGCGACTAACACGGTCGCGGCATTTGAAGATCCACCACCGATACCTCCGCCCATTGGTAGGATCTTGTTTAACTCAATATCCGCACCCAAATTGCAACCCGTTTTCTGTTGTAATGCAGTTGCCGCTTTCCAAATCAGGTTGTCTTCAGTTTTGACGCCTTCCAGTTCTGGAGTGAGGGTGATCTTACCGCTTTCATTAGCGGTGATACTGATGTCATCACCATAATTGAGAAACTGAAACAGAGTTTGTAACTCGTGATAGCCGTTATCACGACGTCCAGTGATGTAGAGAAATAGATTTAACTTTGCAGGAGATGGCCAAACCGTTTTGCCAAAAATCATGGGTTAAGTATCCATTTAGAGATAACAAGTTTTATAGACGTATGTTGCTGAGTTAGCTGCATTCTATCGGGCAAAGGAATAATGCCATTTTGCCAATTGAATTCTTTATATCGAGTGTAATCGACA
Organism: Vibrio sp. Hal054; assembly: GCF_037162405.1. Classification (NCBI taxonomy): domain Bacteria; kingdom Pseudomonadati; phylum Pseudomonadota; class Gammaproteobacteria; order Vibrionales; family Vibrionaceae; genus Vibrio; species Vibrio sp. Hal054. The sequence continues at coordinate 2,371,162 of NZ_JARLUT010000001.1, read as the reverse complement.
TGCCAGTTTTGTCGACCTGAAGCTTTGTCCAGAGAAGCTAATGTATTGCTTTCATTAAGCTTAAAATGATCGGCTTTTGTTGGTAGCCCCAGAACCCAGCCCTGAAGATCGTCGATAGGGATATCCAGTCCGGTGAGTTGGTAAATTAATATTTGGCCATTGGCGGCATTGAATTTTTGGTCATCATAGGTTTCTACGATGGCACCTTTGGCATCCATAGAAAGGCTTAGTACAGTTTGACCAAGAAAATTGGTCAGGCGAAGTTGACTCTTATTAGATGACTTTTGCCATTGAAAATTTAAGGTTTCACGCTGCTCTGGTGAGATATAGCCAATCTTGCCGATAACTTGATATGTTTGAATCTGTTGCAGTTTTTGTTGGTGGGCTTGCCACTCTACATCAACGATAGGTTCTGGTGTTGAACTACAGCCAAACAGAATCAGCAAAAAGCTCAAGGAGAGGAGAATACGCGGTTTAATCATCATAATTGCTCGTTATTTGTCCGGCAAAGTGAGTGAAACTGGCGCTACTATATCATTGATATCACGAAGTCGGGAAAACAAATCCTCGTTGCTCTTTCAATCACAAGGGGCATAAAGTAAAATTCTGCCCCTAATTCATTTCTTACCAGAGAATCCTCGATAGATGTCCTTGCTTGCTATTGGTATCAATCACAATACGGCTTCGGTTGAGTTACGAGAAAAAGTGGCTTTCGGCCCAGATAAATTGTCTGAGGCGCTTGGCCAGTTGTCTGCTGACTCACACGTGAACGGAAGTGTCATTCTTTCGACGTGTAACCGTACTGAAATTTATTGTGATGTTAAATCATCAAGTAAGAACAAACTTATCGAATGGTTGACCCAGTTTCACAACGTCAGCCCTGAAGATTTGAAACCCAGCCTCTATGTTCATGAAGACCAAGCGGCGATTCGACATCTAATGCGAGTCTCTTGCGGTTTGGATTCACTGGTATTGGGTGAACCGCAGATTCTTGGACAGGTGAAACAAGCGTACGCGGACTCTCGTAAAAACAACGCCGTTGATTCATCGCTCGATAAATGGTTCCAGAAAGCATTCTCTGTCGCTAAACGTGTTCGTACTGAAACTGAAATTGGTGGCAGCGCTGTGTCGGTGGCTTACGCCGCTTGTACTCTGGCAAAACACATTTTCGAATCTTTGGCGGATGCCACTGTACTGCTTGTTGGCGCAGGGGAAACCATTGAACTGGTAGCAAAACATCTGGCAAGCCACAACTGCAAACGTATTATTGTGGCAAACCGAACCCGCGAACGTGCAATGAGTTTGGCGGAAGAATTTAATGCAGACGTGATTGCATTGAACGAAATACCGGATCACCTGCATTTTGCCGATATCGTTATCAGTTCAACAGCCAGTCCTTTACCTATAATAGGCAAGGGCATGGTAGAAAGCGCACTGAAAAAACGCCGCCATCAGCCTATGCTGTTTGTGGATATTGCCGTGCCACGGGATATCGAATCGCAAGTGGGTGATCTTAATGATGCCTATCTGTATTCGGTGGATGATTTGCAATCTATCGTGGATAGCAATATTGAGCAGCGCAAAGTAGAAGCGATTGAGGCGGAAGCAATTGTCAGTGAAGAAAGCGCCGCTTTCATGAGCTGGATGCGCTCACTGCAAGCGGTAGACAGTATTCGTGACTACCGTAAAGCAGCCAATGATATCCGTGAAGAATTGTTGTCAAAAAGCTTACAGGCTTTAGCTGCGGGCGGAGACCCAGAAAAACTTTTGGTGGAGCTGAGCAACAAGCTCACCAACAAACTTATTCATAACCCTACCCGAGCGATGCAAAGCGCTGCGGAGTTAGGAGAACCGGCAAAACTTGCCATTATCAGACAAAGCTTGGGTCTTGAAGACTCACAGTAATCTGTAACTCTGAATTTAAAGAAGAAATTATGAACTCGTCGATTTTAGTGAAGCTTGAATCTCTTGTTGAACGTTATGAAGAGGTTCAACACCTGCTGGGTGACCCAACAGTTATTGGTGATCAAGATAAATTCCGTGCTCTTTCAAAAGAGTACTCTCAGCTTGAAGAGATCACTAAGTGTTTCCAAGCTTACCAGCAGGCTCAAGAAGACTTGGCTGCAGCGGAAGAGATGACCAAAGAAGATGACGCTGAAATGCGTGAAATGGCTCAAGAAGAGATGAAAGAAGCAAAAGCGGCAATCGAACGTCTTACTGACGAGCTGCAAATCCTTCTGTTGCCTAAAGATCCAAACGATGACCGTAACTGCTTCCTAGAAATTCGTGCAGGTGCAGGTGGTGATGAAGCGGGTATCTTCGCTGGTGACTTGTTCCGTATGTACAGCCGTTATGCAGAGAAAAGAGGCTGGCGCATTGAAGTGATGTCTTCAAACGAAGCAGAACACGGCGGTTATAAAGAGATGATTGCGAAAGTGAACGGCGATGGCGCATACGGCGTACTGAAGTTTGAATCAGGCGGTCACCGTGTACAACGTGTTCCAGCAACGGAATCACAAGGTCGTGTTCATACTTCTGCATGTACGGTAGCGGTAATGGCTGAAGTACCAGAAGCAGAAATTCCGGAAATTAAAGCCAGCGATCTGAAAATCGATACATTCCGTTCATCGGGCGCGGGTGGTCAGCACGTTAACACCACGGATTCAGCAATCCGTATTACTCACTTACCAACCGGTACCGTAGTCGAGTGTCAGGACGAGCGTTCACAGCATAAGAACAAAGCAAAAGCGATGGCGGTACTTGCCGCTCGTATTGCTCAGGCTGAACTTGCTAAGCGTGCGGCTGAAGTGTCAGATACACGTCGTAACCTGTTAGGTTCTGGTGACCGTAGTGACCGTATCCGTACTTACAACTACCCACAAGGCCGCGTATCTGATCACCGTATTAACTTAACGGTTTACCGTTTAAGTGAAGTGATGGAAGGCGATCTACAAGCGCTGATCGACCCAGTACTACAAGAGCATCAAGCGGATCAGTTAGCTGCACTTTCAGAGCAAAACTAATCAATGTTGCTAACCATTGAGGCCGCATTAAAAGCGGCAGCAGAGCAATTGATCGAGAGCGGCAGTGATTCGCCGTCTCTCGACGCTAACGTGCTACTTTGTCATGTATTAGACAAGCCACGTTCCTACCTTCTTACATGGCCAGATAAATCTCTCGACATCCAGCAGCAGAACCAATTTGACGCTCTGATTGAACGCAGAAAAGCGGGTGAGCCAGTTGCCTATATCATTGGTGAACGCGAGTTTTGGTCATTGCCACTTAAAGTGTCGCCTTCGACTTTGATTCCAAGACCCGATACCGAAAGGCTGGTGGAACTGGCGTTAGATAAAGCTCAGCTTATCGATGGTGATATCTTAGATTTAGGAACGGGAACAGGCGCAATTGCTTTGGCTCTGGCTTCCGAACTGCCTCTGCGCAAAGTGTTTGGCATTGATTTACGTGAAGAAGCTTGGCAGCTAGCAAGCGACAATGCCGAACGTTTAGGCATTGCAAATGCGTCGTTTTGGAACGGAAGCTGGTTTACTCCTGTACCATCGGGTACAAAGTTTGCTTTAGTGGTTTCAAACCCGCCATATATTGAAGAAAACGATCCTCATTTAACGCTTGGCGATGTGCGTTTTGAACCGAAAAGTGCATTGGTCGCTCAAGACAACGGGTTAGCTGATATAAAAACCATCAGCGAGAATGCTCGTGATTATCTGTTAAATGAAGGTTGGTTGCTATTTGAACATGGTTACGACCAAGGCGCGGCAGTAAGAGAGATTTTGCAAGGTTTCGGCTATAGCAATGTTGAAACACAAAAGGATTATGCCGGTAATGATCGTGTTACCTTAGGTCAATATCATATAGAAGCCAAAATCAAATAAAAACGATATCGAATAAAAAGTCATATTAGGCGCAGAGAGGATAAAGATGTACGAAGGTTTAAAACATTTCCATATGCTGACGATTGCCATCAGTGCACTGTTGTTGTCCGTTCGCTATGTATTACTGATGATGAACTCAAAGCATCTGCAGAATAAATTTCTGAAAATCACACCACACGTTGTTGATACCTTCTTATTGTTATCTGGTGTCGGTTTAATCTTTATTACTGGTTTCTTCCCATTTACTGAAGCGGCACCTTGGATGACCGAAAAACTGACCTGTGTTCTCGCTTATATCGCCCTAGGTTTCTTCACCCTTAAATTGGCGCGTAATAACTTACTGCGTACCTTTGCATTTTTCGGTGCATTAGGTTGGTTAGGCATGGCAGGTAAAGTTGCAGTAACTAAAGTGCCAGTATTTTTCGGCTAATTATCAACCTAGTCAGAATAATCCCAGTTAGCGAACAAAGAGTAGTTAAATGCTTGACTTATTTGATGAAGATTTTGATGAGATGGAGCTGGTTGAGGGAGCATTAATCCTCAATAAAGCCATTGATCCAGAAACTCAAGTAGAATGGGCTGAGCAAGAGTTAAGCCGTCTACTAAACGAAGCTGAAGCCAGATTAGCGGGTAAAGCGGAACAGAAAGAACGTTTCGATGCATTCTTGCACTTATTTTACAAAGAGTGGGGATTCATCGGCGATCGTGAAGCGTATTATGACTCTGACAATGCTTTTATTGACAAAGTATTAGAGAGACGCAAAGGCGTACCCGTGAGCTTAGGCGCGTTGCTTCTGTACTTCGGCCGTAAGCTTGGTTTTCCGATGCAAGGCATCACTTTTCCGACGCAATTTTTATTGCAGGTGAATTGGCCAGACGAAACGAATCGTTACTTGAACCCATTTACGGGTGAGTACGTATCAAACCATACGTTGCAAGCGTGGTTGATTGGTATGAAAGGCCCACTCGCTAAATTGAAAGCAGAGGACCTCAAAGTAACCGATCATCCGACGATCATTGGCCGCTGGCTTGCCTTGCTAAAAAGTGCCTTATTGCGTGAAGAGAGATACACTCTTGCATTGAGATGTACCGATTTAGCCCTAACTTTTGTTCCGGATGACCCATACGAAATCCGTGATAGAGGCTATATTTATCAGCAATTAGATTGTCATCAGGTGGCAATGTCTGATTATCAGTTTTTTATTGATAATTGCCCTGATGATCCAGCAGCAGAATTATTAAAAACTCAAATGCATGCACTCAGTCATAGTACTGTGACCTTGCATTAATCAATGAAGAGACAAAACATGGAACAAAAAATCGTTCACGTTGGCGATATCCCTGTCGCAAACGACAAACCGTTCACCTTGTTTGCAGGCATGAATGTGCTGGAATCTCGCGATATGGCTATGCAAATCTGTGAGCACTACGTAAAAGTGACAGACAAGCTAGGTATCCCATATGTATTTAAGGCTTCGTTTGATAAAGCAAACCGCAGCTCAGTACATTCTTACCGTGGCCCTGGTCTTGAAGAAGGCATGAAAATTTTCCAAGAACTGAAAGATACTTTTGGTGTGAAAATTATCACTGACGTACACACAGAAGCACAAGCTCAGCCTGTTGCTGACGTGGTTGATGTTATTCAGCTTCCAGCTTTCCTAGCTCGTCAAACTGACCTTGTTGAAGCAATGGCAAAAACAGGTGCAGTAATCAACGTGAAGAAACCTCAATTTATGAGCCCGGGTCAAGTGGGTAACATCGTTGAGAAATTCGCTGAGTGTGGCAACGAGAAAATTATTCTATGTGAGCGTGGCTCTTGCCATGGTTACGACAACCTAGTGGTTGATATGCTTGGCTTCGGCGTGATGAAAAAAGTGTCAAACGGCAGCCCAATTATCTTCGACGTGACTCACTCGCTACAAATGCGTGATCCATCTGGCGCAGCTTCTGGCGGTCGTCGTGAGCAAACTGTTGAGCTAGCCAAAGCGGGCTTAGCAACAGGTATTGCTGGTCTGTTTATTGAAGCACATCCAAATCCAGAAAAAGCACGCTGTGATGGTCCTTCAGCATTGCCACTTGATAAGCTTGAGCCGTTCTTAGCACAGATGAAAGCTCTGGACGATTTAGTGAAAAGTTTTCAGCACATCGACATTCGCTAATTGAATGAATTTTCGTGTAAAAAAAGCCACCTTCGGGTGGCTTTTTTATGCCTGCCAGACAGTGACTAAATCGTTGAGCAAACGATTTCATTCACAAATTCATCTTACTAAATTAAGAAAAAGTAAAAAAAACGGCTTCAATCAACTAGTTTTACTATTTAGCCAATTAAGTGACTAAATTTTTTGACGTTTCTGTTGTGATCTATTAGACATAAATATGAAATAACTCTGTCACTTGTACGAGGTTATTTTAAGGTTAGATCTATTTTTAAAGGTCAATCGCAAGTGAACTCAACAGAAAACAGATTGATCTAGGCTTAAAAATTATTAGTAGTGGAATTCATCAGCTCAAAGGTATGACAATGAAACAAGGCTTTATTCTTAAAACGGTTTTAAGTACCGCTATTTTAGCGTCATTGGCAGGCTGTGCGACTCAACCTGCTCACGAGTGGGAAGCAGATAAAACGTACAAACTGACAGTGCTTCACACCAATGACCATCACGGTCGTTTCTGGCAGAACAAATACGGCGAGTACGGCATGGCCGCTCGTAAGACTTTGATCGACGATATTCGCGCTCAAGTTGAAGCAGAAGGCGGCAGCCTGTTGCTACTTTCAGGTGGTGACATCAACACAGGTGTTCCTGAGTCAGACCTGCAAGACGCTGAGCCTGATTTCAAAGGGATGACCAAGATTGGTTATGATGCCATGGCATTAGGTAACCACGAGTTTGATAACCCACTAGAAGTGCTGTTCAAGCAGCGTGAGTGGGCGGATTTCCCAATGCTTTCTGCAAACATTTACGACAAGTCTACTGGCAAGCGTTTGTTCCAGCCTTACCAAATGTTTGATAAGCAAGGTATCAAGATCGCTGTTATCGGTTTAACAACGGAAGATACAGCGAAGATCGGTAACCCAGAGTACATCGGTGGTATTGATTTCCGTGACCCTAAAGAAGAAGCGAAGAAAGTGATTGCTGAGCTGAAAAAGACTGAGCATCCAGATCTGATCATCGCAGTGACTCATATGGGCCACTACCAAAACGGTGAGTACGGTATTAATGCACCGGGTGACGTTGCACTGGCTCGCTACCTGAATGAAGGTGACTTGGATATGATCGTTGGTGGTCACTCTCAAGAGCCTGTGTGTATGGAAGGCCCGAATGTAGTGAACAAAAACTTCGCTCCGGGTGATGAGTGTAAACCAGACATGCAAAACGGCACTTACATCGTTCAAGCATTTGAATGGGGTAAATACGTTGGTCGCGCTGATTACGAATTCCGTAACGGTGAACTGAACATGGTTAGCTATGATTTGATTCCAGTAAACCTGAAGAAGAAAGTGAAAGTTAACGGTGAAAGCCAACGTGTCATCGCAACGACTGAAATTGCAGAAAACAAAGAAATGCTGGAGTTCTTACGTCCTTATCAAGAGAAAGGCCAAGCTCAGTTAGGTGCAAAAGTTGCTGAGTCTAATGGTAAGTTGGAAGGTGACCGTAACGTGGTTCGTTTCCAACAAACTAACCTAGGCCGCTTGATTGCTACAGCGCATATGCAACGTGCGAAAGCGGATTTCTCTGTTATGAACTCTGGCGGTGTTCGCGACTCTATCGCGGCAGGCGATATCACGTACAAAGATGTACTGAAAGTTCAACCTTTCGCCAACATCCTTACTTACGTCGATATGAGTGGTCAGGAAGTGCTTGATTACCTAAATGTAGTTGCGACTAAGCCTGTCGATTCTGGTGCTTATGCGCAATTCGCTGGTATCTCAATGCAAGTGCAAGATGGTCAAGTATCAAACGTGTTTATCGGTGGCAAACAGCTTCGCCTAGACGATACCTACCGCTTCACTGTACCAAGCTTCAACGCGGCTGGTGGTGACGGCTATCCTAAGATTACAGACCGTAAAGGTTTCGTAAACACTGGTTTCGTGGATGCGGAAGTTCTTAAAGACTACCTAGAAGCGAACAGCCCGATTGACGTAAACAAATATGCTCCGTCAGGTGAGATTGTTTACAAGTAATCAATGAGTTGTTTGATACGCAATTGAATAAGCGGTGTGAAAACACCGCTTTTTTTTATTAATGTAAATTGATGCGAGAAGAGATAAGCTAACCGCCTGAGGAATAAAGGTTAGATTGTGGTAAGGAAATAGAATGACCCCAGCGATTCAGTTAGCGAAGAAAAAAAGTCCCTCACACCATTCATCAATATGAACACGATCCTAACAATGCCAGCTATGGTTTAGAAGCGGCAGAAGCGTTAGGTCAAGATCCGAAAACCGTGTTCAAAACGTTACTTTTTTGCCTCAATGGTGAAGAGAGAAACCTCGCTGTGGCAATTATTCCCGTAGACCAGAAACTGAATCTCAAATTGGCAGCTAAAGCAGCAAAAGCCAAAAAAGCCGATATGGCTAACCCAGACATCGCGCAGAAGACAACCGGATATGTGGTTGGCGGAATCAGTCCTTTAGGACAAAAGAAAGCGCTACCGACTTTCATTCATCACAGTGCCACTGAGCTGGCAAGCATGTGCGTGAGTGCAGGGAAGAGAGGATTGGAGATTGAGCTAGCGCCACAAGATTTAGCGACATTAACGCGGGCGCAGTTTGTAGACTTATGTCTTGAAGCTTGAACTGTATTAATCAATAAAATGGCCTCATCAAGAGGCCATTTTCATAGAGATAGTAACGTCCCTATTAAGAATTTTGTGTTTTTTCTTCCATCTGAGCGTTATCCACAACGTGGTTTTCGCCCAAATCTCTTGGTAGAAGAAGGTTTAGTAGGATAGCAACGATACCGCATAAGCTTACACCTTGTAGGCTGAAATCACCCACGCCGAAAGCCATACCGCCAATACCAAATACCAGTGTTACTGCCACAATCACTAGGTTACGTGATTTGTGCAGGTCAACGTGGTTTTTGATCAGCGTGTTTAGACCTACTGTCGCAATAGAACCGAACAGAAGAATCATGATGCCGCCCATTACAGGTACAGGGATAGTTTGTAGTAGAGCGCCGAGTTTACCGACAAGAGCAAGTACGATCGCCGTTACTGCTGCCCAAGTCATGATCACTGGGTTGAATGCTTTAGTCAGCATTACTGCGCCAGTAACTTCAGAGTAAGTTGTGTTTGGTGGAGCACCTAGGAATGCTGCAAGCATTGTTGCCGCTCCGTCACCTGCGATAGTGCGGTGTAGTCCCGGCTTCTTAATATAGTCTTTGCCCGTTACGTTCGAAATTGCCAGCATGTCACCCACGTGCTCTACCGCAGGAGCAATCGCAACAGGGATCATGAATAGAATGGCGTTAATGTTGAACTCTGGGAAAGTGAAATTAGGCATTGCGAACCAAGCTGCTTCACGAACAGGAGTGAAGTCTACAACGCCAAAGAATAGAGACAGAGAGTAACCCGCAATAATGCCGCACACGATTGGGATTAACTTAAAGTAACCTTTAGCAAATACACTAGCGACAATAGTAACAAGTAGAGATACACAAGAAATCCAAAGAGAAGCATCACCGTCAACCAGTTGGAATGCACCATCACCACTCTTACCTAGTGCCATGTTTACCGCTGCTGGGGCTAGACCAAGACCGATAACCATAATTACTGGGCCAACTACTACAGGTGGCAGAATTTTGTGGATGAACTCTACACCGCGAAGTTTAATGAAGCTGCCAAGAATAATGTAAACAGCACCTGCTGCGACTAAGCCACCCATAGTTGCAGGAATACCCCATGTTTGAACACCAAACATGATAGGAGCAATAAAGGCAAAAGAAGAAGCGAGGAAGATAGGAACAGAACGACGGGTAATAATTTGGAAGAGTAATGTGCCGGCACCAGCACCGAATAAAGCAACGTTAGGATCGAGTCCCGTCAGCAGCGGAACCAGCACTAACGCCCCAAATGCAACAAACAGCATCTGAGTGCCCAAAATGGCATTTTTCATGGTATTTTCCCTGTAGCTAAACAAAATTCGCGGGATTCTATCACTTTTGCAAACGTTTGCCATTTAAACTAGATCAATTTTTGTTACTTTTGTCATTTACATTCGGCGAGCCAAAGTAAAAGTTTGGAAACTTTTATTACCAGTGGCGAGCACTCACCTTGCCCCATAAACGATAGTTGCTTATCATCAACTTTCAGAAACTTAGAACGTAGGAACAATATGCGCTATTTAGCTTTTTTGCTGATGGGATTAACGTCTCTCCCAGCTTCTGCACTCACCACGGTTAATCTGTACAAAACAGAAGTCGTTATTGATCAGACACAAGAAGGTGCAGATGCCAAAGCTCGATCGCTGGGTATGCAAAACGTTATTGTTCGCGCCACGGGCGATAAAGATGCCGTAAACAATGAAGTAGTTCAAAAGGCGTTAAGTAAATATAACCAATATCTAAACCAGTTTAGTTATGGTCAGACAAACGATGTCTCTACGATAACCATGCAGTTCAGCGCGCCGCAAATTCGTTCTCTGATTACTCAAGCTCAGTTGCCATTCTGGCCTGAAAATCGCGCTAACCTTCTCGTTTGGCTGGTGGAAGAGACCCCATACGAACGTGTGATCAGTTGGGAACATTCTGACTCTAAGATTCTAAAACAGTTGAAAGAGGAATCCTTGGCGAGAGGGTTGCCTATTACTGTCCCGGTTGGTGATTTTGATGACATTACAGGGTTAGAAATTTCTGATCTGTGGGGTGGTTTCATTAAACCTATCAGCCTAGCAAGTGATCGTTACCCAACAGATGCAGTATTAGTAGTTAAAGCGCAAGGCAACGATTTGCGTTGGACACTGTATGACCAAAATGCTTACAACATGCTTCAGTCACAGAAAGCGCCAATGACAGGAAGAGCATCTGGCAGTGCCGCAGCGGCAGAGATGATTGATCAAATTAGTGACTACTACGCAAAGAAAAACTCCGTACTGATTGGTTCTGAGTCTTCACAAACCGTATTAGCATCATTTGATTCAATTAAAAATGCTGAAGACTTTTTCTCATTAGAAAAACGCTTAAAAGCGTTAAGCTCAGTGGCTTCACTCGATATTCTTAAAATCCAAGGTCAAGAAGTGGTGTTCAATGTTCACTTGCTGGCGACTGAAGAGGATTTCGAGCAAGAAGTACTGCGTATTGCCCAAGTTCAAAAGGCTCCAGAGCTAGAAGTTCCGCAACCTTTACCTGTGGAACCGTCAGTTGAACAAGCAAACTCAGTTCAAGAGCCACAAGACCAAGCTATTGATACGACTGAGCCTGCGGTTGTGAACCCTGTTGATAGCAGCGAGCCTACTCAACAAGGTGATATGTCGGTTGTGACAGAGCCTGTTTCAATGGAGAAAACTTTGCGTTTTACTTGGTTAGATTAATCTGTCCGATTAAGTATCGAAAGGCAAGATAGACGCAAATAAATATAAGAAGCCCCTGTTGCTCATCACAACAGGGGCTTTCTTTTTGCTCTTTAAAGTCTTTGCTACTCTTGGTCGAATCGTTGTTTCTCTTGTTTTTCAACGACAGAAAGTTTGGTCAATTTCAGCCCTAACTCTTTACCACGATGTCTTGCGTACAAAACGTTGCCCATAAATGCTGAGAAAGTGAGGAACAGTTCGACAGCTGCCAGCCAGCGTTCGCCATCGTCGACATACAAAATGGTGAAAGCATGTAAGAAATACAGCATCAGAATAAAGTTGGCCCAAGCGTGGGTATAAGGTTTACCCGCTAAGATACCTGGTAGAGGCAACAGCAGTGGAATCAGCCACGCTACCGTTAACGCCAATGGATTAAGGTGTGGGTGTGGTGATAAATCCAGTTGCCATAAAGCTATCCAAACAATCAAAGCGAGGTTACTTGTCAGTGCTAACCAGCGAAACTGTTTGGTTTTTGAGGTCATTTCAACACTCATGGTCGTTCCTTTAATGAGACTCGTCTGTTGAACAGAGACGGTCTTTAGTTCGATGCATCTTTTAGTTGTCGCGCTAGCTTAGCAAGACGTTTTCCGAGTTGACGTGCAAGTTCGCTTTCATCTTCAGAGAGTTTGCTGTTCAATTGCGATACGTGGCTAGCACCGTAGGGGGTGCCACCTGATACGGAAGTATGCAATTTCGGCTCAGAGTAGGGGATGCCCATAATAACCATGCCATGATGAAGTAGAGGTAACATCATGGTTTGTTGTGTACTCTCTTGACCGCCATGTAAGGTGGATGATGAGGTAAACACACAAGCAGGTTTATCTATCAAATCGCCGTTTAGCCACAAAGGTGTGGTTTGGTCCCAAAAGTGTTTCAAAGGTGCGGCCATGTTGCCAAACCATGCAGGGCTACCCAAAGCCAAACCGTCGCAGTTCTTCAGCTCATCTAACGTGATATACGGATCTTCAGCATTGGTTTCATTGCTGTTGATCTCCGGAACTGTTCTCAGAATCGCTTCACAATCCGGGATACTGTTAATACCCCTAGCGATCTGCCTTGCCAATGACTGAGTACTACCGTGTCGGCTGTAATAGAGTACAACCACATTGGTCATCATAAGATTTCTAGAACCTGTTCTGGTGGACGGCCTAAGCGAGCCTTACCATTCGCAACGACGATTGGACGTTCAATCAGCTTCGGATTTTCCACCATAGCAGCGAACAGTTGGTCGTCAGAAACACTTGTATCACCTAGAGAAAGTTCTTTGTAGACATCTTCTTTGGTACGCATCATGTCACGCACAGAGGCCACGCCTAACTGGGCGTAAAGTGTTTTCAAAAGTTCAATACTGAGTGGTGCTTCAAGGTACTTGACGACTTCTGGCTGAACACTGTTTTGTTCCAACAAAGCCAGTGTTTCACGACTTTTTGAGCATTTCGGGTTGTGATAAATCACGACAGACATAGTTTTTCCTTACTTTCTCTTTTTATTATTGAAGCGATAAGAATCGTTCTCTTTGTATCATTAGCTGATCAATACGAGCGTCATATCGCGCTTGTTCTAAACTGCCTAGCTTGGCGAGTTGGCTGGCTTGTGTATATAGCTGAATGGCTTTGTTCCAGTTGGCTCGTAACGCTAGGACTTCGGCTTGAGCGGCCAAATCTTCCGCTTGATTTCCATTGCGACTGTTGGCTTCTGATAGTAAATGCCAACCGTTGGTATCGTTTGGATTATCGTGGGTATAACGCTGCAGCACGCGAATCGATTCGCTAAATTTCTGCTGTTTCAGTAACACGTTAGCGTAGTTCACCATCAAGACAGCATTATTTGGTGTTTGTTTTAACGCGGTTTCTAACAAATTCTGTGCGTCATTAAGACGGTCGGTTGCGATGTAAAGGTCGGTCATTGCATCGAGATAGAAACGATTGTTAGCATCTGCTTTTAACAGCTTGCTGAGAATCGCTTCGGCTTTGTCGTGCTGCTTTGTATCGAGATACACCAAGGCTTTGCCGTACTCAAAAGAAGCATCAAGAGCGGGTACGGTGGTTTTCTTTTGCGTTCTATTAAACCAATCTAAAGCGGCTTCACCATCAATGCCTGCATAGCGGGCCACAATACGGGCACGGGTCAAATGATAATCGAGGTCAGGCTTTAGATTAACGGTTGGAAAACTTTGAGCGCGCTCTCGGCTGTCTGTAATACGATCTTCCGGTAACGGGTGAGTTAAGAGCATCGGCGGCGGCGTGCTCGCGTAGCGATACTCATCCGCTAAACGACCGAAGAAACGTGGCATTGCTCTTACATCAAAGCCAGCTTTCGCTAAGGTAGAGATACCAAAACGGTCCGCTTCTTTTTCGTTGCTTCGTGTGTAGTTAATTTGGCTCTGCATGTTGCCCGCGGTGGTGGCGGTAATGGCCGCAATACCGGCTTCCGGCGCGGCAATAGCAAGTAGCAATGAGCCAGCTAATGCAGCCATTGTTGCTGGAGTGCGACGCGCTTGGTCTTCCATGCTGCGAGCAAGGTGACGCTGGGTTACATGTGCAATTTCGTGAGCAATAACGGAAGCCAGCTCACTTTCTGACTGAGCATGAAGAAATAAGCCAGAATGAAGCGCGACGTAACCGCCGAAAAAGGCGAATGCGTTGATATTACGATCTCGGATCATAAAGAAGGTAAACGGTGTTTTTACGTCGTCCGCGTTCGCAACTAATTTGTGACCAAGTGTGTCAATGTATTCGTTAATCACAGGGTCATTAACGATAGGCTTGCTGCTTCTCAGCATACGCATATAGGCATCACCATAGATCAGCTCTTGGTCTATGGTCAGAGTGGAACCCGCTACGGTACCAATGTCAGGAAGCTCTATAGTGTTAGCGTAAGAAAGCGAAGGCGCACATAACGCCGTTGATATACATAGGCAAACGAATGAACGAGTACGTTTTAACATCATGTTCTTTGTTGATACTCCAATATCATTTTCCATTAGGACATTGTCCGCTTGAAATGGTTTCCACCGTTCAGTCTTAAGTTGCTATGACTGTACCGTTAACTGCAACGTATTATGCGTGAATCCGAGAGATAAATAACCAATACTTTGTGACTCTACAACTTAGGATATTAAGAGTGGCGCATAGTGGAAAAGCCGATACAATGTCTGTCATATATTAAGGATTGAGCCGAAGAATGGAACCGAATATTCTCGATTTACGTCAACAGCGATGTCCCATGGCATTATTACTTGCTAAACGTCACACTGCCCAGCTTGACGCTGGTGATTCGGTAACCATCCTCATTAGTGATTCGAGCTCATTCAAAGATATAGAAAGCTATCTGCTTAAGCAGGATTATCTTTGCCAAAGCGTTAAATGTGATGGATATAACTCACTCACAGTTGTAAAGGAGACATCGTTACATGTTCGAAATGGTTAGTCGTTGGTATCAACGGCGTTTCTCTGACCCGCACGCCGTAAGTCTGGTTGCGATTCTTTTCTTCGGTTTCATCACCATCTACTTTTTCGGACATCTGATAGCGCCATTACTGGTTGCTATTGTTTTAGCTTATTTGCTTGAATGGCCAGTTGCTCAACTTTGCCGTTGGAAAGTGCCGCGTACCTTAGCGGTCATTCTCGTCATTTTGCTTTTCGTTGGTGTGATGTTTTTGGCCTTGTTTGGCTTGGTTCCTACTATCTGGGATCAGGTTGCGAACTTAGTCGCTGATATACCGAAAATGTATAATGGTGTGCAAAAGTTGATAGCGACACTGCCTGAACGTTATCCTGAGCTGGCTAATTTACAAATTGTTGAATCAATTATAAATAACGCCAAGGACAAAGCGATTGGTATGGGGGAATCTTTGGTGAAAGGTTCTCTGGCGTCTTTAGTCAGTCTTGCCACTTTAGGCGTTTACCTGATTCTAGTGCCGCTGTTGGTGTTTTTTCTGCTTAAAGATAAGCGAGAAATGCTCAAATTGGCGAGTGGCATAATGCCGCGTAATCGTAATCTAGCGAATAAAGTTTGGGTAGAAATGAACCAACAAATTTCAAACTATATTCGTGGTAAGGTGCTGGAAATCATTATCGTAGGTACGGTGAGTTACGTAACCTTCGCTATTTTAGATCTGCGTTACTCCGTGTTGCTTTCTGTGGCTGTTGGTTTCTCTGTATTGATTCCATACATAGGTGCTGCGGCAGTGACGGTGCCAATTGCGATTGTGGGTTTGTTCCAGTGGGAATTGACTTCGCAGTTTTATTACCTGCTTATTGCTTACGCCATCATTCAAGCTCTTGATGGTAACGTGTTAGTACCGGTTTTGTTTTCGGAAGCGGTAAATCTACATCCTGTCGCCATCATAGTATCGGTTCTGGTGTTTGGTGGTTTGTGGGGATTCTGGGGCGTCTTTTTTGCAATACCGCTGGCGACATTGGTAAAAGCGGTGTGGAATGCGCTTCCTAGCAGCGAAGAACAGCCTCCAGCCAAAGCTGAATAACTAAATTGTTACCCTGAGATTTTATTAAGCCCAAAAGTTGAATATTTTTGGGCTTTTTTACTATTTGAGATTAGTATTAAACATGCGTCAGTTGCAATACATATAACTAATAAAGAAATTGCTTAAGTTCTCATTTTTTTTGTCGATAAAGTGATGAACATAACATAACCACAAGTGTGCAATGAGGGACGTATGAGATTTAGTCAAAAGATTGTGGCCGCATCATCGGTATTGTTGCTGGTAACAGCATCTTTGCTATCTATTCAGCAGGTAAGCACTGTTCGAAAGGAAGTATCGAATTTAATTGGTGGTAGCATTAAAGGAATGGCCGAAGGAGTTGCCGATACAGTAACTTCGGAAATGGAGAGTAAGAAATCTCTTGCTCAATCAACCACAGATATTCTTCAGTTAGATCCCGAAAATCGTGATTATGTGAAAAATGTGCTGGAAACCAAAAAGCTCAAGAGTAGTTTTCTTGCCGTTGGTCTTGGTTACGACATTGACGGTAAAGTCGTTGAAAACGACGACGGTTGGGAACCAGATAGCAGTTATGACCCGCGTAAACGCCCTTGGTATGTCGATGCCAAACGAGATGGTAAGTTAACCGTTACTCAGCCTTATGTAGATGTTTCTACAAAGCAAATGATCATTTCTATTGCAACACCGGTTTACAACCAAGGTAAGTTCACTGGCGCCATGTTCTATGACCTGAAGCTAAACGGGCTTGCTGAAATGGTTAATAAAATCAACTTATTTGACGCTGGTAAGCTGTTCATTATTACTTCCGATGGTATGACCGTCGCTCACCCAAATGTTGAAAATAACGGTCAAAATATTTCCACCTATTTACCTAAAATTGATATCAAAGAAGGTTCTCAAAATATCGATATAGAGGGGAAAAGCTTTCTTCTTAGTTTGACCTATTTGCCGAGTCAAAACTGGTTTGTCGGTGCACTGATAGACAATGAAAAAGCCTTCGCGACTGTCGACAACCTAAGAAATAGCGCGATTATCTACACTATTATCGGTGTGGTTCTAAGTATCGTTATTTTGTCCGTTCTGATTAAATTCTTGATGCGTCCTCTTAACACGCTTAATAATGCGATTAAAGACGTGGCTTCTGGTCAGGGGGATTTAACCAAGCGTTTAAGCACTGATACAGATAAAGAATTTGCAGAGTTGGCGATGGACTTCAATACGTTCACGGAAACACTGCAAAACCAAATCAAGCAATCTAAAGCGATTGGTGAAGAGATTAAGCGTGGTGCTGAACAGACCATGGGCAGCGTACACTCTTCTTCTGAAGCTATGCGTTCTCAGCTTCATGAGCTTGAGCAGTTAGCGACGGCCATGAATGAAATGGCAGCCACCGCAATGGAAGTAGCCAATAATGCTCAAGGTGCGGCTTCAGCGGCAAAAGATGCGGATGATGCTACTCAAGAAGGTTCGAAAGTGGTGGGTGACACGACCTCATCGATTGATATGCTTTCAGCCCGAATTGAGCAGGCGGTAGAGGAAGTTCAAGGTCTCGAATCTGCAACGGCGAACATTGAAACGATTCTTAAAGTTATCAACGACATTGCTGACCAAACTAACTTGCTTGCACTGAACGCTGCGATAGAAGCCGCTCGTGCGGGGGACTCTGGTCGAGGCTTTGCTGTGGTAGCGGATGAGGTTCGAACGCTGGCGCAACGTACACAACAATCGACCACTGAAATTCGTAGTATGATTGAACAGCTTCAAGCTGGCGCGAATTCAGTATCTGTTGCTATGCATGAAAGTAAAGCAACGGCAGAGGAAGCGGTGAGCAAAGCTCAGTTAGCGGATGCTGCATTGCAGAAAATTCATGGCGCAATTCAACATATCAGCGACATGAACATGCAAATCGCTTCAGCAGCAGAAGAACAGAGCTTAGTGGCTGAAGAAATCAATAACAACACAGTGAAGATTAAAGACTTGTCGACACAGGTGTCTGAGTCGGCTGAAGAAGCCAATATCGCAATGCAAGTTCAAACAGAAAACGTGCGTGAGCAAGATGCGATTCTTGGTAAGTTTATCGTCTAACCTATCTTGATATGTTTAACAAAAAGGCCAGCATTGCTGGCCTTTCTTTTATCATCATGTGTTTTCTAAACAGTGCGAGTTAAGCCTGTTTTTCTTTTAGATAGTTCAGTACGACTTCGTGGTGATCTTTGGTTTTGAACTTGTCAAAGACGTGTTCAATGATACCGTTTTCGTCAATCAGGAAACTTATGCGGTGCAAGCCATCATAAACTTTGCCCATAAAGCCCCACCCTTGGAAATTTTATGGGACAAATTTTTTGACGATTATTGACAAACTATATCTTTAACAGTTGGTTAGGTTAGTAATTTTTCTTTTTGAACCTCAATTATAGCATCTGTCATAATTTTTTGTAAATCGGGCTGATTTTGACGCGTTTCCAAGCGTAAACTTGTCATAAAAACTAAGGCGTTGCTATAAGGTGAAGTTGATAGTCATTGCAACAGAATCGCTTGGTGATCACACACAATGATTCTGAGCCTGTAACTAATTTTTGGACAAAAATGTGTTTCAAGAATTCTAATATTGACGATTAATGAATAACTTTTTATAAGGCAAATTTGCCAATTAGTATGCTTTCGTACAGTGCGCACTTTGTCTGGTTATGTTTGATGGTGCATATCTCCTTAACTCAGTGCACCTCTTGTATTTAGAGGTTTATCATTGAATAACCGCGAAATGAGTAAGAATTGTATTTTTCGAGAGTTAGAGTGCCAGATGATGAAGGAATAGGTTGCTGAACTGTGTTTTAAAACTGTGAGAACGTCACAGGTTGGGGTGAAGGAAAACCGATACCACCTGAGTGTAAAAGGCTTATGCGTATGGAAAAGGTCGGGAACTCAGCGTAAATGATGATTGGGAACAGTTCAAAATGTTATATGACAGTATGGAGCTGCCGATAGGCTACAACAAATATTAGAAGGAATAGCGCTTTTAGGGATTCAGTCAGAATTGAAAATCAAACATCAACACATTTGTTGGGGCTCACTAGGGCGATAGCCAATATCCAGAAGAAGTATTACAAAAGTCTGGTTTTGTACAAGCTATGAAAAATAGACGTAAGCTAATCAATACGAAACAGCTCTTTATTGATAGAGTTACTTTGACTGCAAACGTGAACCTTAATCTAGTTAGTCGGTCCTCCTTTAGCATATCAAGGAGTATAAGCCGGATCCATTGCGAGTGGGTTCGGCTTTCTTATAAGGTGTATATGTCTCAGGTAGCTTAAGGTGTGGGTTTAATCAGGTTAATCTTAAGCTCACTCTTTATTAAAGGAAACTTGCTCTGATTAATTGCTACACTAATTGCTTTGCGTAAATTGCTATTGGCAGCACCGACTAACTCATCTTGAAAAAAACAAAGCAATATTAGATTTAAGGAGTTAAGTACTGATATTTCGCGCGTCCTCCAACTACCAAAGTCACTCGGAGAAGCAACATTAAGGCCCTCAATCTGACCTGTTTTAGTCATTCTGAATAGCTTTGAAGAACCATGCACTGCTTTTGATAAAGTCGCGTATTCAGCTTTTAGTGTTTCAATACCATTGATAGTCGAATTCGTAGAGTTAAACTTTGGGTGTTTTAACAAGTAGTTTACCGTCTCAGTGAAACCTAACTTGTGCTTCCCTTCTGTCCACAACTCTAATTCAACTGGGTGCTGAATGTAATAAAGTCCAAAGACGGTATTCTCTATACAGCTTCGAAGAGACATCAAGGCAACTCGCCAAGAACCTTGTCTCGCTAGAGAATGAGACATTAGCGCGTCATTTTGGGCTTCAATGAAAAATGACAGTGATTCATCACAAGTTACTTTTTCCAAAATCTCGCTCATCCAAGCTTGATAGGAAACCAAACGTCGATAACTTAGCTTAAATTGCTCTTTATCCGAATTATTATTTTGAATAACATTGTCGATATTAACTTGAACTTCATTGAAAAAAACTTCGAAGTTAACATCAACCTCTTTGATAAATGAGTCCATATCTAAGTCAACAATATGCTAAGAGCATCAGCTAGCTCTGAAGAAGAATTCGATACTTTTTTAGTTTTCTTCCCAGATAATTGTTCGCGAGCCTCTTTATTCTTGGAAAGGTAGTTTAATAGTTTCCCAATAATATCTCTGGTTGCATCACGAGGGCGAATCTCTAAAGGAATATTATATTCCTCGATTAAGGCTAGCCACTGAGATTTCTGTACATTATTCAATCCAACGAGCATGCTTAAAGCGCGAGGAATATCATTCTGCTCAACTTTCGGCTCAATATGAGATACGCTCCCGAAATTGTTTATGTCTAATTGGTCTAGTTCTACATTTGGTCCGTTCTTAAGGACCTTAGCCATAAGTGTTAATTGTTTTGCAAAATCGTGACTCTTCATACTAACCTTCTATGCGTTCTAGGAGTTCTTCACACACAGCTAAAAACTCTTCTTTTGCCGCACTATCATTTAATGAGAAAATCGGCTTATTAGATTGTGCTGCCATACTAACAGATGTTCTTTCTTTTATTACATTATCGAGAATTGCGTCTCCAAATTGAGCTCTCAAAGTAGCATCTGTTTCTTCTCTATGTGTAGCGGGACGACCAACTCGTGAAATAACAACGCCTGCTTGCTTTAAACTATGGTCGAGATCTTCGCCAAACTCTTCAACACGTTTAACTAATAGACTAACACCAATAGCAGACAGAAAGTCTAATGTCACAGGAACAACATAGTGAGTACTGAATGCTAGTGCATTTTGAGTAGGAATTGTAAGGTTAGGAGGACAGTCACAGATCACAATGTCATAGTTTTCAAGTACGTCTTTTAACGCGTTTTTCAATTTCGTTTCACGAAAGCGTGCAGAAGCTAGGTCTAAATCTACCGTAAAAAGGTCTATGTGAGAAGGTATTAAATCTACATTATTGAAGACGTTCTTTACTATCACTTGTTCCGCGGTTTTACTTTGGCCTTGAGCGCTAGTGTGCCTTTTAGCTCCTAGCAAATCAGCAACGGTGCCCTGGACTTTAACTTCATCATTCCACTTCTTAACACCAATCGTAGAAAACGTAGCATTGGTTTGAGGATCTAAATCAACTAGTAAGGTTTTTTTACCTTGAATACCGCAATAGGCGGAAAAATTTACAGCTAAGGCTGTTTTGCCTACACCACCTTTTAGATTGATACACGATACAACCTTTGTCATATAAGCTCCCCTTTATAATATTAACCAACTGATTTTTTGTAGGTTAGTTTATCATGACTTTAACTTCTCATATAAAACATAGTTAAATCGTAAGCATTAAATTATGATCAAAGGCATTGTTACCAGAGTTAAAATTACATCAGGTGTTGATAGTTAGTCGAGTTTACCCCCGTGATACACGGGGATTCACAACGGACACCATTAGATGAATAGATAACTTTTAATAGGGGAAAAGGCCCATGAACAGGATGTGAATGAGTAAAAGGTCTTCATTGGATAAGTAGTACAAAGTACTGCTGGGAATACTTTTACGAAGTCATAGAACTCGTAATGCTTAGCCCTTATCGACCGCTGCACTTCTTTATCTTCCTGGTTGATAGGTATTCTCGGAAACTTATAACCAATGATGTTTCCAGTGTTGTGTATACCTATTCGCAAACCTGTCCCAACAGCTGTCCTTTCACGTCCAGCACTCAGCAGCCAAGGACAATTACTATTACAGCTCCTATTCTCTATCCACAATGAACGATTATTAGGACTTTGGATTTGATAATACCGCGCTAAACAAGTGTTGAATTGTTTACTAATTGCGTATTTCGGTGATTGCGATCGCTCGTTTCGGTTTATTCCGAACACTTGATCCTGCCGTTTTTCTCTCTTCTTATTTTTACTCTAAGTGATCGGATTGTGCCAGTTTTCTCATTGACTCACCTCCCAGTTCTATTCGATGACTATTGTGTACCAGCCGATCCATTAGCGCGTCCGCGACGGTGGCGTTGCCGATCATGTTGTACCACTCCTTTACTGGTAACTGACTGATGACGATTGTACTGCTGTTTTGATAGCGATCTTCAAGCACTTCTAATAAGTGACCCGCATGCTCTTGAGTCAGTTTTTCCATCCCCCAGTCGTCGAGGATCAGTAAGACTTTCTTAGCCAACGATTGAAGTTGCTTTTGATAGCTACCATCTAAACGTCCTGCGGTCAGGTCATCAAGCAAGCGAGTTAATCGATAGTACCTAACCGTTTGTTGTTGGTCGCAGGCACTGGTGGCCAGTGCGCAGCCAAGATACGTTTTGCCTGCGCCCGTTGGGCCTGTGACCAAGATGTTCTGGTGTTTGTGCAGATAACTACCCGTCAGAAGTTCGCTCATCTGTTTGCGATTGAGGTTTCGCCCCTCCTTGTAGATGAGTTGGCTCGGTTGAGCATCCACTCTCAACTTCGCTTGTCGTTTTAAGCGTTGGATTTTGGTCTGATTGCGATTCAAGATCTCGCTTTCCAGAAGTAGGCTTAACCGTTCCTCGAAGTTCAACTCTGCGTAAGTGGTCAGTTGTTCTTGTTGCTGCTCTAACGCTTTCGCCGCATGGCTCAAGCGAAGGGTTTTAAGTTGGTCATTCAGTGCGTTCATATCCTTTCTCCTAGTGATAACAGTTCGGGCCACGAACATTGCTGTGAACAAGGTTCGGCGTACTCGCTTTATCTTTACTCAGTTGCCCTTCACGATTGTTCTTGAGTAAATTGTTGATGAAGGTGTAGTTGGGTTTTGTCAGCATCAGTGCGTCTTTACAGGCTTGCTCTAAGCGCGACCCGCCATAGGATTTGCTTAGACTGAGTAGTCCCAGACAAGCACGATATGCCTGCTCTGGATGAGGTTTTGAGTTCAGCATCTTATTGACGACTTCTCGTGTGGCTGGGCCGATATTGGCTCCCCAGTTGAGTAAGCGTCCAGGCGACCACTTCTGATGTTGATGGTTGCTTGGCATGTGCTCTGGTTGGGTGCTGTTTCCGCGCTCTCTTTGGCTACGTGGGTGCTGGGAGACCAAGTTACCTTGATGGTAGATCTGCACCAGACGATTAGAGGCTTCTAGTTCGACATGATGACCAACAAGTTGATGAGGAACCGAGTAGTAATGACGACGATATTCGATGTGATAGTCAGGGCCAACTTTGGCTCGTTTAGTTTCGGTATATAGGTAACGCTGCTTAGGTAATGGCTTTAATGCAGGCTTATCGAGTTTGTCGAACAGAGCTTTACGACTCGCGCCATACTGTTTCATCTCACGGTCGTTTAAGTCATTCATAAGCTCGCGGATGGCGAGGTTCAGTTCTTTGAAGGTATAGAAGGTTTGGTGCCTCAGCCGCATCATGATCCAGCGCTCGACGAGGAGCACGGCATTCTCTGCCTTGGCTTTATCTTTCGGTTTGTAAGGGCGAGCTGGCATCACTGCGGTTTGATAGTGATTCGCCAGCTTTTGATAGCTGTCGTTAAGCCTTGGCTCATAACGGTTAGCTTTGGTAACTGCGCTACGTAGATTATCGGGGACCAAGAGTTGTGGTACACCACCAAAGTGCTCGAAGGCATTAGCATGCGCCTCTAGCCAGTAGGACTTCCCTTGACTAGGGAAGGCTTCAACGTAGGTGTAATTCGATGCACCTAAAGTCGCCACGAACACTTCCGCTTCGCGCACTTCTCCTGTGTCAGGGTTGACCACCTGAAGCCGAGGCCCACAGTAGTCGATAAATAGCTTATCACCTGCCACATGAAGTTGGCGCATGCTGCGCTTTTGGGTTTTGAACCAACGAGTGAAGTGTTCGCAAAACTGAGTGTAAGCGTAAGCTTGTTCTTGATATTGCTCATGATATTCCTGCCAGAGCAGCATCTTCGTCATGCCTTTACGTCTAAGTTCGACAGCGTATAGAGTGAAGTCTGGCATGACTTTATCCCGACTGGCTTTCTTACCGTGATACAGTGCTTGAGTGAGTTCTGTGTCGCTGCAACTTTCGAGTAGAGGCCAGCCAAGTTGGCTTTGTTTAAAGCGAGTAAGGAGTTCCGATATGGTGGATGGGCCGAGTTTCAGGCACGAAGCAATATCGCGATTTGAGAGACCGCAGTCGTACTTTAGGCGTAATACCTCTTTGATTTTGTTCATTGGAGTTCTCTTTTTGGCCATGGTCACTTCCTTACCTTCTAATTTAAGAAGTAAAGGATAGCGAGCTATTGATTTAAAAGAGAAAAAGGAAGGGATTCGGGCATTCCGAACGCAGTTTTCGCTATTCCGATCACCGATTTCGGAGTTAGGCTAAAAGTGGTCGGATAATCGCGGAATCAGTGATCGGTTTAAACCGAAATGGGTGATCGGATAACCCCGAAATGACTGATCGGAATGCTCCGAAATATGCACTAATAATAGTTCGATGCCATAAGCACCATCGAAGCCAATCTGTATTCAGCAATACGGTATGAACGCCATAGTAATATTTAGTAGTTTACGCATGATAACTTGAAATGGAGAAAGTAGTTCAAAGTACGCCGCCTGAAAAATCATAATTAATACTGAGCCAAGTAACGACAACTTCGTTCACAAGTTCTAAGCCTGAACATTGAATTGCATGGGTAAACTACAAGTACAACTTTCAGGTTCGTTGTGAATGCGTGGCTTCTAAAAATTCTCTGAAAAATTACCGACGGTATTGACTTACAAGGTTCGCCTGTACAATTCCACCATAAAACCTCTGTGTTTGAATTTTGAACAATTGATATATCGCTTGGTGATTAAACGAAACATGAGTAAAAGCAACTTAAAAACAAATACGGGTCATCGATTCATAAGTCGTGGTCCCACTGTATTCAAAGTACACATTCATACACCCGACGACCAAGTATTGCATCGTAGCGTTGGATTTCTAAAAGTGGGCGAAAAAAAGGGTTGAAAAAGGCTATCAAGCTTAGAAATGAGCTGGGTTCACAATTGTGGGGTAAGCACTGGAAGCGCATCTTGCATGAGCCTGAGATATTCACTCGCTTACCTCATTCGCTCGAGCCGAAAATCATAAATAAGCCAAGGCCAACAGTCAGCGATCCTGGCAATGTAGATAGTTGCTACCTTGCAGCTTGGAGAGAATACGACAATAAAGGTAACACAACATACAAGAGCGTTGTATGTTCCATCAACAAACACGGTAAACTCGCAGCTTACAACAGAACGAAACGAGCTTTGCTTGCTGCTTACAAGGACTACATAGAAATTTCAATTTTTATGGGTCGAGTAAACACGCTTAGGTTTGATTAATGTTACAAGATTAGTCGAAAATAGATCAGGATTTATTAGGGGGATTAAAGAGTGCTATGCTGACAAGGCAACATGATATTTGGCGGTATAAGGAAGAAGCCTTCACAATCAACAACCCTCTTCTCGCCTCTATGATAGGAATAGTTGGTAGTTTTTGGCTGGATGAAAATGGGTTTGATTATGAATCTAAAGAAGGCAATCTATTTCATGTAAGAGGTTTCAACGCCAGCAAAGATTGCGGTTACGTTATTTTAAGTTATTTTGCTCAAAAGCTTTTTAATATTGAACGCCTACCATTTTGTACAGATAGAGTCGTAAATAAGAGTATTTTTTACGGTTTGGATAATACTAGGCCACTTGTAAAGGCACTCCAATTACTGTCCAACGAACAAATAGCAGACATACTCAGAGAGTGTGAAGCGTTGTATGAACATACACAACTCAAGCTTAGGGAACAGGGGTTAAATAAGGTTAGACTCGTTAGAAATATTTCAATTGAGTCCGAGAATAATGATTGGGACCATAGATATCAAGATACACTTTTTCGTTATATTGAAGCGGCTAAGTTTCTTGGTTTGGCTGAAGTTCAAATAGAAATGGATACGCTCAATTCGTTCACTAATTCAGATGGAGAATACCGCTATTTATCTGACATTGTGCTTTCACTGGATGTAGATGCCAGAGACGTCTTTTATTGCTCAGCTCTTATTGATAGCCCTCACCAAAATAATATAGTTGAAAGTAATGAATGGGTAGTCGTTAACCGGGCTTGCAACGGATTAGTTACTATCCCATTGGAGAGCATAGAGATAATGGAACGTAACTTTAAACGCGATACTAAGCTTGATGAAACAGGGGCGCGCGCGATAGTTGAAAGGTATACGCCTTTATCATTGCGTCACGGTTTCCTTAAGGAAGCTAATTATGGGAATTTTGGTCTAAAACCTACGTTAAAAAGACGCTTCGCAAAGTGGTTATACTATCTCTGACAACAATCAGAATATGAATACTAAAGCTGATAGTTTGAAAATAAGAAAGCCCCATTCAAGGCTTTCTATTCCATTCTTCGATTAAAATGAGAAGGATATTGTTTCTCCCAGCCCATCAACGATGAATGCACAGTGAACATCTAAATCACGATAAGCTTCATGTTGGTCTACAATTTCGCGCATTTTGGTTCGAATGATCTCTTCAGCTTTCTCTCTTTTTCTTTAGGAGTATTGCCGGTTATTTCGAGAATTCCAGTTATTGTGGTTTCTATGTCGCTGATAGTGCTCCACCCATAGTAATTTCTAATGTCATGCCTAACCTTATCGGCATTTGCTTCCGCTTGTTTTTGCTCAGCTGGCGTATCTTGTTCTCTAGTCTTTACAGAGTAGGTACATAAAAAATGTTGCTTGGCCATGTTGTCCCTTACTTAAAAACACTAGCAGGAATTTGCAGTGTTAAAGCATACATGCGGGGTAGTTTTATGATTTTCAAGGCTTTAAATCTTTAGAGCCTACTAAAGCAAAAATCCTACGATTAGCTGCGTTAAATTTACCCACGGACCACGATCCAACAGAAAAGCGATTGGTATTTCAAATCGAATAGAGACGCAGAGTTGGGAATGGCTTCATTATTGTTGGCAAAAGCCGGAGATTTTGAATTCTTAAATGGGGTGAAGAGACTAAATCAACGCTTAGAAAGTGAGAACTCAAAGCTTAGACAGAAAGTAGAAGCATTTGAGTCCACCAGAAGACATGAAGAAATAATTCGTGGTTTGGATGAGTTAGGCAAAACACTGAAACCTATCCCAAGGGCTTTAAATTGATTTTTGCTACGAACGTGAAAGGACTTCTAAATGAAACGTTTCTAAATTAATTAGTCTAAATGTATCGTACGGCCCACGACTTGTAGATACTGCTAGATTAGACAATCTAAGGCATTTCTGTCTTAGCGCACCTGAGACGACAATCTTCGATAAAACGGAATGGGGCTGTTTTGAGTTTATTACGCAACTTACGTTTCACAAAATGCGTTTCGCAAGCAACGTAATAACAGTGAAAGACGCTTTGGGGCATTACATGCTAATCTGAAGCAAACATGTAGATGGATAGAAATAAGCCTCGTATTCGCGAGGCTCAATGGGGTAGGGGTCGATTGAATAATGTTGTCAGAAGTGCTTATAGCCTCTAACAGATATAGATATAAGCCATACCATAGTGCTGAAGACTGAATCTATGTTTTAATTATCTGCTCATCGATTATTAATCTAAATCCAATACTATTGATCCTAAGTTTTTTTAAAATGACACGGATTACAATGATAGTAGTTATACAAAGACAGGGTACTGTCAATTTTTTCTTTAAAATCAAAGAATTAAATTCAGTCATCGATTTGTAATATATGATTCGGCTAGTTATGAACCAGGCACTAATACCAATTTGAATTTTAGTTTTGAGTAGATCATAAATAGTCATTCGCAATGACGTACTCTGGGATAAGAGACTTTCTATATTTGCAAATTGTTTAACACTATGAAATTTATGATTTTATTATCAATAATGGCAGCTGTGGAATCTATCACATCAATGTTATCTAATGTCGGATCATATAAAATTCTATTTTAAAGTAAGGAAACAACATGCCCATATATCAATGTGGGGTAATGTAGGATCAAATGGATTAGGTTTATGCAGATGGGACATCATTCGAGAAAAGAAGTATAAGAATTTGATTTAACAAGCCTAATAGATATTTTGTCTAAGAAGTGCTCTCTGTTTTGCTTAAATATATTATGTGAAGCTAAACTGCGACATTGAGCCAGTAAAACGTTAGTGAATACGAAGTTACGGGCGACTAAACAGATTACATGGTTAAAAATACCCCTTTTATGTTTTTGTTGGCCCAGCACAGCGTCCATATGCAGACTTGGGCGCTTTAACTTTAAGATGTTTACCAAATGATGATCTGGTATTTCTTGAATGAGCTCGCATACGTTTGATAGCACCTTCAACATCTATATCTTCGCTATCTCTTCTGTTTTTATCTAGAGTCAAAATAATCCCCCTTTAGATGTTATGACTATCAGTTATATTTGCTCCCAAGTAAATTTTAGTATAGCAAAACCAGTTCGTCCCAACCTGCTTCGTTATGCTCGCTCACCGCTGCACAGTCTATTCAGCTACCATATGCCTTAAAGGTCATACAAAAATAACCATTTTATTCAGTCTGTTATTTTTAAAAAAGCAATCAAATGTGATTAAGTTCCTTGATTCGTTATGATAGAGATTTAGTATTAACGTATGTGAAATTAGATTTATAACGTATAGGCATGTTTTGAAAAAAAATACTTATAAACCAGCAATCGTCATTAGTGATGATGTGGCTAAAGAAAGAGTTAAGCTCCAACGAAAGTTCGGTTTTGATGAAGTAATATGCGTCAAAGCGGTTGGTGTTAATCGAGGGCACCCAATCGTTCTTGTAACTGGTGTTGACTCTTGCAGAACAATCACTGTAGAGGTATCCAAGACACTTGGCTTAAAACGAAAAAGGTTTAGAGGTGTATCAAGCAAGCGTCTGATAGGTCATATCACCATAGAAGACATAGTCAACGGTTCAATAGTTTACAAGAAAGGTACCCGAAGCGGTGGGCCAAAAGAGAAATTAGGTAAACTTATATGAATCTAGACTTTGTTAGGAATGAATCTCAAGAATACAGCAAACTTACCAGCACCAATGCAAGAAATTACGCGCTAGCTGGTATTGCTGTTGTTTGGATACTAGCTAGCAAAAATGCTGCTGATGCACTGAACTATTTTGCTTTATGGTGTTTTGGTTTTGCATTGTTTATGGATTTAATGCAATACAGTCTGGGAGCTGTGATGTGGGCTAGCTATGATGCGTATAAACAGCACAAATTAAAACAACAGTTCTGTGGTGATGCAGAGAAAATTGAAGCTGAGGACTTTGAAGCCCCTTTCTGGTTTAACTGGCCGACTATGTTCTGTTTTGTGTTGAAACCTATCGCTGTACTTGTTGGCTACGTGCATTTACTACTTAGTATGATTCCATAAAAGAAGGCGCTTACATTAATACCTCAAGGCTACTTTTCAAGTGGCCTTGTTTATTAGTGTATGAGTATAATTCATTCTTATTTTTACCCTTGCTTTCAATAGCTATATAACGGCGAACACACAACGGGGCATATCCGTCACGTTAAATAGTTTGAGAAAAATTGATAGCTTCAAATTATTTAGTCAACAGGGACATCTCTATCAATTTCATCCTGTTTTCGTCATCAACAATCTCCTCAAGTCGACTACGTATTTCTTCTTCTTCGGAACTTGGATAGTAAGACGCCCACCATTCACAGTTCGGCCCAACTATTTTGTTTACATAGTCAAAGTAAGGTTTATCGATTTCTGCTATAGAATGACCCAGGATTACCACTCTCTCAATATCTACTAAAGACTGTAGGAAAATGCTAGATGCTTGGATACAAGCAGCAGTGTCCTTGTGATTTTTTTTAAAGTATCCATGAGCCTCACTAACTGCGTGTTCATAATCAGGTGAGTAAGAATCAGAAAAGGCCTCAATCTCTTCTTCTGAGAGAGTTGATATGTCAATTGAGGGCGGAGCTTTATATTCTGAAGCCTCCATACCATGGCCAACAACAATTGGGACGTCAGTGCTATTTAGTTTGCCATGAATGTAACAGATACGATCTGAAGATATGTTATAAATCCGCTCAAGGGTGTTCGTATAGTTGAAACATAGAAAGCGAGCACTAGTATCGATTGGCAATACTTTGTCGTCCTCAACTGCACTACTCTCAGCCAATGACAAATAGTTGTTTAAGTCCTTTTTAAGCCCCACTGTAAGCGCGCCAATAGCATTTTCGACTTCATAGATAAACTGATTTTCATGAGGGTCATCATCATAATATTGACTAGCATATTCAATGAGTGCATCGACATCAAAATTGGCAAGATTTGTCTCTAACTGTTGCCAGTGCTCATCTAATGTCTGGTTAGCGGACATCATAAAAACACCATTTTCATATAATCGGTGGAATTCACTATGTTTGGAATAGTCTCGGAAGCCTGTTAATGATGTCGGCAAGCCATGGTGCAAATCAAATCCATTGCCAATGATATAGAGCTTATTCACGCTAGTACTATCCTGTCGTGTAGAGTCTAAGGAAGTTATTAATTGGTTAGAAAGTAGATCGTAAGTTACTTTGTCGCATTACGAAGATTTGGTCAATGTTCTGATATTAGAGATAATCGTGGAATACGCGCTAACTTGAAATGGGGCACAAATGAGTCAGCTCAGATCAAGCTGACTCGAAGATGGACATTTCCGAGTTAAAGTATTAACTCCAATTCGACAGTTTCAGATTAAATTTTCTATGGCTTAAAGCCAAATTAAGGTGTGGGCAACGCTATCACGAAACATAACCATACCACCGAAGGCACAAAACCCAACGATGGAATGAAAAATGCCAAGCGTTGGGAATTACTCTTAAATGCTAGATTGCTGAATTTAATTCTTTAATCGTCTTTCTCACTGCTTTTTCTAAGGCTTCTCTCAAAACTTGATTCGTCAGTTGATCTAATAGGGTCGAATGCATGACACCCATCCCTTCATTATTAGAAAATGCAGCACTATATATTTCCCGAGTGATTAATTCATCGCCCAATGAATCGATCATTGACATAGAAAAAGATACATTTCTCGAACATTCCAAAGTCCATGCACCATGGCAATTAACATCAAAATTAAGCAATTGGCCTGATATTAGGTAAGATACATCATTGTTTTTAGCTAAATTAGTAAGTAGCTCATGATCGTCACTCTTAGGAATTAAATCGATACTTTTTGTATTCACACCTAGAGATCTAAGCTCTTCTATGAAATTTTTACGCACATAATCTGCAACACGCACAAATTCTTTATCGTCATCCGTAATACCTACTGTTGCGGGCCCCATCCGCATGACGGCTGTTTCGGAGTAATTATCTTTAATAGATGCAATATTTCTATTATCTTGCCACTTCGTAATACCTACTGTTGCTAGGTTTTTACTTTGTTCAACGGGAAAGTCTTCTTGATGATAAGTAACTGGATACGAGGTTTGAACTGCACAGCCACTTAGAAGTGTAGAAGCCAAAATTACTGAGCCAACTATTTTTTTCACAGAAAAAGTCCTTTATACCTGAATTTTCAAAGGCATAAATTAAACAATCTCACTCCAAACATCAATCTGAATAGCCACCAGTATCGTAGCCACTTTTAACATTACCAAAAATAGGCCAATTTATGACAAAAGAAATGTGTCCTGATTCGGGGGCTAGAAAGGTTTGGGGCAAAGGTGTGTTTGCCACGATTAGCTTTAGCACACCTCTGGACAGAAGTGAGTTGGAGTTTTAGCTCCAACTCTGTCGATTTGCATAAAGAAAAGTAACTATAATTTGCTTGAGCGAAAGTGATTTCGTCTATTTATCAGAGAACAGTTCCCTCTTCGCCAAATCGATTACTATCACATCGATTGCATCTACGCCTGAATATTCATGTGAAATCTCCAACCAGTAACATTTAAGTGCAGCAGAGAGTTCATCCAATCCGACTCGACTCCCATTAATCAACCATTTTTTGGTCACGTTCTGTGAGGCCAGTAGAAAAACGCCACATCCGGCACTTTCTTCTCGAAGGTAATCTCCCGCCAACTGATTGCGTAGTCGCTCACAAAGATCGGAACCGCTCCACTTTTTATCTAGTAGTTTCAATTCGATAGGTACAGGTGAGTGGACATTGGTATTGTGAAGCCAGATATCCATACGTTGGCCATTTGCAAGTTCAGGCTCTTCTGCGATTGTATACTTGTTGTCACAACGCTGTCTTAACCAACCTGCGATTAACGTTCGCATCTCTGTTTCCCCCTCTGCACGCTGCCAAGTAAGCCAAGGACTATCATTACCTCGCTCTAACCAGTTCTTCAACTCATGCAGCCGATGGACAGCCAAATCAAAAAGCTGACGATGCGTTGTCGGATCAATACTTTGCGACTTGGCGAACTCTCTTACTTGCTGCTCAGACCAAGGTTCGAGATCACCGTCTTTTTCAGCATGCTTATACGCTTGCTTTGCCATCCAAGGGCGATAATCTGGATTAGGGTGATCATGGATTAGCTGCTTGATTGCTGTATAACTTTCTTTACCTGGTATTTCTGATAGAAGGTTAAACAGTCTATCACGTGCATCTTGTGCATCATCCCGTAGCTCTGGAGAGAACACTTTCCCACTCGTTCGGTCGATGTCATCTTCCACTTTAATGTAGTTATGCATCAGGGAATAAAGTGATTTCAAATGTTCTGCTGTACGGAAACAACCAATATTGGGGTTTCTATAACGCGAACGTCGCTCCCCCATCAATGCTGTGATAAAAATCTGCGCTGCACGCTTTGCTGTATAGTCATCTAGTTCTGATAACCATTGTTCAACTTCTAAGATGCCTTTCTCTGGGTAACAATCTACACGGAGTGCATACCACCAAGATATGTCATCTGGATTGCTCGTATTAGAAAGTTGCTTGATAGCCAGAGCTGACAGTTTCTCAGGTTCTATCTCTCCATTGACTAAAATTTTCAGACAGTACTCTCTGATAGAACTACGGTGACCAGGGTTAATGTCAATCCAGTTGAGAATAACAGAAGCTATATAGGGGTGTAGCCAAGGTGCATGATATGTTAAATTATGTAATACCCTAGTCGATTCTGTCTTTTCGAGCTCCCAAACCAACTCTTTAATAACCACTTCTTCAACCAATGGTGGAAAGGCTTTATGCATCAGTTCGAACCATGTGGGAAAACCGTTAAGTTCCCAAAAAATATAGCGTAATGCATGTCGAACGTTTTCTTCGCTTAGATTCATGGGGAAATGAACAGATTCAGCGGCATCAATCTCCAATCCAGCCATCGCAAAAATAAGAGAGTATGGTGTATTGTTTACTTCGCCCCCCTCTGAACGCAGTGGTGGTTTGTATTGCGACCAATGTTTGATAGCAGCTTTACGATACCCCTGAGCAACAGCCTCACCAAATTCAGGTATCAATGCCTGCCAACCAGTGTAACCCCAACGGCCAGTTCCCTCGCTAAGATCTTGTAGCTCCTCCATTAGCCAGTAGTGATCCCAAGAATATTCACCTGGCTCAAGGTTCGGAGAATTATAAATTCTTTCTGGGTTTGCTCGTAATTCTGCTATCCATTTTTCTCTCTCTAGCTTTTCTTGCTCTTTTTTCTCAGTAAGTTTACGCTGACGCTCGGCTTCTTTTTCTTCAAATCTTTGCATCTCTTTTGATACAGGCGGTTTGAGCAATGTGTTCAAACACTCTCGTAAAACATGTTCATCAGCCACAGCAACTCTTAATATAGCGAGAATGCTTTCTGATCTGTCAGTTTGCAAGTAGACTCGAAAGGCGGTACTGAGCGCAACCAGCCTATCATCTTCCAAAGAACAGGTGTGCATGTAATTGAGAAGTCTTGGGAGACTAGCTGTATCAAAATGCCAAAAATGACCAAGCCATGAAACAGCCCAATCATCCGTTACCTTTTTGTCTGAATTTGAAATCTCAATATTTCGAGCATGTTGGATACTGTTCCAATAGAGCGAATCATTAAGCTCGGGCCAACTAGGCACAAGCGTCTTCAATTCGTCCTTATGCTCCGTGCAATCATCCCCTCGCCAAAAACGTAGAGCTGGAACTTTCAACAAAATAGATTGAGATATATTCCCGAGAGCTGCATTGTGGCGTGCTTTAATCAATCTTTCTATCGCATGCATAGCGATATCTAGCAACCATGCATACTCTTCTGAAACGTGGCATTCCCTGCGTTCAACAAATGGCCGTCTTTCTAGATAAGAGTCTAAGCCCTCAACTAGTTTAGGGATCGATTCTAGGCACATTTGCTCTACAAAAGAGTGAAGCGCACCACGCAGAGCACTGTTTTTAAACCGTTCATAAGACGGTAATTTACCCAGCGATATTAGCAACTGCTCAATACTATGACTGTTGGTGTCAGCTTCCTCTACCAACTCTAAAAGCAATTCTCTTGGAATCTGAGCATCATTTTCATTTAGTTTTAGCCATAGATTTTGTTTTTGCTCGAATGAACCACAAGTCATCACTGCACGTGTTGAAGCAATTCTTGCGTAGATATCTCGCGAACTATTTTCTGCAATGTGAACCAAAGAGGAAACACAGGAAGACATTTCACCTTGCCATACCAACCTGCCAAGGAAGAAGATTACATCGTCGTTATCGCCGTATCTTTCAATAAGCTGTAGTGTATTTTCAGAAAGGTCAGTGTTAGCAATCCTAGCAATAGCACTATTGTCTCGAGCTGAGTGGCCATCTTTATTCGAAGAAATTCGCTGGACAATATCTGCTAGAATATTCGCTCTTTCATGAAGTGGTAATTTTGATGGGTCGCCACCCTCAACGGCAATATCGGGGTTAATATTTAGTGCTTTGAGTCTAATTTCCGAATCAAACAAAATAAGCCATGGCAAAATCGGACGTAGCAGCGGAGTAATAATTTTCTCACCGTACTGCTCGCGGAAAAACAAAGTTTCGATTGAATAGCGACTATTACCGAGCTTCAATAGCCTATCAAACCACTCAGCCGCAAGTAGTTCGCGCACATCTCTGTGTCTAAAGCGTACAGCTCCGTATATAACGTCATTAAAGATTCCACGTTCCAGCAACGCACTGACTTCACTTGGATCCCAATCGAAAAGGACGGTTTCTGCATTGATACCTGGTTTGACAGGTGCTGAATCGGGAACATTGATGCCAGCTTGGCCAGTAAGTACAACGGCCGCAGCCAATCGTTGTGCTCCTTCTCTTAACTTCTCTGCATTAATAGGCTGAAGCTGGGCACGATCAACGTTATGCTCATCACTAAGCCGTTTAATGATGTTATAGCGAAGAAGATCTAGGCGACCACCTAATTCACTTCCCTCTGTCCACTTTGCTAGAATACCGTCAAGATCAAATGGCCGTTCCGCTAGACTCCAAAGGTTGGTTCGCGCAATTTCATCGATTAAACGGTCAATATCTTTTGCTGAGCGAGTTACACAAAAGCGACGAATTCTCTCTTTATCCAAGTGACGCAGAGTATAAACTTTGAGTGAACTCTGCGTTTTGACTGCCTCATTTTCGTCGACTTTATCTACTTCCGATGAAGATGGAAGAAAGAGCCACTCATCCAGTAGCCTTCGATCTTCTTTAGGTCGCCAGCTATAAGGACGACTAGAAATATATATATGCGCTCTGTGCGCACCTTTCTTTATACCTTTCGCAAATTGACGAATAGCTTTTTCGAAGGCTCTCGGGCTTGCGAGCCTTGCTTCATCGACGGAGTCTAAGAAGAACCATGCCTCATTGGTAGAATTCAGCCATAACTCAAATTGGCTTTCCTCACCAACTTCGAAAGCTTCATAAAAATCTCTATCTATGTCTTCGATACGAATGAAAAAGGCTGGTTTCTCTTGGGCCTGAAGTATCCTTGCACGTTGTCGAAACTCCTCAGTCTTTCCTGCTCCTGCCTCAGCTAAAATAACACAACGAAACTCACAGTCTAAATCATCCCATGTATTAGGTTTACCATACCCCCAACTAAAAGAAATTTCGTCTTTTTCCGCATCTTCTTGAGTTTGGGGAACCGGTGAAAACTGCCTGTTTAATGGAATGTGCTTTTCCATATGTGTTCCTATCAAAGTGATTATTTACAGAGGGGGATGGACATTTTCGTATAAAAACAACCCGTAAACAGCCATTCTCAGCTCAAAAAATGATTAACAATCAAAGGAACCACAATACCAGAAGACCTGATTATTCGACATGGTTGAAAATAAACTGCATTCACATTTTAAGATTAGAATTACTCATGCTGTAAAACAGACACCGTAACTCACAATGGGGCATAAGCGAGATAGACCTACCTGTACGATCTGATTGTATAAAAATTTGGGAACTGAAAGCCTGAGTCCAAACCAACCCAGTTCATAGGCACTAGTTTATTTACTACTGCCAAATAGGTGCTGTTGCTGCATCATAGAATTCTATGTCTATACCACGGACAAGAAATCTATTTGCATTCGCCATTGCCTCTCGGTTCCATTCTTGATTTTCATCACCAAAGATACTGATGAAAACCTTGTTCACTCTGCTTCGATTAATCTGGTCGAATATATGGCGGTCATTCTCTGCTATTGAATGACCATGAATGTAGAGTGTACCTCGGAGGTCACCTAACGCTTGATAGCAAGCATTTAGATATGGGTTATGTTTAATTTTCTCGAGCTTCTTTTGATAAGTGGGCTCAGATACAAACAGGGGAAATTCGCCTGCATCTAGCCATCGTCTTACTTGATCAACGATCGCATCCCAATCCTCTTGGTCGTAGACTCGTTTATAAATACCATGGTCATTATTGTATAAATGGAGGCCACCATGCAGAAAGTGTAAGTTTTGAGTGCGCTGTTGCCATTCATTTCCATTAAAACCATCTTTCATACCACACCATCGGTCTGGTCTAAATGGAGGTAAATTCCACTTATTTACAGCCCAATACAAAAGCAGGTCGTAATTGAGAGAGAAAATATTAGAAAAGCAGGTAAGAAATCTTCTCGTTGAGGTGAATCTATCATCAGTAACCAAGCCAGGTCGATGAGGGTGAGTATTAGCTATCACCTCTATTAGCGAGTCTTTTAACTGTTCTTGGTCATCTTGAATCTGTTCGATGATGCCCCTGTTTACACCATAAGTTTCACAGACTTGCTCTGCTGATTGCAGCGCATGCATCACTTTTTCAAAATCAAAAGTATCGAAACGGTCAAACACTTCTCTCAGCTCACGGTCGCTATCTCTAAAGTTGGCTTCATCGAACAAGTTTTCATAGTTAAAGGTTCTGTTGTTCCATGCCCTAGAAAAACCATTCGCGAGTAGTATTGATGGCTGTTCCCCTGCTTCTAGCTGTTCTAGTGTGTCTTGAAAAGTTTGTAGTGGCACTGATGTATCTCTTTGTGTGTTTTATGCAACTCTATTCTGTTAAAACAATCCGGTCTACACAACTCAATCACACAAAAGACAAAAACGATCTGTAACGCTCTCTGACAGTGTTAAGCACTAACTAAGCTACAACGACTCATCTAACAGTTGATGTAGGTGTGTGTAATTCAGATAACTTTTTGTAGGGCAAGTACGTGTTAATAGGATATGTATGATTTTTTACACTAACCAACAATGGGGCAGTTTTGAGTTTATTACGCAACTTACGTTTCACAAAATGCGTTTCGCAAGCAACGTAATAACAGTGAAAGACGCTTTGGGGCATTACATGCTAGTCTGAAGCAAACATGTAGATGGATAGAAATAAGCCTCTTATTCGCTAGGCTCAATGGGGTCGGGGTCGATTGAATAATGTTGTCAGAAGTGCTTATAGCCTCTAACAGATATAGATATAAGCCATACCCTAGTGCTGAAGACTGAATCTATGTTTTAATTATCTGCTCATCGATTATTAATCTTAATCCAATGCTATTGATCCTAAGTTTTTTTAAAATGACACGGATTACAATGATAGTAGTTATACAAAGACAGGGTGCTGTCAACTTATTTTTTCTTTAAAATCAAAGAAATAAATTTAGTCATCGATTTGTAATACATGATTCGGCTAGTTATGAACCAGGCACTAATACCAATTTGAATTTTAGTTTTGAGTAGATCATAAATAGTCATTCGCAATGACGTACTCTGGGATAAGAGACTTTCTACATTTGCAAATTGTTTAACACTATGAAATTTATGACTTTATTATCAATAATTGCAGCTATGGAATCTATCACATCAATGTTATCTAATGTCGGATCATATAAAATTCTATTTTAAAGTAAGGAAACAACATGCCCATATATCAATGTGGGGTAATGTCGGATCAAATGGATTAGGTCTATGCAGATGGGACATCATTCGAGAAAAGAAGTATAAGAATTTGATTTAACAAGCCTAATAGATATTTTGTCTAAGAAATGCTCTCTGTTTTGCTTAAATATATTGATGTGAAGCTAAACTGCGACATTGAGCCAATAAAACGCTAGTGAATACGAAGTTACGGGCGACTAAACAGATTACATGGTTAAAAATACCCCTTTTATGTTTTTGTTGGCCCAGCAAAGCGTCCATATGCAGACTTGGGCGCTTTAACTTTAAGATGTTTACCAAATGATGATCTGGTATTTCTTGAATGAGCTCGCATACGTTTGATAGCACCTTCAACATCTATATCTTCGCTATCTCTTCTGCTTTTATCTAGAGTCAAAATAATCCCCCTTTAGATGTTATGACTATCAGTTATATTTGCTCCCAAGTAAATTTTAGTATAGCAAAACCAGTTTACCAACAGTTGAAAAGAATATGTAACTAGAAAGGTTTGGGGCAGAACCGAGCTAGCCACAGTTGCTAGCTCAGCGTTGGGCTATATATTGCTAAATTAGTATTTAACGGATTACTTGAGGTATAGCAAACCTCTAATCAGGTGTCCAAAATTACTCATCCACTACACTCCAACTAAATTCACTGCAAATCATTAAGCTTTTTATTGCCCTTACAAATAGTTAGAAGAAAAACCGTAAGTTACGTAAAATGAACACTATAGAAACTATTTGCCTAGCTACTTGTTAGACTTTTATACACAACTACAGCACTAAGGATGTAACGTGCGAATCAAAATGTACCCTGCTCAAAATGGCGATGCTTTTCTGCTAAGTACCGACAAAACTAACATCCTTATAGATGGTGGATATGCCAGAACTTTTAATACATACATACAAAAAGATCTTGAAGAACTCGCAACTAGAGAAGCATGTTTAGATTTAGCTATCGTAACTCATATTGACGCTGATCACATTGGTGGAGTAATTCGCTTTCTGGCATTAAACGGTGATTCAAGATCAAATAATATAATTTCTATCAAAGATTTTTGGCACAACAGCCTTCGTAGTCTGACCTCTGTAAAAAAAGAGGTAGGGCTATCACATCAAGACCTTGAAGTGATTGATGCAATTAACAAGCGAGGCCACCCCAAAGAGCTTAATCCAACATCAGGCTTTAACGAAATCAGCGCTCGGCAGGGCTCAACAGTAGCAGCTTTGCTTAATGATGGGGAGTACGTTTGGAACGAAAGTGATGGAACTCAGAGCATATGTACTGATTCTGTACGAGAGAAGCGATTCAGAGATGGTTTCGTAAAGGTGTTGGCACCCTCGAGAGAGCGACTAGAGAACCTAGTTAAGTTATGGAAGCGAGATTTAAGGCGTCTTGGTCTTATTGGCTCTATAGGCTCAAGTCAAGCCATCGACGATGCTTTTGAACTCAGCTTTGAGCATAAAACTGACAGTCAAACAACCAAAAAGCAGCTTATCTCTGCAGGACGTACAAAAAGCCTTGCAGACGTATACAAACCAGATAACTCAACCGCAAATGGAAGTTCTATTGCAACTATTATCGAACTAAATGGTATTCGATTGCTAATGCTTGCAGATGCATTTGCAGAGGATATTTTAAGAGAACTTCGTAAGATGGAAGATCTAGGGGAATCCATGATGTTTGATGCAATCAAAATATCTCATCATGGTAGTAACTACAACACTAGCCCGGAATTGCTTAGCGTTGTGGATGCTCCAAGATACTTCATTTCCTCAGACGGCAGCAAACACAACCATCCTGATATTGAGCTTCTTCGCGCGATAGTTGATAGGCAGGCAAGTTTTACACGAACTCTATATTTTAACTACTCAACTAAAGAATCCAGAGAGATTAAAGAATTCCAAACAGCTACAGGAGCTACTTTTGTTGTAGAAGAAAATGCTACTGACTGGATAACGATTACCAAGGAATATTCATGCTAGATACAGAAATGAAAGTGGCTACTTGTAAAATTGAATGCGGTAATGAGTCAGGTAGTGGGGCACTAATCACATCAAACTTCGTATTAACTGCTGGCCACTGTGTGAGCGACGCACTAGATAATGATGCAGACATCAGTGTTATTTTTAACCCAGACTCTACCCCTTCTGTATTGAAAGCTAGTATTCGTGCTCATGACACAAACTTAGACATAGCTGTATTGGAATTGGAAGCTGAAAGTAATATATCCCCGATAAACCTCAGTAGTTTATTACCTATAGAGGGGAGTCGCTTCTATTCTTATGGGTGGCCTGTAAGTAAACTGACTATGGGCCACCGTTTGGAAGGAATCATTAACCAAACGTTCAAAACCCCTAAATTAGGCTCTGATATAGAGATCAGTATAGATGAACCATTGTCTTTAAATGACTATCAAGGACTTTCTGGAGCTGCTGTTGTCAGTAATGGGGCTTGTGTCGGTGTTATTAGGGTTTCAGTTGAAAAAACCATTGGTGTTGTTTCTATATCTAGTTTGCGCAACTTTTTGGGCAGCTGTGGAATCAGTGTCGAATCTAATGACGACGGTTTTAAGCATCAAGAATTGGCCTCTAGAAAGTCATTTAATGAACAATTTGATAAACTTGCTTTGGCTCAAGACAACAGCTACCTCTTTATCAATGGAGCCCATGGCATAGGTAAGTCAACATTTTGTGAAACATACATCCCGACAAACTCTTCTTTAGAACACTTTGGTACATATAGCTTTACTCCTCCCAAAAGCTCCAAAAACGCGACCCAATTAGCTCAACCACAAGAGTTTTTCAACTGGTTAAACATGCAAGTTTCAATGTTCATTAGTGGTACACCTGGACGCGAAGAAACTTGTGATTATCCAGAGTTAATAGCTAAGACAGAGCAACTCTTTAAAAAACTCAGTGAAGCTTACTCCTCAAGAAACGTAAAAGGGATATTGTTCGTTGATGGTCTGGATGAAGTAGAGCGTCAAGACGCAGAAACTCTTAACAAGTTCATGGGGCTATTACCTATGGTGTTGCCTACAGGGTTTGTGATTGTTCTCTCTGCACCTAGCTATGAGCAATTTGCAACTCGACTAGGTAACAGGCTTGCAGGTGAAGCATGTATTTCTATGCCCTCTCTTATAGACAGTACTGTTAAAGAGTTTTGCTACAGTGCTCTTACCGTGGGGTATGCTAATTCAAAAACTGTAAACTTGATCTGCGAACGAGCCCAGGGCCACCCATTATACCTTCGCTATTTAATCGACCTCGTAAACTCAGGTACGAGCAATGATGAACTAAAAGATTTACCGTTAATTGATGGAAGTATTCGAAAATACTATGACTTGCTGTGGCTGAAACTTAAGGAAGATAATGATGCTGTAAATTTACTAGCAATAGCTGCTCGTTTACGTTGGGGGATTCCCATCGACCAGTTCACTAACATTTTGACCCCAAATGAACAGAGCATATTGGTTGGCACTCTTGGAAGAATACAGCACTTACTATTAGATCCGAATGAAACGAAAATTTATCACTCTTCTTTTTCTGAGTTTTTACTTGAGAAGACAGCATTACGGGAACGTGACGTTCAATCACGACTAGCTGACTACTGTGAAAAACAAGTCAAAAAAAGTACTGCTTGCTCAACTTAATCTACCATGGACTCAAAGCAGAAGAGTCAGACAAAGCACGCGTGGTAGCTTTGTGTACTCAAGGTTGGGTTGACAATTGCGTTTATCAAGGGGTTGAGCCCGATACTCTCCTAGAAGATCTTAAAGGTGTTTTAAAAGTAGCAACTGAGCTAGGTAGTTTAGTTGAAACAGTTCGAATCCTTCTACTTTGCCAAAGAATTCAATTCCGGTACAACACACTATTTGCTCAATCTGCTGATTTAACAGCGAATGCTTTGATCTCTATTGGGAAAAAGCAGGAAGTTCTACAGCACGTAACTCGATATGGGCAGCTAATTATACCACTAGATGAAGCTCTAGTCGTTGCATTGGAGCTCATTGACGCTGGCAGTCATATGGACGCTCTAGAGTTGTTGAACGTTGTGGAAAGATACTTAACAGAAGCCCTTGAACAGGTGTCTAGCAAAAATGGACTTTCTTATAGCGAATTCCTAGATTTTTATGACCTTCAAACGCAACAATATCTTTTAAAACTTCTGGCTGGTGATGTTAGAGCTCAAAAAACACTTGCTAACTTCCAATATTATTGGATGAAAGTGATCGATAAGACTGCAGTCGATAAAAAAGCAAGCAAGCATCTTCGCTCCCAAATGACTGCTTACTTCCAAGCCGCATCAATGTGCTTGATCAGTAGATATATGTCTATTTCTCAACTTCGAGAGTTTTACTCTGGCCCTTTAAGTGAACTAGCAGAACCAATCGTATTTATAGTCCCACTTTATCAAGCACTATGTAAGAGATACGATGTAATTCATGATAGTGCCTTAATCGGTCAAGTCTTTTCCGATATTGAGACCTTGATTTCAGAAGCTTGGGAAGAGGAAACGAGCATACACCCGAGTATGATCGATTGCTATATATCTCTAGGTGCGCCTAGAAATATTGTACTGGCATTAGGAGAAGATCCTAGTGAAGCACCTTTACCTATCTCGTTTATTGCTGAGGACAATGTTTCTATTGATTTATTAGAACTTGAAAACGGTATAGCTGCATGGAGGTTTAAAGCGTTTGTTGATCCTGACTTTACCTATCCAACCCTAGTCACTTTATCTGCAAGTACATGGTTAAATGGAATCGAATCAATATGTAGAACCATAGCTTGGTGTGATGGTGCCGCAAGGCGGTTCAAAGAAAATGAGGACACAATAGGGTTAGATATTGTATGGAAGATCCTATCGCAAGATGTTTTAAACCACTTAAGATTCAGCCTAGTACAACGTGTCCAATGGGAAGATGCCTATGGTTTGCCAGAGAGTATTGTTCCCCATTTATATCAATCAATTACAAACTTAACCGCTGAGTTATACCCTCATAAAATTTGTGACTTACTAAGTTTTATCGATGAGCAATTTAACTCACAATGTGGCCTCTACTCAGAAGGTTTTAGACGCATTCTTAAGCAAGTTCTAACAATTGTTGTTGGTCAGTCAATAGACGTAGAGGTGGAAGATCAAGCATTTCTATTGCTGCAACGTTGGAAAAACTATGTTAGTTCAAACCTTGAAAATAGATATGAGCTTGTGCCAGAGTTGTTGGGTTTAGTTCCACTTTATGCCAGATTAGATGCCTCGGATGAAGCTCAGAAAACTTATCAGCTAGTTTTATCATTCTCAATGGGGCCGAGTTGGTACAAGGAAGATCAGCTTGGCTTAAGCATTACTGTGCTGGAGTCTATTAACAAAGCATCCACCGTTGAATCAGAAGTTCTTAACCAAATAGCAGGACTATTAGATGCTGCGGGTGGAGAAATGACTTTCCAACGTTTTGTTCGTTATGCTAAGCGAGATTTCATCGGAGCTTTGTGCCAAAGAGGAGCCTTTAGTAGTGCTGTAAATTACTTTATCCGCCAAACCTACGGTACCCTTGAGCAGATGTATCAAGATGTGACTCGAGGAGATATAGATCGCGTTTCAGCTTTAAAAGGTACTCGTTTCCCTGGAACTGCTTTGGATGAGCAAGATTCGATTCTATCTCTTATTACCCCTCTTATTCCGCAGGCTGATTGGCAGCTCTGTTGGGCTCTATTGGAGTGTTTCCAGTTTGGTGACTCTCGCCATATAGACCGCTTCACACGAGCGTATAGCCTACTAATTGACAAAATAGCAAACGATAGAACTTCTCTGGATCTGGCTCTTGATCGGATAGAGATTATATGTGAGTCTGAATTTAATAACTTAAAAGACCGTTCAGAGTTTGTAGCATCAGTAACATCCTACTTAGATGAACATCTCATAGAAACATTTGCAATAAGATTCCCAGATTACACCATTCAACCAGATGTAGATTCATCTGACTCTCCATTACATAAAGATTCAAAATCAGAAAGTCGGGAAGCTGAAACAAAAGAAGTAGACACGATTCCTTTACCAGGAACTTTTGGTTCTAACTGTTCGATTGAAGAGGCCAATGTAGCCTTGTCTAATGCATCCAGATACTTGCGCCGCAGAAATTACTCAGAAGCTAAAAAAGAAGTAATCTCAGCAATGAATGCTATTCAAGATGGTGGATGGTCTTTATGGTTTGGCTCTTCGTCGGTTGTTGAGCAAGGAAAGTCACTACTTTTACAAACTGACAGCTCTGTTTCTGATTTAGTTAAGCTGCTTTCACCTTTAATTGTAGATAAACGTTACACTGAGATCTGGCGAATCGCAGAAAGTTTAATAACATGGTTAGCTATTCAGTGCCCATATGAAGAGCAAGTTCAACTCTTAAAGCTAGCAAATGAACACACTAGCTTGATGGTCGGGAGTTTAGAAGAAATAGATAGTTATACGCTTCTAGATAATGAGGGTGATTTATCTTATTGCCTGACTAAGCTTATTCTTCATGCTATCGAGCATCCAACCTGGCTAAGGCGAGAAAAAGCATCAGAAATGCTAATGTGGCTATCAAGAAGCTACCCAGATTTCGTTCAGCTTTTTGGAACGAGAGCTTTTTCGATGGATAGTGGGGTTCACCCAGACTTAATTTGTGGTGTCCTTGAAAAAACATCTACAACCCAGAATGCTTGGGAAGCT
Source organism: Vibrio sp. Hal054 (assembly GCF_037162405.1). Lineage (NCBI taxonomy): Bacteria > Pseudomonadati > Pseudomonadota > Gammaproteobacteria > Vibrionales > Vibrionaceae > Vibrio > Vibrio sp. Hal054. The sequence goes on along the minus strand of NZ_JARLUT010000001.1, from coordinate 2,326,223 downwards.
TTAGCTCAAGCAATTGATTTTAAATTCATAAAACATAACTGCATGCATGTCGGTAGATATTCAGCTTTGGTGCAACTTGCTAGGCAAGCTGCTGTGAAAGGCTCGGAATCTGCTGAAGATGCTTTGGATGTATTGACGGCTCGATTCAATAGCGTAAATGATATAAGCGCAGAGGATAATGCCAGATTGCCTACATGGGCTGAAAGTAATCAAGCCCAATGGACTAAATTAGAGAAACTGGGCTTAACAAAAACTAGTGTAGTGAATAAGGCAGAGTCAATATTGCAAGAAGTATGCTCTCCATTATCAATCGAAGATAGCTTAGAGTTAGAACAGCTATTGGCAGAAGGTCATTATGGAAATGCAAAGCAACCAAATCGCTGGTCTGATAAGGTTTGTTACGCACTTCAAGTCGCATTACAGAATGTTGCAGATGAATCAGTATCTAAACATATTGAAGCTATATTCCGAAAGTACAATCCAACTCGCATAGAAAATCTGAGAATCACAAATTTCGAGTCGCACGCTAAAAATTGGATTAACTCTCAGAAACTAAAACCGGTGCATGGAGATAGTATTTATTTAGACTATTGTGAAAGAGTTTGGTTCGAAGATGAACTGAGACTAGTTCGACTGACGGCATACATAACAGATAGCCCAGAAAACCTTCCTCTTCCTTCTGGGCGCTTCTTATCAACAAATAAGCCTTCACCAGACAGCACTAGCCTGATTGATACCTGTGTTAATGTTGAAGCTTTACCTGCTTACTTTGGTAGTTTTACACCAGCTATACCAACCACTCACTTTATGAGATTAACCGGAATAAGTAACTCAGATATTATCCGAGGTTGGTGGAAGTCAGGACGAGTAAAAGAGAAATATGAAGGAGCTCCAGCCCATGAAGGATGCTTCTTGTCTATTAACTCAAATGCTCTCAGGTTGCCATATGGGTTCACTTTGACTTGGGTATTTGAGTTAGATTTAGAACCTGTTGGATTAATTTCATTAGGGCGATAATGGAGGATATATGAAATTTGAGCCAATGGAGACACCAGATACTAGGTCGGAGTTTGAACTACGATTTCACTATCTGCAGAACATGATTAAACAAGGGAAGTTTCACGTAAATGCAAATATCTCTATGGATGGGTTACTTAAAGTAAGAAAGCTTCCAAACGGACGGATAGACTTCTTAAGTGTTAATGAGCAAGCTCGCCTTCACGCAAACAATATGTATCACATGCGTAATTTCAAGCTACCCGACAATATTGATCTTGATGAATAATAGGTTAGCGCTGAATACCATTAGTAAACTGTAGTGGTCAGGTATAACTGACTACTACATAATGGTTACTCGTACCGAAAGATCATAAAGCTGACCAATGAAATATAATTTCTAGATGTTGTGCAGAGTTCGGATAACTTGTGGTAGGATAAGCGATCATGAATTGTAAATGCATGAGTACTTACTCTAAGCAGTAAAGGGGCGTGCGACGTGAAGTCGTATGAAGCGCTGTTCACCGCTTAACGAGTGAACCATCTGTATCACCAGATGAACCTAGGAGCCTGAATAAAGTAGCGGCTCTGACAATGTAACGAAGAATGGGGTGATCCCGTTCGGGGTCGAAACCGTGAGGGGACGGCTCTCCTGATAACCACGAATCGGGTGAGTGCTAGGTAGTCAGTATGATGAACATATGTGAATCTGCGTAAGGGGCGTTATCCTTGCAAGCAGCGGAAGTGGTTAACACGCTGTAGCCAAAAGGCGCGAGAGTTGGAAAGAGATTGCCCCATGCTCTTTCGTGATCGTTAAGCTCTCCGCTCCATAGCAGGCATCTACCCTGACATTGCGCGACATACGGAACACGGTAAGCCTGTATCGCTCCCTTTGGGAAAGCCTCTGTGGCCGATAGTGATGCAGGTAGAGGATGTTGGAAAAAGCGAAAGCTGCATTGTAACGATGCAGATACAGATTCCTATCTGATCACGAAAGTGAGCTGACTTCCGACTGGTCTTCCGTTGCAAGAGAATTTGAAGAACTTTATTCAAGGAGATAAGCAAATGATGATTTCAAAAGAGATTAGTGCATCTCCTGACAGTGCTCAATGGCAATCCATAAATTGGAAAGTCGTAGAATCCCATGTATTAAAGCTTCAGATGCGTATTGCAAAGGCAACACGAGAAGGTAAACAAGGCAAAGCTAAAGCATTGCAATGGATACTGACTCACTCGCGTTCAGCAAAGCTTCTTGCTGTTAAGCGGGTATCACAAAACAAAGGCAGTAAAACGCCAGGAATTGACGGCGTTATCTGGAATACAGATACGCGCCGCATGAAAGCTGTCAATCAATTGAGCAGAAAAGCTTATCAAGCCAAACCGCTCAAGCGTATCTACATCCCCAAGAAAAACGGCAAGCTCAGACCACTTGGTATCCCCTGTATGATAGACAGAGCGCAGCAAGCGCTTCATCTTCTTGCACTAGAGCCAATATCGGAGACCGTTGCCGATCCCAATAGCTATGGCTTCCGACCTAATCGAAGCACTGCTGATGCGATTCAACAGTGTTTCATCTGTTTAAGTCAAAAGAAATCCGCGCAATGGATACTCGAGGGAGATATTAAAGCCTGTTTCGATAAAATTGGACATCAATGGCTAATCGAAAACATACCAGCAGACAAACGGATGCTGGGACAATGGCTGAAATCTGGCTATATAGATAAAGGATTGTTCTACCATACCGTCGAGGGCACACCGCAGGGCGGAATTATATCTCCAACTCTGATGTTGATGACTCTTGCTGGTCTGGAACAACGCATAAAATCTACCGCCCTCAAAAAGGGGGTGAGAGCCAACTTTATTGGATACGCCGATGATTTCGTCGTCACCTGTGCTTCAAAGGAGGTGCTGGAGAACGATATCAAACCGTTGATTGCTGAGTTCTTAGCGGAAAGAGGCTTAACACTCTCCGAAGAGAAAACGCACATTACCCACATCAGCCGTGGTTTTGACTTCCTAGGTTTCAATCATAGGAAGTTCAAAGGAAAACTGCTCATTAAACCGAGCAAATCCAACACTCTGATGCTCTTGAGTAACTTGCGTGAACTAATCAAAAAGCACGCAACCATCCCCGTTAACGATTTAATCAAGTTGATAAATCCGAAACTCAGGGGCTGGTCGAATTACTATCGACACTGTGTTGCTAAACAGATATTCGGATATGTAGGTCACAAGCTATTTCACGCGTTATGGCACTGGGCTAAAAGGCGTCATCCGACTAAGTCTAGAACTTGGATCGCCCTTAAATACTTCATCAACCGTCAAGGTCAATGGCAATTTCACGGTTGGCAGAAGCTCATGAATATGGATTGTCAGTTCAATCTGTTTCAAATCGCCAAGGTGCCAATAGAGAGACATGTAAAAATTAGGAGTGCCGCAACGCCTTTTGACCCTCAATACCAAGAATACTTGGCAAAGAGAAAGTCAAAGAGGCAATGCCGTAACTCTTGGTATGAGCCTGCTCTCGCTGCTTTGTAAGTTGCTGGGTGCCAATCGGTGCCTTCGTGAAGGCTTGAGCCTAGTGCGGTGAAAGTTGCACGCTGGGTTCTTAGAGGGACGACACTTGGTAACAGGTGTCGTCTACTCGACAAAAGTGCGTTGCTGTTGTTAAATGGGGAAGTGTTTTTCCTCATATTCCTCAACCAATGCAGCTAACCTTTCGAGTTCGTCACCTTCGGGAGTTCCTGGTTCGGCTGCATCAAACAGAAATTCTATTCTCTTCAAAGCGGCTTTGTAGTCACCTTCTGAGAGTTCAAGACCCATCTCATCCAATGTTACCGTTGCCAGCTCATCAACATGTGCAGTATAGGGTGTTATTCCCTCAACCAGTTCTTTTTCTGACAACCGTTTTTTACTCATAACTTACTTCTCGATTCAAAAATGGCATTAGATAATTTATAGCATAGTGAGTAGTTAGAAATTAGCCCTGAAACAAGGAAAGGGGCCAAAACGAGTTAGCGAAAAGTGAGGGACGTCAGGCAAACTAGGCTTGCTATGAGAACATGCCCACCTGAAATTCAGCTTTTTTGCTATGAAGCCCACGGGCTTCCAACCAAGAGTAGAACCGACTTCGAGAAATCGATACACCACGTTCGTTCAGTTGCCTAAGAATTTCAGCTTTGGTGGTCTTGGTGTCGAGAAGATTCAATATAAACGCTGTATGCTCATCAAGCCTTGATTTCACCTTCTGCCCCCTCTGACGGCCAGATAATAGCCCTTTGGCTTTACGTTTAGCGTGACCAGCTTTAGCTCGCTCAGAGCGCTTCTGGGCTTCTACAGCACTGGCAAAAGACTGCCCAATAACTGTAAAAATGATTTCAGCATTATCAACGTTCTCTGAGCTTATGATGGTATCGTTGTATGCTAAATGTAGTTCACCATATGAGGCTATTTGACCAATGGCACCTACTAGCTCCATAACTTTATGGCGACCCAACCGAGTGATATCCGATACAATGATACTTTGTTGAGAGGTGATGAGAGAAAATAACTTCCGCTCACTTAACTCTGTCTTGGTGGCAGACACGTGCTCTTCTATCCAATCCGTTATTTGTATGCCACGTTTAGCAGCGTACGCTTTGATCGCTTCTCTTTGTGATTCGCCATCGGCTCTTTGTGAATCTGATACTCGAATGTAGCCAATCATGCCTGCCCCCAAGTTGAAGAGTTAATTGTTCTTGGACGGTTAATTGTTGTTTAGGTAGTCCAATACAACTTCATGGTGATCTTTGGTCTTAAACTTGTTGAACACATGCTCAAGTTTGCCAGACTCATCAATCAGGAAGCTTGTTCTTACAACGCCCATATTTTCGCGGCCCATAAATTTCTTGAGTTGCCAAACATTGTACTTTTCACAAACTGTGTGGTCTTCATCGGCTAGCAAAGTGAAGTTAAGCTCTTGCTTGTTGATAAAGTTAGTTAATTTTTGCGGTGTGTCTGGGCTGATACCAAGAACAACTACATTGTGGGCATCTAACTCAGCTTTAGTATCTCGTAACCCTTTAGCCTGAACTGTGCAGCCGGGTGTTGAAGCGCGTGGGTAGAAATAGAGCAGTACCTTTTTTCCCTGAAACTCAGATAGCGTCACTGGGTTATTGTCTTGGTCATTTAGGGTAAAATCTGGTGCGGTTTGTCCAGCTTCGATTGCCATTGGTTTTGTCCTTACTTTCTCAATTAATAGTATGTGGCGTAGCGTTATTTGCTACGTCCTTTTTAGTGCATTTTTATTACGTTAGAGTGTACGTTTTTATCGTTAATTTAGTGTCCTGTCTAGTGATTACACTAAACAGGACGTTTTTTTAGTTGCAGCGCTAAACGCTACTTTGGTTTTCTAAATTGGGGTGCAATAACATTGTCTAAACGAGACGATACGATTTTATCCATCGCTTTTTCTCGCTGACTTTCATGTAACATCTCCATTAGTGCTTGAACGACCTTAATATGAGTGGCTGCTTGAACAGCTAACGCATCTTTATGGCTTTGAGCTTCGTCGTAATACTCTTTTTTCTTCTTATTTGCCTGTGCTCTTTCTCCTTTGAGTGCCTTTATTTCTTTTTGAAGCACTTCAATAGGGGAGTCAGCGGTTTCATCCTGAGCAACTTGTACTTCTAATGATTTATTTTTTATCATTAAAACAACGTCGTTATGCCTTCTGAGTGCGCCAGCGGAAAGGCCCGCTTCTTTTTCAACATTGCTATTGTTGATTTTGAGCTTGCCCTTTCGCGCTTTATTGCGCAGCTCTCTCGATGTCAACTTCGCTACATCACCATCCAGTAGCCTTTCCAATGCTTTGATTAGCTTATTTTTGGTTATCTGTGACATTATGAAATCACTCCGTATGGGATAAGTAAGTTCTTAACTTCATCAGGGAAAATGACAGGCTCAAAGTCGATACCTAAATCACCCATAATGCGTTCAGCAGCTTGAACTTTTATGTAAGATTCAGAGGCGGTTTGAGGAGTGAGTTCGTTGTTTTCAATATCATAAAGCATGTGAATTTCGGCTTCTTTACGCTTTGCTTCAGCAAATACGGCATCCACGATGTAATCATTCTTACAGTCTACACATTCCATTAGGTTAACGAGCGTTCTTAAACCGCAGGTGGTCGAAGTACAGTATATCCCTGGCGCAACCGCATGAATGTGTCGGTTTTGAGTTCGAATTTGCTTTTTCCAATAGTTCAGAGATAACATCTCGTTATCTACTTTATCCTTGAATAAATTTCGGTTTGTTTTCATCATGTTCTTAGCAAACTCTTTGCCTTTTCCTCCGGCAACTCGCTCCTTGTTTGCCAGTTTCTGATAGATATTCAAGTAGATGCGGGCTTTCTGGTCGATTCTTTCCTCATCAATTTCGTGTGCTAGCGTCTTTTTCTTTTGTCGGATTTTTTGGAATTTACTGGCGTTTTTAGCGTAGTGCCGCGTCATTGCCATAGAGACATGACTAAACTGCTGTTTGAGTTGCGGAAAACTGCAAAGCTCGTATCCAATCAGGTAGTAAGCAAATGAGCGGCGAAGTTGATGTCCTGTAAATGCATAATCGTTACCTACTTCAAACGATAAGTTGGGGTCCGAGGTTTTTAGGTCAATAATGTCTTCATTGGTCAGCGCAAGCTCTTCGCCCATCGCACCTTCAAACCAAGCTCGAGAGTGTTTACTTAGTTGGTCTTTGGTTATTTCACTTAAATCCTCTTTTGTTTTATGGAAAAACGATTGTGAGCTAGGATGTCGCTTTCTGAGTGGTGTATGCAGTGCTTGAAGGACTTCATAGGCTTTCATGCCGATTTCGGTTGTGACAAACTCATCTTGTTTTGATTGAGAGCCTTTGGCTGTCTTGGATAAGTTGGCGTGGATAACGTGTATCTTCTGGCGGTCTATTGTTTCAGTTGTGCAGCCCTGAGCAGTGTTTAGGCCATACATTTCATCGGCTCTCATTCCTGTTCGAGCCATTAATCCCCATAGGCAGCCACCATTGAGCGTTTTAAAAAGCGATTGAGCCTCTATTAGATTGGTGATTGTCCACTGTCCAATCGTTAGCTTACGTTCGGTGTGGAACTTATCAATGTAGTCGGTCTTTATTCCTGGTTTATGAAGGCGTATGAGAGCAAGTGTCTCTTTTTCATTTGGAGAATGAAGGGCGGCAAAGGCGTCTTGAAAAGCAAGGGTGCGCTTTTTGCTTTCTTTATGATTCTTCACTAAATACCATTGAATGTTACCGTTTTTGAATCGGGCTTCATTACTGACCAGATACTTCGCATATCCTTCATACGCCTTATTAAAGTAGGTGGCGATGTATTCTGCCAGTTGCTCTAGCTCATCACGAAGGGTATAAGCTTCATTGATAAGGGTTTCTGACTTTTGAAGACCCAGATAGTAGAGCCTTTGAGGGATGACGGTATTCTGCTGCGCTTCTTTAATTACTAAACCAAAATCAGAGGCGTTAAGCTTTTTGGTTAAGTTAACTTCAAACGGTAAGCCTCTCGCTTCTTTGTATAGGCGATTTAACCCGTTGTAAATCGCCTCTCTTTCAAAATCGATATCGGTAAAGCCGGTTAGAGCCCACGTTTCGAGTCGGTCAAAGTCCAAAGCAGACAGCGAATTAAACCCTTCATTTAACAGTGGGGTGATGACTTTTTTTAGGTCATTTAATGCATACCAAAGAGTTTTAAACGAATGGTTATGAGGTGATAGCCACATCATTTTAAGTAAGAGGGTTTTAAGCTGATTTTTTAGGTTGCGCTCAATGACTTTACCATCGAGCGTAAAATCTATGGTAATGATTCGCTTTGCTTTTAGCTCAAAATAAGGCTGTAGCTTTCTCCAAGCGTCATCATCGCCAATTTTGCCTAATGATTCACCCGTAACAATAAAGCCTATATCAAGGCTTTCGAGTTCATCCCAATCGCCACGCTCAATAGCTGGCTTTAATACATCCATTAGGTAATTTGTATGAGCGCCAACATGTTCTTGTGCTTTAAGAAGCTTGTTTTGATGTTCTAGGTCAGTGAGTTTTATCATGTGAGCCTCCGTAACTATAGGGATAAAAGCGCGTGGTCGATGGAAACTCTTGGGTGACGACCTTGGGTATTAAACCGCTTCATAGCCTCATCGAATACATCATCACTCGCCCCATCTAGCGTATACTCATACTGTTCAATTTTTTCATGAATATCCCCTTTCGAATCAGGGTACATATCAAGGATTTCCTTAAGAACATCGATGTATGACATGAGCTTATAAATAGCCTCAACGTCATCTACCGCTTTGGCCGATTGGCACTTGTGACACATATCAAATTCGGCACAAGGTAAGTTGATGCCTAGCGCATAGTTCGTTTCACGTTGCGTGTTCTTACCATCACTAATGACTTGCTGCCCATTACAAGTTAGCCCGTTGGGGTTAGTTTTAATATTGCCTTCTTCGCGCTTTTTCTTCCCCTCATCGTGTGACAACATCGGAATACCACGCCTTTTCGCTACAATGTCTTTTGCTTGCTCTAAGCTCGTATCATCATCGAGGTTTTCTATGACCTCTACACTCTGAGAGATGATGACCTTATTCAGTGATGAAAGCCCGTTCAGATAGCTTCTGTCTAACGTTTCCTTCGCGTTTTGGAGTAAGCTTTGAGCACCTTGAATACCACCTTCGGCATAGGCTTGGTTGCTGGTCATTTCTCGCCAGCGACTCGATTGAAGAGATATGTAATAATGATTTGGTTCAACAGACCAAGTAGTCATTAACGTTGCTGAAATAGGGCTGATGCCTTCCCAATCTTTAGGAACGTAGTGGCTACTTCTCGTTAAAAGTAGACGTTCATATTTCTTTGGCTGCTTGTCTGCGTTATCATTAGCATATTGCTCAATATCTTTGATTAAAGCTAAATCAGAGGCTGGTATTTTAAAGAAACCACCTATGCCATTTCTATAGTTAAAAGAAACGGTAACATTGCCATTGCTGTCTTTTTCGGAGTATGTGAGCGGAAGTAAAATCCCTTTAAGCGGTAAGTCGGTGTAGCAAGATAAAATACAGTAGGCGCTATTGGTCGCCCCTTGCACTGCTTTGATTCTCCTTATTGCCTTTAGTTCTTTATGAACAACAGTGCGACCTAGGTGATTAATGACTTTCTTTAACGTGATGGTTTGTTGGTTTCGGTAGGCGTAAAACAGCGCCTTAAACCAAGGCAGGTTGCCAGCCCGATGCGGAGATAACAGGTGTAGTTGGTTAACCAGTTGTTTATTTAGCTCATTCAAACGAAAGGTATCACTCACCTCAGCGTGATTATTGAGGGCAAAAATTAATACAGAGCCATCTTCACTGTTGCCGTACAGTTTGGACAGTCGCTCTAGTAACTTAATAAACTTCACCCCATCACGCTTATCAACGTCAAATTGCTCACCCACCAATAGAGCATCGACTGTTTTGTTCGCTCTAGGCTTATGGCTTGAGACTTTTACCACTTGTAGGCTCTTATCTCTTTCTTCTGTATGAACCTTAATTGGGTGGGCAATATCTCGAATGTTGCTGTCATTGAGTGAAGTGAAAAAGCACAACAGATGGTAGGCAGCGCCCATTGTGAGATTAAAGGCTGCGCCAACATTAACGCTTGTGCCACCTTTACTTACTCCGCCCCTTCTCGAGTCCAATGATGTCGGGATTTGAATCACTTCCTCATGTTCAGCAAGGGCAAGAATAAGAGGAAGAGTTTCTGGTAAGGGTATATTGTTTTCTTTGGCAGCAATAAGCTGTGGCGCAAGAGTGAAGAATAACGCCTCTAACCGTGTCACAAGAAGCTTTTCTTCCTCATCTGAGTACCCCTTATATGGCGTTTTTTCTCCTGTAAATCCCCTATGAAGTACAGCCCAAGAGGAAGCGGGCACGCCACACCAATCGAGCGCATTACGCAGAGTTGAAAGCATTGTTGAAACCGCCGATTCTTTAATGCCTAACTCATCACCATGAGTGTACTCCCAAAGGCGTTTTGAAGGACGATACATCTTGATACGATGTCTTAACTCGCCATCGTTGCCTGCATACTTTAAGTACCCACTTTCCGTAAATGGGTCAACATTTACCGCATCACAAAAAGCAAGATAGGCACTTAAATTTGCACAGTTGCCTTCGATGGTCCTTGCTGAGTTACCATTACTGACATATTGGTTGGCTTTCTCGCAAAAGCGCCTGATAAATACGGTTCGGCTGTCTACTTTTTCATTTTCTTTGTTACACCCTAAGTGCAATAAATGAGAAACATCGAACTGCTTTGGTTTAGTTAATTTCGAATCTTTATAAGGGATCGTCAGATTCAAAGGAATGACATTTTGAGTGTTGCGCACATGCTTAATGGCTTCGGACTGTCTTGCGATTTTACTTTTCGCCATTACGACCAACCTCCGTTTATCTTGCGGTTTTTCGCTTTAGCCATTTTGATTTGGTCGTCCAATTTATTCATGAATTTAATGTATTTTTCAGTGGTTGACGTGCTTTCGTGCCCCATTAGTGTAGCCAATTCATCCATTAGGAAGTCGTAGTCAACGGCACGACTTTTCGATTCGAGCCAAAGCCAATGAGTTGCAAAGGTGGAACGTAAATCATGAATACGGTAATACCAAGATGAGTCCACTTCGCGTATCTGTTTTCGAAGGTTTGAAAAGTGCGTTTCCAAAGTGTTGCCTGAGTATGGAGTCCCTTTATTTGAAATAAATAGGTAATCTACGGCATCTAAAATCTCACCAGCCTGAACAAGCTCATTGCGTTTGTTTAGGTTTTTTAGTCGTGCGTGACTTTCTTTATATATCTCTAGCTCTTCGTACAGCTCAATGGGAATTTCTACGGTACGTTCCTTACTGAATTTTGTGCGAGTAATTTTGATTGGCACTACATCTAAATCACTGTAGTCAGCCTTTCCTATGTCGTGAGCGGGGAAGTGAATGGCTTCATCAATTCTTAGCCCTGCCTCGACACATAGCCGAAAGATTAATTCTGTCGCCTTTGGCAGTGAAGTTACATGTTCATTAAATAAAGCCTTGTGCTCTGGGTGCATGGGCTTGAGCTTTTTATGGGCGGGAGTGTTTTCTTTTTTAGGAAACCTCTTCATTATATTGGATGTTTCATAAGAACGGTTAGAGCCTGGTTTTGTGTGAGCTAACATATCGTGCTGGTTTAACTCTTGATGCATTGTTCCAGTTGTGTAGTGGGTAACAATATTCTGATCGTCATTTTTAATGTAGCCGTACTTTTGCATCCACTTATAGAATCCAATCACGGCACTCATATAACTTCTAGCTGTAGATAAACTAAAAGCTTCATCGCCATGAGCACCTTCAATGTTATTGCAGTTCTCAAGTAGGAACGTAGCAAATCGCCAAGGTACACCTTCTTCTTCATACTTCGATAGGGTTTTATAAGTTAGATATTCAGGTGGTATTTCTTTACCTTCTTCATCAACTTGAGAGTAATGAGTGGAATCTAAATAACGAGTAAATGCTAGCAAGCCTTTTGCAATTGAGCCGGTGTCTTTGACAGCATCTTCACCACGTAATTTAGACACTAGGTATAGGGATTGTGGGTAAACAATAGTCCCGTCAGGGGCAATGATGATATCGGTTTTCTTTAGGCGTGATTCCAGATTGGAAGGGGAAAGGTAGGGAGAGTGCGTCACCTCTCCAGATTCAGTATTGATATTCGCAGAAATTCTTAGCTTTGCTAATGTATCGACCTCGACGGAAAGCAGTCGGTAGTCATCATAAACATCGGAACATTTTTCTTCATGCGTTTCTATCACAGAACAATCCTCGATATGTTACCCACATATCAAAGATAGATTTGTCATAAAAAAATATCAAGGTTTTTTGTCATAAAAAATTTGTAAGGGTAAATTTCTTGGTCCCCCAAACGCCGAACTGTTCGGCAACCTGATGATCTTCATCTGACAATAATGTGAAGTTAAGGTTGTCGCGGGCGATAAATTTACCAAGGCGAGCGACAGGGTCGATACTCACGCCTAGTACTACCACATTCATGGATTCAAGCTCAGCATTCACATCACGTAAGCCTTGTGCCTGAACGGTACAACCTGGCGTCATGGCTTTTGGGTAAAAATAAAACAGAATTTTTTTGCCAGCAAAGTCAGATAGGGTAACTTGATTACCATCTTGGTCTAATAGTGAAAACGCCGGAGCTGGCGCGCCTGCTTTTAAAGTGTTCATTGTTCTTCCTTATTGACTGCTTTTTATAAAATTAAGCGAACCTTGTACATCAAGAGCGGTGCATAGCGCTTCAAATTCTTCTTGAAGCTGCATAAGGTTATATTCCGAATCTACGTGAGCGGTAATGGCGATATGGAATTGGTCTTTGTTACGCTGCAGCTTATCTTTACTGATGGTTTGTGCACTTAGTGACGCCATACCGATGTTGCGGTCAGCAAAGAATTGAGTGAACTGCTCGGTTAAACCAAGGCGGTCATCAGATTCCACATAGACTTCAACGATATAATCGTTGGATTGGTGATCATGCGGTGACGTTCGCTTCATAATAGTGATCAAATCTTGTTCTTGTCCGAGCAGTGGCAGTGTTGTCTCCACTCGGGTAATGCTGTTGGTATTCCCCGATAACAGCATGATCAATGTGAATTCTTTTCCAAATAAAGCAATTCGACTATCGACAATATTGCAGCCGGATTGCGTAACTAATTTCGCAACTTGGTTACAAATACCAGGTCGATCCGTTCCTACTGCTGTGATCACAAGATGTTGAGTCATATTGATATTTCGCTTTGTTATTTTCTGGCATGTTAGCACAACTTTTCATTAATTAACCCCAATGATGTGGTTACTTTCCTTTGTTAATTAAAGTGACAATACTATTGTTGCAACTAAGGCGTTTTGATTACATCGTTATCTATACTTATCAGGTTAAATCACAAGCTTTGCGTGAAAATTGCCGACTCATTTTGGGGATAACCACTCCATAAATTAAGTATAGAAAAAAGCTCTCAAGATAGCGGCTATTTAAATATGACCGACCTCTAACAAGTGGAAGGATTGCTTATATACAATGGTCGATAAGAGATTAGGTGGGGGAAAGCTCCAACATGTGATAAATATTCACTCTTAAGGAGCATTTAGGCATTCTTAGCCTCTTGTGTTTTTCAACTCCCATGCAGTACCATGCAGAAAGCATTTATTTATGGAGATAGACATGTTTTCAGGAAGTATCGTAGCGTTAATTACACCTTTTACCCAAGATGGCGAAGTCGACTTTGTAAGTCTGAAGAAGCTTGTTGACTACCATGTTGACGCTGGTACCGATGCTATCGTTGCCGTAGGTACGACAGGTGAATCATCCACACTGACCATCGAAGAGCATGTCAAAGTTGTAGAGAAGATCGTTGAGTATTCCAATGGCCGTATTCCAGTGATTGCGGGTACAGGTGCAAATGCGACTCACGAATCCATTACCTTCAGTCGACTACTAAACAATACAGGTATCGCTGGCGTTCTGAGTGTGACTCCATACTACAACAAGCCAACACAAGAAGGTTTGTACCAGCATTACAAAGCCATTTCTGAACAGACAGAAGTGCCAATTATTCTGTACAACGTACCTGGTCGTACGGCAGTTGATTTGAAACCTGAGACAGTGGCTCGACTATCAAAGTTAGACAACATTGTTGCAATTAAAGATGCTACAGGTGACCTAAGCCGTGTAGCACTGCATCGTGAGCTTTGTGGGGATGATTTCATTCTGCTTAGCGGTGATGATGCGACAGGTTTAGAGTTTATTAAACTGGGTGGCAAAGGCGTTATTTCGGTAACGAACAACATTGCCGCTGCAGATATGGCGAACATGACGCACCTTGCGTTGGAAGGTAAGTTTGAAGAAGCAGAAGCTATTAACCAACGCTTGATGCCTTTGCATAAAAATCTATTTGTCGAATCAAGCCCGATTCCCGTTAAATGGGCTGCTCACAAACTGGGTTTGATTTCTTTTGGTGATCTACGTCTACCTTTAACACCTCTTTCTGAACAAGCTCAACCAGTTGTTGCCCAAGCAATGACTGAAGCCTGTATTTTTTAAGGCGCTTTCCATACAATGCCGAGGTGTTTTTACACCTCGGTGCATTTTAGGAGTTTCAATGAAGTTTACGCGTCAGCTAGTTATAAGTTCACTAGCTGTTTTGGTTTTAAGTGCTTGTTCAAATTCGACACATCGCCGCCAAGCCAAAGATGATTTTACCTACCTAGAGACGAAAAGCTTCAGCGAGTGGCAGCTACCAGAGGGAGCGACTCCAGAGTTTTACCCAAATTTTGATATCCCGCAGGGGAACTATCATGGCGGTGTAGGCCAAACCGTTGATATTCGTCCGCCACAACAAGTTCTGGAACTGATCCCAGGTGCTCGTGCAGAACGCCAAAAAGGTGAAGTTTCACTGTGGATGGTTCGTAAGGATGAAGTGGATAAAGTTTGGGATACGGTCTTAAAAGTGATCGCTGAGCGCAAAATCAATATCCTCTCTCAAACCAATGACAGAATTGAAACAGATTGGGTTTCTTGGGTCGCAGAAGATGAAGACGTCGAGTTAGGCGCTCGTTACGAAGTGACTCGTGTCGAAGATAATAATCGCTACGGCTTTAAAGTATCGCTGATTGATTGGCGTGAAGATGGCAAGCAGATGCCAGTTTCAACAACCAATAAAGAGCGTTACAACGCTTTGATGACGAATTTAGTGACGACTCGTTATGATCTTGACGCTCGTGAAGAAGCAGCGAGAAAAGCACAAGAGCTAGTCAAACAGATTCCAATTTCAATGGGCGCAGACCGTAGTGGTCTACCTGTGATTATTGCTCGTTCTTCTTATGACGTGCTTTGGCCTCGTTTACCAAACATTCTGCCTCATATGGGCTTTACGATTGAAGAACGTAGTCAGTCTCAAGGTACTGTAAAAGCGAAATATGCGTTACCGGATGATGAGTTCTGGCAAGAGATTGGCGTCAAACCTACAGCGCTAAAACCGGGAACTTACACCTTTCTGTTTGGTGATTTGGGTAACCGTACTTCGATTAACGTGACCGATTCATCAGGTAAACCTGTTGAAGAAGCCTTGTTGAAAGATATGGTTCCAGTACTCGCAGCGGTAATTGATAAGAAATAACGCTGAGTACTCGTTAGATAAAATAAAGGACGCTTTTGCGTCCTTTATTTTTTGTGCTGGTTGTCGTCTTGGTGTTGTTGCTTATCAAGCTCATTGAGTTTATCTAAATCGCTTTTCTTCTGCTGACCGTATTTCATATTCGCTGTGTATTTCAATGCAGCAATATTACCGATCACCACACTGACGATGACGATTGAGATGACCCACGGGTTAAAAAGAAACTCTATCATGCTGATTGCCGTTAGCGAGTGCTGATGTTAGTGATGTATTGATTGTAGATCTTTGCAAGCCCTTGGCGCACGCACTCTTTACCTAAAATGGGCGCAGAATCCAGTTGCGTAGACAATTGATCTAAAGTGAGTTGTTGCAAACAAGCCTGAGCTGTTTTTTTGTGGCTGATGTGCCATGGTTCAAAAGCGACACCAGAGCCATTTTCCTGATAAGGGAAGAAAAATCCAAAGTCAGCTAAATGCGCTTGTAACCAAAGGTAGAAAGGGTGCTGGTGGTCTTGTAAATATTCCCAGGGCTCCAGTTTCAAACCGCATTCGCTTGGGATGGTATTTCTGTCAAAGACATCAAAATCGGTTCCCCAATGATGACGACTTGCACCCGGTAGCGCAGACCAACGCAAAATCGCTGCGATTTTTTGCTCATCACTCAGATTTTGCGACTCGATGATTTGGCTGTTCTCATCAAGGAGCTCTGCTTCACCTGACATTTTTCGATTCCAGATCGCCAGTTGGCGTTCAAAGGAACGAAAGCCGCTGGCAATATTGAAGTTAAAACCTTCTTTATCTGCTGCCTCTTTGAGTGACAGCAAATCATCTTTAACAGCAGGATGGACGAGAAAATACTTCTGTCCAACCAGCACTTCCGTTAAATGGGATTCAGTTTTACCTGTTAATTGCTCAGCGGTCATTATCACGCGAATAGGCTCTCCATCACGCTAAAAGATTTTCCAGCGTTTTTTGGTACATATCGGTCAACAGCTCAAGATCATGGATGCTGACGCATTCGTTTACTTTGTGGATGGTGGCATTCACAGGCCCCAGTTCCACTACTTGTGCACCCATTTGAGCAATGAAACGACCATCAGATGTGCCACCCGTTGTAAGTAGCTGTGGTTCTTGATGATTCACTTCTTTCACAGCTTTAACCACAGCATCAAGCAGTTCACCTGTATCTGTTAAGAATGGCAGGCCATTCAGTGTCCAGTGAAGGTCATAATCCAAACCGTGAGCATCCAAAGTTGAATGAACGCGACGTTTAATCTCGTCAGCAGTTAACTCGGTACTGAAACGCAGGTTGAATTGAACATTGAACTCACCCGGAATGACATTCGATGCACCAGTCCCAGCATGCACGTTTGGAATTTGGAAGCTGGTAGGCGGGAAGTATTCGTTGCCATCATCCCATTTCATGGTCGCCAGTTCAGCCAGCGCCGGAAGAGACTGATGTACGGGGTTATTTGCTAGGTGCGGGTAGGCCACATGACCTTGTGTGCCTTTAATGGTGATGTCACCAGTAATCGATCCACGACGGCCATTTTTAACAACATCACCCACTTTTAATGTGCTTGAAGGTTCGCCAACAATACACATATCAATCATTTCGTTACGTTCCATTAAGGTATCAACAACACGGGTTGTACCATTGATGAACGGGCCTTCTTCGTCAGAAGTAATTAGAAATCCGATTGAACCTTTGTGGTTCGGGTTTTCAGCAAGAAAGCGTTCTACAGCAACAATCATACAAGCCAGTGAACCTTTCATATCTGCAGCGCCACGCCCATGCAGATGATCATCGATAATGGTTGGTTCAAACGGTGGAGTATGCCATTGCTCCAGCTTACCGGCTGGAACTACGTCAGTATGACCTGCGAAGGTAAATAGCGGTGCTTCAGTGCCTTTGCGAGCCCAGAAGTTGGTTGTATCTTCAAACACCATAGATTCGATTTCAAAACCGAGCGCTTTTAAGCGTTGAATCATTAAATCTTGGCAACCTGCGTCGATTGGGGTTACCGATTGGCGGCTGATTAAATCTTTTGCGAGAGCCAAAACAGGGCTATCTGTCATCCTTGAAATCCTTGTTAAAAAAAGAAACGGTTTATTAAGTAAAATTATTGACTAAAAAGAGCCGCATAGTTCGCAGTGCTGAAGCCGAGTTCTAGTTTGTCATTATGGCGAACAATCGGACGCTTAATCATTGAAGGCTGCTCAATCAACAAAGCGATAGCGTTGGTTTCATTCAACGTGTCTTTCTGCTCTTGGCTAAGTTGACGATAGGTTGTGCCGCGTTTATTTAACACATTTTCCCAACCAAGCGATAGGCAAAACTCTTTCACGAGTTCAGCGTCGATCCCTTGTTTTTTATAATCATGAAACTGGTATTCGACACCTTCTGCTTCAAGCCACTTACGCGCTTTTTTGATTGTGTCGCAGTTTGGGATGCCATACATAATAGTCATTAGTACTTTTCCTTTATCTCCCCACTCACTGAACCTGCAACCGCGAGGGTTACAAAGCCAAGCTTGTGTATATAGGCTGAATTATCGTTGTTTGCCAAATCCTAACAGGAAGCCAGCCTCGTGACAAAAGGGTTCGTGACAAGAAAATACGCTCTGATTTGCATGGTATTGAAAAGTTATTGATCAAACGCAACACGTTTCGAGGCAAAAAAGAAATAATGAGTCCTGTATTGATTAGGAGGTATCAATGGAATTGAGTCCTGTTTTTGCTAGGCGTCTGTATTTAGCCTTGTTAGTGGAAAGCCTTGAGCGGCCAAATGTGCCTAAACTTATTGAGAAAACGGGATGGCCACGTCGTACTATTCAGGACGTGATTAAAGCGCTTCCGGGAATTGGTATAGAACTCATGTTTGTTCAGGATGGTAGACGTCATAACGATGGTTACTACCAATTATCAGACTGGGGACCATTTGATAGCCAATGGGTTTTTGACCGCAAAAATGACATTGCGGCGAGCTTAGGATTTTAAAGCCAGCTTTGCTGGCTTTTTTCCTTATTGTTGGTTTTGTACAAACCAATGCGCAATAAAGCCTGCCCAGCTTAAGCCCAGTAAAATCCAAGGTAAAAAGCTTGATGTGCTTGTCGTTGCGTCGAATTCATTAAACTCTTCGCTTTCTTGAGTTTCTGCACTGGTTTGCTTTGTTTTTAACGCTTTCTTACGTGCTCTATCTGCTTGGCGGTTTTTCTCTTTTTGCTGTTTTTTGTACAGAGCTATGCCTTTCTCTATTCCCTGAGCAATTAATTTGGTCTGTTCTTTTGTTTGTCCCGGTTTTTGAATTGCTCTAGCGACCGCCAATGCCTCTTGCTGAGTTTGTTCCGAAGGAACGATCTTCTTGTTCATAAATGCAGAATTTAGTCTTGGTAGTGAATAGGGCTAAACCCTATCACGAACTGACATATTTGATGAAGGGCTCTAGATCAACTCTGCCGTTTAATTTCTCTATCTGTCATGGTGTTCTGTTTACCTGTCACTATGACGTCTTTGATAATTGGCTAGAAAGATACATGAGCCTTTTTCTTACATTCTGAATCTCGTATCTACCGCTTCAATCAGAGATTACGTATAGCTATTTGAAACCATTCGGTTAAAGTGGTTGTGTAACAAAAGTAGTAAATTCAGATGGAACACTGTGCGTTATTCAATAGAACAATACGATGCTAACGGCTTTCTTAAGGCTCCTAAATGGTTATGGCTAGGCTGGTTTTTCTTGTCGAAAGCTTGGATTGTATTTGTGATGGCTGGAGCCAGTCGCGACAGTGGGCCGAAAATTCTAGGTTTGATTTATCCTGATCACTCAATGTTGTATTTGGGTTTAGCGATGGGCGTACCGAGTATTACTATGATGTGGTTGGTCGGGTTAAGGCATCCTGACAGGCGCTGGGCGATATTATCCGCTAAATGGGGCAGAGAGGTGACGTTGTTAACGACACTGGCACAATTCGTTCAAACCGGATACCACGTTTATCTTCAGAACGGCTCTTTTAGCTGGATATCTGCCTTGAGTATGTTGCTTTTATTGTGGTTTGCTCTGTATGTTTATAACAGTCGTAGTGTCAGAGATTGCTTTCAAGTCCCTGTTTTGTATCGCACATGATCGTTGTGAACTCATGATCACGGTCAACATAAAGAAATAGTTTTTAATTACACTCAGTCCATAGCCAATGAGCATAAATGAATAGTGAGGATTTTTTATGTCAATGTCACAGACTGCAATTCTGCCTGAAGCAGGTCCATTTGCACTCTATAGCCTTTTGAAAATTCGTCAAAACCACGCTCATGTTTTACAGCAGCTTCAAGCGTTGCCAGCACATATTGCGGATATTAATGCGAATCAACCGGGGGCGGCTTTATCGGTATCCGTTTCTTTTACTAGAGCTTTTTGGCAAAAGCTTGATGTGGCGATGCCTGAAGAGCTGATCGATTTTCAACCGCTGGGTGAAGGTAATGTTGTAGCACCTAGTACAGATGTTGATGTACTGATTCACTGCCATTCAACTCGTCACGATTTGCTATTTTACGTTTTACGTACATTCTTAGCCGAAACGGCTGAAGATGTGACCGTCGTGGATGAGACTTACGGTTTCCGCTACCTAGATGCTCGTGATATGACTGGATTCATCGATGGAACCGAAAACCCTAAAGATGGGAAACGTCAAGAGGTTGCACTGATTCAGGATGGTGAGTTTGCGGGTGGTAGCTACGTATTGCTACAACGCTTTGTGCATGATCTTCCTGCTTGGAACCGTTTAAACATCTCTGCTCAAGAAAAAGTAGTCGGCCGTACTAAGCCAGATTCCATCGAGCTAGATGACGTTCCAGCCGCTTCACACGTAGGTCGTGTTGATATTAAAGAAGAAGGTAAAGGTTTGAAGATAGTTCGTCACAGCTTACCGTATGGTACCGCAAGTGGTGAACATGGCCTGCTGTTTATCTCTTACTGCTATACACTGCATAACATGAAAGTGATGTTAGAAAGTATGTATGGTTTGACAGATGGTAAAACAGACCAACTACTTCGCTTTACTCACGCTGTAACTGGCGCTTACTTCTTCGCGCCTTCTCAAGAGATGCTAGCGAGCCTTGCTGTAAAGGCATAGCTCGATAAACAGAGAATAATCACATAGATGAAAGCCGGGCTAAATGTCCGGCTTTTCGTTTTAAATAAAACTCTTACTAAAGAAAATCTGCACGCCACCGATATAGCTAACAGAATTAACCAGAAGTAGGTGATTGCGTCTGTATGGCGATAACGGTAAACACAAATGTCTCTGCTCTTGTGGCTCAACGCCATTTGAACTCAGCTACAGAAATGCTTAATCAATCTTTAGAACGTTTGTCTTCAGGTAAGAAGATTAACAGTGCTAAAGATGATGCGGCAGGTCTGCAAATATCGAATCGCTTAGAAACTCAGATGCGCGGACTAGATGTCGCTGTGCGTAATGCCAATGACGGTGTGTCTATCATGCAAACTGCGGAAGGGGCGATGCAGGAAAGTACCAACTTGCTGCAACGCATGCGAGATTTATCACTTCAGTCAGCTAATGGTTCCAACAGCAAAGCAGAAAGAATTGCTTTGCAGGAAGAAATGGCGGCTTTGAATGATGAATTGAACCGAATCGCTGAAACTACCTCTTTTGGTGGGCAAAAATTGCTCAATGGCACTTTTGGACAATCTTCTTTCCAAATAGGCGCAAGCTCTGGAGAGGCGGTTCAGCTGTCACTGAAGAACATGCGTTCAGACAGTATCGATATGGGTGGATTCAGCTATGTCGGTCGTCGCTCGCTAGATGAACAATGGCAGGTATCAAAAGGCAGTAACCAGCTGATGATTCAGTATGTGGATGCGAGTGGTAAAGAGTCTTCAATCAATATTCACGCTAAAGAAGGTGATGATGTAGAAGAGCTGGCTACTTACATAAACGGGCAAACGGATGAACTATCAGCATCCGTCAATGAAGATGGTCAACTACAGATCTTTATGGCGGGTAAAGAGACTTCCGGAACTTTATCATTTAGTGGCAGCTTAGCCGAAGAGCTTCAAATGGATCTCAAAGGCTATGAGTCTGTGAACGACCTGGATATCCGTTCTGCTGGTGGTGCTCAACGTGCTGTGTCGGTGTTAGATACTGCGCTGCAATATGTAGACAGTCATCGAGCTGAGTTAGGTGCTTTACAAAACCGTTTTTCGCACGCGATCAACAATCTGGATAACGTGCACGAAAACCTAGCTGCTTCTAATAGTCGTATTAAAGACGCTGACTATGCGAAAGAAACGACGCAAATGATTAAGCAGCAAATTCTTCAACAAGTGAGTACCTCGATTTTGGCTCAAGCTAAGAAACAGCCAAACATGGCTTTATCTTTACTTGGTTAAAAAAGAAAAACGCGCTTGGTAAAAAGAAAATCAAGGTTTATCGACGCTGCGTTGTAAACCTTTAATAAAAAAATCGACTTTTTAAAACTTTTAATGCTTTCGTCACGTTTAATACGCCAAACGAAGTTTTTTTAAAAAATCGAAAAAATTTTCTAAAGGTTCCCGAACAGGAGCCGTTATAGAAAGTAACTTTGAGAGAACTACTTGGTTTTCCGAGACGTCGGAAACCTGAACTACCGGAAAATCAATTGGAGAAATCACCATGGCAGTGAATGTAAATACAAACGTATCAGCAATGACAGCTCAACGTTACCTAAACGGCGCAACTAGCGCACAACAAACGTCTATGGAGCGTCTATCGTCTGGTTCAAAAATCAACAGCGCAAAAGATGATGCAGCTGGTCTTCAAATCTCTAACCGTTTGAACGTTCAAAGCCGTGGCTTAGACGTAGCAGTACGTAACGCGAACGATGGTATCTCTATCGCTCAAACTGCTGAAGGTGCGATGAATGAAACGACTAACATTCTGCAACGTATGCGTGACTTGTCACTACAATCTACTAACGGTTCAAACTCTAAGTCTGAGCGCGTAGCACTTCAAGAAGAAGTATCTGCACTTAACGACGAACTAAACCGTATTGCAGAAACCACTTCTTTCGGTGGTAACAAGCTACTAAACGGCACATTCTCAACTAAGTCATTCCAAATTGGTGCTGACTCAGGTGAAGCAGTAATGTTAAGCCTAAACAACATGCGTAGCGACAACTCTAAGATGGGTGGTATTAGCTACCAAGCAACTGAAAGTAAAGATAAAAACTGGGGCGTGCAATCAGGTGCAAACGACCTAACCATGTCTTTCACTGACAAAGCTGGTCAAGAGCAAACTATCAGCATCTCAGCAAAAACTGGTGATGACATCGAAGAGCTAGCAACTTACATCAACGGTCAAACAGACACAGTTAAAGCGTCTGTAAGCGAAGATGGCAAGCTACAAGTATTCGCAGGTACTGACAAACTAGACGGCGAAGTAGCATTTGGTGGTTCTCTTGCTGGTGAACTAGGTTTAGGTTCTGCTGAAGGTAAAGCGGTAACTGTGAACTCTATTGACGTAACATCAGTAGGCGGCGCTCAAGAATCTGTTGCTATCATCGACTCAGCGTTGAAATTTGTAGATAGCCACCGTGCAGAACTGGGTGCTTTCCAAAACCGTTTCAACCATGCAATCAGTAACTTAGACAACATTAACGAAAACGTGAATGCTTCTAAGAGCCGTATCAAAGACACTGACTTCGCGAAAGAAACAACTGCACTAACTAAGTCGCAAATTCTTTCTCAAGCATCAAGCACAGTGTTGGCGCAAGCTAAACAAGCTCCAAACGCAGCGCTTAGCCTACTAGGTTAATCCGCTTCCAGATGAAAAAATCCAGCTTCGGCTGGATTTTTTTTGCGATTAATATCTTGATTTGCTTATTAATTCTCCAAATGTTCAATTATTTTGCGAAAAAGTAATATTTTTTCTCTAAAGGTTGTTAATTCTTCGCCGTTACAGAATACGAGAGAAATGAGGTGTGCCGGAGAGAGGTGAGAGACTCGAAGGCACGTCAACAATCTGCCTAAGGAGATCAATATGGCAATAAGTGTGAACACGAATGTCGCGGGGATGACTGCTCAGCGGTATTTGAACAATGCAGCGGACGGCACGCAAAAATCTATGGAGCGTTTGTCTTCGGGTTACCGAATCAACAGCGCGAAAGATGATGCAGCAGGTCTACAAATTTCAAACCGTTTAACTTCTCAAAGCCGTGGCTTAGACATGGCGGTAAGAAATGCGAACGATGGTATCTCTATTGCACAAACAGCTGAAGGTGCAATGAATGAAACTACCAACATCCTTCAACGTATGCGTGACCTTTCATTGCAATCTTCTAACGGTTCGAACTCACGTTCTGAGCGTTTAGCGATTCAAGAAGAAGTGTCTGCACTTAATGACGAATTGAACCGTATTGCGGAAACCACATCGTTTGGTGGTAACAAACTACTGAATGGTTCTTTCGGCAGCAAATCTTTCCAAATCGGTGCTGACTCAGGTGAAGCGGTCGCTTTATCTATGAGCAACATGCGCTCGGATACGACTGATATGGGTGGTAAAGCTTACCGTGCCCAAGAAGGTAAAGGATCGGATTGGAAAGTAGGCGAAGCGAAAGATCTAACACTGAACTACACCGACAAACAGGGTGAAGCTCGTGAAGTCACTATTTCTGCAAAAGCAGGTGATGACTTAGAAGAAGTTGCTACTTACATCAACGGCCAAAACGACGACATTAAAGCGTCAGTTGGCGAAGGCGGTAAGTTACAACTTTTCGCCGCAACTCAAAAAGTGCAAGGTGATGTCACTATCGGTGGTGATCTTGGTGCTGAAATTGGCTTTGGCCAAGGTGAAGATCTGACTGTAAAAGATATTGACGTATCAACAGTGGGTGGTTCTCAAGAAGCGATTGCGGTGATCGACGGTGCTCTTAAAGCTGTAGATAGCCAACGTGCTTCACTAGGTGCATTCCAAAACCGTTTTGGTCATGCAATCAGCAACCTAGAGAACATCAATGAGAACGTGAATGCATCTCGTAGCCGTATTAAAGATACGGATTACGCTCGCGAAACCACTGCAATGACGAAGTCGCAAATTCTGCAACAAGCGAGTACGTCTGTGTTGGCTCAAGCGAAGCAGTCACCATCTGCGGCTCTTAGCTTATTGGGTTAACTGATAAAGCTAACTGAGCTTTATAGGTAGCACAGTTGGAGAAAGTTACCTCTAAGGTGGAAGGGAGATTGTTATGGAAGTACCATTACACACATCGAACGTCCAGCCTTTCGGCTCACAAAGTGGCATCAAATTTGCTTCAGAAAATGAAAACGTAAGTAACATTTCTACTGCGAAAAGGGAGGAACGACCGGTAGAGCGCTCAAATAAGATTTATGAGCACATCTCACAACAACTGGAGAAGACTAAGCAAGAGTCGGTCGACGCAGCAATTGAACGTTCTCGTGAACGAGAGAAGCTGAATGAAGAACGACGAGCTAGAATGGTAGAACAAGTTAGCGATTTCGTTAAATCTATCAACAAAGGGTTATCTTTCAGAATTGATGAGGAATCCGGTCGGGACGTAGTAACGGTATATGAAGCCTCAACGGGTGACATTATCCGCCAAATTCCTGAAGAAGAAATGCTTGAAGTATTACGACGTCTTTCCCGACAACAGGACCATAAATCGGGCTTATTGTCGGCTAAGGTGTAAATATATTTTTGAGGTGGTTGAATGAGTTTAGGCCCAATGGGGATGAACACTGGCTTTGATATAAATTCAATGGTCAGCAAAATTGTTAATTCGGAGCGTGTTCCCAAACAGCAACGAATTGACAATGAGCGCGTTGGTATTGATACCAGTATTAGTGCCTATGGCCGGCTCAGAGAGTCGCTGGATACGATGAAAAATCTGATGGCGAATTTTCGTCAGGAAAAGGCGTTCGCAGTTCGTTCTGTGGACACTTCTGATGATAACTCCGTCGTCGCGACAGCAACCACTGATGCCATCGCTGGTAAATACTCAGTAGATGTGTTGCAGCTTGCTCAGAGCCATAAAATTGCGTCTGATGTACTTCCTCAAGACGCAAAGTTTGGTCCGGGTAAGCTGCAAATTTCACTTGGCAAGAAAAGCTTCAATATAGAAGTAGAACCCCAATCTAAACTTATCGATATTGTTCGTAGCATCAATGGTGAAAAGAGTAACCCTGGTGTACGAGCTTCGGTGATCAATGACGTTGACGGACCTCGTTTAATCGTCGCCTCGAATATTTCCGGTGAAGAAAACCGAGTGACTATCTCGGCACAAGCACAAGAGGGTGATCCTCTTAAGTCTCTTGAATACAAAACATTAGAAGACCGCGTTAAAGATCTTGAAAAAGCGCGTGCTTCAGCGCAGCAACTGATTGCCCCTTTGACACCAGAGCAGCAAAAGATTGCCGCTAAAGTGGCAGAAAAAATCGGAAATGCCGCCAGAGAAATTGATGAATCGGTTGCCGCTCAAGTTCAGAAAGTGGCCAAAGATAGCAACGGTGTTGATAGCGATAGCGCCGAACTGTCTGATTCAGCCGTTAAAGCAGCCGCCAAAGTCGGGGCTGATGTCAACAAGTACCTAAAACCAGAAGAACGCATTCCTGGTTGGACAGAAACTGCATCGGGTACTTTGCTGGATTCTTATTATGAGCCAGAACCAGAGCTTGATGATAAAGCGATAGACAAATCAAAAGACGTTCCGGGTTGGACAAATACCGCTTCAGGAACCTTGGTGGATTCTTACGTTACGCCAAAAGAAGCGCAGGAAAAACTTGAACGCCAATTAGCGCAAGAGAAAGCGGATATCCGTGCCGCTGTACAAAATGGCAATATCTCTCCCGATGAAGCCAAAGCGATGGCGCGTGCAAAACTGACTCCAGAAGAGCGTGAATTGCTTGAAAAAGTTGAGTCGGTCAACGAGCAACTTAAAGCGGCACAAGCTTCTTTTGATGCCTATACCGGTATGACGGAAGTACAATCCGCGCAAGATTCTTTGGTCGTACTGGATGGTGTTGCCAAGCTTTCTAGTAAAAATAACGTGATTGAAAACGCAATTGAAGGTGTGGATTTAACTCTAAAAGGCAAAACAGACCGAAATCAACAGCCCACTGAAATCGATATTGAATACGATCGTAATAGCGTACGCCAAGACATAGAGCAGTTTGTGAATGCTTATAACCAGTTCTATCAGGTAACAAAAGAGCTTTCAGGTGTCGATCCCCGTACAGGGCAAGCTGGACCTCTAGCTGGTGATAGTGTGGTTCGCAGTGCCGATTCCCGTCTAAAATCGATTTTCTCTAGTAAAATTGAACAAGCACCTGAGACGCTACAAAGCTTAACTGAATTTGGTATCACGACTACGCGTCAAGGGACGATGGAGATCAACTATGATATGCTCGATCGTCAATTAAATAACAATTTCACCAAGCTGGGCGACTTTTTTGGCGGGAATCAGGGCTTTGCAAAAAAAGTCGAAGATGCCATTCAAGGTATGACCGGTGTGACAGGCGTTATTCGCAATCGTGAAAAGACACTCACAGAGCGTAATTACCGTTTAAATGACGATCAGGCTGCGCTTGACCGTAGAATGGATAGCTTGGAAAAACGGACTTTCGACAAATTCTCGGCCATGCAGGATGCCACTGGCAAAATGCAGTCTCAGTTAGCCGGTATGATGAACGCGCTAGGCTAATATGATGGATGAACAGCTGAAAGAGTTGGGTGATGTCGATAATCAAATTAAAGATTTATTGGCTCATGACGATATAAATGTTGAAGAAATTATTCAACTTGTCGATATAAGGGAACAGTTATTGCAGGGATTACTGACTGAAGTGTCAGAAAATCCGGCGCTAGGCAAATCCCAATGTTGGCGAGATGCTGTTCGAGATACACAACTACTTGTTGAACTGATGCAGTCAAAAACTCTGTTAATCGGTAAAGATTTACAAAAATTCCGTCACGGTAATAAATCGGTTCAGCAATACAAAAAGTTTTTATAAAGAGGAAGACTATGCGTGGTTCTTTGCAGGCGTACAAAAAAGTATCAGTGGATAGCCAGCTAAGTGCGGCCTCACCGCATAAGATTGTACAGATGTTAATGGCTGGCGCGATTGAACGTTTGATCCAAGGCAAGGCAGCAATGCTACAGGGCAACATCCCAGTTAAAGGCGAGCGCTTTGGTAAAGCTTTGGACATCATAATCAGCTTACGTAGCTGTTTATCTATGGATGATGGCGGTGAAATCGCACAAAACCTAGATCAGCTATACGAATTTATGATCACGCAAATTGCAGCGGCTAACCATCAGAACGATCCGCAGATAGTAGATGATGTGATCGATATTATTCGTGAAATTAAATCAGCATGGGATCAAATTCCTGCTGAATACCACAATCTGACTTCAAATGAAGTAGGTTTGTAAGTTATCTCTGAAAGTTTTAACAGAGCTCACACCTGCTAATTGCTTGGTTGCCTTATTTTTTTATCACATAGAATAGAAGCCATTAGATAGCCTAATGGCTTTTTTTGTTGCTGATTTTCACAGATTGACTATCGTATATTTAGCACTACTTAAAAGACTAATTCAGCCGAATACGATTCTTATTGTGTAAATACATCCAACTTTCCAGATTGAAGGCAAATATTCTCACCTATGCAAGGTTTAGCAAAATTGCTTGTGATTGAAGACGATCCGTCTATTCGTCTTAATCTCAGTATCATATTAGAATTTGTAGGAGAGCAGTGTGAGGTAGTTGAGTCTTCGCTGGCTGATCAAGTCAATTGGTCGGCAACGTGGACAGGGTGCATTCTTGGATCGTTGAAAGATCATAAACTATCAGAATCATTAGCCTCATCACTTGCAAGTGCAAATCACATACCTCTTTTAATGGCTGATAAGCAGCCGTACTCTTTGGAAGAGTTTCCTCAATTTGTTGGTGAGTTGGAGTTTCCTCTTAACTATCAGCAACTGAGCGAAGCACTTCGCCACTGCAAAGCATTTTTAGGTCGTCAGGGCATTAACGTTGTCGCGTCTGACCGCAAGAACACCCTATTTCGCAGTTTGGTCGGCCAGAGCAACGGTATCCAAGAGGTTCGCCATTTGATTGAACAAGTTTCTGGAACAGAAGCTAACGTATTGATTTTAGGTGAATCTGGTACAGGTAAAGAGGTTGTCGCAAGAAATATTCACTACCACTCACCGCGTCGTGGCGGTCCGTTTGTGCCAATTAACTGTGGTGCAATTCCTGCGGATTTATTGGAGAGTGAACTGTTTGGCCATGAAAAGGGCGCATTTACTGGAGCAATTACCGCTCGGAAAGGGCGTTTTGAACTGGCTGAAGGCGGCACACTATTCTTAGACGAAATCGGCGATATGCCGATGACCATGCAGGTAAAATTGCTGCGTGTATTGCAGGAGCGTTGCTTTGAAAGGGTTGGCGGCAACACCACGATTAAAGCCAATGTGCGAATTATCGCTGCAACACACCGTAATTTAGATAGCATGATAGAAGACCAGCGCTTCCGTGAAGATCTGTACTATCGCCTCAATGTCTTCCCAATCGAAATGCCTTCGCTAAAAGAGCGTAAAGAAGATATTCCTCTACTACTGCGTGAACTGATGACACGTATGGAAGCAGAAGGTGCTCAGCCTATCTGTTACACACCAAGAGCGATTAACTCTCTGATGGAGCATGATTGGCCGGGTAATGTTCGTGAGCTTGCAAACCTAGTTGAGCGTATGGTTATCCTGTATCCAAACAGTCTGGTCGATGTTAACCATCTACCTACTAAGTATCGTTACAGTGATATCCCTGAGTTTCAACCTGAGCCTAGCCGATTCAGCTCAGTAGAAGAGCAAGAGCGTGATGCTCTGGACAGCATTTTCTCAGAAAACTTCAGCTTAGATGCCTCTGACAATTTCAATGATGTTGATGTGCCACAAGCACTACCACCAGAAGGTGTAAACCTGAAGGAACTTCTGGCTGATTTAGAAGTGAGCCTGATCAACCAAGCTTTAGAAGCTCAAGGCGGTGTTGTTGCTCGTGCTGCAGATATGCTTGGAATGCGTCGAACTACCTTGGTTGAGAAGATGCGTAAGTACAATATGCAGCGCTAAAAAGCCATATTTCGAGCGAGTCAATTTATTGTCATTAAGATAAGTTATTGAAATATAAATACAATAGCCTGGCATGCATTTTGCGTGACAGGCTATTGTTGTATTGGAAGGCAGATTCTCGACGATGGTAGACCAAGTGCAAGAGCAGCATTCACATTTAGATTCTTTAGAAGACCAAGTAGAACGCTATAAGCAGGTTCTTGATGTTATGCCAGCAGGCGTGATTTTGTTGGATACTCAAGGGGTTGTGCGAGAGGCTAACCCTGAAGCGCAGCGAATTCTGGACGTTCCTCTTTTGGGTGAGCGCTGGTACGCGATTATTCAGATTGCGTTTGCTCCTCGCGAAGATGACGGTCACGAAATCTCACTGCGCAATGGCCGTAAAGTGCGCTTGGCAATTTCAGCTTCCAATACAGGCCAGCTCATTTTGATCACTGATTTGACAGAAACCCGCTTATTGCAGGCTCGGGTCAGTGATTTACAACGATTATCATCTTTAGGGCGAATGGTCGCTTCACTGGCTCATCAGGTGAGAACGCCGCTATCGAGTGCCATGCTCTATGCTTCTAATCTGGGCGCACCCAATTTACCTACGACAACCCGTGAGCGCTTTCAAAGTAAATTGATGGATCGTTTGTATGATTTGGAAAAGCAAGTCAATGATATGTTGCTGTTTGCTAAAGGCGGCGACAATAAAGTAGTAAAACCATTTTCAATTGCTGATCTGGTTGGGGAATTTTCTCCAATGGTCGAGACGGCTTTGAAAAACAACCAAATTGATTTTTGTCTCGAAGTGGAAGAGCAAGAGACAATGTTGCTGGGCAATGCGAATGCTATTGCTTCGGCATTGAGTAATTTAGTGATGAATGCGATTCAGATCGCTGGGAAAGAAGCACAAATAGATGTGTTCTTCCGACCAGTGAATGGAGAGCTAAAAATATCCGTTCAAGACAACGGCCCCGGCGTACCACCTGAGTTGCAAAGTAAGATTATGGAACCTTTCTTTACCACTCGCTCGCAGGGAACGGGTTTAGGCCTTGCGGTTGTACAGATGGTTTGTCGTGCACACGACGGACGATTAGAACTGATTTCTGAAGAGGGAGACGGGGCCTGTTTTACCGTTTGTATTCCCTTGCAGAATCACACTGATTCCACACACACAGAAACTGGAGAATGATGATGGCACAAAGCAAAGTCTTAATCGTTGAAGATGATGAAGGCCTACGCGAAGCCTTGGTAGACACCTTAGCACTGGCCGGTTATGAATGGCTGGAAGCTGACAGTGCTGAAGACGCTTTGGTGAAACTCAAAAACAATTCTGTGGATATTGTGGTTTCGGACGTACAAATGGGCGGTATGGGTGGTCTTGCTCTGCTACGCAACATCAAACAGCACTGGCCTAATTTGCCAGTATTGCTGATGACGGCTTATGCCAACATTGAAGATGCGGTTTCGGCAATGAAAGATGGTGCTATCGACTACATGGCTAAGCCATTTGCGCCAGAAGTATTGTTGAACATGGTAAGCCGATATGCGCCTGTAAAATCAGACGATAATGGTGATGCGGTTGTCGCTGATGAGAAAAGTTTAAAACTGTTGGCTCTGGCTGACAAAGTGGCGAAAACCGACGCTAACGTGATGATTTTAGGCCCTAGCGGTTCTGGTAAAGAAGTGATGTCTCGTTACATTCACAACGCTTCATTACGCAAAGATGGTCCTTTTATCGCCATCAACTGTGCAGCGATTCCAGACAATATGTTAGAAGCAACCTTATTCGGTTACGAAAAAGGTGCGTTTACCGGTGCAGTACAAGCGTGTCCGGGTAAATTTGAACAAGCTCAGGGTGGTACTATCTTGCTGGATGAAATCAGTGAGATGGATTTAAACCTTCAGGCCAAGTTATTGCGTGTTCTTCAAGAGCGTGAAGTGGAACGCTTAGGTAGCCGTAAGAGCATCAAACTCGACGTTCGTGTGCTTGCCACAAGTAACCGTGATTTGAAACAGTATGTGCAAGAAGGTAACTTCCGTGAAGACTTGTATTACCGTTTGAACGTTTTCCCAATCTCTTGGCCAGCTCTGAAAGATCGTAAAGCGGATATTGAACCGCTGGCGAACCACTTAGTGGAGCGTAACTGTAAGAAGTTGGGGATGCCTGTACCGAATCTTTCGACTTCCGCAGTGACTAAGCTACATGCCTATTCTTGGCCGGGTAACGTGCGAGAGTTAGATAACGTGGTACAGCGTGCTCTGATCCTGAGTGAAAATGGACACATTGATCAAGAACATATCTTACTTGAAGGCTTAGATTGGCAGGATGCTTCGAGCCTTCAGAAGTTAGTTGAAGGTGGCGAAACGGTGGCAACACCAGACATCAAACCTGTTGCTCAGGTGGACGTCGCTAAGATTTCGAACAGCAGTGCAGGCTTAGGCGGTGAGCTACGTGATCAAGAATTCGCGATCATTATGGAGACCTTGATTGAATGCAATGGTCGTCGTAAAGAGATGGCGGAAAAACTTGGTATTAGTCCGCGCACATTACGCTACAAGCTAGCAAAAATGCGTGATGCAGGTATGGACATTCCGGGCTAAATTCGCCGCATTTCAGAGTGGCACATAAATTGCTGCATTACTGAACAGAGATGAAGTTTAGTCAAAGTTCTGGCTTTTGAGGTAGTAATGAATATAAACGGTTTACAAAGCGAAATGCAGGCGATGATGGTAGAAGCTACCAATTCACGCCCAGCTCCAACAGGACAAAAAATTGGCGCTGATTTTGGTGATATGCTTTCAAACGCTATCAATAACGTAAATGGTTTACAGAAAACCTCAAGCGACCTTCAAATGCGCTTTGATCGTGGCGATGAAGGTGTCTCTCTATCTGATGTTATGATCGCCCGCAACAAATCGAGCGTGGCATTTGAAGCCACTATTCAGGTACGCAACAAGCTTGTTGAAGCGTACAAAGAACTGATGAACATGCCAGTTTAATAAAGGTGTGAATTGTGGCCGAGAATAAGCAAACAACCGATCTTACTTTAAGCGATAGCGGCGGTGACCATGCATTGATGTCGAGCTCCGACATGGACATGGGTACGCAAAACGTTGACGCTGAAGAAAAAGCTCCTCAAAAATGGACTTCTCTATGGGTGACTTGGACTTACTACGCCAAGTTGTCCTAGTTCTCTCTATCTCTATCTGTGTGGCCTTAATTGTGATGCTGTTCTTCTGGGTTAAAGAGCCAGAGATGCGTCCTTTAGGTGCTTATGACACACAAGAACTGATTCCCGTTCTTGATTACCTCGACCAGCAAAAACAAGACTATAAGTTAGACGGAAACACCATTCTGGTTCCTACTTCTGACTACAACAGTCTGAAATTAAATATGGTTCGTGCTGGTATGAATCAGGAACGCCACGAAGGTGATGAAATTCTGCTGCAAGACATGGGCTTCGGTGTTTCACAACGCTTAGAACAAGAGCGCTTGAAACTCAGCCGTGAGCGTCAGCTTGCCAAAGGCATTGAAGAGATGCGCCAAGTGAACAAAGCGCGCGTGCTTCTTGCCTTGCCAAAACAGAGTGTCTTCGTTCGTCAAAACCAAGAAGCGTCTGCGTCGGTGTTTTTGACACTGCGTACGGGTACCGACCTTAAACAAGGCGAAGTTGATTCTATTGTTGATATGGTCGCGAGCGCTGTTCCGGGAATGAAACCGACACGTGTCACCGTAACCGATCAACATGGTCGCCTACTTAGCTCTGGTTCACAGGATCCGGTAACGGCTGCTCGTCGTAAAGAGCAGGAAGCAGAGCGTAAGAAAGAGCAAGACTTACGTGAAAAAATTGATTCAGTGTTAATCCCGATTTTAGGTTTGGGTAACTATACCGCTCAGGTAGACGTTGAACTGGATTTCAGCGCGGTAGAGCAGACTCGCAAGCGTTTTGATCCAAATACACCTGCGACACGTAGTGAATACACCTTAGAAGATTACAACAACGGTAATGTGATTGCCGGTGTACCGGGCGCATTAAGTAACCAGCCACCTGCTGATGCATCCATTCCACAAGATGTGGCACAGATGAAAGATGGTTCGCTTATGGGGCAGGGTTCTGTTCATAAAGAAGCGACCCGTAACTTTGAGCTGGATACGACAATCAGCCATGAGCGTCGTCAAACTGGTGTAGTTAATCGCCAGACCGTGGCTGTTGCGGTTAAAAACCGAAGCAGCGTCAATTCTGAAACGGGTGAAGTCACTTATACCCCAGTCAGTGATAGCGAACTACAAGCCATTCGTCAGGTATTGGTTGGCGCGGTCGGTTTCAGTGAAAATCGCGGTGATTTGCTGAATGTATTAAGTATGAACTTTGCCGAACCTGAAGTTGAATCGATTGCTGATGTACCAATCTGGGAACATCCGAACTTCAACGACTGGATCCGTTGGTTGGCAAGTGCGGCAGTGATTATGGTTATCGTGTTGGTACTTGTTCGTCCTGCGATGAAGAAACTCCTCAATCCATCTGCGGATGACGATGATCAACTATACGGCCCAGATGGTCTACCTATCGGTATTGATGGTGAAACCAGCTTGATTGGCAGTGATATTGAAGGTGGTGAATTGTTTGAGTTTGGCTCTGGCATAGACTTACCGAATTTACATAAAGATGAGGATGTACTTAAAGCAGTACGTGCTCTGGTCGCCAACGAACCTGAGCTTGCAGCTCAAGTAGTTAAGAACTGGGTGGCTAACGATGCCTAATGAAATAGTAAAGCAAGACAACCGCGAGTTGACTGAATTAGAAAAAGAAATTGCTGATATTCCAGGTGAAGAGCGTGCAGCAATTTTGCTGCTGAGCCTCAATGAGGCAGACGCAGCGGCAATCATCCGTCACCTTGAACCGAAACAGGTTCAGCGTGTAGGTAGTGCAATGGCAAGGGCAAAAGACCTGAGCCAAGGTAAAGTCACTGCCGTACACCGCGCGTTTTTGGAAGATATTCAGAAATACACCAATATCGGTATGGGCAGCGAAGACTTTATGCGCAAAGCGCTGGTTGCTGCACTGGGTGAAGATAAAGCGAACAACTTGGTTGACCAAATTCTACTGGGCACTGGCTCGAAAGGTCTGGACTCATTGAAATGGATGGATCCTCGTCAGGTGGCGAGCATCATCGTCAACGAGCACCCACAAATTCAGACTATCGTATTGTCTTACCTAGACCCAGATCAGTCTGCAGAAATTCTGGCGCAGTTTGCTGAGCGTGACCGTCTAGACTTAATGATGCGTATTGCTAACCTTGAAGAAGTCCAACCTTCAGCACTGGCTGAGTTGAATGAAATCATGGAGAAACAGTTCGCAGGTCAGGCTGGTGCACAAGCAGCGAAGATAGGTGGCTTGAAAGCTGCGGCAGATATCATGAACTACCTCGACAACAATATCGAGGGAGCGCTTATGGATCAGATGCGCGACCAAGACGAAGATTTGGCTACCCAAATTCAAGACCTTATGTTTGTGTTCGAGAACTTGGTCGAAGTCGACGACCAAGGTATTCAGAAATTGCTGCGTGACGTTCCTCAAGATGTTCTGCAGAAAGCACTTAAAGGTGCAGATGACACGTTACGAGATAAGATCTTCAAGAACATGTCTAAACGTGCTGCTGAACTGATGAAAGATGACTTGGAGGCAATGCCACCAATCAAAGTTTCCGATGTGGAAACAGCGCAGAAAGAGATTCTTGCTATTGCCCGACGTATGGCTGACAACGGTGAGCTGATACTGGGTGGTGGTGCAGACGAGTTCTTATAAAACGAATGGTCGCTGAAATACCATTGACGAAAATATCGGTTTTGTAAAAACAGGTCTTCTTAATTTAGGACTGTTGTTCAGACAAGATAACAGCCCATAAGGCCAGCTTAATCAGCCGGCCTTTTTTATCTTTAGATAGGAAATATGATGTCAGGTGAAAGAAAGCGCGGTTTTATCCGTCTCGATTCTGATGAAACTGTTGAACAGGCGAAAAAGTGGGGTCTGCCGGACTACACGTCTGAGGCTCACAAGAAAGCAAAGGAAACGGCGCTTAATTATGATCCGAGCTGGATTCCGAGTTTCGATGAACCTGAAGCAGAAGAGCCTGCAATTCTTACTGAAGAAGAAATTGAATTAATTAAACAAGCCGCCTATCAGGAAGGTATTGAGCAAGGGAAGGCGGAAGGTTATCAGGAAGGTTTCCAACTGGGCCAAGAAGCTGGCCATAAAGTGGGGCAGGAAGAGGGCTTTCAAGCGGGCAGCGCGGAAGGATTGGAAGCCGGGCAACAAATTGTTCAAGAGCATGTTCAAATCTTTATGAGTCTTGCGAACCAGTTTGCACAACCCCTTGAACTGATGAATGCACAGGTTGAGAAACAACTGGTCGACATGGTGCTGTCACTGGTGAAAGAAGTGGTGCACGTAGAAGTGCAGACCAATTCGCAAATCATTCTCGACACTGTGAAAGCGTCTGTTGAAGCGCTGCCGATTGCCGGCCATGCCATCACGCTGAAATTACATCCTGAAGACTGCGAAATCATCAAGCAGGCTTATGGCGAAAATGAATTGGATACCCGTAACTGGACGCTCGTTAGCGAACCGGCTTTAAGTCGTGGCGATGTTCAAATTGAAGCGGGCGAATCAAGTGTTAATTACCGAATGGAAGACAGAGTTCGCAGTGTATTGCAGAGCTTCTGTGGCACGAACCGACATCAACAGGGCAACGAATAATGCTTCAACTGGCTGATAGACTCTCACAATACAAAGTCCAAGGACTTACAAGTCGCCCGATTGCCTCTGGTAAGTTGGTGAGAGTGGTTGGTTTAACTCTAGAAGCCACGGGATGCCGTGCGCCTATTGGCAGTCTGTGCAGCGTTGAAACTATGTCAGGCTCTATGGAAGCAGAGGTTGTGGGTTTTTCTGGCGACCGACTGTTTTTAATGCCGAGCGAACAAATTACCGGTGTCCTGCCGGGGGCGAAAGTTACCCCTCTGACGGTAGAAGCGGGTTTACCCGTTGGAATGGAATTGCTTGGTCGCGTCATTGACGGTGTGGGAAATCCTCTCGATGGGCTCGGCCCGATCTACACCGACCAAAAAGCTTCATTTAATGCCGACCCAATCAACCCTTTAGCACGTAAACCTATCAGTGAACCACTGGATGTCGGCATCAAAGCGATTAATGGTCTTTTGACGGTCGGAAAAGGCCAGCGTATCGGCCTATTTGCAGGTTCTGGTGTTGGTAAATCGGTGACTTTGGGCATGATGACCCGAGGCACAACCGCGCAAGTTGTGGTGGTTGGGCTCATCGGTGAACGTGGCCGAGAGGTTAAAGAATTTATCGAAGAAATTTTAGGTGTTGATGGCAGACAACGTTCGGTAGTTGTCGCAGCACCCGCGGATTCATCACCGTTGATGCGCTTAAAAGGGTGTCAAACTGCGCTGACTATAGCGGAATACTTTCGTGACCAAGGTCTGGACGTATTGTTGCTAATGGATTCGTTAACCCGTTTTGCTCAAGCTCAACGTGAAATAGCCTTGTCAGTGGGTGAACCACCGGCAACCAAAGGCTATCCGCCTTCCGTGTTTGCTAAGTTGCCTGCATTGGTTGAACGAGCGGGTAACGGCGGTCCTCATCAGGGTTCTATCACTGCATTCTTTACGGTTTTAACCGAAGGGGATGATTTGCAAGATCCTATTGCCGACGCTTCTCGCGCTATTCTCGATGGTCACATCGTTCTGTCTCGTGAAATGGCTGATGCTGGTCATTATCCGGCAATTGATGTGGAGAAATCGGTCAGTCGTGTTATGCCGCAAATCACCACTGATGAGCATATATTGATGTCGAAAGCGGTACGTCAGATATTGTCTACTTGTCGTAAAAACCAAGATCTTGTTTCGATTGGAGCCTATAAGCCGGGTACAGACACGGCGATAGATAGCGCCTTCACTCTGAAACCAAAACTGGATGGTTTCTTACAGCAAACCATGAAAGAGTCAGTGCCTTACGATATGTGTATCAGCATGCTTAAAAATGTGCTCAGTGTGGGATAACAGTTGAATGGATAATGCTCTGGAATTCCTGCTTGAACAGGCGAAAAGTAAAGAAGATAAAGCGGTGATGGCGTTGGGCAAAGCTCGTCGTGAACTTGAAGACTATTATCAACAGCTTAAACAGATTGAGCAATATCGCTTGGATTACTGTCAGCAGCTTGTCTCTCGCGGTCAAGCAGGATTAACCGCCAGTCAGTATGGACACTTGAATCGTTTCTTAACTCAGTTAGATGAAACCTTATCAAAGCAGCGTCAAGCTGAGCAGCACTTCAAAACGCAAGTAGAGAGCTGTGAGTCTTATTGGTTGGATGTCCGTAAGCAACGCCGTTCTTACGAATGGCTGATTGAGAAAAAGCAGACTGAACATCAGCGCTTGCAAGAGAAACGAGATCAGAAAATGATGGATGAGTTTTCGACTATCAACTTCAATCGTCGCCGTACCAACACTCTGTAGAGCTCATTTTTAATCGTAGAGAATATCTGACGGTTGGCTCGTTTTTTGCAATTATTAATACAATTTTAACGCGAACAGATTAGCAACCCTTTGCCAGCGGGCTATTCCCGTCTAGAGCGGCAAAGGTTTGCAGTGATTAATGCGAGTGAGCTGTGTATGAATGTCAATTTAACTCCTTCAGTAGAGACTTCTAAAGTTACCAATGTGACTAAGTCTGCCCCTGCGCAGGATTTAGTCAGCGGTGACAGCGGAGAATCAAAAGGCTTTTTGGAAAGACTGGCTTCACTGCTGCTTGGTAAAAGTGATGCACCCGCTTCCAGTGATAGCGCTTCAGAGGCAAAAGAAGTGAAATCCGTAGAGGGCGCTGAAGTGAAAGCAACCAGCACTGATGAGCTTTTAAGCCAAGGTGATGATGACGTTGCGGTTAAAGCTGAAAACGGTTCTGAGGTTTCCGTTGAGCCAAAGTTGGTCGCGGATGAGAGCGTGGAGGTTTCTGAAAACCTCAAGCGTTTCATTGCTTCTGAAGAGCCTGAACAAGCAGAGTTAAAAGCAAAAACAGCGAAAGCGATGGATGAAGGCGACAAGATACTAGGCCGCTTGCAAGAGGCAAATCAGACGCTGGTAAAAAATGATGGCAAGGCTTTGCCACATGAAAAAGAAGCCGAGCTTTCTGAGAAATCTGTACAATCTGAAAAAATGCAAAGTGGTGCTGATTCAGAACTCGATCCAGAGCTGGTCGCTCAGTTGAATTCGACTCACCCTCAAGCGAAGCAGTTACAACAAGAGCCGTCGCTGAAGCATGCTGACAGTGAGGGCGAAGTGCTGATCGCGCCAGAAACAAACGCAAAAGAGATCAAAGCACTCAGTGACAGTGAACAAGCCGCTATCTTGGCTAAACAATCTAAGCTCACTGGGGCAAATGTTGCAAATCAAGATATTATGGTCGCTCAAGGCTCTAACGTTTCACAAAACGCTAATGTTTCACAACCAGTTGTAGACGCTCAGGATCCTTCAGCGTCGCAAGATACTTTGGTTTCAAAAGAAGCGGTAGCATCGGTCGCACCTGCGGCGATTCCTTGGGGGAACAATAATACTGAAGCTGCAAGTGTAGCGGCGGAGATAAACAATCTCGCTGAAGGTAAGGTTGCGGCGAAATCCGTAGCGCATGCAGCAGTATCACAAGCTTTGTCTCAAGGCGCACAGAATCCGCAAGCCATGTTAAGCCAAGCTGATAAAGCAATGATGGCGCAATCTCAGGTGCCTATCCATGCTGAAGCTCAAGTACAGTTACCGCAAGCTAACGCACAGGCTAATCCAATGTTGGCTGGCGCGATGGCAAATCAAATTGACCCGACGGTTAATCAAGCTGCTCTTAAAGCTGGCTTAGGTGCCAAAGCGTTAAATGCCTTGATGGAAGGAAATAAACACAGCGATGGTGCCGATTCACATTTGGCACAGCAACTTTCTGCGGTGGCGGGTCAGCAGGGATTAAATAGCCCTCAAAGTTTACGCAGTGAGCCTCTACAAGCAGCCCAACAAAACGTACCTTTGCAGTTGTCTAGAGGTGATATGGCGGCAGAGCAGATGGCTGAACGTGTACAAGTGATGCTGTCTAAGAACTTGAAGAATATCGATATCCGCCTTGATCCGCCAGAGCTGGGCCGTATGCATATTCGTATGAACATGAATGGCGATGGCGCCACAGTGCATTTTACCGTGGCTAACCAACAAGCTCGTGATGCTCTTGAGCAATCTATGCCAAGATTGCGTGAAATGCTGAATAACCAAGGTGTTCAGTTGGGCGATACTTCTGTTCAGCAACAAAGTTCGGGTCAGCAGCAGCGCTATGCGGCAAGTGGCGATGGTTCGGGTGGTCAATCTGCGAGCGGTGATAACCGACAAAGTGAAGAAAACCTTGATACAAACGTCAAACTTGATTTGAATGTGGCTGCAAAGCGTGATGGAATCAGTTATTACGCTTAAACTAAGTAAATCTTAATTAAAAAATAACAACATAGAGAACGTTATGGCTGTTGAAGAACTCCCAGCAGAAGCTCCGAAAGGTAAAAAGAAACTACTGATCATCATTATTGCTGTCGTTGTGTTGTTAATCGGCGGTGTCGCAGCCTTTTTCCTTATGGGCTCTGACGATTCAAGCCCAGATAGCGATATGAGCGCTAGCCAAACTTCCGCTCAGGTTGAACCGGTATCTTATGTAAACATTGCTCAGCCGTTTGTGTTTAACGTAACCAGTGATACCCGTAATCGCGTGGTACAGATTAAAGTACAGCTCATGGTTAGAGGCAGCGAAAACGACAATCTTGCTCGTTATCACTCACCTCTGATTGAAAGTACATTGCTTGCAACATTTGCCTCTGCAACGGTTGAGCAATTGCGAGAAGTAACAGGCCGTATTGAGTTACGTGATAAAGCGACCGACGACATTAAAGCCGTAATGACGAAAGTGGTTGGTAAACCAGTCATTGAACGTGTGTTGTTTACTGATTTTGTAATGCAGTAGGTGAAGTGTGACCGATCTATTAAGCCAAGACGAAATTGATGCGCTACTCCACGGGGTAGATAGCGTTGACGAAGTAGAAGAAAATCTCGACACTGCGGACGAAAGTGCCATCTCGTTCGACTTCTCGTCACAAGATCGTATTGTTCGTGGTCGAATGCCAACGCTCGAACTTATCAACGAGCGTTTTGCCCGTCATATGCGGATCAGTTTATTCAACATGTTGCGAAAAACCGCCGAAGTTTCGATCAACGGCGTGCAAATGATGAAGTTCGGCGAATATCAAAACACCCTTTACGTTCCTACCAGTTTGAACATGGTTCGTTTCCGTCCGCTTAAAGGTACGGCGCTTGTGACCATGGAAGCTCGTCTTGTTTTCATCTTAGTAGAAAACTTCTTTGGTGGTGATGGACGCTATCATGCGCGTATCGAAGGGCGTGAGTTCACGCCGACTGAGCGTCGTGTTACTCAGCTACTGCTTAAAATCGTATTTGGCGATTACAAAGAAGCTTGGTCTCCGGTGATGGGGGTTGAATTTGAATACTTGGATTCTGAAGTAAACCCAAGTATGGCGAACATTGTCAGCCCGACAGAAGTGATTGTCGTCAGTTCATTCCATATTGAAGTGGATGGTGGCGGCGGTGATTTCCACGTTGTTATGCCTTATTCGATGGTTGAACCTATCCGAGAACTTCTCGATGCGGGTGTTCAGTCAGACAAGATGGAAACCGACGTTCGTTGGAGCTCGGCGCTTCGCGAAGAGATCATGGATGTGCCTGTTAACTTCCGAGTGAATTTATTAGAACAAGATATTGCGTTACGTGATCTTATGGAGCTTCAGGCAGGGGATATCATCCCAATTAAGATGCCTGAACACGCCGTAATGTTTGTTGAGGAATTGCCAACCTACCGCGTCAAAATGGGACGCTCGGGTGAAAAAATGGCAGTTCAGATTTCAGAAAAAATTAGACGTCCTGATGTTGTCAAAACTGACCTCGCATTTCTTGGCAAAGACATTATTGCCGAGTTAGATGACGAGGAAGATGAAGACGACGAAGAGTTGATTGATTAAGGAAATAGGTAGCCTAGATGTCAAAGTCAGATGATCAAAAGCTTGCAGATGAGTGGGCAGCAGCCCTTGGCGAAGATCCAAACGCGCCAGATATAGATGTTGATGAAATTTTAGCGGCACCTTTGGATGAGTTAAAAGACACCACATCACCAATCACGGATGATGAGCGTCGTAAGCTTGATACCATCATGGATATTCCCGTGACCATCTCAATGGAAGTCGGCCGCTCTAAAATCAGTATCCGTAACTTACTGCAACTCAACCAAGGTTCTGTTGTGGAGCTTGACCGCATTGCTGGTGAGTCATTAGATGTGATGGTTAATGGCACCCTGATTGCTCACGGCGAAGTGGTTGTGGTCAACGATAAGTTCGGTATTCGTTTAACTGACGTTATTAGTCAAACAGAACGTATTAAGAAATTGAGATAACATTATGCGCAAATTCATAGTGTTATCTTTGGTTGCTAGCCCTGCGCTGGCAGCCCAAAGCGACCAGTTCGATATAGCGACTACA
Source organism: Vibrio sp. Hal054 (assembly GCF_037162405.1). Classification (NCBI taxonomy): domain Bacteria; kingdom Pseudomonadati; phylum Pseudomonadota; class Gammaproteobacteria; order Vibrionales; family Vibrionaceae; genus Vibrio; species Vibrio sp. Hal054. The sequence goes on along the minus strand of NZ_JARLUT010000001.1, from coordinate 2,284,262 downwards.
TTAGGGTCGCTATTGTTCGTTATAGCCATCATCATTGGTATGGCTTGGTTACTTAAACGGATGCGAGTTCCTGCATTTGGTCAGCAAAAGGGCTTGAGCGTCGTTCGCCAGTTACCGATTGGCACCAAAGAGCGTTTGATGATAGTACAAGCGGGAGAGGAGCAATTTCTGATTGGCGTTACATCTCAGTCAGTTCAGTTGATCTCTAAATTGGAAACTCCATTGACTCAGGAGGAGCTAGAGTCGGTACCATTTTCTAACACTTTGACTCAGCTACTAAAAAAGAATGATAAAAACACACCTGTTTGATGTGTTGCGCAATCTATGGGCTCGCTTAGCGCTTATTGTCTGGGTGAGCGCTTTGGTATTTACGCCGTTAGCTTATGCGCAACAAGAGCTGGAAACACCTATCCCTTCAACGGCTGCGGGTGCACAGAATGTTACTGTGACTGCGATGCAAAAAGACCAAGGTGCTTCGCGTACTATCGCTATGGGTAGCAGCAGTGGCGGTGCGGGAATTCCCGCTTTTACCATGACCACCAATCCGGATGGCAGCGAAGATTACTCGATAAACTTACAAATTTTAGCCTTAATGACCATGCTGGGCTTTTTGCCTGCCATGGTCATTTTGATGACTTCCTTTACCCGAATTGTGGTGGTGATGTCGATTCTTCGTCAGGCGATGGGTTTGCAGCAAACGCCATCAAACCAAGTCATCATTGGTATCGCAATCTTTTTGACCTTCTTCATCATGTCTCCGGTAATTAATAAGATTAACGAAGAGGCGGTTCAGCCTTATTTGAATGAACAGATGACCGCAAGAGAGGCGTTTGATACCGCTCAAATACCGATGAAGGATTTCATGCTCAAACAGACACGTGTGAAAGATTTGGAAACCTTCGTCAACATATCGGGCTCTGATGCGCAAAACCCAGAAGATGTCTCTATGGCGGTATTGATTCCAGCGTTTATTACTTCTGAGCTGAAAACCGCTTTCCAGATTGGCTTTATGCTGTTTTTGCCATTTCTGATTATCGACCTTGTTGTGGCATCGGTACTGATGGCAATGGGTATGATGATGTTGTCACCGATGATCGTATCGCTGCCATTTAAATTGATGTTGTTTGTGTTGGTTGATGGATGGAACTTGATTCTCTCCACACTCGCCGGCAGTTTTGCGTTGTAGCGGGAGAAAAGCATGACACCTGAAATATTTGTTGAACTCTTTCGTGACGCGTTATGGATGGTACTCATTATGGTGTGTGCCATCATCATTCCGAGTCTGCTGGTGGGTCTGGTTGTCGCAATTTTTCAGGCTGCTACGTCAATCAACGAACAGACGCTGAGCTTTTTGCCGCGTTTGATCGTCACACTGCTGGCTTTGATGGCATTTGCTCACTGGATGGTGCAAATGCAGATGGATTTCTTTTATTCCATGATTGAGCGTTTGCCTCAGGTTCTCTACTAGGAGCAAACATGGAGTATCCAGCCACCGTCGTCCTTGATTTTATCGCCAATTATTTTTGGCCATATACGCGCATCTCCGCGATGCTGATGGTAATGACGGTAACGGGTGCTCGATTTGTTTCTGCACGAATCCGTCTCTATTTCGGCTTAGCCTTAACCTTAGCGCTTATGCCCGCTATTCCAGCGGTACCGGACAACATTCAACTGCTTTCTCTTCAAGGGTTTATGATTACTTTGGAGCAGTTGGTCATTGGTGTCTCCATGGGGATGGTAACGCAGTTTATTATTCAAACTTTCGTTATGCTCGGCCAGATTCTTGGTATGCAATCGAGCTTAGGTTTCGCATCCATGGTGGACCCTGCCAACGGTCAGAATACGCCGTTGCTTGGTCAGTTGTTCATGTTCTTAGCCACTATGTTCTTTCTTGCCAGTGATGGGCATTTAAAGATGATTCAATTGCTGGCGTTTAGCTTTAAAAGCTTACCCATTGGAGAGCCGGGGCTAAACAATTTAGATTTCCAGCAGATGGCACTCTGGTTCGGGACTATATTTAAAGTTGCGTTAAGTATGTCGCTGTCCGGCATCATCGCGTTGTTGACGGTGAACTTGTCATTTGGTGTTATGACCCGTGCTGCACCGCAGTTGAACATTTTCTCTTTGGGTTTTGCGTTTGCCTTGATGGTCGGCTTACTGCTTTGTTGGTTTATCATCAGTGGTCTTTATACTCATTACGAACTCTATTGGTTGCAAGGCGAGCAACAGGTTTGCAGCCTTATCCGATTAGATTGTTAGCTTTAGGAGGCTGAGTTGGCAGAATCAGACGGTCAAGAAAGGACCGAAGACGCCACGCCCAGAAGGCTGCAACAGGCCAAAGAAAAAGGTCAGGTTGCGCGTTCGAAGGAGCTGGCTTCTGTATCGGTATTAGTGGTTGGCGCAGTGTCTCTGATGTGGTTCGGAGATGCGTTAGCAGGCGGACTTTTTGCCTCAATGCGACGTTTGTTTAGTTTGAGCCGAGAGGAGATTTTCGATCTCGGCAAACTGTTTGATATCGCGTCATCGGCTCTCGTTAATCTTCTTCTCCCGCTTTTGCTGGTGCTTATTACACTGTTTATTGCTGCTTTTATTGGCGCTGCTGGCGTAGGCGGTGTGAATTTCTCTGTGGAAGCGGCAATGCCAAAATTTTCGAAACTGAATCCACTCAGTGGCTTCAAGCGAATGTTTGGTTTGCAAAGCTGGGTTGAGCTGATCAAGTCGATATTAAAGGTTTCTTTAGTCGCCGGAGTGGCGTTTACCTTAATTGACCGCTCTAAGCACGATCTGTTTCAGCTAAGCCTAGATGTGTTCCCGCAGAATATTTTTCATGCGTTGGATATCTTGCTTAACTTCGTCCTGCTGATTAGCTGCTCATTGCTGGTGGTTGTCGCGATTGATATTCCTTTCCAGATTTGGCAACACGCTAACCAGTTGAAAATGACCAAACAAGAAGTGAAAGATGAGTACAAAGATACGGAAGGTAAACCGGAAGTTAAGGGCCGTATCCGAATGTTGCAACGTGAAGCTGCTCAGCGCCGTATGATGGCAGAAGTACCACAAGCCGACGTTATCATTACCAACCCGGATCACTTCTCTGTTGCATTGCGATATAAGCAAAATACTGATAGGGCACCGGTGGTGGTCGCTAAAGGTGTTGATCATATGGCTCTGAAAATTCGTGAAGTGGCGCGAGAGCATAGCATAATGATTGTTCCTGCTCCGCCATTGGCGCGTGCCTTATACCATACCACTGAATTAGAACAGGAAATTCCAGACGGTTTGTTCGTGGCGGTGGCTCAGGTTCTGGCTTACATTTTCCAGCTTAAACAATATCGCCGTAGAGGCGGTCAGCGTCCGATACTGCAAGAAGAGAAGATGCCAATTCCGCCGGATATGCGTTATTAGCGGGATGGAAACCTCAATGGGTAAAGCAACACAAAGCACTCAACATATCGAATGAGCTTAAACTAGGGCATTTATGCCTTAGTATCTTTGTTGCACTTTATCCATTGAGACTCAATGTGATTACTTTTCTGGGATAGAAATCAATACCAGCAGTGCACCAGCGCCGCCAAACTCTAGTGGCGCTTGATGGAATGCCATTACGTCAGGGTGCTGTGCCAACCACAACGGCACTTTTTGCTTCAGGATATGTTTACCGATACCGTGCTGTACACAAGCAGTATGTACACTCTCTTTTACGCAGTAAGCGATCATAGCCCCAAGTTCACGTTTGGCTTCTTGTTGAGTCATGCCGTGCATATCTAAGAACACATCCGGTACGTAGACACCACGACGCAGTTTTTTCACTTCATATTTAGAAACGTCATCGCGAGCGTAGCGAGTTGGACCTTCTTCGCTGAGTAGAGGTACAAACTCGTCAGAGAAGTAAAAATTACTGTCGCTTGCTTCACGTGAACCTTTGATGATTTCTTTTTGTTTAGCATTTCTGTTTGGCTGTTGGACTATGGTATCCTGCGTTAACTTTTTTACGCCCTTTACTGCATCGCGAAACATTGCAAAATCATCGTCAGCGTCTAAATAATCATTGTCGTTGTAATCGGTGTCTTTTTTGCTCATTAGAATTGGTTAATCAGTTACTAATCAATATTCGCAGTATTGTAGCGCTTTTCGGAGGCAATTTTGGATAAGATTTTTGTAGAAGAAGCCGTTTCGGAACTTCACACCCTTCAGGATATGATTCGTTGGACGGTTAGCCGTTTTAATGCAGCCAATTTATTTTATGGTCATGGAACGGATAATGCGTGGGATGAAGCGGTGCAACTTGTGCTGCCAACCCTATATCTGCCGATCGACGTGCCTCCTCATGCTTTGAACTCTCGCTTAACATCTAGCGAGCGTTTACGTATTGTTGAACGTGTTATCACACGTATTAAAGACCGCACTCCAACCGCTTATTTAACCAATAAAGCGTGGTTCTGTGGGTTAGAGTTCTTCGTCGATGAACGTGTACTTGTACCTCGTTCGCCAATTGGTGAACTGATTCAAGCGCAATTCTCACCTTGGCTTGTTGAAGAGCCAACTCGCATTATGGATCTGTGTACCGGTAGTGGTTGTATTGCGATTGCCTGTGCGTATGCATTCCCTGAAGCGGAAGTGGACGCGATTGATATTTCGACAGACGCCTTAGCGGTTGCAGAGCAAAACATTCAAGATCATGGTCTTGAACAGCAAGTGTTCCCGATTCGTTCGGATCTGTTCCGTGATTTACCAGAATCACAATACGACATTATCGTTTCTAACCCACCGTATGTAGATCAGGAAGATATGGATAGCTTGCCAGCGGAGTTCAAACATGAACCTGCTCTAGGCCTTGCTGCAGGTACCGATGGCTTGAAACTGGTTCGTCGTATTCTTGCGAATGCACCACGTTACCTATCAGAAAACGGTATCTTGATTTGTGAAGTGGGCAACTCGATGATTCATATGATGGATCAGTACCCACACATTCCATTCACTTGGTTAGAGTTTGAAAATGGCGGTCACGGCGTGTTTATGCTCACACGTCAGCAACTGCTCGAATGTGCCTCAGATTTCGCACTTTATATCGATTAATTTCGAACTCTCGCAAAGCGCCGACCTTAGTGTCGGCGTTTTCATTTTTGGGCTGGCTATTTTTGTCCAATTTGATGCGGTTAAGGGCTTTACATCAAAACGTAATAAAGCCACTATGAATCCACGAAGAATAGCTATCAGTATGTTGGAAGTGGTTCGTTCCTACTTTCAACGCACTAATTTGAGGAAGTAATGGCAGGAAACAGTATCGGACAACATTTCCGAGTAACCACGTTCGGAGAAAGTCACGGTATCGCACTTGGATGTATCGTAGACGGATGCCCTCCGGGACTTGAGATTAGCGAGGCGGATTTACAACTCGACCTAGACCGTCGCCGCCCGGGCACATCTCGTTATACCACTCAGCGCCGTGAACCGGATGAAGTGAAAATTCTTTCTGGGGTTTTTGAAGGAAAAACCACAGGAACGTCGATTGGATTACTGATTGAAAATACCGATCAGCGTTCAAAAGATTATTCAGAAATCAAAGATAAATTCCGCCCAGGGCACGCTGACTACACCTACCATCAAAAGTACGGCATTCGTGATTACCGTGGTGGTGGCCGTTCGTCTGCTCGTGAAACGGCAATGCGCGTTGCTGCTGGTGGTATTGCGAAGAAATATCTGAAGCAAGAATTTGGTGTTGAGATCCGTGCTTACTTATCACAAATGGGTGATATCTCGATTGATAAAGTGGATTGGAATGAAATCGAAAACAACGCTTTCTTCTGTCCAGATGTCGATAAAGTGGAAGCATTCGACCAACTGATTCGTGACCTGAAAAAAGAAGGTGATTCTATCGGTGCCAAAATACAGGTGGTTGCAACCAATCTGCCTGTCGGTTTAGGTGAGCCGGTATTTGATCGCTTAGATGCAGACATCGCACATGCTTTGATGAGCATTAACGCGGTGAAAGGTGTCGAAATCGGTGATGGTTTTGATGTGGTCAATCAACGTGGCAGTGAGCACCGTGACCCACTTTCTCCGGAAGGTTTTAAGAGCAACCACGCTGGCGGTATCTTAGGTGGCATTTCTACGGGACAAGACATTGTCGCGAACATTGCACTTAAACCAACATCGAGCATTACGGTTCCGGGTGACACAATCACTCGCGCTGGTGAGCCAACGCAACTGATTACGAAAGGTCGTCATGACCCATGTGTTGGTATTCGCGCGGTGCCAATCGCTGAAGCTATGCTGGCGATTGTGTTGATGGATCATCTGTTACGTCATCGTGGTCAGAACCACGGTGTAACAACAGAGACACCACACATCTAATCTTGTATTTATGAATGAAAAACGCCCTCACTTGAGGGCGTTTTGTTTTGCATTACGAGTAAAAACTAAACTGGTTTGGTTTGCTTATTCCAGTTCAGTGAATCGAGTTTTCAGCTTCAAGGTGAAAAGACGGTAAACGCCATTTAAAACGCACCGCAGCCATGCGTAGCAGGTAACCGACCACTAAAGTAATGATGGTGCTGGTCACATCATTCACCCCAAATTTTAATAATGCTAAATAGAGCACTGAGGCGACAAGTGCCACGGAAGCATACAGTTCGTCATGCAATACCAAAGGTTGTTGGCGACAAATCAGATCACGCAGCAAACCGCCAAATACACCAGTTACCAGCGCGGACACCACACAGATTACTTCATGCAGCCCCATGCCCATTGCCACTTTGGTGCCGATAATACTGAATACAATTAAACCCAGAGCATCTAAGCGAATAAACAGACCTTTCAGCTTGATCACCCATTTGTAAATACCGGTTGTCACAACACCCGCAACGCAGGTAATCACAAGAAATTCTGGATTCTCTACCCAGCCTAGAGGGTAATGACCCAGCAAAATATCACGTACGGTTCCGCCACCAATAGCTGTAGCGCTGGCGACTAACATGACACCAAACCAATCCATCTTTTTGCGACCAGCGCTGAGGGCACCAGTCATGGCTTCCGCTGTAATCCCGATAATGTACAAAACGCTGAGCAGCATAGTATTACACCTATAAATGATTGTTTGTTGAGAGTCGTGATGAATCAGGGGCTGAGAAAGGTGCGCAGTGTAGTATCAGATGAAACGGAATACGACCGCTTTTTGGCGTTTTGACATCAGTTTTACAGATAAATAAAACTAATACATTCATTCCTGCACTTTACCTCAGAGCAAAAAGCCGCGAAAATGCAGCTCGTTGTTAACTTCATACGTCGCATACCCAAGAACTTGCTGTTATGTCTCACCAATACACTGATTTGATCGACATCTTTAACCAAACCTTCTTCAGTTCGTTTAACACTAAGCTGGAGTTAGGCGGTGACGAGCCTGTCTACTTACCTGCTGATGATAAGGTGGATTATCACCGGATTATTTTTGCTCGCGGTTTCTATGCCTCTGCTTTGCATGAAATTGCGCACTGGTGTGTGGCTGGCCCTGAGCGTCGTTTATTGGAAGATTTTGGTTACTGGTATCATCCCGATGGTCGTTCTGAGCAAGTGCAGGCAGAGTTCGAGAAAGTCGAAATTCGTCCCCAAGCTTATGAGTGGATATTGTCGCTCAGTGCAGGGTTTCCTTTTACGGTAAGTTGTGACAACCTTAGCGGCGATTTTGAACCAGACCGTCTGGCATTCATGGCGAAAGTCCATCAAGAAGTCTTGAGTATTTTGCAACATGGATTACCTGAACGAGTGAAAATGCTTTCTCAGGCATTGCAGTCGTTTTATCAGACACCAGAACTAACGGCTGAGCAGTTTGTGATTAAGTAACCCATACGCAACTGCACAGTCTTGATAAAACTAGGTATTCATAGAACATGATTATTGAATTTGAAGAAAAACTTTTAGAGCTGATTGATACACGTATTGCCACTGCATCGGATGATGAACTGTTTGCTGGTGGTTATTTACGTGGGCACATTTCACTATCCGCAGCATCGTGTGAAGAAGAAGGCATTGAAGACATCGCTGAGCTAAAAGTACGTATTGAAAAAAGTTTGGAAGAGGCTCGCTCTGAGTTGACGCCAGCAGACCGTATTATTGTGTCTGACTTGTGGAACGAGTTATCGAACCAAGCTTAGTCACATTGCGAAGAACAAAATACAAAAGATGGCAGCAATTACGCTGCTATTTTTTTATGCGTTGATTGTTCATTGAGAAACATCGATAGGTGAGGCGCGAATAACGCATCATTCAAAATTTTTGAATGACCTCATACAATAATTCGGCTTGTGGGCAAGGTGTTCAAAGATTAATCTAATCACATCAAAACAGCACACAGGATTATCGTCATGAAAGTTATCGCATTCGGTGCAAGCACCAGTTCAACCTCTATTAACAAAGCATTGGCAACTTATACAGCAAATTTGATTGATGGTGCTGAAGTTCAAGTGCTGGACATCAACAACTACAACGTACCTATGTTCAGCGAAGATCTTGAAAAAGAGATTGGTCAGGCTGAAGGCGCGTTAGGTTTCCTACGTGATTTAGCACAGGCAGATGCATTTGTTATCTCTTTTGCTGAGCACAACGGTCACTACCCTGCAGCGTACAAAAACCTGTTTGACTGGGCGACTCGTATCGACCGTGAAGTATTTAAAAATAAACCAGCGGTATACTTAGCAACATCACCTGGTCCTGGCGGCGCATCATCAGTATTAGCTGCTGCTTCTGGCTCTGCTAGCTACTTCGGTGGCAACGTAAAAGCAACAGTTTCAGTACCAAACTTCTACGACAATTTCGATATGGAAAGCGGTGTCGTGACTGATGAAAGCATCGCGGCTCAACTAAAAGAAGCGGTAGCAAAACTGGCTGCTTAATCTTTAAATCGCATTGATAAAGAAGCCTCGCTATTGCGAGGCTTTTTCGTGTTTGCAGAACCGATTTACTTCTCTGTTAACGCTTTCCCTTTGCGCAGCTTTCTTACCCACATTCTGCTTGGATGAAGGGTTTCAAGCACATCGTTAGGCAGAGGCAACGGGTCACCACTCATTTGTGAGGCGAGCAGTTCAGCCATGAGTGGCGCGGAACTCAAACCGCGCGAGCCCAACCCAAGTAATGAATACAACTGAGGATATTGGGCAATATCAGAAGCGTCGCTCTCGCTCATCCCGTTTAGTTCGGAGTATTGTTCTGTAATTGCTTCAAAGTTCCCAACGTTACCCACAAACGGAAGGTGATCGCGACTCACGCAGCGAATGCCTTGGCGAGATTGGTTCTCGCTCACATCGACACTGTTTGGCCATGCTTGCTGAGGTAAGCAGTTTTTGAGGCGCTGAGCGTTTTCAACTTGAGCCTGTGGATCAAACTCTTGATCTAAGTGTGAACGGTCGTAGCTGGCACCGATACAGTGATGTTGATTGTTCGGGTTACAAGGCGTCATATAACCGTCATAGCAGAGCACAGTGTTTAATTGCTGCAATTCGTGGTTGGTTGGGATATGACTCACTTGCCCTTTTACTTTACCGAGAGGGACAAATTGTGTTTGCGTCAGGCTATCAAACAGATGCCCAGTGGCAATAACAACCGCTTGATGGTGGAGCTTTTTCTCTCCACAGGTCAGTTGCCACTGTTTTTCTTCCTCTTGCCAGTCGAGCGAATCAACATGGTGCTGGTAGTAAACCTTTAGCTTACCTTGTTGCTCTAGCTCAGCAATTAAGCCTTGAGTTAACTGAGCAGGAGACAGCCAGCCGCCCATAGGGTAGGAGAGACTTTCCACATCTACCGGCAATCCCACCATTTGGTTGGTCTGATCAACATTATGTTTGGATACCAATTCCGGCGAGAAATCCGCTTTCAACATGGTGTCCAGTTTCTTGGTCGATTTGTCATCCCACATTAGCTGAGTCACGCCACACCAGTCATGGTCAAACGAAACGGTCTTTGCCGCTTGGTCGATAAATTGTCGAGCAAATAAAAAGGCTGGAGCAAACACACGTGATACGCCAGAGTGTTCGCTATTAAGCAGAGGATATACTGCACCCTGACGATTGCCCGACGCGCCTTCCGCAGGGGCTTCATCTTTGCAATACATAGAGACCGATATACCTCTTGCTGTGAGTGTTTTTGCAAGAGCAGCACTTGCAATACCACCACCAATAATCGCAACGTCATGCAGATTGTCAGTCGCTTCAACATGGAACCAAGGTTTAATGTTGCTGTACGCGGTTTTCTCTTTGAGCTTACCAGCAATCATTTCTCGTTTTGTACCGAAGCCTTTGACTTTCTTCATATCAAAGCCAGCTTCGATTAAACCTCTACGCACGAAACCTGCCGCCGTGAACGTTGCGCAGGTACAGTCTTGCTTAGCCAGTTTTGCCATACCATCGAACAGATTTTGGTTCCACATTTCAGGGTTTTTGCTTGGTGCGAAGCCGTCTAAAAACCAAGCATCAACAATGCCTTGCTTGAGAGTTGGCACTTTTGGCATACAGTCTTTAATGTCACCAAACCACAAATCGAGAGTAATTGCACCATCGGCTAAGACGATGCGGTGACATTCAGGAACAGCAATCGGATAGAATTCTTGGAGTTGTTGAGCGTAATCAGCCAGTTCAGGCCAAGATTCATGCGCTTTAATTAAGTCAGCCTTACTTAGCGGGAACTTCTCAAAACTGATGAAATGTAACGATTGTAGTATCGCTTCGGGGTTTTGCTGTCTAAACTTCTCAAACCAATGCCAAACTGCGAGGAAGTTTAATCCAGTACCGAATCCAGTTTCGGCAATGACAAAACGCTTTTGGTCATAATCTTGCCATCTTTGAGGAAGATTATTTTGTGTTAGAAACACATAGCGAGTTTCTTCCAGTCCATTGACGTTTGAAAAATAAACATCATCGAACTGGTCTGAAACCGGCGTTCCGGCATCATTCCAGCCAAGCTGTGCGTTAGTAATGGATGTCATAGTAGGAAAATTCTTTCAAATTCGGCGAAATATTGTCGAGATTGTACGGATTAATGGGAAAGCTGACCACTTTTGAAGTCCATCTTCGTTATCATTTAACGAATTATTGAATAATAGGAATGTCACATGAAACGAGTCGTAATCACCGGTATGGGTATTGTTTCAAGTATCGGTAACAACGTCGAAGAAGTTTTATCGTCTCTTAAAGCTGGCAAATCAGGCATCACAGGCTCTGAGCAATTTAAAGAGCAAGGTCTTCGCTCACAAGTTTGGGGTAACTTGAAGATGAACCCTGCTGACCATATCGATCGCAAACAGATGCGCTTTATGGGTGATGCGGCGGCATTTGCTTACCTATCAATGGAACAAGCAATCGCTGATGCGGGTCTTGCTCCTGAACAAGTTTCTAATGATCGTACAGGTATCGTTGCAGGTTCTGGTGGTGCTTCATCACTGAACCAAGTGATCGCGGTTGATACTCTACGTGAGAAAGGCGTGAAGCGTATTGGTCCATACATGGTACCGCGCACAATGTCTTCAACGGTTTCTGCATGTTTGGCAACGCCATTCAAAATCCGTGGTGTGAACTACTCAATCAGTTCTGCATGTGCAACTTCGGCACACTGTATTGGTCACGCAATGGAACTTATCCAACTGGGTAAACAAGACATCGTATTTGCAGGTGGTGGTGAAGAGCTAGATTGGTCATTGACTATGATGTTCGATGCAATGGGCGCACTATCTACTAAATACAATGATTCACCAGACAAAGCGTCTCGTACTTATGACGCAGACCGCGACGGTTTCGTTATCTCTGGTGGCGGCGGTATGGTTGTTATCGAAGAACTTGAGCATGCACTTGCTCGTGGCGCGAAAATCTATGGCGAGATCGTAGGTTACGGTGCGACTTCTGACGGCTATGACATGGTTGCGCCATCAGGCGAAGGTGCTGTGCGTTGTATGAAGATGGCAATGCAAGGTATCGACAAAGTGGATTACGTGAACACTCACGGTACATCAACACCTGTTGGTGACGTGAAAGAACTTGGTGCTATCCAAGAAGTGTTCGGCGGCAACAGCCCAGCAATTTCTGCAACGAAAGCAATGACAGGTCATGCTCTAGGTGCAGCGGGTGTACACGAAGCGATTTACTCAACTCTAATGCTACATCACGGCTTCATCGCTCCAAGCATTAACATCGATAACTTAGACGAAGCAGCTGCTGGTCTGGATATCGTAAGTGAAATGCGTGAGCAAGAGCTGACAACAGTTATGTCAAACAGCTTTGGATTCGGTGGCACTAACGCCACTCTAGTAATCAAGAAGTACGAAGCTTAAGAGACCAAGGATACCGTAAGGTAATACCAATTGGAGTAACAACTTACTTAGATTGGTATTTTGGTTTCCAGAACCGATCAGTTTGACTGATCAAACAGACGCTGACTTTGTCCCATGGAGAGCGGGACGAGATCCTTTTGTTCTGGATATTGCCCAGTGGCTATCATTGCCACTGGGTATTTTTATTTTTGGGGCTTAAGCCTATTATCCTCGACACCTTCCGCTCTTTTTTGCACAATGCCTGCTATAGAAGGGAAACAGGCCCCCTATGGTTAAAATCAGGGTTAAATTCTGCAATGAAAATCTTAATCGATGAAAATATGCCTTACGCTGAAGAGCTATTCAGCCAATTGGGCGAAGTGATTCTTAAACCCGGTCGTACTCTAACTGCCGACGATTTAGTCGATGTAGATGCGCTGATGATTCGCTCAGTAACTAAAGTTGATGAAGCGTTATTGAGTAAAGCTAATAAACTACGATTTGTCGGTACGGCAACAGCTGGTATGGACCATGTCGATCAAGCGTTACTTGAGCAACGTGGTATTTTCTTTACCGCTGCGCCGGGTTGTAACAAGGTTGGCGTTGCTGAATACGTAGTGAGTGTCTTGATGGTCTTGTCGCAGCAACATGGCTTTTCAATATTTGAAAAGACAGTTGGTATTATTGGTGCAGGGCAAGTGGGTACTTACCTCTCTGAATGTTTAACTGGGATGGGTATTAACGTTCTGCTGAACGATCCACCGAAGCAGGCAGAAGGAGACTCTCGCGAGTTTACGCCGCTTGATGAGTTATTAAGTAAAGCAGATGTCATCACGCTGCATACACCAATCACCACTGACGGTGAATGGCCGACCCATCATCTGATTAACGAACAAGTACTTGAGAGCCTGAGATGCGATCAAATTCTGATTAACGCTGCTCGTGGTCCAATCGTCGATAACGCAGCGCTGAAAGCTCGTTTGCAAAAGCAAGACGGTTTTATTGCAGCTCTAGACGTGTTTGAGTTTGAACCACAAGTGGATATGGATCTGTTGCCACTGCTAGCGTTTGCTACGCCACACGTAGCGGGCTATGGCTTAGAAGGTAAAGCGCGTGGAACAACAATGATTTTTAATAGTTATTGTGAGTTCATTGAATCAAGCGCTTTTGCTAACCCTTCAACTTTATTGCCAATCGCACCGATTCCTAAAGTCATACTGGAGCGCGCTTGGGATGAAGCAACATTATTTAATTTGATTCAACTCGTCTACGATGTAAGAAAAGACGATGCGCAGTTCCGTCGTGAAATCGGTCAACCGGGTGCGTTTGACTTGATGCGTAAGAATTATTGGGACAGACGCGAATACAGCGCGATCACGCTTGTTGGTGATGAGCTGTCCAACTTAGCACCGCTAGAGAAATTAGGTTTTAGAATTGAGGTAACCAATGAGCCAGCAATTTAATGTAGCAATCTTCGGCGCAACAGGCGCAGTCGGTGAAACAATGTTAGAAGTTCTCAAGGAGCGTAAGTTTCCAGTTGGTGAACTGTTCTTGTTGGCGAGCGAGCGTAGCGAAGGCAAAACTTACCGTTTTAACGGTAAAACGATTGAGGTTCAGAACGTAGAAAACTTCGATTGGTCCCAAGCACATATTGCGCTGTTCTCGGCAGGTGGTGACCTATCTGCAAAATGGGCACCAATTGCTGCTGAAGCGGGTGTGGTGGTTATCGATAATACCTCACAATTCCGTTACGACTACGATGTGCCGCTGGTTGTGCCTGAGGTTAACCCTGAAGCGATTGCAGAGTTCCGTAACCGCAATATCATTGCCAACCCGAATTGTTCAACCATTCAGATGCTGGTGGCATTAAAACCGATTTATGATGCTGTAGGTATAGAGCGTATCAACGTTTCTACCTATCAGTCGGTTTCGGGCGCAGGTAAAGCGGGTATTGATGAGCTTGCAGGTCAAACGGCAAAACTGCTGAATGGTGTACCTGCTGATAGCAATGCATTCAGCCAACAAATCGCGTTTAACTGTATTCCGCAAATCGATATGTTTATGGATAACGGTTACACCAAAGAAGAGATGAAGATGGTGTGGGAAACCCAAAAAATCTTCAACGATCCTTCAATTATGGTTAACCCGACTTGTGTTCGTGTGCCTGTGTTTTACGGCCATGCAGAAGCGGTTCACATTGAAACCAGTTCACCGATTGATGCAAGCCAAGTGATTGAGCTTTTGAAACAAACTGAAGGTGTTCGTGTATTTGAAGGGAATGATTTCCCGACTCAAGTTCGTGACGCTGGTGGTATTGATGACGTATTGGTTGGTCGTATCCGTAACGACATCAGTCACCACAGTGGTATCAACCTATGGGTTGTTGCTGATAACGTACGTAAAGGCGCAGCAACCAACGCAGTGCAAATTGCAGAAGTATTGGTTCGCGATTACTTCTAAATTGGCTTTTTGACAAGTCTGTATTGAACACAAACACGCATAAACCCCTCCTTGGGGCTTCTATTTGCCATCCATGGCAAATAGAGTTTGTTTATCAACACAGACTTATCAGATAAGGAATGTAAAAAGGGAGTCGTTTTACAACGACTCCCTTTTATTTATTGGTTAGTAGGGTTATTCAACCCATTCCATTTCTTTCAGCGGTGTGCCCCAAATAGGCAAACCATCTTCAGACCACTCAATTGGCTGCACGCATGCGTGGCGGTTTGGATCCCACAGCGGATCACCTTCAATACCTTTGTAATTACGAGCATGGTAAATCATGTAATCTTTGCTGCCGTCTTTACTGGTGGTGAAACTGTTATGACCCGGTCCAAAGATGTTTTTTTCCTCTGCCGTTTCAAATATTGGGTTTGGAGATTTCGTCCAGTTTGAGGCGTTCATCAAATCCGCATTTTCATCAATCGAAAGCACACCCATGCAGTAACGTTCATCGGTTGCACTGGCGGAATAAGTCAGATGGATTTTGCCATGGCGATGTAAAATAGCGGGTCCTTCGTTAACTAAGAAACCTCGCACTTCCCAATCAAACTCAGGTTTAGTCAGAAGAACTGGCTTGCTCGAAAGGGTAGTCGGTGAATCCATCGTCGCGATATACAGACAAGAGTTGCCCGGAATCACTGCGTCTTTTTGAGCCCATATGTAGTACCACTGGCCATTGTGTTTGTAGCAAGTTGCATCCAGACAGAAAGTTGAAAGACCGCTATCTACCTGGATTGGTTCGCTCCATTCACCTGTTAAAGGGTTGTCACTTTGTGTGGTGATGGCATACATACGATGCTGAAACGCATTGTTGACGATTTCACGATTGGGTGCGGCAGCAAAGTAAATGACCCATGTACCGTCAATGTAGTGGATTTCAGGTGCCCATATCAGATCAGAGTAAGCGCCAGTATCTGGTTTATGCCACACATCAACGATTTCCGTCGTTGTAGCCAATTGATGAATGTGTTCAGCTCGACGAAGCTCCAGCCGGTTATATTCTGGCACCGAAGCAGTGAAGTAGTAATAAGCGTCGCTGTGCAGATAGACGAACGGGTCGGCTCTTTGCTCAACCAGTGGGTTTTTAATAATCATTATGGCTCCTAGCCATGAAATCATGGCAATACAACGTGGGGGCAGCCCCTGTAATCTTATTAATGCTTATGCCGACTCTCGGGGAATTAAATCGCCCTCAATTTTCATCATCATGACTTCTGGTGGTGTTGATGAAAGCAGTGTCTCTACCGCAACTCGTCCCATTTCGTCATAAGGCAAATCAACAGAGGTGAGAGAAGGGGTGAGTTCACTCGCCAAGAGCTGGTTATCGTATCCAATAACCGCGACATCCTCAGGAATGCGAAGGTTGTGATGTGCAAGTGCCTGATACACACCAATCGCCATTAAATCACTGGCACAAAATATGGCTCGAGGTCGGTTAGCTTGTGAAAGTAAGTTTTCCGTTTCTAGGTAACTTTGTTTAACTGACCAGTTACCCGCTTTTACCCAGTTGTCATTTACCAAAATATCAACGTTGGTCAGCGCTTGACGGAAACCTCGCAAACGTTGGATAGAGGAATCTGACCAGCTTTCACCCGTAATCATGGCGATATCTTTGTATCCTTTGTTGACGAGGTACTCGGCAGCGCGATAGCCACCCAGGAAATCCGAAGTCAAAACACTCGGAACGTCTTGAACATAAAGGGGATTCGTGCAGTTTAGAAACAGCATTGGTAACTGAGTATTGATGGTCGATTCAATTTGAGCCGGTGTGTTTGAAGCAACAATCAAAGCGTCATAACCGCTATTGTTGATTAAGGATAACATGCTGTTTTTGAGCTCATCATTGTCTTCATAGTCGAACACCGTAAGAATGGTATCCAGTTCCCAAGCGCGAACCTTAGCGGCAGTGATCGCGTTAATAAACGGATCGTGCATGTTCATGCTATTGATTAGTAGCGCTATGCGACGGTGAGATTGAGTGTGCAATACATTGGATTTGAACTTATAGTTCAGCTCTCTTGCTTTACTGAGCACTTTTTCTCGGGTTTCTTCAGAGACTTTTACGTTGTCTGAACCGTTCAAAATAACGGAAACCGTGGGTTGTGATACGCCCACTGCGGTGGCGATATCTAACATGGTGACCTTTTTTTCTTTCGCATAGCTCTACTTCTTCTAGTAATACTTGTGTTCTTTGGAGTTGAGGTATTTCCATTGATGAAAAAGTCCCTCAACTTCAAAGATGCATGGTTATGACGTTGGCAATTACAAATTACTTAAAACGTCATTGATGCGACTTTCGGCATCTGCAAGTGCTTCATCCACGTCTTTTGAACCCATAATTGCTGCCGCTAACTCTTCACCAATAATGTCTTGCAGCGCCCATTGACGTTGCACGCCGGCTGGGAGTCCACGACCTGTCTGCGTGACGGACAGAATGTTTGAGCGGTGAGGGAGTGACAAGAATTTCTCATCTTTTAGCACACTCGATACGCTTGGTAGATGTCCTGTTCGTGCCCACTGACCGTCATTTTCAGCGAAGAATTTAAACAGTTTGGCTATCGCAGCGTCTTTTTCGTCATCGCGACGTTTGCTTGGTACAACCCATGAATGTCCATCTACGTAGTGAGCTTTTGCTCCTTTGTATAAAAATGGGTAAGGCACGGCTTCATAAGCGTTGTAAAAAGGACTGTCGGCCTGCGCGGCTTGTTCGTCGTAAGCACTTAACAACCAGTTACCATTTAACAATATACCGCCTTGACCATTACTAAATGCAGAAACGGTTGCAGGGTAGTCCATGTTTTTGGTTGTTAAGTCTTCTTCATAGATCGTTTTAAATAGATTTACGATGTTTTTTGCTTCAGGTGTTTGCAGCGATATTTTTTCTGGGTTAGCAAAGAAATCACTGCTTTGCTGGAACAGGTAAGTGTATAGAAGACGCGTATAAGAAGCCGTTTCATTCGAAAGGATCTGAATGAAATAAGGTTTACCTGTTGCTTGTTTAAACTGTCTTGCTTGAGCTAATAGCTCTTCAGGAGAGTTAGGAATAATGGGTTTTCCTTCACTATCAACCAGATTGGCTTGTTTCATCAGCTTCATGTTTACGTGGTACAGCATGGTCCATGTGTCGATTGGTAGACCATAAAACTGGCCTTCACGGGTTACGCCATCCGTTGCTGTTGGCGTAAATATTGATTTATCGACATTCTCCATTTTCAAGAAGTCGTCAATAGGCACAATTAAGTTACGCGACTGATAGTCAGAAATTACAGAGTTATGCATAGTCACGACATCAGGCGGAGTACGAGAAGCCATTTGCGCGGTTAGCTGATCATATCCCGGCCATTCAACAGTTGTGACTCGTACGTCGATATCTGGGTTTTCAGCATCGAACTTGTTAAGCAAAGTGGTCATGATTCCACATTCGCCATTTGCCGCACTGACATCCACTGATTTTGCGTATTCTGCTTCGCAGGCACCAAAAACACGTTGAATGTTTAATTCTGTTTTTGCGATAGCATTGCCGGCAGACAGCATACAGCCAATGGCTAGTGACAATGTAGAGATGTAGGGTTTCATATCTAAAAGCCTTATTATTTTATTGTTTAATGTTTACCTAGTCATACGGCTTACTTGAGTAGGCGGTTTATGTAACGGTAAAGCTTATTCAAATCTTTCATTTCCTGATGTTGATGGTTTTATTTGTTCAGGAAAGTTCTATTGTTTCACTGCGCCGCCAGCTACGGCAGTCACGATGTGTTTTTGGAAAAAAATGTAAACAAGGATGATGGGTATCGCCGAGAAGATCGCTTGCGAACTTAAGAAGCCTAAACCTTCCGTTTGTGCGAAGTTGGTTTGCGACGATGCAATACCTATCGTGATGGTGTACATCGATTTGTCTGTCGCAGAGATCAACGGCCAGAAGTAATCGTTCCATGAGGTTAAGAATGTCAGAATCGCTAATGTTGCTTGCGCTGGAATAGTCAGTGGCAGTAGAACCTTCCAGAAAATCTTAAACTTTGAGGCGTTATCCATGATTGCAGCTTCATCGATTTCTTTTGGTATCGCTTTGAAAAATTGCGTCATCAAGAACACCCCAAAAGGCGCAGATAAGCCGGGCAAAATTAAGCCTAAATAGGTGTTGTGAAGCTGGAATTCACTAAACAACTGATGACGAGCGATAATAACCGCTTGCTCAGGCACTGCTATGCCCATAAGCACAATCACAAACAGTGTTTTCTTCATAGGGAATTCGAGTCGAGCGAAAGCATAACCGGCTAAAGAAGACAGCGTCAGCACACCCAGTGTCATGCAGCCGGATACAATCAAGCTGTTCATTAGCCAGTGAAACACTGACGAGCTGCGGAATATGTCTAGGTAGTTTTGTAATGTGTATGGGAAATGGAAAACCGCATCCGTGCCTAACATCAACTCTTGGTTGTCTTTCAAACTCAGACCAAGCATCCAAAGAAACGGCGCGACCATAATCAGTGACAATACGAGTGTGAGCACTAGAATGGCACGGTTGGTTTTTTGAGAGTTTGGTTGATAGGTTATTTGTTTTTTTGCCGCATATGAGTCGGCAATATCTGAAGATAAATTCATTTTTGTTGCACTCATCAAAGTTATCCTTTTTTACGGCTAATCATAAATTGAGCGATTGCAGCCACGAGGATGATCAGGAATAGGACTTGCGAAGCCGCAGCAGCCATACCAATATCCCAGCGACGGAAACCTGCATCGTAAATGAACATAACGATGGATCGTGATGTGTTGTTTGGTCCGCCGTTAGTCATAAGTAACGCTTGACCAAATAACTGGAACTGCATGACGATTTCGATAATCGTTACCAAGATAATGGTGCGGGTAATCGATGGCAGAGTGATTTTTCGGAAAGTGGTCCACTTGCTGGCGTTATCCAGTTGCGCTGCCTCATACAAGTCTTTAGGTATTTGCTGAAGTGCGGCGGTAAACAGAATCATTGGCAAGCCCAAACACCACCAGATTGTCGCGATAGCGATAGATTTCAATGCCCAGTCTGGGCTCGATAAGAATGGGATAGCTTCCAAATTGAGCCAATTGAATACCATCGACATAAAGCCGTCATTCGGAATGAAAATGATGCGCCAAATCAGTGTTACCACTGTTACGGATAGAATAGTCGACGCAAAAAATACCCCACGCAGAATATTCGCGGTTCTGGTTTGCTGGTTCAGCGCCATCGCCAAACCTAAGCCAAGGACAACGAGGGCTGGTACGGTAAGTAAAACAAAGTAACAAGTGTTCCAGATGGTCTGGATGAATATCTTGTTGTCAAATAGGCGGACATAATTGCTCCAACCGACAAATTTCCCCGGACCAAACAGGTCAACTTTCTGAAAACTTAGGTAAATTCCCCAAAAAAGCGGTAGTGCAATCATAAAAATGAACACGAGCAAATAAGGCGTGATAAAGAGGAAGTTACCCCAACGCTCCTTGGTGGAAGATTGCATTACGCTCATAGCTCACCTCCGTGGTAGGCCTTTTCACTTTCATCAAACAGATGAACGGAATCGAAATCGATGTTTAAGCCAACATGCTGATTTGTTTGGAGATGACGCTTACTGCTTGCTTCTGCAATCAGCATTTTTCCACTTTCTAATGAAACGTAAACCAGAGTGCGGTCGCCTAATCGCTCTATGAACGTTATCTTGCCTGTCGCATGTGCTGGCTCGTCTTTTTCAGTAATGACGATATCTTCGGCGCGAATGCCCATTTCAAATCGCTGAGCTAAAGGTAAGTGGTGAGTATTGATGGTTGAGTGAATAGCAGCGAACTGATCAATATGGATAACGGCTTTTCCATTTACCTCTTCTACTTTATCGACATCAAAGAAATTCATTGCTGGAGAACCTACAAAGCCAGCGACAAATTTGCTTGCCGGACGCTGGTAGATTTCGATTGGAGTACCGATCTGTTCAATACCTTTGTTATTAAGAATGACGATACGATCAGCGAGGGTCATCGCTTCCACTTGGTCGTGAGTCACGTAAATCATAGTGGTGTTTACGCGTTGATGAAGTTGAGCCAGTTCGATGCGGGTACGACTACGAAGCGCAGCGTCAAGGTTAGATAGCGGCTCATCAAACAAGAATGCACTTGGTTCACGAACGATAGCACGGCCGATGGCAACACGTTGACGCTGACCACCAGAAAGCTCCGCAGGTTTGCGATTTAGCAGATGTTCAATTTCCAAAATGCGCGCAGCTTCAGATAAGCGTTGCTCAATAACAGACTTTTCAGTACCGATGTTTTTGAGACCGAAAGTCATGTTTTCTTCCACACTCATGTGTGGATAGAGAGCATAGTTTTGGAAAACCATTGAAATGTTACGATGACCTGGAGCCAACGTATCCAGACGTTTTCCGTCCATCCAAATTTCGCCGTCACTAAGGTTTTCTAGTCCCGCAATCATTCTTAAAAGGGTCGATTTACCACAGCCGGATGGACCAAGAAAGACAATAAATTCCCGTTCTTTTATATGGAAACTGATGTCATTTAAAACCATTGAACCATTATATGCTTTGGTTAGATTTTTAATCTCAATCGATGCTGCCATTGGTTCGTCCTTTGAATTTATACTTGTAGGGTGTTGTTTTTTTGTTTGAGTTAATAATATAGCTAATATTATTAGTTAATGGCGGTGAGTATTATAAAAGCAATAAGAGATCACAAAATGACCAGTCATGGATGTGGGAAATAATTGTTGGATCACACTTAATGTGGATGATATGAAAGTGCTTGTTATTTAGACGTGTGAGTTGGATCAAAGTTAAAGAAATGTTGAGTTAGATGATTGGTGCTCTAAATCTGGATCAAGTTGTTGCCTGAAAGGGAATAAAAAAGCCGAGTGCAATAATCACTCGGCTTCTTAAATTAGAGATACAGACAAACGTAATTATTTTTTCAGTTTGTGTGCGTCTGGGTTTTCTTTACAAGTACCGTCACCACACTTTCCGTACAAGTATAAGCTGTGGTTGGTCAATTGAACATTGTATTGCTGTGCAATCTCTCTTTGACGCTGCTCAATCACTTCATCAGAAAATTCAATTACTTCACCACAATCTAGACATACAAGATGGTCGTGATGGTGTTGAGTTGATAATTCAAATACTGACTTGCCGCCTTCAAAATGATGGCGAGTAACGATACCT
Source organism: Vibrio sp. Hal054 (assembly GCF_037162405.1). Lineage (NCBI taxonomy): Bacteria > Pseudomonadati > Pseudomonadota > Gammaproteobacteria > Vibrionales > Vibrionaceae > Vibrio > Vibrio sp. Hal054. Next base: position 2,262,281 of record NZ_JARLUT010000001.1, on the reverse strand, counting down.
GCATCATCAAATTGGTTTAGAACTCGGTAAACCGTAGCAAGACCGATCTCTTCGCCAAGATCAATTAGCTTTTTGTAGAGCTCTTCAGCACTAATATGTTGGCACTCAGGCTGTTGTAAAACTTCTAAAATCTTTAGCCTTGGTAGGGTTACTTTAAGACCAGCATCTTTTAGCGCTTGGTTATTGTCTGACATATATCTTCCCGTTGATGATCTGCAGTAAATAACAGAATTCAATGTTGCTCAACATTATAGGTTACTCGCACTGAACAATAAACCACGAAGTTCAGAGGGTTACTAGTGTTTTCTCTTAAAGTCGTGCTATGTCACTGATAAAAGTGATTAGACCAGTTACAATTATTTAACATTAATTCTGCTTTTTATTGGCGCCATATGCGAGTCCATTTGCGGGTGCAGGCGCAAAGCAATCTAGAGTCTAAGGCACGGATAGCATGAATAAAATACTCTCGAAGCTATATAAACCTAATATTGTGAAGTATGCATTGAATAGTTGGCCTCCGTTCTGGGGGCGGGCATAAAAATTGAGTCTATTAGTACGGATTTTCGCGAAGCAAAAATGCGTTTGAAATTACGCTGGTGGAACAAAAATGCCAATCGAAGCCAATATGGGGGCAGCATTTTTTCTTTAACCGATCCCGTTTATTCTCTGATGTTAATGGGCATTCTCGGAGAGCAGTATTACGTTTGGGATAAAGAGGCGAGTATCAACTTCATAAAGCCCGGACATTCAGATCTGTTTGCTGAGTTCAGGATTACTGATGAGCAATTAAATTCGATTTTAAATATGACTGCGACAGGGGATAAGTGTTTTCCTGAATTCATTATTCACGTCAAGAATGCACGTGGTGAAGTCGTCTCTGAAGTGCACCGTAAATTGTACGTACGGAAGAAACCTAAATATCGCGAAGGCGATGATGAAGCGTGTACCGAGTCGGTGAATTAACTCTGAGAGTATCAACTTGGGACAAGTTGATTCGCGTACTTGTCGTTTTTGATGGATAAAAATAAGCCCCCTGCAATGCAAGGGCTTATTTTCAAGAGAAACGATCAGTCTTCTAGTTCAGCAAGACACATTTCTTCATAAACTTGTTGTACCCACTTAGTGACACGCTCTTCTGTCAATTCAGGTTGGCGGTCTTCATCGATACATAAACCTACAAAGTGGTTTTCATCAACAAGTGCTTTAGACGCTTCAAACTCGTAGCCTTCTGTTGACCAGTTACCTACGATAGTTGCACCTTTTGCTTCAACGATGTCACGTACTGTACCCATCGCATCACAGAAGTATTCTGCGTAATCTTCTTGGTCACCACAGCCGAAAATTGCAACCAGCTTAGTAGAGAAGTCAATGGCTTCTAGTTCTGGGAAAAAGTCATCCCAGTCACATTGAGCTTCACCGTAATACCAAGTAGGAATACCTAGAAGTAAAAGATCGAAGTTATCGATGTCCTCTTTGCTGCTTTTCGCAATATCTTGAACATGAACCAGATTTTTACCGAGTTGTTTTTGAATCATCTTTGCAATCGCTTCGGTGTTACCTGTATCGCTACCAAAGAAGATACCTACACTTGCCATAGAGCCTTTACCTTTAAATTGTTATGGGTTGCGGGGAAATCGACGAGTTGGGGGAATTAACCCAAACCTGTGCCTTCCCAACTGAGTTGGATAAGACCTTTTGCGATAAAGCCTGCACAACCTAAAAATAGAACTAACCAAACAATACGACGGCCAAAAATTGGCACATTACCTTGTTTCAATACATCTTTAATCGCCATACCGATTAAGAAAAAGATAGATGCAAAAAGCAAGTCTAGCCCGATAGATTCGAGCATATTCATGTAGTCGTACAGCATGGGTATCCTTTATGCCAATTTGCTTGCGCGCACTATACCACTGTTATTAAGCAAAGTTAATGGATGCAACATTACCGAATTCACACTTAGTTGGCTTATTGGCTATAAATTGCTCTTTAGTCAATAAACTTGCGAATGGCGCGTAATACTTCTGCTGGCTTTTCTGCATGTAACCAGTGGCCTGTATTAGCGATGACGTGTGCTTTTGCCTGCTTAAACTGCGCTTGTATTTGAGGTTGATGCTCAGCGGTTAGATAGTCTGAGTTACCACCTTTAATAAACAGTGTTGGGACATCACAAGGGGCAATGGGTTCCCAGCCGATGATATTCCAGTAGTTCTGTTTGATGCTTGGTACATTGAAACGCCAAGTCATATGGTCATCTTGCTTGGTAAGCGATTTGCCCAAGAACTGGCGAACTCCGTCTTCTTCGATGTGCTGGGCTAATAGCTCCATGACTTCACCGCGTGAAGAGGGTTTGTTTTCTAGTACGGAATCTAACCCTGCGATGACTGCATCATGTTTACGCTTGGTGTATTTGACCGGAGACATATCAAGTACCACGAGTTTCTCTAGTCTCGAAGCATCAATATCAGCCAGCTTCATCGCAACTTTGCCACCCATCGAGTGACCAATCACAATCGCTTTTTCAATGTTAAGTGACTCAAGAAGCTGCTTTACATCATTAGCCATCACCGCATAGTCATGTTCGTCACTATGAAAGGATTGACCATGGTTGCGCAGGTCAATACTCAGTACTTGGTGATCGGTTTTTAAATCACGGGCGAGTAAACCTAAATTGTCTAAGTTGCCAAATAAGCCGTGGATCAAAACAACGGTGTGACCCTCACCTTCGAGTTTATAATTTAGAAGTGCTGACATTTTATCTTATTAGTGATTGCTTTAACGTAGAGTCTCGGCAAAGATCTCGCTATAATCCCTCAGAGTTTAAACATTGAGATTGTGAAAAGCGAATGAAAACAATAGAGGTTGATGAGGATCTATACCGCTACATCGCGGGTCAAACCCTTCATATCGGTGAGAGCGCGTCTGATATTTTGCGCCGTCTGTTGGATGTAGATAACAAGAACACATCTTCTGCTAAGCCAGAAGCTCCTGCTGTGTCTGCTATAGCTGCTGAACCGAAAGGTATCGTTGTGAGTAAAGATGCTGCTCAAGAAACGAAAGTGGATAGCGTAAAAGAAATGCGCACTTTACTGATTTCTGATGAGTTTGCGGGATTAAAGAAAGCTGTCGACCGTTTTATGTTGGTGCTGTCGACACTTTACCGTATTGATTCGGCAAGTTTCTCTGACGCTATGTCAGTTAAAGGCCGTAAACGTGTGTATTTTGCTGATAACGAACAGACCTTATTGGCTAATGGTCAAACAACAAAGCCAAAAGCGATTCCTAATACGCCATTCTGGGTTATCACTAACAACAACACCAGCCGCAAACAGCAGATGGTTGAGCAAGTGATGACGCTGATGAATTTCCCTGCGGACATTATCGAGAAAGTAACCAACGCTATCTAATACGAACGTTAACTACAAAGAGAACGTTCACTAAAGAGAAAGCGCGATCTAAATCTCGAACTGAAAAACAAAAAAGTCTGATTCAAACCTCATAATGCACAATACAAAGTTCGTATTATGAGGTTTTATTTTGTCTGAATTTTAGAAAGGATGTCATTATGGCTATGCACCCGCGTGCTGGGCAGAAAGCGCAACAAGAAGATTTACATAACATTCCTGCGTTAGTCGCAAACTACTTCCTACTCCAACCTGATCCAAGTAACTCTGCACATAAAGTAGAATTCGGTACTTCAGGTCACCGCGGCACAGCGGATAAATCAACCTTCAACGAAAATCATATTTTGGCGATTGCTCAGGCTGTGGTTGAAGTGCGTGCAGCACAAGGTACAAAAGGTCCTCTATTTGTTGGTAAAGATACCCATGCTCTTTCTGAACCTGCATTCAGCTCTGTCGTTGAAGTGCTGATTGCAAATGGTGTCGAAGTGATTGTGCAAGAGAACAACGGCTACACACCAACACCGGGTATTTCTCATGCGATCCTGACTTACAACTTAAAGCATGACGCGAAAGCAGACGGTATTGTGATCACACCGTCTCACAACCCACCTCAGGATGGCGGTATCAAATATAACCCGACTCACGGTGGTCCTGCGGAAGGTCAGTTAACCAAAGCGATTGAAGATCGTGCTAACGAGATCATCGCTAACAATATGCAAGACGTAAAACGTGTTGCGATTAGCGAAGCAAAACAATCTCCACTGTTCAAACAAGTGGATTTGGTGAAGCCTTATATTGATGACGTGGTTAACGTTATCGATATGGACGCGATTCAAAAAGCGAACCTGAAAATTGGTGTTGATCCATTAGGCGGAAGCGGTATTGATTACTGGCGCCAAATTGGTAAAGCATACAACCTAGATTTAACGCTGGTGAGCGAAGCAATTGACCCAACGTTCCAGTTTATGTCTTTAGATAAAGACGGTGTGGTTCGTATGGACTGTTCATCACCTTATGCAATGGCAGGTCTGCTTGCGCTTAAAGATGAGTATGATCTGGCATTTGGTAATGACCCAGATTACGACCGCCACGGTATCGTTACACCAAAAGGTTTAATGAATCCAAACCATTTCTTAGCAGTATGTATCGATTACCTATACCGCCATCGTGACGGTTGGGGCAAAGAGGTTGCTGTAGGTAAAACACTGGTATCCAGCGCGATTATCGATAAGGTTGTTGCGGATCTTGGTCGTGAACTGTGCGAAGTGCCAGTTGGCTTCAAATGGTTTGTTGATGGCTTATACAGCGGTAAATTTGGCTTTGGTGGAGAAGAGAGCGCAGGTGCTTCTTTCCTACGTAAAGATGGCACGCCTTGGTCAACGGATAAAGACGGCATCATCTTATGCTTATTAGCGGCTGAAATTACCGCCGTGACGGGTAAAAATCCTCAGCAATATTATGATGAATTAGCAGCTAAGCACGGTGAATCTCGCTACAACCGTATTCAAGCGGTAGCTAATGGTCCACAGAAAGACGTGTTAAGTAAACTTTCAGCTGAAATGGTTGCTGCTCAAACATTGGCTGGTGACCCAATTACGGCTCGTCTTACTCATGCGCCGGGTAATGGTGCTGCGATTGGTGGCTTGAAAGTGACGACTGATTTCGGTTGGTTCGCTGCTCGTCCTTCTGGTACTGAAGATATCTATAAAATTTACTGTGAAAGTTTCAAAGGCGCTGAGCACTTAGCTCAGATCGAGAAAGAAGCTCAAGAAATCGTAAATCAGGTGTTTAAAGCCGCTGGTTTATAGTTTTTGTTTGTTACGTGAATTTTAAATGAAGAGAGGCGACTAGGTCGCCTCTCTTTTTACATTTGAGATACTAATAATTAGATGGCTTGTTCTTGCACTGGCCACGTTTCTGGCAATATAAACCAGAATACGTCCGATTCAGATTGGCAGTGAACAAATCCTTCCTGTGGATCTGAGTAGCGTTGAGAGGCTTCATTTCTTCCTGTTAGCCACTGAGCTTTATCCAACAGATAGAGTGGTTCTTTAATTAAATGAGCTTGTGATTGATAACACCAACGGCCTTGTATTTGATCGACGTTGATAGAGAAGCCTAAGCATTCATTGGGTACTGGTTCAGGAGTAAATGGGTTGATATACAATCTGCCTTGCATAAGAAGGTGCTGTGAAGCGTTCGACCATAAAGGATGTTTCAACGAAAACTGTTCGCTGCTGGAAAGGGGTAACTGATGGTTGAGCATATGAGACAGTTTAAGGTCTAGTCTGTCTTCGGCATTCGGGCCATACCAAAGACCTTGATGAAGCAAATAGAATTTTACTGCGACTTCCCAGTGCTCAAATTGTTCGGTTTTGCGGTTTTTTAGAATGAAATCAACAGAACCTAATGTTTTCCCTTCATGAACAAGCTGAATTTCTTCAGCAATGGCGCTGTAAGTTGAGGTAGATTTGAAAAGCTCAGAGCACAGGTGTTGATATAAAAATCCAAGTCGCTGGTTGCCTTGATATGCTGTCCATTTTCTTTGTACAGGCTTGGAAAACGGTGCCTTGCTTGCAATAGGTGGTGAAGCTTTAAATATCGACGGGGTGGTTGTTACCCAATCAATTAACGGTTTTAAGTCCATATAGTTACCCGAGCATATTTCGACAATTTATTCTGAAATTGTTATAACCTCGTCATACCCATTAAGCAATGGAATTTGAGATGAATAATTTACAGTTTGAAGCGTTATTGAACGCGACTCTCTCTCCGCAATTAATTAAAGATTATTGCCCCAATGGTCTTCAAGTTGAAGGTCGAAAAGAAATCAAAAAAATTGTCACAGGTGTGACGGCATCCAAAGCTCTCATTGAAGAGGCAATAAAGATGAATGCGGATGCGATTTTGGTTCACCATGGCTATTTTTGGAAAGGTGAAAACGAGGCGATTCGTGGTATGAAAGGCGAACGCATACGCCAATTGATAAAGAACGACATCAACTTATTCGCTTATCATTTACCCTTAGATATTCACCCTGAACTGGGCAACAACGCTCAGCTTGCTCAGCTATTAGAGATTGAAGTTGAAGGTGGACTGGAAGGCCATCCACAATCTGTGGCGATGTTTGGTCGGCTTCAGAAAGAAATGACGGGAGCAGAATTAGCGCAACGTATAGCTACTGTGTTAAATCGCGAGCCATTACATATCGAACCTGAATTGGCAGATAAGAAAATACTGCAAGTGGGTTGGTGTACTGGTGGTGGTCAGGATTTTATTGAGTTAGCGGCTTCACAAGGGATGGATGCTTTCATATCTGGCGAGATTTCAGAACGTACCACTTATTCGGCGAGAGAACTCAACATTCACTACTTTGCCGCAGGTCATCATGCAACTGAGCGATACGGCATCAAAGCGTTAGGTGAATGGTTAGCTGAACAACATGGATTTGATGTGACTTTTATTGATATTGATAATCCAGTTTAGTTGATAACAGAAATAAAAAGAGCGAGATATTATCTCGCTCTTTTTATTAGTACGTATTAATACGGAGTTATTCGCGCTCGTGTAGAGGCTCGAAGTCACGCATTGTAAGACCAGTATAAAGCTGACGCGGACGACCGATACGATTTTGAGGGTCGCTGTGCATTTCGTTCCAGTGTGCAATCCAACCGATAGTACGAGACATCGCAAAGATTACTGTGAACATTGATACTGGAATACCAATCGCTTTCAGAATGATACCTGAGTAGAAATCTACGTTCGGGTAAAGTTTCTTCTCGATGAAGTATTCATCTGATAGGGCAATACGCTCAAGCTCCATCGCTACATCCAATAGTGGATCTTTAATGTTAAGCTCTTTAAGCACGTCGTGACATGCTTCACGCATAACCGTAGCGCGAGGGTCGTAGTTTTTGTAAACACGGTGACCGAAGCCCATTAAGCGGAACGGGTCATCTTTATCCTTAGCACGCTCAACGTATTCAGGAATCTTATCTACAGAACCGATCTCTTCGAGCATACGTAGACATGCTTCGTTAGCACCGCCGTGAGCAGGTCCCCAAAGAGATGCGATACCTGCAGCAATACATGCAAACGGGTTAGCACCAGAAGAACCAGCTAGACGCACTGTTGAAGTTGATGCGTTTTGTTCATGGTCTGCGTGAAGGGTAAAGATTTTATCCATCGCGCGAGCAACCACTGGGTTAACGTCATACTCTTCACATGGTGTTGCGAACATCATGTGTAGGAAGTTTTCTGCATAGCCAAGATCATTACGTGGGTAAATGAATGGTTGACCTACAGAGTACTTGTAACACATCGCTGCCAATGTTGGCATTTTAGACAGTAGACGGTATGCCGCGATTTCGCGGTGTTGGTCATTATTGATGTCTAAAGAGTCATGGTAGAAGGCTGCAAGTGCACCAACTACACCACACATAACAGCCATTGGGTGAGCATCACGACGGAAGCCGTGGAAGAAGCTTGCGATTTGCTCATGCACCATAGTGTGGCGAGTTACAATTTTCTTGAACTCTTCGTATTTTTCACGAGTAGGGGCTTCACCGTAAAGAAGGATGTAACACACTTCTAAATAGTCGGCATTATTGGCTAACTGATCGATAGGGTAACCGCGGTGTAGCAGAACACCTTTGTCGCCGTCGATGTAAGTGATTTGAGATTCACAGGATGCAGTGGCAAGAAAACCCGGGTCAAATGTGAAGTAGCCATTCGCTCCAAGTTTGCGAACATCGATTACTTGTGGGCCGATACTCCCGTCCATAATCGGCAGTTCAATTGGCGCTTTACCTTCAATATGAAGGGTCGCTTTCTTATCTGCCATAACAATCTCCTTTGTTTATTATTTAATCCGTCCAGGATGTTTTGTGTGCCTTTTTTTACGTCTGATCCACATCAAAGTCAATTTTCTTCATCTGATGTGTGCACTTTCTTTGATTTTTTATACATATAAAGTTAAAAATCTGTTCTATGTAGCAAAAATTGTTACATCAATTGTATTAGAATGTTGCCAGCCGTATATTGGCGCAGTTAATTTTGGTGGAAACCTTATAAATTCAAGGCTAGAAACAATTAGAATGAGAGGTTTTTATTCTGGTTGTTAACAATTTATTTACAATTTAAGTGCTAGATATAGCGATTATTTGTTAAGTAAATGTTAAGTTTTATGGCTTTGCCACCAAAAAACATTCATAACTATAAATGCTCAATGGAGCTGAGTGAGCAAGCCCGTGAAAGAAAGAAAGTCAAGACCTGTTAATTTAGATTTACAGACCATTAGCTTTCCGATTAGCGCAATCGCATCAATCCTTCACCGTGTGTCAGGGGTTATTACGTTTGTCGCAGTCGGCATACTACTTTGGTTACTATCCTTATCATTATCTTCGCCACAAGGCTTCATGGACGCGAGTCATCTTGTAGGTGGTTTTTTCGCCAAGTTTATTCTTTGGGGAATTTTAACCGCTTTGGCCTACCACATTGCTGGTGGTATTCGTCATTTATTGATGGATCTTGGTCATTTCGAGGAGCTTGAATCTGGAGCAATGAGTGCGAAAGTTGCTTTCGGTGCAACAGCCGTTCTATCTGTATTGGCGGGGATCTTGGTATGGTAAAAAACGTTTCTTCATTCGGTCGCAATGGAGTTCATGATTTCTTACTAATTCGCTCTACCGCGATCATCATGACTCTTTATACGATCTATCTCGTGAGTTTCTGCGCTTTCACAGATATCTCATATGCCTCATGGACGTCCTTCTTCGGAGGAACGTTTACTAAAGTCTTCACAATGTTGGCGTTAGTTTCAGTACTTATCCACGGCTGGATTGGCTTATGGCAAGTACTAACTGACTACGTAAAGTGTTCTAAACTTCGTGGCGGTCTTCAATTAGTCGTCATTGCAATTCTGTTTGGGTACTTCTTCTCTGGCCTGTTTGTTTTGTGGGGTGCGTAAGTGACTATTCCTGTTCGTGAGTTTGATGCCGTAGTAATCGGCGCTGGTGGTGCTGGCATGCGTGCTGCACTGCAAATTTCTGAGCAAGGCTTATCTTGTGCTTTGCTATCTAAAGTATTCCCAACTCGTTCACACACAGTATCTGCTCAAGGTGGTATTACCGTTGCTCTTGGTAACTCTCACAAAGATAACTGGCAGTGGCACATGTACGATACGGTAAAAGGTTCTGATTACATCGGTGACCAAAATGCTATCGAATATATGTGTAAGAACGGTCCTGAATCTGTTATCGAACTTGAGCGTATGGGTCTTCCATTCTCTCGTTTTGAAGATGGTTCAATCTATCAACGTCCGTTTGGTGGTCAATCTAAAGAGTTTGGTGGCGAGCAGGCTGCTCGTACTGCGGCTGCGGCTGACCGTACTGGTCACGCGCTACTGCACACTCTTTATCAACAAAACATCAAACATAAGACAACCATTTTCTCTGAGTGGTACGCACTGGATTTAGTGAAGAACCAAGATGGTGCCATCTTAGGTTGTACTGCTCTATGTATGGAAACTGGTGAGATTTGTTACTTCAAATCTAAAGCAACGATTCTGGCAACAGGTGGTGCGGGTCGTATCTACGCTTCTACGACTAATGCTCATATCAACACAGGTGACGGTGTCGGTATGGCACTGCGTGCTGGTGTACCAATGCAAGACATGGAAATGTGGCAATTCCACCCAACAGGTATTGCGGGTGCGGGTGTATTGGTAACTGAAGGTTGTCGTGGTGAAGGTGGTTACCTTCTAAATAAAGACGGCGAACGTTTCATGGAACGTTATGCTCCAAACGCAAAAGACCTTGCTGGTCGTGACGTTGTTGCTCGTTCAATGATGATTGAAATTCGTGAAGGTCGTGGTTGTGATGGTCCTTGGGGTCCACACATCAAGCTGAAACTGGATCACTTAGGTAGAGACGTTCTTGAGTCTCGTCTACCTGGTATCTGTGAACTTTCTCGTACCTTTGCTCACGTTGACCCAGTAAAAGAACCAATTCCAGTTATTCCAACCTGTCACTACATGATGGGTGGTGTACCAACTCAAGTTTCTGGTCAAGCGATTAAGCAAGATGCTTCTGGTAAAGATATGGAAGTTCAAGGCTTGTTTGCTTGTGGTGAGATTGCATCTGTATCTGTTCACGGTGCAAACCGTCTAGGTGGTAACTCACTGCTTGACCTAGTGGTATTCGGTCGCGCAACCGGTCTTCACCTAGGTGAAACTCTTGCTGCGCAAGCAGAAGCACGTCCTGCAACTGAATCGGATATCGAAGCCTCTCTAGCGCGTACCATGCGTTGGGAAAACAGCAAAGGCGGCGAAGACCCATTCCAAATCCGTAAAGACCTACAACGTTGTATGCAAAACAGCTTCTCGGTATTCCGTGAAGGTGATGCAATGGCACAAGGTTTAGAAGAGCTGAAAGTGATTCGTGAGCGTCTGCAAGAAGCTCATCTTTCAGATAAGTCTTCTGAGTTCAACACTCAGCGTATTGAGTGTCTAGAGCTGGATAACTTGATGGAAACTGCATTCTCAACGGCTGTTGCGGCGAACTACCGTACAGAAAGCCGTGGCGCACATGCTCGCTTCGATTTCCCAGACCGTGATGATGCTAACTGGCTATGTCACTCTATCTACAACCCTGAGACGGAACAGATGAGCAAGCGTGATGTAAACATGACGCCTGTACATCGTGAAGCGTTCCCTCCAAAAATCCGTACATACTAAGGGAGGATTAACCAATGAAATTGAACTTCTCTTTGTATCGTTACAACCCGGATGTAGACAACAAGCCGTATATGAAAGAGTATGTGCTTGAGGTTGAAGAAGGCTCGGATATGATGGTTCTTGATGCACTGATTTTGCTGAAAGAACAAGATCCTACAATCGCATTCCGTCGTTCATGTCGTGAAGGTGTTTGTGGTTCCGATGGTTTAAACATGAATGGTAAAAACGGTCTGGCATGTATCACGCCTTTATCTGCACTTAAAGGCAGTAAAATTGTGATTCGTCCACTACCTGGTTTGCCAGTTGTTCGTGACTTGATCGTTGATATGACCCAGTTCTATGACAACTACGCAAAAGTGAAACCGTTCCTGATCTCTGAAGGTGATTTACCTCCTTCACGTGAAAACTTACAGTCTCCTGAAGAGCGCGCGCATTTAGATGGTCTGTACGAATGTATCATGTGTGCATGTTGTACAACTTCATGTCCTTCGTTCTGGTGGAATCCTGATAAGTTTATTGGTCCTGCAGGTCTTTTAGCTGCTTATCGATGGTTAATTGATAGTCGTGACACTGCGACAGATGAACGCTTATCTAATCTTGATGATGCATTTAGCGTTTTTCGTTGCCATGGCATCATGAATTGTGTAAGTGTCTGTCCTAAAGGGTTAAATCCGACGAAAGCAATCGGCCATATTAAATCAATGCTGATTAATCGTTCTGTTTAAATAGTCACAAGATTGCAGGCTCTAGGGCCTGCCTTTGTAGCTCGGCATAGACCGAAGCAAACGTGAAACCTACTAGTTAAGGGAAAATAATGCACAACGGCGTGATGAAGGCATGGCTCGAGTCTTCACACTTGGCTGGCGCCAATGCAACTTATGTAGAAGATATCTACGAACTGTATCTAAGTGATCCCGATCTGGTAAGTGAGGAGTGGAAACGTGTTTTTGATGGTTTGCCTACGCAGCCTGAAAATGTGGTTGAACAGCCGCATTCACGTGTCCGTGATTACTTCCGACGACTCGCTCAAGAGACAAAGCATTACAATGTCCAAGTTAGTGACCCCGAAGTCGATGCAAAACAAGTAAAAGTATTACAGCTTATCAATGCTTACCGCTTCCGCGGACATGAAGCTGCTAAACTTGACCCCTAAATTTGTGGAAACGCCCACCAGTGGCGGAATTGGATCCTGCTTTCCACAATCTTACCGAAGATGATATGGAAGAAACCTTTAACGTTGGTTCTTTTGCCGTTGGCACAGAAACCATGAAGTTAAAGGACATCTACAAATCTCTAGAACAGACTTATTGTGGTTCTATCGGTGCTGAATACATGCACATGACAGACACTGAGCAAAAGCGTTGGATCCAACAACGTTTAGAATCAGTAGTAGGTCAGCCATCTTTCACTCTCGAAGAGAAAAACACTTTCCTTGATGAATTAACTGCAGCGGAAGGCCTTGAGCGCTATTTAGGCGCAAAATTCCCAGGCGCGAAACGATTCTCACTGGAAGGTGGCGATGCATTAATCCCAATGACTAAAGAGCTGATCCGTCATGCCGGTAAAAACGGTATGCGTGAAGTTGTTGTTGGTATGGCGCACCGTGGTCGCTTGAATATGCTTGTTAACGTTTTGGGTAAAAAACCTCAAGACTTGTTTGATGAGTTTGCTGGCAAGCACGACGAAACATGGGGTACAGGTGACGTTAAATATCACCAAGGTTTCTCAGCGGATTTCGCAACTCCAGGTGGCGATGTTCACTTAGCACTGGCGTTTAACCCTTCTCACCTTGAGATTGTAAACCCAGTAGTTATGGGCTCTGTGCGCGCACGTCAAGATCGTCTAGGCGATGAAGATGGTAGCAAAGTACTTCCTATTACTATCCACGGTGACTCAGCTGTTGCGGGGCAAGGTGTTGTAGCTGAAACATTTAACATGTCATTGGCTCGCGGTTACTGTGTTGGTGGTACGGTTCGTATCGTGGTTAACAACCAAGTTGGTTTCACGACTTCAAACCCTCGCGACACTCGTTCAACCATGTACTGTACTGACATCGCGAAAATGGTTCAGGCGCCAATCTTCCACGTTAACTCAGACGATCCAGAAGCGGTTGCGTTCGTAACACGCATTGCACTGGATTACCGTAATGAGTTCAAACGTGACGTCGTGATTGACCTTGTTTGTTATCGTCGTCATGGACACAACGAAGCTGATGAGCCAAATGCAACTCAGCCTCTGATGTACCAGAAAATCAAAAAACACCCAACACCACGTAAGCTATACGCTGATGTGCTGATCGATCGTAAAGAATGCGATATTGAGACAGCCACTCAATTGGTGAATGAATATCGTGATGCATTGGATCGTGGTGAAGTCGTCGTTAAAGAATGGCGCCCAATGGCAATGCACTCTGTAGACTGGTCTCCGTACTTAGGTCACGATTGGAATATTGATTGGGATAGCCAAATTGATCTTGATCGCCTGAAAGAGCTTGCAACACGCACTTGTTCGCATCCAGAGAGTCATAAGCTTCAAAGTCGTGTAGAAAAAATCTACAACGACCGTAAGGCTATGATTACTGGTGAGAAAAAACTTGATTGGGGTATGGCGGAAACTTTAGCTTACGCAACTTTGGTTGATAATGGTAAGCGAATTCGTATCTCTGGTCAGGACTCTGGACGTGGCACGTTCTTCCACCGTCATTCGGTTCTACACAACCAAACAGACGCGAGCACGTACATTCCTTTAGCGAATATTCATGACAACCAAGGTCCATTTGAAGTTTTGGACTCGGTGTTATCTGAAGAAGCGGTATTGGCATTTGAATATGGTTATGCGACAGCTGAACCTAGTGGTTTAACCATTTGGGAAGCTCAGTTTGGTGACTTTGCCAACGGTGCGCAGGTTGTTATCGACCAATTCATCTCTTCTGGCGAACAGAAGTGGGCTCGTCTATGTGGTTTGACTATGCTGCTGCCTCACGGCTACGAAGGTCAAGGACCAGAGCACTCGTCTGCACGTCTAGAACGTTACCTGCAGCTATGTGCAGAGCAAAACATGCAAGTTATCGTACCTTCTACACCAGCACAGGTTTACCACATGCTGCGTCGTCAGGTTGTACGTAAGATGCGTCGTCCGCTCATTGTTATGTCACCAAAATCTCTGCTTCGTCATCCTCTATGTGTGTCAAGCATGGAAGAGCTAGCGCAAGGTACATTCTTGCCAGCTATCGGTGAAATTGACGATTTGAACCCTGCTAACGTTAAACGCGTTGTATTCTGTTCAGGTAAAGTTTACTACGACTTGTTAGAGCAACGTCGTAGCAATGAACAAGATGATGTTGCTATCGTTCGTATTGAACAGCTTTACCCATTCCCGATGGAAGAAGTACAAGCGGCTATCGAACAATACACTAACGCTGTTGATTATGTATGGTGTCAGGAAGAGCCTCAAAACCAAGGCGCTTGGTACTGTAGTCAACACAATTTCCGTGCGGCGATCCCAGCAGGCGCCGATTTGAAATATGCAGGCCGTCCTGCTTCTGCATCACCAGCAGTAGGCTATATGTCGGTACACTTGAAGCAGCAGAAAGCGTTAGTTGATGACGCTCTGAACATAGCTTAAGAACTAGAAGTAAAAGGAAGACACAGATATGACAATTGAAATTCTGGTTCCAGACTTACCTGAATCAGTAGCGGACGCAACTGTCGCGACTTGGCACAAGAAACCGGGCGACATGGTTGCTCGTGACGAAGTCATTGTTGAAATCGAAACTGATAAAGTTGTTTTAGAAGTACCAGCTCCGGAAGAAGGTGTACTAGAAGCGATTCTTGAAGAAGAAGGTGCAACCGTTCTTTCTAAACAACTACTTGCACGCCTAACTCCTGGAGTTGTTGCAGGCGAGCCAACTAAAGACTCTGCGGATTCAAGCGAAGCTTCTCCAGACAAACGTCACAAAGCGACGTTGACTGAAGAAACGAACGATGCGCTAAGCCCAGCAGTTCGTCGTCTGCTTGCAGAACACAACCTAGAAGCGAGTGACGTGAAAGGTTCTGGTGTAGGCGGTCGTATTACTCGTGAAGACATCGAAGCACACCTAGCATCGAACAAAGCAGCACCTACTCCTGTTGCTGAAGCAGCAGCGCCAGCACCTGTTGCAGCTCGTAGCGAAAAACGCGTGCCGATGACTCGCCTTCGTAAGCGTATTGCAGAGCGTCTGCTTGAAGCGAAGAACAGCACTGCAATGTTGACGACGTTCAACGAAGTGAACATGAAGCCTATTATGGATCTTCGTGCGCAGTATCAAGACCAGTTTGAGAAGCGCCACGGTATTCGTCTTGGTTTTATGTCTTTCTACGTGAAAGCCGTAACAGAAGCTCTAAAACGTTACCCAGAAGTGAATGCTTCATTGGATGGCGACGATGTCGTTTACCACAACTTCTTTGATATCAGTATTGCGGTATCAACACCTCGTGGTTTGGTGACGCCAGTGCTTAAAGATGCGGATACCCTTGGTTTTGCTCAAGTGGAAAAAGGCATCAAAGAACTCGCACTTAAAGGTCGTGACGGTAAGTTGACGGTAGATGAATTAGTGGGTGGTAACTTCACTATCACTAACGGTGGTGTATTTGGCTCGCTAATGTCTACGCCAATCATCAACCCACCACAAGCGGCAATCTTGGGTATGCATAAGATTCAAGACCGCGCGATGGTAGTGGACGGTAAGATTGAAATCTTACCTATGATGTACCTAGCTCTATCTTACGACCACCGTTTAATCGATGGCCGTGAGTCAGTAGGCTTCCTAGTAACCGTTAAGGAACTACTAGAAGACCCTGCACGTCTGCTATTAGACATTTAATATCGCTAAAACGTCTAGTTACCCTAGGGTGACTAGACGCCCATAGCGCCCAAGGCTAGACTGCCCAACATCTGGCCTTCATCTAAGTTTCAACAACTTATTTGTAAAGCCCTACGAACGCAAACGCAGCCAAGACTGTAGCGTTATGGAAATAATAATTCCTTCAAAGGAAGAACAAACGGAATATCAAAATGAATTTGCATGAATACCAAGCCAAACAGCTGTTTGCAGAATTTGGATTGCCTGTACCCGAAGGTTATGCATGTGATACGCCACAAGAAGCTTTCGAAGCTGCTGGCCGTATCAGTACAGCGAAAAAAGTCGTTAAGTGTCAGGTTCACGCAGGTGGCCGCGGTAAAGCGGGTGGTGTAGAACTTCACGACACTAAAGAAGGCGTTAAAGAGTTTGCTCAAAAGTGGCTAGGTAAAAACCTAGTAACTTACCAAACAGACGCAAACGGTCAGCCTGTTGCTAAGATTCTGGTTGAAGAAGCGTCAAACATCGCAAATGAATTGTACCTAGGTGCAGTTGTTGACCGTGCTACACGTAAAATTGTGTTCATGGCGTCAACAGAAGGTGGTGTAGAAATTGAAAAAGTTGCTGAAGAGACTCCAGAGTTAATTCACAAAGCAGCGATTGATCCACTCGTAGGCCCACAAGCTTACCAAGGTCGTGAACTTGCGTTCAAACTAGGCCTTGCTGGTGACCAAATTAAACAATTCGTTAAGATCTTTATGGGTCTTGGCCAAATGTTCTCTCAGTACGACCTCGCTCTACTAGAGATCAACCCGCTTGTGATTACTGGCGAAGGCAACCTATTGTGCCTAGACGGTAAAATCAACATCGACTCAAACGCTATGTACCGTCAGCCTAAACTGCGTGAAATGCACGATCCTTCACAAGAAGACGAGCGTGAAGCACATGCAGCTCAGTGGGAACTGAACTACGTAGCTCTAGACGGTAACGTTGGCTGTATGGTTAACGGTGCTGGTCTGGCAATGGGTACAATGGACATTGTTAACCTACACGGTGGCAAACCTGCAAACTTCCTAGATGTAGGTGGTGGTGCAACGAAAGAGCGTGTAGCTGAAGCATTCAAGATCATCCTATCTGATGACAATGTAAAAGCCGTTCTAGTAAACATCTTTGGTGGTATCGTACGCTGTGACATGATCGCAGAAGGTATTATCGGAGCAGTGAAAGAAGTTGGCGTAAGCGTTCCAGTTGTTGTTCGTCTAGAAGGTACGAACGCGGAGCTTGGTCGTGAAGTTCTTGCAAGTTCTGGTCTTGATATCATTGCAGCTGAGTCTCTAACTGACGCAGCTCAAAAAGTTGTTGCTGCTGCGGAGGGCAAATAATGTCTGTACTTATTAACAAAGATACTAAAGTGATCTGCCAAGGTTTTACTGGCGGCCAAGGTACTTTCCACTCTGAGCAAGCGATCGCTTACGGCACGCAAATGGTTGGTGGTGTTTCTCCGGGTAAAGGTGGTCAAACTCACCTAGGTCTACCTGTGTTCAACACTGTACGTGAAGCAGTAGAAGCAACAGGCGCTACAGCGACGGTTATCTACGTACCAGCAGCATTCTGTAAAGATGCAATTCTAGAAGCTATTGATGCTGGTATTAAGCTAATTGTAACAATCACGGAAGGCATCCCAACTATCGATATGATCGATGTGAAAGTGAAGCTGGAAGAAACTGGCGTACGTATGATCGGTCCTAACTGTCCGGGTGTTATTACTCCAGACGAATGTAAGATCGGTATCATGCCTGGTCATATTCATAAGAAAGGTAAAGTAGGTATCGTATCTCGTTCTGGTACTCTGACTTATGAAGCGGTTAAACAGACTACTGACGAAGGTTTCGGTCAGTCTACGTGTGTTGGTATCGGTGGTGACCCAATTCCGGGTTCAAACTTTATCGATATTCTAAAACTGTTCCAAGAAGATCCAGAGACTGAAGCAATCGTAATGATTGGTGAAATCGGTGGTACAGCGGAAGAAGACGCAGCAGCGTTCATCAAAGAAAACGTAACTAAGCCTGTTGTTTCTTACATCGCGGGTGTAACTGCTCCTCCGGGTAAACGTATGGGCCACGCGGGCGCAATCATTTCTGGTGGTAAAGGTACAGCGGAAGAGAAATTTGCTGCACTTGAATCTGCTGGCGTGAAAACGGTGAAGAGCCTAGCGGACATCGGTAAAGCTCTGCGTGAAGTTACCGGTTGGTAATCTCATTCAAGATAAAGAAAACCCAAGCTCAGGCTTGGGTTTTTTATTGGAAGCTCTACGGGTATTAAAGAAATAATTAACTTCTTTTTACGATATGGCTAAGCATAAACAATGTGCTTGCGCTGATAACGACAGAAGGCCCCGCTGGTGTGTCAAAGTGCCAAGATAAAGTTAGTCCGCACAGAACACTGATGATGCCGATTAGAGAGGCAAACAGTGCCATCTGCTCTGGTGTTTGAGCCAGTCGTCTTGCGGTTGCTGCAGGAATAATAAGTAGTGAAGTCATGATCAGAGCACCCACAAACTTCATGCCCACAGCGATAACTAAACCTACTAATAGCATGAGTACCAAACGCATCAGGTCAATGTTGATGCCTTCTACCGAAGCAAGTTCCTCATTCACACTGCTTGAAAGCAATGGACGCCAAAACAGATAAAGAATCGCGCCTACAATGATCACACCGCTCCAGATAAAGATTAGGTCAGAAGGGTTTACTGCAAGCAGATCACCGAACAGATAACTCATCAAATCAATACGAACATTGTCCAGAAAACTAACAGCAATCAAACCGAGCGATAGAGAGCTGTGAGCCAGTATGCCAAGTAATGTATCGGTAGCAACCAACTGCTGCTTTTGCAGAGTTACTAAAATGAAGGCCAATCCTAAACAACAAATAAGCAGTGCAAAATAAAGGTTGATGTCCAAAAGAAAGCCCAACGCAAGCCCCATAAGAGAGGCGTGAGCTAACGTGTCGCCAAAGTAGGCCATTTTGCGCCAAACGACAAAAGAGCCTAATGGTCCTGCAATAATTGCAATACCAATACCAGCAAGAATCGATGGAAGTAGAAATTCAATCATGTTGATGATGACCATGGGAGTGATGAGAACATGTACCAGCATCGCCTTTTACTGGCTGACCAGAAAGATCATGATGATGGTGCTCATGGTTATGATGATAAAACGCCAATGTTTCTCGGCTACGGTCACCGAATAAAGCAATATAACTTGGGTGTTTGGTGATGTGCTCCGGTGTACCGGAACAACACACATGGTGATGCAAACAAATCACCTCATCGGTTTTTGCCATTACCAGATGAAGATCATGGGAAACCATAAATACACCACAGCCGAAACGCTGACGAATGGTATTGATTAAATCGTATAAGTCAATTTGGCCTTGCACATCCACACCTTGAGCAGGCTCATCCAATACAAGGATGTCAGGTCTTTGTAGCAAAGCACGTGCAAGCAGTACTCGTTGGTTTTCGCCACCCGAGAGTTTGTGCATGTCATTTTTTGCCAAATGTTCAGCACCAACCAATCGCATCGCTTCGGTGAGTTCCTGACGACTATACTTACCAGCGAGTTTAAGAAAACGCTCTACGGTGAGTGGTAACGTATCGTTAAGCTTTAGCTTCTGAGGAACGTAGCCAATCTTTACATTTTTAGCTTTGACGACATTACCTGAAGTCGGTGTGTGAAGACCGAGCAGTACTCTAACTAAAGTCGATTTTCCTGCTCCATTTGGTCCAATAAGGGTTGTTATCTTTCCTTTTGAAAGAGCAAGGTTGACGCGATCTAATACTCGGAGTTGGTTGAAATCTACGCAGATATCTTGCAACTCAATAAGCGCTGACATTAATGGAACTCATTTGCAATTGACTGATGTTATAATGTAACATTTATCCAATATTAACGCCACAGGATATACGACATCCATGTTTTCTAGAATCACTCTTTTATTGAGTCTAATTGTCTTACCGTTTTCTAGTTGGGCAAATACCATTCTGACAAGTATTAAACCTATTCAGATGATTACGCATGAGTTGACACTAGGAGTGACCGAGCCAGAAGTTTTGCTCTCAGCCAATGCGTCACCACACGATTACGCCCTTCGCCCTTCGGATGTCAAAACCATTCGCCACAGTTCTTTGGTTATTTGGTTCGGTAAAGATCTGGAACCTTTTTTGGAGAAAGTTCTCAGTCAGCAAGACAACGTCTTAACGCTAAGTGAAATACCTGATTTGAAGCTACGTTCTTATGGTGAAGTGGGGCATGATCATGAACATGATGGTCATAACCATGGAACTCATGACCCGCACTTTTGGTTGGGCGTAGAACAGGTAGAACAGGTGGCAAAGGCGATTACACAAGCTCTTGTTGCTTCAGATGTAGCGCATAAAGACATATACAACAAAAATTTGAGCGACTTTATTAATTCGTTACATCAAACAGATAAAGAAATTGCCGCGAAGCTAGACCAAGTAAAGCATAAGCCGTATTACGTTTTCCACGATGCTTATGATTACTTTGAGCAGCATTATGGTTTGAACAATATTGGCCATTTTACCGTCAGTCCAGACAGAAAGCCGGGTGCTAAAACTCTGATTAACATACGTAAAGCACTGGCTGCTAATGAAGCTAAATGTGTTTTCTCTGAGCCTCAGTTTCAACCTGCAGTAATTGAAAGTGTGGTGAGAGGCAGTGATGCTCAAACGGGAGTTCTCGATCCTTTAGGTGTCGATATCCCTGTAGCTAAAGGCAGTTACTTCGAGTTTCTCCATTCTATGAGCGACAGTTATTACGACTGTCTCGCGAAATAACTTTGGGTAATTCATTTATTACTTAGTGATATTTACAGATATTCACACTATGAAAGGCGATTTTTTATCGTCTTTCATTTGTGATACACGCTGAGAAAGCAAATTTTATCTCATTTCCCCCTTCAACTATCGCTGTTTTTCTATACAATGCGAGTTCTTTTTTGTCGCGAATTAACATTCGCAAACCTCTTGGTCGTAGAAAGGGCTTATTTTGTATCGCATCCTGTGTCTTGTCTTTGCTGTCTTTTACTTTGGTGTGTTTTCAGCAAACGCCATCGAAAAGTCTCCCTCTGTGTTTTATCCTCTGCCAACTCAAACACAGGGCAAAGTCTACGCGGCCAAAAGCTTATTCGTTGGTGATGCGGGGGGTATTTGGCTGCACGATGTCCATGGCAAAATACGTTTTTTTGACGGGCAAGCTATTTTGCCGAGGCAAGGTTCCATTCTGTCCAATGATTACCAGCAACTTGTTTACTTGAACAATGCTTTCTGGACTGTGATAGATGGCAGTCTGAACAAAATATCGACCAATGATGTACGAACCCGTGTCGTTGACCTTCCTGCAGGAACGGTCATTGATAAGATAGGTGTCTCTGGAAAGTCTATTTGGATGGTAAGCAAAGACTATTTCTACACTTACAATACGCAATCGCTTTTACTCGAGTCTTACACTCTAAAAACACTGACTCACTTTGATAAGTCAAAAAGGGTTGTGGTTAATGATGCGACATTCGGCATTTCAAAGTGGGTGCTAGCAACAAACTCCGGTGTTTTCCTATCAGAAAATCACAGTTTTATTCATGTACCTCGTTCGGGCGATGACTACGTTGAAACTTTATTCTTCTCCGAAAAGCGCAGAGAGATGCTTGTTGGAACATTGGATGGTGTACTGCTGGTTGATTTGAAAAACAAATCTAAAGATCCTCAAAAAATAGCTAAATCGCACGTACTCTCTATTGCTGAAACAGAAAATGAATATTGGATTGGCACAGAGAACGGTTTGTTCGTCCACTCATTGTTGAATCAGAGTACGACAAAGCTAAAGAGTAACGTACACAGTGCTTACTCGCTTAAAGGGCATAAAATTTTTTCTCTAGTGAACGACGCACAAGGGGGGATATGGATTGCCTCTGAGAAAGGTGTGTTTTACTACTCAATGTTTGGTCAGAAATTTAATCGTGTTTTGTCCAAGAAACTGACGAAAAGCGGCTTGAACGCCGATATTAAAAACATCGCTTATCTGCAAGGCAGCGACGAGTTTTTGCTCTCGATGTCAACGGGTGTAGCTCGCATTAATTTTAATCAATCACCACGACGAGAGCTGCTTTATGAAGGGCAAGTCAATGATTCTGTCTTAATGGGGAACGTTCTATGGCTAGCCACCGATGATGGTTTAGTCAAATTCGATGTCGTGCATTCAAAAGTAGTGAAAACCTCGCTTCCACTTTTGCTAACCCATTCCAAAGTGGATCGAATTGAAGTGGATAGCCATGAAGAATTATGGGGTGTGTCTGGTAATAAACTGTGGTCTTACAACACAGTCACCAAAGTGTTCGTGGAATATGGCGACGATTGGTTAGTGGATGCTTATCTTCCTGCCACTATCACGCAGTTAAAAGCGACACGGCACAATGGCATCCTTATTGGTACTGAGCACGGCACCTATTCCATCAGAGATCAGAGAATCACTTTCGATAGTGCGAGCAGCGAGTATGGTCAAAACCATTCAGTGATTGAAGATCGAGACGGAAATGTCTGGTA
Organism: Vibrio sp. Hal054; assembly: GCF_037162405.1. Classification (NCBI taxonomy): domain Bacteria; kingdom Pseudomonadati; phylum Pseudomonadota; class Gammaproteobacteria; order Vibrionales; family Vibrionaceae; genus Vibrio; species Vibrio sp. Hal054. Next base: position 2,239,686 of record NZ_JARLUT010000001.1, on the reverse strand, counting down.
TGCGAGTGATTATGGCGTGTACAAACAGCAAAGTGATAATGGTAAATTGTTCTCTATTATTTTGGCTGAAGACAGCATTAGCCCTAAATGTTTGATGGAAACGTCCCAAGGAATATGGCTATCCTCTTCTAGAGGGTTAACCCTTTATAGCCATCAAGGCGCAGTAAAAAAACATTTTGGAGAACCTTACGGGTTAATCAACAATGAGTTTCTTCCTAGTGTTTGTACTTCGAGCAATAGTTCGGTTTACCCACAGTTAGTTATTGGGTCTGCACTAGGTATGGTGAAAGTTTCGGCTGAAGAATTGTCCGTCTCAAGTCTGCCTCATTCTCCGGTCATTATTAGTCAAATCAAGGTTGACGATAAGCTGTTGTCGGTAGGAAGTCCCTCGGAGATTAGTGTGGATTATGGCCGATCATTAAGCCTCACTTTTGGCGCTTTACCCCAAACAGTGAACTTGAGTCTTGAGTATAAGTTAACGGAAAGCAGTCCGTGGTTACCTATTGATGGGTCCCAACTCACTCTTGATTATTTACGGCCGGGCCATTATCAACTCCATTTACGAAGCTCTACAACAGAGCAACGTAACAAATTAGAAAGCTATTTATCGTTTCACGTTATAGAGCCATGGTATCTCTCTATGACGGCTTTCATCGTTTATGTACTGAGCCTCATTTCTTTGTTGATATTCGTTGTTTGGTGGCGCTCACGCATGATGATGAAAGCAAACCGATTGCTCAAAGAGCAAGTGGATTTGAAAACCAGTCAGCTTAGGCACCAAAGTAAAATCGTACTCAGCAATAACTTGCAACTTCGCAAGCAGATTCAGGTTCGCCACGCACTGTTGGAAAACATTTTATTGGCTATAGAGCCAAGATTAGAAAAGCTAAAACTCGGAGCTCGTGAAGCGAATCAGGAAGAACTAGAAACTCTGGTGGAAGAAGCCAGAATCGAGTTGGAACAGGTTAAAAACGTGCGTTCCGATAATGAGTCGACGACATTAACGCATAACCTCTCTCTGGTTCTGGAATCGGTAGTGAGCAGCTGGAGTGATGAATTTTCTATTGCTGGAATGATTCTGGACACGGAAATTCAAAGTAGAAGAAGTTACGTAAAATTACAGCAGTTCAATCTGGATGTGATTTTTAATGCTTTATTTGCAGAGGCAATGAAACGTTTATTCAAGAATCAATCGCTCGTTGTTCGCTGCTATGAAGTGAATGGGCATGTTTTGGTAACCATGAGTGACCAAGGTGGAAGCGCTAAAAATGTCGAACAGACCATGACAACCACGTCGGGTTTTGCTCTCAATCAGTTAAGCGATCTTGTTGAACAATCGGGCGGTGAAATGAATGTCTATGTGTCTAAAGAACAGAACGTTGTGCAGCTATCTTGGCCAGCGGCAGATATTGAACAACTGGAAACAGACTTGGATTCATACTCAAAGTGTTCAGGTGACAATATCCTAGATGATACTGAGTGTTTATGGCTTAGTAAGGTTGAACAGCTTGTTGTCGATAATTTTTCTGATGCGGAATTTAGCACTGCTAATGTAGTGAAAGTATTATTTATGTCTGAACGAAGTTTCCAAAGACGATTTAAAACAGCTACGGGTAAAACATTTAAAGAATATCTCAACGAAGTGCGATTGGAGAAAGCTTGTCAACGCTTGCTAAGTGGAGAGAAGGTATCTCAGGCAGCGTATGAGTGTGGCTTCAATGACCCCTCTTATTTCAGTCAGCGTTTTAAACATCATTTCGGTTTGTCACCAACTCAGTTTATTGATGAACACCAAGATTAAAGGTGTTCATCTTTCTTCTTCCTTTGTAATACCTTCATTTTCTAACCCAAGTTTAAGGATTATCTTGGACGTAACTTTTTGCGTCCAAGATAAGCTTCTCAAAAGAGATCCAAGAGAATTGAACCGAACTTGAGACAATAAAGCTGAGAGCCGTATTTGCAATCAACGCTATTTCCAGTCGAAGTAGATTTGATCTGGGGGTATTTGTTTTGCTTATAAGTGGTTTTGGACAAAAAGACGTGTTGGGACTGGATTGAGGATCTGCAGATAAAAAAAACCGTGGTATAGCCGGGGGACTATACCACGGGTGCCAAAGACACCTTCGCTTGCTGCCGGAGTGACATAGCATCACTTCTGGAATAAATGTCTTCGAGAATGTGTGAAGACGGGAGTGACTATAATCAAACCGTACTTATACCCTTATAAAATTAACGACAATTTTCTATAAGAAAAACGACAACAAAATTTATTGATTTTAAGTTATTGTTATTAATTGGTTTATTTTGTTTTTCATTGAGAAGGAAGAAAAATCAGCACGTTTTAATATTTAAAAGTAGCTTTTGAAATTAACGTTTTTGACGAGATGAAGAAGTCATTAAGCATGAGTTGCCATTTTAGCAATGTTTGATTTCACGCAATATTTGTTGGGTTATAGGGGCGTATTATCCACATATCAAATAAAAATGTTTCTCATTAACACTACGATTGGCGAAATGCATTATGAAACTATCTGACTTAAATGATGGCGACCGAGGCACTGTTCTAGCAATGAACGGTTTGTCTAATGAGGTTAGGAAAAAGCTTATGGTGATGGGGTTATTACCAAACACTGAAGTAACGCTGATTCGTAGAGCACCTATGGGTGATCCGCTACAGGTTGAAGTAAGAGGCATATCGTTGGCAATGCGAGAGAGTATTGCGTCGTCTATTGAAGTGGAGAAAGCATAATGCAATATCAAGTGCTTACAGTTGGTAACCCGAACAGCGGCAAAACAACATTGTTTAACGGCCTGACCGGAGCAAAACAGCAGGTGGGGAACTGGGCAGGTGTTACCGTTGAGAAAAAAACGGGTCGTTACTCCCATTCCAGTGATGAGTTCAGACTGACGGACTTACCGGGAATCTATGCTTTAGACAGTGGTAACGATAGCAACAGTATTGACGAGTCGATTGCTTCAAGAGCGGTATTAACTCATCCGGCGGATCTTATTATTAACGTTGTGGATGTGACGAGTTTAGAACGCAGTCTATATATGACATTGCAGTTGCGTGAACTTGGTAGGCCGATGGTTGTTGTCCTCAATAAGATGGATGTACTCAAGCGTGAGCGTCAACGCATTGATACCAAATTGCTTGCCCAAATGTTGGGTTGCCCTGTCTTTACCCTTTCAGCCAACAACAGAGAGCAAGTTCGTCGTTTCAAAGAGAAACTCCATAAGCAGCTTATCCAAGGTATCGCTCTTAAAGATATTGAACTGAACTATGGCGAAAACTTTGAAGCGTCAATTCAGCACTTAATACCATTGTTCAAAGAACAAGATGTGTCAGCTCGTGCTCTTGCCATTCGCGCTCTTGAGAATGATTTAATGGTCATTAATGGCTTGCCTGAAGTTGACCGCGCAGAAGTCTATAAACAGCAGCAAGAATGCAGACTGGATATCGACTTACATGTGGCAGATACCAAATACACTTTCCTTCATGAACAGTGTAAACAAATTCGTTGTAGCGAAGGTAAGCTGAGCCACAGTTTTACTGAGAAAGCCGATAAGATCATTTTAAACAAATGGGTTGGTGTACCTTTCTTCTTCGTCGTGATGTATCTGATGTTTATGTTCTCCATCAACATTGGTAGTGCGTTTATCGACTTCTTTGATATTGGTGTTGGCGCATTACTGGTTGATGGTGGCCACTATCTGCTTGATGATCATCTGCCTGTTTGGCTGGTTACTGTGCTGGTGGATGGTATTGGAGGCGGTATCCAAACTGTAGCGACCTTTATTCCAGTTATCGCCTGTTTGTATCTGTTCTTAGCTGTGCTGGAAAGCTCAGGCTATATGTCACGAGCAGCATTTGTTCTAGATAAAGTGATGCAAAAAATCGGTCTTCCGGGCAAAGCATTCGTTCCTTTGGTGCTTGGTTTCGGTTGTAACGTGCCTTCTATCATGGCAACCCGTACTTTAGATCAAGAACGTGAACGTAAGTTAGCGGCTTCGATGGCTCCGTTTATGTCATGTGGGGCACGCTTACCTGTATATGCTTTGTTTGCTGCAGCATTCTTCCCACAAAGTGGTCAAAACATTGTATTTTCGCTTTATCTACTCGGTATAGTTGCAGCTGTGTTTACTGGATGGGTACTCAAGAAAACATTGTATCCAGGTTCAAGTGATAGCTTATTGATGGAAATGCCAGATTATGAGCTTCCAACACTGCAAAATGTATTGATTAAAACGTGGCAAAAACTAAACCGTTTTGTACTGGGTGCGGGTAAGACCATTGTTCTGGTGGTGGCGATTTTAAGCTTTTTGAACTCTGTAGGTACCGATGGTTCATTCGGTAACCAAGACAGCGAAGCCTCAGTGTTATCCAAAGCTGCACAGGTTGTGACTCCGGTTTTCGCACCTATCGGTGTGAACAAAGATAACTGGCCAGCAACTGTTGGTATCATTACGGGTATATTCGCCAAAGAAGCGGTTGTTGGTACGTTGAATAACCTTTACACCACCGTTAGTGATGAAGAAGGTACCGAATTCGATTTATTGGCGAGTTTAGAAGAAGCGGTGATGTCTATTCCTGAAAACTTAATGGGATTGAGTTTCTCTGACCCACTGGGTATTGAGATCGGTGACCTTTCTGATAATGAAGCGGTTGCACAAGAGCAAGAAGTGGATTCTTCAATTTTCGGTAACTTAAACTCACATTTCGAAAGTGGCAGTGCAGCGTTTGCTTACCTGATCATGATTTTGCTCTACACACCTTGTGTTGCCGCTATGGGCGCATACGTTCGTGAATTTGGTAAAAAGTATTCTTACTTTATTGCCGCATGGACAATGGGGTTAGCGTATGGTTGTTCGGCGATATTCTATCAAGCGGTAAACTTCACGAATCATCCGTTCTCAAGTACCAGTTGGATAGTGGCTATTGTGGCTGTCTACTACACCGTGTTCCAAATGCTTAAGAAAGTAGGGCGCAAACAGCATGTTCTTGAGGTTCAAGTAGCATGATTCTGACCGAACTGAAACAAGCTATTGAAGAGCAGGGAAGTATCACACGTAAAGAACTGGCGAAACGATTTTCAGTCAGTGAAGACGGTGTTGATGCCATGCTCGCCATTTGGATTAAGAAAGGTGTTATTTCTCGCCTGATTGATACCAACGCCGCTCAGTATGTAACGCGAGTACGTTATATCATCAACAAGCAAGATAGCCTGTCAGTCACGGTCACTATGTAGTGAAAATGATGTCATTGAAATAAGATGTCATTGAAATAAAGAAAAAGCCGCATTAAGCGGCTTTCTTTTTGAGTATCCAAATTAGTCGGCAAAAGCGATCTTAAGCAGTGACAAAAATTTTGCTCATCGACAGCAAGCTGCGTAGCTTCACCAACATTTCTTCCTGCAGTTCCTCACTACGAACCGTACCTTTGGTATTTCCCCAGATTGGCCCAGGCCAAGCGATATCGTCTTCGAAGCGCGCAATATGGTGGATATGCAGTTGAGGAACCATGTTACCTAAAGCGCCAAGGTTAAGCTTTGCTGGTTGGAATAACGCTTCCAAAGCTTGGTTGACCGCTTGAGATTCGACGAGAAATTGTTGCTGCTCGTTCATTGGTAAATGGTGCAGCTCTTTTAAATTCGCTTTCTTAGGTACCAAGATAACCCATGGCACAGCGTCGTCTTTATGGAGTAGAGCAACACAGAGCGGGAAATGGCCAATCACATCGGTATCTTTAGCAAGTTGTGGGTGAAGATGAAAACTCATATAGGACATCCATGATAAAAACTGCCTCGATTATACCAATGCCAGCAATGAGAAGAACAGAAGATTGCGCAGAGAATCAGCAGCAACAAATAGATTTTAACGGTCTTGGTGCATTAGTCGCCAGTGCACTCAGGGGAACGCAAACAAAAAAGGTTGGCATGTCGCCAACCTTTTTCCAGTTTACTTGTATTTATCTGTGGTATTACATGCGTTCTAGCGTATTAATACCAAGCAATGACAAACCTTGTTTGATGGTCTTCGCAGTTAACGCAGCCAGTTTCAAGCGGCTTTGTTTTACTTGCTCATCTTCAGCAACTAGGATTGGGCATGCCTCGTAGAAGCTAGAGAATTGACCAGCAAGTTCGAACAGGTAGCTACACATGATGTGTGGTTGACCTTCGCGAGCGACTGCTTGTACTGCTTCTTCAAATTGAAGCAGTTTCGCAATCAATGCTTTTTCTTTCTCTTCAGTAACTTTGATGTCACCGCTCAGTTCATCCATCGACAAACCGGCTTTAGCAAAGATAGAAGCAACGCGAGTGTATGCGTATTGCATGTACGGTGCAGTATTACCTTCAAACGCTAGCATGTTGTCCCAGTCAAACACATAGTCAGTTGTACGGTGTTTAGACAGGTCTGCATACTTAACGGCCGCCATTGCTACAGTAGTTGCAATATCAGCTTTCTCTTCGCTTGATAGCTCAGGGTTCTTAGATTCGATCAGAGCCGCTGCACGCTCTTCTGCTTCATCTAGAAGATCAGCAAGACGAACAGTACCGCCTGCGCGAGTCTTGAATGGGCGACCATCTTTACCCAGCATCATGCCGAAAGCGTGGTGTTCTAAAGACACTTCGTCAGGGATGTAACCGGCTTTGCGAACAATTGTCCAAGCTTGCATCAGATGTTGATGTTGACGCGAGTCGATGAAGTACAACACACGGTCAGCACCTAGTGTTTCGTAGCGGTATTTCGCACACGCGATATCGGTCGTGGTGTAAAGGAAACCACCGTCGCGTTTTTGGATGATAACGCCCATTGGTTCACCATCTTTGTTTTTGTATTCATCTAGGAATACAACTTGTGCGCCGTCATCTTCTTGTGCCAAGCCTTTTTCTTTAAGATCTGCAACGATAGCTGGAAGCATGTCGTTGTACATGCTTTCTCCCATCACATCGTCACGAGTAAGTGATACGTTTAGGCGATCGTAGTTACGCTGGTTTTGAACCATAGTCACGTCAACCAGTTTCTTCCACATGTCTAGACAGAACTGGTCGCCACCTTGCAGTTTTACAACGTAGCCACGTGCTTTTGCTGCGAACTCTTCATCTTCATCGTATAGCTTTTTCGATTCACGGTAGAAGCCTTCTAGGTCAGAAAGCTCCATAGATACTTCACCAGACTCTTGTTGGATACGCTCAAGGTTTGCGATTAGCATACCGAACTGAGTACCCCAGTCACCAATGTGGTTAGCGCGAATGACTTTGTGACCCAAGAATTCAAGTGTACGAACAACCGCATCGCCGATGATGGTAGAACGTAGGTGACCTACGTGCATCTCTTTTGCAACGTTAGGTGCTGAGTAGTCAGCAACGATAGTTTGCTGTGCTTCAACTGCCACACCTAGACGTTCGTCAGCCAGCGAAGCTTCAGCTTGAGCAGCAAGGAACTCTTCGCTTAGGAAGATATTGATAAAGCCCGGTCCAGCAATTTCAGTTTTGCTTGCGATACCGTCGAGATCGAGAACATCCAAGACTTTTTGTGCGAATTCTCGCGGATTTGTACCTAACTGTTTAGCAACGCCCATCACGCCGTTGGCTTGGTAATCGCCAAACTGTGCTTTTGCAGATTGGCGAACAGCAGCAGGGCTTCCTGCTGGTGCGCCAGCGGCTTCAAGAGCCTGAGATACTTTGTCATTAATCAGTGCTTGAATATTCACTTGGGTGTCCTTCAATTCTGGGAATTGGTTGCGTATGCATAAAAATCACTACACGGTTGTAAATCACCAGACAATAGTGAATGCATATCTTGATCTAGTTCATAAATTGGCGCACATAATAACAATTTTATTGGCGCGCTTATAGGGAAGAAACTGCGAAATTTACTACTTTTCCGCGTGCTTTTGATAGTATCGGTGAAAAATCATTATTTTGGACGCGCAAAATGCTTCAGCCATTGCTAGATGCAGGTATTCATCCTAATCAGATGAAACAAAACTTAGAAAATTTTATCGAAAAAATTCAGCAACTAACGACTGTATTGCAGATAGATTTATCTGCCTATCAACTTGATCATATTGCTATGCGGATCAATGAGTTGGAATTGGCAAAGTTGGCGCACCAAGCTTGGGCTCAAGAAGGGGAAGTGATTTCTCAAACCCAAATCAATGGTCGTCCAATTATTGTTATCGCATTTAACCAACCTTTGGTGATTAAAAGTTGGCATATTGAGTGTTTAGAGCTGCCTTATCCCGCAGAAGGTAAGATTTACCCTGATCAAAGTTGGGAACATGTGGAATTTGTCGTGCCATCAGAAGCGCAAACAGCCGATGACTATCTGGCGCATTTGAAACAGGTATTTCCTGATCTTGCGTTGAACTGGGGCAAACTTGCAGACAAAGGTGTCAAAGTGAAGCTATCCAGTCCCAAGGGTGAAGGTGAGCGATTGAATAATCCGACAGTGGCCTTCAAGTGGCAGGGCGTGTGTATTAAGTTACACCCTCATTCGCTAAAAAATATTGTTGAATCAGAACAGTAACTGCCCCTAAATCACACTAAGTCAAAGTAAGGAGTTGTATTACACAACTCCTTATTTCATTGGAATCTAGCCGATATCGTACGCTTTTGGTCTGAGCTGGAATTCTTCCGTTGATCCAATTTCCAGTCCTAAATGAAGCGGTTCACAGTCCTGATGAGCATTGCCAAGCGTATGCATAATGAGTCGGTTGGCCGTTCTTGGTTTAAGTGTATTAACCACGAAACGAATCATATCGGATTTGCTCAGGTGTTTGAGCTCTTCAAGTACGATATCCCGTTGATTGAAGTCCCAATCTTTATTGCCGATCGCGACCCATAAGCGTTGTGCGCGTGTTCTGAGTGTTGGATCTGGCGTAGCAATTTGATTCCACAAGCCGCGTTTACTGCTATGCCATTCGTAGTCATTCAGTTCAAGCAGAACCAGATAAAAAGCATTCAGAAACTCATCAATTGAAAAAATGAGATCGCTTGGCGCTGCATTCGGTGACTGAACATAAAGTACCAGACCCGGATGACGGTTCATTGGCATGTTGCCCGTCCCAACCATGTATCCCAACTGCTGTTTGGTACGAATTTCATGAAAGAAGGTGGCTGACATCAAGTGATTCGCCAGCGAATAGAGCGCGATGCTGCGTGGTTCTGTATCTTCACACTGATAGTAAACCACAACCGCTGAATCATCTTGGTTACAGTTCAGTTCACGCTGGAAAGTTCCGCTGTTACCCAACATAACAAGGGGGCGGAGAGACTCTTCGTAAGTTTGGTTTTGTACTCTTAATGCATCTTTGAGCACTTCTGCCATATCGTGCGCGTCTTGTGTTTGCCAGTCACCATAAACAAACATCTCTACATGCAAGTTGGCAAGAATCAAATCGACGAACTCAGCAAGGTCGTCAACCTCTATTGTTTCTAGCGCTTCAAGCAAAGCTGGATACGGCGGATTGTTGGGCTGCAATAGCCCCGTCATATTACTAAACAACTGAGAAATGGGTTTGTCGTGAGCCGCATTACGCCAGTTGCGTAGCATTTGTTGTTTGATGGTGTCGAAGCGTTTAGGGCTGAAACTACGCTCGGCGAATTTAGATAAAATCATTTCCATCAACTGAGGTTGCTTCTGACTGAAACCAGAGATGGATAGCGTTACACCACCTTGATGGGCATACATGTTGTAACCCATACCGGCAATTTCTGCTTGGTAGGTCTCTTTCGCCAAAGAATCTAAAAACATTTCAACACAAAGACGTGTTTTCACTATGTTTTGCACATTCGCGACGGAGTGCGGACTGTCGATGGCGATGTAAATCACGCCTTTTGGTACGCGAAATTCCGCATCTTGCATGTGCCATAAACGGAAGCCAGGTAAGTCTTGCAATATCTGTGGTTGTGGCTGTGCATCGACAACTGGCTTAGGGTCAAGGTCGTAACAGATAAACGGGTTTTGAGGCGGCAAAGTCAACGGCCACGTCTTGTCATTCGTACGGTAGATGTTCTGTTGTTCCTCGCTAAAAGGCTCGACAGAGTAGGGCGTAAAGTACCAGTTGGCTTCTTTATCGTAATGCTGCCCCTGTGCAATGACAGTTACTCGAAGGTTTTCTGGCGACAAATAAGGCAGAAAACTTCTTAGTAGCGCCTCATCGTAACCTCTCATCAGGTAGTCGCCATAAATGGTATCTTCAGCGGCGTAATGCTGCATATTGACGACTAAGTGGCTGACAATATCCATAGGACGATTTGTTTCTTGGAAGCGGAAAGCCGATTCCAATACCGCGCGTTTCTCAAGGTAACGCCACTCCTCCAAGCCTTGTTCTTCAATCATCCGGATATATTGAAACAGTGCCTGAATGATTTCGTCTGTATTTTTCAAGCCTTTTGCTGTCAGAGTGCAACTGATAGAGAATTCGCGATAATTGCTGCCACTGGCACCGCCACCCGCTGAAAGTGACGTAATCCAGCCTTTGTCTTTCAATGCTAACAGTAAGCTGCCTTCGCCTTCATAGCCGATTAAGTGTGCAAAGTAGGACAAAGGTTTGTAAGGATAATGAGCATCCACGTTAGGCATGGGGAAGTTCATTACCAACTTACGAATTTCTTTTAACGGCTCAACGCGAATAGTAATGCCCGTTTGTTCTGGTGTGACAAACGGTTCACTGATTGATTTTCCGCGACGGTGTTTGTTTTCAATGGTTGAAAATTTCTCTTTGACCCATTGCTCCATCTCATCGAGAGTTTGTGGCCCCATAAGCGTCAGCGTCATGATGTCAGACGAATACTGCTCGGCATGAAACGCAATAATTTCTTCGCGGATGGATTTTCCTTCTCTGTCACCTAATGTCTCGATATTGCCGACGGAGAATTTTGCAAACGGATGGAGTGGGTTAACCGTCTCTTTTTGTACCTGATATAAGCGGCGAGAGTCGTCATTGAGCTTTAACTTGTACTCTGAATCGACAGCGTGGCGCTCTTTGTCTAGCGCTTCTTCATTGAATAAAGGAGCGGCAAAAAATTGACTAAATCGGTCAAGCGCTTTTTCGAATGCGCTGGTTGTTACGTCGAAGAAATAACAGGTGTGCTCTGTTCCTGTCCAAGCGTTATTACTGCCACCGTGTTGGCTGATAAAACTTTGAAAATCGCCAACTTTCGGGTACGCCTTTGTTCCCAAAAACAACATGTGCTCTAGATAGTGAGCCATACCTTGGCGATCAACAGGGTCATCAAAATGTCCTACGTTGACCGCAAGTGCAGCAGCAGATTTTTGCGCACTTTCATCTTGGATCAACAGCACCCTCAGCGCGTTTGGCAGAGTGAAGTGTCGATAGCGGTTTGAATCATTAGGACTTATGTGCACAGAGAATCTCCGGAGTAGCACGGGATCTTAAGTATGGCGCTGATACTACTTACCGCAAATACGAGATCGGGTTTTTATGAGCTGGATATTTATAAACGAGAGCGCTTATAAACTTGGAACTTTTATTAACACATTGTCATTTTAGTCTTTTCACTGAGTTTTTAACAGACTGATAGTTTTGAAATTAACCTTAATTTGGGTTCATTAAGAGATAAATACGGTGAGTGAGCCTAGACTCAACGGATATAGATGGCATGAGAGTTGCGTAATATAAAGGACTCACAAATTGCGGCAAAAGTGGTCGCGAAATAGGGTGAAAGGCGATTATAATCGCCGCCAAGCAGCAACAGACTGCATTAAACCTAAGGTAAAAAAGATGAAAATTTTTATTATGCGTCACGGAGAAGCCCAGCATTATGCTGCCAGTGATGCAGAGCGAGCCTTGACGGATAGAGGTCGGAATGAGTCTGTCGCTGTAGCCAGAGCCGGCGTGATTCAGAAGAACATTACCCATATAGACAAAGTTTTTGTGAGTCCTTACTTGCGCGCTCAACAAACTTGGCAAGAGATATCGCAACACTTTTCGGCAGATATGGTTGAAGTGTGTGAAGAGATCACGCCATATGGTCAGTCAGAAGATGTATTTGAGTTCGTTGCTGCTTGTATTGAAGTAGAGCATCTGGAATCTGTGTTACTGGTGTCACACTTGCCATTAGTGGGGTATCTGGTTTCTGAGTTTGTTCCGGGGATGGTTGCACCTATGTTCCCGACGTCTGGACTGGTTTGCATAGAATATGATGTCGCCGCCCGCAAAGGTGAGTTGGTGTGGAATATCCACCCCTAATCGAACAAGTATGAAGAGGCTGCCGTAAGGCGGCCTTTTTTATCTCTAAACGTTTTTGGTCATCTGCAATCGCTCTCTCTTAGTAAACCGCTATGAGCTATGAATAGCAAGCAGCCATTAATTTGGCGCATTAGCATGGACTGAAAATTGCATCCTCCGGCTAAAATGTTGTCATTTAGAGGCTTTTTACGAGCTTGGCTTTGTGAAATCAGCACACTAAATACTCCAAACCGAATTCTTCAATTTTAGTATTAACGAATAGTTTATAGGCCTATGAAGTTTACTCTGCCATTTGCGGATAAGTTACCTTCCATTCCACAGCGCAGCATGCCAGCGATTGGCGCGCCTATTATGGTGCTTGCGACTCTTGGCATGGTTGTTTTACCGATCCCAGCCTTTTTGTTGGACTTGTTCTTTACCTTCAATATAGCGCTGGCGATGGTCGTATTATTGGTGACGGTTTATACCCGTAGACCTCTGGATTTCGCTGCATTCCCGACAGTTCTACTTATTGCAACTTTGCTTCGCTTAGCCTTGAACGTTGCTTCAACCCGTGTGGTTTTGCTTAAAGGTCATGAAGGAGGCAACGCCGCAGGTAACGTTATCGAAGCTTTTGGTAGCGTGGTTATCGGTGGTAACTATGCTGTCGGTCTAGTGGTGTTCCTTATCCTGATGATCATCAACTTTATGGTTGTCACCAAAGGTGCGGGTCGTATTTCTGAAGTTAGTGCTCGCTTTACCTTGGATGCTTTACCCGGTAAGCAAATGGCGATCGATGCTGACCTCAATGCGGGTCTAATCGACCAAGAACAAGCAAGAACTCGACGTTTTGAAGTGACCAAAGAAGCCGACTTCTATGGTTCGATGGACGGTGCTTCTAAGTTCGTAAAAGGGGATGCCATCGCTGGTATTCTAATCCTGTTTATTAACATTATCGGTGGTTTATCTATCGGTATGGCTCAATATGGTTTGGGCTTTGGCGAAGCGATTGAGATCTATACCCTGCTAACCATCGGTGATGGCTTGGTGGCTCAGATCCCATCACTATTACTGTCGATTGGCGCTGCGATCATGGTAACGCGTCAAAATACCGATGAAGATATGGGTGAGCAGGTAATCTTCCAGCTGTTTGATAACCCTAAAGCATTGATGATCACCGCGGCGATACTGGGTGTTATGGGTATCGTACCGGGAATGCCGCATTTCGCTTTTCTACTGCTTGCATCGATCGCGGGTGGTTGTGCGTATTGGATTCAACGCAAACAGAAAGCAGCAAAAGAAGAAACAACTAAGCTTCCTGCCACATTGGATGGTGATGCGCCTTCACAGAAAGAACTCTCTTGGGACGACGTACAACCCGTGGATATCATTGGTTTAGAAGTGGGTTACCGTTTAATTCCTTTGGTCGACAGAGATCAAGGCGGAGAACTGCTTGAACGTGTGAAAGGAGTACGTAAGAAGCTATCGCAAGACTTTGGTTTCCTTATTCCTGCCGTACATATCCGTGACAACTTAGAGCTCACACCAAACAGCTACCGTATTACCTTAATGGGCGTTGCTGCTGGTGAAGCGGAAATTCGCCCCGATCAAGAACTCGCTATCAACCCGGGACAAGTCTACGGAATGATTGAAGGTGAACGCACCTTTGACCCTGCGTTCGGCCTTGAAGCTGTTTGGATTCGTGAAGACCAACGTGAACATGCTCAGGCTTTGGGATATACCGTTGTAGACTCCTCGACCGTGCTCGCGACACATTTAAGCCAATTGCTAACTAACAACGCTTCCCAGCTACTTGGTCACGAAGAAGTTCAGAACTTACTGGAAATGCTTGGACGTTCGACACCGAAGCTGGTGGAAGGATTTGTGCCTGATCAGCTATCTTTGGGTGTGGTGGTGAAAGTTCTACAGAACTTGTTGAATGAAGCTATCCCTATTCGAGACATTCGAACGATAGTTCAGACACTTTCAGAATATGCCAGCAAGAGTCAAGAACCTGACATCCTCACAGCGGCTGTGCGTATATCATTGAAACGCCTAATCGTTCAGGAAATCAATGGAATAGAGCCTGAACTACCTGTAATTACATTGATACCTGAATTGGAACAAATATTGCATCAAACAATGCAAGCTTCAGGTGGTGAGTCTGCGGGTATTGAGCCTGGACTTGCTGAAAGGTTGCAAATGGCATTAAGCCAAGCAACACAAGAACAAGAATTGAAAGGTGAGCCAGCGGTATTGCTCACTTCAGGTGTTCTCCGTTCGACACTGGCTAAGTTTGTGAAAAATACTATTCCTAACTTACGTGTCCTTTCGTACCAAGAGATACCTGATGAGAAACAAATTCGAATTGTGCAGGCGGTAGGTAATTAACTGTTGTTAGATAATTAGTTCGCCTCACGTTAAAGACGGATATCAGCTTTGAAAATAAAACGATTTTTTGCCAAAGATATGAAAACTGCGCTACTCCAAGTCAAAGAAGAGTTGGGTGTGGACGCGGTGATCATGTCGAATAAAAAAGTCGCTGGTGGTGTCGAAATCGTGGCGGCCGTGGATGGTGAGCCGTCTGCGTCTCCAGCTGTATCACAGCCGAGAACTCAACAACCTTACAGCTCCCAACCAAGATTCAGCAACAGTCAGGTTTCTCAATCTTTGACCAGACAGCCTGCTCGACGTGAGCTGGAAGAAGATCGCGTCAGCTTACAGGCGAGCGCAGCCGAAGGTCGCTCAATGACGCAACGCTTCGCTAATATGCTCAAGCAGTACAGTAATGGCGCGATGCCCGAACAAGACGCTCGCCGTGCAGAGAATGAAGATTCTCTTTCTGCTTTACTACAGCGTCAAAGAGAAAACAGCCATCCAACTCAATCAAGTGCACCGCAATCTAAAGTAAGTCGTTGGGCTGAGGACGAAGAGACGAATCGCGAGCAGCGTAAACTGCGTTTAGATCCATCTCGCTTTGAGCGCAATCATCCTGAAGAAGCAAAAGTTTCTGCACAAGATTTAGAAAATATGCGTGAAGAGATGACTTCAATCCGTCGTCTTTTAGAACATCAAGTATCCGGCCTAATGTGGCAAGAAGTTGAACGTCGTGAACCACTTCGAGCAATGCTGATTAAACGCCTTGAACGTATGGGTGTATCACTTGATTTAGCTGACCAATTAGCTTGCTATATTCCGGAAGATACTCCTCCACCAAAAGCTTGGAAAGCCTTGTTGGGCTTAGTGTCAGACCAAATACCCGTAGTGAAGCAAGACATCTTAAAACGTGGCGGTGTCGTCGCGCTTTTAGGTCCGACCGGGGTGGGTAAAACGACCACTGTGGCTAAGCTTGCAGCTCGTGCAGCAATGGAGTTTGGCTCCGATAATGTTGCACTGGTAACGACAGATACCTACCGAATCGGCGCACATGAACAGCTGTCGATTTACGGAAGAATTATGGGTTGTCCTGTAAGAGTCGCTAAAGATTCCAAAGAGTTAGCCGAAGTAATATATCAGTTGAGAAATCGCCGACTCGTTTTGGTCGATACCGCTGGTATGGGACAACGTGATGTTCGCTTATCCGAACAGCTAGATACCTTGATGCAAGAGAGTGGGGAAGTGATTCACAGCTACCTTGTTCTGCCTGCAACAGCGCAGAGAAAGGTACTGCAGGAAACCATCGAACACTTTAGAAGAATTCCTCTTTCAGGTTGCATCATGACTAAGCTCGATGAATGTTTGAGCTTAGGTGAGTTTGTCAGTGTGGTAGTTCAAAACTCACTACCTGTCGCTTACATCGCGAATGGACAACGTGTACCTGAAGACATTGTGCTTGCTCAGCCTAAATACATGGTGGCAAAGGCAAACGAATTACTAGAGAAGTCGACAGAAAATGAACCTCACTATTGGAATAGTGATTCAGAGAGATTCTAGGCGGCGTACAGATATGACGAATAAAATGATATATGACCAAGCAAGCGGCTTACGTCGCTTATCTCAGCCATCGCTAACCAAAGTCATTACAGTGACAGGTGGTAAAGGTGGTGTGGGCAAATCAAACGTAACCTTAGGCATGGCTATTTGTATGGCCCGCGAAGGTAAAAAAGTCATGGTTCTGGATGCAGACCTCGGCCTAGCCAATATCGATGTTATGCTCGGTATTCGTCCAAAGCGTAACCTAGGACACGTGCTAGCTGGCGAGTGTGAGCTAAAAGATGCTATAACTGAAGGACCGCACGGAATTCAGATCATACCGGCGACTTCTGGTACGCAGTCCATGACAGAACTGTCACATGCACAACATGTAGGCTTAATTCGAGCGTTTGGTACGCTGGAAGATGAGATGGACGTGCTTTTAGTCGATACAGCAGCCGGTATTTCTGATATGGTTGTCAGCTTTGCTCGTGCAGCACAAGATGTTGTGGTTGTTGTGTGTGATGAGCCGACTTCAATCACAGATGCATATGCGTTGATCAAACTTTTAAGCAGAGAACATCAAGTTCGACGATTTAAGATTGTTGCAAACATGGTGAGAAGTTATCGTGAAGGTCGGGAATTATTTGCTAAATTGACATTAGTCACAGAACGCTTCTTGAATGTCAGCCTTGAACTCGTAGCATGTATTCCTCTGGACGATAATGTTCGTCAGGCAGTGAAAAGACAGCGCAACGTGGTTGATGCTTTTCCGCGTTCACCCGCATCTTTAGCGATTAGCTCATTGGCGAATAAAGCAACCACGTGGCCAATACCGAAAACACCAAGTGGTCATTTAGAATTTTTTGTTGAGCGGCTACTTAATCGATCAGAAACAGTAGAGGAACCATTTGGTGAATAAAGCGCTTACCTACAATCAATATGGAGCTTTGAACAGCCAGCAGCTGTTTATCGAGCAATATTCTGTATTGGTTAAGCGTATTGCACATCACTTGATTGGACGCCTACCGCCCAACGTTTTGATTGACGACTTAATCCAAGCCGGGATGATTGGTCTGCTTGAAGCTCAAAAGAATTACGACGGGAGTAAAGGCGCTAGCTTTGAAACCTACGCAGGAATTCGAATTCGTGGAGCTATGCTCGATGATATTCGACGCGGTGACTGGGTACCGCGCTCGGTTCACAGACATAACCGAGAAATTAGCCAGGCGATCTCTGAATTAGAAGGAATACTAAATCGAGATCCCAGCGATGCCGAAGTCGCAAAGCACTTAAATATGCCGCTTGACCAGTATCATACGGTATTAAGCGATATTAATTGCTCGCGAATTGTCGGTATTGAAGACTTGGGTGTTTCGGACGATGCTATTTCCCCACTGGATGATGATGAGGACAACTCGCCATTCCAAGGTGTTGCTGATGAATCGTTCCGTAAAGCATTGGTTGAGTCAATAAAATCACTTCCGGAGCGTGAAGCCTTAGTACTTTCGCTCTATTATGATGAAGAGTTAAACTTGAAAGAAATTGGTGAAGTCATTGGTGTGAGTGAGTCCCGTGTAAGCCAAATACTAAGCCAATCTATGCAACGTCTAAGAACAAAGTTAAGTTCTTGGACACAAAATGACTAAATATCACTGATTTCGAACTCAGTGGAGGCAATTTTGAATAAAAACATGAAGATCCTTATTGTTGATGACTTTTCAACAATGCGCCGTATTGTAAAGAATCTACTTCGTGATTTGGGCTTCAATAACACACAAGAAGCAGACGATGGTTTGACGGCATTGCCAATGCTCAAGAAGGGTGAGTTTGACTTTGTAGTCACAGACTGGAATATGCCTGGTATGCAAGGTATCGATCTGTTGAAGCATATTCGTTCAGACGATCAACTGAAGCATCTTCCTGTTTTGATGATTACAGCGGAAGCTAAACGTGAGCAGATTATCGAAGCCGCTCAAGCTGGCGTTAATGGTTATATTGTGAAGCCGTTTACAGCCGCTACCCTTAAAGAAAAATTAGAAAAAATATTCGAACGTCTATAAACACTTTTGCTAGGACGAAGGTGCTCTATTCATTACGCGTGTAAGGCTATATCAGAATGATTTCATTAGAACAAGCCAGAGAACTCGTTGAATTGCTAGAGAATGGATTGCAAGACGAAGCGAATCTATTTCTAAAGCGAGTCTTTGAATCTGAACGTAACCCGATGTTTAAAGAGATCGGGGAACTGACCCGAGATCTGCATGATTCACTTAAGCAGTTTCAAATTGATGATCGAATTACAGAAATTGCTAAGGATGAAATTCCTGATGCACGGACTCGGTTAACTTACGTAATAGAAAAAACGGAAGTCGCGGCAAACAAGACCATGGATGCTGTTGATCGTTGTATGCCTATTGCTGACAGTTTACATGAAACATTACTGCTCGTTCGTCCTCAGTGGAACGAACTTATGCGTGGTCAGATAGAACTCAGTGAATTCAAAGCATTATGTCATCGTGTTGATGACCTATTATCGCAAGTTGAAGGTGACAGCAGTGAGTTGCGTGGTCAGCTTACTGAAATACTGATGGCGCAAGACTTCCAAGATTTGACCGGTCAAATCATCCGCCGTGTGATTACTTTGGTTAACGAAGTAGAACAACGTTTGGTCGATATTTTGACGGCGTTTGGTAAAGAACAATCAGAACAACAGAAACAAATAGTTAGCGAGAAAAAAGCATCTACTCAAGCTGAAGGACCAATTTTAAATCCTCATGAGAGAGAAGATGCAGTCGCATCTCAAGACGAAGTAGACGATTTATTGTCGAGTCTTGGTTTTTAGGGGTAACGTATGAGCTACGATTTAGACGAAGACATTCTTCAAGACTTTTTGGTTGAAGCAGGTGAAATCCTCGAATTGCTTTCTGAGCAATTAGTCGAGTTAGAAAATGACCCTGAGAACAAAGATTTGTTAAACGCAATCTTCCGCGGCTTCCACACAGTAAAAGGTGGTGCAGGCTTTTTGTCTCTAACAGAGCTGGTTGAAACCTGCCACGGCGCGGAAAACGTGTTCGACATTTTACGTAATGGCCAACGCAGTGTTACCCCAAGCCTTATGGATACAATGCTTCGTTCACTCGATACAGTGAATGAACAGTTCCGTGCGGTTCAGGATGGTGAACCGTTGACACCTGCAGATCCCGCACTTCTTGATGAGCTGCATAACTTGTGCAAGCCTGAATCTGAAGATGCTCCTGCAGCAGAAGAACCTGTTGTTGAAGACGTTGTTGTTGAAGAACCAGTGATCGAAGCTCCGGTTCAAAGTCAGCCAGAAGAAAGCAAATTGTCGGCTGATTCTATCGACGAAATTACTCAAGACGAATTTGAAAAACTATTGGATGAGTTGCATGGCAAGGGCAAGAGCCCGGGCGTTGCGGCTAAATCTGAAGCAGCCCCAGTGCAGCCAAGCGCGGCGACTAACTCGGACTTAAGCGGTGATATCACCGATGATGAGTTCGAAAAGTTACTTGATGAACTTCATGGCAAGGGTAAGAGTCCAACTGCCAGCGGCGTGCCACAAAAGCCTGCTGAACCTGTTGCTCCAAGTAAGCCCGCGCAATCAGCTGCTTCAAGCGCAACAGGCGCTGACGGCGACTTAATGACCGATGAGGAGTTCGAAAAACTTCTCGATGAACTACACGGTTCAGGTAAGGGCCCTTCAATTGAAGAGTTGGATATGGCAACGCGCCCAGCCGCAGCGAATACTCAACCGGCAGCGGCAAAAGCTGCTGCTCCAGCTCCAAAAGCGGTAGCGCCTAAAGTGGCAGCGGCAGAAAAACCAGCAGTACCTGCGGTGAAACAGCCTGAAGAAAAACGAGAAGTTGCCACAGCTAAGAAAACACAGAACCAAGCGGAAGCGACGGTACGTGTAGATACTTCAACTCTAGATGTCATTATGAACATGGTTGGTGAGTTAGTGTTGGTACGTAACCGTCTATTAAGCCTTGGCTTAAATAGCAACGACGAAGAGATGTCTAAAGCGGTTGCAAACCTTGATGTTGTTACTGCTGACTTGCAAGGCGCAGTGATGAAAACGCGCATGCAGCCGATCAAGAAAGTTTTTGGCCGTTTCCCTCGAGTGGTTCGAGATTTGGCGCGTAGCTTAAATAAAGACATTGTGCTTGAAATGCGTGGTGAAGAGACCGACCTCGACAAAAACTTGGTTGAAGCGCTAGCGGATCCATTGATTCACTTGGTTCGTAACTCGGTTGACCACGGTATTGAAATGCCGGATGAGCGTGCGAAGACTGGTAAATCTCGTACGGGTAAAGTGATTCTTTCAGCTTCACAAGAAGGCGACCATATTGAATTGGCTATCGTTGATGATGGTGCCGGTATGGACCCTCATAAACTACGTTCTATTGCGGTTAAGCGTGGAATGATGGATGAAGATGCAGCCTCTCGCCTGACTGATAAAGAGTGTTTTAACCTTATCTTCATGCCGGGCTTCTCTAGTAAAGAAAAGATCTCTGATATTTCAGGTCGTGGTGTAGGGATGGACGTTGTAAAAACGGCTATTAATACCCTAAACGGTTCAATCGATATCGATTCGGAACTGGGTAAAGGCACTAAGATCACGATTAAAGTACCGCTTACACTCGCAATCCTACCAACTCTTATGGTTGGTGTTGCTGGCCATCCATTTGCATTGCCATTGGCAAGCGTGAACGAAATCTTCCACTTAGATTTAGGTAGAACCAACGTTGTTGATGGACAGTTAACTATCATTGTACGTGATAAGTCTATTCCACTTTTCTACCTTCAAAACTGGTTAGCTCCTCAGGCGGGTAAAGTACAAGCCCGTCAGGGTCATGGACACGTGGTTATTGTTCAGCTAGGTAGTCAACGTGTTGGTTTCGTTGTTGATACTTTAATTGGTCAAGAAGAAGTGGTTATCAAACCACTGGATAAACTACTGCAAGGTACTCCGGGTATGGCTGGCGCGACAATTACCAGTGACGGGCACATTGCTTTGATTCTTGATGTTCCAGATCTGCTTAAACGTTATGCAGCTGCTTCTCGAGTTTAAGTAAGAGTATAAATTTAAGGAAAACTATGGCGATTAAAGTATTAGTTGTAGATGACTCAAGTTTTTTCCGACGCAGAGTAAGCGAGATCATAAACGCTGAACCACGCCTTGAAGTCATCGATGTCGCAACTAACGGTAAAGAAGCGGTTGAAAAAGCCGAACGTCTAAAGCCAGATGTGATTACCATGGATATTGAGATGCCAGTGATGGACGGTATTACTGCCGTCCGTCAAATCATGGCATCAAATCCGACACCGATTTTGATGTTTTCTTCGTTAACACAAGAAGGCGCTAAAGCAACATTAGATGCGTTAGATGCAGGTGCTTTAGATTTCTTACCAAAGAAGTTTGAAGATATTGCGCGAAATCGTGATGAAGCGGTAAGTTTGCTACAACAGCGCGTGATTCAAATTGCAGCCAAAAAGAGCTTCATGCGCCGACCAATTGGTGGTACAACGCGCTCTGCAACATCTTCAGCGTCATCAACAACCAGCCCATTTGGGCGAGCACAAGCGAACACGACAGCGTCGGCTGCTCCTGCGGCAAGACCTTCGTCTCCGATGGCTCGTTTCAAAGCTTCTGGTAAAAACTATCAGTTAACCGCTATTGGAACCTCTACTGGCGGCCCCGTTGCGTTGCAAAAAATTCTGACTAAACTGCCAGCCAATTATCCTCATCCTATTGTTCTGATTCAGCATATGCCTGCTACGTTTACCGCAGCATTTGCTAGCCGTTTGAATTCACTTTGCAAAATTGAAGTGAAGGAAGCTGAAGATGGTGATCCATTACGTCCGGGTGTTGCGTATCTGGCTCCTGGTGGTAAGCAAATGATGCTGGAAGGCCGTCCGGGCGCTGCAAAAATCCGTATACTGGATGGTGGTGAACGCATGAACTATAAGCCTTGCGTGGATGTCACTTTTGGTTCAGCAGCAAAAGTTTACAACGACAAAGTGTTGTCGATGATTCTGACTGGTATGGGTGCTGACGGACGCGAAGGTTCTCGAATGCTGAAATCTGCGGGTTCAACCATTTGGGCTCAAGATGAAGCAAGTTGCGTGGTGTATGGTATGCCACAAGCTGTCGCGAAATCAGGTATTTCATCTGAAGATCTGCCACTAGACCGCATTGCTGAAAGAATGCTGGTTGAAGTAGGTCTTGCATAAGGATATTTAATGATTGTTTGGAGCGTTGCAAACCAAAAAGGTGGCGTAGGTAAAACCACAACAACGATTACGTTAGCCGGTTTGTTAAGTAAACAAGGAAAACGCGTCTTGCTGGTGGATACTGACCCACACGCATCGTTAACGACTTATCTGGGTTACGATTCAGATAGCGTTCCAACCAGCTTGTTCGATCTGTTTCAATTAAAAGAGTATAACGAACAAAGCGTTAAACCTCTGATATTGAAAACAGACGTTGAAGGTATCGACCTTATTCCTGCACATATGTCTCTGGCGACTTTAGACCGTGTAATGGGTAACCGCAGCGGAATGGGGTTAATCCTTAAGCGCGCCTTAATGGCTTTGCGTCAACGTTACGATTATGTGCTGATTGACTGTCCGCCAATTTTGGGCGTGATGATGGTCAATGCATTGGCAGCAAGTGATCGAATTCTTATTCCAGTACAAACTGAATTTTTGGCAATGAAAGGGCTAGAGCGCATGGTTCGTACTCTGGCAATTATGCAGAAGTCACGTAGCCGCGAGTTCAAAGTGACGATCGTACCAACCATGTACGACAAGCGCACTCGTGCTTCTTTGCAAACCTTGACCCAGCTTAAGAAAGACTACCCAGATCAGGTGTGGTCTTCAGCAGTACCTATTGATACAAAATTTAGAGATGCGAGTTTGAAGCGCTTACCTGCATCCCATTTCGCCGACGGTAGTCGCGGCGTATTTGCTTATAAACAGTTGCTATTGTATTTGGAGAGGCTTGCTATTAATGAGCAGTAGCCATTCACTATCAAGTGAACAAGCATTAGATGATTATTTTACGGCTCTTCTAGAAGAAGAGTTGATAGAAGAGCAGCCTGTTGAAAAGGAGCCCGAACTGGCTCCTATGGTTCAATCTGTCCCAGAAAAAAGTTATTTGGATGATTCTCTGGATGGTTTACAAGAACTAGAGATGCCGAATCTGGAAGATGTCCAGCGTCTGTTAAGCCAGATGGAAGCAAGTAATCCAGTGGCTGAACTCGAACTTGAACAGGTGATGGAGCAGAACACGCTCGATATTCAGGTTGCGACACAGCCTGTTGTACAAGAGCCGGATATTCAAGAACCTATTGTTGAAGAGATTCAAGAGTGGGATGTAGCAACCGACATCACAGAAGTTGAACTTGAAGCTAAAGTTGAAACACCTGAGGTCGAAGTAACAGAAAGCGAAATTGCAGACATTGAACCTGAAATTGTGGTTGAAGAGCAGGTCGCTGTTGAACTACAAACTCAATCAGGTTCTGCGGATATCGGCCATTGGGAAACTCCAATCCGTGAGCAGAACTTTCAGGTTCTATACTTTGATGTAAATGGTGTGACATTTGCGGTTCCGTTAGATGAACTGGGTGGTATCCATCGTAAGGCTGAGCTTAATCATCTGATCGGTCGCCCCGCTTGGTACTTAGGTTTACAAACCAACCGCGATTCTCAACTTGATGTTGTTGATACGGCAAAGTGGGTCATGGCGGAAAAGCTACGTGATGACAGCTACAAAGAAGCGTACCAATATATCGTTATGTTGGGTGAGAGCATGTGGGGTCTGGCGTGTTCTCAACTGTTGGGGACAGAAACGCTAAGCAGTGAAAAAATTCGCTGGCGAGAGCAGGTCGGTAAACGTCCGTGGCTTGCTGGTATGGTTAAAGAAAAAATGTGTGCTTTGATCCATGTTGAAGCATTGATAGCTATGCTTAATGCAGGGCTTGATGTAAAAGCATTAGATAAATAGCTCTGGATAAAATAATATTTTTGTCGGTAACGACTTAGAGAGGAAAAGGTATGTCTCAAGCTAACGAAGTCGAAGTTAGAAAAGAACACTCGAAGGATGAAGTACTTCAGTGGGTGACGTTCCAACTAGAAGAAGAAACCTATGGTATCAACGTAATGCAAGTGCGTGAGGTACTTCGTTACACTGAAATCGCCCCTGTACCGGGTGCGCCGGACTATGTTCTAGGTATCATAAACTTACGTGGTAACGTAGTAACGGTTATCGACACTCGTTCTCGCTTTGGTTTGATGCCTGGTGAAACCAGTGATAATACTCGTATCATAGTGATCGAATCTGAGCGTCAAGTAATTGGTATCCTAGTGGATAGCGTTGCTGAGGTTGTGTACCTACGTTCTTCTGAAATTGATACCACTCCAAGTGTTGGTACAGATGAAAGCTCTAAGTTCATCCAAGGCGTAAGCAACCGTGACGGTAAACTTCTGATCTTGGTTGACCTAAATAAACTGCTTTCAGACGAAGAATGGGATGAAATGGCTCATCTATAATGAATGAGTTGATGTCTTATGCATCTCCGTTTTTAGCGGGTGGTGCTGTACTGATAATCATACTGATTGGTTTGGTGTGGGTTAGCCTACGCCGAGCCTTGATTCGTCAGGGGGATTATTTCAGGCAGCAACTTCGAAATGCTGATAAAGAACAGCAGAAAGTAAGCAAACAATTGCTAGAAGTTCGCTCAGTTGTTGTTGGCCTTGGAAAAACAGTCAACGATCAGCAAGACATTATCAAGCACCTAAACGATAGATTGAAAGAGCTGGAAAACGCTGATACAGACGCACGTCTGTACAGTCGGGCGAGCAAAATGGTCAAACTCGGCGCAGATCTCGACGAACTGATCGAAGAGTGCGAATTGCCGAAAGCTGAAGCTGAGCTGATGATGTCTTTGCAGAAAAAGCTGCAAGGTAAAGAGGCGATTCCGCCATTAGCGAGTCATCCCGAAGGTAAAGCTCGTGCGGTGCAGAGTAGACCACCTGTACGAAAACAATCTCGTTAGAAACATCCATTAAGCCTAAAAGGAAGCCAATCGCTTCCTTTTTTGTTTTTCGAGATCTTCATTTGTAACTATAAAGTGGTAAAAGAAAAAACAAATCGCTAAAAATTAACAGATTCTTACTTAGTTTCGTGATTCGTAATACCCTTCTTCTATTTTGTCTAAACGGTGGTGTGTTAATATAGCAGCCCCTAATTTGTTATATAGAAGCTCATGCTGGACGTTAACAATCTCACTGCAATTCGCGATGAAAAGGTGCTATTCGAGCATTTATCATTCAATATCGACGCGGGCGAACTCGTCCAGATTGAAGGCCGAAATGGCACAGGTAAAACGACTTTGTTGCGTATTATCACAGGCCTTGCTGACCGCGACGAAGGTGAGATTTACTGGAACAAAGTTAATATCGAAGAAGACAGAGACAGCTATCATACGGATTTACTGTTTTTGGGACATCAAACCGGTATTAAGCGTGAGTTAACCGCTTATGAGAATTTGCATTTTTACCAATCTGTTCACTCAGCAAAAAATAGCAAAGAAGATATCTATCAAGCGTTAGTGCAGGTTGGACTTGTAGGGCGTGAAGACGTACCAGTGGCTAAGTTGTCCGCTGGACAACAGCGACGCGTAGCTTTAGCAAGATTGTGGCTGAGCGAACAGAAGCTGTGGATTCTGGATGAACCCTTGACCGCTATCGACAAACAAGGTGTGAAAGTATTGGAAGCTCTGTTTTTAAAACATGCGGAAAATGGTGGCATTGTTATTTTAACCACACACCAAGATATGTTTGCTGACCATGACAAGTTACGCAAAATCAAACTAGGAGACGCCTAATGTTTTCAACTATGGCGATGATCATTCAGCGTGAACTCCTAATCGCATTTCGACGCCAAGCCGATATTTTTAACCCTCTGTGGTTTTTTATCATCGTTATTACATTGTTCCCGCTCAGCATTGGTCCAGAGCCGGGGCTGCTTTCTCGGATTGCTCCGGGCATTGTTTGGGTTGCCGCACTCCTGTCTGCTTTGCTCTCTTTAGAGCGTTTGTTCCGTGATGATTTTCAAGACGGGGCCCTTGAGCAGATGATGATTATGCCAGTACCTCTTTCTGTGGTTGCTTTGTCAAAAGTGATCGCTCATTGGTTACTTACTGGCGTGCCTCTGATATTAATAAGCCCATTATTAGCTATTCTGTTGTCGCTGAATTTTGACACTTGGCTTGGTGTGGTCGCGACCCTGTTGCTTGGTACACCAACACTCAGTTTTATTGGCGCCATCGGCGTAGCATTAACGGTTGGCCTGCAAAAAGGCGGCGTGCTGCTCAGCCTTGTAGTCTTGCCTTTGTATATACCAATTTTAATTTTCGCCACATCAGCGATAGATGCTGCTTCTTTGGGAATGGCCTACAACGGTCAGTTGGCAATCTTAGCGGCAATGCTGGTTGGAGCGATGACGTTAACACCGTTTGCGATTAGTGCTGCGTTACGAGTAAGCGTTAACTAACTTAAGAACGACTTTTTTATTTAGCCCAAATTTACACAAAAAACTTAACATGAATAAGTTAAGTATTAGAAGCAAAGTGAGGACAAACAATGTGGAAATGGCTCCATCCCTACGCTAAGCCAGAATCTGCGTACCAGTTATGCGGGAAGTTTTTCCCGTGGTTCACTGTTTTAGCTTTTGGCTGTTTGACGGTTGGTACGGTTTGGGGGCTTGCATTTGCTCCGTCGGACTACCAGCAAGGTGATAGTTTCAGGCTTATCTATATTCATGTGCCTTCAGCCATTTGGTCTATGGGTGCTTACATGTCTATGGCAATTGCTGCGTTTATCGGCATCGTCTGGCAGGTAAGATTATCCAATATGGCCGCATTAGCCATGGCTCCTATCGGTGCGGTTTACACTTTTATCGCACTTATCACTGGTGCTGTTTGGGGAAAACCCATGTGGGGAGCTTGGTGGGTTTGGGATGCTCGCCTAACTTCAGAATTAATTCTGCTTTTCCTTTATCTTGGCGTTATTGCTCTGTACCACGCATTTGATGATCAAAAAACCGCTGCGAAAGCGGCAGGTATTTTGGCAATTGTGGGTGTGATTAACCTGCCAATCATTCACTTCTCTGTGGAATGGTGGAACACGTTACATCAAGGTGCAACGATCACTAAGTTTGAGAAGCCTTCTATCTCTGCCAATATGTTGTGGCCGTTGTTACTGAATATTTTTGGCTTTGCTTTTTTCTTTGCTGCGTTGACAGTTGCACGATTAAAAAACGAAATTATCAGTAAAGAGAGTCACCGCCCCTGGGTTATCCAGCTAGCTCAAGCAGAGAAAGGAGAGTAACCATGCATTTTGAAACTTGGTCAGATTTTTTCGCGATGGGCGGCTACGCCAGCTACGTTTGGGGTGGCTTCGGCATTACCTATTTATCGATGGCCGTTTTATGGTTTTTGAGTATTAATCGTAGTAAAGCGCTCATGAAAGAAGTCAGAAATAAAATTAAGCGTCAAGAGCGTATCGAAGCGGCTAAACATATGGAGAACACACTGTGAACCCAAGACGTAAAAAGAGGCTCGGTATTGTCCTCGCTATTCTCATTGGTTTAGGCACAACAACAGGTTTGATTCTCTATGCATTAAGCCAAAATATGGACCTGTTCTATACGCCGACAGAATTAGTTAACGGTAAAGATGGCAAAAAGCCAGAGGTTGGTCAGCGCTTACGTATTGGCGGTATGGTCACTGTGGGGTCGGTGAAACGCGATCCTAACTCTCTCAAAGTCAGCTTTTTATTACATGATGTTGGCCCATCGGTCACTGTGGTTTACGAAGGCATTCTTCCCGATCTCTTCCGTGAAGGGCAGGGCATTGTTGCTCAAGGTGTATTAGTGGATGCGACCACAGTTGAAGCCTTTGAAGTACTGGCAAAGCATGATGAAGAATACATGCCTCCTGAAATTGCAGAAGCGATGGAAAAGAACCATGCTCCGCTGACTTACACACCGGAACAAAAACAAGGAAGTGATCAATGATTGCAGAAATAGGTCACTTTGCCCTGATTATTTCGTTGGGCTTAGCCGTCTTGCTAAGCCTATTGCCTTTGGTTGGTGCTTCAAGAAATAACGCATTATTAATGAACTCAGCCCGTCCTCTGGCATGGGGGATGTTCTCATTTTTGCTGTTGTCATTCGGCATTTTGCTTTGGGCATTCTATACCAATGATTTCACGGTTAAATACGTAGCAAGTAACTCGAATAGCTTGCTCCCATGGTATTACCGTTTAACGGCGGTTTGGGGAGCGCACGAAGGTTCGCTTCTGTTATGGGTGTTAATTCAAGCTGCTTGGACTGTTGCGGTTGCAAGTTTTAGTCGTGGTATGCCGCAAGAATCTGTGGCGCGCGTACTTGCTGTTATGGGGATGATCTCCGTAGGTTTCCTACTGTTTATCATTGTTACCTCTAACCCGTTCTTACGCACATTGCCTTATTTTCCTATCGACGGTCGCGATTTGAACCCATTGCTGCAAGACCCGGGTCTAATCATTCACCCACCGATGTTATACATGGGGTATGTGGGTTTTTCTGTTGCCTTCTCTTTTGCGATTGCATCACTGATGACAGGACGCCTAGATACCGCTTGGGCTCGTTGGTCTCGACCTTGGACAACAGCGGCGTGGTTATTTTTGACGCTAGGTATCGTTCTTGGCTCATGGTGGGCATATTACGAACTTGGTTGGGGCGGCTGGTGGTTCTGGGATCCAGTAGAAAACGCGTCATTTATGCCTTGGCTGGCGGGTACCGCATTAATTCACTCGCTTGCTGTTACGGAAAAACGTGGCACGTTTAAGGCTTGGACGGTTCTGCTGGCGATTTCTGCATTCTCACTAAGCCTACTGGGTACATTCCTAGTGCGTTCGGGCATTCTGGTTTCTGTGCATGCATTCGCCTCTGATCCTGCTCGCGGTATGTTCATATTAGCTTTCCTAGTATTTGTTATCGGCGGATCTTTACTGCTGTTCGCAGTAAAAGGTGCATCGGTAAGAGCGCGAGGAAATTATGAGTTGGTATCGCGTGAAAACGCGCTTTTAGCAAATAACGTACTACTGATTACCGCTTTGGTTGTGGTTTTGATTGGTACGCTGTTACCACTGGTTCACAAGCAGTTAGGTCTTGGCTCTGTTTCGATTGGTGCGCCATTCTTTAACAGTTTGTTTAGCTGGTTGATGGTGCCATTCGCTTTATTACTTGGTATTGGTCCACTGGTTCGCTGGAAGCGAGATAACCTCTCTGTTTTAGCTAAACCTATGGCTATTTCCGCTGTTGGGTCTTTGGCTCTGGCGGCTGTTTGTGTACTCGCAACGGCAGAGTCATTTACAGGTTTGGCTTTCATGGGCTGGGTAATGGCGTGGTGGATTATATTATTGCATGGCTATGAGATTCACCAACGAGCCACTCACCGTCATAGCTTTATGGTTGGTGTGAAACAGGTACATCGTAGCCATTGGTCAATGGTACTTGGTCACATTGGTTTAGCAATTTCGATTATTGGTATTGCTATGGTGCAAAATTACAGCATCGAGCGTGATGTGCGTTTGGCACCGGGTGAGCACTTCCAACTGAACGAATACGATTTCTATTTCAAAGGCTTACTAGACCGCGATGGCCCGAACTATGATGGCTACGTCGCTCAGTTTGAAGTCACAAAGAATGGTCAGTACGTTAATACATTGAATGCTGAA
Organism: Vibrio sp. Hal054; assembly: GCF_037162405.1. Classification (NCBI taxonomy): domain Bacteria; kingdom Pseudomonadati; phylum Pseudomonadota; class Gammaproteobacteria; order Vibrionales; family Vibrionaceae; genus Vibrio; species Vibrio sp. Hal054. The sequence goes on along the minus strand of NZ_JARLUT010000001.1, from coordinate 2,209,766 downwards.
AAACGTTTCTACAATACGGCTAAGTCTATGATGACTGAAGCTGCGATTGACCGTGGAATCACTCGCGACCTTTATATCGCAATGGGCGAGCGTCTTGATAACAGCGATGCATGGGCAGTACGCCTGTATTACAAGCCGTTTGTACGTTGGATTTGGGCTGGCGGTTTATTGATGGCTATCGGCGGCATTCTCGCAATCAGTGATAAACGTTACCGTTTCAGAAAAACAGCAGTGAAGGAGGCTTAAATGAACAAGAAGATATTATTTATCCCTCTGGTTGTTTTTCTTGGCTTAGTCGCGGTTTTTACCACGCAGCTGGTCAGAAATGCTGGTGGTGACGACCCAACCAAGTTGGAATCGGTTCTTGTGGGTAAAGAAGTACCTGAATTTCGCTTAGAAGACTTAGCGGAACCCGGCAAGCTTTATGATCAGGCGATATTTCGTGGCGAGCCACTGTTGCTCAACGTCTGGGCGACTTGGTGCCCAACTTGTTATGCCGAGCATCAGTACTTAAATGAGCTTTCAAAGCAAGATGTGAAAATCATTGGTTTGAACTACAAAGACCAACGTGATAAAGCCGTTCAATGGTTGAATGAATTAGGTAACCCATACCTTATCAGCCTTTTCGATGGAAACGGTATGCTGGGGTTGGACCTTGGTGTTTACGGTGCACCAGAGACGTTTCTGATTGATGCTAATGGTGTTATCCGTTATCGCCATGTTGGTGATGTCAATCCGACTAACTGGAAACAAACACTGGCTCCGATTTATGAACAACTGCTGCTGGAGGCGAAGAAATGAGAGTTAAGTTATTCGCTTTAATCGCTGCAGCTCTGTTGTCTTTTTCGGTCATTGCTGCGATTGATGTTTACGATTTCGATACACCAGAGCAGGAAGCACAGTTTCATGAATTGAGTAACACTCTGCGGTGCCCTAAGTGCCAGAACAACTCTATTGCTGATTCTAACGCTGCGTTAGCTCAGGACTTGCGTCAAAAAGTCTATGAGATGACCAAGCAGGGTAAATCCAGAAGTGAGATCGTCGATTACATGATTGCCCGTTATGGCAACTTCGTGACTTACAATCCACCGTTAACGCTATCAACCGCTATTTTGTGGGTGGCTCCGCTGTCTGTATTAGTGGTTGGTTTTGTTGTTATCGTTTTGCGTACCAAGCGCCGCAAAGCCAGTGCTGAAGCCGGAGAGTGGGACGAAAACAAAGAGCAACGTTTAAAAGCCTTATTGGAAGAAGATAAAGACGGAGATAAGCAGTAATGACTTTATTTTGGGTGTTAACGCTAATTCTTGTCGCGATTGCGTGTGTCTTTGTCGCTATTCCAATGCTTAAACCAAAAGCAAATAACGATGCTGCATTGCGTGACGATCTCAACAAAGCTTTCTATAAGGATCGACTTGCCGAATTAGCTGTTGAAACGGATGAAGGCTTAGTTGAAGACCAACAAGAGCTGGTAGCGGATCTTAAACAATCGCTGTTGGACGATATTCCAAATGACCAGAACAAGACCGAAGAACGGTCGCTATCAACGTCTATGGTACTTGTTCCTTCGCTTATTCTTGTGGTGGCGTTGAGCTACGGTTTGTACGCCGTTTTTGGTAATTACCAGAAAGTGCAGCATTGGCAAGATATTAGCCAGAGCCTTCCAGAGCTATCGAAAAAGCTAATGAACCCTCAAGGGGTTGAGCTGACCGATAAAGAGATGGAAGACTTAACCTTAGCTTTAAGAACTCGACTTCATTACGAACCGCAAGATTCGACAGGTTGGTTACTGCTGGGGCGCATCGGATTGGCGAATCGTGATATGGAAACCGCGATTGGTGCGATGAAAAAAGCCTATGCAATCGAACCACAAGATGGCGATATTAAGTTAGGTTATGCGCAAGCTTTGATGCTCTCGAATGATCAGGTTGATCAGCAAAGTGCCCGCACACTGCTGAATAAAATGTTGAAAGCTGACTACGTCGATTTACGTGTCTATTCGTTGCTGGCATTTGATGCGTTTGAGCGCCAGGATTATCCAACTGCGATTGAACACTGGCAGTCTATGCAACAAATGATTGGTCCGAATGACGGTCGCTACGAGATGTTGTCTCGCAGCATCGCCAGTGCGAAAGCTAAAATGGAACCTGCGGTGCTGGATGAGCATGCGGTGTCAGTTTCAATTTCATTAGGCAGTGAAGTCGTACTTCCGAATCAAGGTGTTGTGATTGTCTCTGTGCATTCAGCAGATGGTGCGCCAATGCCGATTGCCGCAGCGAGATATCCGCTCGGTAACTTCCCATTCACGGTTATAATGGACGACTCGAACAGCATGATGCAGGGGCGTAAGTTGTCTGATTTACAGCAACTAATCGTTCGCGTTCGAATCGATTCTGACGGTAATGTTGCTACGCGAGACGGAGATTGGTTTGGCGAAAGCCAAGTCGTTGAGCTGGGAAGCGAGGTAAAGGTTGAAATCAATAAGCAGTTTTAATACTGTACCTTTATAAAAAAGCCAAAGGCCAATGTTTTCATTGGCCTTCTGTCGATTGGTTAAGGAAATAATAATAATGATCAGCCGATTAACAAGGATTGTCTTACTGAGCTTGATGGTTGTCATCACCGGGTGTAGTTCTGTTCCTGAAGAGCAAAGCGCGTCAGATCCGCAAGTTAATGATCCTTTTGAAGGATTCAACCGCTCAATGTGGGCATTTAACTATGATTACCTAGACCCTTATTTCGTGCGTCCCATTTCTCTTACTTATGTGGAATACACGCCAGACCCAGTTCGTCACGGTATCGCTAACTTTCTTTCCAATCTCGATGAACCGTCGAGCATGATCAATAACTTATTGATGGGAAATGGTAAGAAAGCGATCGATCATTTCAACCGCTTCTGGATTAACTCAACTTTTGGCCTGCTTGGTTTGATTGATATTGCTTCTGAAGCCGGTATTACAAAGCATGGTGAAAAGGCCTTTAGTGATGCGATTGGTCATCATGGTGTGGGTAAAGGGCCTTATGTTATGGTTCCGGGCTACGGGCCTGTTGTGGTTCGCGAAGCTGGCGATGTCGTTGATAGCTTCTATGCACCACTTTCCTACTTAAATATCTGGGCATCGGTAGGTAAATGGGCTCTAGAAGGTATGGAAACCCGCGCTGCTTTAGTAAACCAGGAAGCACTATTAGAGGATTCTCCTGATTCTTACTCTTTCACTCGAGCTGCCTATCTACAACGCAGAGATTTCACTGCCGAAGTGGAAACATCAACGGAAGTCGATAACAGTGAAGAAGATTACCTTGATTCCTATATGGAAGAAGGTTTTTAACCGTCTGTATATCCCTGCTAGTTAAGCTGACATTACTCGTCCGCTGAAATACTCATTCGCGACAATGTATTCTGTGTTGCGAATGAGCTCATCCTGAATTTCTGCCCAATGACTTTTATGTTTACTGGCTGAAGGCATGGGCACAACACCGCCCACTCGAATATTGAAAGGAACGAGTTCTTTCGCCCAGCTTTGTGTAAATCCTGACACCATACAACTCGCATTCTCTATGCCGGAAAAGTCGCGACTGTCATTCAATGAAATGACATTCACAATAACTCCTTTGATGTGATGTTGGCGCATTCGTTCAGTGCAAGCCTGACCAAATGAGAAAAGTGAGGAAGCCATTAACGCCAGTCTTTGAATAAAGAGTTCTGTCGGTTTTTCATCGACTAAAGAAGGCATAGGTGATGAAGGCCAGTTGTTGATCAGTACATCGGGTACAGTGTGATAACTTGATTCAATACTGTCGAGCATTCTATTGAGACTCTCTTGCGAATAATCTCTAAGGTGATAGCAATCAACGTGACTAGAGAGTTCTTTACAGCGACCAAAGGTTTCATATAACCCTTGTTTATCGGTATCACATAAAATCACGGTCGCACCTAAACAAGTGAAATGCGTTGCGAGGGTACTACCTAGCTGTGAGCTTGCTGAAGTTATTAAAACAATGGCGCTTTTAATTTCCATAGTACGCACCTTCTGTTTGGTTTTTTAATTATTTCGATTAACTTTTGAACAGTAAGAATGGGTGAAGGATGTGACACTTTGTGTGAATGAACTCAAAGAAAAGGTTTAGTTTCTATTATCAGTGATCATTTTGAGCACTGTTTCACACTCTAAAGCAATGAGCTGAGAATGTTCGCACTAAATCAGCGCATACAGCGATCTAGGTCTGTGCTCTCAGCTGATCATGGCGATAAGCGGTTGTCAGCTTATTGTACAAATCAAATGGCAATGTCTTTGGCGGTGATTTTACTGCTAGATGACGCCTTTCATGTCCGGAAAGATTGAGATAAACATCTTCCGGCAGATCTTGCGTATCCTCAGGCAGATAAGTCAGTACTTCAGGGGTGAGGTAATGACAGAGTTTGGCACTCGCGAGCCCTCCATGATGGAAGTGTTCTGCTTGCTTCGCGGATATTGCATAGGAGCTTTGATCGTTCCTTAGCGGTTGCGGTGTAGCCAGCTCGAAACGTTCGCGCAAGAGCTCGTCAGTCGTCTGAGGTTGTTCTATATGCTCAACAGGTGTGTTGTCACGAACATCATTGGAAAACAGAGCAACAAGTAAAGAAAAGTCGGCTCGTCGTCCTTGATGGACGGCGTGACAAATCCCTGAACCTATGTTCAGTTCATTGATGATTCCCGCTTTATCTAAAGTATGTACTTGCATTTTGCTCTCCGCTTGATGCACTTATAACGGCAACGGACGCAAAATCTTTAGATATTAACTTCACTAAAAAATAAAAAAAGCCTGCAAATCTGCAGGCTTAGCATCGTTTGTTTTTTAATCGCTTGAGCAGCGACTAGAAATTATTTAGCTAGGTTAGCAGCTACGAATTCCCAGTTAACTAGAGCCCAGAAACCGTTCATGTAGTCTGGACGTAGGTTACGGTAATCGATGTAGTACGCGTGTTCCCATAGGTCAACAGTTAGAAGTGGAGTTACACCTTCTTCTGTGATTGGAGTAGCAGCGTTAGAAGTGTTAACGATAGCTAGAGAACCGTCAGCTTTTTTCACTAACCAAGTCCAAGAAGAACCGAAGTTGTTGATTGCTGAATCAGTGAATTTTGCTTTGAATTCTTCGAAAGAACCGAATGCTGCATTGATTGCTTCAGCAACTGCACCTGTTGGTTCGCCACCTGCGTTTGGCGCTAGACAGTGCCAGTAGAAAGTGTGGTTCCAAACTTGTGCTGCGTTGTTGAAAACACCGCCAGTAGAAGTTTTGATGATCTCTTCTAGAGTTTTGCCTTCGAATTCAGTTCCTGGTACTAGGCCGTTAAGCTTAACAACGTAAGTGTTGTGGTGCTTACCGTAGTGGTACTCAAGAGTTTCTGCAGAGATATGTGGTTCTAGTGCGTCTTTTGCGTAAGGAAGAGCTGGTAGTTCAAATGCCATTGCTCGATTCTCCATATAGGTGAAGAGAGAGAACTCTCTCGATTGCTTCCAATTTCGTTTTTTGTTTTCGTCGGTACGACTGACTGTATACCCAAGTAATCTCAAGATACTGGACTCAGAGCTTCATCAACGAGTTCAGATCAAGAAAAATAACTGTAGAAATGGTCATCCCCTTTCAAAGTTATTTGCCGCCGATATGGGCTCGTTGATGAGCTCCCAAAGGGCGAGTTTTATTCGCTTTTATCCTACGTTACTGATTTTCAACGTAGAATGACTATGTTTTCAAATCAGTGCCTTGTTTAAAAGCGAATAAATTCTCGCTGAACAAGCATCTTGAGGTTACTTGGGTATATGTATTTTAGCAACTTTTTACTTTATTAAAACCCCAATTCATAATAAAAGTGTTTTATATCAGAACAACAAGTACTAAGGCGTTTTAAACGCAAATGGGTATCCGTGAGAGTTGGTTAAGCTTAGTCCACCAAAATAGTAGGCTAAGCTTTTAATAATTTCGAATGATATGGAGAGGATGAAGTTTAAAGTCCATACTGATAATGTGCTTTTTATTCTCATTTAATGATTTAGAATGTGGGACATCAAAGACGACCCCATTAAGAGGAAGCAATGGAAACCATCGACAAGATCAAACAGCAAATTGAAGAAAACGCGATCCTTCTTTACATGAAAGGTTCACCTAAGCTGCCAAGCTGTGGTTTCTCTTCTCAAGCTGCACAAGCACTAATGGCTTGTGGTGAAAAATTTGCGTATGTAGATATCCTACAAAACCCAGACATTCGTGCTGAACTACCTGTTTATGCTCAATGGCCAACATTCCCACAACTTTGGATTGAAGGTGAATTGATCGGCGGTTGTGACATCATTTTGGAAATGTTCCAAAAAGGTGAGCTTCAATCTCTAATTAAAGAAGCAGCAGCTCGTTCTGCAAGCAACGAAGAGTAATACTGTTTAAATTTACAGTTTTTCTTGATTTATTAAGGCCACATTCGATAATGTGGCCTTAATTTTTTCCGCTACCTATAACGAAACCATGAGCCGATTATTCATCGCAGAGAAACCAAGTCTAGGTCGAGCAATTGCAGATGCATTGCCTAAGCCTCATAAAAAAGATCAGGGTTTTATTCGATGTGCAAATGGTGATGTTGTGACATGGTGTATCGGGCACTTGCTTGAGCAAGTAGAGCCAGATGCTTATGACGAACGTTATAAGAAATGGAACCTGGCTGACCTGCCGATTGTACCTGATCAGTGGCAATTAAGGCCGAGAAAAACCGCCAGCAAGCAACTGACAGTCGTACGTAAACTGATTAAAGAACACAATCAAATCATTCACGCGGGAGACCCGGATAGAGAAGGGCAATTGCTGGTGGATGAAGTCATTGATTACTGCAAAGTTGCGAGTAATAAAAAAGCGTCAATTCAGCGCCTTCTAATCAGTGACCTTAACTTGCCAGCGGTAAAACGCGCTCTTTCCAATATGCGTAGTAATCGCGATTTTATTCCGCTGTCTGTTTCTGCATTAGCGCGTTCGCGCGCTGATTGGCTTTATGGCATGAACATGTCACGCGCCTACACCTTGTTAGGACAAAAAGCTGGCTATCAGGGTGTGTTGTCGGTTGGGCGTGTGCAAACACCGATTTTGGGGCTGGTCGTTCGCCGCGACGAAGAGATAGAGAACTTCATTCCACGCGATTATTTTACCCTACATGCCTTAATTCCCTATCAAGACGGTAACGGAGCATTTGATATCCGAGCTCGCTGGAAGCCGAGTGAAGCGTGTAAGCCTTGGCAAGATGAAGAGGGCAGAGTGCTTAATCGTAAGTTGGTGGAAAATGTTGCTCAGCGTATCGCCGGTCAGCCTGCCAAAGTGGTGGAGTCTGAGCAGAATCAAACTAAGCAGTCTGCACCATTACCTTACTCGCTCTCTGCTTTACAGATTGATGCTGCCAAACGCTATAACATGAGCGCGCAGCAGGTTCTTGATACCTGTCAGAGTTTGTATGAGAAACATAAGCTGATTACTTACCCGCGTTCAGATTGTCGCTATCTGCCAAAAGAGCATTTGCTTCAGGCTTCTTCTGTGGTCGATGCTATCGCCAACAATGCCAAGGAGCTGGTTTCGGCAGTATCTGGCGCAAATTTATCTCTAAAATCCAAAGCGTGGAATGACGCCAAGGTGGATGCACACCATGCAATCATCCCGACACCCAAGCAAGCCTCAGTTAATGCGCTTTCCAGCTATGAAATGAAAGTGTACCAACTGATTGCTCGTCAGTATCTGATGCAGTTCTATCCACATGCGGTCTATGCTGAGGCAAAATTGGTGTTTGATATCGCAGGTGGCACTTTCATTGCGTCTGGTCGTCAGCTGGTGTCTGCCGGTTGGAAAGCACTAACGGGTAAGTCAGAAGAACAAGACGATGGAGTTGATACCGTGCCACCGTTGACCGTCGGTACTGAACTGATTTGCAGAGAAGGTGAAATTAAGGATAGAAAAACAGAGCCACCAAAATACTTTACTGAAGCCACCTTGTTACAAGCAATGACAGGCATTGCCCGCTTTGTTGAAGATAAAGAACTGAAAAAGATACTGCGAGAAACCGATGGTTTAGGGACGGAAGCTACACGGGCTGGGATATTAGATACGCTTTTTAAGCGTCAGTTATTAAAACGAGATGGCAAAATCATTCGTAGTACACTCGCAGGAAGGGGCTTAATTCATGCATTGCCTAGTGAGTCTACTTATCCTGATATGACAGCTCACTGGGAGCACCAACTACAAGCGATGGCTGAACGAGGACAAGCCTATCAACCGTTTATGCAGGCACTGCAACAACGGATTGATCAGCTGATGGCACAAGTAAAAACTGGGCCTGTACCCGAATCATTAAGGTCGCTGCCGGCAGTAGAACGACCTGCCTTTAAGCGTAAAAAGCGTAGTTACGCGAAAGGCAGAACAAAACCGAATACTGCATCCTAGTGCGTGCCTCATTTCATTCTTAAAACTGGCTTGTTAACATGCGCGTATCTGGAGTAATCAAGTAGCAGACATGATCCCACTGGTTTATCACTCTATTTATTCTCAACTACCTTTACCTGAAGGGCATCGTTATCCCATCAATAAATACCGCTTGTTATATGACGCCGTTGTTGAGAAGCAACGTCACAATCAAGAGTGGCAAACAAAATTTCAGTTCATGGAACCGAAACCTCTTACGTTAAGCGAAGTAAAGCAGATCCATGATGCGCAGTATGTTGACGATCTTTGTTCTGGTTCTCTTCCAGCCGCCAAAATGCGCCGTATTGGATTTCCATGGAGCGAAGCGCTTATTGAAAGGACATTGACCTCTGCAGGTGGAACCTGTTTGACGGCTGAACTGGCTTTGAAATGCGGCCGAGCTTTGCACTTAAGCGGCGGTTATCACCATGCACACAAAGACTTTGGCAGTGGTTTCTGTCTGTTTAATGATTTGGTACTGGCGGCTCAGCACGCAATTGACCACTTCGATGTTGATAAAGTGCTGATCGTCGATAGCGATGTGCATCATGGTGACGGAACCGCAACTCTCTGTGCAGAACGGGATGACATCATTACGCTCTCATTCCATTGCGATAAAAATTTTCCTGCTCGTAAGCCTGAATCGAACTTAGATGTCGCACTTCCCAGAGAAACTGAGGATGAAGAATTTCTCAGTCATTTTAAGTCGGTGGTCGAAATGGCGGTGAACCTCTATCAGCCTGATCTGATTATCTATGATGCAGGAGTTGATATTCATCGTGATGACGAACTTGGCTATTTCAACATATCAACCCAAGCCATTTACCATCGAGACTGCTTTATGATGCAACTGACTCAAAACAAACAGATACCGATAGCCTGCGTGGTTGGTGGTGGCTACCGAAATGATCATCAAACCTTAGTGCCGATTCATATGCAGTTGTTTGAAGCTGCATTGACAATCGCTCGATAGCTTCCAGCAAGAAAAAAGCCACTGCATGACAGTGGCTTTCCAATATCATTAACACTCAGCTTTTATAAAGCAGCAAACGCCTTAGCAACTCGTTCAACGTTATGCTCGTTCAGTCCAGCAAGACACATACGACCGCTGTTGATTAGATATATCGCGTGTTCGTTGCGTAGTGTTTCTACCTGATGTTGGCTAAAACCAGTGTAGCTGAACATGCCTTTCTGTTTAATCAGGAAGCTGAAGTCTGTTTCTGGACGTAACACTGCTAGTTGGTCGTGTAGCGTTTTACGCATGGTCTCAATACGAGTGCGCATACCTTCCACTTCACCAAACCACATGTTTTTAAGTGCTTCGGTATTCAATACATTCGATACCACTACCGCCCCATGTTTTGCAGGGCTTGAGTAGTTGCGACGTACAGTGGCTTTTAACTGCCCCAGAACACGAGACGCCTCTTCTTCATTAGCACAAACGACCGATAGACCACCTACACGCTCACCGTAGAGTGAGAAGGTTTTAGAGAAGGAGTTACTGACAAAACTGACGACGTCTGTTTCCAATGCAATTTTACGGATAACGTAAGCATCTTCACCGATACCTTCGCCGTAGCCTTGATAAGCCATATCGAAGAAAGGAATCAGTTTGTTTTTCTTAACAACCTCAATCACTTGGTCCCACTGCGTATTTGTTAAATCCACACCTGTTGGGTTATGGCAACAAGGGTGTAGCAGGACAATGCTTTGTTCCGGCAGAGAGTCGATAGTAGAAAGCATGCCATCGAAATCAAGCATTTTGGTCTCAGGGTTGAAGTAAGGGTAAGTATTCACTTCGAAGCCAGCACCAGCAAAAATTGCGTGGTGGTTTTCCCAAGTTGGATTGCTAACCCAAACTTTTGAGTGTGGGAAATAATGATGTAGGAAATCAGCCCCAATCATTAATGCCCCTGAGCCGCCTAAAGATTGAATTGTCGCAATACGATTAGCTTCAAGGGCAGGGTGGTCTTCACCAAACACTAATTGTTGTACCACTGAACGGTATTGCACTAGGCCATCCATTGGAAGGTAAATACAAGGTTGGTTTTCAGCTTGAGCTAGCTGAGCTTGAGATTGAGCGACAGAATCTAGTGTCGGGATTTTGCCGTTTTCATCATAGTAAAGACCAATACTTAGGTTCACTTTTTCAGATCTGTCATCAGCCATAAACTGTTCCATAAGGGACAGAATAGGATCTCCAGCATAAGCGGTTACATGGTTAAGCACAGAAATTCTCCTTAATATATTTGTTACTTGATAACGATCTGAGCGATGGTTGAAACCAATTTTTCGACTTAAGCACCAATCCATATTCAATGGATAGAGAGGGCTTAAGTGTCGGAATACGGATAGCGACACTAACATAATTGTTACATTGACAGCCAATAAAAACCGACGCGAAACAGGTGAAATATAGGGAAAATATGATCAACGCATGCAGGTAGTTCGGCGTGTTAATTGGAAGTAGTGTTTGTTTCCACCTATCGACCAAAAAATATCGAATTTCTGCACTTTGTGGCGATGAGATACGCTTTAGAAATGGACTGGCTGTTTTTTAGTCAGTCTTTGGGAAGTTATGAAAGAGGAAATAATTCTATGGTTGTAGGTATTTTCCTGTTTTGCAAGACCTTATCTTACGCATAGACTCCGTCTGATACTATGAAGCGTCGGAGGGGTTCAAATGTCTTTAAGCTTCAAAAATTACACCATATTGGTTGCTGATGATTCAAGATTGGTGACAAGCACTATTACATCGTTACTCAAAAAGTTTGGTTGCGAGCAGATTCACTGTGCCTATAAACCGTTGGATGTGATCGCGAAGTGCAGGCAGAACCAATTTGATCTGATTATCTGTGATTACAATTTTCAGAGTTTTATTAATGGATTCCAGCTGTTAGAAGAGCTTAATCACTTAAAACTACTTCCTTCCCATACGGCATTCATGTTCCTTACCGGAGAGAATGACTTACGTGTTGTGCGTTCAATTATTGATGCTGAGCCGGATGACTATTTATTAAAGCCGTTCAAAAATCAGTTCTTTATAGACCGTTTAACCAATTCGATTAAACGCAAATTGGCATTGCTGCCTATTTATGAGCAACTGATTAAGCATGATTACTACGGTGTAATCGAAGCTTGCAAAGAATGCTTGGAAACTCGTCCTGAGTACACCAAATTAATCCGAAAATTCAAGGCTAATGCTTTGGTTCGTTGTAAGGAGTATCACAGTGCACGAACCGAATATGAACAAATGCTCAACGAAGACAACTTCGACTGGATCAAGACGGCATTGGCCAATACTTTCATTGAAACGGACGATGTAAACCGAGCGAAAGAGATTCTAGAAACGGTGAAAAGTAAGGATGAAAATCCTTATTACCACGATGAAATGTCGAGTATTGCCGTGCTGAACAACGATCTTCCGCAGGCCATCGTGCACCTTAAACAGTCTGCTATGTTGTTAGATTCTGGCGCTGAGCGTGAGTTAGTGATCGCAAACCTATCATTGGCTAACGAGAACTATGGTGATGCGGTGACTTACATGACGCGTTACTACGAGAAGAATAAAAATACCTTCAGAGGTAGTGTTTTTACCCAGCTCAACTTAGTGCGTAGCTATTTGTATAAAGCGAAAGGCATAAAGAATCAGAGTCTTTTTGAACGCCAGTTACACTCACTTAATCCATTGATTGATGAAGTGAGAAAACGGCCTAGTCTTGAACATGTTCATCGTTTGATTATTTCACACATAGCGTTGATCCGAGGGGATCTAAAATTAGCGATCAGTGAACTTAAGCCCGTAATCCAACACATCAAAAGTATGCATTTCTACGACATTTACCATCTTGGGTATTTGCTCGAGCAGTGTTCGTACTTTAATGAGGTTAAGCAGATATTGCCTCAGTGCCGCATTGCGATGGATGAAAACCAGCATCCAAGTATTTTACGAAGCCAAACACATATGCTGTTAAGCTTTGAATCGAGATTGCAGGGAGTGATTGAAGAGATAGAAGTGCTACGTAAGCAAGTTTCTGATGCGGTGATCTCGCCAGGGAATTCAGAGGCAATGACGCAGTATATTGACCTTTATTTCCGTTTGCACGAACTGTCACCTAACTCTAGAAAGCTATGTATGGCTATCGTTAAGTTCATCGCGCAATGTCCTTTCGAGTATGACGGCAACTATAAGATTTTTGACAAGATAAAAGAGTGTCATGAAGTTATCGTTAAATTGTCTACTGAAGAAGAGCTAGTTGAAGCGAATTATCTAATTCAATACGAAGCCGCCAAGAAAAATATCTCTTTAGTTCTCACTAATTAGAGCCACATGTTGGCTCTTCTTTTTTTGAGCCAAGAAGCTCTCTATGACGGTCATTTTTTTGGAAGGCAACGATACATTCTATTAAGTCGTGAAGTTGAGAGACTCAGGCAAAAGAAGAATTTAATTGATTAGAAAAGAAAAAAGCCTCTGAAATCAGAGGCTTTTTTCTAGAATGTGGCGGAGAGATAGGGATTTGAACCCTAGGTACGCTATTAACGTACGCCGGTTTTCAAGACCGGTGCTTTCAACCACTCAGCCATCTCTCCGTTGTTGAAGCGCATATTAACGACCTCTTGGAATCTTGTAAAGCCCTTAATTAACTGTTTGCTCTAATAATGAACGTTTTAGCGATATTTTTTTATTCTCGGCATTTTTAACAGATTGAATGTTATGAATAAGTAGAACATTTATTGGGAAAATGAAGAGGAAATCATCAAGAGGGAGTTGGCTTTAACTTTTACGCGATAAAGTTTATTAGCGTCAACGAAAAAGCCCGTAGCTTATTCAGCTACGGGCTTTAGGTGTATGGTCGGACTGAGAGGATTTGAACCTCCGACCCCCGACACCCCATGACGGTGCGCTACCAAGCTGCGCTACAGTCCGATTCGCGTAATCTAATCAGTTTTTTTCTGGTCGTCAATACGAAAGTATTTTAACCAACTGATTTAATTATCTTTCGCGTAAAAACGTTGCAGTTCGGTGAACCCCTGCATTAATACAGGTAGAGTCGGGTTCTCTTCTTTTAAGCGTTGATAGTTATCATCGTAAAGTTTGAAGTTGCCAAATTTATCTATCACTGTTGTTTGTTCATCAGTAATAAGGGCGAGTTCACGTGAATCACCAGCAAGAATCCACTTTCTCTTCGCTTCGTTAAACATGTTTCGACCGCTGCTGAAATCACTTGGGTTGGAAGAAACTCCCAATAGATCCTGCATGATTGTGACAGAAAAATCTAAGTGGCTTGAGCGGTGGTTATAAACACCAGCAACTCTTCCCGGCCAATGGACAATCATAGGTACTTGAAGTTGGAAACGGCTGTAGTTGCTATTAGAGCCCCAGCTGTTTGTTTTCGTTTCATTAAACTCCGCGCCATGGTTAGAGGTAATAACCACAACCGTGTTGTCTAACAGCTCCAGCTCGGTGAGTTTAGTGAAGAGTAAATGAAGTTCGTTATCCGCTAAAGTGACGGAATGGTTGTAGCCTGCACGTAATCTGTCACTGGTTGAACCGTTTGATGCCGCGCTGTCGTATTGGTCGAAGTTATCAACGGTAGAAAGTTCTAAGTAGCTAAACCAAGGCTGTTTCTTCTGTTCAACCCAAGTAGACCAGCGAGCAATAGTTTGTTCATCGTTGCTTGTTTCTGGATCAAACGGCGCTTTAGACATTGGCAAGTTACGGAAAATCGTTTCTTGATAGAGCGGATCTTCAAAGTTATCGCCGCTAAAGAGACCAAACTGATATTTTTGCGATTCAAGAACATCCAGCATGATTGGCGCAGTACCTTGAGCTTCAATGCTGCTTGCATAGCTGCTAGGCAAACCGTAGAAAAGACCAAATAAACCAAACGTATCGTTACTTGAACTGTAATGATTGGTGAAGTTGAGATTTTCAGAAGCAAACTGATAGGTATTAGGCATCAGCTCTGGTGTTAATACGTCAGCGCGCAGGTTATTTACGCTGACCAACAGAATATTTAGGTTGTTGGTTCGGCGACCAAATTTGATTTCTTCAATCGGGTAGTTAACCAAATCAACGGTATTTTGAGTTTCTTCCAGTCGCTTGAGATATTCATCTCGATCCAATAAACCATGTTTCTCCATAAACGATTTCGCCGTCATTGGGTATGACAGTGGGAAATTCGATTTTTGGCTAGTAACAGGGCTGTAGAAATAAGCGTCAGACCATACATAAATCAGATGGCTTGCGATAAAGCTGACGAAGAATACCGCTGCAAGAGGGCGGCCAACACGTTTGTGGCTGAGTTTACGCTGTTTACGCCATACCCACTCTGATAAACCAAGTTGCAGTAGGAAAACAAGCGGAAGCACAACGAATAAATGCTGAAGGTCTGTTCTTACAGAGCTGCTCTCATCACTGAATAACAATTCCCAAACAACGGGCGTTAAGTGCAAGTTGATGGTTTGGTAAGCCTGAGTATCAATCAGTAGTACAGTGAGCCCGAATGTTGCGAAACAGACGGATACAAAACGGAACAGTGACCTAGAAGGGATCAAAAACGTTAACGGGAAAAGCGTCAACAGATAGATAGCAAATACTAGGAAGCCAAAGTGACCCACCCAAGAAAGCGCAAGATAGAGCTGTCCTAAGAAAGTTTCCGGCCACGGCGATTGTGCGATGTATCTGGTACCAATCAGCATTGCTGCAATGATATTAAAGAAGGCAAACCAGTGCCCCCAACCTACTAGACGTGATACGCGTTCGCCGTATGTGTTTCCGCTATCTACCATGTACTTTTCTATTTATCCGTTTTTATATTTAAATTCAGTCTGCTAACGAAGACATCAATGCTTGAGAAAACTTTTCCGCGATAGCTTTACGTTGCGATGCAGCAACATTTTGATTCAAAACGTTGGTCGCGACATTTCCCGCAATCATCAGGGAAAGTTCAGGAGACGCATTATGTTTATCAAGAACGGCAGCGATTTCGGTCAGGATAGTTTCAACTTTTTCGTCGCTGTATTTCGATGTAATAGGCATAAACACTCTAATGATGATAGTAAAAACGGCTTATGATAACCTACTATGCCTTACAACTGAAACCAGAACGATGATTATTTCACTATGAGTCTGCACCTTTCCAATGTCATTTTGCATCAACTAAGCAAAAATAATAACGACGAGCTTACGGTTAACTTCCGTGCTCAATCTCTTGATAATGATACATCAACAGAAAACCTAGTATCCGAGTTGCATCGCGTTTTTAATGCGAAAGCGGGTAAAGGTTTTGGTTCTTTCAAGTCTGACAGTGATTTTCAAAGCTGGTTGCAAGAAATGCGTCAAAGTCAGCGTTCGTTTTACGATTTTTCTCAAATCAGTGCGCAACGTCTCAAAGACGAACTGTCGAAATATCCATTTGCCGATGAGGGTATTTTGGTGATGGCTGAATATCAGTCATTAGCTACCGATTATCTTTTGATTGGTATTCTCCCTTTGAATCAAAGTTTGAAGGTGACAGAAGGGTTAGACATAAGTGCAACTGATTATCTTGATATCAATAAAATGGATATTGTTGCCCGTGTGGATTTGTCGAGTTTTGAAACGGACAAAGAATCGAATCGCTACCTTACTTACATTAAAGGTCGTGTTGGACGTAAAGTTTCAGATTTCTTTTTAGATTTCCTTCAAGCGGAAGTTGGCCTCGATGCGAAAGTACAAAACAAAGTTCTGATGCAAGCAGTTGAAGATTTTTGTAGCGATTCAAAGCTAGAAAAAGACGAAGCGATTAACTATAAGAAACAAGTTTACGATTACTGCAATGATCAAATAAAAGCGGGTGAAGAAGTTCAGGTGAAAGAGTTGTCTGGTGAATTACCTCCAGCTCAGGATGGCACGAGTTTTATGGACTTTACACGCGAGCATGGTTACGAACTAGAAGAAAGCTTCCCTGGCGATCGTTCTACGATGAGAAAACTGACCAAGTATGTCGGTGCTGGTGGCGGCTTGAACATTAGTTTTGACAGTTTATTGATGGGTGAGCGCGTTTTCTACGATCCGGAAACCGATACTCTTACAATCAAGGGTACTCCACCAAATCTGCGAGATCAGCTAACGCGTAAAAGTTAGTTATTTTCAATCAGTGTCATTTTGAAAGAGAGCCATATGAGCTCTCTTTTTTTATTCACATTAAGACTCGAGTTTTGAGAACCAACCTACGCAAGTTGAATGCGGAAGGTATATTATTGTATTTAATCAATATTGAATGCTGGGACAAGGAATGGTTTTAGAGCATCATCAAGGCAAATTTGTCTATAAAGCGATAGCTATCATTGGCGTTATTTGGCTGCTCTGTGTGTCGGTCATATTTGTCCAATACAGGCAAACGGCCAAAATGAGCGACGATGTTGTCGAATTAGGCAATCACATCATGTCATTTCACAACTCTCTGCATTTTAGATCTCCCTATCGTGTTATTCACACCAATGACATGTCTCTCAATGTCCAGTTAATCTATTCCTTACGAGTGCAGTTAGAAGCGGATTATGAAGACTCCGTATTTCAGCCTGATGTGACGCACTTAGTTTATGTTATTGATAAGTTTATTGAAAAAAGCCAGATGTTCTTAAGTTCGGACTTGGATGTGCTCGATATGGTTGAGCAGCTTAAATTGTTGCGCTCAGAATATGAGAATCAACCCGATATCAGGCGCTATTACGTAGAGTTAGGTGCTTATCTTTTTGAAGCGTTATTTACCGAAGGTGAGCAAAGTCCTGAAATTTATCGATCTTTAGATCAAATCATGGTTGCGTCACAAGCGATGTCGCCAGATGACCGACAGCATTTGCAACTGACTCTAGCAAAGGTTTCCAAACTATTAAGTCAGTATGCGGAAAGCGGAAACCTAGTGAATAGGCTACTACAACACGAGATCTATCAAGAGTTACACACCCTTGAAAATGAATATTTTAAGTTATTCGGCTTTATTAATGTTTTGTTGTTGGTTCTAAGTGGTTTACTCATTGCCAGCCTGCTTATTGTTGTGATTTTTTCCCAAAGGCGATGCAAACACGCGGTTGAGTCGCTCTGCAATGGCGAGGCTTCGTCAGCTAATGAACAAAGTACAGATCAGAATAAAGGAAAAAAAGAGGTTTTGACCGATGTTCAGCATTTGCCTGTAGCTGGTACATCTGTTGAGTCCAAGATAGATATTCCTCAAATGTTAAGTTCGCTTAATGATGATAAAGAATCTGTGAAAATGCTGCTGCGTGTATTTATTGAAGATCATTATGAAGATTGTGAAAAACTCCAGATGCAAATCTCGTCTGATTTAGGCGCAGCAATGAGAACAGCACACAGTCTAAAAGGCGTCGCGGGCACTATTGGAGCGAATGAGTTAAGAATTATAGCAATAGATATTGAAGCAAAATTGAAACGAGAAGAAATTCCTACGGATGAAGAAATTCAGAATTTGACAAAATCTTTAGATGAAACGGTTAAAAGTGCTCAGTTTTGGTTGGAGCAAGCATCTTTTTAGCTGTTAATTCTTATTAAATGCTGTTTTTTGGTTGGCAACGTTCGAGTTGACTTGTTGTGAGTCATTTTTGTGTTTTTTTTGTCGAGTAGTGTTAGAGATTTCTGTTTTTAGATGAAATATTTAACTCAACTTTAGTTAATTCCTGATTATTTTGTAGAATGCTATTCCAATATGAACAGTGTTGTTTGAGGTAATGATTTATCTTCATTCTTAATACTTTGTTTTTAAATGTTATTTTTATTTTTTTCTTTTTCTGAAGAAAAGTGAGATGATTTTTTAGTGGTTATTTATCGTTCTTATTCAAAGTTTTATCGTCAAATATCCTGAATATAGAGAACATTTTGTTACTAATATGCCTTTTAAAGCCAGATAGTTGTGTTAAGTTAGTATACTTATAATATTTAGCTGTGTAGGGAAGCGAATCGCGTCGTTTTCCTTGTCATAAAGCAGCAATATAATCATTTTTATAAGAAACGCTTGAGATTTTTGTCTGAACCACTTATAGATGGTCAATTGTTTTTTCAAGAACACACGGAGAATTAGTGCGATGAGAGTAGGTTTAGTAGGTTGGCGTGGCATGGTTGGTTCGGTACTCATGCAACGTATGGTTGAAGAAGGTGATTTTAATTTAATTGAACCAGTATTCTTCAGTACCTCACAAATTGGTATTCCTGCGCCAAACTTAGGTAAAGACGCTGGCATGCTTCAGGATGCTTTTGATATTGAGAGCCTAAAACAGCTTGACGCTATCATTACTTGTCAAGGTGGCAGCTACACCGAAAAGGTATACCCAGCATTGCGTCAAGCAGGTTGGAAAGGTTACTGGATCGATGCTGCTTCAACTCTACGTATGGCATCAGACTCTATCATCACGCTAGACCCTGTAAACTTGAAGCAAATTCAACAAGGTATCCACGCGGGTACTAACACCTTCGTTGGTGGTAACTGTACTGTTAGTTTGATGCTAATGGGTCTTGGTGGTCTATTTGAAAAAGGTCTGGTTGAGTGGACCAGCGCTATGACATACCAAGCTGCTTCTGGTGCTGGCGCACAGAACATGCGTGAACTTATTTCTCAAATGGGTGTTATTAATGACTCTGTAAGTTCTGAACTTGCTAACCCATCTAGCTCTATTCTTGATATCGATAAGAAAGTTGCGGAAACCATGCGTTCTTCATCTTTCCCTACCGATCAGTTTGGTGTTCCACTTGCTGGTTCTTTGATCCCTTGGATTGACGTGAAGCGCGACAATGGTCAAAGCAAAGAGGAGTGGAAAGCGGGTGTTGAAGCGAACAAGATTCTTGGTACTCAAGATTCACCAGTGCTGATCGACGGTACTTGTGTTCGAATTGGTGCGATGCGCTGTCACTCTCAGGCACTGACTATCAAATTAAAACAAAGTGTACCTTTGGATGAAATCGAAGAGATCATTGCTTCTCACAACGAGTGGGTAAAAGTGATCCCTAACGAACGTGACATTACCGCGAAAGAACTATCACCAGCGAAAGTTACAGGCACTATGTCTGTCCCTGTTGGCCGTCTACGTAAGATGGCAATGGGTGATGACTTCCTCAATGCATTCACAGTTGGTGACCAATTGCTATGGGGTGCTGCTGAGCCACTACGTCGTACACTTCGTATTATTCTTTCTGAAAAATAATAATATGTTCAAATATCTAAAGCGCCTTAGGGCGCTTTTTTTTGTTCGTCACTTGCCTGAGTAGAGTCTGAAAACAAGCGCCACTATTCGTATAAGCTATCCTCACACAACACGAGATATATCCTACATTGCAAAAGGCATACGCCTATTTTTATTGTGCCAGTGGTTGCTAGCATTACCAGTCATAAATAGAGGTACTAAATAATACAAAAAGATCATTTTGCTGAATATGTTCCATGTGCTCACTGAATGATTTTTGAAATGTACCTTGTTGATGGCTGTAGTTAGGTTTATGTCACTTATACTTTGCGTTAAAAATCTCATTATCATTGTACTGATTACATTTCTAGGTTCTTTCGAAGTCTATGCTCTCGATGGGGTTAAGGCATTTGCAGAGCACAAAATGGTGATGTTACTAATCCATCCTGTGACAGGGAGTATTGTCAAAGCCAACTCTTCTGCTGCAGAGTTTTACGGCTATTCAATTTCAGAATTAGAATCTATGAAGATTCAAGAGATTAATACCCTCAGCAAAGAGGCGACTCAAGCAGAAATGCAGCTAGCTCGAAAAGAGAAAAGAAACTACTTCATTTTCAAGCACCAGTTAAAAAACGGAAATTTAAAAACCGTTGAAGTGTCGTCTATTCCTATTTCTTATCAAGGCAGGCCTGTTCTCTATTCAATTATTCGAGATATTTCTGAATACCGTTCGGCTCAAGAAGGACTCTGGCACTTTCAACATCGACTCGACGATATGGTCAAAGAACAATCCGCTCAGTTGAGATCTACTCATCAACGTCAATTAATTACATTTACTGTGCTATCAACATTTCTTGTCTCTGCCTTGGTAGCATTAAGTCGACTGCTGATAAATCAGAGAAGCACTAAAACCCAACTCGAAGATGAAAAGAAACGACTGTCGGATGTGATTTGGGCTGCCAATATTGGGACCTGGGAGTGGGATATTCAAAGTGATCAATTAGCTTTGAATGATTACGCCTACGCTATGGTTGGTTACCAGCGGTGGGCGGATTTCCCGATTAAACGGGGAAGCTTGAAGCCCCTTTGTCATTCTGAAGATTGGGCTGATGCCCAAGAAAATATGCGGTCTAAGTTGGATGGTGAAGTCAGTTTTTTCCAGACTGAGATTAGGGTAAGGCACAGACTTGGCCACTGGGTTTGGATTTTGGTGAGAGGTAGAGTTATCAAGAGGGCATTTAACAGTCAAATTCCTCTTACAGTTGCAGGAACTTATCAAGATATTACTTTGCAGAAAGAGCTCAATAGCCAGCTTTACCAATACGCAAATACAGATCAACTCACAGAGATTCCCAACCGACGATCGTTCCATAATTATCTCGATATGATGGAAGATACAGAACACCAATATGGATTATTTTACATGGACTTAAACAAATTTAAGGACGTCAATGACAAGTACGGCCACGCAGCTGGAGATTTGGTCATTAAGAATGTTGGGCAGAGGCTGAAAGAAGTCCTGCGAAGTTCAGATAATGTTTACCGTCTTGGCGGGGATGAATTTGCAGTCATCGTAAAAGGGTTAAAATGCCGAGCAAATGCTTCTGTTGTCGCGAATAAATTTGTAAAAGTCTTATCCGAACCACATATCCTTGAAGGGGCACAAACAGCCAGAGTCATTGTTCCTCCCAGTATTGGTGTTGCCTTCTATTCAGCGAATAGGCTTGATGCTGAGTCTTTGATTCAACGAGCCGATCAGATGATGTATTTGGCTAAACGAAAATATCCAGAAGGAGGATATGAAATCTTTGAGGAGCAATCAGCTGTCGCATAAACAATGGCGGAGATGGTTTATCTCTTCTCCGCTACTGGTTAACGATACTGAGTAAGTCGAACCACCCATGTATTAATCCGTAGTTTTAAGCTTCTAACATCCGCTATGTTTTCGTCGTATTGACTGGTACCACTCGCTTATCAGGATCTGCCAATTCACTTCCACAATGCTTACAAAATAGAGCATCTGACTCATGTCCCGCCAAAGAGCAGTTAGGACATTTCACTAACGCTCTGTGTGCACTCATTTCTTGATGTAGCTCTGCGGTAATAATGCCCGTCGGCACAGCAAGTATTGAATAACCTAATAACATGGTAAGTGCCGCTAAGCCTTTACCTAGTGTTGTCTGTGGTACAACGTCGCCATAACCTACGGTAGTGATTGTTACAATTGCCCAATAGATACTTTGCGGAATGCTAGTAAAACCGTTTTCTGGCCCTTCAATAATATAAATAAAGGAACCCAAGATGGTGACCAGTATTGCTACCGTGCTGAAGAAAATAATGATTTTTCTTCTTGCACCCAACAATGATCTTAACAACAGATTGGAGTCTTGAAGGTAACGAACCAGTTTAAGTATACGAAAGATACGCATGACTCTCAGTGCTCGAACGACACCAACTAATGACGCAGAAGGGAACAAGATAACGAGATATGTCGGCAATATCGCGACAAGATCGATTACACCGTAAAAGCTTTTTGCGTATGCGCTGGGTTTTGGTGAGCAGTAGAGTCGCGTTAAGTATTCAATGGTGAATAGAGCTGTAAATCCGTATTCGATCAGTTTGAACTCTTCACGCCATTTCGCATCAAAACTTGGGATGGAACTTAGAACCAGTACGATCAAAGAGGTGAAAATCGCGATAATAAGTGCGATGTCGAAAATTTTACCCGCTTTGGTGTGAGTACCAAAGATGATGACATAGAGCTGATGTTTTAAATTTTCATTTGAGAAAGACATGATAGAGCGACCTAACGTTTTTTATCGCTCTATCATAGCCTTAGGCTAGCGTTTAAGCCAATCCTGGGAATAGGCTACGTAAGCCATTGGTAATAAATTCGATGCCTAATGCGCCAAGTATCAAACCCATGATACGCGTGATCACGTTGATGCCAGTCTGGCCTAACAATTTCACAATATAGGGCGCTGAACGGAACAGCAACCACGAACACAACGCGAAAAATACAATCGTGACGACAATACCTGTGGTGTCCATCAATCCCGGATAGCGAGAGCCATATACTATGGTTGAGCTGATAGCACCTGGGCCCGCCATTAGTGGCATTGCCAGCGGAACCACACCAATTTGTTCGCGGCTGATGTATTCCGATTTCTCTTGTTTGTTTTGCTTATCTTCACCCAACTTACCACTCATCATCGAAAAGGCGATGCTCATAAGCAGCAAACCACCGGCTACACGAAATGAGTCTAGAGAAATGCTGAACATGTCTAACAGCATTTGTCCGCCAAGCAGCGCAGTGATCAGAATGATGGCCACAGCAGTATTAGCAGTAGCGGCGGTTTTGTTTTTCTCTTCTGGAGTCATGTGCCCAGTAAGGGAAACAAAAACCGGCATGATTCCTACAGGATTAACTGCGGCAACCAAGCCCAGAAAGAACTGGAGAAAAATAGCAATTTCGAACGACATGTTAGGTTCTCTTATTTTTCATAGGATTGAAATTAATTGCGCGTAATCTAAGTCAAACATAGCAAAATCGCGAATGAAAAAATTTGCTGTTTTTTGCAGCTTATACGTGAGAAAAACTAATTATGGTCGATAATTGAAAATTAGTTGTTTCAAATATGTGTGCATTAATCGACTTGTTTATGGGATTTTTTAACATCCCCCCAGTTTTGATAAAAAAAGTGCATCTACTGGAGAGTCAAAATGAAATGGATATACTATGAGTAGCACATGAAAACTTGTCTACATGTAGTAATGTTGTACAAAAATGAAACTTTTTTACACGATGTTGTATTTTTTTTAGATTTTCAGTTCGAATGCAGTATTTTTAACCAGTTTATTTTGTGAGGAATTTTTCAATAAATACAATTGGTTAGTTGGTATCTTTGGTGCTTTCTACCTATAAAGGGATAATTAGTTTTTCATAACTGATCTGAGTCAATTTTTTTCACGTAGTGAAATATTATACTCAGCCATGAAAGCAATTTACTAAGTTCGTTGTTATTAAGTCTCTGAAGTTTTGATAAACACATATGCAACATGCTTAATAAAGAGTTTTTAATTTTAAATTTTTTTATTTTAGGAGATCCATTATGCCTGTAACTAATCTGGCTGAACTAGATGCTCTAGTAGCTCGCGTTAAAGCGGCTCAAGCTGAGTTTGCTACTTACTCTCAAGAGCAGGTAGACAAAATCTTCCGTGCAGCATCTCTTGCAGCTAACCAAGCTCGTATTCCTCTAGCGCAACAAGCGGTAGCAGAATCTGGCATGGGTATCGTTGAAGATAAAGTAATCAAAAACCACTTCGCTTCAGAATACATCTACAACAAATACAAAGATGAAAAAACTTGTGGTGTTCTAGAAGAAGACGAAAGCATGGGCACAATGACTATCGCAGAGCCTGTGGGCATCATCTGTGGTATCGTCCCAACAACTAACCCAACATCTACTGCAATCTTCAAATCTTTGATTTCTTTGAAGACTCGTAACGGTATTATTTTCTCACCACACCCACGTGCTAAAAATTCTACAAACGATGCAGCTAAATTGGTTCTAGACGCAGCAGTAGCAGCGGGCGCGCCAAAAGACATCATCGGTTGGATCGACCAACCATCTGTAGAGCTATCTAACGCTCTTATGAAACACGAAGGTATCGCACTTATCCTTGCTACTGGTGGTCCAGGCATGGTTAAAGCGGCTTACTCTTCTGGTAAACCAGCTATCGGTGTTGGTGCAGGTAACGTTCCAGTTGTTATCGATGAAACAGCAGACATCAAACGTGCAGTAGCTTCTGTTCTTATGTCTAAAACTTTCGATAACGGTGTAGTGTGTGCTTCTGAGCAGGCTGTAATCGTTCATAAAGATGTATACGACGAAGTTAAAGAGCGTTTTGCTTCTCACAAAGCTCATGTACTAAGCAAAGCTGACGCTGACAAAGTACGTAAAACAATCCTAATCGACGGTGCGCTAAACGCGAAAATCGTTGGTCAACCTGCTTCTGCTATTGCAGAAATGGCGGGTGTTAAAGTTCCAGCTGATACTAAAGTTCTTATCGGTGAAGGTCTTGGTAAAGTTTCTTACGACGACGAGTTCGCACATGAGAAACTATCTCCATGTCTAGGTATGTTCAAAGCGGATAGCTTCGAAGACGCTGTTGACCAAGCTGTAACAATGGTTGAAATCGGCGGTATCGGCCATACTTCTGGTCTTTACACTAACCAAGACGTAAACGCAGATCGTATTCGTTACTTCGGTGACAAAATGAAGACTGCTCGTATTCTTATCAACATTCCGACTACTCACGGTGGTATCGGTGACCTTTATAACTTCAACGTTGCTCCATCTTTAACGTTAGGTTGTGGTTCATGGGGTGGTAACTCTATCTCTGAGAACGTTGGTCCTAAACACCTAATCAACAAGAAAATTGTTGCTAAGCGAGCTGAAAACATGTTGTGGCACAAACTACCTAAGTCAATCTACTTCCGCCGTGGTAGCCTTCCAATCGCTCTTAGCGACCTAGAAGGTAAAAAACGCGCATTCCTTGTAACTGACCGTTTCCTATTCAACAACGGTTATGCAGATGAAGTAGTTTCACTACTTAAAGCTCAAGGTATGGAAGTTCAGACATTCTTTGATGTAGAAGCAGATCCAACTCTATCTGTAGTAGAGAAAGGTGCAGCTCAAATGGCTAGCTACCAACCAGACGTGATTCTAGCTCTAGGTGGTGGTTCACCAATGGATGCTGCGAAGATCATGTGGGTTATGTACGAGCACCCAGAAACTCACTTCGAAGAACTAGCAATGCGCTTTATGGACATCCGTAAACGTATCTACAAGTTCCCTAAAATGGGTCAAAAAGCTGAGTTGGTATGTATTACTACTACTTCAGGTACTGGTTCAGAAGTTACTCCATTCGCGGTTGTTACTGACGACAAGACTGGTGCTAAATACCCACTAGCTGACTACGAGCTAACTCCTAACATGGCTATCGTTGATGCGAACCTTGTTATGAACATGCCTAAGTCTCTAACAGCGTTTGGTGGTTACGATGCAGTAACTCACGCTCTTGAAGCATACGTATCTGTTCTTGCGAACGAATACTCTGACGGTCAAGCTCTTCAAGCACTTAAGATGCTAAAAGAGTACCTACCATCAAGCTACAAGAATGGTGCAAATGACCCAATCGCACGTGAAAAAGTACACAACGCAGCAACTATCGCTGGTGTAGCATTTGCGAACGCTTTCTTGGGTGTATGTCACTCAATGGCTCACAAGATTGGTGCTGAGTTCCACTTACCACACGGTCTTGCTAACGCACTGCTTATCTCTAACGTTGTACGTTACAACGCGAACGATAACCCAACTAAACAAACTGCATTCTCTCAATACGACCGTCCACAAGCACGTCGTCGTTACGCAGAAGTTGCAGAGCACTTGGGTCTAGTTCAACCTGGTGACCGTACTGCTCAGAAGATTGAACGTCTACTAGCGTGGATGGATGAGCTTAAGAAAGACCTTGATATCCCAATGTCTATCCAAGCTGCGGGTGTTAACGAAGCTGACTTCCTAGCGAAAGTTGAAGAACTAGCGGTTGACGCGTTTGATGACCAATGTACTGGTGCAAACCCACGTTACCCTCTAATCACTGAGCTGAAAGAAGTACTTATCTCTTCTTACTACGGTAAAGCATTCGTTGAAGGTGAAACTTTCGAAGGTACTACTGTAATCAAGAAGAAAGCTGACCAAGTAGCTCCAGCAGCTGCTAAAGCAGATAAAAAAGTAAAAGCTTAATTTGAGATAGGTTTTCGCTAGCACGATTACCAAATCAAGAAACAAAAAGCCCCACTTCGGTGGGGCTTTTTTTGTCTATTCAACAGATATAGGATAATAATCAAATATGGATCTGACTATATTTGGGTTGCCACATAAGGGTTAATTATCTATTAAAATTTTTATTATCTATAATTTTTATCGATAACGTGAATAATGCATGAAAATCATGTAGATATATATTGTGTGCATTATGAATAGTTATTATTCTATGCACGAAAATAATAAAGATAGTAATTATAAATCTAAGGAAAATTGAATGAATAAAAAAGCTGTATTGCAAGTTTTGGGGCTTGCTCTAGTAACTAATTTCATTATTGGCTGCGCTAGTACTTCTGAATCGACATCTACCACTCAAGTTACCAACTCACAGGAAAATATTACGCAAGTAACAGGGAATATCCCTGCTGAGAGTAAGTTCGCGAAGGTAAAGGTTGGTATGTCAATGGGGCAGGTCTATGACACCATTGGTCAACCTACTGATACATTGAGTTATATTACAGGTAAATCATTTATCCCATTCTATTTTGGTAGTGATGCAGCGAGAGTTGAAGCTTTATACAAAGGAGAAGGCCGAATAGTCTTTACCGGTGGTACTGGCTTTGGTGCGAGAGTATTTAAAGTTTATAAGGTTTCATATAACCCAAGTGAGCCTGGCTACAATATGTAATTTTTTAAAAAGAAGGCAATCTGAAGATTGCCTTCTTTTTGATATTAAGTCCACATGACTAGAATAGCGGCGAGAGCCACAAGAACTAGCCCAAAGCCGTCTTTAATTCGGACTTTTTGTTTAAGCCAGAGAACAGATATCAACATCGTAAAAAAGATTTCTACCTGCCCTAGAGTTTTTACATAAGGAACCGCTTGCAAAGACATCGCACTGAACCAGCCTATTGAGCCTAGACAACTGGTAAAGCTGGTTAAGAAGACTATTTTAGGTCTGGCGAATAAAGCTTTTAGCGTATCCACATCTCTGAGGGTTAAATATGCGACTAGGATGAGTGTTTGAAGGGATATAACTAACAGCAAAACCCAAGCGGCACCGTAAGGAAAAGGTAATCCTAGAGCGATGCTGGCTTCTCGAACCCATAACGATGTTAACGCGAAAGCACTGCCGCAGCTTATCCCCAAAATAACGGTGGGCAAGGATATTTGACGAAAACTGCCTTGAGTACTGAGTAAGAACACACCGATACCGCCAACAAATACCCCGAACCATCCCAATAATGTCAGGTGAGTGCCGAAGAAAAGCATGCCTAACAATGCGGCAACTAATGCTTCGCTTTTGGCAAGACCAGCTCCTACGGCGTAATTATTAAATTTAAACAGCCTAACCATAAGCGCTGTCGCAACGATTTGCATTGTCGCAGCACCGACAATGTAAGTGATGAAGAGTGAATTAAAATTGGGTAGAGCAATGGGCTCTATGACATACAAAGTGATTAAATACAGAGCAGCTATAGGACTTGCCCAAAGAAAACGAGCCAAAGTGACTCCAGCCGTTTTTACATCGCCAGATAAGTGACTTTGAAAAGCGTTGCGCCAAGATTGCATAAAAGCGGCGAATAGAGTGAACAGAATCCATGTCATGCTAAGAACATCCAAAGAGATAACAGAAAGTTGTTGTGCCAGAGATGACACAAGACGAGCACAGGCATATCACTATGCAACTAATCGGTTGCCATATCAAATGGATATATAAGAAAAAGCCTCTCAATTGAGAGGCTTAGAAACATTGATTGAAGAAGCTGTCAGTTAGCCTGCAAGTACATCTGTAGCAACTTTGTAGCTAGGGTCTTCTTTAACGTTTATTTCGACTAGGCTGCCTGCTTTATGAAGCAATGCACGGCAATCTTGGCTTAAATGGCGTAGATGAAGTGTTTTTCCTACAGAAGCGTAGCGCTCCGCCAGAGTTTCAATCGCTTCAATGGCTGAGTGGTCAGCAACACGTGACTGAGCAAAATCGACAATCACATCTTGTGGATCGTTTTGCGCGTCAAATAATTCTAAGAAGTTCGCAGCTGAACCAAAGAATATAGGGCCATTAACTTTATAAACTTTGGAACCTTCTTCATTAAGCTGGCTGGTTGCGTAGATGTGTTTTGCGTGTTCCCAAGCAAACATAAGTGCAGAAGCAATTACACCAACTCCTACCGCAATAGCTAAGTCGGTAAACACGGTAACAATCGTTACTAGTACGATGACAAAGAAATCTTGCTTAGGTACACGACGAGCAAGTTTAAAGGTTGCCCATTCAAACGTACCGATCACCACCATGAACATAACGCCAACTAGCGCAGCCAGTGGGATCATTTCAATCAGTGAGGAAGCAAACAGGATAAAGACCAGTAGCATCACCGCTGCCACAATACCTGACAAGCGCCCACGACCACCAGAATTAATGTTAATCATTGACTGACCAATCATCGCACAGCCACCCATAGCGCCAAATACAGAACAGGTAATGTTCGCAAGACCTTGTCCCATACATTCACGGTTAGACTTACCACGAGTGTTAGTCATTTCGTCTAGAACAGTCAGCGTCAGCAATGACTCTATCAAACCAATAGCTGCCAAAATAACAGAATACGGAAGAATAATTTGTAAAGTCTCAAGTGTCATTGGAACAATAGGGAAGGCAAATGTTGGCAGCGTACCAGCAAGTGTTGCGCCTTCATTACCCGACATTGCACGCAAGAAATCGACAACAGTACGAGTTTCTAACCCGAGACCTTGAACCAGCAAAGTGACGGTAACTATCGCTGCTAATGAAGATGGAACTGCAGTGGTAATTTTAGGAAGAAAGTGGATGATAGCCATCGTCAAAGCGACCAAGCCTAACATTAGGAACAACTGATCGCTTGGAAGCCAACTAAGCGCGCCACTCATATCAGGTGCCTTGAACTGACCTAATTGTGCTAGGAAGATAACAATAGCCAAGCCATTCACGAAACCAATCATGACAGGATGAGGCACCATGCGAATGAACTTACCGAGTTTAAATAGGCCGGCTGCAATTTGCAGTATTCCCGTTAACAAAATGGCGGCAAACAGGTATTGGACACCATGGCTTGATACTAGGCTGACCATTACTACAGCCATTGCGCCTGTTGCTCCCGAGATCATGCCCGGGCGTCCACCGAAAATAGAAGTCACAAGACCAACAATAAATGCGGCGTACAGACCAACCATAGGGTCAACACCAGCTACAAATGCGAATGCAACCGCTTCTGGTACCAGAGCTAAAGCAACAGTAAGACCCGAAAGAACGTCATTTTTTACAGAGTGTTTGGAAAACTGGGGAAATTCAAACATGAGTTGAGTGTTTTTCCTGATAATTAATGGTGAACCGACTTTATTTAAAACGCTCATGGAATCGAAATGGGATGTGCCAAATAAATATTGTTTGGCAAAAAGGGTATTCAATAGGCTGAACGCGTTAAGTTAAAGATGAATGGCGGATGCTACAGAATTGTGTGATGAAGTTCAATATTGAACCAATAATCAAGAGTAATGAGTCTGCTGCAATAATAAAAAAGCCACCCGAAGGTGGCTTTTACATGGTTTCTAATTAGTAACCTTGAGGTTTCGCCATGGCAGAACCCGCTTGGTTGCGAGCGACTTGGCTACCTGCACCAATAGGTGCGTATCGTTCAGTGCGGAAAGGTGCAGCCTTAACTTCAATTTCCTTTACCTCTTGTGAACCAGAAGCTTTAGTCATTGGTGATGAAGCATGACCTTTTGCCGGAGCTGTAACACTCGCTTTCTTCGCTGGTTCAACTACGGGTACAGGGATCTCAGCCGCTTGTTCTGCCACTTCTTCCACAACAACTTCAGCTACAGGCGCTTCTGTTGTCGGTTGTTCAATGGTTTCAATTGCTGGGGCTTGTTCCACTTCAGGTTCAGTTACTGGTGCTTGTTCAACAGCAGCTGGTGTAACAACAGTCTGTTCAACGACTGGCGTTTCAACCACTGGTTCTGGAGCTTTCTCAATTGGCGCTTCAGCAACAGCTACGTCACGACGAACAATTACTTTACCCATTGCCATTTCTGGGAATGCGTAGCCACCTAATACAGGTGTTGATACAACGGCTTGTTCAACTACCGCTTCAACTTGAGGCTGAGCTTTAACCACAGGTTTAGCTAAGTCGTAACGTGGCATGACTTTACCCATAGCCATCTCTGGAGAAGCTACACCACCTTTGCGTAGGCGGAATGGGTTAGGGCGACGATCACGACCACGGCGACGACGCTGACCACTTGCTCGTAGGTGACGAGGTGAACGACGGTTACGACGCTGTTTCTGCTCATCTTGTTGCTCTGCATTGTTATCAGTATCAACATTCGCTTGAGTCAACTCGACTTTAGGCTCTTGAGTAACAGGTGCTTGAACATCTGCATTCAATGAATTCTCAACGATTTCTGCTTCTTCAGATTGTTGATTGTTCACGCGAACTTGCTTGTTAAGCTTACGGCGTTGACGACGCTCTTTAACTGCCGCAGCTTTTGTTTGTTGCGCTTCGCTTGCAGGTTTTTCAACCACTTCTTGCTGTGCTTCAGCTGCTAACTGGCGGCCTTCTTGTTGAAGTTTGTTCGACTTCGTATCATTGCGGTCGCGCTTGTTA
Organism: Vibrio sp. Hal054; assembly: GCF_037162405.1. NCBI lineage: Bacteria > Pseudomonadati > Pseudomonadota > Gammaproteobacteria > Vibrionales > Vibrionaceae > Vibrio > Vibrio sp. Hal054. The sequence goes on along the minus strand of NZ_JARLUT010000001.1, from coordinate 2,178,658 downwards.
CGGCGCTCTTGCTTAGGCTTGCGCTCTTGCTGTTTGCTTTCAGTTGCTACAACAGGTTGTTCGCTCTCAACTTTTTCGTTCGCCTTATCATTTGGCTTACGACGATTTCTGTCTCGAGAGTTGTTGTTACGACGGCGGTCGTTACGCTCGCGACGTTGAGGCTGTTTCTTACGCTCGTTCTCTGCTTCGCTTGTTTCTTTTACCTGTTCTTTCTTCTCTTCTTCTGAAGAAGCGAAAATACCAGCTAAAGCTTTAAAGAAACGGCTAACCAGTCCAGGTTTTTGTTCAACAACAACGGTTTCTTTAGGCGTTTCTACTTTTGGTTTTGCAACTGGCGCAGGTGCTGACTGAGCTGGTGACGCAAAACCTTTCAGAGCAGGTTCTTCGATGCGTTTTGGACGTAAATCAGGTTCACCAAGTTCTTTGCCTTCAGCTTCTTTTAGTGCTTCAAGTTTTCTTGGGATCAAGTAAGAAAGAATTTCATGCTCTTCACCTTCACGTACACGAACTACCTCGAAATGAGGTGTTTCCATGTCTGAGTTTGGAACGATAGTAATTCTAACTTCTTGGATTCGTTCAATATGGTTAATTGAACGACGCTTTTCATTCAGTAGATATGAAGCAATCGATACAGGAACTACAGCCAATACTTGTGCTGTGTTGTCTTTCAATGCTTCTTCTTCGATAAGACGAAGAACAGATAGCGCAAGAGACTCGTTGTCACGAACTACACCCGTGCCCGAACAACGTGGACAAATGTGATGGCTTGCTTCTGCCAGAGAAGGGCTTAGGCGTTGACGAGACATTTCTAACAGGCCAAAGCGTGAAATGCGGCCAATTTGTACACGAGCACGGTCTAGGCGAACAGCGTCACGCAAGCGGTTTTCTACTTCACGTTGGTGACGAACTGGTGTCATATCGATAAAGTCGATAACAACTAGACCACCTAAGTCGCGTAGGCGTAATTGACGTGCAATTTCGTCAGCAGCTTCTAGGTTAGTGTTTAGAGCAGTCTCTTCGATATCGCCGCCTTTAGTTGCGCGAGCTGAGTTGATATCGATAGAAGTTAGTGCTTCTGTTGGGTCAATAACGATTGAGCCACCAGAAGGAAGGCGAACCTCACGTTGGAATGCAGATTCGATTTGGCTTTCGATCTGGAAGTGACTAAATAGCGGCACTTCACCTTCGTATTTCTTAACACGGTTTACGAAATCAGGACGTACTAGACTTATATGGTCTAGAGCACGTTCATAGATAGTATTACTATCAATTAGGATTTCACCGATATCACGACGCAAATAGTCACGAATCGCTCGCACGATTACGTTACTTTCTTGGTGGATCAGAAATGGCGCAGGATTCGAATCAGACGCTTGTTTGATTGCAGCCCAATGATTAAGTAGAACGTTTAAGTCCCATTCTAACTCTTCACCGTTTTTGCCAACACCCGCAGTACGAACGATGAGGCCCATACCTTGTGGTAATTCTAAAGAGCTCAATGCTGTTTTTAGCTCAGTACGCTCATCACCTTCGATACGACGAGAAATACCGCCGGCACGAGGGTTGTTAGGCATAAGAACTAAATAGCTACCAGCAAGAGAGATGAAAGTTGTTAGAGCTGCGCCTTTGCTACCGCGTTCCTCTTTTTCAATTTGAACGATAACTTCCTGACCTTCTTTAAGCACTTCTTTTATGCTTGGACGGCCTTGATAGGTATAACCATCTGGGAAGTATTCGCGGGCAATTTCTTTGAGAGGGAGGAAACCGTGTCTTTCAGCGCCGTAATCAACGAAAGCAGCTTCTAGACTTGGTTCAATACGGGTAATACGGCCTTTGTAGATGTTCGCTTTTTTAGATTCATGTCCAGGACTTTCGATATCAAGATCGAACAATCGCTGGCCATCAACCAAAGCGACACGCAACTCTTCTTTCTGAGTCGCGTTAATTAGCATTCTTTTCATTTAAAAATCTCGTAATTTTTTCTTTGTTTTGATTATTGTTCTTGTCGCGTTTGGTTCGCTTTCACGGTGCCAGATCCCATGGCTTAATTCATTACAGCCTCCCGGCTGGAGGGATGCTCTGAGGGCACGTCAGTCATCACAAGCATAAGCAGCCTGTGATCCGCATAGAGGCGGATTTACTCATCATGAAAGGCGAAGAGTAGAGCAACAAGAAACCTTAACCTGAAATGTCTTACGCCAATGCAGCACCAAGTTATAGGTTTACTACTCGTTTATTGCTTTAATAAAACGGTAAAAATAGAAACATACCAGTTCAATTATTGCAGGTGTGAACTATAGCAGTGACTGCTAGTCACAGCAATGTGCTTTATTAGAAAGCGCTTAAAAATTTCAAGCCATGTCCAAAAGTGTTTCCTAGTCAGTGTCAAATCTGAGCAAAATGAAAGAGAAGTTTGCATTTTATCAATAACAAACCGCCCAATTTTCGGGCGCAATGAGCAATGTGATGTTTATTTCAACGAGTTATTAAAAAAAGCATCCGAAAAGCGATTTTTAATCACGAAGAAAATGTGAATTCACGTAGATTCAGTTAGAATAGTTGCCATGAACGAAATCAGAACCCAAGTCCAGTTCATCGATATAGATGAAGATATGGCTGGTCAACGCATCGATAATTTTTTGCGTAACCAATTAAAATCAATTCCTAAAAGCATGGTTTATCGAATCTTGCGAAAGGGTGAAGTGCGCGTAAACAAAAAGCGAGTGAAGGCTGAATATAAATTGGAAGCTGGAGACGTGGTTCGTGTTCCACCCGTAACGATTGAAGCGAAGGCAGAAGAAGCAACTGCGCCAAGTACCAAGCTGAACAAAGTTGCGGAACTTGAACATTGCATTATCCATGAAGATGACCATGTACTGATCTTGAACAAACCGTCAGGAACAGCGGTGCATGGAGGTAGTGGCCTAAAGTTTGGTGCGATTGAAGCTTTACGTGCGTTACGTCCACAAGCTCGCTTTCTGGAACTGGTACATCGTATTGACCGCGACACATCGGGTATTTTGCTGGTTGCTAAAAAGCGTTCGGCACTTCGTCATCTACAAGCTCAGTTTCGCGAGAAAACAGTACAGAAATACTATTTTGCTCTGGTGATGGGGGAGTGGGAGAGCAAGTGGAAGGTCGTTAACGCGCCGCTGCTAAAGAACGAAGTGAATAGTATTGTTCGAGTCAATTCTAACGGTAAGCCTTCAGAAACGCGTTTTAAGATCCTTGAAAAGTTTGAACAGGCGACGTTGATTCAAGCGAGCCCAATAACAGGCCGAACTCACCAGATACGCGTTCATACTCAATATATGGGGCATCCAATTGCGTGGGATGACCGATATGGTGATCGCCGTTTTGATGCCTATACTGCCCAATTCGGCATTGACCGTTTGTTCTTACACGCTGCGAACATTCGATTTGTTCATCCAGCGACGGAAGAGCAAATGGAAATTAACGCTCCTCTGGATAGCAAACTTGAGCATGCGCTCACTCAAATGCGCTCTGCCAAATAACAAAAGGCTTGTGATAAACAAGCCTTTTTCAGTTTGATAGTTCGATGAAGTTTATAGAACTGTAAAACTTTCGTTTTCGAGCAATTGGATAAGCTTAATAAGTGGAAGACCTACTAATGTATTTGGGTCGTCACCTTCGAGTTTGTCGAATAGGGCAATTCCTAACCCTTCACTTTTAAAACTGCCTGCACAGTTTAAAGGCATTTCTTTTTCAACATAACATTCGACCATCTTTTGATTAAGTTGGCGAAAATGCACTGTGAACGTATCTAGCGTAACCTGACTTTTTTGCGTTTCAGAGTTATACAGTGCTAAGCCTGTGTAAAAGGTAATCGCTTTCCCACTTTGACTCATCAACTGCTCAACCGCTTTTTGCTTGGTATGCGGTTTACCAACGATTTGTCCGTCAATGACGCAAACTTGATCTGAGCCAACGACTAAACTTGGGGTTTTAACGACACAAGAGCGTGCTTTTTGTTCTGCTAGTCTTTGTACTAAAGCTTCAGGCGACTCGTTTGTGTGGGGTGTTTCATCGCAATTGGGCTGTGCGGTAATGAAAGGGATATCGAGCTTTTTCAGCAACTGCTGACGAAAAGGTGAAGTGGAAGCTAAAACTAGTTGGTAATTTTGCATTTTACTTTACAATTATCGTTAAGTTTATGTGCAGCATATAGCATTCAATGCTGTTGACCATAATTCTCTCCGTGAAAAGGGAAAAAATTGTATTTTTAACCTTTTTCTTTGACTAAATCTGTTTTGGAAGATAATATTCGCGCCCTATGCAAAAGGTAAAGATACCGCGAACGGTTGATCCGGGCAAAGCGGCTCAAAAACGACTTGATTACGATGGCATCATCCAAATGAGTCTTTTGAAGCGCTTAGAGGAATCAGTCGCTAGCGTAAAACGCGACGCACAAGTCTCATTGTCATTTGGGCTTGATGAACAACAACTCGTAGTTATCTCTGGTAAAGCTAACATCGAAGTTGATTTAGAGTGTCAGCGCTGTAATGAGGTTTTCGCACACGAGTGCGAAATTGAATTCACTTATTCTCCGATTACGGGGAAAAAGAGTGATGAAGAAATTCCCGACGATTACGATTTGGTAGATCTTAATGAGTACGGTGAAGTAAACCTGATTCAGCTAGTTGAAGACGAGTTCATCTTAAGTTTGCCTCAAGTAGCAATGCATGAAGATGCGGATTGCAGCGTTAAATCAGACAATATGGTGTTTGGTGAGATTCCAGAAGAGATTTTGGAAGATAAACCGAATCCATTCGATGTTTTAAAAAGTTTGAAGAAGTAATTCTTTGAGACCATTAACATAGGAGTAGGGTCAATGGCCGTACAACAAAACCGTAAAACACGTTCACGTCGTGGTATGCGTCGTTCACACGATGCGCTAACTGCAGCTGCACTATCTGTAGACGCGACTTCAGGTGAAACTCACCTACGCCACAACGTAACTGCTGAAGGTTACTACCGTGGTAAAAAAGGTTATCAACAAGTAAGGTTGACCTTTGCAAAATTTAACCGTTGCACTTGATGCAATGGGCGGGGATTTCGGTCCTCGCGTAACAGTGCCTGCCGCCGTGCAGGCACTGTCGCATTTCCCAGAGCTAAAAGTGACTCTCATCGGTGATCAAACTGAGATCGCCCAACAACTTTCTTTATTAGGTTGCGAACCGAACGCTCGCTTGAGTGTCGTAAATAGTGACCGCGTCATCTCGAATTCAGAAAAACCCTCTTTGGCATTGCGTCACAGTGTTGGTACCTCTATGGGTATGGCTATTGATCTTGTCGCTGACGGTCAAGCTGATGCGTGTGTCAGTGCCGGCAATACCGGTGCATTGATGGCGTTATCCCGTTTTAGGCTTAAACTATTGCCAGGTATTGATCGTCCCGCTTTGGTTTCAGCGTTGCCCACCGCGTCAGGTGGTAAAACATGGATGCTGGATTTAGGCGCAAATGTTTCTAGTGATGCAGACTCTTTATTTCAATTTGCAGTGATGGGTGCAGCATTAGCTGAGCAACATTTAGGTCGACCTGCTCGTGTAGCGATTTTGAATATCGGTGCGGAAGAGATTAAAGGTAATGATTTAGTTAAACGTTGTGCAGAAATGCTGAGTCAAACACACGCTGTGAATTTTATCGGCTACATTGAAGGGAACCAATTATTAATTGATGCAGCAGATGTTGTCGTATGCGATGGTTTCGTTGGCAATGTTTGTTTAAAGGCGTGTGAAGGAACGGCACAACTTTTTATCGATAGGCTAAAAAATAAGTTTTTAGGCTCATCTATAAAAGGTTGGATTGCGAAAAAGCTGTTTTCTGAACTATTTACTGAGTTAAAAACACTGAACCCCGACCAGTATAACGGCGCAAGTTTGCTAGGATTGCGCGGCATTGTAATAAAAAGTCATGGAAGTGCTGATGTATCCGCTGTCGTGAATGCGATATCAGAGGCGGTGCATGAAGTTAAACGACAAGTACCCAGCCGTATAAGCGATCGTTTGGAAGCGGTTTTACTCGAGAGGCATTATTAGTCTTCATGTATAGCAAAATTTTAGGTACTGGCAGCTACCTGCCATCTCAGGTGCGTACTAACGCTGATTTAGAGAAAATGGTAGATACAAGTGATGAGTGGATTGTCACTCGTACCGGTATTCGCGAGCGTCGTATTGCAGCTGAAGATGAAACAGTTGCAGATATGGCGTTTTATGCAGCGCAAAATGCGATCGAAATGGCGGGCATTGATAAACACGACATTGATCTCATTATCGTCGCGACCACAAGCAGCAGCCATACGTTCCCTTCATCTGCTTGTCAGGTTCAAGGGAAATTAGGCATTAAAGGCTGTCCAGCATTTGACTTAGCAGCGGCGTGTTCTGGCTTTATTTACGCGCTTTCGGTTGCAGATCAGCACATTAAAACAGGCATGTGTAAAAATGCACTGGTGATTGGTGCAGACGCATTGTCAAAAAGCTGTGACCCAACGGATCGCTCGACCATTATTTTATTCGGCGATGCAGCAGGCGCGGTTGTGCTGGGTGCAAGTAAAGAGCCGGGTATTCTTTCAACCCACATCTACTCAGATGGTGAATTTGGTGAATTATTGAGTTTACCTGTCGCTGAGCGTGGTGGTGATGCTGACAAATGGCTGTACATGGCTGGTAACGAAGTCTTTAAAGTTGCGGTGACTCAGTTGTCTAAGCTGGTTAAAGATACGTTAGAAGCAAATAACATGCATAAGTCTGAGTTGGATTGGCTGGTTCCGCATCAAGCGAACTATCGCATTATTTCTGCGACAGCGAAAAAACTCTCTATGTCTCTAGACCAAGTAGTATTAACCTTGGATAAACACGGTAATACTTCGGCGGCTACTGTTCCAACAGCGCTTGATGAAGCGGTTCGTGACGGTCGTATCAAACGTGGTCAAAACTTATTATTAGAAGCTTTTGGTGGCGGTTTCACCTGGGGCTCAGCTTTGGTTAAATTTTAACAACGTTAGATTTTAGCCAATCGGTTTTTGTAATAATTAATCGTTACTATTAGTCTTTAAGGCGTTGAAATAACGCCTTAATCATTTTTGAGGAAACAGCAATGAGCAAGTTTGCTATCGTATTTCCAGGTCAAGGTTCTCAAGCTATCGGTATGCTTGCAGAGCTTGCACAGCAGTATGATGTAGTTAACCAAACTTTTGCAGAAGCATCTGATGCATTGGGATATGATCTGTGGGCGTTGGTTCAAAACGGCCCTGTTGAAGATCTAAACCAAACTTTCCGTACACAGCCTGCATTACTTGCAGCGTCTGTTGCAATTTGGCGAGTGTGGCAAGAACTTGGCTTGGAACAGCCATCGGTTCTTGCAGGTCACAGCTTGGGTGAGTATTCAGCATTAGTCTGTGCAGGTGTTATTGACTTCAAACAAGCGATCAGCTTAGTTGAGCTTCGTGGTAAAGCGATGCAAGATGCCGTTCCTGCTGGTACTGGTGCAATGTATGCGATCATCGGTCTTGATGATGAAGCGATTGCTAAAGCTTGTGAAGATGCGGCTCAGGGTGAAGTGGTTTCTCCAGTAAACTTCAACTCGCCAGGCCAAGTGGTGATTGCTGGTCAAAAAGACGCAGTTGAACGCGCTGGTGTACTGTGTAAAGAAGCTGGTGCTAAACGTGCGTTGCCTCTACCTGTTTCGGTTCCTTCACATTGCGCATTAATGGAGCCAGCGGCTGAACGTTTAGCTGCAGCATTAGCGAAAATCGAATTCAATGCACCTCAAATCCCAGTAATTAATAATGTGGATGTTGCTGCTGAAACAGATCCTGCGAAAATTAAAGATGCACTTGTTCGTCAGCTATACAGCCCAGTACGCTGGACTGAAGGCGTAGAGAAAATGAGTGAACAGGGCGTTGAGAAATTACTAGAAATGGGTCCAGGTAAAGTTTTGACTGGCCTAACTAAACGTATTGTAAAAACCTTAGACGCAGCAGCAGTGAACGATATTGCTTCACTAGAAGCAGCTAAGTAAATATAGGAACCAAACATGAGTCAATTCATGAGTTTAGAAGGCAAAGTTGCACTAGTTACTGGTGCAAGCCGTGGTATTGGTAAAGCTATCGCTGAACTATTTGTAGAACGTGGTGCCACAGTAATTGGTACTGCAACTAGCGAGAGCGGCGCGCAAGCAATCAGCGCTTATCTTGGCGATAACGGTAAGGGTCTAGCTCTTAACGTTACAGATGCAGAATCTATTGAGACAGTATTGAAAGCAATCAATGATGAGTTTGGTGCAATCGATATTCTAGTGAACAACGCAGGTATCACTCGTGATAACTTGTTGATGCGTATGAAAGACGATGAATGGTCAGATATCTTAGATACTAACCTGACTTCTATCTTCCGTATGTCGAAAGCTGTACTACGTGGCATGATGAAAAAGCGTAATGGCCGCATCATCAACGTAGGTTCTGTAGTTGGTACTATGGGTAACGCTGGACAAGCAAACTATGCAGCAGCAAAAGCAGGCGTGATTGGTTTTACTAAATCAATGGCGCGTGAAGTTGCTTCTCGTGGTGTGACAGTAAACACCGTTGCTCCAGGTTTTATCGAAACAGATATGACAAAAGCACTGAATGATGAGCAACGTGCTGCTACACTTGCACAAGTACCAGCTGGTCGTTTAGGTGATCCACGTGAAATTGCTTCTGCAGTTGCATTTTTGGCTTCACCAGAAGGCGCTTATATTACGGGCGAAACTTTGCACGTAAATGGCGGCATGTATATGGTTTAATGCCATTTTTGTGCTAAGTTGGAAACAGAGTTTTAATTGTGAGCAACTTTGTACATTAATTGATATAAAAATGCGCAACATTTGTGCATGATATATGTCAAAAATGGTGTGAATTTCGGTTAAAATCGCCAATTTTGTGGTTTGACCAGCAAGGACCCCCTTGCAACTTTCCCTAGTTAGAATAAACTACGGAATCATCGCATTAGGCGAAATCTGTAAAGGAAAAGAAAAAATGAGCAACATCGAAGAACGCGTAAAGAAAATCATTGTTGAACAGCTAGGTGTAGACGAAGCAGAAGTTAAAAACGAAGCTTCTTTCGTTGAAGATCTAGGTGCGGATTCTCTAGACACTGTAGAACTAGTTATGGCTCTAGAAGAAGAATTTGACACTGAGATTCCTGATGAAGAAGCAGAGAAAATCACTACTGTTCAAGCTGCGATCGACTACGTAAACAGCGCTCAGTAATGTCTCTTCCCAGGCGGTCATCTGACCGCCTGAGTTTTTCTCAATCATCTTTACCTCTCATAGAATTTTTCAATTCCCGGAGAATATGATCGTGTCCAAGCGTCGTGTCGTTGTCACTGGCATGGGTATGTTGTCACCAGTGGGCAACACAGTAGAATCTTCTTGGAAAGCCCTGCTAGCTGGTCAAAGTGGTATTGTTAATATTGATCACTTTGATACAACCAATTTTTCAACTCGTTTCGCAGGTCTAGTTAAAGACTTTAATTGCGAAGATTACATGTCTAAAAAAGAAGCCCGCAAGATGGATTTGTTTATCCAATATGGTATTGCTGCGGGTATTCAAGCATTAGACGATTCTGGTTTATCGATCACTGAAGAAAATGCTCCACGTGTTGGTGTTGCTATTGGTTCAGGTATCGGTGGTCTAGAGCTTATTGAAAGTGGCCATCGTTCACTTTTAGATAAAGGCCCACGTAAAGTTAGCCCATTCTTTGTACCATCAACCATCGTAAACATGATTGCTGGTAACTTATCTATTATGCGTGGTCTACGTGGCCCTAACATCGCTATTTCAACAGCATGTACGACTGGCTTGCACAACATTGGTCATGCAGCTCGTATGATTGCATACGGTGATGCAGAAGCTATGGTTGCTGGTGGTGCAGAAAAAGCATCAACGCCGCTAGGTATGGCTGGTTTCGGTGCCGCAAAAGCGTTGTCGACTCGTAACGATGAACCACAAAAAGCTTCTCGCCCTTGGGACAAAGACCGTGACGGTTTTGTACTAGGCGACGGTGCGGGCATCATGGTGCTTGAAGAGTACGAACATGCTAAGGCTCGTGGCGCTAAAATTTATGCAGAAATCGTTGGCTTTGGTATGTCCGGTGATGCTTATCACATGACTTCACCAAGCGAAGACGGTTCTGGTGGCGCGCTAGCGATGGAAGCGGCAATGCGTGATGCTGGCCTAACTGGTGTTCAAATCGGTTATGTGAATGCTCACGGTACATCGACTCCTGCTGGTGACGTGGCTGAAGTGAAAGGCATCAAACGTGCTTTAGGCGAAGAAGGTTCGAAACAAGTTCTTATCTCTTCTACTAAGTCAATGACTGGCCACCTATTAGGTGCAGCGGGTTCTGTTGAAGCTATCATCACAGTTATGTCGCTAGTTGATCAAATGGTTCCACCAACAATTAACCTTGAAAACCAAGAAGAAGGTTTAGACGTTGATCTTGTTCCAAACACTGCACGTAAAGTGGAAGGTATGGAATACGCAATGTGTAACTCGTTTGGTTTTGGTGGCACAAACGGATCATTGATCTTTAAACGCGTATAAAGTTCATTGAACTGTACTTGTTTTGAAACGGCTTGATGCTTAGCATTAGGCCGTTTCTTTATTTTCAGGGAGCGGAAATATGTTTTGGATAAATGGTGAGCAGAGTGATCTAGTTTCAGTCAGTGATCGCTCATTTCAATACGGTGATGGATGCTTTACAACTATGTTGGTCAAGCAAGGTCAAATTCAGCATTGGCAATATCATCTAGACCGTATGGAAGCGTGCTTGAAAGTCTTAGACATTCCGTTTCCCGATTGGCAGAAAGTCGAACAATGGTTGGAACAAGCTTCTCTTTTCGATGAGAAATCTGGCCTTAAATTGCATATCACCCGAGGTACTGGTGGGCGAGGTTATAGCCCTGCTCAAACCACGCAACCTAACGTTACGATTAGCAACTTTTCTTTGCCCTCTCACTATGCACAATGGCAAGCCGAAGGTTTGCAGCTTGGTATTTGTTCGAAGCGCATGGGCTTAACCCCTATGCTTGCAGGACACAAACACAACAACCGACTCGAGCAGGTTCTACTCAAAAGCGAAATGGATTTGGCTGGCTATCTCGATGGTTTATGTCTTGATATTCATGGGCATATTGTAGAGACCACCGCCGCCAATATTTTTTGGGTAAAAGGTGCTACTTTGTATACGCCTTCGTTAAAAAATGCAGGTGTTTCAGGTGTGGCCCGCAGAATTATATTAGAATACGCCCAGCAACTTAATTTGAAAGTGGTGAAAGGTGATTTCGAACTCGATCATCTTGATAATGCCGAAGAAGTATTTATCTCTAACTCACTGTTAGAGATCGCACCTGTGGTCCAAATATCGGAGCGTAAGTACTCTATTGGACAACAGACGCTAAGAATTCAGGAGAAATTTAATTCGTGATTAAAAAGTTATCTTTTCTATTGGTCGTTCTTTTTCTGTGTGTAGCTGGCACTTATTTTTATGTACAAAGTGAAGTAAACAGCTATCTTTCCCAACCTTTAAAAATAGAAGAGCCGCAAATCGTCACTATTCAAAGTGGCACCAGTTTAAATCGCGCGATGTCAATGCTAGTAGAGAAGAACTGGATCGAGACAACGCCTTTTACTTCTCTAATCCATCGCTTGCACCCTGAGCTTGCTGGCCTAAAAGCGGGAACTTTCCAGCTCACACCTGATATGACGTTAAACCAAGCGTTGAATCTAGTGATTTCAGGTAAAGAACATCAGTTTGCTATCACCTTCGTTGAAGGTAGCCGTTTCTCTGAATGGAGAGATATACTTACGAATAATCCTTACCTGAAACACACATTAGATGGTGTATCAGAAAAAGAGATTGCTCAAAAATTAGGGATTGAACGCGACAAACTGGAAGGCTTGTTTCTTGCGGAAACTTACCATTTTACTCATGGAGCAAGTGACTTAGATATTCTGAAACGGGCGCATGTAAAGTTGAATGACATTCTGACTGCTGAGTGGGACAAAAGACAAACTGGTTTACCCCTGAAATCGTCATACGAAGCGCTGATTTTGGCCTCAATCATTGAAAAAGAAACCGCAGTTGAAGATGAGAGAACACAGATCTCATCGGTATTTGTTAATCGACTTAACAAGCGCATGCGGCTTCAAACTGACCCTACAGTGATTTATGGTATGGGTGAAAATTATGACGGGAATATTCGCAAGAAAGATTTGAAAGCACCTACACCCTATAACACTTATGTGATTTTTGGCCTACCACCGACGCCTATTGCAATGGCTGGCCCTGCTTCAATCAATGCAGCTCTAAATCCAGACCAAAGCAGTTATTTGTACTTTGTTGCTAGTGGGAATGGTGGTCATGTTTTTTCTAAGACACTCGCAGAGCATAACCGCGCAGTACGCGCCTATCTAAAACAGATTCGTAACCAATAATGAACTCAAAATTTATCGTAGTAGAAGGCCTAGAAGGGGCTGGTAAAAGTACCGCTATTCAAGCGATTGTAGAAACCTTACATGAATTTGGTGTCGACCAAATTACACGTACTCGAGAGCCTGGTGGCACTGTACTGGCAGAGAAAATGCGTGAATTGGTTAAGCAAGAACACGAAGGTGAAGTCCTACAAGACATGACTGAACTGCTTTTGATGTATGCCGCTCGCGTTCAGCTGGTTGAGAACGTGATAAAGCCAGCTCTAGAGAAAGGAAGTTGGGTTGTTGGAGATCGCCATGATATGTCTTCTCAGGCGTATCAGGGGGCGGTCGTCAAATCCCACGTCAAACCATGCAAAGTTTGAAACAAACGACTCTGGGTGACTTCAAGCCTGATTTAACTCTTTATCTTGATATTGATCCTAAAGTCGGTCTTGAGCGCGCTCGCGGACGTGGTGAGCTTGATCGTATCGAGAAAATGGATATCAGTTTTTTTGAGCGCACAAGAGAACGATACCTTGAAATAGCTGGTTCAGACGATTCGGTTATTGTCGTGAACGCAGAGCAAACCATAGACAAAGTGGCACAGGACATTAAGTCTGCGCTACAACAATGGTTGAAGAGCGTCTAGGGAGCAATATGCGAGAACTCCATTCTTGGTTACAAAGCAGTTGGGATAACTGGAAGTATCAGCTAGACAATAACAGCTTCGCTTCGGCTACCTTGCTGTCATCTTCTCCCGGTTTAGAAACGTTTCAGTTGGCCGAGCAGTTTGCTCGTTCATTGATGTGTAGCACTTCCAACAGTGAACCTTGCGGTTTTTGTCATGGCTGCGACTTAATGCAGTCGGGTAATCACCCTGATTACCATGTCGTAAAGCCGGAGAAGGAAGGGAAGGCGATTACAGTAGAGCAGATACGCCAGTGTAATCGTATTGCTCAGGAGTCCTCTCAGCTCTCAGGTTATCGCCTATTTGTGATTGAACCTGCGGAGGCAATGAACGAGTCTGCTGCTAACGCATTATTGAAAACACTCGAAGAGCCGCCAGAGAAGTGTGTGTTTGTTCTCATCGCTTCAAAAGCCGGTGCCTTGTTGCCTACTATTGTGAGTCGATGTCAGCAAGTTACGATTCCTGACCCGCAATCTTCAGTTGTCACTCAATGGCTACAGAATGAATTGGGTGAACAAGTTCCGCCTTATGTTGCTCATATTAATGGTGATGCTCCAGTAAAGACTAAAGCTTTTATTCAGTCCGGTGATTTAGATACGTACAAGTCTATTGAAGAGAGTCTGATTGCTGCGGTGCAAGGCAATACTGAAGCTGCCCTCAAATGTGCGAGCAAACTGAATGAGTCACCAGTTGTGCGCTTAACTTGGCTTTGGTACTTACTTACTGATGCTCAAAAAGCTCATTTTGCTGTTGTGCAACCAAACTTTACTCCCGGTTGTCATACTTTATCGTCAGTATTGAGCTATGTTGTTTTAGAAAAGCAAAGTTCAGAACTTGCCACTTTAATTGAAAAGCTACGTCATTTTACTGGTCTAAATAGCGAGCTTTTAATTATGGATTGGATATTTAAATTTAACGAGGAAACATGTTTGTAGATTCCCACTGCCATCTGGATAAACTGGATTATCAAGATTTACATACTGATATATCGGATGTCGTGAACAAAGCCGCTCAAGCGAATGTAAAACAGCTATTGTCGGTTGGAGTTACGCTTGATTCTTTCTCTGACATGATTGAAATGATCACGCCATTCGAATATGTCCATGCCTCTTGTGGTGTTCATCCATTAGATGTGGAAAGTGAGTTCGCACTAGATAAGTTTCACGAATATGCGAAACACCCTAAGGTGGTGGCGATAGGTGAAACTGGTTTGGATTATCATTACCAGCCAGAAACAGCAGAGTTGCAGAAATTACGTTTTTCCCAGCAAATCGAAACCGCTGTTGCGCTTAATAAGCCGCTAATTATTCATACTCGCAATGCGCGAAAAGACACCTTGACGATGCTAAAACAAGGTGGAGCAGAGCGTTGTGGTGGCGTGATCCACTGTTTTACTGAAGATCTCGCTTTTGCGGAAGCGGCTATGGATTTGGGTTTTTACATTTCTATCTCAGGGATTGTTACTTTCAGACAAGCAACAGAACTGAAGGAAGTCGTGAAAGCACTGCCGATAGAACGCTTGCTGATTGAAACGGACTCACCATATCTTGCACCTGTTCCACACCGTGGAAAAGAGAATCAGCCAGCCTATGTTGTTGAGGTTGCAGCCTACATTGCTCAGTTAAAAGGGTGCTCGCTTTCTGAAATCGCTGAAAAAACAACCCAAAATTACCAAAATCTTTTTTTGCGATAGAAATCAACATTTGCTTTAAAAAGGAGCATCTGCTCCTTTTTTTATTGAAAATTTTAGATGATTGTAAAAATAACCCCATTGTTTACTAAATCTGTTGATTTTGAGAGGGAAAAACAAGCCAATGTAATTTTGTTACATAAAATAACATGATGCCCAATTTTATTTACGCAGTGAAATTATTGGTTTTAACTTTTAAATTTATTAAAAACAATTAGATACGTTCTGTGTAATGGTTTTCAGAGGTCAGATCTGATTGTGATCTGTCTAATACTTTGAAACTTAATTTCGTAACTAAGTAGAATCCATGAGGAGCATCAATATATATTTAGAGGCGGAAAATATAATACATTTTGTGGTTACATTTTCATTGGGTGCTAACATTTAGGCTACGGGGGTGTGCCGTTAGAACCCTAAAATTCTAATAACTTAATCAGGAGCATAAACATGTTTAAAAACGCTTTTGCTAACCTGCAAAAAGTTGGTAAGTCTCTGATGCTACCAGTATCAGTGCTACCAGTTGCAGGTATTTTGCTTGGTGTGGGTGCGGCGAACTTTAGCTGGATACCAGAAGTTGTATCACACCTAATGGAACAAGCTGGCGGTTCAGTTTTCGGCCAAATGGCACTTCTTTTCGCAGTTGGTGTATCTCTAGGTTTCACTAACAACGATGGCGTTTCAGGTCTATCTGCTATCGTTGGTTACGGCATCATGATTGCTACGCTAAACGTAATGGGCGATGCAATGGGTGTTGGCCACATCGAAACTGGTGTTTTAGGTGGTATTTTAGCGGGTGGTGTTGCTGCTTGGGCATTCAACCGTTTCTACAAAATTCAACTTCCAGAGTACCTAGGCTTCTTCGCTGGTAAACGCGCAGTGCCAATCATCACTGGTTTCCTATCAATTGGTCTTGGTGTGATTCTTTCTATCATTTGGCCACCAATTGGTAGCGTGATTGCATCTTTCTCTGATTGGGCAGCAAACCAAAACCCTGTTACTGCATTTGGTATCTACGGTATTGTTGAGCGTTCTCTAATTCCATTCGGTCTACACCATATTTGGAACGTACCATTCTTCTACGAAGCAGGTATTTGTACAAATGGTTCTGGTGAAATCGCTCACGGTATTATGACATGTTTCCTAACTGCTGATGACGCTTCTCGCGCAGCGGGTAACGGTTTCGGTCAGCTAGCGGGTGGTTACCTATTCAAGATGTTCGGTCTTCCAGCTGCTGCTATTGCAATTGCACACAGCGCTAAACCTGAAAACCGTGCAAAAGTAATGGGTATCATGGCTTCTGCAGCTCTGACTTCATTCCTAACTGGTATTACTGAACCAATCGAGTTCTCGTTCCTATTCATCGCTCCAGTACTATACGTAATTCACGCAGTACTAGCTGGCGTTGCATACATGCTAACGAACTCTCTAGGTGTTGTTCACGGTCACACATTCTCTAACGGTTTCATCGACTTCGTGGTTCAATCTCCACGTGCTGAAAACATGTTACTGCTTGTTGGTCTAGGTATCGCTTACGCAGTTCTTTACTACGTAGTGTTCACTTTCGTTATTCGCGCTATGGACATTAAAACTCCAGGCCGTGAAGACGAGTCAGAAGCTGCAACAGCGACTACTGGTACTGAAATGGCTGGTGAACTTGTTGCTGCATTCGGCGGTAAAGAGAACATCACTAACTTAGACGCATGTATCACTCGTCTACGTGTATCAGTTGCTGATACTGAAATTGTTGATCAAGACAAACTGAAAAAACTTGGTGCAGCAGGCGTAGTTGTAGTATCTGGTGGCGTTCAAGCTATCTTCGGTACTAAGTCTGACAACCTTAAAACAGATATGGATGAGTGGATCCGTAACCACGGTTAATCCTCAGACATTTCTTCCCCTATAGAAAAGGAGACTTCGGTCTCCTTTTTTTGTGCGCGAATTCCTACAAATTTCTGATATTCCCTTACCTGACAATGACACATTCCAATGGCCGCTTGGGTACCGTCTATACTTTTGTATAGCTATGGTATTTGGAATTACATATGAAGAAATTAGGGATTGTCGCCTTACTACTTGGCACTTCATTCGCTGTTCATGCACAGCAGAACAAAGGCTTTGAAGTCGGCATGGCAGTTGACCAGCAGCTCAGTGTTGTTTTTGAAATCGACGACCAATATCGTTTCATTCTAGGCAATGATGGCGCAGCGTTTGATTACATTTTTGCTCAGGGAGGCTTCAACAGCCCAAATGTACCTTTTGACTGGTATGTTGGAGGCGGAGCATGGGCTGAGTGGGAAGATGATTTTGGTGCTCGTCTACCGTTAGGTATTAATTGGCAGTTCAATAACCGTTTTAACCTTTATGGTCAGGTACATCCTGAAATCAATTTTTATGGCGGCCCTGAACTGCAAATCGGAGCGGCATTAGGCCTGACGTATCATTTCTAACCTTAAAACTATTTAGTTCGTTATGTGATTGCCCGCCTTTTCGCTTTTAGGTAGTTAAACGTATCATATATAGGCAAATCGTATCAGCCGTGCTTGTCATGGCTGAATTTAAACCTATTTGAACAAAAGCGTGGATACCTGATGCTGGATGTTAGAAATAAGAACTTTATTGTTACAGGAGCGACATCCGGTATTGGACGTTTGCTGACAAAGCGATTGGTAGAGCTAGGCGCCAATGTGGCTTTCTGTGGGCGCTCTGAAAGCAAACTCAAGGAATTAGTTTCTGAAGTCACACCTTCTAATAGCCAAACTTTTTCTCAAGCCTTTGATGCGACAAATTTCCAGTTGATCAATCACTTCGTTGCTGATGCCAGTGAGAAACTGGGTGACATTGATGTATTGGTTAATTGTGCTGGTGCGAATACATCGAGAAGTGCTATCGCAGACTTATCTGTAGATGACCTCATGGGGTTAGTTCAACTGAATATGATGTCTCCATTCGTTTTTATGAAGGAAGTCTACAATGCTTCGATGAAGCCTAGGGGGCAGGGTATTGTCATCAACGTTCTGTCAACGGTGTGTCGATTTTCCAATGAAGGGATCGGTGCTTATACAGCCTCAAAAGCAGGTATCGATGCCTTAACGAAGGTTTTCCGAAAAGAAGCTAGGGAACATGGCGTGAAAGTGTGTGCGATTTATCCCGGTGGAGTAGATACCCCTTTCCGATCAGCAGATCGCCCTGAGTATTTAGACCCAGAACAGGTGGTGGATGCTATCTTGTTTATGGCGAGTCAAAACGGCATTTCTAGTGTAGACGAATTAGTTATTCGACCTATAGTTGAGAAAAATTATTGCTAGAGGTAGGAGATTCTTCTATCCGTATCAAATAAAAAAACCGGCGTTATGCCGGTTTTTCTTTAACTGGATGACTTATTTGTCCATCGCTTTCTTGATACAGATAGCAGCACCACCCCAAGTGATACCAAGACCAATGATCATCATAATAATTGCGCTAGTCGTCATTAGTTTGCCTCCTTACGGCTGGTTAGGTTAACAAGGACACCAAATACAAGTAGAACACCAATAATTGCCCAACCTAGAGTTAGGTCGTAACCACCGTAGCCTTCAGTGAACAGTGCAATCAGTTTTGTCGAAATGATAACCGCTAGCATCACTGGAGTGATAAAGCGTAAACAGATGTCAAACCAAATGCCTACGCTGAAATCAGAAATACTGTTCACGTATTTACGTACGTCAGAGACTTTTAGCAACCAAGTCATTAGTGCGATTTCCACGAAACAGCTTGCCATGATACCTACGTTGTTCGCGAAGTGGTCAACTAGGTCAAGTAACAGTAGGCCACCGTTAGTCGCAAATGCCATAGAGATCACTACGCCTGAACCAATAACGATGTTTGCAGCTTTTTTACGGCTCCAGTTTAGCTTATCGATCACTGCTGAAGTAACAGCTTCCATGATAGAGATGTGCGAGCTTAGACCTGCAACAACCAATGCTAGGAAGAATAGTGGACCTAAGATGTATGGAATTGGTAAAAGGTTAATTGCCGCTGGCAGTGTTACGAATGCCAGACCTACACCTGCAGAAACAACTTCTGTTAGAGGTTTACCTTGCTCTTGAGCCATGTAGCCCAGTACAGAGAAAATCATAATACCTGCAAGAATCGAGAAACCACAGTTGATCAATACCGTCATAAACGCATTGTTTGTGATGTCTGATTTCTCTGGTAGGTAGCTTGAGTAAGCAAGCATGATTGCAAAGCCGATACTTAGCGTAAAGAAGATCTGACCATAAGCTGCCGCCCAAACTTTCACATCCCAAATTTTGCTGAAATCTGGTTCGAACATATAGTTCACACCATCAAGCGCACCAGGAAGGAAAATCATACGTGCAATCAGACCCAATACCATGATGAACAAAATTGGCATCATGATCTTAGAAGCTCGTTCAATACCCGCTTTTACACCACCTACAATAGCCGCATAAGTGATTGCCCAAGCGATGAGCATAGCGAATGCGATATTCCATTGGATGTCACCAAGGTTGGTTGGTGAGTTGTCGCCAAGTGCCAAGTATTCACTAAAGAAGAATGCGTTAGTATCTGTACCCCAACCTTGAGTGAATGACAGACCAAAGTAAGAGATAGCCCAACCAATAACTGCCACATAGTAAACTGCGATAAGCGCAGCAATACCTACTTGGAACCAGCCTAACCATTCAAATTTAGAATTGATCTTTGCTAGTGTAGAAGGTGCTGAACCACGGTTTTTTTGACCCATACTGAACTCAAGGATCATGAATGGGATACCCGCAGTAAGTAGTGCGAAGATATAAGGAATGAAAAATGCGCCGCCGCCGTTTTCATAAGCCATATAAGGGAAACGCCAAATGTTTCCAAGACCGATTGCAGAGCCCACTGCAGCTAGGATAAACCCAACTCGGGATCCCCATTGTTCTCGCTTCATGTTTTACTCCTTTACGACACTCTGAGGTCTGAAGCTTCTCTATGGCTATCACTGGCGAACATGGCTACTGTCGATATTTTTAGCATTCTATAGAATTGCTCAATATTTTATCTATCGTCCATGATTCGGTGAAAAGTTAGTATTAAATTTTGTTTGCCTTAAGAAAACTCAGAGTTTTGTTCTTTATTATCTGATGTGTGTTTGCGAAATCTGAAATAATCAGCTACGCGTGGTACCGAGACTACAGATTTGTTCTGTTAATAGCAATAGATCATAAATGTTAGTTTTTTGTCTTTAGATAGTTTTATTGTGTGATGTATTGGCTAATATGTGGTTTAAAATGTTGCTAAGTTACTTATCACTGGCTCAAGTGATGTTTATTTCGTTTATTTGTAATTGATATCACTATTAAAAACAGTAGAGTGTATGACTGAAAAATATACAATCGACAGTGAATCCCTCCACCTTTTGCTCTTTATCTAAAATAAGGAGAGGAAATGCAGACATTGTTAATCAAAGAGTCGTTGAGGTTAGTTTTTTCGTTCTCCAGATTAGTCTAATAAGGGATATGGTGATTGAGTTATTGTGAGGGCAATTGCATAATTGTAGCTGAAAAATCGACAATTCTTGATGGCTTCCTTTACCGATGTTATTAATTTGTTAAGTAAAAGGAGGTCTGTATGGAACATGATCTAAAGTTTGCAGTAATTGCTACTGCCGTTATCTTCACGGTACTTGTCGGTTTTGGATTGATCGCAATAACACACTAACTGATAAGGGTTCTACTTATGCCTAATAGTGGAACTGTTTCTAATTTAGATAACAAAGTCGATGTGATTCGACTATCCAAATTCATCGGCGGTAAAAACGCTCTGGTTGCTCAAGGTGGTGGTCAGAGAGGTATATTTACTGCCGGTGTATTAGACGCCTTTAATCTCGCCAACTTCGACCCATTCGATGAATTTTATGGTACCTCCGCTGGTGCTCTGAATCTCAGCGCTTTTCTCTGCCGTCAGCATGGCTTAGGCAAAGCTTTCATTACAGAACTCACCACTACACCCGAGTTTTTCCACCTTTTTGGTTACATCCGTAGAAAACAATATATGGATCTTGACTGGGCGTTGGAAAAAATTTGTGACTTCCCATTTCATATGGATATAGACATGGGACGTAGGGCATTAGGTTCACGCAAAGCAATGGCGGCTGTTACATCCTCATTGACCCTGAGTGATGAATACTTTCCGATGCTGGGAGGCAACTGGAAGGATATTATGAGAGCGACATGCGCGATTCCTCGCTTATATCCCAAACAAGTCGAGTTAAACAATCAGTTTTACATTGATGGCGGAGTCTCTGCTTCCATCCCTGTTCAGGAGGCTTGGCGTCGAGAAGCTCGTTTTATTACGGTGATCAGAACGGAAGAAATTGATTTTGAATCAGGGCTAATCATGCAGGATGAAAGAGCTCGGCAGGAAGAAATTAAATGGTTCAGAGATTCTTTTAACAGTATTCAAAATCAGTGGCAGAACCGATTAGGTCAATGGAAACAAGACTGGAACCGTTTTTTTCAGCAGCAAATTGCGCGCTCCAAAGAGTTGAAAAATGAGCATAAACACCTACAAGCACTCAACGGCGGTCGTTGGTTATTTGGTGCGGACGATATTTATCGATTGAGTCATTTGCTTGGAGATAAATTTGATTCAGGGCTGGCGGATATGTTGATGGTACATTACCAGACTTACTCCCTAACTAGAGAGTTTCTGAATTCACCACCTGATGATGTGTTTATAGTGCAAATTGCGCCAAGCAGTCCTCTGAAATCCTCCTCTTTGATGAGCGATAAAGAAGACCTATTACACGATTATGAGTTAGGTGTTGAAGCCGGAAACCGCTTTATCAATTTGTTTTTGCAGGCTAGGGAGATAAAAGCGGAACGCATTATTCGTGCTGATTTTAATTCTCTGGAAATCGGCGAATAACTCACTCTAGAACAAGTAGAGTGAGTTATTGCTTTATGGGATATACCAGTTAGAAGACTGGCAGGATACGCATACAGTTGGTTGAACCTTCAACCTCCATCACATCGCCTTGAGTGATGATAACCAAGTCGCCAAACTCGAGCAGCTTTTTATCTTTGAGAGATTTCAAAGCAGATTGTGCCGCAATAAATCCTTCTTCATGCTTACTGTCGAAATAGAATGGAGTAACGCCTCTGTATAGTGCACAGCGATTAAGCGCGCGTTCATTCCGTGACATGGCAAAGATAGGAAAGACGGAATTTAAACGAGACGTCATTAGTGCTGTGCGCCCCGACTCCGTCAATGTGACCATCGCCTGTACACCTTCCAAATGGTTAGCTGCATAAATGGTAGACATGGCGATGGTTTCTTCTGAGGTGGCAAAGGAGCGATCAATACGATAGTTCTGTTGATTCGACTCAATGGTTTTCTCTGCACCAATACAGACTTCTGCCATCGCTTTGACCGTTTCAACAGGATATTTCCCCGCCGCCGTTTCTCCTGACAGCATTACGGCATCGGTGCCATCAAGTACGGCATTCGCAACGTCCATGACTTCGGCACGGGTTGGCATTGGATTTGTGATCATAGACTCCATCATTTGCGTGGCGGTAATCACCACTCGGTTGAGAGCTTTCGCGCGATGGATCAGTTTTTTCTGCACACCCACGAGTTCTGGGTCGCCAATTTCGACACCGAGATCGCCACGAGCCACCATGATCACGTCAGATGCCATGATGATATCGTCAATATTTTCATCGCATGAGACGGTTTCTGCTCGCTCCACTTTCGCTACTAACCCCGCTTCTAAGCCAGCATCTCGAGCAAGACGGCGAGCATAATTCATATCTGCCCCGTTGCGAGGGAATGAAACGGCGAGGTAATCCACTTTGATTTCAGCAGCGAGAAGGATATCGCGTTTGTCTTTCTCGGTCAGTGCGTCTGCTGAAAGGCCTCCTCCTTTTTTGTTGATGCCTTTGTTATTCGATAAAGGACCACCAATCAGGACGGAAGTAAAAATCTTATTGTTTTCAACAGACAATACTTGTAGCTGTACTCTTCCGTCATCGAGCAGAAGGATGTCGTCTCTTTTGACATCGTTTGGCAAGGCTTTGTAGTCAATACCGACTGAGTCCTGATCGCCCATTCCGGGCGCCAGTTCGGCATCAAGGATAAATCGGTCACCTTCAGTCAGGAGAATCGGTCCATCTTTAAATGTGGATACGCGGATTTTTGGGCCTTGTAAATCACCCAAAATCGCGACATTTTTTCCGAGTTTTGCTGCGATTTCGCGAACTTTTTGAGCTCTTAGCTTGTGGTCTTCCGCAGAACCGTGCGAAAAATTCATTCGTACTACGTTTGCCCCTGATTTTATGATTTGCTCTAGTACGTTTTCTTTATCTGTGGATGGGCCGAGTGTGGTGACAATTTTGGTACGTCTTTGACCTAAACTCATGGTGATCTCCTACAGTGATCGGGCAGATAAGGTATCGAGGATTTTATAAGTATAAACAACACCCATAGTACTTGAGATTAAGGTTATAAAATTGTTACGTAAGTCTGAGATTTTTGTAGGAATTTGGCCGTAATGCTCAATGCAATTAAAATAATTTTGCTCTGAAAATAAGTTTTTCAAACACAGATATCGAGCCTACCCAAACCCGACAATTTGACTGAATACACAAAGTTCCGAGTATATACGTGATGCTGGTCACGGGTATTTACCAAAGCCCTTCACAATTAGTTCGCAAAGTAAAAAAATTGGCAGGTTGTTGTTTTTTGGAGCGTACTATGTACATGGCTCAACCTGGCCATATTGACCACATTAAGCAGGTCAATGCTGGTCGTGTGTATAAATTGATTGACCAAAAAGGTCCGATATCTCGTATCGATTTATCGAAAGAGAGCGAACTCGCGCCTGCAAGTATTACTAAAATTACTCGCGAGCTTATTGATGCGCACCTAATTCATGAAACAACGGTTCAAGAAGCTATCAGCCGTGGTCGTCCTGCTGTAGGTTTACAGACCAACAATGAAGGCTGGCAGTTCCTTTCTATGCGTCTGGGACGCGGATATTTAACCATAGCCCTTCATGAGCTTGGTGGTGAAGTTCTGATCGATACTAAAATTGAGATTCATGAAATCGATCAAGACGATGTGCTTCAACGTCTTTTATTTGAAGTTGAAGAGTTTTTCCAAACTTATGCTGACCAACTCGATCGCGTCACGAGCATTGCTATCACTTTACCGGGTTTAGTTAACTCGGAGAAAGGCATCGTTTTGCAGATGCCTCACTACAACGTGAATAATCTAGCGTTAGGCCCTGAAATCTATAAAGCAACTGGGCTGCCTGTATTTATTGCTAACGATACTCGTGCTTGGGCTTTGGCGGAAAAGTTATTTGGTCATTCGCAAGACGTTGATAATTCAATTCTGATTTCAATACACCATGGTTTAGGCGCTGGTATCATTCTTGATGGTCGAGTACTGCAAGGTCGTAACGGCAATATTGGTGAATTAGGGCATATCCAAATTGACCGCAATGGTAAGCGTTGCCACTGTGGGAATATTGGCTGTCTTGAAACGGTTGCCAGTTCTCAAGCGATTCGAGAACAAGTCGCAGAACGTATTGCCAATGGTGAAGCTTCAAGCTTAAGTGAAATTGCAGAAATCACGATAGAAGATATTTGTTCTGCGGCTGCAGAAGGGGATCCTCTTGCGGTTGAAGTGATTGAGCAGCTTGGTGCTTATTTAGGTGCGGCGATTGCTATCGTAATCAACCTATTTAATCCAGAAAAAATTCTTATTGGTGGCGTTATCAATCAAGCAAAAAGTGTGTTGTACCCGGCAATTCAGCATTGTATCGAACAACAAAGCCTTCCTGTTTACCATAAAGATTTGAAGCTCGTGGAGTCTCGTTTTTACAAACAGGCGACGATGCCTGGTGCAGCGCTTGTTAAGCAAGCATTATATGATGGTTTGTTGCTGATGAAGGTGGTGGAAGGATAATTATCACAATACCTTGAGTACTATCATTTACATTTATCCTTTGTAGCTATACTGTTATTGGGTTTTAATAGTTTGCGGAATTTTCTATGTCAGGTGTTTTAAATTCAGTCGATCAACGTACTAACTTGGTTGGCGAAAACCGACTTGAGTTATTGCTTTTTAGCTTAAACAGCCGTCAACTGTTTGCTATTAACGTATTTAAAGTTAGAGAAGTGATTAAAGTCCCTCATCTAACTAAAATGCCAGGCTCACATCGCAATATTACCGGTGTTGCAACACTTCGCGGTGTGCCAGTACCGATTATCGACTTGCGCCAAGCGATTGGTTTCCCTCCATCTCGATTAGAAAAGCCAGAGCAAAACCTCATTATTACGGAATACAACCGTACTACTCAGGGCTTTCTCGTTGGTCAAGTCCGCAACATTGTTAATACTGCATGGACAGAAATTGAACCGCCGCCAAAATCAGCGGGGCGTTCAAACTACTTGACTGCCATTACTCAGATTAAAGAGCAAAATCAAACCAATATCGTTGAAATTATTGATGTTGAGAAGGTACTTGCAGAGATCATCGAGTACGATGTTTCTATTTCTGAAGAGTTGCTTGACCACAATATTTTGGGTGAAATGGTAGGCCGCAATGTTTTAATCGTGGATGATTCTTCAACCGCACGAAACCAGATTAAAGATACCTTGTCACAGCTTGGTCTCAACATCATTGAATGCCGAGACGGTTTGGAAGCATTGAATTTCCTCAAATCTTTATGTGATGCGGGTAAAAACATCAATGATGAGCTTCTGATGATGATTACAGATGCTGAAATGCCAGAAATGGACGGCTATCGCTTAACTCATGAAGTTCGCAACGACCCTCGTATGAAAGACCTGTTTATTACTTTGAACACCTCTTTGAGTGGCAGCTTTAACGAAGCGATGGTTCAGAAAGTTGGTTGTAACCGATTCATCTCTAAGTTCCAGCCCGACTTGTTGGTGCAGGTGGCTCAAGAACGTCTTCGAGAAGTTTTATAAGAATAGAAAAGCGCTGAATATTCAGCGCTTTTTGGTATCTTCAAATACTGTCTCACAGTATTTATTAGTATCTGGCTTAATGAAAATCTCGAGAGCGACTTTGAAGCAACGTTAAATGTTCGGTGATATCAATCAGTTTTCCCGCGATCACATGCACCACATTCTCTTCTTTCTCGACAATACCTTTTACCATTAGGACTTTGGCACTGATATAAGCGCTTTTCTGTGCTCTGGCTGTGGCTTGCCAAACTACGGTATTAATATTTCCGGTATCGTCTTCTAGTGTGAAAAACGTTACGCCAGCGGCTGTTCCGGGAGCTTGTCGTCCGGTGACGACTCCTGCAACGGTAACGAGTGATTTATGCGGGAGATTTATCAGGTCTTTATGGCGGGTGAACTTGCCTAAGATACCAGCTTTGTCTAATAAGGTTATCGGATGCTGGTTGAGGGATAATCCTAATGATGCATAATCTTCTATCAGATCTTTCATCGCTGTAGGTGAGTGTTGAATTAGGCGTTCATCTTCTTGATAGTGTTCAAATAACGGCAGGTCAGAAAGAGAATCCATGATAGCCCAACGGGTGTCGTAGCGGTTATTGGTTAAGCGATGCAGGGCATTGGCAGAGGCCAGTGATTCCATATCTTTCTGGTTAATTCCTGCATTTTTTAGCTGATTAACATGCTGAAATCCGCTAGTAGGGCGAGCTCGCAGCAGTTGCTCGCTTCCTGAGTCGCTTAATCCTTTCACCAGACGCAGACCGAGTTGAATAGCAAAACCTTGCTGGTGGCGTACGACTTGATGCTCAATAGATGAATGATTAACGCAAACAGGCAGAACCACAATGCCGTGCCTTTGAGCATCCTGAATCAGTTGTGACGGACTATAAAAACCCATAGGTAAACTATTGAGCAACGAGGCGTAAAACGCTTCCGGATAATAGTATTTGAGCCATGCCGAACAATATGCCAAAACCGCGAATGATGCCGAATGGCTCTCTGGGAAACCGTATTCCCCGAAGCCGCAAATTTGATCGTAAATCCGTTCGGCAAACTCTTTTTCATAACCGCGAGCCAGCATGCCGTTTATCAATTTAGGTCTGAATTTAGCCAACTCGCCACTCTTTTTCCAAGACGCCATCGCTCGGCGAAGCTGATCTGCTTCGCCTCCACTGAAACCAGCTGCAACCATAGCAATTTTAATCACTTGCTCTTGAAAGATCGGAACGCCCATCGTCCGCTCTAAAACTTCTTTCACCTCTTGGGATGGGAAAGAAGGTTCCTCAATACCATTTCTTCGTTTAAGGAACGGGTGCACCATATCGCCCTGAATTGGACCGGGGCGAACGATGGCGATTTGTATGACCAGATCATAATAAGTGCGAGGCTTTAAGCGTGGTAGCATACTCATTTGCGCACGAGACTCTATTTGAAACACGCCTACGGTATCTGCGCGTTGTATCATCCCATACACGTTTTCGTCGTCTTTTAAACGTGTGATGTCTGCAATGCTGAGCTTTCGTTGATGGTGGAGTTCGATCATGGTGAAACACTTACGAATAGCCGTTAGCATACCTAACGCCAGCACATCGACTTTCATCAGTCCGAGACTTTCTAAATCGTCTTTATCCCACTGAATAATGGTTCGTTCCGGCATGGCTGCGTTTTCTACGGCGATCAGCTCATACAAAGGACCCGCGGAAATAACAAAGCCACCCACATGTTGTGAGAGATGGCGTGGGAACGACTGTATTTCGTTGACCAGATCGATAAACAGTTGCCCTTTATGCGATTGTGGCTGAAGTCCAAGCTCTATGATCTGGGCTTGCCATCCGAGTTTGCGGTCTCTGCGGTTAATATTTTTGATAAAGAAATCGAGTTGAGTCTCGCTAATCCCCAATGCTTTCCCTACGTCTCGAATAGCGCTTTTTAAGCGATAAGTAATTACTGTCGCGGCCAATGCAGCTCGCTCTCTGCCATATTTCTGATACAGGTATTGAATAACTTCTTCACGTCTCTCGTGTTCAAAATCCACATCAATATCTGGCGGCTCTTGACGTTCTTTACTGATAAATCGTTCAAATAACACCGCGACTTGGCGAGGGTCGACCGCGGTTATCTCTAAGCAGTAACAGACAATAGAGTTCGCGGCAGACCCTCGTCCTTGGTATAGAATGCCTCTACTTTTGGCGAACATAACGATGTCGTGAATGGTAAGAAAATAGAATGGATAGTTGAGTTCATCAATCAGAGAGAGTTCTTTATCTATGGTCGCCTGAATATCGTCAGGGACGCCTTCGGGAAAGCGAACAAGCTTGCCTTTTTCAACCAGTTGACGCAGATGTTCCATAGGTTTGACATCATCTGGAATCAATTCACTTGGGTACTCGTATTTCAAATCACTCAGTTTGAAGTGACACAGTTCAGCAATACGTACGCTCTCTTTTAACCATTCACTTGGGAATATTTTGGCGAGCTTTGTTTTACTGCGCAGTGCCCGTTCAGTGTTACCAATTAGGTGAGCCTGAATGTGTTCGACACTCTGGTTGTGCTTTATGGCCGTAAGAACATGTTGCAGTGGAAGGCGTGTGGCCGTATGCATCAGAACACCGCCACATGCAGTGATGGGCAAGCTCAGTTGTTGAGCCAGCTCCTGACAGTGCGAAATATAGTGATGGTCGTTCGCGCCGAGATGGCGTTGAACGGCAATCCATAAACGACCTTGATGATATTGCTTCAGCCACTTTCCCCAATAGGCATTGTTGTCTTCCTCGGTTGGAAGCCAGAGAATAAGGCAGTGCTTCGCGGACATTAAATCCCATTCAGATAGCTGATAGCTGCCTTTTTCACTGCGCCTGCGCGCATTGGTGATGATTCTGCACAGCTCAGCGTATGCCTGGCGATTTGGGCACAAAAGTACAACTTGGCACTCACCATTGAGCCAAAACATACTGCCGACAATTTGTTTGATACCAAGCTTTCGGTCTTTGATGGCGGTATGAGCTCTCACGACGCCAGCGATTGAACACTCGTCGGTAATCGCGAGAGCGCGATAGCGTAGAAAATCCGCGTGCTGAATAAGTTCTTCAGCATGAGAAGCACCCGTCAGAAATGAGAAATTGCTTTGGCAAAATAGTTCAGCGTAAGCCATATCACTACTCTTATAAAAATCGTCTGATCAAAGAGGCACGTTTGCTAAACAAGCCTGCGTTTTAGCTAAACTGGCCATGCAGAAACCAGTGTTTATCTTGGTTGCGAAATACCCAAAGCCAGCGGCCTTGTTCGCTGTGGGCAATGAAATAGTCACGAGTGATGGGCTGGTTGTCCCACCATCCAGTGACTAGTCTTTCAGGCCCATGGATGAGCGATACGATTTCACACAGAGGTTCGGGCTCAGGAAGCAGCAGGCTAGGGCGCAACTCTGGTCTGCGTAATGTATGGGATGTGGGTTCTGTTGCTGCTATGTATTGGCTGCGCTTCTCTGGGCGAGGATCATCACTCAGATTCGGCTTATTGACTTGTGCCTGACCAAGCTTGGCTTGTAGCAGAGTGATCAGTTCCAGTGCTGTCGTCTGACCTTTTTCACCATCAAAAATGTCCGTCACGCTTTGGTTCATTTCCCCAGAACGAATGACTTTTAACGTCATTGCCAGTGCGGGTTGGGACAGTTGTATTGACTCTAGAGTGAGTTGACAGAGCTTCCCCCATTTTCCACAAGCATATTCTCCCTGTGCTGAAGTAAAATGCAGACTGTTTTTGATGTTATCTCGCTGAGTCAGTATCAGTTCAAGCTCAAAAGCGACCTGATTTCGCAGTGTTAAAAATTGCTCTAAGCGTTTTAGCAAACGAGATAAAGGCTTCTCCAACCATTGAATATTTTCAATTTCATACAGCAATTCTAGGTGGCTACAAAAGGCTTCTGGCGGATGGTAAAAACTAACTGGATGCTTAAATTGCCCCAAGAGCTTGCCTACATAGTTCACTAAATCGATATCAAACCGTCTTGCCAGATCTTGTATTGGTACGGCAAGGAGGGCTTTGATGTCTCGAATCCCGACTCTGGCGAGTTTTTCTACCTGTTTAAAATCCAGTTCTGTGGCACTGAGTGGGTAATCGTTAATGGCAGCAAGAATCTTGTCTTTATCCTCAATGATGATATTTGAAGCGCTTTTTCCAAGCAAAACAGCCGAAAGTGGCGAAAAACCGGAACCATAGTAGTAACGTGTTTTACGTAAACGAAGATGAGCACTTAATGTGTGCCAATAGTTATCCAGACCCGAATACAGAGACAGCATGTTAGTGACTCTTAGCAATATGCCTTTTGGTGGAAGCAACACGATGTCTGAGGTTACCAGATACAACCATTGTGCTATCTCTTCGATGGTTTGATTTTCAACATTCTCATCATAGGGATGTACTTGTAGATCGCTGCACATAGATGCCGCACTGCCTAGCCCCATCCCAATTTTTATGCCTTGCTTTAATGCACAAGCACTGGCTTGAACAACATGGTTATCACGACCTTCGATGATAACCAGAGGGTATTCATGCTCGGCGTATAAGGTATCCAGTTGTAGTGCTGGAAAATGAAGATAGATCCAAAGTGTCATCGTTAGCCCTGCATACGTTGAGGAAAGGCGATAACTTGTGAAGACGGTTTTGAAGAAGCCTGCGGGATCACCAAGTTTGGCCAGCGCTCATACATAGATAGCTTAAATGCGCTTAAAGGCCATCCACCTTTGCGTTTGGGGACACTAATCTGCAGACCTTGTGGATCGGCTTGTAACGATAAACTGAGTGATACGGGTAGCGAAAATACGCTTTCTTGCGGCGAACGGAAAAGAAATTGCAAACAGCTACCCGTTTCACTGGCAACATTTAAACGACGAACCTGATGGACTTCGAGCTTATCTTGCCAAAGCAATACTTGACTGCATGCACCACTTTTTAGGCATTGTTCAGCAGCCCACAAGGCTTCCTTGTGGTTTTTTGGTGTTAAAACCAATACGTGTTCAAGGTTTATACCTTCACACTTCAGACTTTCAGCCTGCACTATGCCTGGTGGATTAATAAATACCGTTAGTCGCTTATCGTGTTGTTTCAGATAAGGATAGATAAGGCGTAATTCACCAATACCCGACAGAGACTGAATTTCAACCACACCATGAGGAGGAAAGCCTCCGGCAAGTTTGTCATCCAGTGCGTTGAATCCGGTCGAGTGGGCGCTTTGCTCATATTTTGTTTCTGAGCCTTGCCATAGCCAGTGTTTGTTCTTGAGGTGTTCTATCAGTTCATACATAATAATTTACCTGTATATTTGTACAGTATATTTTGTTGTTTAGAACATTCAAGAAAAAAGTAAGGTTTATAAACAACAAAGCCTCGCTTAGTTAGCAAGGCTTTGAATCGTTTGATGAAACTCAGTAACTATTTTTTCGGCTGAGCATCAATGCACTGACCATTGACAGCTTTGCCTTCTGGCGCCATCAAATACAGGTATAACGGCATAATGTCTTGTGGTGTTTTCAGTAGGCCAGCATCTTCCGCAGGGAAAGCTTTTGCACGCATACCAGTACGAGTACCACCTGGGTTGATAGCATTAACGCGAATATTTGTATCGCTAAGCTCATCGGCAAGCACTTGCATCATGCCTTCAGTCGCAAATTTGGATATCGCATAAGTCCCCCAGAACGCGCGACCAGAATGGCCTACCGTCGAGCTGGTGAAAATGATGCGGGCATCGTCAGATTTATGAAGTAGAGGCAGCAGAGCTTGAGTCATCAGGAACTGTGCTTTGACGTTTACCTGCATGACGTCGTCATAAGAGTCTTCACCGATCTGATCAAATGGGCTTAGTACACCCAAAATGCTGGCGTTGTGTAAAACACCATCCAAACGGCCGAACTGCCCTTCAATGGTATCAACCATATCCAGATAGTTCTGTTTTGTTGCTCCTTTCATATCTAAAGGAACAATAGCAGGCTGAGCATAGCCAGCGGCTTCAATTTCATCGTAGGTTTGTTCTAATTTTTTCACAGTGCGCCCAAGCAAAATCACTGTCGCACCATGTGCCGCATAAGTGATGGCTGCTTGTTTACCAATGCCGTCACCAGCACCTGTAACTAAAATTACTTTATCTTTTAGGGCGTTTGCAGACACTGAATAATCCACGTTACGTATCCTTATTGTTATGATTTACTTTAAGTCATGATGACAAGGTGGTTACAATACACCAATTCGCATTGAAGAGGATGAGTACATTGGAATTTTTGTTGGACTATGGCTTATTTTTAGCCAAGATCGCGACACTTGTGATTGCGATCGTTGTGTTGTTAGTCATTGCTAAATCCGTCGGCGGAAAAGGTGCAGCTAAAGGTGAGTTGGAAGTGACCGACTTAACTAAGCAGAACAGAGAGAACGCTGAACATTTAGAAGCGCACTTACACGATGAATCTTTTTTGAAAGCTCGCCATAAAGCAGAAGCGAAAAGCGAGAAAGAAAAACATAAGCAACGCGAAAAAGCCGTTAAGAAAGCCGCAAAATCGGGCGAGTTAAAAGAAGAACGTGAACCTCACTTATTTGTTTTAGATTTCCACGGCAGTATTGATGCCAAAGAAGTGTCTTCATTGCGCCAAGAAGTCACTGCGATTCTGGCTGTCGCACAGCAAGGTGACGAAGTGTTGCTACGCCTTGAAACAGGTGGGGGTATGGTTCACGGCTATGGCTTGGCATCTTCACAATTGGATCGTATTAAAGCCGCAGGCTTACCACTGACCATCTCGGTAGATAAAGTGGCTGCAAGCGGTGGCTATATGATGGCCTGTATTGCGGATAAAATTGTTTCAGCACCCTTTGCCATTGTTGGATCTATTGGTGTGGTAGCACAGTTGCCTAACTTCAATAAATTGCTGAAAAAAAACAATATTGAATTCGAACAACTGACCGCAGGTGAGTACAAACGTACATTGACTATGTTTGGTGAGAATACGGATAAAGCTCGCGAGAAATTCAAGCAAGAGCTAGAAGAAACGCACGTATTGTTTAAAGATTTCATCCGTGAGCGTCGCCCTGAGTTAGATCTAGACAAAGTGGCAACCGGTGAGCACTGGTTTGGTACGCAAGCAAAAGAGCTTGGTCTGGTAGATGAAATCAAAACATCGGACGATTTAATTGTTGAAGCGTGCAAAGAGAAGACGGTATTAGCTCTTCGCTATGTGCAGAAGAAAAAATTGACCGACAAACTGGCAGGCGTTGCCGGAGAAGCGGCAGACAGTGTTCTATTAAAGCTGATCAACCGAGGTCAACGACCGATAGTGTAGTTGTTTGAATAAGTCTGAAGACCATTCTGAAAACTACCTAGTTGATAAAAAAACCTGCTTAGGCAGGTTTTTTATTGTCTGTCGAAAATTAACGTTATGGACATGGCTGGTGGAATGTATCAGAAGTCAAAGAACCTCTATATGCTCACAGTTATCGGTGGAATGAAAATGTTAGGGTTTACAGTGTGGTAGATGAAATAGAAACATGTCGAGATAAAAATGGTCAGGTTTGGCAATGTCGTTTCATTAAGAAAGCGTAGTCACCGACTCTCACATTAGGTAGAAATAATGAATAAGATGAAATCATTTCTGAGTATCTTTACTTCGGCTAAACCCAAATCTAGGAAAGCACATACCGTTAGAACAGACTTTTATCGAGGTCATTTCATAAAACGCAATGCTGATAGTTCAGAACGCTGGTCTGTGGTATTAGGTGAGAAAATTGCGGTAGGTGAAATAAAATACATTAAAATGACCATCGATCATTGGGCAGATACGGGAACATATGTACCTCCAGAATATTTTGAAAGTAATGATGATCCATCGAATAGGCAAACTTTTGATTACAAAAATTTTAAGATAATTAATGACCTTGGTGGGCAGAATGATTGGTATATCATTTACCGGGGAAAATTAATGAAAGGCTCTAAAGATAAAATAATTCAGGTTATTGATCGGATAGAAGAAAGGGTATCTGTCATTAAATAGTTGGCTACTTATCTCTGTAATTAAGGCATAAATATAGGACGTTTTTACTTCTTTAAGTATTGACGTTTTTTAATTTCGGCGATTGATGCCAGCAGTAAACCACCAAGTAAACCTGCCAGATGCGCTTCTGTTGCGACTCGTGCACCAATCATTTCTGCTGTGCTGTCGGAAGCTCCAAATAACTGTTCACTGGCGACTTTTAACATCACCCCAATCACTAATAACCAACTGCTTTTTCGTCCGCCTAATGCTTCCTTTAAAGCATAAAAAGCAAATAAACCATGCAGAGTGCCTGATAAACCCACGTAGTTCACCATGTTGGTAAATAACAGGCTGATTCCTATCCAAGTGCTGATAAGTAAAGTGATCAGAGCAAAGTATCGCGGTTTGGGTTGGAATAGGTAGCCAATGACCCACAAACCTAACAAATTCATCGCCAAATGAGCAAAGTTGGTATGAGTGAAGTTTCCTGTTACGATCCGCCACCATTGACCATTTTCTATCGCATCGGCTTGCCAATCCATTACGTGGCTGAAAGGCTCAAATTGAAGCCCAAAGCAAACGGTGGTGACTATAGATAACAGCAGGTAAAGATTCACAAAATGTCTCGTTATTGTTCTCAGTGTGGAAAGGCACGTAAAGCGTGTATCTGTGACAGCATTGTTGCGCTTGATTCGCAGGTCGAGCTTATCATCCTTCAACACCCAACAGAAGAACACCGACCTATGGGAACGGCGCGAATTTTAAGTTTGTCACTGGCCAACAGTCGCCTGTTGGTCGGGGAAGACTTCCGCGAACATGGTGAACTAAACCAACTATTAGCAGAGCCGGATGTTGAGCATTTTGTCCTATATCCCAGTGATGTTTCTCTATCGGCAGCGGATGTAGCGTTACCAATTGAGAAAAAAATCCGCATCATTTTGCTGGATGGAACATGGAAAAAAGCATTCAAGATGTGGCAGCTGAATACCCAGCTCCACCATCTGCCTTGCTTGCATTTGCCAGAAGATTTGAAAGGTAACTATCGTATTCGTAAAGCGCCAAGCGAAAATGCGCTGTCAACCGTTGAAGCAGGTTTTCATGTTCTCAGTATGATGCAACCAGAGAAAGACTTTTCGCCTCTTTTAGACGTATTTGAAGCCATGATCGATTATCAAATTCAGCAAATGCCTGCTGGCGTATTTGAGCGCAACTATCGTTCATAAGCGCGTGCTAATAATGAGTATGAGCAGAGAATAGCTGCTGATGTAGACGCTGTGCATAAGCATCGGTCATTGCAGAAATATAATCGCAAATGACCCGTAACCCATCGCCTGATGTTTGCTCTGCATTAAGCCATTTTTCCTTGGTGGCGGATGGAAGCAATCTTTCTGGATCAGCGGCTAAAGCTTCAAACATATCCATAATGATTTGTTGCCCTTTATACTCAAAACGCTGCACTTCAGGTATTTGAATGACATATTGGCTAACAAAGTGCTTAAGCACTTCCAAAGCGGTTGCCATGTGAGGTTCCAAGTAAGCATTTAGAGCGAGCAGTTCACTATGGAAAGGTGCATTAACGGGTTGAATGCTGATGCTGGTAAGCAGGGCATTGACTATGCCGCCTATAGCATCTTTGCGCACATGGTGTTTGCCAGAAAAAAGCATATCACTGAGCTTGCCTGTATTCTCGCCAAACCAAGGGTCGCCACATTTCTCCAACTGGGCAGCCGCTTCACTCCACTGCTGACGAGTGACCATACCAAGTACAATCGCATCTTCTAAATC
This sequence comes from Vibrio sp. Hal054, assembly GCF_037162405.1. Classification (NCBI taxonomy): domain Bacteria; kingdom Pseudomonadati; phylum Pseudomonadota; class Gammaproteobacteria; order Vibrionales; family Vibrionaceae; genus Vibrio; species Vibrio sp. Hal054. The sequence goes on along the minus strand of NZ_JARLUT010000001.1, from coordinate 2,143,028 downwards.
GTGAACACCGTACGCAATGTCATCCGCCAGTTCCATAATGGAACAATCGAGCGACTTGAAGCGAGTTTTCTGATGTTGGTAGGGTGACTGTATTCCGTCACGCATTTGGCTAATCAGTGCTCTGTCATGAGCATCAAGAGGCTCTAAGACCCAGTCAAAAACAAAGCTGTCACAGTTATAAACCCCTTTCGCTGGTGACCAGTCTTTCGCTTTTAACTGACGCTGGTGAGGAACGGATTCCGGTATTTTTTCTGCACGGGTTGCACTCAGCAGGGCAGGATATTTCAATAACCCGAGCAGAGTACGTCGTGCAAGGTTCATTCCGTGATGTTCAGTATAGGGTTCTAAGCAGGTGACAATTCTGAACGTCTGAGCGTTGCCTTCAAAACCACCATGTTCACGCATCATATAATTCAAGGCGACTTCACCACCGTGCCCATAAGGTGGGTGCCCAATATCGTGTGCTAAACAAAGTGAATCAATTAATGTGTCGCTGCCCAATAACTCACTGAATTCGGGTTGTTTCAGTTTGAGTTGGGCGACGATGCCTGTGCCAATTTGCGCGGCTTCCAAAGAGTGAGTCAGGCGAGTGCGGTGGAAGTCATTGAGACTGGTACCGTGCACCTGAGTTTTTGCTTGCAGGCGTCGAAAAGCGGCGGAGTGGAGTATGCGTGCTCTGTCTCGCTGGAAAGGGCTGCGGTGATCATTACGGCGAATTTTATGCTCGTCGTTCTTACGTTCTTGCCATAGAGCATTGCATTCGTAGTTTTCCGCGAGGTCGAAAGAGGGTTTCATTCATAACTCCTACAAGGTGTTTGTATAACTTATAGTGACTTAGCGGTGTTCGTCCAGAGATAACGCGAAATTACTTTGGTGCCTTAATTTTCATTAGGAAGATTTGAAACACCAAGCCGTGTCAGTATGGCGTTGTAAGTACCATCTTCTTTCATAGATGACAGGCCTTGGTTGAATGCTTGAGTCAGCTCATCACTTCGAGATAACTTGCGACTAAATGCATTATAGACTTCGTAAGTGCGAAATGGCGGATCGAGGATTTCTATATGTTCGGAGGAATTGCTCGGTTCTAATCCAGAATTTTGCATGAAGCGAAAATATTCCCGAGCCATCAAAGCAAGGTCAACTCTTTCCTTAACTAGCATAGACAAACTAACCAAATTAGAGTTTGCCGGATATAAATTAAGCCCTTCGGTTTGAGCGTCATCGGCTTGCAGGGTGCCTATCTGAACGGCAATAAGGAGATTTTTATTATCATCGAATGAGTCAGTTTTATTCAGTGGGTTTCGTTTTTTAATAAACACCTGTTCACTAGAATAAATACTGAAAGAGTAAGAAAGCGTTTTCTCTCTTTCTTGTGCGAAGTACAACCCTAGAATGCCGTCGACTAGGCCATTCTGTGCGCTGCTGAGGGCTCGTTTCCAAGGCATAAACGTCAGTTCTAGTGTGTATCCCGAGCGCTGAAAAGCTTCTCTGGTTATTGCAGCTAAAAAACCATTTTCGGGTAGATTTTTCCCATAGAAGGGAGGCCACTCCATCGCGGATAAATTGACCGTATTGGCGTAACTCGGCGGGATGAAACATGAAAGAATCAGTGAAGTTAAAATCAATAGGCGCTTGAAGTACCCAAACATAAAGCATCTCCGTTATTAACGGTATGATTATAGACGATATTTGATGTTTGGCTTTTTCGAGCGGAGTGTCCTATTGAATAAGCATGTTTAAAGAATCCTTCAAACATGCTTTTTATATCAACACGGGTTCTAGCTAATTTCGTCCAGTGTTAATTCAAAACTTGGGGCGAAAGTGTTTAGAAAATACTCCATTTCTTGCGAATAGCGCTCTTTCAACGTTACGTCTAAGCGCTTTTTCGCTAACGCATATTCGTGATTACCCGCACTCAGCTCTTCTAAGCATTTCAGATAAGCACAGATACAGTCTGCTTGTTTGACGATAGCGGCATCATCCGGATGTGAAGATTCTGAAACTAAGAAAGGCGCGAAGTCTTCATGGAACTCTTCAGGCAACATAGACAGAAGACGTTTCTCTGCCGCTGCTTCTATCTTTTTGTATTCTTTAGCGATATCTGGATTGTAGTACTTGATTGGGGTTGGCAAATCGCCAGTTAATACTTCGCTGCTATCGTGGTACATCGCCAAAATGGCTATGCGCTCAGGATTGAGATTTCCACCAAATTTTTTGTTTTTGATTACCGCCAAAGCATGAGCAACAAAAGCCACTTGCAGGCTGTGCTCTGAGATATTTTCCTTAGAGATTGAACGCATTAATGGCCAGCGTTGAATCAGCTTCATTCGGGCGAGGTGGGCGAAAAAATGACTCTCTTGCATAACATTCCAACTTGTTCAGCATAAAAAACGGGCTCTCTTGAGTGTACAGAAGAGAGCCCGTTAATTCTAATACTCTTACCGTTTGGCTTGTCGCTTAAGGGTTCGAATATGATATTTGTAACATCAAATTATTGACTGTAAGTGCTTAGGAAGCGTTCAAAGCGTCCGATGGCGACTTCCAAATCTTCAACGTGCGGTAACGTTACGATACGGAAGTGGTCTGGTTTTGGCCAGTTAAAGCCAGTACCTTGAACCAACAGTACTTTTTCCTGAACTAAGAAATCCAACACCATTTTTTGGTCATCTTTGATGTTGTACATCTTAGTGTCGATTTTCGGGAACAAGTACATCGCGCCTTTTGGTTTTACACAAGAAACACCAGGGATCTGGTTGATCATTTCCCATGCTTTATCACGCTGCTCTAACAGGCGACCACCAGGAAGAATGAGTTCATTGATACTTTGATAACCGCCCAGTGCTGTTTGGATTGCATGTTGCATAGGAACGTTGGCACACAAACGCATTGATGAGAGCATCTCAAGACCTGCGATATAACCCTTAGCATAATGCTTAGGACCAGTCAGGAACATCCAGCCGCTGCGGAAACCACAAACACGGTAAGCTTTAGACAGACCGTTAAATGTCACAACCAGTACATCTTCCGTCAGACTTGCTACTGGAGTATGTGTTGCACCGTCATAAAGGACTTTGTCGTAGATTTCATCTGCGAAAATGATCAATTTATGCTGACGTGCAATTTCAATCACTTCTAACAGAAAATCGCGACTGTAAACCGCACCAGTAGGGTTGTTCGGGTTAATCAGAACAATACCACGAGTTTTTGGTGTGATTTTCTTTTTAATGTCATCCAGATCTGGGTACCAGTCTGCTTGTTCATCACAGATGTAATGCACCGCAGTACCACCAGAAAGAGACACAGCAGCAGTCCATAACGGATAGTCAGGTGCTGGCACTAACATTTCGTCGCCATTATTCAGTAGGGCTTGCATCGCCATTACGATCAGTTCAGATACGCCGTTACCTAAGTAAACGTCTTCGACGTCTAGGCTGCGGATACCTTTTTTCTGATAGTGCTGAACGACAGCTTTACGAGCGGAATAAATACCTTTCGAATCACAATAGCCTTGCGAAGTCGGCATATTACGGATCACGTCAACCAAGATTTCGTCTGGGGCGTCGAAGCCAAATGGGGCCGGGTTACCGATATTTAGCTTCAGTATTTTATGCCCCTCTTCCTCCATGCGCTTAGCATGTTTGAGTACAGGACCCCTAATGTCGTAGCAGACATTATCGAGTTTTGACGACATCCCGATATTTTGCATTTTTTTATTCCTGAGAATGGTTGAATTTCTTTATTAAACTAACTCAAATAGAAGTTTTTTAGAATAAAAATCTGTAAAAAGTCTGCTTTATGGTGAGTGAGTTGAATGTCATTTTGTTGAAGTGATGTAAAAGATAGAGCATAACCTTGATTTAAATAAGTTCTCTCAATAGAGTAGCCAAAGGTATACCAAATCTCCTTAACTACGAGGTTGTTTTGTCTAAATTTTATCAAGCCGTTGCTCAGTTAATTGAGCAAGTAAATAACGCGAGAGAAAACGATGTTCGTTTTGTCCAAGAGTTGGCAGACAAGCCACCATTCGCGTTTATAGATTGGCTTGAAGCCCAACCTATTTTCCCTAAGTTTTACTGGCAATCACGAGACACTCGTGACGAAGTGGTCGCATTAGGGCAGTTATACACCTTTACTGAGCCAGAGCCTGCTTACGCTATTCTGGGCGAAGGCCAGCGAGTATGGGGCGGACGTTCTTTTGATGGGCGGACGGAGAAGAACCGTTACTGCATGGCTTCTTTTTTCTTTCTGCCACAGATTGAGTTAATCCGTTTCGACGATAAATGGTCATTAGCTGCAAATGTGAGCCACGAAAAACACCGCACATTAGCCACGCTCAACAAACTGCTGGTGGACGTTACGCCAATTCGAACGCTGCAAAGCGAGATTGTGCATGTAACACATACACCGGATGAAAACGGTTGGAATCACCTTGTAGAAAAAGTCTTGCATGGTATTGAGCAGAAAGAGTTCAAAAAAGTGGTTCTGGCACGAAAAACAAGCTTGCAGCTAGACAGCAACTTAAGTGCTGCTCAGCTTTTAAAAGCAAGCTATGCGCAGAATCATCACAGCTTCCACTTCCTGCTATCGATTGATACAAAGCACAGTTTCATGGGTTCTACGCCGGAACGTTTGTATTACCGCCAAGGCAGTGAACTACAGACAGAAGCGTTGGCTGGCACAATTGGACGGGGTCACAATGCCAGTCAGGATTTAGAACTGGCAAATTGGTTAACGCAAGATACAAAAAATCTGAATGAAAACCAGTTAGTTGTGGATGATATTGTTGAGCGTTTAGAACCGCATTCTCATCAAGTGTTTGTTGAAGAGGAAGCCCGATTGGTTCGCTTACGCAAAGTTCAACATTTGAAACGTTCTATCCGTGCTGAGCTGAAACAAGGTATTAACGGCATTCAATTGTTGAGTGCGTTGCAGCCGACAGCCGCCGTGGCTGGGTTACCTCGCAAAGAAGCGTTGGATTTTATCACCCAAAACGAGCCTTTTGCGCGTGGTTGGTACGCAGGTTCTATGGGTTACTTTAGCCATCAAAAAGCCGAGTTTTGTGTCGCGATTCGCAGTGCATTAGTGTTGGAAAAAGAAGTTCAGCTTTTTGCCGGTGCGGGTATTGTTCCCGGTTCGGTCGCAGAACATGAGTGGCAGGAACTGGATAAGAAAATGTCGACGCTGCTGAGTTTAATCTCAGACAAGCTGCCTTTGGGAGTGGCTTCATGAGCCAAGATCAAGCGGTACTGAACCGAATTTGGAGCAAGGTTATCTTAGAAGAGTTATCGCGATTTGGTGTGACTGAAGTTTGCGTGGCTCCGGGATCTCGTTCTACACCTTTGACACTTGAAGCAGACGCAAACGCAAAGTTAAACCTTCACAATCACTATGATGAACGCGGACTTGGTTTCCTTGCATTAGGTTTAGCGAAAGCAAGCAACAAGCCTGTTGCAGTTATCGTCACATCTGGCACGGCGGTAGCAAATTTACTTCCTGCTATTGCAGAAGCAAAACTAACCGGTGAAAAACTGATCGTGCTTACTGCTGACCGTCCTGTTGAACTGGTAGGTTGTGGCGCGAACCAAGCAATTGTGCAGCATGACATTTTTTCTTCGCATGTGACAAAAGCGCTTTACCTGCCCAGCCCTGATGTTGGCGTCTCACTTAACTGGCTGTTGACTACGATTGATGATGCTTGTTATCAGCAGGAGCAAGCGGGCAGTGCCATCCATGTTAACTGCCCATTCCCTGAACCTTTGTATTCCAATGGTGACGATTCACAGTATCTGGATTACCTCGCTACGATTGGTGAATGGTCTCAATCTGAACAAATTTATTGCCAACGACACTTTAGCATTTCGCAGCTTTCTCTTATTTCTAACGACATATTGAGTAACAAAGGCGTCGTCATTGTTGGCTCGGTGAGTTTAAAAGAGGCGTTGGCGGCTAAGCGGTTCGCCCAAAAGCTGGGTTGGCCTCTGCTGTGTGACCCTCAATCAGGTATCAGCAGTCAATGGGCACACTTTGATTTATGGCTGCAAAATGCCACAGCAAAAACTCAGCTTAATCAATGTGAGCAAATCATTCAGTTTGGCTCTCGTATCGTCTCCAAGCGTTTAAATCAATGGCTTTCGGAACAAGTGAGCCAAAGAAATTGCCGATATGGTTATGTTTCCCCTAGTTCGGACAGAAACAATCCTGCGCATCTTCCTCAGCAACATTGGGTCGCTGATATTTCTGACTGGGGCGCTTCTGCCATAGAACAGTGGACAGCGCTAACGCCGCTGCAATCTGGCTGGGCGGATTCACTAATAGCGTATTCAACGGCCATTTCACAATTGGCGAACTTGCATTTATCTCAGCAACATTTAACCGAAATCGCAGTCGCACTCGAACTGAGTGATGGTGATACGGACGCAGCATTGTTCTTGGGCAACAGCTTGATTGTGCGTTTAGCGGATATGTTCAGCGTGATAGATCAACGTGACGTGTACTCAAATCGTGGAGCGTCTGGTATTGATGGACTTGTTGCGACAGCGGCTGGCGTACATCGCGCAATTGATAAACCTATGTTGATGATATTGGGTGATACATCACTGCTTTACGATCTCAACTCGTTGGCGTTAGTGCGCGCAAGTAAACACCCGCTGGTGATCGTTGTCTGCAATAATGATGGTGGAGCGATATTCGATTTGCTTCCGGTACCCGCCGAGAAGCGTGAAGCGCTTTACCAGATGCCACATGGCATGAACTTTAAAGCCGCCGCAGCGCAATTTGGTTTGCACTATGCGCAACCTGAGACGCTTCAAGCCTATCGCTCTTTGGTGCAGGAACATTTGCAGTCGGGTGAGGGATGTCTGCTGGTGGAGGTCATCACGCCACCTCAACAAGCTTCAGCACAAATCAAGCAACTGACCGCTCAGATTCATGCTTTATAGTCACTCTTGCTTTAAACAAACCACCAAAGAAGGCGAGCCCGTGCTGGTCTTTTTGCATGGTTTGCTGGGCAGTGGCGAAGATTGGCAATCATCGATTGAACAACTTCCTAACAGCAATTGGATCACCATAGACCTTCCCGGGCATGGTCAAAGTCAAGAGCATGCCTGTGCTGATTTTTTTCAGTGCTGCCGACAAATTTCTCACACAATCCTTTCCCAACTAGAACCTAATACACCCATTATTTTGATTGGATACTCATTGGGTGGTCGCATTGCGATGTTAGGCGCTGCGCTTGAACTGTTTTCGAATCTCAACCTTGTTGGATTGGTTATCGAAGGTGGGAATTTTGGTTTACAGAATGAACAAGAAAAAAAGCGCGCTGGGAAAATGACAGCCATTGGGCGCAGAGATTTCGCATGGAACCGATTGAGCAAGTATTGAACGATTGGTATCGGCAAGCGGTGTTTAGTTCACTAAATGATGAGCAAAGACAAACTCTGATCACAAAGCGTAGTGCTAATCTTGGGAACGAGATAGCAAATATGCTGTTATCGACATCGTTAGCAAATCAACCATACTTACTACCTGCATTGCAGCAACTTTCGTTGCCAGTGCTTTATGTGTGTGGAGCAAACGATGACAAATTTCGTCAACTCGCCGAACAGAGCGGGCTGACTTACAGTCAAATTGAAAGCGCAGGACACAATGTTCATCAGGAACAGCCAAGTGCTTTTGCGAAGACAATTCAGCGATTTATAGACTCACTCCACAAAGAAGTGAGAAGCAACGATATTGGGAATCACCATGGCTAAAACAGTAGGCATTTCAGAAGAAGAACTTTACGCACCAGTGGCGTGGCATGATTGCAGCGGTAGTTTTGAAGATATTCACTACCACAAATCTGAAGATGGTATCGCGAAAATCACCATCGCTCGTCCTCAAGTCCGTAACGCATTCCGCCCTCAAACCGTAAAAGAAATGATCAATGCGTTGGCAGATGCGCGTTACGATGAAGGCGTGGGTGTCATCATACTTACCGGTTTAGGTGAAGATGCATTCTGCTCTGGTGGCGACCAGAAGATTCGTGGCGACTACGGCGGTTACAAAGACGACACCGGCACTCACCACCTAAACGTGTTGGACTTCCAACGCCAAATTCGTACCTGTCCAAAACCTGTGATCGCATCTGTTGCGGGCTGGGCGGTAGGCGGTGGTCACGTTCTGCACATGATGTGTGATCTTACTATCGCGGCAGAAAATGCGCAGTTCGGTCAAACCGGGCCAAAAGTGGGTTCATTTGATGGCGGCTGGGGTGCCTCTTACATGGCTCGCATCGTGGGTCAGAAAAAAGCACGCGAAATCTGGTTCCTTTGCCGTTTCTATAACGCTCAGGAAGCGTTGGATATGGGCTTAGTCAACACTGTTGTTCCACTGGCTGATCTTGAAAAAGAGACGGTACGTTGGTGTCGTGAAGTGCTGCAACACAGCCCTATGGCGCTTCGTTGTCTGAAAGCAGCACTGAATGCAGACTGTGATGGTCAAGCTGGTCTTCAAGAGCTGGCGGGTAACGCAACCATGTTGTTCTACATGACTGACGAAGGGCAGGAAGGACGTAATGCGTTTAATGAAAAACGTCGTCCGGACTTCAACAAGTTCCCTCGCAACCCTTAATGTTGCAGACGCTTATGGTTAATGGCTAACAGTTTTTAATTATTAGCCGTACGAAATTAGGGTCAGTAGTCTCGTTACTCTGACCCATAGTCAACAAATTAGGTTTTATATGCGCAGTGCAAAACTGTACCGCTATGCATTACCCATGGATAGCGGAGTGATTCTTCGTGAAGAGAAACTGACTGTACGCGAAGGTTTTGTTGTTGAACTTCGTGAAGATGGAAAAGTAGGGCTTGGGGAAATTGCGCCCTTAAAAGGATTCAGTGTCGAAACGCCAGATGAAGCGGGTGCGTTAGCAAAAGAGCAGCTTGAACTCTGGGTTCAAGGACAATCGCTGAGCTACGATGAGCTGTTTCCATCAGTCGCCTTCGGGTTATCTATGGCGGAATTAGAGTTAGCTGGTGGTTTACCACAAGAGGGTGAGTATAACGCGGCACCGCTTTGTACTGGTGACCCAGACGATCTCATTCCAACGCTGAACAATATGTCAGGCAGAAAAGTGGCGAAAATCAAAGTGGGTTTGTACGAACCGATTCGTGACGGCATGTTGGTGAATCTATTCTTAGAATCTATGCCAGACCTTTATCTCCGCTTGGATGCCAATCGAGCTTGGACAAAAGAAAAAGCTGCTAAGTTTGCCCAATATATCGCGCCTTCAAGACGCAGCAGAATTGCTTACCTTGAAGAGCCGTGCATGTCACCAAGTGACAGTCTGGCTTTTGCTATTGATACCGGTATTGGCATTGCGTGGGATGAAACCCTGCAACACGCGGTTCGCAGTGATGAGTTCAAACTTGAACAACTGGTAGGGGCGAAAACCATTGTTATCAAGCCAACGCTGATAGGTTCTGTCGAGCGTTGCAAAACATTGATTGAAAAAGCTAAGGCGTTAAAAATTCAGGCAGTGGTCAGTTCAAGTATTGAATCAAGTTTAGGTCTAACGCAGTTAGCTCGTTTGTCTAAATGGCTGATGCCGGAAGAAATTCCGGGGCTAGATACGATAGGGCTGTTTAAGGCTCAGCTTGTTACCTCATGGCCGGATTGCAACATTCCGGTTGCGAATCTCGAAGACCAAGAGCTTATCTGGTCGTCGGAGACAGCATGACCCCTTGGCAACATTATCAACAGTGTCACCCAGATAAGGTGGCACTTTGCTTTTATGACCCACAAGGTGGAGAGCAGCGGTTGACGTGGCAGCAACTTAGCCATCATGTAGACCAATACCAAGCGTCTCTACTATCAAAGGGAATCAAAGCGGGTGAAGTATTCACCTTAGTAGGAAAGAATCACATACAGATGCTTATGTGGTTTTTGGCTGCCCAACAATCTGGGGTAGTGTGCGCTTTTGCGATGCCTCAAACGATTTCTCAGCTGACGGACAAACTAGATACCCTCTACACACCATCACAAACGGCTTATGTGTGGTTAGCGGATAGCGCTCAATGCCGAGCGGAAGACTTTCAACACATTGAGAGAAAAATAGCCTTCATCGAGTTTGACGATCATCTTTGCAACACTAATTCTGTTTCGCTTCACTCTCAATACAAAGCTGACAACTTAGCCAGCATCATTTTTACGTCAGGCTCTACAGGCAAACCGAAAGCTGTTGCCCATAATCACAGTCAGCATCTTGCCTCGGCGCAGGGGTTACTCGAAGTATTACGCTTTCAAGCCGGTGATTCTTGGTTGCTAAGCCTGCCCATGTACCATGTTTCTGGATTAGCGATTGTTTATCGTTGGCTAAGCTCAGGAGCTTGTTTGAAAATCGGTACGGGAGAGCTTGTTCAAGATATCCAGGATGTCACTCACGCTTCTTTAGTACCCACACAATTAAAGCGCTTGTTGGATAGTAAGCAGGTACTCACTCTTAGCCATGTGTTGCTTGGAGGAAGCCATATTCCACATCAGCTTAGCCAGCAGGCAGCGGCATTGGGAATAGAAACCTGGCTCGGTTATGGGATGACGGAAGCCGCCTCCACAGTAACAGCGAAACGAGTTGATGAAACGGCTGCGACTGGCAAGGTACTTTCTCAGAGGAAAGTTAAACTGGAAGGCGAACGTATTTATATCGGCGGAAATACGCTTGCTCAGGGTTACTTCTTTCAGGGCTCAATGACACCGATAGTGGATGAACAAGGGTGGTTTGACAGTAAAGATTTGGGTCAGTGGGCCAGTAACGAATTAGTGATTATTGGTCGTGCTGACAACTTATTTATCTCTGGTGGAGAAAACATTCACTGTGAAGAGATTGAAAGCGTATTGAACCAGCATCCAGATATTCAACTTGCGATGGTTGTTCCGGTAACGGATGCAGAGTACGGCGCTCGTCCGGTGGCGGTGATTCGCAGCCAAAAGCAGTTCGAAAAGCCGGATGGCGATGTGTTATGCAGTGACAAACTTGAAAAATTCAAATGGCCGGTCGCGTATTTTCAGATGCCGGACGAACTGTTAGAAACAGGAATAAAAGTCTCTCGCAAAGCGGTTAAAGATTGGTTGAAGGAAAATCAGAACCAATACATACCGCTATGAACTGCACTTGTGAACTGAAAATCGGGAGTCTGTGAACTCGTAACCGAACGTTTGTGAATTTAAAACCGAAAGTTAAAAGCTGCGGTTATGAGTTAGTCCAAAACAGAATTTCTCTTCTTATAACTCATGAGCATAATAGACCCAGATTTTTGAGAATTTAAGACTATAGTGTCTATATTCAAGGGGCTGTTATGTTCAAAGGGCTTTTTATTGTCACCATCGTACTGCAACTATTGATTGCTTTTACACAAAATGGCTGGGTACGCTCGGTGGCGGAGCTGAGTGCGTTCTTATTAGTTGTATTATTCAGCCTTGCGGTTAAACCGTTTACCACCAAGCCTGAGCCATTAAACCGTCAGAAGTAACCAGCCCAAAGACGACACCGATATCGCAATCCAAAGAATCACACCAAACAGTAGCGGCTTAGGCCCAGAAGCTTTCAACCGTGCAGGTGAAATACTGCAACCAATCAGAAACAGACAGATCACCAGAGCTTGTTTAGCAATCGAAAACACACCTTGATAGATTTGTTGCCACTGTGGAAATAAGTCACTGAACCCAATTGCCAGACAGTAGAAAAGAATGAAGTAAGGGATAGCCAGTTTGCGCGATTGGCTCTTGAACAACCAAGCGCTCACTAATGCTACGGGTACAATCCAAAGCGCTCGCGCCAACTTAAGTGTGGTTGCTGTTTTAAGTGCTTCTTCACCATAGGCTGAAGCGGCACCAACAACAGAAGAAGTATCATGAATTGCAATCGCTGCCCAAGTACCAAACGTATGTTGGTCGAGTGATAACGCGTGCCCAATCATCGGAAAGATAAACAGCGCGATAGAATTCAGTACAAAAACAGTGCCTAAAGCTAAGCCAGTTTGGTCATCATCGGCATTAATTGCTGGAGCGACAGCAGCAATCGCACTTCCGCCACAAATTGCGGTACCAGAAGCGATTAAATGCCCTGTTTTCTTCTCAAGTCCCATTGCTTTGGCAACAAAAGTACCAATAACGAGTGTGCCGCAGATGGTTGCCAGAATAAGGCCAATACCGTCACTGGTGACAGTTAACGCTTGTTGCAGAGGAATGCCAAAACCTAAGCCAACGATAGAGTAAGCCAACAGTTTCTTGGTGAGCTTTGCGATAGGAATGTGCGCGGGAACCCAGCCTAAGGAAGCAATCAAAAAACCCATAACCAAAGCGCTTGGAGACGTAATCCAAGGAGAAAGGCAAAGTGCGCCACCCAGCCAAAATGGAAGGTGAATAGGTTTGATGTTCATAGTGACTACCTTACAACAACATTCACAGACAATGTTTTTAAGTCCCGCTTTTCAGCACGATTTTGCTAAACGGCGAGCTCTGAACCGTTTGGTGGGGCATTGTAACGAGAAGCGGTTGGTCAGGAAATCTTAATGTATTGAACATATGTTTAGATAAACTGAACAAGAGGTGTTTTCAGTGTTAGGTGATGCAATGAAGGCTTCTTAAAAGAAGCCTTCCAACAAAATATCTTTTGATACAAGCAGAGCTTATTGCCAATCTCCGCGCAATTGAGCGACCTTTTTGAACATTACCTCTGAGGACGCAAGCTCTGAAGCTACTGGCGGGCCGGCTTCTATTTCTAGGCGTGACCAGAAACGACTTGGCAACCCTCTACAGGCACGACCTTTACATCGGCTAAAGTAACTGCCCCACAATCCTTTCAACGCTAAGGGTATTACTGGAACAGGGCTGCGTTTTAAGATGATGTCTAACCCTCGCATAAACTCATTCATTTCACCGTCTGCCGTCAAACGGCCTTCCGGAAAAATACACACCAGATGACCTTCATTCAAAGCCTGTTCAACATCATTGAACGCTCGGAGTATGGAACGTCTGTTGCGAGCGCAGATAGGGATCACGCCTGCTCGCTTTAAAAAGCCTCTTAACATAGGCAGGTTTGCATAGTCTTCTTCCATCACAAAACGAATCAGGCGAGGGCTGGCTGCACTGAGGAGCAAAGCATCCATATAGCTAACGTGATTACAGACTAGCAACGCACCGCCGTGTTCTGGAATGTGATTGAGATTTTTGTGTTTCACACGATAGAGAGTATGGGTCAGTGCCCAAACTAAAAACCGGACGGCAAATATAGGGACTTGTAAGAACACAAATACCGACGTTAATAGGTTGATCACCGAGATAACGACAAATAGCTGGATTATAGAAAGTTCTAATACAGACAAGCACACAATCCCAAGAATGGCGCTGCCAACCATAAATAACGAGTTATAGATGTTGAGCGCCGCGATAACTTGTGCTCGTTGAGTTTCTTGAGCGCGTTGTTGCATTAATGCATAAAGCGGCACAATAAATACACCACCAGAAGCGCCTAATAGCAGTAAATAGCAGAACAAAGGCCAGAGAGGCTGATAAAGAACGAACTCGCTAAACTGATGAAAGATAGGCAGTGATTCTGGAATGCTGGTCGCCATCAAATAGCCGAACACGGTAATGCCTAAGCTGCCGATAGGTACGATACCAATTTCAATTCGGTGATTTGACAGTTTGTCACAGCTTAATGAACCGATAGCAATTCCTACTGAAAATAGGGCAAGCAAGAAAGAAACCGCACTCTCAGTGCCATTGAGATGGAGCTTAGTGAAGTTTGGAAACTGAGTTAAATAAGTTGCGCCGAGGAACCAAAACCAGCTGATTGCCATAATACACAGCAATATGGTGCGATCGCTTTTGGCAATGGCTAGTGTGTGGCGAGTCTGGCGGATAGGACGCCAAGTAAAATGAATGTGCGGGTTACCCGCAGGTGCTTGTGGTATGAAGCGGCTTGCCAGATAACCACAAAGTGAAAACAGAACCACACAACCTGCAGCAATGTATTTGGCGTGGTCAAGCGAAGCGATAACGCCTGCTCCAATTGTACCGATTAATATGGCAAGGAAAGTTCCTGCCTCTACCAGCGCATTACCAGACACCAGTTCGTTGGCTTTAAGTTGTTGAGGTAGCAACGCATATTTTACAGGGCCAAAGAACGCAGATTGCGTACCCATCAAAAACAGCATCAGTAGCAATACAAGGTAGCTTTCAGTAATAAAGCCGATTGCGCCCAAACACATAATGGCGATTTCAATCAGTTTGACCTTACGGATAAACCAAGATTTTTCATATTTATCCGCCAGCACCCCAGCGGAAGCTGAAAAAGAAAAAACGGAAGAATAAATAATCCTGCCGCTAAATTAATAAACAGATGACTTGAAATGGGCAGAATGGCACTGCCTGAAAAGGCGACGAAGAGCAGCAAAACATTTTTGAAAATGTTGTCATTGAAAGCGCCAAAAAACTGCGTCACAAAATACGGAAGAAAACGTCGCTGACTGAGCAACGGTGTGTGATGTTGTGACATCCTATGTCCTTATTAGTGTGACCATTTACTCAAGTAGTTAGAGAGTAGATTCTGAATCAGCTTCTTGCCATCAATCGGTTCGTCTGCAAAAAATTTGTCGTCAACGCTCAGCAAGGTAATACCATGCACACCAGCCCAAAGCACACGGCTTGCTTGTAATACTTCGCGAGGAGAACGCTGCGGTGCAAATATTGTAAGCAAATCTTCCAGCATACTGGTCATGTTATCAATGCGTTCAGCTTGCCATTCTGGGAGAGCTTCACCGTTCATCTTATGTTCGAATATAAGTTGCCAACGGTGAGGGTTTCTCTGTGCGAAATCGTGGTAACAATAGGCAAGTTCGTAGAGGGCTTGTTCAGAGTCGTGACACTGGCTGACCACTTCATTAGCTTCCAGAGCCAGTTCATCTAGAGTCTGAGCAACCACATGAAGTAACAATAAGTTATAGCTGCCGAACACATTGACTAATGTGCTTGGTACATAACCAATCATGTTTGCTACTTTACGCAAACTGAGTTCGTGATAGGAATGTGCAGTTAAAAATTCCTTTACGGAACTGAGTGTGAGAGTGATCAATTCCTCTCGTGTGTGATCGTTTCGTCTCGCCATAGCCGGAATAGAATAATGAACAACGTTCGATATTCTAATAAGCATGGTCTGGGGCGTCAAACATTAGGTTTGCAATATTCTGATACAAGTCCTCACTGTAAAAGCGTTTTATTGTCTGAGTGAAGTGGATATGATGTGTTACAAATATAGGTAAACCCGTCTTAATTGAAGCCGCAGCGGTGTTGGCTACACAAGTCGCCTTACTGCACTCCAATGAGTTTGGGTATAAACACTATTGCACCCTCGTACAAATATAACGTGAAGGATAAGTATGAAACGTCTGTTCTCGCTGATCGCACTGCTGATGGTTTCTGTCGCTGTCTCACCGATAGCTGAAGCCAAAAAGTTTGGTGGCGGTAAGTCATTTGGTAAGAGTTTTAAAACAGCTCCTGCTCCTAAGCAGCAAAGCCAAAACACAAGTACCGTCAACAAAGATACGTCTAAAGCTGCGCAAACTTCAGGCAAAAAAGGTCTGATGGGCGGTCTGTTAGGTGGTTTGCTAGCAGGTGGTTTATTAGCTGCGTTCTTCGGCGGAGCGTTTGAGGGTATTCAGTTCCTAGATATTCTTATCATGGGTTTGATTGCTTACTTCGCATTTAAGTTCTTGCGCAGCATGCTGGCAGCAAAACAGGGCAGCATGAACCAGAATCAACAGCAGCCAGCTTTCGGCGGTGTAAACCGCAACATGCATGAGCAACCAAACGTACATAACTTTGAGCAGCCACAAGCTGCGGGCGGTTTCGGTACGACAGCAACAAGTGATGTACCGCACAACTACCCACCGGGTTTTGATCAAGCGGCTTTCATCAGTGGCTCTCGTGAACACTACCGTATTCTTCAAGGCGCTTGGAACTTCAATCAGCTTGAAACTATTGAAGAGTATGTATCTCCAAGTCTATTCGCTGATCTGAAAGAAGAGCGTGCGAAACTGGAAGGTGAGCAACACACAGACGTAATGTATGTAGATGCTGAAATTGTTCGCGCAGACTACGATGCAGACAAAGCTCAACTTAGCCTTCAGTTTAGCGGTCGCTACCGTGACACTGTAGAAGGTATCGAAGAGAATATCGAAGATATCTGGCACCTAGAGCGTGACCTGACAGTGCCAAATGCACCTTGGTTGATTGTTGGTATTCAAGCTTAATCAATCAATTAAGTCACAAAATTGCTTTTATATAACGCCCGAGCTTGTCTTGGGCGTTTTTTTATTGGCATGATAAGCAACAATCTAACCAGACAACGTAATGTTGAGTGGTAAAGTCAAACAAGAAAGGGAAATATCATGGCTGAATTCAAATACAAAAACCTAAGCCAAGAAGAACAAGACAAACTTGATGCGGCAGTGTTTCGTCGTCTATTGGCGCACCTAGATGAAAATAAAGACGTTCAAAACATTGATTTAATGATACTTGCTGGTTTCTGTCGAAACTGCTTCTGTAAGTGGTATCAAGCCGAAGCGGAAAGTGCAGGGACAGACTTGTCGATTGATGATGCCCGTGAGCGTGTGTACGGCATGACTTATGATGAGTGGAAAGCAAATCACCAACTGCCAGCAACACCAGAGCAACTCGCTGCGTTTGAAGCAAAGCAGAAAAAATAGAAACTTAAGCAAATAAAAAGCCGCCAGTGTTGTCTGTTCTTGAGTAACAGCACAAATACAATGGCGGCTTTATTGTCTCTCAGCTTTGCAGCAATACAGGTTAGGTTACTTTAGTGGTAAGTAAACATCGGTTTGCAAAGCGTTTTTGTCGGTGTCTGGAGCAATATTCAGGTAATGGAAAAAACAAGGTTTACCACTTGGTTGTTCGCCGCTGGTGGGTAACCAGTTTTTATACAGTTTATAGACTGTTTGGCTGATCAGATCCAAACTGCCGTAGTGTCTTAGTACGGCACATTTGCCACCTTTCAGCATGCCGTTAACCACACCGAAACGATTGTCAGGAATGTCTTCTTCGACACCCCCTGCGATATCAAAACGAAAATTTTTGTTGTCCGTTTCGTTAGGATCACTGTATGGAATACCGAAGGTGTCACTGGTTGCGATAGGGGACAACCCCGTTTCTTTACGCCATGCTACGAAATTTTCTACACTGTTCATCAACTGCTCAGGGGCTCCTTGATGAGTATAAATGGCTACTTTTCTCGGCGTAAATTCAACAATTCGCACTTGCACTGTGGTTCTCCAGACTTTTCTTTATTCAACAAGACTATAAAAGAAAAGTGACAATAAATCTGTCTCTCGGTTCTTAATTCACGCTATGAGAAAGTTATTACTCCAGTTTGCCGGTTCTAGAGAAAACTTCTAGTTTTGCTAAGTATGGAGAAAGATCGCCAATGTTTTTCGCTACCCAATCCGCGTTGTAATAGGTATCAAGATAACGTTCGCCACTGTCACACAGCAAAGTCACAATAGATCCTGTCTCACCTTTACGTTTCATTTCACAGGCAAGCTGCAATGCACCGTAGAGGTTAGTTCCGGTTGATGCACCGGCTTTTCTGCCAAGAATGTTTTCTAACCAGTGAACGGTTGCGACACTTGCGGCGTCGGGGATTTGAAGCATTTCATCGACGACATTGGGAATAAAACTCGGTTCTACACGTGGGCGACCTATGCCCTCAATTTTACTGCCGCAATCTAGTTTGATGTCTGGGTTACGGGTTTTATAGAAATCGAAGAACACCGAGTTCTGCGGATCTACAACGCACAATTTAGTGTCGTATTGTTGATAGCGAATAAAGCGCCCTATAGTTGCGGAAGTGCCGCCAGTTCCCGGGCTCATCACAATCCAAGCTGGTACTGGGTGGTCTTCCATTTTCATCTGGCTATAGATGCTATCTGCGATATTGCTGTTACCACGCCAGTCTGTTGCTCTTTCAGCATAGGTAAACTGATCCATGTAATGACCATTCAGCTCTGCGGCTAAACGGCGTGATTCTGCATAGATCTGATCAGAACGGTCGACTAAATGTGCCTTACCACCGTAAAACTCAATTTGTTCGATTTTTTTAATTGCCGTGCACTTAGGCATGACTGCAATAAAAGGCAAACCGAGCAAACGAGCAAAGTACGCTTCTGAAACAGCAGTGCTGCCAGAAGAGGATTCGATAATTGGGGTCTCTGGACCAATCCAACCGTTACAAATGGCGTAGAGAAACAGCGAGCGGGCAAGGCGGTGCTTTAGGGAACCAGTTGGGTGGGTACTTTCATCTTTCAGATATATATCAATGCCCTGTAAACACGGTAAATCAAGTTTGATTAAATGAGTGTCAGCAGAACGTTGATAGTCAGCTTCGATTTTTCGAATTGCGCTGTTTATCCATTGATGGTCGGTACACATGTTTTTTCTCCCTAAAGTTTATATTCATAATCTAGCGATTTATCAGGAGAAAAACTTTGCTAATTTTTTCGTGTTTGTTTAATTTTGGAGAAAATAATTCTCTCTAAGTGGGTTTTTGTATGGCTTTGGATAAGGTTGATCGCAAAATATTGGCAATATTGCAGCAGGACAGTACGGTTTCTCTTAATGATTTGGCGGAAGCAGTGAACTTAACGACCACGCCATGTTGGAAACGTCTCAAGAAGTTGGAAGAGTCAGGCATCATTGCTAAGCGCGTCGCTTTGCTGAATCCGGAATCACTGGGCCTATGCTTTACCGTGTTTGTTTTGGTTCAGACCAGCGATCATTCCCATGAGTGGTATCGGAAGTTTGTCGCAACCGTGGAGGAATTCCCTGAAGTGATGGAGTTCTATCGTATGGCGGGGGAGTACGACTACATGATGAAAGTGCTGGTCAAAGACATGAAAGACTATGACCAGTTCTATAAAAAACTGGTCAACAGTGTTGCAGGCCTTAACAACGTGACTTCAACATTTGCCATGGAATCGTTGAAATACACCACTGAGCTACCGTTAGGTCATTAATCTTGGCCAACACAGAGGGTAGTTAACCGAATATCCAAGCAATGAGCAGAATGACGGCCAGCATCACGCCAAACGCTTTGAGTAACGGTTTGATTTCAGTAGAGCCACCTTTCGGTGGTTGGTTACAACAGCCCATAATTTCCTCCGATTAGGTTAAGGATATACCGTTACTGTAATCCTTAACCTAAGGGGAGAGTAAAGAAAAAATTAGGGCTTAAAGCGCATTACGCCTTCTTGAACAGCAGTAGCCACTAAGTGGCCTTGTTGATTGTAGATTTCGCCACGCACTAAGCCACGGGTGTTGCTTGCAGTCGGGCTTTCAATGGCAAACAACAACCATTCATCCATCTTAAATGGGCGGTGATACCAGATAGAGTGGTCGATGGTCGCCACTTGGAACTTGGGTGTAAGCAGTGTGACCTGATGCGGGTGTAACGCAGTGACTAAAAATCCCCAGTCAGAGGCATAACCCAAGATATATTGATGAATAAGCTGGTTGTCTGGCATTTGGCCGTTGGCTTTCATCCACAAATATTGTTTAGGCTCTGCCTTTTGTGGTTTGAGAGGATTGATAACCGTAACAGGCCGAATTTCAATCGGCTTTTCACCACACAGCATTTTTTGAACCTTTTCAGGAAGCAGGTGAGCTATCTGAGCGGCTAGTTCGGATTCTGAAGCAAAGTTCTCTGGCCCAGGGATATCCGGCATGGTGTTCTGGTGCTCAAAACCTTCGGCTTCTCCATGATATGAAGCCGTGAGGTAAAAAATTGGGCGTCCGTTCTGGATCGCTTTGACTCTTCGGGTACTGAAGCTTCTGCCATCACGGAGGTTTTCAACATCATAGATAATCGGTTTTTCTGAATCACCCGGATATAGGAAATAGCTATGGAATGAGTGAACCGTACGTTCTGGATCGACGGTGTAATGCGCAGCTGAGAGAGCTTGGCCTATTACTTGCCCGCCATAGACTTGAGGTAATCCTAAGTTCTCACTTTCTCCACGAAATAAGCCTTCTTCTAATTTTTCTAATTGCAGCAAGTTCAATAACTCTTGCAGAGGTTTACTCATAGCTTGTTACCCTTTCCTTATGAATCTTTATCTGACGCTGTTAGTTTGTTTATTGAGTCAATTGTTTGTCAATAGCTGACCTAGCTCCGTGACTGTCATAGTCCATCTCGGCTAATATTCAGTTAACGTGTTGATTTAAAAACACAGCTATTGAATGAGTACTAAGTATATTAGTGGTAACTGAAGCAATATGACAGCCTAGGACACTGAATCTATACTGATTTGTATGAAATTAGCTTGGTCGAAAGATCTTATAAGAGAGGCAAAATGAAAAAAATAATGCTGTTGGTAGTATCGTTGGTGGTGGGGTCTATATTTATGGTCGGTTGCCAAAGCTCTGAAGCGTCAAAGCCACAACAAAAAATCCAGTCTATTACTGGCACGGTTGCTTACCGTGAGCGAATTGCATTACCCGATGACGCGCAAGTTACCGTCGTATTGCAAGACGTATCGAAAATGGATACCGCAGCGGTAGTGATTGCAAAACAGCAATTTATTACCAACGGTCATCAAGTTCCTTTGACTTTTGATTTGGCGTACGACAGCACTAAGATTCAGGAAAACCACCGGTACAGTGTTTCTGCCCGTATTGAGGTGAACGGTAAACTGCGCTTTATTACTGACACCCAATATGCGGTTATTACCGATGATAACGCGACGACACACGTTGATTTGCGATTAATCGGTGTAGGGGCGAAATAAGCCTACTGCGATTTTAAACACGTTAATTAAAAAGAATGGCAGCTTTAGGGCTGCCATTTGTATTTCTTAAGAGATATTTTTCCGGTGCTGCTTACGGCAATGCCTTCTGCAACTAAATGTTCTCTTTGCCTCTCCCAATCTGGTCCAGTCAGCGAGATCTCTCCTTTACTGTTAATGACTCTAAACCAAGGCAATTTACTTCCTTCAGAGAGGTTACCGAGCGCTTTACCCACATGTCGTGCGTATCCGGGATAACCCGCCATTTTCGCTATCTCACCATAGGTAGAAACTTTCCCTTCGGGGATTCGATAAATGACGGTGAAGATATGTGATAGAAATTGGTCCATACTGAGTCAGTCCTAGTTCTAAATTTACCAAGGATCGGTTTAAGGAGTGGGAGGGTTATTTTCAACTTTTCTGTTCAGTACTGCAATGTTAGTGAATGCAAACACCGCGGTACCCGACTTTGTATAGGTAGCTTAGGTAAACTTGTTCGCGACGACTTGGCTAACGGAGTCTATTTTGCGCTGTTCTTATGAGCAGGTTGAACGAAAAGACAGCGATTAAAATCAAATCTAGTGCAAAAATATGCCGTACGGATTGCAAAAAGCTTTATGCAATCAAAGTCAGTTTCGATACTATTATTCCACATAAAAAAATAAGAATTATTAATAACAACGTCTATGTCCAGAGCCATGCACATTTGCGGTTGGTTGTTGGTGTTTTTGTGTTCTTCGCAAGCACTTGCCGCTAATACAAATGATTCACATAAAGTCTATTTCGTCGCGACTGAAGCTGACGATGTAGTGTCGCGCGTTATTTTTGATGACGTCGCATATCGCTTTAATATCGATATTGAATATGTGAATTATTCGAGCTTTGACGCCATTCTCAAATCTGTTGAAGCTGGGATCAGTGACTTCGCAGCGAATGTGACTTATACCCCTGAGCGTGCCGAGCGTTTCGATTTTTCTCGCCCGACCAACATTGAATACACCTATCTATTTAGTAAAACCAATCACCATTTGGAAGATATGCATAAAGTAGGGGTACCTGCGGGAACGATTTATGGAGACTTAATTCTTCAAAATTATCCCAATATTGAGTTGATTGATTACTACGGTTCAGCGGAAGCGAAATCGCTACTTAAAAATAACAAAGTTGATGGTGTGGTAGATGCGATAAATCAGCTAAAGCCGATGCTATTAGCGGGGTTTGATGCTCAGCTTCTTAACGACAGAATCTCTATTCAGCCTGTATCTATCGTGACACTAAAAGGTGAGAACGCAGAACTACTGCTTGAAATCGAACGTTACGTTCATTCCGCGCGAGTGCAGAAGTTGCTTCGTGAATCTATCCAAAAATATCAGTTCGATATTCGTAAGCATGCATTACGCCAAGCAGTGATAGACAGTGGTTTGAGCATTCAGCGACCGCTGAAAGTGAAGTTGGAAAACGTCAGCCCTTATGCCATTTATCATCCGGATGGTGGAGTCAGTGGTATCAGTGCAGATATCGTTTTCCGTGCCTGCGACATTTTGCTGTTGAAGTGTGAGTTAGCCAGTAAAGCTAATGAAACATGGGAGAGTATGTACAACGATATTCGCCAGCAACACATTGATATTATTGCCCCACTGACTATCACCGAGCAGCGTAAGAGCATCGTTAATTTCAGCGAGAGCTATTACCATCCTGAAGCCGTGATGATCAAAAGAGAAGGTTACAAGGATTTTGTATACAGCAATGTGTCTGAACTAATCGCAGAACGTATTGGTGTAATCAAAGACGACTTCTTTGCAGATTTGCTGCATCGAATGCTGCCGCGCAAGGAACTCGAAACATTCCTCACTCAAGAAGAATTGATTGAAGGGCTTATGACAGAGAAGGTTGACTACATTGTTATGAGCCGAGGCAATTTTAATCTCTTTTTACGTGAATCCGATCAGTTGTTGCCCTTTGTTGAGGATTCAATGATTGGCGGCTTCTATAAGTTTGATGTCGCTATCGGTTTTACCAAAACCCCTTTGGGTGAATCTTTAGCATCACTATTTAGCCGCGCTATTAAAATGATGGATACGCAGAAAATCATAAAAACTTATGATTATCAGCCCGACTGGCGTGCCACCTTAGTGGTTGAAAAGCGCTTCACTCGTCATAGCCAATGGTTATTTGCGACCGCATTTGGACTATTAGTTATCGTTGCTTTATATCTACACAAACAATCAAATACCGATAACTTAACCAAACTGCGTAATCGTCGAGCTCTGTATCGCAGATACAGTAGGGGCTTAGCAGGTAAAATATCCGTTGTTTATCTCGACCTAAACCATTTCAAACAAATCAATGACAATTACGGACACGAAATCGGAGACAAGGTACTAAAGCAACTTGCGCATAGAATCCAGCAAGTGTGGCAAGGGCATGCTTACCGAATTGGTGGTGACGAGTTTATTTTGGTTGGTAATATAAAACGTGACCAGTTGGAAGAAATCCAAGCTTATTTGCAACGATTCGTGTTTGTTGATGTTGAGCGTGATGTGAGTTTTGATGTGACAGTGGCTATGGGCGTTTCAACAGATCGAGATAGCTATATGTCTCTGCAAGAAGTGTTGCACCAAACCGATCAAGCGATGTATGTGACAAAACATCAAAGAAATGTAGTAACACCGATTCGAATGAGACATCGATAAACGAATCCAATGCACTCGATTTGTTTAATTGGTGTCCAATTGGTTCACAATCAAAGACATTACTAGGATTTAGGCTTGCAATGATGAAGTCGATGCTTGATAATCCTTCCCACTCTTTGGCACAAACCAAAGATGCTCTATGGGGGCCCTGGTCCTCCCGCAACACTAGTTCGTAAACCTGGTCAGGTCCGGAAGGAAGCAGCCACAGCGAATGACGTGTGTGCCGGGATGTGGCTGGGGCTTCCACCCATCTAAAACACGCAAATCTCTTTTTTCATTCTCAATCAGCATTCATCTATCCTAACGTAACTCGTCAGAATACAAGCCTATCTCTTATTTACTTTGAACTTGTTGGTTCAAGCGTTCTTGAAGTACTTTTAATATCTCAAGGCAATGGGCTATCACTGTGTGGTTATCACCACTCATATATGCCGTGGTAATGGCTCCTTCTTTTAGCACACATATTGATTCTAATAATATCGGATCTTTGCTGTGAAGATGCCTTTGAATTACTTGGCGTACTTGCAGTTTGTGCTGGTTACAGAAACGAGAAATTTCACAACTAGTATCGCTAAACTCTGCGGATGTATTTATAAAAAAACACCCTCTGAAATCTCCCAACGCAGGTTCTTGATTATCAAACCAACTGGCTAACGACTTGAATAAGTTTTCGATGACACTGGCATCGGAGTCTGAATCGGAAAGCTTGCTTTCTAGCCAGTCAATAAAACGTTCATGACGTTGGTGTAAAGCCGCTAATATCAGCGCCTCTTTGCTATCAAAATCCGTATACAACGTTCTTTTCGCCACACCCGCGGATTTCAGAATTTCATTGATCCCTATGGTATTGATCCCGTTTCGATAAAAAAGCTCTAACGCTGTATCGACTAATATCTGACGTTTTTTACTCATATGCACGCTCCTTTGAAAACTATGTTGACATAAGTAGACCACTCTGTCTATTTTATAAGTGTAGACAGAGTGGTCTACTAAAAGGAGAGCAACTACATATGAACAGTATTATTTTGTCAATTATTGCAGGGGTTGGAGCAAGTATTGCTATCGGTACATTGTCTTATTTTGATCATACTTTTTACGACATCGCTTTATTGATGGCGCCATTTGGTGCGACCACGGTGCTGGTGTTTGGTGTTCCAGATAGCCCTTTGGCTCAGCCAAAAAACGTAATTCTAGGACATTTACTAACGGCTTTCGTAGGGGTGTTTTTTGTTCAGTTTGTTGGTGTGTCGCCTATATGCCTAGCTTTGGCCACAGGAATAGCGGTTAGTTTGATGCTGGTAACGAAAACCACGCATCCACCAGCGGGCGCTAATCCACTGCTAATTATGTTATCGGGACAAAGCTGGGGATTTTTGATTAGTCCAGTTCTGATTGGGGCTGTCGTTATTGTATTGGTTGGCAAAAGCGTTGGGATTGTAAGGCAGAGATGGATTTTAAATAATTCCCAGTTTTGATAGCCAATAGTACAAAGGTAACCAAATCTGAGGATTAGGTGAGTTCGCGTTCTGCTTATGGACTGACTCACCTTCGTTCCTTCATTGACGAGACGAAAGTGATATTCGATTGGATAAATTGTCCAATATCGCGATTGAGGAAGTCCTCGATCATGTTCTAGGACTCGGAACACCTAAGTTTTGCTTATGCTGATTGCGAAATGTGTCTATAACATTATGGAGTGAGTCATGAACTTAAAGTGGGTAGTTTCGCCATTTTTACTATTTCTATTATTTTTGAACAATGCATCTGCACAAAATATTGGTTTTAAGCAAGTAATCATTACTACAGAACCGAATCGGCCGCTATCTGTTGCAATCTGGTATCCAACTCACCAAGTGGGTCCGCTTGTAACTGCTGGCGAAAACCCAGCTTTCATCGGCACTCAGGTAATAAAAAACGCGACTATTGACGTTAAATCGGCTCCAGTTGTTCTACTCTCTCATGGATATCGAGGAAACTGGAGAAATCTCAACTGGCTTGCATCTGCTCTTGCACACAGGGGATATATTGTTGCTGCGCCAGACCATCCGGGGACAACCACATTTGATCATGCACCGGCGAAGGCCGCTAAGTGGTGGTTAAGAGTTCTAGATATTTCGCATGTCTTAGATTATCTGCTATCGAATGAACAATGGAAAAATGTCATCAATCGTAGTGACATTTCTGCAGTAGGTCATTCGCTTGGTGGTTGGACAGTTATGCAACTTGCAGGCGCAGTATTTGATCGTCAAACATTTAAACAACAGTGCTCTCTTTATCCCGGGCCTAGAACTTGTGGCCTCGCGAATGAACTGGGGTTGGAAGAAGCCCAGGAAAATGAGCCAGCATCTGGAACATTGTATGACTCACGGATAAAGCGAGTTGTTAGTCTTGACCTAGGTATGGCCAGAAGTTTCTTACCTTCAAGCCTTAATGCCATTCATCATCCGGTATTAGTTCTCGCTGCGGGCATTGATATTGGTGATTTGCCACAGGCTTTGGAGTCTGGTTATCTCGCTGAGCATCTGCCTTTATCATTGAGGAGATATAAAGTGTATGAACAGGCAACACACTTTAGTTTCATCCAACTTTGTAAACAAGGAGCTGTCTCTCTGCTTGAAGAGGAGGTACCTGGCGACGGTGTGATATGTAAAGATGGAAAGGGCTCTAAACGTAGCGATCTCCACCAGCAAATCTTTAGTGATGTTTTAACTTTCTTACTTAGTCCGGATTAATTTGAGGTACCGTTGTGTTGACTGAATTGGTGTGACGATAATCAGTGGGCGTTTGCCCAGTGATTCTTGAAAATTCCCGATTAAAATTAGACTTAGTTTGAAAGCCTGAGCTCAGATAAATATCAGTTATCGGCATATCACTGCTGACTAACAAATCTTTAGCGTGATTAATTCTGTAAGTGTTAATGACTTTTGAGATGTTCTCACCGTATTTATGATTTACCGATGCTGAGATTTTTCTGGCGGGGATAACCAGCTTTCTGGCTATTTTACTTAGTGTCAGGTTGGCATCTTTAAAGACTTCATGCTCGGTCATTAGTGTCTCGAATTGACTCAAAATGCGCGATGTTTCATCTTCATTCAAACTTGGTATCTCTTGCAGAGCTACTTCAGATTGTTCTTTTCTGTTTTGTTGACGTTCCTGTTGTTCAGTTGCCACTTCACCTGATTGAATCGGGGTACATATGCTGACAAAAACAACCATACTAGCAATAGCAGGTATCAGGATAAGATAGCTGACCGATAGTATTAAGTGTGTATGCACCCCTGAAGAAGCAAAAAAGTCATAGGATATAGCGCTGTCAGTTAAAGCTGAGATAATTAATAGCAGTCCGGTAGCTCGTTCAGCAATTGAAACCTGCGTTAATTGATTTAATGAAACTTCTTCGGCTGGAGAAAAAGACGATTTTATAAGGCTTAATCCATAAAATAAGGACAATAACGGAACCAAATAATCAATGATATTGGGCCACAAATAGGGATAGCTGAGTGAGCATAGTGCAACGATAAGCGGCCCTAAGCTATGAAGAAAGTAGCTAGAAGAATGCCGGTGTGCCTTTGAAAAAGAGAGCCAAGCAGTAACAGGTAAACAGGCACCTAAGATAGGTTGAATAGCGCGTAGAAAAGGGTAATCCATTGTCCAACGTAACCCAACGACTGTCATGGTGATGATACAGAGAAAAATAAAGCCTATTGGTTTTTTCCAATGATTAGGTGCTTTCAGCCTCAATACGACAATAACTAGAAACAGTAGAAAGGCAGCAACAAATGGTAATGGAATACTTAACATACAGAATTAACCCTTTCTACGTACATTACTTGTGGCTCGCGCAATAAAAATAACATTAATAACTAAAATGCTTTGTTGAAGAGTATGTCATTTTAAAATGGCGGTTAAGTATACGATGATAGGATGAAGAAAGTTAGTTCAGAAGTGAGTCATATCAATCTGTTCTATTCTGATGTCAAGCTGCTGCAATGTATCAAAACAAACTTAAATTTAGATGGTCATCCGGCTGTCAGATGACCATCACTGTTAGTTGTTATTGCTCCAGTTTGGACAGCACAATATTAGTTAATTCGATGTCACCGTCTGTGATGCCGAAACTAAGTTTTGTGCCCGGTTTTTGATACATTCGAACACTCAGTGCCGTGCCGTTGATGTACAGAACTGCGATATCGTCATCAACGATGATAGACAGTTTGTACTCGGTATCATTTTGTAGATTAATTGGTCGCTCCAATCCCTTATTCATATACTGGAACCAAGGCCAGTTCGGTGTTTTGTCGAAAGTAAGCTGTTTTTCGTTGAGTGAAAAACGGTATTCATACGCTTCTTCGAGTTCATTCCCATAAATGAAAATAGAGAACCCACGAGTACCTTCTGCAATTTTCACCGTTGCTTCAAGAGTAAAACAGGTTGAACTGTTCTCAGTGAGAACTTGTGTTTTATGGGTATCAATGGTTTGTAAATGGACATCTGCCAATGCTGTCTTGACGCAAAATGCATCCAGCACTGATTTAACCGGTTTTACGCCCAGTGAGTAGTCTGGTCGTTGGTAAACTTCTTGAGGAACGAAAGTGCCTCCCCATTCATAATTGCCCAAATCGTCATCATTTTCTTTTGTTGGAACCCATCCGAAAAGAATACGATTGGTGCCATTTGTCGCTGTACGGCCGGCATAATATGCTCTGCCGTCAAAAGCATCGTCATGAGGTGCAATCCAAGGACCATCAAGGCTACGACTCATTCGATAGATCATTTTGTTTTTGTCACTGAACTCAGAAACAATCAGATACCACCACTCGCCAATTTTAAATAGCTCCGGCATTTCAATCATTGTGAACAATCCCGGATACCAGAAGTCTCCTTGAAAGTCCCACTTGTTCATATCTTTACTGGTAAAAGAAACCAAGCGACCGGTACGTTCTCTGTTATCACCTGGGGCTCTGGCTCCGAGTACCAGCAAATACTCTTCTTTCTCATCATTCCAGACAATAAACGGGTCACGCCAAGCAAATACGTCGTAGCCTTCTTGTGGAACGATCTGTTCTGCATTGCCATTCTTTTGCCAGTTAATTAAATCATGGCTAGTCGCCTGCATGAGCTTTTGTGAAGGAATGCCTTTCTTTTTGAAAATTTTATTAGCACCGGTATAGAAAGCGGTATAGGTGTCTTGGGCGGTTTGGTACACGCTGCCCGCATAGATGTATTGGTCTTGATCATCATTTGAACCATGTTCTATCGCCGTGCCATGTTCTTGATAGTGGCGAAAATCTGATGTGGTACAAAGTGACCAGCCAAAAGGTTCACCCATCGGGCCTGGGTTACGAGTATCGCGCTGGTGGTAAAGATAAAACACACCATCTTCGCAATAGGGCATGCAGTCGCCAAACCAGTGGCCTTCGGGTTGATAAAAAATCTTATACATAAACAAATCTCTTCTTATATCTATATTGCAAAGTGAAAACGAGTGACTCGGGGTTATTTTTTGTTAACCGCAGAGATGAGGTAAGAAATAACAAATGCGCCACCAAAGGCGATACACATGCCAATAATATAGTTCAGCAAGCTACCTGGTTGCGTGATAACCATGCCCGGAATACCTGTCATTCCTACCGCTGTCATGCCGACTTTGGTTAATACTACGTATGCACCGCCCAAAGCACCGCCAATAAGTGCCGCAACGAATGGCTTTCCATAGCGTAAGTTCACACCGAAGATAGCCGCTTCTGTAATGCCCAACATACAGGAGATGCCAGCTGGAACGGCGATGGCCTTAACTTTTGTATCTTTTGCTTTAAATGCTACCGCAAGACATGCACCACCTTGCGCCACGTTAGCCATCGACCAGATAGGTAGCAGGAAGTTTACTCCCACTTCAGGGTTGGTTAGCAGGCCAGCTTCAATGGCATGGAAGCTGTGGTGGATACCGGTAATGACAATCATTGAGTAGGTACCGCCAAACAAAAATCCAGCAAGCCAGCCAATGTGTTCATAGATAAAGCTGAGTGAGAGAGTGATGCCATCACCGAGTGCTCGTCCGATAGGACCTATAAACAACAACGCGACAAAACCCGTTAAGATGACCGTAACAAAAGGGGTGACGATAAGGTCGATAGAATCAGGAACAATACGGCGCAGTTGCTTCTCAACGTTACTCATAAACCAAGCGGCGAGTAGCACTGGAAAGACCGTTCCTTGATAGCCAATCATAGCCACATCAATGCCGAAAAAGTCCATGGTGTTGTAGCCGGAAGCCACTCCCCAGGCATTAGTTAACGCTGGATGAGTCAGAATGCCGCCTAAAACCGCACCTAGGAACGGGTTACCGCCAAATTCTTTAGCGGAGGTAAAACCAATCAGGATCGGTAAAATAATGAATGCAGCGGAACTGCACATATCGAGCATGATAAATAATGCACTGTCTGGGGCTGCCCACCCATTGGAGCGAACGAGGCCAAGCAATCCCATTAGCAGACCGGCTGATGCTATAGCCGGAATAATAGGTACGAAGATGTTTGATAGAAGTCGGGCTATGCGCTGAAACGGATTCAACTTTTGTGTCGCGATATTAGTGAGCTCAGCCTTTGATGTTTCACTTAAACCGATCTGGGAAACAAACTCCGCATACACTTTGTTGACTAGCCCTGTACCAAAAATGATCTGAATTTGTCCGGCGTTGACAAAACAACCTTTAACACCTTCAACGTTATCGATTTCTGCTTGGTTTAGCTGACTATCATCTACGAGGACAAGTCTTAATCGAGTGGCACAATGAGCGGCACTACTAATGTTCTCTTTCCCTCCCAATAAGGGAATCAAGTCTCTGGATATCTTCTCTATGTTCATATGACCACCGTATTTTTGTTTCTTTTTGGTTTAGTAATGATGTTTGCTTTGGTGATTATTCATAATGACAAATAAATAACAAATTGATCTTAATAGAATGGAGATCGTGATCAATTTATTTGTATAGATACAAATAAATGACAACTTTTGAGTGGTAATGAGAAGGATGTTTGGGTTTTATAGAACTAAATTGGTTATTGATTTGTATCTTTTGTATGTAATAATTATTGGCAACAAACAAAGGGGAAATCATGCTGTATAAGAAATTAATGCTGGATCTAAAGGCTCGTATTGATTCGGATGAGTTACAAATTGGAGATTCCTTGCCGACAGAGAAAGAACTGATTGAACACTATTCAGTTAGCCGAAGTACGGTACGCAAGGCGATTGATGAGCTTGTTAAACTTGGATTGGTCGAAACACGCCAAGGTTCAGGTTCCAGCGTGATCAGTAAAGCGATGGCCAATTCCATGTCGAACCTGGTCACTACCAAAGAAATGCTTGCGGATTCGGATAAGCGACTGGTTTATAAGGTTGTAGAATTTCAGTTGATGTCTCCGGATGAAAAAATAGCCAATTTCTTAAAAATAGCTCCTTCAGAAAAGGTGTATTTTATCCGTCGTATTAAGTTGATTGATGATATCCCGTCGATTTACGAAGACTCCTATATGCCTGTTGCCTTGTTCCCACAAATCAATCTTCTTTCGCTTGAAGGCTCTAAATACAAATATTTAGAACAAGATTTGGGTTTTAAAATTGACGGAGCAATTCAAGATTTTGAAGCGATTATGCCGGACGAAAATATTTGCGCTGCGTTAGATGTGTCGCCAGATCGACCTCTGATTCGTATCCATTCAGTTGGAAAACTTAAAGATGGAAGGATTTTTGAGTATACGAGAACAAGCCTAAATCCGGAAAAATACACGTATCAGCATTATTTAAAACGCTAACGTCTATTGCAGAGCCATAGAACCTAAGTTTTTGACTATTACCCAAGGTATACATTCGATTCTAAAAAATAACATTTCAACGTCGTTATATTACTATTTATAAATCAATCAGTTAGTGCTGAACGTGATTCATCAAACATTAATAGGCTAAAAAGTGACCAGTTCGATGAACTGAATCACATCTATTTGTTCAGCACTTTGATCCTAAATCTTTTGTCTGCAATTTTGATAGCTGAAACGATTCAGCTTAAATGTCAGAAAAATTATTTAAAGGATCAAACTATGAAAATAAAACCACTTGTTGCAGCTCTTACTTTGGTTGCACCGCTTTATGCTACAGCAGCAGAATTTACCCTAACCGATACCGCAACGAATACTTATGTTGAAAATTGGGAAATTACGAACCAAAAACTTGGTTTTGGAAATATCCCTTTTAGCATAGAAAAAGTGCGCTTACATGGCGGTAAGCAAGAAGGCGTTGACATTATTGTCATAAAGAATGGTGAGCTGGAAGTGACCTTAGTACCAACCAGAGGTATGGGGATTTTTGACGTTAAGAAAGATGGCAAACGAGTGTTAGGCTGGGATTCGCCAGTAAAAGAAATTGTGAACCCAGCCTACATTGATTTGGAAAGTCGTAACGGGCTCGGTTGGTTGGATGGCTTCAATGAAATGATGGTACGTTGTGGTTATGAATGGACGGGGCATCCAGGGGTAGATGACAATGGTCAACTACTTAGCTTGCATGGTCGAGTTCAAAATACGCCAAGTTCGACAATTAAAGTCATTATTAGCGACGAGGCTCCACACACTATTACAGTTGAAGGTGAAGTGTCGGAAAGAACGTTTAAAAAAGCAGAGCTAGTAACAAAAACATCGTTTTCTATTACTCCTGGAGAAAACAGCTTCTCGCTCAGTGATATTTTGACCAACAAATCTGATTACGACGATGAATACCAAATTATTTATCACTCTAACTTTGGCAGCCCAATATTAGAAAAAGGTGCAAAAGTGTATGCCGCTGCCAGTGAAATTTCTCCCTTTAATAGCTACGCAGATAAAGGCTTGAAAGATTGGCAAACTTACCTAGGCCCAACTAAAGGGTATGATGAGATGGTTTACAATCTAAAACCTGTCGCAGATAAGAGCGGAAACACATTAGCGGTGTTACATAACAAGGCGGGCAACCTAGGTGTATCAATGCAATACAATACCAGCCAACTGCCAGTTCTGACGATTTGGAAAAACACAGATACTTTACAGCAAGGTTATGTTACGGGAATTGAACCTGGTACCAGTTACGCCTACAACACCAAGTTCCAACGTCCTCTGGGCCTAGTCCCGACGATTCATGCAGGTGAAAGTAAACATTTTGATCTAACGTATACGGTATTGTCTTCTTCAGCAGAAGTGGATAGTGCGGTTAAAGATGTGAATAAACTTCTGAATGGTAAAAAAGTGCAGCAAGTGCATGAGCCAATCGTCGATCTAAGTAAAGTTCAGTAAGCCATAGTGCTTCCATTGATGCAGAGAGGCGGTATTTTTACTATTGGTAAAGCTTAATAAACGCTTTTTGTCGAAGTCCCAACCGTCATCATTGAGATAGCTAAATGATGACGGTTGGGGATAAGCCTCAAATGCTATGAAACTTTTGATAACCTACGATTGTTTTTGCTTTCGGCTCACTAAATGGTTGGAAGCGGCTGCTGCGAGCAACGCACCACCGATCACTAAAGTTTGATAGTAAGCTGGGACAAGAGTGAGCATTCCGACAGTGAGCGTCATTATAATGAGAGCTCCGATAAAGGAACGCAGCACCTTTCCTTCACCACCGCTAAATGCTGTACCGCCAATGAGTACGACCAAAATGGCGGTCAACTCCATACCGTCACCGGATAATGGGTCACCCAAAGACATAAAGCTTGCACGGGCAATTCCAGCAAGAGAAGCGGTTGCCCCGACTACTGCGTAAAGAATGAATACGACTAATCCGGTTTTAATCCCAGATAATTTTGCAGCTGTTGGGTTACCCCCTGTTGCAGCAGCGTATTTTCCGAGTAACGAACGACTTTGTAGAACAATTAAAAGTACAGTTACACCAACGGCTACCCAAAACGCCATAGGTAATCCCATAAGCACGGCATCACGAGCATAATCGTTGAACCAACTCGGCATCTTCATATCACCCACCGATTTAATTGCGGAGACGCCATCTTCCACTAATAAAAGCGCCATACCTTTGTACAGACTTAAAGTGATGAGTGTGGCAATAACCGGGGTGATGTTGAGTTTTACCACGAGCAGGCCATTGAATGCACCAAGCAGAACCCCCCACATCACGGTGATACAAAATGCGGGGAGAAATGGTATGCCGTTTATTGCAAGTAAAGCATAAATAACCGCAGTTAAGCTCATGGTACTGCCAACGGATAAATCGATATAGCCAGATACCATTAATAGGGTAAATGCACCGGCGAGAACCAGTATAGGAGCTGATACACGTAGAATGTTGATGACATTCTTTTTGTATAAAAAGTTACCGCGCTCAAACAGTGGATATTGGTCGAGATTGACGCTACTGAGAGCGATGACAATGGCTGCCAGTACAAAGTAAATATAGTAATTGCGGATAAAATCAGCGATTTGATTTCCTAAAGCTGGTGTCGTGCTTAACACTTTTGTTGATTCAGACATTGCTTTCACCACCATCATTTGTTTCTAAAGGATAGAGCCCAAGTTTGAGCCGTTATTGCTAGAAATACCGCAATAGCTTTTAAGATAAATTGCCAGTCAGGAGAAAGGGTTAGGCCAGTCGCTGCCGAGGTCACCACTGCGAGTATAATGGCGCCAAAAAACATCCCTATGACGGAACCAAAACCACCTGCGATGGCGATGCCTCCTAATAGCGCTATAACTAAGGCGTCGAATTCCATTAATAAGCCTCGGTTTGAAAATCCAGACTTAAATTCTGAAGAAAGTAAAACACCGACAATTCCAGCGATAAGAGAACTGAATAGGTAGAGGTAAGTGATATGCTTGACACTGTCGATACCCGATAGTTTTGCGGCTTCCGGGTTAGAACCTATCCAGTATGTAATACGACCAAACACGGTTTTGCGTTCAATAAAAATTGCACACGCTAGAAGCAGCAGCATGAACAACACTGGAAACTGCAATGATGTGCCAAATACTTTTAGGTTTCCTAGGTAACCGAACTCAGCAGGTAAGTTGGTATTTCTTTGTGAGCCTTGTGTGATAACTTGAGCGATACCTCTCGCCACCATCATGGTGCCGAGAGTAACGATGATAGAAGGGATCTTAAACCTGACCACAAATAGAGCATTTAATGCTCCAATTACCAGAGCGCCGAGCAGGGCTCCGAGAATAGCAAGCCAATAGGGCAAACCTAGTCCTGTAGAAAGTTCCGAACCTCCGATAGCGGATTGAGCAAACCAAACGGAAAGCACTCCCGACAAAGCAACGATGCCGCCTACAGATAAGTCAAAATTGCCTGAAACTAAGAGAAAAGAAACGCCAATCCCTAAGGCTATGACTGACCAGTTGTTGGTCACTAAGTTCAGCATGTTCTGTACTTGAAAGAAGTTTGGAACGAATACAGAAGCGACCAAAAAGAGTCCGATAGCGACACCAGCCACCAACATGGTGATATACATTTGGTCGCTAGCTCTATCCTTCAAACGCTCTGGTGAGTTGCTAGAATTTATTGTTGAGTGAATCATACAGCCTCCCGAAGTCCACCAGTTGCGGCGTTCAAGATAAAGTTGGTATCGATGTTAGGTCCATTGGTGATTTCAGATACGAGCGAACCGTCATAAAGGAGGAATATTCGATCACACACACCGAGGATCTCTTCCAATTCGGTAGAAAAGACCGCGACAGAGTTACCTTGGTTCGCAAGCTGTTTGACTAAGTCATAAATTTCTTTTTTTGCGCCAACATCGACTCCCCGTGTTGGTTCATCAAGCAAAAGTAGCTTTGCTTGAGAAAACAGACATTTAGCTATAACGACTTTTTGCTGATTGCCGCCGGACAGTTTCTCCGCGTGCTTTTCTATTGAGCTTGTTGCAATAGACAGCTTTTCAACATATTCATGTGCAGCGTTTAGTTCATCTTGTTCTTTGAATACGCCAAAATCGGACATTCGAGGTAAATTCATCACTGGAATGTTTTCGCGGATGGTTAAATTGGTGAACAAGCCTTGAGTGCGTCGTTCCTCTGGGACAAGTGCTATGCCTGCTGCAATCGCTTCTCTGGGGGAACGCCCAACTTGTTGCCCATTAAGTTTGATTGATCCTGACACTTCATCTGCGCCAAAAATCGCGCGGGCGATTTCAGTTTTTCCTGCACCTACAAGTCCATAAAAGCCAACAATTTCCCCTTTTTTAATGGTGAATGAAACCTCTTTTAGCCTGTGGTTGGAAAGCTTTTCAACGGATAAGAAAACGTCATCGCTGACTGTATCTCTGGGTGTGTAGTCGTGACGAATACTGCGGCCAATCATCATTTCAATAAGTTCTTCTCGACCGTTTACGTTATTCATTGACTTGGTCGCAATATGTTGACCGTCGCGCATTACTGTAACTCGGTCACCAAGCGACAACACTTCATCGAGTTTATGGGAAATGTATATAACAGTGACATGCTGTTGCTGAAGGCGTCGAATGACACTAAATAGTCTTTCCACTTCGCGCTCGGATAAAGCGGCAGTAGGCTCGTCCATAATGATCACGCTTGCCCCCGATGACGATGCACGGGCAATTTCTACAATCTGTTTTTGAGCAACGCTTAGTGTCGACACTCTGGCATAAGGGTCGATCGACGGTTCAATCGTTGCTAGGGTATTGATAACTCTCGCATCCAAATCAGACTTAACAAGGAAACCAAATCGGCTTTGTTCCATGCCTAGCGTTAGGTTCTCAAGTACCGTCAGTTCATCTACTACATGCAGTTCTTGGAACAGGGTCGCGATACCAGATTCTCGAGCACTTTGCGTCCCATTAGGTTTGTAAGGGTTACCATTAACCTTCATCGATCCCTGAGTTGGTTGTATCGCACCAGTGATCATTTTTACTAAAGTGGACTTACCCGCTCCATTTTCGCCAATTAGGCAATGGACTGTACTTCGTTCAATTGAAAAGCTGACATTGTTGACTGCTCTGACTCCAGGGTAGTCTTTAACAAGCCCTTCAATTGAGAGAACAGTAGTTGAATTCTGAGTATTCAAGTTGATCTCTCCTTCAGTTGCTGATTCTTCAAAACTGTTCTGTCGCTATAGAGGACACAGATGAAGCCGCTCTTTCCTTGGTTATGAGATGTTAGAGTTTGAATAGCGAAAGGGGCGATCCAGTAAGATCGCCCTTACACCAAGAGTTAGTTACTGAACTGTGCTTCTAGCCACTGCTCAGCATCTGGTTTTGGCATTGTCCAATAGGAGATCGTATAAGCTTTGTAGAAGAACTCTTCAGCCTTGTTACTGCTTGATGCGACTTTGTTGTTGATTACGTCCATGACTAAATCGATACGTCCGCGTGCTGTTTCAATTGGTGGTAGTCCCATTGAAACTTTCAAGCTTGAGTTTGGATCGTAGATTTGTTCAAACTCAACGGAGTCAAAGTCGACACTTGCTACAATTTCAGTCACCGGTTTGCCGTCTTTAAACTTACCGCGACCAAGCTGCGAAAGGCCTGCCATAGTTCCTACCGTCAGATTCGATGCTTCAGAGTAAATAAGGTTTACTTCTGGTTGTTGAGTTAATAAGTCAACGATGATCTGTTTTGCTGCTTCTTGCCCGCCACTGGCATCAAGCGCTCCAAGGTTTTTCGCATTAGGATCAACTGAAAAGACGCCCTCTGCGAAAGGATTGGTTCGGCCTGAGTTCACTTCGGTATGGTTTGGCCAGCCTAACTGAACCATCACTATTGGTTTATCGGGATGAGCTTTTTTCCACTCTTTTGCCATTTGTGCACCCATCTCGAAGGATACGGTTGCTTCATCACTTCGCGCTGTTGGAATACCAGTGTCAGTGATAGGGCTAAAGAATGAGGTCATTGCAATTTTTTCGCTGAGAGCTTCTTGTACGCCAGGTGTTGCAGCTTCTCCATCCCATATATGCAGTGACGCTCCATCAAAGGCCCCTGCAGCAACTTGGTCGACATTTTGTGTCATCACTGCTGAGTCTGCTTTTCCATCAAAAATGACAACTTCAGCACCGTACTTCTCTTTTGCATACCGTTTGGCTTCTGTTGCTTGTGATTGATGGAACACATTTGAAAGATCCGATACAAAAAACGCAATCCGTTCATTAGCTAGTGTTGTTGTTGCGAAACTGGATGCGACGAGAATACTCGTGGCTATTAGTCCCTTATTTAGCATCTTTGTTAAAGTCGCTGACTTCATAATCTTCTCCGTTTACATGTGGTATTCACTCGTCTTATGAGCAACAACTGCTATTTGAATTATGTCGATATCATTCTCGTCGCTAGCAGTACAACAGGTTGTTCTCGCTGATGTGAATTATCTTTCAGACAGGTGAAATATATTTCACGTGTTAAAACTTAGTGAACAAAATGTAACAGGTCAACGTCATATCGATACGATACGTATCAGTTTTGGTAATAAATGTGATCTTTGGCACTTAAATAGATAAATTGATACGTTTGGTATCATTTTGACTTGTACTTCGTCATTTTTGTGATTACTTTTTACGCAGATGAAATAAATTTCACCTGTGATTAACATTTATTTTGGCGTTGAGATGAACGATTTTGGCCAATGTTGATGAGTAAATAGGGGGTTGGTATGGCGATGAATGAGCGAGATGACATCTTAAGGCAGACGGCTAAGATTTTAACTTTACGTTATATGGAAAATTGCAGCCAGTCAGATATAGCCAAATTAATGGGGTTATCGACCGCGAAGGTGAATCGTGTCATTAAGCAAGCTCATGATGATGGTTTGGTAGAGATTACCTTAAAGTTACCTCAGGAACGCAGCTACAGTTTAGAGCAGAGCCTACAGCATATATTTACCCTTAAAACAGCGGTGATTCAGCCAAGTCTCAGCCAAGATGAAGTCATCATTACTCAACAAGTTGCGCAAGCGGCGGGTGAACTACTTATTGAAACAATCAAACCTAATAGTGTTGTCTGCATCAGTGGCGGAAAAACGATGTCAATGATAGTTGAACAACTCAAGCCAATGAACTTTCCCAATGTATGCGTGGTACCCGCAACGGGCGGGGTACAAGGGCGACACTTTACGGATGTGAACTATCTCGCTTCTAAATTGGCTGAGAAGTTGGGTGGAAAAAGTGCTCAGTTACATGCTCCGCTTTTCGTAGATACCGATGAGCAACGTGAAATGCTTATGGAGATGCGAAGCGTGAGGGAAGTTCTAGATATGGCACGAAACGCGGATATTGCTATGGTCGGTATTGGTTCAGTGTCAAGTAAAACAGACAGTTACTACGACTTAAGAACTTTGAGCGGTAAACAGTTTGAGGAGCATATTAGCCATAAGTGTCAGGGTGAGGTTCTTGCTCATCTCTACGACCTAGATGGCAAAGCATGTGCTGAACAGGTCAACAGCAAGCTAATTGGTCTAAATCTAGAGGAACTTGGCAATATTGAACACAGTTTTGGTGTCGCCGCGACAAAGTCAAAAGTAAAAGCAATACATGCTGCACTTAAAGGCGGTCTGATCAATGGATTAGTGTCTGATGAAGAGACAATTGCCAGCGTTTTGGAATTAGCTAAATAGGGAAGAATTATGCAAACGAGAGAAATTGGACAATCTGGTATTGAGGCTTCAGTTATTGGATTGGGAACTTGGGCTATGGGTGGTTGGATGTGGGGCGGTACCGATGAGAAAGCGGCTATCGAAGCGATTCATGCATCATTAGACAATGGCGTTTCCCTTATTGATACGGCACCTGCGTATGGGCTTGGAGTATCAGAAGAGCTTGTTGGGAAAGCAATTAAAGGAAAACGTGACCAAGTTGTTCTTGCAACGAAGTGTGGGTTGGTTTGGCACACGAACAAGGGTAATCACTTTTTTAATGAAAATGGAAAACCTGTCCATCGTTATCTTGGTGCTGATGCTATTCACTATGAAGTAGAACAGAGCTTAAAACGTTTACAAACAGATTATCTCGATTTGTATATCACGCATTGGCAGGATCCAACCACGCCAGTAGAAGAAACCATGGATGCGTTACAGACGTTAAAAAAAGCGGGGAAAATTCGTGCAATTGGTATTAGCAACGTGAGTAAGGAAGATCTCGCTGCTTATCAAAAGTGTGGTGTTGTCGATGCGGTGCAAGAGAAATATAACCTTATCGAACGCGAACTTGAGGATAGCTTGCTACCAATGACCATCAAGAACAACGTGGCTTGCCTTAGTTATTCTTCGCTTGCTATGGGGCTATTAAGCGGAAAAGTATCACCTGAACGTACTTTCACTGGCGATGACCAGCGCATTACAAATCCGATGTTTGCAGTAGATAACCGCCGTAAGGTTCAAGAGTTTTGTCAATCAATAGAACCTATTGCTACACAGAAAAACATTACAGTCGCACAGTTGGTGATTGCAGCGACATTGCAACAGCCAGGAATAACGTACGCACTTTGTGGCGCGAGAAATGCGCAACAAGCGGTAGAAAATGCCATTGCAGGGCAAGTCATTCTTTCTCTTGAAGAAGTGAATCTTATCAATACCAAGTCACATGAGTTTTTTAGAAAACTTGAATTGGCGCAATAGCGACTTATAGGTATCGACCATGTTACTTGGCAGGATGCGTGATGGAAAAAAATAATGCAGGAATCGATAGTTTAGGTCGCGACAATGTGTTCGATGTTGTGGTCATTGGTGGCGGTATCAACGGAATAAGCGTGTTTAGAGAGCTGGCACTGCAAGGCGTGAAAGTACTCCTAGTTGAGAAAGACGACTTTTGTTCCAAAGCCAGTGCTGCGCCATCTCGGATGATTCATGGCGGTTTGCGCTATCTAGAAAATGGTGAGTTTGACTTGGTCAAAGAAGCGTTGTTTGAGCGCAACCGCTTGCTCGGTAACGCCCCGCATCTGGTGGCTCCATTGGAAACAACCATACCGATATATTCCACTTGGTCTGGGATTTTTGATGGCCTTTTGAAATTCTTGCGTTTGAAAGATAGGCCATCTCAGCGAGGCTCGATAGTGATTAAACTTGGTTTAACACTCTATGACTGGTTCACCAAAAGTGACCAAGTCATGCCTGGGCACAAAATACATTCAGGCAAGACTACACGTTCTCGCTGGCCTTTGATGGGCGGAAAAGTTCGCTGTAGTGCAACATATTTTGATGCTTGGATCAGCTCTCCTGAACGTCTTGCCATTGAGTTAGTTCAGGAGGGGGTGAATGCTGGTGGTGTGGCTCTCAACTATACAAAAGTAGTTCGATGTGATGATGGTGAACTATGTGTTCAGCCTATTCATTCAAACCAATCTGTAGAGGTCAAATGCAAACATATCGTTAATGCCACGGGAGCATGGGTTGATGCTACTAATGGTTTGTTGTGCAAACCCAGTCAATACATACAGGGAACCAAAGGCTCTCACATTATTATCGACAATCCCGCGTTGACCGAACAATTGGCTGGCAACATGTTGTTTTATGAGAATAGTGAAGGGCGTGTATGCATTCTTTTTCCCTATTTCGACAAGGTACTTATTGGCTCAACGGACATCCCTACCAGTGATCCAGACAGTGTAAGGTGCACTGACGAAGAGATAGATTACATTCTGTCTTCAGTAAAAGGCGTACTTCCACATCTTGATATCAATCGCTCTCAGATTGTTTACCGATTTTGCGGTGTACGTCCGTTACCTTCTATAAAAACCTCAACAACAGGGCAAATTCCCAGAAGTCATTCGATTAGGCGAGACAGAATTGGAAATACGACGGTTTACTCCTTAATTGGCGGTAAATGGACAACATTTAGAGCCTTTGGTGAAGAAGTCGCTGATGAGCTGCTTGTTGCACTGAAGGTTAAAAGGCAGTGCGGAACCAAACAAAAAGCAATCGGTGGCGGTGTTGGTTACCCCATTGGTGACAGCGAAAAAGAGCAGTACTTACTTCAACTGAGTCAACGTTATCCCGACTACACCGAACAACAAGTGAGTTGTTGGTTTAAGCGCTACGGAACGCACTGTGAAATGCTGTTGAAATCGTTATATGGGAAAGGGGATCAACCCCTTACCACTTTGCCTGAATACACAGTAGGCGAAATCGACTTCATATTAGAGCATGAGTTTGTTTCAACTACTTTGGATCTCATATTGCGCAGAACATCGATTGCTATTGAAGGGAAGCTCAATCAAGCCGTGTTCGAAGAGCTTTCAGAACGGGTAGCAAACTACTTCAATTGGAATGACGCAGATAAAGCAACGGATCGTAATGCATCAACACAAGTACTGCTAAACCTACATGGCTTGCAGATGCAATAAGCGACTTTTAACTCCTTTTACATCAGCGATAACTCGAAAAGGGATCAATGGAATATGAAAAAGTTAACTAACGGAGAAGAGAATGTATTTAACCAATAAAGTGAGGATGAAACGTCTATTTGATAATGGCCGATGCTTGGATGTCGCAATCGATCATGGCGTGTGCAATGAACCTTCGTTCCTTG
This sequence comes from Vibrio sp. Hal054, assembly GCF_037162405.1. Taxonomy (NCBI): domain Bacteria; kingdom Pseudomonadati; phylum Pseudomonadota; class Gammaproteobacteria; order Vibrionales; family Vibrionaceae; genus Vibrio; species Vibrio sp. Hal054. The sequence continues at coordinate 2,101,003 of NZ_JARLUT010000001.1, read as the reverse complement.
ATGGACTTGAGGATATGGCTTCAGTAGTGAGACAACTTGTTCACGCCAAACCGGACGCAATTCAAATGAACGCAGGACAATCGGACTTACTGCAAAATGTTGACGGAAAAGATAAGCCAGCATTGGTTATGCGTATAGATCTGGGTAACCCTTATAACGCTGAGCGTCACCGTCATATGTGGGCATTATTACAAAATGCTGAACAACCACTTATTCAAGCTCTGCAAATGGACGCGGCTTGTGTCGTCGTGAACTTGTTTATGTTGCCTGATGAACCTGAGCTGTTTAAGCAATGTGTTATCAATATCAGTAAAGTTAAAGCAGAGTGTGAAAAATACGGCATGCCACTCATGATTGAACCTTTAGTCATGCAGCCAAATGCTCACGGTCAAGCCTATATGGTTGATGGCGATTGCGAAAAAATCGTCACACTGGTTCGAATGGCCAGAGAACTAGGTGCAGACATCATCAAAGCCGATCCGACGACGCATTCAGAAGATTTCCATAAGGTTGTGGAAGCGGCACGTTGCCCAGTACTAGTGCGAGGCGGTGGCAGAGAAGACATTGAAGCTGTGTTCAGTAAAGCAAGAGCCTTACTGGATCAGGGCGCTTTGGGAATGGTGTATGGACGTAATATCTATCAACACCCTAATCCTAGTCTTGTGGTTAATGCCTTGATGGCAATGATCCACAACAACGCTTCAACCAAGCAAGCAATGGATATTTACCTAGGCAGTAAATAACAAAGGGACTGGAGGGATACATGAGTACATATGCACTAGGTATTGATTGCGGTAACACGGCGATAAAAGCAGCCTTGTTTAACGAGTTTGGTGAAGAAGTGTTCGCTGTTGCCTGTAATTATCCCACTCACATCCCTCGCCCAAATTATACCGAAGGCGACTTATCTGAGTGTTGGAAACTCTGCTCAGGTATTGTTCGTCAAGTGGTTACCAAATCAGGTATTGCCGCGAACAAGATTATGGCTCTTGGATGCAGTGGGCATGGTAACGGTGTTTACCTGTTGGATGATGAACGATCTCCTCTACTTGCGATTAAATCTCTAGATAGCCGAGCGGAGGACGAGGTAAATCAGCTTAAAGTGTCAGAAGGCTACACGATGTTAACTCGTCGAAATCGTCAAGGTGCCTGGTCTTCACAAACCGCGGTTTTACTCCACTGGCTCAAACGCCACCAACCAGATATCTACCAACGCATCGGGCAAGTATTGTTTTGCAAAGACTATATTAACTTCCGACTGACTGGAGAGTGTGCAACTGAATGGGGTGACTTGACCGCTTCAGGACTTTTTGATTTTGAAAATGACAGTGTGAGTGATGAACTACTTTCAGCCTACGATATCGTGGATATTCGCTCAAAACTTCCGCCTGTTTACAATAGTGCCCAAGTGATTGGAAGTATCACTGCTGAAGCCGCTTTAGACACGGGGCTCATCATGGGAACGCCCGTCATTGCGGGAATGTTTGATGTTGTTGCTTGTGCTTATGGTTCACGAGCATATCAAAATGGTGATACATCTGTAGTCGCAGGAACTTGGAATATCAATCAGGTCGTCACCCGTTCATTGCCATCAGAACAAGTCTTTATGGCGTGTAAAATGAACGAAAGCCAATACTTGGCAATTGAATCGAGCACCTGCTCGGCGTCAAATTTAGAATGGCTTGTACAACGCTTCTTTTACCAAGAGAAACAACAAGCAGAACAATTAGGTTTATCTATATTTGACCAATTTAATCAGAAGCTTGCCTCGCTACAACTTAACGAAGGTCTTCCTTTGTTTATGCCTTACCTCTACGGCACGACAGATAAACAGTCCGCCGCCGCTAACATTGTTGGGCTTAAAGCGTGGCATGAAGATATTCATGTGGTCTATTCATTTTACGAAGGGATTGTTTTCGCACATTTTGAACATATTGAACGGTTGCGAGCTTCTGGTTATCACATCGATACGATCTCAATAAGTGGCGGGGCTTCGCGAAGTGATTATTGGTGCCAGTTGTTTGCAGACATTCTAAATGTGCAAGTCAGCGCAAGCAATGTAAGGGAAGTCGGAGCTTGTGGGGTTGCAATGATGGCCTTCGAAACCGTGACTGGGTGTGTTGAGGAACAGAAAACAACGTTACAACACCGGTTCTTCAGACCGGACATTTTGCGCCATCATTTCTTTGCTGGCCGTTATAAAAAATACAAGAGAATAAGAGATGCGCTAGTCGCAGCTTAAGTTCCCATTAAGACAGATAAGCTATTAGATAAATCAACCAACTTAGGATTATAACTGAACCACTAACAAGAACTATTCATGTCATGTGGGGCATTATTACACCTGAAATTTATGTTTTTAAATAATGATACTAAAAGTATCGATATACGTTGAGGTGAGTATGAGTCAATCAATTGTATTACCAAAGCTTTTGCAAATAGGCCAAGGTGCTATCAATGCCGCGGGCAAAGTAGCTATTCAACTGGGGTGTCGTAAAGTGATGATCGTTTCTGATCCGATAATGGCATCACTAGGCAAAGTGGAGCGTCTGAAAAACATTCTTCAGGAGGATGGTGTAGTCAGTGAAACGTTTACCGACACGATTCCTGAACCAACTGAAGCATCCATACTTCCAGCGGTTAAACAAGCGATAGAGGGGCAGTACGATGGCGTTATTGCTCTGGGAGGAGGCAGTGTTATAGACAGTGCCAAAGCGATCGCTTTGCTGGCTAAATATCAAGGAAGGATTAGAGACTACAGTGTGCCTAACTTGGTGACTATGCCAATAATGCCGTTGATTGCTATTCCAACAACGGCAGGGACAGGATCGGAAGTCACTAAGGTAACCATTATTACCGATGAATCGAATGATGAAAAACTCCTGTGCATGGGGCCGGGATTAATCCCTTCAGCAGCGATTATTGACTTTGAACTTGCCATGACGGCACCGGCTCGTATTACTGCTGATACAGGCATTGATGCGTTGACTCATGCTATTGAAGCTTATGTAAGCGGTAAATCAGGCTTGTTCACTGATCAGCAAGCGCTTACGGCAATGAAATTGATCGCTCCTAATCTTAGAGACGCGGTTAATAATCCAGACAATATGAAAGCCAGAGAGCAGATGATGCTTGGGGCGACATTGGCAGGCATTGCTTTTTCCAACGCTTCTGTTGCTTTAGTTCACGGTATGAGCCGTCCAATTGGCGCTCACTTTCATGTTCCTCACGGTATGAGTAATGCCATGCTATTGCCAGCCGTTACTGAATACTCGATCCCAGCGGCAAAAGAACGTTACGCCGACTGTGCTGTTGCGATGGGACTGGTCGATGCGGGTACGAACACAGAGATTGCCGTTGAACGACTACTGATAGAGTTAAAGCAGCTCAACCGAGATCTGAATGTGCCAACGATGACTGAATTTGGCATTGATCACCAAGAATATCTCAACTGCATCGACATTATGGCAGAGCAAGCGTTGGCCTCCGGATCGCCGAATAACAATCCTAGAGTTCCCGATAAAAAGACGTTGGTAGAGCTGTATAAACAAGTCTGGCAATAAACACCGTTTAAATTTCACCATCCAAAGGATTAAGCCCAAAAAACTCAGACAAGGAAGAAAGTAATGATTAGTAACTTTATTAATAACCAATATGTAACCAGTCAGTCAGAAAGAAGCCAAACTGTTTATGATCCAGCAACGGGTCAAGAGCAAAATCAAGTGCTTATGTCTAACCAGAACGAAGTAGAAGCTGCGATAGACGTGGCACAGGCGGCTTTTGCAAATTGGTCTGCAACAACGGCTCTTAATCGTGCTCGTGTACTTTTTAAGTTCAAAGGATTACTTGAAGACAGTCGGAATGAGTTGGCAGAAATTATAAGTCGCGAGCATGGGAAGGTATTCAGTGATGCTCTAGGTGAGATCACAAGAGGTCTAGAAGTGGTCGAGTTTGCTTGTGGTATACCTCATTTACAAAAAGGCGAACATAGTTTGAATGTGGGTACAGGTGTCGATGCTCACTCTCAAATGATGCCATTAGGTGTGGTTGCGGGGATATCCCCGTTCAATTTCCCTGTTATGGTTCCAATGTGGATGTTTCCAATTGCGATTGCTACGGGAAATACCTTCATTCTAAAACCTTCAGAAAAGAACCCATCTGCTTCGCTCTATGTCGCAGAGTTGCTAAAGCAAGCTGGGCTTCCTGATGGTGTATTCAATGTCGTTCAGGGCGACAAAGAGGTCGTAGACGCTCTACTTCAAGATGAAAGAATTCAAGCTGTGAGCTTTGTAGGTTCCACACCTGTTGCTGAGTATATCTATTCGCAAGGAGCCAAGTATGGCAAGCGCGTACAGGCTTTGGGTGGAGCAAAAAACCATATGGTTGTCATGCCTGATGCTGACTTAGATGGTGCCGTGAATGCTCTGATGGGCGCCGCATACGGTGCTGCCGGTGAGCGTTGTATGGCGATATCTGTCGCGGTTGCGGTAGGAGATGAGGTAGGCGATAAGTTGGTGAGTAACCTACAAGACAAGCTTGCTACTTTGAAAGTCGGTATCGGCTATGGGCAAACTGTCGAAAATGACATGGGACCTTTGATTACAAATGAACACAAACAAAAAGTTTGTGGATATATTGAGCTGGGTATAAAAGAAGGCGCAATATTGGTTGTTGATGGTCGAGACCATGAGCTGGCGAAGTCTAGCCAAGGTTATTTTCTTGGGGGCTCACTATTCGATAACGTATCACCTGATATGACAATTTATCAGCAGGAGATTTTCGGCCCTGTGCTCTGCGTTGTTCGAGTAGAAAGCTATGAACAAGCATTAAATTTGATTAATCAGCATGAATATGGAAATGGCACAGCAATTTTCACCGCAGACGGTGATACAGCTAGAGATTTTACCGCCAACGTTCAGGTTGGTATGGTCGGAGTGAATGTGCCTATCCCTGTTCCAATGGCGTTCCACAGCTTTGGTGGCTGGAAGCGTTCTCTATTTGGTCCTTTGCATATGCATGGCCCTGATGGTGTACGTTTCTTCACTCGAATGAAGGCAATTACAAGTCGTTGGCCGAGCTCCAATATTAAGTCTAACTCAGTATCATCCATAAACTCACAGGCAGAGTTTGTTATGCCGACTATGAAGTGAGGCAGTGAAATGGCAGGGCTCTGCTTAAGCGTATAGAGTTAGCAACAAAGGCTTACAAGTGAGTGAGCCTTTATTTTTATCTGAATAAACACTTCGTTAGTTGCGCAATTGCGTCAAAAACAATAGGCTAGCGCTAGGTTAATAGCCCATACATCAAGGAAGAACAGCAACTTATGTTAGCACCTGATTCGGTTAACTCAACAAAAGGCTCAACACTCGATCGCGTGTTACAAGTCGTTGCGACTGTGGCACATAGCCGTGGGCAATTGAATAGGGAGTCTGTTGCGCTCCAACTATCGATGCCCATTGCGTCAGCGAACAAGTTGATAAATCATTTGGTTGAATTGGGCTATCTACAAGAAAACATCATAGGGAGATTGATCGCAGGTCCAGCTCTGCACTCCTTATCTAACCATATCCTTAAAAGTCAGCGTTTCTCCGAACAGCGTCTGGATGTATTAAAAAAGCTGGCTGATAAAATTGGCGAAACCTGCGGAATATCTGTACCGAATGGTATTGAAATGACGTATTTCGAGCGTGTTAACTGTAACTGGCCATTGCAAATTAATCTCGCAGAGGGAAGCCCAGTACCGATTGCGGCATCGGCATCAGGAAAGCTATATCTTTCTAGTTTAGAACAGACCATTTTAGAAAATGTTGTGCACCATATGGGGCTCAATGCACGCACGCCGAAAACCATTACCAATGAAGGTTTGTTTTTTGAAGAACTTAATCGAATTCGAAACCAAGGATATGGAGAAGACAACGAAGAGTTTATTGATGGCATGGTTGCGGTATCTGTGGCGATAGGCAGTGATGATTTTGTTTTCGGCTATCTATTTTGCCATGCACCAAGCTTCCGCACCCCAATGGAAGTTCTCAAGTCTTACCTTCCCGATATACAGCAAGCTGCTCAAGATATTTATGACTTTACGCTTGCAGAGCTGGCTAACCGAAGTTAGCCAAATTGTTGCTTCATATCTTGATATACAGTTTCTAGGTTTCTTTGTGCTGAACGCAGTATTGGAAGATAGTTTTCGAGATCGCCAACATCCTTTCTACTTTTTGGGCAATGGCAAAATAGAGCTGCCATAAAGTTGCCATCTATGTCATACAGTGGGAGAGAGATAGCCACCATGCCATCAATAAACTCTTCATTATCAATGCTATAGCCTCTTCTCTGTATTTGAGCTAGCTCTTTCCTTAGCGCTTGTTTATCTGTGATGGTATTTTTTGCACATTGAGTTAGTTCTATTTTGCTGAGTACTCGGCGCAACTGCGCAGTTGTTAATGTGCTTAAAAACAGCTTTCCACTGGCCGATGCCCAAAGTGGAGTAGGGAATCCAACCGGAATAACAATTTGAAGAGGCCAGTTAGTTTGAATTCGGTCATAGTAGACCATATGGGGCAAAGGATCTTCCTTAGCTAGCGCTAGGCCACATGTTTCTTGGAGCTTATTGGCTAAGCCGTGCAAAATAGCTTGCCTTTGCAGCTTGTGCTGATTAGTCCATTTAACATCGAGGGCAATTGAGAGCATTTGAGGACCTGGGTAAAAATGACCTCGCTCATCAAGTTGTACGTAGTCTGCCTCTTCTAATTGTTGCAAAAGGCGGTGGCATGTTGGTTTAGGAATCCCAGTATGAAAAATAATATCGGACGCAGGCATAGGGCTCTTAGCGGTGCCTATTTTATCTATAATGCTGATCAGCCGATCAACGGAATTTGCTTTCTCCAACACTTTTGATTCCTTTTAAATATCCACCCTAACTCTCTGTATTTTCAAATCTAAGGGGGAAACGCCGTTATATTCCCAGACTCTTCAATGAGTTTCAACTGGCGGGTATTTTAACGGTCGCGAGTTTAGCTGATATTAAATCAGCATTCACTTTCCATTCAGGCTTACCTGTTGTTGGCGCGTCGAGAACCAAAACTTGGCCGGATAATGGATATAAAGCTCGTTCTTCTTCAGACATGCCATAACTAGCGGTAGTGACAAACAATGTTCGATAACCCTCACCGCCAAAAGTACAGCGGGTTGCGTGCTTGACCGGTAGACTAATTTGCCCCAATTTTTTTCCTTTCGCGAGCGAGTCAGGATTAGGACGATAGTAAGATATCATGCCGTAGTCCCAGTGGCAGATATAAAGGTTACCTGCTAAATCGACACTTAAACCGTCAGGAAACCCTTCTTGAGTAGCAAACTCGGCAAATACACTTTTACTCAATATCTGAGTCATACTCTCGTTGAGTTGATATTCATAAACTCGTCGTTGAAACATATTTGAACAATAAGCGCGTTTTAACTTTGTATTGAAAGCTATTCCATTTGCCACACTAAAACCTTCATCAAGTTCAGTCACTTTTTGTTTTAACAATTTGAATAGCTTGCCATCAGGTGACTCAAGGTTCTCACTATTCATTGAGCCAAACCAGAGCTCGCCACTTGGTGAAGCCACTGCGTCATTAAGGTGTAAATAGCTTGAATGACGGCATGGATCGCCAAGTGATGTAAAACGTCCAAACTCTGGGTCACTATAAAACAGACCTTGCTTGCTGGCGAAAATCCAGTGGTGGTTGTTGCATGGTGATACTGCTGTGACTTCAAAGGGAAGTGCATAACGCTTTAAACTGTCATTGATGAAACTGTATTTAAACACTTCCTTCCCTGCAGCTTCTACCCAAACGAGTTGTTGTGTGGCTTCGTCCCAGATCGGCGATTCGCCTATTACAGCATTGATTTCCTTTAATGAGTGCATACAAGCATAAACTAACCTATATCGATACTAATTGTTTCAATATAGTTCAAATTGCTCTTTGGATAGCATTAGTTACTGATATTGTGAGACAGATTGGACTTCAAACTTAGGTTCAGAAATAAGAAACGGTTTTTGCTTAATGAGACTGAACTCTCCTCAAGTGTTAGCAAGGCTAATTGATACCTTTTAGCTATTTGAATTACATGTTGTTTTAGAAATAGCCAGAAATAAAACTTGCAAGATGCTTGAGTGATCAAGTATCTTGCAATGATTAAATAAGCGAGAGGAACAGAAGTGGACAATATTTCAATTATCACGCAACAGGCATTTATAGGTTCACTGCTAAGTAAAAAATTGGACTTATCCCTTAGTGTTCATGGGGTTAGCTTCACTGAATTTACCATCATGTATCATCTGCATTCAGCCTATGAAAGCAAACTGAGTCGTGTGCATTTGGCTGAAAAAATAGGACTTACTGCATCTGGTGTAACAAGGGTATTGCTACCTATGGAAAAAAATCATCTAGTTTTCAAAGAGAGTAATCCCAGAGATGCGCGCCAAAGTTTGGTGGTTTTGACGGATGTTGGTCATGAAGTGCTAACAGATGCCCTAGTTACTGTTAAACACACTGCCGACTCAATATTTTCTCTATTGGATCAAGAAGAACTGTCTACGCTGCAAGTCATCATCAATAAGCTGAAGCTCTAGTGTTTCAGATTGTTTTAAATAGGAGCATGTGATGAAAAAGATTAATCACAGACAAAAACTGATTGAAAAAATGGGTCGGCCTGTAGTTAAAAAGGCGTTGACCTGTGATTCGATCAGGACGACCTATTTAACTACTGGAGACGGTTTTCCCGTTGTATTACTGCATGGTGCAGGTGCCGGAGCGGTCACTTGGTATCCCTCAATGGATGCCATTGCTAGAAGTTTTCGTGTCCTAGCGCCAGATATCGTGGGTTATGGAGAGTCGGATAAACCAGACGCACTTTATGACCGAGCTTATTTTTCGGGTTGGTTGAAAGCCTTTTTATCGGAGTTAGGGGAGGAAAAAGTACACCTTGTCGGGTTAAGTCAAGGAGGTGCTATTGCTATTCAGTTTGCATTAGACAATCCAGACATGGTGGATAAGTTAGTACTTGTTAACTCGGGAGGATTGGGCGCACGGCCTTCCTTTTGGCCAATGCTAGGAATGATTTGGATGAACAGTTTTCCATCTTTGCTCGCAAGTCGTTTTAATTCTCAATATTTATTATCTCGTCCAGAGAGTAGAGACCCGAGTCATATTTACTATTCTATTGAAGTACTGAAAAAGCCTGGTGGTAAAAAGGCTTTTACTCAAGGTAGAGGGGCAGCTGTATCAGCAATACCGGAGGATTCACTAGCTCAAATAACTCATCAAACCCTCGTAATAGTGGGGGAAAACGACAGGCTGTTCTCTAGAGAATATGGTGAAAGAGCTAGCCAGATAATGCCTAAAGCGGAGCTCATTAGGATACAAGACGCTGGGCATTTACCTTTAATGGATCAGCCAGAGGTTTTTAATCAAGCCTTATGTGCCTTTTTAGGACGATAGTCTACGGATACTTGTTTGTGGCGACCAGATTATCTAGCTTTTAAAATTGACATATATGGAAAAACACATATATGATATTTCGTATGTAATAGAAGCTGAAATCTTTTTATGTCTTATCCAATCTCTCTCTACAAAGCACTTTCAGAAGAAACTCGCCTTAAATCTATGCTTTTGATGCAGAAGCTGGGGGAGTTGTGTGTATGTGACCTGATGAAAGCGCTTAATCTTAGTCAACCGAAAGTCTCACGACATCTTGCAGAGTTGCGAAAACATGACCTCGTTCTTGATGAACGTCGAGGAAAGTGGGTTTATTACCGAGTTAATCCCAATATAGAACCTTGGATTAAACAAGTGTTGGAGCTTACGTTGCAAAACAATCTATCGCTCATTGAGTTAGAGCTGGACAGTATCAAAAGTAAGTCATGTTTAAATGGCTCGGTTAGCTAATATCGGTACAAAACATATTTACAAATTAGTTTAATTTGAAGGGGATTCTATGAGTAACATCGTAGGTTGTGAGGAGGCCAGTGCCTCCCAAAAAATGAGTTTTCTGGACCGGTATTTAACGCTGTGGATTTTTCTTGCGATGGCTGTCGGCGTAGGCGTTGGAGTATTGTTCCCTCAAGTCGCTGAGTGGAACGAGACTATGTCTGTGGGTTCAACGAATATTCCTCTGGCTATTGGCCTTATCTTGATGATGTATCCACCTTTAGCAAAAGTGAATTACAGCCTGTTGGGAGAAGTGACTCGTGACAAGAGAGCAATAACACTTTCATTAGTTATGAACTGGGTCATCGGACCGATTTTGATGTTTACCCTTGCCATCATTTTCCTGAGAGATCAACCGGGCTATATGGTAGGGGTAATCCTTATTGGCCTCGCTCGCTGTATTGCGATGGTTTTGGTGTGGAATGATATCAGCGGCGGTAACAAAGAATATGGAGCGACGTTAGTTGCTTTGAATAGTGCATTTCAAATTGTGACTTACAGCTTTATGGCGTGGTTGTTTATAACTGTTTTACCACCTTACTTTGGACTGGAAAGTTTTGTTGTGGATGTGACAATTCTGGATATTGCTCAGAGTGTACTCATTTACTTAGGTATCCCATTCCTAGCTGGTTTCTTAAGCCGTAAGTTGTTGGTGTCTGCAAAAGGTGAGCAGTGGTACAACGATGTGTTTATTCCTCTTATTTCACCAATTACACTTATTGCGCTTTTGGCGACTATAGTGCTGATGTTCAGTCTAAAGGGCGAGATGATCATTGAGTTGCCAATGGACGTTTTCAGAATAGCAGTGCCACTTATCATTTATTTTATGGTGATGTTTTTTGCTAGTTTTTACTTAGGAAAACGATTAGGTATTCCTTACGATCAGAACGCATCAATCGCTTTTACTTCATCTGGGAATAACTTCGAACTTGCTATCGCTGTTTCCATCGCAGTGTTCGGTTTAAACTCTGATCAAGCTTTTGCTGGTGTCATTGGTCCCTTGGTAGAGGTTCCTGTGCTAATCGCATTAGTTAACGTAGCCCTAAGAATGAAGCGTAAATACTATTCTTAAGTGACCTAGTAGGGACTTACGGTCTGATATTCAGAAATCGTAAGTCCAAACTTAGGTGTTGGAATTATGGTGGTTGATGGAAGCAATGTTTAGCTTTCAGACAGTTGCATCACCGTTTTCGAAACATTCTCTGCGCCACGGTATATTTCGTCCATCACTGCTGATACTTCAGTGATTTTGTCTTTACCTTTACTGGAAGTGCCAACCACGGATTCCATTGCAGAAGTTAAGTCTTCAGTCAATTTTTGGTTTGCCGTGATTACATGGGTAATCTCGGATGTAGACTTACTGGTCCTTGATGCCAATGAACGAACTTCGTCAGCAACGACAGCGAATCCTCGACCTTGCTCTCCGGCACGAGCTGCTTCTATTGCAGCATTCAGAGCCAGTAAATTGGTTTGTTCCGCTATTCCATTAATGATTGATACGATTGAAAAAATGTTCTGAGATTGAACATTCAGCATTTGGACTTTTTCTACTGTAACTCGAACATCATCGGCAATTTGTGTCGACAGTGCTACCGAATCATTTAACAGTGAAGCTCCTTCTTTAGCGATTTGCGAAGTTTCTACAGAAGTGGACAATGCGACTTCTGAAGCTTTTGCAACAGCTAAGTTTTTACTCACTTGAGTGGTTATATTTGTAGCAAATTTAATGATCTTAGTTACCTTGCCAAAACGGTCAATGACGGGGTTATAGGTCGCTTCAAGCCAAATATCATTCCCATATTTATCTTTACGTAGAAATTGCCCAGATTTATAACTCCCTTTATTTAGGTCGTCCCAAAAGCGTGGATTTTCAATATAAAAATCATCGTTACACAACATTCTATGATGTTGCCCTTTAATTTGTTCTAGCTTGTAACCAAAGACTTGCAGGAAGTTTTCATTTGCATCAAGAATTTTTCCAGAAGGATCAAACTCAATCACCGCTTGAGAACGATTCAAAGCTTTGATTAAGTTGGTTTGAGCCTCATCTTTAATACGTCGTTTTGTAATATCTGAAGCGATTTTCATCACTTTGACGACTTTCCCTGAATGTTTGACTGGGAAATATGTCGCTTCCAGCCAGATTGTCTCGCCATTTTTATTAATGCGTTCAAAAGCTCCTGACTGAGGAACTCCGTTGGCGATATCTTTCCAGAATTGCGAGTATTCCTTTGATTTACTGTAGTTTTCACTACAGAACAAGGAATGATGCTTGTCTGCAATTTCGCTGAGTTGATAGCCAACCACATCAAGAAATAGAGAGTTAGCTGAAATGATTTTTCCACTTGGAGTAAACTCGATTACAGCCACACTATTTTGAATTGAAGATAAAAGCGAATCGCGTTTTGCAATTTCTTCATTTGCATTTTGCAATGCTAATTTTGTTTTTCTACCAAACATATATACCCCGTTAATGTGAACAACATAATGAGTTCCTCTCAAGCGCAACTGCTTAATAGTTAAGGCGTTGTGAGAGATACCGTATTTAGTTAGCCATATAAACCACTTATCTAAAGTGACTTAAATCGTTAACCAATTTACTAACAGGAGTAGGAAAAAGAGCCGCGCCTTTGCATAAATCTTAAAAATATATTGCGCGCTATCTATCTGAGCAATCGATGTGCCACTTGTTGTAAAGGTGAGTTTTAAATGTTGTACAAATGTTTCAGAGGTGTGTAAGTAGACCGTTTAACCGTTAATCTTTCTTTGTCAGCTTTTGAACATTTGTTAATGTTGGTTCTGCCATCTATCTAATAACGCATTGCAAAACGGCGTTGTTATTTATCTGATCGAATTGGCTTAGCTAACCGAATTCAGGCTATACAGTTTTTCTAAACTACACTTTTAACATATGGCATGTTGAGTGATGCGTTTTCATTGGTTTGCGCGTGCCTAGCAGAAGGAGAGAGCATGTTCTCAGTCGGTAAGTCTTTACCTAGAATATTATTGGTTGATAATTCAGTTGAACAACGGCTCTTTTGTTTGCTTGATAGCGAAGTTGATTTTCACACCACGCCATTTGAAAGGTCAGTTCAAAGCCATTCGCGTGATTCCACGTCAGAGAGAACGCTATTTCTGTCTGTTCCAGCCGAAGAAATTGAATTGGGCTACTCCTTATGAAATTTTCTCTGACCAAAACTTTCCGTTTTTTATCTATTTGGCTTCCTTTGTGTGCGGGTACATTACTTACAGCATTAATTGCAATACTGCTGCACTCCCAAAACCAAGAGGATGATAAAGCTCATATAGAGTTGCTTATGACGCAAGCCGAATCAATTATTCAGGAGCGTTTTGCTCTGTACGAATATGGATTGAGGGGCGCTCGTGGTTCCGTTGTCACAGCGGGACCAGATAAAATCACTCGTAAGCAATTTGAAAACTATATTGGAACGCGTGATATCACCAGAGAATTTCCGGGTGCGCTTGGATTTGGCTTTATTAGACGAGTGCCGGTCAAGGAAGAACAACGTTTTCTCGAAATGGCTCGGCAGGATGGTATGCCGGATTTTTCAGTTCGCTCATTGAATCCTCATGATGGTGATCGTTTCATTATTCAATACATCTATCCTATTGCTCCGAACAAACAAGCCATAGGGCTTGATATTGGCTCTGAAACAAACCGCCGAAATGCAGCACTAGCTTCTGCAAGAGAAAACCGAGCGTATTTGAGTGAGCCCATTACGCTGGTACAGGCTGACAAAAAAGCCCGACGCGGTGTGTTAATTATGCTGCCTATCTTTCCAAACGATTTCACCATGCAAACCCCAGAGGCTAGGGAGCAAAATGTAGTCGGTTGGTCGTATGCTCCTTTGATCATTGATGACGTATTGGCCGGTTTATCTTTGGTTATAGACCATGCACAAGTCCAACTGAGTAACCAAAATGAATCAACACCGTTTTATATTAGTGATGGTCATGGTTCGAACTACCATTTAGAAGACAAAATGGTACGTGTAATCAACGTTATGGGGCAGGAGTGGAAATTAGAAATTGTTCCGAATGATGAGGCTTACATGGCCAATCGCTGGGACATTCACTGGGTTATTATCATTGGTATGGGGCTGACCTTGCTGTTAGTTCTGAGCGTTAATTTTTTGCGCACAAATGCAGGGGACGATTTTGATGAAAACCGTGAAGCATATCGTGGTGTTCAAAGCGTCTTGCACTTCTTGCGTAGTTCGAACGTAAGAAAAACTTGGCCGTCAGCAATCGTCACTATGTTAGCGGTGTTTTTATTAATCAGCTGGCAAATGTTGGAGAGGCAAAAATCAGACTTAGCAAATGAACTTTCTCGTAATAATCATGAAGTGAAGTCAAACCTTGAAGAAATAGCCGCACAATATAGTCGTGACACGCTCTTTTTAGCCAATACTCCGCCAGTTATAGCAATGCTACAAATGGAAAGTCAGGATATGCCATTGGTTGGGCGTGCGTTGAAAGAGCTGTGGCGAGAGCGTATGACAGAGATATTCAAAGCTTACATGCAGACATCTCAAGAAGTATTTCAAGTAAGACTTATCACCGAAGAAAATAATTGGAAAGAACAGGTAAAAGTACAAAGAGAAGGCAGCAGTCTTATTGTCTTTAATGACGCTGATTTACAGGATAAAAGTTCAGAGCCTTATATATCACAAACGTTGAGTGTGGGAGACAGTAAGGTTTATGTGTCTGATATCAATCTCAATAGAGAATATGGAATCATTGAAACCCCTCATCGTCCTGTCTGGCGGTTTTCAACACCTTTGTATTTTAAAGATGGGAAACCATTTGGTCTCATCATTATTAACCTGAACGCCACTGCAATTTTAGATGAGATTACTTTGGGGAATATCGCTCATATCCAATCTTACATTACGAACAGTGACGGGAGTTTTATTGTACATCCTGAACCGAGCCAATCCTTTGCGTTTGAGAACGGTAATCCGGTCAAGTGGAGTAATGAATTTCTCCCTGTAGAGCCGACAATATTGGCGATCACCGGAGCCAATGAATATGCAGGCAATAGTGGCGATATTTGGGCTGTTGATTCAATGTTCAATTTAGACACTACCACGTCGCCCAGACATCTCAATATCTATACAACGAGCACTAAACTGCCATTTATCATTCGTATTTCCTGGCAATTTATAGTGTTATTTTTTGCCATTCTAATATTCGTTTTTGTGAGCGTTGTGATTCAATATTGGCTTTGGATGAGCGCTTTGGTGTCACAGCGCGAGAAATGGAATCACCAGTTACAACGTCAACAAACCAAAGAATTATCAAGATTTAAAGCACTATTGGAGTCCTCCCTGAAGCCACCTTGATTGTGGATCAAACTGGCATTGTCAAAATGGTAAACGCGGAAGCGGAGAAAGTGTTTGGTTTGTCGAGGAGTCAACTTGAGAATAATTCGATTGATCAACTCATCCCACTAGAATTTAGGGGAGCTCACAGTATGTATTTAAATGCATACATGAATAACCCTGAAAATCGTCGCATGGCTCCCTCACGACAGCTATTTGCATTAAAAGGCACTGGTGAAAAGTTTCCTGTGGAAATTAGTTTAAGTGCGGTTCCTATGGAAGATGATTTGCTTGTCTCCGTTTCGCTTCGAGATATCACTGAAAGACTAAAAATAGAAAAAGAACTGAAGGTGGCGTTACAAGAAGCAGAGAATGCAACACGTGCTAAAAGCGCTTTTCTGGCGAATACTAGCCATGAGATAAGGACACCTCTTAACGCGATCATCGGGTTAACTCATATGTTTGCCGACGAATCACTGACAGAAACACAGCGTCTACTGATAGATAAAATAAGCCTTTCGGGCAAGTCACTATTAGGAATAGTCAATGACGTGTTGGATCTGTCCAAAATTGAAGCGGATGAGATGTCTTTAGAGTTACTGCCGGTTAATCTTCGCGATTTTTCTGACGAAATCAGCGGCGTGTTTACTATTCAAGCAGAACAGAAAAAGATTGAATTTGCTTTAGTACTATCACGTGATTTGCCCGATTGGGTAGAAGCTGACCCGTTACGGTTGAAGCAGATCTTGAATAATTTGCTGAGTAACGCCCTCAAGTTTACTGATATCGGAAAGATCAGTTTTAACGTTGAACTGAAAGATACGAAAGTTATTGATGATAAACCTCAAGCCATTGTGCGTTTTTCTGTTACTGATTCTGGTGTGGGGATATCACAAGAAAACATATCACGACTTTTTAAACCTTTTTCACAAGCGGATGCAAGTACCACAAGACGATATGGCGGAACTGGACTGGGGCTATCTATCGTAAGTCAGCTTGTTGGACTTATGGATGGGGAAATTGCCGTAAAAAGCGAGGAGGGTAAAGGTTCTACATTTTGGGTTGATGTTCCTTTCTCGGTGATTTCTGCTGATGAAATTGAGTTATCCGGATTACAAAATCAGCAAATGTTGTATCTCATCGTGGCTGAAAATGATGAACAAGATGCTAAGCAGATTATGTCACTTACTCGCTCACTAGGATGGCGAGCAGATCTAGTGAATGACGGGAACGCGCTTGTCGAACTCTTTATTGAAAGGCAAGAGCACGGTTTGCGTCTACCGGATGCTTTAATTGTTGATTGGAAAATGCCCGATCTTGATGGTGTTCAAACACTAGAGAAGTTAGCTCATCAAATCGAAAAAGATAAACTGCCAGCCGTACTCATGGTTTCAGACATTGAAAAACAGCAATTAGGCCAGTTTGATGATAATCCTTTGATCGCCTATACATTGCAAAAGCCAGTGTCTGCATCGACCCTATTTGATGCGGTGAATGATACGGTTTGTCGTTTCACGGGTGATATTGAGCGTGTTTTGAGCGCTACGACGACAGCTCAAATAAAAGCAAAATGGCTGAGCAACTCGCGCATTTTGGTGGTTGACGATAGTGAAACAAACTTGGAAGTGGCGAAGTATCTTCTGACTCAAGCGGGAGCAGATGTAGAAACCGCGAATAGTGCCGACACAGCCATTAATAAGTTGAAAGCTAATTCGTCAAATTACGATGCAGTTTTAATGGATGTACAAATGCCGGTTATGGATGGACTTTTTGCTACGAAACACATCCGTCAATCTCTTGGTATGACGGAACTTCCTATCATAGCGTTAACGGCAGGAGCTTTGGTTGAAGAACGCAAACGTGCTTTCGAGGCCGGAATGAACGATTTCTTAACCAAACCTATTAGTCCGGCACAGTTAATCAGTGTGTTGAGAACTCATATATCGAAACCGCTTGGAACGAGTATTGAAGCAGATTCTATTGATATGCCTTTACAATCGGAAGACAGCTGGCCAGCGATTAAGGGGTTAAATTTAGCAGAAGCTAAACAGCTGTTAATGAACAATAAAGAACTGTTTTTTAATACGCTTCAGCATCTGCTGGAAGACAATGAAAACTTATTGTCGGATAAAGCTATCGGTGCCGATAGTCTAGATAATCCCGAGACTCGCGAGAGTTTGGCCGCACAAGCGCACAAATTACGTAGTTCAGCCGGTATGGTTGGTGCGCAGCGGCTCCATACGCTTGCTTCATCCGCTGAAAATACCTTAAGGGAGCCAGACACAAACGCAGAAAATATCATGCAGGAGCTGGTATCAGAACTTAAAGAGCTAAATGCGGCTTCTAAAGCGGCAATCATGCAATGGAAGCAAAGTCAGGAAATCTCGATCGTTCCTTCAACGATTGACAATGAAGCCTCACTAGATGCCGCCATAGAATTATTGAAAATGTTTAACGAACAAGACTTAAATGCATTAACATTGGTTGAAGAAGAAAAAGAACATTTATTCAATCTGTTAGGACGCGATAAGTTCAATTCGTTACTGGATTCAACAAAGCGTTTGAATTTCACACAGGCTAAAGAGGTCTTAGAGCCTTTTGTACTCAGTTCAAGGAAAGATAATGGATAAGCTGTCGGAAGAAAACATTCCAGAGATCCTTATTGTGGACGACGACAGTTCCGTCGTTATCGCATTACATAAAGTGTTGCAAGACGTTGGTCGAATTCGTTTTGCCTCGACGGCTTCTCAAGCTTTGGAGATGGTCAGTGAAACTCGCCCAGACTTAATTTTGTTGGATGTAGAGCTTCCAGACATCAATGGTCTTAAGCTCTGCATAATGCTTAAAGAAGATATGGCGACCGCGAGTATTCCGGTGCTTTTTATTACCAGTAAGATAGAAGCTGGTTTCGAGGAGAGAGTATTTGATGCAGGTGCTTCCGACTTTATCACTAAGCCACTAAAACCGCGCGTCGTCGCTGCTAGAGTGCAAACCCATCTCGCTTACCATAAAGCTCTTGTGCAACTGAACAAGCTGGCACATACAGACAGTTTGTCAGGGCTAGCTAATCGGTTGTCGTTTGATGAACAGTTAGACATCGAGTTTAGGCGTGCGCGCAGGCAACAAGAACCTTTATCTATCGTGATGATTGATATCGATGAATTTAAGAAATACAACGACTATTTCGGCCACGTGGAAGGGGATGACTGTATAAAGGCGATTGGAAGGGGATTGAACAACGTTACCAAACGTCCTGCGGATTTTGCTGCACGTTTTGGCGGCGAAGAGTTTACTCTAATCTTGCCAAACACGGATAAAAAAGGAGCCGAAGTTCTCATCGGTAGCTTGATGTCTACAATTGCTGATTTAGCGATTAAGCACGCACCGGAAGCTATCTACCCAATCGTAACTGTGTCTGTTGGCTATTCGACGTTAGATCCTATGCAGTGTGATTTTAGTTCTGTCACTCCTCTTGATATTGTCAGCGCCGCAGACAAAGCTTTATATCAATCCAAACACGACGGACGTAATCGATACTCTTACCAAGCGCTGGAAGTGTAGTCGCAGCACTTTGGTAAACCTGAAGCTTGATATCTATAAATAGTGAGCGTTTTGTATCAACAAAAAGAATCTGTCGACTATGCAGGTTCTTTTTATTTGAAAGTACAGCGATAAAGGGGCAGGTTGCTATTAAGAATACCCATCTCTAGCGGGTGCTCGATGTATTTAAACATTATTTTCCCGTAGCGGGATCTAATGGATCACTACGATAATTTTCGCCAGCAAAAATATCGTAGTGAATTAAGGTATCGTCATTAAATTGCGCGAAATCGAAGTAAACCTGTCCGGCATTATATTCTGGTTTTTCAGATATTTTCTGCCCATCAAAATAGAAATAACAACCCAAGCCACCAAACCATATTTTGTTAACGACACCTTGTTTTATATATGCATCACAGTCTTTTGCTTCAATTTTTGAACTTAACGCAATTGGTTTATTGTAGTATTCTGTTCCAGCTTGATAGACACGTAACTGCGCAAATCCGACGGTATCAAATGCGTTATACGCTTCAACGGTTATATCGCGTAACTCAACAATACAATGTTGGCTATCAGTATAAGTTTGGTAGGGTACTCGCAGCTCATAACGATTAGAGTCACTTGCATAATTTTGTGTAAAACGCTCTGTGCTTTTCCCTCCTCGATAAGCTTTACGACCAAACATGTCATAAGAGTAAGATTCACATTCATCACCTGTGACCCAGTAATTCGCCCAAGCCTTTATATTTGCATCGATCGGTTTCATACCGGCGATACGAATAGATCTTTTAGGTGGGGCGGTATAGTCGTAACTTACTATCCAGTATGCGCAGCTAATTAACACTAGAAAACCAACAAGTCTCCATATTCTAAGGGTGCCATTCCACACTTTTTGATTATCGTTCCAATCTTTCATTGAATTTGCCACCACCGCACCTTTTTATTTTCCCGTTTGTGGATCTAATGGATCACTACGATAATTTTCGCCCGCTAAAATATCATAGTGAATTACGGTGTCGTCATTGAATTGCGAGAAATCGAAATGAACACGCTCAGCATTATATTCCGGTTTTTTTGATATGACCTTATCGTCAAAATAGAAGTAACACCCCACAGCTCCTGCCCAAACTGTCCTTAAACTTCTATATACGTCACTATTACAATCTTTAGCTTCAATTTTTGAATTTACATCAATCGGTTTATTATCATAGTCATTTCCTGCCTGATAGACGCGTAACTGAGCAAATCCAACGGTATCAAATTCGTTATACGCTTCAACGGTTATATCGCGTAATTCAATAATACAATTCTGGCTATCTATATAGGTTTGGTAAGGTATTCTCAAATCATAGCGATTCAGTTTATTAGCGTAATTCTGCGTAAAATTCTCTGTTCTTTTCCCTCCTCGGTAAGCTTTACGACCAAACATATCGTAAGAGTATGCTTGGCAGTCGTCACCTGTTACCCAGTAATTCGCCCATGCTTTTATATTTGCATCGATCGGTTTCATACCGGCGATACGAATAGAGCTTTTAGGTGGGGCGGTATAGTCGTAACTTACTATCCAGTATGCGCAGCTAGTTAAAACTAGAAAACCAACAAGCCTCCATATTTTCAGGTTACTACTCCATACGTGCTGGTTATCGTTCCAATCTTTCATTTAATTTTCTACCACGAACTTTTTTATTTTCCCGTTTGTGGGTCTAATGGCTCACTACGATAATTTTCGCCAGCAAAAATATCGTAATGAATTACGGTGTCGTCATTGAATTGAGAGAAATCGAAGTAAACTTTTTCAGCGTTATATTCTGGTTCTTTAGATATTTTCTTATTATTAAAATAAAAATCACACCCTAATGCACCAGACCAAACTTTTCCCAATCCAAAAAATATATAAGAATCACAGTCTCTAGCTTCTATTTTCGAATCAATGTGGAGTACTTTATCTCTCTCATCTACAGGTGAGTAAATCCGTAAATCAGCAAAACCAATCGTGTCAAAAGCATTTATGGCACTTACATCAATTTGCCATAATTTCATATCGCATCCTGATGATAGGTAGTTTTGATAGGGCACTCTCAACTCGTAACGGTCTGGTGTCTTTGAAAAATCGAGTTTAATTTTAAATACGCCTTTCCCGCCTTGCCGTTTCTTACCATCAGAAGCACTCCAAAAAAATGAACTACACTCTTCTCCACCTCCATAAAAAGTGGCGCGCACAATGACTTGAGCATCAGCAGGCTTGATCCCTTGAATACGAATAAAATGGTCATCGATTGAGCTACCTATAGGCGGCTTATTTTCGCTATACCATTGCATTAATGGAGTAAGGATAAATATCACAATGAGGAAAAAAGTAATCACACTCCCAATAGCAGCCAGTAACAATTTAAATAGTAATTTCATTGTGATTTTTTGCACCAAGATACTTTTATTTTCCGGTAGTAGGATCTAATGGCTCACTACGATAGTTATCGCCGACTAAAATGTCGTACTGAATTATGGTGTCGTCATCGAAATGAGAGAAATCGAAATAAACCTGTCCAGCATTAAACTCTTGTTCTTTAGATTCTCGAACTCCATCAATAAAAAAGTAACACCCAAAACCATTTGTCCATTTTTTATACTTTTCTGAAAAATAAGGCTCGCAATCTTTAGCTTCGATTTTTGAATTGATATTGAGTACTTTGTCCGACTCATTTACTGCAGTGTAAATCCGCAAATCAGCAAAACCTACTGTATCAAACGCATTTCTGGCACCGATAGTTATTTGCCATAACTGCATATCACACCCTGATGATAGGTAGTTTTGATAGGGTACTCTCAACTCGTAACGGTCTGGTGTCTTTGAAAAATCGTGTTTAATTTTAAATACGCCTTTCCCGCCTTGCCGTTTCTTACCATCAGAAGCACTCCAGAAAAAGGAACTACACTCTTCTCCACCACCATAAAACGTAGCGTGTGCGCGAATTTGAGCATCTACAGGCTTCATGCCCTGAATGCGAATATAATGGTCATCAGGTGAGCTGCCTATAGGTGGCTTATTTCCGCTATACCATTGTACTAATGGGCTTACGATAAATATAACTACAAGGAAAAAAGTAATCACACTCCCAATAGCAGCCAGTAACAATTTAAATAGTAATTTCATTGTAATTTTTTTCACCAAGATGATTTTATTTTCCGGTAGTAGGATCTAATGGCTCACTACGATAATTTTCGCCAGCCAAAATATCGTAATGAATCACGGTGTCGTCATTGAATTGAGAGAAATCGAAATGAATACTTTCAGCGTTTGTTTCAGACTGTTTTGATATTTTTTCCCTTTCACAACATAGATACAACCAATAATTCCCTTCCGAATATCCTTAGACCATTTATATAATTTGCCATCACAATCTTTGGCTTCAATTATGGTGTTTACATCCAACGGCTTGTTGTAATACTCCTTTCCTGCTTTATTCATGCGTAAATTCGCAAAACCCACCGTATCAAATGCGTTAGTAAGTTCAACCTCCATATCTGATAAGGTCGTAATGCAGTTTTTTTCTGGCTCTCTTGGCTTATAAGGCACCCTTAATTCGTAACGCGTTTCATCTTCTGAAAAATTGTGCTCAAACCTAAGGCTCTGGTTATAAATCCCTTTCCTCACCTCACCACTACCTGAATTCCATGACCAGCCCGAGCAGGATTCCCCACGGCCAAAATAGTTAACTCGAACACTAATACTCGCATCAGCGAGTTTCTTCCCTGCAATAATCATGTAAGGCTCACCATTTGCACCCCAGGTTTTCTCTGATGGTGGGCTAAAATAGTAAACTAACAACCCACCCACAATTGCAATCAGTGCAAAAGGTGTTATCCGTTTGAGTGTTCTCATTGTATTTGCTTCCGAAGTACCATTTTATTTTCCTGCTTGTGGATCTAATGGCTCACTACGATAATTTTCGCCAGCCAAAATATCGTAATGAATCACGGTGTCGTCATTGAATTGAGAAAAATCGAAATAAACACTTTCAGCATTTGTTTCAGACTGTTTTGATATTTCATTGTCATTGACAACGTAGATACAACCAATAATCCCTTTCCAAATATCTTTAGACCATTGATATAACCTCCCATTACAATCTTTTGCTTCAACTATTGAAGTTAAAGCAATTGGTTTATTTTCATAATCATCACCCGACTGATAAATACGTAACTGAGCAAATCCAAACTTATCAAATTCGTTATATGCTTCAATTGTTATATCTCGTAATTCAATAATACAATTCTGGCTATCTATATAGGCTTGGTAAGGTATTCTCAACTCATAACGATTCGACTCATCAGCGTAATTCTGCGTAAAACGCTCTGTTCTTTTACCTCCTCGGTAAGCTTTACGTCCAAACATATCGTAAGAGTATGCTTGGCAGTCATCACCTGTTACCCAGTAGTTCGCCCACGCCTTTATATTTGCATCGATCGGTTTTATACCGGCGATACGAATAGAGCTTTTAGGTGGGGCGGTATAGTCGTAACTTACTATCCAATAGGCGCAGCTAATTAACACAGCAATACCAAAAAAACGCCATACCTTCAGGTTATCATTCAATACTCTCTGATTATCATTCCATTCTTTCATTGAATTTATTCCCACCGCAACATATTACTTACCCGTTTGTGGGTCTAATGGCTCACTGCGATAATTCTCGCCAAATAAAATATCGTAATGAATAACGGTATCATCATTAAATTGAGAGAAATCGAAATAAACTTGATAAGAATTAAATACAACAAGGTCTGTTTTATTATTTAAAATCGTATCGTTCACATAAAAGCTACATGCTAAACCAGATGACCACTCTCCTAAATCTTCGTAATATCTAGCCCGACAATCTTTGGCTTCAATTTTTGAGCTAAACCTAAGCGGCTTATCACTCTTATTTACAGGTGAGTAAATTCGTAAATCAGCAAAACCAACGGTGTCAAAAGTATTTATAGCACCTATATCAATTTGCCATAATTTCATATCGCATCCTGATGAAAGGTAGTTTTGATAGGGCACTCTCAACTCGTAGCGGTCTGGTGTCTTTGAAAAATCGTGTTTAATTTTAAATACGCCTTTCCCGCCTTGCCGTTTCTTACCATCAGAAGCACTCCAGAAAATAGAGCGACAGTTCTCACCACCACCATAAAAAGTGGCGTGTGCAATGACTTGAGCATCAGCGGGCTTGAGCCCTTGAATACGAATAAAATGGTCATCGATTGAGCTACCTATAGGCGGCTTATTTTTGCTATACCTTTGCATTAATGGAGTAAGGATAAATATCACAATGAGGAAAAAAGCAATCACACTCCCAATAGCAGCCAGTAACAAATTAAATAGTGATTTCATTGTGATTTTTCCACCAAGATACTTTTATTTTCCGGTAATAAGGTCTAATGGATCACTACGATAATTTTCGCCAGCCAAAATATCGTAGTGAATCACGGTATCGTCATTAAATTGAGAGAAATCGAAATAAACCTGTCCGGCATTATATTCTGGTTTTTCAGATATTTTCTGCCCATCAAAATAGAAATAACAACCCAAGCCTCCTGACCATGTATTATCTTTCCATTGATGTATAAAAGAATTGCAGTCCCTTGCTTCTACTTTGGAATTTAAATTAACAGATTTGTTGTAATACTCTGTTCCAGCTTGATAGATACGTAGCTGAGCAAAACCAACCGTATCAAATTCGTTATACGCTTCAACGGATATATCGCGTAATTCAACAATACAATGCTGGCTATCTATATAGGTTTGGTAAGGTATTCTCAACTCATAACGATTCGACTCATCAGCGTAATTCTGCGTAAAACGTTCTGTTCTTTTACCTCCTCGGTAAGCTTTACGGCCAAACATATCATAAGAGTATGCTTGGCAGTCATCACCTGTTACCCAGTAATTCGCCCACGCCTTTATATTTGCATCGATCGGTTTCATACCGGCGATACGAATAGAGCTTTTAGGTGGGGCGGTATAGTCGTAACTTACTATCCAGTATGCGCAGCTAATTAACACAGCGATACCAACAAACCGCCATATTCTAAGGTTGCCACTCCACACTTTCTGATTATCGTTCCAATCTTTCATTTAATTTGCTACACCACGCACTTTTTATTTTCCTGTTTGTGGATCTAATGACTCACTACGATAATTTTCGCCAGCCAAAATATTGTAGTGAATCACGGTATCGTCATTAAATTGAGAGAAATCGAAATAAACCTGTCCGGCATTATATTCTGGTTTTTCAGATATTTTCTGCCCATCAAAATAGAAATAACAACCCAAGCCTCCTGACCATGTATTATCTTTCCATTGATGTATAAAAGAATTGCACTGTCTTGCTTCAATTATAGCGTCAAAGCTAAGAGCTTTATTCCACTCATTGGCTGGCTTGTAAATTCGTAAATCGGCAAACCCGACAGTATCAAAGGCATTTCGAGCACCGATAGTTATTTGCCATAATTGCATATCACATCCTGATGATAGGTAGTTGTGATAAGGAATTCTCAGTTCGTAGCGATCTGCCGTTGTTGAAAAATCATGTTTAATTTTAAATACGCCTTTCCCGCCTTGCCGTTTCTTACCATCAGAAGCACTCCAGAAAATAGAGCGACAGTTCTCACCACCACCATAAAAAGTGGCGTGTGCAATGACTTGAGCATCAGCGGGCTTGAGCCCTTGAATACGAATAAAATGGTCATCGATTGAGCTACCTATAGGCGGCTTATTTTCGCTATACCATTGCATTAATGGAGTAAGGATAAATATCACAATGAGGAAAAAAGCAATCACACTCCCAATAGCAGCCAGTAACAAATTAAATAGTAATTTCATTGTGATTTTTCCCATCAAGATACTTTTATTTTCCGGTAGTAGGATCTAATGGCTCACTACGATAATTTTCGCCGGCCAAAATATCGTAGTGAATTACGGTATCGTCATTAAATTGCGCGAAATCGAAGTAAACTTGGTGAGCATTAAATTCTTGTTCTTTAGATTCTTGAATACCATCAATAAAAAAATAACAACCAAAACCATTTGTCCATCTTTTATATTTTATTGAAAAATAAGGCTCGCAATCTTTAGCTTCAATTTTTATATTAATATTGACAGGATTGTTGTAATATTTCACACCGGATGTATTAATGCGTAAGTTAGCAAACCCTGCAGTATCAATAGCATTAGTTAATTTAACTTCCATATTAGATAACTGAGTCATGCAGTTTCTCTCCGGCTCTCTCGGTTGATAAGGCACCCTTAATTCATAACGCGTTTCATCGTCTGAAAAATTGTGCTCAAACTTAAAGCTCTGGTTATAAATCCCTTTCCTCACCTCACCACTGCCTGAATTCCATGACCAGCCCGAGCAGGATTCCCCACGGCCAAAATAGTTCACTCGAACACTAATACTCGCATCAGTAGGTTTCTTCCCAGCAATAACCATGTAAGGCTCACCATTTGCACCCCAGATTTTCTCTGATGGCGGGCTAAAGTAGTAAACTAACATCCCACCCACAATTGCAATCAGTGCAAAAGGTGTTCTCATGGTACTTGCTTCCGAAGTACCATTTTATTTTCCTGCTTGTGGATCTAATGGCTCACTACGATAATTTTCGCCAGCCAAAATATCGTAATGAATCACGGTGTCGTCATTGAATTGAGAGAAATCGAAATAAACCTGTCCGGCATTATATTCTGGTTTTTCAGATATTTTCTGCCCATCAAAATAGAAATAACAACCCAAGCCACCAAACCATATTTTGTTAACGACACCTTGTTTTATATATGCATCACAGTCTTTTGCTTCAATTTTCACATTAACATCCAGAGCTTTGTTGTAATAATCTTCTCCTGCTTTATTAATGCGTATATTCGAAAATCCCACTGTATCAAAGGCGTTAGTGAGTTCAACCTCCATATCTGATAAGGTCGTAATGCAGTTTTTTTCTGGCTCTCTGGGCTTATAAGGCACCCTTAATTCGTAACGCGTTTCATCTTCTGAAAAATTGTGCTCAAACTTAAAGCTCTGGTTATAAATCCCTTTCCTCACCTCACCACTGCCCGCATTCCATGACCAACCCGAGCAGGATTCCCCACGGCCAAAATAGTTCACTCGAACACTAATACTCGCATCAGCAGGTTTCTTCCCAGCAATAACCATGTAAGGCTCACCATTTGCACCCCAGATTTTCTCTGATGGTGGGCTAAAATAATAAACTAACATCCCACCCACAATTGCTATCAGTGCAAAAGGTGTTCTCATTGTACTTGCATCCGAAGCACCATGTTATTTTCCCGTTTGTGGATCTAATGGATCACTACGATAATTTTCGCCCGCTAAAATATCATAGTGAATTACGGTGTCGTCATTGAATTGCGAGAAATCGAAATGAACACGCTCAGCATTATATTCCGGTTTTTTTGATATGACCTTATCGTCAAAATAGAAGTAACACCCCACAGCTCCTGCCCAAACTGTCCTTAAACTTCTATATACTTCACTATTACAATCTTTAGCTTCAATTTTTGAATTTACATCAATCGGTTTATTATCATAGTCATTTCCTGCCTGATAGACGCGTAACTGAGCAAATCCAACGGTATCAAATTCGTTATACGCTTCAACGGTTATATCGCGTAATTCAATAATACAATTCTGGCTATCTATATAGGTTTGGTAAGGTATTCTCAAATCATAGCGATTCAGTTTATTAGCGTAATTCTGCGTAAAATTCTCTGTTCTTTTCCCTCCTTGGTAAGCTTTACGACCAAACATATCGTAAGAGTATGCTTGGCAGTCGTCACCTGTTACCCAGTAATTCGCCCATGCTTTTATATTTGCATCGATCGGTTTCATACCGGCGATACGAATAGAGCTTTTAGGTGGGGCGGTATAGTCGTAACTTACTATCCAGTATGCGTAGCTGATTAACACTAGAATACCAACAAGCCTCCATATTTTCAGGTTACTACTCCATACGTGCTGGTTATCGTTCCAATCTTTCATTTAATTTTCT
This sequence comes from Vibrio sp. Hal054, assembly GCF_037162405.1. NCBI lineage: Bacteria > Pseudomonadati > Pseudomonadota > Gammaproteobacteria > Vibrionales > Vibrionaceae > Vibrio > Vibrio sp. Hal054. The sequence continues at coordinate 2,073,096 of NZ_JARLUT010000001.1, read as the reverse complement.
ACCACGAACTTTTTTATTTTCCCGTTTGTGGGTCTAATGGCTCACTACGATAATTTTCGCCAGCCAAAATATCGTAATGAATCACGGTGTCGTCATTGAATTGAGAGAAATCGAAATAAACACTTTCAGCATTTGTTTCAGACTGTTTTGATATTTCGTTGTCATTGATAACGTAGATACAACCAATAATTCCTTTCCAAATATCCTTAGACCATTTATATAATTTTCCATCACAATCTTTGGCTTCAATTATGGTGTTTACATCCAACGGCTTGTTGTAATACTCCTTTCCTGCTTTATTAATGCGTAAATTCGCAAAACCCACCGTATCAAATGCGTTAGTAAGTTCAACCTCCATATCTGATAAGGTCGTAATGCAGTTTTTTTCTGGCTCTCTGGGCTTATAAGGCACCCTTAATTCGTAACGCGTTTCATCTTCTGAAAAATTGTGCTCAAACTTAAAGCTCTGGTTATAAATCCCTTTCCTCACCTCACCACTGCCCGCATTCCATGACCAACCCGAGCAGGATTCCCCACGGCCAAAATAGTTCACTCGAACACTAATACTCGCATCAGCAGGTTTCTTCCCAGCAATAACCATGTAAGGCTCACCATTTGCACCCCAGATTTTCTCTGATGGTGGGCTAAAATAATAAACTAACATCCCACCCACAATTGCTATCAGTGCAAAAGGTGTTATCCGTTTGAGTGTTCTCATTGTATTTGCTCTCTCACTAATTCGATTTTTGCAGTTTGATCACCAAATAACAAAGTCTCACTGGGTAATAGTTTCGGCGTTTGTATTAGAGCTTCAAGCTCCTTTCTTACCCGCTGTACATTTAAGGTGATTTTTTCGGTTAACTTTTTCTCTTGGCGTATTGCAAACAATGCCTGTGAACGAGAATTCTCTCTCTGAATATGAGCCGCAGGATCTTTTCTAGTAATGTACTGCATCGCTAAGGCATTCAATTCATCTTTTTCCAGTTCGCTATGAACCTCGATTAACAATTGCTCAGTATTAAGTACAGTTTGTAAGGCTGTTTGATAATTTAGTGTCGATTTATCTTCTAGCAACAAGGCTAATTGCTGTTTGAAATTAGGGATATACTCACCTAAGGCATGGTCTGCCCCCGATTCTTTAATCGTGGTCTTATATCCGTTGATATCTATATGGTCATGACTCAGCGTCTCTGCCAAAAGGTAGGCATCATTAGACTTGTTTGAAGCCAATGTTAAGCTTGATATGTGTGTTTGTCGGTGTGTGAGCAACACTTGTTTCACCGCCTCAGGATAGTGTTTGGCCTGACTAAAAGTTAATAGCTGAATCAAACTACCATGATGCTGGTAGTTGTCATCATCACTGTCTACCACTCTCTCTTTGAGCGAGTCCCAAAGATATAGGATTGCAAACGTTGAAGCGAATGTACTAGGTGTTGAGACCTTAGATGACTGAGACAACGCCGTTTCAAATGACGATTGTCCGCTTTTTTCATCGGGGTTGGTGTTCATCCATCTCATCGGCACCTGAGGTACTACATCGTGATTATTCACATGACGGTAATGCACTATTGAATGATAGCGCTGCACAAAACTATATGTCCCCGCTCGCGGCATACCATAGGTGTATAAACGCAAAGTAGAAGGTGAATAAGTATCATAAAGTAAAGTGCTGAGTAACAAGGCTCCTGCACCACCTAAACTATGACCACAGACATAAATTATTTTATTTTTATGCAAATCTAGCTTGTCTCGAACAGCGCTACGAAATGCCATCGCATACTTATAAAAACCACGATGCACATACGCTCCGCCAAACTCCGGTGGAGATTCCTGAGACGCATCAATGTCGGTCATCACATCCTGATAGCCCGGAGATCCCACAGCTGCGATCACACCGTCTACCACTTCAGTGATTTTCATAACGGGGAACGCTTTATTCATTACTGTAGGCGTTACCTTTAAATCCCCAATCTGAAACACATCATCGTTAGTGAAGTAGGTCTCCGTCCCCCTTACACCAATAATGGCTATCTTATCATTGCTGAAAATGTACCCTTCTGATCCAATCGTATCATCATGATAAAACTCTCCTTTTAGAGCTTGAGAGTATGGCACTTCATCAAGTAGCCAGGTCACCTCTCTATCTGCCGCATGACTTGGGCGCTGTCGAGATTGCAACGTCTTTAAAAGATTCGTATGACCGCCTTGTGGATACGTCTTATTTCTGGAGTCGCCAAAATCATTGTTACCGTAAGCCTGCTGAGACAACAGAGCAAAGGTGTAACTATTCACCAGACTGAACTCGTCTGTGTCAACTATCATGGGCATATAGCTGCGTAGAGCTGTGATCTCAAGTACCGATGAGCGGTTATGGCTCGTTCGAAACCCCTTAGATTCGTCCCGATAGTTTTTCTTCGAGGGACCATGATTTTCAACAAGGAAACTGTCTTTCGGTGGGTTCTCCCAGAGATCGCCTACCGTTACGTGATAATAAGCTTTGGGATTTCCGCAACAATCCTTCTGTTCCTTAGCCCACGTTTGCACAGGGGAATCTTCATTATCCTTACGGCTGGCGTACTGCTCTACTTTGGATAACAGAGTGTCGGTATCAACATTAACTACCCATTCCGCCGCCACAATGTTTTCAAACCGCACTCTTCCTTGTGGCGCGCTTTTTTCAGTGTCTGGCCACTAGAAGGGTTGGTAATTCTCACCGTCAATCCAGTAATTGGTTCGTTTCTTTCGCTGCGAAGCTCCACCTCTAACCAATTCACTTCTGGATTACAGAGTAGGCAGTGGTTAAACATTTCAGTAGGCATTACGCATATCCTTGAATTTGGTTAAACGTCTTTCTCAGAGCGAAAAGTAGCTCTTCATCTTTTAAGGAGTCGATGATGTGTTGAACTTCGGGGTGCTGTATGACGGCGTTGCTGAAAAGCGTCTTTAGAGCCGCTGTAACAACTTTTTCAGTTAGTGGCGTAGGTTTGCTAGTTGTATAAAAATGGTTGCTAAACACGTCAGAAAAACTTGCTGGGCTGTCTTCTAGCAGCTTAATCATTAAGTTTGGTTGATACTGCCAAAGCCAACTTTCAACGTTGTGAGCAAGTAGGGGAACGTTCGGATTATTATCTAAGTGATGTTCTTTGATGCGCCACCATGGAGTGTTCTTCTCTTGCTGTAGAGTCAAAGCATTAGATATATATCCATGCCAACATTCATTAGAACGCAGTAAGACGGAGTTCTCTGACAATAAAGTATCCCGTTCATCTGGATGGAGCTTGAGTAGCAGAGAGAACAAATATTCTGGACGATAAAAGGGTAAAAAGACCAATTCTCCCAGCAGTATTGCTTGATACAGACTTGCGAAGTGACGGCGGAAAGTCTGAACTGGCTGATCTGTAGAGAGCAAAATACCGCAGTGAGAATGTGTATTTTGCTCCCACCAAAGTAAGAAATGTTCATTAGTTGGCAGCAGCCAAGGTCCATCTTCTGGATTGGTTAATTGTTCTAGTGTTAGTAAAGGAGCAGCGTCTAATCCATCACAGTCATAAAAGGCGTTGAGCGGGCATTCTTCAGAATATGGATCGACTATAGCGTAAATGGTTCTATGCTCTTGCTGTTTTATCCATTGATGGAAATGAAGTGTTTCTTCCATCTTATGCTTCCTTCTTACATGGTTTTGCTAAACCGCCTGTCTTACTAATTTGAGTTGGTGTAAATACTGGTAGGGTTGCAACTTCAGGATCTGGCACAGGTTCAACATTGTTAGGCAGTGTCGCTATTGCTTCTCTAAACCCACTTCCGTTGCCAGCACTACCGCCGGAATTTAAATTAATCGCAGGACCAACAACACTTACTCCGGAAGCGTCTATTTTTATAAAGCTTCCAGCTGCTTTTAGTGTGATTCCTGCTCCTGCTTCAATAACGACTTTGGCTCCACTCTTGAAATGTATTTCATTGCCAGTGCTCACGGCGTAGAGGTTATTGACCTTATGATGATGGCTGCCTTCAATTATTTGCGTCGAATCCTGCGAGATTTTTATCCTGCCTTCACCATCAATAGTGGTGTGTTGATTGTTTTTTATTTGGATAAATTGGTTGTTATTTACCGTTAAGTGCTTGTCGTGTTTTATGTGGGTTGAATGATCATTGAGAACATCGGCTTCATAATCTTTTTGAGCATGCAGATAGATTTTTTCCTCGTTGGCTTGGTCTTCAAAACTGAGCTCGTTGAATCCTGTCCCTTTATGGGTTTCAGTGCGGATAACGGTTTTGGTTTTGTTCTCCGGCAGCAAGTAGGGTGGAGTGTTTGTTGCGTGATAGGTACGCCCTGTCACGATAGGTTGGTCAGGGTCGCCATTTAAGAATGAGACAATCACTTCATGGCCTATGCGTGGAACCGCTATAACACCGTATTGGCTTCCAGCCCAGCTTTGCGATACTCGAACCCAACAAGAACTGTGTTCGTCTCCTTTCGAGTATCTGTCCCATGGAAAGTGAAGTTTTACACGTCCGTGTTCATCACAAAAAATCTCTTCGCCCTCAGGCCCGACGACGGTGGCAATACAGGGGCCGTCCACTTGAGGTTTCGCCATTGGCGTAGCTTGCCAGTGTATGTGTGCAGGAATCAACTTGAGTTGGTTTGAGTAGGTGGTCGCGCCATGTCCACCGGCTTCTTCTAGTGCTTGCGGCTGGGTTGCGGAATGTTGAGCATAAACGACCAGCCAATCGCGATTATTGGTGTCGTCCAGATGTTCTTCTAAATCAAATTTATATCCCGCTTGAAGTGCTGGCTCGTTGCTTTTCGCAATTGCTGTCTTCGCTTCTCTGCGCAAAAAGCCTAATCGAGCTTGGCTGTAAGCTTTACCGTTTTCGTTGTCTTTGAATCGTCCTGGAAAATCAAAGTGTTCGTATGTTTCTAATTGGTAATCCAATTCAGTGCCAGCGCTAGTTTGGCGGAAAAGATAATCGGGCTTTTTGAAGCTATAGTCAGAAAGCTGAATCTCAGAAACATCGGATTGAGTGCTCTTGATGAGAGAAAAAACGAAGGTAGAATCCGCCGTTCCGCCAGAGGCAGCATTGTAAGGAATTGGCGTATTGAGCTTTGGTTGAGTATTGCTGTCATCGTTAAAACATAACGTGTGTTTACCATTCTTATGGGCGAAGTGGTAAACGATGCCTTCTTCTGCTGCGAGTCTTTGCACGAAAGCCAAGTCACTTTCACGGTATTGAACACAAAACTCACGCTTCTTTTTGGGCTGTTTCAAGGTAAAGACAACATCACTGATGCCCATTTCATTCAATAACAGGGTGATGATTTCAGGAACGGTTTTTAACTGAAAAATCCTGCAATTTTGGCGCAGCGACAAACGCTCTAATGAGGGAACTAAAGTGACGGAATAGTAAGAATGCGAGTGCCCAGTGTCACCTTGGCTGAAACTTCGAACGATGCCGTTGACCTGCTGAACCTCCTCTCCGTTTCTGTACACCTTCAAATGCGCATTTCGGTCGACGATATTGTTAGCCATGAGGTTTGCCTGACGGCTTGCTAAATCAATGTAGTAGCGAAATCCATAGCAAGTATCACCGTTGTCTAAAAGGGTGTCGGATAGAGATTCATAGCCTTTGTATTCGCGTACAACAAACGTGTCTTCAGGTAGTCCATCAACCGTTAACGTGAAATTAAGCTTTGTCATTTATCCCTCTGAACAACGTTTATCGCATATGAGTAGAGGGAGTAGGCAAGTGAAGTGCCAATTATAAAGTGGCTATATTTCAGTGACTTAATGATTTGTTATCAAGTGGTGGGCAAGTTTTTACTAGTCAGCGAGCAATAAGTGACACACGGTGCAAATTGTTACCCGCCTGTTTGGAGGGGAGGAGAGAAAACACTCCTCTTCCCAAGAACTTAGAAAGAGGAGCGAGTGTTTAACTAGACTTTGAAATATTCCAGTTCATTCGTTTGAGCTTCAGCTAACTGTGCAAGTTCTGTTGAAGCTTGCAGAGTTTGATGGATAGCGGAAACATTTCGGTTCACCAAATCAAATGTGTTGGTGATGGACTGAGAAATTTCTTCGGTTACCGCAAACTGTTGTTGGGATGCGGTGGCAACCAAAGTGTTGATATCAGAAATCGACTGTGAAGCCGCTGCGATTTCTTCAAATGCTGCTTTGATTTGATCTGCCAGAGCGACAGAGTCCTCGATTAAATCAACGTTTTCCATCATGTTCTTGTTGGCTTTTTCAGACTGCCCACGCAATCTTTCAATTATCTTCTGAATGCTGACCGTTGATTCTTGAGTACGAGTAGCAAGAACCCTGACTTCATCAGCGACAACTGAGAAGCCGCGACCTTGTTCACCAGCACGTGCAGCTTCAATTGCCGCATTTAGGGCGAGCAAGTTAGTCTGTTCAGAGATGTTATTGATAACTTCAGTAACACTGCCGATTTCCAAAACCAACTGGCTGAGCTCACTGACAATGCTTGCTGTGTTGGTCACCGATTGGCTGATCTTATCGGTCAATACGATGTTTTGTTCGAGCGTTTGTTTACCGTTTATTACGCTGTCTTGAGTTTTTCTCGCTTCGTCTTCTGCCATGACGGCTTTGTTGCTCACTTCTTGAGACGTAGAAGACAGCTCGTTGATCGCAGTCGATACCTGCTCCATTTGTTGCAATTCATCTTGAGCGTTGTTTTGTGTTTCATTCATCACAACGTTCAGTTCTTGCGCCGCTGAGGAGACATTTTCTGAAATGCTCAACGAGTTTTTGATCAATGTGGACAACTGAGCCGATAGGTTGATAAGAGAGAGGTAAATACCCGTTTCTTTACCAGTTTTAGTAAAGTTGTGTGAAAGGTTACCCTTGGCCATCTCTTCCATTAGCGCTGCGATTTCATCAGGAGCTCCACCGACGGGTCTTAACACTAACTTATTGATGATCATCATCAATACACCGCTGGCCAAAATAATACAGATTAATCCGGTTATTGCAGCGTAAATAAGCTGGTCGTTGGCCCCTTGTTCAATTTCACTGTTCGGTGTGAAGGTAACAAAGTTCCAGCCGCTTATTTCAAGGTGCGTCCAGAAAGCAGTAAAATCAACATCCTTTCCTCTCACTACTGCGGTGTAGCCTAGCTCAGGATTTGATTCACTGAATTCTTTATATCGTGGACGCTCATCAAAGATATTTTTACCAATAAGCTCAGGGTAAGGAGAGTGTAAAATTGAACCATCGTGAGCATAAAGGAACATGTCTTTTTTATCTGCAAAAGCACCTAAAACGGCACTTGCTTTGACGTTTGCTGTGATTGCGGTTTCGCTATTGAGTTTATAAGTAACCGCAATAACTAGGTGGCCCGTCACGACAGATTTAAACGGTTCAGAGACGTAGAACTCTTTGCCTTGGTTAAACACGGCATTGTAGTAAGAGCGGTTCATCTCTTTAGCGTTGAAAGGCAGTTTTTCACCATCAGAACTGAATAAGCTGCCATCACTGGTCAAAATTGACACGGATTCACTGACATCTTGTTGAACTCGCTGCAAGGTTTTTAGCTGGCGGATTACATGAGAGGCTAAGCTGCCTCCTTCTGTATCACCTTCAAACGTACTAAGCGCTGCAAGCTCACTGCGGTAACTTTCAAACTTGGCATTGAGTGTGGCTTCAATTGTTGCGTTGTGTTCCCGCAATAATTCTTTATGTTGATCAATACTTTCATTTCTAAAAGCTCGGTAATCTAACGCTGCTATTAGTATCACAATAGCGGCAATGAGCAGACTCAATGTGCCGATAGTCTGTAGTTTGAATCTATTCATGATTCCCTCATTTGGCAATTTGCAATCTTTAAATATATACATTACGTATGGATAATCTATTTGTGCCGACTATATATTTTTTGTCATTAATTCGGTAGGCAAAATTTATAGAGTTTTCCTAAAACATATTTTGGGTCAATTTCAGATCTAACCTTATATGAAATAAGGGGCTTATACAGTGTGTATATTGAACTCAAATAGAAATCAGCAAGATTGGAAAAAGCCAACGAGTGATAATAATTTTTTAATAATGTGATTCTAGAAGCGCACGATAAACATGCTCGTAACCAATACTTGTGGCAACGAAAATCAATAGTGCGGACATCAGAAAATTGAAGGTTTTGAAATAGATTGGGTTCTCAATCCGTTTCCCCATGACCATTCCAGCCAAGGAATAACTGCCCGGTGCGCCAAAGGCGAGAAGGGCTAAGCATGTAGACCAAACGACGATCGCACTGCCACTAATACCCGCGGCAGGAAATTGAATGGTTGAAATTGGCATAGTTGCAACCAGTGCTTTAGGGTTAAGCAGTTGCATAAATAACCCGTTATTAAAACTTAATATAGATACGTTTGCTTTATTGTCCGAGATATTGATATTTGCACGAAACACTTTCCACGCAATATAAACAATGTAAATACAACCAATTAGACTGATGTATGGTAATAAGGAAGGATTAATAAATTTAAGGCCAAGGAAACCGAGAAATATAAACAGAATCAACATGGCACATCCCACGCCGGCGAAAAAGCCAATATGTTCACGAGTTTTACCATTTAATCCACTGTGTAGACCTAATAGGTTAATTGGGCCAGGGGTGTACATTACACCAATGGCATAAGCGAGAATTTCTAACATTGAAAGCTCCAAATGTATGGAATTAAGAACAGAGTTGTAGCTGGTATTGTTTAGGCGTCATACCAAACGTTCTTTTAAAATGACGATTGAGATGACTGTTATCGGCAAAGCCTGATAGTTGTGCGACATGGCTGGAAGGTAAGCCTGTCTCTAAATATTTACGCGCAGCATTAATTCGGCAGTTCAGCACGTATTGATGAGGGGTAATACCGAACTGACGATGAAATAAGCGAATAAAATGATATTTCGACATAGCAGCGGCTTGAGCGACGTCATCGATGGAAATATCTTGGTCAATATGATCGATGATGAAATCTTTTGCTCTGGTTAACAGGCTATCTTTTTTCGACAGAGGTGTATGGAAATCATGATTGAGTTTTCCAGCTTTGCGTACTAAAGAATGCGCGATATGAAATAGCCCGCTTTCAAACTCGATAGTCGAGTGGTTTGAATCACTGACGAGTTGGTGCATTGCCAGAATTTGGTGTCTTAGCACGGGGTCATTGAGTAACGGACGGTCGACTCTTAATGTCGCCTCTTTTCCGTAACCTAACGCTTGAAAAAGCGGCTTCAATTCATTGGGATGAATATAGAGCATGACATATTCAAGGCTTTCACTAACACCGGAATGACCGTCGTGCACATCTTCTGGATTGAAAAGCAGTACTCCGCCTGCTGGGCTTTTATGGAAAGCGTTTTGGCAGAAAAAATCTTGGCGACCTTTCAGAGTAACGCCAAGGGAATACTCCTCATGCGCATGTTTGGCATAAGAAAAATCGCTCATCGTTGCTTCTAGTGCGGTGACTAGCTGCTTTTGACTACTGCTGAACTGAAAGCGATTTTCTTGTTTGGCACTCAAAACGATTCCCTTAACGTGTGATTCCTATAGTTCCCAGTATAGTTACTCGCTGAATCGAAAACTTGAACAAAATTGCTCATTATTGCTCTTGGATATCAAACTTAATAAATATCCATTTGCCTTGTTACCGCTGCCATTGCAATGCCTAAGGCTATTGCGGTTAACGGTCTTTTGGTTGTTAAAGCGAATATCGCTGTCATCGCAAGTGCGAGTTTTGCTCCCATATCACCTTGGATAAACAGAGGTGCAATAATCGCAACCAACACTGAACCCGACATTGCCGCAATGAACTGTTGTACTTTGTGATTAATTGGCACAAAACTCATGACAAACAGGCCGCCCCAGCGAGTGACCAGTGTGACTAGCGCCATAATCAGAATAACGAAAAGTGCACCAGTTCCTGCGGTTTCAATGCTCATGTGATTCTTCCTTCAAAATAATGCCTAATAAACCGCCGACTAATGCACCGGCAAAAACGTGACTGTTTTCAGGTAAGTACAGATATGCCAAAACCGACGCCACGGCAGCGCCACCCCAAATGATCAAGGTGCGTTGATCTTTCTTACCTTCCAGAACCATGGTGAGCAAAAAGCACGACATCACCATATCGAGACCAAAGGCTTTTGGGTCACTGATAGAACTACCGAAATAGAGACCAAGCCAAGTGCCTGCGATCCAGAAAACCCACATGGTTAACCCGCCACCAAGCAATATGCCCAAAGCTTTGCCATATTCCCTGCGATTAAACGCCTGCAAAGACATCGCCCAGTTGGCATCAGATGCGACCATCATTACGCCGTATCGCTTTAATGGATTGAGATGTTTTAACCAAGGGTAAAGAGAGGCGCCCATCAAAAGGTGTCTGGCGTTGATAGCAAAAACAGTGACGACCAGCGGAAGAATAGGTACCTCAGTACCCCATAAATTCAGACTACCGAACTGAGATGCGCCAGCGAAAACAGCAGCACTCATCAACACAGTTGAAAGATCATCTAATCCGGTTTGAGAAGCTGCTAACCCAAAAGCCGCACCAAATATGGCAACAAAGAGTGAGATAGGTAAGAATTTCCGAACACCAGAATAGAAGTGGTGAGCGGAAAACCTGAGATCGTTTAAATCTATTTCTGACAAAAGACGTTCCTTATCTTACAAAGAAGGCAATTATGCTTATGATTTCTTATGTTGAGGTTGTAAGGAACTTTTTCAATCCATTAACAAAATAAAAACAACCAAGTGGAGTGAATGAGGTTGCTAGACGAAGTCGGCGGACACGTGGATTACTATTTAATACTGTTTGTCAGCTTTCCATAGATATAGGCGAGTTCCGCAACAGTATGAGCCGAGAATTTCTTTAACAGACTTGCTCTGTGAACTTCAACAGTACGCATGGCAATACAAAGTTCGTCAGCAATACGGATGTTGCGTTTGCCTGAAATAATCAGTCTGAGTATGTCTTTTTCACGTTTGGTTAGCGAGTCATAGCAAGCCTTGGCGTCAACCCAGTCGAGTTTGGCCGCAGATTGGGCTTGTCCATCAATGATGGCTTGGACCAGTTCGTCACCTTTTACCGGCTTTTGAAAAAAGTGAATGGCGCCTTCTTGCAGAGCGTCGACAGCCATTGGGATATCACCATGGCCAGTGAGGTAAATGATCGCTAAAGGACTGTTGGCTTCGTTAAGAATTTGATGAACCTGCTGACCTCGAAGCTGTGGCATTCGGCTGTCCAATATCACACAGCCTGGCTTGGTTATGTCGACAGAATCCAGAAACAGTTGGCCGTCTGAAAATGTAGTCACTTTAAAATCGTGTTCTTCAAGCATAAAGGCGAGGGAATCACGGACAGACTCGTCATCGTCGACGACATAAACAGGAAGAAGTGTATTGATGTGGTTCATAAATGATATTCCTGATGATCCATTAAAAATAGGGCAGCGAAAGCTTGACCATACAGCCGTGAGGTTTTATAGACTGCAACTTAATCTGACCATGGTGGGTTTCCATAACATCTCGGCATATGGCTAACCCTAAGCCAAGTCCGTTCTCTTTGGTTGTAAAGAAGGCGTCGTTTATTTCAATTCCCGCTAACCCCGTGCCATTGTCTGTAATCTTAACCAGCAGGCTGTCCTGATGATATTCAGTCTCTACAGTAATGGTTGCTTGATAGTCTTCAGTTTTATGGTGTTGTTGGAAGCTGATACAGGCATCAATGGCGTTATTTAATAAGTTTACTAACACTTGCTGCATGCCCACGGAATCAATGTCAGCGGCAATGACGTCACCTTCCGTTTCGCGCATCAGTAATACCGAGTGTTTCTGTAAGCGGTAATGCATTAACTCTAGGGTGTCGGTTATCAGATCTTCTACATTATTCGGTTGCTTTTCGATGCTGCGTTTTTTAATGAGATTGCGTAAACGATGAATAATGGCATCCGCTCTATCCACCTCTTTTTGAATTTTATGAAAGACCGGCACGATATCTTCATTCGGTCTTTGCTTAGAAAGTCTCAATAAGCCACCTTCACTGTAATTTCGTATTGCAGCGAGAGGTTGGTTGATTTCATGTGCAAGGCTGCTTCCCAGTTCATCGACAATGGCTACGCGCTGAGAGTGTTCAAGCTGTTCACTTTTTTCTTTAAGTCGAGATTGTGTCTGTTCCAGAGCCTGCTTACTTTTGCTGAAACGGTATTCAAGCCAAAAGTGATAAGCGTTCAAAACGATGACAAATACAAATACTGCCCATGCCCATTCCTGATGAAATCGCAGCCAACGAAAGGCTTCTTTCCACCAAGGTTCTTGAAATGGGTGGAGGTCTAACGCCTGATAAAGTTTATCAATGGACAAAAGGCTGGCGGGAGATGTCCAGCCAGAGGCTCCGGCAGCAATAGCCGCTTGGCTGTCCGATGGCATTGCCAGTAAGGCCCGAGTGACTTGTTTTGCCAGTTGAGAAGAGGCACGTTCAGTTTTTGCAAATGACCAGTTTGGATAAAGACGAGTCGATACCTGACAAGGGAAATCATTCGGTGTCTGCGCATTAATCACTCGATAAGCATTGGCTTCCAATAATCCTTCTTGTTGCATGGTTTCAAGTAGGCACACTGGAACTATTGCTGCGTCAACAATCTTGTCTCGCAGTTGGTAGAGATTGGCGTCGATCGGAAAGCCAAGAAAACGAACATTGGCGAAGAAGTCATTCGGGTTGATTCCCATTTCTAACACTTGATAGCGCAGCGTCAGATAACCCCCAAACGCGCGTTCTGAAACCGCCGCCATCGGTTTTCCTGCTAACTCTTCGATTTTGAAATACGGAGCGTCTTTATGTACCACCACGGCTGAGCCAATGGTGTGATTAAAGTGACTGGCTAGGCCGCTGTTGAGGGTGGCTAACCACGACAGTTCAAACTGTCTGCCCAAACGCACCGCTTGGCCGGGATTGGTCAGGATGAAATCCATGCTCTGATTCTGCACGGCGGTTGCCATACTCTCAAGATCCAGAGGATGAAGGATAAAGTCGCTATCAGGAATTTGTTGGCTCAGCCAATCCATTGTCGGTTGCCAACGCTGCTGTGCGTACAAGTTGCCTCGTATGGCTAACACACCAATATCAACAGAGTTTTTCTCTGTTGATTGTCCAAAGCTGAACGCAGAAAACAGCAGAGAGATACTTGCCAAAAGCAGAGCTGCAATGTGCTGTATACCCGTTCTCATCATCGCCTGAATTGTCCGTTTGAAATCCTTATATGGCTAAGGATAACAGCATCTTACTGCTAGCTACATTTGTTTTAGATCAACTTTGATCTGGGTATGTGGAAATCCACTATATCGGCAAGTAGGGGCTTTTCTGACAATAAACACAGAACCCTTATAAATTTAGCAGGTGAGTGATGGATACGAGCAAAAGACGCTTCATGAGTGCCGTTACTGCTGGTGCTGCTTTGATTCCAATCACGGGTGTTGGAACAGCAACAGCAAGTACCGTGATACGAAATAACCAGTCGCCAGACCGAAAAGGACAAACTGGTAAGCGTTACGCCATGGTGATTGACTTACGTAAGTGCGTTGGTTGTCAGGCGTGTACGGTTGCTTGCAGTGTGGAAAACCAAATACCGATTGGTCAGTTCAGAACCACAGTCAAACAATACGAAGTGACTCTGGAAGATGGCTCATCTGCAAAGCAAAACGTAAAAGCGTTTACCTTACCCCGTTTGTGTAATCACTGTGACAACCCACCTTGTGTTGCAGTTTGTCCGGTACAAGCCACCTTTCAGCGTGACGATGGCATTGTGATGGTTGATAACAGTCGTTGTGTTGCCTGTGCTTACTGTGTTCAAGCTTGTCCTTATGATGCACGCGTCATCAACCATGACACGTTGACCGCCGATAAATGCACCTTCTGTGCTCATCGTCTTGAAAAAGGGTTGTTGCCTGCTTGCGTGGAAACCTGTGTAGGTGGTGCAAGGGTGATTGGCGATATCAATGACCCGAACAGTCACGTCAGTCAGTTAATCGCAGAGTATGGTGATGATCTCAAGGTTTTAAAACCGAATGAAAATACTCGTCCGCATGTGTTCTACATCGGTATGAACGAAAGGTTTGTTCATCCATTGCAGGGGCAATCTGTGATTTTTGAACCGCAAGGAGAACCAGCATGAACATTACCGAAGTTCTCGTTCAACCTCAGGCTGTTGCTTGGCTGCCATGGGCCGTTCAGTATTTCTTCTACATCGGTTCTGCCTATGCAGCAGCGATACTGTTTTTGATTGCGTTAAAGTTTGATCAGCAAAGTAGCCATCGTCTGCGTGCTGCGTTGGTACTCACTATGGCGATTGGCGCTGTAGTCGGCCCGCTTGCACTGACTGGCGATCTTCATCAACCGGGTCGAGCATGGCATTTCTACGTACATTTCACACCATGGTCATGGATGTCGTTAGGTTCTCTGTTGTTACCCGTGTTTTCAGGCTTGGCGATAATCACGGCTTGGTTGTACCTGCGTAATGACTTGATGAAATTAAGTGATAGCCAAGGAAAAGTGTTCAGATGGATTTCCATACTGACTCTGGGCCAATGGCAGATCTCTCATAAACACATGTTAGTAGTGTCTCTGTTCACCGCTCTTTCTGGCTTAACCATTGCGGTGTATACCGGCGCTGAGATCATGGCGGTACATTCTCGTCCTTTATGGAATCAGCCTGCATCGCCACTGTTTTGGTTTGTTTCCGCCTTCTTAGGTGCCGTGGGTTTTACGCTATTTGTCTGGCTGCTTTTTCCAAACAAAAGTAAGCAAGATTCACTGACGTCCTTTGATCTCAATCTGTTGAAAAAAGTGGTCTCATTGAGCAGCGTTCTTTCCTTGGTGCTTGTGCCTATTTGGGCGTCGAATAATCAGACGTTTTCGCTATACCTCAGTAATGAGTGGGTGCATCAGATGGCAATGATTTCAGTTTTGATGCTACTGAGCGTTGTCTGGGGCATGTTTTGTCTGCGTGAGCATTACAGCAAAACAGGTTTGCTAGTGATGGCGTTGTTGGCTCTTGGTGCTGCATGGGTTGTACGTTGGGTCACCATGATGCAGGTTCAGACCATTGCCAAATACGATATTGGACCGATTCCGTATCAGCTTTCATTAGGATCTGATGGCTTACTGGGCATTGTAGGGATGTTCGGTCTATGGCTGGCTCTTGCTCTGCTTGCCAGCGAGTTAGTTTCATCCAGCGATCCACGACTCACATCTACTCAGCAATAATTAGAGGAACAGTTCTATGGACAATAAACGTCGTCAGTTTTTGAAGTCTGGCCTCGCCGTTGGTGGTGCAGGTGCGTTTGCAGCAGGTTATGCGACCACAACCAAACATATTGTCGAAGGCGTGGTTGAAGGTAAAGCTGGCAGCCCAACTAAGGACATTCATCATGGTAATTCACTGGAAGCTGAATATACGGTCAACGCTAAGGGGAATTTGATTCCCAATCCAAATCAGCGAGTAGCGCCTTCAATGTGTTTTGGTTGTTGGACTTTGTGCGGTTTGCGGGTACGTATCGATAATGAAACTGATGAGATTTTACGTATCAGTGGCAATCCGTATCACCCGTTGTCGCACCAAAATGCGATTCCATTTGAGACACCGGTTAAAGACGCTTATTTGAGTCTGGCTGGTGAAGCGGGCTTGGAAGGGCGCTCTACAGCATGTGCTCGTGGCAATGGTATGTTGGAGATTCGCAATAGCCCATATCGTATTACTCAGCCATTAAAACGAGTGGGTAAACGCGGCGAAGGTCGTTGGATTCCTATCAGTTACGAACAATTGTTGGAAGAGATTATCGAAGGCGGCGACCTCTTCGGTGAGGGACATGTGGATGGTTTGCGAGCGATACGTGATGTAAAAACACCGCTTGATCCAGAGAATCCTGAATACGGGCCTAAAGCCAACCAATTGCTGGTTACTAATGCCTCGAATGAAGGGCGTGACGATATCATCAAGCGCTTTGCCTTTAACAGTTTCGGCACTCGTAACTTTGGTCATCATGGTTCGTACTGTGGTTACGCGTTTCGTGCCGGAAGTGGTGCTCTGCTCAATGATTTAGACAAATACGCCCATTTAAAACCTGACTTTGATAACGCGGAATATGTGATTTTTATTGGAATGTCGCCAGCTCAGGCTGGTAATCCGTTTAAACGTCAGGCGCGCCAGTTAGCGCAAGCCAGAACCAGCGGCAAGTTGGAATACACCATAGTGACGCCGAGCTTACCTGCTGGTTCTTCGAGTCTTGCTGCCGCAGACAGAAATAACTGGCTACCTATCAATCCGGGTACTGACTCAGCTTTAGTACTGGGGATGATTCAGTGGATCATCGAAAACCAACGTTACAACCAAAGTTTTCTTGCCCAGCCGGGTGTTGAGGCAATGAAGAAGGCGGGTAACGCCCATTGGTGTAACGCGACTCACTTAGTCATCAGTGACGAAACTCATCCTAGAAACGGCAGCTTTCTTCGCGCTTCGGATATGGGTTTACCGTTTACGGGTGAGCCTCGTTCAGACACTGACCCTTATGTGGTTGTGAACGCAACAAGTGGTGAGTTCGCTTTACATACTCAGAGTGACACTGCGGCTTTGTTTGTTGAAACAGAGGTCAAGCTTGGAAGCGTATTCGTTAAGGTGAAGTCCTCTTTACAACGTTTAAAAGAGGAGGCGTTCAAATATGATTTGGACTTTTACAGCCAACAATGTGGGATTGCTAAAGAAGACATTATTGCATTGGCTAAGCGTTTTACCAGCTATGGCACGAAAGCAGTTATCGATACACACGGCGGTAATATGCACAGCAATGGCTTCTATAATTCGTTCACTATTTTGATGTTGAATGCACTGGTGGGGAACATCAACCTGAAAGGTGGCGCGATGGCAAAAGCGGGTGGTTATCCGACTTCTGAGGATGGACCTCGCTACGATTTCACAAAGTTTGAAGGTAAAGTTGGCCCAAAAGGTATTTTCCTATCACGTAGCAAGTTCCCTTATCAGAAAACCAGTGAATACAAGCGAAGAGTGGCCGCAGGGCAATCGCCATACCCAACACGAGCGCCTTGGTATCCTATATCCGCTCCGCTTTTAACAGAACATTTATCCGCCGCTGTGGATGGTTACCCTTATCGCATAAAAGCGTGGATAAACCATATAGCGAACCCACTTTATGGTGTTCCGGGGCTAAAAACCTTATTGGAAGATAAGCTAAAAGATCCGAAACAATTGGGTTTGATAGTCTCTGTGGATGCCTTTATCAACGAAACCACATCGCTGTCTGACTATCTGGTTCCAGATACCGTGACGTATGAAAGCTGGGGGATGGCTGGTCCGTGGCACGGTGTACCGGTAAAAGCGGTCACTGCACGTTGGCCAATTGTTGAGCCTCGCACCGAGAAAACAGCGGATGGTCGTCCAATTTGTCTGGAAAATTTCTTGATCGATGTAGCGAAGAAAATGCAACTGGGCGGCTTTGGTGAAAACGCCGTTAAAGATGCAAAAGGGCAGTGGCAAGCCATTCATAGCGCCGAAGATTTTTACTTACGTTCGGCGGCCAACTTAGCTTATGTCAAAGGTGGCGTGCCTGAGGTTTCTGCGGAAGACATTGCTTGGTCTGGATTGGAAAGACTACTGCCAGCGATGCAGAAAGTGTTAACACCTGAAGAGATGAAGAGAGTTGCGTTTATTTTTGCCCGTGGAGGAAGATTTGAGAACGCGACGGAAGCCTATAAAGGCGAAGAAATGAAGTATAAGTGGAACCGTCCGGTGGCGATTTGGAATGAAAAGGTGGGTACTTCGCGTAATACCATGACCGGCGAGTTGTACACTGGCTGCCCGAGCTGGCATCCGCAAAAACTCAGTGACGGTACACCAATGGAGGAGAGATATCCTAAGAGCGAATGGCCAATGTCACTCACCAACTTTAAATCGAACATTCACAGCGCGGTTTCGAACTTGTCACCACGTCTGCATTCGATAAAAGGAACCAATCCGGTCTATATCCATCCGAAAGATGCTCAATATGCGGGTATTGAAACTGGAGACCTTTTTGTTGTGGAAACGCCGAGCGCTCAAATCAAGGCGACAGCTATGGTGCTTGATGGTATTCAACCGGGGACATTGGGTTTCGAGCACGGCTTTGGTCATACCGAATTGGGCGAACGTGCTCACTGGATTGGCGACAAACAACAGCCTGTAAAAATGAAGACCAGCGATGGTGTCAACATCAACGATATTGGCATGATTGATCCAACCCGAGAAGGCAAAGGCGTATTGCTCGACTGGGTGGTGGGAGCTGCTGCACGTCAATCACTGCCAGCTCGGATTTATAAAGCATAAAACAAAGCACTTAGTGACTTGCAACATCGCCTTTAGTCGTAGTGATAGAGGCGGTGTTTTATGTCGTTATGTGGAAATCCACAATAGTCGACTTACTAATAATACTGACAATAGTAGGAGTAATAATAGAAGTAGTAATAGTGAGTCAGCATGTCAAATTTACAACTATGGGCCGCTTTGCCCATGCTGGTTGCCTCAGTCAGTATTCAGGCGGCGGAAATGCCAGTCAAAGCTGGCGTCTGTACCAGTTGCCATGGGCAGGATGGGAAAGGTCAGCCAAATATTGCACCGATGCTTGCAGGGTTAAGCGCGGAATATCTGGATAGCCAAATTCAGCTGTTCTTATCCGGTGAACGTAAAGATCCCCTAATGAGCCCGATGGCAAAAGAGCTGAGTGATCCTCAAGTTCGCAAAGCAGTGACCGAGTACTATGCGTCATTGCCTAGCTATGAGTTTACCAATCTCGAACAGCGCGGTTCTCAAGCCGATATCAGCAACCCTTATCGAAAACTGGTTTATCAAGGGGATTGGAACAGAAATATACCCGCGTGCGCCACTTGTCATGCCGCCAGTGGCATGGGCGTGGGGCAGTTCCCTCGCTTAGCAAGTCAGCATGCTTATTATCTGAAGAAGCAACTTCATGATTGGAAGAAGGGGTTCGTAGTGGCGACCCACTTAATATGATGTCTACCATTGCCCAAAAGCTAACAGACGATGAAATAGAAAATTTGTCGTTCTACTTTGCGTCATTTCGATACTAGGAGTTTGCTATGAAAGTCATTTATTCATTGTTGGCGTTCAGCATGCTTTCTGTATCGGCAAAAGCAAATACTGAGTTGCCTGACCGTCAGGCTGAATTACCTGCGGCAAAGAAAAACAGTCAAGCCGAATATCTTGTCCCAAGAGATTTAACCACTATCACCAATGATGAATTTGGAGAGAAGGTTAAACTCGGTTACTCATTGTTCGTCAATTCACAGCAGATGCGTGGTAAGTACGTTGGCAATGACCAGAACTGTGTGAACTGTCATATGGAAGCGGGTCGCAAGGCAAACTCAGCGCCTTTGTGGGCTGCGTATATGGCTTATCCTGCATACCGTAAAAAGAATGATCGCGTGAACAGCTACGCTGATCGAATTCAAGGATGTTTTACTTATTCAATGAACGGTAAACCGCCAGCCTATGATTCTCCGGAATTGGTTGCGTTGAGTGCTTATGCTTATTGGTTAGCCATGGGCGGTTTGATGGATCAGCATGGTCTGGAAAATGAACCAGTGCCAGCTTTAGACGATAAGCAGTTGCAAATTGGTGGTAAAGCTGAGTCGTTTCCCATGCCAGAAGTTATCGCTCAGGCTCTTCCGGTTGATAAACGTGGCAGCTTGGCAGGACGAGGTTATCCAAAGATCGCAAATCCAGAACTGGAACCTTCACTTGAGCGCGGAATGCAGGTGTATGCAGACAATTGCGCCGCTTGCCATATGAAAGATGGACAAGGCGTCTCGGATAGAGAGGGGCATTCCTATATTCCGCCTTTATGGGGCAAAAATGCGTATAACTGGGGCGCGGGCATGCACCGTATTAATACTGCAGCTTACTTTATTTATGAAAACATGCCATTGGGCAAAAGCGTTCAGTTAACTGTACAAGAAGCTTGGGATGTATCTGCTTATGTGAACAGCCAAGAGCGGCCACAAGACCCGAGATACAAGGGCAGTCTCGAAGACAACCGTAAAAAGTACCATGCTCATGATGGGTTCTACGGCAAATCGGTGAATGGATACACGCTAGGTAGTGATGCTTTTCCTTCGGCAGTTGTGAAGTAATAAATACAGCGATAACACTCGTTACTGTTGTTGTTAAAACCTAAAAAAAGGGTTCTACCGAAGTAGAGCCCTTTGTCGTTAATAGGAGATAAAATGTATGATTTAAGCTTGTTTGCGAATTAGGTAATCAAACGCACCTAGACTCGCTTTTGCACCTTCGCCCATAGCAATAATGATTTGCTTGTAAGGTACAGTGGTTGCGTCACCAGCAGCAAAGACACCTTCCATGCTAGTTTCGCCGCGGCTGCCTACTTCGATTTCACCACGAGCAGACAACTCGACATCAGAATCCTTTAACCATTCAGTGTTTGGTACAAGGCCAATTTGTACAAAGATACCTGACAGTTCAATCTCTTTGATTTCGTCTGTATTGCGATCTTTGTATTTCAAACTTGTTACGCGTTTACCGTCACCGATTACCTCGGTTGTTTGTGCCATTGTGATGATTTCAACATTTGGCAAAGAGTTTGCCTTGTTTATCAACACTTGGTCAGCACGTAGCGTGTCAGCGAACTCAAGAACAGTAACATGTTCAACGATACCTGCTAGGTCAATTGCCGCTTCGATACCTGAGTTACCACCACCGATTACCGCTGTTCTCTTGCCTTTGAATAGTGGGCCGTCACAGTGTGGGCAGTAAGCAACGCCTTTGTTACGGTATTCTTGTTCACCAGGAACGTTCATTTCTCTCCAACGTGCACCTGGGCTCAGGATGACACTCTTACTCTTCAGCGTCGCACCGCTTTCAAGGCTGACGTGGATGTAACCATCTTCAGTGTAAGTAGCACCCATCAGCTTGTCAGCTTGTTGCTCAGTAATGATGTCCACACCGTATTCTTTTAGGTGTTCACCTAAATCGTGCGCAAGTTTTGGACCTTCAGTATGTTTAACCGAAATAAAGTTTTCGATTGCCATTGTATCCATGACTTGGCCGCCCAAGCGCTTAGCTACAACACCTGTACGGATGCCTTTACGAGCAGCGTATACCGCAGCTGCGCTACCACCAGGGCCACCACCGATCACAAGAACATCGTACGGTTCTTTTTCGTTTAGGCTTGCTGCTGCTTTGTCTGCCGCGCCGTCATCAATTTTGTTCAGGATTTCAGTCAGAGACATACGGCCTTGACCGAACAGTTCGCCATTTACGAATACGCTTGGTACCGCCATGATGTCGCGAGATTTCACTTCATCTTGGAACAGTGCACCATCAATCATGGTTGTACGAATGTCTGGGTTGATAGCCGACATCATGTTGAACGCTTGAACAACGTCTGGACAGTTTTGGCAAGATAGAGAAATAAAGATCTCTACATCTAGCTTTTTGTTTAATTTAGCAATTTGTTCGATGGTTTCAGCTTCTAGCTTAATTGGGTGACCACCTGAGTGAAGTAGAGCCAATACTAGAGAGGTAAACTCGTGTCCCATTGGAAGACCAGCAAAACGTAGCTGAGTGCCTTTCTTAGGGTTTGTCACTGTCATTACTGGACGGCGAGAGCTTGCTGCGTCATCGCGAGTCACAGTCACTAAATTGCTTAGCTCTGCAATTTCGTTCGCTAGTGATTGGATATCATTGGATGCCTTGCTTTCATCTAGGCTGACCACTAACTGAACTTCTTCTTTAAGGTTGCTAAGATATTGTTTTAATTGTTGTTTAATCGCCTGATCTAACATTTTTTGTTATACCTATTCGTAATTCTATTAAAGAGAGCGGTCACTCTGGATAAATTCAATTCTTTATTTGCGGAGGGGAGAGCCAGTCAAGCTCGTAGGTCGTTAGGTACATTGCCTGACCAGCTCTCTAATTCAGCAACCTTCCTATATGAAGCCGCCGAACGGCTTCAAATGGATTAGGTTTTAAGCTTTATGCTTAGATTTTGCCTACTAGGTCTAGAGAAGGAGCTAGCGTTTCTTCGCCTTCTTTCCATTTAGCTGGACATACTTCACCTGGGTGAGAAGCAACGTATTGTGCAGCTTTGATCTTACGTAGTAGGTCTTCTGCGTCACGGCCGATGCCTTCAGCTGTAATTTCAACTGCTTGGATAACACCTTGTGGGTCGATAACGAAAGTAGCGCGGTCTGCTAGACCTTGACCTTCACGCATCACACCGAAGTTGTTAGTGATGTTGCCAGTTTGGTCGCCTACCATGTAGTAGTTGATTTTGCCGATTGTGTCTGAGCTATCGTGCCATGCTTTGTGAGTGAAGTGAGTGTCAGTCGATACTGAGAACACTTCTACGCCACGAGATTGAAGCTCTTCGTAGTGGTCAGCTAGGTCGCCTAGCTCAGTTGGACATACGAATGTGAAGTCAGCTGGGTAGAAGAAGAATACAGCCCATTTGCCTAGTACGTCTTTCTCAGAAATGTCTACGAATTTGCCGTCTTTGAATGCCGTTGCGTTAAATGGTTTGATAGTAGTGTTAATCATGTTTTTACCTTCCTAAGAGTTTTTGGTTTGGCAATCTCTGTCTCTTGCCTTCGAGATGTATATTCACATGAAGAGGTAATTAAGAAAAATTGCTTGTTCTTATTGAATTGATTGGTAAAAGCTATTGGTAGGTATTGAAGACTTTGTTCGGTGAAACAAAAAGGGACGCTAAGCGTCCCTTTATACTTTTTGATCTAGCGCCAACCTGACGTTGTAAGAGTGTTATTCGTCAGCAAAGTGAGAAACAGCCAATACGCCTCTAACTGCTCGTTTCCAGCCGTTGTAACGTTGAGCTCGTTTTGCTTCATCTTGTGCTGGTTCAAAGACTCGGTCGATTTCAGCTTTATCAGCAACTTCATCCAAAGATCCCCAGTAACCGACAGCAAGGCCAGCTAAGTATGCCGCTCCAAGAGCCGTCACTTCTGTAACCTTAGGACGTTGCACATCTGTGTTCAGAATGTCTGATTGGAACTGCATTAGGAAGTTGTTCGCTACCGCGCCACCATCAACACGCAGTGTTGCCAGTTTGATACCCGAATCCGCTTGCATCGCATCAATTACGTCACGGCTTTGATAGGCAATACTTTCCAATGTTGCGCGAATAATGTGGTTGATACCTGTGCCGCGACTCATACCTACGATAGTACCGCGAGCATATGCATCCCAGTATGGAGCGCCAAGCCCTGTAAAGGCTGGAACCACATAAACACCATTTGAAGAATCCACTTTAGTTGCAAAATATTCAGAATCTTTTGCATCAGTGATGAGTTTCATTTCATCACGAAGCCATTGAATAGCAGCGCCGCCAATAAAGACTGAACCTTCTAACGCGTAAGAGACTTTACCTTCTGGGTCACAGGCTAACGTTGTTAACAAGCCGTTTTTCGACGTCACTTTCTCTTTACCAGTGTTCATTAACAAGAAACAGCCGGTACCATAGGTGTTCTTAGCTTGACCCGGTTTAACACACATTTGACCAAATAGCGCAGCTTGTTGGTCGCCTGCAATGCCTGCGATTGGAATACGAGTACCGCCTTTACCACCGATGTTAGTTTCGCCATAGACTTCAGAGGATGCTCTTACTTCTGGCATCATTGATAGCGGAATATCCAGTTCTTTAAGGATTTTTTCATCCCATTGAAGGGTGTTGATGTTAAACAGCAAGGTACGAGAAGCATTGGTATAGTCAGTGACATGGACACGACCTTGAGTCATTTTCCATACCAGCCAAGTATCAACCGTACCAAACAGTAGTTTGCCTTCCTGTGCAAGTTCACGTGCACCAGCCACGTTCTCAAGCACCCATTTCACTTTTGTGCCTGAGAAATATGGGTCTAGCAGCAAACCTGTATTTTCGCGTACATACTCTTCAAAGCCGTCAATTTTCTTCAGCTCTGCACAGATATCAGCTGTTCGGCGGCATTGCCATACAATCGCATTGTAAACAGGCTCGCCCGTTTCTTTGTTCCAAACAATGGTGGTTTCACGTTGGTTAGTAATACCAATCGCAGCTACTTGGTCTGAACGAATGCCTTTTTGGCCTAATGCTTCAACCAATGTAGAACTTTGTGTCGCGTAAATTTCGAGAGGGTCGTGTTCCACCCAACCTGATTCAGGGTAGATTTGGGTAAACTCGCGTTGTGCAACACTCACGATGTTTGCGTCATGATCGAGCACTACTGCTCGTGAGCTCGTCGTGCCTTGGTCAAGAGCAACAATATATTTATTATTCATAGGTAGGGATCCTTTTCACTTTATTGGATTTATTCTTTTTATTGCTCAAACCTGAGCTTTTGAGTCATCTGCGATTTCACACTCTTCGCACTGATTTGGAATGGTACAGCCTGTGCCCACAGTCGGTACGTACGCACCGATAAATTTAGGATAAGCCCAACCACCAAAACAAGCGCCAGCAACGGTTGCAACTATCGGAATGATAAAGTAGGGAATATCTTTCGCGCCACTTAATGCGTAATCCCATCCTGCTAGGTATGCAAATAATTTTGGTCCAAAGTCACGAGCAGGATTCATCGCAAAACCGGTCAGTGGACCTAACGAACCACCAATAGTGGCAACCACGATACCGATTAGAAGTGGGTTTAGCGCTCCACGTGCTGCACCATTATTTTCATCACCTAAAGCCAAAATTGCGAACATCAGTACTGCTGTAATGGCAAATTCTACAGCAAATGCACCAGAAAAAGATAAAGCAGCGTTAGGGTATGTTGAAAAAATGCCAGCGGTAGCAAGTGCTTCAGGTGTATTACGAGCAATACCGTTTGTCACTTCCCATGCGGTAAATAAATTGCTGTAAAGACCATAAACAAGAGCAGCAGCACAAAATGCTCCGGCAACTTGAGAAGCGATGTAAGGAATAACTTTAGATTTTTCGAAGCCATGAAAAGCGGCAAGCGCTATGGTCACGGCGGGATTAATGTGTGCGCCTGAGACACCAGCAGTGCAGTAGACAGCAATGGCAACAGCAAGGCCCCAAACGATAGAGATTTCCCATTGCCCAAACTGAGCATTGGTCAATACGAGTGCGGCTACACATCCGACACCAAAAAATATGAGCAAACCCGTACCTATGAACTCGGCAATACACTCACCAATGAGAGTATGTTGTTTTTTATTAGCCATAATTTATTTCCTTGGACGTTGATTTGGCATTATCCCATGCAGATAATGTGGGCATTATGTTAATCAAAAGGATTCGCATGAAACTATATGGCGCTCTCAAAATGAGCAAACGAACAATTAAATGTTCACTTTATGTTCGCAAATGTTAAGCAATGCACAGTTTTGTATCAAATTAGTTCAATAAGGCAGTGTGATGATAGAGAACAGGATTGAGCAGAACAGCTAAGATTAAGTGACTTATTCAACAGTGTATTTATCTATATATTTCAAATGTGAACATGAAGAAGTACACTGCTAGTTATTGGAAACAGTCAATCAGGATCTACTTTGAAAGCCATTAAACGTCATCAAGAAATCATCGAGCTAGTCAAGGCTCAGGGATATGTCAGCACCGAAGATCTTGTTGAGCGATTCAATGTTAGCCCTCAAACCATTCGAAGAGATCTCAATGAGCTTGCCGACCTTAACCAAATCAAACGAAACCATGGTGGCGCGACCATAGTCACCAGTTCCGAAAACTCTTCTTATCAAACGCGCAAAGTCTCTCATCAAGAAGAAAAACAACGTATTGCATTGAAGTTGGCTCAACATATTCCAGATGGCGCCACTTTGTTTATCGACATTGGTACCACACCAGAAGCAGTAGCAAGAGCGTTGCTGCAAAACCATCAGAACCTACGGATTGTGACCAACAATATTAATGTTGCGTCATTACTCATGACCAAGCCTGATTTCAAAGTGATACTGGCTGGTGGTGAAGTTCGCAACCGAGATGGCGGTGTGACTGGTGAGGCGACCATGGATTTTATTTCTCAGTTTCGTCTCGACTTCGGCATTCTGGGCATCAGTGGCATTGATTTCGATGGTTCACTCTTAGACTTTGATTACCATGAAGTTAGAGTGAAAAAAGCCATTATCGAGAATAGCCGCAGTGTCTATTTGGGCGTTGACCATACTAAGTTTGGGCGTAATGCCATGGTAAAACTGGGTGGAATCGAAGAGGTTGATCTGGTGATTACCGATCAAATGCCGCCAGAGAGCATCTGTGCCATTATCCGCGAGCATGAGATTCAGCTCGATATTGTTTGATAATGTTCGTTTTAAAAACCAGTCATCGTTTTGACTGGTTTTTTTAGGTCTTTTTTATGTCATTCTTATGAAATTCACTCTCTTTTTTATCATTTATCCCCATTCATTAGCTAAAATAAACATAATTTGTGCTCGAACGAACATTTTTAGTTAAATTTTCGCACATTTGATCTTTTTGATGTCACACTAAAAACGCGTTAATTAAGGGTGGGGCGACAATGAATTCTACAGTTCGATTTGAAACCGACGTTGTCATCATTGGTGGTGGTGCGACAGGTACAGGGATTATGCGTGATTGTGCTCTGAGGGGCATAAAGTGCATTTTGCTAGAAAAAGACGATTTGGCGTCAGGTACCACAGGGCGAAATCACGGTTTATTACACTCTGGTGCGCGTTATGCCGTCACCGATCAACATTCCGCAAAAGAATGTATCCAAGAAAACCGCATACTGAAGAAAATCGCTCGACACTGTATTGAAGACACAGGCGGTTTGTTCATCACTTTGCCTGAAGATGATTTGGGCTTTCAAAAGACCTTTATCGAGCAATGCAAAGCCGCTGATATCGATGTGGAAACTCTTTCGCCAAAAGATGCTCTTCGTTTAGAACCGAATACTAACCCTGAATTGATTGGTGCCGTCAAAGTGCCAGATGGCACGCTCGACCCATTTCGCCTTTGTTCGTCTAACGTACTTGATGCCAAAGAGCACGGCGCACGTTTGTTTAACCATTCACGCGTCGTTTCTCTGATCCGTGAAGGTGACACCGTACTGGGCGTGAAATGTATCAATACTCAAACCAACCAACCTTTTGAAGTGATTGCCCAGCAAGTGATTAACGCGGCGGGTATTTGGGGGCAGGGTATCTGCGAATACGCGGAGCTGGATATCAAAATGTTCCCTGCAAAAGGCTCGTTGCTGATCCTTGATTATCGAATCAATAATCTGGTGATTAACCGCTGTCGTAAACCATCGGATGCAGACATTTTAGTGCCGGGCGATACCATCTCTTTGATTGGTACCACCTCAGAACATATCGATTACGACATGATTGACGACCTGCATGTGACTGCGGCAGAAGTGGATTTGCTACTGGAAGAAGGTATCAAGTTGGCGCCGATCATGAAAAATACCCGAGTGCTAAGAGCTTATGCAGGCGTTAGGCCTTTAGTTTCGCTCAGTGGCGACAGTTCTGGCAGAAATATTAGTCGCGGAATTGTCCTGCTCGACCATCAGGAACGCGATGGTCTTAAAGGTCTCACGACAATTACTGGCGGAAAATTAATGACTTACCGCTTGATGGCGGAACAGGCAACGGATCTTGTTGCGAGTAAGCTTGGCAATACTGCTCCTTGTATTACTCATACCAAGCCCTTGCCTGGGTCTGTCGAATCTCCGAAAGCGCTGCGTAAAAGTGCCAGTATCGCTAAGCCTGTTTATGAATCAGCCATCTACCGTCATGGAGAAAGGGCAGAAGCTTTTCTCTCTGAACAACCTCGCAGTCAGGCGATTGTGTGTGAATGTGAGATGGTCACCGCAGGTGAAATTGAGTATGCAATTAAAAAACTGGACGTAAAAAACCTCGTGGATTTACGTCGACGCACTCGGTTGGGAATGGGTCCGTGTCAGGGAGAACTGTGTGCTTATCGTGCTGCGAGTTTATTCCAAGAATATGGTGACATTGGCGGCCATGAATCGGCACTGCTGCTCAAAGAATTTTTGGAAGAGCGATGGAAGGGAATTAAACCGATATTTTGGGGTGATGCCTTACGAGAGGCTGAGTTTAGCTACTGGATCTATGAAGGGTTGTTTGGCTGTGGAGACATTGAGCCAGCGAGTATCGACAAACTTACCATTACACCGTCAACGCAGGAGCAAGAACAGCAATGATGAATTACGATGTCATAGTGATTGGTAGTGGAATTGCAGGCTATTCGGCTGCCATTAAATGTTTAGAACACGGGTTGAAAACGGCGGTGGTGAGCAGCGGGCAGAGTGCTTTACATTTTTCATCCGGCTCTATCGATTTGCTTTCACATTCCCCGTTAACGCATAAGTTAATTGACGATCCTTGGGCTGAAATTGACGCTTTACCAACAGCGCTTCCACAGCACCCTTATGCGAAAGTCGGCGGTAAAAATGTTCGTTCAGCCATGAACTGGTATCAACAAATGCTTGCGGCAAATGGACTTGCCATGAGCACTTTGCCTTCGTCACACAACCATTTTCGAATTACCACGCTAGGTACCTTGAAATCGACTTGGCTCTCTCAACCTTATGTTGAAAAAATAGAACAAAATTTTTCAAATCTGGCGCAGTTTAAACGCATTGTGATGATCGCTGTCGATGGCTTCAGAGATTTTCAGCCACATATTGCACTAGGCAATTTGCAGCAACACCCAGCGTTTAAAGATATAACCATAAAAACCGCCAAAGTCAGTTTAACGGCGTTTGGGCAACTGAATCGTAACCCGTACGATCTAAGGTCGATAGATATTTCTAGGATCTTAAGAGATGAAGCTCAGTTCACCGAGTTTGCCAATCAATTGCTGAAAGTTGCCACACCTGAAGATTTACTGATGATGCCGTCGATTATGGGTAATGGCGATGGTCTAGAGCTGATGCATAAACTCAGCCGTTATACGGGACTCCATTTGCATGAAGTACCAACCATGCCGCCTTCATTGCTCGGTATTCGTATTGAGGATGTCATGATGCACACCTTCATCAAAAAAGGTGGTGTGCTGCATAAAGGTGATGAAGTGCTTGGCGGTCAGTTTGAGGATCAAGGCAGCAGTATCAATTTGGCGTCTATCCAAACCAAAAAAATGGGTGAAATGAATCTGACGGCGAAACACTACATACTCGCTTCCGGTAGCTTCTTTAGTAAAGGCTTGATAGCGAAGCAGAACTCAATCAAAGAGCCAATTTTTAATTTGGATACAGAAGTGACGGGTGAAAGAGATGAGTGGCATCAGCATGATTTCTTCAGCTCTAAGCCGCATCCATTCTTGTCCTTTGGTGTTGTGACTGACAAGAACTTTACCCCGTTTATCCAAGGTCAAAAGGTGAATAACTTGTATTGTGTTGGTGCGATTTTAAGTGGCTACAATCCTATTGCCCATGGTTGTGGCGGAGGTGTGGCAGTCAGCACCGCTTATTGGGTTGTCGAGCAAATTGTTGCGGGTTTACGAAGCGAATTACTAATGAAGGAGGTGAGTGCATGACAGTGGCAAGCAGAGATACCACCTTTGACCAATGCATTAAATGCACCGTTTGTACTGTGTACTGCCCGGTAGCAAAGGCGAACCCAGATTTTCCGGGACCAAAACAATGCGGACCAGACGGTGAGCGACTACGCATCAAAAGCCCAGAGTTTTATGATGACATGTTGAAACACTGCACCAACTGCAAACGCTGTGAAACGGCGTGCCCGTCAGGTGTACGTATTGGCGATATTATTGCGGTAGCAAGAGGCAAATTTGGCAAGCGCCCGATGAATCCAAAGCTGGTGCGTGATTTTGTCTTGAGCCATACCGATCTGTTCGGTTCACTCGCCACGCCATTTGCACCGCTCGTGAATGCGGCGACGCAATTGCCTCTGGTGAAGAAGATCATGCACAAGACGATAGGTGTGCATGAACATAAATCTTTGCCTAAGTATTCGCATGGCACGTTTAGAAATTGGTTTAAGAAAAACGTCACCGAACAGTCAATTTACCCGAGAGCGGTCAGCTATTACCACGGCTGCTATGTCAACTATAACCACCCTCAATTGGGGAAAGACTTTATCCGAGTGATGAACGCCATGAACATCGGTGTGCGTTTACTGGAAAAAGAAAAATGTTGTGGCGTAGCGATGATCGCGAACGGCTTTCACGATAAAGCGAGAAAGAACGCAGAGTTTAATATTGAGCATGTCGGCAAAGCCATCGAACAAGACAGTATTGCCGTATTGTCCACCTCATCAACCTGTTCTTTCACCTTGCAGGAGGAATATCCTCATGTGCTCGGC
This sequence comes from Vibrio sp. Hal054, assembly GCF_037162405.1. NCBI lineage: Bacteria > Pseudomonadati > Pseudomonadota > Gammaproteobacteria > Vibrionales > Vibrionaceae > Vibrio > Vibrio sp. Hal054. The sequence continues at coordinate 2,042,725 of NZ_JARLUT010000001.1, read as the reverse complement.
GTTGAAAACGAAAATGTAGTGAACAAGATCCACTATGTGAGCCGCTTTCTGTTGAAAGAGTTTATGAGTGGCAACTTGCCAAAAATGAAACCGCTCAATAAGAAAATTGTTTATCACACGCCTTGTCATCTTGAAAGGAGTGGGGGAGCCGTTTTTACCATTGAAGTACTGAAGATGATTCCAGGTTTAGAAGTGGTTGTGCTTGATAGTGAATGTTGTGGTCTTGCAGGTACTTATGGTTTTAAAGAGGAAAACTACGAAGTCTCTATGAAGATAGGGGATGACCTGTTTAGCAAGATTAGACGTTCAAACGCTGATTACGCCATTACAGATTGCGAAACCTGTAAGTGGCAAATTGAGGAAAACACTCAGCTAGAGTGTATTCACCCAGTGAGTTTGATAGCGGAAGCGCTGCTTTAAACAAAAGCAGCCTTCGAGAAAATTGAAAAAAGTAGCCGTGGAAAAGAGGAAGTAGATATCGAGGATTTTGCCTGTTAATAAAAAATAAAATCCTCTCGCTACTATTAAAAAAGTTGTATAAACATATTGCTTTAATTGTGAATTAAATCACAATATGTGCACATTTTTTCATCTTCTTTTACACGGTTATATGACGCAAACCATGTCCGCAACCAATGACAATTCTCGTCGTTCACAATACTTACGCGTTTTTGCTTTAGGTTTCAGCGGCTTCATTTTTAACACCACTGAATTTGTGCCAGTTGGACTGCTTTCTGATATCGCGAATGATTTCTCGATATCGACAGCTTCTGTCGGCTGGATGCTGACTATCTATGCTTGGATAGTCGCATTGATGTCATTACCAATGATGATGCTCACCAGTCGAATTGAGCGTAAAAAATTACTGCTCGCGTTGTTTGCGCTGTTTATTGTCAGCCACGGTCTATCGGTATTTGCCTGGAACTTTGAAGTTCTGATCGCCAGCCGTATTGGTATTGCCTTTGCTCATGCGGTGTTCTGGTCCATCACTGCCTCTATTGCAATACGAGTTGCTCCTCCGGGGAAGAAGACCTTTGCTCTCAGTATTCTGGCAACGGGAACCTCACTTGCGATGGTATTAGGGGTTCCACTCGGTCGAATCATAGGTCAATGGCTTGGTTGGCGCATCACCTTTGGTGTTATCGGTATAACCGCTTTAGTCATTATGTTCAGCCTCTATCGCTTATTGCCGGTAATGCCGAGCTTGTTTACCGGTTCCATGAAAAAGCTGCCAGAGCTATTGAAAAATCCAGCCTTGATGGGTTTATACCTATTCATCTTCATGATTTTTACCGCGCATTACTCGGCTTACAGTTATATCGAACCTTTCCTTAAGACGATTGGGCTGCTCTCTGAAAACTTTACCACCTTCCTTCTGCTGCTATTTGGTTCTGCGGGAATTATAGGTAGTGTGATTTTTGGTAACTTAGGCGAACGTCCGAATACACCGATATTGGTCGGCTGTACGGCGACAGTGATGGTTTGTACCTCGATGCTATATTTCGCAGTACCGCACTTGTGGTCTATCAGTATATTGCTGGTAGTTTGGAGTGCAGCATTGATGATTGTCTGTCTGGTTATGCAGGTGAAAGTGCTCAATATCGACGCCAACGCATCAGATATGATCATGTCTATGTTCTCGGGCATCATTAACTTAGGTATCGGTGCAGGTGCACTGATCGGCGGTAAAGTGATTCTTTATATGTCTCTTGAAGGCATCGGATACGTGAGTGCGATTTTCGCCTTGCTATCACTGCTCTGGATTTTGTTCCTGATGAAGCGATATACCGCAATTCGATAGTACTGTATCGACATCATAAGAAAAGGCAGCCGAGGCTGCCTTTTTCGTATCTCAAAATCCAATCAGATAGGTTATCTATGCTCACCAATAGCTTGCGTAGATTCTCGCGCGACTAATTCACCGTCGTAGGCTTGATGGCTGGTAAGGTTGCCTTGTTTATTCGCCAGCGCTAAGGCAAGGGCTGTGGCATCTTGGGTTAATCGGATAATCGGCAGTGATACCGTTGAAAGGCTTGGTATTGCATAGGCGGCAGCCGGTTCGTTATCAATACCGATAACCGACACATCTTGCGGAACTCTTAGACCGTGGTCGTGCAAAGCACGGATTGCACCAATAGCCATATCATCGTTACAAGCAAAAATAGCAGTGAATTTTTCGCCAGTTTGCAGCAGGATTTGCGCGCCTTTATAACCACCTTCTAAGGTGTTATCGCCTTCCACAATCCAGTTTTTCTTCTCTGATATACCTGCCACACCAAGCTGGTTTTTGTACGCTTCTAAACGTAACCGACCGGTTTCGCTATTAATCGGAGAAGTAATACAGGCGATGTTTTTATGGCCTAACTGGATGAGGTGCTCCATCGCTAATGTGGCTAATTGAGTTTGTTTTAAACCAAAGCTCGATAGCGATTCAGCTTTGAGCTGGCGGTTTAATATCACTAATGGCTGGGCGATTTTTTGTTGCAGTTCAACCAGTTCAGATTCGGACAGATGACGACTATAAAGCAGAATGGCATCACAGCGTTGGTTGGTGATGGTTTCAACCGATTCGCGTTCGCCCTCTGCGCTATTTTTGCTGCGAATGACCAGTAACTTTTTGCCTGCCTGAAGGGCTGCTTGTCCGGCATAATGGAGAACACTGCCAAAATAGCTGCTTCTAAATTCAGGAAGAACGAGGCCGATAGAGTTGGAAGTATTGGTTGCCAAAGCCTGTGCAAGTGTATTGGGTTGATATCCCAACTCTTTCATTACAGAAAGAACCGCATTTCTGGTGACTTCTTTGACCTGAGGGCTGTTGTTCAGTACTCGTGACACCGTCGCTTTTGAAACGCCAGCAGCTTTGCACACATCATTTATGGTTGCCATACAATTCCTTATCTATCCGACTCGACATACCTAAACATGGTAGGCATGTCGAGAGGGAGACAAGTTTAGCCAATTTCAATTGAGTTTTGAAAGGCTTATTTATCGGATGTGCGGCGGCTAGATAACTTCGCCGTTGGTTTCGATAACTTTCTTGTACCAGTGGAAGCTTTTCTTCTTCGAACGCGCCATTGTACCGCTGCCATCATCGTGTTTATCTACATAGATAAAACCATAACGTTTTCTGTATTCACCAGTGGTAAACGACACACAATCAATACAACCCCAAGGCGTGTAACCCATCACATCAACGCCGTCATAACTAATGGCTTGTTTCACCGCTTTGATGTGTGAACCAAGGTAGTCAATGCGGTAGTCATCGTTGATTGAACCGTCTTGTTCTAACTGGTCTATGGCACCAAGGCCATTTTCCACGATGAAGATAGGTTTTTGGTAGCGCTCGTAAAGCTCAGAAAGCGCAAAGCGTAAGCCATCTGGGTCAATTTGCCATTCCCAGTCGGAAGCGGGCAGGTAAGGGTTTAAGCGGCTGCCTTCGAACAGTGACGGCGTATCGGTTTCCGAGTCTTTTTTCACAGAAACGATGTTGGTCATGTAATAGCTGATTGCTAAGTAATCCGCACAACCTTGACGTAGGATCTCATCGTCACCCGGTAGCATGTCAACGGTAATCCCTTTACGTTGCCACTCTTTGAGTAGGTAACTTGGGTAGTAACCACGAACTTGCACGTCACTGAACTGGTACTTCTCGCGCATCATTTCCTGTGCAAGCAGCACATCTTCAGGACGGCATGAGGCAGGGTAAAGCGGCATCATATGAATCATGCTACCGATTTTGAAATCTGGGTTAATTGCATGACCTTGTTTCACTACGAGTGCACTAGCAAGGAACTGGTGGTGAAGAACCTGATAAAGCATCTGCTCTGGGTTTTCATAATCGGTATAAATCATACCGGAGTTGCAGTATCCCCATATTGGCTGCTTCCAGTTACGTTGGTTATTGATTTCGTTAAAAGTGATCCAGTATTTCACTTTGTTTTTGTAACGTTCCATCACGGTTAAGCTGAACTTTACAAACAAATCCATTACCTGACGGTTCTTCCAACTGCCGTACTCTTTTACTAAATGGTTCGGCATTTCGAAGTGAGATAAGGTGATTACAGGTTCAATGCCGTATTTCAACAGTTCATCAAAAAGATCATCGTAGTACTGCAGACCCGCTTCGTTTGGTGTCTCTTCATCGCCATTTGGGAAGATACGTGTCCAAGCTATCGATGTGCGGAAACACTTAAAACCCATCTCTGCAAATAGAGCCACATCACCTTTGAAGTGACCGTAAAAATCAACCGCTTCGTGGTTTGGGTAAAATTTATCGGCTTCAACAGTTTCGGTGATGACGCGAGGTACACCATGTGCACCTTTGGTGAGAACATCAACCACGCTAGGGCCTTTACCATCTTTGTTCCAAGCGCCTTCAACTTGGTGCGCCGCCACTGCTCCGCCCCAGAGAAAATCCTTTGGAAAACCTTGTTGTGACATAGTGATACCTTCTCAAATAAAGTGAATGAGCCTAAATAGAATAGGTGAGTTATAGGCATTCTAATCCAGAAAAAAGCAAAATGAAACCGGTTACAAAATGATTTTTCATAAGTCTACTATTTGGAATCCATCCAAACAGAGACGACTGGCTGGTAACAAATTATCGAAACATCGAAAACAGCCACGAGTGATTTGCTCGTGGCGAAAAGGGAAGGAATGAAAATCTATAAGAATATTATGGTAGGTCAAACACTAACGCTGTAGCGCGTGTATCGCTGTTGTTATAGAAGCTCAAATATTGCTCAGCAACGATTTTTGCGCCGTCTCCCGGTGTCAGTTGAGTATCATTAACAAACAGGTCGCTGTTGATTTGATGAACATAAACTCGACGGCCTTTCTCAACTTCATAGCTAACCTCAGTAAGAGGCTCCAGAATGAGTTGGTGCAGCTTCGCATCCTGTTTGATCTGCAATGTACCGTTTTCACCTGTTGGTGTTGCAATGGTCGTTAAGCCAGCTTCTTGACCAAAATCTTTCTGTTGGTACCCCGGTTTTCCGCCATAGCTATTTGGCTGAATCCAGATTTGTAAAAACTTCAATGTTTCAGTGCCGGACGCGTTGAACTCACTGTGAGAAATACCACGGCCAGCAGACATCAACTGAAACTCACCTGCAGGAAGTTTCTCGATGTTACCTTCGCTGTCTTTGTGCGCGATGGTGCCTTCTAAAACGTAGCTGATGATTTCCATGTCGCGGTGGCTATGAGTTTCAAAGCCCGCACTTGGGGCAACGCTGTCATCATTAATCACACGAAGCTCAGAAAATCCCATGTGTTTAGGATCAAAGTAGCTCCCAAAAGAAAATGTGTGCTTGCTGTCTAACCAGCCAAAATTCGCGCGGCCGCGTTGTGATGCTTTTCTAATTTCAATCATAGTGTTCTCCTTACTTGGCTCGCTCTCAAATGAACAACAGGGTCATTAGCAGGAATACCAATTTATGAAAGAGATCTTAGAGTTTTAAGCGCTACGATTACAGCCGTTGAATTCGTTGCCCTTATTCGAAAATTTAGAATGAGGGCAACGTGACGGTTTGAGTAGGAAAGAGTGCAAGCGTTATGACTTGCCGTAAAGCTTCATGAATGCATTGACGGCTTGTTCCACTGTTGCTTCGATTTGTTTTTGACTGGGTTTTTCAATAGCGGCAAACGCATATTGTTCAACATATTCTGCCGACAGTAACGCTTTAAACTGCATAGCTGCAATCCAAGCATTGCATTGGCTTAACTCGCCTTTCGAAATCTGTTGTTCGATATAGTCGCTTAAGTGTTTCCAGCCTTTCTTTGGGCCATTGTTGTAAAAATGGCGGCCTATGTCTGAGCGATCGGCTTCGGTTATCGCCATACGATAAATAGACGCAACATCAGGGGTTAAAATCGAGTCCAGAAAATTGTAACCAAATTCCAAAAGCGACGTTCGAACATCACGATTTATATCCAAAGAAAGGAAGGAATTCGAAATTTGCTCTGTCGCTGAAGATTGCATAACCGCCGCGAAAATTTCTTCTTTCGAACTGAAATAGTTGTAAAGAGTGGCTTTAGAACCTCCCAACTGTTTCGCTAGTTGAGACATAGAAGTACCGCTAACACCTTGTTGTGAAAAGCATTCCTTAGCAATGTCTATGATGGCCTGTCGTTTTTCGTCGCTTTTTACTCGCATGGTTTCTTAATAGCCCCAGTGAAAATTGTCGATAAGTTTCGCTTGACGGAATCTTTCTGTCAAGAGTATAACTGTACCGTACGGTTTAGTTATAAGGTTGTCTAATGTGAAAAAATCTATTCAAAGGAACAAACACATAAATAAGAATGTTCCTTTTTTTGCCTTAACTTTGATCAGCGCAGCGCTATTGGCGGGCTGCTCTGTTTCGAAAAATGAAAACTTGCCTGAAATTTCGCAAGCCAATGAGTATGCGTTTCAGCAAAGTCTGTCTGTGACAGAAAATATGGCGTGGCCGACTCAGGACTGGTGGTATCGCTATCAAGATCCTCAGTTAAACCAACTTATCAATGACGCTTTTAAAGGTGCGCCAAGTTTGAAAATGGCTGAAGCCAGACTGAAAAATGCACAGGGTATTGCACAGCAAGTAGGCGCAAGCCGCTCGGTGAATGTGGGATTAGCTGCTAGCGCTTCTGAAACAAAAGTGAGCTACCGATATCAGACAGCAACGCCGCCTCACGGTTGGAATGACTACGGAACATTGACTCTTAACTTTCAATACGATTTTGATTTTTGGGGTAAGAATCGTGCGTCGGTTGCGGCGGCAACTTCTGAACTAGCGGCGGCTGAAGCCGAAGCGGTTTCTGCACGTTTGATGTTAGCGACAGCGGTCTCAAATGCCTATGCGGAATTGTCTCGTTTGTATGCGAATAAGCATACGGTAGAAACCGCGTTGGACATTCGCCACAAAACCTTAGAGCTATTGACTAAGCGATATGAAAACGGCTTGGAAACACTGGGTTCCGTCAATCAAGCAAAAGCAATTGCCGCGAACGTTGAAGCTGAGATGTTGGGCATTAACGAATCTATCGCATTGCAGAAAAATGCGCTTGCGGCATTGGTTGGGCAAGGTCCGGACAAAGCTTTGACCATTTCTGAACCAAGCATTCAGTTGGATGCTCGCTACGGTTTACCGCAAGAAGCGGGTGTTGGTTTGCTTGGTCACCGCGCAGACATCACCGCCGCTCGCTGGCGCGCAGAGGCAGCAGCACAAAGAGTCGGTATTGCGGAAGCAATGTACTACCCAGATCTCAGTATTTCTGCCTTCATCGGATATCAGGCTTTTGGTCTCAATGATTTATTTGAGAGCGGAAATGATGCCGGCAGCATAGGCCCAGCTCTGTATTTGCCGTTGTTTACGGGTGGTCGTCTTGATGGACAACTCACCTCAGCAGAAGCACGTTATGAAGAAGCCGTAAGTGGCTACAACGCAACGCTCACTCAGGCTCTGCATGAAGTAGCGGATGTCGTGACCAGCACTCAAGCACTTGATGCTCGTATTGCGAAAACGCAAGAAGCGGTGGATGCAGCAGAACAAGCATTGAAGATCGCTTCGAACCGCTATCAGGGTGGTTTGGCAACTTACCTAGATGTGCTTGTTGCTGAAGAGTCGCTACTCAATAACCAACGAGCGTTGGTGAACTTACAGTCACGCGCATTCAGTCTTGATCTTGCTCTTATTCACGCTTTAGGCGGTGGTTTTAAAGACGATAGCTTTCAGACCACAGAGTCTTAATTTTTAAAAGGTTTCTATTCATGAGTTCAAATCCATCACAAAACGACGCAGTAGAGTTCGATGCGTCTGGTGCAAACAAATCACGTAAAAAAGGGTTCCTAGCTTTAGCTGCGGCGATCATTGTTGCAGGGGGCAGCTATGGTGCTTATTGGTACTTAGTGGGTTCGCGTTATATTTCTACCGATAATGCATACACCGCAGCTGAAATAGCCGAAGTGACTCCTGCTATTGGCGGTATTATTGCCAGCGTGAATGTAGTGGATACACAGTACGTCAACAAAGGTGAAGTACTGGTACAAATCGAAGATACAGACGCACAAATTGCAGTAGACCAAGCGCAAGCAAACTTGGCTTTAGCAGAGCGCCGAGTACGTAGTTATCTGGCGAATGACGAAGGTCTTAATGCTCAGGTTGCTGCGCAAAAATCCAATGAAGCACGCGCCAAGGCTCAGTTAAACGCAGCGAAAGCTGACTTTGAACGAGCGAAAATTGATTTAACGCGTCGCGAAGATTTGGTTCGTTCAGGCTCTGTGTCTGGTGAAGAACTATCAAATGCAAGAACGGCATTTGAGCAATCTCAGGCAAACTTAAACGCAGCTAAAGCGTTTTTAGCGCAGGCTCAGGCAAATCGCTTATCCACCATTGGTGCGCAAAAAGCAAATGCAGCAATGACAGACAACACTACCGTTGAAAACAACCCAGAAGTGCTGGCAGCAAAAGCGCGTCTGCATCAGGCACAAATTAATTTAGAACGTACTGTTATTCGTGCTCCTATCAGCGGCATAGTGGCAAAACGTCAAGTTCAGGTTGGTCGCCAGGTGCAAATGGGTACGCCTTTAATGACAGTCGTTCCGGTGCAGAACATTTATGTGGATGCCAACTTTAAAGAAGTTGAATTAACTGAAGTGAAAATTGGCTTACCAGTCTCAATTACCGCTGATCTTTACGGTGATGAGGTCACTTATCATGGCGTGGTTGCGGGTGTTTCTGGTGGAACGGGTTCAGCGTTTTCAATGATTCCAGCGCAAAACGCAACAGGTAACTGGATTAAAGTGGTTCAACGTCTTCCCGTTCGTATTGAACTCGATCCGGAAGATTTGCAGGCTCACCCGCTGCAAGTTGGTCTATCAATGCAAGTGACGATTGATACCAAAGCGGATGTGAACAAGCAAACCATCGCTCAGTACCGTGCATCTAAGCTCTCTGAACAAGGTTAAGGTGAATCATGAGTCATTCATCAGACAATGACATCAAACCTTTGACTGGTGGAGCGCTGTTCATCGGCGCTCTGTGTCTGGCAATGGCAAACTTTCTCGCCATTCTGGATACCACCATTGCGAATGTCTCTGTTTCAAGTATTGCGGGCAGTTTAGGCACTTCAACCAGTCAAGGTACGTATGTGATTACCTCTTATGCGGTGGCAGAGGCGATTTCAGTTCCCTTGACCGGATGGCTATCAAGACGTTTTGGTTCAATTCGCGTATTTGTCACCTGTTTCGCTCTGTTTGGTGTGTTCTCAGTGTTTTGTGGGTTGGCAACCAGTATGACGATGCTGGTCACTTTCCGCGTATTTTTGGGTTTAGTCGGTGGTCCGCTGATGCCTTTATCGCAAACGTTGATGATGCGGATCTTCCCCAAAAATAAGAGCCATGCTGCTATCGGCATATGGAGTATGACCACACTTGTTGCACCAATCATGGGACCGATTTTGGGCGGTGTCTTGTGTGATCAATTTAGCTGGCCTTACATCTTCTTTGTCAAAACTCCTTTCGCTATTGTTGCCGCAATACTTTGCTGGAAATTGCTCAAGCAGTTTGAAACCAAAACGGTGCGTTCGAAAATCGACAAAGTGGGTTTGGCACTGTTGGTGGTATGGGTAGCCGCTCTGCAAATTATGCTGGATGAAGGTAAAGACCACGATTGGTTTGAATCAAGCCGTATTGTCATTTTGGCGGTCATCGCTGCGATCGGTTTTGTCGCCTTCTTAATTTGGGAACTGACAGAGCGTGACCCTGTCGTTGACCTGAAGGTGTTCCGCCATCGAGGATACAGTATGAGTATGCTGACGTTATCTCTCGCCTTTGGTGCGTTCTTCAGTATCTCGGTTATTACACCCTTGTGGCTACAAATCTATATGGGGTATACCGCAACCATATCCGGTTATGCCACTGCAACTATGGGTGTTCTGGCCGTATTCCTTGCACCAATTATCGCGAACTTGTCGTCTAAATTTGACCCAAGACCGTTCGTGTTTGCCGGGGTAATGTGGTTAGGTCTTTGGACCTTCTTACGCAGTTTTGGCAGCTTAGATATGACTTTTGAACAAGTCAGTTATCCCATGTTCCTGCAAGGTATTGGTATGCCGTTGTTCTTTGTTCCGCTGACGGCGATTGCTCTGGGATGTGTAAAACCCAGTGAGATGGAATCGGCTGCTGGTTTAATGAACTTCATTCGTACTTTGTCAGGCGCGTTTGCGACATCGATGATCAATACCTCATGGGAGCATCAGACTCGGTATGTGCATGCGGAGCTGGCAGGTTTAACTGACAGAGCTGGTGTGGCGACTCAAGCGATGCAAAGTTCAGGCATGGGAATAGGGCAGGTTCGTTCTTCTATGGACTGGCTACTGCAAAAGCAAAGTGTCATGGTGGCAACCAATCAGTTGTTTATGGTCATCGCTGTTATTTTTGCTGTCGCAGCATGCATCATCTGGTTTGCCCCTAAACCAAAGCACGCGGTTGATCCAAGCGCTGCACATTAATTTTTAAAGATTTGACCTTTAATCCACGGGCTAAAGCGAAGAGATGGAACTCTTTTTTGCTGATGCCCTTTTTTATTACCTTTAAATGATAATGCTTATCATTAATTATCTTTATGTGCGACAATAACGCCACTCTGTTTTCTCATTTGTAGCCAGCCATGAATCGTTCCAGTGCTTCTTTTCAACGTGTTTGCAAACTGCTTAATTACATTCACTCCAATATGGAGCGAGCATTCAGTCTGGAAGAGTTAGCGCAGCAAAGTTGTTGGTCTCGCTGGCAGTTGCAACGGGTGTTTCAAAGTGAAACGGGATTATCCGTTGCTCACTATGTTCGAGAAATTAAGCTGAGTGCGGCCGCAGAATCCTTATTATCTGGTTCTGAGCGCGTTATAGATATCGCGATTGGGCTTGGTTTCAATTCAGAAATGAGTTTTAGCCGTGCATTTAAACAGCATTTTGGAGTAAGTCCTCGTTCATATCGAAAACAAGGTAAGCGATATGGATTGAGAAAGCCTTTATTGACGCCAATCTCCCTGCCAACGGAAAGCCGACTAGAAACAGAAACTGCACTACAGCTGATTGAAGTGAGAGTTGAAACTACCAGCGACTTTGATTGCTATGGTGTGATGGGGGAGATTCGCGGCCTATTCTCACCGGAACCCAACTTTTCGCAGCAAGTTCCTAAGCTTTGGGCTCGTTTATACGAGAGCTTTCCTGATGTTAAACAATATCCCCTCACTGGTGTGGTTGACGTTACCGGAGCAAGCTCCAATGGTCATCGCCTTCGTTATTTAGCGGGTGTGACTGAAAGGCTGCGTAGTTCAGAGATCCTTATCGAGAAATTAATAATACCCGCACAAACTTACGCCGTGATTAAACACAAAGGTCCGATTTCAGGCCTCGCTCAAACCTTGGAGTGGTTTATTTTTCATTGGTTACCTCAGTCTGATTATCGAGGTGAAGACGGCTTTGAACTTGAACGTTACCCACAAGGTTACGATTGCCAAGACCTTGATGCAGAGATGGAATATTGGCTGCCTGTTTCGCCAGTGACTGGTTCATGAGCGACAAGATCTCCAGTTCCGCCCTCATAAGATGCTCCAAATTGTTAACTTTTTCCCTGCTGCGATAAGTAAGATGCAAATGATATTTATTCTTATAAAAGAAAGCAGGGTATTTGAAACATTATGTACAGACAAAAACAAATCCATTTCTCGCCTCTCACATTGGCTTTATTGGCGGCTTTTTGTTCTCCGCTGAGTTTTGCTCAAGACCAGAGTTTAGAATCTGTCGAAACCGTTACCGTTCTCGGTCAGACTTATCGAAATACAGCGACCAAAACTGCATTAGAGGCGGAAGAAACACCGCAAGCTATTTCAGTTATTGAAAGCGAAGAACTCGAACAGCGTGGTGTCACTTCTTTAGGTCAGGCGCTGCGTTACTCGTCGGGTGTTGTGACCGAAACCAAAGGCGGCGCGGTCACCATGTACGATAACTTCTACATTCGTGGTTTTCGTATTGATCAAACCTATTACGATGGTTTGGTCCTCCAATATCTGAAAGGCTGGAACTTGCAGCCACAAATAGACCCGATTGCGATTCAAAGAGTGGAAGTGTTCAAAGGGCCAACATCCGTGCTTTATGGCTCTATGCCGCCGGGCGGCATGATCAATACCATTGCAAAGCCACCGCAAAGCCAGAAACACACTGAGGTATCTGCTTCCACAGGTTCGCGTAACCTAACACAAGCGACTTTAGATACCACAGGGCAGTTTGGCGACAGCAGCGTCTCTTATCGTTTGATTACAAAAGCTCGCAAGCAAGATGGTCAAGTCGACGGCACTGAGGAAGAGCGTTACTTAGTAGCCCCTTCGATTGATTGGCAAGCGACAGAAAATACACTGGTTAATCTCAATATGTATTATCAGAAGGATCCGGCAATGGGGATGAACTCCTCACTTCCTTTGGCGGCGATAACGAATGGCTCAACATCACCTTCAACCTTCGCTGGAGACAATAATTGGAGCCATTTCGAACGCGAAATCATGATGCTTGGCTACAAAATTCAGCATCGATTCAATGATGATTGGGGCTTTCTACAAAATTTACGTTTTACGGATGCTTCACTCTCTCAGGAAAACACTTACCACTCCGCTTCTGGGTTTAATCAAACGACCGGAACCTTAAGCCGTAATATCTATACCACAGATGAAGACTATCAAGGCTTAGTGGGGGATAACCAGCTATCTGGGGTTGTCCGTTGGGGAAGTGTTGAACATAACCTGCTATTTGGTTTGGATTATCAAACACTGAGTGGTGATTCCGCTTATAAAGAGTACTCAACCAGTGACAGCGGTTTTTATCAATTCAATATCTACAATACCAATAACAGTTTGCTGAATCGTTCTAATGTCAGTGAAGTTTATGCTGGTAACGATCAAGTGTCAGTCGATCAGCTAGGTGCGTATTTTCAAGATCAACTGCGCTGGAACCAATGGGTATTTATCGCTGGTGGTCGCTTTGACAACTATAAAGGTATCAATAACTTTTCAGGAAGCAATACCCAAGCAGACCATAACGAGTTCTCTTACCGTGTAGGCGCTTTATACGAATTTGAGTCAGGCATTTCGCCGTTTGCCAACTTTGCCACCAGTTTCTCCCCTGTTGCTGGAGTCGATTCCAAGTTTGGTAAGCCGTTCGAACCCGAGGTTGGTGAGCAGGTTGAGCTAGGTGTTAAGTATCTTTCTGCTGATATGAGTCAACAATTGACAGCATCGCTGTATCGTATTGTCAAAAGCAATATGGTGGTTACAGACCCTTCATCTGCAACCTATCAAGATGAACTGCAAGTGGGTGAAGTGCGTTCACAAGGGTTTGAAGTCGAAGGTCGCTGGTGGTTGATGCCAAACTGGGATGTGGCAGCCAACTATACTTACGCGGATGTTGAAGTGACTGAAGACAGCGCAAATGGCCTACAGGGTACGACGCCTATTTATGTGCCAACACACAGTGCGAGCTTATGGTCGACCTACAACGTAGAACAAGGGACGTTGAATGGTTTGAGAATCAGTGCTGGCGGTCGTTATGTGGGGCAGATGAATATGGACGCAACCAATACTCAAGGTAAAGTGCCAAGCTACATAGTGGCTGACATGTCGATTGGCTATGACTTAGCACAACTTAGTGATTCTCTTACTGGCGCAAAAGCAGAACTTATCAGCAGTAACTTGTTTGATGAAGAGTATTACACTTGCTACGACAGTGCGAACTGCTGGTATGGCGCTGAGCGTACGATTGAATTAAAGGTCAACTATGAGTTTTAACCGAAGGAATTAATTCATTTTTTTACTAAACGCTCGACGAATGTCGGGCGTTTATGTTTTAACCTTTCCTTAACTACGGATGATTTAGTCTGCCATCAGTTAAAATGTTATTTGTAAATTAGATGCGCCGAACCGTTATACGATGGATAGCTAAAATAGTATCCTTGGCGTTTCTGTTTCGGCATCGAACGGTAAAGTTGCGTTAGGAAGGTTAGGTTCGGCAAATGTTAAAGGCATTATTAGTAGAAGATGATTTGGATCTTGCTACGGCATTAATTGACTATATGTCATTGGAAGATATCGATTGTGACTACGCTTCCGATGGTCAGGTTGGCTACAACCTGATTATGTCTAATCGCTACGACGTTATTATTCTCGACCTTAACCTGCCTAAAGTTGAAGGCTTAGTGGTCTGCGAACGCATTCGCAACAATGGTGTTGAAACGCCTGTTTTGATGCTGACGGCGCGAGATACTCTTGACGACAAACTGGAAGGATTCAGTCGCGGCGCGGATGACTATCTGGTGAAGCCGTTTGCAATGGAAGAACTGCTGGTTCGTATGCAGGTGCTAGCCAAACGTCGCAGTGGGCAAATTTCTAAACTGACGATTGACGATCTTGAACTGGATCTCAGCCACCGCCAGGCAACCAGAGCCGGAACGCTTCTTAAACTTTCTCCTATTGCTTTGAAAATTCTTGAAATATTGATGAGGGAGTACCCCTCTGGTGTCTCAAGAGAAAAAATCATTCATACGGTTTGGGGTGACGAACAACCGGACAGCAACAGTTTAAAAGTGCACATTTTCAACTTGAGAAAGCAAGTAGACCAGAATGATTGGGCACCTTTAATTCAAACTATCCCGGGGTTTGGCTTTGCTATTAGTTCTCAGGATGCGTCATGAAAGTTCGTCGTAGTCTAAAAATATTCATCGTCTGCACAATTATGGGAATGGCAACCATCACGGTTGTGGGTTTCTCTACGCTTACCGCGAACTACTTTGAGAAAGGTTTGGACAGCGGACTGCGAATTAACATGCAGGAAATCGGTCGTTTTACTTCTGTTGAATCGGAAAAAAACATTCTCGGTTTTCAAGTGGTTCGACAATGGGAAGATGTCACTCCGGAAATCCGACAAGTGTTTGCAAAGCCAACCAAGCATCTGGATTTCAGTAAACGAGTTTATCGAGATCATTGGTATTCGGAACCGAATAGAGCCATGTTTTTGCTTCGATACGAACGAAGTGACAATGAAGTCCTCTATATCTCACGTATTATCGATGAGCTTGAGGTGGCTGATCTCAGCGCTCGTCTTAACAAAGATAAGCTCCCTCATTTATGTCAGATCCTTATCTACGCAGCGATAGCGTTAACTCTCTTCGCGGTGTGTATGTATTTTGTCGGTCAACTGGTTGCCAATCCTATAGAACGTTTAGCTAAGTGGGCGAAAACGTTGACGCCTTGTCAACTTAATCGCCCTATGCCTGACTTCCAATATAACGAACTCAATCGGTTGGCAATGATTGTAAAGAACAGCTTGTCTTCGGTTGAAGAAACATTACACCGCGAACACAAGTTTTTGGCACATGCGAGCCATGAGCTGAGAACGCCCATTGCTGTGGTTCGTAGTAATACCGAGCTAATGGCGAAACTGGTCGATAAACCCAATTCGATTGAAAAGCAAAAAGAAGTGCTGGAACGCATATTGAGAGCGGGTGTGACCATGACCGATCTCTGCGATACCTTGCTGTGGCTCAACAGAGGGCGACACAACGAGTTGCAGCTGACGCAAGTCAACCTCGGTGAATTGATAAAGCAGTTGTGCCAAGATTTGAACTATCTGATTCGCGATAAAGACGTAAACGTTGAGGTAAGCCTGTCCGGCGGCGTATTTGAATTACCAGTCACCATGAGCCGTATCGTACTCAGCAACCTGATTCGAAATGCTTATCAACATACCTTGCGTGGCAGAGTGGTGATAGAGCAGGCTGGTTCACAAGTCATTATCATGAACCGAGACGAAAGTTGTGGTGATACTCAAAACCAACTTGGGTTTGGTTTAGGCCTTGAACTAACGAATAGAATCGTAAGCCATTATCAATGGGATTTTACGATTGAAGAATTTGCTGATGGCCGCGACGTTCGAATCAATTTTTCAACCAAGTAACAGTATGATCCCTATTGCTAAAAGCGTTTGTTAGTAGCAAACTCCGCGCAAATAATGTCGCTATATTTGCGTGGAGTTTTTATTGAATGTTCGCTATCCCTCCGATGTTAATCACAATTGGTTTATTGCTCATCAGCAATGTCTTCATGACGTTCGCTTGGTATGCACATCTGCGTGAATTGAGCCACAAGCCGTGGATTATTGCAGCCTTGCTAAGCTGGGGAATTGCGCTGTTTGAGTATCTCTTTCAGGTACCGGCCAACCGAATTGGTTACACCGTATTAAACCTTGGGCAGTTGAAAATATTGCAGGAAGTGATCACGCTAACTGTGTTTGTTCCTTTTGCGCTTATCTATATGAAAGAACCCTTTAGAATGGATTTCGTATGGGCTGGTCTTTGCCTGTTGGGCGCAGTGTTTTTTATCTTCCGTCCACAAATCATCGCAGCCCTTTCATAGTTATTCAGCCAGTCTGCACAAATAAAAATGCCCACTACAAAAGTAGTGGGCAATGTTAAGCGTAACAATTGAGGGGATTACGCTAACGCTTGGGTATTTTGTTTTGCTTTAGCACGCAAACCTAGAAGGATGGTCATACCGAATGCCACTGCAAATGAAATCGCCATGCCTACAACGTAGTAGCTAATCTTATCTGGAGAGATTGAGATAATACCCGGTAAACCCGCTGCACCTAGTGCTTGAGCTTTTACATTGAACAGTGTGATAAATGCGCTCGATACTGCTGCGCCAGTGATGGCTGCAATAAACGGATAGCGTAGTTTAAGGTTTACACCAAACATCGCTGGTTCAGTAATACCAAGTAGAGCCGTAATGCCTGAAGGAACTGCTATGCCTTTTAGCTTGATATCTTTAGTGCTGAAACCAACCGCCAAAGCCGCTGCACCTTGTGCTACGTTAGACATTGCTGCGATAGGGAAGATGAACGTACCGCCAGTTACCGCAATATCTGCAAGAAGCTGAGTTTCGATTGCGATAAAGCTGTGGTGCATACCTGTGATAACGAAAGGTGCATAGATAAAACCAAACAGTGCGCCACCAACAAAACCTGCAGAATCGTATAGCCAGTTCAGGCCATCACCAAGCATGAAACCAACATCACGAGTGATAGGACCAACCAAGGTGAAAGTTAGGAAACCGGTGATGAAAATTGCCAACATAGGTGTAAGAAGGTTATCCAACACAGATGGAATAAACTTACGCAGGCCATTTTCAACTTTGGCAAGGATAAACGCTGACACCAGCACAGGTAGAACTGAACCTTGGTAACCTACTTTTTGAATTTCTAGACCAAGAATGTTCCAAGTCGGTACAGTTCCCGAAACCGATGCACTACCGAATCCCCAACCATTGAGAAGATCTGGGTGAACCATCAGCATACCGAGGGCTGCGCCAAGGAAAGGGTTACCGCCAAACTTGCGAGAAGCTGAGAACGCTAGCAATACCGGAAGGTATACAAAAGGGGCGTTAGCAAAAGTGTTAATCATGCTAGCGAGATCAGCCAAACCAGGGTTTGCGTCAATCAGTGATTGTCCGTCTATAAACAGACCTTGCGCTGTTAATACGTTGAATAGACCCATTAACAGACCGCCAGCTACGATAGCAGGGATAATCGGAACAAAGATATCCGAAAGTCCTTTCACTGCACGTTGCACAATGTTTTGTTTATCTGCGCCAGCACTTGCCACATCACTGGTCGACATTTCTGTCATACCGGTTAGTTTTGCCATCTCTGCGTATACTTGGTTAACGATGCCAGAACCAAAGATAATCTGGTATTGACCAGCAACCTTAAATTGTCCTTTAACGCCTTCAAGCGATTCAATCGCAGCTTCATCGATAAGTGCATCGTCTTTTAGCGCTAAGCGTAAGCGTGTCGCACAATGTGCTAAAGCTTGGATATTGGCTTTACCACCCAAATGGTCGAGAAGCTGTTTTGCTATGACTGGATAGTCCATAACTCACCCCGTTTCATGTTAATAGTCAGTATAGATACCCGTCTCACTTGAAGTTGCATTTTCATCACCAGCTTTCGCTAGTCTTTCTGCAAGCCCGATTGACTGGGTAGGTTAAAAATTGGTTCTTAATTGTTATTTTGGGAACGTTTGCAATATTGATTCTTGTTAAAAAATTGCTCATGGTCAAAAGCAAACGGTGAATATTGTGAAGATGATCGCCAAAAGGGTAGGCAAGAATGACAAAAACAAGGGTAGAATCACGATATATAAATCGAAGAATGCAGATAAGTTTGCAATCAATCCCAATTTGTTCTTAGTAGGGTACTTTATGGCAAGTTTGCACGACGTCGCTAGATTATCTGGTGTATCGAAATCTACGGTATCTCGTGTTATTAACAACGAGTATGGCGTTAAAGAATCAACGAAAATCAAGGTGTTACAGGCTGTCAAAGAGTGCGGTTACGTAGTCAATCAGGTCGCAAAAGACTTAAAATCACAGAAGACTAATTTGGTGGGTGTGATTGTTCCCCGTGTAAGCTCACACGCCACAGCACAAGGTGTTGACGGTTTAACGGCCATTTTTGAACAAGCGGGAAAACACGTCTTGTTGGCCAATACTCATCAGGTTCATGAAAAAGAACTTGAATATATTCAAATATTTAACCAGAAACGTGTGGAAGGGATTATTTTCTACGCGACACATTTAGATGCACCATTGGTTAAAGCGATCCAGAATTCCAATGTACCTGTAGTACTCATCGGTCAAGACGGCTCTCTTTATAACATTCCAAGCGTGGTCCATGACGATACGAGGGTTGGTTTTGAAGCGGGAAATCGTTTAGTCGCGGCAGGATGCAAACGAATCGGTTTTATAGGCGTGCAAGCAGACGACATTGCTGTTGATATCCAGCGTTCGCAAGGCTTGGAGCAAGCTTTAAGTTTTAACCAGTTGTCTCTGTTGTTCCATGCTCACGGGGATTTTTCTATTGAATCTGGTTATAGACTAGCTAAGCAACAGCTAAAAGCATTTCCAGATATGGACGGGCTGTTTTGTGCCACCGACAGGATCGCTCTCGGAGCTATTCGAGCTTTGCTAGAGCAAGGTGTTGAAGTGGGCAAACAAATTAAAGTACTCGGTGTGGGTAACGATGAGCTTTCTTCTGTCAGTACACCCAGCTTATCAACCTTTAATTATGCCTTTGATAAAGCAGGAGAAAATGCTGCGAAAATGCTATTAGAGCGTATTGCAGGCAAAGGATTGGAGATGAGTAAAGTCGTACTCACTTTCCAAAATATAGACCGCGAAACCTGCTAGATTCCTTCCTCAATAATGGCTGGGCTTTGTGCCCAGCTTCACACTAACCAGACTCTTTTTTTATCTATCCGCTTAAATACTTGCTAATTGAGCGGTTGTTTTATATTTTGAGAACGTTCCCGAAATAATTTACAGAAAACTCTTATTTTCGTTTTCGCTAGAATTTAATTAGGTAAGACTATGTCTCTACAATTCCTTATCGAACTCGCTGGTGGTGTTGATAACATCGTACGTATTTTGGCTCCCGAAGGACGGGTGGTTGTTGCCGTTAAAGATGCTCAAAAAGCATTGCCCTGTCCAGATTCTGTGCAAGCAGAGTCGGTGTTAGGCGAATGGCAGTTATCTATGCATAGAAGCAGCGCCGTTAGTGATGAGGATTTGGCTTCCTTAGGTCGTTTGATTGCCGAGAAGCAAATAGCATCAGCAAAAGAACATCTGCAACCTACGACCTGCAGTTATCGCCCACAATGGCACATCTCTCCACCACAAGGTCTGTTAAATGATCCTAACGGTTTTGTTTACCACAATGGTGAATACTATCTGTTCTATCAGTGGTATCCCTATGCTTGCGAGCATAAAGACAAATACTGGGTTCTTTTAAAAAGCCGCGATTTGGTGAACTGGAATTGGCAATCCATTGCTCTCACACCTTCAGACTGGTTTGATAGCCATGGTGTGTTCTCGGGTCATGCAGTAAGCCATGAAGGGGATTTACTGCTTTTCTATACTGGTAACACACGTTTAGGCCATGATCGTCAGAGACAAACGATGCAATGTGTCGCACGCTTAAACGAAGACAATACGGCGGAGAAACTGGGGCCTGTGATTCGCACCTTACCTGCTGGTGTTACTGAACACTTCCGCGACCCCAAAATACTCTATCGCCAAAATAAGTGGCATATGCTGCTAGGCGCGCAAACTACCGATCTGCAAGGTCGTTTAGCTGTATATCATTCAAATGACTTAATGAACTGGGATTTTGATTCCCTCTATGGTGATGAACTTGAACTTTTTGGCTACATGTGGGAATGCCCAGATATGTTTGAGCTGAACGGTGATCTGTTTTTTGTGTTTGGGCCACAAGGGATTAAATCCGAGAATCCGAATCATACTATTGAGCACCAAAATCGCATTTATCATGTTGAGCAGGATGGTGAAGGAAAAATTCATTTCCTTGAAGGTTGGCAACTGGATGCGGGTTTTGATTTCTATGCGCCTCAAAGCATGGAAACAGAAGACGGAAGAAGAGTTATGGTCGGTTGGATGGGGTTACCCGATGAAGTTAACCAGCCAAGTTGTGACAATGGCTGGATACACCAACTCACCGCATTAAGAGAGCTAAAATGGTTGAACGGAAAGATTGTTCAAACTCCAATTCGCGAGCTTGCGGAGCTTAGAGAGTCAGTATCAAGTTTGGAGCTGGGGATCAGTCCTGTCGATGCACAAACCAAAAGCTTTGAGCTTAACGTTGAACTGCCTTGGGGAAGTGCTCTTACACTGATGTCTGACGACAATTATGGTGTGAAGTTGCAGCTTGATGCAGATAAAGGTGTACTTCGTTTCGACCGAAGCCAAACTCAAATTCGAGAAGGTGATGTCATTCGTGAGCTGCCGTTAGATACTGACAAAGCGGTACATTTGCAGATACTGGCCGATAACTCATCGTTGGAAGTGTTTATCAACCATGGTGAACATGTGATGACGGGCAGGGTCTTTACGCCAGAGTCAGCAACACAAATTATTTTAGAAGGAGCGAACGTCAGTGCTGAGTTTGCACCTTTGAAATCGGTCGTGGAATCGACATTTGCTCCTTCTGTCTAGCTGAGAGTAGATAAAGAGAAACTAAAGCCCGATAAACGAAAGCCACCTAGTAATAGGTGGCTTTGTTGTATTTAAAAACGCTTATTTTAAATGCTTACTCAAGGAACGCTTTCAACGCTTGTTGATTTGGTAAAGCCGTCATTGCGCCTTTCTGTGTGGTTGCTAAGGCACCACAGCCGTGAGCACATTCGACAGCAAGAGCAATGTTCTCTGTTTTTTGCCAGTCTGGCGTTTGAGAAAGCTGGTACAACAATCCACCGACAAAGGCATCACCAGCACCCGTGGTATCAACGGGTTTCACTACTTTCCCGCTGATTAATGTCTGGCTTTCCTTAGTCACGACAAGTGCACCTTTAGCGCCTTGAGTGATGATCACCAGAGGAATCTCCAACGCTTTAATGGCATTCAAACCTTGTTCGATGGAGTCGGCCTGTGTGAGCAGGGTTAGTTCTTCTTCTGAAAACTTAACTACATCAGCGTTCGCGACTGCACGCATCACTGTTGCAACCATCTCTTGTGGTTTCTGCCAGACTTCTGGACGAAGGTTAGGGTCAAAGCTAAAGCTTCCGCCAGCCTTTTTGATTCGTTCAATTGCTTCGAAAGTACTGCTTCGGCTAGGCTCATTTGCCAGAGCAATTGAGCATACATGCAGCCAGTCTCCCTGATTGAAGTTTGGAATGTCATTGGTTTGCAGAAATTGGTCCGCGCTCGGTTTCACCATGAAAGTGAAGCTGCGTTCGCCACTGTCATCCAGATCGACCACCACTGTAGACGTGCGCTGGTCGTTATCCAAGATAAGATAGCGGCTATCCACTTGTTCTTGTGAAAGCGTCTGGTTCATAAATCTTCCCAGCGGGTCATTTCCCACTCTGCCAAAGAACGCACTTTGACCGCCAAGACGCGCTATCGCCACCGCTACGTTTGCCGGAGCTCCGCCTGGGCATTTGAGATAATGGTTTTCCCCATCAGGAATTAAATCAACGACAGCGTCGCCTGTTACCCACACAGTATTCATTGTGTCTCTCCATCAAATCTTACTTTCAAATGCCGCTAGTATAATTCAGTTTTCGGTAACGTTCCCGAGATTGATTTAATTATCCAATCCCGTTAACAATTTTTATCGAAATAGAGAAGGGGCAGATAAAAAAGCCGCCCTTATCTTACCAATAAGGGCGGCTTTAAAACTCGTAGTTGAAGATTAAACGGATTGCTGACGCTTAATCAGCAATTCGTTTGAAGATAATTGAGGTGTTAATACCGCCGAAAGCGAAGTTGTTGCTCATCAGGTAATCGATTTGCATTTCACGACCAGAGCCTGTGATGTAATCAAGATCGCCACACTCAGGGTCAAGGTTATTAAGGTTAAGGGTAGGGTTAAACCAGCCGGTATGCATCATCTCTAAGCCCAGCCAAGCTTCCACCGCACCACATGCACCTAAAGTATGACCAAAGTAGCTCTTTAGGGAACTGATTGGCACTCTGCCTACGGCTTTCTCTGTAGCATTGCTTTCGGCAATGTCACCGCGATCCGTCGCCGTACCATGGGCGGACACATAACCAATTTTATCCGGAGAGAGATTTGCGTTTTTCAGCGCCTGCTCCATACAAATCTGCATGGTTTCCATTTGAGGCTGTGTAACGTGAGCCGCATCGCAGTTGCTGGCAAAACCAACGATTTCTGCATAGATTTTGGCACCACGAGCTTTGGCGTGTTCATACTCTTCTAAAACCAGCGTACCTGCACCTTCACCAATCACTAGGCCATCACGATCTTTATCGTATGGGCTAGGTGTGGTTTTTGGTGCATCGTTTTTCAGGCTGGTTGCAAACAAGGTATCGAATACCGCTGATTCGGTAGGGCAAAGCTCTTCGCCACCGCCAGCGACCATTATGGTCTGATATCCATGTTTGATCGCTTCATACGCATAACCAATCGCTTGGCTTCCGGAAGTACAAGCACTGCTGGTTGGAATGACGCGTCCACGTAGCCCAAAAAACAGACCTACGTTGACTGCTGTGGTGTGCGGCATCATTTGCACATAGGTCGTTGCGGTAATCGCTCTGGTGGTCTTTTCATTCAGCATCACGCCGAATGCACCCACAGCGTCTGTACTACCTGTTGAAGAGCCGTAAGCGATACCTGTCTGGCCGTTAGTAAGTACTTCGTTACCGATTAAGCCAGCTTGAATCAGTGCATTCTCTGTCGCGACTGTTGCGAGCATGGAAACGCGTCCCATACCTCGTACTTGCTTTCGCTTATAGTGTTTCGGTAATTCAAAATCAGTGACCGGTGCAGCCAGTTTTGTATTCAGTCCGTCATATTGCTCATAAGAAGGCATGTACTGAGTGGCGTTTTCGCAAGCGCGTAAACGAGGTTCGATACTTTCCCAGTCGTTACCAAACGCAGTAACACCGGACATACCGGTTACAACAACTCTGCGATTCATACGAGACCTCCGTTTACAGAAATAACTTGGCGAGTGACATACCCAGCGATATCAGACATTAAATAACTAACCAGACCTGCCACTTCTTCTGGTTCACCCATACGACGCAACGGAACAAGCGGCAGTGCATGTTCTTTCACATGTTCATCAACCATGCCGGTATCAATTAAACCCGGAGCAACACAGTTTACAGTGATTTTGCGTTTTGCCAGCTCTAATGCCAGTGACTTTGTTGCACCAATCACACCGGCTTTCGCTGCGCTGTAGTTGGTTTGGCCACGGTTACCCGCAATACCTGACACTGACGCTAAAGTGACAATTCGTCCACCTTTACGCAGTTGAACCATGGGCATCACACAAGGGTGCAGCACATTGTAGAAGCTGTCGAGGTTGGTATGGATAACGCCGTCCCACTCTTCTTCTGTCATTGCAGGGAAAGCAGTATCACGAGTGATACCCGCATTGTTAACAACACCGTAGTAAGCGCCGTGTTGTTCAATATCCGCTTCAATCTGGCTTCTACATTCAGCACGGTTACTAATATCAAATCGGATCAATCGGCCTGAACCACCATTTTCGACAATCGTATCAAGTGTTGCTTGGGCACCATTCTGGTCTCCCATGTAATGAACGACGACGTTGAAGCCATCTTTACCTAGCTGAATAGCAATTGCTTTGCCTATTCCTTTACTGGCACCAGTGACGAGAACTTGTCGGGTCATACATGACTCCTAATTTTCATTTCTTGTAATTTTTCTTGTGTAGGAACATAAACGTTCAGTTGGCACTGAGCAATTGTATTCCCTTGGTATTCTATACGGCCAGAGAAAACAGCCATTCCATTATCTTCCATCACTTGTTCTGCGAAGATATCCAGAGTCTGACCTTGGGTGAATTGGTCACACTCTGTGGCGTAGCGGCGGCTGCCTAATAAAAATCCGATGGGTGGTTCTTGACCTTTTTGTAAGGCTTGATAACCAGACCAAGCCGCGATGGACTGCGCCATAAACTCAATACCTACATAAGCTGGTACTGTATTGGTTTCGGGATTGAAGAACATAAGATGTTTATCAATATCCACCTGACTATGGATGGATTTCTCCTCGATAGACAAAGCGCGGTCAACCAAAATCATTGGATTATCATGAGGCAGCAGTGTCTCGATAGCAGGTAATTCAGTCATGGTGATATCCAAAAATTAAGCTGATGTTGTTGCCACCAAAAGCAAAAGAGTTACTGAGAATAGCTTTGCGGCCCAAAAATTGCTCGCTTTCTACAAGTGAAATTTCAATATCGTCTGCTTTGTTTGCACAGCGCTGCATAGGCAGTGGTAGCTGATGACGCAAAATGTGCCAAGCGATAGCGGCTTCAGTCGCACTTGCAGCGCCAAGTGTGTGACCGGTTAAAGGTTTGGTTGAACAGACGGGTACGTTGTTACCAAAGACACGGTAAATGGCTTTGCTTTCCATGCTGTCATTCAGTGGGGTCGCTGTGCCATGGGCGTTGATGTAACCGATATCTTCTGGTGTAAGACTGGCATCTTCAAGCGCTTTTCGCATGGCTTGTTCCGCTCCATTACCTTCTGGGTGAGGCGCAGAAATGTGGTGTGCATCAGAGCTGTCACCTGCACCCAACAATGCGACATCACTTGGTTCTGTGCTCAACAACATAAATGCCGCCGATTCACCAATATTAATGCCTGAACGGTCTGCGCTAAATGGTTGGCAAAGCTGATTCGACAGTGCTTCCAAGCCATTAAATCCGTTAAGTGTCAGTTTACAAATGGAATCGACACCACCAACTACGACCGCATCGACTATGCCTGCTTGAAGCATACGTTTTGCACTGATAAAAACACGGCCACTGGAAGAGCAAGCGGTTGAAATCGAGTAACTAGGACCGGTGATCTTGAAGTAATCCGCAACAAAATGAGCACTGTCACCTAACTCTTGCTTAGTGTAGTGATAGTTTTCTGGGAATGCTCCTTGAGCGATTTTTCGCCCGTAGGCGATTTCACCATCGGAAATGCCAGAGGTACTGGTACCGACAATGACGGCAATACGGTCAGCACCGTATTGCTGAATAGCATTTTCAACGCTGGATTTGATTTGCAAGAGAGCAGATAAAGCGAGCTGATTATTACGTGTCGCATATTTTGACAATGGCTGAGGAATTTTAGGTAGCGCCTCAGTAACTCGCCCAATCACCGTGGGCGTATGGGTGTTGAGAATCTCATTGTCTATGAGCATGCCTTTTGACTGCCCGGATTGTAGTGCTTTATGAATAGCGACCGTTTCACTCCCTAGCGCAGAGTGAAAACCACAATCATGAATAAACACTGGAAATGAAGTTGAAGAATTCATCTAGGTTTTTCTACTGTTCTGAAGTTGTTAATTTAGCTTGATGACTTAATGTCTGGATCGTGATCGAATAGTCCAATGGCTTATTTAAAAACTGAATATCACCATCGAGTGGTGTTTTTCCAGCATAGCTAATGATCAGTACGGGTTCTCCAGCTTCGTTTTTTATAATACGTTGATGTGGGGCATCAATGATTGACCACCTTACCTTATTTAACGGTGCTTCCCAAGCACTTCGAGGCCATAGGGTGATCATCAGATTAAATAGTACTTGTTCCGGTTTCGGTAGGGTATTTTCTAGACCGTTTAACACTTGGGTGGAAATATTTTCACCATTGTAATCCAATGACAGCAATCGAGTTCCCCATGAAGAAAATCCCGCTAGCACGATATGCTGGTCATCGATTTGTAACTGCACTGGTAACTGTTGAGTTTGCGTATTGCCTTGTTCATCTTGCCACTGTGCTGAGATCAACTGAGTGGCGTTAAGAGACTGTCCCAGCTCACTGGGTAAGGGAAGTTCTACCCATATATCCTGACCGATTTCCACCTGTGTCGAAGAGGTGTGAGGTTGCAAACTACAGCCACTGAGCCACAAGCAAGCAAAGAGTGTTGTTAACCATTTCATTGAATTTTTTGCCTTTTTATTGCAAGTGGAGAAAGCAGCCAAGCGACAAAAATGCCGCTTAATGTCGTTAAGCCGAAACTGTGAATCGCGTGGGTTTCACTTAGTGACAGCAAGCCAAATGAAAGTAGGGTGGTCATAGCTGACAGAGTAATCGCCAGCAAAGTGCTCCGGCTTTGCGCCTGTTCGGCAAAAAACAAGGTGTAGTCAATACCAATACCGACGACGAGCACCAACGCCAACAAGTTAAACAAGTTAAGTGTTGAACCGGTTAATGTGGTAACAGCAATGCCGACTAAGCAGGCAACCATACATGGGAAGACAATTCGTATTGTATGGGCGACACCATAACGTTTAGCCAGTAGCAAAGATATGCCGACCAAAGCTCCCGCTAACAGCTCCATCACTTTAGTTCGGTATTCTCCAAACAAGGCTGAGATTTCTCCGGCTTTATCCAAGTAACTGATATCAGCCCGTTGGCTGGTAAAAGCGGTGATTTCATCTGCGTTACTCACATCTCTGAGCATGATGACAGACGCAACGCTTTCTCCAATTTTGCCTAGATAAAGGAACTGAACGGGTTCTGAAACGTTTTGATTGAGATAGTCCGCTAAACTGACCGGAATCATGGGCTCAGTCAGCGTTGGCTGAGCCGACAACTTTAAAGACTCAGAGAGTGAGGGACCATAATTCTGATAGAGCTTGCTAACCAGTTGATAGTCGGATTTTTGTCTTTCAATTGAAGGAAGATACTGACTGAGACTTTGATAGCCGCTGATCGTTTGCTGCTGCTTCCATTGAGCAAGTGTGCTGTCTAGCTGTTCAAGTTTTGTCATTAGCTGTTCATCGCTCGCTGCGCGCACAACCAACATCTGCTGTGAAGATTTCACACCAGAGACTTGATTAATCAGCTCTTCCTGCTGCTTTAGTTCCTTAGGCATGGCTTGAAGCTGACGAATGTCATCGTCGTAGTTCACTTGCGTTAATTGAACTGCACTGAAAATCACTAACGCCAGAGGTAGAGACGTTCTGACACCGCGTTTTTGCCATTGTGCCAACCACCAACGCCATAACATCTCACCGGGTAAGGGACGATTTGCTGTTGCTTTACGTGCAAGGATAGGATACCAAGCGACAACAGTAGCGTAGGCTGCAACTAAACCGATGGCTGAGAATAGCGCCAGTTGTTGCAAACCGGGAAATGGCGCAATTAATAAACCTAAGTAGCCTATTAAGCTGGTAATCAAGCCGAGAGTAATCGCAGTGAAGATATGTTGCAGCCCTTTGATGCTATCCCATTTGTCTTGTGCAGCAAGGCGGTCAGTCAGATAGTGAAACGCGTAGTCGATAGAAACACCAATTAAACTGGCACCAAATACCAAACTAAACAGATGTACTTTGCCGAAGATGGCGGTGGTTGCAACAAGTGCAACTAAAAGCCCAACGCTGATGGAAAGTAGTGCTAATAACAAAGGTGCGGCACTGCGAAAGACAAACAGGACAATGACGATAACGCCCAACAGGGAGAATAAACCAATGGTGCTGATTTCCGATTTCGCACTTTGAGTACCAAAGTCAGCATAAAACAGCACGCCAGTGTGCGCACTATCCACATCGTATTGTGCTTTTAGCGTCTGCTCTAAGCTTTTTAATGTAGGCACAACTTGCTGTGCAGACATACTGTAGGGTGAATCCGCCAACGTCGCTGTTATCAACACATAAGTATCGTTTTGAAATTGCGTCGTTAGGAAACCTTGGTGAATCTGGAATTGCGTTGTCAGTTGGTTTAAGTGACTTAAGTAATCACGAAACAGCAAAAACGGGTCACTGCTTAGTTCAGAACCGGTAACGCCGGAAAAAGGGTTATAAATGGTTTGAATCACTTTCTGAACTTGCTGTTCTGGAGCAAGTTCAAGACGAGAGCGTTGTTCGTCGGTTAAAAACTGAAAACGATGGGAGAAGTAGTATCGACTCCAAGTATTTTGTTTTTGTTGGTCAATTTTTCCGGTAACTTGGGAAAATGCGTTCAGGCTTGAGAGTGAATTTTGCAAACTCTCAGCAGCAGCAAACAGTTGCTGAT
This sequence comes from Vibrio sp. Hal054, assembly GCF_037162405.1. NCBI lineage: Bacteria > Pseudomonadati > Pseudomonadota > Gammaproteobacteria > Vibrionales > Vibrionaceae > Vibrio > Vibrio sp. Hal054. The sequence goes on along the minus strand of NZ_JARLUT010000001.1, from coordinate 2,014,127 downwards.
CGTTACTGCCTTTAAGGACAAACACCACCTTGTCACTAACACTACTGGTGACTCTATCAAACGCCACTTGAGCCAACGGATCTTGGCGGCTTTGAGGGAGCAGCTTCATGATGTCAGTTTCAATGGGTACCGATGAGCTAAAGCCCCACTGTTTCAACAGTAGGGCGCAGCTTAGTACCACCAAAACAAGCCAGATTATTGCCAGCTTGGAATGATTAAAACTGGAACTGAGCTTGTTCAGCATCCGTTAAATTCTCAGGTTGGTGAGTTTGATTGGTGAAGGTGATTTCAGTTTTGTCGCCTCTTATTTCTTGCAGAACCAACGAATCAATATTTTGATTGCCTTGCAAAACGATCGATTTGAACACCGCATTCAGTGGCGCTTCTTTTGGTGTCAGTACTAACTGCCAGTGTTCACTTTGAGGAGCAAACTGCAGATCAAACTGACTTTGAAGTTGTTCGGTGTCGCCATGGAATACGGACAAAAAGATTTTGCTGAAGTAAAACGCCATCGGGTTTTCTTTGGCGTTAATCACCTGTGCAGGCTGATTGGCGAAAGTTTGGCGTAGTTTGTCCTGTGTCAGCACCAAGTTGACAGGAAACGGTGTGTGTTGCTGCCACAGTAAGCCGTGTTGTTTTTCAAGCAGAAATGAGCCTTCCGATACCAAAGGTTGCTCAAACATGGCTAAGGTGCGGCTTTGAGTAAAATCACCACGAATAATCGGAGATTGTTGAAGCTGAGCTTGCAATGAGGCTAAATCCGTTACTTGAGCTAACACGCCAGTAGTAGCAATCAAGCTTAAACAAACAGACATAGTGATGTTTTTAAACACCTTAATCATTGCAAACACTCTCCGGTTTGATGCCAATGTTCAACTTTATCTAAGAACAGTTTTGGTGAGACAAAACACATTTCTTGTTCAGCGATGCTGACCGCAACTTGAGTGGTATGTGCCTTACACATTCTTTGACCGGTCTGTGCATCAAAAATTACGTAATCAATGCGCAGACGATTTTCCCATTCGGTCAGCTTGGCGTTGATGCGGATTTCATGGTTAAACGGAATCGCTTTGACATATTTTACGCGTGTATCAATAACAGGCCACATGTGGCCTGATTCACTCATCGCTATGTAACCGTAAGCGATTTTATCTAGTAATACACGTCGTGCTTCTTCGAAATAGCGGAAGTAGTTACCGTGATAAATTACGCCCATAGGATCGGCATCTTGAAACGAAGTGGTGACTGTCACTTCGGTTTCTAATGGGAAATTAATGTTCTCCATTAACACTCCTAGTACAGCTTCCAGTGCTGGGTTTGAATGCGTTCAATACACAAACGTAGCTCTGCTTCTAACGGGCGATCTTCTACCACAAACTTAAAGTCCCGCTGAACATTAGCAACGATTTGATTCACGCTGGCACTCATATGACGCTCATCGATCTCATTGTGGCGCTTGCGTAGCTCAATGGCTTGAATGGAGGCAAGCAGAGAAGCCGCCGCCACTTGTTCAGTCAATTGCAATACGCGTAAGCAGTCGCGAGCGGCGATTGTACCCATGCTCACTTTGTCTTGGTTGTGACACTCTGTTGAGCGCGAGAATACGCTTGCAGGCATGGTGTGTTTCAATGCTTCTGCTGTCCAAGCTGAAATGCCAATTTGTACCGCTTTGAAGCCATGGTTGATCGGTTTACGTTCGCCTTCTGCGCCAGTTAAGTTAAACGGCAGACCGTTGTTGAACTTGTAATCCATCAACTGTGCCATTTGACGATCCAGCAAGTCAGCTAGGTTTGCAACACAGGTTTTGAGTGTGTCCATTGCCATTGCAATGTGTCCGCCATAGAAGTGACCACCGTGCAGTACTCGCTCGTTGTCACCATCAATTATTGGGTTGTCATTGGCGCTGTTTAGTTCATTTTCGATAAGCTGACGTAACCAAGGTAAGGCATCTTGCACCGTACCAATGACATGCGGAGCACAGCGAAGTGAGTAGCGGTCTTGTAAGCGGTCACTATTACGAGGTGGACGCTCTGCTTGTAGATCTGCTCTTAACCAAGCCGCGATTTGTTGCTGGCCTGGGTGAGGCTTCACCGCAAATAGCGCTTCATCAAAATGGAAGTCGTTGCCTTGCATACCAATTGAAACAAGAGCCGTAATTTTAGTGCATAACTGAGCCAGATACTCAGCACGCTGATAAGCCAAACAGGCTAGGGCAGTCATAACTGAAGTGCCATTCATTAAAGCTAAGCCTTCTTTTGGCTTTAGTTTAATTGGCGTCAAGCCAAGTTCTGCGAACACCTCTTGAGTGGAACGAATTTCACCTTTGTAGAGCACTTCGCGTTCGCCAATCAAGGTCGCGGCTACGTATGAAAGAGGGGTTAAGTCACCACTCGCGCCGACAGAACCTTCTTGCGGAATACGTGGGGCAATATCGTGATTAATCAGGTTGATAATTTGATTGAGCACATCGTGAGACACGCCTGATACACCCTGTGCGAGTGAGCATAAGCGAGTTGCTAATACAGCGCGTGATTGTTGGTGAGTAAGTACTTCGCCCAAACCGCAGCCATGAAAACGGGTCAGGTGCAGAGGCAGTTCCTCAACCAAATTAGGCGGAATGGCGACAGTACAAGAATCACCATAACCAGTGGTTACGCCGTAAATGACACCTTCTTCTTTAAGTAGGCGTTCTAAAAAGGCTACGCCTCGGTCAATCTTCGCGGTAAATTCAGCTGAAGAGTTAATAGAGGCTGAAGCGCCTTGTGCGATTGAAACAACGTCCTCAATGGTCAGGCGCTCAGCGCCGAATAAAATATTATTGTCGTTTGTCTTCGTCATTGTTTTTACTTAATTCCCAGAAGTTGAAGAAGTTGTACCACTGTAATGGTGCTTTCATTGTGTAGTGTTGCAAGCGATCTGCGTATTGTTGAACCACTTGGCGCAAAGATTCCTGCCTTGTTGCGCGAGGCAGTTTGATACCGTCACTAAAATGCTCGAAGTAGACGTCAAAATGCGGATGTTTACTTTGGTCGTCGCGCAGTCCAAAAATAAGGTATACAGGGGCTTCTAGGACAGAAGCGAGCATAAACGGCCCTTGAGGAAACGGTGCAGGCTTGCCAAGAAAATCCGCCCAAACAACTCGGCTTTCTACGCTGGTGGAAGTTCGGTCTCCCACGATTACCACCCACTCGCCACGCTCTATCATTTGCTGAAGCATAATCGCAGTATCAGGCCCAATTTTGCTGACTTGTATCAGGTTGAGTTCTGAATTCGGGTTGACCGTTTTCATAACGGTGTTAAAACGTTCGGCATGCTCTGTGAACACCAAAGCATTGATCTTAAGATGAGTGTGACGTCGGCTTAGCGCGCGACACAGTTCGATATTGCCTAAATGAGAGCCTAACAGTAGCAGGCCGTGTTTTCGCTCAACCAGTGATGTGAGTTGCTCTTGACCATGGATGGTTAGATTGTTGACATTGAAATCGCCTCGCCATGCCGCCAGTTTGTCTAGCATGGTCTCACCGAACGACAACAAATGGTTATAGCTGGTTAGGTTTTTGGTCACAGGTAACTGTTGTTGTTCGGCAAAGCTTTTTACCTGAGTAATAAACTGCTCTGATGATGTCTTCGTCTGTTTACCGGTGAGGTGGTAATAGCCCATCACCAACTTTAAAATGGCGCGAAAAACCTTTCTACCCAATAGCTTGTAGATCGCCATCAGCACTTTAATACCCAGTACGGTTCCGCGCTCTTGGCGTTTTGACCAGTGTGTTTCAGTTCCTTGCGTTTTTCTGCGCATCAGTAACTTAGGAATGCGCGGCAACATACCGAAAAACAGTCGTGTATGCATCCAACTGATTTTGACGTTATCCCAAAGTGAATCGAAGTGGGAAATACCATCTTCTGGATAAATTACACGGGTGTTGACGAATTTGAACTGCACGCCATTCCAGAACATACGGACAAAGATTTCTGTATCGAAATCCATGCGACTGCCGATGTCGTGATGATTAATGACGTCAATACTTTCTTTGACTGGATACGCCCGAAAACCACACATGCTGTCTTTAATTTCCAGCGAGAGTGTTTCAATCCAAACCCAGATGTGTGTGACATATCGGCCGTATAGTCGAGCTTTAGGAACACTTTCATCGTAAACAGGTTGTCCCGAAATCAAGTGATGAGGGTTATTCTTCGAGGTTTCGATAAGATTCGGCAATGCACTGATATCATGCTGACCGTCAGCGTCAATCTGAATTACATGACTGTAGCCGAGCCAATGTGCATGGCGTATACCCGCCACGACAGCACCACCTTTACCTTGGTTTTTAGGTAAGGTAATTAACGAAACATTAGCTCTTTTGGCGGCTTCGGAGAGAGCAAATTTGGTCTCTTTATTGCTGCCATCGTCCACCAGGAATACGGGAAGATCGAAACCAGCTATTGAGTCTAGAACACCAGCTACGGTTCCACCGTGGTTGTAACAGGGAATCAAAAAGCACGGGCGGTAATCAAGCTTACTCACTGGCATCTCCCAGTTTCATTTTGCCTGATGAATGTGTCACCACGTCACCATCTCTATGAGATTGGTAACTGAACGCCAGTTTTTGTTTGCTCTCATCCCAAGTTAAGCTCAGGGATACTTCTGCATTGGGCAAGATGGGTTCTTGGAACTTAATCACTTCCATGCCTTTAAAATGCATAGGCGTGTTTAAATATTGACGCGCGTAAAAGATCGCCCAATCAATTTGGGTGACACCGGGCAGTAGGGGAAAGTGATTGAAATGCCCCTTAAAATCTTCGATATCTTGGTCTACTTTAATAGTCAGCAGCACATGGTGTTCTGTTTGCTCGTAAGCCAGTAACGTTGGTTTTCTTTTAGCCATCATATAATCGGCGTTTTCTTCGTTTTTATTGGAATAATTTTTCAAGTTCGGCGACTTGGCGCTTACCTTGACTGTTTAATGGGATCTCTTTTACCACTCTAAAACTGCGTGGTACAGCAATAGGTTCAAGCCAACGCCTCAGTTCATTGCGTAGCAGCAACCAAAACTTGCCCTTTCCAAGTTCAGCAAGCTTTGTTTTACCACTCTCAGTCAGCACTATTGCTGTGGCTAAAATCAATCGCTCAGCCTGCTGCATCGGAATAACAGCACATTCTTGAACGTAGTCTAACTGGTCAACGCGTTTTTCTACTTCTACCAGTGACACTCGCTTCTCTTCAACTTTGATTATCCGATCCGTGCGACCTTTCAAAACAAACTGGTTTTCAGATACGAACTCACATTCATCAGCAGTTTGGTACCAGCCTGTTGGATCAATATGTGCAGAACGCAATCGTAAGCAATTCTCATGATTTAACTCTGCTTCCACTTTGGGAAACAGTGACCAAGGGGTTTGTTCTGTCATTTGCTGGCGATAAGCAATACCACCAGTTTCTGTACTGCCGAATACTTCTATTGGCCTATAGCTAAACAATTCCTCTGCATGGTTTGCTGCGGCAAAAGGCAGCGGCCCACCCGATGAAAAAATGCATCTCAGCTTTGTCGGTTTGTGTTCTTCTGTTAGGCGTTTTAGCAGTGCCGGGCTACTGACTAAAACCGTATCCTGATTAGCATGATGAGTGATTTGTTCGGGAAACTCTAAACTGTGTCGGGCGAATGGGTTACCTGCGCATAATGGCCACAGAACTCGGAATAACAAACCATAGATATGTTGATGAGAAACCGTACTTTCGATTCGGCTGTGAGGGATCTGCTCTCCCCACAGTGATTGTAAGATTTCAACTTCAACATTGAGCTGATCTAGGGTCTTATGAATGGCTTTTGGTGTGCCGCTTGAACCAGAAGTAAACAAAATGAGTCGAATGCTTTCTGGAGAAAGAGCAGCAAAAACGAACGGACTACTATTGTGGCCTGTAGTGATAAGCTGTGTCTCGGTATTGCGTAATGGTGTTATAGCGTCATCGCACAATAATAGATCAAACTGTGAACTCAGCTCTTCCAGAGCTTCCGGTTGATAATTACCCGGCAAAATGATGGTTTTCCCAGCATGGAATAGTGCAAGCACCCCGACCGTAAACAAATAACTATCGCGAGCACAAAGTGCGACGTTTTGTTGCGGTGTTTGATGAAGTAATTGAGTGTAATGACTCACATCGGCGACAAATTGTGCCCATGTAATATCACCCTCAGAACCAAACGCTACGACGGTATCTTCACGTTTTTCTAGTAACAGATGGGAGAGAGAACTAAATGCAGTACCGCTATATGTCATTAAATGGCTAATCCTTGCGAAGAAATTGGCGTACCACCCACTCGATGGCAAACAATAGACCAATCAGGAGGTAGCTAATCAGACCGTTATATAAGGTCCAAACTTCAATCGGTAAGAAACAGGTATATAACGCTGTAATTCCGTTGAACAAGAAAAACAGACACCAAACTTGAGTGACCTTCCGCGTGTAATTAATACCACTTTGCGGGAGTTCAGGCTCCTGTAATCTGGCAAGTCTTTCTATAATGGTTTGTGGTTGCTTTAAACTGCTTGCGAAAACCATCAACATGCAAGCATTTACAGCGACGGGATAAAACAGCAGCCAGCCTTTACTACGGAATAGAATACCCAAAACAATTAAAGTGATCCCGATAAGACCACTTATAATTGCTAACTGTTTGAATTCTTTAAGTTTGGTTCGACTTGCTGTGAAAATGCGTAATACAAAGAATACAGCGAGCGTTGCCCCTAAAATACTCAGACCGAACTTATCTATGCCGTAGTAAATTGCAAATGGATACGCGAGCAGAACAATTGCAGACAAACCTGTCAGCAAGTGACGCATCAGGCTTCCTTAAGCAGTTCTACTACTGATTCAACCACGTCATCGACAGTACGTACCATTTTAAACTCTTCTGGCTTGATTTTTTTGCCAGTCACGTTTTGCAGGTGAACCACGAGGTCAACAGCGTCAATACTATCTAAATCAAGATCTTGATATAGATGAGCTTCAGGTTGAATGTCGGCTTCATCGATTTCGAAAAGTTCAACCAGAGCATCTTTTACTTGGTCAAAAACCTGTTGCTTGTTTAAATCTGTCATAATCGTTTTCTACAAATTAGTTGCTAGTTTGAGATGAAATATACGCTGCTAGGTTAGCCACAGATGCGAAATGTTGGCGCGTATTTGAATCATCAGCATCGATTACGATGTTATATTTCTTTTTAATTGCCAAGCCAAGCTCAAGAGCATCAATAGAGTCTAGTCCTAGCCCATCCCCGAATAATGGCGCCTCTGTTTCAATTTCATCAATTGAGATGTCTTCAAGGTTTAATGCGTCGATAATCAACTGCTTAATTTCTTTGTGTAGTACTTCCACGGGAACCTACTTATTTATTATTGATAGATGGAAAAATAGCTTCAGCAAGATAGCTGTTCAGCCTTCTTGCTGCTGAAGTTGGGTTGTTAGTTTGCTCTATAAAGGGCATTACCTCAACTTTATCCTTAACTTCTACATGGAAAAAAGGCTTGGTATCCGGAACTTGATACCATTTTTTTTCTTTTGTGAGAAAGCTAGGAGAAACGGAAATATGTATTATGCGCAAGTCTCTTTGTGTGCGAATGGCTATTTGAGCCGCTCCACGCTGAAGTTTTGACGCGACCCCCGGTGTAGTACGGGTTCCTTCTGGGAAAACGAGTAGAACGTTCTCACGTTCAAATCGCTCTTCACACAGATCGAGCAGATCATCCGGCGTTTGGTTTGGAATATAACCCGCCGCTTTGACAATATGCTTCATAAATGGATTTGACCAAATGGCCGCTTTTACTAAGCAGTCACACTGCTTGAGTTGTGAAGCGACTAATACATAATCAATCAGGCTTGGATGGTTAGCGACAACAAGACAGTTCTTATCGTTGGCTAAGATCTCGGCCCCATCGATTCGGTAATCAATGGCTCCAGTGAACTTCATTAAGCGACAGAAAAAATTAAACGTAATGCGAATGACGTTTTGTACTCGATATTCACGCTGAATCGTATTTGGTGTTGTCAGTCGAATTAAAGGAATAATGATAAAACTGAGTGTTAAACCGCCTAAACCAAAAATTGCGAAACAGAGTCCAGTAGCAAAAATTCGCCAATATTTATTTACAGCATTCATGCTTGCTGCCATTCCCATGAAGTTCTTTCACCTTCAATTATCCAGTGAGGTTGTTTGCATAAATAGTGTGTCAAAAAGCTAAGCGCTTGAGGTAGGGTGCTGATAGTATCCATTTTTTCACATTGTGCAACTTGCCACGTATTACCAGCGGACAAAATCAAGCCCAATGCATATCCTTTGAACTGCTTATCTTCGTATTCAGAATAATCGTCAGGTAGGGGTTCATCAAAATCGACCAGCAATACCTTGGCGTTGGGATATTGCTTGAGATAGATCCAAGCTTCGATTAATGCACTGTGAAAAGTGTTGTCACCAGCAGCTATAGAAGTCACTGGAATAGCTTGTTTTGTTGCAATGGTTGATAAACCTGCCGCTGTGTTGTGTACCGACTGAGAAAAATTCATGGGAGAAGCTTCTTCACCAGCAAGAATATTCTTAATTATTTCAGCACTGCGACGTAGTTCACCATGACGACTTGAAAATACCAAGTAATCGATAGATTCTTCTTGCAGAAGATGGATAGCCGTTTGCACCGCTAGTTTACTTAACGGGCTCATGCGGCGTCGCATCATTGGGGGGATTAGACCAGATTCGATGGTTTCATCTTCTGGCCATTGATGAGTTTGGGACCACTGCTGCCAATCTGGCAGGTCATTGATACCCAGACTGTTTGCTGACCAAACATCGATATTAAATGAGATTAAATGCAACTGATTTGACATAACGTATTGATTTGTTGTTGAGCACATTAAATACTATGCTCGTTTATTAATATTCCCCAATCAAAGCAAGGAAATGCAATGAAAGCAATAAAATACACGATTTCGATTCTATTAGTTGTTCTTTTAGCAGGCTGCGGGCGAGTTCAACCAATCATGAACGTAGAGAATACTCCTGTTGCTTATAATCTTCAAAGTGACGAAGTGAAAGCTGCCATTGTTGTTGCCGCAAGCAATAGAGGTTGGATAATTTCAAATAGTACTCCAACTGAATTAACTGCCAAACTTATGTCTCGAGATCATAGCGCGGAAGTTCGTATTCCTTATAGTGAAAAATATTATTCCATCATCTATGTCGGTTCTGTGAATTTGAAAGCGGGTGGCGGTAATATTCACCGTAATTACAATCGCTGGGTTAATAATCTGAACGTTGATATTCAGAAACAATTGGCTAGAGCGTCAGTAAAATAGTTTCAAAATAATATAATTAGGCTTTTTCGTGTTTGTACAAAAACAAGACCCATATAACGCTCTAGAAGCGAAAACTGAGGCGCAAAAGTTATCTTTTGCGCCGATTATTTTTCAAACCGCACGTACATTACGTGATTTAGGTATTTTGACGGAATTGGATAAAGCGGGTTCGCAAGGCGCGAGCGCTGAATCTCTTTCCAAAGCGACGGGTGTATCTGAGTACGGTGTCAAAGTCCTTCTTGATATGGCAATTAGCGCCCACATTGTGTTGTGGGAAAAGCCAAATTACATATTGGCGAATCTTGGGCATTTCATCCTTCATGACGGAATGACTCAAGCAAATATGGATTTCACTGCGGATGTTTGTTACGCCGCTATGATGCATTTAACCGAGTCGATTACTGAAGGTAAACCCGCTGGTCTTAAAGAGCTGGGCGAATGGGAAACCATTTACCAAGGTCTTTCTCGTTTGCCAGAAAAAGCAAAACAGAGCTGGTTCCAGTTCGACCATTTTTACTCAGATCGCTCATTTCCTATTCTTCTTGAACATGTATTTGCTTCGAAGCCTAAAACTCTGGTTGATATTGGTGGCAACACGGGTAAATGGGCAATGCAATGCTGTCACTATGACAAAGATGTTGAAGTAACGATTGTTGACCTTCCTCAGCAGCTCGAAATGGCACTGAAAAATGCCGAAGAAAATGGTCTTTCGGAACGTATAAAGGGTTATCCCGCCAATATGTTGGATAAGAGCCAAGCTTTGCCAGAACACGCTGATGTATGGTGGATGAGCCAGTTTTTAGACTGTTTCTCACCAATGGAAATTCTAAGTATTCTGCAAAGAGTCAAACAGCAGCTAAAACCAGATTCAAAAGTGTATATTTTGGAGCTATTCTGGGACGCCCAGAAATATGATGCGGCTTCTTATAGCTTGAACGCCACCTCGCTTTATTTTACCTGTCTGGCAAATGGTAACAGCCGTTTTTATCGCAGTGATGATTTCCTAGAGATCATTGACGCGGCTGGTTTAGAAGTAGTGGAGCGTACAGACCACATTGGTCTGGGGCATACGCTATTAGAACTAAAAGCCAAGTAAAAATAATATTCAGAGAATAATTGTAATGGATATACAGCAACGTCAAGTCGTTATTATTGGCGCGGGGCCGTCAGGTTCGACGGCCGCAGCTTTGCTTAACAAGCAAGGTATCGATGTTTTAGTTCTAGAGAAAATGCAGTTTCCTCGTTTCTCCATAGGAGAGAGCCTACTGCCAGCGTGTATGGAGACAGTTCAGGCCGCTGGTATGCTGCAGGCTGTGGAAGATGCCGGGTTTCAGTTTAAAAACGGTGCGGCTTTTAGGAAAAATGGTGTCTATACCGAGTTTGACTTTTGCAATAAGTTTACGCCGGGGCCGGGTACTACCTTTCAGGTCCAAAGAGCAAGCTTCGATAAAGTTCTCGCTGATAGTGCTCAAAGCCAAGGTGTTGAAATTCGCTACCGGCATGAAGTGAAAAGCATTGAGTTTTATGGGTCGAATTCTCTGCTTACGGTAGAGGATGAGCTAGGAAATAGTTATCAACTTCAAACCTCTTACGTGTTAGACGCCAGCGGATTCGGCCGAGTGTTGCCGAGACTTTTAAATCTTGAAGAACCTTCTTGTCTACCCGCACGCAAAGCCATTTTTACCCACACCATTGATCATATAGATGCAGATAAACATCTCTATGACAGAAATAAAATTCTTATTTCGGTTCATCCTATACATGCTGATGTTTGGTATTGGCTCATTCCATTCTCAAATGGTGTTTGTTCCATTGGTGTGGTTGCAACACCCGAGTTTTTTGAAGGTTATCCTGAAGACAAAATCGAAGCGATAAAGCAACTAGCTAGCGAAGAGCCACATCTGGCACTGCTACTTGAGAATGCAGAGTTTCCAAATGCGGCGGGTGAGCTGAAAGGGTATTCCGCCAACGTTAAACATTTGGCTACTCAACACTATGCTCTGTTGGGAAATGCTGGTGAGTTTCTTGACCCTGTGTTCTCTTCGGGTGTCACGATAGCGATGAAATCAGCACAATTGGCTGTTGAGTGTGTTGTTCGCCAAATAAAAGGCGAAAGTGTTGATTGGCAAAACGACTACGAAATACCGCTGATGATTGGTGTGAATGCCTTTAGAACCTATGTTGAAGGTTGGTATGACGGTACACTTCAAGATGTTATCTACTATGAAAATCCAAACTCAAGAATCAAACAGATGATTTGCTCAATATTGGCTGGTTACGCATGGGATACCAATAATCCTTATGTGAAGGACTCGAAACGCCGCTTAACCAGTTTGGCCGAGCTTATCCGAAGTTCCTAAATACTCAGCAAAAGAGCGCAAGTAGTTGCAGTCTCCAAACTGCATAACTATTTAATTACTTAGTCTATGGTCTCTAATGCTCTTTTATTGGGCATAGAGATCTATCATAGTGCAGCTGAGTGATAACGCTCACATTTCCCTCTTGTCTGATGAGATAAAAATCACACAATCTCCCTAAATTTGTGCACAAAATGTTAAATGTATTGTTATTATCTAGTGCAAGATGCTGGGAATACGGCGTTAGTTAGATAAATCGAGATTTAAATCTGATGTAAAGGATTACTTTCCTTTGTTGTGCTGCAAGCTAGTCTTTGGTTAGTGGTTGCATCTAATTATTCATTCTGGATAAGAATATAATCTCTTTTTATTCTAATTTTATGGCAAATTGCTTCAATGCTTGATAATGTTTGCCGCATTCTTTGTAAGGAATTGACATGCTTTTGTCACTTCCCACATCTTTTAGGTTAGCCGTTCTAGCCGACATGCAAAGAAGTCATGGATGCAAAAATAAAACTTGGAGTTTATACAGATGTATAAGAACAAAATCACACAAGCACTTTTACTAGGTGCTGGCCTTGCGGTGGCTACAACTTCTCTTACAGCTTTTGCTGCAAACGTGCCAGCAGGCACTAAGCTAGCTCCAGTGCAAGAGATCGTTCGTGGTAATGGTACTGAAGTCGCTACTATCGACCCGCATAAATCTCAAGGTGTTCCAGAATCACACGTTATTCGTGACCTGCTAGAAGGCTTGGTAAACCAAGACGCTGACGGTAAGGTTATTCCTGGCGTCGCAGACCGCTGGGAAACATCAGACAATACAACGTTCACTTTCCATATTCGTGAAGGCGCTAAGTGGTCTAACGGCGAACCTGTAACTGCACAAGATTTCGTATACAGCTGGCAACGCGCCGTTGATCCAGCGACTGCTTCTCCATACTCTTGGTACATGGAAATGACCCAGATGAAGAATGCAGCTGACATTATCGCAGGGAAGAAAGACAAGAGTGAGCTAGGCGTATACGCTAAAGACGCGAACACTCTTGTTGTTGAGTTAGACTCAGCAGTTCCATATTTCGTTATGATGACTGGTCACACAACAATGAAGCCAGTCAATAAAGCGACAGTAGAAAAGTTTGGTGATCAATGGACCAAACCTGAAAACTTCGTTGGTAACGGTGCTTATGTAGTTGAAAACTGGGTTGTGAATGAGCGTTTAGTGCTTAAGCGTAACGAACAGTACTGGGATAACGAGCACACAGTTATCAACAAAGTAACTTTCCTTCCGATTGAAAACCAAGTTGCTGAAATGAACCGCTTCCTGGCGGGCGAGATCGATATCAGCTACGACGTTCCAGTTGAACATTTCCGTCGTCTGAAGAAAGATCATCCAGAATTGGTTTCTGTAGTGGGTAACCTATGTTCTTACTACTACTCTTTCAACACCAAGAAAAAACCATTTGATGACGTACGTGTACGTAAAGCAATTTCTTACGCTATTGACCGTAACATCGTGAGCGATGCAATCATGGGTCAAGGTCAGAAACCTGCATACTTCCTAACGCCTGAGATCACTTCTGGTTTCAACCCAGTAATGCCTGCTTACGGCAAAATGACTCAGAAACAGCGTAACGAAGAAGCCGCTCGTCTACTTGCTGAAGCTGGTTACGGTAAAGACAACCCACTTAAGTTTACTCTTCTGTACAACACTTCAGAAAACCACAAGAAGGTTGCTGTAGCGATTGGTTCTATGTGGAAGAAAACTTTGGGTCTAGATGTCACTCTAGAAAACCAAGAGTGGAAAACTTACCTATCTTCTAAAGACCAAGGTGACTTCGAAGTTGCTCGTGCCGGTTGGTGTGGTGACTACAACGAAGCGTCTTCATTCCTAACTTTGATGACAAGTAATAACACCACTGGTGGTCAACACTGGGGCAACAAAGAGTACGATGCAATCATCGATAAAGCACTAACATCTACTTCCGAAGAAGAACGTCAAAAACTTTACGCAGATGCGGAAGCTCTAATGGCGAAAGATATGCCTATCGCTCCAATTTATCAGTATGTTAAGACTCGTTTACTATCTCCAAAAGTAGGCGGTTTCCCTGCGAACAACGCAGAAGAAAAGATCTACTCAAAAGATCTGTACATCAAAGCTGAATAAATTAGCAAAGCTATAAAACTATAATTAAGTAATATTCTGCATGTGCTTGAGGTTCGCGGATGGTACATGCAGTATTTTTTTGTTTTAAATAGTCACAGACTGGAAGAGTGAGTTTATGTTTAAATTCATTATTAGACGAGTTCTGGAAGCAATTCCAACCATGTTGGTTTTGATTACAGTTTCGTTTTTTCTCATGCGTTTCGCACCAGGAAACCCTTTCTCAAGCGAGCGTGCTCTACCGCCAGAAGTAATGGCAAATATCGAAGCGAAATATGGACTTGATAAGCCTGTATTAGAGCAGTACACCACCTATCTGACCAACGTGTTACAAGGTGATTTCGGCCCTTCATTTAAATACCTTGATTACTCTGTAAATGAGCTAATTTTTGCAGCCCTTCCTGTGTCAGCGAAAGTCGGTTTTGCCGCTTTTATCTTCACAGTAATTATGGGTGTAACTGTCGGGACACTTGCCGCTTTGAGGCAAAACACTTGGTTGGACTATTCAATTATGGCTACTGCTATGATTGGTGTCGTAATGCCTTCATTCGTTCTCGCGCCGGTATTGATTTACATTTTCTCTATTAACTTAGGTTGGTTCCCTGCTGGGGGCTGGTTAGACGGGTCGTTCAAATATATGGCTCTGCCAGTTCTTGGTATGTCTCTGTTATACGTAGCAACATTTGCACGTATTACTCGTGGTTCAATGATTGAAACTCTAAACAGTAACTTCATTCGAACTGCGCGAGCAAAAGGGTTGAGCTATCCATACATCGTCGTTAAGCACGCGTTGAAACCTGCGTTATTACCAGTAGTTTCTTATATGGGGCCTGCATTCGTAGGTATCATTACTGGTTCGGTTGTTATCGAAACCATCTTTGGCCTTCCGGGTATTGGTAAGTTGTTCGTAAACGCGGCATTTAACCGTGACTACTCTCTGGTAATGGGTGTAACCATTCTTATTGGTTTCTTATTTATCCTGTTCAACGCAATTGTAGATATCTTGTTGGCAGCGATTGACCCGAAAATTCGTTACTAAGGAAGTATTACTATGTTGACGAAAAAAGAAAATCTGGAAGCGATTGAAAAGTTTTCCGAAAATCTTGAAATCGAGGGTCGCAGCCTGTGGCAGGACGCTCGTATTCGCTTTATGCGCAATAAAGCCGCGATGGTGAGTCTATTTATTCTCACGCTTATGACGTTGGCGGTTGTTTTTTTACCAATGATTGCGCCCTTTACTTATGACGATACTGACTGGTACGCAATGCACGTTGCTCCAAATGCAGAGCATTGGTTCGGTACAGACAGTTTAGGCCGTGATATTTACGTTCGTACTTTAGTCGGTGGACGTATCTCTCTGATGGTCGGTGTGATGGGCGCACTGGTTGCAGTACTCATCGGTACACTTTACGGTGCGGCGTCTGGCTTCATCGGTGGCCGTGTTGACCGTATCATGATGCGTATCCTCGAAATTCTGTACGCAGTGCCATTCATGTTCTTGGTTATCGTATTGGTGACCTTCTTTGGACGTAATATCGTTCTGATCTTCGTGGCTATCGGTGCTATTGCATGGCTTGATATGGCGCGTATTGTTCGTGGTCAAACGCTGAGCTTACGCAGCAAAGAGTTTATTGAAGCGGCACACGTATGTGGTGTGAGTAACTGGAAGATCATTACTCGTCATATCGTTCCAAACGTATTAGGTATCGTTGCTGTTTATTCGACGCTGCTCATTCCTAGCATGATTCTGACTGAGTCATTCTTATCTTTCCTTGGATTAGGTGTTCAAGAGCCTATGACAAGCTGGGGAGCACTATTGCAAGAAGGTGCAAACACAATGGAAATCGCAATTTGGCAGCTTGGCTTCCCTGCGGCATTCATGGTGGTCACACTGTTCTGCTTTAACTATGTGGGTGACGGTCTCCGTGACGCGCTGGATCCAAAAGACAGATAAGAATTGAGGAAGTAGTAATGGCTTTATTAGATGTCAAAGACCTGCGTGTAGAGTTCACTACCCAAGATGGTATTGTTACCGCAGTAAACGATTTGAACTTCTCACTAAATCAAGGTGAGACACTGGGTATCGTTGGTGAATCTGGTTCGGGTAAATCTCAAACTGTATTCTCTATCATGGGCCTGTTGGCTAAGAACGGTATCATTTCTGGTAGCGCAAAATTTGAAGGTAAGGAAATTCTAAACCTACCTGAAAAAGAGTTAAATAAAGTTCGCGCAGAACAAATTGCAATGATCTTCCAAGACCCGATGACGTCGCTTAACCCTTATATGAAGGTTAGCGACCAGTTGATGGAAGTGTTAATGCTGCACAAAGGCATGAGCAAAGCAGAAGCGTTTGAAGAGTCTGTTCGCATGCTGGAAGCAGTTAAAATTCCGGAAGCTCGCAAACGTATCACAATGTATCCGCATGAGTTCTCGGGCGGTATGCGTCAGCGTGTAATGATTGCGATGGCTCTGCTATGTCGCCCTAAACTGTTGATTGCTGATGAACCGACAACCGCACTAGACGTAACGGTTCAGGCTCAGATTATGGATCTTCTGAATGAACTGAAATCTGAATTCAACACGGCAATCATCATGATCACTCACGATTTGGGTGTGGTTGCAGGTTCTTGTGACAAAGTGCTTGTAATGTACGCTGGCCGCACAATGGAATACGGTACGGTTGATGAGATTTTCTATCAACCGAGCCACCCATATGCGGAAGGCTTGTTGAAAGCAATCCCTCGTTTGGATACTGAAGGTGATGTATTACCAACCATTCCGGGTAATCCGCCAAACTTACTTCGTCTGCCACCGGGTTGTCCATATCAAGACCGCTGTCATCGTGTAATGGACCGCTGTAAACGTGAAGCGCCGATCCTGACTCCATTTGGCAATGATCGTCAACGAGCATGTTTTTCTGACTGGGAGACTTGGACGAAATGAGTGTAGATAAGAAATTACTGTTAGATGTTAAAGAGCTAAAAGTACACTTTGACATCGCTTCTAAATCAGCATGGCCTTGGTCAAAACCAGCGAAGCTTAAAGCTGTAGATGGTGTGAACGTTCGCCTTTACGAAGGTGAAACTCTAGGCGTTGTGGGTGAATCGGGTTGTGGCAAGTCTACTTTTGCTCGCGCAATTATCGGCCTTGTACAGGCAACTGACGGTGAAGTGGTCTGGTTAGGTCAAGATTTGACTCGCATGCAGGAAGTGAAACGTCGCGAAACTCGTAAAGATATTCAGATGATTTTCCAAGATCCTCTGGCGTCTTTGAACCCGCGTATGACAGTAGGGGACATCATCGCTGAGCCGCTACAGACTTTCTATCCAGAGCTTTCTAAGCAAGAAGTGAAGGACCGTGTTAAAGAGATGATGGCAAAAGTGGGTCTGTTACCAAACGTGATCAACCGCTATCCACACGAGTTCTCTGGTGGTCAGTGTCAACGTATTGGTATTGCTCGTGCTTTGATTCTTAATCCAAAGATGATTATCTGTGATGAACCAGTATCAGCGCTCGACGTTTCAATTCAGGCTCAGGTGGTAAACCTGCTGCAAGAACTGCAACGTGAGCTAGGGTTAAGCCTAGTGTTCATCGCGCACGACTTGTCAGTAGTGAAACATATTTCTGACCGTGTATTGGTAATGTATTTAGGTAATGCAGTAGAACTCGGTGAATCTGAAGCGCTGTTTGCTAATCCTAAACACCCATACACCAAAGCATTGATGTCTGCTGTGCCGATTCCAGATCCAAAGCTGGAACGTGCAAAAACGATTCAAATGCTTGAAGGCGACCTGCCTTCACCAATTAACCCGCCATCGGGATGCGTATTCAGAACTCGTTGCCCTCAAGCGACAGAGATCTGTGCTCAAACTAAGCCACAAATTCAAGGGTCTGATACCCATGCAGTTTCGTGCTTACATGTTGAGATGTAAATTCAGCCTGTGACGGGCATAAGCGCGGCTTCTTTTTGAGTCGCGCTTTTTTTATTTATTGCAATATCAATAATATAGACAATACTTTTAGTTAAGTTTTAGGGGAGAAGAATGAAGGATATATGAAGAACATGTTAATAGGTTCCCTTTTTCAGCGTATTATTTTAGTGTTTTTCTATGTTTCTTTAATTTGGTTGTGTTTTAACATATTTATACCTAGAGATCAGGTTATATATACCTACGATATTAAGCGCTTCTTTAGTTTATTTACTGTCGCTATATTTTTTATCGTTGTGATACTTTCTTCTAGTATTCGCGAGTATATATATAATAGTGCTAATTCTTTACCGTACCCTATCAAGATATGTTCGTTAATTTTTATAATCACCCTATTTATATCTGATTTGTTTAATTCATCATATGTGTTTTATTCTTATCTATATGATTTATATTTTATAGGTATAGTTGGATTGGTTTTCCTTTTTCTCAATGAATTCCAAAAAGCAAATCCATATACTTCGTAATGGCATGTCTAATCACTTATTGCCTTTTCGCTAGTGTCGCTGTCGCGTTTTATCTTCGAGTATCGCATGGCTTATATGTTAATTATCATACGATTCTAAGTTTTGCTAATCCTAGGTTTCTTAATCAAGTTCAAATCTGGTTTGTTCTACCAATTCTTTATTTATCAGTTAGAGAGAAAATTAGAAAGAAGTCTTCAATATTTTATAATATAGCTTTGAGTTTGACATTGTCCCTTATTGTTACTTTAGATGCTAGAGGTTTGTTTATAGCAGTAACAGGAGGGATGGTTTTAATTACTATCTTGAATAAGAGTGATCGTTCGCTGTGGATAAAAACAATACTAATAAATATGTTTGCCGGTATTATAATCTCTCTAGTGTTCTTTAAATTAATACCTTTTTTATATTCGGGGCAAGGAGATGTTATTCCTGAAATTAGAACTAGCTCTTCTGGGCGAATTGAACTCTGGACTAACAGCATTTCGAATAGTTCTTTTTGGGGAAATGGTGGAGGTAGTTTCGTTTGCGGAGGGTATAAATTTGGTCATCCCCATAATTCAGTATTAACGGTTATCTACGAGTGGGGAGTGATTCCTGCTTTAGCCTACATTAGCTTATTTTTGATCTTGTTGAAGCATGTTTTTTCTACTAAAGCACGATTAGGTCAGGTACTAGGAGTTAATGTTCTCATTGGAGTTGCATATAGCTTAGTCTCTGGAGTTTTTATTATGCCGTTAAGCCAATTAATGGCTGTGATGTCATTAGCAGCGTTTTGGTCGACCAGAAAACATTTAAGAGCACCAGATTCACAAATTAGCCTACGGTATCATCTATTAACTATTCTTATTTCCAGTTGTTTTATTTTTTCTTGCATATATCTGGCTTTGCAAAGGTTACCATTTTACGAAGATTTGGAGCAAAGCGAAGTTCTTCAACGCCAAAATGTAGGTGTAACCATGTGGGTGGGTGATAATTGCTTGAGGAACTCACAAGTTGATATGAACAACAATCTGTTCAAAAAATTCGAATGACTAAGCCAAAACCCTTCGGGTGAGTATTCATCTCGTTCAACTATAATAACTCCAGAATTAAGCATTAGTGATGGGGTGAGTAATGGGAAAATTAGTTGAAGGTGTCTGGCATGATGTTTGGTATGACACAAAGAGCAGTGACGGAAAGTTCATTCGAGAAGATGCAGGATTTCGCGATTGGATAGACAGCCGTTCTGACGCCAAATTTTCTCCTGAAGCTGGTCGTTATCATTTATATGTATCTTTGGCTTGTCCATGGGCGCACCGTACATTAATTTTCCGTGAACTTAAGCAATTACAAGACATTATCGATGTCACGATTGTCTGTCCAGATATGCTCCACGATGGTTGGAAATTCGGCATTCCAGAACCTCTGTTCGGACACACCAAGCTTCACCAAATCTATACTCAAGCGAAACCTGATTATTCTGGCCGCGTTACTGTACCTGTGTTGTGGGATAAGAAACTTCAAACCATCGTAAGTAACGAATCGTCTGAAATAATTCGTATGTTTAACCGTGCGTTTAATGAGTTAACTGATAATCATGTCGATTACTATCCTGTTGCACTTCGCAATGTTATCGACGAGTGGAATGATTATATCTATCCAAACATTAACAATGGTGTTTATCGTTGTGGCTTTGCAACGACGCAGGAAGCCTATGAAGAAGCGTATGAGTCTTTATTTGAAGCATTAGACAAAGTGGATGCACATCTGGCTCATAATCGATATCTGGCGGGTTCTAGTATCACAGAGGCAGACTGGCGTCTATTTACTACGCTTATTCGGTTCGATTCGGTATATGTTGGCCATTTTAAGTGCAACAAAAAAGAATTGCAGATTATCCAAATTTGAATGGTTATTTGAAAGAGCTATACCAAGTTCCGGGAGTAAAAGAGACCACGGACTTTTACCATATCAAACGACACTACTACTTCAGTCATACCAGCATCAATCCAACGCAAGTAGTGCCTGTTGGGCCTGAGTTGGATCTAGAATCTCCACATAACAGAGATTTGGTATAAATAAAAAACGCATCTTTTACGATGCGTTTTTTATTATCTAAGTGTTATTGACCTGACCAGCTGTAGGTAGCCGTTAGGAAATATAAGGTAGGATCTTCAAAACCACCACTTAACTGGCCTGCCTGTGTCTTGGAGTCTTCAAGTAATACGACTTCAAAGGCTAGGCCCATTGCACGGCCTTCACCTAGATCGTATTCCATACCCGTACCAATACGCCATGCATCACCTGTTGGGATAGTAAAGTCACCCGAAGATTGATTTTCGTATAGGCTGCTATCAAACGCCAAACCTGCATTCCATATTAGTTTCTTGTTTAATTGGTAGCGTGAACCTACAGCAATATGGTAGGTATCCTGAGTTGGAGTTTTAGTGAAAGTTTCGTATTCACTCCAGTCTTCCCAACCTAAGTTACCCATTACAGCGAGCTTATCGTTTAACTGATGGAATGCACTGAAAGTCAGTGTTTGTGGCATTACAGCTGGATCAACGGTTTGACCTAATACATTGACATCAAATTTGAGTTCTGTTTCAGAAGAGTAACCGATACCGAATCGGGTGTTTTCATTTGGTGAGAAAAGGACACCAAGTTTGGCGTTATAGGCAATGTCAGTATCGTCAATCTGAGCGCCGCCAGCTTCTACATCAAACATACCATATTGGATACCTAAGCCAGCCCCAACTGACCATTGGTCGTTGATCTGGTAAGAAGCGGTTGGCTGAATGGTGAGAGCTTGTGTTACTGCAGTTTTGATAGGGAAGTTTTCGTACTCTAGACCCATTCCATAATTACCGTAAACACCGATGCCAAGTGTTAACTTGTCATTCATTTTCTGGCTGTAGAATGCAGAACCGAGGGGAACAAAACCAACAATGTTTCCTGCACTAGAACTTTGCATTTGGTATTCGGTATCGCCATAAAGCGTCATCATACCGCCAGTAAACGATTGCCCTTCGACATTAGATAAGCCCGCAGGGTTTGCAGCCAGAACAGATGCATCTTGAGCGCGTGCAGCCTTGCCCGCAGCTGCTAAACCAAGGTCATTGTTGCCGATTTCGTGCAAATATACACCTGCAGAGTATGCAGAAGTACTCGCTAGAACTGCGCTAGCGGCGAGGGATTTTTTTAGTAGATTCATGTTATTAGACTTATAAAATTGAAAGTTAGTAGCTGTAGTATTCTATTGAGCGGGGTTTGGTTGATATGTAGGAATTTTCGACAAACGCTTGTTGGAAGGGATTAAACTTTATTAAGAATAAAAAAGCCGCAACCTAGGTTGCGGCTTTTGCTAATAATATCTGGAGACCTAAGTGAAGACTATTTTGCTTCTTGGTCTGCTTGGATAGCGGTAAGAGCAATTGTGTACACGATATCATCAACTAACGCACCACGAGAAAGGTCGTTAACTGGCTTACGCATACCTTGTAGCATCGGACCGATTGATACTAGGTCTGCTGAACGTTGTACTGCTTTGTACGTCGTATTACCTGTGTTTAGGTCTGGGAATACGAATACTGTCGCTTTACCTGCAACTGGAGAATTAGGCGCTTTAGAAGCTGCCACGTTTTCCATGATTGCTGCATCGTATTGTAGAGGGCCGTCAATAATAAGATCTGGACGTTTCTCTTGAGCAATACGAGTTGCTTCACGTACTTTATCAACGTCTGCACCTTTACCAGATTCACCAGTAGAGTACGAGATCATTGCAACACGTGGGTCGATACCAAATGCAGCTGCAGAATCAGCCGATTGGATAGCGATTTCTGCTAGCTGTTCAGCCGTTGGATCTGGGTTGATTGCACAGTCACCGTATACCAATACTTGATCAGGCAGAAGCATGAAGAAGATTGAAGATACGATTGACGCATTTGGTGCCGTCTTGATGATTTGGAACGGAGGAACGATAGTGTTCGCAGTTGTGTGAACAGCTCCAGATACTAGGCCGTCAACTTCGTTCGCTTCAAGCATCATTGTGCCTAGGAAAACAGAATCTTCCAATTTCTCACGAGCAACAACTTCAGTCATACCTTTTGCGCCACGTAGTTCAACTAAACGTGCTACGTAGTTTTCGCGAACAGAATCCGCATCAATGATTTCAACGCCAGCGCCTAGCTCAACACCTTGTTGTGCTGCAACGCGACGGATTTCGTCTGGGTTACCTAAAAGCACACAAGTTGCAATACCGCGTTCAGCACAAATAGCCGCAGCTTTCACTGTACGTGGTTCGTCACCTTCAGGAAGAACGATACGTTTACCCGCGCGACGAGCAAATTCTGTTAGCTGGTAACGGAATGCTGGTGGGCTCAGACGACGGATACCTTGAGTGCCTTCAGATAGAGAATCAATCCAAGGGCCATCAATGTGGCTTGCAACGTGTTCGCTGATGAACTCGATACGCTCTTTATCGTCTGCAGGTACTTCTAGGCTGAAGCTTTGTAGGTTCAAAGAAGTCTGCCAAGTGTTACCTTGTGCTTTGAAAATTGGCAAGCCAGAGTCAAATGCAGGTTTACATAGATCAACGATTTCCGTTGGAATATCGTAACCACCAGTAAGCAGTACAGCACCAATCTCAACGCCGTTCATTGCTGCTAGAGACGCTGCAACGATAACGTCTGGACGGTCTGCAGAAGTCACAAGTAAAGAACCTGGTTTGAAGTGTTCAATCATGTGAGGGATTGAACGTGCACAGAACGTGATGCTCTTAATACGGCGAGTATTGATTTCACCAGCGCTAATGATTTCAGCGTTTAGGTGCTTAGCCATATCCACTGCGCGAGTCGCGATCAATTCGATGTTCCATGGCACGCAACCTAGAACACGGATAGGGCTAGTATTGAAGATCTGCATTACTTCAAGATTTGTTTGAATCGCACTGTCTGCGTCATCGAACATTTCAGATAGGTCTGGACGAGTACGGCCAGCTTCATCAACAGGAGCGTTAAGCTTGTTGATGATGACACCTTTAATGTTCTTATTCTTAGTACCACCAAAGTTTGAACAGGCGATTTCAATACGCTCTTTCAGCTGTGTTGGGTTGTTAGTACCAGGAGTTGCAACGAACACGATTTCAGCGCCAAGTGTTGCTGCAATTTCAGCGTTCACTTGGTTAGCGAATGGATGTTTACGAGTTGGAACCAAACCTTCAATCAACGTCACTTCTGAGTCTTTATTGATCTGGTTGTAACGCTCAACGATAGTTTCTAGTAGCTCATCCATTTTCTCTGAGCCGATTAGCGTTTCAGCCGTAGACATAGGCAAAGGTTCAGCAATGTTGATATCGCTGTTACGGCCGATAATCGTTGAAGTCAGATCTGGTTGATCTTCACCACTACGTGGTTGAGCAATAGGCTTGTAGAAAGAAACGTTTACGCCTTTACGCTCCATAGCGCGTAAAATACCCATGCTCACGCTGGTTAGACCCACGCCAGCACTGATAGGGATAAGCATAATAGTACGGGACATCTGTAAGGTACCTCAAACTATTGGATGCAATCTAAGAGATAGATTGGATTGAAATAAAGCCTAGTTAATGATTCAAGTGAGAATAAAAGCTAAGCCCCTATAGAAATCTGGCTAACCGTTAGGTTAGCCAGTTAGAAACTTAAAGACCTGCTAGAGTTGCGGTGTCTTCAGCAATCACCAACTCTTCGTTGGTTGAGATAACCATCGCTGGCACGCGGCTGTCTGCTGTAGTGATAACACCTTCGCCGCCGAAACGTGCTTTTAGGTTTGCATCGCTGTCTACTTCGATACCGAAGATTGCTAGACGGTTAAGAACCATTTCACGGATTGGAGCAGAGTTTTCACCGATACCACCAGTGAACACGATAGCGTCTAGACGACCATCTAGGCTTGCAGTGTAACCAGCTACGTATTTAGCTAGGCGGTGACAGAATACGTCCATCGCACGAGTTGCTTCTTCTTTAGCGCCGTAGTTGTCTTCAACGAAACGACAGTCAGAAGTCACTTCAGTTAGACCTAGAAGGCCAGACTCTTTAGTCAGCATGTTGTTGATTTGCTCAACTGAGTAACCTAGAGCGTCGTGTAGGTGGAAAATGATCGCAGGATCGATATCACCACAACGAGTACCCATTACTAGACCTTCAAGAGGAGTCATACCCATTGAAGTATCAACTGATTCACCGTTCTTAATTGCACAAACTGATGCACCGTTACCTAGGTGACAGTTGATGATGTTAAGTTCGTTTGCTGGTTTACCTAGACGTTCAGCTGCTTCACGAGCGATGAATAGGTGAGAAGTACCGTGCATGCCGTAACGACGTACACCGTGTTCTTTGTATAGTTTGTATGGAAGTGCGTATAGGAACGCTTCTTCAGGCATAGTTTGGTGGAAAGCAGTATCGAATACAGCAACGTTTTTCAGTGCTGGGAAAGCTTTCTGAGCTGCTTTAATACCGATGATGTGTGCTGGGTTGTGTAACGGTGCTAGAGTTGCACAGTCTTGAATACCTTGAAGAACAGCATCGTCGATTAGAGCAGATTTAGTGAACTTCTCGCCGCCGTGTACAACACGGTGACCGATAGCTTTAATTTGTGCCGCAAGTTCTGGCTTAGAAGCAAGAATAGTTTCTACGATGAAAGATAGAGCTTCATCGTGAGCAGCGCCTTCACCTAGTTGTGCTTCGTGCTTACCATCAAGTTTCCACTTGATACGTGCTTCTGGAAGGTGTAAACATTCTGCAAGACCAGAAAGATGTTCGTCGCCGTTTTGTGCATCGACAACAGCGAATTTAAGTGAAGAACTACCGCAGTTTAAAACTAAAACTAGCTTAGACATGTGTGACTACCTGTAATAATCGGTTAGGACAAAATCAATGACAAGAATAGTAGATGCATAAGCAATTGGTACTAATCTTAATCAATAAAGCTTTAACTTCCTTATCTAGAGACGTGACTTCGTCATTGAAATCGTCTGCTGCTTTCCTTGCAGATTAGTCTTAAAGTTGCCTAAATTGTAAATAAGGGCAACAATGAGATTGAGAGTCCGCAAAGGATAGCGATAATGGGGTAATATAACAAAAAAATTTAAACAATATTAGCTTTTATCAAATTTTTACGTTATTCGTTGAACTATTCAACTATTTTTTAGCGAATTCGCCCACAAGAGGCGATAACTGAGAGTGAGGAAGTGGTATGAGTAATCGTGTCGGAATCATCCACAGCTTGAAAGACGGCCAGAAATACATGCAAGTTTGGCCTATGCGGAAAGAGTTGAATCTGCTTTTTCCTGAATCGCGAATTATTAAAGCGACGCGTTTTGGTATCAAAGTTATGCCAGCGGTCGCCGCTATTAGCGTGTTAACTCAAATGAGTTTTCAAAATGTTCAAGCTATGCCACAAGCGGTTGTTGTTGCTTTGTTTGCCATCAGCTTACCTTTGCAAGGTATGTGGTGGTTAGGTAACAGAGCGAATACTCAGTTACCGCCTGCACTTGCAGGTTGGTATCGCGAAATTCATGCAAAAATTGTTGAAACAGGTTCTGCTCTTGAACCGATAAAACCGAAGCCTCGATACAAAGAGCTGGCAATGGTACTTAATCGTGCATTCCGTCAGCTTGATAAAACCGCTTTAGAACGCTGGTTTTAATTAAACGAATTATTAAGGCTCTAATCTATCCATTAGAGCCTTTTTTGTTTTTCGATATGAAGCCAAGCTCATGGCTGTTGTAGAGGCTTTCTTCTGAGCAAAAATTAGTCGTTATTTGCCTTCTTTTAGTCACCAAACTCAAGATACTGTTTCTTCCTCTCTTTTTGTTATTTCGCTGTTAAATGTTTCTTCCCTTTCCGCATAGTTACTGGTAATAATGTCCATAAGTGCATGCTAATTGCACAATAACTAAAAAACATTACACAACATCACATTACTATATGCTTTAAATCAAGGAGTTAAGATGAAAGCAAGCAAGGTCATTGCTACCGCCGTTCTAGCCGGAGCTGCATTACTTTCTTCCCACAGCATTATGGCTAAAACCGCTAAAGTTGCGGTTTCACAGATCGTAGAACACCCTGCACTCGATGCAACACGTCAAGGTCTTCTTGATGGCCTGAAAGCAAAAGGCTATGAAGAAGGCAAAAACCTAGAGTTTGATTTCAAAACAGCGCAAGGTAACCCTGCTATTGCTGTACAAATTGCGCGTCAATTTGTGGGTGAAAATCCAGATGTGTTAGTCGGTATTGCAACACCTACCGCACAAGCTCTAGTGTCAGCGACTAAAAACATTCCAGTTGTATTTACAGCGGTGACAGACCCAGTAGGCGCAAAATTGGTTGCGACAATGGAACAACCTGGTAAAAACGTAACGGGTCTTTCAGATCTTTCTCCAGTTGAACAACACGTAGAGTTGATTAAAGAAATCATGCCAAACGTGAAATCAATTGGTGTGGTTTACAACCCAGGTGAAGCAAACGCTGTAAGCTTGATGGAGCTACTAAAAGCATCCACTAAAAAGCACGGAATTACTCTGGTTGAAGCAACTGCTCTGAAAAGTGCAGATGTACAGTCAGCGACACAAGCAATCTCTGCAAAATCAGACGTTATTTATGCTCTGATTGACAATACTGTTGCCAGCGCAATTGAAGGTATGATCGTCGCTGCAAACCAAGCTAAGACACCTGTGTTTGGCGCTGCTACATCATATGTAGAGCGTGGTGCAGTTGCTAGTCTTGGTTTCGACTACTACCAAATTGGCGTTCAAACTGCGGATTACGTAGCTGCTATTCTAGAAGGTGCTGCTCCTGGTTCTTTGGATGTTAAAGTTGCTAAAGGTTCTGATTTAGTGATTAACAAGACTGTGGCTGAAAAGCTAGGTCTGGAAATTCCTAAGTCCGTTATGGATCGCGCAACAAGCGTTAAATAGAACCATTGTTAAAAGAGTTGGCGTAGCAGTACGCCAACTTGATTAAGCAGAGAAGGGAGTTTGTATGTCTGCTTTTGCCTTTTTTGGCGCCTTAGAGGTTGGCCTTATCTACGGTCTGGTGGCACTTGGTGTTTACCTGACTTTCCGAGTTCTTGATTTCCCAGATTTGAGTGTTGATGGTAGTTTCCCTATGGGTGCTGCTGTAGCTGCAACCGCGATTGTTTCTGGTATTGACCCATGGATCGCTACCGGTTTAGCTATTATTGCTGGTGCGGCAACCGGATGGGTAACGGCGTTTTTGACGGTTCGTTGTGGAATTCTTCATCTATTAGCATCAATCCTAACTATGATTGCTGCGTTCTCAATTAATATTCGCATTATGGGACGTCCTAACTTAGCTCTGCTCGGTGAAGATACGATCCTGACACCATTTGAAACGATGGGCGACCCTATGCTCATTCGTCCTTTGGTTGTAGCGGTACTGGTACTTATTTCTGCTCTGTTTGTTGTTCGTCTACTGAACAGTGATTTTGGCTTGGGGCTTCGTGCCACAGGCGTGAATGCTCGTATGGTTGCTGCGCAAGGTGCGAGTACGGCGTTTTACACCTATTTTTGTTTAGCACTGTCAAACGGCTTTGTGGGTTTTGCTGGTGCTTTATTTGCACAAACCAACAGCTTTGCGGACGTGACTTCTGGTGTAGGTACCATCGTAGTTGGTTTGGCTGCTGTTATTTTGGGTCAAACACTCATTCCCGGCCGTAAAATTTGGGTAGCCGTCATCGCTGTTATCGTGGGATCGGTTCTCTATCGTTTAGCGGTGGCATTTGCATTAAGTTCGGGAATGTTTGGTTTACAAGCTTCGGACTTGAACTTGGTTACTGCAGTGCTAGTTGCTCTGGCGTTAATCATGCCGAGAATGAAAAGGAATCGAAAGCCAAAAAAGGGTAGTGGGCCTGCTAAGAAATCAGAAGTATCTAAGCAGGTTAAGGCGTCAGGAGAAGCATTATGATCCATTTAGAAGATATTCAAGTTACATTTAATCCTGGCACTATCCTTGAGAACCGAGCGTTAAGAGGTGTGGATCTGAAAGTGCCAGAACACCAATTTCTTACCGTTATTGGCTCAAATGGTGCGGGTAAATCAACACTGCTTGGCGCGGTAACAGGTGAAACACCTATGGTCGGCGGTAAAGTTAATATCGATGATATTGACGTGACTCGCCGCAGTGTTGACCAACGTGCCAGCCTTTGTGCTCGTGTATTCCAAGATCCGCTAGCAGGTACTTGCGGAGCGTTAACTATTGAAGAAAACATGGCGCTTGCGTATATGCGCGGTAAACGTCGTGGCTGGAAGCATTCTCTTTCAACCAATCGTCGCAAACTGTTTCAAGAGCGAATCAGTATTCTTGGTTTAGGCTTAGAAGATCGTCTTGGAGATAACATCGGTTTGCTTTCTGGCGGTCAGCGTCAGGCAGTGAGTCTTGTGATGGCAACACTTTCAGACAGTAAGTTATTGTTACTTGATGAACATACCGCAGCTCTAGATCCTCGCATGGCAGCTTTCATTATCGATTTAACCAAGAAAATCGTTAAAGAGTTTAACCTGACCGTAATGATGGTGACTCACTCAATGAAAGACGCACTAGCGTGTGGTGACAGAACGGTAATGTTGCACCAAGGTGAAATTGTTCTGGATGTATCCGGTGATCAACGAGCCAATATGCAAGTACCTGATCTGCTTGAGATGTTCTCTAAAGTTCGTGGTGAAGAACTGTCTGACGATAGCTTACTGCTGAACTAATCCCTCGAGTTCATCCTACTAAACGTGATCCTCCTTACACTATGCGCAAATCGCTAACTGTGTAAGGAGGATTTTTCTTTTTAAACAAAGAGGTAAGTTAACAAGCAACAGGAATCATATATTAGGGGAGCAGCATGTCCTTACCTTTCGCTTTTCATGCCCAAACATCCGACGGTTTATCTTATCAAGATGGTCAACTGACACTTATTCTAAACACAGAGTCTGAGTTGTATCAGAAGGTGTATGTCAGACATGAGCCGGACAACGAAGAATCATTGGTGGAAATGAAGCCTTGTGGAAAGTTAGGGCGCTTAAACCAATGGAGCGCAACCATCCCTGTTAATCCGGATAAATCACTGACTCACTATGTGTTTAAGATGTTGAGTGGCAGTGCGCAACATTGGCTTGATGCCAGAGGCGTGCATAACCGTATCCCACCACGAGAGTATCATTTTAAGTGTGACGCTTTGTATCAGCCTCCAGAATGGGTGAAAGAGCAGGTTTTCTATCAAATATTTCCTGATCGTTTCTGCAACGGTAATCCTGACATCAGCGTTAAGACAAATGAATATTCTGTTCGCGGCGGGAAACGTAATGTGATTGCTAAACAGTGGGGCGAGCCCGTCAGTTCCCATGACTCACATGGTTCTTTGGAATTCTACGGCGGCGATTTAGCAGGTGTCAGAAGCAAGTTAGACTACCTAGAGCAACTTGGTATCACGACTGTCTATCTGAATCCTATTTTTACCTCATTGAGTAATCATAAATATGACACGACGGATTACTTTAATGTTGATCCTCATCTGGGAACCAATGAAGAGTTTGCTCAGCTATGCGCTGAGATTCATCAGCGTGGAATGAAGGTTGTGCTTGATGCCGTGTTCAATCATACCTCTGCTGAACATCCTTGGTTTGACCGCTTCAACCATTATGAAAATGGTGCGTATTGCTCTGAGAAGTCCCCTTATCGCAACTATTACCTGTTCGATCAAGATAATCACTACGCCTGTTGGAAAGGTGTTGAAAACTTACCCGTGTTGAACTTCTTAAACGAAGAGGTGCGTGATTATATTTATCAGGGCAAGGATTCAGTGATCAAACACTGGCTTCGCCCGCCTTACTCGATTGATGGATGGCGTTTTGATGTGATTCATATGCTAGGTGAGGGGTCAGGAGCCATCAACAATGCCTACTATGTAAAACAGTTCCGCGATTCGGTGAAACAAGAGAATCAGCAAGCTTATGTTTTAGGCGAACACTTCTTTGAAGCGACACAATGGCTACAGGGAGACCAAGAAGACGGAGCGATGAACTACTACGGTTTTGCGCATCCGGTTCGAGCTTGGCTAACGGGTCAAGATATCGCTTATGATCGTATTTCCATTAGCGCAGAGGAATTTGTTGAGTGGATTGTTGAAGCTCAGGCGAAAGTGCCTTGGCTGAATCAATTGGCACAGCTTAATCAACTGGATAGCCACGACACGATGCGTTGGGCAACCTTGGTTAATGGTGACGATGCATTGATTGAAATAGGTTTAGTGTTGTTGATGACCATGGTTGGTACACCATGTATTTACTATGGTACCGAGGTGAATCTGCAAGGTGGTTTAGATCCTGATAATCGTCGTTGTTTACCTTGGGAAGAGATTGATAACTCTGAACAGATAGAGCGATTCAAAAAGCTAGTAGCAATGAGAAGAAATCATCTGGCATTACAACAAGGTGCTTTGCAGATTTTGTATGCTCAAGATGGTTGTATTGCATATGCTCGAGTCTTTGGCGGAGAAGTTATCTTGGTTGTGATAAACGCCTCTTATGTACCTCAGTCTATGTCTGTTCCAATCTGGAAGTTGGGGATTGAGAGCGGCAAGGTCATTTGTTCTAAATCCGGCAATGAAATGGAAGTCGTTTCGGGCAACCTGTCGGTGGAAGTTGGCAGTAAGGCTTATCTTATGGGAATGAGCACGAAGCCTTGATTGTTTACTTATAAAAATGAATCAGTTACTTAATTTCGGCTTTTCTCGACACTAAGCCGCTGCTGCAATATTGAGATACATCTAAAAGAGGCGTAGCGGCTTGGAATAACGATACAATATGCATATAAAAAAAGTGTTAAGTGTACTAATCTGTTGATTGAAAAGATTTCCCTACTTGGTATTGGTGTGAAGAAAATATATGCAGCCGAAGAAAAACTACAAAAAAATCGTTATTTTTGGACCACTGATTTTGGTTTTCGCTATTTTGTCGATGATGGTTTACTCGTATTTAATGGTGTTGAACCAGCAGATCACCAGTGAATATAGAAATGTGAATGCCATGCTGCAACGAGCGGGGAAAATACTAGTCGCACTGGATTACGGTTTTAGTAGCTACTATGAGTCCACATTAACAGAGGCAACAGATTTTAATATTGAAGTGGTCAATGGCGTTTGCCAACTCTCCCCTAAAGAGTCTCTGATGATTACTAAGAATCTTGCCCATTCCTCTCCGCCAATTAACATCAGTTACATGATGATAGGCGATGAAAAGTACTGTAACGCTTCGAGTGATGTGACTGAATTAGCCTTAAGGAAAGTCACTCTGGCACCCATCATTTCATTCCTTCATGACCTCGATGATTATGTTATCGGCGTTCATTATCTTGATGAACATGGCTTTATCATCTCTTCACCTAAAGAAGCCATTCAAGGTATCACCCAAGAGCAACTAAAAACCGTCAGGCTACGCAATTTCTGGCAAGAAGCATCACAAAATCCGGACGTTATTTCTGTAATAGGACCGAGTGCGTTTAGTGAAGTGCTGATGCAAAGAAATAACATGACATTAGCAATGCCCGTTTTTGAGAACGCGGTCTTTAAAGGTGTGGTTGTACTCGATGTCAGCGTCGATAAGCTTATCGGAGATTTATCTCCCGTGGCAGGGAAGATCAGGTTAGTACGCACAGAATCGCTGCCGACCGATGGTTCAGCGTATTTGCCACACAAGTTGGAAGTCAGCTACACCAACATGGATCATTATCTCTACTACCACTGGGATTGGCGTGCCGAAATCACGCAGTTTGTGGATGAAATGAGTATGAGTTTGGCGGTAGTTTTGCTTTCCTACTTAGTGACTGTTATTGGCGTTTTACATCTTGGTACTCGAGTTGAAAAGAGCTATTACGCTGATTTAGCTTCGCATGATCCTATGACAGGTGTTCTCAACAGAAGGGGAATGGAAGAGTTCCTGCGCGGAAAATATCACCAGCAGTATTTGTCCATAGCTATACTGGATATCGATAATTTTAAATCGATCAATGACACCTACGGTCATGACGTCGGGGATGATGTTATTTGCTATCTCGGCGAACAAATAGAAAAAAGTATCCGTAATACTGATGCGGTAGCGCGTTTCGGTGGAGAAGAATTCGTGGTTTATTTAACGGGCGATGATAGCGACGTCCTGAAAAAGATTATGCTGCGTGTCAAAGATGCAATTACTAGTCAGTCTTCTAAAGTGGTCGAGAATGGGTTTACCGTTTCGGGTGGTGTAGAGATTATACAAAGTGACAAAGGCTGCGATTTCGACAAGCTGTTCAAAATCGCAGACGAGAAGCTTTATCAAGCTAAAACAACGGGTAAAGATAAACTGGTGTTTTAATAGGTGGAATTAGGCGTAAAGCGCGTCTCTATATCGCTTTAAGTGATCAACCATCGCATCAACGTCATTTTTGACACGAATCTCTCTGAATAGATCTGCTGCGTCAGGATAAGCCTGACGCAGATAGGAAAACCACTGTTTCACTCGGTTTGGATAGTATTTGGCCTTATCACCATTTACTTCGTATTCAGAGTATTTAATCAGCAGTTCCACCACCTCATTCCAAGACATAGGCTCGTGATTATGTTTCACCATATTCCCTAAGTTTGGAATGTTCAGAGCACCACGGCATACCATCAGGGAATCGACACCTGTGGTTTTGATACAATCCTGACCGTCTTGGTAACTCCATACTTCGCCATTCGCTATAAGCGGTACAGAGGTTTTCTGACGGATTTTATCAATGTATTCCCATTTGATTTCACTTGCCTTATAGCCGCCCATTTTGGTTCGAGCATGAATGGTTAGTTCATCGGCTTTGGCTTGGGACACCGCATCAACGATCTCGTAGCAGTCATCAGGGTTTTCCCATCCAAGACGGATTTTGGCTGAAACTGGGATGTGCGCTGGAACAGCCTCTCTACATGCTTTGACAACGTGATAGATAAGTTCTGGCTGTTGCAATAGAGCAGCCCCGCCTTTGCTTTTATTGACGGTTTTCGCTGGGCATCCAAAGTTAAGGTCGATACCGTATGCACCTAGGCTTGCGGCGCGCACGGCATTTTCTGCCATCCAAACAGGCTCTTGTCCAAGCAACTGAACTTTGACAGGTACACCAGATTTAGTCGCAGAACCTTGCTTTAGCTCCGGACAGAGACGATAGAACATATGATCTGGAAGCGTTTGATCGATGACACGTACAAACTCAGTGACGCAGAAATCATAGTCATTGATTTCTGTCAGCATTTCACGCATCAGGCTATCTAATACGCCCTCCATAGGGCCTAAAACAACTCGCATACTAAGATCTTATTACTACCGTCTAAAATGGAGGCGAGATTGTAGAGGTATGGCGGTGAAATGTCACGAAATCCGCACTAGACCTTTGTTCGCTAACTTGGCGAGATGTCCTGAAAGTAATTGAATGAGAGTTTATGAAGGTAATCTGGAGAAAGTTCGGGAGATACGCACGAGAACTTATTGGTAAGTTCAGGTTATAATGCGGAAACAATCAAAATTATCAAAAGCTAGAAGAGTTTAAATGAGTTATCAATTTGTGAATTTAAGTTCAGTAGAGCGCAGCGAATCGCCTGCTTTTATCGAAGGTGTTGTTCTGGCTGCAAACTTAGCAACAAAGCCTTTAGATCCTGAAACATGGTTAAGTTCAGTATTTGGCGACCAAGCTGAAACTTTAAAGACTCTGATTACCGATCAAATCAATGCTCAATATCACGAGCTTAAGCTCAACGAATATGGTTTGCTCTCTATGCTCGATCAACAAGACTCTGGTTTTGACGAAGCGTTAGCGGACTTTGCTGAAGGCTTTATGACATTGTGGCCAACCATTGAGCCTTCGTGGCAAGAAGTGGCAACATCAGATGGCTCGATTCGAATGCTACAAGCTCTGCTGACAACGCTAATGCTTGCTATTGACGAAGAACAGACTCACGAGCAAATGAAACAAGCGGGTTTCACTGACCTGCCAAAACTCGAAAATATGGTGAAGCAATTGGATCTGATGATTCACGAAGTTGCTTTAGCCGCTGATGAAGCCATGATTGGTGCAAAAGCGCAGAACGTAAACCCATATAAAGATATCGGTCGCAATGAAATTTGCCCATGCGGAAGTGGAAAGAAGTTTAAGCACTGTTGCGGAAACTAAGCCTCTTTTTCAGGTTTTACAGCAGCGCTAACTTTCGTTAAAAGTGGCGAGATTCGAACTTTTTCCACACAAGGTTGACATAACAAGGAAGAATCTTAGATATAACTTCCTTACATGAATTGGCTAGGAGCCGAATAGCAATGAAAAAATGGTTAGCTCTTTTATTCTGTAGTTTCTCTGTATTGGCGACACCTAAAGAGAATTTAAGTGAGCGTCTTGCACTGACGGATGGGTTTAGCGCCAAGTTTGAACAACAAGTTATCAGCCCAGATGGCGAAATAGTAATGGATGGTAGTGGTTTAGTGGATATCGCACGTCCAAGTCTTTTCCGTTGGGAAACACTTGATCCTGACGAAAACTTACTGGTTTCTGATGGAGAATCTCTCTGGTATTACAGCCCGTTTATCGAACAAGTCACCATCTATAACCAAGAACAAGCGATGGAGCAGACACCATTTGTATTGCTTACTCGCAACCGCACCAGTGATTGGGATGCCTACAAAGTTGAACAAGATAATGATGTGTTTACCTTGACGCCGACGGCTGTTGAATCAAATCAGGGGCAATTTCAAATTACGATTGATGAAAAAGGTGTGGTAAAAGGTTTTAATGTATTAGAACAAGATGGTCAGAAAAGCCTGTTTAGTTTTAATGATGTAAAACAGCAGAAACCCGCAATGAATCGATTCACATTTGATGTTCCTGAAGGCGTGGAAGTTGATGACCAACGTAACTAACGATGGATCTAGGTAATTGGCACAGTGAGTAACTACTCTTTAGATTTTTCAGGGGACGAAGATTTTCGTCCCCTTGCTGCACGTATGCGTCCGCAAACCGTAGAACAATATATTGGTCAACAACATATATTGAGTGTCGGTAAGCCTTTGCGTAAGGCTCTGGAAGCAGGACAAATCCACTCAATGATTTTGTGGGGGCCTCCGGGTACTGGTAAAACAACGCTGGCTGAAGTTGCGGCAAATTATGCCAATGCAGAAGTGGAGCGTGTTTCGGCGGTGACCTCTGGTGTTAAAGAGATACGTCTTGCGATTGAAAAAGCTCGCGAGAATAAGCTGACTGGTCGCCGCACCATCTTGTTTGTCGACGAGGTGCACCGATTTAATAAATCGCAGCAGGATGCTTTTCTACCACATATTGAAGACGGCACTGTGACCTTTATCGGCGCTACGACCGAAAACCCTTCGTTTGAACTTAACAACGCTCTGTTATCGCGAGCACGCGTTTATAAGCTGACGTCTTTAAGTAAAGAAGAGATTCTTCAGGCGTTGGAACAAGCGGTTAATGATTCAGAGCGAGGCTTAGGCAAAACCAAAGCCGTATTTAAAGATAACGTTTTAGAGCGATTATCAGAGTTGGTGAATGGTGATGCGCGAATGTCGCTCAACTACCTTGAGCTACTTTATGACATGGCGGAAGAAGATAGTGACGGGAACAAGCTCATTACTTTAAGTCTTCTGGCTGAAGTCGCAGGAGAGAAAGTCTCCCGCTTTGATAACAAAGGTGATATTTGGTACGACTTAATCTCGGCGGTTCACAAGTCCATTCGAGGTTCAAACCCCGATGGAGCCTTGTATTGGGCTGCACGTATGATTTCTGCAGGTTGCGACCCGTTATATATTGCTCGACGTTTATTAGCGATTGCGTCTGAAGATATCGGTAATGCTGACCCGCGAGCAATGCAAGTGGCTTTGTCTGCTTGGGATTGTTTCACTCGTGTCGGGCCTGCCGAGGGCGAGCGAGCCATAGCGCAAGCGATTGTATATTTAGCCTGTGCACCCAAAAGTAATGCCGTCTATTCGGCATGGAAACAAGCATTGTCTGATGCACACAACTTGCCTGAATATGAAGTGCCTCATCATTTGCGAAATGCACCAACTAGTTTGATGAAAGATTTAGGCTATGGTGCTGAATATCGCTATGCTCACGATGAACCCGGTGCCTACGCTGCCGGAGAACGATATTTGCCACCTGAAATGACAGGAACCCGCTATTATCAGCCAACAAATCGAGGCTTAGAAACTAAGATTGGTGAAAAGTTAGATTATCTGGCGGATTTAGACGCAAAAAGCCCACAAAAGCGCTATGAAAAATAGTGTCTTTTCGTTATCTTTGACAAGTTAAAAATTCAATACGTATGGCTTGCTTAAAAAGCAAGCACTTACGTCTTTTCGATACTCAAAAGCATAGGATTAACAATGCTGGATTCTAAATTACTTCGTACAGAGCTGGATGAAACAGCTGCAAAACTGGCACGTCGCGGTTTTAAACTCGACGTCGATACAATTCGTACACTTGAAGAACAACGTAAGTCCATTCAAGTAGAAGTTGAAAATTTACAATCCTCGCGTAACTCGATCTCTAAGCAAATCGGTCAATTGATGTCTAAAGGTGATAAAGAAGGCGCTGAAGAGATCAAAAAGCAGATCGGTACATTGGGTGACGACCTTGATGCTAAAAAAGTTGAATTGGACCAAGTTCAAGCTCAGCTAGATGCGATTACACAAACACTACCAAATATCCCAGATGATTCTGTGCCAGACGGTAAAGATGAAAACGACAACGTAGAAGTTGCGCGTTGGGGCGAGCCAAAGACTTACGACTTTGAATTAAAAGATCACGTAGACCTTGGCGAAATGGGTGATGGTTTAGATTTTGCGAGTGCAACTAAAATCACTGGCGCACGTTTTATCGTAATGAAAGGCCAATTTGCGCGCCTACATCGCGCAATTGCGCAGTTCATGCTAGATCTGCATACAGAACAGCACGGTTACACTGAAATGTACGTTCCTTACCTAGTGAATGCGGACAGCCTATTTGGTACTGGTCAGCTTCCTAAGTTCGGTCAAGACTTGTTCCACACTGAGCCGCTAACTGAAAAAGTGAACGATGAAGAGCCTCGTAAGCTTTCATTGATTCCAACTGCGGAAGTGCCTGTAACAAACTTAGTGCGTGACACCATCACTGATGAAGCTGATCTTCCATTGAAGATGACGGCTCACACACCATGTTTCCGTTCTGAAGCAGGTTCATATGGTCGTGATACTCGTGGTTTGATTCGTATGCACCAGTTCGACAAAGTTGAGCTAGTACAAATCACTAAGCCTGAAGATTCTATGGCAGCGCTAGAAGAATTAACGGGTCACGCTGAGAAAGTATTACAGCTTCTTGAGCTTCCATACCGTAAAGTCGTGCTATGTACAGGTGACATGGGCTTCGGTTCTCGTAAAACATACGATTTAGAAGTATGGGTACCAGCTCAACAGACATATCGTGAGATCTCTTCATGTTCAAACATGTGGGATTTCCAAGCTCGTCGTATGCAAGCGCGTTTCCGTCGTAAGGGCGAGAAGAAACCTGAACTTGTACACACACTAAACGGTTCTGGTCTAGCGGTTGGTCGTACAATGGTTGCAATTCTTGAGAACAACCAACTTGCAGATGGTCGCATCGAAATTCCTACAGTGCTTCAGAAGTACATGGGTGGCGCGACTCATATCGGTTAATACTGATTCGCTGATCAGGCAATTACCACTAAACACCGAATTCGAAAGAGTTCGGTGTTTTTTTATGACTTTTCATCGAGACTGATTTTAAAGTATTTGCGAATAGGTTCCTGTTTTTAAACAATTAAACTTAAATAACTAGAACTGCGCCGATGCAAATTAGTTCATAAGTTTACGCTTGCTAGGCGACTCAATACCCTCTTCGGAATGTGATCTTAGTGCAAAAAGTTGCACTGATTGTGTTTTGATAAGGAGCTATTGTGAAATCACTTAGACTATCTATTCTCGCCATGTCTATTGGAGCCATTGTTGGCTGTGGTGGTGAAGATTCTTCTGGAACGGATAACAAAACCGAAGCCACTGTTTATCAGGCTGAAGTGGCCGATGAACATCTTCAAGATGCACTTGTTTGGTTGGATTTGAATCACAACTATCAATTAGATGCAGGAGAACCTAACTCATACACAGATTCTACTGGTAACGCATTATTAGATGTAGCTGCGCTCGATAATGTACCTCAAGCGTATTCACTAATTGCATCAGCAATAAAAAATCGCACAATAAACAAAACAACAGGTGAG
Organism: Vibrio sp. Hal054; assembly: GCF_037162405.1. Lineage (NCBI taxonomy): Bacteria > Pseudomonadati > Pseudomonadota > Gammaproteobacteria > Vibrionales > Vibrionaceae > Vibrio > Vibrio sp. Hal054. The sequence goes on along the minus strand of NZ_JARLUT010000001.1, from coordinate 1,975,512 downwards.
AAAGTCAGCAAATCTTATTTGATGGTAGCGCCTGCAGGGATTCAAAGGATCTCACCAGTTTCACATCTACTCTACTCCAAGCAAGAAGCGGAAGGTTTAGCTTTTGAACAAGCGACTGCGATGATTGCGGCAATCATTGGTGAGGTTAGCGAGCAGGAGCTGTTAAATTTCCTCAACAAGCAAGAAAATAAAAAGCTTCAAGCTCTGTCTCATAGCTTAGCTAGCGTCATGCCCGAAGCTGAAACCCCATTTACACATCAGCAACTTGTTCAATCTCATCCGGTTTTGGAAAGGGCGGTTGATGCTTTTAACCATAGCGCTGTTAAAACGCTAGAAGCAGATCTCGGACTTGTTAGTGGAGAAAATCCTATATCTGCAGTGGCAGATGAAACGGTAGATCCTAATGCAAGTGAACCAAGTAACAACAAACAGACTCCCGAAGTAGGATTACAGGTGCCTAGCATTCTAGGTTCGCCGTCAATCACCGAAATTGATATTAGCAATTCTAATCAGCCTCAAGAATCAGCACCCGTAAACGCGATAATGCCAACTTTAGAAGTGGCAAGTGAGACGCCAATGGCGGAAAATCAGCTCCCAAATGAGACTCTGCAGATCTCAGAGGTCGTGACAACGGGAACAGATACTCAAGGCACGACACAGCTTCCAGAGAGTAATCCCTCTGCGCCAGACCAACCTTTAAGTACCGAACAAGGACCTCAGGACAGCACTTCATCTGGTGTTGTGACTGAGACAGAAACAACGGGAAATAGCCTTCCAAATGAAGCTCTGCAGACCTCAGAGGTCGTGACATCGGGAACAGATACTCAAGTCACGACACCGCTTCCAGAGAGTAATCTCTCTGCGCTAGACCAACCTTTAAGTACCGCACAAGGATCTCAGGACGGTACTTCATCTGGTGTTGTGACTGAAACAGAAACAACGGGAAACAGCCTCCCAAATGAAACTCCACCAACAGTAGAACTAGTAACAACAGGAACGGGTACTGAAGCGACAACACAAAATTCTCCTCCCAATAACGCTGATGTGCAGACTCTTGAAACTCTGGCCGTTACAGACTTAGGCACACTGCTTACTAGAATCTCGAAGGATCTTGTTTCAGCAGAAGAAGGAAGTGCGCAAGCTCAATCTAAGAGTTTAGACGCTTTGGCATCGGAGCTTATTTTCGGCTTACAAGCGGATGGTCGTTGGTTGGATATAGATTATGAGCGAACAAATAACTATCGATGGCCAGCAGAGCAGCATTTAAAAAGGTTGGAAACAATCGCCGCTGCGTTTCGTAAAACTAACAATCAACAATATAAGCTGGTTGCAAACAAGGCTTTAAACTTATGGTTAATCACCAAACCGGTTATGACAGGATGGTGGAGTGAGTACGGAGAGTTCCACTCACTGGCAAAGGTTGCCTTCTTATTGGGTGATGGTTTACAGGTAGACTTAAAGCAACAAGTTATCAGTCTCCTCGCTAATGCACGTAGCAAGCACCAACTGGGCTTAAATCGAGTTGACGAAGCGGTTACTAGCATATATTACGGTCTGTTGAGTCAGCAAGAATCTCTCTTGAGTACTGGTTTTGAAGAGTTAGCTCAGATAATACTAGATACGGCGATGGATAGTGAATCACCTGATTGGTCGGCATTTTTGAGTCAACAATTGCATAGTGGAAAAACTGGTGAAGAGACTTTTTATTCCATCTTGCGTTGGGCGTACAACGTAAAAGACCTTCCTTGGAAGTTCAGTGAGTACAGTGCTCAAATTTTAGCGAGCATTCTGCTTGACGGTATACGTTGGATGCAGAGCTTTGAACAGTTCGGCTCAGATGTACTCAGTGGCGAAATTAGTCAGCAAATTGAAACGACTCAGTCTGGAGCAAGTATCAGCAACTTACCTACTAGTATGGATATGGTCGCAGCACTTTTCCCCACTCGTTACGACGAGGCGATAGCCTACAAGGGCCAAGTATATAACAACCAAAATACCGGATTGAATGGCTTTAAACAGTTCTTGCTTGCTGATTCAACGGTGACTGCGACAGATAATTTCATGTTTGGCATTAAAATGGACTCAATGCGTGCCTTACCAGAAGCTGACACCAATAACGAAGCGTATTTGAAATTTTGGTTAGGACTTGGCGGTACGTCGTTAATTCAAACGGGTAAGGAATATGAGAGTCTTAATTCTGTTCTCGATTTTACTAAAATTCCTGGTGTTACTACACCGGAATATCCTCAGGCACCAACATATGATTCAGATACTTTGCGTAATATGGAATTTTATGGAGGAGCTACAAACGGCAAAGTAGGTGTTACAACCGCATCTATAAATATGAGTGCATACCGTGTCGTGGGTAGCGGTCCAACTCAGCAGTATGTTTGGACTCCATCAACGACTGTTCGAGATGAACTTTACGCCAATAAGTCTTGGTTCAGTTTTGGTGAACAGATTGTTGTACTTGGGTCTGGCATTAGTTCAACACATTTAGAACCTGTATTTACAACCATCAACCAAACAGCATTGAAAGGACCAGTAACGTTAAGCAACAGAGACAACTTAGTCATGGATAATCACAATGTCTCTGCTTATCCTTGGATACACCATGACGGCGTAGGTTATGTTTTCTGGGATAACTTAGATCGATATGCGGTGATTAAAAAACGGAACGCTACTAATGTTGATGGTACTTCAATAAGCAAAGATGTCTTTACTTTAACTATCCCGCATGGTTCTGAACCTAAGGACAAGTCGTATCAATATATTATTTTGCCGAACATAGATGTCCAGAAAACGTCTGAGTACCAACAGAATATACCGGTCAAAGTACTGTCCAACACAAGGGGGATTCATGCTGTTGAAGATACGAGAAAAAACATTATTAGTGCAGTATTCTTCGTTGCTAGTGAGTTAGAAGTATCTCCAGAATTTAAACTGAAGGTCGATTCTCCATGTATTGTGATGCTGGATAGAAGTGGTATTAATACGAAGGTAACAGTGTCCACTCCGGCTATAGCCTATAGAGGTATCAACATTACAATTACGGCCAACGGTGTGGCGAAAACTCAACGGATTGTAACACCGGGTGGTGAACAAGCGGGCAGTAGTGTTTCATTTGAGTTTGAATCAATTCAGGATTACTACGCAATAGATGATCCTAAAGCGTCTAAGGCGTATACGACTTACTTACCAGTTGAGGACGTGTTTGTTCAAGGTGGTGCTAACGCAACAACCCAATACGGCTTACTTGGTTACATGCAACTGAAAAATGGTACAGCGGATCATAAGCGCCAAAGTCTAATTCGGTATGATTTATCAAGAGTTAACAACCAACTAGTAAGTAAAGCAACCCTAAGATTGTTTGTTCGGGGCATCAGAAGTGATGGAGCACTCAAGCGCTCAATCGTCGCAAGATTAGTCAACACAGCCGATTGGAATGAGCACAACACAACCTATAGTACATTCCCTAAAGTGACGATGATCAAAGAGTCTCCCCCGACTTATTTAGGTAAAGAGGCACAAGGGCAATGGATTGATATCGATGTGACAGATTTGATTCGTGCCATTCAACCAGATCAGAATGATAACCTAGTGTTTGAGCTCATTGACTTAACGCAAGATTACTTTGATGACTATGTCAGTTTTGCGACTAAAGAATTTGGCTATAAAGGCCCGCAGTTAATTTTGGAATAAGTCGTAAGCAACAACAAGGTGGATACTTCTTTGGGGGTAGTGTGTTCGTTACTGTTTGGCGCAGGCTTGCACACTGTTAGTGCGTAATCAGCGAACTTCAATTAGTTAACATTATGATTTATAGCGATATTTGTGTTGGCATTCGTATTGCTATAACAAGTCTAAGCAAATCTGATTAAAGTTAACCGTTATAGGCAAAGACGCCTTACTTCCCTGAGAAGTAAGGCGTCTTTTTATTTGTCATAAGGAAGTGATGATGGCAGTAAACAAAATTCAAACGACATGCCCATACTGCGGTGTCGGCTGTGGTGTGGTGGCGAATAAAGATTCAATTGTGGGTGATAAGCAACATCCTGCCAATCAGGGCGCTCTATGTGTCAAAGGCTCAGCACTAAAAGAGAGCTTAGCAATGCCATCCCGTCTCCTTTATCCCAAGATGCAAGGAAAAGAGATTTCTTGGGATCAGGCGAGTGATGAGATTGCACAAAGAATCCATCAAGCAATAGAGAAGCACGGTCCAGACTCTGTGGCGATGTATGTTTCTGGGCAAATACTGACAGAAGATTACTACGTGGCGAATAAGCTAATGAAGGGGTATGTTGGTAGTGCAAATATAGATACCAATTCACGACTATGTATGTCCTCTGCTGTGGCGGCACATGTGCGCGCTTTTGGAGAAGATGTCGTCCCGGCAAATTACGAAGACATTGCTCATGCTGATTTACTTGTCCTGATTGGTGCCAATACTGCATGGACTCACCCAGTACTGTTTAAGCGAATTCAACAAGCTCGTGAAAACAATCCTGATTTGAAACTGGTGGTCATCGACCCAAGAAATACGGTTACCGCTGAACAAGCAGACTTGCACCTTGCAATCGAAAATGATGGTGACGTCTTGCTCTACAACGGTTTGCTCCGTTTCCTGATAGACCAGAATGCGCTGGATGAAGGTTTTATTGATGCTTCAACAGAAGGCTTTTCTGAGCTGGAAGAAGAAGTGAAGTCGGATCAATACCGGTTAGAAAATGTGGCTCGCGCTTTAAATTTAACCCTCAATGAAGTGACGACTTTTTATCGTTGGTTTAGTCATAAACCAAAAGCATTGACTCTGTTTTGTCAGGGTATCAATCAGTCTGAATCTGGTGTCGATAAAGGCAACGCAATTATCAATGCACACCTTGCCAGCGGAAAAATCGGCAAACAAGGATGTGGGCCATTCTCCCTTACCGGACAACCTAATGCGATGGGCGGTAGAGAAGTCGGTGGGCTAGCAAACCAGCTCGCGGTGCATCGTGGTTTTGACACTGAATCGGTACGTTTAGTCAAAGAATATTGGCAATCACCATCGATTGCCGCCAAACCCGGCCTCAAGGCTGTTGATCTGTTTGAAGCTGTCGAAGCGGGGAAAATCAAGGTGCTGTGGATTATGGCAACCAACCCCGTTGTTTCGTTACCGAATAGCGACCAAGTTCGCCGAGCATTGAAAGGTTGTGACTTTGTGGTGGTGTCTGACATTACTGAACACAGTGATGTGGCAGAGTACGCTGACCTCGTATTACCAGCCGCAGGTTGGGGCGAAAAACAGGGGATGGTGACGAACTCTGAGCGTCGTATGTCTCGTCAGCGCGCGTTTCTACCGGCACCGGGAGAAGCAAAACCTGATTGGTGGGCGGTGACTCAAGTAGGGAAAAAACTGTGCTCAAAGTTGAACTGTGAATCTGGATTTGAGTTCGACAGTGAAGCGGCTGTTTTTCGTGAGTTCGCGGGTCTCAGCGCTATCAACACTAATTCAAATTATATGTTCAACCTCTCTAAATTCGCTTCTATAAGCGATGAAGAATATGCGAACTGGCAACCGACGCAGTGGCCGTTAGAAAAAGAAGCGCCTTACCGTGATGGCGTGTTTTCTACCCCTTCGGGTAAAGCCCAATTTGTTGCGGTAACCGCACCTTCGACTGTGATGAATGGCTGGTGGCTCAACACCGGTAGATTGCGTGATCAGTGGCATACCATGACGCGAACAGGTCATATCGCAAAACTCGCTGCGGGAGAAGTTGAGCCAACGATTTATGTCAACAAACTCAGCGCAGAAACGATAGGGCTACAAGAAGGTTACAGCGCTGCGATACGGGGTATCTCGGATGAATCCGATTCGTGTATTTTTGCCAAGGTGAAATTTGATGACGGGCTCAGCGGTAAACAGCTATTTATGTCGATGCATTGGGCGGGGCGTTATGGCGGACAGTCTCAAGTTAACCGAACGGTTTCAAGTGTGGTCGATCCTATTTCAGGTCAGCCTGCATTCAAATCTTCAAACGTGCATATTGCTGCCGTGCAGATGCAAAGCTATGGCATCTATGTTGGGCAGGAGAGAGATTTACCCAGTTGCGATTACAGTAGCTATCAACTGGATGACAATGCTGCTGTTACACGTTTTGCCAACCTTACTAAATTGGATAAATCGATGTTTTCTGTCGGTCAAGGAGAAAAGGTTTTCCGTTGGGATCTGCCACAAGGCTGGATGATGGTGATAGGCCGTCAAACTGGCAATCATCAGCAGATGACGGTTACGGGTGTGTTGCTCATTTCTCCACAACCACTGGAGCAAGATTACACGGCAATCACAGCCTTAATCGGCAAGCCACTAAGCTTGAGCTCTATTATCTCGATTGCGGGAGAAAAGGCGCAAAGTCAGCTGGTATGCAGCTGCTTTAGAGTGACTGATAAGCAGATTCAAACCGCCATAGAAGAGGACGGGTGTGTATCGTTAAATCAGCTCCAATCCAAACTGAAATGTGGCTCGAATTGCGGCTCATGCCTGCCGGAAGTCAACAAAATTCTTAAAAGCTATCAGACGATTGCTGTGAGCAAGGCATAAGGAATTTGCTATGAAAATGAGATCAAATACGACTGCTCAAGCACGAGAAAGCTTTACTGTTCATGAGCGACATTATTGTGATACACCTAATTTGTCGCGCCGCAGTCCTTCGAATGGAAAACAAGGTTTTGTCTATTTAGTTGGTGCAGGGCCAAACGACCCTGATTTATTGACGGTGAAAGCATTGAAAGTCATTCAAACCGCTGATGTTGTGGTGTATGACCGCTTAGTTGGACGCGAGATACTCGACCTTGTTAATCCCGATGCAGAAATGGTCTACGTGGGTAAACGGTGTGGATTGCCAAGCCTTAAACAGGAGGAAACCAACCGCTTGCTGGTGGAATTTGCACAGAAAGGACTGCAAGTTGTGCGTTTAAAGGGTGGTGATCCGTTCATTTTCGGCCGTGGGGGGAAGAAGCACTGGAATTGGTTAAGCACAATATCGCTTATCAAGTGATTCCGGGGATTACTGCGGCTATCGGTTGCTCTTCAAGCGCTCTGATCCCTTTGACTCATAGACAAGTCTCTCGCAGTGTTACACTGATTACAGGTCAAGTGGTCACCGGAGCTCTTCCTGCATGGGCGGGTCTGGTGGCTAGCGGTCAAACGCTGGTTTTTTATATGGGACTGGAGAATGCGAGTTCGATACAAGAAGGATTAATTCAGCATGGTCTATCGGTGGACACTCCTGTTGCTGTGGTTGGACAAGGCTGCTCAGTCAATCAAACGGTTGTTACCTTTGAGCTTCATCAGCTCACACAAACAGCAAATGATCTAAAAGGACTAAGTCCAGCATTGATTATTATGGGCGATGTGGTCAAGCTTAGAGAACAGTTAATTCAAACCGCACAAGCGACACGTTTTGAAGCGGAGTCTGCGCATCTATAAGCTTTATTTGTAAGCGATGAGGTTGTCATGAGCATAATAAAAGAGTGTATTCGAACAGTAGGACGAGGGGAGCGAGGACGAAAATCGCTCACATTTGATCAAGCATTTCAGGTAATGGATGAGTACCTCAATGGTGAGTGCGATGATGATCAAATGGCGATGCTTTTAATGCTGATTCGAGTTCAAAATGAAACCAATGACGAAATCGCTGGTTTTGTAAAAGCATTCCAATCGCGTGTTCCTAATCTTGGCGCTGATATCGACTGGCCATGCTACGCGGGAAAACGTGCAACCGCTGGTAAACCTTGGCATCTTTTGGCGGCGAAAATCCTCGCCGATAACGGTTTTAAAGTGCTGCTTCATGGTTATAACGATAAGCCAGCTTCACGTGAACATGCTGAAGACTATCTGCCTGCACTCGGCATTCCTATGGCGTCAAACACGGAACACGCACAACTGCTATTGCAGACAGGAAGCATTGCTTATTTGCCTCTGAATGCTTTCGCGCCACAAGCAGAGTTAATGATCAGTTGGAAAAACCGCTATGGGTTAAGAACTCCCATTAATACCGTGGTTCGAGCGCTCAATCCCGGTGGAGGCAAAATCGGGATTCGCGGTAGTTTTCATCCCGGTTTCCAACAGCTGCATGCAGAAGTCGAACATGTCATCGGTAAAACGTCACACGCGGTTATCTCATTTAAAGGGGTGTCTGGGGAATCGGAATACAACCCTAAAGTCAGCCAAACCGTTTGGCTGAGCCAGCCTTCAGGCGTAGAGTCTTTTTATTGGCCAGAACAGTACGTTTCAGAAATTGAAACGGTGGCGAACTGCCCTATGAATACGCCACAAGAAGACCTGCAGATGATGGCAAATACCGTGGTATCGACCATGGCTGCCGTACTGTTTGCGCAGTGCCATAACAGAGAAAAGGCGTATGAAGCCGCATATATGTTCTGGAAAGCGCACGTGCTTAATCATTAATCTGTGTTTTGCTTGTTTAAATATACCTATAAAGTAGTAATAATTTAAAGTAATCAATTATAACTATTTGTTTTTATTTAATTAAATTTAAATTTATTAGATTGGTACATTCCTTGCTCAATTGATTACAGGGTTCGATTAAACAGGGAATGGTTATGTCACCTTCAACAGCATCTCAGCCAGTCATTGTATGTAGTGACAGTATTAGTGACCAAGCAGATATCAGCGCCAAATTGGCGCTGCATTACGACCATATATTAGCTTGTCAGCTTGTACAGTTAGAGAAGATGGTTGGGCGTGAAAGCAGCTCAATTGTGGTTGTCTCCTGGCGTCAGCCAACGGCGGAGTTACGCCTGATCGTTGAGTTTTGCAAGAGCAAGAAAATCCCGCTCCTTGTTATTCTTAAACAGCTAAATTCTAATGATATCAATAGACTACCTCAGTCTAATGATTTCGTTATTCTTCCTTTTGATTCTTCATTTGATCTCAAACCTTGGGTTGATTATTCAATTCAGGTTCGTGATCAAAGCGTTGCGTTGCAACAAGAAATACAGCAGTTGACGGCAAAACTGGAAGAGAGAAAGTGGATTGAAAAAGCCAAAGGATTGCTGATGAGGATGCATGCTATCGATGAAGAGAACGCTTATCGCGTATTAAGAAGTTCTGCGATGCAATCTAGTTTATCTATGGCGCAAGTTGCGAAGAACGTGATTCATACCTTCGATAGTATCAATGGTAAATAATACTTTGGGGGTAGGGAGAAATTGTTGATTTGGTGCAGGTTGCACTTAGAAATGCAGTGTAATCACTATAAATTGAAATGTTTTAATTTAAGTGGTTGAAAAATAATAAATATAAAAGATGGCATACAAATTGGATTACTATTTGTAGATAAATTTAAAGTATAACTTCGGACATCATCAACGGCGGTGATGAAAGAAATAGCAAAGGCGCTACTGCTCAATCGGGCAGTAGCGCCTTTTTGTGTTTTGGGATTCGTTATAAGGAAAGGGAGTATTGCGATGCAATATATCAAGCCATGGATGCGCACTTTAGTGCTCGGCGCTTCACTTGCAACTTCAGCTTCACTGCTCAGTGCCACTGCTCATGCTGAGATTGGTGAGCCGGAAATTGAAGATCTTAAATTTGGATTTATTAAGCTGACTGATATGGCACCCCTCGCGGTTGCCTACGAGCAAGGTTATTTTGAAGACGAAGGTTTATACGTCACGTTAGAAGCGCAAGCGAACTGGAAAGTTCTGTTAGACCGCGTGATAGACGGTGAACTGGATGGTGCACATATGCTGGCTGGCCAGCCTCTCGGCGCAACCATTGGCATTGGCACCAAAGCAGAAGTGGTGACGGCATTTAGCATGGATTTGAATGGTAATGCGATTACTGTCTCCAATAACACTTGGGAGCAAATGAAGCCATTCCTTGCCAAAGAAAGTGATGGGAAAATTGCTCACCCGATTAAAGCAGACGCTTTGAAGCCTGTTATCTCTAAGTATCGTGACGAAGGTAAGTCGTTCAACATGGGGATGGTATTTCCTGTCTCCACTCATAACTACGAACTGCGTTATTGGTTAGCTGCGGGTGGTATCAATCCGGGTTATTACGCTCCAACGACAGGTGATAACAGCGGTCAGCTAAAAGCCGATGTGCTGTTAAGTGTCACTCCTCCTCCACAAATGCCATCCACTATGGAAGCGGGCACAATTCAGGGCTATTGCGTTGGCGAACCATGGAACCAGCAGGCGGTGTTCAAAGGTATCGGCGTTCCAGTGGTGACGGACTACGAGATTTGGAAAAACAACCCAGAGAAAGTTTTCGGTGTGTCTAAAACATGGGCAGATAAATACCCAAACACCCATCTGCGAGTGGTACGAGCTTTGATTCGTGCAGCGTATTGGTTAGATGAGGGCAACAATGCTAACCGACAAGAAGCAGTAAAACTTTTGGCGAAAAGTCAGTATGTGGGTGCAGATGCAGAAGTCATTGCCAACTCTATGACAGGTACCTTTGAGTACGAAAAAGGAGATAAGCGCGATGTACCTGATTTCAACGTTTTCTTCCGTCATAACGCCACTTATCCGTACTACAGCGATGCGATTTGGTACCTCACTCAGATGCGTCGTTGGGGACAAATTCCAGAGCAGCAGTCTGATGATTGGTACATGAGCATCGCCAAAGAAGTGTATCGCCCAGACATCTATCAACAAGCTGCTCAGTCTTTGATTGAAGATGGCACGTTATCGGCGAAGGATTTCCCAGATTTCAAACAGATGGATGGATTCCGCGCTCCTCAGAAACACTTCATCGACAACATCGTGTATGACGGCCGTCAACCGAATGCTTATCTGGAGAAGTTCTCTATTGGTTTAAAAGGCAAAGACAAAGTTTAAGCCTCACGCTTGGAGGCTCTGAGAGTCTCCAAGCAAACAGATGTACACGGAAGTTCTAGGGCTACAGACCCTAAAAGACAGATAGCCAAGGAGTTTGCTATGTCGAGCAATGTTATTTCACTGATTCCAAGTCGCACTCAAGTTGTGAGCCAAAGCAAGATGATCTTGTGGCCAATGCTCGGAATCTGCTTTTTTCTTATGTTCTGGCATTTGGCTGCCAAACAAGTAGAGACCTCATTAGGTACCTTGCCGGGTCCAGTTCAAACCTTTACACAGTTCAGCAATTTGGTTGATGAGCACTTTAAGGAACGAGAGAAAGAAGTGGCATTTATTGAGAGGCAAGAAAAGCGCAATCAAACCAAATTGGCTAAGAATCCAGACGCAGAAGTGAAGATTCGTCCATACACAGGCAAACCGACCTTTTTTGATCAAATTGGTACCAGTTTAGTCACGGTTTCCGCAGGCTTTTTGCTAGCTTCTGTTATCGCCATTCCGCTTGGCATTGTGTTGGGGCTAAATCAAGGCATGTATCAGGCGTTTAACCCGATTATTCAGTTGCTCAAACCTGTATCACCGCTTGCATGGTTACCTATTGTCACCATGGTGGTGAGTGCGACTTATGTCAGTGATGACCCAATGTTTGCTAAATCGTTCGTCAACTCACTCTTTACCGTTGCACTTTGTAGCTTGTGGCCAACGCTTATCAATACTGCGGTGGGTGTGACCAGTGTGGACAAAGACCTGCTCAACGTGAGCAAAGTATTGCGCCTCTCTTGGTGGGCACACATTCGGACCATTGTTTTGCCTTCTGCGATTCCAATGATTTTTACCGGATTACGTTTATCACTGGGTATTGCGTGGATGGTTCTGATTGCGGCTGAAATGCTGGCACAAAACCCAGGCTTAGGGAAATTCGTTTGGGACGAATTCCAAAACGGTAGCTCAGCATCACTGGGCAGAATTATGGTCGCGGTGTTTGTTATCGGCTTTATCGGTCTGTTATTGGATCGAGGCATGCTCAAACTGCAAAAACGCCTGTCTTGGAACAAACAACAAGAACTTCGCTAAAGGAGAAATTTCATGTCAAAAGCATTTTTAGATCTATCACAACTCGGCATGCGTTTCCCGACGCCACAAGGTGAATTTGTGGCACTGAAAAACGTCAATCTGCAAATCCAAAAAGGCGAGTTTATTTCACTTATCGGTCACTCAGGCTGTGGTAAGTCAACCGTGTTAAACCTTGTCGCTGGGCTGCATAACCCAACCGATGGAGGTGTAATTCTGGATAGTCGCGAGGTTGATGGACCGGGACCTGAGCGTGCCGTTGTATTCCAGAACCATTCTTTATTGCCTTGGTTGACCGTGTATCAAAACGTTGAACTGGCGGTGAAACAAATCGCCAAAGGTAAATCGAAAAGTTGGATTAAAGAGCAGGTGGAACACTACCTGAATTTGATTCAAATGGATCATGCAGCAGATAAGAAGCCGGATGAAATTTCAGGTGGTATGAAGCAGCGCGTTGGTATTGCTCGTGCACTGGCGTTGCAACCGAAAGTGTTGTTGATGGATGAGCCATTTGGCGCACTGGATGCATTGACTCGTGCACGTTTGCAAGACGCAACGATGAAGATTCAGGCAGAGCTGAATAACACTGTCATCATGATTACTCACGATGTGGATGAAGCTGTATTGCTGTCAGACAAAATCGTCATGATGACCAATGGCCCCGCGGCCACGGTGGGCGAAGTGCTTGAGATTGATCTACCAAGACCACGTGACCGAGTCGCGTTGGCAGACAACCCGACGTATCAAAAATATCGTCAATCGGTACTGCGCTTTTTGTATGAAAAGCAAACCAAAACAGAAGCAGCTCAAAAAGTCGCTGCTCCTATGGCAAAAACGGCTTAAGGAAGAGTCTCATGATGGAACATATCGTTATTGTCGGCAACGGAATGGTGGGACATCACCTTGTTGCGAAATTGGTTGAGCAGCAAGCTCATTTAGAAAAACGTATTACAGTGATTGGTGAAGAGCGGTTTATCGCCTATGACCGAGTACAACTCTCTTCTCTGTTTTCAGGTAAGTCTCATGAAGACTTAATGCTAAGCAGTGAAGAGTGGTATCAAAAACATGGCATCAATCTGATTTTAGGCAGTGAAGTGACGGCGATTAACCGCGTTCAAAAGAGTGTTATTTTAGATGGTGATGATGTTCTGGGTTACGACTCGCTTGTGCTAGCAACGGGTTCGTACCCGTTTGTTCCGCCAGTGCCGGGCCATGAGCGTGACGGTATTTTTGTCTATCGAACTTTGGATGATCTGTCTTCGATTCGTAACGCTTGTGATAAAGCAAAAACGGGCGCGGTGATTGGCGGTGGTTTGCTGGGTTTAGAAGCCGCAAACGCGTTGCGTCTTTTGGGTGTGGAAACGCATGTCATCGAATTCGCGCCCCGCTTAATGCCAGTGCAGTTGGATGATGGTGCGGGTACGATTCTTAAAGAGAAAATCGAAAAGCTCGGCTTAACCGTTCATACATCCACTGCGACAGAAAAAATTATTGATGGTGAAACAGCAAAACACCGTATGGTGTTTAAAGATGCAGAACCTTTGGAAGTGGACGTGATTGTCTTTTCGGCAGGTATTCGCCCGCAAGATGCACTGGCTCGCCAATGTGGATTAGAAATCGGTGAACGTGGCGGTATTGTGATTAATGATAGTTGCCAAACCAGCGATGCAAACATCTACGCCATCGGTGAGTGTGCATTATGGCAACAACGCATCTTTGGCTTGGTTGCTCCGGGGTATGCAATGGCTCGTGCGGTTGCTGGTCAAATTATGGGGCAGGGCGGCGATTTCACCGGCGCAGATATGAGTACCAAGTTGAAGCTGTTGGGTGTGGATGTGGCATCTATCGGTGACGCGCAAATGCAAACGGAAGGCGCTCAAGAGCTTGTTTTGCAGGACACCTGCACCGGCAGTTATAAAAAGCTGGTGGTTGATCAAAGTGGCACTCAGCTTTTAGGTGCCATTCTTGTCGGTGATAACTCTGACTACGATGCGTTGCTGCAAGCTTATTTAAACAAAACGGTATTGCCGGAACATCCTGCTTATCTGCTGTTTGATACCTCTTCGCTCAGTGGTGAAGTCTCTGATGACACCATGATCTGTTCTTGCCATAACGTGACGAAAGGTGCGCTAGTTAATGCCATTCATGCAGGTGCGGTAGAGTTGAATGATCTCAAAGCGGTAACTAAAGCGGGTACTGGCTGTGGTGGTTGTTCAAGTATGGTGAAATCGGTTCTCGATGCAGAGCTGGTGGCGATGGGGATGGAAGTGAACAACCACGTTTGCGAACATTTTGAATATTCACGCCAAGAGCTGTTCCATATCTGTCAGGTTGAAGAGATTAAAGATTTCGATACCCTACTGGAAAAACACGGGCACGGTTTAGGTTGTGATTTATGTAAGCCAACTGCGGCGTCAATTTTCGCTTCCCTGTGGAACGAACATATTATGGAACCGCAACTCAGTCGTTTGCAGGATACCAATGATGCTTTCATGGCAAACATGCAGAAAGACGGTTCTTACTCCATTGTGCCGCGTGTTCCGGGTGGAGAAATTACACCGGACAAACTGATTGTACTGGGGGAAGTGGCTAAGAAATACGACCTTTATACCAAGATCACCGGTGGGCAACGGGTTGATTTGTTTGGCGCGCAAATGGAACAGTTACCTGAAATCTGGCGTGAACTGATCAACGCTGGTTTTGAAACTGGGCATGCTTACGGCAAGTCTCTGCGTACGGTGAAATCTTGCGTCGGTTCTACTTGGTGTCGCTATGGTGTGGATGACTCGGTAGGTTTGGCGATAGAACTGGAAAATCGCTACAAGGGTCTACGTTCACCACACAAACTCAAATTCGCCGTATCGGGTTGTACTCGTGAATGTGCTGAAGCACAAAGCAAAGACATTGGTGTGATTGCCACTGAAAACGGCTGGAACCTTTACGTTTGTGGTAATGGTGGTATGCGCCCTCGTCACGCCGATTTACTGGCATCCGATCTATCAAAAGAGCAGCTGATTGCACTGATTGACCGCGTACTCATGTTCTATGTGCGCACCGCAGATAAACTGCAACGTACATCAGTATGGCTGGAGAGTTTAGAGGGCGGACTAGAGTATCTGAAACAAGTCGTGATTGAAGACTCTCTAGAGTTGTGTCAACAGTTAGAGCAGCAAATGTCACATGTCATTAATTCCTATCAGTGTGAATGGAAGAGCACGGTTGAATCGGAAGAGAAACTGCGTAAATTCCGTCCGTTTATTAACCACCAAGAGGGAAGCATGGCGCTGCCTTATCAACGTATACGCGAACAGCGTATCCCAGTAGTTCAGGAGCTTTAATTATGATGGAACGTATTTGTAGACTGGATGAACTGATGCCTTTACAAGGTTGCGGAGCGTTAATTGGGGGTGAGCAGGTTGCACTGTTCTTGATTCCTCATACCCAGCAGAAAGTGTTTGCAGTTCAGAACTGGGATCCGATTGGTCAGGCGAATGTGATCAGTCGCGGTATCGTCGGTGATGTGAATGGTGAGATTTGTGTTGCCTCACCGCTGTATAAACAACATTTTAAACTCGAAACGGGCGAATGTGTTGAGAAGCCAGAATTCCAGCTAAAAACATGGTCTGTTTACATAGACGATGGGGAAGTGTATCTGGCAAATTCAAACGTTGCTGCGGCCTAAATACCAGTGACTAGCGAACGGTTAAAAGTCTTGAATTAAGAGCGTTTAATCGCGAATTTAGGTGGCATATAGCAAAGATAAGGGCGTCTTACTTAGGTAAGACGCCCTTATTATTTAATATTTGTCGTCAACAACAACGCTAGGTTTTTTCTTAAACTTCTCACGCAGCGTCTGCATCATCACGAAGAACACTGGGGTGAGTAGCGTGCCAACAAAGGTGGATAAGATCATACCACCAAACACAGCGAAGCCGAGTGAGTGACGTGATGCCGCACCAGCGCCGGAAGCGATTACCAGTGGGAATACCCCCCAAATGAATGCAAACGCGGTCATCTGCACCGCTCGGAAACGGATTCGAGCCGCTTCCATCGCCGCCTCAAGGATTGATAGCCCTCTGTTTTCGCGCAGAACTTTAGCGAACTCAACAATCAAAATCGCTACCTTGGCGGACATACCTATCAGTATCACCACACCTATCTGTACATAAAGGTCGAACGCTTGGCCTGCCATGATCAATGCGGCAACCGCGCCTAATACTGCAATTGGCACTGCCATCATTACCGCTGCCGGAATGGTCCAACTCTCATACTGAGCAACCAAGAACAGGTAGGTGAATATCAAAGAGAGCGCAAAGGCAATCGGTGCCATGTTGCCAGCTTTCAGTTCTTGATAGGTCATACCTGACCATTCGTACGAATAGCCGCTTGGCAGTTCTTCTGCAGCCAGTTTCTCAATCGCTTTAACCACATCACCGGAACTGAAGCCTGCGGCTGGCGCACCATTGACGGTTGCTGCACTGAACATGTTGTAGTTTGAAAGCGTATCCGGGCCAAAAATAGGTTTGATTTTTATCAGTGTACCTAGTGGCACCATGTTTCCTGTCGCACTGCGCACATAGAGACGACCGATATCATCAATATTGTCGCGATATTGTTGTTCTGCTTGAACTTTTACCTGATATGAACGACCAAATTTATTGAAATCGGAAATATAGGCCCCGCCCAGTTGTGATTGTAAGGTGGAGAATATTTCATTCAATGGCACGCCCAATGAGATGGCTTTATCTCGGTCGACATCAATAAAACGCTGCGGAATATTGGCGCGGAAGATTGAGAATGCTCTCGCTACTTCTGGCAGCTGGTTTATTTTTGCTACGAAATCCGCGGTCGTGCTCGCCAATTCTTGAGGAGAACGACCTAAGTTGTCCTGCAATATCAAGTTGAAGCCATCAACCGCGCCCATGCCTTTAATCGCAGGAGTTGCAAACACAAATGACGCTGCATCTGGGTTGGCATTAAGCATCTGTCCCACTTTTTGCATCAGAACACGTTGATGTAAAGCCGGATCTTTACGTTTGCTCCAGTTATCCAGTTTGATGATCAACATACCTGAGTTGGGAATCGCAGCCATATTAATCACCGAGAAGCCCGCCACAGAAACCACGTTTTCTACGCCGTCGAGCTGGCGGAGCTCATTTACGTATTTTTCCATCAATGGCGCTGTACGTTGCAAAGCCGCTGCGTCAGGCAAGCGCATTTCAACCATAAATACGCCTTTATCTTCGTTTGGAACGAAAGCTGAAGGGATCTGCATAAAGCTAAAGGCCAGTGTGGCAATTAAAGCGCCATAAATCGCTATGCTCAGCAACATGCGTTGACCAAGAAAGCCCACAAGTCCTCGGTACTTAGATGTAATCGCTTCAAAACCACGGTTAAATGCACGCAGCGGAGCGATAGGCGTAGAATGTTCTGACTTCAGCATCAAAGCACATAGGGCTGGTGTCAGTGTTAGCGCGTTCACGGCCGAAATCAATACCGACACACAGATGGTAACTGCGAACTGGTTAAACATTTTTCCTGAAATTCCCGGTAGCAAGGCAACCGGAACAAACACAGCAAGAAGGATCAGAGTCGTCGCCAGTACAGGCCCCGTAACTTCTTTCATTGCTTGGATAGTGGCGGGAATAGGATCTAGGTGCTCTTCATGTATGACCCTTTCCACGTTTTCGACCACGATGATGGCGTCATCCACCACGATACCGATGGCGAGAATCAGACCAAATAACGAAATGGTATTGATGGTCATACCCATAACGCCCATTACGGCAAAGGTCGCAATGATTGAAACTGGAATCGCCAGCGTTGGGATAATGGTTGCACGCCAGTTTTGCAGGAACACGTAGACCACCAATGTCACCAGCAACACGGCAATAATCAGCGTCTCATAAACTTCATCGATCGATGTTTCTACGTACTCGGTTGAGTCGTACGCAATGTCATACACGAGGTCATCAGGGAATGAACGTTCGTACTGTTTCATCGCTTCTTTAATGCGTTCCATTACCTCCAACGCATTGGCAGTCGGTAACTGATAGAGTGCAAGCACAGCGGCTGGCTCGTTATTCATTCGGCCATCGGCTTCATAGCCCTGAGCGCCGACTTCAATGCGCGCCACGTCTTTTAGACGGATTAATGAACCATTCGCATTGGCTTTAACGACGATGTTTTCAAATTCTTCTGCGGTTTGTAATCGCCCTTTCACCTGTAAAACGTACTGATGTTGTTGTTCGTCTGGAGCAGGCATACCACCAATTTTACCGGCTGCGACCTGTACGTTTTGCGTTTTGATTGCTCCAATCACATCCGATGCCGACAGCTTTAGCGACGCCAGTTTGTTGGGTTGCAGCCAAACACGCATCGAATAGTCTTTTTTACCCAACAGGGTAATATCACTCATCCCTTCAATACGTTTTAAGCGTTCAACGATATTCAGGTCAGCGTAGTTGGAAAGGTAGATACTGTCGTGTGTCTGCTTTGGTGAACGCAAAGTGATAACGCCAAGCATGTCGGAAGATTTCTTACGAACAGTAACACCGATTTGGTTAACTTCTTGCGGCAGAGAGGAAGACGCTTGAGAGACAAGGTTGTTGACTCGAACTTGCGCCATATCGCCATCTGCGCCAACTCGAAAGTAGACGCGCAAGGTATATGAACCGTCATTCCCGATAACGGAAGACATGTAGATCATGTCTTCAACCCCGTTCACCTTCGCCTCAACTGGCTGTGCAACGGTTTTTTTCACCACATCAGCACTTGCACCGGGATACATAGTACTGACGGTAATCACGGTAGGAGAAATTTGTGGATATTCAGAAACTGGCAATACTTTCAGAGCGATAAGCCCCATTAGTGTCATCGCCAGCGAAATAACCAGTGCAAACTTAGGTCGATAGATAAAAAATTTACTTAACATAATTATGCCTAACTCGCTTTATTCGCTGGAACGGTGACATCGTTGGCTTGTACTTTCATACCGACACGAACTTTCTGTAATCCTTTCACAATCACTTTTTCGTTTTCAGCTAGTCCGGCGGTCACTGCTTTGTTGGTTCCGTATGTTTGCCCCAAGTCGATTTCACGGCGCACCACGACATTGTCGCTGTTTACCACCATGACGTAGTCACCAGACTGGTCTTGCTGCACTGATGCGGCAGGGACAAGTAACCCTTCGATGGTTTTGCCTTTCAAGCTAATGGTTAGGTTGCCGTACTCACCCGGCATCAGTGAGTATTTGGTATTGGCAAAGGTGGCTTCGGCTTGAATTGAACCTGTATCAAGGTCGATTTTGTTGCCTACTGCGTAAATTTTACCGTCTGCTGGGTATTCACTGCCGTCAGATAAATTTAGGTCTAAGTCGACATCGAGTTTGCCGTCTTCGGCTCTTACTGCATCGACAACGTTGCGTATACGTCGATAAAGTTTTTCATCAATATTGAATCGAAAGTGGATAGGGTCGATTTGTGTCAGGGAGACTAAAGGTTTTAACTGCAATGTTGTGATGCGGTCACCCACACGGTAGTTGCTAAATCCGACACGACCTGAAAAAGGAGCGCGGATGGTTGAAAATTCAAGGTCTAGCTGCGATGAAAGTAACGAGGCTTCCGCACCTTTCACAGAGGCTGTTGCTGTCGCCAGTTTAGCGATGGCATCATCGTACTGTTGTTCACTGATGCTCTTGTCTTTAATCAGCTTCTTCGCTCTGTCTGCTTCGCGGTTAGCAAGAGAGAGTTCTGCCTGCGCTTTTTGTAATGAAGCTTTCGCGTATGCGAGTGCAGCTTTATATGGACGAGGATCGATTTGGAACAATACCTGATCTTTCTCCACCATATCGCCATCTTTAAAGTGAACTTCAGTCAGTTCACCATTCACTCTTGGCATAATATCGATGTCATTTTCAGCGACCGTTCTGCCAATAAAAGAATGGTAAGGCGTAATTTCCGAAGCCTGCATTGTCACCGTTTCGACGATAGGCGCGGCAACTTGCTGTTTTTGTGTGACGTCCTTACAGCCCAATAGAAGTAGGGAAACAATAGCTGTAGAAGTTAGGACATACTTGTTGTCGAATCTCATTATTAGGACCTGTAGGTTTGATGGTTATTCTCTTAACGCAGCTTTTTGCTGTCATTGGATGAGCCTGTTTTGAATAGACAACGGGGTTAACTTCCGTCTTAGCGATGAGTAGTTCAACGCTAAGTCAGAAGCTTTTGCTTTTTATTGTTTTTGCGAATCGAGTATGTAATAGAAAGTTACAATTCGCTTTGGGGGCAATATTAAAGAAAAGGAGGGGTTAGAAATGTCCGATAATGTTCAGTTTTGCAATTTCGTCAGGAAAACCGTACTTGCCAATTTGGAAAGTTTAATTCTCATTTCGGGTAAAACAGGCGGGCTCCAGCAATGCTGCTTTAATGGCGTTAAGCAGTTTGTGCAGGTGTTCAGGCTGGCTAATGTATGGTGGCATAATGTAAATCAAGCGGCCAAATGGACGAATCCATACACCTATCTCAACAAACAGAGCCTGAATATTCTCCATGTGGACAGGATGATGGGTTTCAATAACTCCTATAGCGCCTAAATAACGAACCTGTTTCACTTCAGAGTACGACTCAAACTGCACCAGCTCCTCGGCAAAGAAAGTCTCAATCTGTTTAACCTGCTTTTGCCATTGTTCCGTGGCAATGATGTCTAAGCTGGCTGAAGCTACAGCGCAAGCGAGCGGGTTACCCATAAACGTTGGGCCATGCATAAAGCAACTTGCTTCACCGCCACAAACCGTATCGGCAACTTTTTGCGTGGTCAGAGTGGCAGAAAGAGTCATATAGCCACCAGTCAATGCTTTGCCTACACAAAGAATGTCTGGCTGTACATCGGCGTGTTCACACGCAAACAATTTCCCCGTTCTGCCAAATCCGGTCGCGATTTCATCCAATATCAACAGCAGGTTGAATTCATCACAAAGCTGTCGAACTTGGCGCAAAAATTCTGGGTGATAGATACGCATCCCGCCGGCACCTTGCACGATTGGTTCAAGTATCACAGCGGCTATTTGCTGGTGATGTTGGATCAGCTTATGACGAAAATCTTCAATATCGGACTCATCCCACTCTTGCCAAAAGTTGCCTTGTGGTGAGTTTGCAAAGATGTGCTCAGGAAGAAAGCCTTTATAAAGGCTGTGCATGGAGTTGTCGGGGTCAGTTACAGACATCGCAGCAAAGGTATCACCATGATATCCGTGGCGTAGTGTCAGGAATTTTGAGCGGCTTTCCCCTTTGGCGTGCCAATACTGCAACGCCATTTTCAGGCTGACTTCTACAGCAACAGATCCTGAATCTGCCAGAAAGACTTGCTGCATATTACTTGGAGCAAGTGAAAGGAGTTTTTTGCACACATCAATTGCTGGCTGGTGGGTTATCCCGCCAAACATCACATGAGACATCTTATCAATCTGCTGATGCGCCGCCTGATTAAGCAGAGGGTGGTTGTAACCGTGTATCGCTGACCACCAGGAAGACATGCCATCAACCAGTTGTTCCCCTTGCTCTAAATAGAGATGAACACCTTCTGCATGTGTCACGGGGTAGCAGGTCAGAGGTGTCAACGTTGAAGTGTAAGGATGCCATATATGCTGGCGATCAAAGGTTAAGTCCATTCTAAACTCGCAATTAATGTGATTAAAAAATAATCTAACGTAAACTTTGTGAGATCTATTGTGTTGACAGTTTATCGCGTGTCGTTAGACTAACCAAGCATAAATGCCTAGAAGCGTTCGGTTTTTGATCGGCGAGTTAAGCGAGATAAGAGCCCTCAGTGAGAAAGGCACAGAACAATAATTATCAATAAGGATTACACGTGGAAATTCGTCACAACTGGACAGTGTCTGAAGTAAAAACACTGCTTGAAAAACCTTTTATGGATCTGCTTTTCGAAGCTCAGTTGGTTCATCGTCAGTACCAGCCTCACAACCATGTTCAAGTGAGTACCTTGTTGTCGATTAAAACCGGCGCTTGCCCTGAAGACTGCAAGTATTGTCCTCAAAGCGCGCATTATCGTACCGATGTGGAGAAAGAACGCTTAATGGAAGTTGAGCGAGTACTTGATGCCGCGCAGAAAGCGAAAAATTCAGGTTCAACACGTTTCTGTATGGGTGCCGCGTGGAAAAACCCGAAAAGTAGAGATATGCCATACCTTAAAGAGATGATTTCAGGTGTGAAAAATATGGGTCTGGAGACCTGTATGACTCTGGGAATGTTGAATGCAGAACAAGCGAGTGAACTGGCTGAAGCTGGCTTGGATTATTACAACCACAACCTTGATACCTCTCCTGAGTATTACGGAAACATCATCACAACCCGTACTTATCAGGATCGATTAGATACGCTCTCTCACGTGCGCGAAGCAGGGATGAAAATCTGCTCCGGTGGCATTATTGGTATGGGCGAAAGCACAAACGACCGCGCGGGTTTGCTTGTTGAACTGGCTAACTTATCGGTTCACCCTGAAAGTGTGCCAATTAACATGCTGGTGAAAGTAAAAGGTACGCCGCTGGAAGAGGTTGAAGATGTTGAACCGTTTGACTTTATTCGTTTGATCGCGGTCGCTCGCATCATGATGCCTAAGTCTGCGGTGCGTTTATCGGCAGGGCGCGAAAAAATGAACGAGCAGATGCAGGCGCTGTGTTTTATGGCGGGCGCAAACTCAATCTTCTACGGTTGCAAGTTATTAACCACACCAAACCCAGCAGAAGACAGCGATATGTTGTTGTTTAAAAAGCTTGGAATTAACAGCCAGCAAGTAGCGCAGAAACCGGATGAAATCGCTGAGAATGAGCTTCTTGATCGCGTAGTAGAACGCGTTGCCTCTCGTCCAACTGCAGACGATTTATTCTATGACGCAACAGTTTAGATCTCGCGTTCAAGGTGCATTGCTCGAACGGGAAAATCTCGGTTTAACTCGCTCGCTTCAGGTGCTAGAAGGCGGAAATCAGGTCTCAACTCAGTGTGGTGACACTGAGTTTATCAACTTCTCCAGCAATGACTATCTGGGGCTTGCCAGTGATAAAGCGCTGACGCGTGCGTGGCAAGTCGGACTGGATATTTATGGCGCAGGAAGTGGTGCTTCTCCTTTGGTGACAGGTTTCTCAGCGGCGCATGCCAGTTTGGAGAGCTCGCTATGTGAGTGGCTGGGCTACGAAAGAGCAGTATTGTTTGGCTCTGGCTTCAGTGCTAATCAGGCGTTGCTTTTTACTTTGATGCGTAAAGACGATTTACTGCTACAAGATAAGCTAAATCATGCTTCATTAATGGAAGCTGGGATGCTTTGCCAAGCAGCAATGAAGCGCTTTAAGCACAACGATCTCCAACACCTATCTCAACTGCTCTCTGGTGACCAAAATGCGTTGGTGGTGACGGAAGGCGTCTTTAGTATGGATGGCGACAGCTCTCCATTGAAAGAAATTCATCAGCTAACACGAAACAATGCTTGGTTGATGGTCGATGATGCTCATGGTGTGGGCGTTTTAGGCGAAGATGGAGCCGGCAGTTGCAATGCAGCGGGTATTCATCCCGAGATACTGGTAGTGACGTTCGGCAAAGCATTTGGACTCTCGGGCGCGGCTATTCTGTGCAGTGAAGAAATGGGGAACTATCTGACTCAGTTCGCACGACATCATGTTTATTCGACAGCTATCCCTCCAGCGCAGGCTTATGCCATTACTCACGCCGTTGGCATGATTCAGACTCAGCATTGGCGACGCGAAAAGCTTCATGAGCTGTCTCAGGTTTATGATGAACTATTGCAGTCAGCTGACGGCTATGTCGCGACATCTACACCGATCAAACCTTTTATTTTGGGTAAATCTCAACAGGCACTTAACGTTGCGCGACAACTTAAAGATAAGGGCTTTTGGATGACAGCTATTCGCCCGCCAACGGTTCCTGAAGGCTCAGCTCGATTACGTATCACGCTGACGGCCAATCACAGTATCGAAGATATCACGGCGTTAGCCAACGCTTTATCTCAGTGTATGGAGTCAAACAAATGAGTGAACTTGCCTTACACTCAGAGATTGAAAGCAAAGATAAATCTGCTATTTCAAGCGCCTTTAGCAAAGCCGCCGCGACCTATGATAAACACGCGGCATTTCAGCGCGATGTTGGTCATCGCTTATTAAAGCAGCTACCCGCAGATTTATCTGGGCTTCGGGTTCTCGATTTGGGCTGCGGGACGGGTTACTTTTCACAACAACTTAAGCAGCTAGGGGCGAATGTGGTGTGCGCCGATCTCTCTCCGGCTATGCTTGAGCAGGCGAGAGAGCGTTGTGGTGAGGATTCGGTCACGTATGTTCATGCCGATGCGGAAGAACTGCCTTTTCCTTCTGGCGAGTTTGATATTGTTTTTTCAAGTCTGGCTCTTCAGTGGTGTGATGATTTATCTACGCCTCTGGCGGAAATACGACGAGTACTCAAACCATTAGGTCGTGGTTACTTTTCTACGTTGCTTGATGGCTCCTTGGCTGAGCTTAAGCAGTCATGGCGGAAAATTGATTCTCATCAACATGTTAATGAGTTCATCTCTTTCAATCAGGTAAAAGTTGCGTTAGCGCAAGCCGAGATTCCTAAGCATCACTTAAACTTGGCCGAGATGATTGTTTGGTATGACAGCGCTTTTGAGCTTATGCGCGATCTAAAGGGCATCGGGGCGAACCATATCCATTCAAGATCTCAGGGGTTGACGGGAAGACGGGCACTGATTCAAGTAGAGCGGGCCTATGAACGATTTCGAAGTCAGCAAGGTTCTTTACCTGCAACGTATCAGGTTTGTTTAGGGGTAATTTATCGATGATAAATGCATTATTTATTGCGGGTACGGACACCGATGTTGGTAAAACAGTGGCTTCAAAAGCGATACTGCAAGCGATTGCCAATAAGGGATTTACAACAATTGGCTATAAACCAGTAGCGGCGGGTTGTGAGAGAACGGAGCAAGGTTTACGAAACTCTGACGCTCTTCATCTCATGAAAGTAGCGACACAAGAAATGCCGTATGACGACGTCAATCCATATGCGCTAGAATTGCCTGCATCGCCACACATTGCAGCTAAACACGAGAATCTGACAATTGATTACAAGGTATTGAGTGACAAACTGGCTTACCTGAAAACAAAAGCGGACACCGTATTGATTGAAGGTGCAGGTGGCTGGCGAGTGCCTGTCTCTGACACAGATTGTTTATCGTCTTGGGTCAAACAAGAGAAACTACCCGTTGTATTAGTGGTGGGTGTGAAACTTGGTTGTTTAAGTCACGCTCTGCTTACGGCGGAAAGTATTGAAGCAGATGGTTTGACAATTGTTGGGTGGGTGGCAAACCGTATTAACCCGGGCACCGAGCACTATGCTGAAATTATTGAGGTGTTGGAATCTCGTATCCATGCGCCGAAACTTGGCGAAATCCCATATATCCCAAGCGCTAAACGCACTGAACTTGGAAAGTACATCAATCTTGAACCTTTGATGGAAAAGGAGCTCGCGTAGTCGGGTTCTAAACCAAGTATCCTGAAATAGCTTGGGGACAGACAAAACAAAAAGGGCTGCAGATTATGCAGCCCTTTTTAAAATCTGTTTGATTACACTTCTTTGTTCAAACCAAGCATAGCGAATGCTTGTTGAGTTTCAGCGATATGTTGTTGCACAGATTGTTCTTGACCAATACCCAGTTGCAACTTCGCTTCTTCTTCAGTTAAGCCTAAATGGCAGCGGAGTAGGTCGATTGCCATTTTGTAACTTTGAGCTTCAGCCATGATGATATCCTTCGTTATGATGTCTCTCTCACTACTCGGAATTTAATCTCTTTCGACCTGTGCCTCAATACGACAAAAGTCTAACTCTACAGAGATCGGATCTGTTTACATTATAGCCACATAATTGACATTAAATGTTTCAATTTAACACTTAACCTTGTTTTTTAAATCGCAGACACTATGTATTAGAAAAGTCCTGAAGCCTTTGTGTGGAATACTTCACCGGCTTTGGGTTAATAGTCAGCTTTCCTCAACGGAGATAATTAATGAAGCGAGTATTGTTATTCTTGGCAACCAACCTAGCCGTCGTAATGGTGCTAAGTGTTGTTTTGAATATTGTTTATGCCACTACAGGGATGCAACCGGGTAGTTTATCTGGATTGCTCGTAATGGCAGCCGTGTTTGGTTTCGGCGGTTCATTTATTTCACTCTTAATGTCAAAGAGGATGGCTCTGAGTTCAGTGGGTGGTGTTGTAATTGAAAACCCACGTAACGAAATGGAGCACTGGCTGCTGGAAACTGTGAAGCGTCAGTCGCAGCAAGCAGGTATTGGTATGCCTACTGTTGCTATTTACGATTCTCCAGATATGAACGCATTCGCTACTGGTGCAAAACGTGATGATTCGTTAGTGGCGGTTTCTACAGGCCTGCTACATAACATGACGCGTGATGAGGCCGAAGCTGTGCTTGCTCATGAAGTTAGCCACATTGCAAACGGCGATATGGTTACCATGACCTTGATGCAAGGTGTTGTGAACACATTCGTGATCTTCTTGTCGCGCTTCATTGCTAACATTGTTGCTTCTCGTAACAGTGACGAAGAAGGTCAGGGCAGCAACATGATGGTGTACTTCGGTGTCTCTATGGTGCTTGAATTGGTGTTAGGCTTCCTAGCAAGCTTCATTACCATGTGGTACAGCCGTCATCGTGAATTCCATGCTGATGCGGGCGCTGCTCAATTGGTGGGTAAGCACAAGATGATTGCGGCACTAGAGCGCTTGAAGATGAGCTACGAACCTCAATTGGAAGGTTCTATGATGGCGTTCGGTATCAACGGTAAGCGTACGATGACTGAGCTACTGATGAGCCATCCACCGCTAGATAAACGTATTGCTGCATTGCGCAATTCTTAAAATTTATAAGCCAGCTTCTTAGCTGGCTTTTTTGTGCCTTCCATTTGTCTCCCTTGCATACTGTTAAATTTCTCTGCTAAAGAATTCTTACAAAAAGTTGTACAAATATTTTTTTGTACAACTTTTCTTTGTGCGCTATCCTAACACTTAACTTATACGGAAAATAAATTTGTACAGGTTTAGCGAATATGGATATCCAAGTTATCGCCCAGTTTTATCAGCAGCTCAGTAAAGACAATTTGCATTTGCTGCCAGAGGTTTATCACCAGCAGGTGGTATTTGAAGATGCGGCGCATCGGATAGAAGGGCTGGAAGCACTGCAAAGCTATTTTGCTAACCTTTATCAGAATGTTGAGCGATGTGAGTTTTCAATTGCCGAACAACATCAGTCTGACAATGACGGATTTATCACTTGGACCATGCATTTGCAGCACCCCAAGTTATCTGGCGGCAATCCTATTGATGTTAATGGTATGAGCCACCTTAAATTTGCCGACGGCAAGGTTATATCCCACCGAGATTACTTTGATCTGGGCGAAATGCTTTACGAGCACATCCCTTTACTTGGTGGAGTCATTAAAAGCATTAAGCGGAGGTTGGGCCAATGAGTGCGGTACTGATTACTGGAGCAACATCTGGCATTGGACAGCAATTGGCGTTGGATTATGCCAAACGAGGCTGGCAAGTTATTGCTTGTGGGAGAAATAAAGAATCTTTGGCTAAGCTAGATGAAGCGTATTCAAATATTGAGACTTGCGAGTTTGATATTACGGATCGAGTGCAGACCTTCAATGCGCTGCGCAGTTTACCGTTGACTCCAGACCTTTGGCTTCTTAATGCGGGCAATTGTGAGTATATCGATAATGGAGAAATGGATTCGAAACTGGTTGAGCGAGTGTTTCAAACCAATGTGTTCGGTTTGACCAATATTATTGAAGCGATAGAGCCTCATTTAGTCTCAGGGCACAGAGTGGCGGTGGTGAGTTCAATCGCCAGTGAGCTGGCACTGCCGCGAGCGGAAGCTTATGGTGCATCCAAAGCTGCAGTCGGATACATCGCTCGTTCATTACGCTTGGATTGGCGCGACCGAGGCGTCGAAGTATCTACAATTTTCCCTGGTTTCGTTGATACGCCGCTAACCGCGAAAAATACCTTTTCTATGCCCATGCTCATCAGCGTTGAACAAGCATCAGAAGCGATTCAGAAAGGTTTAGATAAAGGGTTGTCCAACATTTATTTCCCCAAACGATTTACCTGGATTTTAAGAATACTGGGGTCATTACCTTACTCATGGCAGCACGCAGTGACTGGTCTGCTGTTTCGGTCTTAAAAGGAAAACAATATGAAGATTGCAATTATTGGTACAGGTATTTCTGGTTTGTCTTGCGGTTACTATCTGCATGAACAGCATGACATTACGGTATTTGAAGCCAATGATTATATTGGTGGGCATACAGCGACGGTTGACGTTGAACTCGGCGGAAAAACTTACGCGGTAGATACCGGTTTTATTGTTTACAACGATCGTACATATCCTAACTTTATTAGTTTAATGGCCGAGTTAGGTGTGACAACGACGCCGACCGAAATGAGTTTCAGTGTTCGTAATGATGCGAATGGTCTTGAATACAATGGGCATACGATCATGACTCTGTTTGCTCAGAAACGTAATTGGCTGAACCCTCGTTTCTATCATTTTATTTCCGAAATTCTGCGTTTTAATAAGTTAGCCAAAGAAGAAGCCAAGGAGTCTGAAGTCAATCTGCAAACTCTTGGGCAGTTTCTCAATCATCATGGCTTTTCGCATTATTTCTGTGAAAACTACATTCTTCCAATGGGCGCAGCTATTTGGTCGTCGTCTCTGGCGGATATGCGTGCGTTTCCATTAACGTTTTTCCTGCGCTTTTTCTTAAATCACGGGCTGCTTGATATCAGCAATCGTCCTAAATGGAACGTTATTCAAGGCGGCTCTCGCTCCTACATTGAGCCACTTACCCAAGGGTTTAAACAGAGTATTCGAACCAGTTCACCTGTCGACAAAGTAAAACGTGCTGCTGGTGGTGTTGAAGTGACAAGTCTTGGCAAAACCGAGTGGTTCGATGAAGTGGTTTTTGCTTGTCACAGCGATCAGGCGCTTTCGATGCTGGAAGACGCAACAGAAAGTGAGCAGCAAATCTTGTCTCAGCTTGGTTATCAGGCAAACGAAGTCATTTTGCATACCGACACCAATTTGCTGCCTAAGCGTAAAGCGGCTTGGGCGTCATGGAACTATTGGTTGAGAGGGGATGAAGGGCAGGATTCTCACTTACCTTCACTCACCTATAACATGAACATTTTGCAGCATATTGATGCACCAGAGACTTTCTGTGTGTCACTAAATAGCAGTGAGCACATCGATCCGAACAAGATTCTTCGCAGCTTTGTTTATCACCATCCAGTGTTTACCGAAGAGTCGATTAAAGCGCAACAACGTAAAGCAGAAATCAGCGGAGAAAATCATACTTGGTTCTGTGGAGCATACTGGCACAACGGTTTCCATGAAGATGGCGTACGAAGTGCGTTAGATGTGGTGACCAATATTGCGCGCGTTAATGAAGCCAAGATGAAAGGGGCTGCGTAATGTCAGCCCTCAACAGCCAACTGCTCGTAGGCAGTGTGAGGCACAGACGCTTCACTCCTAAGAACCATGCGTTGACCTATTCCTTGTTTATGCCCTGCATTGACTTGGATGAATGGACTTCGTTATCGCAAAAAGTATGGGGACTAGGCGAGAAATGGTGGCACTGGGCAAGATTGCGCCGTGAAGATTACCTTGGCGACGGTGAACTCAAACAGGCTATACAAGATAAAGTGTTTGAACTCACGGGCAACCGAATAGAAGGCAAGGTGCTTGCCGTGATTCACTTGCGCTACTTAGGTATCTATTTCAGCCCTGTGAATTTTTATTACATCTATGACGAAAATGGTGAGTGGCGTTATTTGCTGGCAGAGGTCAGCAATACACCTTGGAATGAACGCCACTACTACGCGATACCGGCTGAAATGGGCGCTGACGGAGAGAACTGGCAACATGACAAAGCGTTTCATGTTTCTCCGTTTAATCCGATAGATCAGCAGTACCAGTGGAAGTTAAAGCCGTTGACTGAGTCTCTTATGGTGCATTTGGAATGTCATCGCGAAGGTAAAGCATTCGACGCAACACTGGCTATGAAAGGCCAAGAATTTACCACCAAAGGTTTGCTTGCTTTGTTAGCAAAAACGCCGGTTATGGCGATAAAAGTGACATTAGGAATTTACTTGCATGCGCTGAAACTATGGATGAAAGGTGTGCCGATTCATGATCATCCGAACACACAAAAAAAGAAAACAATCGTAGTAAGGAGAATACGCAATGATAAATGTGACTTCTATGGATATGCCAACCAGCTTATCTGCGTGGCAGAAAAGCGCTCGCAACGTTGCATTTAAATGTTTGCAGTACTTGGATGTCGGCAGCTTAACGATTGTGGAGTCTTTTTCTGATCAGGCGTCTAATCAGCAGCAGTTTGGTCATAAAAATCAAGATGAACCTCATGCAGTGATCTGGGTTAAACATCCTGATTTTTATTCGCGACTATTGAAAGGTGGCAGCATTGCAGCCGCAGAAGCGTATATGGATGACTGGTGGGATAGCCCAAATCTAACGGCTCTAATGGAACTTATGGCGAAAAACATGAGTGCGTTAGACAGAATCGAGCAACGCAGCAGTTGGTTGACGCAGTGGGCGTATAAGGTTGGCCATTGGTTCAAACGAAATTCCGTTGATCAGGCCAAAGAAAACATCGAAGCGCATTATGATTTGGGAAATGAACTTTACAAGACCTTCCTAGACAAACGAATGCTCTACTCAAGTGCGTTGTACTCATCGCCAAATGACACGTTAGAGCAAGCGCAGATTAACAAGATGGAACGCCTCTGCCAGCAGTTACAACTGAAACCGAGTGACCATGTGATTGAAATCGGTACCGGTTGGGGCGCTATGGCGATTTACATGGCTCAAACTTACGGATGCCATGTCACTACCACCACCATCTCGGAAGAACAATACAGTTATGCAAAAGAGCAAATTGAGCGCGCAGGTTTAGGTGACCGCGTCACTTTACTTAAGCAAGACTACCGAATGTTGGAAGGTCAGTACGATAAGCTGGTTTCTATCGAAATGATTGAAGCAGTGGGTAAGCAGTATCTTAAGTCTTACATCAAGAAGTGTCAGTCGTTACTAAAACCAAAAGGTTTAATGGCAATACAAGCGATTACCATCGCCGATCAGCGTTACGACTATTACAGCAATAATGTTGATTTTATTCAGAAATATATTTTCCCAGGCGGATTTTTACCGTCGGTTACGGTGCTGACTCAAACGGCTACTCAGCATAGTGATTTGATTACCAGAGATATTTTTGATTTAGGGCTCGATTATGCTCAAACCCTGAAAGACTGGAGGCTGCGTTTTGAACAGTCACTTGAGCAAGTGTCACTGCTCGGCTATGACGAACGCTTTATTCGTATGTGGCGTTACTACTTCTGCTATTGCGAAGGTGGCTTTAACGCGCGAACCATAAGCACCATACATATGACGCTGCAACGAGGCTAACTGTGGGGCGCCTATTTGTCGTATCACTCTGGTTCCAGATAATCTGGTTTCTCGCTGTTCTGGGACAGGAGCGCTTTCAGTGGCTGACTTTAGCTTTGGGGCTAGTGACGTTAGGTTACGCTGCCTATTCAAGCCGTGATGACATTGGCAGGATATTAGCGCTTGGTGTCGGAGGAATTGCTTTAGATTCCTTTAATAGCGCATTTGGCCTATTGGTATTTAAAAGCGCTCACGTACCTGTGTGGCTCGCCGCTCTCTGGTTGGTGTTTGTCTGGTACGCAAGACAATGGGTACCGCACTTAAGCAAATACCGTAAAGGCTTGGTGATGCTGTTTGTCGGGGTCTGTGGTGCCTTGAGTTACTGGGCTGGATATAAATTTTCAGCGGTTGAATTTTCATTATCCGTTGTAGGTTCACTAGTCGTATTAACTGTGCAATGGGCTGGTGTAGCGTGGTTAATCATGAGGGTGTTTACAAATGATTGCTCAGTTTCGGTCAATAATCCTGACACTGATAGTACTCGTTAGCGCTAATGTCAGCGCAACGGGAAATACAAATGATGTTGTTCGTCAATGGCAACAGTGGCCAATTGTTGGTCAGGCGACGCTCTCTTGGCTGTGGCTGGATATTTACTCCTCCCAGTTACGTTCGCCAGATGGCAAGTACAAACTAGAGGGTGATATTTCACCGCATCCCATAGCGTTGGAAATTCGCTATCTCAGGGATATCAGTAGTACTCAGTTGCTCGAAGCAACAGAAGAACAGTGGCAGAAACAAGGTTTCAGTGATGAGAAGATAACCACTTGGATGCCAAAGTTAACAACTATATTTCCCAGTGTGAAAACTGGTGAAAAGCTGATTTATGTTACGGATGGCACTGAGGGTGAGTTCGTCTATATTTCCAACGTTGGTGAACAGAAAGTGGTGGGAACGATAGACGATGAGTCACTGAATGATGCGTTTTTAGCCATTTGGTTATCACCTAAAACGGAATATCAAACCTTGCGCCAACAACTATTAGGGATGAATCGATGATGAGTTGGGTTAAAAAGAGTTTTGTGGCGTCAGTATTGCTGTTATTGACAGCATGCAGCGCCGAGTTATCGGATTATCATCAAAGCGAACCGAAATTCGACCTGTTCGGTTATTTCGAGGGCAACACGAAAGCTTGGGGAATGGTGCAAGATTATACTGACAAGCAGACTCGACGCTTTGAAGTGGATATTGAAGGGCATATTATCGGCAACACTCTGACACTGACCGAAGATTTTGTCTTTGACGATGGCGAGAAGAGCCAACGGGTTTGGGCTATTCAGCGTTCGTCGAATGGTTTCTATCTTGGGCGAGCTGACGATGTTATTGGTGACGCTATCGGGCAGGAAGTCGGCAATGCACTTCAGTGGAAGTATGATTTCTTGTTAAAAATGGACGATGGTGAAATTGAGGTGACTTTTGATGACTGGCTTTACCGTCAAGATGAGAGTCGGGTATTTAACATCACCAAGATTAAAAAGTTTGGTATTGAAGTGGGGCAGGTAACGCTGTTCTTCGAAAAGAGTCAATAAATAAACTTATGGCAAATAAAAAGGGAGGCAGTGCCTCCCTTTCTTAATCGAATTACAGCTTATAGCTTGTCAGTTAGCTCAATCGCTTGACCGATATAGCTTGCAGGTGTCATTTCTTTCAAACGCGCTTTTTCTTCTTCTGGCAGTTCTAGGCCATCAATGAAGTTACGCATTGCTTCACCGTCAACACGTTTACCACGAGTGAGCTCTTTTAGCTTCTCGTATGGCTTTTCAATGCCGTAACGACGCATCACTGTTTGTACTGGCTCTGCTAGAACTTCCCAGTTCTTATCCAGTTCAGCCAGTAGAGCTTCGCGGTTCACTTCTAGCTTGCTGATACCTTTCAGAGTCGACGTGTAGGCAATGATTGCATAACCCACGCCCACGCCTAGGTTGCGCAGTACCGTTGAGTCTGTAAGGTCACGTTGCCAGCGAGAGATAGGCAGTTTTTGTGCTAGGTGAGTAAACACAGCGTTTGCCAGACCTAAATTACCCTCTGAGTTTTCGAAATCGATTGGGTTAACTTTGTGTGGCATGGTTGAAGAACCGATTTCGCCAGCAATTGTTCTTTGCTTGAAGTGACCTAGAGCGATGTAGCCCCAAACGTCACGGTCGAAGTCGATAAGAATCGTGTTGAAACGTGCCACTGCATCAAATAGCTCTGCGATGTAATCGTGAGGTTCGATTTGAGTTGTGTATGGGTTCCAAGTTACGCCAAGAGATTCTGTAACGAACTCTTCGCTGAATTTGTGCCAATCAACCGTTGGGTAAGCAGAAAGGTGCGCGTTGTAGTTACCTACAGCACCGTTGATTTTCGCTAGGATTTCAACGTTCGCGATTTGCTTGTATTGACGTTCCATACGGTACGCAACGTTCGCCATCTCTTTACCCATAGTCGATGGAGAAGCAGGCTGGCCGTGAGTACGAGATAGAAGTGGGATATCACGATATTCAACCGCTAGGCCACGGATAGCATCAATAATGTTACGGATTTCAGGAAGAATAACCGTATCACGAGCTTCTTTAAGCATCAGAGCGTGAGAAGTGTTGTTGATGTCTTCAGAAGTGCATGCAAAGTGAATGAATTCATTAACTGCGTGAAGCTCAGGAACGCCAGCAACTTTTTCTTTTAAGAAATATTCCACCGCTTTTACGTCGTGGTTAGTTGTGCGTTCGATATCTTTGATACGTTGTGCATCAGCTTCGCTGAAGTTTGCTGCAACGCTATCAAGGAATTTGTTTGCTTCTTCACTGAATGCAGGAACTTCTGCAATCTCAGCTGTTGCTGCAAGCTTCTGTAACCAGCGAATTTCAACGATAGTACGGTATTTAAGTAAGCCAAATTCACTAAAAATACTGCGTAGTGCAATAGTTTTACTGCCGTAACGGCCGTCTACTGGTGAAACAGCAGTCAATGCTGACAGTTCCATGATCTTCTCCTGAATTGGTTTCTAAATTTCGTGTGCTTTATACCAGTATCAATGGCAATTGTCACGAATATTGCGCAAACGATTGCGCGAGATTTCTACTACTCAAAACGATGAGCAAAAAAATTAGCTCGCATTGTGCGAGCTAACGATTACATTCTGGCCAGTAATATCTTGGCTTGGTCAACCATCTTCTTGCGTCCGAAGACCAGATGAAGACGTCGGCCGCCGACTTGACGCCAAAGTACTGCACAACGAATACCGGATAATAGTAGTGCACGTACTTTTTGTTGGTTAGCAGTTTGCTGCAATACCGCTGGAGTCCCTGCAACTTGAATGCGAGGGCCGATAGGGCTGATTACATCAAGATAAACACTCGCTAAGTTGCTGATCATCTGTTCATCAAGTAAATCAAAATGTTCTACTTGGCGTTCGAACATTTGAATACGATCACCCAGTTGAGACATCGCATCTCGACGACTGGATAACTTACGCTCTAAAGCCAGTAAGCTAATTATGTAGCGAGTAATAGCACTGCCTGAAGGGGTGCTGTCTATGCCATTAACTAGACACTCAAGACCGACCTTCAAATCAGCTTCGCTACCGAAAACACCAATAGTGTTACTTGGATTCGTTGCTAAAATTGCACGCAGTGAAGTTTCAAACGCGTCTGAATCACAGTAACCGTCTTTCGCTACTTTTTGCACTAAAGCGACAGCTTGGCAAATTCCAGCAAATGCGATAGTTCGGTCATAAATTGTGTTAGCCACGTAAATACTCCTTAAATACGTTGTTCAATAATGCCGCCACCTAGGCATACATCGCCTTGGTAGAAAACAGCAGACTGTCCTGGGGTAACTGCGACTTGTGGGTCATCAAACATAACCTTGATGTTGTTGTCATCCACAGGGATAACGGTACAAGGAATGTCAGTTTGACGGTAACGTGTCTTCACTGAGCAGCGGAACGCTTCTTTCACTGGCGTACGATCAACCCAATGTAGTTGTGAAGCCATTAATCCGTATGATTTCAATAACGGATGATCTGCGCCTTGTACTGCGATAAGTACGTTACGTTTGAGATCTTTCTCTGCAACGTACCATGGGTCTTCGTTACCGCCGCCACCTTTTTGACCACCAATGTGCAAGCCTTTGCGTTGCCCTAATGTGTGGTACATAAGGCCTTGATGTTCGCCCATAACTTTACCTTCAGGAGTTTCAATTTTACCCGGTTGAGCAGGCAAATAGCGAGACAAGAAGTCTGTAAATTTGCGCTCACCGATAAAACAGATACCAGTTGAATCTTTTTTCTTCGCTGTGATTAAACCTTGCTCTTCAGCAATACGGCGAACCTCTGGTTTTTCTAATTCACCGACCGGGAACAAACTGCGTGCAACCTGTTCGTGGCTCAGTGTATATAAGAAGTAGCTTTGGTCTTTATTGTTGTCTTTACCACGTAGCATTTGTGGCTTTTCACCTTCTTCTACGAAGGTGCGACGAACATAGTGACCCATAGCTATATAGTCTGCATCTAACACTTCATCTGCAAACTCTAAAAATGCTTTGAACTTGATTTCTTTGTTACAAAGAATGTCTGGGTTTGGTGTGCGACCCGCTTTGTATTCCGCTAAGAAATATTCGAACACATTGTCCCAGTATTCCGCTGCGAAATTAATCGTGTGTAAATAGATACCAAGTTTGTCGCAGACAGCCTGTGCATCGGCAAGATCTTCTGCTGCCGTACAATATTCTTCGTTATCGTCTTCTTCCCAGTTCTTCATAAACAAGCCTTCTACTTGATAGCCTTGTTGTTGAAGAAGATATGCTGAAACGGAAGAATCAACGCCACCTGACATGCCTACAATGACTTTCTTTTGGCTGTTTGCGTTGCGGTTATCTGACATGACTTAATACCACTTGATTGACTTGGACGCAGATTCTAACAGAAAGACTTTTTTGAGGACAGATCAGAGACTGAGTTCACACTTCTGATTTGGTGTATTTAAGCTTTATTGATGCCATAAATAGAAATGTAATCGTTATCTAAATTTCTTGTGTAAAAAACTTTGTCCACGTAAACGTTTGCTATCCTTTGTTGAGTTGCCGCCTTACTGGACGCAGGGTAAAATTCCGGCTCTTTTCTTCTCACGCACCTAAATTATCGTTATGAAATTTCCTGGCCAACGTAAGTCAAAGCATTACTTTCCAGTCGATGCACGTGATCCATTAGTTATCCAAGCGCAAGATAATAAGAGATTATCTCGCACACATATTATCGGTATTGATCAGACCTTGGTTGATATTGAAGCGAAAGTGGATTCCGAACTCATTGAGCGTTATGGCCTGAGCAAAGGTCACTCTTTAGTGATTGATGATGAGACCGCTGAAGCTTTATACACTGAGTTAAAGCAAAATGGTTTAATCAAAAATGAATTTGCGGGTGGAACTATCGGCAATACCTTGCACAATTATTCTGTGCTAGCCGATGACCGTTCAACGCTATTGGGTGTGATGAGCCAAGATATTAAAATTGGCAGCTACGGTTATCGTTATTTATGTAATACCTCTAGCCGGATGGATCTAAATTATCTGCAAGGTGTTGACGGAGCAATCGGGCGTTGTTTCGCTTTAATTACAGAAGACGGTGAGCGTACTTTTGCAATTAGCGAAGGCCAAATGAATAAGCTTCACCCAGACAGCATTCCTGAAAAAATATTTAAAAATGCATCTGCGTTAGTGATCACCGCATATTTGGTTCGTTGTAAAGAAGGCGACCCAATGCCACAAGCTACAATGCGCGCAATTGAATATGCAAAGAAATATGACGTGCCAGTTGTATTAACATTAGGAACAAAATTCGTTATTCAGGATGATCCTAAATATTGGAAAGAATTTTTGCGTGATTACGTTTCTGTTGTTGCAATGAATGAAGATGAAGCAGAAGCATTAACGGGTGAAAGTGATCCATTAATGGCATCGGATAAAGCATTAGATTGGGTTGATTTAGTTTTATGTACCGCAGGGCCTGTTGGTTTATATATGGCGGGTTATACCGAAGAAGAAAGTAAAAGAGAGACTTCTTTACCATTATTGCCGGGTGCTATTCCAGAGTTCAATCGCTTCGAATTTAGTCGCCCAGCAACAAGACTGAGCTGCGAAAATCCAACTCGAGTTTATTCTCATATTTCACCTTATATGGGTGGTCCAGAGAAAATTAAGAACACGAATGGGGCAGGTGATGCAGCTTTGTCTGCATTGCTTCATGACATGGCAGCCAATAAATATCATAAAGGTAATGTGCCTAATTCAAGTAAGCACCAACATAATTTCTTAACCTATTCTTCTTTCTCACAAGTTTGTAAATATGCAAACCGTGTAAGTTATGAAGTGCTAGCTCAGCATTCTCCTCGTTTATCTCGAGGTCTTCCTGAGCGTGAAGATAGCTTAGAAGAAGCATATTGGGAAAGATAACGCTAGCCTGAATAAAGTTACATCTATCAATATGATTTAATAATAGGTATAAAAAAGGCTCCGAATTCGGAGCCTTTTTTGATAACTAGAAAATTAAATTTCGAATTGTTCTAGAGATTTGCCTTCATCTAAAGCTTTTTGAATTGCTGAAGGTGTACGGCCTTGGCCTGTCCAAGTTTTCTCTACGCCATTGTCCATGTATTTATATTTCGCTGGACGAGGTGCGCGTTTGCCTTTTGCTTTTGATTTAGATTTTGTTTCGCCAGCAAGAGCAGAAATTAATGCTTCAACATCAATACCGTCATTAGCAATTTGCTCAGCAATTGCTGCTAATTTTGCTTCTTGTTCAGCTAGAGCAGCTTGTTCTTTTTCTTCAGACTCTCTACGCTCTTCAACTACGATCGTTAATTTATCAAGCGCTTCTTCAAGTTGCTCTAAAGTTAGATCGCGTGAAAATGCACGAAGACTACGAATATTTAATAGAGTTTTAGTGATTTCCGACATTTCTTAATCCTGTTTAATTAAATAATTAACGGGGTAATAATAAACCGACTTATTAGTTCTTACAATATAATTAATTCAACATTAATGTAAATATTCTGAAATTTCCACCATAGGTAGTAATTAAAGTTAGCCTTTTAAAACTTAGCCTTAAAAAAAGAAAGGTAATATTAGGACTTCAGAGCGTCAGGTACGGACTATTTTTATGCAATTAATGTAATTAGGTCTAAAACTCTATGAGTTAGGTTATGAAATATAATTCATTCACGCTGTGAATAAATAGAGGTAATGAAAAATGAAATTGTATGTTGCATTGACAGTTTTGTTAAGTACAATACGTCACACCTAAAGCGGAGTAAGCTCAATAATCACGCAATAATAAGTTTGCGTAGGTAATTGTTCTATCTTCGACGTAGAGGAGCGATGTTGATCAGTATCCAGTATTGGGGTGATGCCAATGAATACCGGAGAAAGGCCATATCGCCGAAGTTAGTCAGGCCATCAATCTGCTAGCTGGGGTTGTCATCGAATAGGGGCAACACTGCCATAGTCTATATTGTTGTTAAACTATGGAGCGCTACTGTAGGGTTGGGTGGAGTGTTCACTTCCCTTTCGCTTAGTTCAACATTAATCGCATTGAACATATTCGATGTGGTTTATCTGCAGTAGATCTCTAACCGAAATATTATTGGTTTTTGAAGATCATGAATTTATTAGATTTTGCTTCGTCTCCTTTGTCACTAGTCCCTGCGTTAGTGGCGTTGAGTCTCGCTATTATTACTCGTCGTGTACTTGTTTCTCTTGGAATGGGTATCGCCCTTGGCGCGTTATTACTTGCTGATTACTCCATTGGTGATGCAATTAGTTATGTCGGCACCAAAGTAACAAACGTATTTGTTGAAGACGGTGGCCTGAATACTTGGAATATGAGTATTGTTGGCTTCTTGCTGCTGCTGGGAATGATGACTGCACTATTAACGCTTTCTGGCGGTACTCGTGCATTCGCCGAGTGGGCCCAAGTTCGCGTGAAAAGCAAACGTGGTTCAAAGCTACTTGCTGCGTTTTTAGGGGTTTTCATTTTTGTTGATGACTACTTCAACAGCTTAGCGGTTGGCTCAATTTCTCGTCCTGTTACTGACCGCTTTTATGTTTCACGCGCTAAACTGGCTTACATCCTAGACTCTACTGCTGCACCAATGTGTGTTGTTATGCCTGCTTCAAGCTGGGGCGCATACATCATGACCATCATCGGCGGCATTTTGGTATCACACGGTATTACTGAGTATTCTGCGCTTGGTGCTTATCTGCGTTTGGTTCCGATGAACTTCTATGCGGTATTTGCACTATTAATGGTGTTTGCAGTTGTATGGTTCCAAATGGATATCGGTCAGATGCGCCAACACGAAATCAATGCTTCTCAAGGCCAAGGTTTCGATGATGATATGTCTGAGAATGACGAACAAGCTCGCGATTTAAATGATGAGCTTGATATCCGTGAAAGTGAAAAGGGCAAAGTTTCAGACCTTATTTTCCCAATCGTACTACTGATTATCGCGACCGTTGGTTCAATGCTGTATACCGGTGGTCAAGCATTAGCAGTTGATGGCAAAGCGTTTAACGTGCTAGGTGCATTTGAAAATACCAAGGTTGATACATCACTGATTTACGGTGGCTTAGTTGGTTTAGCGGTTGCTCTATTCACTGTGGTTAAACAAGGTATCGCGATCACTGAAACTGCACGTGCGCTGTGGATTGGTGCTAAATCGATGTTTGGTGCGATCTTAATTCTTGTTTTCGCGTGGACAATTGGTTCAGTAATCGGTGACATGAAAACGGGCGCGTACCTCTCTTCGTTAGCTCAAGGCAACATCGACCCACATTGGTTGCCAGTAATTTTATTCTTGCTATCAGGCATTATGGCTTTCTCTACTGGTACTTCTTGGGGCACGTTCGGTATCATGCTGCCAATCGCAGGTGATATGGCAGGTGCAACTGAGATTGCTCTGATGCTACCTATGCTGAGCGCGGTACTAGCGGGTTCTGTATTTGGTGACCACTGTTCTCCAATTTCAGACACCACTATTTTGTCTTCTACTGGCGCACGCTGTAATCATATTGACCACGTGGCAACTCAGCTTCCATATGCTCTAGCGGTCGCAGGTGTATCATGCGTTGGTTTTATTGTTCTTGGTATGACGCTATCCGTGCTGGCTTCGTTAGCTGCATCCACAGTGGCATTTATCGCAGTGTGCTTTGTATTTAACGCATTGGCAAAATCTAAGTTGGTGACCTGTAACGAAGCTTAATGCTTTTTATTTCAGGAAATTAAAGGAGGCTTCAGCCTCCTTTTTTATGCTCGAAAAGTTGCTACCAGAAAAAGATGGAAAAAAGTGAAATTTTTTGTTGAAAAATGAGACGAGCTTAGATAGTGTTGAAGGCAATCCAGTAAACACATTCGGTGTAATTAAGTATGCGTAATTTTGTCATGAATATTCATCATCACCATCATCCCTAAGAGTCTTTCGGGAGATGTACGCATACCCGGGAGACAGGATTCTCCCGGTGGTTAAATCAAAGTAATTTTAAGATTTTAGACCCTTGGGAGACCAATCTCTCAAGGGTTTTTTACTATCTAGATTAATTAAAACTTAAAGATTTCAATATTTTACGAAGGAAGAATGTAATGCAAACACAACGCCTAAGAATAGCAGTCCAAAAGAAAGGTCGTTTAAGCAACGAATGCCAGAGCCTACTAAAGAAATGTGGGGTTAAATTTAATGTTATGGGCGAACGTTTAGTGGTTCACTCGTTAAATATGCCAATTGACCTGCTTCTTGTTCGTGATGACGA
The DNA here is from genome assembly GCF_037162405.1 of Vibrio sp. Hal054. Taxonomy (NCBI): domain Bacteria; kingdom Pseudomonadati; phylum Pseudomonadota; class Gammaproteobacteria; order Vibrionales; family Vibrionaceae; genus Vibrio; species Vibrio sp. Hal054. Next base: position 1,934,201 of record NZ_JARLUT010000001.1, on the reverse strand, counting down.
TATCCCAGGTTTGATTATGGATGGCGTGGTTGACTTGGGTTTTGTTGGTGAAAACGTGTTAGAAGAAACCCGTTATGACCGTATTGCTCTAAACCAGCCAAGCGAATTCGTAGACCTACGTCGTATGGACTTCGGTGGTTGCCGTCTTTCAATCGCAATCGACAAAGATGTGGAATACAACGGCCCACAAGATCTTAAAGGCAAACGTATTGCAACGACCTATCCTCAACTTCTAAAAGCGTACATGGCAGAACAAGGTATCGATTTTAGTACCTGTATGTTAACTGGCTCAGTTGAAGTAGCTCCACGTGCAGGCCTTGCTGATGCAATTGCTGACTTGGTATCAACAGGCGCGACACTTGAAGCGAACGGCTTAAAAGAAGTTGAAGTGATTTTCCAATCAAAAGCGAAGCTGATCCAACGTACTGGTGAATTTGCTCCAGATAAAGCTGCGTTGATTGACCGTCTTCTTACTCGTATGAACGGCGTGCAACAAGCGAAAGAATCGAAATACATCATGCTGCACGCACCAGTCGAAAAACTACCTCAAATCACGGCGCTACTTCCAGGCGCAGAAGACCCAACAGTGTTACCACTTTCTGCTGATAAAACTCGCGTAGCCGTGCACCTCGTCAGTGCTGAGAATTTGTTCTGGGAAACAATGGAAAAGTTAAAAGCACTTGGTGCAAGTTCTATTCTTGTATTACCAATTGAGAAGATGATGGAGTAATCCCGATGAGAACGATTGTTTGGCAATCGCTGAGTGAAACTCAGCAAGACTCAGTATTGGAACGTCCAGCTATCGCTGAAGGTGCGAATATCACTGCTGCGGTTGCGGAAGTTATTGCCAAAGTTCGAGCGGAAGGTGACTCTGCTCTGTTAGAACTGACTGAGAAATTCGATAAGTGTAAACCGGATTCAATTCGTGTTTCGGCAGAAGAAATTGACGCGGCATGTGAGCGTCTTGATGACGAAATGAAGCAAGCGTTGGAATTGGCTTACAACAACATCTCTAAATTTCACAAAGCACAAAAAGCAGCACCGATTAAAGTTGAAACTATGCCAGGTGTTGTGTGTGAACAGGTGACTCGCGCAATCAACAAAGTGGGTTTGTACATTCCTGGTGGCAGCGCGCCATTACCATCAACCGTATTGATGCTTGGTGTTCCAGCACAAATTGCAGGTTGTCGTAAAGTCGTGTTGTGTTCTCCTCCGCCGATTGCTGATGAAATTCTTTATGTCGCTAAGCTTTGTAAGATCGATGAGGTTTATAACGTTGGTGGCGGCCAAGCAATTGCAGCAATGGCTTACGGTACGGAAAGCGTAGCGAAAGTGGATAAGATTTTTGGTCCAGGCAATGCGTATGTAACGGAAGCAAAACGCCAAGTGAGTAATGATTTCCGTGGCGCAGCGATCGATATGCCAGCAGGTCCATCAGAAGTGTTAGTGATTGCAGACGACACTGCGGACGCCGATTTTATTGCTGCAGACTTACTAAGCCAAGCTGAGCACGGTCCCGATTCTCAAGTTGTTTTGGTCACACCTTCACCAGTCGTTGCGGATCAAGTGGCTGATGCGGTTCAAAAACAGCTTAAGTCGCTATCTCGCGCAGCAACTGCTGAAAAAGCTCTCGCTTCAAGCTTAATCATAATTGCAGAGTCGTTAACTCAGGCTGTTTCAATTTCTAACTACTATGGTCCAGAGCACCTGATTGTTCAGACTAAGAATCCTCGTGAATTAGTGCCGCTGTTAGACAATGCAGGCTCAATTTTCTTGGGCGACTGGTCACCAGAATCAGTGGGTGATTATGCTTCAGGTACTAACCACGTGCTGCCAACCTACGGTTATACCCGCACTTATTCAAGCTTAGGTTTAGCGGATTTCAGCAAACGTATGACAGTACAAGAGCTAAGCGCTGATGGTCTGAAAGCACTGGCACCAACAGTTGTAAAAATGGCTGAAGCAGAAGGCTTAGACGCACACAAACGTGCCGTTACGATTCGTATTGAAAAGCTTGCTATTGAAAAAGGACAGAAGGCGTAATCATCATGGAAAAACTCGCTCGTAAACAAGTTCAAGAATTAACGCCTTATCTTTCTGCTCGCCGTATTGGCGGAAGTGGTGATGTGTGGCTAAACGCAAACGAATCGCCATTCAACAACGAATACAAAACCAATTTTGCTCGCTTAAACCGTTATAGCGAATGCCAGCCACCAGAGTTAATCAACGCTTATGCAGCATATGCAGGGGTGAAGCCAGAGCAAGTACTAACTTCTCGTGGCGCGGATGAAGGTATTGAATTATTGGTGCGTGCTTTCTGTGAGCCAAACCAAGATGCGATTTTGTTCTGCCCACCGACTTACGGCATGTACGCAATCAGTGCTGAAACTATTGGCGTTGAACGCAAGAAAGTACCGCTAACCGCAGAATGGCAGTTAGATTTAGCCAACATCGAAGCCAATCTGGAAAACGTAAAGCTGGTATTTGTTTGTAGCCCAAATAACCCAACGGGGAACTTGGTTAAGCGTGAGGACATTGTCACTCTGCTAGAAATGACCAAAGACCGCGCGATTGTCGTGATGGACGAAGCCTACATCGATTTCTGCCCAGAAGCATCAACGGTCGATTTGCTGGCACAGTATCCAAACTTGGCGATTCTACGCACGCTATCTAAAGCGTTTGCTCTTGCAGGGTTACGTTGTGGTTTTACCTTGGCCAATGAAGAACTAATCAATGTACTGTTAAAGGTCATCGCACCTTATCCAGTGCCAGTACCTGTGGCTGAAATTGCGACACAAGCGCTGTCTGAAGCTGGTCTTGCACGTGCTAAATACCAAGTGCTGGATCTGAATGCTAACCGAGCTTACATGCAAGTAGGTCTGTCTATGGTGAGTGGCGTTCAAGTGTTTGAAGGTTGGGGCAACTATTTGCTGGTTAAATTCCCTGATGGCGATGCATTGTTCAAAGCCGCTTGGGACGCAGGTATTATTTTACGTAATTCACCAATTGAAGACTGCGTGCGCATTAGCGTAGGCAATAGAGAAGAGTGCGAAAAGACGGTCGCGTTTATTCGTAACTACTACCAATAGAAAGGATTCTACAATGAGCACCCAACAGAAAATTCTCTTTATCGACCGTGACGGCACCTTAATTGTTGAGCCTCCGGTGGATTTTCAGGTTGACCGTTTAGACAAACTGAAACTGGAACCTTTTGTTATCCCAAGTTTGCTGACTCTACAAGATGCAGGTTATCGCTTGGTTATGGTCACCAACCAAGATGGTTTAGGCACAAGCAGCTACCCACAAGAAGACTTCGATGCTCCACACAACATGATGATGGATATCTTCTCTTCTCAAGGTGTGAAGTTTGATGATGTGTTGATTTGTCCTCACTTTGAAAAAGATAACTGCTCTTGTCGTAAGCCTAAGTTAGGGATGGTGAAACAGTACCTTCAAGGCGGCAAAGTTGACTTTAAATCATCGGTTGTAATTGGCGACCGATTAACGGATCTGCAACTGGCAGAGAACATGGCTATTCGCGGTATTCAGTACAATCCTGAAACCATGAACTGGCCTCAAATTGTCAAAGATCTCACCGTTAAGGCTCGTACTGCAAGTGTGGTTCGTAAGACAAAAGAAACTGATATCAAGGTCGCGGTGAATTTGGATGAAACGGGCGGTAACGAAATCGAAACCGGTTTAGGTTTCTTCGACCACATGCTTGATCAAATCGCCACTCACGGTGGTTTCCAATTAAAGCTTAAAGTGGATGGTGACCTGCACATCGACGATCACCACACGGTTGAAGATACCGCTTTGGCACTTGGTCAGGCGATTAAAGAAGCCTTAGGCGATAAGCGTGGTATTGGTCGTTTTGGTTTCACGCTGCCGATGGACGAATGTTTAGCGCAATGTGCATTAGACCTATCAGGTCGCCCTTATTTGAAATTCGACGCTGAGTTTAGCCGCCCAGAAGTAGGCGACTTATCCACTGAGATGGTATATCACTTCTTCCGTTCACTAACAGACACGCTCGCGTGCACTCTGCACTTGTCTTCTACTGGTGAGAATGTTCACCACATTATTGAAAGCTTGTTTAAGGCGTTTGGTCGTACACTGCGTCAAGCTATTCAAGTACAAGGAAATGAGTTGCCAAGCAGCAAAGGGGTTCTCTAATGGCGAATGAACAAAAAGTTGTCATTATCGATACGGGTTGTGCCAACGTCTCTTCAGTGAAATTCGCCATTGAACGTTTGGGCTACCCAGTGACGATTTCAAAAGACCCAGCAGTGGTTCTTGCTGCGGATAAGTTGTTCTTACCGGGGGTAGGAACAGCTAGCGAAGCGATGAAGAACCTTGAAGAACGTAACTTAATCGAGCTTGTGGCTAAGGTAGATAAACCGCTACTTGGCATCTGTTTAGGTATGCAGCTGCTAGGCAAACTTTCTGAAGAGAAAGGACAGAAAGCGGATGATATCGTTGAATGTCTAGGCTTAGTTGAAGGTGAAGTTCGCTTAATGCAAACCGGTGATTTGCCATTGCCTCACATGGGCTGGAATACAGTTTCAGCTAAAGCTGGAAACCCACTATTCAAAGATATTGAAGAGGGTGAGTACTTCTATTTTGTACACAGCTTTGCAATGCCAGTTGGTGATTACACTATCGCACAATGTGACTACGGAAATCCATTTAGCGCAGCGATTCAAAATGGCAACTATTACGGCGTTCAATTCCACCCAGAGCGTTCATCAAAAGCCGGTTCTAAATTAATTCAGAACTTTCTAGAGCTCTAAATAATAAACGGAAGCTGTAAGCGATAAAGCGGCAAGTCGAATAAGGAACAGAAATGATTATTCCCGCATTAGATTTAATTGAAGGTCAGGTTGTACGCCTCTATCAGGGCGATTACGGCCAAGTGACAGAATATAAAGTCGACCCAGTAGAACAATTTAATTTATACAACAAAGCTGGCGCTGACTGGCTTCATCTAGTGGATTTAACCGGCGCAAAAGACACCAGTGCACGTCAGTTAGACCTTATTGCTAAGTTACTCGCAGGTACCCCCGCTAATATTCAAATTGGTGGTGGTGTTCGCACCGAACAAGACGTGATTGATTTACTGGAAGCTGGAGCGCAACGCGTTGTGGTTGGCTCAACCGCTGTTAAGCAACCTGAGCTTGTTAAGGGTTGGATGACCAAATACGGCGCAGAAAAAATCGTGTTGGCTTTGGATATTAATATCGATGCTGACGGTACTCGCAAAGTGGCGATTTCTGGCTGGCAGGAAGATTCAGGTGTCACCATCGAAGCACTGATTGAAGACTACCTAACCGTCGGTTTGAAACATGTACTGTGCACCGACATTTCACGTGACGGAACGCTAGCCGGCTCTAACGTTGAACTGTATGTTGACCTTTGCAAACAATACCCACAAGTTCAGTTCCAATCTTCAGGTGGTATCGGCAGTTTAGCGGATATTGAAGCACTGAAAGACAGTGGTGTTGCAGGTGTGATTGTTGGTCGTGCTCTGCTTGATGGCAAATTCACCACAGAGGAGGCGTTCGCATGTTGGCAAAACGTATAATCCCTTGTTTGGATGTTCGTGACGGTCAGGTTGTGAAAGGTGTTCAGTTCCGTAATCACGAAATCATTGGTGACATCGTTCCGCTAGCCAAACGTTATGCGGAAGAGGGCGCAGATGAGTTAGTGTTTTACGATATCACCGCCTCAAGCGATGGCCGTGTGGTTGATAAAAGTTGGGTAGCTCGCGTTGCAGAAGTCATTGATATTCCTTTCTGTGTGGCTGGTGGTATTAAATCAGCCGAAGATGCTGCGCGTATTCTGGAGTTTGGAGCAGATAAAGTTTCGATTAACTCACCAGCATTAGCCAATCCTCAGCTAATCACTGACCTTGCAGATAAGTTTGGTGTGCAATGTATCGTTGTCGGTATCGATTCATACTTCGACAAAGAGACGGGTAAATATCAGGTTTACCAGTTCACAGGTGATGAATCGCGCACTAAAGCGACCAAGTGGGAAACCAAAGATTGGGTTCAGGAAGTGCAAAAACGTGGCGCGGGCGAAATCGTATTGAATATGATGAATCAAGACGGCGTGCGTAACGGTTACGACCTTGAGCAACTGAACATGGTTCGCTCGGTGTGCCATGTTCCATTAATTGCTTCTGGCGGTGCCGGCGCAATGGAGCATTTCGCCGATGCATTCAAGTTGGCGAATGTGGATGGTGCGTTAGCAGCGTCTGTATTCCACAAACAAATCATCAATATTGGTGAACTCAAGCAATATTTAAAACAACAAGCGGTTGAGGTGAGACTATGAGCCTAGCGGAACGTATTAATTGGGAAAAGGTTGATGGTCTTGTTCCTGCAATAGTGCAGGATTTCGGTTCAAGCCAAGTGCTCATGATGGGCTACATGAACCAAGAAGCACTAGCGAAAACATTGGAAACAGAACAAGTCACTTTCTATTCGCGCACCAAGCAGCGCCTGTGGACCAAAGGTGAAACCTCTGGCAACGTGTTGCAATTGAAAAATATTGCTTTGGACTGCGACCAAGACACCTTGCTAGTGAAAGTAAATCCGATTGGCCCAACGTGCCACACAGGGACAACAACGTGTTGGGACGGCGATGCGCAAGAGGAATCACAAATGGTGTGGCTTCATCAACTTGAGCAGCTATTGGCTGCCCGCAAGAGTGCCGACCCAGACTCCTCTTACACAGCTAGTCTTTATGCACGTGGCACCAAACGCATTTCGCAGAAAGTGGGCGAAGAAGGTGTTGAAGTCGCGCTTGCGGCGACGTCGGGCGATAAGGCGGAGTTAGTGTGCGAGTCTGCGGACTTGATTTATCACTTGCTTGTCTTGCTTCAAGACCAAGGTCTGTCGATGAGTGATGTGATTAATAAACTCAAAGAGCGTCATAAGTAGCCATAGCTTCAATAAGTTGAAGAGAACGTATTGGTAGGCCGTGCGGGGCTCGAACCCGCGACCGATTGATTAAGAGTCAACTACTCTACCAACTGAGTTAACGGCCTACATATTGAAAAATACACTTTGATACAACGAATTATAGTCTCGATTCGGCCACTTATCGTTGTGAAAGTTATAAATTGCAAAACGGACAATTTAATTGTTATTCTGTCCGCCATTAGTCGGGGAGCCTTTGGGCTGAGATCGCATTGCGAGACCCGTTGAACCTGATTCAGTTAATACTGACGTAGGGAACTAATCCAATCTTTGCGATTGTATATCTCGTTCTGGTATCTATCTCAGATGCGCTTTCGAGAGACTGTTCTTGTACGTCCTACCCCAAAGGAACAGTTATGCCTAAATCCAACACAATTCCTGTTGTACTGACTATTGCCGGATCGGACAGTGGTGGTGGTGCGGGTATTCAAGCCGATATCAAAGCGATATCCGCGACTGGCAGTTACTCCGCTTCGGTTATCACCGCGATTACCTCTCAAAATACATTGGGTGTGTTTGATATCTTGCCCATTCCTTTAGCTCATATTGAAAGTCAGTTAGATGCAGTATTCCAAGATCTCAATATTGTCGCGGTAAAAATTGGCATGTTGGCGGATACCGATATCATCAATTTGGTAGCTGATAAGCTGGAACAATATCGACCAGAACACATTGTTTTGGATACCGTGATGGTGGCAACCAGTGGCGATTTACTGCTTAAAGAAACGGCGATAGACAGCTTGAAAGAACGCTTGTTGCCTCTCGCAAGCATTATTACGCCAAATCTACCAGAAGCCGCAGCACTGACAGGACTCGATATGCCAAGAGACGCTGAGCAAATTGAGCAGATGGTTACTGCAATGCGTCAGTTAAGTACTTCTGCGGTATTGCTCAAAGGCGGGCATTTAGAGGCGTCTGATGAGAGTGATGACCTGTTGATTACCCAAAATGAAACTCACAGATTAAGTGCTGAGAGAATTCACACTCCCAATACTCATGGGACGGGTTGTACCTTGTCTTCGGCCATTGCTTCGTTTTTGGCTCAGGGAGAAGATATGCTTTCAGCGGTCAGTCATGCGAAGGAATACATTACCCAAGCGATAGGACATGCTGATTTACTTGATGTTGGACAGGGCCGAGGCCCCGTCGATCATTTCTTTATGCTGCATCAATAGAAATTTCTTTCCACTCTCCAGGCTGAAGGTCGCCCAACTCAATATTACCGATTGAGTAGCGAATCAGACGCAGAGTAGGGAAGCCGATGTGCGCTGTCATGCGTCTTACTTGACGGTTACGACCTTCAATGATGGTAATCGCAAGCCAAGTGGTTGGAATGGCTGCGCGAAAGCGCACTGGTGGATTCCGAGGCCACAAATGGGGCTCTTCAATCACCACGACTTGCGCAGGAAGCGTTGACCCGTCCTTTAATGTCACTCCATTTCTAAGTTGTTCTAAATCTGACTCTGTCGGTGCACCTTCAACCTGAACCCAGTAGGTTTTAGGCGATTTTGATTCTGGCTGAGTCAGTTTGGCTTGCAAAATACCATCGTTGGTTAACACCATTAGACCTTCGCTATCGCGATCGAGGCGGCCTGCTGCATATACATCTTTTACTGTTATGAAATCGGCGAGCGTTTTTCTGCCTTCACCATCAGTAAACTGGCTTAACGTGTCATAAGGTTTATTAAAAACAATGACTTTACGATCTTCAATGTTCACTTTTGGTTTCTGAACCGCAGGTTTACGTGCTCTTTGGCTTGTTGAAGTGCGCCCAGAAGAACGATTCCCTTGTTTGAAACGCGGTTTATGAGTCGAGTGAGGAGCCTTAGCAGTGCTTCTACGCGAGCTGGATGACATGTTAACTACCTTGCAAAAATGTAAATGAAGTGTGTTTGAAAGTTTTCTGAAACTCGCTTTTGCGCTACAATTTTCGCGCCCAGAAATAGGATAAACGACAAGATGATAGACTATTATCCTAATTTTGTTTAATTATAACTATCTTCACTCAAGGACTGTATTTAAGACTCGTTGTGGTCTAAAACACATAGACGTATTCGAATACAAAAAAGAAAGAGTGAGACTATCGTGCACAAGTTTGGGATGTTTCCCGCTTGAGCCGTACATTCACACAACACATGCCCGTGTGTTGTTAGAACAAATAGGGAAAGTTCATGCCAACAGATAAACCTACAATTATTTATACAATCACTGACGAAGCCCCAGCTCTAGCTACTTATTCATTGCTGCCTATTATCCAGTCATTTACGGCATCGTCGGGTATTGAAATTGAAACTCGTGATATTTCTTTAGCAGGACGTATTCTTGCTAACTTCCCAGAGCATTTGAAAGAAGACCAGCGCGTTGGTGACGCTCTGACGGAACTCGGTGAACTTGCACAAACTCCCGAAGCGAACATCATCAAACTGCCAAACATCTCAGCATCGGTTCCTCAGTTAAAAGCGGCGATCAAAGAACTTCAAGACAAAGGTTTTGCACTTCCAAATTACCCAGAAGAGCCTGCAACTTACGAAGAAGAAGCGATTAAAGCAACGTACGACAAAATCAAAGGTAGTGCGGTAAACCCTGTACTGCGTGAAGGTAACTCTGACCGTCGTGCTCCTGCATCAGTGAAAAACTATGCGAAGAAGAACCCACACTCAATGGGTGCTTGGTCTGCGGATTCTAAATCTCACGTTTCTAGCATGAGTGAAAAAGATTTCTTTGGTACTGAAAAATCGGTCACTGTAGACGGTGCAACACAAGTCTCTATTCAGTTTGTAGGCAAAGATGGTTCAACGAAAGAACTGAAAAAGCCTTTTGCACTGAAAGACAAAGAAATTATTGATGCAAGCGTTTTGAACAAGAAAGCTCTCGTAGAGTTCTTCGAAAAAGAGATTGCTGACGCAAAACAACAAGATGTTCTGCTTTCTCTACACATGAAAGCAACCATGATGAAAGTGTCTGACCCAGTCATCTTTGGTCATGCTGTTAAGGTTTACTACAAAGAAGTGTTCGACAAGTACGGTGACGTATTCGAGCAACTTGGTGTTGATGTAAACAACGGTCTAGGTGATGTGTATGCGAAAATCCAAGCATTACCTCAGGCACAACGTGAAGAGATTGAAGCTGCACTTCAAGCGGTTTATGCAACTCAACCGCCACTGGCGATGGTTGACTCTGACCGCGGTATTACCAACCTACACGTACCTAGCGACATTATCGTTGACGCGTCTATGCCAGCGATGATCCGCTCATCAGGTCAAATGTGGGGTCCAGACGGTAAGCAGAAAGATACTAAAGCAGTGATCCCAGATCGTTGTTACGCTGGCGTTTACCAAGCTGTAATTGAATTCTGTAAAGAGCACGGTGCATTTGACCCAACGACTATGGGTAGCGTACCAAACGTGGGTCTGATGGCTCAAAAAGCGGAAGAATACGGTTCACACGATAAAACCTTCATTCTTGATGCTGACGGTGCAGTGCGTGTTGTTGATGCAGCGGGCAATGTATTGCTTGAACAAGAAGTTGAAGCTGGCGATATCTTCCGTATGTGCCAAGTTAAAGATGCACCGATTCAAGACTGGGTTAAGCTTGCAGTAAACCGTGCACGTGCTACAAATACACCAGCAGTATTCTGGTTAGACGAAGCACGCGCTCACGATGCTGAGCTGATTAAGAAAGTGAATCAGTATCTGCCTGAACACGATACCTCTGGCCTAGAAATCAAGATCCTTTCACCTGTAGATGCAACGCTATACTCTCTAGCACGTATCAAAGAAGGTAAAGATACGATTTCAGTAACAGGTAACGTACTACGTGATTACTTAACTGACTTGTTCCCAATTCTAGAACTAGGCACTTCTGCGAAGATGCTTTCAATCGTTCCACTAATGAATGGTGGAGGTCTGTTTGAAACAGGTGCTGGTGGCTCTGCTCCTAAGCACGTACAGCAAGTCCAAAAAGAGAACCACCTACGTTGGGATTCTTTGGGTGAATTCCTAGCGCTTGCTGCTTCTCTAGAGCATCTAAGTGTGGTGACTGGCAATGCGAAAGCGCAAGTATTGGCTGACGCGTTAGATAAAGCGACAGGTAAATTCCTAGATCTTAACAAGTCGCCATCACGTAAAGTAGGTGAGCTAGATAACCGTGGTAGTCATTACTACTTAGCGACATATTGGGCAGAAGCGTTGTCAGAACAGACTCAAGATGCCGATCTTGCGGCTGAGTTTGCACCAGTGGCTGAGCAGCTATTGGCTAGCGAAGAGAAAATTGTTGCTGAGCTAAATGATGCTCAAGGCGTTGCGGGTGATTTAGGTGGTTACTATGCATTAAACGATGCGATGGTTTCTAATCTAATGCGTCCAAGTTCAACACTGAACAGTATCGTAGATCGCGCATAAGCTCAAACGACGCTTGACGATAAAATACAAAACCCGCCAATTGGCGGGTTTTTCATATCTATCAATTTATAAATCGTTAGCATTTTAATAACCAATGGGTCAGTAAATGGTAAGGATTTACTCGGCAGCGAACTATTTAGATTGTTGCCCTTCAATAGGTACGACACTACTAGCGTGGTAGCCTTTAGGTCCCTGTTCAACTTCATATGCTACTTGCTGTCCCGCTTTCAGTGTGCGGTAGCCATCCATTTGGATAGTAGAATAATGAGCAAAAATGTCTCCATCTTCGCCTTCTGGACAGATAAAACCAAATCCTTTGGCGTTATTGAACCATTTTACTGTACCTGTAGCCATGCTATACGTCCCTCATGCATTTTGTTACTGATGTTGTTGCGGAGAAATTACTCTTATTGATTTACTACGTAGATAGTTTGATCAAATGACTTGATGTTGATTACTCCAATTAGTGAATATCGATTCAGCCGCTGCCAAATTTTTAGTCACTATTTGACCAATGTAGTCAATGATTGAGCACAGTCAATAGGAGAATGGTATAAAAATGCATACTTTTATAAGCAAATCACTTTTGAGATATCCCCAATTCATTTGATGTCAATCGTGAAACAAGCATTCATGCTGGTTATGACTGACTCAGCTTGGGACTTTAAACCAAATAGTGTTACATAAAGGTGACGAGTTTTTGAACGTTTAGAATAAACTCGTTTGTTAATAGCAATGTTTTATTTGCAGCGATACAATTGCTGCATTAGTCTCTAAGTAAGGATTGTTTTTCACCTTCACTGACAGCGCCTTAGTTATCAAAAGTGATGACATAGTAAGAGAAGAGACATTTTTAAGAGAAACACTCCTAAATACGGCCATCATGAGTAAAAACTTCGAATGGGTTACTCCAGACTCAGATCTACTGGAGCGAGAAAAAACAGCAACAAAACCGCCGTCGATGTATAACGTTATACTGAATAATGACGACTACACACCGATGGATTTTGTAATAGAAATCCTTGAACGCTTCTTCTCTATGGACATAGAAAAAGCGACACAAGTGATGCTCAGAGTTCATTATGAAGGGAAAGCAATTTGTGGCACGTTTACTGCTGAAGTTGCAGAAACGAAAGTCGCTCAGGTGACAATGTACGCACGGGAAAACGAGCATCCACTGCTTTGTACGATGGAAAAAGCGTAACATTTGCAGATGTGGTTGTTCTTTAAGGAGGCCTTATGCTTAACAAAGAACTAGAGTCTAGTCTAAACGGCGCGTTCGCTCGAGCGCGAGACAAAAGACATGAATTCATGACCGTCGAGCACCTCCTACTTGCATTGTTAGAAAACGATGCAGCGAAGGAAGCATTATTGGCCTGTCAGGCAGATGTTGACGTTTTACGTCGAGAGCTTGACGTATTTATTGACCAGACAACCCCTCTCATCCCAGATAACGACGAAACACGTGAGACTCAGCCAACGCTCAGCTTTCAACGTGTATTACAACGTGCTGTGTTCCATGTTCAATCATCTGGTCGCAGTGAAGTCACGGGTGCTAACGTGCTGGTTGCTATTTTTAGTGAGCAGGAATCTCACGCAGCCTATCTATTGAAGAAGAACGATATTAGTCGTTTGGATATCGTTAACTATATTTCCCACGGAATTACTAAAGCATCGAGTTCAAGTGAAGACCCATCTTCCGATTCGTTTGGTACGGAGAGTTCAGACGATTCTTCAGCCGATGAAAGACTAGAAAGCTTTGCAACGAACTTAAACCAGTTAGCTGGTCAAGGTCAGATAGATCCTCTGATTGGTCGTGATAAAGAACTTGAACGTACGATTCAAGTGCTATGTCGTCGACGTAAAAACAACCCATTATTGGTGGGTGAAGCAGGCGTAGGTAAAACCGCTATAGCGGAAGGTTTGGCTTGGAGAATCGTTGAAGGACAAGTACCGGAAGTGATCCAAGACAGCGTTATTTACTCTCTGGATATTGGTTCACTACTTGCGGGTACAAAATACCGTGGTGACTTTGAGAAACGTTTTAAAACTATTCTTAAACAACTTGAGAAAGAGAAAGACGCGATTCTTTTCATCGATGAAATTCATACCATCATTGGTGCCGGTGCTGCGTCTGGTGGTCAGGTTGATGCAGCGAACTTAATTAAACCTCTACTAAGTAGCGGTAAGTTGCGTTGTATTGGTTCAACCACCTATCAAGAGTACAGCAACATTTTTGAGAAAGAGCGCGCGCTTTCACGCCGATTCCAAAAAATTGACGTTGTAGAACCTTCGTTGGATGACACCACCAAAATTTTGATGGGTTTGAAGCCAAAATACGAAGCTCACCACGACGTGCGTTACACCAACAAGGCACTTCGTGCTGCGGTTGAATTGTCTGCGAAGTACATCAATGAGCGTCACTTACCGGACAAAGCTATTGATGTTATTGATGAAGCTGGTGCGCGTGTTCGCCTAATGCCAGCGAGTCGCCGTAAGAAAACAGTCGGTGTGGCTGAGATTGAGTCCATGGTTGCAAAAATGGCTCGTATCCCAGAGAAATCCGTCTCTTCGTCGGACAAAGATATCCTGAAAAATCTGGATAAGAAAATGAAGATGCTGGTGTTCGGTCAAGATAATGCGATTGATGTGTTAACCGAATCCATCAAGCTGACTCGTGCTGGTTTAGGCGCGGATAATCGTCCTGTCGGTTCATTCTTGTTTGCTGGTCCAACGGGCGTAGGTAAAACAGAAGTCACCGTTCAACTGTCTAAACTGTTGGGTATTGAACTACTCCGATTCGACATGTCTGAATACGGTGAGCGACACTCTGTGAGCCGTTTGATCGGTGCTCCTCCAGGTTATGTTGGTTATGACCAAGGTGGTTTGTTAACTGATGCCGTGATTAAGAACCCACATGCGGTTGTTCTTCTAGACGAAATTGAAAAAGCGCACCCTGATATCTTTAACTTGCTATTGCAAGTGATGGATAACGGCACGCTAACAGACAACAACGGTCGCAAAGCGGATTTCCGTAACATCATCTTAGTGATGACAACCAACGCTGGCGTGGCTGAAACAGTGAAGAAATCCATTGGTTTGATTCAGCAAGATCATAGCCATGATGCGATGTCAGAAATCAAGAAAGTGTTCACACCAGAATTCCGTAACCGTTTAGACCATACTATTTGGTTTAACAGTTTGGATGAAAGTGTAATTCACCAAGTGGTTGATAAGTTCATCGTCGAGCTACAAGTACAATTGGATGCTCGTGGTGTATCTCTTGAAGTTTCAGAAGATGCTCGTCATTGGTTAGCTGTGAAAGGTTATGACCGTGAAATGGGTGCACGCCCAATGGGACGTGTCATTCAAGATCAGTTGAAGAAACCACTGGCTAATGAGTTGCTATTTGGCGCATTGGTTGATGGCGGAACTGTGAAGGTGGCTCTGAAAGATGATCATCTTGTCTTTGAATACTTAGGTGCTAAAGAGGAAGTGCTGCATTGAGACCTTAACTGCGTGTAGCTAGTAGCCAAAAAGGCGAATCTTTAAGATGTAATACCCGTCAGATTGAGAAATCTGACGGGTATTTTTGATCTTGCAACGAATACGCTATTTCTGTTTTATGAGAATATTAAGCCCTTGCTTAAGAGATTCATATGTATATTCTTCATCGCAAGCGATTCCCGAATAACAACTTATAAGTTTTCGAGTATTAAAAAATAAGCTGAATTTTGTGAAGTAAATCTAAAAAGAGAGCTTTGGTTTTATGTTTGTGAATACCGTATCTAAAACTTTAGTTTTGGATAAAATATTCACATTTCATGAATTAATGGTAATCTTGCATCAATATACACATATAGATTATCTATTTAATTCTACTGCTAGTTATCAATCTAAGCCTTTATATGAAAAAAGTTCTAGTTGTTTCTTACTCTCAAAGTGGCCAGCTTTCAAAGTTTGTTGAATCATCGACGAAATCTCTTTGCCAAAGTGATGATATACATGTTGACTATCACATTTTGGAGCCAGTTAAACCTTATCCATATCCATGGTCTTTTTACCCTTTTTTTGACGCATTTCCAGAAGCAATTTATATGAATGGTTGTGAGTTAAAATCCGCTTCAAATTTAGCTGATGAGTATGATTTAGTTATTATCGCGTATACAGTTTGGTTTTTGGCTCCTGCTATTCCAATTACGGGTTTTTTAAAAACAGAGCAAGCTAAACAGCTATTAAAAGATAAACCAGTTGTTACTCTTATTGCTTGTCGTGATATGTGGGTTATGGCTCAAGAGAAAATGAAAGCTCTAATAACTGAGTGTGGTGGACATTTGATTGATAATGCGGTTTTAACCGATCAAAGTGGCACTATTTACTCATTTATCACTACGCCTCGTTGGTTGTTAACAGGTAAAAAAGATCCTTTTTGGATATTTCCTGCGGCTGGAGTGAGCGAACAAGATATTAAAGAAAGTGCTCGGTTTGGTGAACGCTTAGCTATGGCATTAGAGCAGGATTTGGAAAAAGAGAAGAAACCCCTCTTGACTAATTTGGATGCCGTTAAAGTTAACGGTAAGTTAATTAGTTCCGAAAAAATAGCGACTCGTTCGTTTATGATTTGGGGAAAGCTAATTCAATTATCGGGAAAGCCGGGCGCTTTATCTCGTAAAGTGATCATTACTGTCTATGTGTTGTTTTTAGTTGCAATGATTCTCACTCTGGTTCCAATTAATTTACTTGCTAAGAAGCTTATTTCACCATTGATGAAAGACTCGATTGAAAAAAGCATTAAATACTATGAAAAACCCTCCGGACGATAAAATGAATAAAAAAGTATATATAAACGATGTCCAAGCTTTTTTGCCGAATGAGGCGGTAAGCAACAAGCAGATAGAAAGTGTTTTAGGACAAGTTGGCGATCGTCCATCAAGAGCTAAAAATCTTATACTACGCTCCAATCAAATTAAGCAGCGATATTATGCGATTGATCCAGAGACAGGCAGTACAACACATACGAATGCACAACTCACTGCTGAAGCAATTAAACGGCTTAACTCAGATTTTTTTGATATCAAAGAAATAGAGCTTCTTGCTTGTGGTACAACTATCGCAGACCAGTTGCTGCCCAACCATGGGTTAATGGTGCATGGTGAACTTAAAATCCCTAGCTGTGAAGTGGTCGCGTTGGCGGGAATCTGCTTAGCAGGAACCATGTCTCTTAAGTATGGCTATATGTCCATATTAAGTGGTCAAAGCAGCAATGCAGTTGTTACTGGTTCCGAAAATGCATCCGCTATGATGAGAGCGGGCCAATTTGAAGCAGAAGTATCAAGTAAGGTAGAAGAGCTCGAACGTCAGCCTGAAATCGCATTTGAAAAAGACTTTTTACGTTGGATGTTAAGCGATGGCGCCGGTGCTGCTCTTCTTAGCAACAAAAAAAATGACCATGGTATTTCGCTCGAAATAGAATGGATTGAGCAGAAGTCCTATGCAAACGAGCTGGATGCTTGTATGTATGCGGGGGCTGAAAAACTAGAAAATGGATGTTTAAAAGGGTGGAGAGAATACTCTACTCAGTCGTGGCTAGACAAATCGATCTTTTCCGTAAAACAGGACGTAAAACAATTAAACGAAAATATAGTGGAATATACAGTGACACGTCCGCTAAGAGATCTTGTTACCAGTGGTAAAGTGAATCCTCATGAGATCACTTACTTCCTACCTCATTACTCTTCTGGATATTTCCGCGATCGATTGTATCAAGGCATGTTAGAGGCTAATTGCGATATCCCACAAGAGCGATGGTTTACTAACTTATCGACCAAAGGGAATACGGGATCTGCGTCTATCTATATCATTTTGGAAGAGCTCTTCCATTCAAAACAGTTAAAAGTAGGTGACACATTGTTGTGTTACGTACCAGAAAGCGGGCGTTTTTCTACCGCCTTTATGCAGCTTAAGGTGGTGTAATGGAAGCGAATAAGGTACCTCAAGATCAGTCTTCTACTTACGCTAATAACGCTAAAGCTTTGTATGCCACCAGTGAGTCTGGTGAATACGGTGTCGTGGCATCGTCGGGTTGGGAAGCTGAAGAGTTGGTGACTAAGCAAGCGCTCAATGAATTTGAGCGTCAGGCGATAGCAGCTTATAAACTGGTTGAAAGCGGAGAGAAATCTCCTTTGTATTACCATATGTATGCTCGACGTATGGATCTTATGGTTTTGGCTCAGTCAGTAGGGTGGTTCCAATGGCGGGTTAAACGTCATATGAAACCTACAGTTTTTGCCAAGCTTCCAATTAAAAAGTTGAATGCATACAGTGAGGCGTTGGGGATCAGCGTTGAACAGTTGTCCACCTTGCCAGAGCTCAATGTTGAGGAAAACGATCATGAGTAGTAATGAGTTTTCTCACAAACACTATGCGCACTGCGAAAGTGGAGTCATGTCATCGTTACTGGCCCATCATGGTCTGCCTTTATCTGAGCCAATGGTGTTTGGTCTATCCAGTGCACTTACTTTTGCTTATCTTCCGTTTGTTAAGCTAAGCGGAATGCCTTTGATAGCCTATCGCTCTATGCCTAAATCAATCATAAAAGGTGTGCAAAGGGCATTAGGGGTGAAAATGAAAGTAGAGACATTTTCCAAACCAGAACAAGGTACGAAAAGGCTCGATTCGTTATTGGCTGACGGAAAAATTGTAGGTGCGCAAACCTCTGTGTTTTGGCTTCCATATTTTCCTGAGGAAATGCGTTTTCATTTTAATGCTCATAACCTTGTTGTTGTTGGTAAAGAAGACAATACCTATACCATTAGCGATCCGGTGTTCGAACATCTGGTTTCCTCTGATGAAACGGCATTGCAAAAAGCCCGCTTTGTTAAGGGCGTTATGGCACCTAAAGGTGCACTCTATTATCCAACTTATGTACCTTCATCGGTTGATTACCCTGAGATCATCAGAAAAAGTATCAAGAAAACCGCCAAATCCATGTTGAAAACACCAGTACCTATTGCGGGACTTAAGGGCATGTATTTTCTGGCGAAACATATCCGAGCGCTAGAGAACAAAGACGAGCATTACGCCAAATTGTTTTTAGGTCATATCATTCGTATGCAGGAAGAAATTGGTACGGGAGGTGCAGGGTTCCGATATATATACGCGTCATTTCTGCAAGAATCTGCCGCACTTATTCATAATCAAGCTTTGGAAAAGGCATCAAAAGATATGACGGCAATAGGTGATGAATGGCGAGAGTTTGCGTTACTGATTGCTAAAGTGATTCGTCCGAGAAATAAGCAAGCAATTGATTATTCTGTGATTGCATCCAAACTAGAATCCATTGCAGGCCAAGAACAAAAGCTTTATCAATCACTTCTGAGAGCCTTTTAATGATCCAAATCGAGGCACTAACCAAGTCATACAATGAAGTTAAAGCGTTAGACAATTTATCATTAGTTATTCCTTCCAACTCTATCTTTGGTTTACTTGGGCCGAATGGGGCAGGGAAAACCACACTCATGTCTATATTGAATGGCTTATTAACTTATGACGCGGGTAGCGTGAGTTTCTTTGGGATGCCTTTGGCGAAAAACCTTAAGGAAATCCGTGAACGTTGTTCGTTGATACCCCAAAGTCTCGCGTTTTATGAACACTTGTCTGTGAAAGAGAATTTGAAATTTTTCGCTGGTATTCAAGGGATTAAAGGTGAACGTTTTCATCAAAATTTTGAATATGCCATCGAAACAAACCGCTTATCTTCAATGCTGACACGAAAGGCATCAACTTTGTCCGGCGGACAAAAGCGTCGACTGAATATTGCAATTGGCCTGTTGAATAACCCTGACATTCTGTTTTTCGACGAACCGACGGTTGGTATCGATCCTGAGTCACGTAATGAGATTTTGGACAGTATTAAAGCCTACGCCAATGACAATAAAACGATTGTCTATACCTCTCATTACATGCCTGAAATTGAGAAGATCTGCGATGAAGTTGCGATTATTAACGCAGGGAAAATAATCAAGCAGGGAACCATTGATGAGATGGTTAACAATCATGAGGCGCAACAGGTAGTTGTTGAACTCTATCCTCAGAATCAATCTATCGATGGTCTTTTTGAGGCGCAACAGATGGTGCAAGTGATCAATAACGAAACCCTGCTGCTCAATACCATAGAGGCTTCAGTGATTACTCAGGTTCTTAACTCACTGGAAGCAAATCAACGTAAAGTCAAAAATATCCGCTATGGAACAACAACCTTAGAATCGATGTTTATTCAGCTAACGTCTAAGGATCGCAACGATGTTTAAGGCGATGCTTACGAAAGAGTTTTTACTAATAGGTCGCGATAAACATGCGTTAGCGGCACTGTTTATTATGCCGGCAGTGTTTATCCTGATTATGTCTATCGCCTTAAAAGATGTCATGAATGACGATAAATCTCTGATGAGTTATATCGTGATAGATAGAGACCAGACTCATGCCAGTCAAACATTAGTAGAGGAATTGGCAGAGACTCCATCTTTCTCACAACGGGATTACAGTGAAGAGACGTACCGCTCCCCTGAAGATGAAGGGGTTCTGTTTATAGTTGATATACCTGAAGGCTTTGAAAGCGATTTATCAGATATTAAGTTGACGGTTGCCGCTGATACTTCTCCATCACTGTTAAGCATTTTTAAAAGTCAGATGTCACTGATTGTGATGAAACATCAGTTAGACACTATGAGTTCAGCTATTCAAAAGCAGTTTGGTTCGCGTGGCGGGCGAGACGTTAAGTCTTTCGACGAAGAATTTATTGAAGTGAATTATGCTAAGTTTGCACAAAATGAAAAACCAACGTCAACGCAGCAAAGTGTGCCCTCTTGGATAGTCTTCGGTTTATTTTTTGTCATCATTCCGATGTCCACCATCTTTATCAATGAGAAAAAGCAGAACACATTAAGACGGCTTTTGACGATGAATGTTAGCATTCTTAATTTGTTTGCTGGGAAAATCATTCCCTATATGTTGATAAACCAAGTTCAGGTATGGCTAATGATTGGGGTCGGTATGTTCGTCGTTCCTTATTTCGGAGCGGCACCTTTGACGATTTCCGGTTCTGTTTTTGGATTGATATTGGTCTCTATAGCGTTAAGTATCTCTGCTATTGGTCTGTCTATTTTAATTGCGACTTCGGTAGACAGTGTGGAGCAAGCAACAACCATAGGCGGAATAATTAATATTCTCTTAGGTGCTATCGGCGGAGTTATGGTGCCAAAGGTTGTGATGCCAGAATCGATGCAAACATTGAGCAACATCTCTCCGATGTCATGGGGGCTTGAGGGCTTCTTAGATATTTTTTTGCGTAGTGGTGGAGTGCGAGACATCATTCCAGAAGCTATCGCTTTGAGTCTGTTTGGCTTGATATCTCTTAGCCTTGCGGCTGTTATATTTACATTTAAAAAAAGGAAAGAAGCATGAGAGGCTCTTTGGATAATGAATTCAAATTAAAACTAAAGACAATGATTCTTGAAGAGTGCGATCGTGATGACATTGACGCGAATGAACTGTCTGATGACGTGATGCTATTTTCTCCAGAGAGTGAACTTGAGTTTGACTCCGTTGACGGATTACAGATCTCTATGCTGCTTCAACGACACTTTAACTTGCGTTTAGTGGACCCGAAAGAGTTCCGCCGTGTGGTCACCACGGTGAATCATCTTGCCGATCATCTGCAACCGGAATAGTTTCATGATCACTATTTTAGCGGGAGAAGTTCTTAGTGCTTTGGGCGACAAACATCAGCAAGTAGAAGCGTTACAGAATGGTGAGTTTTTCGTTCAGAGTAAAGCCATTCAGGTATTCGACCAAAAACGAACGATTCCTTACTATGCGATACGGAATGAAGGAAAGTTCGATGCGTTGTTCGACCCTGTTCCATATTTAACAGCATTAATCGATTCGATTTTCGAGCAGTGCGCAATTGAGCCTAGTCAGCGCTCGCGATGTGGTTTGTTCGTCGGCTGTGCTTCTAATGATCTATCTTTGTCTGTTCCCCTTGGTGAAAGCATCAAGCAACAAGAAACACTATCCATTGCAAAGCAGAGAGTTGGGAACGGGAGATATGCTGAACGACTAAGTGCGCATTTTGGATTAAATGATTTTAGCCTCACATACAATACAGCCTGTACTTCAAGTTCAAATGCAATTTTAGACGCCGCCACTATGCTTGAAAGTCAGATACTCGATTACGCATTAGTGGTCGGGATTGAAACTTTTGCTGACCACTCTGTGGAGGGGTTTGTCTCTATGCAACTTTTGGCGACTGAAAGTTGTAAGCCGTTTGATATGACCAGAGATGGTTTGATACTAGGAGAATCATTAAGTGTGATTCTCATGAGTCGTAGCGATATCAAGGCATCTCCTTGGCACTTTCTTGGCGGAGATGCCCGTTGTGAAACTCACAGTGTCACAGGTGTTAATCCTGATGGATCTGGTGTGGCGAAAGTGATTCAACAAGCTTTGGATAATGCGGGTGTATCATGTCAGGATATTCGTGCCATTAAGGCGCACGGCACAGCGAGTTATTTGAGCGATTTAGCCGAAATTAATGGTATGAGGTCAGTGTTTAAGGTAGCCCCTCCGTTTTTCTCTCTGAAGCCTTATATAGGCCATACGTTAGGGAGTTGTGGAACGAGCGAATTAGTGTTGATGATGAATGCCATTGACCATGGTTTCATTCCACAAACGCCTAATTTTTCAACGGTGGACCCTGAAATGAACTGGTCTCCTACTCAAGAGCCTATTTCATGTAAACAAGGTGTCTTTTTGATCAATTGCTTTGGTTTTGGCGGCAATAACAATGTTTTTTTGATTGAAAAGCAGGAAGCATGATGTATATCCAGCAAGTCTCTTCATTTTATGTTCACCGAGATCTTTCGGTTGATATTAAGCAGGAATGCAAACAAGTTGCTCCGAGTTATATCCGTAGAACGGACCGCTTTATTCAACTAGGAATATTGGGCGTATCGGGTATAAAAGGTGTATCCACGAACACCGCTCTTTATCTGGTTTCTGGTCAGGGTGATTTGTCTGTATTTTGCCGTTCATGCGAGCAGCGATATATTGAAAAAACACCCCCTAAGCCAGTGGATTTTATTAACTCATTAAGCAACACCGCTGGTTTTTACATCAGCAAATATCTGGGTTTAGACAGCACGAATTTGAATTTATCACACCAAGGTTTTGTGGTTGAAAACGCATTGCGACTTTCAGACGCTAAATTACGTCTGAACCGAGAATCCCAGATCTTGCTTGGTGGAATCGATGAGCTGCCGAGCGAGACCAGTTCTCCTCATAGCTACATAGATCTCAATGATGACGTGATAATTGGGGAAGGTTCTAACTGGCTACTACTGAGCCAAGAGGAAAACAATGCATTAGCTCAAGTTGTACATGTATCAGAGATGATGGATTACGATGGCTTCACAAGATATTTAGATTCGATAGTAGAACCCAGCTATGTTGCGATGAGTGACAGAATGGATGAGGTATCGCGAGCGAAAGTAATGGCGTGTGAATATCTTGAACTGTTCGATGTAGCTTGTGACTTCTATGAAACGAATATGCTTTATACGATAAACCAATTTGTTGAAACTAGGGTAGGTATACTGCAGCTTATCAACTTCTTAGATGGGAAGTATTGTGTCACGAAGATAAAAACGGAAGTTTCAGTCTAAAGGTTCGGTAGTGAAATGACGGGGAGCTTGTGCTTCCCATTCTGGATTTAACACATCAAGCATTTCAACAATTAAATAGCTCCCTCTGTGTTTTCTATTGGTAGAGGGTGATCCCCAAAAGAAAGCTAAATTGTCCCTTACATTTCAAGATGCGTTGTATTCATTAGAACCGTAACAAAAAACGGAGCCCTAAGCTCCGCTTTTTGTTGTATTCGAAAATCAGAGATTAACGAGCACGGAAGACGATGCGGCCTTTTGATAGGTCGTATGGAGTCATCTCAACAGTAACTTTGTCACCCGTTAGAATACGAATGTAGTTTTTACGCATTTTACCAGAGATGTGAGCCGTTACTACGTGACCGTTTTCAAGCTCAACACGGAACATTGTGTTTGGAAGAGTATCAAGGACAGTACCTTGCATCTCAATTACGTCTTCTTTAGCCATTTAATCCTCTTTAGAAATGTGGCGCAAATCAACGACCTATCGTGCCGATGATTGTTAAACAAGTTAAGTTGGGGCGTATTCTACCCTTGCCAACGCTGATTTACTAGCCTTTGATGGCGTTGGAAGCGCACTTTATAGTTCATAGCGGGGCAATCGTCGATTTGATAACCTAAATAAAGCCACTGTTTACGGCTGTTTTTGCAATATTCCAACTGAATCAAAATAGCCAGAGTTCCAATAGATAGTGAGGATTCTGGGTCAAAAAAGGTATAAAACGCGCTCGCACTATTAGGCAGAATATCGGTTACTGCAACCGCGATGAGCTGATTATCTTCATAAATATGAAGAAACTGGGTGTTCAGCCATTGGGAATTAGCAAATTTATCAAATTCATCTTTCTGCGGTGGATACATGGTGCCATCGCGATGACGAGCCTTAATGTATTTAGAGTAGAGAGAGAACCAGTTCTCATCTAACTTGGGTTTAAGTTCCCAAGTCAGATGCGGCTTCATTTTGTTGATTAAACGCTTCTGACTTTTTGAAGGGGTGAAACTAGGAACAGAAACACGCAAAGCATGGCAGGCGCTACATGTATCGCAGTGGGGTTTGTAAATCGTATCGCCACTTCGGCGAAAACCATTCGCGAGAAGAATTTCATAATTTTCGTCAGACTGCATACTGCTATCAAGTGCGACAGCAACACGCTCCATGCGGTCTTTGAGATAACTGCATGGGTGATTGTTTGTCAGGCCAATTCTAATTTGGTGTATATCAGAACTCACGCTTTACTCCTAAACAGACTCAGATTCATCTGTAATGCTAATACTGAGCCACTGGCGTTTGAAACACGCTTCTTTTATTGCTTTATCTCTAAAAGATAGCAACGAATTTATAAATTCGTCACGTGGTAATTCAAATGCACCTAATGATGCGAGATGTGGGTTCATTACTTGGCAGTCAATGAGCTGCCCACCATGCTTTGCAAAATGATGACAGAAATACCATAACGCAACTTTGGAAGCATTGGTTTGCGTGCTGAACATGGATTCACCGCAAAAAATCTGCCCCATCTGAATGCCGTATAAACCACCGACAAGCTGTTCCTTCTGCCATACTTCAACGGAGTGGCATTTGCCAAGATCCGCCAGCTCACTATAGGCTTCGCGCATTTCTGCATGAATCCAAGTCTGTTCTGGCGATCGAGTTGCAGCGCACATTTCAATGACTTGTTTAGTCGCATGGTTGATGCTGACCAAATATTGTTGTTTACGCTGATATTTTTTCACACTTTTGGCTGGTTTGAATGTCTTAGGGTCAAATACTGCTCGCGGAGATGGGCTCCACCATAAAATGGGTTCACCGGGACCATACCAAGGGAAAATACCATTTTTATAGGCGTTATAAATTCGATTTGGGTTGAGATCTCCCCCAAAAGCCAGCAGACCGTTTGGATCTTCTAATGCTTCATAAGGTGAAGGGAAGCCGTAATCATTAGCAGCCAGCTCTGGAAGATAAATCGTCATCGAAACCCCAGCTTTGATTAGGAGAGAAAATGAAAAAATGGATATGGATCATATTGATTTTTCCGTTGTTTGCCAATGCCAGTTATCAACGTAACCAAGCAAGACCCGTAAACGAAGTCGTATTTGGAACGATAGAAAGCGTTCGCTACATTTCCCAACAAGATATTGTTCAGTCGAAAGCAAACGGCTGGGAAACCTTGTTGGGCGCTGTGGTTGGCGGTGTGATCGGCAATCAATTTGGTGATGGTCATGGGCGGGAAGTTGCCACGGCAGTAGGTGCTATTGCGGGAGGAAGTATCGCGCATAAGAATGCGAATCGAACTTACAGCATTGAGTATCGATTAGTGGAACTTTTGATAGAAACGAAAGACGGAAAATGGATTGATGTTATCCAAGATGTCGACCCTCAAATGCTGTTCAGCAAAAAAGATAAAGTGCGAATTTTATACTTTGACGATGGCGTTCGTGTGGACAAAGAAATGTGATGACTAAAAATTCACGACGACTAGAGATTTAGGCTAGTTTTCACGGTTGAATTTAGTTAGTCTGCCAGTACGAAGAATTTTACATCGCTCCAGATAAAAAGAGATATGAGAGCGGTGCAAGGAAACACAGCATTAATGGAAAGCCTTACGTTACAACCCATTCAAAAAATCAGTGGAGAAGTGAATCTCCCAGGTTCGAAAAGTGTATCAAACCGCGCCTTGTTGTTGGCGGCTTTAGCCAAAGGGACAACGCGACTTACTAATTTGCTCGACAGTGACGATATTCGCCATATGTTGAACGCACTTACCAAACTCGGTGTTCAGTATCAATTATCTGACGATAAAACAGTGTGTGAAGTTGAAGGTCTAGGTAAGCCGTTTACCGCAGATCAGGCTCAAGAACTGTTTTTGGGTAATGCGGGTACAGCAATGCGCCCACTTGCCGCAGCATTGTGTTTAGGCTCGGGTGACTATGTACTGACTGGCGAACCTCGTATGAAGGAACGCCCAATTGGTCACTTAGTGGATGCCCTGCGTCAAGCAGGTGCGGATATTGAATATCTAGAAAATGAGAACTTTCCGCCACTACGTATTAAAGGCACTGGTTTAGCGTCAGGAACGGTAGAAATTGATGGTTCAATTTCAAGCCAGTTTTTGACCGCATTCTTGATGTCAGCTCCGCTTGCTAAAGGCGACATCACGATCAAAATTATTGGTGAATTGGTTTCTAAACCCTACATCGACATCACCCTGCATATCATGGAACAGTTTGGTGTTCAGGTTGAAAACCATGATTACCAAGAGTTTGTTGTTCGTGCTGGTCAAAACTATGTATCACCGGGTAACTTTTTGGTGGAGGGCGATGCCTCTTCTGCGTCTTACTTCCTTGCTGCTGCAGCAATCAAAGGTGGTGAGATTAAAGTGACGGGTATTGGGAAAAACAGTATTCAAGGGGATATTCAATTTGCTGATGCGCTTGAGAAAATGGGCGCAGAAATTGAGTGGGGCGAGGATTACGTTATCTCGCGTCGCGGTGAACTTAATGCAGTTGACCTTGATTTCAACCATATTCCTGATGCGGCGATGACCATTGCTACAACCGCTCTTTTTGCCAAAGGCACTACAGCAATTCGCAACGTGTATAACTGGCGCGTGAAAGAGACTGACCGTCTTTCCGCTATGGCGACAGAATTGCGAAAAGTGGGCGCAGAAGTGGAAGAGGGTGAGGACTACATCGTTATCACGCCTCCAGCTAAGCTAACTCACGCTGCGATTGACACTTATGACGACCATCGTATGGCCATGTGCTTCTCGCTAGTTGCCTTAAGTGATACACCAGTGACGATTAATGACCCGAAATGTACATCAAAAACTTTCCCAGATTATTTTGAGAAATTTGCAAATCTGAGTCATTAACCCGTTGAAATAAAAGCCTCAAATGAGGCTTTTATTATTTTTCGACACTGAACTCTTTCGACAGCTGATGAGCTAGGTATTTAAACATGTTAAATACCACTGTAGTCTTCTCGGTTGGTAAGCCATTTTCGTTTAGAAAATAGTTGCCTTTAAATACCAGAACGTCGTCTTTTTCTTCAACACTGTCTGCTCTTAAACCTTCGAAGTACTGCTCGTGGTCTTGAATTAATTGGTTCGCAATTAGTAGCAGTTCAAACTCACTGACGGTTTTTTTATCATTCATTAATGTGTTACCTCATAAAACGAAATCTGAAACTGAATTAACACTGGCAATTAAATTGCCTTGGTAGGCGGTTGTCAACTCAGCACACTGTTTGAGTATTTATCTGGCAGTGTAATGCTACTTGTGCTCAATTCCATGATCGAAAACAGAAATGGTAGGATTTGTGCAATTGCTACTTTTGTGATTTGCTCCATATTTAATTCGTTTATAGTCGCGTCTGGGAATCAGCCATTCTAGTATGTGCGGGTTTTTGAACGTAGAAGCACAATTCGTCGATTTGTCGAGCAAATAAAAAGGATTTTAAAAAAACAAGTTGATCTTCTTGTTGTTCGGCTCGATAGTAAAAAAAGAAGCAACCTTGTAGAGCGCCGTTTGATTGAGCGTTTTCATAGTGATTAAGGGCATTTGAGTCAAATTATGGGTAAATCACTCGTTATAGTGGAATCACCAGCCAAGGCGAAAACAATTAATAAATACCTTGGAAAAGACTTCATTGTTAAGTCTAGTGTCGGTCATGTCCGCGATCTACCAACCGCAGGTCAAAGCACTGCAACAACAGCTGCCAAAAAAGCTGCTGCGGTATCAAAAAATTTAAGCGTAGAAGAAAAAGCTCGCCTTAAAAAAGAGAAAGAGCGCAGCGCCCTAATCAAAAAAATGGGTATTGACCCTTATCATGGTTGGGAAGCGAATTACCAAATTCTGCCAGGTAAAGAAAAAGTTGTAGCAGAGCTACAGAAACTTGCGAAAGATGCTGACCACGTCTATCTCGCAACCGATTTGGACCGCGAGGGAGAGGCTATCGCTTGGCACCTTCGTGAGATCATCGGTGGCGATGAAGAGCGATACAAACGTGTAGTGTTTAACGAAATTACTAAGAATGCTATCCAACAAGCCTTCCAAAAACCTGGAGACTTGAACATGGATGGCGTTAACGCGCAGCAAGCACGCCGTTTTATGGACCGTGTTGTGGGCTTTATGGTTTCTCCACTGTTGTGGAAAAAAGTCGCTCGTGGCTTATCTGCGGGCCGTGTGCAGTCTGTTGCTGTAAAACTACTGGTAGAGCGTGAACGTGCGATTAAAGCATTCGTTCCTGAAGAGTTTTGGGATATTCACGCGGATACAACAACGCCAGCTAAAGAAGCGTTTCGTCTTCAAGTTGCGCAGAAAGATGGCGAAGCTTTCAGACCTACCAATGAAACGGATGCCATGGCATCTGTGGCTGCGTTGCAAAAAGCCGTTTATGAAGTGTGCAAACGTGAAGACCGCCCAACCAGCAGTAAAGCAAGCGCTCCGTTCATAACATCGACTCTGCAACAAGCGGCAAGTACTCGCTTAGGCTACGGTGTTAAGAAGACCATGATGTTAGCTCAGCGCCTCTACGAGGCGGGTTACATCACTTACATGCGTACTGACTCAACCAATTTGAGTTCAGAAGCGGTGGAAGCGGTTC
Source organism: Vibrio sp. Hal054 (assembly GCF_037162405.1). NCBI lineage: Bacteria > Pseudomonadati > Pseudomonadota > Gammaproteobacteria > Vibrionales > Vibrionaceae > Vibrio > Vibrio sp. Hal054. Next base: position 1,905,493 of record NZ_JARLUT010000001.1, on the reverse strand, counting down.
GCGAATACATCAGTTCTGAGTTTGGTGCGGATTACTTACCTGCAAAAGCGAAAGTTTACGGCAGCAAAGAGGGCGCGCAAGAGGCGCACGAAGCGATTCGCCCTTCTAGTGTAGAAGTGAAAGCCGACGACCTTGAAGGTATGGAAGCGGACGCTCACAAACTGTATGCACTGATTTGGAACCAGTTTGTGGCTTGTCAGATGACTGACGCCAAATACGATTCAACAACAGTCAGCGTTAAAGCTGCTGAATACACCTTGAAAGCGAAAGGCCGTATTCTGAAGTTTGATGGTTGGACTCGTGTTCAACGCCCACTAGGTAAGAATGAAGACCAAATTCTTCCAGCAGTGAAAGTAGGCGATAAGCTTTCGCTTGAGAAGCTGGATCCAAGACAGCAATTTACTAAACCGCCAGCTCGTTATACGGAAGCGGCTTTGGTTAAAGAACTTGAAAAACGTGGTATTGGTCGTCCGTCGACTTACGCTTCAATTATCTCAACCATTCAAGACCGTGGTTATGTAAAAGTTGACCAGCGTCGTTTCTATGCCGAAAAAATGGGCGAAATCGTTACTGACCGTCTAGACGAAAGTTTCGATGACCTGATGAACTACGATTTCACTGCGCGTATGGAAGAGAAGCTGGACCAAATCGCAGTCGGTGAAACCAGCTGGAAAGAGGTTCTAGATAGCTTCTTTAACGATTTCAGTACGGATTTGGAAAAAGCAGAGCAAGATGAAGATCATGGCGGTATGAAACCAAATCATATCGTTGAAACCAGTATTCTTTGCCCTACCTGTTCACGCCCGATGGGAATCCGCACAGCTTCAACAGGTGTGTTCCTAGGTTGTTCTGGCTATGCATTGCCGCCGAAGGAGCGTTGTAAGACAACGATCAACCTTGGTGACGAAGAAGGCATTATCAACGTATTAGAAGAAGATGTTGAAACGGCGGCTCTTCGTGCGAAGAAACGTTGCCCAATTTGTGAAACGGCAATGGATGCGTACCTGATTGATGATAAGCGTAAGCTGCATGTTTGTGGTAATAACCCGAACTGTGACGGTTACATTGTCGAACAAGGTGAGTTCAAGGTTAAAGGTTACGATGGCCCTGTTGTTGAGTGTGATAAATGTGGCTCAGACATGGTGCTTAAAAATGGCCGTTTTGGTAAGTACATGGGATGTACTAACGAGGAGTGTAAAAACACTCGCAAGATTCTTCGTAATGGTGAAGTTGCTCCACCAAAAGAAGAACCAGTACATTTCCCAGAACTACCATGTGAAAACTCTGACGCCTACTTTGTGCTTCGTGATGGCGCAGCTGGTTTGTTCTTTGCAGCAAGTAACTTCCCTAAATCTCGCGAAACTCGCGCGCCTTTAGTTGAAGAACTGGCTAAATATAAGGAACGTCTTCCAGAGAAATTCCATTATTTGGCGACTGCACCAGAGAAAGATCCTGATGGTCGTCCTGCTGTTGTTCGTTTTAGCCGTAAGACTAAAGAACACTATGTGCGTACAGAGAACGATGGTAAGCCATCAGGCTGGACCGCGCTTTACATTGATGGCAAATGGGACATTACGGATAAGCGTAAAAAATCCTAAATGAATCTTCGGATTTAAATAGAAAAGGGTAGCGAATAGCTACCCTTTTTTCTTTTTTGAAATTGCACGTTTCGCTAACGGGTTATTGTCTGGTTAGTGTAATTAGAATCATCGAACTTGTGCTGAAACTCATACTTTAGAATATTACCCATAACTAATGAACGGGAATGTCATCTTCTACATACTTTCTACTGCTATAAACTTAAGAGCAGATATGTAACTTGTTGCTTTTCCTGTCAGTTCTTTGAAAAAGCATGGCACAGTCTGCAACGCTACCTTGTCCCCCCCAACTAAAAACGCAAGGTAGACGTCAATATAATAAATGGAGAGTTATATATGTTTGGTGTACTAGGAATGATATTGGCTGGCGGCGAAGGATCTCGTCTAATGCCATTAACCGAAACGCGTTCAAAACCCGCGGTGCCTTTCGGTGGCAGCTACCGGTTGATTGATTTTGCCCTAAATAACTTTGTTAACGCAGACTTAATGAGGATCTATGTTCTAACTCAATTCAAATCACAATCCCTTTATATTCACATGAAAAAAGGCTGGAACGTTTCTGGCATTACTAATCGTTTTATCGACATTATTCCTGCACAAATGCGTGATGGTAAACGTTGGTACGAAGGTACGGCCGATGCTATTTATCAGAATATTGTCTTTGTTGAACAATCAGGCGCTGCAGATGTTTGTATTTTTGGCTCTGACCACGTCTACAAAATGGATATTCGTCAAATGTTGGAGTTTCATCTTAAAAAACAAGCAAAGCTGACGGTAGCAGCATTGCGAATGCCAAGAACAGAAGCTTCGAAATTTGGCGTAATAGAAGTGGATAGTGAAGGCCAGATGATTGGCTTCGAAGAGAAGCCTGAGAATCCTAAGCCAATTCCGGGAGACCCAGACTGGTGTTTGGTCTCCATGGGTAACTACATTTTTAAATCGACGGTACTGTGTGATGAGTTGAGAGAAGATGCCGTGAATACAGAGTCAAGCCATGACTTTGGTAAAGACATTATTCCGAAGATGTTTCCCCATGGTGGTGTCTATGTGTATGACTTTTCTCAAAATAAAATCAAAGGAGAGATTGAAACAACCTACTGGCGTGATGTAGGTACGATAGAATCGTATTGGTCGGCACATATGGATCTTCTGTCTAAGAACCCGCCATTCTCTTTGTACAACCGTAGTTGGCCTTTACACACCTACTATCCACCGCTACCACCTGCAACTTTTGTTGATTCTGGTGAGCGTAAGGTTAAAATCACAGACAGTTTAATTTCTGGCGGTAGTTATATCCAAGGATCAACCATTTACAAATCAGTTTTGGGATTTAGAAGCAATATTGCGGCTGGCTCTTTGATTAGTGAATCTGTTATCTTGGGTGATGTGAAAGTAGGGGCGGGTTGCTCAATTAAGCGTGCCATCATCGACAAGCATGTTGAAATCGCCCCCGGTACTGTCATTGGTGAAAATTTAGAATTGGACCGACAACGATTCCATGTATCTGATGACGGAATCGTCGTCATAGCAAAAGGAACGAAAGTTGGATTCTAGAAAGGAACAACTCAATGTGTGGTTTACCGTTTCAGAAGTTCAAGGACTAGTAAAAAGTGGAGGCTTGGCTGATGTAGCCAAGGCTCTGCCAAAAGCCTTGCTGGAACTCGGTCATGAAGTCGCCATTGTTTTACCTGGCTACCGCACGGTACCAGACAAAAACTCATCGCCAGTGATTCTCGAAACAGAACTCACTCATTGGCCTCATATTCGTTATCAGGTTCGCCAAACAGAACTGGAAGGCGTACCAATTTATCTTATTGATTGCGATGCCTACTTTGACCGCCCTGAGCTGTATGCAGAGCGTAATCAAGCCTATCACGACAACGGGGAGCGCTTTGGCTTTTTCTCTTCTGCTTGTTTGGATGTGTTACCTAAGTTAGGAATCAAGCCAGACATCATTCATGCCAATGACTGGCATACTGGTCTAGTGCCTTTTCTATTGAAGACTCGCTTCAAAGATGACCCGTATTTCGCTGGTGTGAAAAGCGTCATTACCATCCACAATGCGATGTTTAAAGGTGTATTCTCTCATCATCAACTGGAAGTGATTCCAGAACTCAACCTCACTGGTATGGAATTTCTTGAATATGGTCACGATCATATCAGTATGCTCAAAGCCGGTATTGCATTTGCAGACAAAGTAAACGCGGTAAGTCCGAATTACGCGTCAGAGCTTCTAACTCCTCTTGGCTCTCATGGTTTAGTTGATGACTTTGTGCGCCGTGCCCGTGATTTACATGGCATCGTTAACGGCTGTGACTATAGCGAGTGGAACCCAAGAACCGATACCTACTTGCCTGAAGTCTACTCCGATGATGCGAAATCATTGAAGAAGGGTAAGCTTGCCAGCAAGAAAGTATTGCAAGAAGAGTTGCAGCTACCGCAGCGTGATGTCCCAATGTTTGGTATGGTATGTCGGCTTACTCACCAGAAAGGTTTTCACTACATTCTTCCTATTTTGGAGAAGTTTCTGCACAACGATGTTCAGTTGGTCATTGTGGGTACAGGGGAGCCAGAAGTGGCTGCTCAGCTGCACAAAATAGCGAGCGCTCACCCTACGCAATTTGCGTTTGTTGAGGCGTACAGCAACCGATATGCACACCTTGTTGAAGCAGGTTCGGATTTCTTCTTAATGCCTTCTGAATTTGAAGCGTGTGGTCTAAACCAAATCTACAGCATGGCGTATGGCACGCTGCCAATCGTACGTGAAGTCGGCGGTCTCAAAGACACGGTATTAGACTATGACAAATACCCTAGCGAAGCGACGGGGTTTGGTTTCCAAGAACCGTCACCAGAGGCTCTGCTTATAACCATGCAACGAGCTCTGCTGTTCTATCTGCAACATCCAGATTTACTGTTAGAAGTTCAGCAACGAGCGATGAGATGTGACTTTAGTTGGCGAGAATCCGCGTTGGAATATGTGAAAATGTATCACTACGCAATTTTTGACTAAAAGTTCACTTGAATAAAAACAGAGCCTTAGCGCTCTGTTTTTGATCTGGTCGACTTTGGAAGACATTTTTTAACAACTCCAATCACCTTGAAAGGTCAGTCTGTGGTAACCTCGTGCCATCTTCTTTGGTTTAAATTAAGTGGTATCAATGCTTCAAAGCATGCTTTTTCATAAAACTTACCATCATCCTACGAGTAAAGAGTGGGTGGTATTTGTTCATGGTGCTGGAGGTAGTTCGGCCATTTGGTTTAAGCAAATTAAAGCGTATAAGCAGCACTTCAATTTGCTATTCGTCGATTTGCGTGGTCACGGTAAGTCACCCCAGCTTATCAAAGACTTAATCCGCAACAAGTACACGTTTAAGTCAGTGACATTGGATGTGTTGCGAGTGCTCGACCACCTAAAAATTCAATCTGCGCATTTTGTTGGCATGTCATTGGGTACCATTATTGTTCGCAACCTTGCAGAGCTTGCCACTGAGCGAGTCAGTTCTATGGTGTTGGGTGGTGCTGTTACTCGTCTAAATGTACGTTCGCAAATACTGGTGAAGCTCGGGCATATAAGTAAGAATTTCGTGCCGTACATGTGGCTCTATCGTCTATTTGCTTACATCGTGATGCCTCAGCGTAGCCAAAAGCAATCTCGCAATTTATTCGTTAGAGAAGCAAAGAAACTCTGCCAGAAGGAGTTTAAGCGCTGGTTTACGCTTGCCGCAGAAATCAATCCAATGATGCGTTGCTTCCGTGACAAAGAGTTACCGATTCCAACCCTATATTTGATGGGGGAGCGTGACTATATGTTTATTCAGCCAGTTAAAGATATGGTTGCTATGCATGAGAAAAGTGAGCTTTGGGAAATTCCCAATTGCGGCCACGTATGTAATATCGAGCAGCCGGAAGTCTTTAACCGCGTTTCTATCGACTTCATCAACAAACAGTTAACGCTGAAAGCGTAGCCGTTCTCTAATTGTTCTCTGAGCCGCAGTTCCAACATAATCCGAACTGTGGTTCGTTTTGTTCCCCACAATGCTCACAACGCCATTCAGGCTCATTTCCGTTTATAGGGTGCAAGTAGTCACGGACAATGGCTTCTGATTGTTTTATGAAGCTGAGGTTCAGCAGCCAGACATAAGGTGATGAAGACTCGTCAAAAGGAATTTCCCCACGAACGCTAAAAAGGGTTTCCCCTCTTACTTCGCAGGGAATGCTTTGCTGACGTAATAATCCGCACACGATATGTGCTTCAGCAGGGTGCTGAGCTATGAATATTTTCATACTACTCGTTGGTGATCGCTCTCTTTTGAAGTTTAGACAGTAACCATTTAGCTATGAAAGGGAATACTCCCAATAAGGCGAAAGAGAGCAACACCGTTGGCGAAACAATGCCTGCAAGTGTCTTTATCTCGGCTAACTGTGTGCCTGCGTTAAGGTAAACAGCGGTACCCGGAAGCATGCCCAGTTGACTCACTAAATAATAGCGAGCGGTTGAAATAGGTGTAAGCCCCATCAGTAGATTGATAAGGAAGAACGGGAACACGGGAATTAGTCTTAGTGTAAAGAGATAGAAAGAACCGTCTTTTTTTACACCTGTGTTGATCGCGTTGAGTTTGTCACTGAAGCGTTGTTGAACCCAATTTCTAAGTAAGTAACGACTGCTGAGAAAAGCGAGCGTTGCCCCTATGGTGCTTGCAAAAGAGACTAACGCAAGGCTAAACCAAAAGCCAAACAAAGCGGCTCCGAGTAGAGTGACAACCGCTGCGCCGGGAATGGAAAAGGCGGTAATAACCACATAAGCAACAAAATATATCAGCGCTGAGTAGAGAAGGTTTTGCTCAATGTAGTGAGAAAGGTTTGCTTGTTGAGCTTTTGCATTCTCAAGAGTTAGATATTGGCTAAATTCAATACCGAGAAAAACAACCACAGCGACTAAAACTAAACCCAGTATCAGTTTACGACTCATTAATTACTCCAAAATAGTCGGCTCATTATTATTAAATGTCCTTCATCTATGGTTAATAAGAAAGGGAAAGTCGATTTTTAATTTCAATCTGGGTTCACTTTTCTTAAATACAGAAAGCTGCTGAAAAACAAAAAGCACTCGTAAAGAGTGCTTTTAAACTTAAGGTAAGTTTTTAACTTAAAGCTTCTGCATTAACTCGTCACGACGAGATTGAGGAATCACCGACCAGTGTTTACCTTCAATTGCACCTTCTAATGCCCAAAGTAACTCTAAACCAACAGTTGTGTTGTGAGTCTCTTGTACCGCTCTGAACGCGGCGAGTGCACCTTTTTGTTGAAGCATATCAACAGAATCGATGCCTGCTTTTTTCAGCATACGCTCTGTAGCCAGACGCATGTTAGGCAGATCTTTAAGGCGATCGGGTTTTGCTTTCGCTTGAGTTTCACGTTCTTGCTTTGCTGCTTCTAAAGCCTGTTTCGCCTCTTCAATAATCTGCTCTGGGGTTTCCCAAGCATTTTCAGGTAAAGCGAAATATTTTGTAACAACAGGGAAACCACGTTTCTTATATACGTAAGGTTCATATCCTTGTTGCTGGAAATTTTTTGAGGAGTGATCATCTGCGCGAATGTGCAGTCGGTCGTTAACCACTAGAGCGAACATCGCGTCGTCGATGAAAATGCCGAACCCTCCGAACATAGAACGTGATTTCACACATCCTAGCTGCTCAAAAAGCCGCATTGAGTCTTTTAGTACTGGTTTATCCATGCTGTTAGTCTCGGTGTATTAACTAATACGCCACCAAATTCAGGTCCGAGAGAATAGCAAAAAAATACATGAAGTATGTCAATCAATAGTCAACTCATGTATAGATTTTTGCCATCGGCAACCCCGCTACCTACCAGTGATGAATGAACATCGTTTGGTTTAGGCCGGAGGCTTTGCGTCCCATCCTTTCAAATGGTTTGCCCTGTGCGTGACACTAGACTGAAAATAATAATCAAAAACTTGAATTAGCATCACATTTATGTGCACTAAATGTGATTTTAGTTCAGAAAATGAACTTTATGTTTACTGTTTTTATTACAATCGAAAAATTTTGCGAGAGATTTCTCGCAAGCCCTAGGAAGTTCTAGGGCTCTATTAAGTGTAACTTATTCTTTTGTGAGATCTTTTACTGTATCGCGTTCAACGATTTCTGGATGCATTTCAAAGATACGGCGTTCGTGTTCTTTGTCTTTAATGCGTTCAAGCAGGATTTCGAAAGCGTTTTTACCCACACGACGTTTCGGTTGGTGGATAGTTGTCAGTGGTGGTGAGAAGTACTCAGCCAATTCAATGTTGTCGTAACCAATGACAGAAATATCGTCAGGTACACGAACACCTTTCTGTTGCAGACGAGACATTAGCCCCAGCGCCATGGTGTCGTTAAAACAGAACACTGCGGTTGGCATTTTATCCATTGCGATGATCTTATCGGCTGCTAAAACGGCAGTGTCGCACTCAAAGTTGCCTTCTAGAATCCAGTTATCATTTACTTCTAGATTGGCTTCGCCCATCGCGCGACGGAAACCAGCGATTCGTTCCTGGCAAGCCAGTTTGTTTAAATGGCCGCTGAGGCAAGCGATGTCTTTGTGTCCTCTGTCGATAAGGTACTTAGTTGCTAAGTAGCCACCTAGTTCAGAGTTGTCGATAATCTTGTCGGCTTTAGACGCTTCTGGACCCCAGTCCATAATAACTTTTGGAATGTCAGCATGTGCATTAAGCATTTCTGATAGTTCAGGAGTGAAGTCAGAACACATCACCAGAATACCATCGACACGTTTTTCAGCCAGCATTCGAATGTAGTCTCTTTGCTTCTCGTAAATACCACCCGTGTTACACAGAATTAGCGTGTAACCTTGGCGGTAACAGTAGCTTTCTACGCCGTCGATAACTTCAGAGAAGAATAGGTTGGTGGATTGAGTAACCAACATACCGATAGTACGTGTTGTATTGCATTTCAAGCTACGTGCTACCGCACTTGGTGCGTAGTTTAGCTCTTTTACTGCTTCAAGAACTTTCTCTTGAGTTGCTTCTGCTACAAAGCGAGTTTTATTAATAACGTGTGATACGGTTGTGGTTGATACGCCTGCTAAGCGAGCAACGTCTTTAATCGTAGCCATAGATTTGTCCTGTTTTGACTGCTGATTTTAGCTAAATTTTATTAGGTCAAACAAACCCGATTACTGGCCGGATTCAGCAGCGGCGAAGTTGAAAAGCTTCTAGCCTAAAGTCACTAAAACACAAAAACCGCTTTGAAACAGCGGTTTGCGTTTTAAATAATGATTAATCATATTTTTGCTGTTGAGTTTAAACCGCAAACGGTTAGCTCGCAACGACAAATCATAAGCGCAAACTCAACGGTAGTCACAATTCATTGCCTAAAATGAGCTGTCGGCGAGAATCAGTCGCCAGTAAGGTAATGTAAATCAAGTTGTAGAAAAGCAACTAATAATACGGAGATTGAAGAATAAAACCCTAATTTGTCCACACTTGAGCAATGAAGAGAAAATTCTGGCACCCAGCTCAGTAAATGATTACGGATATAGTCTGCTTGAAACTGAAGTGCTTTCTCCATATGCGGCTCTTTTTCCAGTTCATTCGAACGGATAATTAGGTGGCCAAGAAAATCCAACTCGATAGAAAGATGATCATAAGACTCATCTGCCTGTTTCTGTACATGAACGCCATTTTGTTCCATCAGATCCGCAATCGCTTGTGCTGGGGATATATCAACAAGCTTAGATTTATCAAAATAGAGTGAAGCATAGGGTAGTGCAGAATTTTCATCACATTTTGAAAATAGATGATCAAAGCTATTGGCTATTTGAACTTGAGCATCCTGTTGCTTGAGGAGTCGGTCGAGGACAGAAATGAACTTTTGGCTAGGTTCTGCTAAATGCGCATTCTCACCAAGACCTGCTAGGAAGTTATGAATTTCTGGGGAGTCATAACGTGCTAACTCCTGTGTAGTGAGCTCATGAGTAAACAGACCTGAAAGCCACCAATAAATTTCAGCACGTTTGTCATTGAATGCTTTAATTTCTTTCATCGCTTAGCTCCGGTTCAGCCTTTTTCTAAGTCTAAGCAATAATTGCGCTTTATATGAAATTTACTGATTAATTTGTTTGGAAATTGTGCTGTAAAGATAAGAAAAAACCCGCACTAGGCGGGTCTTAACAGAGTGTGATGATTACTACTGGTTTTGTGTTACGGTTTCTTCATAACCAGCAACATAGTCACGCAGACTCTGCCAAAGCTGACCTAAACTCTCGTGCCAGAATCGCTCGGTTTGTTCCAAATAGCGTGCTTTAGGCGTGTACTTTTCCCAAGGTTGCGCGATGTTTACTTGCGCCAGAAAGTTGGTTGGCGCTGGAATGGGGTTTAGCCCAGCCGATTCAAACTCTTTAATTGCTCTTTCCATGTGGCTAGCCGAAGTAACCAATACGAGCTTTCTGTTTTGCACGAAAGCTGCGGCTTGTCTTGCTTCTTCCCATGTATCTTTAGCTGTTTCCAACAACACGATATCGGATTTTGCGACGCCAAGAGCCAAAGCAACACGCGCCAGCATACGAGCATGACTGAACTCACTGCCGCCGGAATAGCCAGAAAGAATCAGTTTAGACCCCGGGTACATGCGAACGATGCGTATACCTTCGGCTAAACGCATTAGTGCAGTACGAGAAAGTTCCGATGTAGGCGGTATATCGTCGTCAACAACATGGCCGTTACCTAACACCATTACATAGTCAATTGCCCCTTCCACAGGAAGGAAAGCAGAGTATTGACGCTCCAGTGGCATCAATAAGCGAGTTGATATTGGTTGGAACGAAATAAGGAAAAGACTGGTGAGTGAAAATAAAACGATTAGGCTGCCAGTCTTACGCTTGGCAGTAAACATAATCAGCATTAAGCCGATGAATCCCACAATCAGCAGTGCTGGCAAGGGCATTAAAAAGGATGAAACAATCTTTTTCAGCTCAAACATAAACAAAATAGTCCGAAAAAACAGCACTTGATAATAAAAAGGGAGAAACCCTCTTTATTCCTGCTATTCCTATGACAAAATAGCAGCACGAATTCGTTATCATAACTCAAGCCGCCGTGACAGAAGATCGCAATTTCGACGATATTGCCCACAAATTTGCAAAAAACATCTATGGCTCTGACAAAGGAGAAATCCGCCAAGTCATTGTTTGGGAAGATCTCACACAGATGTTAACAAATTTTGACCAGTCAGAAGCTCCATTGCATGTACTTGATGCAGGAGGTGGACTCGCACAGATGTCACAGAAGATCGCCAAACTTGGGCATCGTGTCACCTTGTGTGATCTTTCTTCTGAAATGCTCAATCTAGCCAAACAGGATATTGCCAATCATGGTTTGCTTGATCAATATCATCTGGTTCATTCTCCTGTGCAAAATATTCAGGAGCATTTGAGTGAACCCGTCGATGTGTTGATGTTTCACGCTGTGATGGAATGGTTGGCGGCCCCTAAACCCGCATTGGAAAACTTGTTAGAACAGGTTAAACCGGGAGGGATGGCGTCTATCATGTTCTACAACTATCACGGGCTGGTATATAAAAATGCGGTTTGTGGCAATATTCCTCATGTATTAGAGGGGATGCCGCATCGAAAACGATTCAAGCTCCAACCTCAAACCGGATTACTTCCTACGGAAGTGTACCAATGGATAGAGGACGCAGGGTTTGAGATACAAGGAAAATCGGGTATTCGCTGTTTCAGTGATTATATTGGCAATGTGAAAAACATGGGCGAATACCAATACGATGATGTATTGGCTTTAGAACGAAAATTTTGTCGTCAGGAGCCATACCTCTCATTAGGCCGATACATACATGTATGGGCTAAGAAAAAACAATAACAGGAATAACAATGGGTGAGTTAACTCAGAAAGCTGTTGAGCAACCTATTGATGAATTGGTTAGCTGGGTAAAACAGCATGATTTCTCATTAAATCTATCGACTGAGCGACTCGCATTTCTCATTGCAATTGCAGTGCTGAGTAACGAAAGATTTGATGAAGAACTCGGTGAAGGCGAGTTGCACGATGCATTCACTATAGTCACTCGAATGTTTGAAGATACAGGTGAAGCGTCGGCTTTTCGTGCTAACAACGCCATTAATGAGCTAGTTAAACAACGTCTTATCAGTCGCTTTACCAGCGAACTCACTGAAGGGGCGAGCATATATCGACTGTCGCCACTGGCGATAGGCATAACCGATTACTACGTTCGTCACCGAGAGTTCTCTAAGCTGAAGCTGTCTATCCAACTCTCTATGTTGGCTGACGAAATGGCAAAAGCTGTCGAATCTGCACAGCAAGGTGGCTCAGTTGGACACTGGAAAAAGAACGTTTTCGGTGTGCTGAAATACTCTGTGGGCGAAATCTTTGACCGTATTGATTTAAACCAACGTGTTATGGATGAGCAGCAGCAATCCGTAAAAGAGCAAATCGCAGAGCTTCTGAATAAAGATTGGCGTGAAGCCATCAATAACTGTGAAGAGCTACTTTCAGAAACATCTTCAACATTGCGCGAGCTGCAAGATACGTTGCAAACCGCTGGCGATGATCTTCAAACTCAGATTTTAGACATTCAGGAGATTGTGTATGGCAATCCTGAACTTGAGTTTATTGAAGAGACCTTATTCAGCTTGCAGATGAAACTCGACCGAATCACGAGTTGGGGTCAGCAGGCGATTGACTTGTGGATTGGTTATGACCGCCACGTACACAAGTTCATTCGTACCGCTATTGATATGGACCAAAACCGTGCGTTTAGCCAACGTCTGCGTCAATCCTTCAATGACTACTTTGAGCAACCTTGGTATTTAACCTATGCCGATGCTGAGCGTTTGATGGATCTTCGTGATGAAGCGTTAGTGCTTCGCGATGATGAAGTGACAGGTAGCGTTCCTGACGAAGTAGAGTACGAAGAATTCCAGCAAGTAAACGATGAACTTGCTGAGAGAATTGGCGCAATGCTGCAAGTGCATAAAGACCAAGGACAAGCGATAGATTTGGGTGCTGTATTACGCGATTACCTCGCCACTCATCCAAAAACTCATCATTTTGATTTAGCACGAATAGTTGTTGATCAAGCCGTTCGACTCGGTTACTCCGAATCGGACTACCGCGCGATTCAGCCGGACTGGCAAGCAATCAACGATTTTGGTGCAAAGGTACAAGCAAATGTCATCGACAGATATTAATGAATACATGCCAGAGAATCTGGCGAAAGCGATCAGCAATCCGCTTTTCCCTGCACTGGACAGTGCCTTGCGTGCGGGTCGACATGTTTCCAGCGACGATTTAGATAATCACGCATTCCTATCGGATTTTGAAACGGAACTGGCGCAATTTTACCAACGTTACAACACCGAACTGGTACGCGCCCCTGAAGGCTTCTTCTACTTACGTCCGCGTTCTACAACACTTATCAACCGCAGTATTTTGTCCGAGCTGGACATGCTGGTGGGTAAAGTGTTGTGTTTCCTTTATCTTAGCCCTGAGCGTTTGGCTCATGAGGGTATCTTTACCAATCAAGAGCTGTATGAAGAGCTGCTTGCGCTAACCGATGAGAAAAAGCTCATGAAGTTAGTGACGAACAGAGCCAACGGTTCGGATTTGGATAAAGAGAAGTTATTTGAAAAAGTTCGAGCATCACTTCGTCGTTTACGTCGTCTTGGCATGATTATCAATATCGGCGAAACCTCAAAATTCAGTATCAGTGAAGCGGTATTCCGTTTCGGTGCCGATGTACGAGTAGGTGACGATATGCGTGAAGCGCAGCTGCGCTTGATCCGCGATGGTGAAGCTGTTGTGCATACTCAGGAACCGAATCAACATAGTTTGTTGGATGAAGGTTCATTAGAGGAAGACTTGTTAGACGAGGATTCCCTAACAGATCAAGAGCAAGTCGATGATACAGAATTGGAAGGTGAAGCATGATTGAAAGAGGTAAGTATCAATCGCTGACCATGGTCAACTGGAACGGCTTCTTTGCTCGTACATTTGATATTGATGGCTTAGTAACGACACTATCTGGCGGTAACGGAGCTGGTAAATCGACCACTATGGCAGCGTTTATCACTGCGCTTATCCCTGACCAAAGCTTACTGCATTTCCGCAATACGACAGAAGCAGGTAGCTCGCAAGCGTCTCGTGACAAAGGTCTGTTCGGTAAATTACAACCGGGTGCCTGTTACGCGGCGCTTGATGTGGTGAACTCTCGCAAACAGCGCTTATTGTTTGGCGTGAAGCTGCAACAAGTCGCGGGTCGTGATAAGAAAGTGGATATCAAACCATTCCTTATTCAAGGCTTGCCAAGTCATATCAAACCGACTGATATCCTAATCGAAACGGTTTCAGACAAGCATGCGCGCGTACGTCAAATCAACGATGTGAAAGCCGCAGTCTCTGCGATTGAAGGTGCACACTTCAAAGCGTTCAGCTCTACCGTGGATTACCACGCGCAAATGTTCGAGTTTGGCGTTCTGCCAAAGAAACTGCGCAGCAGTGGTGATCGTTCTAAATTCTATCGTTTAATTGAAGCGTCTTTATACGGTGGTATTTCAAGTGCGATTACTCGTTCGCTTCGTGATTACCTATTGCCACAAAATGGCGGGGTAAAGAAAGCGTTCCAAGATATGGAATCGGCGTTGCGTGAAAACCGCATGACGCTTGAAGCGATCAAATCAACCCAAGCCGACCGCGATCTGTTTAAACATCTGATTACGGAATCGACCAACTACGTTGCGGCTGACTATATGCGTCATGCAAACGATCGTCGCAATAAAGTTGGTCAGACGCTTGAACTGCGTAAAGAGTTAATGAGCTCTCGTGAAACCTTGATTGAGCAAAACAGTTTGCTTAACCGAGTGCATGAAGAACTTGAGATGTTGGTTGAACAAGAGTCTGCACTTGAGCAAGACCATCAAGGTGCTTCTGACCATTTGCAACTGGTTCAAAACGCATTGCGTCAGCAAGAGAAGATTGAACGCTATCAGGATGATCTTGAAGAGCTGAACATGCGTCTTGAAGAACAGATGATGGTGGTTGAAGAAGCTCAAGAGCGCTTATTAGAAGCTGAAGAGCAGGCGACAGTTGCGGAAGAAGAGGTGGATAGCCTCAAGACGCAACTGGCCGATTACCAACAAGCACTGGATGTGCAACAAACCCGTGCACTGCAATACCAACAAGCATTGCAAGCGCTAGATAAAGCGCAGCAGCTATTGGGTGATGAAGCCATCAGTGCTGAAAACGCCGTAGCGAAAGTGGCAGAGCTTAAGCAGCAGCAGGAAGAGCGCACTTCAGAGTTACTGTCTCTGAAACACAAACTCGATATGTCGTCTGCGGCAGCGTCTCAGTTTGAGAATGCGTTTAGCTTAGTGAAGCGCGTGTTGGGCAATGTTGAACGCCAAGATGCAGCTCAAGAAGCAAGAACACTGATTCGTCGTGCGAATGAAGCACAACAAGTGACGCAAAACGAACAACAGTGGTATGCGCAGCAACGAGATTTAGAACGTCGCTTAGAGCAACAAACCGCTGTTCGTAAACTTGTTGATGAGTACCAAAAACAACACAACGTCACTTTGAGTAATGAAATGGCGGTTGAGCAAGAGCTAGAACGTCATCAAGCAGTATTGGAAAACTTAGAATCGACACAAGAAGAACTGCGTGAAAAACGCAGTGAACAGCGTCGTCTAGAGCAAGACCAAGTGCAGAAGATCACTCAGCTTGAAGCTATCGCTCCTGCTTGGATTAAAGCCAACGATGCACTAGAAATTCTTCGTGAGCAAAGTGGTGCTGAGCTGGCTAACAGCCAATCGGTTATGGCAGAAATGCAGCAGGTATTGGAGCAGGAAAAAGTCCAATCCAACGCGAAAGATAAGCTTGCTGAGCGTCGTGATGTTCTAGAGCAAGAAATTGAACGTTTAGCGTCTCCAAGTGGTTCGAACGATCCTCGCTTGAAAGGCTTAGCCGATACGCTTGGCGGTGTGTTGCTGTCGGAAATTTATGACGATATCACCATTGAAGATGCACCATATTTCAGTGCGATGTATGGTCCTGCACGTCACGCGATTGTGGTTTCTGACCTCACAGGTATCAAAGAAAAGCTCATTGAACTGGATGATTGTCCTGAAGATCTCTACCTGATTGAAGGTGATGTAGACGCGTTTGACGATAGTTCATTCAATGCTGAAGAACTGGATGGCGCTGTTTGTGTTCAGTTCAATGATCGTCAGATTCGTTATTCACGTCTGCCAGCTATTCCTCTGTTTGGTCGCGCAGCCCGTGAGCAACGTTTGGAACTACTACGTTCTGAACGTGAAGAAGTGGTGGAACAACACGCGAAAGCTGCTTTTGACTCGCAAAAGCTGCAACGCCTATACACTAGCTTCAATGAGTTTGTCGCCAAGCATCTGCACGTTGCGTTTGATGCAGACCCAGAGCAAGCAATTCAAGTGGCGCGTGATAAACGTAACCAAATCGCTCGTACTCTGGCTGAGTTAGACAGTCAGGATCAACAACAACGCAGTCAGGTGCAGCTCAGCAAACAAGCGATTTCCGCACTGGATAAAATTGCGCCGAACATGTTGCTGATTGAAGACGATTCTTTAGCGGAACGAGTGGAAGAAATCGCGCAAAAGATTGCTCAGTTGAGTGAATCGAAAAGCTTTATTTCGGCTCATGGAAAAACCATCGCTGAGCTAGAGAAAGTGGTCAACGCGCTAGACGCAGACCCAGAGCAATTCGACGCACTGGAAGAGCAATATCAGCAAGCGGATACACAACTTCAACAATTGAAAGCGCAGATCTTCGCATTATCTGATTTGGTTGAACGTCGCCATCACTTCGCTTATTCAGACTCAGTGGATATGTTGAGTCAAAGCAGTGAATTAAGTGAGCAGTTGAAAGCGAAGCTAGTGCAAGCGGAAAGCACCCGTAATCGCACTCGTGAAGAACTGAAACAGTCTCAAGCGCAAATTGGTCAATACAATCAGGTATTGGCATCGCTGAAGAGCTCGCATCAGGCAAAACTTGAAACGGTTCAAGAGTTTAAGCAAGAACTGCAAGAGTTCGGTGTTCATGCTGATGAAGGTGCGTTAGAGCGTGCACAGCATCGTCGTGATGAACTGTATGAACGTCTGCATACTTCTCGAGCTCGTAAGAGTGAATACGAACGTACTATCACTTCAACTGACCTTGAAATGAAAGCGCTGGTCAAGCGTCTAAAGAAAGTTGAGAAAGACTACCGTGACTTACGTACGTTTGTCGTCAACGCGAAAGCGGGTTGGTGCTCTGTACTGCGTTTAGCGCGCGAAAATGATGTAGAGCGTCGTCTGCACAAACGTGAACTTGCGTACCTGTCTGCGGATGAACTGCGCTCTATGTCAGATAAATCATTAGGTGCACTGCGTCTTGCAGTAGCAAACAATGAAGATCTGCGTGATGCGCTACGTCAGTCGGAAGACAATGCTCGCCCTGAACGTAAAGTATTGTTCTACATTGCGGTTTATCAGCACCTTCGCGAACGTATTCGTCAAGACATCATTCGTACTGACGACCCAGTTGAAGCTATCGAAGAGATGGAAGTGGAGCTGGCACGTCTAACCGAAGAGCTGACTCAGCGTGAGAACCGTTTGGCTATAAGCTCTGAATCGGTGGCGAGCATTATTCGCAAAACCATTCAGCGTGAACAGAACCGCATCCGTATGCTGAACCAAGGCTTGTCAAACATTGCCTTTGGTCAGGTGAAAGGCGTTCGTCTGAATGTGAAAGTTCGTGAAAGCCATGAAATCCTATTAACAGGATTGTCAGACAACCATGAGCAGCACAGAGATCTGTTTGAAAGCTCTCGCTACACCTTCTCAGAAGCGATGGCGAAGCTATTCCAACGTGTGAACCCACATATCGATATGGGTCAGCGCTCTGCTCAGGTACTGGGCGAAGAGATGCTGGATTACCGTAACTACTTAGAACTGAGCGTTGAGGTCAGCCGTGGTTCAGATGGCTGGTTGCAAGCGGAATCTGGCGCACTGTCTACCGGTGAGGCGATTGGTACTGGTCAATCAATTCTGTTGATGGTGGTTCAAAGCTGGGAAGAAGAGTCTCGCCGTCTGCGTAGCAAAGACATCGTTCCATGTCGTCTGCTGTTCTTGGATGAGGCTGCGCGTCTAGACTCTAAGTCAATAGCAACGCTGTTCGAGCTGTGTGATCGCCTAGATATGCAGCTTCTGATTGCGGCTCCTGAAAACATCAGCCCAGAGAAGGGGACAACCTATAAACTGGTGCGTAAGGTGTTCAAAGATCATGAGCACGTTCACGTGGTTGGCTTGAGAGGCTTCGGACAAACTGAAAAAACAAAGTCGGAAGAACAGCTGTTAGCTGAAGAACTCAGTTAATAACGAAAACCTAATAAAAAACGCCTTCTTAAAAGAAGGCGTTTTTGTTTCTAATCACACAAGGTTTAAAGGTAATAAACCTCAAACGAAGTTGTATTTGTTAACTTAAATAAGCCTTACTAACAGACACACACTGATTAACGACGTCAGAAATGGAACCCGTGATATCAATTTGATGAGTATTTGGTTCTTGTGATGAAGGCACTTCAAGAGTAGCGAATTGGCTGTCGAGCAGTGACAGCGGCATAAAGTGCCCTTCACGGTTTTGCATTCGTTGTGCGATGACTTCTCTGTCGGCATGAAGATGCAGGAACACCACATTGTTGTTGTCTTCGCGGATTTTGTCGCGATAGGTCTGCTTTAGTGCCGAGCACACTATCACGCCGATTTCGTTTTTCTTTTCGATGCTAAAAGCAGAATCACGGACTCGTTCTAGCCAAGGGGCTCGGTCATCATCATTCAGTGCCTGACCTTGAGACATCTTAATTACATTGGCTTTAGGATGCAGATCGTCACCATCAATAAACTTACCGTTAATGGCTTTTGCGAAGTGCTCACCTACGGTTGATTTACCCGTGCAGCATACGCCCATGATGATGAACACCGCGGAATGTTGGTTTTTGTTATCGCTCATAGTTTGACTCAAATTGATTTTAGTTTTTGTTAGAGGCTTGATTGATGAGGCTGGAACATAGGTCAGAGTGATTATTTCTGACCTATGTGGTGGTTCTTAGGTTGGATTGCTAGCGATGGAAAATGCGAACAATCACCTCGTAAGTTTTGCCCGCAGCAATATTTTCAATCACGTTCGAAGACAGCCGGTTGCCGTCTACAAAAATGCCTGCTTCACTGTCACTGCTTACTGTTTGGTATTCAACATCGAATGTGGCACCACGGAACTGACGCAATACATGAGCATGTTTCCAGTCAGAAGGTAATTGCGGTGCAATCACAAGACCTTGTTGGCAGCCTTTCAAGCCAAATAGCTCTTCAATCACTAAGCGGTAGTACCAAGCACCTGTACCTGTATTAAACAGGTTGCTTGAGCGTCCTGCGGTTTCAGGGAACTGGTAGTATGCGCCGCGATAGTAGTTTGGAATGTATACAGGTAGCTGACCTCGTTGAGCAAAGGACTCATTTTCTGGATCGGCTAACATCTTTCTCAGAGTTTTAAAGGCTCTGTCGGACTGCTTAATGTTGTACATACTCGCAGCATAAAAAGCCGCGGCATGGTTATAAACAGAACCATTTTCGCCGGAACCAGGCCATTTTTGGGTCACACGGCCAACATCTTCTCGCATAGCCGTAAATGCAGGTGCGCATAGCATCACACCATAAGGCGTATCCAACTGTTCATCGACGGCCTTGAGCATTCGTGCGGTTTGTTGTTCATTAGGCATATTGGCTAGGAAAGCCCAACTTTGCGTATTTAAGAAGATACGTCCTTCTTTGTCCTGTGGAACACCAAAGGTCACACCATCGTCAGTGATACCACGAGCATACCAGTCGCCTTGCCATAAATACTCGTCGGCAATAACTGCTAGCTCATCGACGGTTTGCTGGAATTGCTCGATTTTCTCGCTGTGATTAACACCGCGTGATTGGCGAATCCAAGATTGCAGAGCAAAACTTAATGCTTGGGTTAACCAGCCTGAAACTCCTTTGCCTTTGTAACCCACCATGTTCATTGGGTCACACCAATCTCCCTGCGCAATATAAGGCAAGCCGCGTTCATCACGGGCGTGACACATATATTCCATGGCAAGGTTCATGTGCTCCAATACGCTGCTCTTCTCATCAGAATCCGCCCAAGGGACAGGTTCATCCAGCAGCGCCCAATCATTGGTTTCATTCAAATAGGCTTCAAGAATGAGTGTTAACCAGACTGAGTGGTCAGTATGAGGGATCTGGTTGATATATTTTAATTCGGCTTCTGGTGTTAACAGAATACCGTCAGGCATTTCGCCGTCGCGTTTCTGCTGTGACAGAGAAGTGAGAATAACCTGTTTAGTCTCTTGGCTGTTTACATAAGCCATGCCCATGCCATCTTGCAAATAGTTACGTGTTTGTGGGTCAGTGGTTAATCGATGCGTATCCCCGTGGTAGAACACTTGACGAGGCAGCCAGTTATTAACGAACTGATCAAAGATTTTGTCCGGTGTTGATACCTGCAACACCCCTTTACCTGACTCAATATAACTCTCGTAGCGAGCGACAGTCTGGTTCTTATTCGCACCCAGAGTCTGTTCTAGGGTGTGGCTGATCTCCGCTTTATTCAATGCAGGGCCGAATACAAAGTTAAACTCTTGTTCTTCTTCAGATTGCAGGTCTAATGCAAACTGCATAATGGACGCAGGCATTTCATAGTAGTTTGCTTGATCGCTTAATGAACTACCTTGTTGAAGGGCGGTTGGATTATGTAAACCACCTTGTCCTTCGAAACGAGGAATGCTGGTTTCAAAATGAGTCGGGCGTACATCACAGGCGAAGTATGTGATGTCTTTAAGATGTTTGTTCTTTTCGTAGTCTTCAAGCTTTTGATATGGCGTGATCGAGGTACAAACGATTGAATTCAGCGTCTCATCATAGTGAGCCGCCATGTTCATCCAAGACATATAGCCAACCGGAAAGTAAGGGACGAGCGAAATTTTTCTCGTCTTACTATCACGATTCACAACCTTGACCTTCCAAAGCTCAGCAACAAAATCGGCGCTAAGGGTCAGCGTCATTTCCATTTCGATACCCAAGTGCTTGATATGCCACTTAATATCATTGAGTCCTGGTAGGAACTGATAGCTATCCAATTCTTTCTTCATTGGTGCAAAAGGCGCTGAGAACATTTCACCACTTTCATCATCTCTCAGATAGAAAAAGCGACCAGGATGGTGAGCGAAATATGGTTGCTCTGGCTGCATAAAACTGATGGCAGCCATGTTCGGGTTGTGAGCGTATTTTTTAGGCTCAGGATTCATATATTGAGCTACAGCGTAACCTTGACAATTCACATGAATCATCATCTTCTTATTCCATAAATATCCCGCGCTGTTGGGTACTAGAGTTGGGTCATCTAGTAAGAAGCGTTTGCCGGAGTCAATATAGTGTGTCATTCAATAGCCCTCTGAAATACTACTTAGTTTTCAACTGTTTTACTGAGTGTGTTGAATTGCGGATGGATAGCGTCGGTTCAAAACGAGTCTTTATCGGGAGCGATTCGCCGTAA
This sequence comes from Vibrio sp. Hal054, assembly GCF_037162405.1. NCBI lineage: Bacteria > Pseudomonadati > Pseudomonadota > Gammaproteobacteria > Vibrionales > Vibrionaceae > Vibrio > Vibrio sp. Hal054. The sequence goes on along the minus strand of NZ_JARLUT010000001.1, from coordinate 1,884,235 downwards.
CATAAATTGAGAATTTGATGGCAAGCATTGATAGAGATTTCTTCTAGTGGAATGCGCACACTGGTTAGCGATGGTGAGGCATATTCTGCCAAGTCAATATCGTCATAACCAATCACCGATACCTGCTTACCGACTACGATACCTTGTTCGTTCAGTGTGGAAATTGCCGCCATGGCGCTGTTGTCGTTACCGCAAAATAGAGCGGTAAATGGAATGCCTTTATCAATCAAACGTTGAGTGGCAGCACGACCCAGTTCAAAACTGTAGCCGCCGGATTCAATTAACTCTGGTTTCACCTCAATGCCAGATTCCGCTAGTCGATCTATGAAGCCCTGATGACGGCTGATGGCATCTTGTGCATTCATACGTCCAGTGACGATGGCAATTTCAGTGTGGCCCAGTTCAATGAGGTGTTCAGCCGCTAGGCGACCACCTTGGTAATGATTGGCGCAGAAGGTCTTATCTATTAACTCTTCGATATCACGGTTAATAAACACAACTTTAGGGTAGCGAGCTTCGATCTTCGCTAACTGGATAACAGATAGCTCAGGGCAGGACATCAAAATGCCGTCGCAATCACGTTCAATCAAGTAATCGAGGCACTTGATTCGCTCTTCATCGTTTTGCGCATCTTCAGCGTTGGCCAGAATGATGTGCTTGTCCCGTTTGCGTAGTTCTCGTTCTATGGTCTGCAACATTTTTCTATGAAATGAGCCAGAGAAAGAGGGCACCCAAAGGCCAACAATATCTGAACGCTTTGACGACAATGAGCGCGCCATACTATTTGGGCGATAGTTTAATTCAGCCATAGCTGCAGCGATTTTTTTGGCTGTTTTGGGTGAAACAGAAGCGTTTCCAGATAGATGTCTGGAAACGGTTCCGACTCCGACTCCAGCTAACTTAGCTACATCTTTTATAGTCGCCATAGATCTCTACTCACTTACCTAAAGTACTGCTTTAAGCCCATGGTAGAGCCATATTTTGCATATTTACAGATTTTTTTGCCTAAAACCATTAATTTATGCAATTAGTGATCAAATCCTCATATTGATATATTTAATAAAAGATCTTCTAGAAGAGTCCAATATATAGATATATAAAATATAAAAATGGAATCGATTCCATTTTGAACCATTAAGATTCAGCGTTAATTATTATTAATAGACACAATAACGAACTCTAAAGGTACCCCCAATGATTAAGAAACTTACTCTGGCTGCCGCCATAACCCTCGCTACCACGCCAGCTTTTGCTAAGGAAGAAGCAGAAGTTATGCACTGGTGGACTTCCGGCGGCGAATCCGCAGCGATCAAAGTCTTGGCTGATTCATTTGAAGCTCAAGGTGGAACTTGGAAAGATAGCGCAGTAGCGGGTGGTTCAAATGCTCGTAGCGCGGCAATCAACCGTATGATTGGTGGTTCCCCAACGACAGCTGCTCTATTTAATACTTCTCAGCAGTACCACGAGATGATCGCAGAAGACATGCTGAACAACATCGATGAAGTAGCGAAAGCCAATAACTGGGAATCAATCTTGCCGCAACCAACGTTGAATGCCATCAAAGTTAATGGTCATTTCTATGCTGCTCCTGTGAACATTCACATGCCGGGTTGGTTCTGGTATTCAAAAGAGGCGTTTGCTAAAGCAGGTATTGAGAAAGAGCCTACCACTGTTGATGAACTATTTTCTGCTCTAGACAAGCTCAAAGCTGCTGGCTATATCCCTCTGGCTCTTGGTGGTCAAAACTGGCAAGAAAACCTAATGTTCGCCACGGTTCTAAGTAATGTAGGCGGCAAGCAACTTTACCTTGATGCGCTAGGTAAACGTGATAGTGAAACTCTTAATTCAGCTGAGTTTAGAAATGTTGTTGATACTTTCTTGAAACTTAAGCCATACGTAGATACAGGCTCTCCAGGTCGTAACTGGAATGATACAACCAGCCTTGTTATCAACGATAAAGCAGGTATTCAAATCATGGGTGACTGGGCGAAGGGTGAGTTCACTCAAGCCAACAAGATCCCAGGTCAAGATTACGGTTGTTTCCCAGGTTTGGGTGATGATTCTCTTTACATCGTGGGCGGTGACGTATTCGTATTCCCGAAAACCGACGATAAAGGGCAAATCGCAGTTCAAAACAAACTGGTTGAATCAATGCTCAGCCCTGAGACGCAAGTTAAGTTCAACAACCTGAAAGGTTCGATCCCAGTTCGTACCGATATCGATGTTTCAAGCATGGATATTTGTGCACAGAAAGGTGCGGCGATCCTGAAAGTGGCAGAACGTCAGGTACCAGATGGTTCAATGCTGATGGAAGAATATCTGTACGGTTCACTTAAAGATGCAGTGACAGAAGTATGGAACGCGCAAGAGATGACGACAGATAAAGCTGTCACTATCTTTACTCAAGCGCTTCGTGACTAATATTACTTTCACTGACAAGGCGTACGTATGTGCGCCTTTTTAAAGAATGTCTCTCTTATTTTGACTTATCGTGGAGTGCATCGATGAATGTTGCTGCGGTGCAAAGACACCTAAAACGTAACGCACTTGCCTATTTGGCAGCCTTACCCATGGCACTGACCGTGTTGATTGCCTATATGGGCACTATGTTCTGGTCGGTTCGTCTTTCGTTTTCTAGTTCAAGAATGTTGCCTAAAAGTGACTTCGTTGGATTCGCTCAGTATGAGCGACTATTCAGTACTTCCCGCTGGGTGACTTCGCTGGAAAACCTACTGGTCATTGCTTTTTTGTTCCTCGCAATCTGTTTTGTGCTGGGCTTTTTATTGGCTGTTTTTATAGATCAAAAAATCAAAGCTGAGAGCTTCTTCAGAACTGTATTTTTGTTCCCTTATGCCATGTCGTTTATCGTCACTGGATTAGTGTGGCAGTGGATATTTAATCCACAGTTAGGTATCCAAAAAACCATGATCTCTTTGGGGTGGGAGTCTTTCTATTTTGATTGGATTGTTAACCCCGACATGGTGCTTTATACCGTTGTGATTGCTGCGGTGTGGCAAGGCGCTGGTCTTGTCATGGCGCTGCTTCTGGCTGGTCTTCGTGGTATTGATGAAGACTTATGGAAAGCGACCAAAATTGACGGTATCCCAACTTGGCGTGTCTATATCAGCATTATTTTACCTATGCTGCGCCCAATGATTATTACTACTGTCGTTTTACTCTCTATCAGCATCATCAAGATGTATGACGTCGTTGTCGCGATGACTGGCGGAGGCCCCGGTGTGGCAAGTGAAGTTCCAGCTAAGTTCATCATGGATAACCTATTTGAACGCGCCAATATCGGATTGGCGACGGCAGCATCGACCGTGATGCTAACGACTGTCTTGTGCTTAATCGCGCCATTCATCTACTCAAATTACATTAAGAAATAAGGTAGGTAACTTATGTCTGCGACACATTCACCTACAATGAAATTGACTGCATCAGAGCGACCGATGTCAGTCAAAGCACAATGGGGACGCTTTGGTGTTTATGGGTTTTTAATCATTACAGCACTGTTCTTTTTGTTGCCTCTTTACGTGATGCTGGTGACCTCATTTAAAGAACTGGACGAGATTCGTCTATCTTCTATTTTTGCTCTACCGCAAAACTTTTCGTTGGATGCATGGAAAACGGCATGGAGCAGCGCTTGTACTGGCTTGGAGTGTAATGGTCTACAAGTCGGTTTTTGGAACTCAGTCCGTATCTTAATTCCAAGTGTGGTTATCTCAGTGCTATTTGGTGCCATCAATGGATACGCGCTGTCATTTTGGAAAATTAAGGGCGCGAACCTGCTTTTTGCTTGCCTACTGTTAGGCGCATTTATCCCTTATCAAGTGTTTATCTATCCCTTGATTCGAGTTTATGCAGATATTGGTATTTACGGCACATTGACTGGTGTAGTGGTATCTCACGTCATTTTCGGTATGCCAATTATGACGCTGCTGTTTAGAAACTATTACAGCACTCTACCGATGGAACTGTTTAATGCTGCGCGCATAGATGGAGCAGGTTTCTTTAAGGTGTTCTTCAATATCATGCTGCCAATGTCAGTGCCAATTATCATCGTGGCGGTGATCATGCAGGTGACTAATATCTGGAATGACTTCTTAATCGGTTTGGTTTTCGCGGGTAACGACAACCTGCCAATGACCGTTCAACTCAATAACATCGTGAATACAACAACAGGCGAGCGTGCTTATAACGTCAATATGGCCGCTACTATTCTTACATCACTTGTACCGCTAATCATTTATGTCGCTTCAGGGCGTTGGTTTGTTCGTGGTATCGCCTCTGGTGCAGTAAAAGGGTAATTTTATGGGAATCGTAAACATCAGTAAGCTCGACATCAGTTATGAGTCGACAAAAATCGTTAAGCAGTTAGACCTAGTTATTGATGATGGTGAGTTTCTCGTATTGCTTGGCCCTTCAGGCTGCGGGAAATCTACGCTACTTAATGCGATCGGTGGTTTGATTGATACCAGTGGCGGAAGCATCCATTTTGATGGCAAAGACGTGACTTGGGCGGATCCAAAAGACCGTGGCATTGGCATGGTATTCCAGTCTTATGCGCTGTATCCAACTATGAGCGTTGAGAAAAACATGTCTTTCGGGTTGCGCATTGCAGGCGTAGATAAAGCGACTATCGATAAGAAAGTTGCTTGGGCTGCCAAATTGTTGCAACTAGAGCCTTTACTGAAGCGTAAGCCGTCAGCACTTTCAGGCGGACAACGCCAACGTGTTGCGATAGGTCGAGCCTTAGTTCGCGATGCGGATATTTATCTGTTTGATGAGCCTTTATCGAATCTAGATGCGAAACTACGTGCGGAATTAAGGTTAGAAATCAAGAAACTACATAAGACGCTCAAATCAACAATGATCTATGTTACACACGATCAAATTGAGGCGTTGACTCTAGCTGACCGCATTGCAGTAATGAAAGACGGTATTATTCAGCAACTGGATACCCCTCATAATGTCTACAACAAGCCACAAAACCTGTTTGTTGCGACATTCTTAGGTTCTCCAGCAATGAACTGCATTAAAGGGCATCTAAGCGTAAATGCGGATAAAGTGCTTTTTAAATCAGCAGATTTGAACATTGATGTGAGTGGATACCCGTTTGTTGAACAGCCTGTAGATGGTGCCGCAGTGACGTTAGGTGTTCGTCCTGAACACTTAATTGCAGAGCTTAATGAAGACGCCTCCGACAACGTTATTCAAGGGGTAGTGGAGTTGGTCGAGCCGATGGGTTCTGATACCTTGGTGTGGACCAAGTTTACCGAGCAGCACACTCTGTCTCACCGAGTGACATCAGAAGACCAACTTTCTGTAGGCGATTCATTCAAAGTGAAAGTTGAAGCAACCAAATGCTCGATTTTTGATACTCAGTCGACTCAGCGTCTGTAAAGCCGCTGCGCTGAAAAGTCTGTGACGCCTTACTCTTTCTGTTACTCAATGGAAAGCTAGGCTAAGGTTTAGATTATACGTGCTAAACCTTAAACTCGTAGATAACTTGGAGAAGCTGGCTTCAGTCGGCTTCTTCATTTTGCTTTTTGGGAACAAAAAATAACAGGGAACATCTATGTCTGAAACTACCTTTAACTGGGGGATTATTGCCCCTGGCCGAATAGCTCACAACTTTGCCAAAGCCCTTAAAGTGGTACCCAATGCAAGTTTGTATGCGGTAGCCAGCTCTAACCTAGAGCGAGCGAAAACCTTCGCCCAAGAGTACGATTGCGAGCATGCCTACGACGACTACCAAACTCTGATTGATGATCCTCAAGTTGATGCTATCTACATAGCAAATCCACATCGCTTTCACTTTGAGTGTGCAAAAAAATGCCTGATAGCGGGTAAGCCGGTACTGTGTGAAAAACCCATCACCGTCAATGAAGCACAAGTTCAAGAATTGGTAGAGTTAGCGCAGAAGCATCAAACCTTTTTGATGGAAGCGGTCTGGACTCGCTTTTTGCCAGTTTGGCAGCAAGTGAAACTGTGGCTTGACGAACAGCGTATTGGCGAATTGCGCGTATTGAGTTCTTCCTTCTCATTTAATGTTCCGCGTGATGAGAATGACCGCTTGTTAAACAATGAACTTGCTGGTGGTGCCTTGCTTGATACGGGGATTTACAACCTCACCATGTCGCAGTTTGTATTGCAGCGTGAGCCAAGCTCAATCGTCGCCAATGGCTTGATCGGCGAAACCAATGTGGATGAGCGTACAAGCGTGATTCTTGATTACGATGGCATAGCCAGTCAGTTCACGTGTGGACTCAATGCCACTTTGGACAACAGCTTTACCATTTATGGCAGTAACGGAAACATTGCCGTTGATTCTATGTTCTGGGGGGCAACCAAAGCAGTTCTCAAAGTTAAAGGCGAAGAAGAGCAGGGGATAGAGTTACCTTTCAGAGCAACAGGGTTTGAATATCAAATCGAAGAGGTGATGAACTGCATTGCTCAAGGCAAACTGCAAAGTGACGTTATCAGCTGGCAGAACAGTATTAATACCATGAAAACCATGGATGAAATTCGCCGACAAATTGGTCTCGAATACCCTTTCTTAAACCGTGATTAGTCGCTTCAATACCGTCAGCTAGGCGGCAGTGCAAAAAACACTTAAAAGATAACTTCCAACACTCGGCCAGCTATTTAAACGCTGGCCGAGTGTTTTCTATTTAAAGTGTAATAGCACGAACTCGATGAACAGACGCACTCGCATTGGCAGGTTGTCGCGGTCGCGATACAGCATGTGTAATGTGCGGGCTTTACTACTCCAGTCGGGTAGCACGTGATTCATTTCACCCTGAGCTATCATAGGTAGCGCAAAGTAATCTGGCACGTATCCGATACCCAACCCTGTTTTGATGGCGTGAGTTAGCATTACAATTTCATCCACTTCCAGTCTTACCCCCTTATTCGGGTGGTAATCAAACTCTTCGCCACTCTCTTTGTGTACCAACTGCCAAGGTATCATAGGGCGACAAATGACAGTGGGATGACCGGACAACTTATCTGGTGTGGTTATTCCGGAAATATCATAGTCAGGATGAGAGCACAAAATGAAGTGGATGTGCTTTAACGGCCTTGCAATCCAGTTGTCGACCACAGTGTTTCCGACTCTAAACACCACGTCCATGCCTTCCGCTTCAATATCAATCAAGGTGTTGGAAAAACTAAGATCTAGCTGAATATCGGGATATTTCAGCAAGAACTCATAAAAAATGGCACGCAGAAACTGAGAGCCTGCATTGATGGGGGCGGAAATGCGGATTTTTCCTTGAGGCTGATACTTATCCCGATGCAGATCTTCGTCAATATCGTTGAGTTCATCAAACAGGGCGACCGAGCGTTGAAAATATTGCTCACCGATATTGGTCAGAACGACGCGATGAGCGTCGCGATTAAGAAGACGAAGTTGCAAATCGGTTTCCAGCTGTCGGATGCGGCGACTCAAAGTTGAGAGCGGCATACTCAAAGACTGGGCAGCGTCTTTGAAACTGCCCAAACGTGCTACAGTACAAAAACAGCGCAGGTCGTCTAACGAATAGCTTGGTTTCATTATTGGCATTTACCGTCTTGTTATTGCTTGTTTATCCAACTATTGAAATCAATACACTAAGGAATACATTTTGACAAGTCATCTGGAGTGACGATGAAATCTGATTCAACGATGAAAGCAGTGATCCTTCTTATTATCTGTACCTTCTTTTGGGGTAGTTGCTTTCCAATTGGCAAACACGTTTTAGAGGAAGTTCATGCTCTTACTTTGGTGTTCTGGCGCTTCGTTATTGCGGCCTTGTGTCTGGCTGTCTATCTCAAGGCAGTGCGCATACCCAAATTGAACTTGAGTTCGAATCAATGGGTTTGGGTTATCGCCGTCAGCGCCGTGGGAATAGGGGGCTTGAACCTCGGTTTGTTTACAGGCTTGGCTTCTACTAATGCCACTAACGGCTCATTAATTATGGCGCTTAGTCCTTTGATGACCTCTCTTATCGCCTGTGTTGCGTTGCGAACTCTGCCGTCTGCTATGCAGTGTTTTAGCCTGCTGGTCAGTTTGACGGGTGTTCTGATGGTGATCACCAACGGACATTTTGAGGCGCTATTTTCAATGCAAATCAACCATGGTGATAAGCTGATATTCTTCGGAATGCTGGCTTGGAGTTTCTACACATACTTCAGCCAAGGCATCAGTCGTTGGATGCCAGTGATCCCTTATACTTTCGTTGGCATGTTAAGTGGGGCTGCAGTTATTGGTGTGATGTGTTTGGCAACGCCAGAGGTGCATCCATTTGCCGAGTTATGGAATAGCTCTTTCTTGGGTATATCAGAAGTATTGTATATAGGGGTATTTGGCACCGTTGCTGGTTATCTGCTGTGGCTAAACGGTGTGCGACACTTAGGTTCTGCCAATGCGGCACTGTTTTTCAACTTTGTACCCATCTTCTCTGTATTGACCTCGTATATGCTCGGTCAAGCGGTGACAGAATTACAACTGCTTGGTATTGCCATCGTGATTACAGGCCTATTGCTGCCACGTATTTCACTGTTTAAACGCGAATCTAAAACCTGCTCAGAATCTTAGGTGGGAAGACAACCATTTCAATCATAAAGGCGGAAACCTCCGCCTTTATCGTTCACCCAGCTTGTGATTTTTCTTACTTAACTCAATGCTCAAAGCGTTAAACAAGCTTAATGTGTATAAGATTCAGAATATCGCTTAAAAATTAAGCCCTAGCACTTTGCAAACGAGAAGGCATTTTTGCCGGATTTCTTCACCTTATACATAGCATCATCGGCAATCTTCAGCAGATCTTTCAGGTTATCAGCATCTTCCGGATATGAAGCGATACCGATGCTGGCATTCACCTTAACCATTCCACTAGGCAGCGAAATAGGCTCAGCTAAACTACTCAGCGTACGCTTAGCAATACTCTCTGTATCGTTGGCTCCGAGTTGAAGTATGACAAACTCATCACCACCGACACGAGCCAAAATATCCGATTGGCGAATTACAGACTTAATACGCTGTGCAACAATTTTTAGTACTTCATCCCCAATATCATGGCCATGTTTATCATTGATCTGCTTAAACCCATCAAGGTCAATAAACAGTGCTCGCACACTTTCTCCATGTATCGTGGCATCGTTCAAAAACTGCTTTGCGGCTTCTTGCATATGATGCAGGCTAGAAACTTGAGTCAAAGTATCGGTCATGGCGATATGGTGTAAGTTTTCATGTGCCTGTTCTAGTTCCACTAATGCTTCATAAAGTTCGGTCACATCATACTCAACCACCAGCAACAAAAACTCTCCAGTTAAAGGGTGGCGAGTGCGTCTAATATCAAGTGAATGCTGACGATCACCTTCGGCCGTGCGCATAATGTAATCCCAACGACCGCCTTTTTCCTCGATTGCCTTCGCCAGACATTCTCGCCCCTGTTCTGGAGAGACGAAACGCGCCACGAACACACTCTGTCCTTCGGGTATTGGTTTGCTGTGTAAATGGGCATAAGTTTCTGTGGCGGCTGGATTTTCAATTACGATTTCGCCAGCATCAGTAAAGGTGGTAGCAGCGACTCGTGTATAACGCATCGCTTCTACCAACAATAAGTTTTCGGGCTGCTGGCCCAATTCCACTTTTTCGTTAATAAAAGCAATGATTCCACGATGCTTTTCAGGCCCCAATAACACTGCTCTGTGCATCATAAAGACAGTTTTGGGTTTTCCGTTTGGGTAGGTTGTCCATGGATCTATAGTTAGACCGTTTTTAGCCGCCAGCTCAAATGTCTGCGCCGTTCTATCCTTTGCACCTTGAGTGTCACCAGAGAGGTCTTTATCAATAAGTTGTTGAACATTCTCTAAACCCCAAAAGTCGACGGCGGCCTGATTTCCCCACCACCAACCATGCTTATCAAGGTCAAAAAACCACACCACATTAGGAATGAGTTCATACAAAGCTAATTCGTCGTGGCTTTTGATATGGACCAAATGGTCGTAGTTACTTTTGCTTTCCATGCGTTAAGTCAACTCATCTACAATGTCTGAAAACAGTAAAATCATCATATCACTGCATTTGAGAGAGAACAGTAGCTCGGTGCATACCTATCTCACACCATTGATAAATCCCTATTGAGATTAGTGAAATATACATCGAATCTATTCATTACGATGAAGCAGTACTATTTTCGCCAATTTGGCAAAACGCTTTAAAACATCAGGGATACGCCGTTCTAGAACTGTTACAGTAGGCACAATCTAAGTCGAAAATGCCCCATTCTTTGCTAGTAACGACGCTAAGATTTATTGTCGAATATGATTTCGCCTTACTTAATCTTATAGCACTCGCTTCAATCAATGAGCGCTAGTTTTGGATAGTAGATTCAGTACAGCAACACCACATACGATTAATCCAATCCCAACAAATCCCCATGTATCCATTTTCTGTCCATAGGCAAGCCAAGCAATTGCAGTAACAAAAGCCACACCCAAGCCAGCCCATACGGCATATGCTATGCCAACTGGTATCGATTTAAGGGATAACGCTAGAAAGTAGAAAGAAATGCCATAGCCTAAGCAAACTATGAATGAAGGAATTAACTTTGTGAAACCATCTGTAGACTTTAATGTTGTGGTCGCAATCACCTCACCAAGTATTGCAATGGTTAAGAATAGCCAGTTTTTCACCAATATACTCCCAGTCTGATTGGATGAAAGGGCAGTATACTGAGTCTATTAATTAATTATCAGTCTTGTTAAAACACTTATTATCTGCGCAATAATTGCCCCAAAATCATTCAGCACCCGATTCCTGACCATTTTCTCATGTCACTTCTTGACCTGCATTTCCTAATAGCAGATTATGAGCATAGTTGATCATTTGCAACTATATAGACATGATCTGTAATTTGTGAGCATTAGGGAAAATAAGCTTAATATAACAGTATGTTACTGTCATGATATCTGTATTTTCTGAAAATATTATAAAAACGATTCAGTCTGCTGAAAATACACTGTTATAACTAAAGGAAAGTTATTTTGAAATTAAGTGGATATAAGGTAAACCCCAAACATCGTAAACAAAAGCCAAAAGAAGATTGTACGCAATGGCTAGTATCAGAATGGGTTGAACTTAACTTATTTGTAAATGGAAAAAATAATGAATGGATCGATGATAAAAACAATGTATGGTCTATAGAGGGTTTTATAGACAAATGGACAAAATTGGGTACAACAGGTACGAATGATGCGTATATGGCAAAATATGTTGTTGACCATAATGGTGAATGGCATGGTTACCCAGTGTGCCCTGTAAAAGATGCAGATAGACCACCTACTCATATTCTTGATGATTGGAAAGATAGAGGAATCATAAATAAAGCCAAACAAGCAAAAATAAATCGAGGAAGATGGTGACGCTATGAGTTGTTTTAAGGTTAATATCCTTGGTGATTTTGTCGATTCTTATATTTATTCTGGTTATTTATTTGTCGTTGATTCAAATTATAAACTTTCAGTTTATAAATGGAGTGATTTAGTTGGTGATTCGCTACTAGGGGTAGATTCAAAGGATAAAAAATCAATAGAAAGAATAACTAATGATAGTCGAGAAAAGATAAGTTTAAATGTTACTAAAAATATAACAATAAAACAGGAAACGTTAGCAAAGCATTTAACAGATAGTTATGAAATAGGTGTTTGGCCTACGGATATAAATATATTTTCTAATAACTTGTATATTTCTTCTGAATTAGGTGTGACTCATCTGAAATTTGAATACTCTAATGGAACATTGAGTAAAGCAACAAAAATGTTTGATGAAATGGTTTTTACATTGTCACCAAATTCTTTTGGTCGTTTTGCTATAGCTGCGGGGAAATCGGGGGTTTTAAGTTATACACCATTTAGTAGATATTTTAACCGTGACCATATAAAGCCAATAATAGAGTCCACATGTATTGATCTAGATTGGCAATCAACAACCTTATTTGCAGAAGTAAATGATGCGATTGTACGTTGTGATTTTAGTCCAATGCCAGAAAATTCAGACGATTTAACACGAGATGATTATTTTTATTTGGTTAATAGAGTCAAACAAGAGAAACCCAAAACTAACTATTTAGATTCACTTTCTTATGCTTGGGTGGCTGGTAATAAGGTATACGCCATTGGTAAAAATGGTTCTATATATACTGGTTTTACAAATAATTCAGAATTGATAGAGCATAACATTGGTTCATTAGATGCCAATATAGAGCGAGCTAGAACTGCTGCATTTGGAACTATTATTGAGAAAGATAATAAATTGTTAATATTGAGTAAAGGTGCTATTAAAAAGCATGCCGATGGCTTCGTTTCTTGGCGCGTTTTTCCACGAGCCAAAAACTATGCTAATCAACTACATATTATCAGAGATGAATATATAGAATTAGACTTTATTGAAAGCAATGAGAATGACTTATTTAGTTTAGAAACTGATGAGATAGACTTAAAAGGTTAGTGAGTTAAGTGATAACAAGACGAATAAATTGACAAAATATATGTCACGAATTTTGGTACCCAAAATATAGCGCCATATATTTTTGCAACTATTCTCATTCGTTATACACAAAGAGGTAATATGAGCGATATCTGGGTAACAATAATTACGGGAGGCTTTTCTGGGGCTGCGGTAGTTGTTTTTCTGAGTAAAGCTCTGGTGAATAATGCGTTTAAGAAATCCTTGGCGCATCATCAACATGAGTTAGATTTACGAAAACAGTCTTTACAGACTGAGTTAAGCATCAATGCGGAGCATCTAAAGCTAAAGTTTTCTCAATATGAAGAATCCAAAAAATCAGCTTTAGAAAAAATATATGCCGCAGTCGCGAAAACTAGTATCCCTAGGGCTAAGCTGAAAAATAACTATAATTTTGAGGCGGCAGATAACTTTCAAGCAGCGTATTTTGACGCATTTAAAGAAAAATTTGATGCTTTTGACTTATCTTTCAAGAAGATATCATCGGCTTATGAGTGCTTAGAGGATAATGCTATATATGTTGATGATAAAACTGAGCTTTTGGTATCTGAGTGTTTGTCGAAGATATTGGCAAGTTATTTAAAAAGCCACGCTACACTGAAGTCTCACCATGTCGTGGCTCAAAATCTGTTTAAGTCAGGTCAACTGACCACCGACTCCGCCCCAATTGACTTTTCAAATTTTAGTGACCAAGTTCAAGCAAATTGGCAAGGGTTAGCTGCCGAGCCTAAGAGAGTACTAAAAAATACAATCCGGGATCTTCTCACTCCGAACAATTGTGTATAACAAACGATCAAGGAATCAACCTACTTTTCCTAATCTGACAGAAACGAGTCAGGGCAATAGCTCTAACTCACTTTTGTCCAAAACCCACTCACCATACAAAAAAGCCAGAGAATTAATCTCTGGCTTTGTGTTTTGGGAGAAGGGGAGTGTTTACTCTTCTTTGGCTCCAAAATGTTTGGCGGCGTAAGCAACACGCTCTTCTGCTGATGGGTAAATCATCGGCGTACCTAGGCTTTCAATATGTTGCAGACGAGGCAGAAGACCAGCACCGTTGGCGATTTGAATCGCTAGGCCGGGGCGGGCGTTAAGTTCTAACACCATAGGACCTTCTTCTTTGTCGAGCACCATATCTGTACCCATATAACCAAGACCCGTCATTTCCCAAGCACTTGCCGCAAGAGTTAACAAGCGTTGCCAGTGTGGTACCTGAAGTGTATTCAGCTCTTTACCTGTATCAGGGTGAAGTGTGACTGGGCGGTTGAACTGAACCGCACGTACCGCTTTACCCGACGCAATATCAATACCCACGCCAACAGCACCTTGGTGCAAGTTCGCTTTACCATCAGAAGCGGATGTGGAAAGACGCATCATCGCCATTACTGGGTAGCCTTTAAATACGATAATACGTACATCAGGCACACCTTCGTAGCTGAAGCCGTCAAAACAGTCATCAAACTTAATCAGGTTTTCAACCACTGCTACGTCGTTCTTACCACCTAAAGAGAACAAGCCCGCCAGTGCGTTACTCACATGGCGTTCTACGTCTTCTTTGTTGATGGTTGAACCCGACGGTTTGGTATACACGCCATCTTTGTGTGACGTGATAACCAGAATCCCTTTACCGCCGCTACCACGAGCGGGTTTGATAACAAACCCCGGCCAGTCTTTGACCATCTCATGGATATGCTTTACGTCACCTTGGTTGCTCACCACACCAATTAGCTTTGGTACCGTTGCACCCGCTTGTTGAGCAATGAGCTTTGTTTTTAGCTTGTCATCCACCAATGGGTATTTAGAACGGTCGTTGTAGCGACCAATATAAGCGTGGTTACGCTTGTTCATTCCCATAATCCCTTTGCGCTTTAGCTTAAAGGGCGATGTGTATTCTGAGAGATTAAGAAACATATTAATCTCCGTCTACAAGAGGCTTAAATCGACGCAATTCTGTGATGCGGTAACCTGTGTATGTACCTAGTAGCAAGATGATGCCTAGAACAATCAGTTGTAGACCGATGAAGTTAAAGGTCAGATGCTGTACATAAGAGTTGGTCATAGCCAAGTAAATTAATACTGCCGTTAGAAGTGAGCCACCGCCTTGCAGCACGACTTCTTTCGCACCTTCTTCTTCCCAAAGAATAGACATACGTTCGATTGTCCAAGAGAGGATAATCATAGGGAAGAAAGTAATGGTTAAGCCTTCTGTTAAGCCAATCTTGAAGGCGACAACGGTAAAGATAGAAATAATCAGAATTACCGCGATGATTACGGCGGATATCCTCGCTACCAGTAGCAAGTTAAGCTTGGATAGGTAACTTCGAATGATAAGCCCCGTGCCGACGATGAGCAGGAAGCCAACAATACCCGTTGTTAACTGTGTCTGAACGAAGGCAACCGCAATAAGAACAGGCATAAATGTGCCAGATGTCTTTAGACCAATAATTACGCGTAGGAACACAACAATCAGTGCACCAATCGGGATCAGCATGATGGTTTTAAACATCGCTTGCTCTTCAAGCGGCAAGCTGTGAATAGAAAGGTTTAATAGACCGTCAGCTTCAACTTTGTTGTCGGTTGCCTGCTGTGGTGACACTTCTTGAGCGATCATGCTGAAGTGCACTTGGCTATTACGACCACCAATCACATCAAGTAGTGATACGTTCGATTCATCCCAAACAAGTAGGTTTGGATGAGAAGGTTGCGTCCCTGTTTCTGGGTTGAAAAGAACCCATTTCTTGCCATCCCACACTTGGTTCATGTGTTGAATGGTCTGGCGACGACGCCCATCTTCAAGATGAATAACACCCACGACTTTGTTTGGGATCTGAGCATAAGAAAGTAGCTTTTCCGCCGCTTCTACTTTACTCATCTTATTGGTAAGTAGTGCCGCGTTTTGGCTTTCAGAATCGTTCAGATTTTTGATTAATTCGCGCGAGAAAGAGATATCGTCAGCAGAGCGTTCAGTAGCGCGGTTAATCAGTGCAATTGCAGCAGTTTCAACAGGGCCATCAAAAGTCGGTTTGACCACTTCTTGCATTGGAGGAACTGTGGTGACTTTTGCTTGAGGGTCTACAAGGAATTGTGTTTTGTAGTAAATCGTTTGAGGACCTTGAGCTTGTCGGATAGACCATTCAGCGCGTCGCCCAGATTGGTCATTGACATAGGAAACACCGTAACCGGGTGAAGAGGCGGTTTCGCCGATAAGGGTGTATCCATTTTGAGTATGAGGGGCGGCAAGCGAAACCTTAGCTTCTTTACCTAGTGCGTTAAACTCTATCCTAGCTTCAATATCCCAAATCTGGCGGGTTTCTCCTGGGGTCCAAGGTACTCCATAATTTTGATGACGGAGTACACTCAAAGCAATCCCAGCTGCAATCAGTAAAAATACTGATAGATAAAATGGAACTCTTGACGTCATAAGTTACCTTTATTTTTGTTATTAATTTGTCTCTGTGTGAATGTATTTACGACTCACATCCACCACGGCTATATCACGAATAAACTCGCGCCCAAGCAAAACAGGATGGCTCATTTGAGAGCGGTCTGCCAGTGTAAATTCTGTTTTTTCGTTGATGCTACCAATTTTAACCCATAGTTGAACAACTGCACGTCTTTCAGTCTCTTCATTGGTCGATTGGCGAATTCGTACATAACGTACAATTGGTGATTCTATCCAATTCGAATCATCAGGTTTGTTTTCTCCGTCGGATAAATGGAAACGAACCCATTGTTTGCCATTACGTTCAAATTCCGAAATATCAATGGCATTAAGTGAAGAGGTTGCAGCACCAGTATCTACACGGGCATCAAAGATTTGATCAAGCGCTTTTATTTCTACGTGTTCGATTTCACCCAGAACCAACTTATGTTGTGGTTGTGGCTTAGACACAAGTTGCTGTTTAGAGGTTGGAGATTTTTTAACACTTTTCGGTTCACGCTTCTCTGCTGCGATGACTTTTAAATCTTTCACATCATCCGCTAAGGTGAGAACTTTGCTTTCTAGGCTATCGATATAATCATTCTGATTACTAAGTTGGAGCTGTAAATTGGTTATTTCGTTGGTGATTTGGGCATTTGACTGCTGAATCGCAGTAAGTGTGGCTTGATGATATTCATCACCATTCATTAGGGTACAACCAGAAAGTAAGCCTAGAGCTACGATTGGTGCTATGCGCTTAAACATTTACGGCCTTATTTATTTGTTTTTACTGTGATATTTGATGAGACAAAGATGACGATTTCATCCTGCAGATAGGATAACTTTGAAAGACGACGAGAGAGTTAAAACTGTGTCAAAATATCCCGATTTACTTATTCCTTCAGCTCTTTCTGAGCTTACGTATCCACATAAAGTTGCAGAGCTGAAACTTTATGTGGATAGAGTGCGATGAGAAACTGATTAAGGGTTCTTTGCAACCAGAATCGCACGTCGTGGCGCTGGATAACCTTCAACCGTTTTGCTTGGGTCGTTTGGATCAATGTAATCCGGCAGAGAGTTATGCTTCATCCATTCAGTTGTGCGTTGCTCATCAAGAGATGTCACGTTCTCATCGACGATTCGCACGTCAACAAAGCCTACTTTTTCTAACCATGCTTTTAACGCCAAAGCTGATGGGAAGAAGTATACATTGCGCATCTGTGCGTAGCGGTCAAACGGAACCAATACGGCGTTTTCGTCACCTTCGATAACAAGCGTCTCCAATATTAATTCACCACCAGACACAAGCTGGTTTTTCAGTTGAATCAAATGGTCGATCGGAGAACGACGGTGATACAGCACGCCCATGCTGAATACAGTATCAAACGCTTTCAGCTCAGGAAGTTGCTCAATACCAAGTGGTAGCAGGTGCACCTTTTGGTTGTCACCCATCAGCTTACGTACAGCTTCAAACTGAACTAGGAATAACTCAGAAGGGTCGATACCAATCACTTGGTGCGCACCTTCACCCAACATGCGCCACATGTGGTAGCCGTTACCACAACCGACATCCAATACTGAACGGTTCTTTAACGGTGAAATATGCGGAAGCAGACGATCCCATTTCCAGTCAGAGCGCCACTCGGTATCGATATGGATGCCATGCAGATGATAAGGACCCTTACGCCAAGGGTGGAAAGTCTTGAGCAAGTTCTCCAGTTTTTTCTGTTCACCGTCAGACAGAGGTTCACGGTTGCTGACAGTTACCGACTCTTTTAGGTCTATATGATCAGGTTGTGAGCTCGAAATTTTGTTTAAAGTACGCAACCAGCGATCCAAGTCACCGTGAGGTTGTTGTTGCCAGTCAGTAAGTTGTTGAGGCAAGACATTGAGCCAAGGTTGCAGGCGAGTGTCTTGTGCAAGCAATTGATAGACATTAGCAAAATTCAACATGGAGAATCCTAATCAAAAAATTTGAGACCCTAAAAACAATAAAGAGAAGCTGAAGGTAAGGGCAGTACTGCAGCTTCCAAAATCTTATTTGATGGCAAACATAGAGCCAAAGTTAAAGCACTGGAACCAAACTTCGAAGCTGGAGAAGCCCAATTTCGCGAAACGCTCTTTATGTAATTCGATAGAGTCTGGGAGCATAACGTTTTCAATCGCGCTGCGCTTTTGGCTGATTTCCAGTTCGCTATAACCGTTTGCACGTTTGAAATCATGGTGCAGGTCGATAAGCAGCTCATGAGCGCTTTCGTTATTGAATACAAACTTCTCAGACACAATCAAAATGCCACCCGGACGCAAACCAGCATAGATTTTTTCCAGCAAAGAATAGCGATCTTCTGGTGATAGAAATTGCAAAGTGAAGTTCAGTACCACCATAGACGCATTGCTGATTTCGATATCACGGATATCCGCTTCAATCACTTCTACTGGTGTGTCAGAGCGGTAAGCGTTGACGTGCAGCTTGCAGCGTTCAACCATCGCATGAGAGTTATCAACTGCGATGATGTTACAGCCTTCCTGTTGAATGTGACGGCGAATGGAAAGTGTCGCAGCACCAAGCGAACAACCTAAGTCGTACACTTGTGTGTTCGGTTTCACAAATCGCTCAGCCAACATACCAATAGCAGAGATGATGTTGCTATAGCCAGGAACTGAGCGCTGAATCATATCTGGGAACACTTCAACCACACGTTCATCAAACGTGAAATCGCCAATCTTATCGATTGGGGCAGAAAAGATAGTGTCTTTTGGGCTCATTGTGACCTCACGCCGAAGCAAAATGCCTACTTAAACAGTAGATGGTTCAAGAAAAGGCGCGTATTTTATGAAAAAATGTGGCGTCTGTCATTAAATGCAGCTTATGTATTTCTTTCTAAAACGCCGATGTATTTTTTTTCTAAAACATACGTAGTTGATTTGTATCGCTTTGAGCTGGGAATGCCGCTAAATCCGGCAGAGTGATGACACTTTGCAAACGTTGGTAAAGTGCCAGCGCTAATTCCGGAGCGTAGTTGTTGTCTGGGGTGTGAATCATTACGTATGGCTGCTTGCCCTCGGCAATCCAAGTTGGCAGCTTTTGAATCCATGGTTCGAAGAAGGGCATATTGGCATCCATTTCAGGATGACCGATAAAACGAATCATCGGTTTATTCCCTGTCGAAATCGCATGAACTGGCACTCTGGGCTTTTTCTGCTGCGCATCAATAATGGCTTCGGAAGTGCGTTCTGCCGAGAAGAGAGGACGACTATCCATAATGATGCGGTCAATGTTTTCTTCGTTCAGCCATTGATTTAACGCTTTCTCTGCTTCCCCTTTGGCGAAAAAGCTTGGGTGTCTCACTTCCACACCTAAAGGAAACTGAGCAGGGAAATAGCGTCGAAACTTTTTTAATTGCTCCAGATGAGTTGGACCAAAAGCAGCAGGCAGTTGAATGGTCCACATACCCACTTTGTTATGTAACGGTTCCATCAAGCTCATAAAGGCTTTCAGTTCGTCCTGACAACCATTCAACATGTTCTGGTGAGTAATGGATTTCGGCAGTTTAAAAGTAAATCGGAATGAATCTGGCGTTGCCGCTTTCCAATTATTGACTGTTGCGGGTGACGGAGAGGCGTAAAAGGTAGTGTTACCTTCTACCGTATGAAATACCTGAGCGTATTTTTCGAGTCGCTGCGATGCTTGAGTACCACTTCCGTAGAAATGCTGCTGCCAGAAAGGGTGAGACCACATCGTCAGTCCGAGTCGAAGAGGGTATTCCATTGCATCCATAGCCAGTGTTGTTTGCTCTTTTTTGTTGTTTATCGTCACGAGAGTTTTGAAGAATACGATACTTTAGCGCTATAATCAGCGCCAATTTTTCCATGTTGCAGATGCTATTGTCGCTAAAATGGCGGTTTATTGTACTAAATGTCAGCAACGATGGGTAAAACACAACAAATTGTATTCTGGAAGGTCGATTTTATACGTCTTTCAGCGTATAAATGGAACTTTTCCGTGGCAGAGTCCTTTCTTGAAGAAAAGTTGTTGTTAACAACTGCTTCAACAGAGTTGACTGTGTCACATAGAATTTGATGACTTATTAAGAGATTGGGAATTTCATTATGCGTAGCCATTATTGTGGTCACCTGAACAAGTCCCTTGCAGGACAAACTGTGGAGCTGTGCGGTTGGGTTAACCGTCGTCGTGATTTAGGCGGTCTTATCTTCATTGATATGCGAGATCGTGAAGGTATCGTTCAGGTAGTTGTTGATCCGGATATGGCAGACGTTTTTGAAGTTGCTAACCAACTTCGTAATGAATTCTGTATCAAGTTGACGGGTGAGGTTCGCGCTCGTCCAGAAAGCCAAATCAACAAAGACATGACAACCGGTGAAGTAGAGATTCTGGCGACTGGCCTTTCTATTATCAACCGTAGTGAAGCGCTGCCTCTAGACTTCAACCAGAAGAACTCAGAAGAGCAACGTCTGAAATACCGTTATTTGGACTTACGTCGTCCAGAAATGAGCGACCGCATTAAGCTGCGTGCAAAAGCATCAAGCTTTGTTCGCCGTTTCCTAGACAGCAACGATTTCCTAGATATCGAAACACCAGTACTGACTAAAGCAACACCTGAAGGTGCTCGCGATTACTTGGTACCAAGCCGTGTTCACAAGGGTAGCTTCTACGCGCTTCCTCAATCTCCTCAGCTATTCAAACAGCTGCTGATGATGTCTGGTTTTGACCGTTACTACCAAATCGTTAAATGTTTCCGTGACGAAGATTTACGTGCTGACCGTCAGCCTGAATTCACTCAGATCGATATCGAAACTTCATTCATGAGCGCAGAACAAGTTCGTGCTGTGACTGAAAAGATGATCCGTGAAATGTGGTTAGAGCTGAAAGGTGTAGACTTGGGCGAGTTCCCAATCATGCCTTATTCAGAAGCACTGCGTCGTTTCGGTAGCGATAAGCCAGATCTACGTAACCCACTAGAGCTAGTTGATGTTGCTGATCTGCTTAAAGACGTAGATTTCAAAGTATTCTCTGGTCCAGCAAACGATGAGAACGGCCGTGTGGCTGCTCTACGCGTACCTGGCGGTGCTGCACTGAGCCGTAAGCAAATCGATGAATATACGTCATTCGTAGCGATTTACGGTGCGAAAGGTTTGGCATGGATGAAGGTGAATGATCTAGCAGCAGGCGCTGAAGGCATTCAATCTCCAGTAGCGAAATTCCTGACTGAAGAGATCATTGCGTCAATCATCGAACGTACTGGTGCTCAAAATGGCGATATCATCCTATTTGGTGCAGACAAAGCGAACATCGTTGCTGAAGCAATTGGTGCGCTACGTCTGAAAGTAGGTAAAGACCTAGAGCTAACAGATACTTCAGCTTGGGCTCCGCTATGGGTTATCGACTTCCCAATGTTTGAAAGCGACGGTGAAGGTAATGTTGCAGCAATGCACCACCCATTTACGTCTCCTCTTAACATGACTCCAGAAGAGTTGAAGGCGAACCCGACTGCTGCGCTATCTAACGCATACGACATGGTACTAAACGGCTACGAAGTGGGTGGCGGTTCTGTACGTATTCACGATGCGAAAATGCAGGCAGCGGTATTCGATATCCTAGGTATTGAAGCTGACGAACAACAACTTAAGTTCGGTTTCCTATTAGATGCACTTAAGTTTGGTACGCCTCCACACGCGGGTCTTGCATTCGGTCTTGACCGTCTAGTGATGCTGCTATGTGGTACTGATAACATCCGTGATGTTATTGCGTTCCCTAAAACAACCGCTGCTGCGTGTCTGATGACAGATGCGCCAAGTTTGGCAAACCCAGCGGCTCTTGAAGAGCTGGCAATTGCTGTAACTGTTGCGAAAGAAAAAGCAGAGTAAATTCTGCGTTGATTTGAGGGTGGCTAACTAGCCACCCTTTTTATTGTCTAACTGATAGTTTTATTGTCTAACTGATAGTGGATCAAAGTAAGCATTCTCTTTGCTTTGTATAATCCCGACAAAATGATTTTGAATAAGATAGGAAATTTGTCCCTTGGCTCAGATGTATTTTTACTACTCTGCAATGAATGCAGGTAAATCAACCACACTGCTGCAATCGTCGTTTAACTATCAAGAACGTGGGATGACGCCTGTTATCTTTACCGCAGCAATTGATGACCGCTATGGCATTGGTAAAGTGAGCTCACGTATTGGTCTGGAAGCAGAGGCACATCTATTTCAAGCCGAAACAAACCTTTTTGAAGTGATCAAAAGCCTCAATGAAGATGAAAAACGTCACTGCGTACTGGTTGATGAGTGTCAGTTCCTGTCTAAAGAGCAGGTTTATCAATTAACAGAAGTGGTTGATAAGCTTCATATCCCAGTGCTGTGTTATGGCCTGCGTACAGACTTCCTTGGTGAATTGTTTGAAGGTAGTAAGTATCTACTTTCATGGGCAGATAAGCTGGTGGAACTGAAAACCATCTGTCATTGCGGACGCAAAGCGAACATGGTTATCCGCACCGATGAACATGGCAATGCGATCTCCGAAGGTGATCAGGTTGCGATTGGTGGTAACGATAAATACGTCTCTGTGTGCCGAATGCATTACAAAGAAGCATTGGGTAAATAGCGAAAAACAGATAAGTAAAAGGATGGCATTGCCATCCTTTTTTAGTTCATAAACGAGGGCTTGCATTAAGCCGCCAAAGGCTTTAATGCCTGGTAGGCTTGTAACACTTCCTCTGGGATTTCCTGCTCAATCTGGAAGCCTTTCGCAGGGTAATTCTGAATACGTTCAAAATCACCAATCAGCGCTTCGACAACGAAGTCTAATGTCAGGTCTTCAGTCAGATAATCAAAGAAACTATTGGCTTGAGACGTGACTTGCAGTGATTCCAGTTCTTCTGGCCATTGCTGCATGAAAGTCGCATACGCTCGTCTTTCCATATACGGCTTTTGAACCAAGATGATTTTTTTAGCTGTGATGCCTTTTTTCTTTAAAAGCTCATAGGTGAAAAGTACGTTTTCACCGCTGTTAGAAGAGCGAGGCTCCAGCAATATTGCGTCACTTGGTAAGCCGCAGTCTTTTGCCACTTCAGCAAAAGTTACTGCTTCGCTACGCTCAAACAACCCTTCAGTGAAACGACCATGACCGCCAGAGAACACAACCAAAGGAGCCAAGCCTTGATGATAAAGGGACGCTGCAACTTCGGCGACTCGGGTATCGTTGCTTCCAAGAACAATGATGGCATCGGCTTTTTGTAGCTGATGGCCCATTTGCATATATTGCCAAAGCGTTTCTAAATGCTGATAAATTCGTTTACTCATCGCCTTACAAGGCCTCCAGAGTGTGAGAATAATGAAACTTGTATCCCGCTTTAATGAGTTTGTCGCTGACAATTCGCTTGTCTGCCACATCAACAATCGGAGGGAGTTCTTCATCCAAATTTGCGGCTTTAAGAGCGGCTTGATAGAACTCGGCTTTGCTTACTGTCGCAGGAGTGGTGGCATTGACTACCGTATGATTGAGGTGCTCGATAGCAAAAACCGTCGCTCCGATAGCATCATAAAGGTGCAGCATGTTTGCAGGAGCCAATCGACTGACCTGTTTTAACCTTGAAGCAAAGCGGGCAGGGTGGCGATCGGGTCCAATAAGACCACTGCATCGAACAATGACGTAATCCAAGCCAGAGTCTATTACAGTTTGTTCTGCCTGCAACATCTTCTTCGCATTGGCTGAGAATTCATCATTATTTGTAGCCAGTTCAAGAGAAGCATCTTGTTCATACATATCTTGAGAGCGGTCTGGATAGACAGTGGTTGAACTTATCATGACCAACTTACTGACTCCCGCAGAGAGCGCTTGCTCAGCTAAGGCTTGCCATTGGGTGATGTATTCATCGCCTTGTCCACGGCGAAAGCCCGGAGGAAAGCTACCGACAACGGTATCAATGTTGTATTCGGAAAGCGTATCAGCAAGAGCTTGAGGGTTATTGAGGTCACAAACAAAACCAGCGA
This sequence comes from Vibrio sp. Hal054, assembly GCF_037162405.1. NCBI lineage: Bacteria > Pseudomonadati > Pseudomonadota > Gammaproteobacteria > Vibrionales > Vibrionaceae > Vibrio > Vibrio sp. Hal054. The sequence goes on along the minus strand of NZ_JARLUT010000001.1, from coordinate 1,860,290 downwards.
TTCCGTTTTTTTCCAGTTCTAACAAACCTGAGTCAGACGTCCTGCTTGCGATCACCGAATGGCCTAGCGTATCTAGCTGTTTGGCTAATGGCAGACCCAACCAGCCGGCTCCAATAATAGCGGTTCGTTTCATTGTGTTACCTTTAATAATGGTTTAGCCAAATACTATCGTTTGTATCGCCTAAATACTAATTGTTCTCTGAAGATTGGTGATTACTAAAATTCATTAACGCCATTTTCAGCATTAAAGAACTATTCTTAAGAGTTTTAACTCACAAATAACATTACATATCTCATGGATAATTAATTTATCGACGCAAAACTGATGAAGAGAAATTAGTGAAGCGTTGGATAGTTTCCAATAACAATAATAGGAATTTCCATGAACATGAATATCAAAAGTGTAATGATTGGTACAGCCCTAGCTTCTGTTGCATTTATGCCGTTGAGTAGTGCAGTAGCAAAAGACTACCCACCTAAAACGATGTCCTTTATTGCTCCTGCTGGTGCTGGTGGTGGCTGGGATTTAACCATTCGTACAGTCGCAAAAACGCTGAAAGATACCAAGCTAGTCGAATCTAATATGCCGATTACCAACCGACCTGGCGGCGGCGGTGCAGTGAACCTTGCATACATGCAGACTCAGATGGGTAAGGACAATTTAATTTCTGTTTACTCTCCACCAATTTTGCTCACACATTTAACCGGAGCAAGTAAATATAGCTACCAAGATACCACTCCTCTCGCTCGATTAATTACCGACTATGGCGCGTTTGTTGTTTCTAAAGACTCCAAATATACCTCTATTAAAGAAGTGATGGATGCTCTAAAAAAGGATCCAAAATCCGTGAAAATTGGTGGTACTTCTTCTGCGGGTAGTATGGATCACATTCAGTTCCTAATGGTCGCTAAAGCTGCTGGTGTACCGAAGTTAAATCAAATTGACTACATCTCTTTCCAAGACGGCGGTGCGGTTGCTCAAGTACTGGGTGGGCACGTAGACCTTATTTCTACAGGGCTTGGTGACGTAGTTCAGTTGGTGAAAAGTGGCAACCTACGCGCATTAGCACAAACCGCAGACAAGCGTGTTGGCGAAGGTGTCATCGCGGATATCCCGACAGTGAAAGAACAAGGTATTGATACAACGTTTGAAAACTGGCGTGGTCTGTTCGGACCAAAAGATATGCCTGATTACGCGGTTGCTTACTGGGGCACAACGCTTAAAACCATGGTTGAAACACCTGAATGGGCTGAAGCTCGTAAACGTAACGGTTGGGATGGCGCATATCAAAACGGTGAAGAATTTACTAAGTTCTTAGCCAAAACCAACGATCAATATAAAGAAATTTTAGACGAAATTTTCGCTAAAAAATAATGTTTTGTATCTACAACATAAGAGGGGAATATTCCCTCTTATTCTTGATTTAAAAATAATTAAATCTAGCAATAAGGTCTTGTTCCTATGAAGAAAAATGATGTCAGTCCTAACTGGGACGCATTTACGGGATTATTTGCAATAGGCTTTGGCGTTATTTACGGATATATGTCGTATTCGATGCCAAGAGCTGCATTTGGTAATCCTATGGATCCAATTTATTTCCCTCTTGGTGTATCCGCAATTTCTTTTTTAATTGGCGTGCTCTTACTCGTTAAAAGTAATTTTAACGCTTCAGTACAAGCATATAAAAACTTGATAAATGAAGATGCTAGCAAGAAGAATGACCGTCGTCGTATTTTATATACCTGTATTCTTTCAGTTGGTTACGCTCTTATATTTGAACATCTTGGATACGTTATCAGTACATTTCTATTTATGGTTGTAATGATGACTATTACTAGCGGGAAAGATATGTGGAAAAAAAGTGTTGTTATCTCGCTGTTATTTTCCGTGGGTGTTTATTTCATATTTAACACGCTATTAAGTATTAGCCTTCCACCATTACCATTCGGGGAATAGGGTGAACTATTATGATGGATATTTTATCTAACTTAATGAATGGATTTGGCGTTGCTTTACAGCCTTACCATCTATTACTTGTGACTGTGGGCGGTGTACTGGGTACTATCGTCGGTATGTTGCCTGGCTTAGGCCCTGCGACAGGTGTTGCGGTGCTATTGCCAATGACTTTTGCGATGGGACCTACGGCTGCATTGATCACCATGACAGGTGTTTATATCGGTGCGATGTTTGGTGGTTCACGCAGCTCTATTTTGATTAACACTCCGGGAGACGGTGCAGCCTTGGCCGCAACGTTTGACGGCTACCCAATGGCAATGCAAGGTCGTGCTGAATCTGCACTGGCGATTTCTGCAATAGCATCATTAGTTGGCGGTACTATCGCCGCTATTCTGATGACATTATTGGCTGAGCCTGTGGCGAGTTTTGCCTTAAAATTTGGTCCTGCTGAGTACTTCTTGTTAATGGTCGCAGCGCTTTCTATGACAGCGTCTATGTCGAAAGGGAACATGCTCAAAGGCTTCTTCTCTATGGTGATCGGCTTAGCAATCGCCACCATAGGCATTGATGCGCAATCCGGTGTTGAACGTTTTACTTTTGGTAACCTTGAACTTCAAACTGGCGTCGATTTCCTTGTGGTCATCATTGGTATCTACGCACTAGGTGAAGTGTTTAAGAGCTTCCGTTCATTGAGCGAAGGCACGAAAAAAGCGCAGACCAAATTCAAACGTATTTGGATCAGCGGTGACGATTGGTCTCGTTCAAAATGGCCGATTCTACGTAGTGCTCCAGTCGGGTTTATTATCGGCTCTTTACCTGGTGCTGGTGGTACGATGGCATCGCTTATGTGCTACAACAATGAGAAGCAATTATCTAAAAATAGCGAAGAGTTTGGTAAAGGTGCTATTGAGGGGCTAGCTGCACCAGAATCTGCAAATAACGCAGCGTCTATCGGTGCAATGATCCCAATGTTGTCACTGGGTGTTCCAGGGTCTGGTACGACAGCTGTGATGATGGGTGCGTTATTGATGTTGGGTATCCAACCAGGGCCGCTTCTATTCACTCAGTACCCAGAAACAGCATGGGGCCTAATCGCGAGTATGTTTGTTGCGAACATCATCTTAGCGGTAGTGAATATCCCACTTGCGGGTGCATTGGTTCGTGTGTTAGCGATTCCACCAAAAATGCTTTACCCAATTGTGTTAGGTCTTGCGTTCATTGGTTGTTATGCAATTAGCAACTCAGTGATTGATTTCTACATCCTAGCTATCTTAGGTGTTGCAGGGGTAGTGATGAAGCGTGCTCATGTGCCTACAGCGCCGATGATTCTTGCTTGTATCGTAGGTGGCACGATGGAGCAGTCATTCCGTCAAGCATTTAGAATTTCAAACCAAGAGTTGTCGATCTTTACTCACTCAACCGTTGCTCAAGTGCTCATTGCTATTACTGTATTGTCAATCGCGCTACCTCTGATTGGTATGCTACGTAACCGTAAACAACAAGCTCAAGTAGCTTAAATGGTATCTCAACAGTGAACCAAGAGTCAGCTCGGATTTGTCTGAGCTGGCTCTTTTTTGTTTATGAATGGGTTTTCAATTTAGAGCGAGATACTCACTGAGTGAGAATAAATTCATAAACGCCATAAACAGTTTTAATGCTTCTTTATAGATTGCTTGAGAGTCACTAAATTATTTATTGGACTTAAGATAATTCGTTATCCGTTTTGTTGTTGAGAGATCGCTGTGTTTGATACATACCAATTCCAGAAAATTAACACTCAAAATAGCAGCCAAATGGAAAAGGTGCGGCAGTTCTTGCTTAGTATGGGGTTAGGGATAGATGCTGATGTCGAGTTCTTTGTCATTGCTTTGAATTCTAACGTAATTGTTGGATGCGCAGGGCTGGCTGGAAACACTCTTAAGTCTATAGCGGTTTCTCCCAACTTCCAAGGAACAGGCCTGTCGACTCAACTACTCACCGAAGTTGTCACGCATGCTTATGATATGGGGCGTTACAACCTATTTATCTACACAAAACCAGATAACTACCGTATGTTCCATGACGCGGGATTTCATCAGCTTACCGCCGTAAAAGACAGAGTTGTCCTTCTGGAAAACAGCAAAACAAGACTGCAAGAACATTGCGAAAAGTTAAGTAGCTTCGCTCAACCTGGTGAAAAGATTGGCAGTATTGTGATGAATGCCAATCCGTTTACTAATGGTCATCGCTATTTAGTACAGCATGCTTCAGAAAACTGTGATTGGGTACATCTGTTTGTTGTGAAGGAAGACCGTTCTTTCTTTTCCTATTTAGATCGCCTAAATATGATCAAAGCGGGAGTGAAAGAGTTTAACAATGTCACTGTTCATGCCGGCTCTGACTACATCATATCCAGAGCAACGTTCCCGAGTTATTTTCTAAAGGACGAGGGGGTAATTAATTACTGCCACACTGCGGTTGATTTGCAAATATTTCGGCAGTATATCGCCCCTGCCTTGGGTATCACGCACCGATATGTGGGAACAGAACCTATTTGTAAGGTAACTCGTTTCTACAATCAGCAAATGCACCAGTGGTTGTCTACACCAACCATTGACAGTCCTAAAGTCACTTATGTGGAAATTCCACGCTGTGAAGAGGAAGAGTCACCAATATCTGCTTCCTTAGTCAGAAAGTATTTGTTTGAAAACAACTGGCAAGCGATTGAAAAAATTGTCCCAGAAACGACTTACGCTTATCTGCATCAACTGTTTATAGAAGATACTTCCGCATATCACGCGAAGAGAAAACAAGCAGCGCTAAGAACTGCTCAGGCAGAGCAATTGAGTTTAAGCTGATAGCATTGTTTATTTTTAATAAGAAGAGAACTGAAAGACCTCAATAATCGGCAGCCAGTTCCCAGTCAAGAGCGGTTATGTTTTTATTGGGGGAACTCGCACAGAGTTAATACTGTGCGATGATAGATTTGATTTTGTGTTTTATTTCCTCAACAGAATGACGGTGATTCATAGAGCAGTAGCTGGCTGGATACTGGCACAGGATGCAGCGTCTAGGTTCCATCTGAGAACCTCTTCTCGAAACCGCATAGCCTTGCGGGTCAATAATATCAATGTTGATCAAACTGCCTAGTGGGTGACTGTTTTCAATTTTCACCATTGCACGTTTTAAGTTCGACGTAGTGACACCTCTAACCACAAAGACCGATTCTAGATTCGAACGATTAGTGGCATCTTCGTGTTCTAACACCATTGCATTCAAGAGCGTTAATTTCTTGTTCACTTCTTCTAACGCCAACTTATAAACGAAACGAGCCTGTTCATTTTCATTAAGCTCATTGGAAATATTAGTTTTGACGATAATTAAAGGAAGTTCATATTTTCTTGTCAATTGAGATTGTCGCTTTAGATTATTTAAAGAAATTTGATGAACATCGTACAGAGACATAGCACTCCCCATAATGAGTTTTCCTCTTCAGACCAATATCCCACTAATGCTAATGACAGGTTTGCCTCGGAACTGAGGAGTGAAATACAAATTGCGGTAAATCTTGTGTTGTTAATGGATTAAATGAATTTATTTCTTCGAATGGTTACTTCAATTTCAAATAGAAATTCAGGTGCAACCAATTAAATTTATTTACGCCATTTAATACGTTTAATGGTTCCAATTGAATGATGTGCTTCACGAAGTCCATTCCTCTTATTTCGTTAGACTATTTGGACTTTCAATATCCAAAGGTTCGAAAGATGAACGAAGGTCCAATTATTCTTGAAGGCGTCAATCTTATGCTTCTAGGCATGGGATTCGTTTTTTGCTTTCTGGCGCTCCTAGTCGCTGCAACCCGCCTGCTGTCCACTTTATCGATTAAGTTTTCACCCCCGAGAAAACCGTTGGCTCTGCGAAACAAACGGTTTCTGCAGGGGCGCAGGACGACAATTTGGTAGCCGCGATTTCCGCAGTACTACACCACCACAATCAAAAAATTAATAAGCAAGTTCAGGCTTGAGGTTAGAGGAATTTAATATGTCTAAAATAGCTAAACCACTCGGTATTACTGACGTTGCATTGCGTGACGCACATCAATCACTACTCGCTACGCGAATGAGATTGGATGATATGTTACCCATAGCATCTAAGCTCGATGAAATTGGCTATTGGTCACTGGAATCTTGGGGTGGTGCGACTTTTGACTCTTGCATTCGATTCTTGGGTGAAGACCCTTGGGCACGCCTAAGAGAGTTAAAAAAGGCGATGCCAAACACCAAACAACAAATGTTATTGCGTGGTCAAAATATCCTAGGTTATCGCCACTATGCTGATGATGTTGTTGATAAGTTTGTTGAACGCGCCGTTGTAAATGGCATGGATGTTTTCCGTATCTTTGATGCATTAAATGACACTCGTAATATGAAACGAGCTATCCAAGCGGTAAACAACCAAGGCGCACATGCGCAAGGCACCATCTGTTATACAACCAGTCCTGTTCATACCATGCAATCTTGGGTTGATGTAGCAGAACAGCTTCTGGAATGTGGCGTAAGTTCGATTGCGATTAAAGATATGTCTGGGGTTATGTCTCCGTACGAAGCGTACGAGCTAGTAACCAATCTGAAGAAACTCGTGGATGTTGAGCTTCATCTTCACTGCCACTCCACTGCGGGCATGGCGGATATGACGTTGCTTAAAGCGATTGAAGCTGGTGTTGACCGTGTTGATACCGCAATTTCTTCGATGAGCGGTACTTATGGTCATCCATCGACTGAATCGATTGTGGCAGCATTGAAAGGAACTGAGCGTGATACTGGGCTAGATATTGAGAAGTTGGAAAGTATTGCGGCTTACTTTAGAGATGTTCGTAAGAAATATCATGCTTTTGAAGGCCAATTAAAAGGCTCAGATTCACGTATTCTCGTTGCTCAAGTTCCGGGTGGCATGCTTACCAATATGGAAGGTCAGTTAAAGCAACAGAACGCGCTGGATCGTATTGATGAAGTACTGACTGAAATTCCAAGAGTCAGAAAAGATCTCGGTTATATCCCTTTAGTAACACCAACTTCGCAAATCGTTGGTACACAAGCCGTAATCAACGTCATGATGGGTGAACGTTATAAAACCATCACCAAAGAAACGGCTGGGGTATTAAAAGGGGAGTACGGTAAAACACCAGCACCCGTTGATTCAGAGTTGCAGAAACGTGTACTTGATGGCGCTGAAGTGATCACTTGCCGACCAGCAGATCTCATTGAACCTGAAATCGACCAGCTAATGGAATCGGTGGTTAATCAGGCGCAGGAAAAAGGTATCGAACTGGCTGAAAACACCATTGATGACGTACTTACGGTTGCTCTTTTTGACCAAGTCGCGTGGAAGTTTTTGGCTAATCGTAATAATCCAGAAGCTTTTGAACCAGTTCCAACGGTTGCTGAAGTGGCAGCCCCTGCAAAAGCAGCAAAACCATCAGACAAAGCTGTATATACAGTCAACGTGAACAATCAGGCTTACGTGGTTCAAATCAACGAAGGTGCTGATCCTGAAGTTTTGGCCGCATCAACGAGTGCTCCTGTTGCCGCAGCTCAACCAGTTGTTTCATCGGGTTCGGCTGAACCAGTTTCCGCTCCGCTAGCGGGTAACATCTGGAAGATCCACAAGAAAATCGGCGATATGGTAAAAGAAGGCGAAACACTGTTAATTCTCGAAGCAATGAAAATGGAAACCGAGATTAAAGCGTTCCGTGACGGCAAAGTCGAGTCAATGGCTGTATCAGAAGGCGATGCGGTTCAGGTCGGTGATGAACTATTTGCATTGGCATAAGGATCTGAAATGGACAGTGTAATCGGCTTAATCAGTGATTTTGGCATTCTACACCTGCAATGGGGCCAATTTCTGATGATCGTCATTGGTATGATTTTGCTCTATCTGGCAATCGTGAAAGGTTTCGAGCCATTGTTGCTCGTGCCTATCGGGTTGGGTGGCATTCTTTCAAACTTGCCTGATGCGAATCTTGCCATTAATGCGGTAGATACCGCCATTCATGCAGGTAAAGCAGATGTAATGCAAGCATTCGCGCAGATACTCAACGTTGTTGAGTCAACACCGGATGCTATTAAGCATGCATTGCAAATGGCTACACCTGAGCAAAAGATGCATTTGGGTTTGCTTGCGGAGCAATATCAATACTCTGACGGCATGTTGTATACCTTTTACCATGTCGCCATTGCGTCTGGGGTTGGGCCTTTAGTGATATTTATGGGCGTTGGCGCGATGACAGACTTCGGTCCGTTGCTGGCCAATCCTAAAACTCTATTACTGGGTGCCGCCGCGCAATTCGGCATTTTTGCAACGGTATTAGGCGCTCTTGGACTGAGTCAGTTGGGTATAATGGATTTCACAGTAGCTCAAGCTGCAGCGATTGGCATCATCGGTGGCGCAGACGGACCTACGGCTATTTATGTATCGAGCCTGCTCGCTCCTGAACTCTTAGGTGCAATAGCGGTAGCGGCATATTCGTATATGGCACTGGTTCCTATGATTCAGCCACCAATCATGCGTGCGTTGACTACGGAAGCGGAACGCAAAATCGAAATGAAGCAACTGCGCAAAATCGGAAAGATCGAGAAAGTATGCTTCCCGCTAATGTTGCTGGTTCTTATTGCAATGTTGCTGCCTTCTGCGACACCACTGATGGGTATGTTCTGTTTTGGTAACTTGATGCGCGAATGCGGCGTGGTTGAGCGCCTTTCTGACACGGCACAAAATGCACTTATCAACATTGTGACCATTTTCCTTGGGTTGTCTGTGGGTTCGAAACTTATGGCAGATAAGTTCTTACAACCACAAACACTAGGCATATTGGCTCTGGGGATTGTTGCTTTCTGTGTGGGAACCGCAGCAGGTCTATTGATGGCGAAACTTATGAACAGACTTTGTGTTGAAAAAGTTAACCCACTCATAGGATCCGCAGGTGTTTCAGCAGTTCCAATGGCAGCTCGCGTCTCAAACAAACTTGGTTTAGAAGCGAACTCGCAAAACTTCCTGCTTATGCATGCAATGGGTCCCAATGTTGCGGGCGTTATTGGATCAGCGGTTGCCGCCGGTGTAATGATTAAATATGTGCTTGGTTAATATTTCCGAAAATCAATAACTAAGGAGGGAGACTGAGTTCTCCCTCTCTGCGTTTTTATTGTCTTTTGATACACATTACTAACTTGGCTGGCGAAACGGGCTAACATTCGTATCTGAATTGAGCACTTTATAAGTTCGCACTACTTAATAATAAGGAAATAAATGTATGAATATGATGGAAAAGATGAAGACTGGAGCTTCTTTTCGCGTCAAAGTTTTTCTTCTTATTTTTGCTCTTATGAGCCTTCAGATGATTTTCATGGGTGTGAACTTTCATCAGTCCTTACTAGATACGTTGGAACATCAAGTTGGAACAAGAGCGTTAATTCAAGCAAAGGAAATTGCTAGCGACCCGAACTTAATTCAGGAAGTGAGGATCAAAAACATCCCTGCTATAGAGCGAATTATTAATCGCTTAACGAAAATATCGGACGCGAGCTTTATTGTTATTGGCGATGATGACGGCACTCGATTATCTCATCCGGTTAAGGAGAAGATTGGCTTACCAATGCAAGGAGGGGATAACGCGGCGGCATTGGAAAACGGAGAATCCTATATTTCGGTTAGCAAGGGCTCTTTGGGATATGGCGTTCGTGGTAAAAGTGCCATTGTTGACTTCGATGGTGAAATTATTGGGGTTGTCTCAGTTGGTTACCTGTTTAACCGATTTGACCAATGGCTGGTATTTTATGCCAAACCGGTTTCGTTTGAGCTGGGTGCTATTCTGCTTTTGACGCTGATCGGTGCCTGGCTTTTTTCCAGTCACATCAAAAAGAAAATGAACGGAATGGAACCAGCAGAAATTGCGTTAGCACTCTATTTACAGCGCTCTATTCTTCAATCCGTTTATGAAGGGATTATCGCTATCGATAAAACTGGCAAGATTCTCGCGGTTAATAAAAGTGCGATCGATTTGTTAGGAACAGATAAAGAAGTGAGTGAAATAAAGAATAGAAGCATATTGGAATACCTAAATCATACCCAATTCTTTTTTCAAACTCCTTATGAAGAAAATATAAAGGATGAGATCGTATCTATTAACGGGAAAACACTCATAGCTAATAGAGTAGCTATCTTTGATAGAGACTTGTTAATTGGCTGGGTCATTAGTTTTAGACATAAAAATGATATAAATTCGCTAACGGCAGAATTGACTCAAATCAAACAATATACAGATAATTTAAGAGTGATGAGGCATGAACATGCTAACAAACTATCAACAATATCGGGGTTGATTGAAATCGGTGAATATGAATCAGCGCTCTCATTAATCAATAATGAAAATACGAAGAAACAACAACTTATTGATTTCATACGTTCAAGAATAAAATGCAAACAAGTGGCTGGAATTCTACTTGGGAAATATGCTCGATCTCAAGAACTGGGACTTCAGTTACAGTTTGATCCTACCTGTCAGTTATATAATTTGCCGGACAATATTGATGATGATGAATTATCTGCAATTATAGGTAACTTGATCGATAACGCATTTGAAGCAACGCTTAAAAACCCTGAGAGCGATAAAGTAATAACGTTACTTATTACAGATGCAGGTAAAGAATTAGTTATTGAAATTGGGGATAATGGTTGCGGTATTGATCCCGAAATAGCAGGGACCATTTTCAACCGAGGAGTTACAAGTAAAAATGATGATAAAGGTCATGGTATTGGCCTGTATCTGATTAACCGTTATGTAACTAACGCGGGTGGCGTCATCTTGGTCGACAACGCAGAGCCTAAGGGCACTATTTTTTCTATTTTTATTCCTAAGAACGGTAACCGATGATGGACTCTATAGATGTTTTAATCGTTGAAGATGAAGTTGGAATTGCTGAATTACATGCTCAGTTTTTAAGACAGATGATGCGTTTTAGACCTGTTGGTATCGCAAATACTATTAGCATGGCTAAAACAATGCTGAAGGTTAATAAACCGAACTTAATTATATTAGACAACTTTCTCCCTGATGGTTTAGGCATCGACTTATTAAGAAGTATTGTTGCAGACAAGTCTGACTCAAAACCTGATGTTATATTGATCACCGCTTCAAGCGAAATGGAAACGGTTAAAGAGGCAATGCACTGTGGATGTTTTGATTATTTATTGAAACCAGTGTCGTATGTTCGCTTAAAGGATACATTAAACCGCTACGTTCAATATCATAGTGCAATGAATGCTTATGATAATATTAGTCAGCGCCACGTCGATGACCTTTTTAATATTCAGGCTAGAGAGAAGTCTGCCAATACGTTACCAAAGGGCATTGGTGAATTGACTTTAGATAAAATAAAACAGACTTTTATTGAAAATACTGGGATTAAATATACAGCTGAAAGACTAGGTGAACAGGTCGGAATAAGTAAAACAACAGCAAGACGTTATTTAGAGTATTGTTCAGCTAATGGTTTTTTAGATGCTGAAAATGAGCATGGCAGAGTGGGCCGTCCTGAACGAGTCTATGTAAAGTCTAATTAATCATTTCTTAATTTGAAAAGCGGCTAAGGATATCTTTAGCCGCTTTTTTGTTTCCTACCAAACGGAACAATTTAAACCATTTAAATCATTAATGGTTTTTAGCTTCCGACTAAACATGATTAGCATCGCCAAAAACATAGCGGATAGCAAAGAGAATAGGCGTTAGTTATTCGGCATTGAGCATTCTTTGCCTTTATTCAATTTTCCGCCATCCGAAATGGGATTCATGAGGTGCATACATGATAATCAATCAGCGATCATACGCTGGAACATTGGAATCTAGCGACTTACTAGTCGAAATAGTCCCGTCAGCCACAAAGAGTTTGGATATAGAAATTACCAGTTCCGTTGAAAAGCAATTTGGAGAGTTAATCAAAAATACGGTCATCAGCACTTTGTCAGAAATGGGGGTTCAGTCTGCGTTGGTCAAGATCAACGACAAAGGTGCTTTAGATTGCGTCATTAAAGCAAGAGTTCAAGCCGCTGTAATTCGAGCAACCGCCGGCAGCGATATTGTCTGGGGGAGATTGAAATGAGCAAATTACGCAGAAGTATGTTGTTTGTCCCTGGTTCTAATGCCGCGATGTTGAGCAACTCTTTTATCTATAATCCAGACGCCATCATGTTTGATTTGGAAGACTCTGTTTCAATTCGTGAGAAAGACACGGCAAGAATGCTCGTTTTCAATGCCCTTCAACATCCTATGTATAAGAACATTGAAACCATTGTTCGTGTTAACGGTTTGGATACTGACTTTGGTCCACTCGATGTAAAAGCGGTGGTGAAAGCAGGCGTGAATGCTGTGCGTCTCGCTAAAACGGACAGTGCTCAAGATGTTCACAATATGGAAGAACTCATCACGGAAGCTGAGATGGAGTTTGGTCGTGAAATTGGCAGTACCAAAATGCTTGCTGCTATTGAATCTGCTATGGGTATCAATAATGCAGTCGAAATTGCAAAAGCATCCAGTCGATTGATTGGTATCGCTTTGGGTGCAGAAGACTATGTTCGCGACCTTAGAACTCAACGCACGGCTGAAGGCGTGGAACTCTTGTTTGCGCGATGTTCTATTCTTCAAGCGGCAAGAGCTGCCGGTATTATGGCATTTGATACCGTCTATTCCGATGCAAACAATGAAGAAGGCTTCATTCACGAAGCTGAGCACATCAAATCTCTCGGCTTTGACGGTAAGTCACTGATTAACCCTCGCCAAATCGAAATTATTCACAACATCTTTGCTCCAACCCAAAAAGAAGTTGATTACGCAAATGCCGTTATTGAAGTGGCGGCAGAGGCAGAAGCCCAAGGCTCAGGCGTTGTGTCACTAAACGGCAAGATGGTCGACGCACCAATCATAGAGCGTGCTCGGTGGACACTACAACGTGCGAAATCAGGAATCAGACAGTAGGGCAATATGATGACAACTATAACTAATGCAATTGATCGTGAACTAGATATTGATGTTGAGACATGTCCAACACTGTTGCCATATTCTGGTGCGCATCAACTGACTTCTTATCTACTAAACAGAGATACCAAGAGAAGTCGTAAACTCTTTGAAACCTTAGAAGAGGCAATCAAAGGCGTAGGTCTTGCTGATGGTATGACTATTTCGTTTCACCACTCATTTCGAGGAGGAGACAAAACCATCAACATGGTAATGAATGTGATTGCTACGATGGGCTTTAAAGACCTCACTTTAGCGTCAAGTTCACTCTCTGATATTCATTCACCGCTTGTTGAACATATTAAAAATGGCGTAGTGAAAAAAATATACACATCCGGAATGCGTGGGCAATTGGCCGAAGAAGTGTCTCGTGGTCTGCTGGCTGAGCCTGTTCATATTCACTCCCATGGCGGACGTGTTCACTTAGTTCAAAGTGGTGAACTGAATATCGATGTCGCGTTTGTCGGTGTCTCAAGTAGCGACGAGTTTGGTAATGCCAATGCTGTAAAAGGTCAGTCTCGTTGTGGTTCTCTTGGGTATGCTCAAATTGATGCTCAGTATGCGAGAAAGACGGTTGTGCTTACGGAGTCTCTTGTGGATTTCCCAAATACTCCAGCGTCAATCGCCCAAGACCAAGTCGATGCGATTGTGAAAGTGGTAGAGGTGGGTGACGCTTCTAAGATTGGCGGTGATGCAACGCGTATGACAACCAATCCTCGCGAATTGTTAATTGCTCGCAAAGCTGCTGACGTTATTGAGCATTCGGGTTATTTCAAAGATGGTTTCAACTTGCAAACCGGTTCTGGCGGTGCATCTCTAGCGGTAACACGCTTTTTAGAAGATAAGATGGTTAGAGGTAATATCACGGCGAATTTTGGCCTGGGTGGTATTACGGCCACTATGGTTGCTCTGCACGAAAAAGGGTTGATTAAAACACTGCTTGATGTGCAGTCATTCGATTCCGTTGCCGCTGATTCGTTAGCTCGCAATCCCAATCACATTGAAATCTCTGCTAATCAATACGCAAACCCTTCATCTAAAGGTGCGATGGTTGATCGATTGGATGTTGTCGTCCTCAGTGCGCTAGAAATTGATACCGACTTTAACGTCAACGTTATCACTGGTTCAGACGGTGTAATCCGAGGCGCTTCTGGCGGTCATAGTGATACTGCTGCGGCAGCAAACTTGACTATCGTTGTCGCTCCGCTAATTCGTGGTCGAATTCCAACCGTTGTGCATTCGGTATTGAATGTTGTGACTCCAGGGACACAAATTGACGTATTGGTCACCGACCATGGCATTGCTGTAAATCCAAATAGAGAAGAAGTTAAGGCTCGTTTAGTAAACGCAGGTATTCAGACCACCGATATCCATGAGTTGCAGCAACGAGCTGAGTCGTTAACAGGCAAACCAAAGCCGATTGAGTACTTAGACAAAGTCGTTGGTTATGTTCGTTACCGTGACGGTTCTGTCATTGATGTGATTCGTCAGGTTAAGGAGTAAATCGTGTATCGAGGACCAGCAATCACCCTAGAGCAGGTCTTAGAGAATCGAGAGCTTCGAGCTGAACGGCAAAGAGAATGGGTTTCGACCCATTCTCTGCCCATCGTGAGCTTTACGATTAACATGCCCGGCAGTGTCAAACTAAACCAAATATCTCAAATCGGATTTAAAGCTGGTCAGGAACAAATCAGAAAGGCATGCATGCACTCTGGCTGTTCGAGTTTTATTAGTCAGTCGTTCATCAATGATTGTGGCTGTGAAGCGATTAGTGCGGTTGGCGGCATTTCTCCTCAGCAGTTAAAGCGTCTGATGATTGAGGTGGAAGATACGCATCCGTTAGGTCGTTTATTCGATATCGATGTTTTTGATTCACAAGGCGTGGTGCTTTCTCGTGACCAGCTCGGATTGGCAAGAAGACGGTGTTTCATTTGTGGCAAAGACGCAAAATTATGTGCTCGTAACCGAGTTCATCCACTTCCAGCCCTGATTGACAAATTGAGTGAGATTATTCATGAATACCACTAATTCTTTACGTTGGCTTTTGAGCGACTGTTGTTTATATCAGAGAACAGATTATGGGACATTTGAACTCAATATTTGCGAACTGGTGGGGAATTTGGCCTATCATGCGATGATGCTTGAAGTTCATCTGACGCCAAAACCAGGCTTGGTTGACTGTGTATCCACTGGCGCTCATAGCGATATGAACATTGATACCTTTATTGCAAGTGCAAATAGCCTACGCCCCTACATGCTGAAGTTTGTTAAATCTGGCTACGATCAATACATCACTTCGCCCGCAAATCTCCTTCCTAACCTTCGAAAAATCGGTATAGAAGCTGAGAGAGCAATGTTCGCCGCGACTGCAGGTGTAAATACCCATAAAGGTATGATTTTTACGCTTGGTTTGATTTGTGGCGCAGTTGGCTGGCTATATAGAAAAGAATCCACCTTTGCATCTTCCCGAATTCAATCGGTAATCAAAGAGTGCTGTGCTCAGTTGGTTACCGATGAGCTTGAGCATTCAAACAAAATTCCCGTTACGGCAGGAGAACAAATATACCGCCGTTATGGATTAGCCGGAATAAGAGGGGAGGCAGCAAACGGCTACCCTATGATTTTCGACTGCGCATTGCCAACTTATGAACTCGCAATCGATAAAGGTTCGTCTGAAGAGCAAGCGATGTTTAAGACCTTGTTGACGATCATGTCGTGCAATGAAGATTCAAACTTGGTTCACCGAGGCGGTCTTGAAGGACTTGAATATGTAAAAGCACAGTCTAAATCTCTGCTGGCAAGCTGTAATATTCATGATGATGATTTTGAACAGCGAATGCAGGATTACGATAAACAACTGGTAGAAAAAAATCTAAGCCCAGGCGGAAGCGCCGATTTGCTGGCTGCAACTTGGTTGATCGCGCAGCTAAACTTACTTAACCGCTGACCTACGCATTAGCTATTCAATAAAAAAAGGCAATGGAAAACATCTCCCATTGCCCACCAACAATTCCCTACAATCAAATCAGTGTTGATCAAAACCTATTGGAACTACTTCGATATCATTTTCCAGCTCAATTGGGTTGTGGAAGTTTTCGTAGTGATGCTGGCAAAGAGGTATCTGAAATACATCGTCAGCTTGGCTATTTGAATCGCTTGGGCTTTTGCTCTTAACCAGAACCTGACGCGTATATTTATTCGTACAATTTACTTCTGCACAAAATGTATTTTTTAACTTATTTTTTGAATCGGAGAATTCATTTATCAGATTTGATTCACTATCTAATATATTGTTCACGAGCATATCGTAATCCTTTGGAGTACTTCGTTTATTATTTGATGGGTAATCGCTATAAAGTAAATCCGATAGGGACAAGTTCAACGTTGTCTAGGATTTCTAATTGGCTGCTTTCTTTGTTACCGTGCTCTGCGCAGAGCGGAACCACGTAGATCGACTCTTCCTGATCATTAGGGTCAGCAACAAAAATGGCTTGGTTGTGGTTTTTGGCACAGTTAGGTACTGAGCATTTTTCGTGGCTACTTTTACTAAAGTATTTCCAATATGAGAGCCAGTTTTCTTTTGCTTTTTGAGTTATGAATTCTTCTGATAACCGTGAAACTAACATGATTTTATCCTCTTGGACTAATAATCTGTATGCCACTATTACAACGTTAATTACCATTTCAGTTTCCAATTAAATTCATATGTTTTTGTGGTTTTTAAAGAATATTTAAATTTTATGGCGGTAATCTAAAAGAGGGCTTTATCGAGGATGTTTGGCTAGTAGAAACTAAGGCATCAGCATAGATGATATTTGTTTTTTATCAGGCACCAATTTAGGTGTTCATTCTGTAATCTATATTTATGAAAAGTTTGTGTTTTATTATTTTGGTCTATGAATTAAAGTGCCATAGCACACTGTCTTTTCTTTAAGACATCTTGCTTTCGTTAAGGTAAAGGTAGTGATGCAGGTTGACACTATTCAGTTGTAAAAATAATAAGGTCTAATCAATGACAAATATTAGAATGACACTATTGGCTTCAGTAGTCGTCTTTACGCTTGCCGGATGTCAAAGTACATCGGAACCCGTTTCTCTTACCCAAGAAACAAATCATGTTGAACAATCCGTAGAAACTCAGTTTGCTGAGGTCGATCAGGTATACCAAAGTTGGTTGGAAATACTAAAAGACAGCGATAACTTAGCCTTGTATTCACCAACCCATTTCCGCCAGCTAGCGGATGCATGGTTAGGTTCGACAGAGGTTTATAAACAAATCGAATCTGAACCTGCATTGATTAAAAAAGACTACTCGCTGTTTTCAAGCAAGAGCTATAAACAAGTCTTTGAAGAGAACATTGCTAAGGTTGATACCTCGTATCGCGAGCTTCAGGGATTTAAGCTGAAAGCGGATAACGCATTAGCCGACGCAATCGCACAAATGGTTTATTTAGATAGTATTGCAACCGTTAGTTATTTCCCTTCTGACTACAAGAAAGTAGATGCGGACTATCGCAGTTTGTTTATCGATGTACGTGATGACAAGCTGGAGTCGGCGCAGGAAAAACAAGTGAAATTCCTAGCTAAAGCGAAGCTACTAGAGGTTAAGGTTAACCACAAAATCTATATCGAACCTTTAGAGAAGCAAGCAGCAGTACTTAAGAAAGAAGGATTGTCTCGCGTTGCTCCGTTAACTTTTGACCGAGTAGAAGGAGAGATTACTCTAGCGACGAATGTCGTTTCTACTAACCCAAGAGATACGCAAAGTGTTCAAAATGCTGTTAAGCGAGTGGAGTTCGAATTAAAACACGTCGCTCAAGTGGCGCATCAGGTAAAATTGTTGGCAGCTATTGAAGACAACAAGTTCGAGCCTATAGTGCTGGAAATGGAAAACAACTTGTTTGCTATCTCTCAGAAAATCGACGGTTCAGACTATCGTGACACTATGTTGCGTGAACAGGCAGAACGCATACTGACCAGCGTAGAAGGTCTCGTTGCTGCTGACAAAACCAATGCCCTAAAAGAACAGTTAAGTGCGTTAACGCTCAAAGTCGAGACGTTAGAAGCGGACAACAAGAAGCAAGTTGAGGCTCTTGCACAAGCCTCAGCCAGAGAGCAGCAACTTCAGCAACAGAAAACGCGTGATGAGCAGTATATTCGCCGTATGGATGAGTTGGTGGCTTCTTTAAAACAACTTCAGGTTACGCCAGAAAACAAAACAGCAAGCGAAGTTGAAGTTCCCGTAAGTACTTCAACGCCAGTAGAAAACACTTCGTTAAGTGAACCCTCTGCCTTGCAGATCGAGAGTGCGGCACAAAGTGATGCAAGCTAACTGGACTTAGATCAGTAAAAACAAAAAGAGCGCCATTGGCGCTCTTTCTTTATTGTCTTAAGGATGTTTATGCAGTTAGTACTCTTAAAATACGATCAGCGTTTTCAGCCATTTCGATACCTTCATCAGTTAGGTATCCACCGTCAGGCAATGTGCATAGCCCTTTATCATAGAGTCGTTTTGCGGCAGCTTGTATGGCTTCTCCCGCCTCGCTATGTACCTTAATACCCGTTGCAGCACTGCTGATGTCAAATTGGACAAGAAGATTTAATTCATCTAAGTGTTGTTGGGAAAATTTCATTACACACCCTTCTTACTCGTTAAGTTAGTTTCACAATAGGCTCAGCCTTAAAAAGACGCAATAACCTCAAAACAGAAGTGTTATCTAGAACCAATATGGGCGTTTTTTACACATAACAAAATCTTCACAACCTTTGTCGCATAAGGCTTCAATAAATTACTCAGTGTTATTAAAATTCTGTTTTTTATTCTTAAACAGAATTTAATTTGTTAATTAGGTCTTTCGAATTGCTCCCGAAATAAACATTTTTAGTTAACGTAAAAATAGCCCTTGAATATTCGTGGTTTTGGAGCGATTATCGCGAGCTCTCATTGTATCAAAATGTAACTTTTTAATTATGGAACATAGTCAATTCGATTCGTTGCTCCCACCTCAAATGGCTGAACGTGCCGCTGAGACTGGGGTTGGTAAAGCAACCAAAGCCGCATACAAATCTTTTCTTCTAGCCATTTCTGCGGGTATTCATATTGGTATTGCATTTGTGTTTTACACCGTAGTGACAACTGGCGCTCACGATCTACCTTATGGCGTTACGAAATTATTGGGCGGTATAGCGTTTAGCTTAGGCCTTATTCTTGTGGTCATTACAGGCGGTGAGCTTTTTACCAGTACAGTCCTTACTTTGGTTGCAAAAGCCAGCGGGAAAATCTCATGGCGCCAGTTGATGAAAAACTGGACAGTTGTTTATCTGGGTAACCTCGCAGGTTCTGTTTTATTAGTCGCTATTATGTTGTCCACACGCCAATACATGGAAGACGGTGGTCAACTTGGTCTAAATGCCATGGCTATCTCACAACATAAACTCCACCATACTTTTATTCAGGCATTTTCTTTGGGGTTGATGTGTAACATTCTTGTTTGTCTAGCGGTATGGATGACGTTCAGCGCCCGATCACTGACAGATAAGGTCATGGTGTTGGTACTACCTGTTGCTATGTTTGTATCTTCGGGTTTTGAACACTGTATTGCCAACATGTTCCAAGTACCGATGGCGATTGGGATTAAGAATTTCGCTCCGGAAGCTTTTTGGCAGATGACAGGGGCGAATATTGCAGACTACGCTGACCTCAACATGATGGACTTCATCATCAATAACCTAATTCCGGTAACACTGGGTAACGTTGTTGGTGGTGGTGTGTTCGTTGGTATGTGGTACTGGTTGATCTATCTAAAAGACTAGGCTGCATCACTGACATTGACAGTTATTCAAATAAGAAAAGCGGCAGAAATGCCGCTTTTTTCATGATTTCTATCTCAAGCTTTTGTTGCGCAACAAAACTCGTTATTCACCTTATCCACAATTTCTGTGGATAACCTGTTTTAAATACCGTGTGTAAACGCAACTGAATGATTTTTTCGACAATTGTGCACAAATTACGTGCGACAAATGCACTATTTTAGGTTGTTACATAAAGGTGATATTTTGTACTAAATATCAATTTCTAGTCACGAAATGTCACATTTACTCGACCTTCTTTAGTAAAAGTAGCCTTTAACGTTAAATGAATAGATAAAGTGAGAGAAATTGTCATCATTACAAATATGGCAATCATGATCATCAATTGATATTTGATTGCGACAAGGGGAGAAGCCCCACCCAGGATTTGTCCCGTCATCATACCCGGTAGTGTCACTAAGCCCGTCGTTGCCATTGAAGCAAGGATGGGAGCATTGGCTTTCCGTAGCGCATTTCTCACAAAATCCCGCGAAGCATATTGAGGCGATGCACCTAATGAGATTGCGGCTTCGTATTCACTTTTTCGTTCTTCAAAAGCGGTGAATAAGTTCTGTAAAGCAACGATGTTTCCGCTGAGACTATTTCCTAAAAGCATTCCGGCTAACGGGATCAGATACTGCGCGCTATACCAAGGTGATGGTTGAACAATGCCGAAACAGAGAATGATCACGATAGGAAACAGCCCTGCCGCTAAACCCAAAACAATCGGCACAAGTAGCTTGTTCGTCGGCAGGCGAGTTTTTGAAACGATAGAACTGGCTCCGACAAGTATCATTAAAGAGAGCCAAACAAGATTGACCCAAATACTGTTGAACTTAAACAGATATTCCAGATACATACCGACGAGTATCAGTTGTACGGTCATTCGACCTACGGAAATGAAGATCTCTTTACTAATACCCAGTTGATAAATTCTACTCACCATAACGGGAATGATGAGCACTGAACTAAAAAGGGCTAATTGCCACCATGCGATATCAAGCGTGCTATTCACGTTTTCTCCCGTTTAATCGTTGTTATTCTTTGAAATCCTTTTGCCAATTATTACTTAACCCTCAATTCCAACAAGCAAAAAATCGATGAGTTAGTCACTCTTTATTGATTTAGCTCCATGAAGAGTTCCGCAAAATAAGTACAGTACTCATCTTTATGTGTTGTTTACCCTCAAGGGTCAGAATAATAGGAACAATGATGATTTTAGTAGTCGGTCATAAGAATCCAGACAGTGATAGTATTTGTAGCGCATTAGTGGCTGCCGAACTGTTGAAAGCACGTGGTTTAGAAGCGAAAGCGGTACGCCAAGGCGAAATCAACCGTGAAACTCAGCACATCTTGACTACCGCAGGCGCTGAACAGCCTGAATTACGTACTAGTGTAGCTGGTGAAAAAGTATGGTTAGTTGACTACACCGACTTAGCGCAAGCGCCTGATGACTTAAATGAGGCAGAAATTCTAGGTATTGTCGATCACCACCGTTTGGGTGATGTGATGACAGTGAATCCACTGGAAGCATGGATTTGGCCTGTAGGCTGTACTAGCACTATTTTGTTTAACCTATTCAAAATGGAAAATGCTCCAATCACCAAGCAAACAGCAACGCTTATGATCTCTGCGATTCTTTCAGACACGGTTGGTTTTGCTTCTCCTACTTGTACTCAAAAAGACAAAGACGCAGTTGCTGAACTGGCTGTTCTGGCTGAAATCGAAGATCTAGATGCATTTATCCAAGCTCTTCTGATTGCTAAAACAGACATTGAAGGTTTATCTGCGGCTCAATTGGTTGAGAAAGACCTTAAAGCTTACCCATTTAATGGCCGTGATGTTGTCGTTGGTCAAATTGAACTAGCGACATTAGAGCAAGTTGCCACTATGATTGATGCGCTAGAAGCGGATTTGGAGCGTCGTTGCGAACAAGAGAACCTTGCGTTTGCAGCTCTAATGCTGACTGACATCACTACAGCACAAACCCGTTTGTTGTTTAAAGGTGAGTGGTCAGAGAAACTGGCGAAGCATCTGTCAGACGGAGTATTGATGATGGAAAATACTCTAAGCCGTAAGAAGCAAGGCTGGCCTTGGCTACAGGCTGAGCTAGCTTAATCGCTGATTTCGGGTATGATGCCCAGCCTAATAAAGGTTTTAACGCCCATAGCTTAGAAACTGCTGTGGGCGTTTTGTTTGGAGGCTAATATGTCCAATGCGTTAACCGCGGAACAAATCGCGACAATTAATCAGTACGACCAAGAGCAGCGCTTTAAATACTGCATTAAGGAAATTGTAGCGAATCAGCAAGTGTGGATTCTAAAAGACGAACACGGTTGTGTGATGCTCAATACTGAAGATGACGATTGCGTGCCAGTATGGCCAAATCGTGAGTTTGCTGAAGCTTGGGCAACTGGCGAATGGAGTGAGTGTGAAGCCGAAGCGATTTCATACAACAAATGGCGCAGTCGTTGGACAAGCGGCCTAGAACAAGATGACTTGTCAGTGGTTGTTTTTCCAAACGAAAACGAAGAGGGTGTTGTGCTGTTTCCTGACGAGTTTGATTTTGAACTCGACAAGCAGAACGCTCGTCGCTAATTAGCGAAACCACTGATAGAGTGGTGATGACTGAGATTCTTTAAGGGCCTGCTTTAGCAGGCCTTTTTTGTTGATACTGTTTTATTAATTTTCTGAGCACAGGGCGAGCCTGTGATTCGGTCATACCGGTTTTTAACTCTGGCTCATAGAGTAACTTCAGCAAAACTATATCCAGAGGTGAGAGCAAATCTTCGGGTGTTTTATCGTTGAAAATCGAAGGGTAGGCGAATTCAGAGTCGTTAGGCAAACCTAGAGTTTGCGTAATTTCCTCGACAATACAAGCTAGGAGTTTTCCGTGGCTGCGTGCTTGGTCTACAGGGATGACCACAGTTGCAGAGATAATCTCATGGGTCTTCGGGTTTGTTTTGTAGCCAGCTTGGCATACGGCGCCAAACATATGTTTGGCAGACTCTTTACCCATCTCACGCTCAACATCTTCACCCCAGTTTTTCTGTTGGGTGAAAATCCAAACTACGTTGGCTTCTTGGCGTGTTTGTACTCGGTAGATAGGGTGGCCAATGATTTGATTAAGATGTTTGATATGCGCATCGGCCAGCTCGTCATGCAAGGCTTGATCACCGACTTTATGCTGAATCCAGATTTTGATGGGTTGTTGCCACTTTACTAATGGTTTCTTACCCGCTGAATACTCATTTCTCAGAGCCACATGAATAAAGGCCCGTTCTACGAATGAAGTGTCTTGCCAGTTATTCTGAGCAATAACTTTGGTGCTGACGAGCAGCACCAGAAGAGACGATAAGACGATATAAACTCGGCCTATTTGAAGCATGGTGCCTTATTGAAATGGCTCTCAATCATACGTTGAGTAATAGGGTGCTGTGGTTCAGACAACACCTCCAGCGTATTTCCGGATTCAACCACTTCGCCTTCGTGCATGACCATCACTTTATCTGTGATGTGTTTAATCACACCGATATGTTGTGATACGTAGATAAACGATACACCCATCTCTTCTTGCAGCTCTAAGAACAAGTTGATGATCTGAGATCGCATAGCCATATCCAAACCATTCAAAGCTTCATCCGCGATGATGATAGAAGGCTGCAAGATCAGAGCTCGCGCAAGACACACCCGTTGCTTCTGACCTGTTGCTAGCATCTGCGGATAAAAGTAGGCGTGCTCCGGCAGTAAGCCAACTCGGAGCAATGTCTCTTTGACGCGTTTTTCTCGCGCTTCCGGTGGCATACTGGTATTCCGCTTTAGCGGGCCTTCCAAAATGCGACCTATTTGGATACGAGGGTTGAGCGACGTGTTCGGGTCTTGGAAGATCATTCGTATCAGCTTACAGCGTGTTGAATAATCTTTGTGCTCCAGCAATTCGCCGTTAACGCGAATTTCTCCACCTGTCGGTTCAATCATTCCCGCCAGCATACGTGCAAGAGTGGATTTACCGGAACCATTTTGCCCGATAAAGCCGATGGTTTGACCCGCTTCAAGAGTGAAACTGACAGGTTTAACCGCTTCTTGTACTTTCTTACGGAAAAGACCAGAGCGCGTTACAAAGTTCTTTTTAAGGTCACTGACTTCTAATAGTGAAACGCTCATGATTTTTGCTCTACGTTAAGAGGGAAGTGACAGGCAAACTTATGGTTCTTAATGATCTGACTTCTCGGTACTTCAACACATTGTTTCTTTGCGTATGGGCAGCGAGGACCCAAACGACAGCCAATTGGTAAATGCTGCAACGGAGGAATGGAACCGGGCAGAGAATGCAGCTTCTGTTTATGCGGAATCCAGTCACTGAAATCCGGCATCGCTTTTAGCAATGCTGATGTATAAGGGTGTTTTGGCTCAGTGAGAATTTTGTTGGTATCAGCAGACTCGACCGATTGACCACAGTACATTACGGTAATGCGATTCGCCCATTGAGTAATAGTGGTTAAGTCATGGCCAACAAGCAGAATCGAGGTATTGTTGACCTGATTCATACGACTCAATAAACGCAAAATCTGCGACTGCGTGATTGGGTCTAAGTCGTTGGTTGGTTCATCCGCAATAAGCAGCTTAGGTTTGGCGGCAATCGCCATCGCGATCATAACTTTTTGACATTCACCATCGGTCAGTTCATATGGGTAGCTTCCCATCAGACGCTTATGATCTTTGATGCCTACTTTGTGCAGCAACGCAACTGCTTGCTTGTGACGCCAAGTGAAGCGTTGCCACCATTTGCCTTCAAATGTGCGTGTCGGGATAGATTCTATCAACTGCTTGCCCACCTCTTCAGAAGGGTCCAGACAGGTTGATGGCTCTTGAAAAATCATCGCTATATCGCGGGCAATGACACGACGTCTTTCTCGTGGTGTCAGTTGCAGTAAATCAATATTCCCCAGACGCATGCGGTCTGCGGTAATTCGCCAGTTGTCTTTACAAACACCGACAATCGCTTTCGCGACCAAACTCTTACCAGAGCCGGATTCTCCCACTAGGCCACGAATTTCACCTTCGTTAAGGGTGAGGCTCATGCGGTCTACCGCTTTAACGAGGCCTTGTGGGGTATCAATTTCAATAGTCAGATGACGAATATCTAATAATGGCATTATTCGACTCCTGCATTTAATGCTTGGCGTGCGCCTTCACCGACAAGGTTGATCATTACGACGGTATACATGATCGCGAGGCCGGGTAGGGTCACTGTCCAAGGCGCAAGGTAGATAAGTTCTACAGAGTCACCCAGAATAGCACCCCATTCAGTACTTGGCGCTTGTGCTCCAAGGCCCAAGAAACCTAATGCTGTTATATCAAGAATAGCAATAGACAGCGCCATAGTAACTTCTTGAGCAAGCATTGGCAGCGTATTGGGCAAAATTGAATGCCATAACAGGTACACGTCGCTCGCGCCATCAAGACGGGCTGCCATGATGTAATCTTTCTCTACTTCACTGTGCACGGCGATATAAACGGAACGTACGAACCTTGGAATCAGAGCGAGACAGATAGCCAGCAATACGTTGAACTCACCAAAGCCAAGGAAAGCAACGAAAATAATCGCCAGCAGCAGTGATGGGATTGACATTACTGTGTCTAGCAGGTGGTTCAGAATACTGGACAGCAGGCCTTTCGTCATTCCCGCAAGGATACCGATAAGGCAGCCAACAAATGCAGCAATAAAGGTAATGATGACCGAAGCACCAAAAGTGAGCTGAGAACCGTCAATAAGACGTGACAAGATATCGCGACCTAAGTCATCTGTGCCTAGGAAATACTCAACTGAACCTGACGGGTCCCAAGAAGGTGGCATTAAAAGGTGGCCACTTTGACCGTGCGGATCATGAGGCATTAACCAAGGAGAGATGAGCGTGATGAGGATAATTAAACCCAAGCTCCAGAGTCCAAACATAGCGAGGCTATTGGCTCTGTAGCTACGCCAAAAACGTTCAAACTGAGTGGGAATGTGCTCTTCCTGATAAATATTATTTGTTAGCATACCATTCCTTTCTCACCAGAGGGTTGATCATCGCGCCGATCAAATCCGATAGGATATTCGCGGTTAATACTAAAGAACCCACAGCAATTACTCCCGCCTGAATAGACATGTAGTCTTTGTTTGACAATGCATCAAGCAACCAACGACCAATGCCTGGCCAGTTGAAAATCGATTCAGTGATGATAGCTAAAGTCAGCATGCTCGATAGCTGAACACCGAATTTTGGAATAATAGGCGGAATCGCATTACGCAATACGTGTTGAGTAATGATTTTGTAATAGGACAAACCTTTAATTCGAGCTGCACGGACGTAGTTCTGGGACATGACATCTGCAACAGAAGAACGCATCAAGCGAATAACCTGAGTGGTCGGAGCTAGTGCCAGCACAAAACAAGGCAATATCATGTGTTGAAATACGCTATGCAGGATGTTGGCGCTATTAACGCCTTTGGCGAAGAACGCATCAATAAGAATAAAGCCAGTAACTGGTTCTACTTCATACAATAGGTCGTAGCGTCCTGAGACAGGGAACATGCCATAATGCAGCGAGAAGATCATGATCATCATCAGTGCTATCCAATACAGCGGAGCCGAGTAACCCATCATCGAAGTAAAGGAGATAACAGTATCAATCCACTTGCCTTGCTTCATACCAGCAATGGTACCAATCGGTAAACCAATAAAGAGAGAAAGTAAAAAGGCAATCAAACATAGTTCAAGTGTTGCCGGGAAGACTTTAACTAACTCGGAGGCAATATCAACACCACTCTTCGTTGTGCCGAAATTGAATTTAGAAAGCTCGCCTAAATACATCCACCAACCGTGCCAGAAATCCTGAATTGCCCAAGGCGATTGGGGTTCAAGACGCATCAGGCTGTAACCCACCAAAGTCAGGATCAGTAGAGTGATGATAAACAGGTTGAAGCGACGTACCGTATAGATAAACATTATTCGGTAATCCTCTTCACGTTATTAAACGGTTCTACACTGAACGGGCTTAAACGAAAACCAGTTAACGTTTTGTTATATGCTTTAAATTGCATTCCGTGCGCAATCGGAATGACAGGAAACTCTTGGTTCAAAATGGTTTGTGCCTGTTTATAAAGATTGAGTCGATATCGAGGTCGATCAACTTCTAACGCCAAATCGAGTAAGAAATCGAAATCACTGTTACACCACATAGACGCATTAAGCCCTGCACGGTTTGCTCCACATGAAAGCAGTGGGCGCAAGAAATTATCTGGGTCACCGGTATCACCTGTCCAGCCTCTTAGAAACAGGTCAATGTGACTCTTCTCCGCCAACTGAGAACGGTTGACATTACTTTCAGTAATCAGGTGTAGAGTGACGCCAACGTCCGCAAGATTCGACTGAATCATTTCTGCCATTTTACGGGGGCTCGGGTTATAAGAACGAGGCTCAATTGGCACAGACATCGACAATTCAAGGCCATTGGCATAACCAGCATCTCTTAACAAACCAAGCGCGTAATTACGGTCATAACGGATTTGGATATCGTCTTTCTGATAAGCCCATGAACTTGGTGGCAAAATGTTGTAAGCAATACTGCCAGTGCCGTAATACACAGAATCAAGGATGTTTTGACGGTTGATAGCAAAGTTTAACGCCTTACGCACACGTACATCATTCAGCGCTGGATGCGAGGTGTTAACAGCAATAAAAGCCACGTTCATCGCTGGCTTAATCGAAAGATCGATATTGCCTTGCTTTTGAATAACAGGTATTTGGCTGGAAATTGGGAAGCTCAACACATCACATTCGTTACGTAGAAGTTTGGCTAACGTGCCTGTACCACGTTGTGAAATATCGAACACCACCTGCTTCATAATAGCAGGGCTATTCCAATATCCATCATGGCGACGCAAACGAACTAAATCGTTGACTTTAAACTCATCAAGGAGGAAAGGTCCGGTACCAACTGGAAAATCGTCGATATTGTGTTTTTCGTCTTTAATCTGCAGTTGCTGCCCATATTCTTCTGACAAAATAACCGCATGAGTGGTTGAAATGTTTGATAAAAAGCTATTGTCAGGACGGCTAAGAGTGAACTTTACTGTTTGGTCATCAACGGCGGTGACACTTTTCAAAAGACTGCGAAAGTTAATACCTGCAAACCAAGGATAGTTGCCATTGCTTACGTAGTGGTAAGGATGCGTCGGATCAATGATGCGCTTAAAGCTGAAGACTACATCTTTGGCATTCATTGTACGAGTAGGGGTGAACCAAGAAGTAGTATGGAAATTAACACCAGTATGTAAACTAAACGTATATTCTGTCCCGTCTTCGCTGACTTGCCATTTCGTCGCAATGTTTGGGATGGGAGCGTGTGTATCCGGATCAAGCTTCAACAGCGTATCGTACAACTGCGGACTTAATGCTTCAGAAGTAATACCACTATCGACTAATTGAGGATTAAAGGTACTAGGGCTGCCTTGACCACAATAAACAAAACCGCTTTGGCGGATTTTTGTATGATCAATTTCTTCTCCACAGCCAGCAAGAAGGCTTAGTCCGCATAATCCGAGCGTGATTCGTAATAAAGTGTTCATATAGAAAAACAGTGTGGGAAACGAAGCAAAGTAACTATTCCATTAAAGTAGAAAGCGATCTGTTGTCGATAAGCGCTAAAAGTAGCAATCACGTTTGCCTCAAAATCCTGCTAATTTACCATTCTTTCGGGTGTTAAACCAAGAAAAAGGTTACTGCGTATACCCAAGTAACCTCACGATGCTTGTTCAGCGAGAATTAATTCCCTCTTAGGCAAGGCACTGATTTGAATACATAGTTATTCTACGTAGAAAATATAGGGTTATTCATTTTTTGTGAGTTGATACTTTCTCATCAGCCCTCGAAATTGATGATAGCTTAATCCGAGCGACTTAGCGGCTTGTCTTTGATTAAATTTGGCAAATTTCAGCGATTCATTAATGACATATTTATCTTGTTGTTCCTGCCACTGTTTGAAATCCATCGGGAATGCAAGCTCAGCTTGGTTTTCTTCTTGCTTGTTGAGTGTCGCAGAAGGTTCTTGAGTTTCTTCTTGCCAATGTTTTTGGAACGGATCAAAAATCAATGAATCGATAGGGGAGTCAGCAGTATCGTGTTGATATACAACTCGTTCTACCACGTTTTTAAGCTCTCGAATATTGCCGGGCCATGGATATTCCGTAAGACTTTGTATTGCTCGAGGTGTAAAGCCAGCAAAGAAAGGCAGTTCGAGTTCTCGGCACATACGAATAGCGAAATACTCAGCGAGTAGGCCAATGTCTTCTTTGCGCTCCCGAAGCGGCGGAAGGTGAATAACATCAAATGCTAACCTATCGAGCAGGTCAGCTCTAAAATCGCCCTCTTGGGCAAGCTTTGGTAAGTCTGCATTGGTCGCACACACTAAGCGTACATTGGCGTTTAGGGCTTGACTACCGCCGACACGTTCATATTGTCCGTATTCGATGACCCGCAACAATTTTTCCTGTACCGACAATGGTGCAGTGGCGAGTTCGTCAAGAAACAACGTACCGCCTTCAGCGCGTTCAAAGCGACCTTGGTGCCTGCCTTTCGAACCCGTGAACGAGCCAGACTCGTGGCCGAAAAGCTCGGAATCGATTAAGCCTTCGCTAAGTGTTGAACAGTTAAGTGAGATTAACGGTTGGTCCCAACGTTTTGAAAGATAGTGCAAACGCTGGGCGATAAGTTCTTTACCTGTACCGCGCTCGCCAACGATAAGAACGGGACGCTCAATCGGTGCTAAACGAGAGACTTTATCCAGAACGGCGTGAAACGCTGGGGATTCCCCAATTAAATTTTGTTGCACAGTTATCTCTCTCTATCCATAACAAGACGTTATCGGTCACCGCATCTGTTTCGCTAAGTAACGGATGAAATAGTTGGTGAAATTTACCAACTGTTGGTTAAATCGTTTATAGCATAGTCCTGTCTTTTTAGTAATTCAATGTAAGCTACTGAAAAATAAAGCCATGAAAATTGGCATGGAACTTGGAGTACACATGACGTAACTAGGCTGTGACAGGTTTGAACAGCGAATGGATAACTAAGGAGTCAAATATGGGCATTTTTTCTCGTTTTGCAGACATCGTAAATTCCAATATCAGCGCTTTGCTGGATAAAGCGGAAGATCCTGAAAAAATGATTCGTCTCATTATTCAAGAGATGGAAGATACGTTGGTGGAAGTTCGTACTAATTCCGCCAAAGCGATAGCAGATAAAAAAGAACTCGCACGTAAAGTAGCAAGTATCGATGATCAAATCGAAGACTGGCAAAACAAAGCTACGCTGGCATTGAACAAGCAGCGTGACGATTTGGCTCGCGCAGCTTTGATTGAAAAGCAGAAGTTGCAATCAGTTCTGAAAAGCTTACACACGGAACAAACCTTAGTAGAAGAAACCATTGATAAACTCACTGGCGAAATCACTAAGTTAGAAAGCAAAATCACTGAGACTCGCGCGAAGCAACAGGCGTTGGCTATTCGCTCTCAATCGGCGGTGAATCGTCGTAATGTGCAACGTCACTTGCATACCAGCCGTACCGAAGAAGCAATGTCGAAGTTTGAGCAATACTCACGTAAAGTGGATGAGTTAGAAGCAGAAGCGGATCTTTACGCTCAGTCTGCTCAAGGTAAGTCTCTTGACCAAGAGTTTGCAGAACTTCAAGCTCAGGATGAAATTGAGCAAGAACTGGCAAAACTTAAACAGCAAATGAAACAAGATCAGCAGTAGAACAATAAAATAAATAATAGGAGTAGACTATGACCTCAGTATTTTTTGCTGGACCACTCATTGTCTTTCTGATTTTTGTCGCCCCACTGTGGCTGCTTCTACACTATCGCAGTAAACGAAAAGTAGGCAGCGGGCTTTCTTCAGAAGACTATGAAACGCTGCAACAGCTTTCGGAAAAAGCGAGTGGTTTGCAATCGCGAATAGAAACAC
The DNA here is from genome assembly GCF_037162405.1 of Vibrio sp. Hal054. Classification (NCBI taxonomy): domain Bacteria; kingdom Pseudomonadati; phylum Pseudomonadota; class Gammaproteobacteria; order Vibrionales; family Vibrionaceae; genus Vibrio; species Vibrio sp. Hal054. Next base: position 1,829,431 of record NZ_JARLUT010000001.1, on the reverse strand, counting down.
TTGAGCGGATTCTGGATGCGGAATCTCCAAATTGGAGACGCAACTATGACTAGCCGAGAATTATATCGCGACCCAGTAAATGGCAAGATAGGTGGCGTGTGCGCTGGTCTGGCGAACTATTTTGGCTTAGAGGTGTGGATTGTTCGCATACTGGTTATCTCTGCAGGGCTATTGGGTGGCGGCTTTTTGATTGTATTAGCTTACCTAGCATTCATGTTGATGCTAGAGAAGCAGCCTTATCAATACGAGCAAAGCGTCAAGTCACAACGCGAACATACGTTGAAAAGTAAGCCGTGGGAGCAAGGTCAAACCCCTGGTGCACTGCTCAATACTTTGAATGAAGACTTAACTAAAGTAGAAAAACGGGTGCGCAATATGGAGGCGTATGTCACTTCAGACGCATTTAAAGTGAATCGAGAATTCAATAAGTTATAATCCACCCATTGAGCGGAATAACAAGGAACAATTGCATGTCAGATAAGGCAGATAACACGTGTGCTTGGGCAATGAAAAATCCACTAGAGCGAGAGTATCATGACGCAGAATGGGGTGTTCCTGTGCATGATGACGTTAAGTTGTTCGAATTTCTCACTCTAGAAGGCGCACAGGCTGGTTTAAGTTGGATAACGATTTTGAAAAAGCGAGAAGGCTATCGCCAAGCGTTTGAAGATTATGATATTAACCAGTTAGCGCAGTACGATGAATCGCACGTTCAAAAGATTATCGACCAATTTGATGTGGTTAAGCATAAAGGGAAAATAGCGTCTGTGTTTTCTAACGCCCGTGCCGCGATTGAGCTTCAGAAAGAGTTTGGTTCATTGGATAAAGCGTTATGGCAGTTTGTTGGTGGTCAACCTAAAATCAACCATTGGCAGGATATGAGCCAAGTGCCCGTCTCTACAGAAGAGTCAAAAGCCATGAGTAAGTTTCTTAAGAAGCGAGGCTTTAAGTTTGTCGGCGAAACCATCTGCTACTCCCTCATGCAAGCCGTTGGCATGGTGAACGATCACCTTGAGCATTGCCCCAAAAAATAAGCGGTAGAGCAGATCATTGCAGTAAGAATCAGTAGCAATAAGAAAGAGCACTTAGGTGCTCTTTTGCATTTTTTCTTTGTTGCTTTTTGGGTAATGGTTACTACTAGGCGGTAACCGCTTGCTCCAAAATAACGGAGTTATAGCGAGCTAAGCCTGCTTCTAAATCTGCAATCAAATCGTTCACATCTTCCAGACCAATATGCAGACGAATCAACGTACCTTCAAAGTTAGGGTTTGCAACCGTACGCAGGCTGTTAAAGCTGTTTGGTTCATTGGCTAAAATCAGGCTTTCAAATCCGCCCCATGAATAACCCATGCTGAAGTGTTTCATTCCGTCCAGTAGAGCGGTAGTTGCTTTAGGGCAGCTTGTCTTCAGCACAAATGAAAACAGACCGTTGCCACCAGTGAAATCACGTTTAAAAATTTCGTGACCAGGACAAGAAGGCAAACCCGGATGACGAACATGATCGACTTCTGGTCGTTCTGCAAGCCACTCAGCGACTTTAATGCTGTTTTCAGCATGCTGGCGTAGGCGAACATCAAGAGTGCGTAAACCCCGTAAACCTAGATACGCGTCGTCTGGCGATACGCATTGTCCCATCAGGTAACTTTGCTCACGCAGTTGAGGCCAGTATTTTTCAACACAAACAGCTGTACCTAACATCACGTCTGAGTGACCAACGATGTATTTTGTTGCCGCTTGAACAGAGATATCGACACCATGATCGAATGGTGAAAAGTTCACGCCTGCGCCCCAAGTATTATCCAACACGACAATAATGTCATTCTCGTGAGCGATGCTAGATAGCAGTGGAACATCCTGAACTTCCATCGTGATTGAACCCGGAGATTCCAAAAACAGCATCTTAGTGTTTGGTTTGATGAGCGTTCGGATATCTTCGCCAATCATTGGGTCGAAGTAAGTCGTTTCTACGCCTAGCTTCGCAAGGATCTTTTCGCAGAAATCACGAGTAGGTTCGTAACAGGTATCCACCATCAAAACATGGTCACCTGTCTCAACAAAAGACAAAATAGTATTGCTTATTGCAGCCATACCACAAGGGTAGAGCGCACAGCCAGCACCGCCTTCAACCTCGTTCATTGCTTCCTGAAAAGCGAAATGTGTTGTTGTGCCACGGCGTCCGTAAAACAGAGTTTTGTTGGCGCGGTTTGCGGTTGCATGATTCTTTTCCGCAACGCTATTAAACACAATTGTTGAAGCTCGTTGAACGGGCGGGTTAACTACACCGTTGGTCCATTTCTTATTGCGACCAGCGGTTACAAGCGTAGTTTTTTTCCTTCTGCCATGGTTTGTCCTTGTTAAATGCATCGTTTGACTATTTAAAACATGGAGACATGTTTAAATGCAACCCTGCAAAGGCAAAAAGATCAAAGAAGTGGGTTAAACAGGTAGAAGACACGTTCGAGGAACCGATGCCCGAGGGGACGTTTTTCCCAGTTCTCGTACTCAACTTGCTGAGATTGTTCCATATAGCCTTGCTGTAACCAGTACATTTCTTCAGTGAACTCTTGGTCGTCCACAGCCAGTGTTACCTCGAAATTGAGCCACAAGCTGCGCATATCCAGATTAACAGTTCCAACCAAGCAGAACTTTCTATCAATCACGACGGATTTCGTGTGCAGGAGGCCGCCATAAAACTTGTGGATGGTGACGCCGGCTTCCAATAGTTCACCGTAAAAAGATCGAGATGCCCATTGAACCATAAAGGAGTCATTCTTCATTGGAATGATTAAGTCGACTTTAATGCCTCGTTGCGCCGTCATTTTTAGGGTTGATAGCAGGTCAGCACTTGGCACGAAATAAGGTGTCGTAATGCACACAGACTCGTTCGCTTGGTTGATAGCTAAAGTTAAAACCTGAGAAATTAGATTTTCGGGCATCCCTGGGCCGGAAGGAACAACCTGGACAGGGTGTTGAGGTAGAAGCGGGTTTATCTGGCATTCAGGTTGTGGCGGAAGTTCACGTATTCCGGTTTCAACTTCCCAGTCCCAGCAATGAATGGCAGAAAGTACATTTACTGTTGGGCCTGTTACCCGAACCATAATGTCAATCCACTGACCGACACCAGAATCTTGTTTGAAATAGGCAGGGTCAACCATATTCATCGAACCGGTATAAGCCACTTTGTTATCAATAACGATGATTTTTCGATGTTGGCGAAGATCGAGACGACGCAGGAATATACGCCACGGGCTCACTTCGAGAGCTTGAATCAGTTGAATACCTGAATCTTGCATCATCTTTTCCCAATGACTGCGGAAAAAACGAGGGCTACCAGCGGAATCTAAAAGTACTTTGACATCAACACCTCGTTTCGCCGCCTGAATGAGTGCGGAAGCAACGGAGTCGGCTAATCCACCCGGATGCCAAATGTAGAAAACGATTCGTATTGTGGACTTTGCTTGTTCGATATCCTCAATGATGGAGTGAAGGATTTCGTTGGGTGAATTCAATAGTGACAAGGTGTTTCCCGATAACGCTGGGATACCCATTCGGTAGTTACACAGCTCATCAATCTTAGAAATATGTGCACCCATGGCTTCAGGCATGTGTGCCTGACAGGCATTTAAGGACTTAAACCACTCACCAAACGGAGTGAACATCTCTTTCGCTCTGTCAGCGCGCTTTCGTCCTAGATTCAGTTCACCGAAAAGGAAATAGCAAATCACACCCAGTATCGGCAGGATATAAATGACCATGAGCCAGGCCAAAGAGACACTAACTGCGTTGCGTTTAAATACCACACGTATAGTGACACCCGCCACAAGGAACCAGTAGAGAGCAATGCCTGCAAGTGTTAAGAAATGATAAACCTTATCCATGAGTCACTTATATATAAAAAACCTAGTGCTGATATTAAGTCGAAAGCATATGTGAAGAAAGAAATTAGCGTAAATGAATGTAAAAGATATGTAGATGGATGCTTTTTGATGCGCAGATGATGTAGGCATAAATTCTTACAAAAAGACCAAAAAAGCATCATTTAATCTATTAAATAGACATGAATGCCATAAATTAGTCTGTTCGGGCTTCCAATTTTATTCTCAAACTGTTTTACTTGCCACCACTTCGATATCTATTGATATTTTTGTTTGTGTAAAATTAAATTTACACGCAAATGTAGCTATCGACAAACATATAATGCAAACACACACATCGGTATAAAAATTATGGCAAGTAGCTCTAGAGGGCAGTTCACCTCTCGATTTGGCTTCATCATGGCAGCAGCAGGTTCTGCTGTAGGCTTAGGAAACGTTTGGGGTTTCCCCACTCAGGCGGCCAGCAATGGTGGCGCGGTATTTCTTTTTGTTTATCTGCTTATGGTTTTCCTACTTGCATTTCCAATGTTAGTAGCAGAGCTCACCATTGGCCGTTATGGTCAGTCGAACTCAATCAGTTCGTTTAAATCTGTTTGGCCTAAGGGTAAAGCTGGCGCTATTTTGCTTGGTGTTGTCGGCTTAACCGTTGTGTCTTTGATTCTGGCTTTCTACGCGATCGTTGCAGGCTGGTTGATTGGCTCGTTCTTTGGCAGCGGCTTAACTCTGCTTGGGATGGACAGCGCGGCACATTGGCTCACCAGTTTTGGTACTGAACGCAATTTAGTACTGATGGTGTCATTCATGGCGATCACTATGTATGTTGTGCGTAGCGGGGTAGCCGATGGTATCGAAAAATGGTCAACCCGTTTGATGCCAGTATTGTTTGCTCTGTTCGCTCTGCTAACGGTTTACATCTTTACTCAAGAAGGCTCGATGGAAGGCCTGAAGATGTACCTTATCCCTGATTTTTCTCATTTCACGCCTTCTTTAATTGTGGGTGCAATGGGGCAAGCGTTCTTCTCGCTATCTTTAGGTGTGTGTGTAATGACCACTTACGGTTCATACCTGAAGAAAGATACCAACATTCCAAAGACTGCGGCTCAAGTAGCTTTGATCGATACAGGCGTCGCGTTTATCGCAGGTCTAGTGATTCTGCCTGCTATGTTTGTTGCTAAAAATCACGGTGTTGAAATCTTCTCTGAATCTGGCGATCTTTTGAACTCGGATACACTTGTGTTCACTGTACTTCCAGCCATGTTCGATACCATGGGCTCTGTTGGTGCAATCGTTGGTTTGGTGTTCTTCTTACTGATGATCATTGCGGCGCTGACGTCATCGATTTCAATGCTAGAAGTTCCGGTTTCTTGTGCAACGGAAGAGCTAAAACAGAACCGTAATACTGCAGTACTTTGGATTGGTGGTTTGGTAACGATTGCCTCTGGTGTGATTGTTATGAACTTCTCAAGCCTGTTCGGTTTGGTGATTCAATTCACGACGGTTTACTCACAGCCAATCATTGCACTGCTGATTACGCTTCTTGCAGGTTGGATTTGGAACCGCAACCAAGTATTGAATGAACTGAAGCAAGGCTACCCAGAAATTGAGAGTAGCTGGTTCTGGAAAATTTGGCCGACTTACGTGCGTTTCGTATGTCCGGTACTGATGCTGTTAGTGTTCTTCGCATAATCAGCTGTTCGCATCATTAAGATGTTTGATTTCATAAGGCCGCTTTTAGCGGCCTTTGTTTTATCTCTATCCTTTTATGTCTATCTGAAGGCGGCAACATAATGTTTTACTGACCTTTAGTCTCAGTTGAGTATAATGGCCGTCCATTATTGAGGGGCATCATGTTCGATATTCTATTTACTCACCCTGATTTTATCGTCATCAATAAGCATCCGAATGTTTCGGTACACAAAGATGATGGCGATACCATGCTGTTACAAGAAGTTGGCAAAGTCAGCGGTGATTCTCAGCTTTATTTAGTTCATCGACTCGATAAGATGACGTCAGGCATATTATTGCTTGCGCGTAATGCTCAAGCAGCGAGCGAACTTTCTCAAGCCTTTGCTTATCGTGATGTTGAAAAATTCTATTTAGCTCTTAGCAGTAAGAAGCCAAAGAAAAAACAAGGCCTGATCAGCGGGGATATGGAGCGCTCTCGTCGTGCTTCTTGGAAACTGCTTGCGACTCAGCAGAATCCGGCGGTGACCCAATTTTTCTCAGCCGCAGCAGAGCCAGGCGAGAGATTGTTTTTGTGTAAGCCTCACACAGGAAAAACGCATCAGATTCGTGTAGCGCTTAAATCGATTGGTTCAGCAATTGTAGGTGACCCTATTTATAACGCTTCCGATGAAGCTGACCGTGGATATTTACACGCCTTTGCTCTTAAGTTTATTTATGCTGGCGAAACCTTTCAGTTTCTCTGTGACCCAAGAGAAAAAGAGTACCTTGGGCAGAAATGGAACAGCGAAGTGGTGAGTCAAAACATCGAATTATGGTTACAACCTTGGTCACTTAACTGGCCAACAGTGAAAAAGTAATATTATGCAACTTTCAGCTTTACCCGTTTTTTTTGAAGAGCTTAATGCTCAGCTCACACAAGCCCCTGATGAAGTTCGTCGACTGTTTCATGGTCGAGGTCAACGTTGGGAAGGCTTGGAGCAAATTACTTGTGACTGGCTACAGGGACAACTGGTTGTAAACTTGTTCAAAGAAGTGGAAGAAGAGTTTCTTCAAGCACTCGAACAAGGTTTGCAAGCGTTATCGCAATCATCCTTATGGCAACAGCGAAACGGCAGCTGTATTTTGCTTCAACACCGTTACGCTGACGGAGCTCCTTCCCAAGTACTTTGGGGAGAGTTGAACTCAAGACCTGTTGTGGTTGAAAGTGGTTTGAAGTATCAGCTTGATATTGGCAGAAACCAAAACTTTGGCTTGTTCCTCGATATGCGTTTAGGCCGCGACTGGGTGAGAGAACACGCCAAACATAAGAACGTACTTAACTTGTTTGCTTACACCTGTGGATTTTCCGTGGCAGCGATAGCGGGTGGGGCCGATAAAGTCGTCAATGTCGATATGGCAAAAGGTTCTTTGTCGAAAGGGCGAGAAAACCATCTGATTAATGATCACAACCTCAGTAAAGTGAGTTTCCTAGGACACGATATCTTTAAATCGTGGGGGAAAATCAAAAAAGCTGGACCTTATGATCTGATCGTTATTGACCCGCCATCTTTTCAGAAAGGCAGCTTTGCGTTGACTAAAGATTACCAAAGAATTCTTCGTCGTCTTCCTGAACTATTGACTGAAGGTGGGGAAGTGTTGGCTTGCGTTAACTCGCCAATGGTAAGCAGTGATTTTCTGATTGATGGAATGAAAGCTGAAGCTCCAGATTTGAACTTCCAGTATCGTCTCGATAACCCGCCAGAGTTCGCAGATATCAATTCAGAGTCAGCACTGAAAGCCTTGGTTTTTAGCTAATGGACGTTTAGATGCGCGTTTAAACCGAAAACAAAAATAGCAGCCAGAGGCTGCTATTTTTTATGATTCGCTTATGTGTTTATAAACGCTTAGTTCATATGGTCGCTAAGTTTAAATGTCAGTGTGTGGACATCGTTTTTCAGTACCAATGAATCTTTAGTTAGCGTCATATCGCTCCAATCTTGTAGCGTTTGAGAAACTGCTTGTTCGGTATCCATGATGTCACCGATACACATCTTCATGGTTTTGCCCATTTTCTCAATACGGAACTTGTTGTCTTTCACTTCCGCTTGGCCGAAAAAGTTGTTACAGCCAGCGTTACCATTGGCAATCATTTTTTCGCCAATTTCTAAGTTAGGAGTTCTTAAGCGTTCATTCTTCACTACGTCTTTACCATCAACTTGAGTAAGTTCCCAGTTGTGGTGTTGTAGGTCTTGAGCCGTAATTTGCACTTCATCACCAGTACTTTGACAAGCCGTTAGAATTACAGGCAGCGTTACCGCCGCAAGTAGCGATTTTGAAATCAGCTTCATATGATTCACTCCGAATATGGAAATTCCGCTCAGTATAGTCAATAAAACACTGTTTTTGTCAGAATGAGGTCATAGATTGAGTCTCAAATCACATCAATCTGTTTGTTACTTATTGAAATGTATAAATATTGTTGGGTTGTCAATTGCCGTATGTAAGACAATTCCTAAAGTTGCTTAACACTTTTACGAACGATAAGTGTTGGTTCGAGTTGAATAATCTCAGGCTCATTGCTCAGCTTATTGATCTTTTTAAGTAGTGTATCAACAGCCGCTTTTCCTAAGCGGTATTTAGGCTGATGAATGGTGGTTAACGACGGAGACATAAACTTGGCAATGTGAATGTCATCGTAGCCTATGATGGAGATGTCATCCGGAATGGAGAGGTTGTTTTCATTTGCTGCGTTAATCACACCCATTGCCATCATGTCGTTACTGACAAAGAGAGCACTTGGCAACGAATTTAACTTCATCAGCTTGATAAACGTGTCGTAGCCCCCTTGGCACTCAAAGTTTGACTCCATGACCCATTCAGGGTGTATTTCCAAATTAGCTTCACGCAGCGCACGTTTGTAGCCTTCATAACGCATCTGTGCCTGATGATGATTCAAAGGCCCCGTAATACAGCCGATCTCTTTATGACCACTCTCAATCAGATGTTTGGTGGCCATGTAGCCACCAAGCAGAGAGTTATCCTGAATCTTATCGCTGGAAAATAGCATCGGGCCCCAATCCATCACCACGACAGGGATATCTGGGTAACGTTCAAACTCATCAATGCGTTCCCCCACCAATGTAGAACACATCAAAATAATGCCATCGACGCGTTTTTGCAGCAGGGTATTGATTGAGGCTTTCATGCGCTCGTGATCGCCTTCTGTGTTACACAGAATCAAGTTATAACCTTGTTGGTAACAGTTGCGTTCGACACCTTTGACCACTTCACCAAAGAATGGGTTGGTTGATGTTGTCATCAACATACCTATGGTTTTGGTGCGGTTCATTTTAAGGCTGCGAGCTAGAGCGGAAGGAGCGTAGTTGAGTTCTTGAGCGGCTTTGTTAACCCGTTCCGCAATCTCATCGCTTACGAAACGGGTCTTGTTGATCACATGGCTAACAGTCGATGTTGAAACTCCAGCGAGTTTTGCTAAATCCTTCATTGTTGCCATGTCATCAGTATCCTTTACTTTTGTTCAGCTAAGAATGCATCTACTTTTTGTTCAGCTAAGAATGCATCAACCTCAGAGCGTTGTGGAATAGAGGTCTGCGCGCCAAAGCGGGTAACAGAAATCGCGGCGGCGGCGTGTGCAAATTTAATTGCTGATTCTAAAGGCATTTCTTCTAACAAGCCAGTAACAAAAGCGCCGTTAAAGGTATCGCCAGCTGCAGTTGTGTCGGTCGCCTTTACTCTGAATCCCGGAATAATGACGCCTTTACCGTTCTGACTCAACCAAACGCCTTTGGCACCGAGAGTAATCATGACGGTTTCGATCCCCTTACTGTGAAGGACATCCGCCGCTTTTTGTGCCGATTCATCGTCGGAGACGGTGATGCCTGTCAGCATTTCAGCTTCAGTTTCGTTCGGAGTAATGATATCGATGCAGCTAAGCAGTTCATCTGGCAATTCACGCGCAGGGGCAGGGTTCAGTATCACCTGAGTTTGCGCATTTTTTGCCACTTGAGCAGCTTGAATAATACCGTCCAGCGGTGTTTCAAGCTGAACAAGCAGGTATTGTGCATTACGTATCTGGTCAAGATGCGGCTCAATGGCTTCTGCGGTAAGCTTTGCATTCGCTTCGGCAGAAATACAGATGCTGTTTTCGCCGCTGTCAGAGACCTGAATCATCGCGATACCAGTAGGGCAGTTTGGTTGTAGCTTGACCCCTGATACATTGATGCCATCGACTTTGAAGCTTTCGCGAATGTTAATGCCAAACGAGTCATCACCCACACAAGCAATAAAACCGACATCGGCTTTCAAACGAGCTGCCGCTACAGCTTGGTTTGCGCCTTTGCCACCTGGGATAACTTGGTAATTGCGGCCGTGAAGTGTTTCGCCTGGGCGAGGAAAAGTCGGTACTTGAAGAACGTGGTCTGCATTGACACTACCGAATACCACCAACTTATTCATAGAAGAAGTCCTCAGTGTTTTAGGAATAAAAAAGAGAGGTTTAAAGTCTTTATTTACTTAACACGTTAAAGTTTAAAACATTAAAGCTGTCTTTTTTCACCCTCCCCGTGAGGAGAGGGTGTGATTAGCAATTAAGTATTGATACGCAATTACTTAGTGATAACTTTTAGTGGAACTGGGATGTACTCTTCCACTTTTTCGCCTTTCAGTACTTTGTCAGCTGTTTCTACACCTAACGCACCGATCATATCTGGTTGTTGAGCAACCGTTGCTGCCAGTTTGCCACGTTCTACCGCTGCAATACCGTCGTCTGTGCCGTCAAAGCCAACAATCATTACGTTTTTACCAGAAGCCTGAACTGCGCGAAGTGCGCCTAGTGCCATTTCGTCGTTCTGTGCAAATACCGCTTCAACATCTGGGTTAGCTGCTAGTAGGTTTTCCATTACGTTCAGACCCTTAGTACGGTCGAAGTCGGCTGGTTGGCTAGCAAGTAGCTGCATTTGGCTGCCTTTAACTGCGTTCATAAAGCCTTCACCACGCTCACGCGCCGCAGAAGTACCAGCAATACCTTCCAGTTGAATAACTTTGGCTTTCTCACCCACTTTTTCCATGATGAAGTGACCTGCCATTTCGCCGCCAACAATGTTGTCAGATGCGATGTGGCTCACTACGTCACCACGGCTTGCACCACGGTCCAGAGTCAATACTGGAATCTTAGCGTTGTTTGCAATGCGAATTGCGTTCGATACCGCATCTGAATCCGTTGGGTTGATTAGGATTGCTTTCACACCACGAACAGTAAGGTCTTCCACGTTTGAAAGCTCTTTACTTGGGTCGTTTTGTGAATCTAAAACGATAATGTTATAGCCGAGCTCTTTTGCTTTTGCTTCTGCGCCATCTTTCATCGTAACGAAGAATGGGTTGTTCAGCGTAGAGACGACAATTGCCATCGTATCTTGCGCGTATGCAGAGACAGAAACAGAGGTTGATAACAGTGCAGCTGAAATCAGAGTTGCCAATTTTTTCATTTAAATTTCCTTATGCTGGGGGAGACCTAACCGAAGTTAGGTCTGTTGTTTCACGGGTTATTTGTTTTTGTTGTCTACAAGTACTGCAAGCAGGATAACCACTGCTTTTGCAATCATTTGGTAGTAAGAAGACACATCTAGCAGGTTTAGTGCGTTGTTCAGGAAGCCGATAATCAAAGCTCCAATCAGTGTGCCCATGATCTTACCGCGACCGCCCAGTAGGCTTGTTCCGCCTAACACTACCGCTGCAATAGCATCAAGCTCATAGCCCATGCCTGCAGTAGGTTGTGCAGACGATAGACGTGATGTCACGATGATGCCCGCTAGAGCTGCAAGAAGACCACAGATTGCGTAAACGCCGATTTTGACTTTGTCTACGTTGATACCTGAAAGACGTGTCGCTGATTCGTTACCGCCTGACGCATATACGTAGCGGCCAAAACGAGTGTGATTTAGAAGGTACCAAGCTGCGGCAAATACGATTGCCATCAACCATACCGGAACTGGAATACCTAGCATGTAGCCTGTACCAAACCATGCAAATGCATCCGCAGTATCGGTAAAGCCAGTAGAGATTGGTCGACCGTCGGTGTAAACCATGGTCACACCACGTAGTAAAGTCATGGTAACTAGGGTTGCGATAAACGCCTGAACCTTACCTTTGGCAATCACGAAACCACTGATCGCCCCTAGTGCAGCACCAGCGATAAGTGCTGTTGGTACCGCAATTAATACCGGAACTTCAATAGCTATAAGGCTTGCGGCAAAAGCACCACAAAGAGCAAGTACAGAACCGACACTCAGGTCGATACCGCCAGTCAGAATAACTAACGTCATACCTACGGCGATGATGGCGTTTACCGATGTCTGACGAAGAATATTCATCAGGTTATCCATGGTAAAAAAGTTTGGATTTAAAAAAGAGACAACCACGATCAGAAACAGCAAAGCGATAAGTGATTTCTGTTCGATCAGCCATTCTTTACTCAGCAACTTCTTTTCGCTGACAGAATTTGTTTTATTCATAGTGTTAGTACTCATGCTGCTTCCTCGTTCACCGTTTTACCGACGGCACACGCTAATAGATTTTCTTGGTTGGCGTCTTTAGCTGAAAACTCTCCGCTGATTCGACCTTCATGCATCACCAAGATGCGGTCACTCATACCCAAGACTTCTGGCATTTCTGAAGACACCAAAATGATACTCATGCCTTCTGCTTTGAACTTATTGATTAACTGATAGATTTCTTTCTTTGCGCCTACATCAACACCGCGAGTTGGCTCGTCAAGAATCAATACTTTTGGACGGGTCATTAAACCTTTAGCTATAGCCACTTTTTGTTGGTTACCACCAGACAAATTGCCAATGATCTGATTTCTCGAAGGTGTTTTGATATTGAAGAGCTGGATAAAGTCTTCCACTGCAATAGCTTCATCGTTGTGTTGCAGCTGAATACCTTTAGAGAGCTTATCCAATGCGCAAAGCGACATGTTTTCTTTCACTGAAAGCCCTAATACTAGGCCGTCACCTTTACGGTCTTCAGAAATATATGCGATACCGTTAGCCAAACCGTCTTGAGGAGTGACTGGGTTTATAGTGCGTCCATCTAAATTAATTACGCCACGTTCTGAAGGTAGAGCGCCGTAAATGACTTTCATCAATTCAGTTCGACCCGCGCCCATTAAGCCAGAAACACCAAGGATTTCGCCTTTTTTGAGTGTAAAGCTGACGTCGTGAACACCGGAGCCTGTTAAACCAATCACTTCTAAGCAAGTGTCGCCGTGTTTAACGTCAATACGTGGATATTGCTCTTCAAGTTTACGGCCAACCATCATTTCAATCAGGCCATCTTCGTTGATGTCAGTAACAGGGCATTCGCCTATAAACTTGCCATCACGCAGTACCGTTACGTCATCACAAATTTCAAATATCTCTTTCAAACGGTGAGAGATATAGACAATGCCGCAACCTTGTTCACGCAGTTCGTTGATTACTTTGAACAACGACTCTGTTTCAGTATCTGTAAGCGCATCAGTAGGTTCATCCATGATGATGACTTTTGATTCGAACGATAACGCTTTGGCGATTTCTACCATCTGCTGCTCGCCAAGACTCAGTGCGCCCAACTGAGTTTTAGAACTGTATTTTACGTTCAGGCGAGCGAGTAACTTATCCGCTTGCTGATACATTTCATTCCACAGGATGCGGCCCATAGGGCTGGTTTTTTCGCGACCGAGAAAGATGTTTTCTGCAATCGTCAGTTCTGGGATCAGGTTAAGTTCTTGGTGGATAATACTGATACCAGCTTGTTGAGAATCTCGTGGTCCTTTAAACGACGCAGGTTGTCCTTGATATTGAATGTCACCGGCATCTTTGGTGTAGATGCCTGTTAACACTTTCATCAAGGTTGATTTGCCAGCGCCATTTTCGCCCATAAGCGCCATGACGCGGCCGGGATAGACATTCAGACCTGCTTGGTCGAGCGCTTTAACCCCCGGGAAGGCTTTATCAATGTTGCTTAGCGCTAAAATTGGTTGAGTCATGCTCTTTCCTCAATTGTTGAGTGGGAGATGGAATTAAAAAACCACACCAGCTTGGAAAATGACGTTTGCGTACGGGGTACATTCGCCCGTTCTGATAACCGCACGGCTATCTTGAGTACGTACTTTGAATTCTTCGTGCGACACGTAAGCAATATTGATGGCTTTGCCACAGCGAGACTCTTCGTCTTTGAGCTCTTGAAGCAAAGCAGCGTGAAGCTCTGGGCTAACCTGAGAAAACTCACTGGCCATTACGACACCTTCTATTTGAGACTCAGAAAGAATGACGCGAACGGTATCTAAGAAACTCGGCACACCATGAGTCAATGCTAAATCGATGCGTTGTGTTTCGTCCGGAATCGGTAAACCAGCATCGCAAATAGTGATCTCATCGGTATGACCTAGTGTTGCCGTCAAGTAAGAGAGTTCTGAATTCAGTAGGGCGCTTTTTTTCATTGTTTTACCTATGTAATCGCAAATGTTTTGTCTTTGGAACAAGGTGTTTTTATCGCTGTAACGGTAAAAAAACAGTTCATCGAAACGTTTCGATGAAATCTAGGCCATTAAATTGAAGTTGAACAGTGAGAGAAATATCTTGTGTGAGAATGATCGACGAATTTTATTGATAGGATGGAAATTAGGTGATCAAAATCACTTTGTTTACCGCTTTAATACACATGAAGCGGCCAAACTTGCGCAGTAATCGCTGAATCACGCAGATTGGTTAGAATTTGTTGATTGAAACTTCTCTTTTCTATACTTATAACTGTAAAAACAAGCTAGAAGTAACCACGTTGAGACTTAAGATAAGGCTTGATGAATCAATCACCGAACAGAAGGAATACTCATGGAGCAGCTTGAATTTTTTACTGTGCCCAGTCCTTGTATTGGTGTTTGCTCAATGGACGAGAAAGGGTATTGCCGAGGATGCATGCGTAAACGTGAAGAAAGATTTGGTTGGTTGGAAATGACGCCAGCGCAGCAAATTCACGTCATCAAACTGTGCAAGCAACGTTATCGCCGAAAAATAGCGCAAAACAAAGCATTAAACGAAGGGGCTCCCGAATCCGAGAGCCCGCAACAATCATTGTTTTAGGACGATGTAATAAAGACGTGGCCTATTTTAAAGACCAAAGATCACTGACCCAGCCACCAGCGTGAGCGTCGAAGTGCACTCCGCTAAATTTGCTGTTCACATCTTTAAAAGGTTCAGAATTACGTTGTTCGGACATGATTGCTCGTATATGGCAAGCCATTGGGTCAGTAGGATCCGCGTTGGATGCTTGTGTTCTGATAGCAACTTCTTTGATGAGCTGCAAACGGTAGCTGTTACTCGCGCGTTTCATTTTGACCTCCGTAAACGATGTGACCATTAAAAAAGTTAGGATCTGCTCATTTTTTAGTCAACGCAGATCCTCCCATATTTTTTCTAATGCGTAATCGTTCACAAAGTTGTTTGAGACACCATGCAAACTTCAATCAATTATGAGTTGCGACAGATTCTCACAACATAATGCTTCGTGCTAATCCAAGGATTTTTTGAATCTCAAAGACGCGATAATCAGCCCTAATAAAGTAAATCCTGCCAGCCAAAGCGTGTCTTTCCAGAGGTCTGTCAAATCTGCTCCTCTTAACACAATGCCCCGAATCAGACGCATAAAGTGGGTTGCGGGTAATACTTCTGATATCCATTGCGCCGCGACGGGCATTCCTTCATATGGAAACATAAAACCCGATAGCAAAATGGAAGGCAGGAGGATAAACACCGTCATCTGCATGGCTTGAAGTTGAGTATTTGCCAGCGTTGAAATCATCAGCCCGAGGGTTAAACTCGCGGAAATAAACAATAAGGTACCAAATAAAATCTGGCTGATATCACCGTTAATGGGCACTGCAAAAATGTAGTGTCCTAAGCCGAGAATGATGAACACCTGAATCAGACCAACAAAGATATACGGAACAATTTTCGCAACCATCAGTTCGATAGGGTGTATCGGCGTTGTGATCAGCAGTTCCAAATTGCCTCGTTCTCTTTCTCGTACAATTGCGGCGCTGGTAAACAGGATCATTGTCATGGTCAATATGACGCCTAAAAGACCGGGGACAATATTGACAGCCGAGCGGCGACTCGGGTTATACAGCAAAGTCACCTCAAATGTGGGCGTGCTTGCGGGTTTGATTTTGAAATCAAAATCAGTAAGCGGCATGGCTCTAAGGCCCATGATAGATCCTGCGATAATGGTGTCCGAACCATCGACCAGCCACTGTCCCAATTCTCTGCCTTGCTGCAAACGTTGAAGTAAGTCTTTTGGCAAGATCAAAGCCGCACGAACCTCACCTTGTTCAATGGCTTGCTCTGCATGTTTGGCGGTTGGGTACTGCTTAGTTACTGTGACCACTTGTGTCGCTTTGATTGATTCTGTAAGCAAACGTCCAAATGCGCTCTGACTTTGGTCGACGACAGCAACGGGGATGTTGCGAACATCCGTATTAATGGCAAACCCAAATAACAACAACTGAATCAGAGGAATCATGACCACCATGCCAAACGTGATACGGTCACGGGATAACTGGCGCAGTTCCTTGATCATTACAGCTTTCATTCGAAACAGACTATTCATTGGCGGCCTTTTCCTGTGACTGAGACAAATACATCTTCCAAGCTAGGGCGGGCAATTGTCAGTTCGGCGTTGGCTAAGCTCGGTTCAACGGATTTGAGCCATTCGATTGGATGGGTGACTTCGCGATGAATAAGCACACGCAATCGAACACCAAGTTGCGCTGCTGAGCGAACTTGCGGATATGATATTAACGATTCTTTGAGTTTGCGAAGATTCGGCGCTTTTACTTCAACAATATTTACGCCCATTTGCTGCATCAGCTTTTCCGGCTCGTCATCAGCGCGAATTTCACCTGACTCCATAATCGCAAGCCTATGGCAGCGTTCCGCTTCATCCATGTAATGGGTAGTGACTAGAATGGTTGTTCCTTGAGAGGAGAGATCAAATAGCTGTTCCCAAAACTCGCGGCGGTTTTCAGGGTCAACAGCAGAGGTCGGTTCATCCAGAAACAGTAACTCAGGATTATGCATAGTGGCTGCTGCGAGAGCGAGACGTTGTTTTTGTCCGCCACTCATACTTGATACGCGCTGCTTTCTACGTTCGTCTAAGCCGTAAGTTTTCAATTGTTCGTTGGTTCGTTGTGTGAGCGCTTTTCGGTTCATACCAAAAATCTGCCCCATAAACTGCAAATTTTCCTCAACGGTGAGTTCATCGTAGAGAGAAAATTTTTGCGTCATATAACCAATTTTCAAACGTAATTGTTCTGATTGTCTTGGGATCTCTAAGCCCAAAACATTAACAGAACCAGAAGTCGGGCTGAGCAAGCCAGTAAGCACTCGGATGGTGGTTGATTTACCGCATCCATTTGGGCCCAAAAAACCATATATACTGCCTTTAGGAACGCTTAGATTGATGCCTTCTATTGCCGTAAAATCGCCAAATTTTTTAACGACTTGCTCTGCGTGAATTGCGTATTCCGTCATCATCGCTCCTAGGGCAAATCTACTTGAGCGGGAATGCCTGATGGCAAGTTTTGCGCATCATCGGATAAATCAATTTCTGCCAGATACATTAATCGCGCACGTTCATTTTCTGTCAGCGCATAGTAGGGCGTAAATGAAGGTTCATTCGCTATCCAGCGCACAGTGCCTTGGTAAGTTTGTTCTACACCATCCACATGCACTTGTAACTTTGTTCCCTGTGTTAACTTAACCCGATAGGGTTCTGGTACGTATACACGAGCAAACGGCGAATTGTCGGCTTGCACAACAGCAACGATACTGCCGACAGAAACCCGTTCCCCTAAGTTGTATGGCAGATTATCAAGCACACCATCACGGGTAGATACAATGGTCAGTTCGTCGAGTTTCTGTTGTTGCACAGCAGAGTTAGCAATCGCTGCATCAAGTTCAGCTTTCGCCTGCTCAATATCTTCTACGCGAGCACCTGCGGTGAGTTTTGCAAATTCTTCTTTCGCCGAGTCTAGTTCGGCTCTGGCTGAATCTCTGGCAGACAGGGCTGTATCTTTTTCAGATTCGCTGATGAGATTTTTCGACACCAGTTCTGCTTTTCGGCGATAGTTTTTGTTGGCTTCAGTCAATTTTGCCGTTGCTAAGGTGACTTTAGCTTGCGCTACCGCGATATCTTCTGGTCGTTCACCATTGGTCAGTTTGGTCAGATAAGCATTGGCTTTTGCTTGCTGGGCAATGGCTTGGGCAAGCATCGCTTCTTGGCTGGTACTATCTAACCTAACCAAGATGTCGCCTATTTTTACTTGGCTACCTTCCTTCACTGGAAGCTCTCTGATGATTTCATTGCTGGTGGCAGAGAACGTTACTCTGTCTCGTTCTAAAGTCCCGAGAGCTTGTGAGCTATCTTCAGGAGCACAAGCAACGAGCAGAGGAAGTAGGAGCAACAATGCGCCGAGTGATTTCATAACAGGCTCCGTAGAAGTTCAAGATTTAACCGAATCGTATAAGTTTATGTTCATTAAGGGCTTTCTTGCACACATTATTCATCAAGGGTGTGAGCTGTGAAACCGCATTTTATGCAATCAAACTAATTCTGCATGGCTAACTTGGCAATACTGATTTTGATTGAATATGCTTCGCAGTTATTCATTGAACACCTAACCAATTTTCATAATCTGTCTCAGAAAACCAAAGAGTAAGTAACGTACGGTTTAGCTTCCTTTTTATGATGCGCTCCAGTTTATCAACTGGTTAATAAATAAGGATAAAACGTGAAAACTTTTAAATATTCACTTTTAGCTATTTCGTTAATGGCGGTGATGGGTTGTAAAGAGAGTGCTTCCTCCTCTGAGGCTCAAAAGAATGTAAATGACGCTACCCAAGTGACTCAAGATAATGCAACTGAGCGCAAGGAGAGAAAAGCGAACGCTCAAGATTTTGCAACACTGAAGCAAAGGGTGATACCTGATTTCGTTGCAAGTTCAGAAGCTTCAGCAAAGAAGCAGGGCAAGAATCTGGCAGAGTTGAGTGATGAATATTTGGCTTCGATTTCCGAGCAAGGCTCATGGGTGGATGTCAATTATCAACAAGTTGAAAAGCCGGGCTGGCAGCCGAGCTTGCATTTGGATCGATTAGTTGTCCTAGCGGCACAGTACAATAAAAATCCGACACAGGAACTGGGTAAAGCGGTGAGTAATGCACTCACATATTGGTTAGATGCAGATCCGAAAAGCTGGAACTGGTGGTGGCACGACATCGGTATTCCCAAACGCATAGGTTACAGTGCGGTGATGGCTAAAGATGCTTTAGATGGCGCTCTATTAGAACGTATTGCTCGCTATTTGCCTGACACTCCAAATTACTCGCCAAATAACCCTAACAGCCCGATCCCGAAAGCGGCGAACAGAACAGATATTGCTTTGGCAGTGTTAAACAGAGGTTTACTCACCGGAGATGCCGAAATGGTCGGCAAAGCTATTTCAGACATTGAAGACACTATAACGGTTAGCACGGCAGACGGTATTCAACACGATTATTCGTTCCATCAGCACGGTCCACAGCTTTATACCTCGGGTTACGGTCCGGTATGGTTTGGTGCCGCAGCCAAATGGGCGAGCTTTGTGGATGGCTTACCATGGCAGTTTTCGGCAGAAAAAACAGAGATTCTCGTGTCGTACATGATGGATGGACAGCGTTGGTCTAAACGTCATGGACAGTGGGACTACAACACAATGAGTCGAGGCATTAGCCGAGTCAAAGCCACTGAATACATGGCGGAGGCAGCAAAGGCTCTTCCTGAAAACACACCTATGGATTTGATTGCGAAATGGGCTCCAGAACGCGCTCAGGATGCGGAAAACTTTAAACGCCATGAGTTTGGAGATGTCGGTTCAGGCTTGAATGGTTTTAAGCACTTCTGGCGCAGTGACTATTCAGTGAAATCTGCCGATGGGCATATGTTCAGTATCGGTATGAACTCGCAACGTGTTGAACCTGCCGAAGCGGGGAATGGCGAAAACTTGAAAGGATTCTGGCTGGGATTCGGTAGTACCTTCCTGTTGCAACGTGGTAACGAGTATCACAACATCTTTCCTGTCTGGGACTGGACACTAGTACCGGGTGTTACTGCACCTGAATACGTAGGACAAGCCGCAGATTGGGGACGCATCATGCAGCCGGATGTGTCATTTGTTGGTGGCGTGTCTAACGGCAAGTTTGGCGTTACCGTAATGGATATGGATATCAACATACGCCATGCAGAAACGGCCCATTCAACTCAGCCAAATTTCTATAAGTACGGTGAAGGGAAAGGAAGAACAAAAGCCAAGAAAGCTTGGTTTAGCTTCTCGAATGAAGTGGTTGCACTTGGTGCAGGTATCTATTCAACCAATCATGAACACGTCAATACATCTGTTAACCAAGTTCTGCTTAACGGGCAGGTCACGGTTGATGGTAAGACGATTGAAAATGGCAAACGTGCGCTTACTGACACTAAATGGGTTCATCACGACAACGTAGGTTATGTGTTCCCTGAAAACTGGCATGGCAAGCTTTCCAATCAGACACAAACTGGTGATTGGAGCTCGATTCGTACCGCAAATAAGCCGGAATCAGTAAGTAAAGAAGTGTTTGCTTTGTCGATCAGTCATGGTTTCAAGCCTGAAAATCAAAACTATCAATACATTATTGTCCCGGGAACAAAAGCCGAACAAGTCGCGGTTTATGCTTCGGACATTCCGGTATCGGTTCTCGCAAACAATGAGAAACTTCAAGCGGTCGTACATAAAGGTTTGAATGTGACGGGCATTGTTTTCCATCAAGCAGGGGAAGTAGAACTGGGTGAAGGAACCGTTGTTAAAGCCAACCTTCCATCTGTGCTTATCCTTGATGAAAGCGGTGAAAAGCCGATATTGAGCGTGTCTACTCCAGGTCAAAGTTATGCTCCGCTTGAGCTGACGCTGGTTTCTGCTAAGTATGGAAATGTAACGCATTCAGTTCTGACTCCAAGTGGTGAGGCAGATACTGGAAAAACACTGACGTTTGCTTGGGATGAGAAGATTGATAACTCGTCTCGTCATTCAATGTTAGTACAGCAACAGAAAGTGTTAGCGAGTCAAAGTGAATTTGAACTGCTAGCCGCAGCGGATACGGAAGTTCAAGGCGGTCGCTATGCAGATGAAAACTTCGATATCGTTTCTCGCTGGGATTTGTATGTTGGTCAAATAACCGACAAAGAATCGCAACATGCTAACGCTACCAAGACTTCAAAATCACTGCTTAAGTTCAACTTAGAACGATTAACGAATACGCCAGTTAAGAAAGCGACGTTGAAACTTCATGTCCGTGACGTTAGCGGCGCGACAGAGCAAATCATCAACTTACTTAAACTGGACAACACCGACTGGCATGAAAGTTACGTTACATGGAATGATGTTGATGGTACGGCATTGCCAACCAATCAGGCACTAACCATTAGTGACAAAGACAAGAAACAGTGGGTTGAGTTAGACGTGACAGAACTTGTTGAAATGGCTCGTAAGCAAGGTGTTTTAAGCTTGATGCTTGAGAATGCAAGCGATGGTTTTGTTGCTTTCGGATCTGATGAAACCGAGCAAATTCCAATGCTGGCAATCGAACGAGTCGTACAGACTCAATAACAGTTCGATGTCCTTGAAGTACAAACGGTGGTCAATGACCACCGTTTTTTATCTCTATTACTTAGTTGGAAATCTTTCAATAAGGCAAAGCCTATTTCATCTGCTTTGGATCAAAGTAGAGTGGGCGGGTTGCCGCTAAGGTAAACACAGTTTTCGCTAAGTAGAAGGAGACAACTTACATGAACAAATGTGGACAGTGCCGACAATTTTCCCGCACGCCTGACAATCAAAAAGATTTGTGCGGTGCATGGGAGCAGCCTACCTCTGCAACCAGAGCGGCTTGTGAGTACTTCATGCCGAAAAAGCCACTTCGCAATATGGAACCGATAACGAAGCAGCCTTAGTGTTCAGTATTCCTATTTATTAAATGCTTCTATTGCTTAGCTTCCAGTTTGTCCAGCAGCGCTTTTTTGGGTTTAGCCACTACGCCGTAAATGAAAGCAACCGGCAGGCCAACCGCCAAAAGCAGAATGATAGACACCACGATAATCAGGGTAATTATCAGTTTCCACATTACGTTATCCAACACATTCAATGAAATGCTTGGAATTTGGTCTTTGGATACATCAAACAACTTTTCAGTGTTGCTGACAAAATCAGGATACTGAGCCAGCATTTCGATAACGTCGTTGTTGATGGATTGAAGGCTAAGCGCAATTCCTGCTAACGAGTCGTTAACCTGAGGCAGTTCGCGAGCCGTGTTAGGAATAGTCTCCAGCATGGTATTCACAGAGTTGGTCAACTGAGTAGCACTACCAATCATTTCTGATAGCTTTTGTTGGTTCTCCGGCGACAGTTCCACATCACTTTTCGCTAAGGTGTCCAGTGAGCCAGACAAGGCTTGCATGGCTTCCGCTAACTGTTTAGTGGCTTCACCGACGGTGGTTAACTCAACATTGACTGAGTTTACGTTAACATCTAGAACTGGTGATTTAGCGGGTTTAGTTGCTTCTACTGACGGTGCTTCGGTTGCAAAAACAGAGGCGCTAACAAACATTGAGAATAGTAGCCCCAAAGTGGATAACCAGAGGGAGAGTGTGTTTGCTTTCATCATTTTGCCTTAGTACATGGGAGATAACGTCATTATAACCATGAAACTAAGTACATATACTTCCTAATCCCTTATTTTTTACCAGTATTATTGATGAGAAAGTGAAAAGGAGCACAGATAAGTGCTCCTTTGTCTATGCTCGGGAATGAGGGTTAACCGACCTTAAATTGGCCCACATCTTTAGACAGTTTATTAACTGAACTACCTACCAGTTTCGCTACTTCGTTAATCTCGTTAGACAAACCTTGGCTCACTCGGTTTTGCTCGTTTAAGTGTTCTAGGTTGGTGCTTAACTCTTCTGACACACTACTTTGTTGCTCCGTCGCAGTGGCTATCTGAGTTGCCATGTCACTAACGATCGTTGCAGAAGACTGAATTGATTCGAACATTTGCTGAATGTTCACTGAGAGTTCAACGTTCTTTTCGACACGATTTGAACCATCTAAGATTGAACTCACGGCGTCTTTCACACCACTTTGTAACTTGTCGATCATGTTCTGAATTTCTTCAGTGGATTTTTGTGTTTTGCTTGCCAGAGACCGAACTTCGTCAGCAACAACCGCGAATCCTCTGCCTTGTTCACCAGCTCGTGCAGCTTCAATTGCGGCATTAAGAGCGAGCAAGTTAGTTTGTTCTGCAATGTTACGAATCACTTCGAGTACTGTAGCGATATTGTTTGATTCGCTCGCCAACTGCTCGATCACTTGGTTGGCCTTTTTGATGGAGTTTGCGAGTTGGTTAATCTCATCTACCGAGTTATCAATGATTTTCATACCCTGAGTGGTAAGCTCGGCAGTGTGATCCGTTTCGTTCGCTGTGCTTAGCGTGCGTTCTGCCACTTCGCGAATGGATACACTGAACTCATTCACTGCCGCAGCAATTTGCTCAATGCTTCTCGTTTGTTCATTACTTACGCGTTGAGCATTTTCGTGAGTATTTGTAAGTTGAACTGCATTGTTTTCCAACGACGTGCTGCTTGATGAGATTTCAGAAATTAGGGTTTGTAGCTTAGCCACAAAGTCATCAAATGCCGAAGCCAGCTTACCCAGTTCGTCGGTGCGTTTAGAGTTGATGCGCTGTGTTAAGTCACCATCTCCTTCGCTGATTTCTTTGATACGTCGAGTGAGATCATTGACACTGCTGACCAGCACTTTAGGAACGACATAGCTAAGTGCACCAGTAAGAATGATGATGAAAGCAACGAAAATCAGCATATAGACTTCCATCTTTAAAGTCTCTTCTGAGAATTCAGTCACTTCTACGTTGGCCTGTAAATCTAACTCTTGGCTGGCAATATCATAGAGATCTCGTAGGCTCTGAAAATCATCAGAAACTGTTGAACCCAGTAATGCCTCAGCATCTTTGGTGTTGCCACTGTCAACAAGTTTGAAGAACTCGTTAGATGACTGTTCCCATTTTTTGAATCGGTTTTCGAAGTCACTGACTTTGTTGGTGATTAAAGGGTGGTCATCCATCAATTTTTTAAACTTCATCATGCGGTCATAAGCTTGCTTGGCATTGTCTTTGAAGTCTTTTAAATCGTCTTGACCCGGGCTAAGCAAATAATGAAGTTGAGCAACATAAGCTTGATATAAATCTCGGTCTGCATTCAATACGAAAGAAACAGAAGGAAGGAATTGATTACCGAAATCATCTACGCCTTTGTTTAGCTTTTTGGTTAGTGTTCCGTAACTTAGAAATAAGATAATGAGCGATAAAACAGCAATCCCCATTGATATAGAAAGTTTGGCTCTAATGCTCTTTGTTACTATCCCGAACATAAATCACCTCATGTGACAAAAATGCAAATACAACACTGACGATCTATTTTTCTTATTATTTGTTTAAATTTAAGTGATAAATAAAATAACTGCAACGTTTCGCCCTATATGCATCAATACACAAGCGCATGTCGATAAAATGTTAATCCTGATGAAATAGAGATATCTACGTTTGAAATATGAATGTGTGTGGCATATTGTTCTTCAAGTGTTTTATTAGTGCTTGTGTTTGTAAAAAAGAAATTATTTTAGAGCAAATACTTGGTTGATTTAAGGTTGCTTAACAAATAACTTTATACAAATCAATTGGATGAAATGGTTTTGTTGTGTGTGTATTACTTTGTTTCTTTTGGTTACAATCGTTTTTAGCTTTTCTCATTGATATTTTTCTCTAAAATTAAACACTAAAAAATTGTGGTTTTATTAAAACATTCTACAAAGGGTGGTTTAGAATTATTACTCTATTTTACTCCTATTTTTAACGAGGTTATTTCTTATTTTTAATAGTGCGGATATGAGGTTTTGTAATTGAGTTTATATTTAATTAAAACAACGTGATCCATTCTATAGGTGCTAGAAATAATGTTGTTATACAACCTGAAAAACAGTTTTTTAATAGCGTTTGCGTTTTATCAAATTATAAACGAGTAGGGAATTAGCCTAGTTTTTGTTCTATATGATAGTTCAATACACAAGTACTACAGACGCATGCTTTTCTTCTTAGCTCTGGTGGAATTCGCGAAAGCAATTCCTCGGGAAAGGAAATTGCGGGATCGTTACACCAACAGGATTTCTTGATATCTAGTGCGCCTAAGTTGATACAGGCGTTGGGCTTACCACACAACGGGCAAACAAGGGGATCGGGTTTTAATTCGGTTATTTTCACGACTTAGGTCTCTCAGTAATACTTACCTCTTACATGTATAGAGAGTTATACACTGAGCCTAAAGAAAATGCATTGCTAAAGCGATAATCAAAGCTGGTAATCCTGCAATAAACAGCACGAAACCTGCTTGAAAATTTTGTCTGTAATGCTGTTTCTCTTCTTGTTCGAAATTGTGCTCGTTGACCATACTATACACGCTATCGGTTTTTGCATCGTCGATTCGAGTATTTTTACTGTGCATACCGCCAGTCCAAAGCAGCTTTGCAAAAATCCATATTACGACCACAACATAGAATAGAAAATCTTCGAACCGAGTAGTCTTAAACTGCTCAACATAATGGGATAGAACAAAGACTGTCAGCATCGCCAGAGCATTAATCAGAATTACATGTTTAATCAGTTTAACTATGCCATAACACCACTGATGAAAATGAACATCACACCGACTATCCCTAAAGACAGAGAGAAACTGACTTGGTTTACGTAATCTTGTTGGTCATTCACTTTAGGCACTAGCTCTCTGTGCACTATCATGGATAGAAAATGTTGATTTGAAGGATGATTGCCATCAAAAGCAAGCAAGGCCATAGCCAATGAGACGATACCGCTGTAGGTGATGTAATCGATAAGTGCTATTTCGGTTAAGTAGCTGAAGTTCATTTTTGCTAAGTAGGCAGCCGCACTGACGACGATAAAAAGTACTCCGATTTTGAGTAGTATTCTGAACATTCGCTTCTCTCTATTAGTTTTCTGTGCGTTGCAGTTATTGAACGAGATATAAGGACGGTTGAGCCAGTATACATAAATGAACACTGAGAGCTTTGGTAGCCAATAAAACCTGAACTTAGAATGTAAGCTTTGAGACGGCTATCGCGTGAAGAAGGTACATAGATCAATAAAACTCTCAGTAAGTATTATTTGTAGGTACTTTTTCCTGTGTCTCCAGCTTTGTGGCATTGTTAAGCAACACATCTCCATATTTATTTTTTTGAATTTTGACTGAAATGAAAATCGTAGTTATATCAAAGAACTACTAAACTGATTACGTTAACGTAATCACTGATTTTTAATTGCAAGGAAAGTGCTATGTCCCAAGAAAACGGTAAACAGGAAGTGACGGTTGTCGATATCAAAATGCCATTTATGTCGATGGTTGTATTTATGGTGAAGTTTGCCATTGCCTCAATTCCGGCCTTCATTATTTTGAGCCTAATAATTTCGTTACTAATGGCTCTATTCGGTGGAGTGTTCCATGGGATGGGGAGATACTAGTTATAGCCTAAAACGGTGAAACCACTGTCTGATAAAGGGTAGGGTTATAAAATCAGTCTATTGCTAGTCCTTGTTACTGTATAACTCTACCCAAAATAGTCAGTTCTGATTCTCGCTACGATGGCTTGCTTCGTGTTACGTAACCAAAGCGATTAAGTTATAATCCAACCCTTTTTGAATTTAGGAACGCCGCTACCGCGTGTTTCTTTTTGATCGAGTTATATAATGCACACACTTGAACAATTGCGCTCTGGAGAGTTACAAGGCCTTCGTCGACTGAAGCTATCCTGTGGTTTAACTGAGTTTCCTCGCGAAATTTTCTCGTTGTCGGATACGTTAGAGATTCTTGACCTGACAGGGAATCAACTCTCGTCACTTCCAGATGATCTGGAACAACTCATCAATCTCAAAGTTATTTTTTGTTCACAGAATCAATTTACACAATTACCCGAAGTACTAGGACGATGCAACTCGCTAAGTATGGTGGGTTTTAAATCCAATCAGATTGCAGATGTCCCCGCCGCCTCTTTACCTGCTCAGCTGCGCTGGCTTATTTTGACGGATAATCGTGTTCAATCCTTGCCTGAAAACATTGGACAATGTTCTAGGCTGCAGAAACTGATGTTGGCGGGAAACCAGCTTTCCTCTTTGCCTGAATCTTTAGCTCTCTGCCATCGTTTGGAATTGATCCGCATGTCAGCGAACAAGCTTGAAGTACTGCCTGAGTGGATATTCACTTTGCCCAAGTTAACTTGGCTAGCTTATGCCGGAAATCCTTTTTCAGAGCGTTTGGAAACACAAGCTTTAGAAAACTCGATAGCGGGCATTAATTGGCATCAACTAGATATGAATGAATTGCTCGGTGAAGGCGCATCAGGCTTGATCTATCGTGCTAGTTTGTCTCGTGAAGAGGCTAGCCATCCGGTTGCCGTTAAACTGTTTAAAGGCGCAATGACCAGTGACGGTTTGCCAATGTGCGAGATGGCCTCAACTATGAAAGCTGGCCAACATTATGCTTTAACGCAGACTCTTGGACGTATTCAGCATCATCCTTCCGGTACAGATGGACTTGTAATGGAACTTATCCCTGATGAGTTTAATAACTTGGCTCAGCCGCCAAGTCTTGAATCTTGTACACGTGATGTTTATTCCTCAGACAAGCAGTTTTCCACTTCAGCGTTGTTTAAAGTTGCAGGCGCTATTGCGGACGCTGTAAATCATCTCCATCAACAAGGTGTAATGCATGGTGATTTGTATGCTCATAACATACTGACAACTCCATCGGGTGAGGCACTGCTGAGTGACTATGGTGCAGCTTCCTTTTTTGATGCAGAAGAATCTTATCAGGCGGCGAGGCTGCAACGTTTAGAGGCAAGAGCATTCGGATGTTTGTTGGAAGAGTTGATAGCGCGCTGTGATGAATTAGCTGAAGATGTTAGAAAGAATTTAGACACACTGGTTTCTCAGTGTTTGGCTCCTGAAATTATGGCTCGACCAACATTTGAGGATATCTGCCAAGTTTTGTTGGATATAAGCCATCAAAGCCAGAAGCAATAAAGATTTAAACTTGTCGAGGGTGCTAACGCAACCTCGACGATTATTGCAAAGCTTTGTGTTGTTAACGCCTTAATCTATAACACCACAAACGACACGAGCGCCGCCACCTCCTAGCGCAGAAGGCATATCAGAATGATTGTCACCACCTGCGTGAATCATCAGAGCTCTGCCTTTTAAGTCGGAAAGTTTTATACGTGGAGCGACTACAGGCTGGACGGCTTTATTATCCATTCCAACGTATAACGCGGGTAAGTCACCTAAGTGATTATCATCTGTCCACGGATATCCATGTTTACCTGTGCCTTTGGGGTCGTAATGACCGCCGGCACCGCCGCCTAGCAAAGTTTTTCCATCTTTTTGTGTACTGTCACACGAGGGATTGGTATGCACATGGAATCCATGTGCCCCAGGCGTGATACCTGAAAGATTCGGAATAAATACGACTCCGTATTTGCTCTCAGAGAGTTCAATAGTGCCCGCGCTTTTATTGGAGTTTAAATCGGTCATTGTGATTGTTTGAGCGACCACAATAGGTGCAGCAGCCAGCGTAATGACCACGGTTAAGTTTCGTAATCCTTTGAGCATAACTTATGTTTCCTTCACTGATATTTGTGCAGCCACAAAGTTAGACTGCGCGAAGTTTTGTTATGAGGCTTACTTCAGCTATGACCACTATCTCTAAAGAGCAATAAGACTATCGCCTCTCGGTTCGTCATCTAATAGTAATCACTATATTTGGTATTAACAAAATAATAACTTTTAAATGGTCATTGGTTGCAGAGTTTTATTTGATTAAAGAAGAGGTTTAAGTTGAGAAGAGTGGGTAGATCGTAGGTGCTATGAATTGACTTTTGGAGCTTCCAAAACGGTGAAACCCCGATGTTGGTAGCATCGGGGTTTCGAATTTTTAGACTTATCAGATGGTAAGGCTGATTTATCTTATATATGCAAAAGGTGGATTCTATCCAGCTAATTCCTTGGTGGGGAATTAGATACGGATGAAGTCCATGTGCTCAACTTTTGGCTTAAACACGTGACGTTGTACGTCTTGTGGCTTAACCTTAACTTCAGCACCATCAATCACTAGAACGATACCTTCGTAGAACTCAGGCTTATCCATTTGGTTAATGATTTCGTCGTGGTTTAGAGTGATTGATACAGGCGCTGCCTCACCACCGTAAACGATAGCAGGGAATAGGCCAGCGTGACGTAGGCGGCGGCTCGCACCTTTACCTAGTTCAGTACGTACTACTGCTTCAAATTTCATAGTATTTACTCTCAAAATTAGTAAAAATTGGATGCACAACACAATGCGACCTTGTGTTGTAATAACGTTTGATAAATCAAGTATGTCTATCAAAACGAGCGCGGATACTATCATTCAATCAGAGATGTAGCAATAAAAAAGTCGCTACTGAGGTGAATCTTATCCAGATGAATCCCTTATTGAGCAAGGATTCATCAAGTGGTTGGTACAGGTAGCGTTAAGGTTGCTTTTAAGCCGCCTAATTGCCCTTTTGAGAGCGCTAATTTCCCTCGATAGCTGTGTGCCATTTCGCTAACTATATTGAGTCCTAAACCTGTTCCCGGTACGGTTTCATCTAACCGAATTCCGCGCTTTATTGCATGTTCTATATCTTCTTCACTGATACCTGCGCCATCATCTTCAATACAGATATTGATCCGCTCTTTACCTTCAGCAACGCTGTAAACCCGTATGAGTGAGTTTGTCCACTTGTAACTGTTTTCGAGCAAGTTACCGATCATTTCATCGAAGTCTGTCGGTTCTACTGCCACACAAAGATTGGAGTCCAACTCGTTGACTAAGGTGATTTCTCGCGCTGCATAAACTTTATCAAAAGCCATTGAGATGGCATCCACTCGCTCGCTGGGTAAGGTTTTCACTGCAAGTATGTTTGCTGCGCCTGCCATGCGCGCACGGCCCAGGTGGTAATCAATGTGTTGCTGGATTTGTTCGATAGGTTCTTGCA
Source organism: Vibrio sp. Hal054 (assembly GCF_037162405.1). Lineage (NCBI taxonomy): Bacteria > Pseudomonadati > Pseudomonadota > Gammaproteobacteria > Vibrionales > Vibrionaceae > Vibrio > Vibrio sp. Hal054. Next base: position 1,799,620 of record NZ_JARLUT010000001.1, on the reverse strand, counting down.
ATGCCTGCTTCTGTTCATCACTCAGTTTTGCCACTTCGTTTTTAAGCACAGAAAGCGGAGTTTTTAAGGCATGAGATAAATTTCCCGCATGGTTGCGTGCACGCTCGAGTAGCTCTTGATAGTGGAACAGCAGTGCGTTGAGATCTTTTACCAGCGGGTAAACTTCTTTTGGATAATTTTCATTGAGACTGGACTGTTCACCTTTGCGCAGCAAAGCGAGTTCTTTTTGCATTTTTCCAAGCGGCCATAATGACCAAGAAATCTGTGCGCTAATCAGTATCAGTACGCCGGAAAAGAGCAGGGCGAGAATGATCCAAAGTTGACCAATGACTTGTTTGAGAGTCTCTTGAATCGGCGACTCATCCATACCAACGATGATTTGTATTGGACGAGAATACTCAGGCAAATAGATGCTTTGAGTGAGAACAACTAAGTTTTCGCCTTTTGCTCCCTTATAAAGGGTTTTGTGCCCGTGTTGCTCTTTGATCAGTGTTTTGTCCCAAAGTGAGCGAGAGCGGATGGAGTTTTCGCCACGGTTCTCACCAATAGTCATAGACCAATAAACACCGCTGTAGGGTTGGTTGAATCTGGGATCGGAAAGACGGCGGCTAAGACTAAGTCTGCCGTTACTATCTGCGTCCAAATTAGCGGTGAGTTCATCCATTGAAAGACGCAACTGACTTTGGGCATCTTCAACCAAGTAGTCTTTTACCATGCTAGGGATAAGATAACCGGCAGCAAGTATCATGGCGCTCAGCCAAAGGATCGCAGCCAGCAGTAAGCGGTTTTTAATACTAAGGTGTTTTAACGGAGAGTGTCTTAACGAAATGTGTTTATTGGGCATGCAATTGATACCCCAAACCTCTCACTGTTTTGATTACATCAGGCGCCACTTTTTTGCGAATTCGGCCAATGAACACTTCTATTGTGTTGGAGTCTCGGTCGAAATCTTGTTTGTAGATGTGTTCAACTAATTCAGTACGTGAGATGACTTTATCTGGATTATGCATGAAATAAGCGATCACTTTGTATTCCAATGCAGTGAGGTTTAGCGGTTGGTCTTTCCACATCACAACAGAACTTCTGGTGTCGAGACTTAAGTTCCCAACTTGTAAAACCGGTGATGCGTTACCGGAAGCACGGCGTAATTGGGAACGAATTCGTGCAATCAGTTCAACCAGTTCAAAGGGTTTGGTTAGGTAATCGTCCGCACCTGCATTTAAACCTTCGACGCGTTGAGTGAGTGTGTCGCGGGCGCTGAGAATGATAACAGGTGTATTGATTTGCTGGTCGCGCAGGTTATTTAGTACCGAGATACCGTCTAGCTTAGGCAGACCCAAGTCAAGAACGATACAGTCCCATTCTTCGGTCGTTGCTCTGTATAGTGCGTCTTCGCCGTCATAAGAAGCTTCTGGCACCCAGCCAGCGTCCTCTAGTGCTGTTGTAATTTGTTCACTGAGTTTTTGGTCGTCTTCAACTACAAGAATCTTCATTGCGCGTCTCGGTTTTTTATTATGCTAAGCACGTCTCTACCTTTGATAGACATTAGCTCAAGAGTTGTCGCGTTGTATTCAACACGTATCACTTTATCTTCATGAACTAATTTTAAATCGTAGATCCATTCATCGTCATCTTCTTCAAGCTCGACTTTAATAAGGCGACCATAAAGTTCATTGTTTATAGCTGCGTACAGTTCTGAAAAGGGTTTGATCAGTCCTTTTTGTACCGCGGCGTACACTTCATCCTGATCTTCGTCTATTTTGACTTGAGTCCCTTCTTTGTAGGTATCTTGAATGGGATCGTTAAGCACAGGCTGCTCGGCAAAGGCCAGTGAGGTTACACCTGCAGAACAAAAGCCCGTTAGAAGAGCAATCAAAGTAGCGGTATGGAGTTTTGAATTAAGCATGTGAAGCGTCCGTTACGTCATGATTGGTGCAGTATAAAAATCGCAATATGAATAGGATGTGAATTCAATCGTCCTTAAAGAGTTGGAAGTTACACTAGCTCATCTGCGAATATTTTGTCGCGCATTTTCCAGAAGCGGCCAGATTTTCGAGCGATCACAAACTGTGGTGGACGGAAGCGATGTTGATTATCGACCACTTTTGACGGCGAAGCCTCTTCGAAAGGACGGTGTCTGTCTGCCAAATGTGGGCGAACAAAGCGTTCTTTAAACACGGCTTTTTGTTTGGGTGTGGTCAATGCCCAGAATTCATGAACTTGAGCATTGTTGTCACCAATATAAGTCACTCTTAACTGCGACTTGCCTTTATCATCTTTATGAACACTCAAATCCATGTTTAAACATTCGAAAACCAAGGCATCTTTGAGGTTCAACGCTTCTTTAAGCTTTTTGTCTGGGTCGACTAATGTGGCATCACACTCGTGGCAGATGCGCGCAGCGATATCGTTGTCTGCACCGCACTCACCGCAGTACTTGGCTCTGAAGCGGTATCCACAATGCTCGCGCTCGTTGGTGTCTTCATCGGTGAAGTAGCCTTGGCATTTTCGTCCATAGTGCTCAATGAGAAAGCCGTTTGCGTCAAGCTTGCCCCAGAAGTTGTTGTTGAATCCGCAAGCGGGGCAAGGAATAGTGATAATTTCGCTGCTGGAATCAGGTTTAGGGTCGCCAACTTCGGGTTGATAAAGATCGTAGGTGTTACCTGCATAGTCGAGCACGAGACACTCATTTTTGCCTTCAGATAAACGAAGCCCACGCCCAACAATTTGTTGATACAAACTGACGGATTCTGTCGGTCTCAGAATGGCAATCAAGTCTACGTGTGGTGCGTCAAACCCAGTTGTCAGTACTGACACGTTGACCAGATACTTAATTTCACGCTGTTTAAATGCCTGAATAATACGGTCACGTTCTGGAGAAGGGGTGTCACCAATCACTAGTGCAGACTGAGCTTCAGGCAATAACCCCATGATCTCTTGCGCATGACGCACGGTGGCAGCAAAAACCATCACACCTTGTTTGTCTTTGGAAAGCTCGATAATTTGAGCCACGATCTGCGGTGTTGCTCGCTTGGACTGTTCGATGACCAAATCCAGTTCAGATTCTTTATATCGTCCGGTATTAGCGGGTTTGAGCTGTGAAAAGTCATAGCTGAGAACGGGCGCGTCAATTAAACGGGCGTGAGTTAAAAATCCCTCATCCAGTAAATACTGTATAGGCAACTCGAAGATGCAGTCGCGGAAGAAACGTGGCTCTTCGCTACGCACCAGTCCGCGAGTATGGTACTGATAAATCCAGCCCATCCCTAAGCGATAAGGTGTCGCCGTTAAACCTAGCACTTTCATTCCCGGATTTAGCTCTAGAAGATGAGCAATCACTTTCTGATAGCTGCTGCTCTTATCGTCAGGAACGCGGTGGCACTCATCGATAACCAGTAGGGAAAATTGGTTTTTAAACGAATCTAAATTACGCACCACAGATTGCACGGACGCAAACACCACTTGTTGATCGGTTTCTTTTCGCCCCAAACCCGCCGAGAAAATCGAACCGGTTAAACCATAGCCTTCATACTTCGCATGGTTTTGCTCAACCAGCTCTTTTACGTGAGCAAGCACCAGAACACGACCTTTCGCTAATCTTGCCAGTTCTGCAATCACCAAGCTTTTGCCCGCACCCGTTGGCAGCACTAAGACTGCTGGTGTGGAATGCTTGCGAAAGTAGTGAATAACAGCTTTAACTGAGTCTGCTTGGTATGGGCGAAGTGTATACATGCAATTGGGCGAATAATTCTGTGAAATAGCTCAACTAATTTGAGTGACTTGCGTATAATACCCGACTTCAAGCAGATGAGGTATTCATGCGTTTAGATAAATTTTTGTGTGACGCGCTAGGAACAACGCGTAAAGAGTCGACTCAAATTCTTAAAAGTGGCGAAGTCACCGTTGACGGTGTTGTTCAGAAAGTCGGGTCGTTTAAAGTAACAGAACAGTCTGATGTGGAATGGCAAGGACGTGAAATCAGAATCAGCGGTCCGCGTTACATCATGCTTTACAAGCCACAAGGTTATGTTTGCTCGCACGAAGACGGTTTCAACCACACAGCTTTTGTTCTGCTTGATGAAGTAAATATGCGTGACTTGCATTTTGCAGGGCGATTGGATGTCGATACGACGGGCTTAGTGCTTATCACGGATGATGGTCAATGGTCGCACCGTATTACTTCACCAAAGCACAAATGTGACAAATTGTACCGTGTCTGGCTTGATGACCCTATTCAGCCTGACTATCAAGAGAAGTTTGCAACAGGCATTGAGCTACGTAATGAACGCGAGTTGACACTTCCTGCACAAATGGAAGTGATTGATGAGAAGCAAGTACTGCTGACCATTCATGAAGGTAAGTATCATCAAGTGAAACGAATGTTTGCAGCGCTAGGTAATAAGGTCGTGGGGCTTCACCGTGAACGAGTAGGTAACATCGTTCTGGATGAGTCATTAGAACCTGGCGAGTATCGCTATCTTACCGAAGAAGAAGTTGCTTCAATCTGGAAGTAATTGCGGATTTACTTGTTTGCTCTTGTCATACAAGTGAATCATGAGGAAGCCTCTGCTTCCTCTACAAGAAAACATTCCTCACAGTTCTCGTAGCTTGGACTTCGTGTCCTTCCTTTAAGCTATTATTGAGTGCGTCATTCACGTGATGCACTGGTTCTAACATCGAACGGAGATATATGACTTCGAATACTACGTCGCCCGCTAGTGACGCCGCTAAAATCAGCTTTGTAATGTTTATCGTATTAGGAGCGATAGGCGCATTGACGCCTCTTGCTATTGATATGTATCTACCGGCTATGCCTGCGATAGCCAAAGATTTAGGTGTGAGCGCGGGTGCGGTGCAAATTACGCTGACTGCTTACACCGCTGGTTTTGCTATTGGTCAGTTACTGCATGGTCCACTGGCCGACAGTTATGGTCGCCGACCTGTGATGCTAGTGGGTATAGCCCTATTTGCTATCGCTTCTATTGTGAGTGCTACCACCAATGGTATTGATGCATTAACTTACGTCCGTACTGCGCAAGGATTTGCTGGTGCTGCAGCGGCGGTAGTGATTCAGGCGGTTGTGCGAGATATGTATGACCGCGAAGATTTCGCACGTGCGATGTCATTCGTCACTCTAGTGATCACTTTGGCTCCGTTAGCGGCACCCATGATCGGTGGACACTTAGCCGTGTGGTTTGGCTGGCGTTCGATATTCTGGGTATTGGCAAGCTTTGCCTTGGTTGTTATTGCGATGGTGTTATGGAAAATTCCAGAAACGCTTTCAGCCGAGAATCGTCAACCTCTGCATTTCCGTAGTACCATTCGCAATTATGTACAGCTGTGCCGTGCTGGCTTTGCGATGGGGCTGATATTCTCTGGCGCGTTCTCGTTTGCCGGTATGTTTGCATTCCTGACCGCAGGCTCATTCGTTTATATTGATTTGTATGGCGTTAGCCCAAGTGAGTTCGGTTATCTGTTTGGTCTTAACATTGTGGCAATGATTGCTATGACCAGCCTTAACGGACGTTTCGTCAAGAAAGTCGGTTCTCATGCCATGTTGCGTTTTGGTCTGTTCATTCAGTTAATGGCGGGCTTTGGCCTGTTCATCAGCTGGCTAATGAACTGGGGACTGTGGGGTACAGTGCCATTTGTAGTGATGTTTGTAGGTACGATCTCAACCATCGGCAGTAACTCTATGGCTCTATTATTAAGCCGTTATCCAAGAATGGCGGGTACGGCATCGTCACTAGCGGGAACGCTAAGATTTGGCACCGGTTCGGTGATTGGTGCTGTTGTAGCAGCAATGCCTAGCGGTGTGGCATGGCCAATGATTTTGGTCATGTCAGCCTGTTCAGTACTTTCAGCAACCTTTTATTGGACATTAGGAAGAAAAGCATAGTGTCAGAATATTACTTAGAAATTCAAAATGTCGTTAACTCAGCACTGGGTGAATTAACCGCTGAGCATGAATCTGGGAAGCTGGTTAATGCGCCAGTTGCCAACAACCATTTTCTTGTTCACTGGGTGTCTAAAGCGATTAAAGCACAGCGCTTTGATCGTTGCGTAGTCGATGATTTAACTCGTTGGCTAAAGGCTGGGCGCTCTAAAGGCAATCAATCAGAGCTCCTGTTTACTTTCAAACGCATCTCAGCTTTTTATAAAAGCTTTTTTGAAAGTGAAACAAATAACGTCATCACAGATAAAAAGATTGAAGCGTTTTTAGACCAAATGGAGCAGGCGGATTGGGAAGTTTCTACTTCTGAGCCTCTTGTTGGTGTTGGCAAAGTGCAGATCTTTACCGACGGTCAAAACTCGTTAGCTTTATGTTCAGTGCAGTGCGAATCTTGTTTTGATGGCGAACTAATGGTGAAGCCGATGAACTGGTTTGTGCGTGGAAATCATGCTCAGTTTGTTGAAATGGCAAGCGCAGCCGGATTTATGGTTCATAAGCAAACTGACTATAAGTCGAACGTAAAATATCACGGCGAATATCTTGTTTTTCCTGCTAATCAGGGCAAACAACTGGCTGAAATTCCGTTGTCATTCAAAGCTGAATAACGGCTTACTATCGTGTTATGAAAAGGCTCTGCGAGAAATCTCAGAGCCTTTTTTACACTTTAGTTATGGTTTAACTTTTGCTTTTCTGACTATCCGCTTTCTTGACTATTGCTTTAACCATGCCGTTAAAGATAAACAGGTGTGCAGGCATCATTACAAACCAGTACATGAGGCCGAGAAAACCTTGAGGATGCCACCAAGCGGTAACGTTCAGTTCGCGCTTGTCGCCATGGTCTTTAATGGTGAATTCTAATCGCCCTAAACCGGGGCCTTTCATACCGAAAAACAGCGATAGAAATTCATTAGGTTCACAGCGTATAACTTTCCATGAATCAATATAGTCTCCAACTTTGAGCTCTGGACCTTCGGGGCTGCGTCGAACTGGTCGCCCACCACCAAAGAATATATCTAGCCATTCTCTGATACGCCAAAGAGTGTTAGCAAAAAAGTAACCTTCATCTCTACTGCCGATAGTTTTAATGATTTTCCATAATTCACGGTTGGTTAAATCTGTTTCTATTGTTGCGCCAGCCTGTTTTGGATAATAGCCAAAACCCGGTTGCCATCTCTTTAATGCGTTAGGCTCAAAGCCCCAAACCTTGCTGCGAACAAATGTCCCTTCATGCTCGATAGTGCTTCGAACCGCATCACGATAGGGAATCAGGGTTTGTGGATAAAGCGCAGTTAGCTGATCTGATTCCGCTATGTAGTCATGTTCTAAACCTGCAAGCAGAGCACGGCCAATATTTGAAGGAACAGAAGTAACAACCCCTAACCAGTAAGAGGCCATTTGCGGGGTAAGCAGTGATGTTGACCATAAGCGAAACGGTTTGTTTGCGAGGTCACAAATGACCTGAAACTGCTCGCGATAGGAGAGAGTATCTGGGCCTCCGGCCTGATAAAGCTGATGCGAAGTCGGTTGTTCTTTGGCAAGTTGCAGCAGGTAGTGATTCAAATTTTCCAATGCAATCGGGTTGGCTTTTGAATCCACCCATTTCGGTGTAATAAGAACGGGCAGGTTGTAAACGAAATCGCGCATGATTTCAAAAGCGGCAGAACCCGGCCCAATAATGACGCCAGCACGCAGTTCTGTAACTGGTACATGGCTTTTCCTCAGTATTTCACCCGTCTGTTGGCGTGCCTTTAAGTGCTCCGAATTCCCAGTTTGTGGCTGAAGTGCACTGAGATAAATTACGTGCTTTACCTGACTGATATCCAGCGCCTGTTTGAAATTATTAGCTAAAGAGAGTTCATACTCTGCAAAGTCATGACCTTGAGCCATGCCATGAACTAAGAAGAACACCAGATCAAACTGTGGAACCAAGTCCATCGTTGCCTTTTTATCTGCAAGGTCGAGATAGGTGATGGTCAGTTTTGGATGGGGCGCTACTCGCGCTTGTAAGTAGTCAATGTGCCGAGCCGCGGCGGTGACTTCATAACCTTCGTTGAGCAGTAAGGGTAATAGCTGTGAACCAACATAGCCAGATGCGCCAAGCACGAGTACTTTTTTCATTCATTATCCTTGCTTTATGTTGGTTAGATTATGCACTAATGAGTATAATAGCCGCTTACTTTTTCTCTTTCTATCAATCCTTTGTCTCTAGGGGTGTCGTTTGTCTCTGTTATCCCAAGTTTTGCTCCATACAAAAGGAGATTTCTTGCGTCGCTTAATTGCGATTGCGCTTCCTATCAGCTTACAAATGTTGCTGCTATCGAGCCGTGGATTGGTCGATGTGTTAATGCTTGGCCAATTAGGCGAAGCTGAAATTGCTGCCGTTGGTGTCGCTGCGCGAGCTACATTTGTCTCCACCATTATGTTGATTGGTATCTCAGCGGGTGGCGCTTTGCTTTCCGCGCAATTCTGGGGTGCTGGTGATCGCGATGGGCTGAGAAGCAGTACAGCTTTGACGTGGCTAATGTCGATGATATTTGCTTTGTTTACGGTTGTCCTGTTTGTCATCTTTCCGCACGACATTATGGCGTTGACCACAGATTCAGAAATGGTCAATGAACTTGGTAGCCAGTACTTGGTGATTACTTCCGTAAGCATGTTTGCCATTGCCAGCGCAAATAGTATGGCTGTCGGGCTTCGAGCGATGCACAAGCCGGGGATCAGTACTTTCTTTAGTGCGATTGGTATTGCCTCGAACGTATTACTGAACTGGGTTTTCATCTTCGGCAAATTAGGCGCTCCGGCTTTGGGTATTAAGGGTGCGGCTATTGCGACGGTGCTAAGTGGAGCGATAGAAGTCGCGTGCCTCTACGGTTATCTTTACAGCAAGAAACACCTACTTGCGTTCCGCTATGAAGACCTTTGCAAAGTGGTCGAGCTAAACAATGTGGTTCGATTTTTAAAACTATCGCTGCCAACTACGTTCAACTTCCTTGCATGGTCTGGCGGGTTATTTGTTTATCACGCGATCATGGGACAAACTGGTGTGCAAGGCCTTGCTGCGCTATCTGTCATGACTCCGGTCGAATCTATTTCACTGAGTCTGCTGATAGGGTTGTCTAACGCCGCCGCAGTATTAATTGGTAACCAGCTTGGCGCGCGAAATTATGAAGCAGTTTACTACCAAGCTATTGGTGTGATTGGTGCTAACTTTATCACCGCGATTTTTATGTCTGGCTTGTTGTATCTGCTGCAAATTCCGATTCTTAATTCGTTTAGTGCACTAACGGAAGAGACTAGAGTTCTTGTTGAAGAATTTATGCTGATATTGAGTTTGGGTATCGTACTTCGTTCAATACCCATGGTGGCGATTGTCGGTGTACTGCGAGCCGGCGGTGATGTGAAGTTCTGTCTAGGTCAGGATTTAATTGCCCAATGGGTTGTTGGTATTCCGCTTGCTGCTTTCGCCGCGCTTTACCTTAATGCCAGCCCTGAATGGATCTACTTGTTGTTTTTAAGTGAAGAGGTCGTGAAGTGGGTTGGGTGCTTTTATCGCGTGAGAAGTAAGAAGTGGATGCGAAATTTAATCGGAAGTTGAATTTTGTCTACCGAGTTGCTGCATTTTACAACAACTCGGTGTAAGTACGCCGCAAAATACTTCCTACTGAAAGGGAATTAGTGTAGATTCTGAGTCCAATTTTAGTCTACGGTGATGATTGATGTTACAGCTGGTAAACCTGAGCAAAGGATATGTAGATGGTGGTGAATTCCATCCTGTGCTGCAGGGCGCTGAACTGACGATTCATCAAGGCGATCAACTGGCTCTAATGGGCGAAAGCGGTTCTGGTAAAAGTACGCTGTTAAACCTTATTGCTGGCTTAGACGTTGTGGACTCCGGTGAAATTTGGTTCCCAGATTTCGCGATGCACAATACTTCAGAATTCCAAAGAACGGCTTATCGTCGTAACAACATCGGTCATATTTTCCAGCAGTTTAACCTCCTTCCTACGCTAAATATTGCCGATAACATCCGTTTTTGCCGTCAGCTAAAAGGCTTACCAGAAGATACCGGATTATGGCGTCAGATCATTTCTGCGCTTGATCTAATGCCACTGTTAGGTCGATATCCTGAAGAGGCGTCGGGCGGTCAGCAGCAAAGGGCTGCTATTGCACGTGCTTTATATATGGAACCGAAAATCCTGCTAGCTGATGAACCTACAGGTAGTTTAGATGAACGTAACGCAGAAGCGGTCATGAGACTACTGACTACACTGGCAAGACAGCTTAAATGTACGCTGTTTCTTGTGACCCACAGTGAGAAAGTCGCAAAGCATATGGAAGGATGTATTCGTCTTCAAGGAGGACACCTTCATGTTATGGCCCGTAGTTAAAGCACTACTCGGTCACTATCGTCGTTATCCTCTGCAGATCATTCTCGTCTGGTTTGGTCTTACTCTTGGTATTTCTCTTCTTGTTGGTGTTACAGCGATTAACCAACACGCTCGTCAAAGTTATGAAAGTGGTGAAAAGCTTTTTGCCAACCCTTTGCCTTACCGTATTCGTACGAAACAAGTCGCCAATAAAATTCCCCAAGGTTTCTATATTCAGTTACGCCGTGATGGTTTCCATCAATGTGTTCCTTTTGACAGCTACCGCTTTACAACAAAACTCGGTACAGACGTGACGTTGCTTGGCATTGATCCGCTGGCTGTTGTTCCTGTGATGGGTAAAAAAACACTGAGCGAAATCAGCGCACTAAAACTGATGCAACCACCTTATCCGGTTATGGTTGGGCAAGAGCTAGCTGCTCACCAAGGCTGGGAAGATGGCGATATGATTCAATTGCATGATGGTGAACAACTTGGTCCGTTGCTTATTGATCGTCAGGGGATGGTGAGTGGCACTCGTTTAGTTTCTGATATGTCTTTGGTTCGACAACTGAAGAAAAGTTCCGGTTTTTCAGTTATTGCATGCGGTCCCATGCCTGACGACAAACTTGAAAAACTGGCCGCTAGTTTGCCAAATGGGATGATATTGGTTCGCAGTACACGTTCAGAATTGGAATCTCTTACTAAAGCTTTCCACATGAATCTGACGGCGATGGGCATGCTATCTTTCTTGGTCGGGTTGTTTATTTTCTACCAAGCGATGTCTCTTTCGCTTATACAGCGCCAGCGTTTAGTTGGTATGTTACGCCAAACCGGCGTGAATGGCTGGCAACTGGCGCAGGCTCTGATGCTCGAACTCTTTGCGTTAGTGTTTGTAAGCTGGATTTGCGGTAATGGCTTAGGTCTCTTATTGGCAAACAAGTTAATTCCTTCCGTGTCTGTCAGTCTGGCCGATTTGTACAACGCGAATGTAGGTCTTTCGATTCAGTGGGATTGGGAGTGGAGCAGTTACAGTTTGCTTATGGCGGTGTGCGGTGCTTTTGCTTCTTGCGCTTGGCCGCTGGTGCGTTTATTAAAATCTCAGCCTATTCGTTTAAGTACTCGTTTGTCGCTTGCAAGATTTGCCGGTTCTGAATTCAGTATTCAGGCCTTTATTGGTGGAGCTCTAGCTGTCGCTGCCATCGCCATTTATCAAGCGCCAAAAACACAATCATCGGGCTATACAATTATTGCTTTAATGTTAGTGAGTGCCGCGCTGTTTACTCCATTCGTTATCTGGAAGCTGTTTAATAGCTTTTCCTACAGTTTACGTTGGGTAAAAGCTCGCTGGTTTTTTGCCGATGCAGCGGCAAGTATGAGCTATCGTGGTGTTGCTACTATGGCATTTATGATTGCCATGGCAGCCAATATCGGCGTGGTTACTATGGTGGGCAGCTTTCGAGATACGACTGATAAGTGGCTTAATCAGCGATTAGCCGCAGACATGTATCTGTATCCGACTAACAGCTCAGCCTCTATGATCAGTGGCTGGTTAAGTAATCAGGCTGAAGTGAAAAACGTATGGTGGCGTTGGGAAAGAGAATTTCCTTCCAACAAAGGTACCTTGCAAGTCGTGAGCACGGGTGATTCCGAAGGTGAGGCGAACTCATTGACGGTGAAACTGGGTGTTCCTAACTACTGGTACTACTTGCATCACTCTAAAGGCATCATGATCAGTGAATCGATGGCCATCAAACTGAACCTGAAACCGGGCGATACGGTAGATCTCTCTGAGCCTCTTGGCGCTGGCTGGCAAATTGTCGGTGTTTATTATGATTATGGTAACCCTTACAACCAAGTCATGATGTCACATGCGAACTGGTTACACGCTTTTGCAGGCACCGGTGATGTCGCTTTAGCTATTGTTTTGAATGAAGGCGCAGTCGGTGAGAAGCTGAATAGTCGTCTGCATTCGGCTTTCCACCTTGATGCTGAACGACTCATGGATAACAGCGCGATTCACCGTCAGGCAATGCGCGTTTTTGACCGTACATTTGTGATTGCTGATACCTTAGGCAACATTACTTTGCTTATCGCCGTATGCGGAATCTTTTTTGCAACATTGGCTGGTGAACTTTCTCGCCAGAAACACATTGCATTGCTGCGTTGTTTAGGGGTGTCTGGAAAAGAATTGGTTGGCTTAGGTGCATTACAATTGTTTGTTTTTGGTTTGATATCGATGCTGATTGCGATGCCACTAGGCTTAGGTCTGGCGAAACTGGTTATAGATGTGGTGATTCGTCACTCTTTTGGTTGGACAATGGAACTGATAGTTTCTCCTATAACTTATGTAAAAACGGCCATTCTTTCGATGCTAGCGCTGATCGTTGCAGGAGCTCTACCTATTATCCGTTTACTTCGTAAGTCACCGATGAAGTCATTGAGGGACGCTTTGTAATGAAAGTTCGAGTCAGCCTCAAATACTTGATTGGTTTCTTAATCCTTGCCGCAATAGTTTCAATAGCGAGTATTGTTTTTCGCGATTACAAATTTGAAGACGATGTGGAACCAAACCGTGAGTTAAGCTCGCTTTTGTCTGCGGATGTGAAGCATGCTTTCGCGCCAGTGTTACCTAACAATCCTGTCGTTCTACCGGACGATTCTTCATTTCATCCGCAGCATCAGCATGAGTGGTTCCATTTTTTTGCTAATGTGCGTGACAAAAAAGGTCATCCTTACTCTGTTCAGTGGAGCTATTTCCGTATTGCTCATGACGAGCGAGTCGAGGAACTCGGCTGGTTAAATTCACAAGTTTATTTCTCATCGGTGGTGATATCGACCGACAGAAAGATTTGGCGAGAGCAGCGTGTTGCCCGCGGTGGTATTGGCCAAGCTGGAGTGAGTGCTTTGCCACTGCGCATGTGGATTGATGATTGGACTTGGCGATCGCTGGGTAGAAATCCTTTCCCCGGGCATCTTGATGTTAAAACGGACACGTTTAGTTTATCGTTATACAGTGATTTGGATGGCCCGTACGTGCTACCCGGAGAACAAGGCTTTCAAACAAAACACGAGACAGAACCTACAGCGACTTACAATCTGCAAGCACCATTTCTTAAGGTTTATGGTCAGTTGAAGTTGACGAAAGAGACTGACCCGATAGCCGTTGAAGGCACTGCTTTCATGAGCAAAGAGTGGGGCACAGGTTTGATGTCGAATACGCAACAGGGTTGGGACAAGTTTGTCTTGAAACTGGATGACGATACCACTTTGTCAGTAAATCGTTATCGACATGACGAAGAGCTTCCATATCTGTTTGGTACCTTATCTTCAAAAGAAAAAACCATCGTTTTAGATAACAAAGACATTGTTATCCTGCCTCTCAATAAAACGGTCATAGAAGGAGGTAGAGTAATGCCTTTGGAATGGCGTATCATGGTACCCAGATACAATATCGACCTGAAGACAACTCCAGTGAACAAACAATCTTGGTTGCCTTTCATCGTTCCTTACTGGGAAGGGGCAATAAATACCACTGGTTCTGATATCGCACATGGCTATATGCAGTTAACTGGTTATTAACTGTTGTGTGAAAAATGAAGATTAAAAAGGAGCTAATGCTCCTTTTTCCATATCAGGAGGTGAGATATTTCAATAACTAACTTTGTTTAGACCATTAATTCTTTCCTATACTTACCAAATAGTAATTAATACGGAATATATGTGCGAAATGTTCATTTGTTTCGGAAAATCCGATGTGTTGAGTCATTACAAGCGATTGTTCAAGAATGTTCTAAAGTACTAAACTCCTGTGTATCTGTTCTGATTCATGTATCGACATAACGAAATTATAAGGACGATAAATGACTGATATCATTCGCGACTTTTTAAAAATGGAGTCTGCTGGTGGCATAATCCTGGTAATTGCAGCAGCTGTAGCTATGGTAATTGCCAATTCTCCGCTTAATGAGTTCTACCAAGCGGGTCTTCACACATACATTTTGGGGATGTCTGTTTCACACTGGATCAACGATGGCTTGATGGCTATTTTCTTCCTGTTGATCGGTCTTGAGGTAAAACGCGAGTTGCTTGAGGGGGCTCTGAAATCGCGTGAAACTGCCATTTTCCCGGCAATTGCTGCCGTAGGTGGTATGCTTGCCCCTGCACTTATTTATGTCATGTTTAACATTTCAAACGAAACGGCAATTCAAGGCTGGGCTATTCCTGCGGCAACGGATATCGCATTTGCTTTGGGTATTATGGCGTTACTGGGTAGTCGCGTTCCAATCAGTTTGAAAGTGTTCTTGCTTGCTTTGGCAATTATTGATGACTTGGGTGTTGTCGTGATTATTGCACTGTTTTACAGCGGTGACTTATCTACTATGGCGTTGGCCGTTGGCTTCCTAATGACGGCAGTACTGTTTTTTATGAATGCTAAGCATGTGACCAAGATTAGCGCTTACTTGATCGTTGGTTTCATTCTTTGGGTAGCGGTATTGAAGTCCGGTGTTCACGCAACACTAGCCGGTGTCGTGATTGGTTTCTCTATTCCACTGAAAGGAAAAGACAAAGAGCATTCACCGCTTAAGCACTTAGAACATGGTCTTCATTCCTACGTAGCTTTCGGTATTTTACCTCTGTTCGCATTCGCTAACGCAGGTATTTCTCTCGAAGGTGTTTCACTGAGTGGTCTGGCTCAAGCTCTGCCGCTAGGTGTAGCGTTAGGTCTGTTTATTGGTAAACCGTTAGGTATCTTTAGCTTCAGCTGGGTTGCGGTAAAACTTGGTATTGCAAAATTACCAGAAGGCGTGGGTATGAGACATATTTTCGCCGTGTCTGTGCTGTGTGGTATCGGTTTTACTATGTCGATCTTCATTTCATCGCTGGCGTTTGGCGCTGACTTCGTGAATTTCGATACTTATGCTCGTCTTGGTATCTTGATGGGTTCAACCTTGGCAGCGGTCGTCGGTTACTTCTTGCTGAGTGTTTCATTGCCAAAGAAAAAATCAGCATAATCGAAGTTTAGCTATCGATTTATGTAAAATAGAAAGCCCCTCGACTCAGTCTGAGGGGCTTTTCTGTTTGTATCTGAATACATCTAAATATTAAGCGACCAGTATGTTGATTACCCTAGCGCTTTTGGAGTGTTGAGAATATGGTCCATTCTTCGACAACTTTTTCCTTTAGACCGACCACAGTTGCAGTGACTTTTCGGTTTACTGCATGCGCCGCAGGATCATCGCCTTCATCCTCTAAACGACTTTCACCATACCCAACAATTCTGACTCGGTTAGGGCTGATATCATAGGAAAGAAGTTTTTGCTCAACGGCTTCTGCCCGTTTTTTCGATAGCTCCAAATTGTATTCATCTGTACCCACTTTGCTGGTGTAGCCTTGGATTTCAATGGATGCAGATTTGTATATCTTCAAAAAATCCGCCATGGTTTGAATCTGGCTGGCGAAGACGGGGTTAATCTCATAGGAGTCATTGGCAAACAAAATACGCAGTTGACGTTGGTCTTGTGCGCGTCTTACTTCCCCACAGCCATCATTATCCACTTCAGAACCCGAAGGTGTTCCAGGACAAATATCGCGACCATTGACTACACCATCTTGGTCATCATCTTGTAGATCGGCAATTTGGTTGGCCGTAGGTGTTGCCATGTATTCGTACTCTTCAGCACTATAAACTGACATCGATAGGGTAAGACCAGCGAGTATTGCTAGTGATAGAATGTTCTTCTTCATAATTAATACTCCACTTCCTTGGTCCACTCTTCGGGAACATCAACCAAAAGCGCGTCTATTAATACGCCAGTCGCGTTCATCACACGATACTTGGCGTACTGTTCAGAATAGTGAGCATCGAGGTATTCTTTGCGAGCTTCAAACAGCTCATTTTCGGTGTTCAATAAGTCTAGTAAGGTTCGTTGGCCAATGCCGTATTGCTTTTCGTACGCAATAACCGTTTGTGCCGCAGAGTCTACATGGTCAGCAAGGAAGTTTTTCTGCTGGAGTGTTAAATCCAACGCACTCCAAGACAACCGTAAGCTCTCTTCGATTTGACGATAAGCGCTATCTCGTAAGTCTTTTGCTTTATTCAGTTGATAAGCTGAACTTTCACTACGGTCGCTATCGCTGCCGCCGTTATAAAGGTTATATCTCATCCGCAGCATCGCCACGGTTTCATCCGCATCACCTTCATAACCACCGGCATCGTCTCGCCATGTTTGACGAGCTTCGATGGAAAAGGTGGGGTAGTAAGGAGCTTTAGATTGCTTGTATTGGAAACGAGCAGCATCTACATCTGTTTTGGCAATTTTGATCACAGGGTGTTTATCAAATGCCTCGACTAACGCATCTGACAGGGACAAAGGAATCTTAGATTCATCGGCGCGAGGGTAAATTAACCCTAGTGGCTCTTGTCCTACTAAGCGGCGAAACTGGGTATGAGTATCAAAAAGGTTATTTTGAGCCGCAAGCAGGTTGCCTTGAGCTTTGGCAATACGAGCTTCTACTTGAGTTAAATCTGCCGTTGAGCCTACACCTGAGTCGACTCGCTTTTTAATGTCGCGATAAATGTCTATGTGAACCGCTAGGTTACTTTCCGAAAGGGCGAGAATTTCTGTCGCTTTCACTGCGTTTAAATAAACGTCGGTTACCTGTAGCGCCAAGTTCGATGCATCATCTAACAGTTGTAATCTCGTGGATTCGGCTTCGGCGGCCGTTCTATCCATATCGTTGAGCGTACCATTACCATCCCATAACAATTGATTAAGGATGATGCTTGCTTCTTTTCTGGTGAGGTCGGTATCTTCACGTCCACTTGTTGATGCCGGACGAATACCTTCGTACCCAATACCTGCATCTAAGTCGATAGTTGGCAGATACTTTCCTCCTGACGCTTTGCTGTCATTCACTGTACTGACGTATTGATTGTAGCTAGCCTTGATATCAGGATTATTTGAAAAAGCGATTGCCACTGCTTGCTCGAGTGTTTGTGCGTGAGCAGAGGCGGAAGCCAGTATCAAACATCCTGTTAAGAATGAAAGGTTCCGTTTCACTATGAAGCTCCTTAAGTATGGAATTATCTCTTACTCGACCATTGAGATACTTCATTTTGTAGGTGGCGAGCGTCCAAAGGTCATGCCTTAGTTTAAGCAAGCTTAGTTTATAAAATAGGATTTTGTGAGTTTAGTTCAAGAAAGTACCAATGATAATTTTCCTTATATATTGAAACCTTAGTTGATGTTTGGTTCTTCACTCTACTAAATGAGTTGAATGTGCAATTAGCCATTACTAATGTTAAAGCATGAAAAACCGCTCACGCAGTGGCGTGTGAACACCTGAGAAGAAGCAAAATGTATAGAGGGTGCTCATACGTGTTATCGATACGCACATAGGGAATAGGCTCATGAATGCACGTACACTCAGCCAGTTTATGTTAGCTAACATAACTTTGGTCATTGATAGGCAAGGTCAAATTCGAGAACTTATCGCTGGTGCTCAGCCTGCTCCCGGTGAGGTTGTTGTTACCGTTGGAGATGGTGCTAATCCTCAAGTCACTGCTCAAGAAGTTTTGGGTGATGAAGGTCAAACCCCACTTAATCTCGATTTTGATGCAGAGATTGCGAACATCATTGCTCAATTAGAGGATGGTGTAGACCCAACATTGAATCCGGATCAGGCAACTGCGGCTGGTGGAACTAATGGTTCTGCTCTGGGCACTAGTGGTACGGTTATCATGCAACTGGCAAGCCTAATTGCTGCAACTGCTTTTAGTACAGAAGGTTTTGCCAGAAGTAGTCTTAGTCAGACAGAAAGTTTGAATGAAGATTTGGTGCAAGATGAGCCGCCAACCATTGCGACAACTCCGTTTGCTGTAGAAGATGTTCCTAATATCCTGCCGGTTTTTACTGAAAGTGAATACACTTCTGAAGACGCAGAAGATGACAATTACTTTGTTGATGATTCTGAAGAAGGTGGAGATACAAACTATAGCTACTATTTCACTTATCAGGAAAATTCACCTACTGGCGCTGTCGTCGGGCAAGTCGCCGCTACTGATGTCGATAGTGATGACGCAACATTGACCTATGAAATCACAAACAATGTTACGGTAACTATAGATGGTGTTGACTACGATGCGTATGGTATCGATAGCAATGGCAACATCTACCTTACCAACGAAGGAGCTCAGGCATTCACTAATGATTTTGAAGATGAATCAGGTGAAGGTGGTTTAGCTGATAACTCACATACCATAGAAGTGACAGTGACTGATATCAACGGTGGAAGTGCAATTGCCACTGTCTATCTTGAAGAGTCGAATCAAGTTAGCGGTTCATATGTTTTAGAAGAAGTTAATGAAACAGATTCACCAGTAATGGTAGATATAGCAGTTCAAGTGCCTGAAGCCGGTGATATTCCTGAGTTTGTTCTCGGTGCATATGCGCCTACGAGTGTTAATCAAGTTGGTGATTTCAGTTTGCCAGATGGCTTTGATAATCCGGAAGATTTCGGTACGTTGACTTATACAGAAAGTGGTTGGAAGTTTGAGGCAAGTGATGCTTTTAACAGCATGAACACTGGTGACTCATTAACCTTATCTTTTGAAGTTACATCAGATGAAGGAGCAACTCACAAAGTTGATGTGAAAATTAATGGTACTAATGATGCTCCGGTCTTTGAGGGGACAATTTATACCGACGCAACTTCTGAGGATGGATATAATCCAGGCAACTCTTTCGACGAAGCTGAAGCTGTTGAAGGAGAAGATCCTACTATTGCGACATATAGTTTTTACTACGACGAAAATAGCGATAAAGATGACGTAATTGGTAAAGTTCAGGCTTCCGATGTTGATAATGAAAACTTGATCTACGCTATCACCGAAAATATTTCCGTCACAGTAGATAATCAAACTTTTGATTTATATGAGATTAACCCCGAAACAGGTGAAATTAGTCTTACGGCCTTAGCTGCTGAGCTGTATGCCAATTACGAAGATGCAGATAATGACCACCAAATTACTGTATCTGTTAGAGATGTATTTGGTGAAGAAGGTAGCGAGACTTATGGTGAACCCGTTTATGCAACGGTTAATTTATACGAACGCAATGTGAACGAGGCTCCGAAAGGTGAAGACTTCACTGTAAGTGTTGGTAGTGAAAGCGATTATATTCAGGTGGTATTTGAAACTGGTGTAAACACTGAGGGAGACCATATTTCGGACGAGGATGTTGATTTCTTCTCGCAAAATCCTACCTATAGAGCTGGCTATGAGCCTGAGTCAGATTCACAGCATGACGCAAACCAAGATTTATACTCTAACCAAACGTTGTCTATTTATTTAACAGCGCTACCTGAATACGGCAGTTTGTATGTTAAAGATGGTGATAGCTACACAAGAATAGAAGACTCTAACTTATATGGTGCTGTTGATGCGACAGCATACGACCCTAATTCTATTTATTACAAAGCTGATGACCCTTCAGACTTTACAATGAGTATTGATAACGTAGAAGAAGCGGGGGCTGGGGTTTATTCTTTTAAACTTGTTAATGGCGCCGTTGTTACAGTATCTGCGACTAGTACGCATGGTGATAATAAAGGTCAGGTAACTTTAGAAACGAATCCTGGGAATTCAGAAAATAACCAAGGTATTGGTTTCGGTGTAGATAGTGGTAATGGTATTGGTAGCGGCGAAACCCTTATTTTTGATTTAAGTGATAATCCTCTTTACTCAGTAGATTTCGGAATCGATGGCTTAAATAGCAATCATATGGCCACCGTAGTATATACCTACCTTGATGGTACCTCTTCAGAGCCATACAATTACGGAAATGGTTCATTAAGTCAAAGCTCCGAAGGGGTCTATTCTGTTTCAGATGATAACCCTATTGTTCGAATAGAGTTTTATCCTTCTGAACATACGAATGATGGTAATTCTGGCTCTAATTATGTTGTTACTTATATATCAGGTGAAGAAGCGGTTGTTAATGACCCTACATTTGAGTACACGGTAGTTGATTCTGAAGGGGCGATGCCTGTAGATGAGGATGATAACGTAGTTACTTACGAGGTAACTTTAGATGTCGAAAACGGGGTCAATATCGTTTATGCAGATACTGGTGACGATACGCTTGAAGGAGATGATCGTTCTAATATCTTCACTTGGCTTGATTCTGCTCTAGATAATAGTACTGATATCATCAAAAACTTTGAGTTTGGGGTCGATAAGGTTGATCTAACCTCAATATTAGATGATGACACAGAAACGACGGACATCAGCGACCTTTTAGGCAAAGTGACTATCAGTTCCGTTGATAACGAAGATGTCGTGTTGACAGTGGAGCATGGAGCTAGTGAGTCTCAAACAATTATCATTGAGGACATATATGCTGATATTGCAGGTATGGAAGCAGCAGATATATTAAATAGCCTTGTAAAAGTGAATACAGAAACAGTATAAATTTTGTGAAAGAACTTACCCCAAGAAGCCCCTGCCAAGCAGGGGCTTTCTTTATCTCGAATTCAGTACCAATTATTTGCTCAATATTATGTGTTTGATTTGTAATAAAGAGCATTATTTTCACATGATTTCATATTGCAAAAAGCCACTGTTTTATGTTAATTTCCGCCCCAATCTCAGACAGAGTTTCTGGGGGATACGCGTAATGACCATTCAGGCTGATTGTGACATTACGTAGGGTAGGTATCAGTAAGTCCTTTTACTGATAGACGGGATACTCTTGCTGTGGGAACAGCATGTGAATGGGATACCCAACATTGATTTCATTTAAACTACAACCACGAATCAGCTTTGTACTTCCAGAATGCCCTGTTTATCAAGACAGCAGCATTACAGAACCTTGAACCTCTGATTTAGTTAATCGTCATCAATCTGATGACCCGTATTCCGTATTTGCTTAATGCATTCGGAATTTTTTGCTATTTGTCATTTCTCTCTTTTACTGACGTGTGGGAAATGAACGGAAATTATTATTTTTCAAGGTGATGAAGATGAGTACAGCCTTTGAAGTCGATAACACTATCGCAACCATTATGTCTAACCAAATTCCAGTACTAGACGGATTGTATGATCTGACTCCGGATGAAGTGTTGCTTGACCAAGCTGCGCATGAATCAGAAGTTCGTTCTTACCCACGTCGTCTACCTATCGCTATTAAACAAGCTTATGGCTGTTTAGTAGAAGATACACGTGGCCAAATCTTCCTAGATTGTTTGGCGGGTGCGGGTACTCTGGCTTTAGGTTACAACCATCCAGAGATTAACCAAGCGCTTAAGCAACAGCTTGATTCTGGTTTGCCATATCAAACACTTGATATTCCAACAAAATCTAAAACTGACTTTATTAAAGCAGTAAAAGGTTTTCTTCCTTCTGAACTTGGTGACGACTGTGTTATTCAGTTCTGTGGTCCATCTGGTGCAGACGCTGTTGAAGCGGCGATTAAGCTCGCTAAACAGACAACTGGTCGTAATACCATGTTTGCGTTCCGTGGTGCGTACCATGGTATGACTAACGGTACTATGGGCATGATGGGTAACCTGAACACGAAAGCTCGTCGTACTGGTTTGATGTCAGATGTTCACTTTATGCCTTTCCCATACAGCCTACGTTGCCCGTTTGGCCTAGGTGGCGAAGAAGGAGCGAAAGCGAGCATTCGTTACATTGAACGTCTTCTGAACGACGACGAAGCTGGCATCATGAAACCTGCTGCGATTATCGTTGAGCCAGTTCAAGGTGAAGGCGGTGTTATCCCAGCTCCTGCACATTTCCTACGTGAACTACGTCGTATCTGTGATGAGCACGGTATTCTATTGATCTTTGATGAGATCCAATGTGGTGTAGGTAAATCTGGCTACAACTTCGCGTTTGAAGAAGCGGGAATTATTCCAGACGTACTATGTCTATCTAAAGCGATTGGTGGCGGTCTACCAATGGCGATTCTGGTTATCAACAAAAAGTTTGATACATGGAAACCAGGTGAGCACACCGGTACTTTCCGTGGTAACCAGCTAGCTATGGTGTCAGGTGCTAAAGCACTAGAAATCATCACTCGTGATAACCTCGTAGAGCACGCAAACATTGCGGGCCAATATCTACGCATGGGGTTAGAGAAAATTCAAAGCCGCGTGAACTGCGTTGCAGAAGTACGTGGTAAAGGTTTGATGTTAGGTCTTGAAATTCAAGATCCAAGCGGCGAGCTAAACAAGTTCGGTGAGCCTAAATCTGCACCGCAACTAACACTGGCTATTCAACGTGCAGCTCTTGAGCGTGGTTTGATGGTAGAGAAAGGTGGTCGTGACGGTTCGGTTATTCGTTTCCTTCCGCCATTGATTATCTCTTTCGAGCAAATCGACTTCGCATTACGTACGCTAGAAGAAGCAATTCTTGCTGCTGGTGGCGGTCATAAAGACCCAGAGCCAAGCAACCAAGAGTGGAAGAAGCACTTCATCCACACAGGTTCAATGGGCAGCGCAGAATTTGCACGTGTAATGAATCACACAACTGCTGCAATGAAAGCGGTATTTGAAGAAGTGAACGCGCCATATTCTGGTATGAATCCAAAAGCGTTGGAAGAAGCCATTTATGCGGTTGATCTTGATAACAAGAACGCGTCACTAAAAGAAGTGATTTCAGACACTGCAGAGCTAGTGGTTAAGAACTCAATTATGGTTCAACACCCTGACTGTATTGCTCACTTACATACACCACCATTGATGCCATCTGTTGTGGCAGAAACGATTATTGGTTCTCTAAACCAATCAATGGATTCATGGGATCAATCTTCTGCAGCGACATTCGTTGAGCAGAAAGTGGTTGATTGGATGTGTGAGAAGTACGAGCTAGGCGCTAAAGCGGACGGTATCGTAACGAGCGGTGGTACGCAAAGTAACCAGATGGGTCTAATGTTGGCTCGTGACTGGATTGCGGACAAACTAAGCGGTCACTCTATTCAGAAGCTAGGTCTACCTGATTACGCAGACAAACTACGTATTATTTGTTCTAAGAAGTCACACTTCACAGTACAAAAATCAGCATCTTGGATGGGTCTTGGTGAGAAAGCGATTCTTGCTGTAGACGCGCTTCCAAACGGCACTATGGATGTAGCAAAACTAGAAGCTGCGGTTGAACAAGCTAAAGCTGAAGGTTTGATTCCATTTGCAGTTGTAGGTACTGCGGGTACGACTGACCACGGTGCTATCGATGATTTAGCGACGATTGCTGATGTTGCAGAGAAACACGACCTATGGATGCACGTAGACGGCGCATACGGCGGTGCGTTGATTCTAAGCAGCCACAAAGATCGTTTGAAAGGCGTAGAACGTGCACAGTCAGTAAGCGTAGACTTCCACAAATTGTTCTTCCAAACAATCAGCTGTGGTGCGCTACTTCTAAACGATAAAAATAACTTCAAGTACCTGCTTCACCATGCAGATTACTTGAACCGTGAGCATGACACTCTGCCGAACTTGGTTGATAAGTCTATCTCTACGACAAAACGCTTTGATGCCTTGAAAGTGTTTATGACGATGCAAAACGTCGGTCCTAAACAACTAGGCGCAATGTACGACCATTTGTTAGACCAAACTCTACAAGTGGCTGATTTGGTTCGTCAGCATAAAGCCTTCGAGCTTTTGGCTGAACCATCTTTGTCAACCGTGTTATTCCGCGCGGTAGACAGCCAAGCGACAGATTTCGATGAGCTTAACAAAGCAGTTCGAATGGAAGCGCTGGTACGTGGTATCGCTGTACTAGGCGAAACCATTGTGGATGGCAAAACTGCCTTGAAATTCACAATCTTGAACCCATGCTTGAAGATTTCGGACTTCGAATCTCTACTGGCTAAAATTGAAACTCTAGCGTCAGAGCTAGCGAAATAAAGGTAACGGATAAATGTCAATTCTACAGATTGGTGCGGGCGGTGTTGGTTGGGTTGTCGCGCATAAAGCAGCTCAAAACAACGACGTGCTGGGTGATATTACCATTGCTTCTCGTTCTATCGGGAAGTGTGAGAAGATCATTGAATCGATTAAGGGTAAAAATAACTTAAAAGATTCTACTAAGAAGCTAGAAGCTCGTGCAGTTAACGCTAGTGATGTTGATTCATTAGTTGCGTTGATTGAAGAAGTGAAGCCTGATTTAGTGATTAACGCTGGTCCTCCATGGGTCAATGTTCCAATTATGGAAGCGTGTTATCAGGCAAAAGTATCTTACTTAGATACATCGGTGGCTGTTGACCTTTGCTCTGAAGGTCAGCAAGTACCAGAAGCTTATGATCCGCAATGGGCTTTCCGCGAAAAGTTCAAACAAGCAGGCATCACAGGTATTCTTGGCGCTGGTTTCGATCCGGGTGTTGTTAGTGTGTTTGCTGCCTATGCGGCGAAGCATCTGTTCGATGAAATCGACACTATCGACGTTATGGACATCAACGCGGGTGATCACGGTAAGAAGTTCGCAACCAACTTTGACCCAGAAACGAACATGCTTGAAATCCAAGGTGATTCTTTCTATTGGGAAGAGGGTGAGTGGAAAACCGTTCCTTGTCATACTCGTATGCTGGAATTCGATTTTCCAAAATGTGGTCCGTTCAAAGTGTACTCAATGGCACACGATGAAGTTCGTTCTCTAAAAGAATTCATTCCTGCAAAACGCATTGAATTCTGGATGGGCTTCGGCGACCGCTACTTGAACTACTTCAACTGCATGCGTGACATTGGTTTGCTAAGCCCTGAACCGTTAACTCTACAAGACGGTACGGTTGTGCAACCTCTGCAAGTTCTGAAAGCCATGCTACCAGACCCGACCTCTTTGGCTCCGGGTTACACTGGTTTAACCTGTATCGGTACTTGGGTTCAAGGTAAGAAGAATGGTGAGCAACGCAGTGTATTTATCTACAACAATGCAGACCACGAAGTGGCTTACAAAGATGTAGAGCATCAAGCAATTGCTTACACTACTGGTGTTCCAGCGATTACTGCTGCATTGCAATTCTTCCGTGGTGAATGGGCTGATTCAGGCGTGTTCAACATGGAACAGCTTAATCCGGATCCGTTCCTAGAAACTATGCCATCTATTGGTTTGAACTGGGAAGTTCTTGAACTTCAACCAGCTCAGCCAGAGATTCATATCCTTAAATAATCCACCTCTTATGAGAGGGTAGATGGATAGTTAATAGTTGAAGACAGCCGTCACTCAGGTGATGGCTGTTTTTTCCATTTTGCGATTGATGAAGTGTTGCTAAGGCAATACGCAGGAAATAAACAAGATGCAAAAGAGTGAATTGAAAACTCCTTACTTTATGATTGATGAGTCAAAACTGATCGCCAATTTGGAAATTGCAAAACGTCTGAAAGAGATTTCGGGTGTAAAACTGGTACTGGCGCTGAAGTGTTTTTCTACTTGGGGCGTATTTGACATCATCAAGCCATACTTAGATGGCACAACCAGTTCTGGTCCTTTTGAAGTAAAGCTTGGCTACGAGACTTTCGGCGGTGAAACTCACGCATACAGCGTAGGCTACAGCGAAGATGACGTTAAAGAAGTGGCAGACATCTGCGACAAGATGATCTTCAACTCACAGTCTCAACTCTCTGCATACCGTCACCTTGTGGAAGGCAAAGCGTCAATCGGTTTGCGCCTTAACCCAGGTGTCAGCTACGCAGGTCAAGACCTTGCTAACCCAGCTCGTAAATTCTCTCGCCTTGGTGTTCAGGCTGACCACATTGATGGTTCAGTATTCGATACGATCAATGGTGTGATGTTCCACATGAACTGTGAAAACAAAGATGTGGATGCTTTCATCGGCCTGCTGGATGCTATTTCAGAGCGTTTTGGTGAATACCTAAACAAACTGGATTGGGTGAGCATGGGCGGCGGCGTATTCTTTACATGGCCAGGTTACGATGTAGAAAAACTGGGTCTAGCGCTTAAAGCATTTTCTGAAAAACACGGTGTGCAACTATACCTAGAGCCAGGCGAAGCGGTAATCACTAAAACCACTGACCTTGTGGTAACGGTTGTTGATATCGTCGAAAACGGCATGAAGACAGCGATTGTTGACTCTGCGACCGAAGCACACCGTCTAGATACACTTATCTACAATGAGCCTGCTTCAGTACTGGAAGCCAGTGAATCTGGCGAGCATGAATACGTGATTGGTTCATGTTCATGTTTGGCTGGTGATCAATTCTGTATCGCTAAGTTTGATCAGCCACTACAAATTGGTCAGAAGCTTCATATCTTGGACAGTGCGGGTTACACCATGGTGAAACTTAACTGGTTCAATGGCTTGAAGATGCCTTCTGTTTACTGCGAGCGCAGTAATGGCGACATTCAAAAATTGAACGAGTTTGGCTACCAAGACTTCAAACGTTCGCTTTCTCAATGGTCTGTTAAATAAGACTTATCGAGCAATAAAAAACCACCCATTTCTTAAAAGAGAAAGGGTGGTTTTTTTATGCAGCTCAGTTTTATAAGTCAGCTAATCTTATGATTCAAATAAGTTTATGACTCAACGATAACACGAGTATCTTCGCTTAAAGATTCCAGCTCGCTGACCACATCATTCAATTGACGTTCAACAGGTAAACGCACAGCTAAGTTTGCAGTAAATAAGCTAGAGCTTACGCCACCGCCGCCAGCGATAAACACGCGCTGACAATCCATATCCAGAATCTGCACTTCTTGTGCATCAAGAACATGGGTGATCTCGTTAACTACGCCGTAGCGGTCGTTAGAATCAATACGAAGTTGGTAGATTTTATCTTCGAGTTGTACGTGTTCAGCAACATCGACAATTTTTACCAGCAGATCAGGTGTGGCATAAAATGCTTCTTTGACGACATCTGCATTTTCTTCTGGTATTTCAATTTTGATAACAGCAGCAACTTGGTCTTCAATAAAATTCACTTTGCTAATGAGCCACTTACCACTTTTTTCATTTGTCGCAGCGGCCAAAGATTTGATTGTTGAGGGTGTTGCTTTTCCTACGAAACTTACAATAAAGGTACAAGTCATATACGGCCTCCGAACATCATTACAAAATCACTTTTCTATTTGAGTTTAGGCGTTATATGGGTTCGAGACTTGACCAAGGTCAATTTTTTGATGTCGCGATATTCTAATAATTTCATTTATTTAACCCTCTGCACATTTGTTCAGAGCAATACCCGCCAAACCTGTTAATGGCTTCCTTATAAAAATAAGAAGTTTGTTAATTAATGTTTAAATCCTGTGATCATCCGCATAGACTTTTAGTAACAGTTACCGGTAACATTAAGGCTCAAGGTTACCGGTAACATAAAAATATAATCCGGTATTTACGTGAAGCAAATAAGGATAGACAAATGAAAGCTATGACGAGAACGCTTATCGCTACTGCTGTGACGGGCCTAGTGTCCATGTCAGCGATGGCGGCTGATTTCAAACTGAAAATTCAGTCTTCAGATCCATCGGGTGACCGCAATTTCCAAATTCAGCAAGTATGGGCAGATAACGTTGAAAAAATGTCTGGTGGACGTATCGACATTGACTTGTTACCTGTTGGTGCAGTGGTAAAACATACAGAAACTCTAAGCTCAATCAAAATGGGTATTCTTGATGGCCACGTAACTGCTACTGAGTTCTTCTCTGGTCAAGATCCAGCATTCGGCCTATTAGGTAACATGGTTGGCGCTTGGTCTGACACGACTCAACTTCTTCAATACATGAACTACGGCGGTGGTAACGAGCTTCTAACTGAGCTTTACAAACCTTACGGCGTTAAGTTCGTTGGTGCATCGACTACGGGTGTTGAATCTCTCGTTTCTAAAAAGCCGCTTGATAGCGTTGCTGATCTGAAAGGTCTGAAACTACGTGCTCCAGAAGGTCTGGTTCAACAAGTTTTTGCAGCAGCAGGTGCAACTCCAGTTAACCTACCGGGTTCAGAAGTATTCACTGGTCTAAGCAAAGGCGTTATTGATGCAGCGGACTACACAGTATTCTCTACAAACCAAAAAGCGGGTATGAACGATGTAGCGGCTCACCCAGTTCAACCTGGCTTCCACTCTCTACCGCTGATCGATATCTCTATTAGTCAGAAGAAATGGGACAAGATGCCTGAAGATTTGCAACAAATCCTCAAGACATCTGTACGTGATTTCTCTTACGACATTACAACACAGTTAAAAATTGCTGACCAAGCGGCAGTAAAAGAAGCGAACGCGAATCCAAACATCACGATTCACAACTGGTCTGATGAAGAGCGCAAGAAGTTCCGTTCTATCGCTCGTGAACAATGGAAAGTATTTGCTGAGCGTTCACCAAATGCACAAAAGGTTTACGAATCAGTGACTACGTTCCTAGAGAAGAACGACCTACTGTAATCGAAGTACTTCCTTTATTTAGAGAGGGTGTTTTGGCCCTCTCTCATTTCACTAAAAGAGTTCGTTATGAGCGAGAATAAGCTACAGGCTACATCACACCTTGATGATCAGCCAAAGAATGCATTAGACCGAGCAATCATACGTATCGGAAACACCCTTAGCTTGCTGTTTCTTTTGACTGTTGCGATTTCTTTCTACGAAGTTGTTATGCGCTACGTTTTTGACGCTCCAACGACGTGGGTGCATGAAACCGCAGCCTTTATCGGCGGGTGTTTGTTTGTGTTCGGTGGTGTGTATGCAATGGCCTCGAACAAGCACGTTCGAGTGGTTCTTATCTACGACAATGTTTCAAAGCGCGCTAAACACTATCTCAATATGGTTCACCACATTGTCGGTTTGGCGTTCGCACTAATGATGGCTTATGCCTCATATATCACGGTAGAAAGCGCATGGTTTGCACCATGGGGAGAGATGCGTTTAGAAACATCTGGTTCAGCTTTCAACCCGCCTTATCCTGCGCTGCTTAAAGCGGTTATTTTTATCACTTTGGTCATTTTGGTAGTGCAGTTTGTTCTGCATATGATTCAAGAGATTCAAGCCTTAAGGAATAAACACGATGTTTGATTTATCTTCTATTGGTATTGAATGGGGCAGCTTGCTAATGCTGGTCATGATGATCGGCTTATTGCTGACCGGTATGCAGCTTGCGTTTGTTACCTGTTTTGTCGCTATCGTATTTACTCTAGGCTGGTTTGGTGTTGACGCGATTCCTTTGGTCACCAGCCGTATGTATAGCTTTGCATCGGACTATATTTTCTTAGCCATTCCGATGTTCGTATTAATGGCAGCTATGTTGGATCGCTCGGGTATCGCGAAAGATCTGTTTGACGCAATGAAGTCTGTAGGGCGTAAAGTTCGCGGTGGTGTAGCAGTTCAAACGCTATTGGTAGCGGTTTTGCTGGCATCAATGTCTGGCGTTATCGGTGGTGAAACCGTTCTGTTGGGTATTCTGGCTCTGCCACAAATGCTTCGCTTGGGCTATGACCGTAAGCTTGCTATTGGTACAACGTGTGCGGGTGGCGCGCTAGGTACTATGCTTCCGCCAAGTATCGTTCTTATCATCTACGGTATGACCGCAAGTGTATCGATTGGTGATCTGTTTAAAGCGGCATTTATCCCTGCATTTATTCTGGCGGCTTGTTACATCGCTTATGTATTGATTCGTTGTTATATCAATCCTGCTCTGGCACCTGATTTTAGTGATGAAGATTTAGAAGACGACAATAAGCCAAGCTACTTCAAAGCACTTTTCTTCCCACTGTTATCAGTGGCAGTGGTTCTCGGCAGTATTTATACCGGTGTCGCATCTGTAACTGAAGCTTCAGCTCTTGGTGTTGTTGGTATCATGATCAGCGCGGTAATCCGTAAAGAAATGAGCTGGAAGATGCTGCAAGAGAGTGCGATGGCGACAATGCGCACCTGCGGGATGATCATCTGGATTGGTATCGGTGCGAGTGCGTTGGTTGGGATTTACAACCTGATGGGCGGCATCGACTTCGTTGAAGAAACCATTCTTACGCTTTCTGGCGGCAGCGCATTCGCAACACTGTTCATTATGATGGTGATTCTACTCGTACTAGGTATGTTCTTGGACTGGGTGGGTGTTGCACTGCTAACCATGCCAATTTTCGTACCTATTATCACGAATCTAGGATTTGACCCGATTTGGTTTGGTGTCGTGTTCTGTCTGAACATGCAGGTTTCTTTCTTATCACCACCATTTGGTCCGGCGGCATTCTATCTTAAATCGGTAGCGCCAAAAGAAATCAGTTTAGGCGAGATATTCCAGTCACTGATTCCATTTATCTTCATGCAAATTTTTGTTCTGGGTTTGGTCATTGCTTTCCCGCAGCTCGCTATGTGGTGGAAATAAAAGCAACCCATTTTATTGAATTTAGTAAGGCGGCTACGGTGAGAGTAGTCTAGGGAAGTGTGTTCAATGGACCCAAAGAAAATATTGGTTATGGGCGTTTCAGGTTGCGGTAAGAGCTCAGTTGGCAGCGCTATCGCAAAAGCATTGAACCTGAAATTCTTTGATGGTGATGACTACCACTCTGAACAGAGTGTAGAAAAGATGAGACAAGGGATTCCTCTTACTGATGAAGACCGTATTGGTTGGCTGCAACGTTTGAATAGCCTGTTTTTAGAGCATGAGTCTGCGGTGATCGCTTGTTCTGCTTTGAAACCCGAATACAGAGACATTCTACGCAACAACAATCAGGACTTAGCTATTGTCTATTTGCAAGGTGACTACGACACGATTTGGGCTCGTTTGTCACAGCGCGCAAATCACTATTTCCATGGTGAGAAGATGTTGAAAAGTCAGTTTGATACTTTGATTGAACCAGAAGCTGACGAAGCCATTTTTGTTGATGTATCCTCATCTATGGAAGAGGTATTAGAGCAGGCGCTTCAAGGGCTTCGCAATAAAGGAGAAAGCGCTTGAGTTATCAGATTGCAATGGTTGGATTAGGCGTGATGGGCAAAAGTCTTGCGCTTAATCTGGTTGACCACGGGTTTTCAGTGGTGGGGTTTGACTTAAGCCAAAGCCACTGCCTACGAGCGGATAAAGAAGCTCAAGAACTCTCCTTAAATCCGAATAAAGGGCAGTTCAAAATAGCGCAGAACCTAAAGGACTTGCTCTCTTGCTTGGCAACACCAAGAGTGATTGCCTTATCGGTTCCTGCAGGCGAAATCGTTGATCAAGTCATCGAGCAACTGCTGCAAAATGGCTTGGAAGCGCAAGACATTGTTATTGATACTGGCAACAGTTTGTGGACCGACTCTGAACGTAGAGAAGAGGTGTTTGCTGGTCGTCTGCGATTCTTCAGTACTGCTGTTTCTGGCGGTGAACAAGGTGCACGTCACGGCCCATCTTTAATGGCAAGTGGCGATCCTATCGCATGGAAGCACGTTGAACCTATGTGGACTGCAATTGCCGCTAAAGTAGATGCGAACGGTTTATCCATCGATTCTCATCAGTCAGGCGAAGCATGTGCTGCATATTTAGGTCCGGCTGGGGCAGGGCATTACGTGAAGATGGTGCACAACGGCATTGAATATGCCGATATGCAAATTATCTGTGAAGCGTATCAGTACATGCGCCAAGTTTTGCAGATGTCAGCCACCGAAATTGGTGAAGTGTTTACGGTTTGGAATCAAGGTACACTTAACAGCTATCTGATGGAAATCAGTGCAGACATACTCAAGCAACACGATCCAAGAACGGGCAACTCGTTGGTGGATATGATTCTGGATGTCGCGGAGCAAAAAGGTACTGGGCTTTGGACAGCGGTCAATGCGTTGCAGATGGGGAGCCCTGCGACAACGATCGCTCAGGCTGTGTTTGCTCGAGCATTAAGCGCTAACAAAGGGCGTCGAGTAAAAGCCTCTTCCATATTGCCTTCAGTGAAGCAAACTTGTTTAGAAGACAAGACACAAGCTCTGAAAGCACTAGAGGATGGTTTGTATTGCGCGAAATTAGTCACTTATGCCCAAGGGTTTGACTTACTCAAGAGTAAATCAGAGCTTGAGGGCTGGCAGCTCAATTTCTCAGACATTGCGAAAATCTGGCGTTCTGGCTGTATTATTCGTGCTGCATTCTTGCAAAACATTTCCGCTGTATATGAGCATAATTCTGAACTTGAGCATCTGTTATTTGCCGAAGATTTCATTGAGCAGCTTTCCAAGCGTGTATTAGGCTGGAGAACCTGCAGTGCTCAGGCAATATTATCCGGTGTTGCTATGCCAGCAATGACTTCGGCATTGAATTACTACGATGCTTTGTCGAGCTCACTATCTCCGGCGAATTTGCTGCAAGCGCAGCGAGATTACTTTGGTGCGCATACTTATGCGCGGGTGGATGAGCCATCTACGGATAAGTTTCATTTGCTTTGGGAAAGTGAAACTCGACTAGAAACTAAACGTTAATCAATAAGCGCCTTTTATCTGGGCGCTTTTTTGATAACAGAGTCAAATAAATAAGTGCGATTAAACCTATTTCTCTATTGAGCTCTTGAGTACAATGTTACCAGTAACAAAGAGAATATTTATTTATGGTTAGTAAGAAAAAACGCCCGACGCTTCAGGATGTAGCGAATTTAGTCGGAGTGACTAAAATGACAGTCAGTCGCTGTCTACGTGATCCCAATTCTGTATCTCCTGCGGTACAAGAGAAAGTGCTCGCAGCTGTCGAGGAGCTGGGCTATATCCCCAATCGTGCTCCTGATATTTTGTCGAATGCGAAAAGCCATGCGATTGGCGTTCTTGTTCCGTCTTTAACTAACCAAGTCTTTGCAGAAGTTATTCGAGGTATTGAGCAAGTGACTGGGCCTGCTGGCTACCAAACTATGCTTGCGCACTATGGTTATAGCTCTGAGCTGGAAGAGCAGAGTGTGGCTTCATTACTCTCCTATAACGTGGACGCTATTATCCTTTCTGAAAATGTTCACACAGAACGAGTAAAAAAAATGCTGCAAACCGCGTCTATTCCGGTGGTAGAAATTATGGATTCTATCTCCCCGAGAATTGAACAAGCGGTGGGTTTTGACAATTTCTCCGCCGCGAAGGATATGACCAAGGCTATGTTGGCAAAAGGATGCAAACAGATTGTCTATTTAGCCGCACGAATGGATGAACGTACCCGTCAAAAAATGTCTGGTTTTAATCAGGCGATGAATGACGCTGGTTTAGAACCTTTGGCTCTGCAAACGGAAGCGGCCTCATCGTTTACTTTGGGTGCAAAGTTATTGGGTGATGCAATTGAAAAACATCCCAAGGTTGACGGCATATTTTGTACCAACGATGACTTAGCGATTGGTGCGTTTTATGAGTGTGTAAGGCGCAACATCTCTGTTCCTAACCAAATTTCTATCGCAGGTTTCCATGGGCACGATATTAGTCAGGCTATGACACCAAGGTTAGCCACAGTGGTGACACCACGTGAAAAAATCGGCCTGATTGCGGCAAGAGAGATCATGAATCGACTCAATGGCGAAAAGGAATACCAAGAGTGCATTGATCTTGGCTACCGAATTGAGTTGGGGGAGAGTATTTAAAAGCGCCGATACAGCGCTTTTAAATATCAATCATTGAGATTAGAACGTTACTTTGAAGTTCAAAGAGTAGAACTGATCGTCGTAAGGTACGCCTGAACTTAGCGCAAAGTTCGCAGCATCGTTATTACCATACCAAGGGTCCGTTTGCAGCTGAAGTTCTGCTGAGCCACCCCAAGCATTACTCACCCAGCCGTGAATATGACCAACAGGGTTCAGGAAGAACAAGCTAATATCACCCACGGTTTCAGAACCTAGAACTTCACCGCCATTGGCGACGATTTCTTGCTCTGTCTCGAACATGATCTCACCCACAACCGCACCAAAGAATGGCGTGATGAAAAGGTCTTGATAGGACGGTACTTCTGCAAACGCTTCTACGCCGTATTCCCAGAAGAATGCGGACATAGTGAACGAATACAAGAAAGACTGAAATTCGTTGTAACCAGCATGACGCGCTGCAGTGTAGTACACGCCGCCAAAATAGGGGTGCATGATGTAGTTTAGGTAGTGTTCATCTCTGTCCCATACTGGACCAGATGAGACATTGTCTTTCCATTTTTTGCCTAAGCCGCTAAGGTCGCGATCTTCTTCATCCCATTTAGTGACAGATTCAGGAAGAAGTGTCATAAGTGCAACGGTCGCAACACTCAATCCTAGAATGGTATAGGTTTGCTGTCTTAGGTATTCAGCGTCTTTTTCGCTAGATACCGTCAGATAACGAGGAAGTGGCTGATCAATCTGCAAGTCTTGCTGTTCAGACAGACTCATTGAAAACGGAGAAGGTGCTTGATAAGAAAGCGGAGAATTAAAAGCACATAAAGAATCAGCACAGTTTACTGAGTATTCAAGTTCAAGAGGTTGTTGGTCAAAGTACGTGCTTGCATTTGCACAAGCTGACATTGATAACGTGAGGGCTGTGATGGTTTTCTTTAGCACAAAAGGCTCCAAGGCACTGTTTTTAATGATCACTGTCACAATTATCCATTAAAGTCTTGAACATGGAAACATCAAATTGCACATAAACGGAAAACTTCTGGAGAAATAACACATTCCAGAGGATATAGTGAATGCCATATAACCGAGTATAGGTTAGGTAAATATATTAAAGGTAAGAATATGCTCAAAGTTGCAATGTTAAGCACTGGTGAGGAAGTGTTGCATGGAGACATCGTTGATACCAATGCAGCTTGGTTATCGCGAGAGTTTTTCCAAAATGGTTTTGCGTTAAACAAACGCTCAACGGTAGGGGATGCAAAAACTTCACTAGTCGAAGAGCTATTAATGCTGAGCTTCAACGCAGATGTAGTGGTAGTGAACGGTGGCCTAGGACCAACGACCGATGATCTAAGTTCGGAATGCGCAGCATTGGCCGCTGAGCAAGAACTCAAACTGTTTCCTGAATGGCTAGAGAAGCTAGAAACCTTTTTTGCTCAGCGTAAAATCAAAATGCCGGAAAGTAACATTAAACAAGCCATGTTGCCTGAGAAAGCGATCATTCTCGATAACCCAATAGGCACAGCTTGCGGCTTTAAGGTTCAAATCAATGACTGCTGGTTCTACTTCACTCCGGGTGTTCCAAAAGAGTTTAAGCTCATGGCCAGTGAACAGATATTGCCAGATCTGAAAAAGCAGTATCCACAACAGGCTGGTTTAGAGTGTAGTCGTCTCTATACATTTGGCACGACGGAGTCGGGTATATCCGACAAGTTGGATAAACTTCACCTTCCTCAAGGATACGTGCTTGGTTACCGCTCTTATTTGCCGTTTATTGAAGTGAAGTTGTTTGGCCCACGCAATGACTTAGATACGCGTGTAAAGCTGCTACAAATGATTTACTCGCATTTAGAGCAACATGTTGTGAGTGTTGATGAACCGATGCTTGAACATATCGGACATCTTATGGCTGAGAAAGGGATGTCGCTTGCTTTGGCTGAGCAATCAACTAAAGGTTGGCTATCCAATTGGCTTTTAAGTAATGCCGAAATCGAGAAGCTTAGTGGGCATAGCTGGATTCTCAGCCATAAAGCTGAGGAAGGTTTGGGGCATCAGGATCCGTTGGCTGCTTCTTTTGCTTTGGCGGCAGCAACGAAAGAAAAGTGCGCCACTGATCTTTCCCTTGTAACGGGCATGCTCAATGAAGACCATTTCACTGTTTCTTTGTCTGCTCCGCAAGGAGAGTGGGGACAAACAGTGAAGTTCAACCGCGCTTATGCTTCTGGAGAACAGAAGCAAATCATCGGTACTATTGCCGCTGATATGTTGCGTCGTTATTTGGAAGGTAAACCTATTCTCGCCAAGTACAGTTCAGTGACGACGGTTAAAGACATGTATCTTCCAAGTAGTGTTTTGGGTTGATTTGCACACCTTGAATTCCGCTAGTTTTATTTTCCGTACGATGAATGGTAATAAGCTGATGAATAATTGGCTTATTACCGAAATCGACATTATCTCTTTTCATATGCGTAAATTGTCTAAGATCTAAACCGATGATTTTAAGAGAGGTAAAAATTCGTCTCACAAATGAGTCCAAAATTTCTCAATTTTGTTTGTAAACTGAAAGCTCGTCGCTGTGACTTCGGCAGGAGGCTGGATATGTTTTCACAATCAAAAATCTTAGTGTGGTACGAAATTGCAAGCCAAAAAGTAGTGTTAGGAGAAGCACTTACCGGTAGTGGTGAGGATTATGATGTTGTTTCACTTTGGCGTCATGCGCCAGTCGACAATAACAATTCAAGCTATCCTGGCTATCGCTTGTCTTTGTATGATGATGGCGGTAGGGAAATCGGTCATAAATCCGTTTCTATGGGAACGGCAGATGAAATTCTATTTGGAATGAATAAAGCCAGAGCTTAGCTCTGGCTTCAATTTATCCTGCTTGTGCGAACAAATAACGCGGGATTATGCTCGTTTCGCTTTCGGCTGGTAATGCACATCGGATAGTTCAACTGGCGTTTTTGCTTTACATATGCAAGGCAAAATTTCATTGCTTTGCGTATACGCCATTGCAAAACCAACATATTCGACTTCGCCGGAGAGAAGCGTGCAACGACACGCTCCACAATGGCCATCTCGGCAGTTGTATTCCGGTTCTAACCCAGCCTGTTCCATTGTTTCTAGCAATGTGTTTGACGGGTTAGATTCAATAGTGATTATTTTGTTGATTTTGACCGTTGCCATTACAGCTCAAAGCCCTCGAAATCGTCTGCGCCAACTTCGTTATCGATTTGACCAACGAGGTATGAGCTGATTTCTGCTTCCTGTGGAGCAACTTGAACGTTATCAGATGATAACCATGCGTTGATCCATGGAATAGGGTTGCTGGTTGCATTCGGGTATGCCGCATCAAGACCCACAGCTTGCATACGGATGTTCGTGATGTACTCAACGTATTGAGAAAGAATATCTTTGTTCAGACCAATCATAGATCCATCTTTGAACAGGTATTCAGACCACTCTTTTTCTTGTTCTGCTGCAGCTTTAAATAAGTCAAAACACTCTTGTTTGCACTCTTCTGCAATTTGTAAGAACTCAAAATCGTCCATGCCGTTGCGAAGCAGATTGATCATGTGCTGAGTACCAGTAAGGTGCAGCGCTTCGTCACGAGCGATAAGCTTGATGATTTTCGCGTTACCTTCCATCAGCTCACGTTCTGCGAAAGCGAATGAACACGCAAAACTTACGTAGAAACGAATCGCTTCTAGCGCGTTTACAGACATCAAGCACAGGTATAGCTGCTTCTTAAGTCCAGACAGGCTTACTTTGATTGTTTCGCCATTAACCGTGTGTGTACCTTCGCCGTAACGGTGATAATCGTTGGTTAACTGGATCAGATTGTCGTAGTAATGCGCGATGTCTTTCGCACGTTTAATGATGTGTTCATTTTCTACGATATCGTCAAACACAACCGCAGGGTCATTAACGATGTTACGGATAATGTGCGTGTACGAACGAGAGTGAATTGTTTCTGAGAAAGACCACGTTTCAATCCACGTTTCCAATTCTGGTAGTGAAACCAATGGAAGTAGAGCAACGTTAGGACTACGCCCTTGGATTGAATCAAGAAGAGTCTGATACTTTAAGTTCGAGATGAAAATATGCTTTTCATGATCAGGTAACTTGTTGTAATCAATACGGTCACTTGAAACGTCAACTTCTTCAGGACGCCAGAAGAACGAAAGTTGCTTTTCGATCAACTTTTCAAAAATGTCGTATTTTTGTTGGTCATAGCGAGCCACGTTAACTGGCTGACCAAGAAACATTGGTTCTTTAAGTTGGTTATTCTTTTTCTGAGTAAAAGTACTGTAAGCCATTTGCTGTCATCCATTTTGCCCTTTGCCTTCGTCAAAGGGCATTCAAATCAGTTAAAAATTCGAGTCAATCAGATTAGATCTTGCAACCGCCACCTGCGCAGTCGTCATCTTGTGGCTGCACCACGTCTTTTTGATCGTCTTTCGCACCATCACGAGTGTTATGGTAGTACAGCGTCTTCACACCAAACTTGTATGCAGTCAGCAGATCCTGAAGCAGTTTCTTCATTGGCACTTTGCCAGACTCAAAATTGCTAGGGTCGTAGTTGGTGTTCGCTGAAATAGCTTGGTCAACGAACTTCTGCATGATACCAACTAGGTGTAGATAACCATCGTTAGAACCGATGTTCCAAAGCAACTCGTAGTTTTCTTTGTATTTTAGGAACTCTGGTACAACTTGCTTCAAAATGCCGTCTTTTGATGCTTTTACTGATACGTAACCACGAGGTGGTTCGATACCGTTAGTTGCATTCGAAATCTGAGAAGATGTCTCAGATGGCATCAGTGCAGTCAGAGTTGAGTTACGTAGACCGTGCTCCAAGATCTCTGTACGTAGTGCGTCCCAATCATAATGAAGTTCTTCATCACAGATTTTATCTAGGTCGCGCTTGTACGTATCAATTGGTAGCAAGCCCTTCGCGTAATTTGTTTCGTCAAATAAAGGACACTTACCGTGTTCTTTCGCGAGCTGTACAGAAGCTTTTAGCAAGTAGTATTGCATAGCTTCAAAAGTACGGTGCGTTAGAGCGTTTGCACTGCCGTCTGAGTATTTAACGCCATTCTTCGCTAGGTAGTATGCGTAGTTAATCACACCTACGCCTAGCGTACGACGATTCATCGTTGACTTATAAGCGGCTGGTAGTGGGTAGTCTTGATAATCTAACAAAGCATCAAGTGCACGAACCACTAGGTCTGCTAGCTCTTCAAAATCGTCTAGATTTTCAATCGAACCTAGGTTGAATGCAGACAGAGTACAAAGTGCAATTTCACCATTGTCATCTTCAACATTAGTTAAAGGTTTGGTTGGCAGTGCAATTTCCAAACATAGGTTTGATTGACGTACTGGAGCCACGCTCGCATCAAACGGGCTGTGAGTATTACAGTGGTCAACGTTCTGAATGTAAATACGACCTGTAGAAGCAC
This sequence comes from Vibrio sp. Hal054, assembly GCF_037162405.1. Taxonomy (NCBI): domain Bacteria; kingdom Pseudomonadati; phylum Pseudomonadota; class Gammaproteobacteria; order Vibrionales; family Vibrionaceae; genus Vibrio; species Vibrio sp. Hal054. The sequence goes on along the minus strand of NZ_JARLUT010000001.1, from coordinate 1,760,343 downwards.
GTTCTTGCATTAGTAGCGTGAACATTTCAAGAGCTTTAACGGTTGTCTTCTTAATCGAAGCATCGTTCTCGTACTTCACATATAGACGTTCGAATTCGTCTTGATCTTGGAAGAACGCATCGTAAAGTCCAGGTACGTCAGAAGGTGAGAACAGAGTAATGTTTCCGCCTTCCACTAAACGTTGGTACATCAGTTTGTTTAGCTGAACACCATAGTCCATATGACGAACACGGTTTTCTTCAACACCACGGTTGTTCTTAAGAACTAATAGTGACTGAGCTTCACCGTGCCATAGAGGGTAAAACACCGTTGCTGCGCCACCACGAACACCACCTTGAGAACAACATTTCACTGCTGTTTGGAAGTATTTGTAGAATGGAATACAACCTGTGTGGAAAGCTTCACCACCACGGATTTCTGAGCCCAATGCACGAATACGACCAGCGTTGATACCAATACCTGCGCGTTGAGAAACGTAACGAACAATTGAGCTCGCTGTTGCGTTAATAGAATCTAAGCTGTCGCCACACTCGATCAGTACACATGAGCTGAACTGGCGGGTAGGCGTACGCACACCAGACATAATTGGTGTAGGTAGGGAAATCTTGAATGTTGACGTCGCATCATAGAAACGCTTGATGTAATCCAAACGAGTGTCTTTTGGATACTTCGCAAACAAACATGCCGCTACAAGAATGTAAAGGAACTGAGCACTCTCATAAATTTGGCCTGTCACTCGGTTCTGTACAAAGTACTTACCTTCAAGCTGTTTTACAGCAGCATAAGAGAAGTTTAAGTCACGACGGTGATCGATAAAGCTGTCTAGCTTGATGAAATCTTCACGCGTGTAATCTTCCATTAAGTGCTTGTCGTATTTGCCTTTCTCAACCATTGAAGAAACATGTTCTAATAGTGTTGGTGGCTCATATTGACCATAAGCTTTTTTGCGTAGATGGAATACCGCTAATCGCGCAGCCAAATATTGGTAATCTGGGCTCTCTTCAGAGATCAGGTCAGCTGCTGATTTAATAATCGTTTCATGAATGTCTGATGTGGTAATGCCATCGTAGAACTGGATGTGAGCACGAAGTTCCACTTGTGATACAGAGACATTTTGTAGACCTTCAGCAGCCCATGTGATCACTCGGTGGATCTTATCCAGATCAATAGTTTCTTTGCGGCCATCACGCTTTGTGACAGTGAGTTGTTGGTTCATTCTGCTTCATTTCCCTAACAAAACTGATTAAAACCGTTTTTATATGTAATTCTTGTAAAATTATTAACGGTTTTGTGATTATGCTCGTCCTATATCTAGTGGCTTAGACACTACATATAGGGGTGCATCAGTGTTCGAGTTACAACATAGTGCTATAACCCCTTTAATGCAAGTTACAGTTTAGGGGAAACTTTGTGGATAACTTTGAAAATGAAAAAAAACGTTAGTAGCCACTAACTGATGATCTAAGAACAGAGTTGATTGTAAAAAATCGAGCTTTCAAGATTGGTTTATTCGTAACCGATCAAAAAAAATTTCCTTGATCTTTAACTAAAAATTCGAGCCAAATTTAGTTGATTCAAAATGGAACAGAATGCACGAAAATCGTGCATAAAAATGAAATGTTTCTCGAAGTAGTTGAGGGTTAAAAAACCCTCAACTTTGTGATCAGAACAAACGCGTGTGAACGATGTAGTTCACATCAACATTTTTCCCTAAGCGATATGCGTCAGTCAGCGGGTTGTAAAGTAAACCAGTGATACCTTGTTCTTTAAGGTGTGTTTGATCGACCATTTTAAGCAGCTCAGAAGGACGAATGAACTTCTCGTGGTCGTGAGTACCTTCAGGGACAATCTTCATTAGCTTCTCAGCACCAACAATGGCAAAAAGATACGATTTAATGTTGCGGTTCAAGGTAGAGAAGAAGACGTGACCGTTCGGTTTGACCAATGCAGCACAAGACTTAACTACGGAAAGCGGGTCTGGAACGTGTTCCAGCATTTCCATACAAGTCACCACATCATAGGTTTGTGGGTTTTCTTTTGCGTGGTCTTCGATTGTACTCTGGATATAAGTGAGCTTAGTTCCAGTTTCTAACGCGTGGAGACGAGCGACTTCCAAAGGCTCTTTGCCCATATCTAAGCCCGTAACTTCCGCACCTTCGCGAGCCATGCTTTCCGCTAAAATGCCACCACCGCAGCCCACGTCCAACACTTTCTTGCCGAAAAGACCATCCGCTTTGTCTAGAACATAATTGAGACGAAGAGGGTTAATCTGGTGAAGAGGTTTGAATTCGCCTTCTAGATCCCACCAACGAGAGGCCATGTCCTCGAATTTTTTTATTTCGTTAGGGTCGACGTTTTGATTTTGAGTTGTCGTCATAGTGAATTTGCCTTTAATACTCATCCGTGGTTACGTTGGCATTATAACGTTATGAGTAAATCAAACCAGTTGTTCTCTATTTGTTTAAACAAGAATTGATTGTTTAGTAAATATATGGGCAAAAATTAACCATTTATCAGTTGGATATGGGAGAAGTGTGTAATTTCTCCACATTTTAGAGGCAACAAACATCACAACCTGATAAAAGGGCAATGAAAGTTATGCCGAACCGTTATAAGTTGTGTTATATTTTTTCACCTTATAAGTATCAATAATATCTGGAAATTGGAAAACAGTGTCTATTCGGCTTATTTATAGTAATAGTTCACTGTCTGGATATACCGATCAAACTATAGAGGGATAAAGGCTCTATGAGCGATCTAGCTAAAGAGATCACGCCCGTAAACATTGAAGATGAGCTTCGAGGTTCATACCTAGACTATGCGATGTCAGTTATCGTTGGTCGTGCTCTTCCAGATGTGCGTGATGGTCTAAAACCAGTACACCGCCGCGTTCTATTTGCTATGAACGTATTGGGCAACGATTGGAATAAACCATATAAGAAATCTGCCCGTGTGGTAGGTGACGTAATCGGTAAATATCACCCACATGGTGACAGTGCTGTATACGATACTATCGTACGTATGGCACAGCCGTTCTCACTGCGCTATATGCTAGCGGATGGTCAAGGTAACTTCGGTTCTATCGATGGCGACTCTGCTGCGGCAATGCGTTATACCGAAGTTCGTATGGCTAAAATAGCCCATGAACTGTTGGCTGATTTAGATAAAGAAACGGTTGATTACGTAGACAACTACGATGGTACTGAGCAGATTCCTGCTGTACTGCCAACGAAAGTTCCTAACCTGCTTGTGAACGGTTCGTCAGGTATCGCAGTAGGTATGGCGACCAATATTCCGCCACACAACTTAACTGAAGTTGTGAATGGATGCTTGGCATTCATCGAAAATGAAGACATCACTATTGATGAGTTGATGGATTACATTCCAGGACCAGATTTCCCAACCGCAGCATTGATTAGTGGTCGTAAAGGTATCATTGATGCCTATAAGACTGGTCGCGGTAAAGTTTACATGCGCTCTAAAGCTGATATTGAAGCAGATAAGAGTGGCAAAGAAACCATCATCGTTTCTGAAATTCCGTATCAAGTGAACAAAGCTCGCTTGATTGAGAAAATTGCGGAACTAGTAAAAGATAAAAAAGTTGAAGGCATCAGCGCACTACGTGACGAATCTGATAAAGATGGTATGCGTATTGTTATTGAATGTAGACGTGATGCAGTTGGTGAAGTTGTTCTGAACAACCTATATGCAAACACTCAACTTCAAACCACTTTCGGGATTAACATGGTTGCCCTTGAACATGGCCAACCAAAACTGTTTAACCTGAAAGAGATGATTAAGTGCTTCGTAGACCACCGCCGTGAAGTGGTGACTCGTCGTACTATTTTTGAATTACGTAAAGCTCGTGAGCGTGCTCATATCCTCGAAGGTTTGGCACTAGCACTGGCAAATATCGATGCAATCATCGAGTTGATCCGTAAGGCTCCAACACCAGCAGAAGCTAAAGTTGGTTTGATTTCACGAGGCTGGGATCTAGGCAACGTAGCGGCAATGCTTGAGCGTGCTGGTACAGATGCGGCTCGTCCAGAGTGGCTTGAAGCTCAATACGGTATTCGTGATGGTCAATATTTCTTAACTGAGCAACAAGCTCAGGCGATTCTAGAACTTCGTTTACACCGTTTAACGGGTCTAGAACACGAGAAGATTCTTGATGAATACAAACAGCTTCTAGAAGAAATTGCAGAGCTACTGCATATTCTTGGCAGCACTGAGCGCTTGATGGAAGTGATCCGTGAAGAGCTAGAAACGGTTCGTGATGCTTTTGGTGACGCACGTCGCACAGAAATCACAGCTGCAAGCCATGATATTGATATGGAAGAGCTGATTGCTCGTGAAGATGTTGTTGTGACTCTATCTCACGAAGGCTATGTGAAGTATCAGCTTCTAAGCGACTATGAATCTCAACGTCGTGGTGGCCGTGGTAAGAGTGCAACACGCATGAAAGACGAAGATTATATCGAACGTCTACTCGTTGCGAACACTCATGACAACATTCTATGTTTCTCTACGCGTGGTAAGACATACCGTCTGAAGACGTATCAATTGCCATTAGCGAGCCGTACTGCTCGTGGTAAGCCAATTGTTAACTTACTGCCGCTAGAAGAAAATGAACGTATTACAGCGATTCTGCCTGTAACTGAGTTCAGTGAAGATAAATTTATCTTTATGGCAACGGGTGACGGTACTGTTAAGAAGACGTCTTTGGATCAGTTCGCCAACGTGCGTGCAAACGGTCTGATAGCTCTTAACCTACGTGATGAAGACTCTCTAATCGGCGTTGATATTACAGACGGCAACAACGACATCATGTTGTTCTCGCAATCAGGTAAAGTTGTCCGCTTCAACGAACAACAAGTTCGTGCGATGGGACGTACTGCAGCTGGTGTTCGTGGTATGAAGCTGAACGGCGAGGATCAAATCGTTTCTCTAATCGTTCCTAAGACTGACGGTAACATACTGACAGTAACGGAAAATGGTTATGGTAAGCGTACTGTTCTAAGTGAATACCCAGCGAAGAGCCGTGCAACACAAGGTGTTGTGTCGATCAAAGTCTCAGAGCGTAACGGTCTCGTTATCGGTGCGGTTCAAGTGGAAGAAGGCGACGAGTTCATGATGATTACTAACGCAGGTACGCTTGTACGTACTCGTGTTGGCGAAGTGAGCCAAGTTGGCCGTAACACTCAAGGTGTAACACTTATCCGTACAGCGGAAGATGAGAAAGTTGTTGGGCTACAACGAATCGAAGAAATTGAAGAAACTGAACTTCCTGAAGGGGAAGAGGGTGATGAAGTTTTAGATTCGTCAGTAGAGTCAGCGGATAGCGTTGAAATTGAGAGTGATGATTCTGAAACTGATAGCGAATCTGATTCAGAATAAATAATCTTCACTATATAAAAAGCCGAGTATTAAATACTCGGTTTTTTTTCATCTAAAAAACAGCGATACCACTTTAGAAAGCGATATTTGCGTATATTTGAAACTCTATGTGATATCAAATCATTAATAAATGAAATATTAGTATTTATTAATGTATGAAATGTAAAGAGTGGTTTATATGAAGTGGCATTAGAGTGAAGTGAATATGAATAAAGCGTCATTTTTTAGCTGGTTCATTTAGGTGATCACAAAGCCAAGGTAATTGATCTATTTGAATATTTTGGATCAAAAATAACACCTATAAAAAATCAAATGTAAAGTGTGATGATAGTTCCATTAATATGTTTTTTGTCACAAAATTGAATTTTAAATGGTATTATTTTTGAGAATTAATGCTTATTAATGGATTGAGGCAGTGGACCAACTGATGATTTATAAATTGAAAGAAGCTTTTCATGAACAAATTAGTTCTCTGCAGCCATATACTTCGACTCAGTCTAAATCAACGCTATCGTTATTAACTGCGGAAGAATTGAAAGAGCTAGAACAAATTTGGATTGACTTCACCGTGTGGAAGAAAGCTCAGAAAAGCTAAGTCAATCTAGTGCTTTATACCCAGCTTAATACAGCTGGGTTTTTTATTGCCGTTTTTCGAAATTGTTATATTATAACAACAAAGCTTAATGAATCTTACAGAGCGCGTTTCTATAAGTTACTTGAGTGGATAAACAGATTATGATCTTTTCATTGAAAACTGGCGGGTCAATCCCCATAGTTATGGCAAGATTAACTGATTCGAATGCATGGACTCTCAATGTGGCAGAGCGATTCGCTTTGCTAAGTATGAGAAGAAGATAAATTATTAACGACTGTGCATAAGTAATGTTTGAGTAAAGTGAGTACAGATATGGCGGAAGTAAGAGCCAGAGTTGACTTTAAAGTCGGCGCTAAAAGTAGCATTGATGCTGAAATCCTCTCTTTCAAAGGGTTAGAAACAGACAAAGAGCACGTTGCTGTTATCTTCAAATCCGTTGATAAGTCTCAAGAGATTCCATTGGTTCGTATGCACTCTGAGTGTTTAACTGGTGATGTTTTCCATTCGTCGCGTTGCGATTGTGGTGAGCAACTAGAAGAAACCATCGAAAAAATGGGCGAATTTGGCGGAATCATTCTCTATTTGCGTCAAGAGGGCCGTGGCATTGGCCTTTATAACAAGATCGATGCTTATCGTTTACAAAGCCAAGGTATGAATACCTATGAAGCCAACAATCATTTGGGCTTCGGCGATGACCTACGTGATTTCACTGAAGCTGCGCAAATGTTGAAAGCTTTAGGTATCAGTAAGATCCGCTTAGTGACTAATAATCCTAAGAAAGTCAATGAACTAAAACAACATGGCATCGAGATTGTTGAAGTCGTCAACACGGCAGCTCACATCAAGTCGGGCAATGAAAACTATTTGAAAGCCAAAGTCTCACACGGAAAGCACGACTTAAAACTTTAATAGCTCATCACTTTTGCATAAAAAAACCTCACTTCGGTGAGGTTTTTTTTGTTACAGCTTGCAAATAAATTGTAAATTTGTATGATGCGTAACTAGTAGTGCAAATGAGAATAATTAGCACTAACAATATAAAGTTGCTCAACAAGGATGCTTCAATGAAAGTGAAATCGTTTTTAGTCCAATCTATCGCCGCTTCTTTAGCTTTAGCCAGTGCTGCAAGTATGGCCGCAGTTACTCAACAACAAGTTGTAGAAAACTATGCAGATATTGCTCACGCAGTGTTTGCTGATTCATTATCTACAGCTAAAGGTCTTGAAAAGTCAGTAGATACTTTTCTATCAGCACCGTCAGAAGCAAAATTGCAAGACGTTAAAAAAGCGTGGTTAGCAGCGCGTGTACCGTACCAACAGTCTGAAGTTTTCCGTTTTGGTAACGCCGTTGTTGATGACTGGGAAGGGCAGCTAAACGCTTGGCCTTTGGATGAAGGTCTGATCGATTACGTTGCGACAGATTACCAATATGAACTTGGTAATGAAGGCGCAAGTGCAAACATTATCGGTAATAAAGCGATCACGATCGGTGCAACGACAATTGATGCATCTACTATTACCCCTGATTTAATCGCCAGCCTGAACGAAGTTGGTGGTTCGGAAGCTAACGTTGCATCTGGGTACCACGCAATTGAATTTTTGCTATGGGGCCAAGATCTAAACGGCACTAACCCTGGCGCTGGCGCTCGTCCTTATACAGATTACGTTCAAGGTGCAGCGTGTACTAACGGCAACTGTGACCGTCGTGCCCAATACCTAAAAGCGGCTGTTCAGCTTTTGGTTCAAGATCTTGAGTGGATGGAAAAGCAGTGGTCAGCATCGGAAAAAGGTAATTACCGTCAGGAACTACTTTCAGAATCAGCAACAAACGGCATTCGTAAAATGTTGTTTGGTATGGGTTCGTTATCTCTTGGTGAGTTAGCTGGTGAGCGTATGAAAGTGGCGCTTGAAGCGAATTCAACTGAAGACGAGCACGATTGTTTCTCAGACAATACGCACAACTCTCATTACTTTAATGAGCAAGGCATTTACAACGTCTATACGGGCTCATATTCACGTGTAGACGGATCTAAAATTTCTGGTCCAAGCATCAATGATTTGGTTGCAGACAAAGATTCAGCGGCCGCGAAAGACATTCTGGCTCAATTTGAAGTTTCTCGTGCAGAAGTTGGTGAGTTAGTGAAATCAGCAGAACAAAACAATCAACACTTTGATCAGTTAATTGCTGCAGACAACGCTGAGGGCAACGCATTAGTCAATAAAGCTATCGATGGTTTAGTGGCTCAAACGGCTTCTATTGAGCGTGCAGCAGGCATTATCGGTATCGATAGTCTCAATCCGGATAACGCTGACCACGAATTTTAATCTCGATGGCAGACTGAGCTCTCTTAACAAGATTCACCCCACAAAAAGAGAGCTCATTTATACCCAATCTTTAGACCTTTAACATGAGGTGTGACGGATTGGGTTTCTTGCTTTTTAAACGATGAGAAAGACGTAATGAAGTCGTATTTTTCAGCACTACTGCTGAGTTTGGCCTCTTGCCATGCGGTGGCTGAAGACGTGAAATCTGGTGGCAGTACCAGTACAACGAAAGCCGGCCCTAATGCTTATTCTCTGCCTGCATCAAACTTGCCAATGGCAAAACGTTTGGACTTTAGCGTGGGTAACAGTTTTTTCCGTAATCCTTGGGTGCCTGCTCCTTCATCAACAGATGCTCGTGATGGTCTCGGTCCTCTTTTCAACACTAATGGTTGTCAGAACTGTCATATCAAAGACGGACGTGGTCACCCTCCAGAAGCCAATGATACCCAAGCGGTTTCGATGCTTGTGCGTTTGAGCATTCCAGCAGAAACAGCTGCACAAAAAGCCATATATGACAAAGCAGGTGTAGTACCTGAACCGGTTTACGGTGACCAACTGCAAGATTTTGCCCTGCCAGGGAAAAAAGCCGAAGGTTCGATTCATATTACTTACGACGAAGTGGTGGTTAAGTTTGCGGATGGCACTCCAGTACTTTTACGTAAACCGAATCTTTCTATTCAAAATTTAGGGTATGGCGCCTTACATCCGAAGACTCAATATTCTGCGCGTGTCGCTCCGCCTATGATTGGTTTAGGCCTGTTAGAAGCCATTCCTGAGCAGACGATTCTTTCTTGGCAAGATGAGAACGACGCTAATGGTGATGGAATCTCTGGTCGTGTAAACCGAGTTTGGGATGTCCGCGAAGAGAAAAAAGTCGTTGGACGTTTTGGCTGGAAAGCAGGGCAACCATCGTTGATGCAACAAAATGCCGCAGCGTTCAATGGTGATTTAGGGTTGACCAGCCGTTTATTCCCAAAAGAAAACTGCAGTGTGCACCAAACACTTTGTCGTCAAGTGCCTAACGGTGGTGAACCAGAAGTGAGCGATAATATACTCGATTTCGTTGAGTTCTATTCGCAACACTTAGCGGTACCTGTGCGCCGAAACGTTGATGGCCCAAAAGTTCAACACGGTAAAAAGCTGTTCGCTGAAGTAGGATGTAATAGCTGCCACAAAACAGAGGTTAAAACCGCAAAAGTGGAATCTAGACCTGCACTGTCAGAACAAACTATTCATCCATATACAGATTTGTTATTACACGATATGGGTGAGGGATTAAGTGATGGCCGACCTGAAGCTCTTGCATCAGGAAATGAGTGGCGAACGCCACCGCTATGGGGCATCGGCTATACAGAGGAAGTGAATAACCATACGTACTTCCTACATGATGGACGAGCACGAAATCTTATGGAAGCGGTGCTTTGGCACGGGGGCGAAGCTCAACCAGTCAAAGAAAAAGTACTTCAGTTCAATAAGCAAGAACGCGAATCCTTAATCGCATTTCTAAATTCTTTATAAAGTCATTCTTTGTTAGGTGTTTATATGACCTTCAAACTTTTTTTGCCAAGCATATTGGTACTGAGCTTAATGGCGTGTCAGACAAGCCAAACAGCTTCGCATGCGCAGCAAACTCAACACGTAAGCCAAGCTACTTATTTGGTGGAGTATCAAGCAGCAGATCATTTTTCTTTACAAGCCGATTCATTAGCCGAGATGTTTTATGAGTATTGTCAGGCAGATTCCGTGGATATCGGGGAGATCAAACAGCAATGGCATAGCACTATGCTTGCGTGGATGGCTTTACAAGGTCAGGAGAGAGGTCCTGCTGACGCTCTTGCTCAAAGTTGGAATGTGCAATTTTGGCCAGATAAGAAAAACACTACAGGTCTGAAAATGGGCGCACTTACAAAGCAGGATAAAGTTTGGACGGCTTCCGAAATTGCAGAAAACAGTGTGACGGTACAAGGGCTTGGTGCTATTGAATGGATGCTCTACGATTCTAAATCGCCTCTGACCACTTCGAAGGTTAAGGCATGTATGTCAGCAACAGCAATCAGTGAAAATCTGGTAAACAGAGCCGACACGATTGAAAAAGCGTGGCGTACAAACCCTTGGACAAAACTGGATGAGAAAACGTGGACATCGGAATACATAGCGCTGCTATCCAATCAGTTAGAATTCTCTATGTCTAAGTTAAGCCGTCCTTTAGCGAATATTGGTAAACCTCGCCCATATTTCTCTGAATCATGGCGCTCTAAAACGTCTCTGTTCAACCTAAAAGCCAACATTGAAGCGATGCAAGCGCTGTATTTATCTAATGGTAATGGTTTAGACAAAATGCTGAGAGATCGTGGACTGGTCGATTTGGCAGAACGAGTGAAAACCCAATATGCAAACCTTTTGGCAACATGGCCTGAAGAGGGAAGTTTGTTCGACCTGTTGCAAACAAAAGAGGGATATCGAACCGTGCTTTCTCAGTACAACAAAATGGAACAACTTAAGTATTTGTTACATGACGAAGTCTCTGTGGAACTAGACGTAGTGATAGGATTCAATGCAACCGATGGTGACTGATAACACTCGCCGCTCGCTACTAAAAGCGGCTCTCTTCGGTGTTTGCACACCAATATTTCCGTTTGGTTGTGCAAGCAACGGGAATAAAAATCAACCAGCACTCATTGGTTGTGCCGTGACAAGCCGCAACCAGTTTAGCGCTGTAGTTGCCGATAAACAGGGGCAAGCGATTCGTCAGTTGCCTTTACCTGCCAGAGGACATGGGGTCGCTATTCATCCACATATGAGTCAAGCCGTTGCTTTTGGCCGTCGTCCGGGTGAGTTCATGATGGTTTTTGACTATCAGAGTGGCGAGATGATAGCGCTCAATTCGTCTGGTTCTCAGCGACACTATTACGGTCATGGCGTCTATTCCAATGATGGCTTATGGTTGTTTGCTACCGAAGGTGAAAGAGGAACCAGTAGGGGTATCATTGGTGTTTATGACGTTCAAAAGGGCTACAAGAAAACCGATGAACTGACAGGGTTTGGTATTGGTCCACATGAGGTGATCATGATGCCAGACAACTCCTTAGCGATTGGTGTGGGTGGCGTTCATACCAACGGCCGAGAGCCTTTAAATATAGAGACAATGCAGCCGAGTCTTACTTATCTGTCTATGAATGGCAAAGTGCTAGAGCAGGTTGCATTACCGGATCACCATTTGAGTATTCGTCACCTTGCTCATGACGGAAGTGAAACCGTGTTGTGCGGACAACAATATCGTGGGCAACCGGAAGACACAGCATCATTAATTGCCATGCATACCCGTGGCGGGGAAATGCAGCCTTTACTTGCTGAACCTGAAGAGTGGGCTCATTTTAATCACTATATTGCAAGCATAGCGGCCACGGATAAATGGATATTGGCTACGTCTCCCGTCGGGAATTGCTACGGTATTTGGTCGAAGGAAACTCATCGCTTAGTTGAACTCGCTCCTTTACCCGATGCTTCAGGTGTTGTTGTGCATGATGAGCAGTTTCAGGTAAGCTCCGGTGCTGGGATGGTAGTGAGAAACCAATATCCTCATGGCGCGGCAACAAGTGTATCAAATGTGCAATGGGATAATCACTGGTCAGCAATTGTTTAATTTTGTCATAACAATTGACTCATTTTTTGCCATACTCAATCTATAGGTTGTTGAGTTAGGCGTCTTTATATGAAGAAAAATCGTTTTTTTGCAGTGTTGCTACTTCTGTTCAGTGTATCGATTTCAGCAGCAGAAAAACGGCTTTCTGAATTAGGTTGGATTGAACCTGATTCACCGGTTTTGTCACTGTTAGCGTATCCGCAGAGAGTTGAGCGAATTTATCAGGAAAATAACGCTCAGCTTATTTGGATCGATTTAGCTACCATTCAAAAGTTTGAGCAGCAGCTTGAAGTTATCCATCGTGCAGGTATTAGTCCGCTATTTGATGGCCGTTTAGGGTATTTGCAAAAATATCGCGAGCAAAATACTTGGTTTGAATACGACCTGTTAGCGACTGATACTCTTATCATGTATTTGAGTTACGCTGAGCAGGCTGCAAAACTTGGGCAACAGTGGTTTTTTGAAGGCAAAAAGCTGACATACAACTTACCACTCCCTAGTGAAAACGCCTTTGTTTCTTTGGAAGTTGCTGTGGCGACGAACGGTATTGGTGAACTGGTTCAGTCATACACGCCGAGTGACGCTTCATACAAGCCTTTGATGACTGCATACAATACTCTGCTTGAGAAAGAGTCTGAGATCATTCCTCGCTATAACCAAAAAGGTTTAATAAAGCCGGGGGATAGGCTTGATGATAGAGAGCTGCTAATTCATCGCTTATCACTGGTGAGCATCGATATGAGTCAAGTGAGTGACAGTGTCACCTGGTATGACAACAGTCTGGTGAAAGTGGTTAAGCGATTTCAACGAATGCATGGTCTTAAGTCTGACGGAATCATCGGTCCCGACACGTTAAAATGGCTCAACCTTTCTGTTAAGTCCCGCTTGGCTCTTCTGGCTTTGAATGCCGAGCGCAGCCGCTTATGGTCACAGGAAGAAGACACTGTGATCGTGGTGAACATTCCTGGGTTTGATATGAAGTACTGGTATTCAGGTAAACCCGTATTTTCATCGAAAGTGGTCGTGGGTAGTGTTAAACGTCCGACGCCTTTGATGTCTATTAAGCTCGATTCCGTGATTTTAAATCCCACTTGGAATGTTCCGAGAAAAATTATGGTGGAAGACATTCTTCCATTGGCGAAGAGGGATGCTAATTACTTCAGCCGACATAATATCGATATCATTAAGAGCTGGACCTCAGACAAAATCTTAGATCCGAAAGGGATCGATTGGACAAGCGTAGACCCAGATACATTCCCATACCGAATGCGTCAGCAATCAGGGCGTCAAAATGCATTGGGGTTGTACAAATTTAATACGCCAAATGCCAGAGCCATTTATTTGCACGATACACCAAGCAAGCATCTGTTTAGCAGCCCATCAAGAGCATTCAGCTCTGGCTGTATCCGTGTGCAGGATGCGTCTATTTTTGCTGCTAAGATTTTTGAAACTCAGGGAATTGATGAGTCCAAATTGAAAGATGAACAGAACCCAAGCAATAAGTCTATTGCGCTGAAGAAGCGAATCCCAGTTCATATCATTTACCAAACCGTTTGGTATGAAGGTGGAAGTCTTCAGTACAGGGATGATGTTTACCGCTTCGATGCACAAGCTCGTGGATGACAGGCAAAGGTTGGCAATTAAGCGCTGGCCTATGTTATTTACTTCAAAGTTTACTCAAAATTTACATATTAAAGTTTTTCTTTATGTTCAAGCACTAATGCACACAATCGCCGTGTAAGGCGATTTTGTGCACAAATTATGCATTTGACCTTCACTGGCGAGTCCGTTAAGTTTCGCCCTCTGTTTGAAATTTAATCAGTAGTAAAGGTGTTGGTTTGATTGTTTCTCGACGTGATTTTTTGAAATTTGCTGGAAGTGGTTTAGTGGTAGCGGCTTGTTCGCCAAGCCTTGCTCAAGCCTCTCTTCCAGATGAACCTCGTGTTTTGGCACTGAATAACCTGCACACGGGTGAAACGTTAGAAAGTTGCTATTTCAATGGTCATCGTTATGTGCGTTCAGAACTGAAAAGACTCAACCATATTTGCCGCGATTTTCGTCGCAACGAAGTTCATCCTATGGACAAAGGGCTATTCGACCAATTAACCCGTATTCAAACCTTAATCGGCAGTGAGGCAGAGGTACAGATTATTTCTGGTTACCGCTCTCCGGCAACCAATGAAATGCTTCGTCAAAACTCAAATGGTGTTGCGCAGAAGAGCTTCCATATGATGGGTAAGGCCTTTGATTTCCGTTTGGATGGCGTTTCATTGAAACAAGTCCATGAAGTGGCATTAAGCCTAAAAGCGGGTGGCGTTGGGTATTATCCTCGCAGTGGCTTTGTACACATAGATACAGGCCCAGTCCGCAACTGGCAAGGCTCGTAGCTTGTCAAACTACGGCTCTAGTGGCATAGTTCGAACAATTTCGAATATCGAACAAGGTTTGTTTTATGTCTTTACAATATCAAGTTGTCCCTGTGACTCACTTCGCTCAAAACTGTTCAATCGTTTGGTGTGATGAAACCATGGAAGGCGTTGTTGTCGATCCGGGTGGTGACGTCAAACAATTGAAAGCTATGATTGATGAGCTGGGAGTGAAAGTGGTTCACATCGTGCTTACTCATGGTCACTTAGATCATGTTGGTGGTACAGAATCATTGGCCGATCAGCTTGGCAATGTCGATATTGTTGGTCCACATAAAGCGGATAACTTCTGGCTACAAGGTTTAGAAGGTCAAAGCCAAATGTTCGGCTTCCCGCTTACAGAAGCATTTGAGCCAAACAGATGGTTAGATGAAGGTGACACAGTGACCTTCGGTAAACAGACTCTTCAAGTTATTCACACTCCGGGTCATACTCCGGGACATGTGGTTTTATTCAGTGAAGAAGCGCGACTGGCTTTTGTTGGTGATGTACTTTTCCATGGCAGTATCGGTCGTACTGATTTCCCTCAGGGTAATCACGGTGATTTGCTGAACTCGATCAAAACCAAGCTTTGGCCATTAGGTAATGATGTGACTTTTATTCCGGGGCACGGACCTAAATCAACATTTGGTCATGAACGATTACACAATCATTACGTGGCTGATGAAATGCCGCTTTACTGATCAGTATTCTTTGGCTCGGCTGCTGCAAGATAGCGCCGAGCTAGCCCTACAAACTCTTCCGCACTTCTGTCTAAATCATTCGCCGAGATAAAAACGTCGTAATCGTAATATTGGCGTTGATACTTCATTCTGTTTGCCAACATAGCCATTAAGCCTGAGTAGCTTTTAGTTGCAGATTCTTTGTACTGCTGAGCATCCAACACCATATCCTCAAACTTCGTTTCTTGATTTTTTTGTCGTGCGCCAAGATAGAGCAGAGCACGCTGGCTGAGCAGTATTTCAGAGGCGATACGCGGACAAATACTGTCAAGATAAGGAGAGTAGCGTCTTAGCTTGATACCAATCCATGGCAACGGATGATGCCATCCGTCTTGCTCGAAAGTACAAATGCCGATTTTACTGATGTTATTCCAACGCAAAACCCAACCGCCTCGAAACAGATGCTGCTGAAAATGAGTAGCGGTAAAGGTATAGCCAACTTGGCTTTTTCTGATCAGCCAGTAGCCAACAACCAACAACACACCAATAGCGATCACCGCGACTAAGGCTTGTCGCCAACTGGGTGACCAAATAACAAACCCCAAAGCCAATAAAGCAGCCGCAATGCCTACCCATTTCGCATAAGGAGAACGTAAGTCAAAGTGATGATTGGCGATATGAATACTCTGCATAGAAACCACATACACTCTCTATAAAACTGTGTTTATCCCCAGTATTGCAACTGTGATAATCAAAAACGTCCTTGTATAAATTGTAGTCATAAACGTGCGATAGATGCATTTTTGCGGGAGAAGTTGACCTCAATGCTACAAATGACAGCAGAATTTTGATATAAAACGCGCTTCAAATTTTCACCACTGCGATTAAAGCAGTGAAATGGAGACATACTCGATGAGACTTGCTCATAAGCGCAAAGTGCAGGCTAAACTGCAAAAGCGTGTTAAAGCGACTGTAGCGAACCTATCTTCAGCAACGAAAACTGCGAAACCTGCAGCTGAAAAGAAAGTTGTAGAGAAAAAAGTAGCTAAACCAGCGGTTGAAAAAGTTGTTGCTCAAGCAGCAGCGATTAAAGTTGACGTAGAATTAACGCCTAAGCAACAACAGGTTCTTGATATTGTTGCTAAAAATGCGGAAGGCATTAATCCTAAGTCTATTGGCCTAGAAGCTGGTCAGGAAGACGCAAAAGCGGCTTCTTGGGCAACAGGCGCACTTAAAAAACTACTTGAAGAAAATCTTGTAGTGAAAGAGCAGTTAGCGGGTAACAAAGTTATCTACAAAGCGGTGTAGTTCACTTCGCAGCTTCAATCTCTAAGGCCTCGGTATTACCGGGGCTTTTTCATTTTCACTTCTCAGACCTATATAGAATTCTATATAGCACTTACGGCGCTCTGTCACAGTTTCGAAAACAAAACGCAAACTTCATGTCTGTGAAAGTAATTACGTAGAAGCACAGAGGCCGAATATTCCAGTTTATGTAAATACCTTTTAAAAGAATTAGATAGAACAGTGATGTTATATATCCTACGTATTACTACGTAAGACGATGGTTTTATATACCGCTGCTGATGTTATTTCTTTGCGTAATCATGCTCATTTTTTATTGATGAAAGTTCACCCAAAGTATGTAGTGAACTGAAGTGCTACTGAAGTACCACTGCACTGACCAATAACAAAAGGACGTGAACAATGAGTCTGATTCATCAATCTGTAAAACGAGTTATGACAACGAGTATGGTTGCGCTTACAGCGTGCTTTGCTTTGCTGTCAACATCAGCGTCTGCTGATGAGAAAGTGTATCGCTTAAAACTAGCTGAAACTTGGGGCCCGAACTTCCCGATTTTCGGTGATACAACAAAAAATATGGCTGCAATGGCAGAAAAGATGTCAAACGGCCGCCTGCAAATTCGCATCGACTCTGCGAATAAACACAAAGCGCCGTTAGGTGTATTCGATATGGTGAAATCAGGTCAGTATGACTTGGGTCACTCAGCGTCTTATTACTGGAAGGGCAAAGTTCCAAATACGCTTTATTTCACTTCTATGCCTTTCGGTATGACTGCACCTGAACAGTACGCTTGGTTCTATCATGGCGGTGGTATGGAGCTGATGGAGAAAGTGTATGAACCTCACAACATGCTTTCATTCCCTGGCGGTAATACCGATATCCAGATGGGTGGCTGGTTCCAAAAAGAAATCAATTCACTAGAAGATCTTCAAGGTCTGAAAATGCGTATTCCGGGTTTCGCTGGTGAAGTTTTGGCTGAGTTAGGCGCAAAACCAACCAACATTGCACCGGGTGAACTGTACACATCTTTAGAACGCCGCACAATTGACGCTCTTGAGTGGGTAGGCCCATCTCTTGACCTGCGTATGGGTTTCCACAAAATCGCTCCTTACTACTACACAGGTTGGCATGAGCCAGCAACTGAGTTGCAGTTCCTAGTAAACAAACGTACTTGGGAAAAATTGCCTGAAGATCTACGTGAAATCTTGCGTATTGCGATGCGTACGGCTGCTTACGACATGTATGCACAATCTGTACATGAAAGTGGTAAGAACTGGGTTTCAATTAAAACTGAATATCCAGACGTAAAAGTAAAAGACTTCCCGCCTGAAGTTATCAAAGCACTTCGTGACGCAAATGGTCGCCTACTTGCAGATCACGCAGCTAAAGATCCACTAGCGAAAGAGATTCAAGAGTCACAAGCAAACTATCTGAAAGATGTTCGCCAGTGGACGGATATCTCTATGCGTGCGTACCTAAACAACGAAGCACAGTAGTTTTAATTTAAAGCTGC
Source organism: Vibrio sp. Hal054 (assembly GCF_037162405.1). NCBI lineage: Bacteria > Pseudomonadati > Pseudomonadota > Gammaproteobacteria > Vibrionales > Vibrionaceae > Vibrio > Vibrio sp. Hal054. The sequence continues at coordinate 1,742,477 of NZ_JARLUT010000001.1, read as the reverse complement.
TGAGAAGCCCAAGAAAAATATAACTAAGCTCCGCTAGCTCATTCCGGATTCACTGGGTTAAGCGGAGCATATTTGCAAATTCCATGGAGTCGGGAATGAGAAGTCTCATCTATATCGAAAGACTGTTTAATCGTATTAGCGATTTTCTTGGTTGGTTATCCAGCATTCTATTCGTACTGCTTGTGGCGAACGTGGTTTACGACGTTGTCATGCGATACGCGTTTAATGACGTATCTATTGCCTTTCAAGAGCTCGAATGGCACCTGTTCTCTGCCGTGTTCATGCTTGGTATTCCTTATGCGCTAAAAGCGGGTGGTCATGTTCGAGTCGACATCTTCTACGAGCAACTGTCGAACAAAGCGCAAGCGGTCATCGATCTATTAGGCACTCTTATCCTGCTACTACCATTCTGCCTACTGGTGGCTTACTTCGGTATTGATTATGCCAAAGAGAGTTATGAACTTGGGGAAACCTCAGGTGATCCGGGCGGTTTACCTTATCGATGGATCATTAAAAGCCTAATTTCAGTGGCGTTCTTCTTCATGGCAATGAGTGGTATCGGCATGATTCTGCACTCGCTGAACCGAATCGTGAACCCACAGCTTTTGCATACCAACTTTAAAGATTCGAAGTAAAAGGAAAAAACAATGATCGGAATCGTGATGTTCTTTGTAGCGCTGTTTGCACTACTTTTAGGTTTCCCCGTTGCTTTTACCTTCGGAGGAATCGCACTGATATTTGGGGTATGGGCGGAAGGCATCGAAATGTTTGCTTTTATGCCATATCGAATTCAATCCATCATGCAAAACACCGTGTTGATGGCCGTGCCGCTGTTTGTATTTATGGGTTTGGTACTGCAAAAAACACGCTTAGCTGAGCAGTTGCTGGAATCTATGGGACGCCTGTTTGGTGGCGTGCGTGGTGGTATTGCCATTTCAACCGTGCTAGTGGGTGCTCTACTTGCCGCATCAACCGGTGTTGTTGGTGCATCAGTGGTGGCTATGGGGCTTATCTCATTGCCTGTTATGCTTAAATACAATTATGACAAAGGCCTTGCGTGCGGAACGATTTGTGCGTCGGGAACGCTGGGGCAAATTATTCCACCTTCGATCGTTTTGATCTTGCTAGGTGATGTATTAGGTGTCCCTGTCGGCGACTTATTCCAAGCGGCATTGTGGCCGGGTTTGGTCTTGGTTGGCGCTTATATCGTTTACATTTTGATTTACTCAAAATTGAACCCAGAAGCAGCCATGCCTATTGGTCGAGATGATTCGATTTCCCGTAGAGAAGAAGTGATTACTGCTTTAAAAGCAGTGATACCGCCACTAGCACTGATTATCGTGGTTCTTGGTTCCATTTTTGCGGGTGTTGCCACTCCAACTGAGTCTGCCGCATTGGGTGGTGCTGGTGCTCTTATTCTTGCGATGCTTTATGGTCAATTTAGCTGGAAGATGGTTTACGAAGCATCTAAAGAGACCGTAAACGTGACTGCAATGGTATTCGCAATTTTGCTTGGTGCGACTGCGTTCTCAATGGCGTTTACCTACACTGGGGGCGACATTTTAGTCGAAGAGTGGATGTTAGCGATTCCCGGTGACAAGTGGGGTTTCCTCATTGCGACAATGATTGTCATTTTGATTCTCGGCTTCTTTATCGATTTCGTCGAAATCTGTTTCATCATAGTGCCGATTTTGGCGCCTGTTGCGAGCACACTTGGTATTGAAATGACGTGGTTTGGTATCTTAGTTGCGATGAACTTGCAGACATCTTTCTTAACTCCGCCATTTGGTTTTAGTCTGTTCTATTTAAAAGGGGTTGCCCCGAAATCGGTCACCACTATGGATATTTATCGAGGTGTAATGCCATTTATTGCGATTCAAATACTGGTGTTGGTATCGATTTTAGTCTTCCCTGAATTCTACGGAATGTGATCCAATTCTTGGTTGTATAACGATTTGGTCAAACACACCTTAGAAGTTGCTAAAGTATTGCAGCTTACTGATTGTCGAACTATCGACGGCCAGTAAGCTGTTTTTATTTTTGCATAGAGATCTTTGGGAAACGGAATGCCTCTAAAAGCCAAACTGATACTGCTGACGTTATTGCCCCTGCTGCTTGTGACAGCAAGTATTAGTTGGATCTCTATTCATCAGGCGAAAACACTCGGTCAGCGTGAAGTCGAAATTTTTCGCATCAATTTAATCAAAGCGCGTGAAACAGCGCTTAAAGACAGTGTGGACCTCGCACTGGATTCGATTGCTCATATCTATAACAACGATTCTTTAACCACAGAACAAGCGCAAGAAGAAGTGAAGGCCATTTTGACTAAGCTTCGTTATGGCTCTGACGGATACTTTTTTGCCTACGATGGTAAAGGTGTCAATTTAGTTCACCCAATCCAACCAGAATTAATCGGCCAGGATTTACTGCGCTTGCAGGATAAAGAAGGAGACTTCTTGATTGAAGCACTGCTTTTTCAGGCTCAGTCAGGCGGCGGTTTTCATCAGTATTTATGGCAAAAGCCCTCAACCAAAGAGATTGTACCTAAACTTAGCTATGTAGCTTGGCTGGATAAGTGGCAATGGATGGTTGGCACTGGCCTTTATATTGAAGACGTAAGACAAGAAGTCGCGTCGATGCAATCAGCGATAAATAAGAATATTGAGACAACCTTCTTCTCAGTGATGGTGATTCTGGCCGTGACAGTGGCCGTGATTATTGTGCTAACGCTGGCGATTAACCTTCATGAACATCGTCTTGCGGATAAGAACTTAAAAGAACTGGCACACAAAACAGTGATGTTTCAGGAAGATGAAAAGAAACATTTGGCACGTGAACTTCATGATGGCATCAACCAGTTACTGGTATCGAGTAAATGTCATTTAGAGCTGCTCGATCATAAACTGCAAGGAGATGCCTTAGTTTTGCATGTTGAAAAAGCGCAGCAATCGTTGATGACAGCAATTAATGAAGTCCGGCGTATTTCGCACAATTTACGCCCCAGCGCATTGGACGATATTGGTTTGCAAGCCGCGCTTGTGACACTACTGGAAGATTTTCAGGCGCACTCAAGTATTCAAATCGAGACCTTGTTTGATACCAAACCAGAGAAATTGAAGTCAGAAGCGGCAACAACCTTATATCGTGTTGTGCAGGAGTCTCTAAATAATATTCGCAAACACTCACAAGCGAAGAAGGTAACGGTGATTCTCCATCAAATGGGTAATATGCTTCAGTTGATGGTGAGGGATGATGGTATTGGTTTTAACGTTAAAGAAGCACTTAACAAACGAGGCATAGGTTTACGTAATATGCGTGAGCGAGTCGAGTTTATTGGCGGTGAGTTTGAGTTAATCAGTGAGGCTGGTTTTGGCACAGAGATTACCGTGTTATTGCGATTGGATGGATTAGTGTATGGAAAAACCAATTAGAGTTGTCATTGTCGATGACCATCAGGTGGTACTGGAAGGTTTTATGGCGCGTCTTGAATTGGAGCCAGAAATTCAAGTTGTCGCCACTGCAAGTAACGGTCTTGAAGCGTTGGATGTGGTGAAACAACACCAGCCGGACGTTATATTGATGGACGTCAGCATGCCGATAATGAATGGCATTGATGCGACTCGCTTAATCAAAGAAGAAGTACCCGATGCAAAGGTGCTGATGCTGACTATGCATGACAATCGCGAATACATAATGAAAGTGATGCAGGCAGGAGCCGTGGGTTATATGCTCAAAGAAATTTCAGCTTCTAAGATGGTTCAGGCGATCAAAACGGTGAATCAAGGTTCTACCTATTTTTGCGAATCGGTCACCCAAACTCTGTTCACTGGAGAGATTACTCCTACTGCGAATAAGCCTAACCCTCTGAGTCGTAGGGAAGAAGCCGTTTTGAAGCTGGTTGCTCAAGGTTGTAGTAGTAAGAAAATTGCGTCGCTACTAAGCATTAGTTATCGCACCGTTGAAACGCATCGACAAAATATCAAACATAAGCTGGATATTCACTCAACTGCGGAACTGGCTAAGTACGCGGTGCAACACGGTCTGTTGGAATAACCGTACTTAATTGTCTGTAATTAAAAATAAAAAAGGTTGGGATATCCCAACCTTTTTTCATCAAATCATCTATTCTTCATTCTTAGTGATACTACCGATTTCAAGTAGTGGTGCGACATCGATGTTTTCCGCATTCATCATTGAAGAAAGTCTTTGAACGGAAGAGAGTAATAAGCTTTGTTCCCAATCTGCCAAGGTTTGAAAACGCTTAACAAAGCTCTCTTGCAGCGGTGCTGGAGCTTGGGCCAACAATACTTTTCCGGTTTCGGTGAGATGGGCATGAACCTTCCGCTTATCTTCGACGCTACGAATACGCTGTACGTAACCGTTTCGCTCAAGACGATCAAGTATGGTTGTGGCAGTGGCTTGACTCATATTGGTGTGCTTGGAGAGTTCTCGGATTGTGACTTCGCCTAACTCTTGAATCGCACGCATAAGAATAAGTTGTGGCCCCGTTAAGCCTGCATCTTTGCTAAGCTTCTTAGAGTGTAGATCGATGGCTCTGATGATTTGGCGAATTGCCACTAGAACTTCTTCATGTTTTTCCACGGTTAGCTACCCAGTAAAAGCGGTGTAATTTTCTAGCGCGACAATACCGCAGTTAGACGTTATTGAAAAGCATAGACGTCATACTTTTTATCTCTACAAAGAGGCAATGTAGAAGTGGCTTAAAATGCAATAATGTTTCGTGCACAAACGATTAGTTGTGCGTTTTGCGGTGAAACATTGGTCGTTCAAACGTGATTTCATATTAATATTGTGTTTATTTTAAGCTGTTTGTAGATTTGTAAATGGGCATGTGTACAATATAGGCCTCTTATTGTTGAGTTAATAGTTATGAGTACAAAGTAATTTTTGTGACTTCAGTAAGAACTTACTTCTTACTCATAGTTATTTGAGTTCAATTTAGATTGATTCAAAGAGAGGACAAATGACAAAAGGTATTGATAAATACAGTATTGACAGTACCGACTATACGGTAGGTCAAGACAACGTTCAGAAGTGGGGATTTGATGTCCACAACTCTGTATTTGGTATAAGCGCCGGCTTAATATTACTCTTTTTATTGACGATTTTATTTGTTGACGCAGATACAGCTAAATCCGCATTGGACGGTCTGAAGTGGCAGATCATTGGATCATTTGACTGGCTATTTATTTGGGCAGGTAACATTTTTGTTCTTTTCTGCTTGGCTCTAATTGTCTCTCCATACGGTAAAATTCGTTTGGGTGGTGATGATGCTGTGGCAGATCATTCCTTTATCTCATGGCTCTCTATGCTATTTGCAGCGGGTATGGGTATAGGCTTGATGTTCTGGAGTGTGGCTGAGCCTGTTGCTTATTTTACCGGATGGTACGAGACACCACTTGGTGTCGCGGCTAATTCACCAGAAGCAGCTAAGCTTGCACTGGGTGCAACCATGTTCCACTGGGGTTTACACCCTTGGGCGATCTACGGTGTTGTGGCTCTGTCTCTAGCGTTCTTCTGTTATAACAAGGGGCTGCCGCTTTCTATTCGTTCTATCTTTTACCCAATACTCGGTGATCGAGCATGGGGTTGGGCAGGGCACATTGTGGATATTCTGGCGGTAATTGCGACTCTGTTTGGTCTTGCAACGTCGTTAGGTCTTGGTGCACAGCAAGCCGCGAGTGGTATTCACCATGTGTTTGGTATCGACGCTGGTATTGGGCTACAGGTAACGGTCATTATCGTGGTAACACTGTTGGCGACTATTTCTGTTATCCGCGGTATTGATGGTGGTGTTAAAGTTATTTCTAACATCAACATGGTTGTTGCGTTCCTGCTACTGATACTAGTAGCACTGATTGGCTACGCCGTTACATTTGCCTCGATTCCAACCACGTTAATGTCATACATTGAAAACATTCTTCCGCTAAGTAATCCGCACGGTCGTTCAGACGAAGCGTGGTTCCAAGGCTGGACTGTGTTCTACTGGGCTTGGTGGATTTCATGGTCACCATTTGTAGGTATGTTTATCGCACGCGTATCTCGAGGCCGTACAATTCGTGAATTTATTACTGCGGTTCTGATTGTTCCAACTGTAGTTACTCTGATTTGGATGTCTGTATTTGGTGGTTTGGCTGTTGAACAAGTTGTCGACAAAGTTGGTGAGCTCGGTTCGCATGGCTTAACAGATGTTTCTCTGGCTATGTTCCAGATGTTTGATAGCCTACCTTACGGTACTGTGTTGTCGATGATTGCGGTTATTCTGGTATTGGTATTCTTTATTACCTCTTCAGATTCAGGCTCATTGGTTATCGATAGTATTACCGCTGGTGGTAAGCTTGACTCTCCTGTCGCTCAACGCGTGTTCTGGGCAATGATGGAAGGCCTGATTGCGATTGCATTGCTTTGGATTGGTGGTACAGAAGCGGTACAAGCGCTGCAAGCTGGGGCGATTTCAACTGCATTACCATTTACGTTTGTACTATTGCTGATGTGTGTCAGCTTAGTGATGGGTTTACGTACTGAAACCTTTAAACGTTAAGTGACACAACCTAAAGCAAAAGCCGACTGAAAAGTCGGCTTTTTTGTGCTTGTTTGTTATCGCAAACAACAAACATCAGTCCATACATTAACGCCAAAGTGTCCTGATAGTTAGGAGTGGGTTGTAATGATAAGCAATCTGGGCTTGGAACAGTTCTGCGGTAGCGACAGCGTCTGTCAGGGCGTGGTGAGGCGTGTAAGCGGGCAGGCCATAGCGAGTTCTTGATTGCCCAAGGCGAACCGACTCTGGTTTCCTACCTCTTAATTTATTCCATAATCCGTTGGTGGTTCTTTTCTGAATCAGCGATTCAATTTCCATAGTATCCACAACGGGGAATTCGATGCCTTCTCCGATTCTGAGCTTTAAAGCTTTATCGAGAAATTCACGTTCGATGTGTCGATAATGAACCACCATAATTTTACCTGACAACTCGGCGAGCACTTCAGCCATAATCTCAGACAGATCTGGAGCATCGATGATGTCACTGTGAGTGATGCCATGTATTACTACTGAATTCTCATCCAGTTTTTGTCTTGGGCGCACTATCCAGTGCTTTGCTCGATTGAGATAAATGCGGTTAAGAGTAAAAGGCACAATACCAATGGTGATGATATCGTCTTTATCGGAATCCAACCCTGTGGTCTCGAAGTCCATTGCGATGAATTCAATATCTCCAATCGGCGTATTTCCATCGGTCATTTCTGATTGGTAAAAGCTTTGCAGCAACGGGTGAGTCACTACGTTCCTTTTACTTTGATATTTGTAGGGCCAGTCAATACTTGGCGCCTGAAACAGACGTTTCATGGTGTCCCTTATTTAAAGTTGTTACTGGCCTGATAGCGGTATTTCAAGAAGTTCTGAGCGTTACTTAGAATCTGGAAGGCATCTTTTAAGTTACGTCTTTCAAATTCAGAAAGATTCTCAGGTTCGATATTGTTATCCGCTTCGATATCGTTCTCTACATCAAACGCTTGGTGGCGAATACGAACCATAGAGATGAACTCAAGTGCATCACGTAAGTCTTCACCTCTGCCTTTAGGCAAAATACCTGCGTCGATAACGTTGTCGAGACGTTCAAATGAGTTTTTGGCACGAGAACCGACAGCTAATGCGTGTACACGTATTAAATCCGCAAGAGGGGCGGTACCGCGTCGCTTAAGGTTGATAGAGTTGTTGTGACGGCCATCTTTCTCCATGACAAAACTCTTGAAGAAGCCGAGAGGTGGCGTACGGTTTAATGCATTACGTGCCAAACAAGCCAAAAAGCGATTGTTCCTGCGTGCGCGCCGAACGATGAAGCCATTGAGCATTTCTGCCCACTTTAAACGACCATAAACACCGTCTAAATCGAAGAATATGGAAGCATTCAGCAATGCTTTAGGGTTCGGATTGTCTATCCAATCTGCAAAGCATGCTTCCCATTCCTGACGAGTCATTCGCCACATTGGATTGGTCGCCATAATATCACCAGTACAATAGCTGTAACCGCACTGGTCCAAAGCATCACACACAAACTTGGCTAGATTGGCAAAATACTCGCCGTGGGCTTCTTCGTTGTAGCTATCGTCTAGAATGATGGCGTTATCCTGATCGGTCACGACGAGTTGTTCATCCCTTCCCATCGAGCCAAGTGCCAAGAAGCAATAAGGAATAGGGGAGGGCCAAAAGTCTCTTCCGCCAGCTCCAAAATACGTTGTTTAAAACTGCGACCAATGGTCGACATTGCCGTACCGACCATATGGGAGTTGGCGTCCTCATTTACAAGCCGGACAAAAGCATCTTTAACCTGTTTAGATAGTGTCGCTAAGTCTTCGACGCTGTTTTGTTGGAATATACTACTGACCAGTAACAGCGAGTTTTGGGACTCGTAACGAATGATGTCAGTGATGTTGAGAATGCCAATCGGCTTTTTGTCTTTTACTACAGGTAGGTGATGCACGTTGTAACGAAGCATCATTAACATCGCTTCATAAACATAAGCGTTGTGATCTAAGAACATGACTTCTGACGTCATAACATCAGTGATAGGTGCTTGATGATCAATACCCGTTGCCAACACTCGATGGCATAAGTCTTTTTCTGTGACGATGCCGATGACCGGGCTCTGGTCGTCTTCGTTATCTTCGAGGATTTCAGGGTCGATCACCAATAGCGAAGAGTCATTTTCCTCTGCCATTTTGATTGCTGCTTGTTGTATGGTGGCATCTTTAAATACGTAAGGCGCTTCACCAGTCAAAATACGTTTTACTTTTGACGTGGTTAAGTCATTTTGTTCTGAACTGTTCGACACAGCTTGGCGAAGGCGAGCGTTATCTTCTACTTCTACATAATCTGCAAAAGAATCGTGGTCTTCATAGAGTGACTGGAAAACAGATTCTGGTATGCAGTAAACGAGCGTGTCTTCAATTGCGGTGACAGGAAAACGAACTTTATTGTTGGTGAGTAACCCCATCTGGCCGAACAGTCCGCCTTCGGTTAAACGGTTATAGAGTTCACCTTTACGTCGATAGACTTCAACCGTGCCACTGCGAATCATATAGAGGTCTTGGATATGATCGCCAAGATGGATGATCGGTGTGTCCTGTCTGTAGTAAGCAATTTCTATATGGTGAGCGATGTGTTCTAGAGTTTCTTCTGGTAACTCAGAGAAAGGGAGGTGTTGGCTAAGGAAATTTTTAATTTCTGATAGCTCGGCTTCCATATAGGCTCCTTGAAAGATGCGTTATGTGGACGTAATGAACGTAAGAGTCTGTCAACACAAGAAAATATAAATTGTACACGACTTTTCCTTCGAACGCAGATTCTAAGGCGATATCTCAAAATCTTTTGCCAGATTCGACTAAGCTAATTTGAGTGAGGCAGGAAATTCAAGGAGTTGTTGATGAAAAAATGGGCAGTACTTATCTCGTCGGTGTTGCTATCTTCATCTGTTTTTTCACATGAGCTAACTGAAGCGACTCCGCTTCAGTACGACTATGCATATGGAAGTGTCAGTTCTGGTTCATATCGTTCTAATTCAACTGATGGCGACAATGCAAGTGCAGCAGTTATCGGAATAAACCATAAGTTTGATAATAGTGACCTTCTTTGGAGTGCCGATTATGGTTCTCGGTTTGTTCACCCTAATAATGTCACTATTGATCACTATCTACTCAGAGTTGGTTTAGGTTATCGCTGGTTATTGGCTGATAAACTGGATTTGGTTACCAACGGTAAAATTGGTGCATTGAGAATAGATGCTGGCGATAAAGAAACAGACTTTGTATATAGCGTAGACCTTGGTTTAAGGTACGCTGTTACCGAAAAATTAGAAACGTCACTGTTTGCTGAGACCCTAAGAAATAAATGGCTGGACGAAAATATCTACACACTTAGCGGTGATTACTATTTCTATCCGAAGTTTGCTCTCGGTGGTTTCATCTCTTACCGAGATGGTGAGCGAAACTCATCGATTCGAGAAGCGGGTATCCTAGTCAAGTTCAATTATTAGTTTCAAAAAATCTGCACAAAAAAGCCGACCCTATGGTCGGCTTTTACTTGTCTGATAAGGATTAAAGTACTGCTTTAATACCTTGGCATAGAGGAAGCATATTTGACTTCGTCATGCCTGCTACGCTGATACGGCCAGAGCCTACGATGTAGATGCCTAGCTCTTCTTTCAAACGAGCTACTTGCTCTTTGTTTAGACCAGAGAAAGAGAACATACCGTTTTGACGTTCGATAAAGCTAAAGTCTGCTGTCACACCTTGCTCTTTCAGAGTCGCTACGAACAGTTCGCGCATTTCTTGAATACGTTCACGCATTTCCGCGACTTCCGCTTCCCATTCTGCACGCAGTTCAGCGTTGTTAAGAATGTGCGTTACTACTGCTGCACCGTGTGCTGGTGGGTTAGAGTAGATAGAACGGATGATAGCTTTAACTTGAGAGAAAGCTGTTTCTGCTACTTCAGATGAAGGTGCTACTAGAGTGAATGCACCAACACGCTCGTTGTACAAACCAAAGTTTTTAGAGAACGAGCTTGCGACTAGAATTTCGCTGTTGTATTTAGCGAAAATACGTAAACCTTCAGCATCTTCTTCAACGCCTTTTGCAAAACCTTGGTATGCAAAGTCAAACATCGGAAGAAGGCCTTTATCAGCCACAAGTTTTGCTAGCGTTTCCCACTCTTCCGCTGTTGGATCAATACCCGTAGGGTTATGGCAGCATCCGTGTAACAGTACAACGTCACCCGCAGCAGCTTTCTCTAGGTCTGCAACCATAGCAGCGAAATCTTTGTCTTTCGCTTCTGCGTTATAGTAAGAGTATTGAGCAACTTCTAGACCAGCGGCAGAGAAGACACCGTTGTGGTTAGCCCAAGTTGGGTTACTGATCCACACTTTCACATTACCGAGCTGACGTTTGATGAACTCACCCGCCACACGTAGAGCACCAGTACCGCCCGGCGCCTGAGCTGTTTTTGCTAGCTGTTTAGTCACGATGTCTGAGTCTGCACCGAATAGCAGTTTTTGTACTGCCAAACCGTACTCTGCAGTACCTTCGATAGTTAGATAAGATTTTGTTTTTTCAGATTCAAGTAGAGCTGCTTCTGCTTTTTTAACGGTAGCTAAAACAGGGGTTTGACCTGCTTCATTTTTGTAAATACCAACGCCCAGGTTAATTTTCTCAGCACGAGGGTCTTTTTTAAACTCTTCAGTCAAACCAAGAATAGGGTCAGCAGGGGCCGCGACAACTTTTTCAAACATAATGCTCATCCATGTAAGTTAGGTGGAGGGTAAAACCAGTCAAATTTATCGTATTTATACCTTTCTGTACCAACGCTGACAACAGTGGTCTTTAGAAAATTTCAAAATAATTTAACTTGCTTGATGATTAATGCTTAAAGGTCGCTTTTCTTATGAAAAGACCATTGTATTTTGCAGGAAATGAAGCAGAAAAGTGTTACCAATTTGTTTACGAAAGTAGTTTGAGAGTACCGGATTATGCAGTGAACAGTTTTGTTCAATCAGGATCTGAATAAGAGTGATCATTGAAATGAAAATGAAAGACTAATGCCTGTTTCGCTACCATTAAAATAAGGGGTTATTTTTACATCTGAAATAGCGTTGACTTGGGTGTCGACTGTGTACTGTAGCCCTGCCGAAAGAGCGATTGCAGCAACCGCATTAGGTAAGAAGTCGCTATCGCTATTTTCATCTAGATACCCGACTAAGGTTGACGCTGCCACTGATGAAAAATCTAACCCGCTGGTTTTGTTTGTGGTGTAGACCGTGTGCTCAACGTTTGAAGAAGCCTGTATTGGAGAATCACTGTCTGCGAACGGATCATTCGTGAATGCATGTGCTGAAGTGTGAATTAAAAGTAATCCAGCAAAAGAGGCAAAAGCGAGTTTTGTCATAATGCTCACCTACTCATTCAGTTAGTTGATAGGGGACAGCAGTGTCTTTGTGAGGTGGATAGTGCAGTGAGTAACTTAAGGAAAACTTAAGAAAGCGAAAAAATCTTAAGGAAAGGTTCTGTAGTTCACAAAATTGAACTCATAGATAGAGAAAAACCTCCGCAATAGGAGGCTTTTCATCAACGCACTTAGTCGTCAGTAGTGGCTAATTTTGATTTTCGTTGAGATGTTTAACGATGGCTTTCTTTGCATCTTCTTCTGTGGGCGTCTGACCTTCTTTGACGTCCAATGGTTGTTTCGGGTGTAAGCCCAAGGCATCTTCCGCAATATGTAACCAATCAGGGCGCCAATAATAGGGATCCGGAGCTTCAGGATGGTCCCAACTGTGCACGTTATCTTTTATACCGTTGTAGTTGAGGTCTTCCATTCTAAAAACTTTCATAACTTCCTCCAAAAATTCGTCATTCCATTGAAAGTATGGAACATAATTTTTCAAGTGACAGCTAGTTTCAAGACTACTTACGACTCAACACCTCCATACCTGTTAATGGCACATCAAAAAATAGGAGAGTTACTAGTATCTGTTAAGGTATTTATCACAACAACTGTATCGGTTCACCATTCTCTTAATGTGGTTTAATCAGCGTAATAACAACCTTTTAGTTAGGAGTGATGATGGAAAAGCAGTTGGTAAAACATGAACTAACACTGATTATAGTGGCGATATTTAGTGCTTTCTTGCTTGTGTTTGCACACCTTATCTTGGCCAAATCATTTGCACAGTATGCGTGGGTTGAGTACACCGCAGCGATCATTCCATTCGTTATCTTTAGTCTGTGTTTTGTAGGTATAAAGTACGCGTTGAAAGCAGATCAAAAAGAAAGTTAACCAGTTTGAGTGCCAGAAAAGACAAAAGACCTCCACTAGGGAGGTCTTTTAAATTACGTATCACTAAAAAGTGATTAGAAGTTCGCTGAGCGAGGAGTACGTGGGAATGGAATCACGTCACGCACGTTACCCATACCCGTTACGTAAGATACTAGACGCTCGAAACCTAGACCGAAACCAGCGTGAGGTACAGTACCGTAACGACGTAGGTCGCGGTACCAACTCATGTGCTCAGGATCGATGCCCATTTCAACCATACGTGCATCAAGAACGTCTAAACGTTCTTCACGCTGAGAACCACCGATGATTTCACCGATACCCGGTGCAAGAACGTCCATCGCTGCTACTGTCTTACCGTCATCATTCAGACGCATGTAGAAAGCTTTGATGTCTTTCGGGTAGTTCTTAACGATAACAGGCGCTTTGAAGTGTTCTTCAGCTAGGTAACGCTCATGCTCAGAAGACATGTCGATACCCCATTCAACTGGGAACTCGAACTCACGACCAGAATCTAGAAGGATTTGAATTGCATCAGTGTAATCCACTTGTGCAAAGTCAGATTGTACAAACTGCTCTAGACGAGTAATCGCATCTTTGTCGATACGAGAAGCAAAGAACTCAAGGTCGTCACGACGCTCAGCCAGTACCGCTTTGAATACATACTTCAGCATGTCTTCTGCTAGTTTTGCTACGTCATCCAACTCTGCGAATGCAACTTCTGGCTCAACCATCCAGAACTCGGCTAAGTGGCGGCTAGTGTTTGAGTTTTCAGCACGGAAAGTAGGGCCGAAAGTGTACACTTTGCTTAATGCACAAGCGTAGGCTTCTGCGTTTAGCTGACCAGATACAGTTAGGAATGTTTCTTTGCCGAAGAAATCTTCGTTGTAGTCCACATTGCCTTTGTCATCGAGTGGTAGGTTCGCCATATCAAGCGTAGATACGCGGAACATCTCACCAGCACCTTCTGCATCTGAAGCCGTGATCAGTGGAGCAGACATCCAGAAGTAGCCTTGCTCATGGTAGAAACGGTGGATCGCTTGAGAAAGAGAGTTACGTACACGAGCAACAGCACCAATGACGTTAGTGCGTGGACGAAGGTGTGCCACTTCACGAAGGTACTCGATAGAGTGACGAGTTTTCGCCATTGGGTATGTTTCAGCATCTTCAACCCAGCCAACAACTTTAACTTCAGTTGCTGCTAGTTCGAAATCTTGACCAGACGCTGGAGACTCAACAATCTTACCTGTTACTTCAACAGAGCAGCCAGTTGTTAGCTTTAATACTTCGTTTTCGTAATTATTAAGATTATTTGGGACCACGGCCTGAATCGGGTCGAAACAAGAGCCGTCATAAATGGCAAGGAAAGAGATTCCAGCTTTGGAATCACGACGTGTACGGATCCAGCCGCGTACAGTGACTTCACTGTCTACTGCTAGCTTGCCGCCAAGTACGTCAGTTACAGGCGCGTAAGTCATGTTTGATATAGTCTCCATTGAGGTAAACATTCAACCCAATGTGTTTTTTCGTCATTATTGTTTATTAAATAGACGATTCATTGGGTTGGATAGAATTCTTATTGATTCAACGGGACATATTACCTGTCAATTCGTCAGCTTCAACCTTTAATCTTACTTTGGTGGTTAATTCTTACGCGAAAGAGTAAATTGATTGAGCAAAGACTCCAGTTGTTGTGACAATCGCTCTAGATTTAAGCTGATTTCGCGCGTTTCTGTTGCAGAGTGAGAAGTGTCTTGCGCGTGGCGCGCGATCACTTCTACTTTTTGCTGAACATTCTGGCTTACTTGCGTAGTCATCTGGGTCTGGCGCTGAATACTTTCAGTGTGCTCGAGAACCTGCTTCATTTCAGCCACAACATTCGTCATCGCAGCAGAGAGTTCTTCAATTTCATTTGAGCGGGCATGAGCCTCTGAACAGACGCTATCTACTGAAACCATCGACTCTTCGCTCTCTCTTTGGAACTGGGCAATAATTTTCTCAATATTCCCCGTCGCTTCTGCGGTACGCGAAGCAAGGTTACGAACTTCGTCAGCCACCACCGCAAATCCGCGACCTTGTTCGCCAGCTCGTGCCGCTTCAATTGCTGCGTTCAGTGCAAGTAGGTTGGTTTGTTCGGCGATACCTCTAATCACGCCTAAAATGGTAGAGACTTCGCCAGTTTGGTTGTTCAGTTGCGCTATCTTGTTTTTCACATCTTCAATGTCACCAACCAAGTTTTTAATATCTTCGCTGGCAGAGTGCGCTTGTTTCGCACTAGTTTGGGCAACATTCGTTGTGTGTTTGACTAATTGAGCAGCATCCGCCGTCGACAACTCAACTTCGTGCTGCTTATTTTGCATTTCTTCGATGTTGTACTGCACATCAGAAGTTTCACTCTGTTGGTTATTTGCGGCTCTGTCTGTTACCTGCGCGACGCCCGTTAACTGATTAGCGGAAGATGCGAGGGAGTGTGATGTTGTTTGTACTTGTTGCAAGCTGTCCGATACGGTGTCCATAAGGGAGTTAATTGAGGCAGCGAGTTGTCCCAATTCGTCCTTTTTGACGTTATCAAGTCGCGGTGAAAGATCTTTACTTTTACTGACCTGACTCATAAACAGTGTGGTTGTTTGCAATGGTCTTACAATGAATCTCTTAATCAGCGTGAGTGTAATCAAGAAGCCAACAATAGCGATAGCAGCCATGATTCCGACACCAATCAGTGTTCTGTGGTTAATCAGGCTGTTGATATGACTTAGGTTGTACTCAAGGCGGATAACCCCCAACACTTCGCCCTCAGGCGCCATGTGGCAAGCCACACAGTTTGTGCCGCGATAGTTTTCGCTGGATTTCATTGGCAGAGCGACAACAATGCCTTTACCCCAACTCGCTTCTATCGGCTCTAAAATGTATTCGCCTTTCAATGCACGTTTATCAATATCGTCAACAGGTGTTTGGTTTTCCTGACCCGGACCATAAAGTTTACTGACTAAGTCAGAGCGCAAAACACGCACTTGTTCAATACCATCTTGCGCTAAGGCTTTTTGACGCAGCGTTTCTTTCTGCGCCATAGTGCCGGTAAGCATCATCATATTGAGGCTATCGAAATAGTTGCTGGCTTTATCGTGCAGTTGCTCACCCAAGACGGAGTTAATCAAATCCCGTTGTTGAATAGACTGATAAATAGTTGAACTAGCCAGAACCAGTGCGAAAACTGTCACCAGCGTCAGAAGTAGTTTGGAGGTAATTGTTGAGCTCATAATGGTCTTATTGTTATAGAGTTATTAAATATTATTTAACTAAATATAGACGTTAGAAAATAAAGGGAAAATGAGTGTTTTTGTTACTGTGACCACATACAAAATATGGATTTTATATTTGTGACACAGAAATGCTGTGCTCAGAAATTTGACGCTGCTGCCATAATTTCGACATCGAATTATTGTTTTGTTAAAACTGAAATTGCAGTGAAAAGTGAGATCCTACGCTTGTTTCCTAGTGTCAGATTACTTACTATTGCGCCTCATTTTTACTAGCCAGATTGATAGACTGATCACCAATATGAAGACTGAAATTTACAAAGAGTTCATGTTCGAAGCCGCGCACCACTTACCGCATGTGCCAGAAGGGCATAAATGTGGGCGTCTGCATGGACACTCATTTTTGGTTCGCCTATACGTCGCTGGCGATGTTGATCCGCATACTGGGTGGTTAGTGGATTTCGCAGAAATCAAAGCGGCATTCAAACCTATCTATGACAGACTGGATCACTACTATCTGAATGATATTGAAGGGTTAGAAAACCCGACCAGTGAAGTTCTTGCGAAGTGGATTTGGCAGCAGCTAAAACCGTCTTTGCCTTTGCTGAGCAAAGTTGAAATCAAAGAAACCTGTACCGCTGGCTGTATCTATACTGGCCAAGCTTAACTCGCTCTGTAGCGTCTTATTCGTCGGCGCTTCAAGCTGAAGAAGAAAACCACCTTAACTCTGCATCGTTTAACTTTATATCGCTAAATAATGCATGAAGTGTCGGGTGGTTTTTTTGTTTGCTAATTCAGATTCTTTTATTCGACTTTAGAACGTTGAATTTCATCTGAAGAGGCTTTTTCAAGCTTAATTGCGATGAACTTAGACGTTGGAGTAAAGGTTCTTTCGCCATAGCTATCCAAAGGTACAAGCGGATTAGTTTCTGGATAATATGCGGCAGCCTGACCTCTAGGAATATCGTACGCTACTAAGGTGAAGCCTTGTACTTTACGTGTAACGCCATCTTCCCAAAGCGACACCATATCCACCTTGTCACCGTTTTTAAATCCAAGTTTGGCAATATCATCTTCATTGACAAACAGCACTTCACGCATACCAAACACACCGCGATAGCGGTCGTTCAAACCGTAAAGGGTGGTGTTGTATTGGTCGTGTGAACGCATGGTTTGCAATATCAAATCGGGTTTGTTGCCTTGCTCCAAGACGGCCTCGTTGATCAGCTGTTTGGGTAACGGGCTGTCACTAAACTGTGCTTTACCTGATGGTGTATTCCATTTACGTTCTGCTGCTGAGTTTACAAGATGGAAGCCACCTGGATTACGCAGTTTTTGATTGAAATCGGTAAAACCAGGAATAGTCTCAGAAATCAAATCGCGGATACGTTCGTAATCCTGAATTGCCCAGTTCCAGTCAATCGGGTGGCAGCCGAGAGTCGCATG
Source organism: Vibrio sp. Hal054 (assembly GCF_037162405.1). NCBI lineage: Bacteria > Pseudomonadati > Pseudomonadota > Gammaproteobacteria > Vibrionales > Vibrionaceae > Vibrio > Vibrio sp. Hal054. The sequence goes on along the minus strand of NZ_JARLUT010000001.1, from coordinate 1,724,932 downwards.
GGCAATTCCGGCAATAATGGCTGGTTCTGAACGTAAATGTTCCGAGCGAGGTTTCAACTGACCGTAGGAGATGTGAACCATGCTGAAGGTATCTTCAACGGTTACACCTTGTGGGCCGTGAGCTTGAATATCAATCTCTGTGCGCCCCAAACATGGCAGGATAAGGGCATCTTTTCCTGTCACCAAATGTGAGCGGTTGAGCTTGGTTGAGATATGAACCGTCAGGTCGCAATTTTTCATCGCCAGATGTGTACGTTCAGTATCCGGAGTGGCTTGGGCGAAGTTTCCACCTAAACCAATGAACACTTTCGACTTCTGTTCTTCCATCGCTTTAATCGCTTGGACGGTGTTGTGGCCAACTTCACGAGGAACACTAAAGTTGAAACGGCGCTCAATGCTATCAAGAAAGGCTTTTGAAGGTTTTTCATCAATGCCCATAGTGCGGTCACCTTGCACGTTACTGTGGCCGCGAACGGGAGACAGTCCAGCGCCCGGTTTACCTACGTTGCCTCGTAACATTTGTACGTTTGCTACTTCTTTAATCGTTGGCACTGAGTGACGATGTTGGGTCAAACCCATAGCCCAGCACATGATCACACGATCTGAACGACGATACATATCGGCAACCATTTCAATTTCGCTCAATTCAAGGCCAGATTGCTCTGTGATATGTTCCCATGTGGTCGCATCGACTTCTCTCAAATATTCATCAATCCCAATGGTGTGCTCTCGGATGAATGCTCTGTCGAATACCGCTATACCACCGGTTTCCAGAGCTTGGCGTTCCCATTGCAGCAAGTACTTGGCGATACCACGAAATACCGCCATATCGCCACCGAGAGCGGGTCTTAAGTACGCTGTGTTGGTTGGTTTAGAACCGTTGCTGAGCATTTCAATTGGTACTTGCGGGTTTTGAAATCGTTCCAGACCGCGTTCTTTCAGCGGATTAAGGCAAATCACTTGCGCGCCACGTTTTACTGCTTCACGCAGAGGTTCGAGCATTCTCGGGTGGTTGGTTCCCGGATTCTGACCAATAACAAAAATCGCATCGGCTTTGGAAAAGTCGTCAAAAATTACTGTTCCTTTACCAACACCAATGGTGTCCTTCATACCAATTGCACTGGCTTCATGGCACATGTTGGAGCAGTCAGGAAAATTGTTAGTGCCGAAAGCACGCACGAACAGTTGGTATAAGAACGCTGCTTCGTTGCTTGCACGACCAGATGTATAAAACTCAGCCTGATGTGGTGATTCAAGTTGATTGAGATGTTTAGCAACTAACTGAAATGCCTCATCCCAGCTTACCGGAACGTAGTGATCGCTGGCAGAGTCGTATTTCATCGGATGCGTAATGCGACCTTGATACTCAAGCCAATAGTCGGTTTGTTTTAATAGTGATGAAACGCTGTGAGTAGCGAAAAACTCTGGATCAACCACGCGATTGGTGGCTTCCCAGTTAACCGCTTTTGCACCGTTTTCGCAGAAGTTTACTTTGCCGCTTTCCGGTGATTCTCCCCAAGCACAACCGGGGCAGTCAAAGCCTCCATTTTGGTTAGTCTTGAGCATGGTACGAATGTTCTTAACGGCGTTCTCGCTGCCCCACAAACTTTTCGTGACGGCTTTCAATGCCCCCCAACCACCTGCAGGGCCTTTGTATTGCTTAATATGTTCTTTTTGACTCACGACTTTACTCCTCACGAACAGGAACAACAGCAAACAGGAGTACCGGTGAAAACAGGCGCGATATGGGAATAAAGCGGAAGTAGTAATACGGCTTATTATGGTTTTAGAAGAGTCCTGCTTACTGCTTTTAAATTTCAGATTGGATCTGCTGACATAATGTCTTGATCTAAATCAAAGATTATTGCGTCCCATGATATGCGTCCAATTGATATTACCGACTGAGTGATAAACAGAATCTATGATGAATGCAAAAAACGAATGAATAGCTGCTGATAAACCGCATATATTAACGAAGTAATAATTTGGCTGAAAATAAGGCGATTGATCGCGTTATTCCTTATCTGGCCGAAGATTGTCTGATAGTTGCTATCTATCACGCTATAGATAATTTAGATTTGACCCTGGTATTTGATAAGAATAATCTTGATTTAGATCAATTATTGCTGAGTTTTTTCCGATCCTCATTTTCTGAAAAAACGCTCTTGTCACATACGGTTTAGGTCTTGTAATCGACAATGGATATCAAACAACTTAAGTATTTAATCGCCTTAGATCAGACCAAGCATTTTGGTCAGGCGGCGGCATTATGTCATATCACGCAGCCAACATTGTCGATGAGGATTAGACGTTTAGAAGAAGAGCTAGAGCTTGAACTCATCACAAGAAGTCAACGATTTGAAGGATTTACCGAATCGGGGGACCGGATTCTTGCTTGGGCAAAAACGGTATTGGCTGCTCACGATGGGCTACAAGCTGAAGCGGCAAATTGTCGAGGACAGTTGGTCGGTTCATTGAGATTAGGCATGGTTCCTTTGGCAAGCCAGAACCCGATGCAGTTCATTAAACCACTGTCAGAACTCTATCCAGAGTTACGTTTTCAGATAATGTCTATGGCGTCTGAGCAGATCATAGACCAGCTCAATCGCAATCAGCTTGATTTGGGTATGTGTTACATCGATCAGGTGAATACGAGCTATTTTGACGTAGTCGAAATGAGCTCAACAGATTTAGGCGTGCTTTACGATCATCGTTATTTTGACTTCGCTGAAGACGTTGTGATGTGGGAATCCTTAAGCAGCATTCCATTAGGCTTGCTATCAAAAGGGATGCATTACCGCCACTCCATCGATTTGAGTTTTGGCAGTAAGGGACTTGTACCGCAAACGGTGATTGAAAGTAATTCCACCTTTCACTTAATCCAAGCGGTCACCAGCGGACTTTGCTGTGCAATTATGCCGCTCAATTCTGGGTTAGCAGAACTCAACGAACAACTGCGTATCGTCCCGATTGAGAAAGCGGTGGTGCATTCACCTCTGGTTTTACTCAAACGTAAACAAGAACCCTCATCGGCGCTTGTTGATCAGTGCTTTGCTGAAGCGAAACATCTGTTTGCTAAGCCTAAATCACGCATGCAAGTGATGGAGGTGATTTGATGTCCTGCACGATAGATACTCAAACTTACAGTGAGCTGCATGATTTTAACCAAGCGCCAGCTGCACCGAGTGCGCATTACTACCGTGAGTTAACCGGTCAAAGTGAAATACTAGATGCTCCGTTAGCCAGCGAGTCTGCTTTAGCGATCAGTTACAACGGTATCAACCAAGCGGTGATGATGGTCACCCCCGGTCATCTTGAAGATTTCGTTCGCGGATTTAGCCTTAGTGCTGGCATTGTGAGTAGCTTTAGCGAAATTCGAGACATAGAAATTGGCGGGCAGGGCGACTCTCACTTCGCAGAAGTGGAAATCAGTAACCGCGCTTTTTGGAATCTGAAAAATCAACGTCGTCATATGGCCGGTACGACCGGTTGTGGTATCTGTGGTGTGGCAGCTCTTGAACAAGCTTTACCTGATTTGTCTCCACTGGATTCATCCTCACCACCTAATCCGTTAGTCTTTGAAGGGTTGAGAGAGAGAATCTCTCAACATCAGCAAGCGGCAAAAATTTCCGGCGCGCTGCATGCCGCTTTATTTGCCAATGCAAAAGGAGAGATTGTGCTCTGCCGCGAGGACATTGGTCGCCACAATGCGCTGGATAAGCTGATTGGTGCAATGGCATCAGAGCAGCTCAATATCAAAAGCGGCTTTGCGATAGTGACCAGTCGTTGCAGTCTGGAGCTTATTCATAAAGCTGTAAGAGCAAAGCTTTCAACGCTGGTGTGTTTATCTGCCCCAACCGCATTAACTGTTGAATGGGCGAGAAGAAACAATCTGAACTTGATTCACCTGCCTCATTCGGGCTCGCCAAGGTTATACAGCCCTGCGCCATAAAATCAGTTGGGAAGTCAGATAGAAAAAAGAGAAACGACTGTAAAGCGTTTCTCTTTTTTATGAATTGCCAATTTACTTCTACAAAAGCGTTGTTATTGCTGCGAAGTTTCAGCAGTTGCTTGAGGTACCAAATCATCTCCACCTAGGCTTCGATAAATCGTAGTGAGATTGACGAGTTGGTTGTATCGATTCTCTAACAGTGACGCTTTGGCACTGCGCTCATTGTCTTGAGCATCAAGCAAAGTGGTAATGCTAATTGCACCATACTTATACTGACTGGCGTAAATGCGAGCCGCTTCTGCTGCGCTGTCATACTGCTTTTGCAGTTTCTCTTCCTGATACTGATAGTTTTCACGAGCAGATAGGGCATTATCCACATCCTGAAACGCAGTATAGAGCGCTTTGCGGTATGAAATGATCGCAGATTCGTATTTCACTTGCGCGATATCTTGATTGATCTGCATGGTGTTCCAGTTAAGGAACGGCATGGTCAAATCAGCACCAATAGAGCCTAGTGGATCGCTTAACAAGTTACGTAGTTGTTCTGAAGAACCGCCCAGAGCACCGGTTAAAGTTAGCGTAGGGAAATAGGCAGCATCTGCTGAATCTTTAGCCGCAAATGTTGCTTTCAGCTCATACAGTGCTTGTTTGATATCTGGTCGACGGCTCAACACATCAGCAGGAACTCCAGACGCAATTTCAGGCAAATCACCTTCGGGCAGTGCTTTAATCTCTTTCAGCATTTGTTGTGGCGCTTGGTCAAACAAAATAGCAAAAGCATTCTGCGCTTCAGTTAACTGCTGCAAGTAATCGCGATGTGTGGCTTCCAGACCCGCAAGGGTTCGTTCTGCTTCTAATACATTTAAACGGGTGACAGAACCATTACTGAACTGACTCTGTGCTTGCTTCAATGTATTCGTCGCATCAGCAATATCACTGTTACTGAGTTCAATGCGCTGGTTAAGATAACCGATTTGCCAGTAAAGCTGCGCCGTGGTTGCCACTAAACTCTGAGCAGTTGCTTCTCGCTCTTCTAAGCTGGCAAGGGCAGTCCATTCACTTTCATCTGCGGCTGCAGAAAGCTTACCCCACAGATCCACTTCGTAGCTGACGGAAAGCCCTGTTTGGTAGCTTTCAGATGAAGCACCACTATCCAAATAACGAGAGCCATCAGCAGAAACATTGCCTGAGAGGTCAGGGTAGAGATCCCGTCCGGCTAAGTTGGCTTGTAAACGAGCTTGTTTTAGCGTCAGTGTGGCAATGGCTAAATCGCTGTTGGTTGCGAGTACTTTCTCAACCAATTGATTGAGCTGTTCATCGTTAAAACTGGTCCACCAGCGATTGATAACTGGTGTCGCGTTTTCATTTGTTGAAGCTGTTTCACTCGATGCTTGCTTTGTTGATTGCCAAGATTGAGGAACTTGAACTTCAGGTTCAGGAAACTCTGAACGAGACACACAGCCAGTTGCCAGAACGACACACAGCGCAAGTGTGGAGTATTTATATCGACGTAACATGGCTTACTCCCTAGATAACGCGTCAATTGGGTTTAGCTGCGCGGCATTCTTCGCTGGAAGATAACCAAACAGCACACCAATCAAGGTGGAGCATAGAAATGCTGAAACAATCGATGTTGTGGAATAAATCATAGTAAAACTACTACCAAAGGAGGCGAACGCTACGCCAATCAAATATGCCATGCCAATACCTATGGTACCGCCACACAAACAAACCAATACTGCTTCAATTAAGAACTGACGGAGAATGTCACTTTGCCTTGCTCCCACTGCCATACGCACGCCAATTTCACGTGTTCTCTCTGTTACTGAAACCAACATAATGTTCATAACGCCAATTCCACCAACAATCAGTGAAATCACAGCAATAGCTGAAATCAGCAAGGTCATGGTTGCGGTGGTCTTAGCAATATTCTGTTGAATGGTATCGGTATTAATCGTAAAGAAATCTTCTGTACCGTGGCGCATTTTCAACAACTGAATAATTGCCTGTTCTGCCGCTTCACTTGGTGTGTTGTCATTGATGCGCACTGAGATTCGGTTGAGATAGTTCTGCCCAACCATACGCGCACTCACTGTGGTGTAAGGAACCCAAATGTTGAGCGAATCACTGTTACCAAATGCACTTTCTTTTGCTTTAGTAATGCCTATGATTCGAACGGGTAGGTTACCGGCAAAAATCACTTCACCAATCGGATTTTTATCAGGGAACAATGATTTGAGAGTATTGTTATCAATCACCGCTTCTTGAGCCATGTTGGCGACACTGGAATCATCCCAATACTGACCTTCAGCCAGCTCATAGCCACGTACGCGGAAGTAATCCGGACCCACACCTTGAACTGACGCTGTTACCGCTTGGTTGCCATATTTCAGAGTGACCGATGTGCTCAGTGTTGGTGTCACACTATCGACAAACTGCATGTTTTTCAGAGCATCAGCATCGGCTGCTGTTAAGGTTCTAATACGGCCTGAACGTCGGTCACCAAAACCTGTGCCCGGCATAACATCGATGGTGTTTGTGCCCATGGCAGAAATATTCTCTAGAATGGCTTTTTGCGAACCATTACCCAACGCCACCACTGATACAACTGAAGCGATACCGATAATAATACCGAGCATGGTCAGGAATGTTCTTAATCTGTGGTTAGACATCGCCACCAACGCCATTTTGAGTGCCTCCCACAAGTTGTCGAACAGATTACGACCTTTCTCTAATACGTCTGTAGCAGGAGCAGGTTTTACGCTATCGCTGTTCTGTGCAATCAGTTCTTTTTTGGTGACGGTGTCACTCAATATTTCACCGTCTTTGATCTCAATGATTCGATCAGCGTGCTGGGCGACTTTCAAATCGTGTGTCACGATGATGATAGTGTGACCAAGCTGATGAAGCTCTTGCAGCAGCATCATCATCTCTTCGCCACTTTTACTATCGAGCGCACCTGTCGGTTCGTCAGCCAGTATGACGTCGCCACCATTAACTAATGCGCGAGCAACAGAAACACGCTGCTGCTGACCACCACTTAATTGGTTCGGTTTGTGATCCAGACGGTCAGCAAGACCAAGGCGGGTAAGCAATTTTTCCGCCCGTTCCTGACGCGCTTTCTTATCGCTGCCAGCATAAATTGCAGGAATCTCAACGTTACCGACAGCGGTTAAATCACCCAGCAGGTGGTAACGTTGGAATATAAAGCCAAAGTGTTCGCGACGTAGTTCAGCCAGTTGATCAGAATCGAGCTGTGAGGTATTTCGACCATTTATCCAGTAGTCGCCGCGGCTTGGCTGATCAAGGCAACCAAGGATGTTCATCAAGGTCGATTTACCAGAGCCAGATGTACCGACAATAGCAACCATCTCACCACGTTCAATAGTGAGGTTGACGTCTTTGAGTACCGTTAGCTCTTCGTCACCCGCCGCGAAGCTGCGATAGATATGGGATATTTCAAGTAGTGGACGTGACATTAAAACATCCTCGGTGAACCCATACGACTAGAACGCGAGCCGCCAGCATTTGGTGCTCCAACAATAATTTTGTCGCCTTCTTCTAGTCCACTGGTGACTTCAGTAAAGATTTTGTTGTTGATACCAATGGTCACATCACGCAATTCTTGCTGACCGTTAACCAATACCGGAACTTGATAATGTGGTGTTTTTCCCGGCTGTTTAATCACAACTTGGGCGGGAACCAATAAGGCGTTATCAGCTCTGTTCAACACAATGGATACTTGCGCTGTCATACCGATACGCAGCGTCTTGTCTGGGTTATCCACTTCGAACAGGCCATGGTAATAAATTGCTTCATCATTGCTGACAGAAAGGTCGCTGTCATCACCGTCCATAAGAGTAGGGCCCGGTTCAATAGCTCTTAAAGTCGCGTGATACTGATGGTTGGGTTTACCCAAAATAGTGAAATAAACAGGCAGCCCCGATTTGACGTTCACAACGTCTGCTTCTGAAATCTGAGCCTTAACCGTCATACGCTCAAGCTGAGCCAGTTCAATAATGGTTGGGGTAGTTTGGTTGGCGTTAACCGTTTGACCTTCTTCAACGGCGCTATAAACCACGGTGCCATCCATAGGTGCGGTAATTGTGGTGTAGCCGAGGTCAACTTGTGCGCTGTCGACACTGATCTTCGCTTGCTCCAACTCAGCTTTTAGCTGTTCAAGTTCTGCTTTGTAAACTGCTAGGGTAGCTTGTGCCGATTCATAGTCAGCTTGGGAGCTGGCTCTATCTGCAAGCATCGATTTCTGACGTGTATATTCTGATTGTGCCTGACGAATCTGTGCTTGCTTCGCAATGATTTGCGCTTTTAATTTGCTTAGTGATGCATTCGCTTCTTTGAGGCTGTTCTGCTGAGTGAGGCTGTCTATTTGAGCCACTAAGTCGCCTTGTTTGATTTCATCACCAAGCTTAACTCCCAACTTTTCGATTTGGCCCGAGACTTGAGCACCGACTGCGACCAGTTTTGAGGCCTGCAACATACCAGTGGCAAGGACCGTGTTTTCAATATCGCCTCTTCGTACGGCTTCTGTAACGAAACTTGGTGGTGCTTCTTTTGGATAAAAGTAGTAACCAGCGCCACTCATACCTGCGATAAGAGTAAGCACGACGAAGACTTTTTTAGTTGTAATACGTATAGCCATGTGGGTTAAATGATTCCAAATGATGAAAAGCTGTAATGAGAACCATTTTTGAGCGAATCGCTTTTTTAAACAAGCGTTCAAAAAGTAAAACTAAGTAAAGGTAGGTCAAGAAGTTGAATTGAAGAAAAGAAAAAAGCCTGATAATAAATCATCAGGCTTTCGTAAATGAGATCAGATACTAACGATTAGCAGATTACTTTAACCGCTAAACCGCCTTGCGATGTCTCACGGTATTTTGCGTTCATGTCTTTACCTGTTTCCAGCATGGTTTCAATCACTTTATCGAGAGAAACACGTGGTGCTGAAGAACGGCGCATTGCCATACGGGTAGAGTTGATTGCTTTCACAGCAGCAATACCGTTACGCTCGATACATGGTACCTGTACTTGTCCTGCTACTGGGTCACACGTCAGACCTAAGTTGTGCTCCATGGCAATTTCAGCGGCCATACACACTTGCTCAGGGCTTCCACCTAGCAGTGCAGCTAGACCACCAGCAGCCATTGAACAAGCCACACCAACTTCGCCTTGGCAACCTACTTCAGCGCCAGAGATAGAAGCGTTTTGCTTGTACAAACCACCGATAGCACCAGATGCTGCGAAGTAACGAGTATAATCTTTCTCTGTTACTGTTTGGATGAACTTGTCGTAGTAAGCAAGTACTGCTGGGATGATGCCACATGCACCGTTAGTTGGTGCTGTAACCACACGACCACCCGCTGCGTTTTCTTCATTCACTGCGAAAGCGTACATGTTTACCCAGTCAACAACGGCCATTGGGTCGTTAGTGATTTTTCCGAAGTCAAAAGCTGTTGGCGTAGAGCTGCTGCACGACGAGGCACACGTAGTGGGCCTGGAAGAATACCTTCAGTACCCATACCACGCTCCATACACTCTTGCATGGTTCTCCAGATGTTCGCGAAGTACTCTTTCACTTCAACATCAGTATGAAGAGCTTTCTCATTCTCCATTACTAGAGTGCTGATAGAAAGTCCGCTCTCTTTACACTGGTTAACAAGCTCTTCTGCAGAGTTAAAAGGGTAAGGAACTGATACTTCAGTTTTTGCTTTTTGACCGAAATGCTCTTCATCAACAATAAAACCACCGCCGATAGAGTAGTAGGTTTTACTGTAAACAACTTCGTCACCGTTCCACGCATGAATTGACATGCCGTTTTCGTGTAAAGACAAGAAGCTCTTATGGAAAACCATGCCACCTTCACGTGGAAAAGCAACGGTATGATTGTGCGTACCAACAGGAAGACGTTCAGTCTGCTGAACGCTTTCAATAAAACCTGGAATACTGTCGATATCAACATGCTCAGGAGTGTTACCTGCTAAGCCCATGATGATAGCAATATCTGTATGGTGACCTTTCCCTGTCAGCGATAATGATCCATAAACGTCCACGGTAATTTTGGTGATGTCTTGTAGCTTATCCATTGCGCTTAAGTCATCAACAAATTGTTTACCGGCTTTCATTGGTCCAACTGTATGTGAGCTCGAAGGACCGATGCCAATTTTATAGATATCAAACACACTAATCATAGCGATTACCTCAAACTAAGCCTCCTGTAAAAAGGAGGCTTATTACTATTATATTTTTAGTTTAATCGGACTTTACAAAGTTTGGGATTAAAACGCGCCGTAGATTACAGAACTAATTGCTGCAAGACCACAAATAACTGTGAAAATTTGCACAGGAGCTGAAGTCTTGTACTTTGCCATCGCAGGAACTTTATGCATTGCGAACACAGGCATTAAGAATAGGATAGCAGCAATCATTGGTGCACCCATTGTTTCAATCATACCAAGGATGCTTGGGTTAACAATTGCAACGATCCAAGTAGTAAGAACGATGAACAATAGAGATGTTTTTTCAATCTTGCTTACTGGTGATTGTGAACGAGATTTGATTAGACCAACCAGACCTTCGTGAGCACCAAGGAAGTGACCGAAGTAGCTAGAAGTAATTGCAGCGAAAGCAACCAGTGGACCCATGTAAGAGATCAGCGGTGATTCATGAATGTTTGCTAGGTAAGACAATACAGAAATGTTCTGTGCTTTTGCTTCTGCTAGTTGCTCTGGAGAAAGAGAAAGAACAACAGAGAATACAAAGAACATAACAAAACCCATCAGCATCATAGCAGCGCCGCCAGTGATTGAGTCTGTTTTCTGAACTGCGTCTTCACCGTATTTCATACGCTGTTCTTTAGAGAACTGAGAAATGATAGGGCTGTGGTTGAAAGAGAACACAATAATTGGGATTGCTAACCAAATGATTGAAGGCATTGAAGACCAATCAGGTGCTACTTCTACCATAGAGCTGTTCCACTCAGGGATAAGGTAGAAAGACAGAGCCAGTAGAATGGCTACAAGTGGGTATACCATTGCTGAAGTTGCTTTCAGCATCAGTTCTTTACCAAATAAAACACCTGCAGTCATTGCTGCGATCAATAAGCCAGATAGCAGCCAGCGAGGTATAGATTCCATACCTACTTGGTTTACTAGGAATGAATCAACCGTGTTAGTGATACCAACGCCGTAAATAAGAACGATAGGGTAAATAGCAAAAAAGTAAGCGAAAGTAATAAGGTTTGCGCCAGTTTTACCGAAATGTTCTTCTACAGTGTCAGTGATGTCTGCTTCAGGGTTTTTAGCTGACAGTACAAAACGAGCTAAGCTCTTGTGAGCGAACCATGTCATTGGGGCTGCGATCAATGCCAGAATTACTAATGGCCAAAAACCACCTGCACCCGCTTTAATTGGAAGGAAAAGTACACCTGCGCCTACAGCTGTACCAAAAAGTGAGAGAGTCCATGCAAAATCTTGATAAGTCCATTTATTAGAAGATTGTTCTGATTTTTCGATAGCAATCGATGTGTTCATTTTTTATATCTCAATTTTTTATGGGAAAATAATTTCGGGCGCAATTCTCTTTGTTTGTGTTGCAAAAATAGTTGATATAAATCACATCAACAGTTCTGTAGATAAGTTGTTTACTCAAAATAACAAGTAGATCACGAAATTTACGTGCCACACATGAGTTATTTTGAGATGTTTGATTAGAAAAACTAATAGTAATCTTGAGTTTAATTAATTGTTATCGCTTTGTGCTCGAATAAAAAGCATTACTAATGTTAATGATATGGACTTATTTGTGAGAGATATTAATGTGACGTTGCAAAGCTTGGATGATTTGCGCCGTCATACCCCAGATGAAATGTCGCTGATAGGGGATGGCAAATATTCGATGCGGCTGACTTTTGACCTGAAAAATACCCGAATAGAGTTTGTTTTTGTCTAACAAATGATCGGCGGGGACTTCAAATACCTCTTCAACTTCGTTGGGATCAATCGTTGCCTGATAGTCAGGATTGATAAAAGCCATGATAGGAGTGACTGAAAACTTAGTTATGGTGACGATTTCGGGCAACTGACCGAAGGTTTCGATATCAGAAGCGGTAATTCCGATTTCTTCTTCTGCCTCTCGTATCGCTGTTCTGTACAGCGTCAGATCGCCTTCTTCGTATTTTCCACCCGGAAAGCTAATTTGACCGGGGTGATGTTTGAGATGTTCTGCGCGTTTGGTCAAAACAATATTCAACCCATGCTCTCTTTGTACAAATCCAATCAGTACAGATGCTTTGCGTAGTGAATCTCTTGGGATTTTGTCATAGCGACGCGTTGATTCAACATGATAATCAACGGGTTGATGAAGTTGGAATCGCTGTATTAGTTCCGTTTTCGTGAGCGGTGTTCTTGCTTTCATACTGACTCAATTGTTTTGTTTCTATGACATTAGAAAAGGTAACCAGATAAGCAATTTCATGAAGAAGCTGCTTATCTGGCGTTCAACTTATCTTTCTAATATAGGCAAAATTCTGCTCAGTTTGTCCAATGTTTCCTGAAATTCTGATTCACATTGGCTGTCCGCAACCACACCGCCACCAGCCCAAGCATAGATTTTGTGATTGTGCGCAACTAGGGTGCGAATTGTAATGCTAGTGTCCATTTGCCCGTGTCGGCTGATGTAACCAATCGAACCACAGTAAGCGCTGCGACGATGAGGTTCGAGTTCTTCGATGATTTCCATTGCACGCACTTTCGGTGCCCCTGTAATGGATCCGCCCGGAAAGCCTGCTTTGAGTAGATCACAAGCCGAATATTGGCTGTCTAGCTTGGCACGAATGGTACTGACAAGATGGTGAACCGCTGGGAAGCTCTCAATATGGAACAGTTTAGGTACGTGAACAGAGCCCGGCGCCGCGACACGACCAATGTCATTACGCAGCAAATCAACAATCATCAGATTTTCGGCTTGGTCTTTCTCAGCATGAGCAAGCTCTGATGCAAAAGCGTCATCTAATTGTTTATCTTGGCTTCTTGGTCGGGTGCCTTTAATCGGTTTGGTTTCGATTTCGTCTCCACGCAATTGTAAAAAACGCTCTGGCGAAACACTTAAAATTGCGCCGTCTTCAGTACGAATAAAGGCAGAAAAGGGTGCTTGGTTGTGGTTTTCTAACTTAAGGTACGCTTGCCATTCAGAGCCTTGATATTGAGCTTCGAAACGCTGTGCGAGGTTGATCTGATAACAATCTCCGGATTTCAAATATTCCTGAACCTGCGCAAATTTTTCAGCGTAGCTTTGCGGTGTCATGTTCGATTGCCAAGCCGTTGTAAGAGAGAATGCTTGTTTGGCCTTTGCGTCTTGGGCGTCGCTGTCTTGCATTTCCAGCCACTGCTGCGCCTGATCTAAGTTTACGCCAACCCATTGAGCCGTTTTGCTGTGGTGATCGACCACAATTGCCCACTCATAAATACCCACCGCCATATCTGGCATATTGATATCGTGCTTGGCAAGAGTAGGGAGTTTCTCGACTCTGCGGCCTAAATCATATGAAAAATAGCCGACTGCACCGCCAACAAATGGCAGGCTCTCACTATAACTTTGCTTAGGCAGATACTGATTTTGCAAAGTAGCAAGCAGTGCAAATGGGTCTTCTAAGGATGAAGTTACACCGGAGGGTTCAGTGATGATTGTTTCTTCACCAGTGGTTGTGAGTGTCGCTATTGGGTTCGCCACCAAAATGTCATAGCGGCTGTCGATATGTGTCTCAGAAGCCGAGCGTAACAGCATGGCCCAAGGGCGATTTTCTACCTTTGAAAACAGTTGAGTTGCAATATCCGCATGATAGGTAAGTGCTTTTGACTGAATGATTTTTTGTTCGTTGTTATTCATTTTAATAAATTGTCATTTTAGTAATTTGTGACAAAGAGACCGTTCACCGAATGGCGCGTTGAGGAAAGCAAGAGTATCATAAAGCCACTTGATGGGCTCACCAATTCCATGCAATTTTCTGATTCAAAGGTAAGCTCTTTAAAAGCTCAAGGAAGCATAACAATAAAAGAGGCAAGCAATGACGGTAATTCGACAACAAGACGTAATCAGTAGTGTAGCGGATGCTCTACAATACATTTCTTACTATCACCCGCTAGATTTTGTCAAAGCCCTAGAAGAAGCCTACAACAAAGAAGAAAGCCAAGCTGCGAAAGATGCTATCGCGCAAATCTTGATTAACTCTCGCATGTCAGCAGAAGGCCACCGTCCTATCTGTCAAGACACAGGTATCGTAACTTGCTTTGTTAACATTGGTATGGCTGTTCAGTGGGACTCTACTGATATGACGGTTCAGCAAATGGTGGACGAAGGTGTTCGTCAGGCATACACCAATCCGGACAACCCACTACGTGCATCTGTTTTGATGGATCCTGCTGGTAAACGTATTAACACTAAAGACAACACGCCAGCGGTTGTACATATCAATATGGTTCCGGGTAATAAAGTTGAAATTCAAATCGCGGCTAAAGGCGGCGGTAGTGAAAACAAAACCAAAATGGTGATGTTAAACCCGTCTGACGATATTGCAGAATGGGTAGAGAAAACATTGCCAACCATGGGTGCAGGCTGGTGTCCACCGGGTATGCTAGGTATTGGTATCGGCGGTACGGCTGAGAAAGCGGCAGTACTGGCAAAAGAATCCTTGATGGAGCATATCGATATTCATGAGCTGATTGCTCGTGGCCCACAAAATGCGGAAGAAGAACTGCGTATTGATATCTTCAACCGTGTAAATAAATTAGGTATCGGTGCTCAAGGTCTTGGCGGTTTAACAACCGTTGTTGACGTTAAAATCAAAACAGCGCCGACACACGCAGCTTCTAAACCAGTGTGTTTGATTCCAAACTGTGCTGCAACGCGTCACGTACATTTCACCTTGGACGGTTCAGGCCCAGCGGAGCTAACGCCACCGAAGCTAGAAGATTGGCCACAAATCACGTGGGAAGCTGGTTCGAATACTCGCCGAGTTAACCTAGATACTGTGACAGCAGAAGAAGTACAGTCTTGGAGAACGGGTGAAACGGTACTGCTTTCAGGCAAGATCCTTACAGGTCGTGATGCTGCGCATAAGCGTATTCAAACCATGCTGCAAAATGGTGAGAAGTTACCTGAAGGTGTCGATCTAAAAGACAAGTTTATCTACTACGTAGGTCCTGTCGATGCGGTGGGTGATGAAGCGGTTGGTCCTGCAGGCCCAACAACCTCAACGCGTATGGATAAATTTACTGACATGATGCTGGAAGAAGTAGGCATTATGGGCATGATTGGTAAAGCAGAGCGTGGCGCTGCAACGGTTGAATCGATTAAGAAACACAAAGCGGTTTATCTGATGGCAGTGGGTGGCGCAGCTTACCTTGTTGCTAAAGCGATTAAGAAAGCTCGTGTGGTTGCTTTTGAAGACTTAGGTATGGAAGCGATCTACGAGTTCGAAGTGGAAGATATGCCAGTAACTGTTGCGGTTGATTCTACGGGGACAAACGCACACCAAACTGGTCCGGATACTTGGCGCGTAAAAATCGCTGAAGCTGCCAAGTAATTCTTAATAAAGATAATATTGACCAATAAATCACAAAAAGTGCGGCGAAAGCGGCACTTTTTGTCTATATAATGCTTTAATAATTATTGGCTTGTTAACTTATTGAAACGTCAGGAGAGCATGATGCCTCGCTTTATAAAAATTCTTCAAATCCTCATAGCCGTGGTCATCGGTGCTTTTGTGGGCTACGACCTTATTCTTCATGGGATCAGTATCTTTGATGATAAGTACGTAACGATTACCTGTGTGCTGTTCGTGATGTTGGAAATCGCACTGTTTGTTATCTACAAGTTGATTGAAGAAGACTAACCGTTTAAAAACGAATACTAAGCCTCTGATTTTATTCAGGGGCTTTTTTATTCATCTCGTATTAAGATTAACATCGTCATGATGCGCTAAAGATTTTCTGGGAGACTGTCAATGAAGCGAATTCGCCAAGAAGTGAATGACTTAATTAATCGTGGTTTAGATGCCCATGTGAGATTAGCCGTCACGGGGCTATCCCGTGCAGGCAAAACCGCATTTATTACGTCGTTGGTGAATCAACTGCTGCATACATCCACACATGATAATTTGCCATTGCTAGCGGCAGCGCGAGATAAGCGAATTATCGGCGCGAAACGTGTTCCACAAACCAACCTAATGGTGCCGCGTTTTGGTTATGACGAAGCAATGGCGCAACTGCACTCTATGCCACCAGAGTGGCCGGTTCCAACTCGCGATGTGAGTGAAATTCGTTTAGCTATCAAGTACAAAACTAAGAAGCGGACCAAAAAGTTACTGAGTAGTACTTCGACTCTGTATCTGGATATTATCGATTATCCGGGTGAGTGGCTGCTTGATTTGCCGATGCTTGAGCTGGATTTTGCTACGTGGTCTGTACAGCAATTCAATGCCATGCATGGCGTTAGAGCCGAACTGGCGAAACCTTGGCTTGAAGAGCTAGACAAACTCGATTTGAATGAAGAAGCGAATGAAAAAACACTCGCGCACATTGCTTCGCTATATACAGACTATCTTCACAAATGTAAGGAGTCTGGGTTGCATTGGGTTCAGCCGGGAAGATTTGTTTTACCCGGAGAGCTGGAAGGGGCTCCTGTACTGCAATTTTTCCCGTGTAGAAATATTGAAGCTGCGACCAAGGCGGGTAAGCACAGTGTTTTATCTCTGCTGAAAAAGCGTTATGAGGAATATCAGAACAAGGTTATTAAAGCCTTCTACAAACACCATTTCTCAACCTTTGATCGTCAAATCGTGCTGGTCGACTGTCTTTCCCCTCTGAATGATGGTCACGAATCTTTTATGGATATGCGAAGCGCGCTTGAACAAATTATGCATAGCTTCCGTTATGGCAGAAATGGCTTATTGAAACGCATCTTTTCTCCCAAGATCGATAAAGTGCTGTTTGCAGCCACCAAAGCCGACCACATAACCCCCGATCAATATGGGAACCTAGTGTCGCTGCTTCAGCAGATGATTCATCCTGCTTGGCAGTCAGCGGCGTATGAAAACATTGAGATGAGCTGTATTAGCATGGCCTCAGTTCGTGCAACCAAATCCGGTCATATTGATACTAATGAAGGTAGAGTTCCGGCTATTCAGGGTTTGACTGAAGCAGGAGAGTCGCTCACTTTGTATCCGGGAGAAGTGCCTAACAAGTTGCCAAATCCTGATTTTTGGCAAAAGAGCCGTTTCGATTTCACTTTGTTCCGACCTGCGAGCATGAATCATGATGAGCCTTGTCAGCATATTCGCGTAGACAAAGCGTTGGATACTTTGATTGGAGATAAGCTGCAATGAGCGATTTAAAAGCAAAACAAGTCTTCACTCAGTCGTTAGACAAAGAAAATGACAAAGTAGAACTTACTGCGCAAAAGCAGTTTACCGCACAAGAGAAGTTCGTCCCTTCAGTCGCTGAGATTGAAGAAAGCAATATTGAAACGCAACTAGAGCAAATTATCCGACCTAAGCGCGGTCGTCGCTGGTTGGCTTCCGGCTTATTAGTAGGCTTTGGCGGCCTTGTTACTTGGCAGGCGATAGACTCTGTGATTCAGGCGGTTCAAACATCAGATTGGTTAAGCCTTGGCTGGACAGGATTTATCGCCACGCTTGCATCGCTAGGACTAGGTGCGATAGGTCGAGAGCTCTGGAAACTCCGCAAGTTGAGAAATCATTTTTCAACTCAGGAGCAAGCGGAAGCGTTAATGACCAAAGACGTGGTTGGGCAGGGTGAAGCGTTTTGCGAGTCTTTGGCAAAACAAGGTGGAGTGCTGACTACGTCGCCAGCTTATGAACGCTGGAAAAACAGTGTTAGTGACAGTCACAGCGATGCTGAAATTTTAGATATGTATGATGCTATGGTGGTGAGCGAACAAGATAAAAAAGCCACTCAGCTTGTGTCTAAGTTCTCAACCGAAGCGGCTGCATTAGTGGCGATAAGTCCGTTAGCGATTGCAGATATGTTGCTGGTGGCTTGGCGCAACTTCACCATGATTGATCAACTTGCGCAGTTGTATGGTGTTGAGCTTGGGTATTGGTCACGATTGAAACTGTTTAAATCTGTATTGGTTAACATGGCCGCAGCAGGGGCAAGCGAACTGGTGATCGATGCCAGTATGGATCTGCTTTCTATGGATTTAGCGGGCAAAGTGTCGGCGCGTGCAGGACAGGGTATCGGTGTGGGTATCTTAACGGCACGTTTAGGTTTAAAAGCAATGACATTGTTACGTCCGTTACCATGGCATAAAGATCGCGCTGTAAAATTGAGCGCAATACGCAAACAAATCGTTACGAAAGTCACCGCGTTGACCGTGAAATAAGAGAAAACTCGCGACAGGCACACAGATTACTTGACGCATTTCAGCCCTTGATAGAAACTACTGTCAACTTTTCGTGACACTTTCTTATTGGGAAATCATTCTGTGCGCCTTGAAGTATTTTGCGAAGATAGACTTGGTCTGACTCGAGAACTCCTCGACATACTCGCCTCTAAAAATATCGATTTACGTGGTATCGAAATCGATATTTCCGGAATCATTTACTTAAACTGTCCAGACATTGATTTTGAAACTTTCAGTGAGTTAATGGCTGAAATTCGTAGAATTTCCGGTGTTAAAGACGTACGTAAAATTCAGTTTATGCCAATGGAAAGGCACAATACGGAACTGATTTCCTTATTGAACAATTTGCCTGATGCGGTGCTATCGATTGACCTAAAGGGCTCTGTCGATATGGCTAACCATTCTGCATTGTCTCTGTTTAACAAAGACACTGGCGATATGAATGGTGTACACATCTCAACGTTGTTACCAAGTTTCAATTTCCAGCGTTGGATAGAAGGCAGTAAGTCTCGTCTTCGCGAGGAGATCGTATTGGATGGTCTGGATTACTTAATGGAAATGATGCCTGTGTACATCACTGGCGAATCCAAAGAATCGACCTTTGCCAGCGCTATGATGATCATTCGCCCTCGAGTCACCGGTGTTGCAACTGAAACTCAGCTGTCTCTGCATAACAACCTTGGTTTCGAGCACTTTGTCGGTATTTCGAATCGCCATAAGGCACTTATCACCCAAGCGAAAAAGCTTGCGATGCTCGATCAACCATTGTTGATTGAAGGGGATACGGGTACAGGTAAAGAGATGCTTGCCCGAGCCTGTCATAATCGTTCAGACCGTGCCGATCATCCATTCTTAGTTTTAAGCTGTGCGTCTATGCCTGATGATGTGGCGGAGACTGAGTTGTTTGGTCATGCTCCGGGTTCGTTCAACCATGAGCAAGGTCATAAAGGTATCTTTGAACAAGCGAATGGCGGCACAGTACTGCTGGATGAAATCGGTGAAATGAGTCCCCATCTGCAAATCAAGCTGCTACGTTTCTTGCAAGATGGCACTTTCCGCCGCGTTGGTGAAGAACACGAAATCCATGTCAATGTGCGTGTGATTGCTTCTACACGTTATAAGCTGGCTGAGCTGGCAGAATCCGGCAAGTTCCGCGAAGACCTTTTCTACCGTCTCAATGTACTGACATTGACTATTCCACCGTTACGAGAGCGTCCTAGTGATGTTCAGCCTCTGTTGGAACTGTTTATTGCCAAGCACACTGCAAAACTTGGTATGGCTAAGCCGAAACTGGACGAAGGTTTGCTCGATCAACTGGCTTTGTATCAATGGCCGGGCAATATTCGTCAGCTAGATAATATGGTTTTACGTGCGCTTACTGAGTTGCAAGACGATGTGCTTACTGCTGAACTTTTCCATTTGCCACAGTTGGAAAGCAATAATGTGGGTGTCACCAATATTAATCTTGATGGCTCACTGGACGACATCATGAAAGATTACGAAGCTCAAGTGCTTGACCGTTTGTATCAGTCTTTCCCTTCAAGCCGCAAACTGGCTAAGCGCCTAGACGTCTCACACACCTCTGTTGCCAACAAGCTTCGAGATTATGGAATTAAGAAACGTTGATTGAATCGAACAGCACGCCAACGTCAGTCTATGAAACTGATGGCGAAATACTACTGGTTACCGCTCAGTTCAGCGATGCTGAGCGTATTGCCCAATACTTCAAAGAGAACCGAGAACACCTAAAGCCATGGGACCCTGCGCGTGAAGAAGCCTTCTTTACTGCAGAAGGTTGGCAGCAGAGACTACTTAAGCTCACCGAGGTACATAAACTTTCTTTGGGTTACTACCTGCTGATTATTGATGCCAAGACCGATAAAATGCTTGGCACTATTTCATTCAGTAACTTAAATCGCTTCCCTATTTATACTTGCAACGTTGGGTATTCACTTGCCTGTGATGCACAAGGCAAAGGAACCATGACCCGCGCATTGCAAATGGCATGCAACTACATGTTTTCTGTTCAGAATATGCATCGCATTATGGCGGCTTATATCCCTCGGAATAAACGCAGTGAAAGTGTACTCGAACGTGTAGGTTTCTCACACGAAGGGCATGCCAAAGACTACATTCTGATTAACGGTAAGTGGGAAGATCACAACCTGATGTCACTGATCAACGCGCATTGGAAAGAGGAATAATATGAATCAGCGATTGCAACAACAACTCAGTCTTGTTTTAGAATTGGACAGATTAAAATCTGTGTTGCGTCGTACCCGTATTCAATGTGCGGAAGATAGACTAGAAAACAGTGCTGAGCACAGTTGGCACGTCGCTATGATGGCACTGGTGATGCAAGAGCATGCGAATGAACCTGTCGAGATTAGTCGGGTTCTGAAAATGTTATTGATGCATGACATGGTTGAAATTGATGCTGGCGACACCTTTGTATATGATGCAGCAGCTTCAAAAGAGCAAGCGCAAAAAGAGCTGGCTGCTGCTGAAAGGTTGTTCGGTTTATTACCAGACGATCAGGCGGAAGAGCTGTTTTCTCTATGGCGTGAATTCGAAGCCGCCGAGAGCGCGGATGCTAAATTTGCCAAAGCGCTCGACAGATTGATTCCTATGATGCTGAATTTCAACAATCAGGGGATTGGTTGGAGAGAAAATAACGTAACTCGCCAACAAGCATTAACCGTGAATCGACGTATTGACGATGGTTCACATACGCTGTGGGAATATGCGCAGCAAATGATTGAACAAGCCACCGAAAATGGATGGCTCAAAGCCTAAGGACATTTCATGTCGTATTTGCCTTTGGATGATTACCAAAGAAAATGGATTTTTACCCATCAATCTATGCCAGTTCCAGAAGAGGATTTGGCACAGATAAAACCTATGACTCAACTTCGCGCTGCTCAGTATTGGAAAGAGAACTTAAGCTCGCAGAGCCCAGATGCCGAGCGTTTCAGCTCTCAAGACTGGCCGAGCAAAGCAGACAGTTGGTCGAACGAAATAGACTGGATGGCTGAGTGGGAGAGTGATGATGAAGATCTACCACAAGCTGTGTTAGAACACATTGACTGGCAAGACGATGTTACTGTCTATTTTTGTTATGAAAAATACAATGTGATTGAAACCAAATGGTCCGTGTTTAAACGTCACTGGAAGAACTTCTTATTCTATGATGATGGTCCTATTCTGCTTGGTCGTCGTCGCAAAGAAGCGCTGTGGTTTAAAACCAATGGCAAAGTGAAATTAGGCACCCACGATTAAACCCAATCCGGCTTAGGCCGGATTTTTCTTTTTCTTCATTCGGTTATCTTGATGCTATAGGGCCGAGTTTGTGTCTAAGCCCTCATTTTTGACATGTTGTTTTGAAGGAACACTGAATCGTTGATCTCACTCCTAACTTTTTGTTTTCGCTCTTCCATAATGTATCCGTTAGTTTGAATTCTGGTGTCATATCAAAACCTGTCATTTTTCTTTCAAGCATTTGCGCTGTGAAAATCGCTTAGGGCAATAAAGAACAGATAGTGATTGGTCTTGAAACTCCATTTTTTCAGATTGGTTTAACCTGCAGCAAGGAAGAGCATCGATGGTACGCCCTTACTTAAAATTTATTATTCCAATTGTAATACCTTTACTTATTTTGCTTATGCCGTTGTCGGCTTTTCCATTCGACGGTTTGACGCTTATTCAGCAACGTGTCATTGCAATCTTCTTGCTTGCTGCCCTGTTGTGGGTGTTTGAACCCATCCCAATCTACGCCACTTCGGTTGTTATCATTGTCCTTGAATTGCTGATGCTTTCAAACAAAGGGCTTATTCTGTTTCGTTTAAACGAATCGCAACCCGAGTTTGGGCAACTGCTTAAATACAGCGACATTATGGCAACCTTCGCAAGCCCAATTATTATGCTGTTTCTCGGCGGTTTCTTTTTGGCGATGGCGGCAACTAAGTATCGATTGGATGTCAACTTAGCTCGGGTATTACTCAAGCCATTTGGTCAGAATCCTAAATACGTCATGCTTGGCTTAATGCTGATCACGGGCGTTTTTTCGATGTTTATGTCCAATACTGCAACTACTGCGATGATGCTTTCTATTTTGGCACCCGTTATTGCTGTGTTTGGGCCGAAAGACCCGGGACGGATAGCGTTTGCTCTGTGTATTCCTGTTGCAGCTAATATTGGCGGGATAGGAACCCCTATCGGAACGCCGCCTAACGCTATAGCACTCAAATATCTCGTCGGTGACAATCTCATTACTTTTGGTGAATGGATGGCGTTTGGTGTGCCGTTTGTGGTTGTGATGATGGCATTGTCGTGGTTTTTAATTTGCTCACTATACAAAGCCGATCAGCAACGAATTGAGCTGACGATTAAAGGCAAATTCCTTAAGACACCAAAGGCTCTGGTGGTGTATATCACTTTTGCCGCGACCATATTGCTCTGGTTGGTGGGGGATTTACACGGTATGAACTCGTATACCGTGGCGTTAATTCCCGTCGCAGTATTCTCAGTAACAGGGATCATCAACAAAGAAGATTTGAAAAAGATATCTTGGGATGTGCTCTGGCTGGTATCCGGTGGTATCGCTCTGGGGCTGGCGTTAGATAAAACAGGGTTAGCCGCTCTGGTTGTTCACAGCATTCCTTTCGGTGATTTTTCGCCTTACGTGGTGTTGTTTGGTGCTGCATTGTTATGTCTGCTAATGGCAAACTTTATGTCTCATACTGCGACTGCAAACTTACTTATGCCGATAATGGCAGCATTAGGCGCTTCAATGACATCTCTTAGCGCACTGGGTGGTGAAGTTACTTTAATTTTGGTGGTGACCTTTGCTGCCTCTTTGGGTATGTCGTTACCGATCAGTACACCTCCTAATGCTTTGGCTCATGCTACTGGCTATGTGCAAAGTAATCAGATGGCAAGAGTTGGAGTTGTACTTGGACTCGTAGGGGTGTTATTGAGCTTTGTTATGGTTGCGGCTTTGAATGTGGTCGGATTCATTGGTTAGTCGGCAAATAACATGAATGAACAAGAACGCACGCTTGTAGAGCGTTACTTCAGAAACAATGAGAGAACGATAACCCTGTCAGCGGGCAGTAAAGTGATTCAGCAAGATGGTTACAATGACCGACTTTACTATGTCCATTCTGGTGAACTGGTGGGGGATTTTGAAGAGTATGAAGGTCGCCATGTAAAGGTATTTTCTGCATCAAAAGGCGCGTTTATTGGCGTACACAGTTTCTTTTCTGGAACATGGACGGCTTCTTCAACGGTTGTGGCTCAAACCGAAGTAAAACTCAGTTGGATAGACAGGCACTGTGAAGCCATAGAGGTAGAAAAATTCGGCCCACTCAGTACTCAATTTATGCCGGTCATTGTTGCGGAGTTAAATCGTCGCCAGCGTCGAGCGCATCAGGAAGCGGTAGAAAAAGAGAAAGCGTTGGAAAAACTGCACTCCGCAGAACAGATGACCACATTGGCACAGTTAGCTGCGGGCATTTCTCACGAGCTAAACAATGCAATAGGTGTAGTTAGCAGTAAAAGCGAACGTCTTGAAAGCCTTTTTATGGAACTGTTGGAAGAGGTTCATCCCGAGGCCAGCCAGTTCTTTGATTATGGATTAATGCATGGTCAAAAAGTCTCTTCCAGTGAAGCCAGACGGCGAGGATTGATACTAGAACGTAAGTATCAACTTCCTAAAAACGTTGCGAGAGAACTTGCACGCGCCGTACCGGAAGACGAACTGTCTTCTCATTGGATAAGTAACGCGAATCTCGCCATTCGTTACTGGCAAATGGGCAGGGATTTACACGATCTACGTGTGGCGTCGAGCCACACTGTAGGCATTGTGAAGTCCGTTAAGCAGCTTGCAAGAAGTGAAGTTAATCTCGATGAAGAGCTAGACATTAACGACACAATAAACAGAGCGCTGACCCTTTTGCAAAGCGACTTACGTAGAGTTTCAGTAAGAATGAGACCGGGCAATTTACCTAAGTTAAAAGGATCGCAAACAGAATGGGTTCAGGTGTGGGTCAACATCGTTAAGAACGCTTGTGATGCCATGATGGTGACGCCGGAGCCAAGATTAGATATCCAAACCAAATATAGTAAGCATCGTCTTCTCGTCACCTTGACCAATAACGGGCCTGAAATCGATGAAGCGACAAGGCGGAAAATCTTTCAACCAAGCTTCACTACTAAGAAATATGGGTTATCGTTTGGTTTAGGTTTGGGGTTGTCTATCGTTAAGCGAATCGTTTCAAGTTATGGCGGAAGTATCGCGGTCAAAAGCGATCAAGACGCAACCATTTTCAGAATAAAGTTACCAGTAGAGGATGACCATGGAGAAACTTAATATCATATGCGTGGATGACCAGAGGGAAGTGCTAAGCGCAGTGTTACAAGACCTAGAGCCTCTCTGCTTCTGGCTGAATATCGAAGACTGTGAGTCAGCCTCTGAAGCGTTAGAACTTATGGATGAACTCGATGCTAACGGCGAGTATGTTGCTTTGGTGATCTCAGACCATGTTATGCCAGAAAAAACAGGTGTTGAACTCCTTACAGAAATTAGTGCAGATGCTCGTTTTACCTATACTAAAAAAGTTCTGCTCACCGGACAGGCAACCCATTCTGACACTATAAATGCAATTAATAGTGCTGGTATTAATCGCTACTTTGAAAAGCCTTGGGGTACAAGAGAGTTAGTGGAATGTGTCAGAACATTAGTCACTGAATTCATATTTGATAAAGGTCTTGATTATACTGAATGGCAGAGTAATTTAGACAAGTCTGTTGTTTTGAATAGACTGCGTTAAGGGTTGTTTGTTTTACGACCAAGTGGGCATAACTTCAAATTGGTAAAGTGTATATACGTGCCTTGTGTAACATTTTGTTTATTGGTTAGTTTGAGAATAATTCTTATTTTATTAATCACCTCTAATGCTTTTGGACTAAAATTGAACTGAGCGAAAGGAGGTAATTATGCCTAAATATGTTATCGAGAGAGAAGTTGAAGGTGCCAGTAATCTTACACCGAAAGAACTTCAGGATATTGCTCAAACATCTTGTGGAGTACTGCAGCAACTTGGCCCTAAAATACAGTGGCAAGAGACGTATGTTACTCCCAACAAAATCTATTGCGTTTTTATAGCGGAAAATAAAGAACTCGTCCGTAAGCATGCTGAAATGGGAGGATTCCCAGCCAACCAAATTAACGAAGTAACATCTGTTATAGACCCAACTGCTGCTGAGGTAGCTTAGTGGGGCAGTAAACGTTCGTTAATTTATTTAAGTACTCCTGAACTTTAATGGTTAATGTTTAGGAGTGCTCATACCCCATTGATACATTACCTTTGTCTACTAATGTATCCAGTCAGAACACCCTCTCCGTCTGATATCCCGCCAATTCTTTAAGTCACTCGCATAAATCTATGTGCATTTAAGTGCGTATTTCGCAAAGGCGTATATTCGCTAAGTGTTTAACGCTAAGAGGATATACCGATGATTAGATACTGCAAGCGTTGCAAAGCTCCGACAGAGCATAAAGAGAGTTTAGTGCGTAAACCGTCGAGTTATGATCGAGACAAATCTATAGCTGGGCGTTGCATGTTGTTGATACATGAATTCATCAACGGCGGTCACTACTACAACATGAACCGCTATGTCACCTGCACAATCTGCGGCAAAAAAGTACTTGAAAATATGGGAAACGAGTTTGAGTGAGTTTTTTGCGCAATAAAATTACTTAGAAATTAGAAATGGAGGAATCAACTTGTATATATGGAATATTAACCAGTTAAAACAGGATATTAAACGTAACCAACTAACGGAAACAGATCGCTTTATCTATCTGTTCATATACTTGCTTTTTATGACCATCACTATAGAAATCTTGAGCTTCGCTCCTGACAGATACGAATTTAATGAGTGGTATCTGACGAGTTTTATAGCGAATTTAATCATACTCTTCATTGGTACTTACGCAACGTACCATGTTAATGGTGGCAATAACGGTTTTGATTTTCTAGGAAAATATTTCAGCTTAGGTTTTGTCGTTACAGTTCGTTTTATAGTGTTTTTGATACCGATAGCGTTTGTTAATTCGTTGGTGTTTTCCACCCATCTAGAGTCAGGAAAAACTTTTTCTACTGAAGGTTTGGAAACGATGTTGTATATCATCTGGAATGCACTTTTATACTGGTATCTGTATAAACAGTTCAAAGACATACAAAATTAAATTACGGAAATCTCTTGTAGAAATACAAGTCATTGGGTTCAGGTGAGCACAAAAACGTCACCGCCTTTTCATGTGCTCATCACGCCAATTTTATTGTTAGGCACACTGCACCTTGCGTTGTTGATTTGCAATATAGGCGTCAAACAGTATCAAACCAACAAACGAACAAGTGATAGCGCCTAAGCACAGAAGCAACGGAGCTTTAAACCCAAAATACTGTGAAATAATACCCATGGTGCTTGTTCCGATCATAGTGCCAACCAGCATTGCATTAGTATAAAACGCCGAAGCTTTACCTACGGCAGTTGGTGCAAAATCTTGCATGATGGTAATGCCTAAACCAACAAAGATGCCAAAAAAGAGCCCATTCAAAATCTGCAAAGCCAAGAAGATGTTTATTGACGTATTGAAATACATACCAAGGTAAAAAACGGCACCGGCCACAAATCCAAACCGTATCACTTGGCTTTTCCCAAAGCGCTGCGCCCAGCCAACAGCTAATAGCATCGCAGGTATTTCGACCGCCGCTGTTATTCCCAATAAGATGCCAGGGAAAGATTTTGATAAACCGAGTTCATGAGTCATAAAGAGAGGCATTGCATTGATGTAAGTGCTGTTAGCAATGTTAGCGATAAGTATGACAACCCCAAGAAACCAGACAGC
Source organism: Vibrio sp. Hal054 (assembly GCF_037162405.1). Taxonomy (NCBI): domain Bacteria; kingdom Pseudomonadati; phylum Pseudomonadota; class Gammaproteobacteria; order Vibrionales; family Vibrionaceae; genus Vibrio; species Vibrio sp. Hal054. The sequence goes on along the minus strand of NZ_JARLUT010000001.1, from coordinate 1,697,630 downwards.
TGAAGGCAGCTTGATTTTAGGCTTGTTTTTAACTTTGTCTGATTCCATGACAGGCATTTGGAACAAGAATGCAATCCAAATAATCACAAAACCGGCTATAGCGGCTGAAATATAGAAATTGTTATCGAAACCAAATTGGTCGACTGATAAAAAAGCTAAAGGTGGGCCAAATATCCAAAGAAAAGAAACGGCAGAGCGCATTTGAGAATTGAGTTTGGCGCTGTTTTTTCCGGTTGAATCTGCATAGCGTCTTATCACGGTCAAGATAAGAGGAATAGAGCTTGAAGCCACGGGCATTAAGAGGCAGCCAATAACGATAGCATGCCAAAACTCTGTTGCGAGAGAAAACATTATGGCCGCAGAAAAAATACCAGCAAGTGATAGCAATAAGAGAAACTTGCTTGGTACGCCTTTATCAATCAACCCTGTTAGTTTCTGGCTGACAATAATCGTCATCAATGCAGTTAGGGATGTATAGAGGCCAATAAGCGCTGGTTCCGTATGAAGTTCACTAACAAGGAACAAGCTCATGATGGGCATAATAAAAGAAAAAGCGAGTGCGGTCAGTCCATTGATAGCGAACAAAACCGGAGTTTGGCTTTTAAACAACGTTTATCTCCTTTTGAGTGAGATTAGTGATATGCACCATTTAACACTCCGATAAGTGGCTGGTTTATGAGCTTGCGAGCAAATCTCTCATAAGTATTATGCTGTTAATGTATGCGAAATTTCGATTGAAGTTCAATCAACTAAGAACTGATTTACACGACTAATTTCTGCAAGTGCGATTTGGTCAGCTTCAGTTGCTACAGGTGCGTTGTCAATTTCAAACCAATCAACAGCGTCCGCTTCTAATGGAACAATTACACCTTCCCATTCGGTGATAACGTAATAGTGCAAAAGCTGTAGTTCAATCGTTGGATGATAGAGTGAACAGAGATATTTCGCATTTCTTGGTGTCACATTGAGTTCTTCTTTTAGTTCTCGTAATAATGCTTGCTGTTGGGTCTCACCAGCTTCTAAATGACCGCCGGGTATTGCGATCATACCGGGATCGGTTTCTTTTAATTTTGAGCGATGCTCTAATAAAACTTGTTTATCTTTCAATAAGATAAATGACACACATTCAAATACTTCCATTTTTATTTCCATGTAATAATCCTTCGGATAGTTGGAAAGCATAGCATGATCATCATGTGTCGATGAGAGGGTTATAAAAAAAATAGTGTTTATTGTTATCTGGTGAAAAAAATTATTAGGATCTTAAAACATAAAAACTTATTTGATCGAAAGAATGAACTAAATAAAAGAGCTGTTTCTATATAATTGATTTAATTATCGAAAGAGTAATCGCTCTAAAATAAGTTATTTGTTTTTATGGAAATAAAATAAGTAGATTTCTGTCACAGCCTTTCTATATGATAAACGCTATATGTCATGTATAAGCAGTTTCTAAATTTAGTTAGCTTATTGTTTATATTGATTATTAAAATAAAAATAAATTCATCTCGTCGAACGGCAATATTCTTATAATCAATAACTTAAGGACATTAGAGATGTACCATTCTTTTTCGTACACTCCGACATTGCTTGTCATAGACGATATCCCCGAAAATCTCAGCTTAATGTATAAGCTGTTAAAAGATGATTACAAAGTTAAAGGCGCCAATAGTGGCGACAAAGGTTTATCGATCGCCGCTAACGATAAACCAGACTTAATTTTGCTTGATGTCATGATGCCTGATATGGATGGCTTTGAAGTATGTTCGTACTTAAAAGAGAATCCTTCAACCAAAGATATTCCCGTTATATTTATCACTGCAAAGAACGAAAGTATTGATGAAAGAAAAGGGCTTGAGTTAGGTGCTGTAGACTACATCACGAAGCCTATCGTGCCTGAAATCGTCAAGGCACGGGTTAGAACTCATTTATCTTTAAAAATGGCCTCAGATCTCCTTAAGGGGGAAAATGAGTCATTAGAAAAAGAGGTTCAAAAGAGAACTCAAGAAAGTATTAAGCAAATTGAAGATTTACATGTCATTCAGGATATCGCGTTTAACGCGATGATCTCGCTTGCTGAGACTCGTGACAACGAAACGGGCAATCACATTCGTCGCACACAATTATATATTAAACTCCTAGCTGAACGTCTACGTTTAGACCCTAAGTATGCCAATCAATTGGACGACAACACTATCAACTTACTCTTTAAATCCGCACCCTTACACGATATAGGAAAAATAGGCATTCCAGACCATATATTGATGAAGAAAGGAAAGTTAACAGAAGAAGAGTTTGAGATCATGAAAACTCATACCACTATTGGGTTTGAAGCGATCAATAAGGCTGAAGAGAACAATGGTAAAGTGATGAGTTTTCTTCGTGTTGCTAAGGAAATTGCACATTCTCACCATGAAAAATGGGATGGTAGCGGTTATCCGGAAGGATTGTCGGGCGAAGATATACCACTTTCGGCACGACTGATGGCTATTGTTGATGTTTATGATGCATTGATCAGTAAGCGTATTTATAAACCGGCCTTTAGTCATGATGAAGCCATCAAAATGATCAGCAGTGAAAGTGCCGCTCATTTTGATCCAACCATCGTTGAAGCATTTATGGATATTCAAGAGGATATCCATTCAATCGCAATACGTTACGTGTGATTTGCTATGAATAAAGAAAACCAAATAAGTGTACAAGCCTGGGTATGGCGCTCCATGGTCAAAACCGGAATCATTCCATTGATTCTGGTCGAACTTCTGTTAGTTACCATTTATCTGATCAGTAATCATTTCATTAGTTCAGACAACATGAACTACATTCGCTCACAGGTTAATAATGAACTGTATATCACTTCCTCTATCGAAAGTGATGTAGTGCGAGAACGTATAAATTCAGTATCTCGACTTGCAGAAATATACAGAAATGAAACTCAACGAGTTCTCAAGGAATCACTGCATCCTGATGATGTGGATATGTCAAATTTGGCATTCAGTGATAACGGTGTTTTACACAGCAAAGATGATAAAGGTGGTTCGGCCTCCTTTTATTCAGCCTTCACAGAAAATAATGAGAAGGATTTGGATAAAATATTTAAGCTCGCCAAATTAGACTCTTTAATGAAAGAGATTAAAAATAGCGATCCATTTATTGCTGCCGTCTATTTCAATAGTTGGGATTCTTATAATCATATCTACCCTTGGTTCCAAACCTTGGATCAATATCCAGCGGATATGAATATCCCAGAATACAATTTCTATTATTTGGCTATGGATAAATACAATCCAGAAAGAGAAGTGGTTTGGACCGAAGTTTATATCGACCCTGCAGGGCAGGGCTGGATGACTTCAGCGATTGCACCAGTGTATAACGGTGACAAGTTGGAAGGCGTCATTGGTATAGATATTACTGTAGATACTATTGTAAAAAACATACAAAACTTGATTGTTCCTTGGAATGGCTATGCCATTCTTGCAAACAGCGAAGGAACTATCATGGCGCTGCCTCCAAAAGGAGAGCAGGACTTTAATATTAAGGAACTGAAACAACATAACTATGAAAGCGCGGTCACGCATGAGATGTTCAAGCCTGAAGACTTTAACCTGTTCAAAAGGCCAGACACAAAATCATTGCAGCCTCAATTTGATGGTCAGAGTCAGGGACTGACTAAGCTAGTGCTTAACAATGAAAACAAGCTGGTCTCTTGGGTGACCATTCCGGAAACAAACTGGAAATTGCTGTTCGTTGTTGATGAAAATGAAATGTATCGTGAATCGATGGCGTTGAAAGAAAAATACCAAGGCATCGGTTACATCATGATTATGGGTTTGATCGGTTTCTATATTCTCTTCTTAGCTTTTACTTGGATGGTATCAAAGCGGATGAGCGAATCAATTGCCGCTCCTCTATCTCAAATCAGAAATATGTTTAACAAGATGAGTTCGGGCAACTTCGATGTTTCTCATGAACAATTTAACCTCAAAGAGTTAAATGACACTGCCAATGCAACCATAATAATGGGCGGTCGATTAGGTAAATTAACGAATGAGCTGAAAACCGCAAAGATAGAGGCTGAAGAAGCGAATATTGCTAAGAGTCAGTTTATTTCTAATATCAGTCATGAAATCAGAACGCCGATGAATTCGATCTTGGCCTTGTCAGATATGTTACTGGCGAGCAATGTTAATCGTGATCAACAAGACTCTCTGACTAGGATTAAAAAATCTGGTGAGCATTTACTCTTAGTGATTAATGATGTTTTAGATTTATCAAAGATTGAATCTGGGCACCTAAATATTGAAAAAATCCCTTTCAGTATTTACTCGATTGCACAAGATGTGTATGAGCTGTTTGAAGCAAAAGTCACCACCAAAGGTCTGGGTTTCCACTTTGATGTAGAAGAAAAGATTCCAACTTTGATCGGCGATCCGTTGCGCATCAAGCAAGTTTTACTCAATTTTATCAGCAACTCCGTTAAGTTTACGGCTCAGGGTGACATCAATATCCACATTTATGTTACTGCGACTCTAGTCGGTAAGAAGAAAGTCCGTATCGAAGTAAAAGATACAGGGATCGGTTTAACGAACGAAGAACAACAAAAAATCTTCGAAAGCTTTCAACAGGCTGATGCTTCCACCACTCGAAAATACGGTGGTACCGGCTTAGGCCTGACAATCTCTAGAAGTATCGCTCAATTGATGGACGGTGAGATCGGCGTTGATAGTATAACAGGAGAAGGGAGTACATTTTGGTTCGAAGTTACCTTAGATACGAGTTTTGATATCAATCCTGAGCAACATAACAATTCAATGCGTCTAAGTAATCTTGACTACAAATCTAAGCTTCAAGAGTCAGATGCTGAAATATTGGAAGAAGTCGATTTAGAAATGCTAATTGAAAAACTTAACTGTCTGAATCAACTGTTAAATGATAACAATCTTGCTGCTGAAGATTACTTCCTACAGCAAAAAGCTTACTTCGACAAAGTTGTGCCAAATTGCAGTAACCAGCTGGCAGCGTTCATTTCTAGTTGCGACTATACCAGTGCACTTGTCGCTACGGACAGAATTGAAAAATCTCTAAAAGAGAAAGGGTTATTAAACAACGATTGTTGTTAACTTCCATCGAGGTTTTAGCAAGGCAGTGACTGGATTTACCGGCGCTGCCTTTTATTCTCTGCCGTTTTTATTTTCTGTTACTTTTACAATAGTTAATGGTTTACCGATGTTGAATACACATTAATTATGACTGTTCCCATCAGAATAAAACTTATACCAACGATGGCGTAAATATCGAGTTTTTGCCCATAGACAAGCCAAGATATACTGGCAACCAGAACAATCCCTATTCCACACCAAATAGCGTAAGCGATGCCTAGAGACATGGTATTAACCGTCACCGATAAAAAGTAGAAGGCGAGTGCATAGGTAATCAGCACGCCCGCAGTGACAGAGAGGGAGGTAAACTGATGAGTTCTAGGCAGATAGGATGTCGCGATGACTTCTAACAAAATAGCGATCATTAATGTCGCTAGAGGTGGCAGAGCAAGCATGAGTGTTCCGATAACATTAAAAGGTTGGTTACGCGAATAATATGCCCACAATATTGCGTTTTTTTTAATTCAGAACAGTAAGTGAAGCAAATACTTAGATTTAGTATCGACTAGAAAAGCTTGTGTGCAATAAGGCCGTTAACGCTTTGGTGTTGGCTCTTTAATCGTATAAAGCTTAGTTTTGTGCTCTTCACATGTCGTTTCACAGTTGCACACCTTATCAACTCCCACATTTGACAGGCCACCACAGCTACCTTGTATTGGTTTTCGTTTTGCCATAACACCCAGTGTCATGAGTAAAACAAAAAGAATAAACGCACCGAATGTGATTAGGTAAATCATGTTGGCCAGCTCCTATTAAAGATGAATTTTATGAATGCTGCGCAGATTTCTTAGAGTCTTAGCATCAAGGCGGCTTTCTTTAGGTTCCCATTTAAAGGAAGAACCAGTTTGCTTACCCTTACAACAAGTATGGACCTTATTGCGTTTATTGACGGAAGGTTTTGCATAACTTAAGTCCTCTACGGGTACTAGCTGAGAAAAATCCAACGCATGAATATCAGCGCCTCTGTTAAGGCGGAATACTTTTATTCCCTGATCAAATAAAGTTGAAAGCATCGCTTCACCGATGTTTTTAATAATCACAGCGCCAACATTATGAGCAGTGAATAGAGAAAGCATCTGAGTCTTCTTACCACAGGTTTTTGCCTTTATCGTAGGCGTCAAATCAATGGTTTGTTCGTGCTTTGTAACATCATCTACAAGCAAGAACTGAGGTGCTTTCGAATAGTGATTAAACAGCTTGTCGTTACAGATAGGGATAGCGTATTTCATAAAATTGTCCTCACGAGTAAATGACCTTCCCCGTTAAATGAAGATTTTACAGAGTTGTTAAATCTTCACATGATTTGACATGTAAAACAGGGGATACAGAGGATAGTGAACTCATAAATAGCATATGCCAATTATTTTAAGTGCAATTTAAGTATTCAAATTTTGTTCATTTACAGGTATAACAAGGATCTCTGCGTCATCGTCTTCAAAAATCTTTCATCTTATGTGGATGATTTATATGTGATTAAATGCATTCATATATGAATCAAATGCTATCGAAATGTGATCTGTATTGCCCCTAAAACGCGAAATAAGTCTCGCTGTTACACTATGTTACGTACGAGGTCTGTTTTTGCATGTGGCCTCAAACAATTTAAACAAACCGTTACAATTGTTAATTGGCGCTAACAAAATCCTATCTGGCTCACACAATTCATCCTGTTAATCAATATACTTCAATGCGTAAACGTTTTCATTGGAATGGTAAACGTTTCCCTACACGTATATTAATAAGATAAATAGGACACTTACATGAGAAAGCTAACTGCACTTGCTATGTTAACTGCTGGTATGGGTTTCGCTACGCAAACTCTAGCTGACACCACTTTGGGTTTCACAATCTACAAATACGATGACAACTTCATGTCTGTAGTACGCCAAGCTATCGAAAAAGAAGCTGCTGGCGACAAAGACGTTCGTCTTCTAATGAACGACTCTCAAAACAGCCAATCAATGCAAAACGACCAAGTTGACGTTATGTTGGCTCGTGGCGTTCAAGCGCTTGCTATCAACCTTGTAGACCCAGCTGCAGCACCTTCTATTATTAGCAAAGCGAAAATTGATGATGTACCAATTGTTTTCTACAACAAAGAACCAAGTGCAGCAGCACTAGCAAGCTACGATAAAGCTTACTATGTAGGTACTGACTCTAAAGAATCTGGCGTTATCCAAGGCGATCTAATTGCACAACACTGGAAAGCAAACTCATCTTGGGACAAAAACGGTGATGGCGTACTTCAATACGTAATGCTAAAAGGTGAACCTGGCCACCCAGATGCAGAAGCTCGTACTACTTATTCTGTTAAGCAAATCAACGAGAACGGTATCAAAACTGAAGAGCTTCACATGGATACTGGTATGTGGGATACCGCAATGGCTAAAGATAAAATGGATGCATGGTTATCTGGCCCTAACGGTAGCAAAATTGAAGTTGTTATCGCAAACAACGACGGCATGGCAATGGGTGCAATCGAAGCACTACGTGGCGCTGGCCAAAAAATCCCAGTATTCGGTGTTGACGCTCTAGCTGAAGCTCTAGCTCTAGTTAAGTCTGGCGAAATGGCTGGTACTGTACTAAACGATGCAACTTCTCAAGCGAAAGCAACATTCGAACTAGCTCGTAACCTAGCTGAAGGTAAATCAGCAACTGAAGGCACTCAGTGGGAAATGCAAGACAAAATTGTTCGCGTTCCTTACGTAGGTGTTGATAAATCAACTCTTGAGTAACAGACGTTATAATTAGGGGGCGCCCAGCCCCTATATTTACCCGTTAATATCTTAATTAGTACTTATTCATTGATAATTATTAATTGATATTTATTGGTTTCAAATTAAAAACAATTAAGTGATGCCATGGTAGATCAAACACATGAATTCCTGTTAGAGATGACAGGGGTGAGTAAATCATTTCCAGGTGTAAAGGCATTAGATAAAGTTAATTTAAAAGTTCGACCGCACTCAATTCACGCATTAATGGGTGAAAATGGAGCGGGTAAATCGACGCTATTAAAATGTCTATTTGGAATTTACGAAAAAGATGAAGGCGATATTATTTTCTTAGGAAAACATATTAACTTCTCCTCTTCTAAAGAAGCATTAGAATCTGGCGTGTCCATGGTTCACCAAGAATTAAACCAGGTTAAACAATGTTCAGTAATGGATAATATCTGGCTTGGTCGCTATCCAAGAAAAGGTTTATTTGTTGATCACGATAAAATGTATCGAGATACAAAAGCCATTTTCGAAGAGTTAGATATTAATATTGATCCTAGAGTTAAAGTAGCGACTTTATCTGTGTCTCAAATGCAGATGTTGGAAATTGCGAAAGCATTCTCTTACGACGCAAAAATAGTGATCATGGACGAGCCAACTTCTTCTCTAACAGAAAAAGAAGTTAATCACTTATTTACCATTATCAATAAGCTGAAGGATAAAGGCTGTGGTGTGGTATATATCTCTCACAAAATGGAAGAGATATTCTCTATCTGTGATGAAATTACTATTCTACGTGATGGTCAATGGGTTGATACTCGCCCATTGAAAGGCCTAGATATGGATAAGATCATCGCGATGATGGTAGGCCGAGAACTCACAAACCGTTTCCCTGAGAAGACTAACGTTCCTAAAGAAGTCATCTTAGAAGTTAATAACCTGACAGCGTTGAACCAGCCTTCAATTCAAGACGTCTCGTTTGAACTTAGAGCGGGCGAAATTCTAGGTATAGCAGGTCTTGTTGGTTCACGTCGTACAGATATCGTTGAAACGATTTTTGGTATTCGTGAAAGAAGTGAAGGGCACATTGTTCTTCATGGGCGTGAAATGAAAAACCGTGATGCACATGAAGCAATTCGCAATGGTTTTGCATTGGTAACTGAAGAACGTCGTTCAACAGGTATTTACGGTAACCTCGATATTACTTTTAACTCATTGGTTGCAAACGTTGATGAGTATAAAACGAAATCTGGTTTATTAAGTAATAAAAAGATGAAGAGTGATACTCAGTGGGTAATTGATTCGATGAGTGTTAAAACACCAACGCATCAAACTCATATAGGCTCACTATCAGGTGGTAACCAACAAAAAGTTATTATTGGACGCTGGTTATTAACTCAGCCGGAAATATTAATGTTGGATGAACCAACTCGTGGTATCGACGTGGGTGCTAAATTTGAAATTTACCAACTAATGTTGGAGCTCGCGAAGAAAAATAAAGGAATCATTATGATTTCTTCTGAAATGCCAGAGTTATTAGGTACTACCGATCGAATTTTAGTAATGAGTAACGGCCGCGCAGCGGGCATCGTGAATACTAAAGAAACCACTCAGACTGAAATATTAGAGCTAGCCTCTCGTTACCTCTAGGGAAACTATTATGGATGCTGTTAAGTCATTTGCATTAAAGCACTTAAAAGAAGGTGCAATTTACGCGGTTCTGTTTATTTTATTAGCGGTTATCGTTATTCAAGAACCATCATTTTTAAGTTTACGAAATTTAAGTAACATTCTAACTCAGTCTTCCGTGCGCGTAATTATTGCGCTTGGTGTTGCGGGTCTTATCGTTACACAAGGTACCGACTTATCTGCTGGTCGCCAGGTGGGTTTAGCGGCGGTTATATCAGCAACCTTGCTACAGTCGATTGAAAACGTGAACAAAGTGTTCCCAAGTATTGGTGACGTGCCAATCGTAGCGGTTATCCTTTGTGTATGTTTTATCGGCGCAATCATTGGTCTAGTGAACGGTGTGATCGTTGCTTACTTGAAAGTAACACCTTTCATCGCAACACTGGGTACTATGATCATCGTTTATGGTATTAACTCTCTTTACTACGACGCAGTAGGTGCATCACCAATCGCGGGCTTTGACGAACGCTTTACAGTGTTCACCCAAGGCTTTATTCGGTTAGGTGGATTCCGATTCTCGTACATAACCTTCTATGCCATCATCGCTGTAATATTCATGTGGATACTATGGAACAAGACAGTATTTGGTAAAAACATCTTCGCAGTTGGTGGTAACCCAGAAGCTGCAAAAGTATCAGGTGTAAACGTACCGATGACTCTACTAAAAGTGTACGCACTTTCAGGTGTCTTCTATGCCTTCGGTGGTATGTTAGAAGCGGGTCGTATCGGTAGTGCAACCAATAACTTAGGTTTCTTGTACGAACTTGATGCAATCGCAGCCTGTGTGGTCGGTGGTGTGTCATTTGCAGGTGGTGTTGGTAGTATTGCTGGTGTAGTAACGGGTGTTCTCATCTTCACCGTTATCAACTACGGTATGACTTACATCGGTGTTAGCCCTTACTGGCAGTACATCATCAAAGGTTCAATCATCGTATTCGCGGTAGCATTGGACTCAATGAAGTACGCAAACAAGAAATAAGATTAATTTTCTATTCGTACTTAGCGCTGCCTCGGCAGCGCTTTTTTTATCTCAAGAAAGGTAACCCAGTTCAACAATACTAAAAGACTTGAGTTAAGGTGATGAGTAACGCTCTTGACTCATCTTGCTTCAATGCACTAATCTACGACCATCATTTCTTCAGGAGATTACGCCAATATGAATAACTAAACCTGTTATCCATTTTTCATTTTATTTTTTGGATTCACAGGGTTAGTAGGCGTAGCTCACTTTCCGATATTTTATTGCGACCATGTTTTAGGGAAATACCTAGCCTGAATCTGTGTGTTTGCAACGATCTCATCTCTAGATATTTATGCTACGGCCCTTGTCCCTGTTATACAGGAGGCAATTTATGCCAGTTTTACAAGCAAACAATTTAAGCTTTCAATTTGATAACGGAGAGGTGTTGTTTCAGCAAGTCTCATGCTCCATGACTAAGCAACGTGTTGGGTTGGTCGGACGCAATGGTATTGGAAAATCGATATTCGCATCGCTGTTGTGCGGAGAGAAACAGCCCTCTAGTGGCAGCGTATCAGCACCTAAATCATACGCGGTTTATCATCAGCAACCCTCGCATCTATTGTCGGGTGACTTAACGATTGCCCAGTTTTTAGGTAAAGACGACGTACTGAAAGCATTAAAGCAGGTTCAATCTGGGGATTGTTCTGAACACTTGTTCGACGCTATCGGGGAACAATGGGACATTTCAGCGCGTCTCAGTCAGAAACTCAAGGATTTGAGTTTACCACCAGAGCCAGAATTTCCTTGTGCGCAACTCAGTGGCGGGCAGTTAGCCCGATTACAACTTTGGCAACTGTTGGAAAGTGACGCTGAGTTGTTAATTCTTGATGAACCATCCAACCACCTTGATAGCTATGCAAAGCAGTGGTTAATTGACTCAATGCGCGTTTTCGACGGTGCTATTTTACTTATCAGCCATGACCGCGAGTTACTCCGGGAAATGGAAGAAATTTGGGAGCTGTCAGGGTTAGGTTTGCAGGTGTTCGGTGGCAATTACGATAATTACTCTGAACAGAAGCGAATCGAGCTGCAAGCTGTAGAGAGACAACTCGCGAGTATTGATAAGCAGAAAAAGAAACTAGAAGAACAAGCACAGCGAAATCGGGAAAAGGCGGAACAAAGAGCAGCACAAGGCAACAGGCTACGGAAGGAGGGCAGTCAGCCTAAAATTTTACTTGATGGTAAGAAAGACAAAGCAACGGCGAGCGCAGCAAATCGCAATAAAAATGAGCAGCAGCGTCAAACTTATCTGCAAGAGAAAGAACAGACGTTAAAAGCCAGACAGGAGCTAATGAAAGAGCAAAAGCTTTATCTGGCTGACAGCCAAAGCCGCTTGCGAAAGGTAGTGTCAGTGCTTGAAGGTGTATTGCCTTTTGGTTGCTCTCAGCCCATCACGCTGCAAATCTACGCTGATAACAAAATCCACCTTACTGGCAGAAATGGTTGTGGTAAATCTACCTTTTTGAAAACGCTATTAGGTCAGTTCTCATTTAGCCAAGGGGATCTGCAATTAAATACGCCCTTATATTATCTTGATCAGCACTTCGGAACGATTCAGCCTTATCTGTCGATGCTGGAGAACTTGACCGAGCACTGTCACGGTATGAAAGAACATGATGCCCGAACCTTACTCGCCGGGATTGGATTCCGTCGTGACAGTGTATTTCGTTTAGGGAATACACTTAGTGGTGGTGAAAAGATGAAGTTGGCTATGTTGATTGTTAGCCATCAACAGGAGCAGCCTTTGTTGTTACTTGATGAACCCGACAACCACCTCGATCTCGATTCGAAAATTATGCTAGCCAAGGCTTTATCGAATTACCGAGGAGGTTTTATTCTCGTTAGCCATGATTATGACTTTGCCATTGAGTCAGGTGTGAATCGGCAAGTGAGTTTGTAAGCCTTACACATCATAGGGTAGACACTGTGGAGCAGCGTGGTGTTGCTCCATTTTCAGATTGTAAACTAGCTACAGCTAGTTATTCAGTTCTGCCCCTCTCATAGTTGTGTCACATAATCAGTGTGTCAAAGAGCCTATACTGTCGATTTCGTTCCCTTTTGCGATAACAACAGACATATAACAGAGGAATTGTTGTGGATGTAATCAAAAGATTAGAGAAGATGATGACAATGGATGAATCGAGTTGGCATCGACATTCAAATCCATGGAGTGTTTATAGCCGGTTTTCGGTTTTGCCTATCATCTCTCTCGCATTTTGGTCACGGGAATGGATAGGGGGTTATTCAGTAATTGCGATTCTACTTTCTTTCTTATGGGTGTGGGTTAACCCAAGACTATTTGGCGTTCCCGAGAAAACGAACAACTGGGCTTCAATGGCTACGTTTGGCGAGCGCATCTATTTGAAAAGAAAGGTTGAGCCGATACCTCAGCACCATATCAAACCAATTTTAATCCTGCAGTCGTTAACGTCTTTAGGGATACCTGTATTTATCTACGGCTTGTGGAGTTTAGATCTAAGCTTTGTGTTAGCAGGAAACCTTTGGATAATGGTCTTCAAAGCTTGGTTTGTTGACCGTATGGTTTGGTTATACCTTGATATGAAAGAGACCAATCCTGAATACTCTAGCTGGCTTAAGTAGGTGCAGAGAATACCTTTTCAGATATTCCAGGCTTATTAGTTTTCGTGTTTGTAAACTGAGAATTCCTGCAATCAACTAGCCAGAACTGCTCGGTAGTTGATTGCAGATCAATTTATGTTTACTGAACGTTGTTAACCCACTTATCAGATTTGAACCATTTGTCATGGATACGCTGATAGGTGCCGTCACCTTTAATTTGACGCAGATAATTGTTCAGGAAGTTTAAGAAATCTGGATCTCCCTGACGTATCGCCCAGCCTAGCGGTTCAAAAGTGAAGCTTTCATCTAGGTGTACAACAGTATCTTTGTGTTGTGCTTCATACATAGCGTTGTAAGGAAAGTCATATACGAAAGCGTCTGCCTGACCATTTGCAATTTGCAGTGCCGCATCAGCAGAGGTTTCGTAAAGGTCGATTTTTGCGTTGTATAAGTACTTTTTAGCAGCTTCAGCACCTGTAGTACCCATTTGGGTAGCCACTGTATATTGACCATCGTTTAGTTCACGGAACGAGTGAACTTTGCCAGCCAGCTTAGGTGAAATTAGTATCGTCTGGCCAACTTCAATGTATGGATCAGCGAAGTTGACACTTAAATTACGCTCGGGCGTGATAGTCATACCGCCGATAAAATCGCATTTTCCGGTCTTTAGAGCTGGAATAATGCCATCCCAAGCTGTATTTACCGGAACAAATTTAACGTTGATAGCGCGTGCCATCTGTTTGGCTAAATCGATATCAAATCCAACATAATTTCCATTTTTATCCGTCATTTCGAACGGGATATAACCCGACTCAAAACAGAACTTAAGCTCACCGGAACTTAGAATTCCATTCAGTGCTGATTCAGCAGCGTTTGCATTTACTGGGGACAAAAGAGTGAAAAGCGCAACTGAAGAGGCGAATACACCTCGAACTTGTTGTTTAAAAGGTTTTAACTTCATTTTATACATCCAAATATTTCTTATTTTTCTATTGTTGTGTTTGGTCTGAGAACGTCAGACGGTGAAGCCCTTGAATGATGAAGAATTTACACGAATAATCAATACATTATTCTTTATAAGATATTCTAATTTTATTCCTCTCTTAGATTACATTTGGAAAGTATTCTTAACGGTTAAAAAACGCACGTTTTGGGAGTGGGTTATACAACTAGCATCAGGCAGTAACTGAAAGTACTCGAATAATCCTTTGGCTATTGTTAGCCCGATTATTGCGCTTAACGGTTCAGTGCAATACGATATCCAACAAGTTTGAGTGTATGGAGTGGAGTGCTGTGGCAGAAACGGTTCGTGATGTAAACCAGCGTTTTTGGAAAAATAAGGATATTCCTTATTTGACGTTCCGCACTACTTGCAACAGTACACAGAGTTATAAAGCTCACAGCCATCGTGAGCTATCCATTGGCATCATTGAGTCGGGAGAGACCCGACTGTCACTCCCTAATGGAAATATTGTCCTCAAAAAGGGGGACATTATTCTGATAGAACCTAACATTGTTCATGCCTGTAATCCGGTAGGGAATAAGCCTCGCAGCTACCATATGTTATATCTGGATGATGAATGGTGCCGTAAGGTGTTGTCGAAGATCTACGGGTACGAGGTCACAAGATATTATTGTGAGCAAAAACTGCACACTGCAATCGAAGGCGATGCCAACTTATCCGGTTTAATTTTCAAATTGTTGGATCAGCCATCTCAGAGTGTGGTGACTGAAGTTGAGAGTCGCTTATTGAATTTGGTGAGCCGTTACTGTATGCCACAAACGCACAACGACGATGAAAATGAGTTGGTAGGACAGTTACGCGAGCGACTGCTTCAGGATATTGCTTGTGCGCCGTCGCTGGATCTTGTTTCTCAGGAACTGGGTCGACCAAAAGAAACATTGATTAGACTATTCAAAAAGCAGCTTGGTATCACGCCCAAGTCATTTTTGAACAACAGTCGCATCGAAAAAGCGAAGATCTTACTTAAGTCAGGGATGAACATTGTTGATGTGGCAGCAGAAGTCGGTTTCTCAGACCAAAGTCAGTTGCATCGCACATTCGTTAACTATACCGCCTCAACACCACGTCAATATCAGCAAGTAACGTCAATTTTCGACAATAATTGTTAAGTTGGAAAACCTATAGTCTGACGACAGTTTTGGCTATAGGTAAATATTCATGTCACTTTCAACTCTTTTCCCCGTTGCTTTTCCTGCATTGGCGCTGGCTCACTTTGTTGCGCTTTTAAGCCCAGGACAGGACTTTTTCTTAATTGTTGGTCACTCAATTCGTCATAGATTGCAAGGTAGTCGATTTATCTGCCTTGGCGTCGCGCTAGGAAACGCTCTTTACATCGCATTAGCCATACTGGGCTGGACCAACATTCGGGACAATCAGCTCGTTTTTTCTTTTGTGGAAATTTTGGGGGCTATCTATCTTTTGTGGATAGGGCAACGGTTACTGAGAAGTCAAAAAACAGAGACATTAGTCGAGGCTGAACACGAACAGGAGAAAGCTCCATCGGCTATTAATCAGCTGTTCCTTGGTTTGAATTCAGCATTGCTCAACCCAAAGAATGCTTTGTTTTACATGAGCTTAATGACCGTTATTCTGGGAAGTGAAGTCACCTTGATTCAGCAAGTCTCTTGCGGAGTATGGATGTTTTTTGCGGTTTTACTCTGGGATCTATTTATCGCATCTGCGATTGGGCGTCCACGCATTCAGATGCAACTCAAAGCGGTGATACACATTATAGAAAGAGTGGCTGGATTGGTGCTGATCTTCTTTGGAATAACGTTATTTACGGGTTACTTATCCTAACTGTTCTACCAAAAACGTAGTTTTGATGTAGCAGTACTTAACCACTTTGCAAATGGTGTGTATCTGAAAGCGAGGTTAAAATCCTCGCTTTTTCCAGAACTGTCCTTCATCGCGTGCAACAACTTTAAATGACTTCTCGGCAATGGTTTTACCTTCCATTTCTAACGTCATGCGCCATTCGCCGAAGTTGCTCTCTAGTCCGTTAATCGGGCAGAGCACTTGAATCGTGTCGCCAAGATAGAAGTTCCAATCATTACTGCGAACATATACTTCACCATCAAATGGTGCCAGAACTTGTCCTTTCTTGTTGATGATGCCGGGATGATGGATACAAAACTGAAGAAGCTGACCTTTGGCTTTTTTAATATTGACGATAAAACCAAATTCAATGTCTTCCTCTGCGGTAATCACCTGAGTGAACTCTTTAATCTTCGGCAGTTCTTTGGCTTTGGCATCCCAATGGGAATAGATACCATAAGAAGTCATTTCTATCACAGGTGTATGTTTTGCCACTGGCTTATGCTCGTTATTTGAATGTGTGGCGATTCTACTTAAATACCGGATTGTGTTCAAACGACGTCACCAGTAATAAGAAGCGCCCGTTGAAGGGCGCAAACATAGCGCAGTAATAAACATCATTTATCAATCAAGAACGACAGCTAGCGAATAAATCCATATCAGGGTTGTAGGCGCTAGTGCTCACGTCCATGATGCCAAGCAACGAATGGAACACGTTATCTTGTGAGTACTGATGGCTTGTTGCGTTTTTCTTCAAACAATCTGTTTTTAGATGCTTCTCTTGTTTAAAGCCATCAGACAGCCAAACAATAAGCGGCACATGGGTTTGGTTATTCGGTGCTAGGCCGTAAGGCATACCATGTAAGAACATACCGTTTTCACCCAAGGACTCACCATGGTCAGAGATATAAACCAAAGCGGTGTTGTATTTGTCTTGTAATGCCTTCAACTTATCGATGGTTTGCGCTACTACGTAATCGGTATAAGCGATGGTGTTGTCGTACGTATTGACGATCTGATCAACACTACAGTTTTCGATATCGCTACGAGGGCAATCCGGTTGAAATGCTCCCATCTCTTTTGGATAGCGTTGGAAGTAAGTGGGACCATGGCTACCAATAAGATGCATCACCATCATGCGGTTGCCTTTTAACTCGTCCACTTTCTGGTCGAAGTTTTCCAGCATTGCCATGTCATAGCAGGTTTCGCCGTTACACATATCATCAACGCGCTTGCGGTTAACTTCGGTTTTCTTAATACGTTTAGCCACTTGTTTGTCGCCACCATCGTTTTCTTGCCAAGCGACGTCTACGCCTGCGTGGCTAAGAATGTCCAGAACGTTGTCTTGGTTGTCAGCTACATCACGACTGAAGCTGCCTTTGTCCATCGCCGAGAACATACAAGGTACAGAAACCGCTGTTGCAGTACCACATGAGCTTACATCCTTAAAAGAAATTACGTTTAAATCACGAGTGTAAGGGTTAGTTGGGCGATCATAACCATTTAGCTCATAGTTGTATGAACGAGCGGTTTCACCCAACAAGAAGACAAACAGTGTCGGCTTGGACTCCGCAGCAGCCAGTGCTTTAGGCGATTGTTTTGCATCTAAACCAAGCTCTTTGTAGACGATGGGTGTAGAGAAGTATTTCTGTTGAACAAACTTAGTTGTGCTGTAAACGAACTGAGTTGGAATAATCAGTTTTTTCAAGTAACTGTTATTGCGACCAACAGAGGCATAGTCTTGATAGTACATTATGGCAATCACACCGATGACCACCAAAGAGGCCATCATGGAGCCGAGCTTTCTCAAGGTGAAGTTTAGCCATGAGCGTGGCTTGCTTATTTTGGTAAACGCTAGCAAAGTTGCTGGCAGGAAGCCAAGTAGCGCAACCCAAACGAGAGAATAAAGACTTAAGTAAGAGCCGGCTTCGCTGGTATCGGTTTCAACAATATTGTTAATCATCTCTGTATCAAACAGCGTACCGTAGTTATAGCTCGCGTAGCTTACAAAGCTAGAGACAATGATTAACGTGATGAAGAAAGGCTTAGTAATGTATGGCCAACTAAACAAGTTGAACAAAAAGTTCAACGCGGCAGCGAAGAAAAATGGCAAAGAGATGATGAAGCCAATTTTTACGCTATCTAGCTTACCGAAAATGCCAACCAGCGAAGAATATACCGGCAGGTTCATTACTAATGCGAAAAAGACGGCAAGTACTAAGGTGATACCGGCATAAGAAAGTGAGATGTTTGGTTTAGTCAGTTTCATCGTGTTACACCAAAATAATTAGCCAAGTAAAAGCAGCAAATGCCAAAGCAACAAACACCGCAGCCGAGCCAATATCTTTGGCACGTCCGCTGAGTTCGTGTTTTTCACTACCAATGCGGTCAACCACAGCTTCTATCGCTGAGTTGAGGAGTTCTGCAAGTAAAACCAGTGTTAAAGAACCCACCATAGCGATGCGTTCTAGATTAGTGACAGGGAGAAAAAACAGACTGATGGTGAGCAGTGCGGAAGCTACTAATTCCTGACGGAAAGCGGCTTCGTTGATCCATGCAGCTTGAAGACCTTTCAATGAATAGCCTGTTGCGAAAATAATGCGTTGAATACCTGTTCTACCTGGCTTCACGGTTTGTACCTCTGAGAGTATTTGTACCTATAGCGCAGATACTACGAGTACAAGCGTGAAATTTATGTCGACAAAAAATTCGAAAACTCATCCTTAAGTTTATTTTCTCCAGACACAAAAAAGCCTAGTGAGAACACTAGGCTTGAAGAGATAAATACAATAAAGGTTATGAAACTTTGGCCGTTTGTGGACGACGGAATCGCTGCGCAATTGCCACCACGATTGGGCTAGTGAGCACTATTACTGAAATAACAGTAAATGCCAGTGTAATCGGACGTTCCCACAAGAAGCTGATTTCACCATCTGAGATCATTAACGCGCGGCGTAAGTTCTCTTCCATCAAACCACCTAAGATAAACCCAAGTAGTAGGGGAGCCAACGGGAAGTTAGCAAGACGTAAAGCAATAGCACCCATAGCGATTAGAATCATAATGAACACGTCCATCGTGTTAAATGAAACTAAGTAAACCCCTGTGATTGAGAAGAACAAAATCATAGGCAGAAGCACGGTTCTTGGTACCGCCAGTAACTTCGAAATATAAGGGATCAGCGGCAAGTTCAAAACAAGTAGAACAATATTGCCGACATACATTGAGATGATCACTGACCAGAACACATCCGGATGCTCAACAAACAGTCTTGGACCTGGTTGAATGCCGTAAGCGATCAACGCGCCAAGCATAATCGCTGTGGTGCCTGAACCTGGGATACCCAGTGTAAGTAGCGGAACAAACGAACCGCTTGAAGCCGCGTTATTTGCCGATTCTGGAGCAACCAGACCGCGTAATGAACCTTTACCAAACTCTTCACGTTTGTTCTTAGGTGCAAGGTTACGCTCCATACCGTAGCTTAGAAAGGCTGCAATGGTTGCACCCGCACCCGGTAAAACACCGGTAAAGAAGCCGAGGAGTGATGAACGCAGTGCCACAGGCGCAGCTTCACGCACTTCTTCTTTAGTGACTTTCATACTGCCGATGTTGCTTAGCTTATTGCTCTCTTCATTTCGTGTATCCAGCTCGGGCTTTAAAATGCCCATTAAGGTTTCACCCAGCGCGAACGTAGCCATTGCCAACAGTAGGAAGCTAAAACCATCCATTAAATCGGTTAAACCAAAGGTAAAACGTTCAACACCAATGCCTTTGTCGATACCCACAGTTGATAGCATCAAACCAAGAATGGTCATCATCCATGCTTTAAGGACTTGCCCTTTACCGGCAAATGCAGCCACGGCAGAAAGCCCCATCATCATTAGTGCAAAGTAATCAGAAGACTGGAAGCTGAGCGATACTTTTGCCAACGCAGGAGCCGCAACCAGCAACATGATGGCTGATAAGGTACCGCCAGTGAACGAAGCATAAGCCGCCAGAGCAAGCGCTTTACCTGCTTGTCCTTTTTGCGCCATTGGGTAGCCATCAAAAGCGGTAACCACAGTTGCAGAACAACCCGGCGCGTTGATCAAAATCGACGATGTTGAACCACCGAAAATCGCACCGTAGTAGACACCCGCCATTAAAATCAGGCCTGAAGAAGGGTCTAAACCATAGGTAATAGGGATCATCAACGCTATAGCTGAAATTGGTCCTAAACCCGGCAACATACCAATGAAAGTACCGACAAAGCATCCGACGATAACCATCAATAAATTAAATGGCATTACGGCGGTAGAGAGTCCTTGTAAAATTCCGTCTAACATAATCCGTTCCTACCAAATAGTGAAAATAAGACCGGGCTCTAGATAAACATCCAGCCCTTTGGTTAATAACAAATAGAAAGCGACAACAAACGGGAAGGATGCGCCAAACAGCACAGACTTACGACGTTCGCCCAGTAAGTAGAAACCGGCTAAAAGGAACAAACCCGTTGCCAGCACAAAGCCTAAGTAGGTTAAGCCAACGCCATAAAGCGTCATTAGCACTAGAAAGCCAATCAGAAGTTTCCAGTTGAAATCCAATACCGCACCGCTTTTCTTATCAGGTTGGCCCGCTATCAGCAGAAGAAGCGATAATCCAACACCGATATAGGTCAGGATTGTTGGTAGGGTTCTGGCGTTGAAGGGTTCATATTCATCGCCGGGAAACATAGGGATCTGAGAGGTTTGATACCCATAACAAAGGCACAGCACCAGAAAAACCATAGCGCCCACTCGATCGCGGCACAATAAGTTCTCTTTGCTGAATAAATTCGTTGGCGACTCCGACATATCCAACTCCATGTTTTACGTAGTAGTTAATCTAGGAAAAAAGAACCGTAATTGAGCAAGGTAATGAACATCATTAACCAAAAGTAAGTCATTCGCTGCTAGTCGAATTTCCAACCAATAAACAAAGGAGTTATAAGCACACTCAATTACGGGGAAAATTTGGGGCAAGGATGAGTTGCCCCATGGGAGAGATTATTTCAGGAAGCCGAGTTCGCGCATTAGGTCACCCATTTGCTTTTCTTGATCTTCTAAGAACGCAAAGAACTCTTTATCCGCTTTGTAAGTGTCGATCCAACCGTTACGGTCACGAACCACTTTCCACTCATCTGTAGTGTACATTTTGCTTAGTGCCGCGTTCCATTCATCCACTTTCTCTTGGCTTATACCCGGAGCTGCGAAGAAACCACGCCAGTTAGCAAATACGGTAGGGTTGTTGTAGTCACCCAGAGTTGGAATATCAGGCGCAGACTCAAGACGTTTAGGTGCTGTGATAGCCAGTACTTTTACCTGACCATTGCGAGACATCTCCAGCACTTCACCCAAGCCAGTAGATAGCAGTTGAGTTTCACCAGAAAGCAGTGCTGCCATAGCTTTACCGCCTGCATCATACGCAACATAACGTACCGCTTTCGGGTCTAGTCCCTGACCTTTAAATGCCGCCGCTGCAACCAAGTGGTCCATACTGCCACGTGCTGAACCGCCAGCGATTTTCACGTTTTTAGGGTCGTTTTTGAAATCAGCAACGACGTCTTCCCAAGAGTTGTATTTGGAATCTCCAGATACAACCAGTGCGCCGTAATCCGCTACTGTTGCTGCAACGGGTGTTAAATCACGGAATGATTGAGGGAATACACCTGAAAGGGAGCGAACAACGATAGGAGTAGAGTTCACCATTAAGGTGTCTTCTTGACGATCGGCAGTTTCAATAAGGTGTGCAATAGCTTTACCACCGCCGCCACCAGAAAGGTTTTGGTAAGAAACACTGTCGATTAGGTGAGTTTTCATTAATACGTCACCGGTACCACGAGCCGTCATATCCCAACCACCGCCAGCGCCACCAGGAATTAAAAAGTGAATTTTCTCTAGCTCTGCTGCCATGCTAGGTAGTGAGAACATAGCCGCAAGAAGCGACGCAGTAAGGGTTGGTTTGATATGTTTTAACATTTTCACGTTCCTTATGTTTCCGCATCATCCAGTCAGAATGACGCTTATAGTTATGTTTCCCGCATGTAGGGCATAAAGTGCTTAACGGGTAGTGAAATGTTATGAGTGTGTTAACGATAAGTCTGTAAAGACGAGATAAAAATAATATTGTCTATTGTGTCGATTTTGTTCATAAAGTTCACGGTTGATAAGTGAGAAGATGGTGTGAAGGGGCTGGCAAATCAATTCATTATAAAGTGCGATAACTCACTGTGCTTCATAGCAAATATGTGGCTTAATTCATCGAATCAGAAATAGTGGAGAACACAACATGTCAGTAAGGTTGTATTTAGGGGGCGCTCGCAGTGGGAAATCGGCTTATGCTGAGCAACAAGCAATAAGACTGTTAGAAGAAGGTAAACTCAGCCACCCTCAAACACAACTCCACTATGTTGCAACCGCCGAGCCTTTCGACCAAGAAATGAAAGATCGTATTTCATTACATCAATCTCGCAGAGATGAAATGTGGAACAATCATGAATGCCCTGTAGAGTTAGCACAATTGCTGTCCAAGTTTGAAGCGCACGATGTGGTGCTGGTGGATTGCCTGACGGTTTGGCTGAACAATGTGATTCACTATTTAGGGGAGAACGCGAACAGTGAACAAATAAAGCAGAAATTGAATGAGATCACTCACGCATTGGCCGAAACCCAAGCCACTATACTTTGTGTTTCGACGGAAGTAGGGTTGGGCGTTGTACCTATGGGCACATTAACCAGATTGTATGTCGACCATAGCGGATGGATGAATCAAGCGGTGGCAAAAATCGCTGGGAAAGTCGATTTTGTCGTCGCAGGAATGCCAATGACTCTGAAGGGAGAAAAATGAGTTTAAGCCAAAACCAGTTTAACCTTTACCTCTTGAGGCATGGGAAAACCAAGGGAAAGCCCGCGCTGAATGGTCATAAAGATGTAGTGGTTGATGAATCAATTCAGAACGCTATCGCTCATCGTGTTTTAGAACAATATTCGTTTAGCAAAGTTTATGCTTCGCCTTTGATTCGATGTCAAAGAGTTGCAGAGATCGTCACAGGACTTAATCCGACACTTAAGCTGGTGATCGAACCACGTTTAAAAGAGCAGAGCTTTGGTGATTTTGATGGCGTACCTTTCGATGACTTAACTCATGAGTGGAAAAAGCTAGAGCAGTTCTGGGCGAATCCTGCGCAAAACACTTTACCTAACGCGGAGCCGTTGCAAGTGGGGTATGAGCGTGTCACCGAAGCTTGGGAACAGATTGTTCAGCATTGCGAGCAAGATACGCTGATCGTCTCTCACGGTGGTCCTATTCGCTTCATTCTTGCTCATGTGCTTGGGCTTGACTGGCAAAATCCTCAGCTATACACCTCTCTCTCTATCGATAATCAGAGCATTACTCATATTCAAATCAGCAAGTTTGCTGGCAAAGTCTTTTTCTCTGTAAAAGCAATTGGTATTCCATTGATTTAATAGTGCTATACCACTGGTTTAATAAAAAATTCTCTTTTTTATATGAGAGATTGGATGCGTTTACAGTGTTTTTATTTTCAATCTGTTCATTTTATACCCTCCGTTTTTTAACCTTTCAGATACTTAACGCCGAAGCCACCTAGATTAAGGTGGCTTTAGGATTAACATCTAATAATTAGCTGCTTTCTGTTTTATATTTGTAATAAATACATACACTTATCATGTGTTCTTGTGTTGGTTGTCGTTTATGTAAATGCGCGAAATGTAAAGTTGAAAGCCTCAGAGTGGCTGCGGTGTTAGAAATTAATGCTTAGACGATCACGAAAATGAGGGTTAGATCTTACTTATTCATGATGGTGAATGTTAACCTGAATTGTAAACGTTTCCATGTTACTTTAATGAATGATGAACACGGAATGTTTTCATCGTGCAAATCAGTGGTTGGTTGAAGTGATATGGCACCCTACTCATAAAAAAGAGAATGTGATTATGAATAAGAAAATGCTTAAGAATATGCTTGCAACCTCGATTGGTTTGGCGTGTTTCAGTAATGCAGCACTTGCCGACGAAATTACCGTGTGGGCTTGGGATCCAAACTTTAACGTTGCGATTATGGAAGAAGCAGCGAAGGTTTATATGAAAGACCACCCAGAAACCACGTTCAATGTGGTGGACTTTGCTAAGGCTGACCTCGAGCAAAAACTGCACACTATGCTTGCATCAGGCGTTACGTCATCACTTCCTGACGTGGTTCTTATTGAAGATTACAACGCTCAAAAATACCTTCAGTCATACCCAGGTTCTTTTGCGCCTATGACAAAAGATGTTGATTACAAAAACTTCGCACCATACAAAGTAAACCTTATGACGCTGAACGGTGAAGTTTACGGCTTACCTTTCGACACTGGTGTTACAGGTATGTACTACCGTACAGACTTGCTTGAGAAAGCAGGCTTTACTGCGAAAGATTTAGAGAACATCACTTGGGAACGTTTCATCGAAATTGGTAAGCAAGTGAAAGCAAAAACGGGCGTTGCCATGCTGGGCATGAACCCAGATGACCTTGGCCTAGTGCGCGTGATGATGCAATCAGGTGGTGAGTGGTACTTCAACAAAGATGGCTCTCTAAATATCACTACTAACGAATCACTAAAAGAAGCACTAAATGTATTTAAAGAGTTGATGAGCCCAGAAGTCTCTCGCCCAACAATTGGTTGGTCTGAGTGGGTAGGTTCATTAAACCGTGGTCAAGTGGCTTCTATTGTTACTGGTGTTTGGATTACGCCATCGGTTGAAGCAGGTAAAGACCAAGCGGGTGAGTGGGCTGTGACAGCGACACCTCGTCTGCAAAAAGCTGGCGCGGTAAACGCATCGAACTTAGGTGGTTCAAGCTGGTACGTATTGAGTTCTTCAAAAGAGAAGCAAGAAGCGATTAAGTTCCTTAACGCAACCTTTGGCTCTAATGTTCCTTTCTATGAAACTATTCTTAAAGAGCGTGGTGCGGTTGGTTCATATATGCCTTCTGGACAATCGGCGGCTTATCAGTACAGCAATGAGTTTTTTGGTGGTCAGAAAATTTACGCGAACTTCACGGATTGGCTAGGTCAGATTCCAGAAGTGAACTACGGCATCTACACCTATGAGGTTGATGCAGCGTTAAGCTCTATGTTACCTGCGATTGTTCAGGGAGCTCCTATCGAGAAAGTGTTGGGCGATGTTCAACAACAACTTGAGTTCCAACTACGTTAATTGTCTTCCTTAGGCACCTTTTTAGGTGCCTAAGTGCCTTGTTTTCAATGCTTTCTTGGTTTGTCTTATGGATACTTCTACTGCCATCAGTAAAAAACAGAAAAAGAGCAAAAAAAGCTTTCACCGCTTTTACGATATTAACGGTTGGTCGTTTGTTCTTCCTGCTGTCGTTCTCGTCAGCCTCTTTATGATTTACCCGATTTTGAGCTCGCTCTGGATGTCGATGCATTCCGGACGCGGCGTTATGATGCAGTTTGTCGGTTTTGACAATGTACTGCGTCTGTTCAACGACCCATTTTTCCTTAAATCACTGAAGAACACCTTCATTTTCCTCGTGGTTCAGGTGCCAGTGATGATTATGCTTTCACTGATTCTTTCTTCATGCCTGAATGCTCCGAATCTGAAGTTCCGTAGTTTGTTTAGGCTGGCGATTTTCTTACCTTGTGTTACGTCACTAGTGGCGTACTCGATTCTGTTTAAGAGTATGTTTTCGTACGAAGGGATCATTAACTCATTTTTGATGTGGACTCACATTGTGAGTGAACCAATCCCTTGGTTGTCCGACCCTTTTTGGGCGAAAGTGACGATTATTATTGCGATCACTTGGCGCTGGACGGGTTACAACATGATTTTCTTCCTGTCTGCGATGCAAAATATTGATAAGTCCATCTACGAAGCCGCGCGTATGGAAGGGGTTAGCCCAACTAAGCAATTCTTCTTTATTACTGTGCCATTACTTAAGCCAGTGATTTTGTTTACTACCGTGATGTCGACGATTGGTACGCTGCAGCTGTTTGATGAAGTGGTCAACATTACCGCTGGTGGTCCAGCGAATGAAACCATGACGCTTTCGATGTACATCTACAACTTATCGTTTAAGTTCGTGCCAAACTTTGGTTATGCCGCGACAGTGTCATACGTCATTGTATTCTTCGCCGCAGTGCTTGCGATTATGCAATTTAAGATCGCTAAGGATAAATAAAGATGGATAAGAACAAACTTAACCGCGCATTGATGTATCTGTTCCTCAGCGTGTTCTCCTTGATATCGTTATTTCCTTTCTACTGGATGGTGGTATCAAGTACCAATACCGCAACAGATATTAACAAAGGCAAGTTCAGCTTTGGAGATCAGTTATTTGCCAACATCAGTCGTTTGAGCGAGCAGGTGGATCTGGGACTTATCTTCTGGAACACCAGCAAAATCGCCATTATCAGCACCTTGGTGACTCTATTGATTTCTTCAATGGCTGGGTATGGTTTCGAAGTGTACAAAAGCAAAGTGCGCGACCGTGTTTACGGCGCATTACTGCTGACCATGATGATACCGTTTGCCGCATTGATGATTCCTCTATTTACTTTAATGGCGAAAGCTCAACTGTTAGATACCCATGCAGCAGTCATGTTGCCAACCATCGCATCAGTATTTATCGTTTTCTACTTCCGCCAATGCACCAAAGCATTCCCGCATGAGTTGATTGATGCAGCGCGTGTGGATGGTGTGAAAGATTGGAAAATCTACCTGTTTGTTTACATCCCAGTGATGAAAACCACTTATGCAGCAGCGTTTATCATCGTGTTCATGACATCTTGGAATGCGTTCTTGTGGCCTCTGATCGTGCTGCAATCTGCCGAATTAAAAACAATTAACCTCGTTTTATCATCTTTATCGTCTGCCTATTTCCCTGATTTCGGAATCATCATGGTGGGAACCGTTATTGCGACGCTTCCGACTTTGGCTGTGTTTTTCGCAATGCAGAAGCAATTCGTTGCAGGTATGACAGGTTCGGTGAAATAAGTCTGGAATAATAAAAATGAGAACATTTGAACAAATTATTAGTGCTCGCGAATGGGAAAATCAGCATGTAACACATCACAATGTGCTTGCTGCTCACGCGCCGCTTAAAGCTTACGCAAATAAAGAAGCCGCATTAACAAAGCAAGAGTCTGAGAATCAGCTATCACTGAACGGTGAGTGGAAATTCAAGCTGTTTGACCGCCCTGAAAGCGTATTAGCGGCGTCGGTTGAATCGGATTTCGACGATTCCGCGTGGGACACAATTGCTGTACCTAGCAACTGGCAGTTACAAGGTTTCGATAAACCGATTTACACCAATGTGAAGTATCCGTTTGCGGATACACCTCCTTATGTACCAGAGGAAAACCCAACGGGTTTGTATCGCCTAAACTTTAACGTGCCAAAAAACTTCGCAGGTAAGCGTCAAACCATAACGTTTGATGGTGTGAACTCTGCATTTCATCTTTGGTGCAACGGCAAATGGGTAGGGTATTCACAAGATAGCCGCCTGGCAGCTGAATTCGATTTGACGGACTTCTTAGTGGAAGGTGAAAACCAGCTTTCAGCCATGGTGATTCGTTGGTCTGACGGTTCTTATCTGGAAGACCAAGACATGTGGTGGTTAAGCGGCATATTCCGCAATGTCACATTATTAGCTAAACCACAAATCTCTATTCAGGATGTACAAATCTTAACGCCATTGGATGCGTGTTACCGCGATGGTTGGTTGAATGTAACAACCAGTATTAGCGAGAAAAATACAGCGAACCGTGTTGAGGTTGAGCTATTTGATGCGCAAGGCAACTCAGTGTTTGGCGTGAAATCCGCAAACTGTGGGCAACGCATCATCGATGAAAAAGGCCCTTGGCTAGAGCGCGCAGAGCACAACATCTACGTTGAGAACCCGCATAAGTGGAGCGCAGAATCGCCTTACTTATATCGTTGCGTTGTCACTTTATTTAATGGGGACGAGCAACTTGATTGCGAAGCCTACAATGTGGGTTTCCGTAGTGTAGAAATCACCAATGGTCTGCTTAAGGTCAATGGCAAAGCGATTCTAGTTCGAGGTGCTAACCGCCATGAGCATCATCCAGAAACCGGTCATACCATGAGCCGCGAAACTATGCTGCAAGATATCAAACTGCTTAAGCAGCATAACTTTAACGCAGTTCGTACCGCTCACTATCCAAATGATCCGTTGTGGTACGAGCTATGTGACGAATACGGTTTGTATCTGGTTGATGAAGCGAACATTGAAACACACGGTCAGTTTCCAATGTGTCGTCTTTCTGATGACACCACCTGGCTAAATGCCTACATGCGCCGTATTACTCGTTTGGTTGAACGTGATAAAAACCATCCGTCAGTGATCATTTGGTCATTAGGAAACGAGTCGGGTATTGGTGGCAACCATCATGCTATGTATCAATGGACCAAACTGCGTGACCCATCACGCCCGATTCAGTACGAAGGTGGCGGTTCAAATACAGCCGCGACTGACATCATTGTGCCAATGTATTCACGTGTCGATAAAGACCAAGTGCATCACATCGATCCAACGGTGACTCCGAAATACGCATTGAAAAAATGGCTAGGTTTACCGGGTGAGCATCGTTCATTGATTTTGTGCGAATACGCGCATGCTATGGGTAACAGCTTGGGTAGCTTCAACAAATACTGGCAAGCCTTCCGTGATTATCCACGTCTGCAAGGCGGTTTCATTTGGGACTGGGTGGACCAAGGCATTAATAAAATCGATGAAAACGGCACTAAATATTGGGCATACGGTGGCGATTTCGGCGATGAAATCAACGACCGTCAGTTCTGTATCAATGGTTTGATTTTCCCAGACCGCACTGTGCATCCAACTGTTTTAGAAGCGAAACACGCACAGCAGTTCTACCAATTTAAACTGCTTGGTACTGAGCCATTAATTATTAAAGTGACCAGCGAGAACCTCTTTATCTCTTCAGAGAATGAACAGCTTTCTTGGATGATCACAGAGGATGGCGCAGTTATTGAAAGCGGTGAAATGCCTCTGCTTGTCGATGCTGAGCAGTCTATTCAGTTGCAACTTACTAAAGCGTTACCGGAAGTTAAAGTCGGTAAGTCGTATCATTTGAACCTTAAGGTTAGTTTGATTGGTGATACAAAGTGGGCACAGGCTGGTCATACTTCGGCTACTCACCAATTTGAATTGCCGTCTGCATCATCACTGGCATTAAAGAAAGCAAAACCAAGAGGTGTTTTGACTTCATCAATGTTTGCGGATAACGCAATGATAAGCGGTGAAGATTTTTCTATACGCTTCAACAAAGAAACCGGTGTGATTGATAGCTGGATTGTGGGTGGCGAAGAGAAATTAGTTTCTGGACCAAAAGACAACTTCTACCGCGCACCGCTGGATAACGATATCGGTGTGAGTGAAGTTGACCGCGTCGATCCAAATGCATGGTCTGCTCGTTGGGATGCTGCAGGCATTAATCAGCTTGATGTTGAATGTGTTGAGTTACAGCTTTTTGATAAGCCGAATGCAGTTGAGGTTGTGAGTCAGTTTGCACACAGAAACTCGCACGGCGTATTAATGGCAACAGTATGGACATATCACATTTTCGCAGACGGAACGGTATCAATTGATGTTGATGCTCGCGTCGCGAAAAGCGCACCACCGTTGGCACGTGTAGGTATGGAGTTGGCGTTACCGCAGAAACAGCAATCGATAGAGTGGTTTGGTCGCGGTCCACATGAGAACTACCCAGACCGTTTGGATTCAGCGCATATTGGTCGCTACAAAGCTAGCCAAGACGAGATGCACACTGGATACATCTTCCCATCTGACTGCGGTTTACGTTGCGATGTAAAAGAAGCACAAGTTGGTGAGCTTACTGTACAAGGTGACTTCCATTTCTCAGTGAGCCGTTTTGCTCAAGACAACATTGCTCAAGCAAAACATACCAACGAATTGAAAGACAGTGGCAACTTGTTCGTGAGAATAGATGGATTCCACATGGGGGTTGGCGGCGATGATTCATGGACACCAAGCGTGCATGACGAGTTTAAACTCGACCGCGAACGTTACCGTTACCAAGTTGAATTGAAGTTTTAACCAGATGCCGTCTGTGCTGGCGCGTAGCCAGCACATTATCGGTAGAGAGCTACCTATTGCTCACTAAAGAAGCAAATTTAAGGATGTAAAGATGGCAAATATTAATCTTTCCAATGTTGTTAAGCGCTATGGCGAACATACGGTGATTCATGGTGTTGACCTCGATATTAAACACGGTGAATTCGTTGTGTTTGTTGGCCCGTCTGGTTGTGGTAAATCAACATTATTGCGCCTTATCGCTGGCTTGGAAGACATCACAGATGGCGTGTTGTGCATTGATGATGAAGTGGTAAACCATGTTGACCCTGCAGAGCGCGGCATTGCGATGGTATTCCAGTCTTATGCTCTCTACCCACACTTAACGGTAGAAGAGAATATGGGCTTTGGCATGAAAATGAACGGTTTTCCAAAAGCTGAAATCAAACAACGTGTCGATGCTGCTGCAAAAGCGCTACAACTTGATCATTTGATGGATCGTAAGCCGAAAGATATGTCCGGCGGCCAACGTCAACGTGTTGCGATTGGCCGAGCGATAGTACGTAACCCTAAAGTGTTCTTGTTTGATGAGCCACTATCCAACCTCGATGCTGAACTGCGTGTAGACATGCGTTTACAAATTTCCAGCCTTCATCGTGAACTTGCCACTACCATGATTTATGTTACTCACGATCAGGTAGAAGCCATGACGCTGGCAGACAAAATCGTAGTATTGAGAGATGGACGTATTGAGCAAGTCGGTTCACCGCTTGAACTCTATAATCGCCCAGCGAATGAGTTCGTTGCAGGGTTTATTGGTTCTCCAAAAATGAATATGTTACCGGTAAAAGTGACCCATATTGGTGAAGATGGCGCAACCCTCAAACTGCCGGATGGTCAATCCGTTACTTTGCATATCGACCTTTCAAAAGTTGCGGTAGGAGATAAGCTGACCTTCGGTTTGCGCCCTGAACATCTATCCGTCGGTGGCGAAGGTGACTATTTACTTCATTTCAAAACGGACGCCGTTGAACGACTTGGTAACAGTACCTATCTGTTTGGTGTGATTGGTGGCTATGAGAACAATAAAGTCCACCTATCAGGTGATGTAGCGGTGAAGCGTGGTGAAGAGATTGAACTCACTTTTAACCGAGAGAATTGTCATGTATTTAAAGATTCTCTGTGTATTTCTAACCTCTAGTTGTTGAATTTAAATCATAATGTAAAGGCGGATTCGGTCAAACGTTCCGCCTTTTTTATACGCCTAAATTGGAGAGAGGGCTTTTCACTCCGCTAGCTCCACGATTGATAACGTGCGTGTAGATCTGTGTTGTTTTAACGTCTGAGTGACCTAGTTGTTCTTGGACGGTACGAATATCACTGCCTGACTCAAGTAAGTGAGTTGCAAATGAGTGCCTAAACGTGTGGCAGGTGATGTTTTTATGTGTATCCATAGTAGTTGACGCTTTTCTAATGATTTTTTGTAGTGAGTTTTCATGCAGGTGGTGTCGATACCATCCTGTATCTGTACCAAATTGACTGAGATGTAACGACGGAAATAAGAATTGCCACTCTAAACTCTTGGGGGCGTATGGGTATTTCTCTGCTAATCGGTAGGGTATGGTGGTTCCTGAATATTCTGGTGTGCTCAGGTCTTGTTGATGAATCAGGCGCACCTTAGCAATTTGGTTGTACAAAGGGGTATGAAGTTCTTCAGCCAAGGTAACGACTCTACTTTTCCCGCCTTTGCTGTTATGTATGCGTACAGCGCCATAGTCAAAATCGATATCTTTCACTCTAAGACGAACGGTTTCCATCAAACGTAATCCAGAACCGTACATTAATTGAAAGGGCAAACGCGATTGAACCGGAATGAGCTTAAAAACCTGCACTACTTCTTTAGGCGTGAGAACGACAGGTAGCTTTTTGTTCTTCGAGGATTTTTGGAATCTCATATCCAAATCAAGTGGTTTAGAAAGAAAATCTCGATATAAAAAGACAAGGGCGTTTAAAGCGAGAGATTGTGTTGCGACAGAAACCTGTAACTTTACGACCAGATTAGTTAAAAACGCTTCGACTTCTTCTCGACCTAACTGGTTTGGATGTTGGTTATTGTTGAAGCGAATGAATTGAACAATCCAGTAACAGTAAGTATGAATCGTAGTTTTTGCATAATGCCTCACGATCATAAATTCAGTTAAGTCGTTTAGAAATGGAGACTTCATACTCTTACCCTAGAAGTAAACGGTAGTTTTCGGTATGAAACCATGATGTGGGTAGATTAACAGGAGTAACTCCACATTTTGAGAGGAGACTTTAAGTAAATAATGCAGAACTCATTATTTTTTATTAAGTTAAGGAAAGTTATGTAGTGATGAAATACAACTTATACAGAACAGTTTTAGAGGAATAGTTCCGTATAAGAACTGTTAGCTGTACAAAATTAGCAGAGTGTATATGAGAAAGTTAGATTGGCCTCTTTATTGGCTTTATCAAAAAACAAATAATTCACCTATTGTTTCATTCAAAGTTTTGTTTGCATCATTTGCTGTTCTCATAACTGTAAGCATGTTTGCTGGTGAGGCTATAAAGCAATGGTGGCTTTTTGTACCCGTAGGTCTATTAGGCGCTTCGGTTCCATTGCTAATCGGGTTCATAATTATCAAATTAAAATTCAACTGGACTCTAAATCGTATACCGAAAGCAGAGCTTGCTTATTTTATGCAGTATGGTTGTAGTCAAAAGCTGGAAAAAGGTTTTCGTTGGTTTATTTCAACTTATGTATCTTTACTGCTGTATTTGTGGCTTTTAGCGTCAATTTTTATGATTTTATCTATACCCGTAATGGTATTTTTGTCTGCAAAGTACAGCTAACAAGGCGCTTAAGTCGGACTGCAAACGCGTGGCGGTTTTGGTTCTAATTGGCTCGTGTGATTATGGTGGTTATTTTGAGTTTGGCTGTGGTTTGCAGCCACTTAGCTTAGCGTTAGCTGGAAAATTAAAAGAGCAGCTTTATTCCGGTTTTGTGGTTCGATCTTTACAACTGAAAGTTCACGTCTTTCAACTATCTCGCCAGTGGCACTTTCAATTAAATGGCTGAATCTACCCAAGCCGTTTACTTTTAATGATGGGTTTGCCGAGTTCTTTGGCGTGGCTTCTTTGATGTTGAAAATAGTTCGCGACCAAATTCGTCTTGAGCTTGCTATTGTTTGCTTCATCGTAATTTTTCTTGGTCAATTATGTTTCGTGGGCTAGGTTTCAGTTTTAAAGCCGTCCCTTTTACATTGCGCTCGTATAGTCATAATGTATTTCAAATTAGGCATTTGGGTGCAAACATCAAGCTTCAACGTAACCAGCTAACAAGGCGCTTAAGTCGGACTGCAAACCTGTGGCGGTTTTGGTTCAATTGGCTAGAGTGTTTAAAGTGGTCATTTTGAGTTTTGTTCTGGTTTGCAGCCACTTAGCTTAGCGTTATACGATTTTACGGGGATATCGAATGGAAACAAATCAGTATGTTCTCAATGGTAAATTTGAAGTACTGACAATTGCCAATGAAATGAAAATGTCTCATTGGGTATACTCGCCGATTATCCGAGAGGTTAGTAGCGGAAAGGTTATTGTGAGCTTGGAATCTACCGGTTGGGACTTACGTAAAGTAGCTGAATCAAAGGGGCTTATTGCACTTCAATTAGCTCGATATCCTGACAGTAGAACTGAGTATTATGTAGAAGTTGACCCAATAAACTCTAGTGCTGTCATCTTAGGCAAAGAATATCCTTTATCAAGTATAGAAAGCACTTTGGAATCAATCGTATAACAAAGCGTTCAAGAGGGATTCTCAACGCTTGGCAGTTTTGGTTCAAAGTTTAGCTTTTGTGATTATGGCACAATGGTTTAGGTCAGGTGGTGACGTTGTTCACCCCTTAACGCGGCGTTATGTGCTAGGAGGAAAATTGATAAAACAGCCCCCTTATAAAGTTGAGTTTGGCCAGCTAGGAGAGGTTCCACCTATGCACGTTATTTCTATAGACAATACCTCAATACGGTTGAGTGGAAACAGCCAAGATATCCTTGACAGTGGCTATACTGATGCAGTTATGGCTTGTAATGGAATTGAATCCGAAGAAACCAAGAAGGCAATGCTTGAGCTTAATAGACAGGGTTTTGTATTTGCTTACGACTATAAAGCTTATATTTCACCTAGCTACTATATGAAGCAGCTTTTATTAAGTGGTGATTTAACAACTTCATTTAAAGAAATCAGTTGGAGAAACCCAAAGCAATGGTGTCTTACCGAGTATGAGTTTGAACTACGCACATAACAAAGCGTTTAAGAGGGATTCATGCCGCGTGGCATTTTTGGTATGCGGTGGTTTCGGTGGTGAAAGTGGTCTGCGGAAGTTTGGGTTGTGCGGCATTCACCCCTTAACGCGGCGTTAGCTGGAAAATGAAAAGAGCAGTTTTATTCCGGTTTTGTGGTTCGAGCTTTACACCTGAAAGCCCCCGTATTTCAACTATCTCGCCAGTGGCACTTCCAATTAAATGGTTGAATCTGCTCAAGCCGTTTACTTTTAATGATGTGTTTGTCTAGTTCTTTGGCGTGGCTTCTTTGAAGTTGAAAGCGGTTCGTGACTAATAAAGTTCTTCGCTTGTTATGGTTGGCTTCATCGTTATTTTTCTTGGTTAGTTATGTTTCGTGGGCTAGGTTTCAGTTTTATAGCTGTCCCTTTTACATTGTGTTCGTATAGTCATAATGTATTCCAAATTGGGCATTTGGGTGCAATCATCAAACTTCAACGCAACCAGCTAACAAGGCGCTAAAGTCGGACTGCAAACCCATGGCGGTTTTGGTTTAATCGGGTAGGGTGTTTACGGTGGTTATTTGGGGTTTAGTGGTGTTTGCAGCCACTTAGCTTGGCGTTAGCTGGAAAATTAAAAGAGCAGTTTTATTCCGGTTTTGTGGTTCAAGCTTTACACCTGAAAGCCCACGTCTTTCAACTATCTCGCCAGTGGCACTTTCATTTAAGTGGTTGAATTCAGCTAAGCCGTTTTACTTCTAGTTGTGTGTTTGCCGAGTTCTTTGGTGTGGCTTCTTTGATGTTGAAAGTGGTTCGCGACCAAATTCGTCTTGAGCTTGCTATTGTTTGCTTCATCGTAATTTTTCTTGGTCAGTTATGTTTCGTGGGCTAGGTTTTAGTTTTATAGCTGTCTCTTTTACATTGCGCTCGTATAGTCATAATGTATTCCAAATTATGCATTTGGGTGCAAACATCAAGCTTCAACGCAACCAGCTAACAAGGCGCTTAAGCCGGACTGCAAACCTGTGGCGGTTTTGGTTCAATTGGCTAGTGTGTTTACGGTGGTTATTTCGGGTTTGGTGGTGTTTGCAGCCACTTAGCTTATCGTTATGTACCATTCACAATGTTGAGGTTTAAATGAAACCAGTTGAAGTAGCTATAGCAGTCAGTGCAAATATGCCAAGTATTGGTTTTTTAAGCAAAACTAAACGTATATAAGCCTTTAACTTATCTTGTCATATGATCGAAGAGTTATGCCAACATGAAAATGGCGAAGTTGATATGGAAAGTGCGTTTGAGGCTGCTGCGATCTTACTGAAAATAAATAAGAAGTTTGAAAAAGCCTTCATTATGGTATTGCTTAATTTCGAGCGTTTGCCTTTAGGTTATTTGGGGCATTTAGCTTACGGCGTTGTGCATTCTGCGAAGCAACACAGATAGGTACATAACAAACTGTTTAAGAGGGATTCGCAACGCGTGCCATTTTTACTATGCGTTGATTTTTGTGATTAATTTGGTTTGCGTCAGCTTAGGTATTGCGTTGCTCACCCCTTAACAGGGCGTTATGTGATAAAAGGGGAAGCTATGAATTTCACCGCTGAGCAAAAATCGTTGGCCTATGATTCTGCGGTTTGTTTAAAAAGAGCGCTAGTCGAATGTAAAGACCCACTTGTCAACGAACTTTTGGATGGGGAACTAGGGGGAATTTTGATTTCAGTGATTGATGGCGATGCCAAGTATCCAATAACTTGTATTCCTCACTTTGACCAAATGACTAGAGGTTGGTTGCCAGAAATCGAAGACGAATATTTCAACTTCTACAGTTTTGCTCGATATGGCAAGTCAGCGTTTGAGTAATCACATAACAAGCAATTTAAGAGGGATTCTCAACGCTTGGCACTTTTGCTTCTACTTCAAATTTAGAGTTTATGGCACAATTCTTTAGGATTGGGTGGTAGCGTTGTTCACCCCTTAATTGGGCGTTAGCTGGAAAATTAAAAGAGCAGTTTTGTTGCGGCTTTGTGGTTCGAGCTTTACACCTGAACGTTCACGTTTTTCAACTATCTCGCCAGTGGCACTTTCAATTAAATGGTTGAATCTGCCCAATCCACTTACTTTTAATGATGTGTTTGTCGAGTTCTTTGGTGTGGCTTCTTTGATGTTGAAAGTAGTTCGAGACCAAATTCGTCTTTTGCTTGCTATGGTTGGCTTCATCGTAATTATTTTTGGTCAGTTATGTTTCGTGGGCTAGGTTTCAGTTTTATAGCTGTCTCTTTTACATTGTGTACGTATAGTCATAATGTATTTCAAATTAGGCATATGGGTGCAAACATCAAGCTTCAACGTAACCAGCTAACAAGGCGCTTAAGCTGGACTGCAAACGCGTGGCGGTTTTGGTTCAAATTGGCTAGCGTGTTTACGGTGGTTATTTTGAGTTTAGTGGAGTTTGCAGCCACTTAGCTTAGCGTTATATTTTCTCGGGGTTTTGCGTATGGAAGATTTAGATAGATACATTATTGAGGCTACCAGAGTAAGACGAGCGATTGTGGTTTATTCGGAAATGTTTGGTACAGCTGAATCTGTAAATACGTTGAATAAATCTGCTGGTGAAGCTTTTTCAATAATCCAGCGAGCAATGCATGATGAAATTGTTATGTCTCTGAGCAGGCTCTTCGATAGCAAAGGATATGAAAACAAAGGTGAAGTGCTAGAGTATCTATCACAGTACAATATGGTTTCAATGTATGAAGCTCATCTTAATGATAGAAGTAAAAAACTGAGAAAGTTAACAGGTAAAATAATAAATAAACTAGCTTTCAAGCCATATAGAAATTTGAAAATAGCACACAATGATAAAGCTCAATTGTTAGGTGCTACCACAACAGTAAAACACAATATAACATCATCAAGAGTTTTGCTTCTTATTGATCTCTCTTTGAATCTGATGATTTCCATTAAGGCTTCTAAGCTGAACTCGACGGCCGTTAGTGTGCCTGTAAATTTGAGCAACAAGTATGTCGGTGTCGGAAGTAGTGTTGTAAACAAAATGAAAATATAACAAGGCGCTTAAGCCGGACTGCAAACGCGTGGCGGTTTTGGTTCTAATTGGCTAGTGTGATTACAGTGGTTATTTTGAGTTTATTGGTGGTTTGCAGCCACTTAGCTTAGCGTTAGCTGGAAAATTAAAAGAGTCGTTTTATTCCGGTTTTGTGGTTCGAGCTTTACACCTGAACGTTCACGTTTTTCATCTATCTCGCCAGCGGCACTTTCAATGCACTGATTGATTTTACCCAAGCGGCTTACTTTTAGTGGTGCGTTTGTCGAGTTCTTTGGTGTGGTTTCTTTGACGTTGAAAGAGTCTCGTGACTAATAAAGTTCTTCGCTTGTTATGATTGGCTTCATCGTTATCTTTCTTGGTCGGTTATGTTTCGTGGGCTAGGTTTCAGTTTTATAGCTGTCCCTTTTACATTGTGTTCGTATAGTCATAATGTATTCCAAATTATGCATTTGGGTGCAAATATGAGGCTTCAACGCAACCAGCTAACAAGGCGCTTAAGTCGGACTGCAAACGCGTGGCGGTTTTGGTTCAATTGGCTAGTGTGTTTACGGTGGTTATTTTGAGTTTAGTAGTGGTTTGCAGCCACTTAGCTTAGCGTTAGCTATACAATAATATCTCATGCTGAAGAGAACCATATATGTACGATTTGTTTAACTCTATGATTGACTCGTTGGTGGAATGTACAAGGAAAAAAAGGTACACGATTGATGATATTGCATTATTTGAGGCGAGAATTGGTTATGAACTCCCTGAGGCATATAGAGAATTTCTAGTCAAAGTTGGTACTTTCAAACATACCGATAATGAATTTGGTTTTGTATTTGAGTTACTCAATCTTGAGTCAATAGAAGAGTGGACGAAGTCAGTTTGTATGGCTAGCGACACTGTGTTTCCCGAACTATTACTAGTTGCAAGCAGTATGAGCGGAGAACATTTTGGGTTAAAAGCTAATTCGACGCTGCTATATGTGTTGGACCCAGAATGCCCAGTAGAATTATGGGCTAATGAATATCTCAAAGCATATGGGTTCAATGATTGGCTTACAGTGCATCTTAACTCGAAGTTCGAAGAGGTTTGGTAGTATAGCTAACAAGGCGCTTAAGTCGGACTGCAAACCTGTGGCGGTTTTAGTTCAAATTGGCTAGTGTGTTTACTGTGGTTATTTGAAGTTTAGTGGTGTTTGCAGCCACTTAGCTTAGCGTTATGTATAATTATTGGAAACAGAGAAAAATGAAGCTTTCAAAGTCGTTAGAAGACTCTCTTAAAAAAGATGATCTGAGTAATTTAGCGATAGATCTCGGCGAAGTCGGTATAGATGCAATTTTAGAGGGCGGTGTACTAAGAGATATCCCAATTCTTTCTAGTATTGTAGGCGGTATCAATGTGATTGGTAGCGTACGTGATGCTTTGTTTACGAAAAAGCTTATTTCTTTCCTTTCTGAGTTGTCTGATGTTTCGGTAGAACAACGCCGTAGCATGATCGAATCAATTGATAACTCAAATGACTACAAAATAAAAGTTGGAGAGAAGCTTATCTATATCATAGAGAAAGCAGAAGACCACTATACGAGTAAAATTATTGCAATATTCTTCTCCGAGTTTCTTGTTGGAGAAATTACATACAATCAATTTTTAAAAATTAGTCGAATTATCGATAGTATGTTTATCGGTGATTTTTTAGAGTTTGCTAGTGAGTCTTCAGAACCGATTGATTTTGATTCTGATAATACATTTATTAACACTGGTTTAGTCGATGTATATTTTGAACCCGTGGTAGTTAAAGATGGTGACAATTACGACGATTATGATAAATACGTAACCAGTGGCGGTGCAAGCCTATACGTCACTCATATCGGTGAGCTTGTAAGGACTGTACTCAAGGGAAAAAATTACACATAACAAACTGTTCAAGCAGATTCGGCACGCGTGGCATTTTTGGTTTGCGGTGAGTTTTGTGATTACGGAGTAGTGCATAAGCATTTGTATAGCGTGCCTCACTACTTAACAGGGCGTTGTATGCAGGAGTGTTTATTTAAGTGAGACTTTCAATTAAAAATCTTCACTTCGTAATCAGGGAAGTTCTGTATCCCCTCGTTTTATTGATGTTCTCTGTATTGTCTGCACTTGAAATCTCAGAATTCGATGTGCAAGCTTTTGAATCATGGCTATTTGGTATTGGCTACTTTTTAGCGGTATTGTTTACTTGGCGTGAATCAAATAAACGAAGGAGAAAAGTATCTTGGTACATTAGCCAAGAAATAGAATCTGGTAACTATGTTCTTTCGGTGTGGTCTAGTGGTTGGCTAATATTTTGGATCTACCTTTCGCTAACAGTTTTCGGTGTGTTGCTAGGGATGAGCATAAATGCAGATTACAGCGCTATCTAAAGCATATAACAAAGCGTTTAAGGCGGATTCACAACGCTTGGCATTTTCGGTTTGATTCAGTTTAAGTGTTTACGGCACAATAGTTTAGTTTTGGTGGTTGGCGTTGTTCACCACTTAACGCGGCGTTATGTGAAATATCCAATAATTCAGATAGTAGGTGCTAGTAAATCATGATTTCACAGCAAGAAAGAGACTTTATTGATCAGATTAACCAATCTGAAACAACAGCTTTAGGTTTGCAAGCAGTTACTGAAACGTCGAATCCATTTTTCCTACAGGAACTGGCGAATAGCTATAACTGGGATAACGGACTAGAGATTATATTTGCTATTGCTGAAAGCAAGCATTGTGACTTAGGTGTAGCATTGAACATATTTTGGCTTGCTGAATCTATGGTTTTCCTTACTGGCGAAATTGAAAGAAACCCGTATAACGGTACATGGTTTGACTTGAGTGAAAAGTTATCAGCAAAGATTTCTAAAGGTGAATATCTTGTCGGGAAAGTAAGTTTTGAGCCTCAACTAAGTAAAGTTCAAAAATACAAACTACTGCGAGAGGGAATCCCGGAAGTTTTTCTTAACAAAGTTGTAGGCACGAGATAAATTTTCACATAACAAAGCGTTTAAGACAGATTCACAACGCTCGGTATTCGCAATTCAAGTCGAGTCTTGGTGTTTACGGTGCAATGATTTAGGTTAAGTGGTAGCGTTGCTCACTACTTAACGCGGCGTTAGCTGGAAAATTAAAAGAGCCGTTTTGTTCCTATTTTGTGGTTCGAGCTTTACACCTGATAGTTCAGTTTTCTCAACTATCTCGCCAGTGGCACTGTCATTTAAATGCTTGAATTCACCAAACCGTTTTACTTTTAGTGGTGTGTTTGTCGATTTCTTTGGTGTGGTTTCTTTGAAACTGAAAGCGGTTCGTGACTAATGAAGTTCTTCGCTTGCTCTGGTTGGCTTCATCGTAATTTTTCTTGGTCAGTGATGTTTCGTGGACTAAGTTTCAGTTTTATAGCTGTCCCTTTTACATTGCGCTCGTATAGTCATAATGTATTCCAAATTATGCATTTGGGTGCAAACACCAAGCTTCAACGCAACCAGCTAACAAGGCGCTTAAGTCGGACTGCAAACCTGTGGTGGTTTTGGTTCAAATTGGCTAGCGTGTTTACGGTGGTTATTTTTAGTTTGGTTGTGGTTTGCAGCCACTTAGCTTAGCGTTAGCTGGAAAATTAAAAGAGCCGTTTTATTCCGGTTTTGTGGTTCACGCTTTACACCTGAAAGCCCCCGCATTTCAACTATCTCGCCAGTGGCACTTCCAATTAAATGGTTGAATCTGCCCAAGCCGTTTACTTTTAATGATGTGTTTGTCTAGTTCTTTGGCGTGGCTTCTTTGAAGTTGAAAGCGGTTCGTGACTAATAAAGTTCTTCGCTTGTTATGGTTGGCTTCATCGTTATTTTTCTTGGTTAGTTATGTTTCGTGGGCTAGGTTTCAGTTTTATAGCTGTCCCTTTTACATTGTGTTCGTATAGTCATAATGTATTCCAAATTGGGCATTTGGTTGCAAACATTAAGCTTCAGCGTAACCAGCTAACAAGGCGCTTAAGCCGGACTGCAAACGCGTGGCGGTTTTGGTTCAATTGGCTAATGTGGTTACGGTGTTTATTTTGGGTATAGTGATGTTTGCAGCCACTTAGCTTAGCGTTATATTTTTTAATAAGGTTAATTTGATAATGTTTATAGAATCAGTTGGTGACTTTTTAA
Source organism: Vibrio sp. Hal054 (assembly GCF_037162405.1). Lineage (NCBI taxonomy): Bacteria > Pseudomonadati > Pseudomonadota > Gammaproteobacteria > Vibrionales > Vibrionaceae > Vibrio > Vibrio sp. Hal054. Next base: position 1,656,006 of record NZ_JARLUT010000001.1, on the reverse strand, counting down.
AGGTTGTAAAAACGTGTAACGAAAGCAATAGAGAGGCGCTATTTAGAGGTCAAGGATCTTGTAGTTATGACATAACATCATCAATATATAGATATATCAATAATCACAAAACTAGTGAAGAACCCGATAACTTTGGATATCGCTTTTCTAGAGAATTATTTAAAACGTTCTGTAAGAATATGCCTATCTATCCAGAGGTACATGAATTAGATAGTTACCCGCTTAACGATATTGATCGACTAATGATTGCACAACATTATGGTTTATCAACTAGATTAATTGATTTGACTAGAAATCCACTTGTTGCGCTTTATTTTGCAACACAAAATGTAGAACTAGATGATTGTTGCTCGGTATTTATGATGTATAACTCAGAGAAGCATCCAATGGCGATTTCTAGTAGCAGTGATCTCTATTACTCTATAAGGCAAGAGCAAAAAACTCTTAATGCTATGTCTCATATTTATGAGCGTATGGGAAGAAATGAAAAAGAAGTAAATCTAGCTAATGAGTTTCATAAACTAAAGTATAGTTCTGATATATTTATTCCTGATAGCCTATTACCACCGATAATGTTACATGAAGAACTTAATTCTTCCGCTATGTATATGCTTGCTTTGACTAACCCCAAAGAAGCAAAGGTTGCAGATGGGTTATTGAACAAAGAGCGTGTTAACTATATTAAAGGTATATCAGAGGTCACCTTATATAATCCAAACAGGTTTGTTATAGAACCCTTGCCTATTAATGCAAGAATTCGAAATCAGCAAGGTCTATTACTCTTTTCAAGAGAACTTGAAGGGGCAGAGTATAAAGCTTCTGATTTTAACGACTCTAACACTATTAGCTCTATGCAAGATATATCAAACATTGATATAACCTCTGGTGTTATCCGTATAGATATTCATGAAGAACACGCAACTTCTATACATCAAGAACTAAAATTATATGGTATTACAGAGGACTTTATTTATCCTGAAATAACCACATATACGAAGGTTCTACATGAAAAAGTTCTGAAGAACGCAAAAATATAACAAAGCATTTAAGAGTGATTCGCAACGCTTGGCAATTTCGCTTCGCTCAAGTATAGCCAAGCGTCGCTCACACCTTAATGCGGCGTTATGAGGAATATGGATATCAAATTAGTACAAATTCAAACTGATGAGTTCGATAGTCTATTTTCTGTTGTAAAACAGGCTCTCTACACACATGTTGATGCTGTTTTTGGTTGGAGTGATGAGTTTCAGCGTAAGCGTCTAAAGGACGATTATGAGCCTAATTGGTTTTACTGGGTTTACCAAAGGGGGCAGCGCATAGGTGTGCTTTGTTTCAAACCATATGACAATGCACTTCATGTGCATTTGCTTGTTGTATTTCCAGAGTTCCAGAACCAAAAGCTAGGTGAGAAAGTAATGAAGTATGTTCATCATCAAGCTTGTTTGCAAGGATGCGGCAGCATAACGTTATCGAGCTTTGTTAGAAATGAATCCGCAGTGAGATTCTACAAATCGCTTGGCTATCGTGTGATTGACAGTGATGAAAATTTCTATTCTCTGTCACTTCAAGTCTCCTCATAACAAGGCGCTTAAGTCGGACTGCAAACCTGTGGCGGTTTTGATTCAATTAGCTAGTGTGTTTATGGTGGTTATTTTGGGTTTGGTGGTGTTTGCAGCCACTTAGCTTAGCGTTAGCTGGAAAATTAAAAGAGCAGTTTTGTTCCGGTTATATGGTTCGAGCTTTACACCTGAAAGTTCAGTTTTCACAACTATCTCGCCAGTGGCACTTTCATTTAAGTGGTTGAATTCAGCCAAGCCGTTTTACTTCTAGTTGTGTGTTTGCCGAGTTCTTTGGTGTGGCTTCTTTGATGTTGAAAGAGTTTCGTGACTAATAAAGTTCTTCGCTTGTTATGATTGGCTTCATCGATATTTTTCTTGGTCGGTTATGTTTCGTGGGCTAGGTTTCAGTTTTATAGCAGTCCCTTTTACATTGCGCTCGTATAGTCATAATGTATTCCAAATTATGCATTTGGGTGCAAACGTCAAGCTTCAACGTAACCAGCTAACAAGACGCTTAAGTCGGACTGCAAACCTGTGGCGGTTTTGGTTCAAGTTGGCTAGTGTGTTTATGGTGGTTATTTTGAGCTTAGTAGTAGTTTGCAGCCACTTAGCTTATCGTTATGTGCTCGGAGGAAAAATGAGAAGAGTAGTTCAACAAGATCGTACTGGTTGCGGTTTGGCTTGTATTGCCATATTAGCCGGAACTGAGTACTCCAACGTAAAAGATAGAGCATTAGACTTGTTCAACATTGAATCAAGTGATGAATTTTATACAAATGCTTCTGAACTACAAAAATTAGGACAAGAATTTAACCTCAATGTTGGCGGAAAACGTCGAGTTTTTAAGGGATTCAATGCATTGCCTGATTTAGCTATCCTAGCTATCAATTATCGAGAAAATGAAGATACTTGGCACTGGGTTGTGTATTGCCGTGACGGAGGTAATGAGTTTGTAATTGATCCCAAAAAGGCGGTAAAAGCAGAGCGACGCACAGATTTTGGGCGGTTGGCTAAAAGTACTAGATGGTTTATCGCGGTGAAACGCGCATAACAAACGCTTTAAGACGGATTCGCAACGCTTGGCGGTTTTAGTTTGATTTAGCTTTTGTGTTTACGGTGCAATAATTTAGTGTCGTGGTAGCGTTGCTCACCACTTAAGCGGGCGTTATGTACTATAAAGTATGACATACCCAATATTTATTTAATTGTATAAGTGTAATTATTGTCTTGCTCAAGGTAGAGCGGAAATGTTGGGTAATAAAAATGAGAAAGGTGATTCTAGTTTTACTGGTTAGTCTAGGTGTCACTTCTGCTGCATTTGCTCACTCTGGCGGTACTAATTCCAGTGGTTGCCATACAAATCATAAAACGGGTGACTACCACTGTCATAATCGCAAGTAATGCCAATAACTAAAGGTGTGTGTAAGCACACCTGTTCCATAGCGTCTATACATAACAAGGCGCTAAAGTCGGACTGCAAACCCATGGCGGTTTTGATTCAAATTGGACAGTGTGTTTAAGGTAGTTATTTTGAGTATAGTGGTGGGTTTGCAGCCACTTAGCTTAACGTTAGATTTATATCGGTTTCAGAGGAATATTTTTATGGCATTCAAGAAAAAAGGTGCAGACGGAAAAGAGATCATCATTCCCGATGGAGCGACATGGAAACAGGGTGCTGACGGACGAATTGTTGCTATCAAAAAAGGTTACACCTGGAAGCAGGGGGCAGATGGAAGAGTCGTGGCTATCCCGCCAGGTGGAACTTGGAAGCAGGGTGCTGATGGTAGAGTTGTAGCGATAAAAAAGGGAGATACTTGGAAACAAGGTGCGGATGGTCATGTTGTTGCTATACCAAAAGGTGGTACTTGGAAACAAGGAGCAGATGGCAGGGTTGTGGCGATTCCAAAGGGTCGAACTTGGTATCAAACTCCTACTGGTAGAGTCAAACTACACCCGGCGAGAAAATAAATCTAACAAACTGTTTAAGAGTGATTCGCAACGCGTGGCATTTTTACTGTGCGTTGGGTCAAGTGTTTAAGGTGGTATGCGGTGGCTTCGGTATTGCGTTACTCACACCTTAACAGGGCGTTATGTGCTTCAAGGGAGAATTAGGTTGGATACCAAAGTAATATACGTTGAAAGAGATAAGCACTATCTGGAATTTACCGAATTATTCGAAGAATACGCATCAGATTTGCCCGAGGAAATTCGGTCGAAAGTCGTAGGACAGTTATTTGAGTTACCGTATTTTCATGGATTTATTTGTTTTGTGAATAATCAGCCAGCAGCGTGCGCTGTGTGCTACGAATCGTTTTCGACATATCGTTTCATGAAGTTACTCAACATTCATGATTTTATGGTTTCAGAGCGATATCGAGGCAACGGATTGGGTAAGGTTCTACTTAATGGTATTGAGCAGTACTGTAGCGCTAATGATTATTTAAAAATCACCTTGGAAGTAAACAATAACAATGCAGTGGCTAAAAAGTTATATCAGTCTTGTGGTTTCCAAGATTATCAAGTTGAGCGAAAAGACTTGAATCATTGGCAAAAGTATCTCGTTTAGAACGCACATAACAAGGCGCTTAAGACGGACTGCAAACCTGTGGCGGTTTTGATTCAAATTGGCTAGTGTGTTTACGGTGGTTATTTTGAATTTAGTGGTGTTTGCAGCCACTTAGCTTAGCGTTATGTGCTCGGAGGAAAAATGATAGATACGGCAAGGACTCGAATTGAAGTGATGTCCAGTAAGCATGCTTCAGATATGCTTGCATACCAACTCGAAAATCGTGAGCATTTAGCTCCATGGTCACCACTTCGTACTGATGTATTTTATACTTTAGACAACTGGCTGTCTCAGTGTAAAAACAGTGAGTCTGCGTTTGAGAAAGGTAGCGAAGTTAAGTTTGTAGCTTTGGATAAAGATGCAGACGAAATTGTTGGTGTTTGTAGTTTCACAGGTATAGTTCGCGGTGTTTTTCAAGCCTGCTTTTTAGGTTACTCCATTTCTAAAAAGTTTGAAGGTCAAGGTTATATGACCGAAATACTCGAAGCATCGATAGGTTACATGTTTGATATCGTTGGTCTTAACCGAATAATGGCGACTTACATGCCACATAATGTAGCGAGTGAAAGAGTGCTGCTTAAATTAGGTTTCGAGAAAGAAGGTGTTGCTAGGAAGTACTTAAAAATTGCAGGACAATGGGAAGACCATATCCTTACGTCCAAACTTAACGAACGCACATAACAAAGCGTTTAAGGCAGATTCGCAACGCGTGGCATTATCAGTTCAAATTGAGTTTAGTGTTTAAGGTGTAATGGTTTAAGTTAGGTGGTTGCGTTGCTCACTACTTAACGCGGCGTTATACGATTTTACGGGGATATCGAATGGAAACAAATCAGTATGTTCTCAATGGTAAATTTGAAGTACTGACAATTGCCAATGAAATGAAAATGTCTCATTGGGTATACTCGCCGATTATCCGAGAGGTTAGTAGCGGAAAGGTTATTGTGAGCTTGGAATCTACCGGTTGGGACTTACGTAAAGTAGCTGAATCAAAGGGGCTTATTGCACTTCAATTAGCTCGATATCCTGACAGTAGAACTGAGTATTATGTAGAAGTTGACCCAATAAACTCTAGTGCTGTCATCTTAGGCAAAGAATATCCTTTATCAAGTATAGAAAGCACTTTGGAATCAATCGTATAACAAAGCGTTCAAGAGGGATTCTCAACGCTTGGCAGTTTTGGTTCAAAGTTTAGCTTTTGTGATTATGGCACAATGGTTTAGGTCAGGTGGTGACGTTGTTCACCCCTTAACGCGGCGTTAGGGCTCAATTTATAGAGGTAAGTTCATTTGAAAATATTATTTTGGCTTGGTGTGCTATTTACCCTTTGTGCCCCAATCGTTATTGGCATTCACTTCAATGACACATCAACTAGTTGGGTAGCGGCATTAAGTGGTGCGTTCGTTACTTTTGTTGCGAAGTTGCCAGAAATTGCTGAACTGTCTTTGGGTCCAGTGAAAGCGAAAATGAGAGACAAAATTGAGGAAGCATCGGTAACAATCACTCAACTTAAAAAAATTGCCGTGTCCAACTCAGAGGCTACTCTTTCTGACTTAATTGCAGGGAGCTTTATGGGGGGCATGTCCCAAGCGAAGCGATTGGAAATTCATAGTAATGTAATGAATGCGCTTAAGGAAATTGGAGCAGATAAGGCAGAGCTAGAGTTTGTTGAACGTGATTGGAAAAAGGGAATTTCTATAATTTATTTGAGGGCTATTAAATCGGCAGTAGAAGGCCGTGAGAAAGCACATCAAATTAATTCAGCAGCTACAGAAGCACAAAAGAGTGCGAGTGCAGAATTGGATATACTGTCAGATTTTGATACTTGGACATCACCGACAGCAAGCCAAACGAAAAAAGTTATAGAAAAATATGGTATCAACTCTGAAGACGTAGAGTTCTGGATTTCAGAATACAAATACTTTGAGGATCATGGTTCTATTCGTGACAAGGAAAAATTCGCACAAGTTTAAGTACGCCCTAACAAAGCATTTAAGAGGGATTCACAACGCTTGGCAGTTTTGGTTTGAATTAGCTTAAGTGTTTACGGCACAATGGGTTAGCTCGGGTGGTTTGCGTTGTTCACCCCTTAATGCGGCGTTAGCTGGAAAATTAAAAGAGCAGTTTTGCTCCGGTTATGTGGTTCGAGCTTTACACCAGAAGGTTCACGTCTTTCAACTATCTCGCCAGTGGCACTTTCAATAAAGTGTTTGAATTCAGCCAAGCCGTTTTACTTCTAGTTGTGTGTTTGTTGAGTTCTTTGGTGTGGCTTCTTTGAAGTTGAAAAAAGTTCGTGACTAATAAAGTTCTTCGCTTGTTATGGTTGGCTTCATCGTAATTTTTTGGGCCAGTTATGTTTCGTGGGCTAGGTTTCAGTTTTATAGCTGTCCCTTTTACATTGCGCTCATATAGTCATAATGTATTTCAAATTATGCATTTGGGTGCAAACATCAAACTTCAACGTAACCAGCTAACAAGGCGCTTAAGTCGGACTGCAAACCTGTGGCGGTTTTGGTTCAATCGAGTAGGGTGTTTACGGTGGTTATTTCGAGTTTGGTGGTGTTTGCAGCCACTTAGCTTAGCGTTAGTTGTTCAAGGGAAATGAGGGAATTATGAAATTAGCAAAATGTCCAAATTGTCAGGTACCGCAATCCTTAAGAAAAATAGTCTTTCTTACCAACTTTAGATCTAGAGTATGCAGTAGTTGTGGAGGTAAGTACCAAACCGACAGTGTTAAAGTTATACCTGCTACGTTCTTGGTTATTATCCCGCTATTATTTGGTGAGCATTTACCAATATTTGGAACTTTCCCTTTATTCTCATTTGTTTGGGCTGGTTTGGGGGCGATGCTGTTATTTAAATACATGCCACTAAAGCTAGTACACAACTAACAAACTGCTTAAGAGGGATTCGCAACGCGTGGCATTTTCACTATACGTTTATTTTAGTGATTAAGGTGGTTTGCGGCGGCTTTTGTATTGCGTTGCTCACCCCTTAGCAGGGCGTTATGTGTTTAAGAAAGGAGGAAATATGGAAATAACAGTTATTAGAGATGCTTGCTGTGGGCAAGATGATCAGCGTGGGAATCTAACCATGCAACTAGTTATGGATTCAACTTCCACAATAATGGATTTAGCTAAGGCTGTAGGCGAGGCAAATTTCCTTCAATTTACTTCTACTCATAACGTAATATTTGCTCATTCAGAAAGCGCTGTTCTATTCAGTATTCCGGCAAAAAGCTTCGATGCTCCACAAGTAGAGTATCTAGTGCCAAAATCTGATTTAATACTTGAACACATTGTTGAAGGCTATCTTTACTTTAAATGGTGATGCAAGTATTTAGGCCACTTTACTTAAGTAATGCGCTGCACACATAACAAATTGCTTAACAAAGACTCCTAACGCTTGGCGATCTCAGTCGCAATTTAGTTGCCGTGTTTAAGGCACAATATTCAAGTTAAGTGGCATCGCGTTGTCGCTTGTTAGCAAGGCGTTATGTTTTCTTGGAAGTTTTATGGAAATTGAATCTTGGATTAAAAGTAATGCCGTATTTGGTCTTAAGCTTCCTGACGGGTGGTTTGGAAGGCCTTATGATAATCAGCACAGACTTACTTGGATTGCAGAACGTGACAACAAGTTGATTTTGGAGTTTGATAACCAAATGTATTTAACTTTTACAAAGCCTATTCAACTAAAGGTCTCTGATTCTGAATTTATCGTGGATGACTTTCAACAATTGACATTTGATTGGCAAGGGTACGGTGATGTGAAAGCACATTCCAAAGTGTATAAATCGGGAAGTGTTTCCTTAGTGTCTTTAGTTAGGTAATAAAAACATAACAAACTGCTCAAGAGGGATTCGCAACGCGTGGCATTTTTACTATGCGTTGATTTTTGGTGATTAAGGTGGTTTGCGGCGGCTTCGGTATTGCGTTGCTCACCCCTTAGCAGGGCGTTAGCTGGAAAATTAAAAGAGCCGTTTTATTCCGGTTTTGTGGTTCGAGCTTTACACCTGAGAGTTCACGTATTTCAACTATCTCGCTCGTGGCACTTTCATTTAAATGATTGAATCTGCCCAATCCGCTTACTTTTAATGATGTGTTTGTCGAGTTCTTTGGTGTGGCTTCTTTGATGATGAAAGTAGTTCGGGACCAAATTCGTCTTTCGCTTGTAATTGTTGGCTTCACCGTAATTTGTTTCGGCTAGTCATGTTTCGTGGGCTAGGTTTCAGTTTTATAGCTGTCCCTTTTACATTGCGCTCGTATAGTCATAATGTATTCCAAATTATGCATTTGGGTGCAAACATCAAGCTTCAACGTAACCAGCTAACAAGGCGCTAAAGTCGGACTGCAAACGCGTGGCGGTTTTGGTTCAATTGGCTAGTGTGTTTACGGTGGTTATATTGAATTTGGTGGTGTTTGCAGCCATTTAGCTTATCGTTATGTACTTTGGAGAAAATATGGAAGTAGTTTCTACTGAAAAGCACGTCTCAGAATATCCCAATCCGTTTTATTTGAAACAAGGCGATAAAGTAGCCCTAGGTACAATTGACGACGAGTTTCCCAACTGGATCTTTATAACCAGCAGTGAAGGGGATCAGGGTTGGGCTCCAGTTCAATATATCGAAAAGATTGAAGGTTTCTCTGAAGGAATCTTGCTTAAAGACTATGACAATGTTGAGCTCAATACTGTCATTGGTGAAAAACTATCAGTGCTATTCGAACTCAATGAGTGGTATCGAGTTTCGAGGTCAACGGGTGAAGTTGGTTGGGTACCAGTGCGCTCGGTACAACGTACATAACAAACAATTTAAGAGGGATTCCCAACGCTTGGCATTTTTGCTTCTACTTCAACTTTAGTGGTTACGGTACAATGCCTTAGGTTGGATGGTAGCGTTGCTCACCCCTTAATTGGGCGTTATGTTTACGGAGGCAAAATGATTAATTGGCCATGTATTTTCAAGCTAGATGGTGATGCGGAGCTAATGTTTTTGTACTCTGAGACTCAATTGGCCAACGAATTAGACGCTCTAATCTGGGATAGTTCAGACCGTCTGATCGATAGCCGCGGACAATGTTATTTAGTTAGTTTTTCAGACGGAAGCTATCGATTTGATGTCGAGGGAAACGTGCTTTCTTTGGATGCAGTTACTCAGTTAATTCGAGAACATGAATTTTCAAAGGCAGAGATGTGTCTTACAAAAATACAGTTTCCATCTATCGAAAAAGCCATTATGTCTTTAGCAACAGAGAAACAAACATAACAAGGCGCTAAAGTCGGACTGCAAACCTGTGGCGGTTTCGGTTCAATTGGGTAGGGTGTTTACGGTGGTAATTTTGGGTTTGGTGGTGTTTGCAGCCACTTAGCTTAGCGTTATGTGCTTCAAGGGAGAATTAGGTTGGATACCAAAGTAATATACGTTGAAAGAGATAAGCACTATCTGGAATTTACCGAATTATTCGAAGAATACGCATCAGATTTGCCCGAGGAAATTCGGTCGAAAGTCGTAGGACAGTTATTTGAGTTACCGTATTTTCATGGATTTATTTGTTTTGTGAATAATCAGCCAGCAGCGTGCGCTGTGTGCTACGAATCGTTTTCGACATATCGTTTCATGAAGTTACTCAACATTCATGATTTTATGGTTTCAGAGCGATATCGAGGCAACGGATTGGGTAAGGTTCTACTTAATGGTATTGAGCAGTACTGTAGCGCTAATGATTATTTAAAAATCACCTTGGAAGTAAACAATAACAATGCAGTGGCTAAAAAGTTATATCAGTCTTGTGGTTTCCAAGATTATCAAGTTGAGCGAAAAGACTTGAATCATTGGCAAAAGTATCTCGTTTAGAACGCACATAACAAGGCGCTTAAGACGGACTGCAAACCTGTGGCGGTTTTGATTCAAATTGGCTAGTGTGTTTACGGTGGTTATTTTGAATTTAGTGGTGTTTGCAGCCACTTAGCTTAGCGTTATGCACCTTTATACTTTGTAAACATGTAACGAAGAGTAATACATGAATCAAATTCAAGAAGATCGATATACGAATCCAGATAATGACCCAAGAGGTCCTTACCTAAAAACTAATGTGACAGTCCCTTATAGAACCCCAAAAAATACTTTCAAATGGAACAATAAACTTCCTCCTAATGGAAGGGGGTGGCGATTTAGTGAGGAAAAAGCAAACGAACTTGAGAAAAATGGTGAAATTATTTTCTTAGACTCTGGTATGCCAGTTTTAAAAAGATATTTAGCTGATATAAAGCAAATCGTTCAATCAGACATTGATTCTGAAAGTTATTCGAGACTTGAGTTCATAATTAGAAATGCGATGAAAAGCATTGCAAAGGAAGTCGCTAATAACCCAGCTACTCTTTATCGAATGGAGTGGAGGGATTTAGAGAGGGTGCTTAGAGAGGTCTTTGAATCTATAGGTTTCTCTACAGAGTTGACTCGTTCAGGAAAGGATGGCGGTTTTGACCTTAAGCTGACAGCTAATACCCAAATATTTTTAGTAGAAGTTAAACATTGGCTACCTAGCGGTCGAAAACCAGGCGCTTCGGTATTGACTTCATTTATCGATGTCATAGCTTCGGCATCAGAAAACACAAAAGGTGTTATTTTGTCCACATCTGGATTTACTAAGAATGTTATGAGTGCTAGATCAGAGATAGAGCAATATGAATTATTTTTAGGTGGTAAAAATAAAATCGTTTCTCTTTGTCATAATTATTTAGAAACGGAAGCTGGAGTTTTAGCTCCGATGGATAATTTATCTGATGTTCTAATAGAAGGCACAATTCAATGTGCCTAACAAGCAATTTAAGAGGGATTCACAACACTTGGCATTTTTGCTTCTACTTCAAATTTAGTGTTTATGGCACAATGCTTTAGGTGTGGTTGGTAGCGTTGTTCACCCCTTAATTGGGCGTTAGGAATTAGGAGTACTCATGAAGCGCATTACAATCGTTCTTTTGGCATTATTCGCCATAACAGGATGTACTTCCGCACTGTGGGAGCCTCCTACCTTTACAGAAAAGGTGACTGGCTACTATGTTGTTCCGGATAAGGATCTACTGATCATTGATGGTGATAGATATAGTTATATTTTCAATATTTCTAAAGACTTTAAAGATATTCTATCAGCAAGTCATGAATTCGATTTTCTGCCAAAGTACGATTACTTTAAAATTAATGACAATAATACGGTAACTGGGATGCTCAAGTTGACCACGGATGTTGCCAGTGATTCATCAGAAGCAAAAGTTCTTTTGGGGTTAGGTTTTACAAAAGCATCAAACGGGCTTGCATATAAAACTCGACTGTCAGGCAAGTTGTATCATATCGAAGGTGAGCTCCAAGTTACTTCCTTCGATCAGGATCAACTTATTATAGTGGAGGAGCCTGAAGGCGGAATTTCAAAAGTAGCGAAAATTGTATTTACCCCTGTTGCCGTCACAGCTGATGCCATTGCAGTTGTTTCTGTATTGTCATTGCTGACAGTCGGTTATTATTCAGCGATCGTCTCAGAATAATTCCTAACAAAGCGTTTAAGGCGGATTCACAACGTTTGGCGGTTTTGGCTCAAGTTAGCTTAAGTGTTTAAAGTACAATGGTTTAGGTTTGGTGGTTTGCGTTGTTCACCACTTAACGCGGCGTTATGTTTTCAAATTAATCTGACTGTTACGTCAATTTAAAATATATGATTCAATGGGTTATGTTTTTAAATGGCAGGTTTAATTAAATGTATACGCAAAACCAAATTGAATGCGATAACTGTGAAGGGGTTATAGTGGGGTGGACTGAGGATTTGATTTCATATTCATCCTTGTGGCAGTTAACATGTGTTCATTGCAATAAACAAAACGTCTTTCTTCCCAAAGGTGCTTTTTTTAGCGAGCATATAGATAAAAAAGCAGTGCCAATGACAAAGCTTTAACTTCCAAACATAACAAGGCGCTTAAGCCGGACTGCAAACCTGTGGCGGTTTTGGTTCAAGTTGGCTAGTGTGGTTAAGGTTGTTAATTTGGGTTTAGTGGAGTTTGCAGCCACTTAGCTTAGCGTTAGGCGACGGGCGGCAAATATTTCTGGTCTAATTTTCTTCACCCCTTTAGCCGCTCATTTTTCTAAGTCGGCAACTCCGCATTGTCGACTTAAATTCTTGAATCACTCAACCCGTAAAACATGCCAAACTTCGTGGATTGCCTCATTGGTTTTCAGTGTTGGTCGGTGGTGAGTTTCACTGGCTCAACGTGTGGGAAGGGCAAGTTTACTGAGGCTTTCGTGTTTGCTAATAGTTTCCAACTTGAGTCTCGGTGGCTAAAAAGCAACTCTGTCGCTGCAAGTTCGCATTTCGTGGCTGTGGAAAATTTGGCTGAAACATAGTGGTTTTTGTGGTTCTTGAATCCCAAAAAGTCAGTGGGTGTTTGGTAGGTTATTGGGTTTCAGGTAATCTGCTTTCAAGCCAATGTAAACATCAGTGGTAAAGTTCGCCTAACAAAGCATTTAAGAGGGATTCACAACGCTTGGCAGTTTTGGTTTGAATTGGCTTAAGTGTTTACGGCACAATGATTTAGGTTAGGTGGTGGCGTTGTTCACCCCTTAACGCAGCGTTATGCGTACTAATTGACATAGGAGCAATGAAGTTGAAAGGAAATTGTTTGTGTGGGGAGGTTTCGTTTGAATTGTCAGGTGAATTACCACCCATCTATCAGTGTCATTGTTCGTTGTGTCGCAAAGTATCGGGCTCTTCATCAAACTCAGCGTTGATAGTTAAGTCATCTAGTTTTAAATGGTGTTCCGGCGAACATCAAATTAGGTCATTTTCTACGAGTTCTGGTTTTAAATCTGAGTTTTGTTGTCGATGTGGTAGTCCAGTACCAAATATCAGTTCAGATGGTGAGTCGTATTGGGTTCCCGCGGGATTGTTGTCAGAGCCTATAGATACAAAAGTTTCTGCACATGTCTATGTCAACTCTCGTGCAAACTGGGACGTGGGTTTCTTAAACGACGGCCTTCCGCAATTTGATACGATGCCCGGTGAAAGTGATTAGTGTATGCCAAGTAGGTGACGCACGCATAACAAGGCGCTAAAGTCGGACTGCAAACCTGTGGCGGTTTTGGTTCAATTGGCTTGCGTGTTTACGGTGGTAATTTTGAGTTTAGTAGTGTTTGCAGCCACTTAGCTTAGCGTTAGCTGGAAAGTTAAAAGAGCAGTTTTATTCTGGTTTTGTTGTTTGTGCTTTACACCTGAACGTTCACGTTTTCAACTATCTCGCCAGTGGCACTTTCATTTAAGTGCTTGAATTCGGCCAAGCTGTTTTACTTCTAATTGTGTTTTTGTCGAGTTCTTTGGTGTGGCTTCTTTGAAGCTGAAAGTAGTTCGTGACCACATTCGTTTTTCGCTTGCTATAGTGGGCTTCATCGTAATTTTTCGTGGTCAGTTGTATTTCGTGGGATAGGTTTCAGTTTTATAACTGTCCGTTTTACATTGCGCTCGTATAGTCATAATGTATTCAAAATTATGCATTTGGGTGCAAACATCAAGCTTCAACGCAACCAGCTAACAAGGCGCTAAAGTCGGACTGCAAACCTGTGGTGGTTTTGGTTCAATTAGCTAGTGTGTTTACGGTGGTTATTTTTAGTTTGGTTGTGGTTTGCAGCCACTTAGCTTAGCGTTATGTGCTAGGGCTAGAAATTAGGTTAGACGATGAAAAGAATTAATGTAATAGGTACGAGTGGAAGTGGTAAAAGTACTTTCAGTCGCCTCCTTGCTAATAAGCTCAAATATCCCTATTTTGAAATGGATGACATATTCTGGAAGCCGCATTGGCAAGAATCTACTGATGAGGAATTCTTTGCGAACCTTACGGAGAGTCTTAGTGGCGATAAGTGGGTACTTGATGGTAACTATAATCGGACAGCCCAAATTAAATGGGGTAGAGCTGATACCATCATTTGGGTGGATTATTCATTTTCAAGAACTCTATACCAAGCAGTGAAACGAGCGTTAACTCGTATTTTGACTAAACAAGAATTTTGGGGTAAAGCTGGTAATGTTGAATCATTTAGAAAGTCGTTCCTAAGTAAAGACTCGATTATTCTCTGGACATTAAAAACGTATAAGTCAAATCGTATTCGTTACACAGAGTTGCTGGGTGATCCAAGGTACACTCATATAGAGTTCGTAAGGATAACTAGCCCGAAAAAGGCCAAGGCGTTCATAGATGGGCTACGCACATAACAAGACGCTTAAGCCGGACTGCAAACGCGTGGCGGTTTTGGTTTAATCGGGTAGTGTGTTTACGGTGGTTATTTGGGGTTTAGTGGTGTTTGCAGCCACTTAGCTTGGCGTTATGACACTCAAGAGGACAGATGAGAATCGAACGATTATCAGGGATTATTTTAGCTTTACTATGTGTGGGCGCAGGATGGGCAATTTCAGTTACTTCGAACAAAGTATTTTATGGCGTTGAGTTGCTAGCTGCCTCCGCTGGTATTGGTGTAACCATAGCTCTTTATGTTCATAATCGTAGAGACACAGAATCGTTTTACAATAGTTACACTGATAAACGTAGCTCTTTTATAAAGTTACCACCAATAGCGTACATTTGTATTAGTTTAATATTTGTCGCTATATTAGCGGTGGGTACATCGATTGGTAAGTCGTTTGAAGTTATTGCGTTTGTGGATAGGAAATATGAAAGTAGTAGTAGAGGAAACGTTAGTTACGTAATTGATGTACAGCATGAAATGTATGGTGAGGCTACTTTTAATATCTCGAAACATACTTGGTCAAGCCTTGAAAAAGATAGCCCGATTTTATTGCAAGTGCATAAAAATGTTTTTGGGTTGTTGGTGGTCAATGATTTTGAGCCATTGAGTAAATAAAAACACGTGTCATAACAAGCAATTTAAGAGGGATTCACAACGCTTGGCATTTTTGATTCTACTTCAAATTTAGTGATTATGGCACAATGCTTTAGGTTTTGGTGGTGGCGTTGCTCACCCCTTAATTGGGCGTTAGCTGGAAAATGAAAAGAGCCGTTTTGTTTCGGTTTTGTGGTTCAAGCTTTACACCTGAAATTTCGCGTATTTCAACTATCTCGCCAGTGGCACTTTCAATTAAATGATTGAATCTACCCGAGCCGTTTACTTTTAATGGTGTGTTTGTTGAATTCTTTGGTGTGGCTTCTTTGAAGTTGAAAGCGGTTCGTGACTAATAAAGTTCTTCGCTTGTTATGGTTGGCTTCATCGTAATTTGTCCTGGTCAGTTATGTTTCGTGGGCTAGATTTCAGTTTTATAGCTGTCCGTTTTACATTGTGTTCGTATAGCCATAATGTGTTTCAAATTATGCATTTGGGCGCAAACATGAGGCTTCAACGCAACCAGCTAACAAGGCGCTTAAGCCGGACTGCAAACCTGTGGCGGTTTTGGTTCAACTTGGCTAGCGTGTTTACGGTGGTTATTTTGAGTTTAGTGGAGTTTGCAGCCACTTAGCTTAGCGTTATGCGACAAGGCTAATTTTTTAGTTCTCTTTAAATTTAATCTCTTTGGCCAACCGCTTTTGGGTTTCGGCAAATCAGCATTATCGGCTCAAATTCTTGAATCACTCAAACCGCAAAACATGCCAAAGTTCGTGATGTTACCTCATTGAAAATCGTATTTGGTTGTGGAAGGTTTTCGGGCGCAAAGTGTAGAAAGTACAAGTTTATGGAAAGTCGGTGTTTACTGAAATCCTAGCTCGTTAAGTTTCTCGCTAGCAAAAGCTAATTCTTCGCTTTAATGTCGCGTTCCGTACTTGTGGCGGTCTTTATACAAAATGTTGAGTCCGTTGGTCCTTGAATCACAAAAAATTATCTGTGCGTTTGTAGTTTTTCGTGTTTAAGGTAATGTTTTCGTTAGCCAATTTAGCGTTTGCGTACAAATCGCATAACAAACAATTTAAGCAGATTCGCAACGCGTGGCAGTTTTGGTTTGCGGTGAGTTTTGTGTTTAAGGCGCAATGCGGTAGCTTTTGTATTGCGTTGCTCACTACTTAATTGGGCGTTAGCTGGAAAATTAAAAGAGCCGTTTTGTTCCGGCTTTGTGGTTCGAGCTTTACACCTGAACGTTCACGTCTTTCAACTATCTCGCCAGTGGCACTTCAATTAAATAGTTGAATCTAACCGAGCCGTTTACTTTTAATGGTGTGTCTGTCGAGTTCTTTGGTGTGGCTTCTTTGACATTGAAAGAGGTTCGTGACTAATAAAGTTCTTCGCTTGTTATGGTTGGCTTCATCGTAATCATTATGGGTTAGTTATGTTTCGTGGGCTAAGTTTCAGTTTTATAGCTGTCCCTTTTACATTGTGTTCGTATAGTCATAATGTATTTCAAATTAGGCATTTGGGTGCAAACATCAAGCTTCAACGTAACCAGCTAACAAGGCGCTTAAGTCGGACTGCAAACCTGTGGCGGTTTTGGTTCAAGTTGGCTAGTGTGTTTACGGTGGTTATTTTGAGTTTGGTGGTGTTTGCAGCCACTTAGCTTAGCGTTAGCTGGAAAATTAAAAGAGCAGTTTTTTCCGGTTATGTGGTTCAAGCTTTACACCTGAAAGCCCCCGTATTTCAACTATCTCGCCAGTGGCACTTCCAATTAAATGGTTGAATCTGCCCAAGCCGTTTACTTTTAATGATGTGTTTGTCTAGTTCTTTGGCGTGGCTTCTTTGAAGTTGAAAGCGGTTCGTGACTAATAAAGTTTTTCGCTTGTTATGGTTGGCTTCATCGTAATTGTTTTGGTCAGTTATGTTTCGTGGGCTAGGTTTCAGTTTTATAGCTGTCCCTTTTACATTGTGTTCGTATAGTCATAATGTATTTCAAATTATGCATTTGGGTGCAAATATCAAGCTTCAACGTGACCAGCTAACAAAGCGCTTAAGGCGGACTGCAAACCTGTGGCGGTTTTGGTTCAATTGGCTAGTGTGGTTACGGTGGTAATTTTGGGTTTGGTGGTGTTTGCAGCCACTTAGCTTAGCGTTATATGCAAGATAGGAGGTCAATTGAGTAGTCCAGTTTTATACATATTTTCAGGTCTTCCTGTTTCTGGAAAGTCAACACTTGCGAAGTTGCTTGCAGCTAAAACTCGGTCAGTATATCTGCGTATTGATACTGTAGAGCAGGGATTAAGGGAGCTTTGTAACTTCAAAGTTGAAGGGGAAGGTTACCGTTTAAGCTACCGAATTATCAGGGATAATTTGGAACTTGGAATCAACTGTATATCTGACTCATGTAATCCTATTGAACTTACTCGACTTGAATGGCAAGAGATAGCAACCAGTGTGGGAGCTAAGTTTGTCAATGTTGAGGTTAGTTGTTCTGATGGTAGAGAGCATGAGGTAAGGGTTAATACTCGTAAGAATGAAGTTCCAAATCTAAAGCTGCCTAATTGGCAACAAGTACAAAATCGCCATTATGAAGCATGGAAAACAGATGTTATTAAAATCGATACGGCTGGCAAAAGTATTGAAACATCATTTGCAGAACTCACTGAAAAGTTAGGTGTGTAACATTGCATATAACAAGGCGCTTAAGCCGGACTGCAAACGCGTGGCGGTTTTGGTTCAATCGAGTAGGGTGTTTACGGTGGTTATTTTGAGTTTGGTGGAGTTTGCAGCCACTTAGCTTAGCGTTATGCGTCTAGAGTATACCTATTCAATTTAGAGGATTTATGGAAACAATAATTAAGTCGTTTGAGCATTTTCATGAGCTTTTTTCCGGTTGGCCTGCTCAAACAAGATATTACTTTCGTGGTGTATCCAAGAGTTACTATGAGTTGTTACCTTCTCTTGGGAGAAGTCATGATGTAACAGGCTATTATGATGAACAAAGAATGCTTCGTGAGTTTAAAGGCCAAGCTCTAGCATATATCAATAAGATTCCATCTAACGATTGGGAATGGTTGGCACTGGCACAACATCACGGGTTACCAACAAGGTTGTTAGACTGGACAACCAATCCTCTTGTTGCACTTTACTTTGCTGTGAAAGATGACATTGAAATCAGTGAACGAGAAAAAGCTGATGGGTACGATGGTAGCAGTGCATTTTATTTTATGATCTATAAAACGCCACCTTTAGATATTACTAAGTTTGGTAGTCCGATTGAATATGCTGAGCAACACCAGCATGGTATGTTTTGGCCACCTCATACAACGCCAAGAATTAAAGCTCAATCGGGGGTGCTAACGGTCCAAGTTGATCCAAACAGCCCCTTTTCTTACGGTAGTAGATTAGAGAAATATATTATTCCCCATGACCTTCGTATTAAATTTAGAAAAATTTTGAACGCATATGGTGTTAACGATTCCTCTATGTTTCCTGATTTAGACGGGCTAGCATCCCACCTTAAAAATATCCGAGAGGATCACTACCGTTCTTGGGAAAGAGACGCATAACAAACGCTTTAAGACGGATTCGCAACGCTCGGCGGTTTTGGTTTAATTTGGCTTTTGTGTTTACGGTGTAATGATTGAGTGTTGTGGTAGCGTTGCTCACCACTTAAGCGGGCGTTAGCTGGAAAATTAAAAGAGCAGTTTTGCTCCGGTTATGTGGTTCGAGCTTTACACCTGAAATTCCACGTCTTTCAACTATCTCGCCAGTGGCACTTTCAATTAAATGGCTGAATCTACCCAAGTCGTTTACTTTAATGATGTGTTTGTCGAGTTCTTTGGCGTGGTTTCTTTGATGTTGAAAATAGTTCGCGACCAAATTCGTCTTGAGCTTGCTATTGTTTGCATCATCGTAATTTTTATTGGTCAGTTATGTTTCGTGGGCTAGGTTTTAGTTTTATAGCTGTCCCTTTTACATTGCGCTCGTATAGTCATAATGTATTCCAAATTATGCATTTGGGTGCAAACATCAAACATCAAACTTCAACGCAACCAGCTAACAAGGCGCTTAAGCCGGACTGCAAACCCATGGCGGTTTTGGTTCAATTAGCTAGTGTGTTTACGGTGGTTATTTTTAGTTTGGTTGTGGTTTGCAGCCACTTAGCTTAGCGTTATGATTCTCTCGCAAATTGGCACAATTGGTAGGGTGTCGACCGCAAATCTGATAAAATCCAAGTCTTCCAGTAATCACGTCGATATCACTGGATTTACCTAAGACTAGGAACTAATTTGACCAATAATGATATTTTACGCCGTGTACGTTATACATTCGATTTGAAAGACAGTGTAATGGCAGAAATCTACTCTTTAGCAGACTTCAATGTGACGAGTGAACAAGTCACTAGTTGGCTGAAAAAAGAAGAAGATGAATCTTTTGTCGAACTTAGTGATACAGAGTTAGCAGTATTTCTAAACGGCTTTATCAATTTCAAGCGTGGCAAGCGCGAAGGTGAGCAGCCTAAGCCAGAAGCGAAGTTAAGTCATAATATCGTATTCCAAAAGTTACGTATTGCTTTGAACTTGAAAGCCGAGGACATCATCGAGATTTTGCAGCTTGTCGACTTTCGTTTAAGCAAGCATGAACTGAGCGCATTTTTCCGCAAGCCTGAGAATAAGCATTACAGAGAATGCAAAGACCAAGTTCTTCGAAACTTCTTACTAGGTCTTCAGCATCAGTTGCGTCCAAACGGTGAAGAGCCTGAATCATAACAAACTGTTTAAGAGGGATTCCCAACGCATGGCATTTTTGCTATGCGTTAGTTTTGGTGATTAAGGTGGTTTGCAGCGGCTTCGGTATTGCGTTGCTCACACCTTAACAGAGCGTTATGTTCTTAGGAGAAATCAATTGGTTGAAAGGATAAATTACGAAGGGCTCCCTCAAATAGCTGGTCCTTATGTTCATGCGACTAAGCATAATAAAACGCTTTATATATCTGGGCTTACTGCATACGGGACAGTTGCACAATCATCGGATTTAGTGGCGCAAAGTACAGAAATTCTCGGTCAAATAGCTACAATTCTTGAATGTGAACAGCGGGCAAAGAGTGATTTATTAAAGCTCACAATATTTGTGCGAGATATTGGTTTGTTAGCCTCAATCCGAGAGCAACTTTTCCAATTCTACGATGGATTTCTTCCTGCTTGCTCACTTGTTGAAGTATCAAAGTTAATTCATCCAGATCTAAAAATAGAAATAGAGGCCGTTGTGGCGCTTTAAGTTCGAACATAACAAGGCGCTTAAGTCGGACTGCAAACGCGTGGCGGTTTTGGTTCAATTGGCTAGTGTGTTTACGGTGGTTATTTTGGGTTTAGTGGTGTTTGCAGCCACTTAGCTTAGCGTTAAGTGTATTGGTGAAGTATGGTCAATAATAAACTAAGTCAATATCAGGTAGATTCATTAAACTCACTTCTTCAAATGCCTGAGAAGGAGTTTACCCATCTAATAAAAAACATAGAGTATCAATTGAATGGGCTTGGTCAACTACCAATAGATGAATGGGGTTCGATTCAATTGACTAGAAATTTAGCAAATTACCCTAAAGAGATGCGCGAGCTTTTTGACGATATAGTTAAGTCTACCCAAAAACTTCGCGACTTGGTCGTAAGACATGACGCAAAAACTGATCGAACTTTGCAAATCGGTTCTGACGATTTGGGCTTAAAACCATGTAAAGTTGATTCTCATGGTTTTAAGCATTTTGACTGAATATCGGTAGTAGATTTTCTAGACTTATTAACTGAGAAAACGAAGTTAGAGTCTGAGTATCATGCTCATTTTATCAAAGCGAAATCTCAAAATGTTGTAGAAAAAATATTCCATGCATGGACTTTTGCATGTTTAGAAAAATCTAGCGATGATATCAAGCTTTCCAACTCTGATGTTTTTATCAATGTAGTTGCAACTGTTACTGGTTGGGATTTTGATTTATCAAGAAAGAACGTTGGGAACTTTCTTAGACGTAGAAGGGAAAGTTGTTGAACTATAAGTTGTGTAACTTTCCTTAGAACTGAATCCGAATGACGCTAACATTTATCCATCAACACTGGAGGTAAAAATGTATATAGAGTCAGTTCAATTACTATTGTCTACATCAACAACTAACCTAGTTTTAATCTTAGCAATTTTGATCTTGGTTACTGTTAATAGACTCATGTAATCATACACTTAACAAACAGTTCAAGAGGGATTCACAACGCGTGGCATTTTTACTATGCGTTGGTATTAGTGTATAAGGTGGTATGCAGCAGCTTCGGTATTGCGTTGTTCACCCCTTAACTGGGCGTTAGCTGGAAAAATAAAAGAGCAGTTTTGTTCTGGCTTTGTGGTTCGAGCTTTACACCTGAACGTTCACGTTTTTCAACTATCTCGCCAGTGGCACTTTCATTTAAGTGGTTGAATTCAGCCAAGCCGTTTTACTTCTAGTTGTGTGTTTGCCGAGTTCTTTGGTGTGGCTTCTTTGATGTTGAAAGTGGTTCGCGACCAAACTCGTCTTGAGCTTGCTATTGTTTGCTTCATCGTAATTATTATGGGTTAGTTATGTTTCGTGGGCTAAGTTTCAGTTTTATAGCTGTCCCTTTTACATTGTGTTCGTATAGTCATAATGTATTTCAAATTAGGCATTTGGTTGCAAACATTAAGCTTCAACGCAACCAGCTAACAAGGCGCTTAAGCCGGACTGCAAACCTGTGGCGGTTTTGGTTCAATTGGGTAGGGTGTTTACGGTGGTTAAATTGGGTTTGGTGGTATTTGCAGCCACTTAGCTTAGCGTTAGGAATTAGGAGTACTCATGAAGCGCATTACAATCGTTCTTTTGGCATTATTCGCCATAACAGGATGTACTTCCGCACTGTGGGAGCCTCCTACCTTTACAGAAAAGGTGACTGGCTACTATGTTGTTCCGGATAAGGATCTACTGATCATTGATGGTGATAGATATAGTTATATTTTCAATATTTCTAAAGACTTTAAAGATATTCTATCAGCAAGTCATGAATTCGATTTTCTGCCAAAGTACGATTACTTTAAAATTAATGACAATAATACGGTAACTGGGATGCTCAAGTTGACCACGGATGTTGCCAGTGATTCATCAGAAGCAAAAGTTCTTTTGGGGTTAGGTTTTACAAAAGCATCAAACGGGCTTGCATATAAAACTCGACTGTCAGGCAAGTTGTATCATATCGAAGGTGAGCTCCAAGTTACTTCCTTCGATCAGGATCAACTTATTATAGTGGAGGAGCCTGAAGGCGGAATTTCAAAAGTAGCGAAAATTGTATTTACCCCTGTTGCCGTCACAGCTGATGCCATTGCAGTTGTTTCTGTATTGTCATTGCTGACAGTCGGTTATTATTCAGCGATCGTCTCAGAATAATTCCTAACAAAGCGTTTAAGGCGGATTCACAACGTTTGGCGGTTTTGGCTCAAGTTAGCTTAAGTGTTTAAAGTGCAATGGTTTAGGTTTGGTGGTTTGCGTTGTTCACCACTTAACGCGGCGTTAGCTGGAAATGTTAAGAGCAGTTTTGTTTTGATTATGTGGTTCGAGCTTCACACCTGAAAACCCCCGTATTTCAACTATCTCGCCAGTGGCACTTTCATTTAAGTGATTGAATTCGGTCAAGAAGTTTTACTTCTAATTGTGTTTTTGTCGAGTTCTTTGGTGTGGCTTCTTTGAAGCTGAAAGTAGTTCGTGACCAAATTCGTTGTTCGCTTGCTATAGTGGGCTTCATCGTAATTTTTTTGGTCGGTTATGTTTCGTGGGCTAGGTTTCAGTTTTATAGCTGTCTCTTTTACATTGTGTTCGTATAGTCATAATGTAGGCATTTGGTTGCAAACATTAAGCTTCAGCGTAACCAGCTAACAAGGCACTTAAGTCGGACTGCAAACCTGTGGCGGTTTTGGTTCAATTGGGTAGGGTGTTTACGGTGGTTATTTTGGGTTTGGTGGTGTTTGCAGCCACTTAGCTTAGCGTTATGCGCGGAAAGGAGAGTACATGTCTGATCAAGTTTTAAAATTAGTTCCAAAGGACAAATACTTTGTTCCCGAAATAAATTCGGCGGAAAAAGCTAGAGATTTATTAGAAGGTTTTTTTCCGGATGGTGAGCAAGCTGAAGTAAAGTTCTCAGATTCAGTAAGATTCATAGACAGTGGCAGTAACTTAGAAAAGATCACTTGTTCATTATGTCGTAAGAGCACTGACATTAATCCATTTCAAGAAAACGACATAGGAACAGAATGGTGGTATGAACTAGATGAGATCCTATCAAGTTCACCTGATTTACAGGCACTAAATGTTAAAATGCCGTGCTGCGGGCAATATGCCGCAATTCAAAGCGTTGATTTCTGTGGTTCGGCTAGTTTCTCAATGTTTGAACTATGCATATGGAATCCTTATTCTGATGACGGTATATCTAAGGTTCAACTTTCAGAATTAGAAGGGGTCCTTGGGTGTAAGCTAAAGCAAATATGGGCACGTTACTAAAGCGCATAACAAAGCGTTTAAGACAGATTCGCAACGCGTGGCATTTTTGGTTTTAGTCGGCTTTAGTGTTTACAGTGCAATGGCTTAGGCTGTGTGGTTAGCGTTGCTCACTACTTAACGCGGCGTTATAAATCTAAAGGGAGTTTTATGAAAAGCATCAAATTAATGGCAATTAGCGCTAGTGTGCTTTTATTGCTTGGGTGTTCCAATTCAATGGTTAATACAGTTAACAATACCAACGAAAAGTTCTTAATAGAGCAGTATCCATATCGTTATATTTTATCTGAAAAAGCAGAAACCCATACGTCATATACCCTAGAACCAGCCGGAAGTGAAAGCGAGACTATCGCTAAACATAGTGAAGTTCTGCTTACTGATATATTTCGGGTTTTCAAAAACGAATGTGGTTTTAGTAGGAGTGATCTAGTGGGAGTTAACAAGGTTGAGTATGCCCCTCCAGTGTTTTATGAAGTTTGGACTTTCAAAGACCTGCAATCAGAGCGTGCAGACAAAACCTCATCAATGTCAGTAATATTAAAAGCATATGCAAACGGTGGGGGAACAGATATTTCGTATGTAGGCAATTGTCATGCAAAACCTGCAAAATTAGTGTTTTCGAATTAGATGTATAACAATCGCTTTAAGGCGGATTCGCAACGCTCGGCAGTTTTGGTTTGAATCGGCTTAAGTGTTTACGGTGCGATAATGAGTGTCGTGGTAGAGTTGCTCACCACTTAGCTTAGCGTTATATTTTTTTAAGTTCAGCAATCAAAAAGGATTTACTGATGAATGTGGATAAAGCGAAAAAACGCATACTGAAACGAGTACAACGAGGTTTCAAAGGTTATCCGCAAATCTCAATAGAGTATTTCGGTAAAACGCCAGATTTAGCGACGGAAGTTGTCATTACCTTTTTATCTGAAGAGAATGGCGAGCCACAAATACAACGATTCACGAGTGACAAAGACGTCAGAGAAGACGAAGCAATTCAATCGGTGTTGTTAAAAATTATCGAGCGTGCGGAAGCTAATACAGTAGTCGAAAATCGAGCAATATCGGTTATGTAATGGTTTCTTACTATATTTGTGCATGTGTTATTTCTGCATTGAGAACGAAATATAACAAGGCGCTTAAGACGGACTGCAAACCTATGGCGGTTTTGATTCAAATTGGCTAGTGTGTTTACGGTAGTTAGTTTGAGTTTAGTGGTGGTTTGCAGCCACTTAGCTTGGCGTTAGGCAATATCGTAAGAGGACAAGTATTGATACAACTAAATGATCATATAGCAACACTGTCACATGTTATGTTCTCAACAGATGATGTTGTTGAATGGAGTGGCGTTTATCAGTGGTTGCAAATCGCCGCTTCTATTGAATCAGTCTCCCTTGATACTATCAAATACAACAATAGCTTTGGCTGGTGTTCACCTTCTGATGAATTTGACTTAGCTAGGGATAAGTTACTGCCGATCTTTGCTGAAAAGTTAGCCATTTTCAATTTTGTTTGGGGTGCTTTAGAGTCCACAATTGATATAGTTAAACCCCCTAAGAATCCAGATAAATCTAAGCGCGGAAAGATTAGAGATGCTTGTTTCTGGTTAAGTACCTTTAACCGCGCAGATTCAATACCAGAGTTACTTACTGAAACCACTATGTTCAGGGAGTTAGCCCAACAATCGATTGGCTATGAACGTGTCGAAACCAGAATTGGTGAATTGAAAGAGTTTGGTGTTTCGGGAGTTGGTTTATACGCTGTATATGAACTTAGAAATCTATTTGCACATGGTAGTATGGAGTTCCCTTACCCTGATGGTGAAAATAATCCTGTCTGCCCAGAGATATCTTTGGTTGAAACTGCAACACGTATAGTCCTGTTCTCTATACAATTATTGATGTTAAAGCACTTTCCTCATCCAGATGACTATGAAGTGTTTCTGACAACCGTTACAGGTCACATTGATGGTGATATCAAGTTAGCTGACGCCTTGCGAATGTGTCACTTAGAGGTCAACCAACTAGAGGCACAGCTGACGTTGATATAATTGCCTAACAAACAATTCAAGAGGGATTCGTAACGCGTGGCATTTTTGCTATGCGTCAGTTTTAGTGATTAAGGCGGTTTGCGGCGGCATCGGTGTTGCGTTACTCACCCCTTAATTGGGCGTTATGCATAATCGTAAGAGGATGATGAATGAGTGTATTATTGGTGGCAATATCTGGTAATTGGAATGGTGGCAATAATGGTCAATATCCTCTTGTTTTGGAATACGACTCCTCTGAAATTGATAAGCCTTTTATTTCCAGTATGGGCTGGGGACATGGCTACTCAGGTAATAGCTTCAGCGCTGATGGCTTAAGAAAGTCAGGTGTTTTAGAATATTACAACAGATCGGAATCGTTGTGGGCTTATGAAATACTAGCTTCGGCATCACATAGAAAATTAGATAGCCATCAAACAGCTGCGCTGTTGTTGGGGAAGCTAGCTGGCAATGAGCCGTGTCTTCCCTGTGAGTTACGTGCAAAGTTGCAAGGAAATGCATAACAAAGCATTTAAGAGTGATTCGCAACGCTTGGCAATTTCGCTTCGCTCAAGTATAGCCAATCGTCGCTCACACCTTAACGCACCGTTAGCTGGAAAATTAAAAGAGCAGTTTTGCTCCGGTTATGTGGTTCGAGCTTTACACCTGAAATTCCACGTCTTTCAACTATCTCGCCAGTGGCACTTTCAATTAAATGGCTGAATCTACCCAAGTCGTTTACTTTAATGATGTGTTTGTCGAGTTCTTTGGCGTGGTTTCTTTGATGTTGAAAATAGTTCGCGACCAAATTCGTCTTGAGCTTGCTATTGTTTGCTTCATCGTAATTTTTATTGGTCAGTTATGTTTCGTGGGCTAGGTTTTAGTTTTATAGCTGTCCCTTTTACATTGCGCTCGTATAGTCATAATGTATTCCAAATTATGCATTTGGGTGCAAACATCAAGCTTCAACGCAACCAGCTAACAAGGCGCTTAAATCGGACTGCAAACCTGTGGCGGTTTTGGTTCAAATTGGCTAGTGTGTTTCCGGTGGTTGTTTTGAGTTTAGTATTGGTTTGCAGCCACTTAGCTTAGCGTTAGCCCACTGTCGCAAACTTTGGAGTAAGTTCACAAACTAGAATAGTGGATTGTTATTCGTGGTGGTGCATATTGATATAATCTTCAGACAAAATAAAGATAGGACGAACGTTATGTCTAAAAGCGTTAAAGTTGGCGATATAGGTACTGACCATGATGGTTTTCCACCTACTCCTGTTACGGCAGGCTCTCCTGATGTGAAATTTGATGGTCAACCCGCAGCAAGGGTTGGAG
The DNA here is from genome assembly GCF_037162405.1 of Vibrio sp. Hal054. Classification (NCBI taxonomy): domain Bacteria; kingdom Pseudomonadati; phylum Pseudomonadota; class Gammaproteobacteria; order Vibrionales; family Vibrionaceae; genus Vibrio; species Vibrio sp. Hal054. Next base: position 1,629,129 of record NZ_JARLUT010000001.1, on the reverse strand, counting down.
ACCCGCTAGCTCCACACGATAAACCCAAGCATCCCCCTCATGGACGTACGATATCGTCCGGTTCATCAACCGTCAAAATAAATGGTAAACCAGCAGCCATTACTGGTGGCGCAATTAGTTGCGGAGGGGTAACGATTGGTAGTGGTACAGTGAACATCGGTGATGTATATCAGCCTGCGGAAATGTCTGCGTTATCAGCTTCATCATCCTCAACAGAATCTCAAGCTGCTATTCAAACTAAAGCTCAAAAAGCGCATTCTTCAGCGAGTGTAACCGAAGCTGTTGCTTCGAAATCCGCTCAAATTCCACAAGGTTCAGGTTATTGGCCCCCGTATGATTTTACTAAAAGTGAACAACTTGATGTTGAGTATACCCGAAAGGTTGTTGACCTAGCGGTTATGTCGCTAGAGGAAGCTGAAGAGTTTGCCAATAACTTATGGTTGGAATACAACGGCAAAGATACGTTAGATAACTCCAAAAAAATCTGGGATGGTGCAGCAAATGCTAAGGATGCCTATCAACTCGCTAAAGGGTTAGGTGGTATGGGTGTAGTGGCTTATGTCAAACCTGCCAATGGTCAAGACTACGTAATAATCAAAGGTTACAAAAAACACCTAAAAACTCTCGTTAAAGGTAACTGTTGGCGTGCAAACAATCCTCAGGTTGTTCAGCTTGGTTTGGGCACAAAAAATATGGCACGCAACATGTTGAAAGTTGGGTTGGTTGTCGACATCACCTTCGCTATTGCAATAAATGCCGTTGATGTTTATGTGCACGATGAAAAAACAATGATAGATTTTGTGGATAGGTCAGGTTCCGACATTGCAAAGGGTATGCTAGCAACGGGCTTGGGGACACTGGCCGCTGTAGGCTTGAGTGCACTTGGTTTCCCTCTTTTAACTGTCGGTGTTGTGTTTGCGTTGGTTTCTGTTGGTGCGGGTTTTTCTCTTGACAATATAGACAATACGTACGGAATATCAGATGCGCTTGTTGAAGTTATGAAGGAATAAAACTAGTGGTATTACGATTAGCTTTGGTTATGTTTTTTTACTTTTTTTGGCTGTATTGATATGGCTTGGTCTCTATAATGAATTGTTAATGCCATTCAAGGCGTTGGGTGATAGAGTGCGTTTGCTGTCTTACTTAAATTATTCAATGCTAGTTGGCAGCATTCCTTTGCTCCTAGGTGTTATCTCCATTATTTTTCATCAATTACTGTACCCTAAAAAAAGTGTCGCCGAGTATGCCGATAGATATAAAGGCATTTCGATTAAACTCACTTGCTTTACAGTTGCATTGTCGATATTGGCGATTGTTCCTCGCTATTACTTAGGCTATCAAGTGGATAAAGCTGGGTATGTAAAATGTTCTCAGGAGTCACGTACATCCTCAAAGAGCAGTTGGCGTATTTATGCTAAGAAGAGAGCATTGTGTAAGTCTTCATCTGGCATCGCGGGCGGTTAAACTTGGGCTAACAAACGCTTTAAGACGGATTCGCAACGCGTGGCATTTTTATCATGCGTTGATTTTAGTGATTAAGGTGGTATGTATTTACATCGTGTTACGTTGCTCACCACTTAAGCGGGCGTTAGCCCACTATCGCAAACTTTGGAGTAAGTTCACAAACTAGAATAGTTGATGATTATTCGTGGTAGTGCATATAGATATAATCTTCGGACAAAATAAAGATAGGACGAACGTTATGTCTAAAGGCGTTAAAGTTGGCGATATAGGTACTGACCATGATGGTTTTCCACCTACTCCTGTTACGGCAGGCTCTCCTGATGTGAAATTTGATGGCCTGCCCGCAGCACGGGTTGGAGATCCGTTAGCTCCACACGATAAACCCAAACATCCACCCCATGGACGTACCATTGCGTCTGGTTCATCAACTGTCAAAATAAATGGTAAACCAGCAGCCATTACTGGTGGCGCAATTAGTTGCGGAGGGGTAACGATTGGTAGTGGTACAGTGAACATCGGTGATGTATATCAGCCTGCGAAAAACTCCGCGTTATCATCTTCATCGTTCTCAACAGAATCTCAAGTTGCTATTCAAACTAAAGCTAAAAACGCGCATTCTTCAGCGAGTGTATGCGAAGCTGTTGCTTTGAAAACCGCTCAAATTCCACAAGGTTCAGGTTATTGGCCACCATATGATTTTACTAAAAGTGAACAACTTGATGTTGAGTATACCCAAAAGGTTGTTGACCTAGCGATTATGTCGCTAGAGGAAGCTGAAGAGTTTGCCAATAACTTATGGTTGGAATACAACGGCAAAGATACGTTAGATAACTCTAAAAAATCTGGGATGGTGCAGCAAATGCTAAGGGAGCTTATCAACTCGCTAAAGGATTAGGTGGCATGGGGGTTGTGGCTTATGTAAAACCTGCCAATGGTCAAGACTATGTAATAATCAAAGGTTACAAGAAACACCTAAAGACTCTCGTTAAAGGTAATCGTTGGCGTGCAAACAATCCTCAGGTTGTTCAGCTTGGTTTGGGCACAAAAAATATGGCACGCAACATGTTGAAAGTTGGGTTGGTTGTCGATATCACCTTCGCTATTGCAATAAATGCCGTTGATGTTTATGTGCACGATGAAAAGACAATGGAAGATTTAGTGGGTAGATCGGGTGCTGATATTGTTAAAGGTGTTGTTGCTACGGGGGCAGGAACTCTAGCCGCAATTATAGTCGCAACTGCTGGCACTCCCTTGTTAGTTAGTGGGTTAATTTTTGCTGGTATGTCCGTCGGAGTGGGTATTGCTCTAGATTGGGCTGATAATGAATTTGGGGTGTCTGATTCGTTAGTTGATTTGTTGAAAAAGGGTATGTAATGAAAAAAATACAAATCTCAGGGATTGTATTTTTTGCGCTTTTTCTTGTCGGTTATTTGGCAATTGGAGCGCCAGAAGAATTGGCGCTTCCCTTTCTGCCATTAGAGCTAAGAGTCAGGTTGCTTGGATATACATCCTACATCGCATTAGCAATTCTTCCTCCTTTACTCCTAGGAAGCATTGGTATAATGACGCATCAGTTATGTCATCCACAAAGAGAAGTGACCTCTTATAGTAAGGTCTGGCTCAAAGTTGCTTATATTTCACTAACTATAGGTTTACTTGCACTAGTTTCAAGAGGTTATCTCGGCTACCAAGTAAATAAAGCTGGTTATGTAAAGTGCATCAATGAGTCACGAACTTCTTCTAAAAATAGCTGGAGGGTTTACGCAAAAGATTTAAGTTTGTGCAAGTCTTCATCTGGTATAGCTGGCGGTTAAAAACTGGGCTAACAAAGCATTTAAGAGTGACTCACAACGCTCGGCGATCTCAGTTTAAAGTTGGTTTTAGTGTTTAAGGTGCTGTGGGTTGGGTAGGTGCTTAGCGTTGTTCGCACCTTAATTCGGCGTTAGCTGGAAAATTAAAAGAGCAGTTTTATTCTGGTTTTTGTTGTTCGAGCTTTACACTTAAACGTTCACGTTTTTCAAGTATCTCGTCAGTGGCACTTTCATTTAATCGGTTGAATCAACCCAAGCCGTTTACTTTTAATAGTGTGTTCGTCGAGTTCTTTGGTGTGGCTTCTTTGACGTTGAAAGCGGTTCGTGACTAACAAAGTTATTCGCTTGCTATTGTTGGCTTCATCGTAATTGTTTCTGGTCAGTTATGTTTCGTGGGCTAGGTTTCAGTTTTATAGCTGCCCCTTTTACATTGTGACTGTATAATCATAATGTATTTTAAATTATGCATTTGGGTGCAAACATCAACTTCAACGCAACCAGCTAACAAGGCGCTTAAGTCGGACTGCAAACCTGTGGCGGTTTTGGTTCAATTGGCTAGTGTGTTTACGGTGTTTTTTTAGAGTGGAGAGGTGGTTTGCAGCCACTTAGCTTAGCGTTAGTGCCAAGGCTAATGTACTAGGAGAGTCATGTCTAAATTAAAAGAGTTATGTAAAGAGTTAGAAAACCGATTTTCAACTAAGTTCTTTGTATATTTGCCAAAAGGATACAATGAAAGGGATGAGAAATGGCCGCTAATTATTTCGCTGCATGGCAGTGGGGAACGAGGCACCGATCTAGAATTGTTGAAGAAAGAAGGGATGCCAAAGCTGATCGAGGAGGGCGTTGAGTTTCCTTTCGTAATGGTCTTTCCTCAATGTGAAAAATTTTCAGCTTGGGAGCCTGATAGAATTAAATTGTTGGTTGATGAGATTGTAGACACCTACCATGTAGACCAATCTAGGCTATACCTTACCGGTTATAGTCTTGGAGGATACGGAACTTGGGCTACCGCAATTAAGTACCCCGATCTGTTTGCTGCAATAGCCCCAATTTGCGGTTTTGCGATGTTAGGTGACGTTGCTAGACTCTCAAAAATTCCGGTCTGGACCTTTCACGGTGAAAATGACGAAGTAATGCCGTATAAGTTCACAGAGGAAATAGCTAATATCATTAACAAAAATGGCGGTAATGCCAAGTTTACTCTTTATAGCGATACTGGCCATAATTGCTGGGATGAAGCGTATAAAAGTGAAGATCTGTATAATTGGTTTACCTCGTATAAAAAGCACTAACAAGCCAATTCACCCGATTCCACAACCGCCGCGCGATTTTTGCGGGGTAAAAATACGCGCCTCGGTTGTTCCACGGGTGATTGGGGCGTTAGCTGGAAAATTAAAAGAGCAGTTTTGCTCCGGTTATGTGGTTCGAGTTTTACACCTGAACGTTCACGTTTTTCAACTATCTCGCCAGTGGCACTTTCATTTAAGTGGTTGAATTCGGCCAAGCTGTTTTACTTCTAATTGTGTTTTTGTTGAGTTCTTTGGTGTGGTTTTTTTGAAGTTGAAAGTGGTCCGTGACCAAATTCGTCTTTCGCTTGCTATAGTGAGCTTCATCGTAATTTGTCTTGGTCCGTTATGTTTCGTGGGCTAGGTTTCAGTTTTATAGCTGTCCCTTTTACATTATGGCCGTATAGTCATAATGTATTTCAAATTAGGCATTTGGGTGCAATCATCAGGCTTCAGCGCAGCCAGCTAACAAGAGACTATGGCGTCAATAGTTAATTTCTGGCGCTATTGTTATCCCACATTACACCGTCTCTGAGCATCGAATTTAAGATCACAACCATCTTTCTCATACCGGCAACTATCGCCACTTTTTTGGGTTTTCCTACCGCAAGTAATCGTTCATAAGTCATCTTAAACACAGGGTTACATTGTATAGCTGACATCATGGCCATATAGAGAACTGTCCTTACCTGTGTTCGACCTCCTTGGATAATTCGTTTGCCTTTGTACCGACCACTTTCCTTGGTAATGGGAGCAACGCCTATAAGAGAAGCAGCTTGTTTGTTGGTGATATAACCAAGTTCAGGGACATTGCTGATGAGCGAAACTGCAACGATTTTCCGTACGCCAGGCATACTTTGTAAAAAGGTATTTTTATCTCGTTATTCGGGGCACGTATCGATGAGTTTTGCGATCTTGATTTCAGTTCTTTCAATCTGATTTTTGAGAGCAGTAAGGGTAGGTTTTATTGATGAGGCGATAGCCTTTGGTAAGACTTGCAACCGGTTCTTTTCCATAGTTTGCATAGAGAGTAGTTGATTGGTCGAGTAACTAAGTCACTCATTAAACGTATGTTTTCACTCTTTAACTGTGTAAGTTTTGGTTCAATCGCTTCGGCATAATGTGCGATAAGAGCAGCATCTAATCTGTCGTTTTTGGCTCTTTTCCCTATCGCTCCAGCAAAGCGTTTAATGTGAAGTGGATTGGCAATAACATAAGGTAATTTCGCTGGGCATCTCTAGGCGGCCAGTGGCTTCGATAACAACGCGTTTAGGGCAGTGTTTCTTAATGACTTTAATCGCTTCGTTGATCCCCTTGTCAGTGTTCGGTACGTTGAAGTAAATATCGAGAGGGCGGATGTAAATGTCTAATTGTGACTTACCAGTTTCAACGCCGACATTAATGTTTTGAAGTGAGTTTGTATTCATAATAAGCTAACTCATGCTTGCAAATGCGGGCTCGAGACCCAGAAGACTATTCGAGTGTGGTGCTTGGAGTTCTATCTGGCGTTCGTACTTGTTACCGGTCTCTCGATAGAGGAGCCAACATTTAATCGAACTACCAGATAGAGAACTTTAGTTGCAGCTAAAGTCTGGGTCTCACCTTACCCGATTGGAGTACTTATTATCCATACAAGCATTTATGTGGGATTCACAACGCTTGGCAGTTTTGGTTTAAATTGGCTTTAGTGTTTACGGCACAATGGATTAGGTTAGGTGGTGGCGTTGTTCACCCCTTAAGCTTTAGAATTATGGAATTATGGAATTATGGAATTATGGAATTATGGAATTATGGAATTATGGCCATCAATTTTGCTAACAATATGAAAAAGCCAGTCCCCCAAAAACTCCAATAGCCTAAAGAATTGATCCACATAAAAATTTTAAACTTAACAGACTTTGTTTTCACTCGACCTTTTATAAATGGATAAGCTAGACAGTAACTGGTAAATCTACTTGATATCGAATATGGCATATTATGATTTAATCTCATATTCCCATTATTGTCATAATATTTATCTAGATCTTTTGCTAATTGCTTATCGATAAAAATAATATGTTTTAAGCTACCTAAAGATATGACGGAAAGAATTATTGCTCCAGGGATGGCCCAAGCAATTAGATAACAACCAGCTATAAGAGCAGGAATTATCACTGTTAAATCAAATATTGAATGTTCCATCTATTCAATCGCCAATTCATATAATGAATAAATTCCATCGGAAAACTCTTTTCCAAGAGTTGAACCTAATATTCCCCCCGCAGAGCCCCCTGCTACAAACGCACCTATAGACGCAACTGCAATTACAGGGGCTGACGCTGTTCCAAGTAGAAGTAAGACACCTCCAACTGCCCAAGTCGCCATTTTCCCGCCAACATATATTCCACCTAGGAAACCGACAGCTTCACGGCTTATTGTTTTGCCACAGTTCCCTGTGCTATCAACTTTACAAGCCTCGTACATATTATTCACGCCGCTTGCAGCGCCAAGAACTAATCCAACGTAACCAACGCCTTTTGCTGCTGTTATGCCTATAGACACGTTAGCAATACGTTTCCCGAGGTTTTTAACAAAACCTGTTTTCAGGATTTCATCAGAATGGTGAATGACAGATTTTGTTGACAGTTTTAGGTTGCGTTTTACTTGTGTGTAAAGTGGCAACTTGACACTGCGTTTAGATAAACCCGCAAATGAACCATCTAGCTTTATAAAGAGCTCTGCACGACCTGCTACAAATGTGCCGTAATTGATACCGCCAGTTCTGGTAGCCATGGCAACTTGAGAGGTATACAACTCATTAATTTCTAGTAAAACCGAATTGATATTGTGCAGGTGTTGAACAACACCGGATGATGCCATACCGACACCTAACGAGGCATAAGCGTAATAGTCACTAGGTAGACCATCTTGCTTAATTGCCGCAAAAGTTTGGTTTGCATAGTGATCTAGTAATTCTAAGTGTCGGTTTACTATTGCTACTTGTTCATCGGTTAGCTTTGCTAGCTCGTCACTAGCTGCTTTTGCGTCTTCTTGTAAATCGGCTAGTTCTTTCTTTTCTTGCTCAGTAGTCGGTTTGGTAGTGGAAACAATGACAATTTCCCCTTCTCTGACGGGATCATTGAGGTGAGCATTACATTGTTTAATAAATTGCTTCTGGTCTTCACTGGTTTCAGCAGTAAATAAGTCCGCCCAAAGTTGCGCTTGTGATTGAGTAACGGTGTTTTGCATCCAACCCAACATAAATTCTTCGGTATTCTTTTGTTGGTCTTGAAGCTTTGCCCAATCTTTTTCTGACTGTTCTAGTCGCTCTTTACGCTGACGTTCAACTTTTTCTCGTGTTGTTTCTTGGGTAGGTACAGGCTTTAGTAACGATTGAACACTGGGCACGGAAGAGCAAAGTGGTGCAAAGTTACGAGCTCCAGCGGCTTTCAATGCCGCAGATCCTTTCTCCCACTCACGACGCATATGGCATGATGAGCAAGTGCAAGTAATGGGGTCTTTCCAAAAAGGGCAGCGGTAGGGTGTTGTCTTGTCATAAGTTTCGTATATGGGCATGTTTTTTCTCAGACGTTTTAAAATACACGTATCTTAATTCCAAATGTGCACAGGTAAAAATTTGCCCAGGAGATACGCTTCAGTATGAATTTAGACTGATTTCATGAGGTTTTAATTAGCTCTCGTATTACAAGAAGTGAAGATGTGTTAAACGCTTGGCGGTTTAGGTTTAACTTAGGTTTAGCGAATCATGCAGAACGTATTAGTTACCCTTACTGTGTTCAGAACCAATACACTAATCGTCATGTTTTCTATCGAAAATTCTTTATATCTTAGAAGGCAATTTGTTGCTCGTGAGCATGTTTTTGCCCTCCGTTTTTTCGCGTTATCATGCAGTTGCAGCGAATAGCAAGTGAAGGTATCCCTAAGATGGTTCGAGATATGAGTTCGTATAATATGCGTTGGATAGAGGGAGATACTTTACCCGAATCTCCTAAACGTAAACTTTCTCCCAAAGAGAGATACTTAAAGCAGCTACAAGAGAATCATCGACAATCTGAAGAAGCGTGGGCTTATGTTCAAGCAAACGAAGAGCGTTATGCCTTACAAAGAGCAGATGTTATGGCTCGCCGGAATGCTTCACAAATGTTTGATGATTCTCTTCAAGATACGCTTAGATCAGAATGTTCGCTAGAAGAGGAAATGGCGAAGAATCATCAACATGTGCTTATTGCTGACTTAGAAGATGCTCACAAAATTTTGCACAATATATGGTTGGAGTCTGGTCGTGATGTTGTTGCCATTGCCACAAGCATCAATACTTCTAAATCATGGTTCAACCATACAGAACCGATGTTTAATGCCCATTCTATCGCTAAGCAATTTGGTGATATGGGTATTAAAGCAGATTTAGTTGAGAGTAAAGGAAAAACCTTTGTAGCATTTTCTGGTACGGATAAAAATGGCAAAGCCTTAAAACATGCCTTTGTAAACGGTACTCGCATCAATATGAACGGCAAAAAGTATCCATTGAACTCGTATCCATGCAAGCAGGATTCAGTCCCAAATCAAAAGCGTCCAACTTTAAAGGTGCAGCCGCATTAACGTTTGTGGTGTCTGCAAGCTTAGCGACATCGGATCTTGTGTTTAAGGATGATTATCACTTGGTTAATTGGTTTGGAAATGTGGGCTCCGACATGTTTAAAGCGTTAGTACAATTTGGGGCTGGAGAGGCTGCGTTGTTTGCTGCTGCATTCTATGGCGCATCAATCCTATCAGGATCAGTCATTGTTGTTTTAGCATACGTTCTTATAGAGGTAGTGTGGGCAGAGAACAAGATATCCGACAAAGTTGTAGGAGGAATTAACAGTGCACTTGAGTAATAAAGTCAGAGTTGTTGGCGCTGCTCTTCTTTTGTTCATCGTCGGTAGTTGGCTATGGATATGCAAGTTTCTACTAGGTGATTATCTGGCACTTTTGAACCATGAACCTATAGTCCGTTTGTCTGTAATTACGCTATGGGTTCCTATTGGTGCTATGGGAGTATTATTGACTATGTTGGTCATGTCTCCTAAGGCGCTAATTAGGGGGAAAAAGATAAATGAAGTTTATTCCGCTAAAGCAATGCAATTAGCTAACAAGGTTTGTATGTACTTTGCATTGATAGGTATAGCCTTCGCGGCAGGTTGGACATATCACTCTATCGATTTATTAGAACGATATGGATATGTCTACAGCAGAGATTTAACCAACATAACGCCAACGGGTATTCATTTAATGTATGTGCGAGCAAATTAAAACGTACAACGTAGAGGCACCAACATCACGAACAGTTTAATTCGGGTTCACAATGGCTGGTGGATTAGCTTTAGTGATTACGGCGCAACGTTTAAGTGTGTTGGTGGCAGTGAACACAAGTTATTAGAGAGTTGTTATCAACTCATTATTATCAGGGTTCAGTAAAGTTCTGTATCTAGGGAAGCAGGGGTTCTATATACTTCCTTATTTCAAAGGAAAGTAAAAATGGAAATGATCATTGTCTCTTCTGAACAACAGAAGCGTCTCATCATGCTCTTTAGTCGTACTATCTCAAAAATGCCAGACAAAGCTCTTCTAAATGATTTGGGTTCGTACCAAGTTAACTCTACAGTTTATCCAGCTTTCAAAGCTGCCTCGGATCTTCGAGTGGAGCGTATCAAACTGCCATTTGGGGATGATAAAAGAGCGTCGCTTGAAGGGGGAGATTTCCTTTATCGGTATTTGTCTCGAGGCTATATTTGCCTTGGCGATTTCAAGGGACAGCCTAAACCCGACTTAACACAATGGGGTGTTCGCTCAGTTCGTAAACTACCTAAAATTGGATTTGGTTTATAAAATTGGCTGCTAAATAGTTAGCTGCAAAGTTCAAGTGTGGTTTTCGTGTTTACGATGCAAAGATCTGAAAGGTTTTGTTAAGGGACAGTGTTACTTACGCCTTAATGTAGCGTTTTACAAATTTAACTTACGTGCAGAGCCCCGAGTCAATATAGGTAACTGATTTAAAAAAACCGTCACAAGACGGTTTTTTTAACGTAATTACAAAGAGCTTAAGCACAGCACTTTTTGTACTTTTTTCCGCTTCCGCAAATGCATGGTTCATTGCGGTTTGGTGTTTTGTCAAAGGTAACCGTTTTAGGTTTATTCAATAGCGTATCTAATTCAACCGTGTTCTCCGGTTGCTCCGAGTCCACGACAATATGAGCCACAATAGAGTGCTCAGACAGCAATGTTTCGATCTCTGCTTTACGAGCTAGTGTTGGGACGACAACATTGATTGGAGACTCCTCAGTGCCTGCTTTTACATCACGCTTTACGTTGTAGCCTGAAATAACGTGGTTTTGTCTAGCATCGATTCGACCTTTGAAAAATAGTTTGGACATTTGCAACTCACTGATAGGTTGGTGTGGCGTAATTGGGTCGCGATTATACGGAACTATTACATTTGATAAAGAAGTTCCTACCATATGTATTGGATTACGCTATCATGCGCAATTGACCAAATTGTAGTGATTCATGATTATACCAACAAAAAATCCTTCTTCTTCAGATGTATCTTGCTCAAATTGCAAGGCATGTTGTTGTCGTCTCGAAGTTATGATTATTTCAGATACTGGCGTGCCAGAAGAATTTATCCAACGTGACCAGTATGGGGGAGACAATGATGCGACTACATGACGGTTGGTGTTCTGCTTTAGACCGAGATACTTTAATGTGCTCAATTTATGAAAATCGTCCTTGGATATGTCGAGAATTCGAAATGGGCTCTGACGAATGCTTGGATGAGCGAGTTAAATTACTATAAAGCATTGATTTAATTAAACATGTTTGTTGCTGGGCTGCTTCCTCGTTACTGAGGAGGTTTCAGAGAATGAACCGTGCAAACTAGTTTAAGAAAGGAGTAGACTGCTTTCCAACACTTAGAATTTTTAGATTACGGTTGAATGTTGTATTTACGACGTAAGGGGTTAGGGTATGTGGCTACGCAGCCTAATACTCTATAAGTCAAAAATAGGAGCAGAGTGTGAAATCTAAGCATGTTGGTGAACTAGTCTTGAGTGAACAACAAATTCGAGATGGTGTTGAAATAGTCGCTGAAAAACTTAACAGACAGTTCTCTGAAGCGGTTGTTATTACAATTGTGCCAGGTGGTATTTTGTTTACTGCTGATTTGGTTCGTAAATTAAAGTTCGACATCAAAATGGACTATATATCTTGCCCACATACTCCCGGAGACAGCAATAATCAATCTGCGATTATATTCCATGAGAATATCCCACTCCTCGGCAAAGACGTCATTATGGTAGACGATGCAATAGAGTCTGGTGGCACAATGAAAAGGTTAGTTTCTTATATTCAAAACAACTATGAAGTGAGATCACTTTCAGTTGCTACGTTGTTTGTTAAGCCAGGTCGTGTCGATATACCAGTGACACAATACTACGCCTATGAAATGACAAATGACGATTTACTTGTTGGGTATGGTTTACCTTGGCAAGACGAATTAAGGAATATTCCTTACATATCGAAATTAGTGAAATAGTCTTCCTATAGAATAACTAGATAGTTAGTTCGGATCCTTAACGTTCTGTAGTTATGGATCGCGTCAAATGCGCGCTGAACTTATCGCATAAAAGGAACAAATATGGTTGTGCTCAGACAAATGCAGCAAGAAGAGTTTCCGGCTTATTGCCAGTATTTTATCGATGATTATAGTCAGGAAATAGCTGCGAATTATGGTCATTCTATAGTTCTAGCAACAGAGTTGGCTGAAAAGGAACTGCATCGTTGCTTTCCTGATGGTCTCAAAGGTAGTGAGCATTCATTGTTATGCATTGATGCTGAGGTTAATGGACAGTTGAATCTTGTTGGTTATTTGTGGCATTCAATTAATGCTACAGAACAGTCTACCTTTATATATGACTTTTTTGTTTCCTCTGAATACCGTGGCTTGGGCTATGGAACTGAAGCTATCTCAGTTTTGGAAAAACAGTTACGAGAAGTCGGCGTTAATCAAATAAAGCTAAGAGTGGCCTATCAAAATGATCGAGCCCTCCAACTGTATAAAGAAATCGGCTTTGTTATTACTGGCTTTAATATGGCAAAGAACATCGCTACGTTGTAACTGCTACATCTTTTGAATCAGTTTGCTTATCATTTTTCCGCAGTTTTGGTTCGACAAACTGAGTCAGTTTTTACCCTTTAATGTGATTTTTTAAAAGGAGTATTAAATGAGTTCTGTTGAGATTAAAAACGTCGTTTTCGACATCGGCAATGTTGTCGTTCGTTGGTCTCCTTTGGAGATTATCAGGCTCACATTTGGAGACAACAACGCTGTTGAAGAGAAAGCGAAATCAATATTTCAGTCTGAAACTTGGCTTCGTTTGAATAAAGGTCAAATAACAGAAAATGATGCGAAAGCTCAATATAAGGAAGCTCTAGGGTTAACTGAGTTAGAGTGTGAGCGCCTGTTTTATTACGTGAAACAAACTCAAATACTCATCCATGGCTCTGTTGACCTAATTAAACGCTGTAAGTCTGCGGGCTTAAATGTTCTAGCGTTAACCGATAATGTTCATGAAATTGTCTCCCACTTAAAAAACACCTACACATTCTGGGAATTGTTCGACGGGGCAATAGTTTCAGCAGATGTAGGATTATTGAAACCTCAGCCAGAAATCTACCAGACTCTGCTTTCTCAATATGAACTAAAAGCGTCGCAAACAGTGTTCATAGATGATATGCCATATAACGTGAAAGGAGCAGAATCAGTTGGTATAGCAGCAATCCAGTTTGAAAATGTTTCCCAGTGTGAACAAGCTTTAAGATCATTAGGTGTACAGATTTAATGGTATAACAACGTTTGCTACGAGTTTACTCTGGTCAATTTCTGTTTTGTTTTTTAGGCTTTTCCTTGGCTGGGCAACTTCGTTACTTCTGTTGTGCTTACATATTTAAGTACTGTTGATTTATACAGTTTCATGCTCTACTGTTTGTAGCGTTAAGTCTTTAAACCGCAAACAGGAGAATATGATAATGATTAAAGGAAGCTGCTGCTGTGGAACCGTTCAGTTTGAGCTGAGTGAAAAACCAAGCATGATGGGCACTTGCCATTGTTCCCGCTGTCGTAAAGTTGGAGCCAGTACATTAGTTTTTGTAAATTCTAATTCTTTCAAAATCACTAATGGTAGGGATAAAATCGCGACCTACAAGGCTGTTGAACCATATAAATACAATAGATGTTTTTGTTCTGTTTGTGGGACGTCACTTGGTGAGGTGTTATCTGATGTTAAGTCATTTCCAGTTTCAGCGAACTGTTTCGATGGTGAACTGGATATCGAAAATCAGTTTCATGAATTTACGTCTGAAAAGCCCAAATGGTTAAAAATTGGCGATGATGCGAAACAGTTCTGTGAGCATCCAGAATTCTAGGCTCTTTAGTTCAAAAACTTTGCGCTATACAAGTATTCAACGCTTGGTGTTTAGCGTTGAATTAAATACGTTTTGCATAAGCAGCGTCATGCCTGAACTTGACTAAAAATAAGGAATTTCATGTGTTTATCAATGAGGCATCTAAACAAACGGGAGCGACTCAAAGAGCAATAAGATTATATGAATCTCTCGGGTTGTTGAGGGTTTCAAGATCAGGAAAGTATCGGGTTTATACTCAAGAAAATATCAATCTCATAAATATAATTAAAGAGGCTCAAAGTCTTGGTATATCGCTTGCCGAATTGGCTAAATTGAAAGGCAAGCAAGATGATTTTGACTGGAAATTGGTGAGTGATTTTCTGATTCAAAAACAACAAGTGGTAGAACAGAATGTAAAAGAGTTAGAGCTTCAAATTCAACGTATTAAAAGTTATCGAATTTCGATTGATAAGTGTGTTCAAGAGCTTGACTCTGACCTATAGGTAAGAGTCTAAACTGCATTTTTCTATCTATATCGGATGTGCAAGTTTATGAAAAAAGTATTGGTTATCAATGCCAACCCCAAGTCTACTAGCTTATGCAAATCGTTGGCGGAACGATATATCTCTGTTGCGAAAGAACACCACACCGTTGAACAAATTAATATCGGTGATTTGAATTTTGAAATAAGTTTAGACGAGGGATATGACAGAGTTACTGCCTTGGAACCCGATCTATTGGAATTTCAGCAGAAGATCCAGTGGTCAGAACATGTTGTTATCATCAGCCCCGTATGGTGGGGAACGATTCCTGCAAAATTTAAAGGTGTAATTGATAGAACCTTTTTACCCGGTTTCTCATTCAAATATGTAGAAGGAAAATCATATCCGGAAAAGTTGCTGAAAGGACGTACTTCAGAACTCATTATTACACTCGATAGCCCACCTCTTTGGTATAAGTACGTAAAAGGGAATGCAATATATAAACAGCTAAAGCACTCTATTTTGGACTTCTCTGGTATTAAAAATATATCTGCAACTTACTTTGGACCCGTTATCCATTCTAAGAGCAATCATAGGAAAGATTGGTTGAATAAAGTTGCCAAGTTAGCGCGCAATATAAGTTGAATGATGTACTAGCTCAGTTTCCTTTTAATCGGGAATGTTTAGCCAGCCATGAAGTGAATGAAATAGCGCCAATAAACGTTTCGGTGAAACGATGGTTCCTTATTTAGAGTTTGGCTAATACCATGGTGTTTGTGAATAATCACCATTATGCAGTAATTTCACATTGTTCTTGAGTGGTGCGTGTCTGATTATCAGTATGGCACTAACAGTAATTGGTTTGGCAAAGGAGTGTGCATGCTTAACAAGGAAAATACTGGGCTTATTATCGTAGATGTTCAGGGTAAACTGGCCAGATTAGTGTCCAACAGTGATGCTGTAGTATCAAACTGCGCAAAATTAATTAAAGGAGCTCAAGCTCTTCGTTTGCCGATCGTTTGGTTAGAACAAAACCCAAACAAACTGGGTCAGACAGTTGAAGAGTTGAAAACTCTACTGAATGATCGCAACCCCATAGCTAAATTTACTTTTGATGCCTGTCGAGAGCCCAATTTTGTAGAAGCTATTAAAACATCCGGTAAAACCTCGTGGTTGATTTGTGGGATTGAGGCGCATATATGCGTCTATCAAACGGCTATCCATCTCAAAAAAATGGGTTTTGAAGTGAGTTTAGTCTCTGATTGTGTTTCTTCTCGTGACCAATCGAACAAAGATCTTGCGATACAAAAATTAGCTGGTTCAGGTGTCGATATTACTGGGTTAGAAATGTGTCTCTACGAGTTAGTTGAAGATTGCCGCGCACCAGAGTTTAGAGAGATCCTTAACTTAATTAAGTAGATAGTGAATCAATACCATGAGCTTCGAGTAAACTAAACGATACTTTATGAGCTTTGATGACTATGTGTAATACTTCTGAGTGGTTGATTACGGAATGTCTGATTTGAAACAGGGATAGGAAATGATGAAAGGTCAAATCATAGAATGGAATGATTCCAAAGGTTACGGTTTTATCTCCGCATTGAATGGTGAGCTCAAAGTTTTTTTCATATTTCATCAGTTAAAACTTCGCATCAACGCCCGAAGCTAAATGACAAAGTATTTTTTGAAGTCGATGAAGATGATAAAGGACGCTTTAATGCAGCAAACGTAGTGATAGAAGGATCATACGGTTTTCCTGTCACAGTATTGTTCGGTTTTACCTACTTAGTTGCAGTGTTTGCTTCCGTTTTTCTCTTGGAGGGCGAATGGTATCTGATACCTATTTATATAAGTTTAAGTCTAGTCACTTATCTGATGTACGCTTGGGATAAGAAAGCTGCTCAGGAAGGGGCTTGGCGCACCCCAGAGAAAACACTTCATTTACTCTCTTTGGCTGGAGGTTGGCCTGGGGCACTACTGGCTCAATTCCATTTACGCCACAAGTCAAAGAAACAGCCTTTTAAAACGATTTTATGGATGACCGTCTTTTTGAATATCGGCGGTTATGTTTGGCTGTTTACCGAAACAGGAAGAGAAATTCTTAAACAAATATCATCTATATAACCGCGTGAATCTTGCTTCCTAAAATCGAGTGAAGAAAAAGTATAACGACATCATTAGGCTAAAGTGTTAGAAAAATAAACGAGTTAAGAAACATTTGATTTTTTGGAGGACTCTGTGAAAAAAATTTGCTCATCATTAGCTCGTTAATTTTAGGTGGCTGTTTGGGAATGCCGCAAACAGTAAAGCCTGTTACTGACTTTGAACTTCAAAACTACCTTGGCAAATGGTATGAAATAGCACGTTTAGACCACTCTTTCGAAGAAGGATTAAGTCAAGTAACTGCTGAGTATTCTCTTCGTGATGATGGTGGAGTGTCTGTGCTGAACAGAGGCTATTCGGCAAGCGATGATGAATGGAAAGAAGCAGAAGGGAAAGCTTACTTTGTAAATAGCGAATCAGAAGGCTACCTCAAAGTTTCTTTCTTCGGTCCTTTTTACGGCTCTTATGTGATCTTTGCTTTAGAACGTGACAACTATAACTATGCATTTATTTCAGGCCCGAATACCGACTACCTTTGGTTGTTGGCGAGAACGCCAACCGTAGAACCTGAAGTTATGACTAGTTTTGTCCAAATGGCGAAAGAGCGTGGTTTTGATACAGATAAGCTAATTTTTGTTGAGCAGGAATAAAACCTGTTTGACTCAAATGCTATGCCAAGAGCGTTCTCAATATGTCGATGAAATAGAGTTTAAAAATGATTAAAAAATACAGCGATAACGATCTAGATTCCGTCATCGAAATTTGGCTAGAAGCTTCGATTAAAGCTCATAGCTTTGTACCGGAAGATTTTTGGCGCTCGCAAATAGGCAATATGCGTGACCTCTACATTCCTGCTTCAGAAACCTACGTTTATGAACTTGACTCTGAAGTTGTTGGTTTTTATGCATTGTATGAGGACAACCTAGCTGCAATCTTTGTCAAACCAGAACTGCAAGGTAAAGGTATTGGTAAGCGGCTCATCAATCACGCTAAAACTTTACGTCAAACAATAGACCTTAATGTGTACAAAGAAAACCAAGCGAGCTATGACTTTTATCGTTCGCAAGGTTTCAAAGTGGTGAGCGAGCAAACCGATCCTCATACTGGGCATCAAGAGTTCACCATGAGTTTTAACGTATAAGCGGTAAATGACTTTAAACTGAGAATTTCCACTCTATGCTGAGCTTGGTTTGATGTGTTATTCAAAAAGGGTGGTAAACCTAACGCTAAAGATTAGAATACGCGCTCAGAATAACTATCCGCCAGAAGACCACTATGATTCGTGACTACACCTTTGACTGCCTTGTAACTATGCCTCGCCATGAATTAGAAGAATTCAGCGTCAGAATGATCAGCAAAATGGTTCCTGAAGACGTAATGAATGAAATCTTTACGTTTGAACAAGAAGAAGTTGATAGTGAAGAACGCATGATGTCAGCGCGTTTAGATGCAATGCTGCGTATGACAGCCATTGCGCTAAGTGAAATTCAGCAAGCTTTTGATGATTCAGAAAATGCTAAACAGAACAGTGAAAGAATGACTCGCTTAGTTCTTTGGCACTTCTACGCAATATCTTTCAATTTGGAGCAAGCGATCACGCTTGAAACACATTGCGAACTGGTTGAACAGCTACTCGCTAAAGCGCCCGTCGATGCATTTGGTTGGGTCAATGCGCTTACAGAGCTGTTACACACTTATGCGGATATCAACGCAAAGCAAAATCCTCAAGATTAGATTAATTATCAAAGCCATTGGAAAATAAGGAAATATCCGTGGAGCTATACGTATATCAAGTTGACTCATTCACTTCTGAAGTTTTCAAGGGAAATCCTGCAGGTGTGTGTATTACCGATACCGTGCTAGAAGAATCGACAATGCTCGCTATTGCGGCTGAAATGGCGGTCTCAGAGACCGCATTTTTGGCGGCAGACACAATGCAGTTACGTTGGTTTACTCCTGAGGTTGAAGTGAAGCTTTGTGGTCACGGCACCCTAGCGGTTGCGCATGTTTTGCAAGAACAGGGGCTGTATCAAGTTGGTGACTGTATTGAATTTAATACTCTATCTGGTGTTTTAATGGCTGAGTTGGGAACTGAAGATATTCATCTTTCATTTCCTGCTCCTGAATTAGAGATGGATGTGGAAATTGACCATCAACTCATTGAACGTTTAGGTATATCAACGTCTCAGATTGTTGACTACGGCAGCTTCGATTCTAAACAGTTAATCGTTGTTAATGACGGAGCACTCTTACATCAACTTAACCCCGATTTTAGTGGCTTAGTTAACCTCAAAGGTCGAGGTGTTGTTGTTACCGCAAAATCTATAGGTGATTTAGATTTCGTATCGCGATACTTTGCTCCTTGGGTAGGCGTTAACGAAGATCCCGTCACTGGTTCGGCACACTGTGCATTGAGTGTTTATTGGTCAAAAGTTCTCAATAAAACAAAGCTGAAAGCTTACCAAGCATCACATAGAGGTGGTTTTGTTGACGTAGAACAGATCGACGCCAAAACAGTAAAGCTTTCAGGAAAGGCGGTGACGGTATTACAAGGTCAGATGCGGGTTAGATAAAGCTCGTTTAGCGAACACCACCATCAACCATCTTACATTGATGAAAATATGGGTAAGAATCTCTTATTTCCAGATGTTCCATATCGAAAATAACGTGTTCAATGTCGTGCTTTTTCGCATCAAAAAGCAGCCCAACCACACTGCCACTATGAGCAACATTTAACCCGTATAGGTCGTGTTTTTCGACGATGTTGAGTAGTTGTTCAAAGCGAGGTTTAGGCAAAATGATCTGGCTTTCGATGGCGCTTACGGTTGCTGCTTTGCCAAGTAGACTTGGATTGTGACACCTAATGGCATCTGCCAGATCTGTATTCGCCGTGTCTAATTTCAATGAAGAATTCATCAATGAATGACGGTGATCCACTTTGTGGTAAGCCGCAGTATCTAGCTGTATTGGGCTTTCCAATACCAACACATTAAGATTTGTCATCGAACCGTATTGTGCTGCCACAATCCCTTGGTTGTGATCAAATAAGGTTAGGGCGTTGAACATGGTGCTGTCGGTAGGTTCGAGTTGAGCGCAAAGGGCAGCAAGGTGTTCTGCTGTGTAGTCACACTGAAAGTAGCGATAGGTCGCTGCCACCGTTGCCGCTGTATCGGCGGTACTGCTAGCCATACCTTTAGCAACAGGAATTGTGGATTGAAAATCGATCTTTAATTGTTGAGATTCAGCGCTTGGGATATTGAGCTGCTTTAGAGTTAACTCCAAAGCTTTGCGCATCATCGGTCTTTGATTACTAAGCGAAGCCAAGCCAGAGCGGACTTCGACGGTACTAAACCAATCAATAGGGCAAGACACCAACTTTTCACCGCCGGAAATCCATCCTTGAATCAACTCTCCGCATGAAGCTGGGCAGCTCGCTTCAGCCATGATTAAACACCTTTTTGAGGGCTGACACTAATCGTTCGTTATCTGGTCTGGATTTAATCGCCACTCGGTAGAAGCTCTTATCTAAACCAATGTAGTTAGCGCAGCTACGAATCAAAATGCGGTGTTTCATTAGCTGTGCTTGCAGCGTTGACTGACTATCTGAGTGTTTAAAAAAGATGTAATTCGCCGAAGGTTTGTAGGGTTTGATTTGCTCAAACTGTTGCAATTCACCCAATAGATAACTTTGCTCTTTGGCAAGCCAGTCGTAGGTTGCTTGGTGATAGGTGATGAAATCAAATAGTACTTCTCCTGCCAATGCAGCAAGAGCATTTATTGTCCATGGTTCTCTTTGTTCTCGAATCAGTTGTAAAAGCTTTGCGTCGGAAGAGAGCATGTATCCCAAACGTAAACCGGGCAAGGCATAAAACTTGGTCAGTGAACGCAAAATGTAAAGATTGGAGTGACAGGGCAGATATCTACAAAGACTCTTAGTCTCGGGCATAAAGTCGAGAAACGATTCATCGACAAAGAGCTTGATGCCCATGACGTCACAACGATTTAAGATTTCAATCAGCAAATCCGGATCGGGTTGCAGCCCTGTCGGATTATTAGGTGTACATAAGAACAGGCAATCAAGATCCGGTGAAAGAGCGGTGAGAATACGTTTGGTAACGCGAAATTCTTCCTCTTCACGCAGC
Organism: Vibrio sp. Hal054; assembly: GCF_037162405.1. Lineage (NCBI taxonomy): Bacteria > Pseudomonadati > Pseudomonadota > Gammaproteobacteria > Vibrionales > Vibrionaceae > Vibrio > Vibrio sp. Hal054. Next base: position 1,608,400 of record NZ_JARLUT010000001.1, on the reverse strand, counting down.
AAGTAGTTTGTGATTTTGCAGCCTACGCGAGTGAGTGCACGGCGATACTCGCCAAAACTCGGCTCAACGAGCAGTGCTTTTTGGGGCTTTACATATTGCGCCCAAAGAAATATAAGCTCAGTTGCGCCATTGCCAGCAATCACATGGCTTTGTGAACACTGATGGTGACGAGCCAACTGACGATGCAGCAGGTGGTAATCAATATCGGGATATTGCTCTAAGCGCGATAAGTTTTCTACAAGTAGATGCTTTAATCCTCCGGGCATACCCAGAGGATTGATGTTTGCACTGAAATCAATGACATCGCTTGGAGCGAGACCAAATTGATTTGCCATTTGCAGGACATTACCGCCGTGTTGTCCACTTATCGCCATATTAGTTGCCTTTAAGCTATATCGAGTTGAATTTGTGTTAGCTCGTTAATTTAACGACATGGGCTTAAACAAAAGTGTTGCATGTTTCTGTACAACGCCGCCAATCTCAATTAATGCTGGCGCAAATTAACATATTTGAAAATTCCGCAATAGCAATAAATTACCATTTGTATGTTTTCATCGACTCTGTAAGATGCTGTTTTAAATACTTGTTTAGGTTAGCATCATAAGTTATTACCTTGAAGATGACGGTTTTGTAAACATTCATTGTCATGGTAGCCTGATTTTACTTACAACAAGCCTATAGTGAAATTTAACAACAGGATATGTAGTAGTTTTAGTTATCGAAACAAAACATTTCAATTTGGTTATGCCCTAGAACGGGTATATATCCCTCATGGGATTACGGAAGTGAGGTGAGAATCCTCCGCAGCCCCCGCTGCTGTAATGCTGACGATTTGGTTATACCACTGTTTTATCGTTTAAAACGGGAAGGGACCAATAAGGTTGACGCTAAGCCAGAAGACGAATCAAGTTGAACTCAATCAATAACTCCTTCGGTGGGAAGAGAGTGAGAGAAGCAGGTTCCTGACACCAAGATCCTACGACTTTTCAACCGCCTACCGTCCATTCAGAAACGTAATTGAAAGTGGACTATGAAAGCATTACTTATAGCGGGTACAAACAGCGGAAGCGGTAAAACAACATTCACATTAGGTTTATTAAGAGCCTTATGTCGCCGTGATCTTAAGGTTCAGCCTTTTAAAGTGGGCCCAGATTACATTGATACCGCGTGGCACAGTAAAGTTGCCAATGTTCCATCGCATAATTTAGATTCCTTCATGCTCGATGAGGAGACTGTAAACGCTTTATTCCATCAACAAACACAAAATGCGGATATCGCAGTGATTGAAGGTGTCATGGGATTATTCGATGGCTATGGTACAGATCCATACTATTGTAGTAGCGCGGGTACAGCTCGAGCTCTATCTTGCCCTGTTATTTTGGTTGTTGACGGCAAAGCTATGTCGACATCGGCCGCAGCCATTGTTATGGGGTTCCAACAGTTTGGCAAAGAGATCAACATTGCAGGGGTTGTCTTCAACAACGTTAACTCCGATGGTCACTACCAACTTCTAAAACAGGCTGTAAAAACCTATTGTCATATCCCTGCGTTTGGCCGGTTACCTAAGCTTCCCAATGTTGAACTTCCTTCTCGTCACTTAGGTTTGATGACCGCGCAAGAATCACAAAATATGGATTCTCAATGGGATGAGCTGGCCGATGCTATTGAGCAGTATGTCGATGTTGATGGATTGCTTAGTGTTGCTCGTTCTGAACTTCATCAAAGTTCTTCTAACACGGTTTATCAAACGATTGAAGGTAAGGGAAAAGGGCTGACCGTCGCAGTGGCGATGGACAAAGCATTTAACTTCTATTACCAAGCTAACCTCGATTTGTTAGCCAGCAGTGGAGCTGAAATCCTATTTTTTAGCCCTCTGGCTGACTCTAAGCTACCTGTATGTGATTTAGTGTATATCGGCGGTGGCTATCCAGAGTTATACGCTGAGGAGTTGTCAAAAAACACCTCGATGTTGCAATCGATTTTTGCAGCTCATCAAGCCAATTTGCCAATTTATGCTGAATGTGGTGGTTTGATGTATCTGGGTAGTTCGCTGTCTGACAGTGAAGAAAAAATCTACCCCATGGTTGGGATTTTATCTGGTCAAAGCATCATGACGAACAAACTGAGTCGCTTCGGATATTGCAATGCTAAAGCAGACATAGACACTTTGTTATGTGTTTCTGGTAATGTGTTACGCGGTCACGAGTTTCATTATTCTGATTTTTATACGGATATGGAACCGGCATTTACGCTTACTAAAGTTCATGAAGGTGAAGTGGTTGCAACGTGGCGGGGAGGCTATCAAGTTGGCAATACCTTGGCTATGTACTTGCATGTTCACTTTGCACAGTCACCAGAAATGTTACTTGAGTGGTTTGCAAGAGCGCGGAGCTTGTGATGGCGTTGAGCATTTATATCACCGCGTTTTTTATCGACCTTCTAATCGGTGACCCCCAAAGTTGGCCACATCCTGTTCGGTTAATTGGTATGGCCATTTCCAATGTCGAGAAACGACTTCGCCACATATTCAAAAGTAAAGTGTGGATTTACTTTGCAGGCGGGATTTTATGGATATCAATTGTGGTTACTGCCGGATTGGTTACCTGGGCGATAATTCATTTTTGTTATGGCATCCACTGGCTACTCGGCACAGGGGTAGAGTTATGGCTGGCATTCACAGTGCTCGCGACAGGCTGCTTAAAAGATGCAGCTCAAGATGTGCTTGCCCCACTGCGTACTCATGATCTTTCACAAGCTAGACTCAAACTTTCCTATATAGTAGGGCGTGATACCAGTCAACTGGACGAAAAACAGATCACCAGAGCAACAGTTGAGACCGTGGCTGAAAACACCGTAGATGGAGTCATTGCGCCACTATTTTATCTATTTATCGGTGGCGTTCCACTTGCGATGGTCTATAAAGCGGTCAATACGCTCGATTCTATGGTTGGTTACAAAAACGAACGATACAGAGAGTTGGGCTTCGTATCGGCTCGAATGGACGATTTAGCAAACTTCATTCCCGCTCGTCTCTCATGGCTGTTGTTTTCCTTATCAGCTTGCTTGTTAGGGGGCAATGGCAAATCTGCGTTCACAATCGGTTGGCGTGACAGATACCAACATAAAAGTCCAAACAGTGCATGGTCTGAAGCAACTGTTGCAGGAGCGCTTGGCGTGCAACTTGGTGGCCCAAGCAGCTACTTTGGACGGTTAGTCGAAAAACCTTGGATTGGAGATAGCATTAGGGAGATAGAGCCTGAGGATATTGTTCAATCTATTCGTTTAATGTACTTAACGTCGACCTTAGCTCTGGTTCTATTTTCTGTTGCTTATTTCATTCTAATCTAGGGATAACCATTTGAACTCTTTCCACTGCCACAACGAAATCAATCGACGAATTTTGATATCAGTAATGAATTCTCCTCTAATCCGCCAAATTGTTTCGTTGCCACGATAAGTATTGGCTTGGCAAGTGTTCGTTTAAACCTGCAAAAGAGATTGATTCGCCGAACAAGACATATTAGTCTGCAGACGTCTATACATCTAAATAAAGAATATAAGGGAGTTTGTATGTCAGGTCAGCAGTTGGTTACCATATTAGATGGCGGAATGGGCAGAGAGTTGAAGCGTCGTGGTGCGCCGTTTCGTCAACCAGAGTGGTCAGCATTGGCTATGATGGAAGCGCCAGAAGTTGTGGGCGAAGTTCACCGTTCATTCATTCAAAATGGTGCACAGGTTATTACTACCAACAGTTATGCACTTGTGCCTTTCCACATCGGACAAGAGTGTTTCGATTCTCAAGCTGAGGTGCTAGCAGACAGAGCAGGCAAGGTAGCCAGAGACGCGGTCATTGCTGAAGGTAAGCAGACGTTAGTTGCGGGTTCTATTCCTCCACTGTTTGGCTCTTATCGTGCAGATCTCTATCAACCTGAAAATGCTGAAAAGATTGCGTCGCCACTTATCAAAGGGCTCGATGCTCATATTGATGTATGGCTAGCGGAAACTCAGAGTCTGATTGCAGAGTCCACTACGATTTATCAGCAGGTAAGGGCGCTGGGCACTGGAAATAAACCGTTTTGGGTTTCTTTTACTTTAGATGACAGTGAGAAAACGGAAGTACCTAAGCTTCGTTCTGGTGAGACGGTTAAGCAAGCGGTTGAAGCTATGGCTGCACTGAATGTGAACGCGATTTTGTTCAATTGCAGCCAACCTGAAATTATGGAAGACGCTTTGATTGTTGCAAGGACGACATTGGAATCGCTTGATGCCGAAGGAATTCAACTTGGCGTTTATGCCAACGCATTTCCCCCAACAACAAAAGATGCAACAGCAAATGATGGTTTAGATGAACTCCGTGATGATCTCAATCTAACCGTGTACGCAGAAATTGCAGACAAATGGCACAAACAAGGAGCGAGTTTGATTGGCGGCTGCTGTGGCATAGGTCCGGAACATATCAACGAATTGAGCAAACATTTTGCCGCTTACCTACGTTCATGAAAACTGAGTGGACAAGAGAAACTTCAAATTAAGAGCAGTAAATTAACTAAACAATTTATTCGCTACTAATATCAGTTGGTTATAAGGGAGGGTTAACCTGCTTAGCTCTCCCTACCTTCCGTCTCATCATAAAGTCCTTTCTAACGGCTCTTAATAAGTGTGATCGAAAGGCAACATATCCCCCTTGATTCAGAGACTTGGTATTTAATCCTTGTTCAATAGGTAATGAATACAAATTGTGCCCTTTGCTAAGCGAACATCTAATAGGTTTTGCTTAAATGTCTTCTAACAGCTAACTTCAATATAAATAACGTCTTAAAACTAAAAGATATGATGGATAAAACAGTTAAACCTGCGGATCACAATAAAATGTCATGCAAACAATGTTTAGAGAATAAAGATCTTGGTTTTGATTTTACGATGGCGTTTCAGCCATTAATTCAATACTCGACCAAAACGGTATTTGGTTATGAAGCTCTAGTCAGGGGAACACAAAATGAATCGGCCTTCTCTGTCATTGAGAAGGTAAATGATGAAAACAGATATCGGTTTGATCAACTTTGTCGAGTTAAGGCAATTGCCTTAGCGTCAAAGCTTAATATTGATTCTGTGTTGAGTATCAACTTCCTGCCAAATGCTGTGTATCGACCTGAACTTTGCATTCGTACCACGTTAGAAGCCGCGAAGGAGTATAACTTTCCAATCGAAAACATCATGTTTGAATTTACGGAAGTAGAGAAAGTTAAAGATCATGAACACATAAAACACATTGTTGAGTGTTACAAAAACTTGGGTTTCAGAACGGCGATAGATGATTTTGGTTCGGGTTACTCAGGGTTAAATCTTCTGGCGGGTTTTCAAACAGACATCGCTAAACTGGATATGGAGTTAATCCGAAACATAGATAAAGACCCTGTTAAACAAGTGATCATAAAACACTGTTTAGCTATGTTCGCAGAATTGAATATTACGCCACTTGCAGAGGGTATAGAGACCAAGGAAGAGATGATTTTCTTGAGAGATGCCGGTATTGATTTAATGCAAGGGTACTATTTTGCCAAACCCGGATTCGAATCCCTTCCTAGTGTCGATTTTACTTTTCTTTGATTTTGTTCGTTATCAAGCTTTGTTCTCATACAAAAGGTCTGTTCACTGATTTATTGTCGACACATTTTGTTTTCTATTGATAGTGTCGACAACTCACTTTCTCCCTATAAAGATAAACACTTCACTTAATCATTTAAATACAATTAGATAGGTTGTTTTTATCTTTTTTATGATCAATTGCTAATGTTATACCTTAGTCTAAGTTGTCGACAATTGGCTTGATTGTCGACAATCTTATCGGCTAAAGTAACTTCATTCCTTGATGAGCGTTTAAGCAACAGAGCGCTGAACAAGCAAAATGAAGAGATAACATGAACAGTGAATTAAAAAAGCCAGCCAACAGCGACAAAGAAAATACCAAGTCAGAAAACCTGACTGAGTATTTGATTGAAGCGATTGTAGAAGGTCAGATTGCTCCCGGTAGCAAAATCTCTGAACCTGAGCTCGCGAAACGCTTTGAAGTAAGCCGTGGGCCTTTGCGTGAAGCCCTAATGCGAATAGAAGGTTTAGGGTTAATCGAGCGCATTCCACATGTTGGCGCGCGCGTTATTCAATTCTCATCTGAAAAACTCGTCGAATTATATGCAGTGCGTGAGGCATTAGAGGGTATGGCGGCTCGACTTGCTGCACGCAATATCACCGAAATCGAAATTGCAGGCTTAGAAACACTATTGTCGACACATTCGGCACATATTGATCAAGTAGACGGTGCCTCTTACTTCCACCAACAAGGTGATTTTGACTTTCACTATCGCATCATAAAGGCAAGCCGTAACAGCCAATTGATTTCATTGCTGTGTGATGAGCTGTATCACTTGCTGCGCATGTATCGATATCAGTCGCCTCGTGCACAGTCTCGTCCTGTTGAAGCGTTGGACGAACACAAATTTATCCTGCAAGCCATTCGAAATAGAGATGAAGAGCTGGCAGAAATGCTGATGCGTCGCCACATATCAAGAAGCCGACGTTTAATAGAACAACAAATTTTGTACTCAAACGACTTGGATTCGCAGGTAGGCGACAAGTGAATGAGTCTCCATGAGCATAGGTTGCTATGCGATTGGGGCGAGTGAATGCAGTCGCTAACTCTAAAAGAGAAAGTGCTGCGGATTCAAGTAGGAAGAGTAACTAGATTAAGGAGAATCACATGTTGAGCCCAGGAGCTAAGTTTCGACTTGCAGTGAAAACCAGTAACCCATTGCAGATTGTCGGCACCATAAACCCATATTGCGCTATGATGGCGAAAAAATTGGGCCACCAAGCGATATATCTTTCTGGTGGCGGTATTGCTAATGCGTCATACGGATTACCGGATCTTGGCATCACCACACTCAATGACGTGTTGGTCGATGTTGACCGCATTACCAACGCGTGTGATTTGCCACTTCTCGTGGATATTGATACTGGCTTTGGTGGTGCTTTCAATATTGGGCGCACTATTAAAGCAATGGAAAAAGCAGGTGCTGCTGCGGTTCATATGGAAGATCAAGTGGCGCAAAAACGTTGTGGTCACCGTCCGAATAAAGCCATTGTCAGTTTGGAAGAGATGGCAGATCGCGTAAAAGCAGCGGTTGATGCTCGCTATAACCCTGAATTTGTAATCATGGCTCGCACTGATGCGCTTGCGGTTGAAGGTATGGATAGTGCCATAGAACGTGCCATTGCTTGTGTCGAAGCCGGTGCCGATATGATCTTCCCAGAAGCTATGACGGAACTTCAACAATATGAGCGTTTCTCAACAGCACTGCATTCTGCAACAGGCAAGCATGTGCCAATTCTTGCCAACATTACTGAGTTTGGCCAGACGCCTTTGTATAACTGCGAAGAGTTGGCGAAATCAAAAGTCGATATGGTGCTTTATCCACTGAGTGCGTTCCGTGCAATGAACAAAGCAGCTGAAATGGTGTATAGCCACATTCTGGAAAATGGTAATCAGGAAGCCTTACTCGATAGCATGCAGACCCGTAAAGAGCTGTATGAATATCTGAACTACCACAGTTACGAAGACAAGCTAGACCAACTGTTTAGCAAGTAGACGTAATTAAAAATTAAATCCCTATTAATTGTCTTGCACTGAGTAGGGAAGCCCAAGAAAACTGAAATAGTGTTTAGACAAGGCTTTTAAATAAGCAAAGAAACATAGAAAACGTACAGCTTACGTTTTCGTTAATAATCCAATAACGTGAAACCGCTGAGCTACAGCACCCATGAGGTGGACCCAAGGAGGTCGGCTTTTACAGCCCAAAGCAAAGCGACAAAAGGAGTTCAACATGCCTCATTCCCCTAAAGGAGAGCTAGGCGGAGCTGGCCTACGTGGTCAAAGTGCTGGAAGCACCGCTTTATGTACGGTTGGTAAAACAGGTACAGGTCTAACTTACCGTGGTTACGACATCACAGATTTAGCCAACAATGCGCAGTTTGAAGAAGTTGCTCACTTACTGTTAGTCGGGCATCTACCGAACCAAACTGAATTAGATCAATACAAAACCCGTCTAATTGGTTTACGTGGTTTACCACAACCTCTAAAAGATGCACTTGAATTAATTCCAGCAGACGCTCACCCTATGGATGTGATGCGTACTGGTTGTTCAATGCTTGGTAACTTAGAAACTGAACAAGATTTCTCACAACAAGTTGCCGCTACAGAACGTATGTTAGCCTTGTTCCCAGCCATCATCTGCTATTGGTACAGATTCAGCCATGACGGCGTACGCATTGATACCGAAGATCGCAGCGAAGATTCGATTGGCGGTTATTTCTTAAAAATGCTGACAGATAAAGCGCCAAGCGATTTGTTCAAACAGGTAATGCATACCTCGCTTATCGTTTACGCAGAGCACGAATTTAATGCTTCAACTTTTGCTGCACGTGTTTGTGCTTCAACATTATCTGACTTGCATTCGTGTGTGACTGCCGCAATCGGCACGTTACGTGGACCACTGCATGGTGGTGCAAACGAAGCAGCGATGGAAATGATTGAGAACTGGCAGACACCGGATGAAGCAGAACAAAACATTCTGCGCATGCTGGCGAATAAAGACAAAATTATGGGCTTTGGTCATGCCATCTATCGTGAAAGCGACCCGCGTAACGCGCTGATCAAACGTTGGTCAAAAGAGCTTTCTGAATTCGTTGGTGACAAACAACTTTACGCCGTTTCAGAACGTGTTGAAGCCGTGATGAAACGTGAAAAAGACTTGTTCTGTAACGCGGATTTCTTCCACGCATCGGCTTATCACTTTATGGGCATTCCAACCAAGCTATTCACGCCGATATTTGTGATGAGTCGTTTAACGGGTTGGGCAGCACACGTGTATGAGCAACGCGCGAACAACCGAATTATTCGTCCAAGCGCAGATTACACTGGCCCAGAGCACCAAGAGTGGGTTCCAATCGAAAAACGCAGTTAACAGTATAAAAGGCGCTACGTAAAAATGTGGTGCCTAAATTTATAGATCATAATGAGTCACTCCTAACTATTTGGATTTGTAGGTAGGCAGCAAGTGAGCGAGATCCATGAGCATAGTTTAGCTATGTGATTGGGCGAGTGAACGCGGCTAACACCCCTACAAATTTAAATAGGACGGAGTGAGAAGGAAGAAGCGATGAACAATACTTATAAAAAAACGCTTCCGGGAAGCCAGATTAGTTATTTTGACACTCGTGAAGCCGTTAATCAGATATCTCCAAATGCTTACGAAAAGCTGCCTTATACTTCGCGCGTGCTAGCGGAAAACTTAGTACGCAGCTGCGATCCTGAAACATTAGTCGACTCACTGAAGCAGATTATTGAACGCAAACGCGATATGGACTTTCCTTGGTATCCAGCGCGTGTTGTGTGCCACGATATTTTGGGACAAACAGCTCTCGTTGACCTTGCGGGACTGCGCGATGCAATTGCAGAGCAGGGCGGTGACCCAGCAAAAGTTAACCCAGTGGTTGAAACACAGCTGATTGTTGACCACTCTCTTGCTGTGGAACACGCAGGGTTCGATCCTGAAGCCTTTGATAAAAACCGAGCGATAGAAGAGCGTCGTAACGAAGACAGATTCCACTTTATCGAATGGTGTAAAACCGCATTTGAGAATGTCAGTGTTATCCCTGCGGGTAACGGCATCATGCACCAGATCAACCTCGAAAAAATGTCTCCAGTGATTCAAGTCAAAGATGGCGTCGCATTTCCTGATACCTGTGTGGGTACTGACAGTCATACGCCACACGTGGATTCATTGGGCGTGATTGCCATTGGTGTTGGTGGGTTAGAAGCTGAAACCGTGATGCTCGGTCGTCCTTCAATGATGCGCTTACCGGACATCGTTGGTGTGAAACTGACAGGTAAGCGTAAACCGGGTATTACCGCTACGGACATCGTGCTGGCTATTACTGAATTTCTGCGTAATGAAAAAGTGGTCTCGTGCTACTTAGAATTCTTCGGTGAAGGAGCCAAAGATCTCACCATCGGTGACCGTGCAACTATCTCTAACATGACACCAGAATACGGTGCAAGCGCGGGTATGTTCTACATCGATGAGCAGACCATCAACTACCTAAAACTGACTGGTCGTGATGCTGAGCAGGTTGCTTTGGTCGAGCAATACGCAAAAGAAACCGGCTTATGGGCTGATAGTCTTGTAAATGCAGAATATGAACGCGTTTTGGAGTTCGATTTATCCAGTGTAGAACGTAACTTAGCAGGTCCTTCCAACCCACATCGTCGTCTACCTACTTCTCAACTGGCCGCTCGCGGTATTGCTGGTAAGTGGGAAGAAAAAGAGGGTGAGATGCCAGATGGTGCGGTTATTATCGCTGCAATTACCTCTTGTACCAATACCAGTAACCCTCGCAACGTGGTTGCTGCCGGTTTGCTGGCGAAAAAAGCCAATCAGCTCGGGCTTGTTCGCAAACCTTGGGTGAAAACTTCGTTTGCACCAGGTTCAAAAGTAGCAAAGCTTTACTTAGAAGAAGCGGGTTTGCTCCCTGAATTGGAACAGCTTGGGTTTGGTATCGTTGGTTACGCCTGTACGACTTGTAACGGTATGAGCGGCGCGTTAGATCCAGTGATTCAGCAAGAGATCATTGACCGTGACTTATACGCTACTGCGGTATTGTCTGGTAACCGTAACTTCGATGGCCGTATCCATCCTTATGCAAAACAAGCATTTTTAGCGTCGCCACCGCTTGTGGTTGCTTATGCTTTAGCTGGCACCATTCGTTTTGACATTGAACGCGACGTGCTAGGTCATGACGCAAACGGCAATCCAATCTATCTCAATGACGTTTGGCCAAGTGATGAAGAGATTGACCAAGTCGTTGGTCAACACGTTAAACCAGAGCAGTTTAATCAAGTCTACATTCAGATGTTTAAACTGGATGACGCGCAGAAGAGCAGCAGCCCACTGTATGACTGGCGTCCGATGAGCACTTATATCCGTCGACCTCCATATTGGGAAGGCGCGCTAGCAGGTGAGAGAACACTAAAAGGTATGCGTCCATTAGCGGTACTGGGTGACAACATTACTACTGACCACTTATCGCCTTCGAATGCGATTTTGGCGTCCAGTGCGGCAGGGGAATACCTGACGAAGATGAATGTACCGGAAGAAGATTTTAACTCTTACGCGACACACCGTGGTGATCACTTAACCGCGCAACGTGCAACCTTTGCTAACCCGAAACTGTTTAACGAAATGGTGAAGGAAAATGGCGAAGTGGTGCAGGGATCACTGGCTCGTATTGAACCAGAAGGCAAAGTGACTCGCATGTGGGAAGCGATAGAAACCTACATGGAACGCAAACAACCGCTGATTATTGTCGCGGGTGCTGATTATGGGCAAGGTTCTTCACGAGATTGGGCTGCCAAAGGCGTTCGTCTTGCGGGCGTTGAAGCGATTGTCGCAGAGGGCTTTGAACGTATTCACCGTACTAACTTAGTCGGCATGGGCGTGTTACCGCTGCAGTTTAAAGATGGCGTGAATCGCAACACTTTAGCTTTGGATGGTACTGAACTATACGATGTGGTGGGTGAGATTAAACCGGGTGTGGATTTGGCATTGGTCATTACCCGCAGTAGCGGTGAAAAACTGGATGTGGCGGTAACTTGTCGTTTAGATACCGCCGATGAAGTGAACGTGTATAACGCAGGCGGGGTATTGCAGCGTTTTGCACAAGATTTCTTAGCGCAGTAGGAGGTAGAGAATGGCTTCTCAAATCAAAGTTCCTGCTACCTACATGCGTGGGGGAACCAGTAAAGGCGTATTTTTTAAGCTTGATGACTTACCAAAAGCAGCGCAAGTCGCGGGTGAAGCTCGCGACAAACTGCTGATGCGCGTTATCGGTAGCCCAGATCCTTATGGCAAACAAATTGATGGCATGGGCGGCGCTACTTCAAGCACGAGTAAGACGGTAATTGTGTCGAAAAGCGAACGTGCTGACCATGACGTTGATTATCTGTTCGGTCAGGTGTCTATCGATAGTCCGTTTGTCGATTGGAGTGGTAATTGCGGCAACTTGTCTGCAGCTATTGGGCCGTTCGCGATTCATGCCGGTCTCATTCCTGAATCGCGGATTCCTGATAACGGCATTGTAGAAGTGCGCGTGTGGCAGGTGAATATCAGCAAAACTATCGTCGTTCATGTACCTATCGTTAATGGAATGGTTCAGGAAACGGGGGATTTTGAACTGGACGGTGTGACTTTCCCTGCCGCTGAAATTCAGGTCGATTTTATGGACCCAGCGGACGGTGAAGGTTCGATGTTCCCAACGGGCAATTTGGTGGATGATTTAGTTGTGCCTGATATCGGTACGCTCAATGTCACCATGATCAACGCTGGAATACCGACGATTTTTGTCGATGCTGCTGCCATTGGCTATCAGGGTACTGAACTGCAAGATGATATCAATAACGACGTTAACGCGTTGGCTATGTTTGAAAAAATTCGTGCTTATGGCGCGTTAAAAATGGGTTTAATCCAAAATTTAGAAGAGGCGAAAACTCGCCAGCATACGCCCAAAGTGGCGTTTGTTGCGAAGCCGAAAACGTATCAATCGTCGAGTGGTAAAACCGTTCTAGAGTCAGATGTTGATGTACTGGTTAGAGCGCTCTCTATGGGTAAATTGCACCACGCAATGATGGGGACAGCTGCCGTCTCCATTGCTGCGGCGGCTTGCGTGCCCGGCACCTTAGTCAATTTGGCTGCAGGTGGTGGAGAAAAACAATCTGTTACTTTTGGTCACCCGTCCGGAACATTAAAGGTAGGTGCAAAAGCCAGTGCGACAGAACAAAACGGCTGGAAAGTAGAAAAAGCCGTGATGAGTCGTAGCGCACGAGTGTTAATGGAAGGCTGGGTAAGAGTTCCCGCTGAAACCATCGAAACTTGTTAAGCCAGAACATTATTCCAAGTTGCTTTTGGCGATAAAACTTGGGGTATAAAAAGGAGAAGCACAATGTCTGCGTATTTGAAGGAATATCTATGGGCAAAAGAGCAACCGGAATCGTTCTGGCATGCGCAAGCCCAAAAAATCGATTGGTTTGAATTTCCGCAAACTATTTTAAAGAAAGACGAAAACGGCATCGAACGCTGGTATCCAGATGGTTTGCTCAATACATCTTGGCTTGCATTGGATTATCACTGCGAGCAAGGCCGAGGCGACCAAACCGCACTCATTTATGATTCGCCTGTGACAGGTAAGAAACAGCGTTATAGCTATTTCGCATTACGTGACACTGTAGCGCGTATTGCTGGCATGTTGGCCGACCAAGGTGTCACAAAAGGCGATCGAGTGATTATCTATATGCCGATGATCCCAGAAGCTGCCATGGCGATGTTAGCTTGTGCGCGTCTTGGATCAATTCACTCTGTGGTATTCGGTGGTTTTGCACCGAATGAGCTTGCTGTTCGTATTGAAGATGCAGAACCTAAAGTGATCATGACCGCTTCATGCGGTATTGAAATCAATAAGGTCATTCCATACAAGCCTATGGTCGATAAAGCGATCATGGACAGTCGCTGGAAACCCGAAAAAGTGGTGGTATTCCAACGTCCTGAATGCTTAGCCGATCTCGACAACGAACGCGATTTAGATTGGAGTGCACAGTACGAGAAAGCGCTGCCTCATGCCTGCGTACCTGTGTTGGCAACAGATCCGCTCTACATTCTTTACACCTCAGGTACCACGGGTAAGCCTAAGGGCGTAGTTCGTGATAATGGTGGACACGCTGTTGCCATGAAGTACTCAATGAGCTGTATTTACGATATGCCGCAAGACGGCGTATTTTGGGCAGCGTCAGATGTAGGCTGGGTGGTAGGGCATTCCTACATTGTGTATGCGCCGCTTATTCATGGTTGCACGACGATTTTATACGAAGGTAAACCTGTAAGAACACCGGATCCGGGCGCTTTCTGGCGTGTTTGTCAGGAATACAAGGTGACGGCTTTGTTCTCTGCGCCCACCGCTTTCCGTGCCATTAAGAAAGAAGATCCGAATGGCGAACTTTTAGAGAAGTACAATCTGAATCATCTGAAAACCATTTTTATGGCTGGTGAGCGATTAGATCCTCCAACGCTAGAATGGGTACAAGAGAAAACCAACAAACCCGTTATCGATCACTGGTGGCAAACCGAAACAGGTTGGGCAATTGCGGGCAACCCGACAGGTATTGAATTAATGCCTGTAAAAGCTGGCTCTGCGACTAAGCCAATTCCGGGCTATCAAGTTGAAATCTTGAACGAAGTGGGAGAGGTTCTTCCTCCCAATCAACAGGGTTTTGTGGCACTAAAAAGACCGTTACCACCAAGTTGTTTGACCACAGTTTGGCGTAACCATGATCGATTCGAAACGGGGTATTTGGCTCAGTTCCCTGATTACTATGTTTCTGGCGATGGCGGTTATCTGGATGAAGACGGATATCTGTTCATTATGGGACGAATCGATGATGTGATTAACGTTGCCGGACATCGACTCTCGACTGGTGAGATGGAAGAGATTGTTGGTGCACACCCAGCGGTAGCTGAATGTGCAGTTGTCGGCGTGCATGACGAACTCAAAGGCCAGCTTCCATTAGGTTTGGTAGTGTTGAAAGACGGTGTGAAAGTTGATCTCGAATCGCTGGAATCTGAACTGGTCAATAGTGTTCGTAGCCATATCGGTGCCGTCGCATGTTTTAAACATGCCTTGGTCGTGGAGCGTTTACCGAAGACGCGTTCAGGAAAGATATTGCGCCGTATTATCCGTCAGATCGCAGACGGAGAAAGTTACACTGTCCCTTCTACCATTGATGACCCAAGCAGTTTGAATGAGCTAGAGAAAATTTTGCACGTTTAATCTGCTGTTGTTGGTACATATTTTCTACTTCTATGTTCATGGCGAACATTTGTGCTCCGATATCGGGGCACTTTTTTTGCCCTTGATTTTCCACCTTTCTCTCCTCCAGCTCGACCCTAAAAAATTTACACTTTGAAATATTTTTAAAAACAGAGAGTTACTGATGCATGCATAAATTCTATGAATCTATAGGCTTTACATATAATAAGTAATGCTTACTATATGTAATAACTTGTTACATATACCGTCCTGTAAACCTCAAAAACATCCAACATAGGTAATGTTATGACAACTCCATCGATAGGGTATTTGCTTTGGGATGTGACGCGCATCGTACGAAAACGCTACGAATCTGCGTCGAGTTCTACATGCTTAACGCTCGCTCAAGCAAAAGCTTTGTCGCATATCGCATGTCGCCAAGGTGTTAAACAGGTCGATTTGGCGGAAGTGTTAGACATCAAGCCTATGACGTTAGTCAGAGTGATCGACTCACTGGTCGAGGAAGGTTTTGTTGAAAGACGTCCTGACCCTACAGACAGACGTGCTCATCTCATCTATTTGCTTCCAGCAGCGGATGAGCAACTTAAAAAAGTGAAAAGTGTCGCTAATGGTATCTGGGCAGAAGCGCTGGAAGGTCTTTCAGAACAAGAAATCGAGCAGTTTGTTAAAACGCTCAATCATATACATAGCAATCTTTCTTTAGAAAACAAACCAAAGTCTTAATTTTCAGGAACACCTAGTATGTCTAATTCCAAACCAGAGCATGAAAAACCGGTGTCAACATTAGTGCCTAAATCGCGTCGTAAAACCAAGCGTGCCGTTATGCTCTTTCTCGTCCCTTTACTCGCTGTGGCTGGTGGTGTCGCCATTTATCTGCATGGTGGTAGATATGTTGAAACAGAAAACGCTTATGTGAAAGCGGATAAAACGTCGATCACTTCCGAAGTATCTGGTCGTATTGTTGATGTGCCAGTGGAAGAGAACCAGTTAGTGAAAGCAGGGGACTTGCTGCTTCAAATTGACCCGACGTCATACCAAATTGCCGTCGAACAAGCTCGCGCCAATTTGAATGATGTAAAGACCACGCTAACGACTTTGAAAGCAGAATATCAAAGCAAACTGGCTAACATTGAAGTATCAAAAAGCCAGCACGAATACCTGAAGAAAGAAGAAAAGCGTCAACTTGATCTGCTCAAGAAAAAGTACACCTCTCAATCTCAATATGATTCAGCTCGTCAAAATACGCTGCTGGTTGAGCTTGAAGTGAACGCGCTTAAAAAAGGGCTAAAGCAGGTTGAAGAAAGTCTGGGCGGTGATGTGAACGCACCGATCGAACTTCACCCTAAGTACCGTGCAGCGGTAGCGGCGTTAGATAAAGCGGAAAACGATCTTGCGCACGTAAACCTTTATGCGCCAGCTGATGGTGTAGTGACAAAAGTAGTGGAGAAAGGTCAGTACATTTCACCGGGAAGCTTAGCAATGATGTTGGTGTCGGATTCAGACATCTGGATTGAAGCAAACTTTACCGAAACTGAATTAACACACGTGAAAACCGGTCAAGATGTTGAAGTGAAAGTGGACTACGCACCGGGCTTTACTTGGAAAGGCAAAGTGGAAAGCTTAAGCCCTGCAACAGGTGCTGAGTTTTCGGTTATTCCGGCACAAAACGCAACGGGTAACTGGGTGAAGATTGCGCAACGTTTACCAATCCGCATTCGTTTAGAGCAAGAAGAAGGAGCGCCTAAACTGCGTGCGGGTTTAAGTGCCGTAGTCACTGTCGACACTCACCATCAACGTCACCTGTCACTGTAAGTGGAGTTAGACGATGAATAGTCACGTCGAAGCAGTGCCGGAAGAAGAGCCAGCCAGTAAGCGAGCATTTATCACACTTTCTGTGATGCTTGCGACCATTATGCAGGCACTTGATACCACGATTGCCAACGTTGCTCTGCCTCATATGAAAGGCACCATGAGTGCAACACAGGATCAGATCTCATGGGTTCTGACCTCTTATATTGTCGCTTCAGCCATTGCTATGCCGTTAACCGGTTTTGTGGCTGCGCGTATTGGTCGTAAGCGCTTGTTTTTGTTCTCAGTGGTGGGCTTTACCTTTGCTTCTGTGCTTTGTGGTGCTGCGCAATCGCTGGAACAAATCATTCTGTTCCGTCTGTTACAGGGCATTTTCGGCGCTAGTTTAGTTCCGTTATCACAGTCAGTATTGCTTGATACCTACCCGACAGAACAACACGGTTCCGCTATGGCGATGTGGGGTGTGGGGGTTATGGTTGGCCCAATCTTAGGGCCATCATTAGGTGGTTGGTTAACGGAGTATTACAACTGGCGTTGGGTATTCTACATCAACGTACCGTTTGGCATTATGGCGTGGTTGGGTATCGCAGCTTACGTAAAAGAGACCAAACTCGATCCTGACCGCCGTTTTGACCTGTTTGGTTTTGCACTTTTAGGTATTGCGATAGGCAGCTTGCAGATGTTCTTGGACAGAGGAGAATCACTCAACTGGTTCTCGAGTCTGGAAGTGATCATCGAGGCTTCTTTGGCTGTTCTGACCTTCTACATGTTTGCCGTACATATGTTTACCCATAGAGCGCCGTTCCTTGACCCTATGATGTTCAAAGATCGAAACTACGTGGTTGGCTTGCTGTTTGGCTTTATGATTGGTGTTATTTTGCTGGCAACGATGGCTCTGCTACCGCCGTTTTTACAAAACTTGATGGGTTATCCGGTATTGGATGTCGGTCTATTACTGACGCCTCGTGGTTTCGGTACGATGACAGGGATGATGATTGTCGGGCGCTTATCAGGAAAGGTGGATCTGCGATATCTCGTGACCATTGGTTTGTTACTGATGATTGTTTCGCTGTGGCAAATGACCAAGTTCTCGGTAGACGTTACGCGCTGGGAAATTATCTGGACAGGTACCGTTCAGGGGCTGGGTTTGGGTTTGGTGTTTGTGCCGCTGTCGACATTAACCTTTTCGACTTTAGCACCTCGTTACCGAAATGAAGGTACTGCGTTATATAGCTTAGTTCGAAACATAGGCAGTAGTATCGGTATATCTTTGGTGACAACCTATTTGTCGCATCGAGTGCAAATTAACCATGCGGTTTACGCCGAACACATCAACAACTTCAACCCAGCGTTACAAGATGCGGTTCAGAAGGGTGTTTATGATCTTTCAACCACGTCAGGATTGGTGAACTTGAACAACATGGTGACCAAGCAAGCGTCTATCTTTGGTTATCTGCAAGATTTTCGCTTTATGATGTACGTGTGCATCATCATGCTGCCTTTGTTGGTCTTGTTGCGCAGGCCGGGAGCCAGTAAATAACGTCTAGTAACAGAAACGTCCTTAATTGGACGTTTTTCTTTTTTAGTTTCAAATAACCGCAGTTGGCAGTGCTCTTTTGAACGTTATCTTATAAAATCCGAATAAGCTTATTTTTTAACGGCATACAAACATGTCCAACCTTTCGATTGTTGCTGCTCGCGCAGATGATTTAGAAATGCTCAATGATTTGATGTATGAGTTGCATCATGAGCACCATTCCGCTTGTCCTGAGCATTTTAAAACTGCTGAAGACATCGAACAGGAAAAAAGCATTGCTCGTTATCTCGATTCACCGGAATGTCTGGTTTATGTCGCCAAGCAGAATGATTCGATCATCGGGTTTATCACCGGCCATTTTTGCGAACTAATTTCTACAGTTAGCAAACCAGTGCCAATGGGCAGTATCGACGAACTGTATGTTTTACCGGAATTTCGCAAGCAGGGTGTCGCAACCTTGCTCTATAAGAAGCTTGAAACAACCTTGATAGATTATGGTGTTGAACAAGTATTCGTAGAGGTTTGGGCATCTAATCAAAATGCTCATCGATTCTATGAGGATTCGGGGTTTGAGCCTCATATCGCATGGTTGAGAAAATCGGTTAAGCACCGCTAATATAACCAATAAATAACGTAGAGTGAGTTTAGTGTTTCAACGTCGGTTGCTAGAAGTTTTTGCCGTTTTTTGGCTTTTATACCTGTTACCTGCTTACGCTCAAGAGCAGGGAAATACTGCTGCGCCAAATACTGCTGCGTCAAATATGGCGAATCCATATAAGGGAGCTTTGTGTCTGATTAAGGCAGACGACAAGATTGTTCTGGTTAAAGAAATCATCACCAAACAATTGTCGATTCCCGGTGGCACCATTAAACCCGGTGAGCCACCACAAGTCGCTGCCCAAAGAGAAACTTGGGAAGAAACCGGCATTGTTGTTAGGGTTGGGGAAGAGCTAGGCCGTACCGATAAGGCCATTTTCTTCGATTGCGTCAGCTCATCAGAAATCATTGCTTATCAACACCATAACTCGATGGGAGGGTATGAATTGCCAGTCTGGTTTGCTCCGGATTATGGTGTTGAAGTGTCGAGTGCAATGCTGATAGATCCGCTCTATGTGGATGCAGAGCAATATCGATATCCCAAAGAGTGGGATTCAACCATAGAGATGTTTCAACGTGCTACTGAGCAGCCAATCAGAATTGTTGCCGATCTGATTCAGGCAGCACCAAGTTTCCATCAAACCGAATTGAAATGGATTCAATCGTTTCAGCTATGGGTGAGTAAATTGCCGCAACAATGGAGGAGTTTTATCCATAACCTGCTGTTTAGCGGAAATCTATTCGCTTCACCTATTTGCGGCATTATTCTCTTTCCTTTGCTCTATTGGCGTTGCGGCAAATCGGTTTGCTACAAGGTAAGTTTCGCTATCAGCATTACTTCCTTGATGTGTCTGTTTGCTCAGCAAGGCTTTACGCTTCCTCGACCACATGTTTATCTACCATCACTCCAGCTTGTATCAAGTTACGGAAACGGTTTTCCAAGCTTACCCGTTGCGGTGTGGAGCAGTATTGGTATTTTGCTGATGACGGAAAAGGAGAGGCTAGGCGGTCATTGGTTTGGCGCGGCTTACTGGCTTTCCGCCGTTTGGTTGATTCTGTCAAAGTTCTATTCAGGAAGTGCATTTCTAACCGACATGGCTGTAGGTGTGTTTCTGGGTTTGTTAATTACTTGGAATATCATTCGCTTTGACATCAAGAGAACCGAGAAAGCGCGCACCATTATGGGCTCGCGCCGCGTTTGGTGGGGGATCAGTTTGGTAGCCGCTATTTTTACTTACTATTGGCAGTTGCCTGTTTTCTCTGCTTGGCTAGTGGTGTTAATTGTGATGGCGCTTATTACGACTACCTTGAAACATCAACGAGAGTACCTGACCTTGTTTCAAAGTGTTCTGTTTACGCTGATATTGTCCACGGTGTATATGGTGATATCTTACCTTGCGTCGCAGGTCTCTTCGAGTGGCATTTTGTCTCTGGTGGTCGAAATTTCGCGGTATCCGACCATGATTATCGTATTTGCTGCGATGATTAAACTTACCTCATCGTCTACAACAGAGACTAAAAAGCCCAGTTAAACTGGGCTCTTGCTTATCATTGGCAGTAAGAATTAACGCGTCAGATAGGTTTTGATGAATTCGCTGATCTTGATGAGATCCGCAACCGCGATGAACTCTTCGGTGGTGTGTACTTTTGACATACCCGTTGACAGGTTAACCGTAGTTAAACCTTTTTCATTGAAGTTATTCGCATCACTACCGCCGCCCGTACTCTTGGTTCTAGGCTCAATATCCATAGATTCGAACACTTGCTTGATAGCCGCGATGTGTGGGTGACTATCATTCATAACAAAGGCATTGTAAGAGCGCTGAGAATCGATCTCTACCGTTGCACCGTGCTTTTCAGCAACAGCCTCAAAGGTATCAACCATATGTTTTACCTGAGCGGCCAGTTTTTCATTGTTGAGAGAACGCGCTTCAGCAACGATGGTGAGTTCAGGCATTACGATGTTTGTTGCCAAACCGCCGTTTACCATACCGATGTTAGCTGTGGTTTCTTCATCAATACGCAATAAGTTCATTTGCGTAATGGCATCCGCAGCAACGGAAATTGCGCTGATACCTTCTTCTGGCGCTAATCCTGCGTGTGCAGGTTTACCGTGAACAGTTACTTTTAGTTTTTGTTGGCCCGGTGCCGCTGTAATAATGGTGCCAATTGGGCCGCCAGTATCAAGAACAATCGCTTTGTCCGACTGAATGTAGTTCATATCAAAGTGTTTAGAACCCATTAAGCCGCCTTCTTCATGAACGGTAAAAGCGATTTCAATAGTTTGATGCGCGGTATTTTCTTCTTTCAGAGTTTTAACAGCCTCAAGAATTGCTGCAATACCAGATTTGTCGTCACCACCCAAAATAGTGTTACCCGCAGAGCGGATAATGCCATCTTCAATGACAGGTTGAATTCCATTTCCCGGACTTACCGTATCCATATGGCATGAGAAAACTGTGCTGCCAGCAAGCGAACCTTCTAGACGAGCATAGATGTTGTAGCCGTTTGAAACACTCTCAGGAACAGGAAGTTTGTGCACTTCGAATCCAAGGTCTTCAAGCTGAGCTGAAAGAACATCGGCAATTGCCTTCTCTTTGCCTGACTCACTGTCGATTTGGATAATTTCTAGAAAGTGTTCAATAAGACGCTGATCGTTAATAACAGGCATAACAAAATCTCTAAGGAAAACAGGAGATGTACCATGCCTCCCGACGCTTCGCTTAGCCCTGAGTTAAATCAAGAAATGTTCGAAAATTAATGTTGTTATCGATAGCTGGTGCGAAAATGAGAGCCTCATTCAATAGGATATTCCTATTGAATTAATGGATTCATACGATTTCTATTTAACATCACCAGCGCTTATTATTCTCTCAACGAAGCAAAGAATATCAACATAAGAGGTGATGTTATGAAAAAAAATCTTATTGGTCTCGATAAAGAACAGAGCCTAGAACTCGCGGAAGCATTGAATAATTTATTGGCTAACTATCAGGTGTTTTACATGAACACTCGTGGTTATCACTGGAATATTAAAGGTAAAAAGTTCTTTGAATTACATGCAAAATTTGAAGAAATCTATACTGATCTACAACTGAAGATTGATGAAATCGCAGAACGTATCCTGACTCTTGAAGTTCAGCCAGTGCATAGCTTTAGTCAGTATCTAGAGCGTTCAAAAATTAGCGAACACACCAATGCTACTGATGGCGACAGCACCATGAAAGGGTTAGTGGAAGGTTTCAGCCTACTGATTGGGCAGCAACGCAAGGTATTGAGTTACGCGTCAGAAGTGGGTGATGAAGGTACTGCTGCATTAATGAGTGACTATATCCGCGAGCAAGAAAAGTTGATCTGGATGTTAAGTGCATGGCTTGATTAATACTTGTTTGCTCTGCCGATAATCTTTCGAACGCCAATCATTTGTTGATTGGCGTTTTTGCGTTTGCCCCTAAGTTATATCGTGTAATGCCTTGGAGATTGACCTTGTGATTGACCTACATCAGAATAGCGGCAAATAATCTTTGGCCTTTAATTTAAATTAAAACATTGTTTCAATTATCACGTTTTATCTTAATGAATAGCGGTAAACTGCGTGCAGTTGTAACACTTATATAGGATCATTGTCGTGTTTGTAGGTAAAACGTCACACCTTGAGTTTGCTGGCTTTCTAGCGCCAGAACTAAAAAAATTATTACATCAGTATTAGATCGTTTAGAAACTCCGATTGAAAATGGTCGTCACGAAATTGATGGCTCGAATGTATTCTTCATGCTGGTGGATGACCACACTCAGCTTTTAGAACAACGAAAATCTGAATGCCATAGCCGTTATTTAGATGTGCAGATTCTGCTTGAAGGCAGAGAATCGTTTGGCTACAGCCTAACGCCATTTAAAGGTTTGGATGAAGATTTCCTTGCTGAAAAAGATCTCGCATTCAGTGAGCAATTAGAGGAAGAACACTTTGCATCACTTACTGCCGGTGAGTTTATTGTTTTCTACCCAGGTCAGCCTCATCGTCCGTTGGTAGCAACGGATAACAGACCGATGCCAGTGCGTAAAGCGATCATAAAAGTAGATAAGTCGCTGTTCTCGTAATTATTCAGCAACTTTAAATTAATAGATCGCCCGCAATCGCGGGCGTTTTTGCAAGCTAATAATCATTTAACGATTTCAGTTAAATGAAGCGACTTGGCCAGTCAGAGAATATAGCATCGACTTTGTCGAGATGTGGGAAACGTTCTGCTTCATTAACTGTATAGCACCAAATTTGGTAGTGGTGCTGTTTCAAATACTGGATGTGCTTTTCAGTGATCCACTTGTAGTTCAGGTTACAGCTAAAGGCACTCACTTCATCAAGCAGCGCTTTGTCTTTTGTCGATAAACGCTCACTCAATACACCCAATTTATAGCCAGAGCAGTGCTGGTGTAGTTCGCGGATGATATCGTGGCTAAAGCTTGACAACACAATCTGCTCTTTAGCGATAGGGTGCTGATCCAATTGCTGTTTGAGTTGAGAAACCACACTGGTGACATCGTGTTTATCCACTTTGACTTCGAGATTCAAACCTAACTGATGCTGCTGAGCCAGTTCAAGTAACTCATCCAGCGTCATTATGCTTTCACCTGCAAATTGCTCAGAGAACCACGCGCCAAAATCGAAACTCTTGAGCTCTGCAAGGGTATAAGCATCCACTCGACCTTTACCATTACTACAACGATTAATGGTGTGGTCATGACAAACGATAAGTATGTTGTCCTTGGTGGGTTGAATATCAACTTCGACCCACGATAAACCCATATCGATAGCCGCTTGAACACTCACACGAGTATTTTCCGGATAGGTGCCTGCAACACCTCTGTGACCGACAACGATCAGAGACATACAAATTCCTTTATTGAAAACGAGAGCTGAACAGTTCTACGCAACCACCAGTTCAACATGGTGGGAGTGGCATAACGTCATAAATTCATTGGTGGCTTCATCGGCAAACAGTCGCTTCATTTCTGATAGTTCACCACTAACAACGGGAGCATAGCGCCCAAATTTCGTTTTGTCTGCAACTAACCAACATTGCTGACTTTGTTCGATAATTGCACGCGTAAGCCCTGACTCTTCTGGCGTAAAATCCAGTAATTGTCCTTTATCGTTGAAGCCTCCGACACCGAAAATTCCAATTTTAATATTGAATTGTCGGTAAAAGCGGGTAGTGGTTTCACCCACGGTATCTTCATCGGAAGGGCGAACAGCGCCGCCGGCCAGATAGACAGCAATATTCGGATTGCGGCTTAAGGTTAACGCCGCATTGATATTGTTGGTTACGACCGTTAGCCCCGGATGATCAAGCAGAGCCTGTGCAACGTATTTGGGCGTCGTTCCAATACCGAGGAAAATACTGGTGCCCTCGGGTAGCTCTTTTACCACTCGTTGTGCGATTTTCTGCTTAGCAGAGAGGTTGATTAACTCGCGATTGGTGAATGACAGATTGTCATTTGGACTGGGTAGCGAAATGCCACCGTGAACTCGTCGAACCATACCTTTGTCGCTCAAGTCATTCATATCTTTACGAATCGTCTGAACGGACACATCAAAGCGCTGTGACAATAGGTCGCTGGACAACACGCCGTGAGCGTGTTGCAAGTACTCCAAAATCTGTTTTTGTCTGGTAGATAAACTCACATCAATCCTTACGCAATAGCTCGTTTAGCAAGAGAGACAGGGCAGAGACGTTTGCCTTGCTCGTCAAACAGATGCAGATTGGTGCGAGATACCGAAATACTCAGCGGAGCGTTGTTATCCAGATTCATTTCAGGTGTCACGGCAATAAAACTGTCGTCGCTATCTATACTGTTTAAGCTGCCATGAACCAGTTGGTTTGGTCCGAGTGGCTCCACGACATGAATGGATAGCGTCAGTGTAATTGCATCACTACTTGAATTTGAATGAGTGATCTCCGCGTGTTCAGGACGAACGCCCAGCGTGAGATTTTCCATACTGAGTCCTTCATACTCAGGCAGGAAGAACTGCTTACCAGCGACATGCAACTGACCATGAACTAAGGATGCGGGCATAAAGTTCATTGCTGGGCTACCAATAAAGCTCGCAACAAAAGTACTCGCTGGTTTGTGATACACCTCGGCAGGGGTACCAACTTGTTCAATTTCACCAAGTTTAAGAACTACGATGCGATCCGCCAGTGTCATTGCCTCCACTTGGTCGTGGGTAACATACACACTGGTTACACCCAGTTCTCTTTGCAGCTTTTTGATCTCCAGTCGCATGTGAGCGCGAAGAGCAGCATCAAGGTTCGATAAAGGTTCATCAAATAAAAATAGTTGAGGATCGCGAACGATCGCGCGTCCCATGGCAACACGCTGACGCTGTCCGCCAGACAGTTTTGCTGGTTTGCGGTCTAGGTATTCTTCTATTTTCAGTGTCTTAGCAACTTTTTGAATCTTTTGCTCTATGGTGCTTTTATCAACGCCGCGATTCTTCAAACCATAGGCTAAGTTATTGTATACACTCATGTGCGGATATAGCGCGTAGTTCTGGAATACCATAGCTATATCGCGTTTTGCTGGTTTTTCTGTATCCACGCGACGCCCAGCCAAATGTATTTCACCGCTGCTAATGCTTTCTAAACCGGCAATTGAACGTAGGATCGAAGACTTACCACAACCAGATGGCCCCACGAGTACCAAGAACTCGCCTTCGTTAATGGAAAGGTCTACGCCTTTCACTGCTTGATGGCCATTTTCATATGTTTTTACTAATTGTTTGATATCTAACATTACGTTGTCCTGCTTAATGCTCGCAGAGCTATGTACGAGATGCATTGAGTTATTATTTTTCACTTTCAATTAATCCTTTAACGAACCAACGTTGGAATATCACTACAACCAATACAGGCGGCAGCATAGCGAGAATGACCATGGCAAAGGCATAGTCGTATCTAGGGCTATTGGTTTCATTGATGTTATTAAGAATCTGTTTGATACCCATAACTATGGTGTTGTACTGCTCATCAGTGGTCATCATGATTGGCCACAAGTACTGGTTCCAACCCACAACAAACATGATGATGAAGATGGCGGTCATCATGGTTTTCGATAGCGGAAACAAGATATCGATAAAAAATCGAATTGGGCCTGCGTTATCTAATTGCGCCGCCTCCAGCAGTTCATCAGGAATGGTTTTAAAAAACTGACGAAAGAAAAAAGTCGCCGTGGCTGAAGCAATTAGAGGCAGGATTAATCCTGAATAACTATTGAGCATGCCTAAGCTCGATACCACCTCATAAGAGGGAATGATTCGAACTTCGAGCGGCAGAAGCAGGGTGACAAATATCAGCCAAAACCATGCACTTGCATAAGGCAGGCGGAAATAGACCAGAGCATAAGCCGCCATCATTGAAATGATGATTTTACCGATAGCAAAACCAAGCCCCATGATGACGGAGTTGAAGATCATGGTTTTTGCAGTGACATCACCAGTAAAACCAAGGCTTTTGTTCCACGCTTCGCTATACACAGCTGACAGGTTGTTGCCGATATCCCATTGCAGGCCTTGGCTTACCAGCACGTTAGGTTCATGGGTTGAACTGGCAAAAATCAACCATAACGGCACCAGCATAAACAGAGCGCCAAGAATCAATATCAAATGATCGGAGAGAGAATTACTTTTCATCGGTTTCCCTTAGTAATGCACGCGCTTTTCAACAAAACGGAACTGTATAAAGGTCAATGCCAATACCAGTAGTAACAGCACCACAGATTGTGCTGAGCTGCCGCCTAAATCTGCGCCAACAAAGCCGTCACGGTAGACTTTGTAAACCAGCGAAGTGGTTGAGCCTCCGGGGCCGCCATCTGTCAAAGTGTCAATAACGCCAAAGGTGTCGAAGAATGCGTAGGTGAGGTTAATCACCAGCAGGAAAAATCCGGTTGGAGCGAGAAGCGGAAAGGTAATGGTCCAGAAGCGTTTGCTGTCACTGACGCAATCCAGTGTTGCTGCCTCTTTTACGGCGTACGAAATCGACTGAAGACCTGCGAGAAAGTAAACAAAGTTCACCGCAACCTGTTTCCAGACAGAAACTAAAATGAGTGCGATAGTGGCATCAAGAGGGTCGGTTTGTACGCTGAATTTCCAACCCAGATGTTCTAAGAAATCAGTAAGAACGCCAATGTGTGGGTTAAATAAGAAACCACCGATGATACCAGCGATTGCCGGTGCAACCGCATACACCCATGTGAGAGTGACTTTATAGGCGCTTTGTCCGTGAATAATGTTGTCGGCTTTTACAGCTAGTAAGAGCGCAATCGCTAGTGACAAAAACGATACTAGGATTGAAAAAATGAGAGTGAATCCGAGTGATTCTAAATAGTCTGAAGACTGAAAAAGAATTTGGTAATTTTCAAACCAGACAAACGTTGAAGACATGCCCCATGGGTCTTCAAGCATGAAAGAGAGATAAACGGCTTTTGCTGCTGGATAAACGAAAAAAATAGCAATAATTGCGATTTGCGGAGCAAGCAAAAAGTAGGGCATTGGAGAGTGAAAAAATTGTTGTCGACGTTCCACAAGCTTTGTCCAATTGATAAAAAGAAATGCCCACTGAACATTACATTCAGTGGGCTGATACAGAGTTATTTCACTGTACGTGCAAAACGATCCAGCAGTTTGTCACTTTCGTCTTCCACTTTGTCCAGACTTGCCTGAACGGTTGAACGACCTGCGAAAATGTTGTCGAATTCACGGTGCATTACTTCACGAATCTGTGGGTAGAAACCTAGACGATAGCCCTTGTTCCATTCACCTGAGGCTAAGCTCAATTGTTTAACGCCCACTTCCGCATCTGGTTGTTCATTGTAGTAACCAGATTGCTTAGTCAGTTCGTAAGCAGCATTAGTAACAGGCACATATCCTGTTGTTTTGTGCCAGTACATTTGTACTTCAGGCTTAGTCAGGTAAGCAAAGAAGTTCGCAACACCTTTGTCTTGTTCTTTAGAGTGACCACTCATGGCAAATAGCGCAGCGCCACCAATGAAGGTATGAACGCCTTTGTCATTGAGTTTTTCCCAGTAAGGAAGGTAAGTTGTGCCCAGCTCAAACTTCACGCGACTACGCAGGCCGCCGAATGAACCTGAAGAACCCATCCACATAGCCACTTCTTGACGTTCGAATGGTGTTTGGTTTGCGTCCCAGTCACTTCCGTAATACTTGAAGTAACCTTTGTCCGACCACTCTTTCAGTTTGCTGAAATGCATCACCATGTCTTTGGTGTTGAACATGATTTTCGATGACAGATCTTTATAGCCATTTTCTTTATCGGCTAGAGGTAGGTTATGACGAGATTTAAAGTTCTCGAACATAATCCAAGGCGTGTGTGATTCTGAAAATGCAACATAGCCTTTTGCTTTTAGCTTTTCAGCTAATGCTTCTAGCTGCTCATAAGTCTTAGGCGCTTCGGCACCGACTTTCGCTAAGATATCTTTGTTGTAATAAAGAACAGGTGTAGAGCTGTTAAATGGCATGCCGACCATTTTGCCGTTTTGGTCCGCATAGAAGTTGCGAACACCCGCTAAGTAGTCTTGTGCAGAGAATGGGAAACCTGCATCAATCATAATGTCCTGAACAGGTTTCGCTACGCCCGGAGCATTCATAATCGTTGCAGCGCCAGCATCAAACACTTGAAGAATGTTTGGCGATTGGCCCGCACGAAACGAAGCAATACCCGCGGTTAATGTCTCTGTGTAAGAACCTTTAAAGACAGGCGTGATTTTGTATTCGGTTTGCGAAGCGTTAAAGTCCGAAGCGATTTTGTTTACTGTTTCGCCCAGTTGTCCGCCCATTGCGTGCCACCACGTAATTTCAGTCGCTGCAAAAGAAGTTCCTGAAACTGTTGCCGAAAGCAACCCTGCTACCCATAGCTTATTCATTGACTTTATTCCTTGTTAAGTTTCGAACGATACTGTTTGTGTTTCGTTTGATGCTATGGTGGCGAAGAAATGTTTCACGTAGGTGGACGAAAAATGTCACTAAGGTTAAAGATTTATGGATCAGGTGACTTCAATCACATTAATAAACGACACGATCGCTGCACCAACTTGGAACGTAATGATTGATTAATGAACTATAAAAGAGCGATATTGCAGCCAATAACGCCGTGATATAGCTGTAATGCAAAATATAATTGGAATGAATGTTGCTAATACTAGTAAAATCCACAATCCTAAATTTGATCTTGCTAAGTTGTTCAAGGAACGAATATGAAAATTGGTGTTATTGGTGCTGGTGCTGTTGGAGTAGGTATCTGTAACTACTTATTAACCTTAGGTAGTGTGAGTGAGCTGACTATTCTTGACCTCGATGTGAAACGAGCAGAAGGCGAAGCTTTCGATTTCAGACACACAGCGGCGCTAACTTTCTCTAAAAATACTCGCATTACACCAACCGATGATTACATGGAGTTGATTGGTGCTGATATCGTGGTCATTACCGCAGGTGCGCAAATTCAACAAGGCCAGACTCGTATGGACTTGGCTGAAATCAACGCAAAGATTGGTGTCGATATCGCGAAGAAAATCGAGCGTGTTGCACCTAAAGCAATACTCATTGTGGTGACTAACCCTTGTGACATTGTCACACATAGTATTGTGGCGAATACGGGTTACAGTCCTTCGCGCGTTATTTCTGCGGGTTGTGTTATTGATACTGCACGTTTGATGGCGATTGTGGCTCACCGTGTCAACTTAGACCCTAAAAACGTGTTTGGTTACGTGTTAGGTGAACACGGCAGTGAGTGTTTTACACCTAAGAGTTTGATCAGCATTGCTGGGCAGCCTGCTGACTACTACTGTGATTCAAACAATATTCCTCGAATTGACGCTGATGAGCTATTGGAATCGGTAAAGCAAGCGGGGTTTGAAATCTTCAAACGTAAAAACAATACCGTTCATGGTATAGCTGCGAGCGTGTTCCGCATTATTCAGGCAATCATGATCAACGAACATTCAGTGCTGCCCGTAGGTACACTATTACGTGGTGAATACGGCTACAAAGATGTTGTTTTGAGCTTACCTGCTGTCATCGGTAAGAATGGGGTAGAGAAGATTCTCATCCATCCATTTACAGAAGAAGAAAAGCAGCGTTTGGACGAAATCGCTGCAAACTTACGTAATCAAATGATTCATGTGGCTAAGCTTACCGGATTAAGCTACTAAAATAAGCAGATATAAAAAGGTGGTTAATGCCACCTTTTTTCATTCTTAACCCCATAACTCATCTCTATTCTCTTTAAACACTTTCCATCGCTGCAAATTCAGCACATATTGTCTGAAGGCATAAAGGTTGTAAGTAAAAAATAACTGATAATTGAAATTACAGTTGATAATGAGAGCCTTTATCATTACCATCCCAATACAACAACGCGCTATCTGATTAACATGATGAATTTTCTAAAATCCAGTTTTATCCTTATTTCTGCATCAATAGCTTTGCCCATTCACGCCAATACGCTTGATGACGCAAAAGCGATTCAAAATAAAACCAACGCAGCTTCTGCCGCGAGTCAAAAGAAAATCGATAAGAGTTCAAATTCTGCAATCGAACTGCAGGCTGAAATTGAACAGCTAAGCGAGCAAGTAAAAAACTTAGAAGTGTATCGAAATCACTTACAGGCTCTGGTGGATAACCAGAAACAAGAAATGGTGAGTCTGGATAAACAAATTGAAGAGATCAAAGATACTCGTCAGGGCATAGTGCCTCTTATGTACCAGATGATTGATGGTTTGCAGACTATTCTTGAGCAAGACAAACCTATCCGTTTACAAGCACGTACTGATCGTCTTGAACAGTTAAAGTCTCTTATGCCAAGAGCAGATGTCAGCGATGCTGAAAAATTCAGAAGAATTCTTGAAGCCTACCAAATCGAAATGGATTACGGCCGTAAACTTGGCTCTTATCAAGGTCAAATTAGCTTAAATGACAATGAGTCAGTCGATGCCGATATTCTCTATCTGGGTAGAGTGGCTTTAATTGCCCGTAATCCAAATGCAACCCAATACTGGACTTGGAATCAATCGCAGAAGCAATGGCAACCGCTTGAAAGCAGTTATAAATCAGACCTTGATACAGCTTATAGTTTAGCGGCGAAACAAATCGCGCCAACGTTGATTACTCTACCAGTGTCACTTGTTAATGCGGAGGCAAACTAATATGAACAACAAATTTGCTCCGTTACTCTGTGCTGCGTTACTGATTGGTGCTAATGCATCTGCAGTTGCTGCGACGGATATTGTTAGCCAAGCGAAAACAGAAAATACCGTTCAACGTAATCACGATGTTAAACGTGAAGCGGAATTTAAGCTTACTGAACAACAACAAAAGGATAAAAAAGCTCAGTTGTTGGCGAAGCGAAACAATCTGCAAAGCCAAGCTGACAAACTTTCTGCCGAATTTTCTAAAAATGAAGATTCGCTGGCTCGTTTAGAAGAAAAACTGCGTCTGGAGACTGGCAGTCTCGGCGAAATTTTTGGTGTTGTTCGCCAAAATGCAAAAGAAATCCAAGGGGATCTTTCCCAATCAGTGACAGGTGTTGATCGCCAAACGAATGCTGGCGTGATTGAAGATATCGTTGCTGCTAAATCTTTGCCTTCGATGACACAACTGACGGGTTTGTGGCAAGCGATGCAAGAGCAGATCACAGCAAGTGGAGAAACTTCTACCACAAACGTAACGCTGATTGATGGTGAAGGTCGCAAACAAACGGTTCAAGCTACTCGTCTAGGTGCTTTTGGACTGGTTTCAGAGCAAGGTTATTTGCAGTGGAATAATGGTCGCAAAGATGCTGTCGCGTATTCGGTTCAGCCTGAAAATACACCGACGCTCAACTCGCTAAAAGCTTTAGAAAACGGAAATGTTTCATCTGTTGTTATGGATCCGTCACACGGTATTCTGCTGGAGCAGTTAGCCTTGACGCCTACGCTTGAACAGCGCCTTGAAGCGGGTGGTGTAGTCGGAAAGATCATACTAGTACTATTGGCTATCGGTTTAGTGATTGCTTTATATCGTGGTGGTTCACTGGCCATTGCTCGACAAAAGATTTCCGCGCAGCTTAAAAATCCACAGCAGCCTGGAAACAATCCGCTAGGTCGAGTTCTTTCAGTTCACGATAAAGAAAAGCATCGCAGCGTTGAAGCTTTAGAATTGCGTCTTTTAGAAGCCGTTGTTGATGAACAATCAGGTTTAGAAAAAGGTTTGTCAATGCTCAAACTGCTAGCAGCACTTGCGCCTATGCTTGGTCTGCTGGGTACCGTAACCGGTATGATCGAAACCTTCCAAGTGATCACTCAGTTCGGTAATGGCGACCCTAAAGTAATGGCGGGTGGTATTTCGATGGCACTAGTGACGACTGTATTAGGTCTTGTTGCTGCTATGCCGCTGTTACTTGCCCACAATATTTTAAGTACTCAGGCAGAGAACATTCGCAATATTTTGGAAAAACAGGGTATTGGTTTAGTGGCAGAGCAAGCTGAACGTGAAAGCAGCGAAACCGGTTCTGCGAAGATGGTCAATGCGGCGTAAGGGTTGAAAATGCAAGCTGACTGGTTAATGCCACTCAATGATCTGTTTTTACCACTGATTGAGTTTATGGATCAGGGTGGCGCAGTATTGTGGTGGTTGGCTGCGGTTGTTGCGGTGTATTGGTTGTTGGTTATCGAACGTATTCTATATCTGGCATTTACTTTTCCTAAGCAGCGTAAACAGTGGATTGAGCAATGGCACCAACGTAGTGAGCATCACTCATGGCATGCTCACGCCATTAAGCAAGGTTGGATTGGGCAAGCACACATCGCATTAACTCAGAATCTCAACGTCATTAAAGTGATGGTTTCTATCTGCCCAATGCTGGGTTTACTAGGCACAGTGACGGGGATGATCTCAGTCTTTGATGTGATGGCAACTCAGGGCAGCAGCGATCCAAAATTGATGGCGTCAGGTATTTCACTGGCCACATTACCGACTATGGCTGGTATGGTTGCTGCGTTAGCAGGTATGTTTGTTCATGCTCGTCTAGTGAAAACCTGTCGTTTGTTAGAAATGAAATTAGAAAAATCTTTAAGGAGTCAACGATGAGACTCGGTCGACGTCAATCTCAGCAAGAAGAGGCTCAAATAGACCTCACTTCGATGTTGGATATCGTATTTATCATGTTGATTTTCTTCATCGTGACAAGTTCATTTGTTCGTGAATCAGGCGTGGAAGTTAATCGTCCTACGGCTTCAAATGTCGTCAGTCAAAAAGATGCGGGTATTTTCGTAGCGATTACCTCAGCGAACGACATTTTTATTGATAAACGACAAGTGGATGTAGAAAGAGTGCAGGCGACACTAGAGCACCTGTTGCTGGAACAACCTGAAGCTTCGTTGGTGATTCAGGCTGACGAGCATGCGTATAACGGAACTGTCGTGCAAGTAATGGATGCAGCCAAAGGTGCAGGGGTTAAAAGTATTGCACTTGCCGCGGAGAAGCGTTGATGCTGCGTTTATTGTTCGCGACGCCGATAGCTGCACTTATCTCTCTCAGCTTGTTCGCATTTATGGCTTGGATGGTTGATAACGGTAATCAAGGTGCACCTAAAGCGAGCCAGCCTCTTAGCTTCAACATGGTGATGTTAGAGCAAGAAAACCAAGTGCAACGCAGACAACGAAGTGTTCCAGAACAACCAGAATTACCAGAGCCACCGCCTGAATCACCGGTTTCTAAAAAACAGACTGCTGTAGCAAACAGTTCTCAGCTTTCGAGTGTTCCATCACTAGGTTTAGATACAGCGATCAATGGTATTGCTATCAACGCTCCAACCTTTGGTGATATTGGTGCGAATCAACAAGCGATGCCGCTGCATCGTGTCGAGCCAACATACCCAGCTCGTGCTTTACAAAGGGGGATTGAAGGGTACGTGGTGATGAGTTTTACTATTGACGAAACAGGGCAACCAACAGATATCGAAGTTCTGGAAGCTGAACCTAAGCGAGTGTTTGAGCGTGAAGCGATACGTGCGCTAAGAAACTGGAAGTATCAGCCTAAACTAGTAGATGGCAAAGCGGTTACTCAACCCGGACAATCTGTGAAATTGGAGTTTAAGTTAGCCAAATGATGAAACGAATGATCATCTGTCTATTACTGATAAGTTCCGCATCTTGGAGTGTTGCGGCGGAACTGAGTCAGTATGCAGCCAATAAAGCGCTGAAAGCCAATCAGTTGGCGCAAGAGAACAAATTGTCTCAGGCGATTGAAACGCTGAAAACAGCCGATGTTTCGCGAGCTTATGACAAGGCTTACTTTTCTCGAATGCTTGGCGTTTTCTATTGGCAGAATGAACAGCTCAAACCGGCCATCACTGCTTTGGAACAAGCGGTTGTTAGTGGCGAACTCAAAGATGACCAAGGTTGGTTAACAGAGCGTATGTTAGCAGACCTGCTTCTGATGAATCAGCAGTATAAGCAAGCATTGCCTCATTACTATCAATTAAGCAAAAACATACCAACGACCCAGAACGCCAGCGAACTATGGTTGCGAATTGCTCAAGTTCATTACCAGATGGAGCAGTGGCAAAAAACACTTACTGCAATCTCTGAATATGACAAGTTCAAACAACCGGATAGCGTGACCCCACTTTCAGTTAAGTTGGGAGCACAGCTTCAGCTTGAGCGCTGGGAGCAAGCTATTCCAACCCTTAAGAAGCTGATAAATCTGGAGCCACAACGTAGTAACTGGTGGTTGCAACTAGTTAACTTGGAGCTGCGAACCGGCAAGAAAAAAGATGCATTGAGCAGTTTAGGTTTAGCTCAATTGCAAAAAATCGAATTGAGTGATGCGGATTTACGTTTATTAGCTCAGCTTTATGCGCATAACGGTATTCCTGAGCGTGCAGGACTTGTATTAGAGCTCTTGAAAGAAGCGCAGACGAATGTGGATTTAATCACTGAGCGTGCTTATTACTGGCAACAAGCAAAAGAGTGGGATAAAGCAATCGATGCTTGGGCATTAGCTTCTAAATTCGATGCGAAATACCACTGGAATATTGCTCAGATACTCATGCAACAAGCGCGCTATGATGATGCATTATCTGAGTTGGATAATGTCAAAGAGAAGGGCAAACAAGCTCAAGTTGCTTTAGCCCGAACCAAGGCTCTGTATAAACTTAACCAACTCGAACCAGCATTGATTGAAGCGAAGAAAGCCAACAATCTTGAGCCATCAGAAGAAGCAAAAAGCTGGATAAAGTATTTAACGCAGCTACGCAAAGTAAAAGACAACCAAACTTCTTAAGAGATGGCCTATTTATAGGCTATTTTCTTGTAATGATAATGGTTTGCAACTGGTAATGATAATAGATATTATTTGATAAATTCTTAATGCTACAGCTATTATCAATGGGTTTATCCACTCTACATTTCGAAAAATTATTCCTTCATGCCAGACAGATAACGCCATACTTGGATGGCTGTCTTGAAGAGACAACCACATTCAATGAGCCGCCTCCTTCTTTAAGTCCTGAGTCGATTGAACGGCTTTACAATGAAATCGCCGAGCGGAATCCAGAAGCTGGTCAACCGTATTGGTTAACTCGCACATGGGATTTGCTTTGCTGGCAGCCTGTTTTCGTTTCTTTCGTCGCGATTTATGCACAGCGAGCACTACCTGACGTTTCAACCATTTCTCAAAACAAACAGAACTGTTTTATCGCAGGGTTTAGTTTTAGAGACCATGAATGGACACATGCCCGTCGAGCAACACTGATTAAAAAAGCGGGGCAGCAATTATCTCACCTGTTTGAAACTTATAGGGATGCGATCAATCAATGGGGAAGAATTCGTCCGGGGTTCACGCATCATCTACTCGCTGATCATCTCCTTAATTGTTTAGTACGTTTACAAGAAATCAGACCAAGCTACTCAAACAACACCATCCTTAGACATGCGCAACTTTGGCTAGAGGCTTTCGATTTGCCACAAAAGCATATCAGTAACCTCAAAATTGATAGCACCACCAACAAATTAAAACTGGTCAGAACCAGTTGTTGTCTGGTCTATAAATGTGAAGGGCGGTCACTATGCGCAAACTGCCCACGTCTCGAAGCAAACAAATTGACGAATATGATTACAGCTAAAGAAGTTACTGCTTAATCGGTTATATCTATCCAATTGATAAATCAAACCCATTTGCGAGCTTAACCACTAAGATTTATCTTTATACGGTTAGAACAATAATAAGGGTTTAATAATGGCAGAACAGAAAGCGTTAGTAGTAGAAGGTGGGGCGATGCGTGGCATATTTGCTAGCGGCGTACTTGATTCGTTTATGGAACTAAACCACCGCCCATATAATTTTGTAATGGGTGTTTCTGCTGGTGCTTCTAATCTTGTCAGCTATTTGTCTAATCAACCGTTACGCAGTTACCAAGTGATTACGCAACTTGCTACCAGTAGCGAATTCTATAATCCGCGCCGCTTTTTAAAAGGTGGTGATTTGGTCGATGTTCGCTGGTTGCTTAATGAAGCGAACAAACGTTATCCCATTAATGAAGAAGCGCTTTTTTCTTCAGTACCGTTTTATGCTGCCGCGACAAATATCCAAACAGGTAAGCCGGACTACTATCAAGTAACACCAGAAAATTTTGTTACGGCAATAGAGGCGACTTCAGCGTTGCCACTCGTATATAAAAAAACACCTTGTTTTGATGGGCAATGCTATACCGATGGTGGTGTCTCAGATTCCATTCCAGTTAAAGAAGCTTATCGTCGAGGAGCCAGAGACATTACAGTTGTGCTCTCACATCCAGAAAGTTACGAAATGCCGAAAGTGAAAAGCAAATGGATGATGAAAAAACTCTTTGCCCGCTATCCGGAAGTGGCAAAATCAGTCACTGTGCGCGCTGAAAAATATAATGGTTCACTTGAATTTATTCGTAATCCTCCGAAAGACGCCAACATTCGGGTGATTGCACCACCAGAGCATTTTGCAGTTAAACGCCTAACCATGAACAAGGCATTACTGGATCATGGTTACAGCATGGGATTGATTGCAGGTCGTATGCATGTTCACGGTTTGAAAGAGTAGGAGCACATTATGAGCTTTATAGAGAAAATCGTCGTGTTTGTGTGTGAAATCGACACGTATCAGAGCGTAATCGCAGGGTTAGAAGATACCTATTTAGAAAGTGAAAACGACTAAACCGCATATGAAAAAGGTCAGCAATTGCTGACCTTTAATCTATTGTTGTAAAGCAAATTACTTAGACGCAAAATCCAGTTGAATTTGCTCATCCTGTTTTTGTATCCACAATAATCTGAAACTCAGCATTATGGCTGCAGAGCTTAAACCCACAATAAAGCCTATCCAGAAACCTTTAGCTCCCATCGGCTCGACAATCCAGTCTGTCATTGCCAGCGCATATCCGGTCGGTAAACCAAGCAGCCAATAGGCAATAAAGGTTCGGACAAATATGGCATTCATGTCTTTATAACCACGCAGAGATCCGGCAGCAATTACCTGAATAGCATCAGTACATTGGTAGATTCCTGCAAAAATCAACAGTTGCATAGTCAAGTTGATTACTTCTCTGTTATCGGTGTAAAGATACGCGATTTGTTCGCGGAAAATCACCGTCAGGGCAGCGGTCAATAATGCCGTTGCTACACCGAAAAATAGTCCCACATGCGACGCGACAGCGGCACCTTTAACATCTTCTTCACCCAGAGTATGTCCTACTCGAATGGATACCGCCGCACCAATACTCATAGGTAACATAAAAATCAACGAAGAGAAGTTAATGGCTACCTGGTGTGAAGCAACAACCAATGAACCAAAAGGAGCTAAGGCAACAGCTACAACAGCGAAGAGTGTGACCTCAAAAAATATAGATGCTGCAACAGGTAATCCAAGTTTGAATAAGCGCCATTGTGGTTTGAATTCTGGCTTATGGAAGCGTTCGAACAACTTGATGTGCGCAAGACGGTTCGATGTCGCTACATAGAACAACAACATCAGGAACATCAGCCAATACACAATCAGCGTCGCTACGCCACAACCAACGCCGCCAAGAGCCGGTGCGCCTAACTTACCATATACGAAGATCCAGTTGAGCGGGATGTTGATCAATAGGCCAAAGAAACCAATTACCATCGCGGGCTTAGTCAGAGACATACCCTCAGCAAAACTGCGCAATACCTGAAAGAGCAAGAATGCAGGCACGGCAAAGATCATCGCAGTGATATAGCCAATGGTTTTTTGCGCCATTAAGGTTTCAACTTCCATCACTTCCAAAATAGCACCAGCTTGAAGAAGCACTATGATGGTTGGAATCGAAACGATTAGAGCTAAAAATCCACCCTGATGTATAACAGATGCGATTTTATGCTGTCTTCCAGACCCATTTAACTGGGCCACGACAGGCACTAATGCCATCAAAAGGCCAATACCAAATAGAATGGTCGGCATCCAAATGCTCGAAGCAACCGATACTGCCGCTAAGTCGGTAGCGCTTACGCCACCAGCCATAACGGTATCGACGAAACTCATACCTGTTTGAGCAATGGAAGCAATGAGAACTGGCGTTGATAACTTTACTAATTTTTTTATTTCATTTTTATAATGTTGCACAAACTTCTCCGAACGGAATATTTACTGCTTAATTAATCGGCGGGTCGTACTGGTGGGAATGATAAAGAAATGTCACACTGATCACCACGAAAAACTATCGGAAATACTAAATGTTTACTGGGATTGTGCAAGGCATGGCGAAAGTCGTGGCTATTGATAAAAAAGACAAATTTCAAACCCATGTTATTGAGCTAGAACCCTTATTAAATCAAGGGATATCGATTGGTGCTTCTATCGCTCACAACGGATGCTGTTTAACCGTCACTCATATCGATGAAAATCGTGTTTCATTCGATTTAATGCAAGAAACGCTTAAGCTAACCAATTTAGGGGAGCTTGAAATCGGCTCGATGGTCAACATCGAAAGAGCAGCAAAATTTGGTGATGAAATTGGCGGCCATACGATGTCTGGTCACATTATGGATACCGCTACTATTAAAGACGTGATTGAAACACCAAACAATAAGACGATTTGGTTCGAGTTATCACCTCGATATATGAAGTATGTTTTGCCGAAAGGATTTATTGGCTTAGATGGTTGCTCGCTGACAATTGGGGAAGTCAGAGAGAATCGTTTTAATGTTCACCTCATTCCTGAAACGTTACAGAGAACGCTCTTTGGTCAACGTGTGGTTGGTGACAAAGTGAATGTTGAACTTGATCCACAAACTCAAGCGATTGTAGATACCGTTGAACGAGTGCTGGCTGCCAAACAATAGGTTATTTGCCAGATCAAAAATCAAAGGCGGTTAGAAGATTTGTTCGTCATCCGCATCGACTTGAAGTTCTACTGTGTCTAACTGTTCGTTGACCATCAAATTAATGTGAATCGGATTACAGCAAGCAGGGCAGTCATCATAAAACTCTTGGCTGCCATTTGAAGAATCCAAAGTCACAGGAACATGGTGCCCACAATGGGGACATAGAATCGATTTTTGTATAAAGTTTTTCATTTTGATTCTCGCTCTTTTTGTTTTGTTCTCATTTTAATAGTAAGACGAGAAGTTGATTCTGAACGAGAAATAAGTGCAATTTTAGACCTTGTCACAAAGAAAAAAGAGCTAAAGTCTATTAGCTCTTTTCTTGTTTATTTTTAACAACATAGAAGTCTAA
Organism: Vibrio sp. Hal054; assembly: GCF_037162405.1. Taxonomy (NCBI): domain Bacteria; kingdom Pseudomonadati; phylum Pseudomonadota; class Gammaproteobacteria; order Vibrionales; family Vibrionaceae; genus Vibrio; species Vibrio sp. Hal054. The sequence continues at coordinate 1,568,753 of NZ_JARLUT010000001.1, read as the reverse complement.
TCAATAAGTTTAGAAAGACAGAATTTTCTTAACTAGATACTCCGCTTCATCTAAGTAATGACCACCAAAATGATTGTAGTGATTCAGTATGTGATAGAGATTATAGATGTCTTTTCGTTCGACGTAGCCAAAGTCTAAGGGCAGCACTTCTTCATAGGCTTGATAGAACTCTGGTTGGAAGCCATTAAACAGCTCGGTCATGGCAATGTCGCACTCTCTGTCACCCCAATAAGTTGCAGGGTCATAACAGATAGGACCAATTGGCGAATTTGCGACATTCTCGTTCCACAAATTACCATGCAACAAAGCTGGTCGGGGAGTGTGGTTTGCGAGTCTTTGCTTAATCACGTCAACGAATTCGTCTATGTTGACCAAATGCACGCCTTTTTCATGCATCAGTTGAAGTTGCCAACCAATTCTTTGTTCCGCAAAAAACTGACACCATTTTTTTGTCCAATTGTTTGGTTGAACAATACAGCCCAAGTAATTATCAATGTCGAAACCGTATTCTTTCTGGTCACCCCATTGATGTAACTTAGCCAGTTCAAGTCCGAACTTAAAACTGTTCGTCGCGTCATCAAGAGGTTTGGTAACGAGATAGTTCAGGATAATAAAAGAGTGATCTTTGGTACTGCCGGTAAGGACATGTTCAGGAACATGAATACTGCTGCTCTCTCGCAAAACTCGGAGGTTTTCAGCTTCAGCTTCAAAGTTGGGTAAAAAATTGCGGTCATTAAGCTTCACAAAATACCGCTCTTTACCGTCGGTAATCATATAACTTTCACTAATGTCACCGCCTTGTAGTTTTGTTTTCTCTACAAGATCGAATTGAAACATTAAAGTATCTGAGAGTTGCTGGGTGATAGCTTGCCACATAGTTTGAACTCCACGACCGTCTTTTAGTCCATATTAGTTTAGAACAATCGATGTGACTTTACTGAACCGTAAAGCAAATAATTTCATTAACTTAGTTTTGTTAGACAGTTAATCCGCATATTTGTGAACTTACTCATAAAACGTTTCACGAACGATATTGCCTTTTGATTGAATAGAAAGTCACAATGAGTTTAACAAATGATTTAGTCGCTAACTGAGAGTATAAAGTCTATAGCTTTCTTGCACTAAGTTAGACTTTTATCAATGAATCGTTTGAAATTTCATCAAGCAAACATATCAAATGTGTGAAATTTTCCTCACATGGCTTAGTATTATTGAAGGTACAGTGAGTTACTGGTGACGAAGCAGTAAAGCGGAGAATTAAAGTGGTTGTAGAAACCGATGGTTATTTAGCGCTAATAGAACATCTTGCGTTCAACATGGATGTATTCACCCGTGGCGGTGACACCGGTAAAGAAAGCGTAGAAGATGTCGTTACTGATATGGTAGCGAGTAACATCATGGCTGTTTTCGAACAGAATCCTGAACTTCATTCAAGTGTACGTTTTCAACTTCTAAAAGAAGCTGATTCTGTAGTGGAGGATTTAGGAGAAGTGTTAGCTGGCGTATGGGCAAAACCCGCAACGAACGATCAAATCATTTTTCTGGATGAATACATAGCACTGGTTAAAAATTTATTTGATACCGCGGTAGCGACTTACGATTAAATCAATCAGTCAAGCTATCCACTCTTCTGAATTGCCAAAATTTGGATGCCCAATAGGGGTTATCAAGACGAGATATGATGACCCCTTGCGAAGTGGATGCATGCATAAACCTAAGATTCCCCAAATAGACCCCAACATGATTCGTTGTTTTTGACGTTTTAAAGAAAACAAGGTCACCGTATTTGGCTGCCTTATAACCGATATTTTCGCCAATTTTACTTTGTGATGTGGTAGTTCTAGGCAATGGAAGCTGCCAAGCGTCACGATAGGCTATCTGCACAAATGCAGAGCAATCAATTCCATTTTTATTATTCCCACCTAAACGGTATGGCACGCCTTGCCACTGGTTATAGACGCTAAAAAAAGACGCTTCTCGCTCGGTAACTTTTTCTATTCCAATATTTGAACCCAACAACTCTTTATCTTGAGTTGTTGAATATTTCGAACTCTGATTCTGAGCACATCCAGTGACTAAAGAAACCATAAAAACCCAATACATAGGGCGTCTAATTATTGGTTTATGAAATAAATGTGTCATAAAAATTACCTAATATACCCATCGTTATATTTGAACTGGTACTGGACTGCCTTTGAAATGAATAATTCTGCCAAGCACCGAATAACGTTTTCACTTATTCAAACACTTTCCTTTATTTTTATCACCATAACCATACTTGTCATAGTGCTTTCTGTCACGAGTGTTCGTGGTATCGACAAAATAGGTTATCAATTTAGCCACTTATCAGAGCGAGCATTACCGTTATCAACTAACAATGCAGCGTTAACTCAAAATATCCTTGAGCAAGCGAAATATATTGGTTACAGCACCAGAGTAAAAACAGTCGATGAATTAAATAATATCCGTGCTGAATTATTGACGCTGGATCAAAATGCGGATCTTCGTCTAGAAGAGATGAAAGGAATTACTCAGGAGTTCGGTACGCTTATTGCTCCAACCGTTCATCAGCAACTAACAAGTAATATTGACGAGTTTTCTAAATTTTCTGCTGCAATTATACAGTCACAACAAACTCAGCTTGAGCAAACTGCCAAGATCGCCGAGCAGGCAACAGGATTCCGATATGGATTAAGTTCAATTGGGCCTGAAATGAACCGTATCGCGTCTTTCTTAGCAATAGATAATCCTGAGTCAATGGATGCCGCGAACCGCTTTGTTGCTGCTTCAGGAGTGATGGAGAGTACGTTCCTGCTCTTTATGGTTCAAGAAGACATGGAACTGGCACAAAAAGAGTATAAAGAGCTGAAAACTCGTATTTCTGGTTTAGAGCTGGCGTTTGATGACTTCAAAGAGTGGCACCCTGATATCAGTGAGTTTGCAAGCCTGACTGCGCCTTACCAAATGGTTCTTGAAGGGTTCAAAACTGGCGGCATTCTGGATCAAATAATGGTTCGTTTGGAAACTGCACAAACACAAAACGCTGATTTTACGCAAGCTGCCTTGATGGCGGATACCATTGCGGCACAGCTTTCGGAACTGTCAGATATCACAACAAGCATCATTCAAACCAAAGAAACTGAAGTGCAAAATACCATCAGTGAAATAACACTGGCGTTACTTGTCGGCGGTGGTGTATTGGTTGCTATTGTTGTGCTCTCTTGGCTTGGCTTACGAGTCTGGGTAAACAAAGGGATGCGTAACATTACGAATCATCTTACGTATATGACAGAACATGACTTTAGCCACACCGCTCAGTTGGTTGGGCCTATGGAATTCCATGATATTTCGGGCAAGCTCAATCAAGTTATCCTATCTACTAACGAGTCACTGACTACAGTTACTTCCAATTGTGAATCGCTCTATCAGACGGCGCAGTTTAGCCATGATGCTGCGGAGCATTCGAATCAAGGGTTAACTATTCAAAACGAAGCTCTGTTAAGTATGGTAACAACCATCAACCAGTTAGAAGCGTCTATTCGAGAAATCGCAGGGGTAACTAATGATTCCTATACAGATTCCGTGACCGCGGCAGAGCATTCTTCCCAAGGTGTGAAAGCAGTAGAGCAGAATCGTTATAGATTGGAAGCATTAGAAGATTCTCTGAATACCAATGAATCTGCGATGTCTGAATTAGACACCAGCGTTTCACGAATTAGTGAGTTGGTGGACCTCATCACCGGTATTGCAGAAAGTACAAACTTGCTGGCATTAAACGCGGCCATTGAAGCCGCCCGAGCGGGCGATCACGGTCGTGGCTTTGCTGTAGTTGCAGATGAAGTACGCAAACTGGCAAAAGACACAACACAGCAAACCGGTAGTATTCGCGACATGATGAGTCAGCTTGAAGCTTCTGCAGCTAAATCGCGTCAAGCAGTGATAGATTCGAGAAATGAAATGGTGTCGGCGCTTCAATCTAGCGAAGAAGTAAAACTGACTTTTGCGGATATCGAAAGTGCTGTGAACCACATCAGAGCGAGAATAGAGCAGATTTCAGTTGCGACTGAAGAACAAGAGCGTGCGACCGCGGATGTTAGCCGTTCAATCGTACAGATTTCAGATCAGGCAACACAAACAAAGCAGCAGATAGAGTCTATGGTTGATAGCTCACAACAAGTGGCAAACATCGCTGGGCAACAAAAAGCGATGCTTGATAAATATGCTCTGAGCTAATCAACTCGTCATTCTCTATTTCTCTCTAAATGGTTGGGTAAGCATTTTATCCAGCCATTGTTCTCTAGAACGCTTGAACATCGGTAAGCCAATTCTCATTTCATCATGGCCCAAATAAGGCTGGGCGATGTAAGTACCAAACAAGCGATCCCAAATAGATAAGAAAAAGCCAAAATTGGAGTGGGTTTCGCGCTCAATTACCGAGTGGTGAACTCGATGCATATCCGGTGTCACAATCAGTTTGCGTAGCCATGAATCCAGTTTTAACGGCAGTCTCGCGTTGCTGTGATTGAACATAGCGCTGGCGTTTAGCACAATTTCAAACGTTACCACGGCCCAAACCGGCGCACCGATTAAGGTTACGGCTCCGATTTTGATCCACATGGAAATCAATATTTCGATAGGGTGGAATCGTGCACCAGTCGTCACGTCAATATCCTGATCAGCATGATGCATGCGATGGAGTCGCCATAGAAAAGGGATGCTGTGGAACATGATGTGTTGCCAATAAATCACGCCATCAAGTAATACAACGGAAAAGATAAGCGCCCAGGTTGGAGAAACATTCAGCCAGTTCATAAGACCAAATGAGTGAGCTTCTGCCCAACTAGCTGCTGAAATCGCGACGACCGGCATTAACAGGGCGATCAACACACTGTTTAAACCGACTAAACCTAAGTTATTTATCCAGCGGATCGACTTGCTCTGAGAAAGATGTTTACGAGGTGCATTTGACTCCCAAAATGCACAAATCAATAACACAAGAACAAAAAACGCTAGTCTGATGGTTTCTGGTTGGTAGGACATATCCACCTCCGTGTGATACCCATTTACGGTTTTACAATGCTTATGTAATCCAATCATCGTCTCCAGTTCAAATTGCGCTGGAGAACTCAAGTAACAGCAGTTAAACTCTGCGCCACTTTTAGTCATTCTAAGTATTCAGTACTTCAAACATTTCAGTACTTCTACAAAATATGAGAATCCATGCTTTCCATCGTTTGTACCAATATCGGCTCGAACGATCAACAAAACCTTTTCTTGCTCGCGGCTGTAAAATTCAACGTTGCGCTTACTGTAATGTCGGTTTGACGCATTGTTTGTGTCAACACCAGCCTGACATTGAGACGCAAGTAGCGGTTTTACTTATTGTTTCTCAGCAGGAAGTCTTTAAGCCAAGCAACACGGGCAGACTTATTGCCGATACAGTAAAAGAAACTTATGTCTATCAGTGGAGTCGCACAGATCCTGATTCTCAGATGTTAGATCTTTTACAGAGTCCTGCTTATTTTCCTGTGCTCGTTTTTCCTGCTGAAACAGAAGAAGAACATTCAAGAGTCATGAATCAAGTTGAGAGTATTGCTTCTGGCAAAAAGCCATTGCTTATCTTTGTCGATGGCAGTTGGCGCGAAGCAAAACGAATCGTTCGAAAATCTCCTTATCTCGCTGGCTTGCCATTGATCTCCATCGAGCCGCAGGTACTTTCACAGTATGTGATGAGAAAATCAGACAATGAACAGCATCTTGCTACCGCTGAAGTGGCCAGCCTCGCACTGGACAAGTTTGGTGAGCGTCTTGGCGCAGAAACTTTGCGTTTATGGTTTGAAACGTTCAAAGAAAGCTATCTGTTAGGTAAAACAAGAATTAAACCGAAAGAAGAAAAAACCGCACTGAGAGATTATTTGCTGTTTAAGCAAAATTTAGATTGAGACTCAGCACTCAATACTGCTTCACATTTGCGCAATCAGCACTTGTAGCCGGATAAATAAGTGTTTGGTCACGGATTGCATAGGGTCGGTTATGGATAATAAGCCAATATTTTTTAATCGCGAATTAATTGTGCAGATATCAGATAGATACCTTGAATTGAAATCGGATAACAGATGGTGCAATTGGTGAGTGAGTCGATTTTAATGATTTCCCTATTACCGGGATAGAGTAGGAGAGGTTTGCATGTATTACGGCTTTGATGTCGGTGGCACTAAGATTGAATTTGGTGCGTTCAACGAGAAACTTGAACGTGTTGCAACTGAACGTGTTCCGACACCAACTGAAGATTACCAACAGCTTGTTGAAACCATTGCTGGTCTAGTCGCTAAATATGACGCTGAATTTGGTGTAGAAGGTACGATTGGTTTAGGTTTACCGGGTATGGAAGATGCTGACGATGCAACAGTGCTGACAGTAAACGTTCCATCTGCAAAAGGTAAACCACTACGTGCCGATCTAGAAGCTAAGATTGGCCGCAGTGTAAAAATTGAAAACGACGCGAACTGTTTCGCTCTTTCCGAAGCATGGGATGATGAGCTAAAAGACGAACCATCAGTGCTAGGTTTGATCCTAGGTACTGGATTCGGCGGCGGTCTTATCTATAACGGTAAGGTATTTTCCGGTCGTAACCACGTAGCGGGTGAAATCGGTCATATGCGTCTTCCTATTGATGCATGGTTCCATTTAGGCGGTGATAAAGCACCACTTCTAGAATGTGGCTGTGGCAATAAAGGCTGTATGGATAACTATCTTTCAGGACGCGGTTTTGAGCTGATTTATGCTCACAACAATGGCGAGAAAAAGAAAGCTATCGACATCATCAACGCTTATAACGAAGGTGAAGAGAAAGCAGTAAAACATGTTGATCTGTTCATGGAACTGTTAGCAATCTGCTTTGGCAACATATTCACTGCACATGATCCACATGTTGTGGTTCTTGGTGGCGGTTTATCAAACTTTGAGTTGATTTACCAAGAAGTTCCTAAACGCATTTCTAAGCATCTACTTTCTGTTGCTAAATGTCCGAAAATCATCAAAGCAAAACACGGTGATTCAGGCGGCGTACGCGGTGCAGCATTCTTGAATATCAAGTAATGCAGTAGAGAATAAAAACGAAGAAGGGCTTGATTATTCAAGCCCTTCTTTTTTACTTCTAATTACTTAACTTGAGGTTTTGGCTTTTTACCTACACCTAAGTTTTCTTTAGGTTTCATGGTGATGACACCAAAACCTAACTTTTTGAAATGGTTGTCGCGATAGTTGCGAACTGCCTTAGAGTCAGAAATAAGTTCTAGCTGCAGCTCCATTTTCAGATAGTCTGTAATGTCTATGCCTTCTGCTTCAGCAACAGCTTCGTGGATATTTCTGTGCTGTTGGTAAGAGAAAGTCAGCGTCTTCTCTTCATCTTTGTAGGTATAAATAATTGTGCGAGCCATAGCTTCTCTCGTTTGCAGCAAATTCTAAGCGCTAGATTCTGCCTTGAAGTGGGATAATTGTCACGCTTTCGCCGACTTTAACTGTGTCTACTGCCGGAGATATTTCAATTAAGCAGTTAGCTTCACTCATCGAGCGTAAAATCCCTGAACCTTGTTTCCCTGTCGATTTCACTGTCAGCTGTCCAAGATCATTAAAGCTGTAAATGCCACGAGTAAACTCAGTTCGCCCTTGGCGTGAACGGAGATCTTCTGTTGCGACCGCAGGAACTTTCAATGGATTCCAGTTTACCTCGCCTTGCATTTTACGCAGTGCTGGCTCAACAAAATTAATGAACGAGACCATAACGGCAACTGGATTACCCGGCAAACCGAAGATAGGTGTGTTGTTAATTTTGCCAAACGCGAGAGGGCGGCCGGGACGCATGTTGATACGCCAGAATTCTATTGTGCCTAAAGATTCTAGGGCAGACTTAATGAAATCGGCATCACCAACCGATACACCACCAGAGGTCAAAACAACGTCTGCTGAATGAGAAGCGTAGTTCAAAGCATTCACCATGGATTGCTCATCATCTTCGATGATTCCAAGATCAATGGTCTCACAGCCTAAATGGGCTAACAGCCCCATAATTGTGTATCGATTAGAATCAAAGATATGTGACTCACTGGCAGGTGTGCCTGGAGCCTGAACTTCGTTGCCTGTAGAAAAAATAGCAACTTTTAATTTGCGATAAACCGGAGCAAGGTTCATCCCCAAAGACGCCAACATGCCTATTTCAGGTGAAGATAAACGCTGACCGATAGAGAAAACATTCTGGTCAATGGATAAATCTTCGCCCGCTTGGCGGACATTCTGACCTGCTTTGATTGTTGCACTGCCAAAAGTCACGGTTTCACCAGTTACGCTTGCTTGTTCACGCATGATGACAGTATCAACGCCTTGCGGAACGGCAGCTCCGGTCATGATTTTTACTGCCTGACCATGTTCAACAACGTTAGCGTAACTGTCGCCAGCCATTATCTCTGCGACCACTTGATAGTGTTCACGATTTAAGTCATCGCCACGTATAGCAAAACCATCCATAGCAGAGTTTCTGTAGCTCGGCACATTCACTGGCGATGTAATGTCTCTCGCCAATACTCGGTTATATGCGCTTGGTAACTCAGTAGTCTCAATATCTGTCAGCGTCTGAACGCGTTCGAGTATCGCTTGTCGTCCTTGTTCTACCGATAAAAAAGCAGGAGACAAGGTATCACAGCTAGCCGAGGTCGTTTTTTTTGCGCCAAAACCTTTTGCGTAATCGACAACAAACTGCGCGATAGCATCTAAATCGTTGATGTTGAGCTGCGGGAGTTCGCTTTCAACTACTTCGTCTGCAGCAATCGCGATGATGTTTTTATCGTTTGGGTACAACCACGGTTTATTGAGTTCGTTTCTATGTAACTCAACTTTAGGGAAGGCAATGTTTTTGCAGCCTTCGACCAAGATAATATCCAGTTTTTCGCAGTCAAAACGGCTAAGCAGATAATTGAATTCTGCTTCGGCATCCGGAGTTTCCGTCATCATTACATGACGATTACGCGATGCGATGAGCATTTGGCTTGCACCAGCTTTGCGTAATCGATAGCTGTCTTTGCCCGGAATATCGACATCAAAGTCATGATGAGCATGCTTTAAAACACCTAAGCGAAGTCCAGCATTCGTTAATTTAGGAATGAGCGCTTCAAGCAATGTCGTTTTGCCTGTTCCTGAGTATGCGGCGAAACCTAATAGAGGCAGTGAAGGGCGTTGAGGACTCATATTTGTAACGCTCCGAATTGCGCCAGTTCATCTGGCGTATTTAAATTGACAAAACACTGTGGCGAATCACTGAAGTCGACGTAGTCAGTGTGGCAGTCGTTATATAGCAAGATTATCTTTCTGTCGCCACGCTCCAAGAATGCAGTGAGTTTTGGCAAAACACGTTTATGGTAGAGCGTAAATACAGGCTGAGAATGCTCTCCATCGTGGGCAACAATGATATCGCTTTCGTCGTTGACTGCGTGACAGAAGCGCTCAACAAGATCATCGGAAATTAACGGACTATCACAAGGGACAAAACCGACCCAATCCGTCTGCGCGTTAACTAAGCCACTGTGAATTCCCCCTAAAGGTCCGGGGAAACCAGTGAAACTGTCGCTGATGACGGTTCCATAGTGACTATATTTATCGAGATTACGATTGGCATTGATCAGAATTTGCGAAGCCTGTGGCTGCAATCGTTCAATGACATGTTCAATTAGCGGTTTGTTATTAAGCTTAATAAGCCCTTTATCATTTCCACCCATTCGAGTCGCTTGCCCACCGGCAAGGATGACCCAACTAGTTTGAGAGGGAAGTAACATTGGTTCTCTCTTTTTCTGGTTTTACTATGTGTAGCAATGGTGTTTCGATAAGCGTGCAATCATTAATCCACCACTGTTTTTTGCATATTGCGGTTAAAGCGTTGGCTTGATGGCTCGTGATGACAAGACTTGAACCTCTGGCCAACAAATCTTTTGCCATTATAACCAGTCTGTCGATAGATTCCTGATCAAGTGATGCACTCGGTTCGTCCATGAGCAAAATAGAAGGGTTAAGAATCCAAGCGCGTGCCATTGCCACACGCTGCTTCTCACCGCCAGACAAAACCGAGATATGTTCATCTGCCAGTGTTTCTAAACCAACCATTCGCAAAGCACTTATTACGGTAGAACGTTTTTCTTTTGCACTCAGTGCCGAAAATTTAATTCCGTACAGTACGTTTTGATACACGGTAGCATCAAACAGGTAAGGGGTTTGATGCAGATAGATAACTTGATGACGGGCGGACGAATGAACAACGCGCTGCCACCAAGGCAATGAGTTTGAAACACTTCCTGTGGAAGGTTTCTGCAAACCCGCCAAAATCTTAAGTAAGGTTGTTTTTCCGACACCATTATCGCCTTTTAGATAAATAGCATCGTTTGGCCCAATAGACAGATGATCGATGTGGAACAGCACTCGATCTTTAAAGCGCATTGATAACTTTTGAGCGTTAAGTGTTATTGTCATTCTTATCCTTACGTTCTCAAAAAGCCTTTTCCACGCATTGCGGAAAGTGCAAAGTTCAAGGCCAGTGCTAAGCATAGTAGCACCATTCCTAATGCAACTCCTTGAGCAAAAGCGCCTTTATGGCTCTCCATAGCAATGGCAGTAGGGATGTTTCGCGTTAAGCCCATAATATTTCCGCCAACCATCATAGAGCAGCCCACCTCGGTCACTATTCTGGAAAAGCTTGCGATCACGGCTGCTAATAACGGGAAACGTGTTTCCCAGATAATGGTCGCTGCAATCCGTGGTGTTGAAGCGCCAAGAGTCATAGCGGTTTCAACCGAGCGTCGGTCACTGGATTGCAGAGTGCCGTGCATCATAGACACCAGAATAGGGAAGCAAATCAACATTTGACCTAAGATCATCGCCTTTTGGGTGAAAAGTAATGACCAGTTTCCCAATGGACCGGAGCGTGAAAGCAACATATACAACAGCAGGCCGATCACGACGGTTGGAACCGCTTGAAGTGTGTTTATCACTGACAGCAAAAGCCATTTGCCGCGAAAGTTGCTGTAAGCAAGCAAAAACGAAAAAAGCATCGCTGGAATTAACACCACACAAATAGCTGATAATGAAACGCTAAAGGAGACCGCAACGATCTCCCAGAGTTCAGCGTCAAAATTAATCAGTAATGTCAGTGCGTCTTGGGTAGTTTGCCAAAGGCTCATACACGACCGTTATTTGTCTGCGTTTGCAACAAAAAGTTGTTGTCCGTTAAGGGTAAAGCTATTGATTTTCTGCTGTCCTTCATCAGAAACCAGCCAATCACTAAACGCTTTTGCTGCTTGATAATTGGTAGCAGGGTAACGTTCTGGATTGATAAGAATCACTTGGTATGGGTTAAACAGTTTGTCATCGCCTTCAAAAACAATTTTAAGGTCAAGTTTATTCTGATAGGCCAACCACGTACCACGGTCAGTCAGTGTATAAGCTTGCAGCTCAGAAGCCATGTTGAGCGTTGGCCCCATGCCTTGTCCTACAGACTTATAACCACCAAAATTTGGTTCAATTTTAGCTTGAGCCCAGATGCCCAATTCTTTCTTGTGTGTGCCGGAATCGTCACCACGAGAAATGAATGTCACACCGTCTTTGGCAATATGGCTAAAAGCATCAAGGACATTTTTCTGTTGCGCGATTTTAGCGGGATCGCTGTTTGGACCAACTAAAACAAAATCGTTGTACATCAGTTTGCGAGGCAGTACACCGAATCCTTTATCAACGAAGTCTGCTTCTGCTTTAGGTGCGTGTGTCATTACCAAATCAACATCACCGTTTTCACCCATTTTTAGCGCTTTACCGGTTCCTGTCGCGATGACATCCACTTTATATCCGGCTTCTTTTTCAAAAATTGGCAGTAGGTAGTCTAACAATCCTGAATGGTAGGTACTGGTGGTGGTGGCTAAACGAATGCGTTGTGTATCTTCCGCACTGGATGCGGAATAGCTGACTAAAACCAATGACGTTGCTGCAAGAGCAAGAGAAATCTTATTATTCATTATGAAATCCATTTTACATTTTAATTTTAATAGTGGGCTGAGCTAGATTGACCGCCAAATTACGTCTTAACGATGATTGAATCTGACTTATAGCAGATCAGACATAGCAAACTGGATGCCACATTTAAAACTAGGCTTTTTGTATGGGAATTAGACAATATCATGATTAATCTTACAAAATTAGGCGATAGCGCACATTTGTAGGGACAAAATGTCTCAACATGGGCACATCAGTAGTATGGTTATGTGAGTCGTTCTGTCCTAATGAATTATCGTTGAGAAACTCATGAGCAATACTATAGATTCAAAGCAAGCTCCTTTATATCAGGCGTTTTCGGTTCTTGTTGTCGATGACGAAATGGGTATGCAGGCCATTTTGAAGAAAGCCTTAAGCAAATGGTTTTCTAAAGTGGATTGTGCGAGCTCTATTGAAGAAGCGGAATTACTGCGTACCGCCAATCATTACGATTTAATCATTCTCGATATCAATTTACCTGGCCGATCTGGCATTGAATGGGAAGAAGCCTTCACCGACGAGTATCATAAAGCCGAAGTGATCTTTATGACGGGTTATGCCGACTTAGAGACAGCAATCAGAGCGCTAAAACTCGGTGCCTCAGACTTCATTCTTAAGCCATTTAACCTAGAACAGATGATGCAGGCTGTTAAACGCTGTATGGATAAATGCTTAAGTGCCCGGATGCAATATGCGTTGAAGCATGACTTTGAGCGCCATACCACAAGTCAGATTATCGGCCAGTCAGAGAAAACGAAACAACTCAAACAGCTAATCTTGCAGTTTGCCCCTTCAAGAGCTTCGGTATTGATTGAAGGTGAATCGGGAACTGGTAAGGAGTTGGTAGCGCGTGGTATTCACGAGGCCAGTGGCCGAAAAGGCCCATTTGTTCCGGTTAACTGCGGCGCAATTGCTCCTGAGTTGTTGGAAAGCGAATTGTTTGGACACACTTCAGGCGCATTTACTGGCGCGAAGAAAAGCCGTGAAGGTTTGTTCCGTGTGGCTAATGGCGGCACTCTATTTCTCGATGAAATAGGTGAAATGCCACTCACCATGCAATCTTCTTTGTTGCGAGTATTAGAGCAACGAGCCATTCGCCCTGTAGGTTCTGAAAAAGAGATAAACGTCGATGTTCGAATCGTTGCTGCGACAAACCGCAATCTGCAAAAAGAAGTCGAACATGGTCGTTTCCGAAGCGATCTCTATTACCGTCTAAACGTGCTCAAAATTGATGTCACACCTTTACGTGATCGAAAAAGTGACTTAAGAGAGTTGGTACCATTCTTTACGCAAAAACTGTGTAAAGAACTGGCAGTGCCTGTTCCGAAGTGGGCGCATGAAGATGTCAGTGCGATGAACGATTATGATTGGCCGGGTAATATCCGAGAACTGAAAAACCTTATAGAACGTTGCATCTTGCTGGGTAAGCCGCCCGCTCATTATTGGCGTGAGATGAATGGCATAGCACATCCAACGAATGTATCAGTGACGGTGTCACATGTTGCAGGCGTACCTGAGTACATTGAAAACAAAAAGCGTGATAAGGCAACGGGTTATCCTAATGCTTGGACACTTAAAGATGTAGAGCGAGCGCATATTGAACAACTGGTTTATTTCCATGAAGGAAATAAATCAGCTGCTGCGAGAGATCTTGGCGTCGCAAGAAAAACGTTAGAACGTAAGTACAAAGAGTGGGAAAGCGAAGGGACTGAAAATGTGGAATGATTTTCCGCTGTGGCGTAAATGGAAACATCGCTTTCAGACCATGGTTCGCTACCGTCTTTTGATCCTGACGTCCGTTCCCATAGGCTTTACCTTACTCGCGTTGATTGCCATTTCAGTCTATTGGTCTCTTCATTACACATGGCAAAGTACACTTGTTGATGTTGCCGAAAGACTGGGCGTTGCCAATAAATCAATTTCAATCCAACAACAGAATCAGGTGAATCGGATTCAGGCGCTAGCGGATTCTTATGAGTTTCGAGTGCGTTTGAACGGTCAGTCCATCAGTTCTGTAGACGTTTGGGTGAAAAACCAAAAACAGCGCTATCAACTCGATTTCCTGACTTTCCACCCCATTAACTCAACAGAAAATGAGGCTCACTATACTGAGCTGAGCCAAAATAAAACGTTTTTTGATGTGCTTAGTGGCGAAGAACTACACGAGCTAGAACCGAGCCTAGCGCAACGCGCAAAAGTCAAAGAATTGAGCGGAGACGCTGTCGAGAGCAGAGGTTTAGTCAGCCGCACAGTAGTGACGGTATATGACAGTAACAATAAGGTGATTGGCTTTCTTGATGGTGGTGAGCTACTGAATAACAGTAGCGGATTAATCGACGAAATTCGCGATATTGTTTATCCGTATACACACGATAAGTTAAGGCCAGTCGGTACCGTCACTTTGTTCTTGGATGATTTACGCGTCAGTACCAACGTGCCGCTCAATAGCGATGAAAGAGAAGGGCGAGCCATCGGTACCCGAGTATCAAACGAAGTGAAACAAGCCGTTCTTGGTCGTGGTGAAGACTGGATTGATCGAGCGTATGTGTACGATGCTTGGTATATCACTGCTTATCAACCGATTCGAAATCAGAATAACCAAGTAATCGGTATGCTCTATACCGGCTATTTGATGTGGCCGTTTGTCAAAACTTACCTTACCAACATCTTTGAAATCGCGGTGACAACGTTAGTACTGTTGGCATTTTCAGGTCTGTTTGTCTATCGCGGATCACGTGATCTTTTCCGACCGATTGAGCGTATACATCGTGTAGTGAAGCTTGTTCAATTGGGTAAGAACCAGCGCATTGGTCCGCTTGGATTAGATGAAAAACACGAGTTAGCACAATTGGCGAAGCAGTTTGACAACATGCTGGATCTGCTCCAGCAGAGAAATGACGAAATTCAGAACGCGGCTAACGAACTGGAAGAAAAGGTTCACTCTAGAACGACGAAGCTGAGAGAAAAAACAGAACAACTCGAACACCATATTGAATTGTTGCATACCACGCGGGACAAATTGATTGTGCACGAAAAGCTGGCGGCTCTCGGTGAGCTGACAGCGGGGATCGCCCACGAGATCAATAACCCAACCGCAGTGATTTTGGGCAACACGGAGCTAATTCAATTTGAATTAGGCGAAGAAGGCGCTCGCATAGAAGAAGAGATTCAGGCGATTTTAGAACAAGTGGATAGAATCAGAAATATTACTCGCAGTTTGCTTCAATACAGCCGACAAGGTGGTGTACAGGATGAAATTACCTGGCAGCACGTCAACCCAATCATTGAAGAAAGTATCACACTAGTTAAAACCGGCGCTAAAAAGCGAGATATTGAGTTTGTTGTCGACCTTAACGCTCGTAAGTCCGTTGAAGTCAATCGCCATCTGCTGTTGCAGATTCTGGTTAACTTACAGATGAATGCTATCCATGCCATGAATGGTAAAGGCAAACTGACAATACAGAGCAAAGACTGGTTTGAAGAAGATCGCTGTTGCGGAGCCATTATTACAATTGAAGACGAAGGGTGCGGTATTAAGCCAGAAAATCTCAAACGTATCTTTGATCCTTTCTATACCACTAAGCGTGATGGTACGGGGTTAGGATTATCGGTATCTCAAAGTATGCTCAGCCAAACTGGCGGCGAGATCAGAGTGCAGTCGGAAGTCGGTAAGGGCAGTGTATTCAGTGTTTTCCTGCCAGTTAAGGCAGACACAGACCTGATTATCGCTAAATCAGTCTCTTAATTTCGATAACGCAAAAAAGCAAAATGCCTCTATACCGAGGCATTTTGTTATCAGTCTAAAACTACCGTTTCAAACAGTAGCGAATGTCTATTGTGCGTGAATCGCAATCTTCGGTGGTTTAATTCCGTGTTGTTTGAATTCATCCATGACCCGCAAAGTAATGTCTGTCTCAAACAGCTTCTCATACGCTGTATCCACCACATAAGCTTTACAGGTTAGCTGAACCGCCAAATAGTTATCCGTAATGGTCTGCTTAACCAATACAGTGACAGGTTTGGGTAAATGAATGTAACGACTGGAAGAGGCGGCTTCTTGGATAAGGTTTCTCGCTAAAACGATGTCTTCATCCATACCGATATAAAATGGAATCACCACCTGCATATCTAGGGCTCCATAGTTACCACTGACGGCCACTTCGTTTAAGAACTTGTTATTTGGGATGGTAATAATGTCGTCTGAGAGAGTACGCATACGGACAGAACGCAAGCCAATGGTGATGATGTCGCCATAATGCCCCTCAAATGTGACGCGGTCACCAACTTGAAACGGGCGGTCAATCATAACCGTCATTCCAGCGATAAACGATGCTGCCAAGTCTTTTAAAGCAAAGCCCACAGACACCGCTAAGGTACCGCCGATTAAAGCTAAAATATGGTCATTGATCCTGAAGCTAAGGACAAACACCACCACACCAGCACCCATGTAAATAAAGAACTGGAGAAACGACTGGAGCTTTTGCAGCAACATGCGATATTGCGCAAACTGACTGCCAATCGTCTCAACTAATGAGCTCATGAACTTCAGCAACAGCCAAGTGGCAGCAATGATCAGAATAGAGAATAGTACGCCGCTCCATCGGACTAAGCTGGCGATCTGTTGAAAGCTCTCCGCGTTAACGGACTCTTCACTCGCATAACTTGGCAATGCGAGGCAGAGTAAAACTAAAACAATAAAACGTGAAAATATGTGAGTAGTACTTTTCTTCATTGTTTATTTCACCAGTAAATGTTGGCGATCGAGAACATTGGTAATCGTGCGATACCAGTGATCAGAAACACGCGCTTTATCTTCTGCCCATTCCAAATATCCGCGACTTTGGAAATAACGCACGATACCAATGACTTCAGCAATACTTAGCTGAGTACACTTGGACAACTCTTCACTAGAAGCGACCTCAAGCTGCACGATAGAACGTAGAACGGCCAACATAGGTTTAGGCATCTGTTCCAGATCTTGCGAGTCAGGAACATGGAACAAATTGACATTAACCACTCCCGTTTCTTTATTGCGGTTCAAAGAACGGCGGAAGAATCGCAACGCAACCGTAGGGTTACCGTCGGAATAGTGCCAAAGAATGCGGTAAAAACCTTGTTTCGCACGTTCGTCATCACTGGAATCATCTTGATCCCATTGACGGGGTACCACAAGTCCTTCAAAACTGACAGGCGATTCAATCTCTCGGTTAATCCGGCTATCAAGCAGGTTTACCATCTGTTTCTCATTCCAGCGAGGAAGAACCGTAACCCAGTCAAACAACAGACGTTCACCACGCGCTCTGTCGACGAAGCGCCAGTTCGATTTCTCGATGGCCATAATCACACGGTGATTTTTCTTAGAGCGACGAAGTAGGTTGGTGAGTTTCATTAAACTGTTTAGTCCACCGACCATAGGTTTTACCAAACGTTGAGCGTTATCTATGGCAATCAGATAGGTTTGTTCACTCTTACGCAAATGGGAAAGAATTTGAATCTCGGATGACTCCGCTTCTAAACCTAAGCTTAACGCCAGTAATTCAAGCAGTTCTGCGTAGCCTGAATACGGACAGTTCAGATACAAAGGCTCAGCATTCTTTACCTTATGCAGCAAGGTATAAAGTAAAGTTGTGGTGCCAATACCACGTTCACCCGTAACAACGCAGATTGCCGGACTGTCGGTCAGTAGGTAGCGGGACAACTGCTTTATTTCGTCAGCGGCATAATCTATCAGTTCGCTATCCATAGACCCCGGTAGAATATACTCAAAAGCTTCATCACCTTTGATACGGACGTGGTTATGGTCAGATGAAATACTTTCATTCTGTTTAGCCACTTCGATTCTAAACAGATAAGCAAGTGCCTGACTGAAGAAAGTGTAGTTTGAAAGCGCTGCAATAAGTCGGTATTGCAACGTATGCATTAACAGCCACGCTAGGGTAATGGTGGTGGCGAACACTCTGACGGCGAACGCATCTTTCTTACTTATGGTCCAGTTAACCCAAAGCGGTCTGTCTGAAGCCTTTTCCGCATACGCGAAAATACGTTCACGCCACAGGTTTAGCACCGACACGATCATGACAAAGAACCATGCATACATGGTATTGAGAATCCAGTAATAGATGGTTCCTTTACCCAATGTGCGCATAGAAAGCTGGAGAATCACACCCGTAATGATCACCGTCCAAACAATGCGGCGAATAGTGCTGAGCCTTAACGCCATTAGCGCCTTATTCGAGGTATGACTGGTTCTGTAGGTAAATTCCAGAATCAAGCTGACGGCGATAGAACCGCCCCAGATCCACCAAATGAAAATTTCGAGATAGACGAGGTGCTGCAAACTCTTAATTTCCGCAAGTACTTGCAGTGAGAAAGTTATCGCAATCAGCCACGCTATAGCTTTGTTTGCCTTGCTGGCATACCAGACAATACGCGCCCAAAGCGAAGGTTCTGATTTGTCTTTTAAATAGGTGTTACGAAACAGTTCAATGAGTCTCTTGCTGTGTCTCAGCCACCACACCAATAAAAAGTAGATAAACAGAACCTTACACACCGACCAAATAAAAGGTACAGGGGATATCAGCAAATCATCGATAAGGGATTGAAAACTGCGTATCTGGAAATAAAACAGGTATTCGGCGCTCAGTTGAGCCACTTTCCATTCCTGTATGAACTGAAGAACTCCAGTCGGGCCAAATCCGGTAACTTCTGCTCTGGTGTGTTCATCCGCCAAACGAAGTAACTGTTGCTTTGAATGGGTTAAACTCACCTGAGTGAGATAGCTTTGCTCCAAGTTAAACCAATTGAAGTCATCATCTTGATTGCGATAGGCAACTAAAGCCTGTGAGAAATTATTAATGTTATTCGATTGAAGAGAGAGTGTTGAATGCAACAGTCTAGAGACCTCAAGATATTCATTTTGTGTCATGAACAAAGAGTCTGGCAGTTTTTTAATCTGCTGCTCGATCTCTAAAGCATTGTTGTTCGCTGTTGGCGTTGTGTTGATATTATTCACATCCCATTCGGCATGGGCTGCTTGTCCACTCACTAGCCAAAACATCAAAAAAAGACGTAACAAATTTTGCATATGCGTTATCGTTAAAGTAAGCCATTGATTTCATAAAACAGTGTAGATCGTATATCCGGTTTTAGATACAGATATCCAGACTAAAAAATGCAATCAAAATAACGCAGTATCAAATCTGATACGCCCTTGTATGTAAGGTTGTATAAAGAGTTTTTACTTTTTAGGATGAGTCATTTGTTGAGCAATTGAATCCATTAGTCGGATTCATCGGCCAAATGACCTTTAACATCAAATTCTATTTTCTCAACGCCACTGTAGACCTGAAAACGACGTCCTTTCGCTCGAGCAATAGTGGTAATACCAAACTGATGAGCAAGCTCTAATCCCATTTGTGTCACCCCAGAACGAGATAACAAAACAGGTATGCCCATTTGAGCCACTTTGATCACCATCTCTGAGGTTAATCTTCCGGTGGTGTAGAAGATTTTGTCATCACCGCTTTCACCTTGAAGCCACATTTCACCCGCCAAAGTATCAACTGCATTATGACGACCAACATCTTCGACAAAAGAAAGCACAGAGTTACCTTGGCAAACAGCACAGCCATGAACAGCTCCTGCCGCCTTGTAAGTATCATTGTGATGGGTGAGTGCTTCGAGCGCGTCGTAAATTTCAGACTGTTTAATTTCAGTTTGAGGAACTTTGTAACCTTCCAATTGCTTCATGACGTTGCCGTACATAGTTCCCTGACCACAGCCCGAAGTAACGGTCTTTTTCTTTAATGCGGGTTCTAAATGTTCTAGCGATTCTTTGGTGACAATGGCTGCGGTATTGGTTTCCCAGTCAATAATAACTGACTCAAGCGCTTCAGGATCGTTAAGAAAACTTTGGTTCTTGAGGTAGCCTAAGACAAGTGCTTCAGGGCGGGATCCTAATGTCATCAAGGTGACTATCTCTTTCCAGTTAAGCATGACCGTTAACGGGCGCTCACAGGCGATAGATTTAGTTAAGCGCTCACCATATTCGTCAAAAACTTCAACTTCGATAGTTTGAAATGGGTTTTCACTGGTTTTTATGATTTTCGGTTGTGCCACGTGAGATTCCTGATGGAGTGATCGGAGAACAACGAAACAGCAAGTTTCATTCCATTGCTTTGTTTATTGCGTCGATTAGGACATTTTCATCATTTAACCGCAAATTTA
Source organism: Vibrio sp. Hal054 (assembly GCF_037162405.1). NCBI lineage: Bacteria > Pseudomonadati > Pseudomonadota > Gammaproteobacteria > Vibrionales > Vibrionaceae > Vibrio > Vibrio sp. Hal054. The sequence continues at coordinate 1,548,464 of NZ_JARLUT010000001.1, read as the reverse complement.
TGCGACATTTAACCCATGACATTCGCAAATTTCCAACTAGGCTTGAGTCAATGGCTCAATATTTGCTTTGTGTCACCTTAAATAACACTAACAACATATACTAAAACAAGAATTGATTAGGTTTCTTATGTCAGAAAAACAAATACAAGCTCAACCTCTTGTAGCTAAACAAACGATGGCAAAAACCGAAAACAGTTGGCCGATTAGCTGTCGCTTAAAAGAACATGAGATTACTGCCGGAATGTGGGTAACAACCCAATGGCAGTTACTTGGCTTTGATCTAACCGTAGACGAGAACTCACAGCATGTTGCGACGCTAGAGTTATATCGAGACGAGCGTACAGACTATCGCTTTAACCTCAGCTCCAAAAGTCCAAAATTGTTTTTGATTTTAGAACAGCCAGAAGATGGCGAAACACCAAAAATCATCCGTTTAATCGCCTCGCAAAGTGTCGCGGGTCAGTATATGGATGGAGAGTATTTGGTGTTGTCGAACGACATGCCATTACCAGTGCAAGCTTGGATGGAAGCCTTTATCGGCAGACACGGCGAACTGTTAGAAGTGCGTGGTAAGAAGCGTAAAGGCGCGGGGAGGTCTAGTGGTCAATGATTCATTCTTAACGCGCTGGTCAAAACGCAAGCTTGAGGGAGAGAAAGACGCTCAGGTAGAAGACGCGAAGACAGGATTGGAAGCTGATTCAATTAACTCTGATGCTGCCATTGACCTTACAAGCGAAGACAGATCAGACGAAAACCTATCTTCAGATGTTGAAGCATTACAAGAGGGTAGCGAACCTAAATCACTTGCCTCATTACTGACTTCGGAAGCCGATAAAGACATTAAAAAAGCCGCGCTACGTAAGCTATTTTTCGGCGGCGAGTTTAGTGAAGTGTGCCGAATGAACGACTACGCTCAGGACTTCAGTGCTCTCAAACCTCTTTCACCGGAAGTTGCGAAAACATTGAGAGGATGGTTGAAAGAGTCGACCGAAAACCCTGAGCAACAGGAAGAGTTTGAGTCTGAACAGCCAGAGCTGCTTGCGCAGCATAGTGAGGTGGAAGAGGGTGAGCAAACGGAAGAAACAGCATTAGAGACCCATACTGAACTCTCTGATTTAGAAGGTGAGACAAAAAATACCATATAAATCATAGGTACATTTTGACTAAACGGTAAGTTAGCAGTTGGGACAAATTGTCCCACAAGATAATAATGCCCTTAATTAGCTTAGTGTTATCCTTGTATCTTGTTGTAAATATTGAAAAGTTTTCTTGGAACGCTATTTGCTAATGTAGGTTCATATCCAGATAAAAAGTGTGTGGATAAACACTGGAAGCGAGCAAATGCTAAAACAATACTTACAACAATCGACTTCGCAAAATGGAATCGCGCGGTACTCTGCCATTGAAAATACCGTCGAATTATCTAACCTCATTCCTCCCACGGTGAGTTATGAGTCCTCTGGCGATACTCTGATTATTGGGCCTACCAGTCTGATTGAACGTATCGCAGAACAATTACCTCAAGTTCAATCTGTTTCTTTGCTCTCCATAGATGGGGAAAAGGGCAAAGAAGCCAATATCTACTTTGCAGATAGCGTTCAAATTAGTGGATACCTCGGCAGTTTTGATGTGCTGGTACAAAACCATGGTGTCACAACCAGCCTTTCAAAAGTCGCTATAGGAAAAGATTCGTTCGATATCATCCTTGATATGTCTCTGAATGGCGTCATGACGGAAGAAGTTCCTGTTCCGGGGTATTTCCCTGTAGGGCGAGGTTATCCAAAACTGGCTGACGCACTTGAGCAAATCCCAAATTTGGTCGGCACTTTTGATAAACCTAAATATTTCCGACTTGATACCGATTTATGCGCGCACAGTTCACGCGGTGTAAAAGGTTGTGAACGCTGTGTGGATGCCTGTCCTGCGGGTGCGTTATCAAGCGAAGGTTCAGACAAAACAGGTCATAGAATTGAGATTAACCCTTATCTATGCCAAGGCGTCGGAACTTGTGCCACCGCTTGTCCTACCGAAGCTATTCATTACGCATTACCCACACCTAAAGAGACACAAAAGTTTATCGAACGTTTGCTTAAAAACTATTTTCAAGCGGGCGGTGAAAAACCTGTCGTTCTGATTTGTAGCTCAGAACATGAGACGTATAACCTGATGGCGTTAAAGGCACTACCAGAAAACGTTATTCCAGTGACGGTCGATGAACTGCCATCTGTCGGTATTGATACTTGGTTTGCCGCATTAACCAATGGAGCGACTCAAGTTCTTTTTGCTGCCAGTCGTCGAATGCCGAAAACCATTCAACGTATTCTGGAACAAGAAGTCGCAACCGCTCAAACATTGCTTTCTCAGTTAGGCCTAGCGAAAGAGACAATAAACATCCTCTACTTAGAGTCGCTTCGCGAAGGGGCTCCAAACCTAATCACCGACGATCTTCAATTACGTTTAGGTGAGTTAGAAGGGAACAAGCGTGCCCGTCTATTTACCTCGCTTGATGCACTTGCTGAACAATTCAACATCGAGAAAGTGGCGCAGCCATTAGAAGCCTCTTCAGTTTACGGCGCGATAGAGTGTTCAACCAAAGACTGTACTTTATGTATGGGATGCGTTGCTGTGTGTCCAACAAGAGCGCTTCATCATGAAGGTGATATTCCGGGGATTAAGTTTGTTGAACAAGACTGCGTTCAATGTGGCTTGTGTATCAAAGCTTGTCCTGAAAATGCTCTAACAAGTGTTAAGCAAATGAACTGGGATAAAGCAGCACGTCAATCGGCGATCACGCTCCATCAGGAAGAACCAGCGAAATGTCTGCGCTGCCATAAGCCATTCGCCCCTCAATCTATGATCACTATGTTGCAGAATAAGTTACAAGGTCACTCACACTTTGCTACTGCTGAAGCTTTGAACCGTATTGCTATGTGTGAAGACTGCCGTGTGATTGATGTATTTGAGTCTATGGCTAACGACCCAGAACAACAGCTGAGATATTAGGAGAAGGAAATGGAACAGGCACAATCAATGCGTTCAGATATCTATCTGTTATTGGCGACGCTATTTCGCCAAGCGCCTAGCAAAGAACTGCTCGATTTTCTCTCTGAGTTAGAGTTTGAAGACAACGGTACGCCTATGGCTCAGGCTTGGTCTGAAATCGTTCATGCGTCTAAGAATGCTAATGTTGAGCAACTTGAAGATGAGTACCAAGAACTGTTTATCGGTATTGGTCGGGGTGAAGTCGTACCTTTTGCATCTTGGCATTTAACTGGCTCGCTAATGGAAAAGCCTTTGGCGGAAATTCGTACACATTTAAGTCAGCTAGGTTTAGAGCGAAGTGAAAATGTGAAAGAGCCTGAAGATCATATTTCAGCGCTTTGCGAAACCATGGCGTATTTGTGCGAACAGCCGGAATCCGTTCAACAATCATTTTTCAATCGTCATTTAGCGCCTTGGTATGAACGTCTTGCTGTTCAAATTACCGAAGCGCAACACACCCGTTATTACCATGCAGTTGCCACCTTAATGCGTGCATTTTTGTCCTTAGAAAATGTGTCATTTACCGAGGCAAAGGTAAGTAAACGTAATACTCACAAAATAGAAGTAAAGAACCTGACTGAATAAGCGCGTAAAGCGCTTTCAGACTTACCTTGTTGGCAACAATAGGGACGAGATAAGGAAGCAATGATGAAAAAACAACAACAAGACATCGATAAAAGCAGACGTGACCTGCTCAAAGGACTTGGAACTGCCGCGGTTGCTGGCGCTGTAGGCGCAACAGTTTCTCAAAGTGTCAGTGCGCAAGAACCGTCTTTGAATGTACCTACAACTAAAAAAGAAGGTTATCACGAGACACAACACATTCGTGATTACTACGACACGCTATAGGAGCTCGCAGATGAGACTAACTAAACGTTCTGATAACGTAACAAAAGAAAAGAATCAGCTCGGGATTAGCCGTCGTGCCTTCATGAAAAACAGCTCTTTAGCTGCTGGTGGTGCTGTTGTCGGTGCAAGTCTGTTTGCTCCGGGAATGATCAAAAAGGCGCAAGCGGAAGAAGTTGATCGCAATGCCAAAACTGAAGTGAAGCGAACCATCTGTTCTCACTGTTCTGTGGGTTGTGGTATCTACGCTGAAGTTCAAAATGGCGTTTGGACAGGTCAGGAACCCGCATTTGACCACCCATTTAACGCTGGTGGACACTGTGCAAAAGGTGCAGCTCTTCGTGAACATGGCCATGGTGAGCGTCGTCTGAAATACCCGATGAAACTCGAAAACGGTAAATGGAAAAAGATCTCATGGGATCAAGCCATTAACGAAATCGGCGACAATGTTCTGAAAATCCGTGAAGAGTCAGGTCCTGATTCTGTTTACTGGCTTGGCAGCGCGAAACACAGCAACGAACAAGCGTATCTGTTCAGAAAAATGGCTTCGCTATGGGGTACCAATAACGTTGACCACCAAGCGCGTATTTGTCACTCGACAACAGTAGCCGGTGTAGCAAACACTTGGGGCTACGGAGCCATGACCAACTCTTTTAACGATATGCATAACAGCAAATCGATTCTGTTCATTGGTTCTAACCCTGCGGAAGCTCACCCCGTGGCGATGCAACATATCTTAATCGCCAAAGAGAAGAACAACTGTAAGATTGTTGTCGCTGACCCAAGACGTACCCGTACTGCGGCAAAAGCGGATCATTTCGTCGCTTTGCGCCCAGGTACTGACGTGGCATTTATCTGGGGTTTGCTATGGCACATATTTAATAACCAGTGGGAAGATAAAGAATTCATTCGTCAGCGTGTATTCGGTATGGATGAAATTCGCGCTGAAGTGGCGAAATGGAACCCTAAAGAGGTTGAGCGCGTTACAGGTGTGAGCGAAGAAGACGTTTATCACACGGCGAAATTGCTATCAGAAAACCGTCCTGGTTGTGTGGTCTGGTGCATGGGTGGTACTCAGCACACCACAGGTAACAACAACACTCGCGCATACTGTGTACTTGAACTGGCTCTTGGAAACCTAGGCAAATCTGGTGGCGGTGCAAATATCTTCCGTGGTCACGATAACGTTCAAGGAGCAACCGACCTAGGCGTACTTTCTCATACTCTTCCGGGTTACTACGGCTTACTTGATGGTTCTTGGAAGCATTGGGCTCGCGTGTGGGATATCGATTTCGAGTGGATTAAAAATCGATTCGACCAGAAAGAGTATCGAGGTCACAAGCCAATGAACAATATGGGTATTCCTGTATCGCGTTGGATTGATGGCGTGCTCGAAGACAAATCTAATATCGAGCAGAACGACAACATTCGCGCCATGTTCTACTGGGGCCATGCTGTAAACTCGCAAACTCGTGGCGTTGAAATGAGAAAAGCGATGAAGAAATTGGACATGATGGTCATTGTCGACCCATATCCAACGGTCGCAGCGGTGATGAACGACCGTACTGATGGTGTTTATCTGCTTCCAGCAACCACTCAGTTTGAAACTTACGGCAGTGTGACGGCATCTAACCGATCTATTCAGTGGCGTGACCAAGTCATTGAACCATTGTTTGATTCAAAACCAGACCACGAAATCATGTATTTGCTTTCAAGCAAGCTGGGTTTCGCAGATCAGCTGTTTAAGCACATTAAAGTCGAAAATAACCAACCCGTCATTGAAGACATCACTCGTGAATTTAATAAAGGGATGTGGACGGTTGGCTATACAGGACAAAGTCCGGAGCGCTTGAAAGCGCATCAACAAAACTGGCACACCTTCCATAAAACAACGCTTTCAGCCGAGGGTGGACCAGTAAACGGTGAAACCTACGGCTTGCCTTGGCCATGTTGGGGCACACCAGAGATGAAACACCCAGGCACTCATATTCTTTATGACACGTCCAAAACTGTTGCAGAAGGTGGCGGTAATTTCCGTGCTCGTTACGGTGTCGAGTTCGAAGGCAAAAACCTACTTGCTGAAGATAGCTTCTCAAAAGGAAGTGAAATCGAAGACGGATATCCAGAGTTTAGCGCGAAGCTACTGCAACATCTTGGTTGGTGGGACGATCTTACCCCTGAAGAGAAAGCAGAAGCAGAAGGTAAGAACTGGAAAACCGATCTGTCTGGCGGCATTCAGCGTGTGGCAATCAAGCATGGCTGTATTCCGTTTGGTAACGCGAAAGCGCGCACCATTGTATGGGAGTTCCCAGACCGTGTGCCGCTTCACCGTGAGCCTTTATACACACCACGCCGAGATTTGATTGCGGATTATCCGACTTGGGATGATGCAGAGTCTATCTATCGTCTACCAACCCTTTATAAATCCATTCAGGATCAGGATAAGTCGAAAGAATACCCAATCATTCTGACTTCTGGTCGTTTGGTTGAGTATGAAGGTGGCGGTGATGAGACACGTTCAAACCCATGGCTAGCAGAGCTTCAACAAGAGATGTTTGTTGAGGTCAACCCTAAAGATGCCAACGATTTAGGCTTCAAAGATGGCGATATGGTTTGGGTTGAAGGCGCGGAGAAAGGGCGCATTCACGTTAAAGCTATGGTGACTCGTCGTGTACGTCCGGGAATGGCATTCATTCCGTTCCACTTCGGCGGTAAGTTCCAAGGTGAAGACCTAAGAGGCAGGTACCCAGAAGGTACTCAGCCATATGTTGTTGGCGAGTCAGCGAACATTGCAACCACTTACGGTTACGATCCAACGACTCAGATGCAAGAAACGAAAGTCACACTATGTAACATCCGTAAAGCGTAAGGAGCACCGCGATGGCTAGAATGAAATTCCTATGTGACACCAAGCGCTGCATCGAATGCAACGGTTGTGTGACTGCATGTAAAAACGAAAACGACGACGCATTAGAGTGGGGTATCCAACGTCGACGCGTTGTAACACTTAACGATGGTGAGCCGGGTGAAAACTCGATCTCTGTTGCGTGTATGCACTGTACCGATGCACCGTGTATGGCAGTTTGCCCAGCAGACTGTTTCGTACACACGGAAGACGGTATTGTTCTGCACAACAAAGATCTATGTATCGGTTGTGGCTACTGCCTGTTCGCTTGCCCCTTCGGTGCACCACAATTTCCTAAACAAACTGCATTTGGAGAGCGTGGAAAAATGGACAAATGTACTTTCTGTGCAGGTGGTCCTGAAACGGAAGTGGGTTCTGAAGAAGAGCGTAAAAAATACGGTGCGAACCGCATTGCGGAAGGCAAACTTCCAATGTGTGCTTCACTGTGTTCAACCAAAGCGCTTATGGCAGGGGATGCTGAGACAGTTTCAGATATCTTCCGTCAACGTGTTGTTGAGCGTGGTGCAAAAGGTGCTGGCTGGACCAATGGTGAAGATCTTTCTTATGACGCAACAAGGAGCTAGTAGCCTATGCGAAATTTAATTGTTCGCGCTGCTGGTCGAGTGCTGCCTTTACTGGCAGCACTGCTGTGCTTGGCTTTTCCGCCTGCGTTTGCAGAAGAAGGTGGCAAAGCCGTAAATGGCAAGGCAGATGTTGCGCAGAGTGAGATGAGCCAACTTGCTGGTGCTGATTACTGGCGACAAGTTCGTCAAGGTGTGTCTGGATATACTACCTCTGAGTCTCCTGAGCATGGTGTTCTGATCAGTAAACCGGGCGAGACATGGTTTATTTTGAAAGAAAAATGGATGTCTCCAGCGGGTGCTGTCGCGATTTTCGGCAGTATTGCTTTGGTTATTCTGGCGTACGTGATTGTTGGCCCAATCATGTTGAGCAAACCAAGAACTGGGAGAAAGTTAAATCGCTGGTCGCGACTAGATAGGGCGCTGCATTGGTCTATGGCGTTTACTTTCCTAACGCTGGCGTTCAGTGGTTTGATGCTAGTTTATGGTAAGCATTTTTTGAAACCGTACATCCCAACTGACTTATGGGGTTATATCGTTTTCGCCGCAAAACAGTATCACAACTATGTAGGGCCACTGTTCTTTGTGCTGTTGGTGTTTATCCTGCTCAAATGGTGGCGTAAATCGCTGTTTACTAAAGTGGATGTTCAATGGGCAATGAAACTGGGTGGAATGGTCGGTAAGCATAAAGGTACACATCCATCAGCTGGGTTCTCTAATGCTGGTGAAAAAGCAGTTTACTGGTTGTTGATTGTGTTTGGTGCCTTCGCTGCTGTGAGTGGTTTGTTCCTTGATTTCCCTATCTTTGGTCAAACTCGTCGCGATATGGAGATGTCTAACCTTGTCCACATGTTCTCGGCACTGATTTTAATCTGTGGTTTCGTGTTCCATATCTATATTGGTCTGTTTGGTATGGAAGGCGCATTAGAAGGCATGGTGACGGGTAAAGTCGATGAAACTTGGGCTAAAGAGCATCACGATTTATGGTATGAGGAAATGAAAGCCAAAGGAGAAATTGAAGAAGCGGATGCCGTTTCCAACAAGACTCAATCTCCACCGATGGGGGAGCCAATGCATGACAAGCGCTAATACTATGCAAGCTTCGGATAACAAGTCAGTGTGGTTCGTTTACATCGCTAATTTGTTAACTCCGTTTACCTGTCTAATCTCCGGCGTTATCGGCATTATTTATGCCGGATATCGTCTGGATAAAAACGAGGATGGGGAAGTCGCAAATTCTCACTACTATGGTTTGATCCGCAGCTTCTTCCTCTTTTTGACTTTCTTTGTGGTATTGATTGTCACTGTCGCCACTACCAACGGGCTGATCATGGGCGTTAATCGTTACTGGTATGCACATTCATGGTTAACGACCGTTGGTGGCGCTATTCCCTATGTCGGAGCATTAATCGCTTTGTTTGCTATTTCACTTTGGTTTGTGCGAATGATTAAAGGGATGCAGCAGTTGAGAAACAATATTCCTCATGCGCCCTCTAAGGGGCCAAACTTATAAAACTGATTGGAAATTCTCACAGAGAGTCAGAATGACATGAGTGAATTATCAAACGGTTAATTAGGTAAATCAGAATGGGCGAAAATAGTTTTTCTTACTCAAATCAGAATGAACATTTTCGCACCATTCATACCGTGTACTATTGTATCGCTTAGGACAATTTACTTCTGGTAAATACTTAGGGGATTCCCTTCGTGATTTCATGTATACAAAGCATTGCCAGTATCAATCACCGTAAACACGGTTTTGCCCCGTTGTTTGCCAGCCTAAGATTCAGGACTCATTTCTCTTGTCATGATTTGACCTATTTTGTCTAATAACTAAATATGTATTTAGTTTTATATGGAATGTGTCTAGTTAAAAGATACTGTTAGGCTTAAAGGAGGGAACCGTGACCAGTACTAACGTTGAAAGATCGGAAGAATTTATTATTCATGATTTGGCTGTGTTGAGTGGAAGTGACAAATGGAAAAAATACTGTCGCGTCACCGCTAATGCAATGAGTGTTATACCTTGGGTAGGCAGTATTTTAGCATCTGGTGCGGCTGCTCACGGAGAGAAAAGCCAAGGGCAAGTAAATTCACTCTATGAAGAGTGGCTGAAAGTCCACAAAGTAAAAATCGAACAGTTAGCACAATCCCTCGATGAGGTTACTGAACGGTTAGAATCGATTCCTGAAGAATTAGAAGAACGAATTCAAAGTGAAGAATATTTAGGACTAGTGCGACGTGCGTTTAGGTCTTGGGATAGTTCTGATACAGCAGAAAAAAGGCAGTATGTCGTAAATTTAATTTCCAACGCAGCAGCCTCAAATCTATGTCCTGACGATCAAATTAGGTTGTTTAATGATTGGCTTGATACTTATCATGAAATTCACTTTAAGGTTATTCGATCTATTTATCAGCAACCTGGCGTGACGCGGTTAGGTATTTGGCAGTCAGTAAGCGATATTATGCCTCGAGAAGATAGTGCAGAAGCTGACCTATTTAAGTTACTGATCAGGGATTTAAGCACTGGTGGTGTTATTCGCCAGTTTAGACCTACAAACATGCAAGGGCAGTTTGTAAAGCAAACTAGAGCTACAAAGCGTTCAGGATCTGGCAGCAACACAATGGAATCGGCGTTTGAAAATACAAAACAATATCAGCTTACTGAACTCGGTTCGCAGTTCGTTCACTATACAATGAACCAAGTTGTAAAAAGGCTGGAATAACAAGGCGCTCAAGGCGGACTATTAACGCTTGGCGGTTTTGTGTTGAAATCGACTAGTGTGTTTACGGTTATTATATTAGGTTCAGTGGATTTGCGTTATCAGCCACTTAGCTTAGCGTTATATTTTTTATGCAACAACGAGGGTAAAGCGATCACATGGACGCATTGTTTAAAAAACTAGATAGGTTAGATTTACCGTATCATAACGTCAGTAGTCGATAAGAGTAGGGCTGTGATTAATTAACCAGCCCCCACCCCCATCAATCTCATTCAGCCCTCTTAAGCTTAACCTTAACAAAAGACATGTTAATAGTAAGGTTATCTCCTCAAATGCAACTAGTATTGTATGTGATATCTATTCATTCGACTGCAACTGATTATGGAGGTCATTTAGAATGAAACATACAGATGGAATTGAATTCTTTGACTCAGATGACATTGAAGAACTCAATACAAAACAAATTGACGCGTTGTCACCTGACGAAAGAGCAGCTTTGATCAGTGCCGAAGCAAGGCTAAAAAGTAGCCATACCGAAAAGCAACGTCTCATGGATATGTACACCAATGAGATTAAGCTATCTGGAAAAACACTGGGTATTAAACATCAAAAAGCCTCAACGTCGAAAAAAGAGTTCATAGAAAAATCTCAAGATCCTAACTACTTCATTCACTTAGCAGGGATTAAAGAATATTTCGAGTCTAACGAGAACCTGATCGCTTTCAAAAACGCTGGCGGACTTTTTAACGCAGGTGTGTGTTGGTGGCATTCGCGCTTGCAGCGAGCTGCATTGTACCTTACCACATACAGGCCAAATGAACCTAAGTGCTCCAAGAAAGAGGCAAAAAAGATCATCCGCAACTTAATTAAAGGCAAACAGGTGTCAGAGATTAGCGGGTTCAATAATTTTTCTGAGTTCTCAATGGAATTCAAAGAGGAAATACAAAAGTACCTAAATCTATGGCAGCTTTATGATGGTCTCCTACTTTGGCAGTGGATCAATGGACTTTCTGGTAGCTATGAGACAACACCTGAAAAGCTAAAAAAGTACATGGATGAGATCTATGAAGAAGTAGCGGTTAGAAAAAGAATCGCTTACGTAAAATTGCAAATAAAAGGGATCGATTCTCATGCATTATTAATAACTGAAATTGAACAAACTTCCGATGGTCAGGGGTACACCTTTAATTTCATTGATAGCAACAGTCCCGATTCAGCTTTTACTGCTTGCTACATGTACGGACAAACTCACCTAGACCTATACAATAAATCCGTACCGTACCTGCAAAGAGAGGATGATATCGATAAGTTTTTAAGTGCAATCGATAAGTACCGCACTGGCCTATGAACTTAATTATGATTCCTAATACTTCGATTTCTGAACAGAGTTGCTTCACTATACATGTTGCTGCTCTGTTACTTGGCACCAGAAACTACAAGCCCATGTTATTTTTCACCCTGTTAAGATACCCCATTTAAGTGCTCAACTTCCGTCTAATACGCTTTTATCCATTTCTAATCAAAGACGGCACCAACTCAATCGGTGTCGTTCTGCATTTTAGGAGACTAAAAGTTACCCGAAGGATAGATAACGCGTGAAGCTTGTGACAAGCTTTTGTCCAAAACCTTGTTCCACATACCCTATGTAAAAGCCCGAATGTACCGTCAGATTTATGATGGTTTAGCGCCAATAGAGGCTAGCTATAAAATTCTCACTGAACCACTCGCGCCAGTTTCGGGCAATTTTTGTACAACAATAGTGCGCACCATATTAGTTCACACGTACCAATATGGTGCTATTTATTGGCAAAAATCCTACTTTTTATCATTCAAACATTCCTACCTTTAAAACCAATATTATTAATAATCAATTAGTTAATGTCTTTATTATTCCAGTAGTTCCAAACTGGAATACATCTTGCTCATGCAGGGCACAAACATAATAAATTCACCAATGTTGTGAATTGCAAAACATTTGGCACCTAGTTGGTGCGCTTTTTTATTCTGCATGGAGTGTAACGAGAATGACTCAAACCGAAAGTCAGGTTTATGGAGCTGTACAAGCCCTGACCCAAAGTTCAGATACTTTATTTTTGCTGCTTGGCGCCATTATGGTGTTTTTAATGCATTCAGGGTTCGCATTTTTGGAAGTAGGGACGGTTCGTAAGAAAAACCAAGTTAACGCATTAGTAAAAATTCTAGCGGACTTTGGTGTATCAACTATCGCTTATTTCTTTATTGGTTACTGGATTGCCTATGGTGCGAACTTCTTTGCTGACGCTGAAACATTGGCTCAAGGCAATGGTTACGAGTTAGTTAAGTTCTTCTTCCTACTGACGTTTGCTGCCGCTATCCCTGCAATTGTTTCGGGTGGTATTGCGGAACGTGCGCGTTTTTATCCGGTTCTCATTGCTACGTTTTTCACTGTTGGTCTGGTTTATCCTTTCTTTGAAGGGATCATCTGGAACGGCAATTATGGAATTCAAGAAGCATTCGAAAATCGCTTTGGCGCAGGTTTCCATGATTTTGCCGGTTCCGTTGTGGTACACAGCGTTGGCGGTTGGATTGCACTGGTTGCCGTGTACTTCCTAGGAATGCGTAAAGGTCGTATTCGCGCCGGTAAACATACCAACTTTGCACCTTCAAACATTCCATTTTTGGCGCTAGGCGCTTGGATTCTGTGTGTTGGCTGGTTTGGCTTTAACGTTATGTCTGCACAAGCTATAGCGGGCATTAGCGGCCTTGTGGCGATGAACTCGTTGATGGCGATGGTCGGCGGGATCCTAGCTTCGCTTGTTGTTGGCAAAAACGACCCGGGTTTCATCCATAATGGACCTTTAGCTGGGCTTGTCGCCGTGTGTGCGGGTTCTGATATCATGCATCCGCTAGGTGCGTTAGTGACAGGCGTTATTGCTGGTGCGCTATTCGTATGGCTATTCACACAACTGCAAAACAAAACCAAAATTGATGACGTACTAGGTGTTTGGCCGTTACATGGTGTGTGTGGTGCCTGGGGTGGGATTGCAGCAGGTATCTTCGGTCAAACGGCTCTAGGTGGCTTAGGTGGTGTTAGCATTGCGGTTCAAGTGATGGGTACTGTGTTGGGTATCCTTGTTGCTCTCGTTGGTGCATTCGTGGTTTATGGAGCGCTTAACGCTCTGACAGGGCTACGTCTATCCGAAGAAGACGAGTTTATCGGTGCTGACTTAGCTGTACACAAAATTTCTTCAGTCAACGAAGAATAACATCTCGCTCTTTTTCTAATATTTGAGCGTTAAACGAGAGCAGGCCAATGGTCTGCTCTTGGCTTTTCTGAATCACATAACAAGTAATAAGTACTAAAATTAAGACTATTGTCTAACGGCGAAAACTACAGTTGAGTTTGCTTCAGTGCTAATCTAGCCAAAAGCTATTCAGAATAAGGATGTTGTATGAAATTTCCGTATCGCAATGTTGTTGTGCTAACAGGCGCTGGAATCTCTGCGGAATCGGGTATTCAGACCTTTCGAGCTCAAGATGGACTTTGGGAAAATCATCGAATCGAAGATGTTGCTACACCGGAAGGTTTTGCTAAAGACCCAGATTTAGTTCAGGACTTTTATAACCAACGTCGCCGCAAATTACAGTCTGATGCCATTAAACCCAATGCGGCACATATTGCTTTGGGTCAGCTTGAAAAAGAGCTGGATGGAAAAGTCACTATCATTACTCAGAACATCGACAACTTGCATGAGCGTGGCGGAAGCCAAAATATCATTCATATGCATGGCGAACTGCTTAAAGCCCGTTGTAGTGTCTCTAATCAAACCATAGAACAAACGGGCGACTTGTTGACTGGTGACCTGTGCCACTGTTGTCAAATACCTGCGCAGATGCGTCCACATATCGTTTGGTTTGGTGAAATGCCTCTGCGAATGGGAGACATCTACTCAGCATTAGAAGAAGCAGACTTGTTTATTTCAATTGGTACCTCCGGCGTGGTTTATCCTGCAGCTGGTTTTGTTCACGATGCGAAAATGCATGGAGCACACACGATTGAGATAAATTTGGAGCCTAGTGCGGTGGAGAGTGAGTTTGCAGAAAAACGTTATGGAAAGGCGAGTGTTGAAGTTCCGCGCTTAGTTGAAGAAATTCTTGAACTTCAGCAGCCAGATTTCAAATTCGGTAATCATTAGCGAGGTTACTCTCAAGTTTCCTTGTTCAAACAAATTATTACGATAAACAAAAAGCGGCTACAAGCCGCTTTTTTAATTCATTCATTGTTCGATTACTTATCGACTTTAAGTTTCTGGAAGTATTCTTCGTACAGAACGCTTGCGTCACCAACTTCGTCTTGCCATTCACCGCTGTCCATAATGGCTTGCGGAGGGAAGATGCTTGGATCGTTCGCAAACTCTTCTGGAAGTAACTTATACGCTGCTTTAACTGGTGTTGGGTAACCAATTTCTACTGCAATTTTTGCTGCGTTCTCTGGGCGAAGTAGGAAGTCGATCATTTTATGAGCCGCTTCGATGTTCGCTGCACCAGCAGGGATAGCTAAGCTGTCCATCCAGAAGATCGCGCCTTTCTCTGGCCAAATAATATCGATGTTTGCGCCTTCTTCACGAGCCATGTATGCAGAACCGTTCCACAGCATGCCTAGCGATACTTCACCCGCTAAATAAGGGTTAGCAGGGAAGTCTGAGTTAAATACCAACACATTTGGCATTAGCTTTTTCAGTTCTTCATAAGCTGCTTCAATTTCTTTCGGGTCGGTAGTATTTGGTGAGTATCCTAGCTTAACAAGAGCGATGTGGAAGACTTCTCGAGAGTCGTCCATCATCATCAGCTGTCCTTCCCATTTAGCGTCCCATAAATCACCCCAGTTATGGATGTTTGATTTATCCAGCATATCAGTGTTGATACCGATACCTGTCGCGCCCCAAATGTAAGGGATTGAGTAGCTGTTATTTGGATCAAAAGGTTTATTTAAATAGTTAGAATCCAAACCTGCAAAATTAGATAGCTTCGACTTATCAATCTCAAGAAGCATGCCTTCCTTACGCATTTTCGAAACGAAATACGTTGAAGGGACAACTAAGTCGTAACCCGTACCTTGTGTTTTTAGCTTAGCGTACATACTCTCGTTCGATTCGTATGTAGAGTAGATGACTTTAATACCTGTTTCCTTGGTAAAGTCTTCTAGAACTTCGCTTGGAATATATTCTGACCAGTTATAGAAATAGAGTTCTTGGTCATTAGCCATTGCATTGGTAGTGAATAGAGTCGCGGCAAAAAGAGCGCCAGCATACAGTTTACTTTTCATTACTTTTCCATGTTTTGTGCAAGAGCCTACCTAGGCAAACGCGTGATCAAATAGGAAAAACAGTATAACAGCTCGAAAAAAAATAGGCAGCCAAAGCTGCCTATTTAATTCTTTTTATTGGGTTATTGACCGGCTTTAAGCTTCATGAAGTAGTCTTCGTACTTCACTGTTTTGTCGCCAACAGCTGCTTGCCATTCCACACGATCAAGATCTTCTTGAGAAGGGAATAGTGGAGCTACGTCTTTGAATTTCTCGTTAGACTGAGCCACAGCAGTTAGGTAACCAGTATCGTTAGAGATTTGCTCTGCGATTTCTGGACGTAGTAAGAAGTCGATCATCTTATGTGCTGCATCGATGTTCTTTGCACCTGAAGCGATAGCAAAGTTGTCAACCCAACCGATACCACCTTCTTTAGGGAATACAAGTTTAAGAGGTAGACCTTCTTTTTGTGCAGCAGCTGCAGAACCGTTCCAAAGCATGCCTAGACCAACTTCACCAGCTAGGTAAGGGTCAGCAGGGTTGTCTGAGTTAAATACCAATACGTTTGGCATTAGTTTTTGTAGCTCAGCGTACGCTTCGTCGATTTGTTTCTCGTCAGTGGTGTTACCTGAGTAGCCAAGTTTACGTAATGCGATGTGGAATACTTCACGAGTATCATCCATCAGCATTAGTTGGCCTTTAAGTTCAGGTTTCCACAAATCACCCCAGCTTTGGAAGTCATTTGGATCATACATGTCTGTATTCACCGCAAGACCAGTGATAGCAACAACGTGTGGAATAGAGTAGTCGTTATTTGGATCGAAAGGCTTGTTTAGATAGTTAGTATCCAAATTCTTGAAGTTTGATAGCTTAGATTTATCAATCTTCTGAATCATGCCTTCGTCGCGCATCTTAGACACGAAGTAAGTAGAAGGAACAACTAGGTCATAACCTTCGTTGTGAGTCTTTAGCTTCGCATATAGTGTTTCATTCGACTCGTAAGTTGAATAGATTACTTTGATACCAGTTTCCGCAGTAAACTGCTCTAGGATACCACTGTTAATGTATGGTCCCCAGTTCATGAATACCAGTTCTTTATCCTCTGCTACTGCTTGCGCAGATAACAGTGAAAGCGCACATGCACTACCAGCTAATAAAGTAGCCCATTTTTTCATTGACGTTAGCTCCAAACCAAACGTTGCCCCAAGGGCATTTTAAAGGACAACGGAATAACATCTGCTATTCCGTTTCGAATTTCAGTTAGTCAATTAACTGAAAATTATTTCACTTTCTCTTTTGCCAGTAACTGTGAAGTAACGACCAGTACCAGCGACACGACCAACATAACGGTCGCAAGTGCATTCACTTCAGGCGAGATACCAACTTTCACCATAGAGTAGATCTTCAATGGCAGAATTTCGTAAGTCGGGCCTGTTACGAACGAACTGATAATTACGTCATCAAGAGACAAGGTAAAGCTTAATAGCCAACCGGCTGCAACAGCAGGTTTAGCAAGAGGTAAAATGATTTTCTTCAAAATTACCCATTCGCTCGCACCCAAATCTTTTGCTGCTTCTAGCATTTTTACATCGAAGCCATTTAGACGACTGAATACAGTCACAACAACAAATGGCAGACAGAATGTAATATGAGCAATCAGTAGCGTCATAAAGCCTAGCTTCGCACCTAACACTAAGAATAGTGCAAGAAGTGAAATTGCCATAACGATGTCAGGAGACATCATTACAACAAACAGCATACCGTTAACCATGTTTTTACCACGGAACTGGTAACGGAATAGGGCTACAGCCGTCAAACTACCAATGATAGTGGCTGCCGTCGCTGAAAAAACAGCCACGCTAATAGAGTGCCATGCCGCTTGCATTAAGCTGTCATTATTCATTAATGCGTGGTACCACTTGGTGGTGAAACCACCCCATTTAATGCCGAATTTGTTCGCATTGAATGAGTTTGCAATTAACACAATGATTGGTAGGTACAAAAATAGGTACACCACGCTCATAAAGCTAAATCTAACAACTCTTCCCATTAGTCTAGCTCCACTTTCTTATTCAACAATTTACCAGCACGGTAGTATGCATAAAGCATGAATGCCATCGCGATGGTCAATGCAATACTTGTAGCGGCACCAAACGGCCAGTCACGAGCATTCAACACTTGGCTCTTAATTACGTTACCAATCAGCAAGTTTTTCGCACCACCAAGTAAATCTGAAATGTAGAACATTCCAAGAGCAGGAAGAAGAACAAGCAAACAACCACCAATAATGCCAGGCATAGTCAGAGGCAAAATAACTTTGGTTAACGTTTGGAATTTATTTGCACCAAGGTCACGAGCCGCTTCGATATAAGTGTCATCCAGTTTTTCAATCGCTGAATAAAGCGGAAGAATCATAAACGGCAATAAGATGTACACCAAACCAATCATCACTGCAGTTTCTGTATACATAATACGTAACGGAGCATCAATAAGGCCAATGTCTAACAATGCTTTGTTCAAAATCCCTTGGGTACCAAGAACAATCTTCAATCCGTATGTACGAATTAACGAGTTAGTCCAAAATGGAACAATCACCAGAAACAGCATAATCGGACGCCATTTTTCAGGCATCTTCGCAACGATGTAAGCGAACGGGTAACCGATAATCAAACACAAAATGGTTGCTACTATCGCCATATAGAAAGAATGAAGCATTACTTTCGCGTACAGCGGGTCGAGCAATCTTAAGTAGTTATCAAAGGTAAACGTCAACTCAATCAGATTCGCTTCGTCACGAGTCAGAAAACTCGTAATGATAATCATCAGGTTAGGGATTAGAACAAACAGAACTAACCAGCCAACAATTAAACTGATGATTGAAGTCTGAAGATTAAGCTTCTTGCTCATCATTGAGGACTACCTCCCAGCTTTCTACCCAAGTGATAGTAACTTTTTGGCCAATTGAGTGGTCAACGTCAGGATCATCTTCGTTAAAGAATTCACTAACCATAACACTCATGCCTGAATCCAATTGAACTACGGATTCTAAAGTCATGCCTTTGTAGGTGCGATCTGTCACGTGACCAACGATACCTTTGGTCTCTGACTCTTTGATCTCTTCAATGCGTAAATCTTCTGGGCGAAGAAGAACTTGAAGTTTATCGCCAGCATTCACCGGTTTGTCGTAATAAACCACAGATTCAACGCCTTCGATATCAACAAGAATACGTTTCTCATCAAGACGCTTAATGGTTTCAGCCGCAAACACGTTGATTTCGCCAATGAAACGAGCAACAAATAGATTCTTAGGATCTTCGTAAATTTCACGTGGTGAGCCATCTTGTTCAATATTGCCGTCGCGCATAACGATAATGCGGTCAGACATCGACAAGGCTTCTTCTTGGTCGTGAGTAACGAAGATAAAGGTGATGCCAAGTTGACGCTGTAGATGCTTAAGTTCGCTTTGCATCTGTTTACGCAACTTGTAATCAAGAGCTGAAAGAGATTCATCTAACAGAAGTACTTTAGGTTTATTAACAACAGCACGTGCAATAGCGATACGTTGTTGTTGACCACCTGAAAGTTGGTGCGGCTTGCGTTGCGCCATTTGATCCAGACGAACCATACGCAATGCTTCCATTACTCGCGGTTCGATGTCATTCGCCGGCACTTTTTGCATACGCAGACCAAATGCGACGTTTTCAAACACCGTCATATGAGGGAATAGAGCGTAACTTTGGAATACGGTATTGACGTGTCGCTGTTCAGCAGGAACTTGAGTAACGTCTTGACTATCCAGTAGAATCTGACCGCTATCAGCAGATTCAAAACCTGCTATCATTCTTAAAACGGTAGTTTTACCACACCCTGACGGGCCAAGAATGGTTAGGAATTCACCATGATTAACATCTAGCTGCAAGTTTCCGATGATCTGTTTACCATCAAAACTTTTACTGATACCAGATAGTTTTACAACTGGTTTTCCTACTGAATTTGGTTTGTTCAACGTCTGTCTTTCTCCACCCTGATCCGCAGATAAGTTAACTAGAAGTTGTAAACTATCTACTTGTTGGACCTGTTAAATAAATACAAATTAGTGGCGCATGATAATCACGAAAAAGGCGATCTCAAAGCGTTTTCTCATCTTGAAACACAAAAAGTTTTGTAGTTAAAAGCAAACTTTCATTAACATCCACAGTGCGATAACTACCAATGCTTTCAATTGGTTAATTATCAACCATATTAATAAGAAAGCAAGATGCGATTCGAGTTTCGATTTTAGACTCGGGTGCATTTCAGTATAATGAATCAAAATTTTATGTTGTCATATTCCAAACCCAAATATGACTCGCCAACCTAGGGCATTTTATGAGCAAGGATATAGAGAGAGATTTCAACGTAGGTGGTACTGTAGAGCAAGCGCTATCAGGTCAATACCAACTGAAAGTTGGTGAGGTTCTGAAGGAGTCTTGGGATACAACACTAAAGCATTTTGTCTCTTTTTCCCCGGCAATCGTAGTAATGGTTGCCATACAAATTGCAATATTTTTCATTGCACTAAAGCTTCAACTTGGTGATCCTTCTGCGATTATTACCGCGATAGAGCAAGGTTCTGATTTTCCAGAGGGGATGATTGAGGCCATTTTCATCGCCAATTTTAGTTACGAAGTTGTCAGTGCGCCAATTTTCGCTGGTGTAAGCCTTATGGCAATGAGCCATGCCGCTGGCCTGAAAACGAAAACACGACACATCAGTAAAGGTTTGCAGTTTACTATCCCAGTCATCCTAGCAACACTCGTGGGTTTGGTACTGCAAGGCATTGCAGGAATGATTTTTCCTTTACTGTCTATGTATCTTTCCATCGCATTTAGCAACTCTATCTTACTCATTTGCGAGAAGAGAGTGCCACCAATGCAATCGCTGTTTCTGTCACTGCGTGCAGCAAACAAGAAGCTTTTGCCTCTAGCGTCGCTTTACTTAATCGTGATGATTATGTTTGTTACAGCGGCTCTTATGTACGGAATAGGTTTGATTTTTGTTGTTCCGTTTTTCTTCCATTTAAAAGGAATTGTCTACCGCAACATGTTTGGGGTGCGTTTAAAGATCATCACTACCAATAAAGATAATGATGACAATCAGGATAATAACTCTCAGGTATTTAATGCATAAGTTTTTTCAAGTTGCCGCTTTGGGCGGAATCATCGCAGTTGCTGGCTATGGCTATTACAATTTTGAAAGCCAAAAGAGCGCAACTGAATCTGTTGTTAGCAAAGGTAAAGCTGTATCAAAGGCACCAGATTTCACTGCTTATACCGATGTGAATGAGAAGAAACATGCGTTCTTCTCATATTTAAAACCGGGAATTGCTTTAGAAAACCTACGAATTGAAAAAGAAAGAGAAAGGCTGGTTCGTCTCAAAGAAAATCTTGAATCAGGCTTAATGTCTGACTCCGACATCGACGATGCGAAACGGCTCTCTCATCTGTATCAAGTTGAAATGCAGGGAGATGTTGTAACATCTGATTGGATAGACAACATGCTGCATCGTGTCGATGTGATTCCAGAAGCTTTGGTATTAACGCAAGCCGCAAATGAGTCTGCTTGGGGTACATCGCGATTTGCTCGCACGGCAAAAAACTATTTTGGCCAATGGTGTTATAGCAAAGGTTGCGGAGTAGTTCCGTTACAACGTAGCGAAGGTATGACTCATGAAGTGGCAAAATTTAAGTCTGTTCAAGAATCTATCCACCGTTACTTTATGAATGTAAATAGAAACCAAGCTTACTTTGATTTGCGCGAAATCCGTTTTCAACTTAGAGAAGACGGCGCAGATCTACTGAGTATGAACAGTGCAATGGAAATGAGTAATGGCTTATTGAAATATTCTGAACGAGGTGAAGACTACATTCAGGATCTACAGGCCATGATGCGTCATAACGAACAATTTTGGACAAATTAATGAAAGGAATTACAGCGTTAGCCCTAGGGCTAATTTGTGCGGGCTTTTCTATCAATGCTGCGGCTCAAGAATACATGTTCACCTACAACAAACTGTATTCGTCTCTTAAAAACAACGACAAACCTGAATATCCAGATGTGAAGGTCGGTGTGTTTTTCGTCAATGCCGATACAAAAAAGCTGTGTACTATTGAAAAAGCTTGGATGGAAAAGGAAAAACACTACGAACTGGTTCCGAGCAGCGAAATCCATGAGCTTTTGCTTCCTGTTGATGGAAATCTTAAACAAGCAAATCCACTAGTATTTGTTGATACTCCACAGGATACGCGTTGCGACTTTTCACTTGTCGTGATGACAAAAGCCGCTTTATCAGGACAAGTTCCGTATGGTGACATCGAGAAATTGCTTCCGCAGATGCAAGAAATTCTTGAATCGTTAGGCGGCATGTTCTCTAGTTGGTTTACACCTGAAGTATCTGGTGTGACATTGGAGTTTGCCAACAACTTGAATGGCTTTATCCAGTTAAGTAATGGATCAGATGTTGAAATAGTGAATGGTAAAGCTCAGGTTTCTTTAGAGCAAATTGGAAAAGATGGTTGGATGAAACTCCCCGAAGAAACCACCCGAGTTCTTCCATATTTACCCACTGCGAAAAAATGACATAAAAAAGGCTGCAATTAATGCAGCCTTTCTCTTAAGGATTCATCTGTCGGGAATCAAACGTTAGTCACGTCCAATTTCAAGCTTGGATCAAATTCCATTACGCTATCTTCGTCTTGCATTGGCATTGCCGGAATATCTTCCTTATCAAAACCAATATCGCCACCATTAATTACACCTGACTCACTGTTAATAGATTTAAAATCAAACAGTTCGAAGTCGGCCAAGTGACTAGGTACTACATTTTGCATAGCGCGGAACATAGACTCGATTCGACCTGGGAATTGCTTATCCCAAGTATTCAGCATCTGCTTAATATTCTGGCGCTGTAGGTTTGGCTGTGAGCCACACAGGTTGCACGGAATAATAGGGTAGTCATGCATGCTTGCGTACTTAATGATGTCTTTCTCTCGGCAATAAGCCAGAGGACGAATTACCACATGTTCACCGTTGTCAGAAACAAGCTTAGGTGGCATACCTTTCATTTTTCCGCCATAGAACATGTTGAGGAACAAAGTCTCAAGAATGTCGTCTCTATGGTGTCCAAGTGCAATTTTAGTCGCACCCAACTCTTTAGCCGTACGGTACAAAATACCACGGCGTAAACGAGAGCAAAGCGAACAGGTTGTTTTACCTTCAGGGATCTTATCCTGCACGATTGAGTAGGTATCTTCTTCTACAATTTTATACTTAACGCCAAGCTGCTCTAAATACGCTGGCAGAATGTGCTCTGGGAATCCCGGCTGCTTCTGATCAAGGTTTACTGCTACCAACTCAAAAGAGACAGGTGCGCTCTTTTGTAAGCTCATTAAGATTTCAAGCATAGTAAAGCTATCTTTGCCGCCAGATAGACAGACCATGATACGGTCGCCATCTTCAATCATGTTGAAATCAGCGATTGCTTGGCCTGTATTACGACGAATACGCTTTTGCAATTTGTTGAAATTGTATTGTTGAGCTTTGGTTAGCTCTTGAGTTTGCTCAGTCATCAGGTTGCAGTCTTTAATCTTAGAAACAAAATGAAGTGCGTATGATACGGATAAATGAACGATATGCCAGAGTTAAGCGTTCAAGCATAAAAAAAGTCCCTAGACTTTCGTTTAGGGACTTATGAGATGTTACTGATAGTTAAGAAGCAACGGTCGGGTCAAGAGGGCTAACATAGCCTTTAGGTTTTAGTGCCATTACATCACAGTTAATTTTATCAATCACTTGCTCAGCCGTATTACCAATAAACACCGCAGACAGACCTGTTCGACCAGTAGTGCCTAAGATAACCATCGCGGCATTGAGCTTCTCAGCTGCTTGAGGGATGACATCTTCAGGCAAACCTTGTTGCACGAGCGTATGTTCTTCATCGATACCATGTTTCTGACGTAACGCTTTCATGGCTGTTAAATGATGCCCGCGTACCGCATCGGTATAGGTTGTCGGGTCAAACTCAGGCAATTCGATTGTGATATTTGCTGGTGTGACCGGATAAGCGTTAACCAAATATGAGTTTGTGCCTAAACGTTCAGAAAGATTTAAAAGCTGTTCGACCATTCTGTCATTAAGATCTAAGTGAGTTTCTACTTCAGAACCTACATGGACAGAGGCGATAATATTCGCATTTTCAGGCCAATCTGAATTCTTGACCAACAAGACTGGAATAGGGCACTTACGAAGCAAATGCCAATCAGTAGGAGTGAAGATCACTGATTCCAACACGTCATGCTTACGAGTGCTTTTGATTAAAATATCGTGTTCACCAGCAAATACCTCACCGATGATGGCTTCATAAGGACGATTATGCCAAACGACTTTAACATCAAAAACAATGGATTCTTTGATGTAAGGTTCTGCAACTTTCTTCATCCACTGTTCGCGTTGATGAATGACACCACGCCTCATAGCATCACGTTCTTCTCCGGATAACATGGATGTCATGTCATAGGAGAAGTCATAGATAGATAAGAAGAACGTAATATGACTTGTTGAGCGACTTTTCTTAGCTAACTGAATAGCTCGGGCTAAAGCGGGTTGTTCATCATGATTTATATCAGCTACAACCAAGATCTTGTTGTAAATACTCATAATAAACTCCTTTATCGTTTCGGAGATTTCTTACTTAAGAGTAGCTTAGAAGTTGCGAGAGGTTTAGCAAAAAAAGAGGGATTATAGAAGAAGTATGACGCAGCTCATTGTTGAGCTACGTCATTGATGTTTATTTACTTTCTTTGGAGACGCCAGCCAATTCCATCAAAGCATCATGATCGATAATTGTGATGTATTTGCCTTTTACACTCAGGATTTCTGATTTTTGGAAACGGCCAAGTAGGCGACTAATGGTTTCAACTGTTAGACCTAAGTAGTTACCGATGTCACCACGAGTCATGGTTAAACGGAACTCTCTCGGGCTAAAACCACGTTGAGAAAAACGAGTAGAAAGGTTAAACAAGAATGCAGCTAGACGCTCTTCAGCATTTTTCTTAGATAGCAGAAGAATCATCTCTTGGTCGCCCTTAATTTCGTTACTCATTAAGCGCATAATTTGTTGGCGAAGCTTAGGCATTTTGCCTGAAAGGTCATCTAGGATCTCATAAGGAATTTCACAAACCATAGAGGTCTCAAGTGCTTGCGCAAAACTAGGGTGTGCATCGCCCGTAATCGCATCAAAGCCAACTAAATCACCTGCAAGATGGAAAGCAGTAATCTGTTCGTCACCTTGTTCTGTAATGGTGTAGCTCTTGATTGTTCCTGAACGGATTGCATACAAAGACTTCAGTTCGTCACCAGCTTTGAACAATTCCTGACCTTTTTGAATTGGCTTTTTACGCTCAATAATTTGGTCAAGTTGATCCAGTTCAGACTCGTTAAGAGTGAATGGAATACATAGTTGGCTAATACTACAGTCTTGGCAGTGAATAGCACATCCACCAGATTGAATTCGCTTCGCAGCAGGCTTTTCCGAAATCATAACGACCTTTCACTAATTGATTTACATCAATATTTTAGCATCCCTTCACACTAAAGGATAGTTAAAAAAATCATTTTGCTAATCAATCATCTAGCTAAGATTAACTAGCATGTTTATTGCGTTGTAACCGGTATATATGCCGTAACAAATAATTGAAATTGCAGCAATTGTCCTAAAAATAGGCGACTGCTGTAACTGCTTAATTTGTGTTGCTCCAAATCCAACGAGCAACATAGAAGGCAATGTTCCAAGGCCGAATGCACCCATAATCAAGGCGCCCTCAATAGTACTACCGGAAACAGCCGCCCACGTTAGCGCAGAGTAGACTAAACCGCAAGGTAGCCACCCCCAGATAATTCCAAAAGGGAGAGCATGCCAGCTTTTTTTAGTGGAAGCAGTTTTCGCCCGAGAGGAGAAATGTATTTCCATATGCCCGTGCCCAGCTTTTCTAGCTTGAGTAAACCAAACCACCAACGACCGACATACAAACCGAGAATTATCATCATCATCGCGGACAAAATTCTTAGCCAGATTAGCGAATGATTGAGAGTCGATATTTGAGTTAATGTTGTGGCTAACCCACCGATCAGTGCGCCAAAAACACAGTAACTTAATATACGACCAACATTATAAAATACGATTGGAAGAGTCGATTTATTGGTGCCTTGGCCAATGCTTAGCAGGGTACCTAAACCACCGCACATTCCGACACAATGTCCTGTACCTAATAAACCGACAACAAAGGCTCCAACGAAATCAGCGTTCATCTTTTTTTCGTTATCAGAATGATTCTTTGGCGTTAAATGCTCATCCTCGTCAAACAAGATGTTATGACCTTGGCGCTCTAGATCTTCGAACTGATCACTTTTTACCGCCCACAAAAATATGGCAACTGCTACGGCTACAATGACGATCGCGATGGGAATTAAAATATACAAGCTTTCCATTTAGTTGTTCTGTTCCTTCAGTAATCGAAGAGAATTAGATACTACTATAATCGAGCTCGCAGACATACCTACAACCGCGACATAAGGGGCAACAAACCCTGCGACAGCCAAGGGCAAAATCACCAAGTTATACCCCAAAGCCCAAGCAAGATTCTGTCTGATAATGCTACGAGTTTTTAGAGCAAGTTCTCGAGCGTCCAGAAGGCGATCTAACTTGTCTCCGAGTAACACCATATCAGCAGAAGCTTTGGCAACATCAGTGCCACCGCCCATGGCAACAGATAGATGAGCCCCCGCAAGCGTTGGGGCATCGTTGATACCATCACCAACCATTAATGTAATGTCTTGCGGATCCAGCGAGCGTAAGTAATTGAGTTTATCTTCAGGTTTGGCTTGTGCGATTACATTATCCACACCGAGTTCACTCGCAACAGTTTCAGCATTAACTTGAGAATCGCCCGTCAATAGCGTGATTCGAATACCAGCTTGGTGAAACTTTTCAATGAAGCTTTTTGCTTCGGAACGAATAGGGTCTTGATAAAAGAAAGTCGCAACGAGTTTAGTATCAATAGACATATACACGGCGTTTCGCTCGTTAATTATGTCTTTACTTTCCAGAACATAATCCGCATTACCGATGCAAACTCTGTATCCCTCAAACGAACCTTCTATTCCCGAACCAATAATGTTTTTAACGTCTAACGAAACAAAGTCAGCGTTTAGGTAAGGTTTAAATGCTCGTGCAATAGGGTGATTGGCGTATTGTTCAAGCCCTGCAGCAATCGCTAAACATTGTTCTTTGGTCCACTCTTGTGAATGTACTTTTACCTCACTGATTTCGATGTTGCCATGAGTGAGTGTGCCCGTTTTATCCAAAACGAGATGATTAACATTACACAGTGTTTCAAATACATGGTTTTTACGAAGCAAAATGCCATAGCTACCAAGGCGAGAGGTTGCACAGGTTATCGCCGTTGGTGTTGCTAATGAAAGAGCACAAGGGCAGGTAGCAACGAGCACAGATAACATAATCCAGAAGGCATCGTCTGGGCGTGAGCTATGCCAGAACAACCATGTTCCCAAAGCAATGACCAAAATGATGGCAACAAAGTATCTCGCCACAACATCTGCAATCTCAGCAATTTTCGGCTTCGATGATTGAGCGTCGTCTTGAAGGCGAACAATGTTTGAAATTACCGAATCTGCTTTTGTTGCCGTTACTTCAAGGTCAAATGATTCATCGCCGTTTAGTGTCCCTGCGTATACAGCGTCGCCAATATTTTTAACAACAGGTAGCGATTCGCCAGTTAACATGGATTCATCAACATGAATACGGCTTGAAATAACCGCGCCGTCAGCGGGAACATGCTCTCCGGGTAATACACGAATTTTCTCTCCAATTTGCAGAGTCTTAACTGGCGTTTGAGAGCCGTCAATACGAGTGGCAATCGCTGGAATTAGCTTCAGTAGGTTTCCACTGGCCGCAGCCGCTTTTCGTCTTGCTCGCATTTCCAGAAAACGTCCCACCAGTAGGAAGAAGGTGAACATGGAAATAGACTCAAAGAAGACTTCGCCTTTTTGAGTAACAGTTGCAAACAAGCTTGCGACATAAGCAAAGATCAGGGCGATAGACACGGGAACATCCATTCCCAAAGTGCGACCTTTAATACTTCGCCATGCGTTGACATAGAAGGGAAATGCGGAATATAGGAGCACAGGAGTAGCAAACAACAAGCTCACCCAGCGGAAGTAGTTTTTAAATTCACTATCTAGATCAGCAAACGCTTCCAAGTACAAAGCAACCGCAAGCATCATAACTTGCATTGTTGCTAGACCAGCAATACCCAGACGATATAGATATTGCTTCATTGATTGGTGATATTGAGCTTCGTGCTTATCAGCTTCAAAAGGCGCAGCTTTGTAACCTAGGTTATGAATGCGAGAAAGTATATCACTGAGTTTTGCAGAAGACTTATCCCAACTGAGCAGAGCTCTATTTGTTGTGGTATTGACACGAATTCCTATTACGCCAGGTTCTTTAACCAGCTGCTTTTCTATCAACCAGGCACACGCTGCACAGGATACCCCCTCAAGTGACAATGTCACTTCCGAGTGTGAATCCACATTTCTGACGAATTCAGCCTGAACGTCAGAGTTATCGTAATGGATCAATGCTTTTAGCTGTTCCGGAACCAACTCAACTTTATCCGCAGTTGTTGTTCGAAACTGGTAATAGGATACGAGTCCATTATCAACAATGGTTTCTGCCACGGTTTTACAACCGGGGCAGCACATGTCGCGTTCTTCATTGAGAATGGTGACTTTGAAATCGGTGTTCTCTGGTACATCTTCACCGCAGTGGTAACACGCTTTGCTCATATCACTAGTTCATCAGTTGAGTCGGTGAAGCAGAAGGGAATGTAACTCGGCCTTGAACCAGCCATTCACCATTGTGTGGCGTTAACTCGATAAACCAAGGGCCTTGCATCTCATCATCGCGAGTAATTTTGTAATTGCCTTTTGCATCAGCAGTAATCAGCTGTGAGAAGTCTCTATCGGCAAGGGTTCTGTGAGCAAACATCGCCTGAATAGCTGGATAGTGATCCAGTTTTCCTTTATTAAACTGGATAATGATTTCATTGCCTTGAGAGCTAACAGCAGCATTAAGACCAAGATCTTTAGCTATGTGTATCTTAGATAAATCTACATTAATACCTTTTCCTTTTTTATAGTAATCCTCAGTAACCAATGAAACTGAGTTATTCGAAAACACGATAACCGTAACGATTGTCCATACAACAACAGTAAGTGGAAGGATAATCAGGAACCACGGCCAAAATTGTTTATACCAAGGCTTTACCATAAAAAAGTTCTCTACAACAAAAAAGAAGGGATTAAACTTAGAAGGCTTAAATTTAAGAAAAAAGCAGCCCCTAGGAAAGGGGCTGTTATTAGATTTTTACTATTTATCTGAATTGCTTAGGCTCCAGACATAAGCAGAAACGAGCTGCACCTTGTCTTCACCTAGAATGTCAATCCATGCAGGCATTACACCTGAACGGCCGTACATCACTGTTTCAGTTACCGCAGCACGTGAATCGCCGAACAACCAATCTTGGTCAGTCAGGTCAGGCGCACCAACAGCAGGGTTACCTTTACCATCTGTACCGTGACAAGCTGCACAAACTACAAAGCGCGCTTTACCTGCTTCAGCTTCACGAGCATTTACAGAACGACCACTTAGGCTAAGTGCATAACTCACTACTTCAGCTACACCTTGCTCACCCAATGCATCTTTCCATGCTGGCATCTGACCGATACGACCATGACGAATCGTTGTCACGATTGCATCAGGTTCACCACCATAAAGCCACGCGTTATCAGTTAGGTTAGGGAAACCTTTCTGACCACGAGCATCAGAGCCGTGACACTGAGAACAGTTTTGTAGGAACAAACGTTGTCCAACTTTCAATGCATCAGAATCTGCTGCAATTTCAGGAACAGGACGCAGTTCCGAACCACCATCTTTGTACGCTAAACGCTTGAAAGCTTCACCGAAGTACGCATCAGCATCATCAAGTTCCTTCGCGTATTGAACAAGAGTTTTCGTTTCTTGAGCATTAGCAATAGAAGCTTTTGATTCTTCCAATGTACGTACTTTTTGGTCTGAACTTTGCCAGCCTAAAACACCTTTAAAATTCCCCAAACCTGGGTAAAGCGTTAAATAGACAGCAGCAAAGATGAACGTACTAACAAATAGATAGGTCCACCACTTAGGCAGCGGGTTATTTATCTCGCGAATACCATCGTACTCGTGGCCCATGTCAGCGCCTTCTTCAACACCCATTTTGTCTTTAAGACACCAAACGAGAAGAATTGCGCATCCAAGTAGGGTACCAACCGTAATTACGATGATCCAAAGACTCCAAAATGTCGTCATTACTCAGTCACTCCTTGTTCTTATTAGAGGGTGTTTCTTTTTGCTCGTCTGCAAAGATCAAGTTTGCGGCTTCGTCAAAACGCGCTTTACGCTTTTTGCCAAACGCCCACCAAACAACACCGATGAAGCAGACAAACAACGTTATGGTCCAAATACTGTGAATAGTACCGATATCCATAATTACCTCTGTTTATTTCATTGCGTGACCAATAGACTGAAGGTAAGCAATGATGGCATCCATCTCTGTTTTTCCTTCAACATCTTTCGCCGCATTCGCTATTTGTTCATCCGTATATGGTACGCCGAACTGATTGCGGAAAACCTCAAGTTTCTTCTGAGTATTTTTCCCATCAAGTACGTTTTCAGCTAACCAAGGGAAAGCTGGCATATTCGATTCTGGAACTAGTTCACGAGGGTTTAGCAAGTGAACACGATGCCATTCATCAGAATAACGACCACCAACACGAGCAAGGTCAGGACCAGTACGCTTAGAACCCCATAAGAATGGATGTTCCCATACACTTTCACCTGCTACAGAGTAGTGCCCATAACGTTCGGTTTCAGAACGGAAAGGACGAACCATTTGGCTATGACACACGTTACAGCCTTCACGGATGTAAATGTCACGACCTTCCATCTGCAATGCAGTGTATGGTTTCAGGTTTTCTACTGGCTCAGTAGTTTGCTTTTGGAAAATCAACGGTGTGATTTCAACTAAAGCCCCCCAACTGATGGCGAATACAATCATAATTGCCAACAAACCGACGTTACGTTCGATAATGCCATGGCGATTATTAGAATCTGAACTCATTCTTTAAATCTCCTTACGCTGGTTGTTGGATAGCTTTTAGGCTGTGATTCGGAGCTGAAATCGTCTTATATGTGTTGTACGCCATTAGGAACATACCAGATAAGAAAATAAAACCACCGATGAAACGTACGGTATAGAATGGGTACGAAGCCTGTACAGACTCTACAAAGCTGTAAGTTAACGTACCGTCAGAGTTAACTGCACGCCACATCAAACCTTGCATAACACCCGAAATCCACATCGCCACGATGTACAGTACAGTACCGATTGTTGCTAACCAGAAGTGAGCATTAATCAAGCTAACTGAATACATACGTTCTTGGTTAAACAGGCGAGGAATCAAGTGATATACAGAACCAATCGATACCATTGCAACCCAACCCAATGCACCAGAGTGAACGTGACCAATCGTCCAGTCAGTGTAATGAGAAAGTGCGTTTACTGTCTTAATCGACATCATTGGGCCTTCAAAGGTAGACATACCGTAGAAAGACAGAGATACGATTAGGAAACGTAGGATAGGGTCGTAACGTAGCTTATGCCATGCACCAGACAACGTCATGATACCGTTGATCATACCACCCCAAGAAGGAGCGAATAGAACCAAAGACATCACCATGCCCAAAGACTGAGTCCAGTCAGGAAGAGCGGTGTAGTGTAAGTGGTGCGGACCTGCCCAGATATAAAGTGAAATCAATGCCCAGAAGTGAACAATCGATAAACGGTAAGAGTAAACTGGACGTTCTGCTTGCTTAGGTACGAAGTAGTACATCATACCTAGGAAACCAGCTGTTAGTAGGAAACCTACCGCGTTGTGACCATACCACCATTGAACCATAGCATCGACAGCACCTGAATAAATCGAATATGACTTAGTCATTGATACTGGGATTGCCATGCTGTTTACAATATGCAGAACAGCAACAGTAATAATGAAGGCCCCAAAGAACCAGTTTGCTACATATATATGAGACGTTTTACGTTTCACAAGTGTTCCAAAGAACACCACTGCGTAAGAAACCCATACTACTGCGATAGCAATATCGATAGGCCATTCTAACTCAGCATATTCTTTACCAGAGGTAAAACCTAATGGTAGAGAAATTGCTGCGGATAAAATGATTGCTTGCCATCCCCAAAAGGTAAATGCAACAAGCGGCCCACCAAATAGACGAGTCTGACAGGTACGCTGTACAACATAATAAGAGGTTGCGAACAGGGCACTTGTACCAAACGCGAATATCACCGCATTAGTATGCAACGGACGGAGACGACTATACGTCAGCCACGGCGTATCAAAGTTTAGCTGTGGCCAAACTAATTGAGCGGCAATCAAAACACCTACACCCATTCCGACAATACCCCAGAGAATAGTCACTAAGGTAAATTGACGAACGACTGTATAGTTATAGTTTTGTTCAAGCTGCTTTTCTTGGCTCATTTTGCATGCTTCCAATGTCTAATTAACTACACTTTTCTTCCAACACGACAAATGTCGCAATGCCACCCAAATCCACAACAAAATTAAAGTTTTATCAAAACGTTAATAGCTATTGCTGACTTTACGAAAAAGTGGCATTTTCAAGCGGAAAAGTATACTGCAATTAACAATTCAATGACAGTGTAGTAACCTTACCCTTTATCAGGTTTTGCCCTTTTATTTCAAAACTTTGAACTTTGTTACACGAGGAACCCACTCTAATGGCAGCTGAAAAGCTTACAAAACACAGGCTTGCTCAAATTCTCATCACTTTAACCTTGCTTGTTATCGCTTTCTTTTGGAGAACGATCACATATACAGAGGTAAGCACGGTGACTTGCAAGCCTCAGCCAAATTGTTTTGTATTTGTAAATAATGAAAAAATAACTGTTACAAAAAATGATAAGCAAACAGGGTTGTTGAATGTTTATCCAATTCCCCAAGATTGGAAAATTACTTACGAAGGAGAGGTGACAAGAAACGCTCAAGTTGTTGCGCTTTTGCCTAAAAGTAACAAAGTTAATACAGTTGATTATTTTATTATTAATAACTCAGTAAAAATTGAGGTTGAAAACTAGTTTACATCGTTCAATTTATAAGACTTATGTGACATAGAGAGGAGAGCGCCATACATATCTAAATTATTATGGGGTATAAATTAATTCGGACTGTATACATAAGTAACTCGTAAATGCGACTTAAAACAGCTATTTCAAATAATCCAGATGCTAATGACGCCATCAAAGAGATCCGGTCTTCCATCAATCTGATCGGTATCAGTGCAATAGTTTGTTACTACACCGAAACCTATAGTAACCAAAACCTTTCCAGCTTTTTTTCTTGTTACTTTCCAGATATTCCGATTATCGGTTGCTCTTCCTGTAATGGTTTAATGACAGACAAGGGGATACACAGTGGGACCGTTATTGGTGTTATGGCAATTTACGATGATTCAAAGAGCAGCGCCTACGGTACAGCTTATGTCAGCCTTAAAGATTGTATTCAGTACGACGAAATAGTTGGTTCAGCCGTCAATGAAGCTCTTTTAAAAGCAAACAGAGTCGGTGAAGTTCCAGACTTTATCGTCCTCCATTCAACTCCAGGTAACGAAGAACGAATTATAGAAGCGATTGACGCACAGTTCGGAACTCAGGTACCAATTATAGGTGGAACCGCTGCCGACAATAATATCGTCGGAAACTGGTCAGTGTCCAATGAACATAATGATTCATCTGAAGCTTTGACTATTCTTGTCGGTTTTCTTTCCATACCTGTTGCCACAAGTTTGAGTGTTGGATATTCGCCTACAGAGTACTCAGGTAGAGTGACTAATGCCTGTGGACGTTACATTTATGCTATCGATAAAATGCCAGCTAAACAGGTCTATCAACAATGGTTGAGTGAGTGGTCTGGATTATCGATTCTAGACGAATACTTATTTGATTATATCTCTGAATTTCCTATCGGAAATGTCGTTGGTCATATAGACAATCAACCATATTTTAAATTGTCACATCCAATTCGTATTACTGACGAAGATGCTTTAGAAATGTTTTCCGAAAGCAAAGTAGGAGAGACCATAACCTTAATGACTGGCTCAAAAGCACATCTAATAGAAAGAGCATCAAGATTTGTAAAAGATGCCAATATAAAGAACTACAATGAAACAGAGATGGTTGGTGGCATCATCATTTTTTGCGCTGGTTCTATGCTGCATCTAGGGAAACAAATGAGAGAAGTATATGAAAAAATCATCTCTCAAATGAATGGTTGTCCTTTCATCTGTCCTTTCACCTTTGGTGAACAAGGGAAACTTGTCGGCGGAGAAAATGCCCACGGCAATTTAATGATTTCATCTGCAATCTTTTACGAGTCAGAGCACTATCTATGAAGCAGCAATATATTGAACATTTCAACGAAACGTTGCTTGAGTTAGAACGTAGCAGAGAGCGGGAACGCCTAATAACCGAAGAAAACCAAGTCATCCTAGCGGCTTTGTCTGCACTTAGCCGAGCAGACAACAAATATCAAATCTTCGACGAATTAAAGAAGGTGCTTAGTCGATACATTAAGTTCAATGACTTCATCGTAATATCTAAAGGGAAGGACAGCACAAGCTACTCCACATTTCTTACGTCCAATATTGCGTTCACAGGAAAGAACTGGTTAAACGGAACCAAATTTCAGCGCGTACTTGATGGCGAATCCATCATACTTTTTGAACCCATCAAGCTTGATGAGTTTAAATATCTCAATAGCTTCCTCAAAAATCAGATTGAATCAGCCTTGATCACCGGGATTAGAACTCAAACATCAGATTCAGTGTTGTTACTGCTCGGGAAGAAAAAAGGCCAATTCAGTCTAGATATGAAGACAACTCTACTTCGATTTAGGCCGCTTCTAGAAAGAGCAATCAGCGATATTGAATACAAAGAAGAGTTACAAAGACTTGTTGATATAAAAACCAAAGAACTGGTTGTGGCACAGCAACTAGCAGAGCAGGCGAACAAATCTAAATCTCAATTCCTAGCCATGATGAGTCATGAGTTAAGGACACCATTGAATGCTGTGTTAGGTTTAATTGATGTTTTAAGAGATACATCTAACATTCATCAACTGGATCTGTTGGAACAAATGGAGCATTCGGCGGAACTACTTCTTGTGATAATCAACGATGTTCTGGATCTAAGTCGGATTGAATCAGGGCACTTTAAGCTACAGTGTCACAAAGTAAATCTATACCATAAACTAAATCATGCTCTAGAGTACCACCGGCAGCTCGCAGAAGATAAAGGCATAGCATTTTGCGTTGATGTAAAACTTTGCCCTACAACTGAGTATCTAGTCGATCCTGTTCGTTTAACTCAAATACTGTTTAATGTTGTTGGGAACGCCGTTAAATTCACCGAAAAAGGTATGGTCACAGTGTCACTTTATGACCTCGACGGAAAATTGAATATTCAGGTTAACGACACGGGCATAGGAATAGAAAGCGAAAGAGTTGAACAACTGTTCTCACCATTTATACAAGCGGATAGCTCGCATACTCGAAATTATGGCGGTACAGGACTGGGGTTAACCATAACTAAACATCTTGTAGAACTGATGAAAGGCACAATTTCAGTTAGCAGCACATTACACAAAGGAAGTTGCTTTGAAATAACGATTCCTCTCAAAGATAGTTGCATGGATGTATCCAAGGGCACAATAACCAACGCAGCAATTAAGAAGAACCAAGAGAAGGCTTATAACATTCTGGTAGTTGAAGACACGAAAACCAATCAGATAGTAATACAATTGATGCTGAGCCGCCTAGGTTACAACGTGACATTAGCAGATAACGGCAAACAAGCAGTAGAGCTCATCAAAAACGACGAACAATTCGATTTAATCTTTATGGATATTTCAATGCCAGTGATGGATGGAATTGAAGCAACCAAACAAATTCGCGCTAAGAGTCTTAGTGTCCCGATCATTGCACTAACAGCACACACAATGGATGACGATAAAGACGAATGCCTAAAAGCCGGAATGAATGACTTTATGCTTAAACCGATGCGTATCAATGAAATCTCATCAGTTATAGAAAGGTTTACAGCCTAATAACTACATTTTTAATCACAGATGATAAATGTAGTTATTAGGTATTTTATGGTAAATACCAATTATGTTAAAACGCACAAGGAATAGAGCAGTTATCCGTGCAATACAGGTGTTTTATTCGAACCTACAAGATTGTATTTAACATAATACATATAATGCGCACTTGGATATTATTGAGATAATGTGCTGTGTTATCGCCTTATCGATTTGATTTTTAATCATTTACTTAATGACTCTTCTTGGTTTTATCACCAGAACTCTTAAATCCCTGATGCGGAAAAACGTTGCGAATTCGCTGTTGAACTTTTTTAGGAACTTGCTCTGTAAATACTAATTTCATGCCTGTACGTTGTTGATATACCTTCATTTCACCACTGAATGGAGTTACTTCCGCAATCTCAGTGACGTTATGTTTAAAAGTTGGAGGAAAATGACCTTTTACTTTACTTAAAGTACCATCTTTAAAAGTGACTTTAAGTACAGGCCTATCAACAGCTACAAGCCAGAAAATGATTAAAGCAGCGATTAAAATTACGTACAGCATGAGTTAACTCCTAATTAGATAGCAACTTACTCAAATCTTCTTTTAAGTTTGATACCGCTTTACTGGCTTTTTCGCTTCGAGAAGCTTCACTAAGCAGATATTCAATTGCGTCTGACAACGTACATCCCAATTCATTAGCTCTGGTGGAAAGTTTTTCCCAGACTTGGTAATCAAGATCAATCGACTTTTTACGTGTATGGATTTGCTCTGCGTTAAAATGGCGCTTACGTTTTGCTCGAATCGCTTGCTTCAACTTATTATCAAGCTCTGGAGCCATATTCTTTTCAATCCATTCCAGAACCAACGTAGGTTCATGTTCAATCGATTTCAATTTCTGTATGGCAGCATCCGCTTCACTGCGATCGAGATGGCAAGTAATTGATTCACCATCTTTCCACTTCTTAATCAAATACTGCCATTTCCAACCACATTCTAGGTTTTCAAGCTGTTGATATTTCATTTGAGGCAATCCATTAAAAATCAGGGTGACAGCGTAACCCAACCCGATTTTATGTTCAAATTAATCCTGATAAAAACTAGAGGAAGATCATTCATCAAGTGTGCTATTCGAACTAGTGGTTTTTCTATATAATTCGTTGTCTCTTAACAATCAATTCAGTAATTCAATGACTCAAGATATTTGGCGCCTTGCAACTCCCCAGTACGATGAATTTCAAATTCAACTCGAACAGTACCCTAACCTACAGCCGATCTCGCTAATCGATACTCAATCTAGGTTAACAAAAGCAATCGACAGATTTCTAAACATTAGAGGATTTAGCCGTTTCTTGATTGTTAATGCCCCTGACAACTCAATATATCGCTCTTTGTTAAAAGAAAAATTAGAAAGCATGGTTGAAGGCAAGCCAGTTATTTCAACTGAATCGCTTGATATGGAAGCAATTTTAGGACAAGTAAAAGCTAAAAATGGTCATATTGTCTCTAAATCTAAGGGCCTGATATCTCAAGCTGATGGTGGCTATCTTATCGTTTCCGCTAACTTACTTTTAGCCAATCCACGTCACTGGCCTACTTTGAAATCGGCCATTCTTGGTACACCCGTTGCTCCATTTAACTGTGATCCAAAATCTATCATCGAAGAAACGCAGTACAGCCAATATGATGTCAAACTCATCGTTGTTGGTGATAGAAGTCAACTTGGTGATGTTGATTTTCTAGATGCAGATATCCACTCTGGTCTGTGTATTTACAGTGAACTAGAACTAGATGTAAAGATTGATTCAGATTCGATAACCCAATATTTATCATTTGTTAAATGGCTATGCGATTACTACGCACTTCCTCAGCTAAACATTGAAGCACTTGTAAGCTTAATGACAGCCGGCGCTAGATATACCGAAGATCAACACTATGCTCCTCTTTGCGTTATGTGGCATAGAGCTCTCTTGGAAGAAGCTGCAATAGAAGCGAATGGTGATGTAATTGAAGCTATTCACATAGAAAAAGCGATAGATGCACGTCACTACAGAGAATCTTACCTACCAGAAAGAGCTTTAGACGATATCCTCGATGGACAAGTGTTTATTGAGACTCAGGGCGAACAAGTTGGTCAAGTCAATGGATTAACCGTTGTAGATATAGCCGGCCACCCGGTGTCTTATGGTGAGCCTGCACGTATTTCCTGTGTTATTCACTTTGGTGATGGTGACATCGCTGACGTAGAGCGTAAGGTTGAACTAGGCGGAAACTTGCACGCAAAAGGTATGATGATTATGCAAGCTTTTGTTAGCAGCGAACTCGACTTAGACGTCCCTCTTCCTTATTCAGCATCTGTAGTATTTGAGCAGTCGTATTGTGAAGTTGATGGTGACAGTGCATCGCTAGCTGAACTATGCTCATTAGTTAGTGCGCTTTCTGAATACCCTATTAATCAGCAAATTGCCGTTACTGGAGCCGTAGATCAATTTGGCCGAGTGCAAGCTGTTGGTGGTTTAAATGAAAAAATTGAAGGCTTCTACCATGTTTGCCAACACCAAGGATTTACAGGCGAGCAAGGAGTGATCCTTCCTCAAAGTAATTTGAAACATTTGGCTCTTCATAAATCTGTAGTCGAAAGTATTAAGAATGGAGAGTTTCATATTTGGCCAGTGTCGCATGTCGATGAAGTCGTTCCTCTTGTTATGGGTAAACCATTCAGAGGTGAAGATGAAGATAGCGTCATTAGCAAAATTGCAGAACGTATTGAAAATTTTGAAAAACATGTTCAGCCAGTTGGGTTTGTGGAACGTATCAAAAACTGGTTTGTTTAGTACTGATCGGAGTTGTCTGGCGTACACGTGTTCACTAACATGCACCCTATCAGAAATTGGAGTAATTGATAATGCAAAACAAACGTGACTCATATAATCGTGAAGACCTATTAGCCTCTAGCCGTGGTGAGCTATTTGGCCCAGGTTACCCTCAGTTACCAGCACCAAACATGCTGATGATGGATCGTATTAGCAAAATGTCTGAAACTGAAGGCGAATTTGGTAAAGGTCTTATTATTGCTGAGTTAGATATCACTCCAGATTTATGGTTCTTTGATTGCCACTTCCCTGGCGATCCAGTAATGCCTGGCTGTCTAGGTCTAGATGCAATGTGGCAACTTGTGGGTTTCTTCTTAGGCTGGGTTGGCGGTAAAGGTAAAGGCCGTGCTCTTGGTGTTGGTGAAGTTAAGTTTACTGGACAGATTCTACCAACTGCGAAAAAAGTGACTTATGAAATCAACATGAAGCGTGTAGTAAATCGCAAACTTGTAATGGGTCTTGCTGATGGTCGCGTGCTTGTTGATGGTAAAGAAATCTATGTAGCTAAAGATTTGAAAGTTGGTCTCTTCCAAGACACTTCTGCGTTTTAATTCTCAGTTATTAATTAAAGCAGCTATCGAGCTGCTTTAATTTTATCATATGCACTTAGTTATAGTGCGTTATAAATACTAGGTACTAAAAAGCCCCTTTCGGGGCTTAAGATCCTTTAGTATGTGGGGGTTATTTATAGAGACCAGAGTTTTTATCATCTCTTGCGTCACGCCAACCGCCTAGCCAATATGAACGAGCATCACTTTGTTGGTATGGACACTCCTCAGGAGATCGTCCATTCAAACCAGCTTTATAACCTTGAGATTGTGCTCTTTCAAGGCGATCACGCTTTTGTCTCTTCATAGTGCAGTCCTCATACAGTAACTTGTGTCTTACTTACAACTATTACATTAGTGTGGATCTTTTATGACCACACCTAAAGAATCGCGCAAAATCTGACCTTTCTCAAGTCAAAAAAAAGCACAAGCTTATTTTTGTGAGCTTGTGCCTTTATTGACAAAAAATGACTATTTTCTACGGAACCAACCTAAAGTCAGAAGGATTAAACTCCACAAACCTAAACTACCGCCCGAACGTTCAGAGGTTGTTGTATCGGTAGATCGCTGGCTAATGTCACTTGAAGTGGCTCCAGCAATCGGTACAAGTTTCACTGCCACAACAGTTTCAGTTCCACTACAAGAAGCGTTGTGAGAAGTAGTACTGTATCCACCACTACACTTCAGCGCTGTACCAGAAATCACGCCTGCATCATTGATATCTGTAGCATCCACAACGCGATATTGGTTATTAGTCGACGCTGCATTGTCGCCATTTGTTAGATCATCAAGAAACCATGCTTTATTGGCGAAGCGACTCATGCGAGTGGCATCACTACTAGCAGCATTGTACGGATATATAAATCCGCGTTTCACTCTCGGTTTCCCATCTATTTCTCGAGTGTCAGCAAAATCAAGCTGACCAACAATTTCGTTGTAGTTGTTAATTGCCCCAGCTTTACCACCGGCACCAGCAAAGAGAATTCCGCCAGTTGGATAAAATGCGTTTAATGATGAAGCAGAAACATCATTAACAATAAATAGTCGGTTTGAGGCAGAACCGTTGTACGGTGTATTACCCGTTCTCTTTGCGCTACCAATAGCGACTAAGTGTTTGTTTACAGACGTGATGACTGAATTAGTGTGAACGGTGTCAGAACCGATAACGACAGTTGCATCATTCACAACCGTTGATGACCATGCAGATTGAGTGTTGAATGTATTCGAGCCTAGATCTAATTTAAAGACCGTAGCATTCATATAGTTGTTGCTGGAGTCATATGCATTGAAGCCCACACCGTAAATAACGTTATCAACAATAACGAAATCACGCATACTTCCTTCAGCAATATTATTTGAAGATGCTAAAGCGGTGCCACTTACCCACGGAATTTCTACCGCTGTACCGGTGCTATTTTCCCAAAGAGCTGGATGAGATGAGTAGAATGTACCGTTGTCGGCAGTTGCTTGTTCTTTTGATACGCTTCCCGCAGTATATGTACCGTCAGATTTCCAAGCTCTGGTTTGGAAATAGCCTGAAGGTACCTTATCTTCAGTACGAGCAGTTACTGAATTTCGGCGAAAATTAGTAACGTTAGCAAAACCTGAGTCAATGCCAATCGCTTTTCCAGAATCTGAAATACTATTGATAACTACGTTAGCAGACTCATAAACCTCGTCACTAGTCGTTGATGCGCCGATAAAACCAATCGAATTTGGTGTAGCATTCCCATTCAGTTCAGCAGACCAGATATTCCAACGAACACTTGCCCACTGGTTACAAGTTGAATAGCCTAGTTGAGCTTCACAATAGTTTTCGAAATCATCATAGGTATTGATTAAGTTAAACTGACGGTTCATCGCGAACGGCGCTTCTTCTCTAAAGCTTAAACCATCAACTTCTGAACCTGAGTTCATCTCTACTAATCGAGTTTCTCCACCCAGAATATAGCTGTCACATGACTTGGAACCAGCAACATTACTTACAAAGCAGTTATCACTTGCACCAGTGGTGGTTGCAGGCTCAATAGCGACACCATAAGCACTTTTATAGCTGTTAGTAGTACTTGGCGTTACCTCGACTACATTATAAAGCGCAGCAGACACCTGTGTGGTAGCAAGAATAGCTGAGCTCACAAGGCTCAGCTTAAACAATTTTCTATTCATAAAATCCATTAACTATCCTGTTGCATTGCTTCGAGCTCTTCCCAACGCTCAAATGCAATTTCAAGCTCCTGCTCTTTAGCAGTTAACTTGTCTAAAATTGGTTGTGTCACATCTACAGACTGACTAAAGAAATCTGCATCGTTGACTTGCTCTTGCATTGATTCTATTTCAGCTTCTAATTCTTCGAGTTTTTGCGGCAGAGTTTCTAATTCACGCTGCAGTTTATAAGATAACTTCTTAGACTTAGGCTTCGCAGGCTCCGATTTGGGAGCTGGCTCAACCGATTTTTCTTGTTTGACGGCGTTTTCGACACTACGCGATTGCAGTACTTGAGAGCGCTGTTGTTGAGCATCGTGATAGCCACCGACAAACTCTTCTATTTTCCCGTTACCTTCAAAAATCCAACTCGTCGTCACTGTATTGTCTACAAACTCACGGTCGTGGCTGACTAACAATAAAGTACCTTGATAATTGGCAAGCAAATCTTCCAAAAGTTCCAAAGTTTCGATATCTAAATCGTTGGTTGGTTCATCTAGAACCAATAAATTGTTGGATCTTAGGAACAGACGAGCGAGCAGAAGTCTGTTTTTCTCACCTCCTGACAGCGCTTTTACGGGTGTTCTTGCGCGTTTAGGAGCGAATAAGAAATCTTGAAGATAGCTCAATGCGTGACGTTGACGACCACCTACAGTCACTTCTTGTTTACCATCAGCAAGGTTGTCTATAACCGTTTTTTCAGGGTCTAAAACTTCACGATATTGATCAAAATAGGCCACTTCCAGCTTCGTACCACAGTGCAAACGGCCACTGTCCGCCTCCAACTGACCCAAAAGAAGCTTCAGCAGTGTACTCTTACCACAACCATTCGGACCAATCAGTGCAATGCGATCGCCGCGCATAATATTGAAGCTAAAGTTATCAACGAGGCGTTTGCCATCAATGGCATAACTTAATTTTTCTGCTTCAAATACAATCTTTCCTGAACGAGCAGCATCATCAATTTGCAGGTTAACTTTCCCCTGCACTTCACGTCTTTCACTACGCTCCTCACGAAGCTTTTTCAACGCTCTTACTCGACCTTCGTTGCGCGTACGACGAGCCTTGATACCCTGACGAATCCAGACCTCTTCTTGAGCCAATTTCTTGTCAAATTCAGCGTTTTGCAGCTCTTCTACTCGCAGTAACTCTTCTTTCTCATTGAGATAATTTTCATAGTCGCCCGGGAAAGAGTTTAATTGACCACGATCTAAGTCTACGATGCGAGTCGCCATAGATTTAATGAATGAACGGTCGTGAGAAATAAAGATAATTGAGCCACGGAAGTCCTTTAAGAACCCTTCCAGCCATTCAATGGTCGTAACATCTAGGTGGTTGGTTGGCTCATCAAGAAGCAATACATCGGGGTCACACACCAAGGCGCGAGCCAAAGCAGCTTTACGCTGCCAACCACCAGATAGATCAGTAAGTTTCGTATGACCATCA
This sequence comes from Vibrio sp. Hal054, assembly GCF_037162405.1. Lineage (NCBI taxonomy): Bacteria > Pseudomonadati > Pseudomonadota > Gammaproteobacteria > Vibrionales > Vibrionaceae > Vibrio > Vibrio sp. Hal054. The sequence goes on along the minus strand of NZ_JARLUT010000001.1, from coordinate 1,505,676 downwards.
AGCTTCAAAGAGCCCAAAACGTTCTGAATTCTGTCTTCGAAACGCCAAGCGCCTGCGTGTTCCAACTGCTCTTGCACGTTAGAAAGCTTTTTAATATTGGACTCAGATGGGTCAACGGCAACGAGATCGAGCAGATCGTTATAGATCCTTAATTGCTCACCGACTTCTTGTAGTCCACCAGCAACATAGTCAAAAACCGTTCCTTCCTGATTACGAGGCGGGTCTTGCTCTAAACGTGAGACGACAACATCTTGCATCACTTGCATTTTGCCATCATCCAGAAGGATTTCACCTGCGATGATTTTCATTAACGTCGACTTACCAGCGCCGTTTCGTCCAACCAAACACACTCGCTCGTTTTCTTGTAATGCAAAATCTGCGTGATCGAGTAAAGGATGATCACCGAAAGCCAGTAAACCGTTATGAATGGTAATTAATGCCATTATTTTCTAACCACTGAGTTAATTCTGAAAAATCAAAAGGCCAGTTAAGCTCTGAACCTTGATATGAGACAACGGGTATAGTTACCCCGTAACGAGAAAACAGTTCTTCATCGAATGCAATGTCAATCACTTCAACTTGAGAAGCGACATTTGCTTGATTTAGTAAAGCGAAGGCCATCTCGCATAGATGACAGCCTTCTGTACTATATAAAGTGATCACTCAACCTTTCCCTATTAATTATCTACTAGAGCTGCTTGTGAGTAACAATCCAACAGTTATGGATATGCTTATTGCGCTCAAAATCGAGCGGAAGCGTTTGTGCTGAAATATTTTTCGCTTCCAAGCCCAAGTTAGCTAGCTCTTCTATATCCATCTTAAAATGACGCTTGTTGTTCGAGAAAACGATCGTGCCATCTGGGCGTAGAATACGCTTGAGGTTCTTCATTAACTGAATATGATCTCTTTGAACATCAAAAGACTGTTCCATGCGTTTCGAGTTGGAGAACGTCGGTGGATCGATAAAGATTAGATCATACTGACCCGAAGCCTGATCCAGCCACTGAAGGCAATCCGCTTGGATAAACTGATGTTGACGCCCTACTTGACCATTTAGCTTCATGTTGTCTTTAGCCCATTCAAGATAGGTATTCGACATATCAACCGTAGTAGTTGATTTTGCACCACCGCAAGCCGCGTGAACGGTGCCTGAACCTGTGTAGGCAAATAAGTTCAAGAAGTCTTTACCTTGAGCCATCTCACCCAATTTACGACGAGTGATTTTGTGATCTAAGAAAAGACCTGTATCCAAGTAGTCGTGTAAGTTAACGATAAGTTTTACACCATACTCGCTGACTTCCATCGTTTGAGACTGCTGGCCAAACTTCTGATACTGGGACGTACCTTTTTGTTTCTCGCGAACTTTTAGAACCACATTGTTTGCGTTTGTTCCCGTCACCTGAATCGCCGCTCGAATGATGTCAGTAAGACGGCGTTTCGCCTTCTCTTCTGGAATATTCTTAGGCGCTGCGTATTCTTGGATAACAAGCTGGTCTTGATAAACGTCAATCGCTACGTTGTATTCTGGAAGATCAGCATCATAGATACGGTAACAATCTAAACCTTCTCGTTTCGCCCATTTACCAATCTTGCCAATGTTCTTCTTCAATCGATTTGAGAAATCTGGTGCAATTTGTGTTGATTGTGACTGCTGCTCATCTTCAGAACGTTCACGAGCTGAAATTGAGTAGTTCTTTTGGTGACAAGGTAACGCACCGTTGTTCAGCTTGTATTGTTTCTCAGCGCGCATACGCAAACAACTTAGCAGTTCGTCTGAACTAGAGAAAATAGACGCCTGACAACCACCGAACTCTGATTTCAGCTGAGCACCAAATGCAGTGTAAAGCGCAATCAGACCAGGATGAGTTCCCAAACGTTCACCATATGGCGGGTTACATATAATAACGCCATTCTCAAAGCCTTGTGGCTTCTTAAGCAGAGAAGCATCACCAAGCTCGAATTGAATCAAGTTTTCTACACCAGCTCGTCTAGCGTTATCTCTAGCTGTTTTCAGTACACGACTATCATTATCTAGGCCAAAGAACTTAGTGTCAGTTTTATTGACACCCCTTTTTGCTTGAACACTCGCTTCAGATTTCACCTCTGCCCATAGCTCTGGTTCAAAATCTTCAAGTGACTCAAAGCCCCATTTCTCGCGCTTAAGTCCAGGTGCGATATTTGCAGCCATCATTGCAGCTTCAATCAATAGAGTTCCCGAGCCACACATAGGGTCTAGCAATGGCTTAGAGGCATCCCAACCACTACGTAGAATGATTGCTGCAGCCAACGTTTCACGAAGTGGCGCTCGACCAGATTCCGGTCTGTAACCTCGGACATGTAAGCCACCACCAACCATATCGATACCCAGCAGCGCTTTATCATTATGTAAACGAACATGAATGCGAAGATCTGCATGATCTTTACTGATCGAAGGGCGTGGGAGATTTTTCTTTTCAAAACAATCAACTACGGCGTCTTTAACTTTCATTGCACCGTATTGACTGTTACGGATCTCTCGGTTTGTACCGTTGAAGTCAACAACAAACTTTTTAGAGCTGTGAAAATGATTGACCCAATTCACTGACGTTGCCGAAAGGTACAAGTCCATATCATTTTGACAATTGAATTCTGTAATAACACGTACAAATCGTGAAGCAAGTCGGCTCCATAAACAACAACGGTAAATTTGCTCATTTGACGCCTTGAATTTCACCCCTGCTTGTACAGGTTTGGCGTCTGAAATCCCTAATTTTGTTAATTCTTCTACTAATAGGTTCTCAAGACCGTTTGAGGTTACCGCTAGATACTGATTCATACTGTTCTTTAGCTAATAAAAATGGTGTCAGATTATAACTGACAATGGACAGCTTGCCCAAATCTAAACACCCCAAATCCATAAAAACACAAAACATCCTTTCTATTACCCAAAAAACCGCCGGATAAATCATCACTAAGGCTAAAGCTAATAATTTAAGGGCTCATAGCGATAGTGAGTATTTATTCACCCTCAAATTGGACTATACCAGATGCATTTTTACACTGTAAATTAGTTACAAAATTAGCTAAAACAGGAATTTTTAGATGAGTTGGGGGTGAGATTTGTGCGATTTGGATGTCACATTTGAAGGAAAATAAATGTAATTAATTTGTCAGAATCAAAAATGAGATAGCAGTAACGGATGTTACCCTACCTGTCGATGGCAAATTTGAGGCAAAAAAAATCGGCTTTACGCCGATAGGAAATGAAACAAAGGAACGAAAATACTAGGGAAAGTTAACCTACCATCGCCATAGGCTGAGGTAGCAAAATTTGATTTGCTGAAGCCATTCGATCATGCATGACTTTAATAACCTGTCCAAAGCGCAATTGCTTTGAACCGTTTAGAGCAAAATCTTCAAGGTCAACGAGTGCACAAAGACTTGCACTGTCGCCCACTTCTAAGACGATAAAATAGCCTTGGCCATTACTGTTAACCAAGCTGACAACTTCACCCTCTTCTGGAGAATAACCACTGCTTTGATAGTCGAAGAACCAGCTCTTAGGTTGAACTGGCTTATGGAAGCGTTTAGCGGCTACACAATATAGAACTAATTCTACTTTGCGCGGCTCACTGAGATTTAAGCAATCAATACGCTCCTTATATGTTTGATAGTCGGAAGCGTCATCAACGGTAAATTGATTAGATGCAAAAGCGCAATCTACTAATAGATTGCTGCTAAGGTTGGTGCGAAACACCATATCCTCACCCAGTTCTAGCATCAGATAGCCTTCACTATCTGAGTAGTACCAATTCCATTTGTCACTCGGTTTAAGCATTGTCCTGACTCTCTATATATTTTTTATCAGACTATTTAGGTAAAACGCTTAATTACCCTTGCCAACTAACTGAAGTTCATTCTAAGAGAGGAAAAACAAAAAAAAGAGGAAATGATTTGCTCATTCCCTCTCTACATTACCTTGTCACTTTTGCGTAAATCTATACACCGCAAGACAAATTAGATGTTTTTTACTATGTCCGCTACCAAACCTGGTCCTTGGTAAATGAAGCCGCTGTAAACTTGAACAAGTTTTGCACCAGCCAACAATTTTTCTTTAGCGGCAACATATGAATCAATACCACCAACACCAATAATCGGAATTTGATCGCCTAGCTCACGGTATAAACATTTGATCACTTCAGTGCTGCGAGATTGAAGTGGTTTACCACTTAGCCCACCCGCTTCATTGCCGTGCTTCATACCTTCAACCAAAGAACGATCCAAAGTAGTGTTAGTTGCAATGACACCATCGATTTGGTTCTTAAGTAATGATGCACAAATTTGCTTAATTTCGTCATCACTCAGATCTGGTGCAATTTTAAGAGCTAAAGGAACATACTTATCATGCTTGCTAGCAAGTTCAGCTTGTTTTTCCTTCAGCGCTGCTAATAGTTCATCGAGTGCTTCACCGTACTGTAAAGTGCGCAGTCCAGGAGTATTTGGCGATGAGATGTTTACAGCAATATAACCAGCATACTGATAAACCTTCTCCATACAGATCAAATAGTCATCCGCACCCTTTTCGATTGGTGTGTCTTTATTTTTACCGATATTGATACCGATAATCCCGTCGTAATTGGCTTTCTTTACATTCTCAACTAGGTTATCAACGCCTAGGTTATTAAAACCCATACGGTTGATGATCCCTTCTGCTGGAATTATACGGAAAAGACGTGGTTTGTCGTTTCCGGATTGAGGACGAGGAGTTACTGTCCCTACTTCTACAAATCCGAAACCCATAGCACCAAATGCATCAATACATTCGCCATTTTTATCAAGACCAGCCGCAAGGCCAACAGGGTTTTTGAATGTTAATCCCATACATTCAACTGGTCGATTAGGGAGATGTTGACGATAGAAGAGATCAAGAGGAGTGCCGGTAAAACGTTTGAAGTTTTGGATGGCAAGATCATGCGCCTTTTCAGCATCCAATTTGAAAAAGCCAGTTCTGGCTAAGCGGTAGAGCATTGTGCCTCCGATAGAAAAAAGCCCCGATTAAACGGGGCGTAATTATTGTCTTATTCGGCTAACAATTCAAACTTTATTCAACCGCTTGGCAGTTTAAGTTGAGCAGCATCAATTCTCTTAATGCAACAGAGAATTTCGCAAACTCATGGACTGTACCGACTTTGAACTCATTGAGGATATTTTCCCAACGGTGTAAAGAGACTGAATTTGCTTCCATCCACTCATCCAGCGCTTTGATGACGTCCAACTCACCACTTGCACATTCACAGTTAAGCACTTGTGCGGTTAGTTGACGTTGCTGCCAATCCAGATCTTCTCTGAATGCTGCACGTGCCAATACTTGCCAGTTATTGTCTGTCGCTTGGTTATTAATCTGTTTCAAGAACCAGTGCAGAGACAAGCGGTCGCCAAGGTTAAAGTACAGTTTGGCTGTTTGCTCAACTGTTTTCTGTTTTTCCTTAGCTACTGTAGATATATCCAGCACTGAGTGTAAGCTAGACAAACGAGCCACATAGTTAGCCAGTTTAGGTTCGATACCTTTATCGATCCAAGCCTTAGCCATAATGTTGTGCTCTTCTACTTCTTCAGCCACAAGCACGTCATCAAGTTTGTTCGCGATAGCTTCTACATCTGCTTGGTACAACTCAATCAAATCACGAACTGATTGTTTTCCCGGACGATTACGTAACAACCAACGAGATAGACGACGCAGAGTACGGCGAACATGGAACATCACTTCGTATTGCGTTAATGCATCGGCTTTGTTATCCAGCTTACGGACTTCTTCGAGCACTGAACCTAACTTGTAGATTTCACGGGCAGCAGCGTATGCATTAGTAATATCAACAGCGTTTGAGCCTGTTTCTTCCTGCAAACGAGTAACGAAATTACAACCCATTTCGTTAACCATCTGATTCGCAAGCGCTGTTGCAATAATTTCAGCGCGTAGCGGATGGTTCTGCATGTGTTGTGAATAGTTACGACGTAACTCAGTTGGGAAGTATTGCATTAGCTGCTGCGCATGGAACTCGTCATTCGCAATCTCTTCACAAGCCAATTCGTCTTTCAGCACCATCTTGCCGTAGGCGACGAGTACAGAAAGCTCTGGACGCGTTAAACCTTGACCAAGTTTTTCACGCTCAAGCAGTGTTTCGTCATCAGGAATATATTCCAATGCACGATCCAAATGCCCTGCTTTCTCCAATTGGTGAATAAAGCGAATCTGTTCTTTAACGACAGCAACACCTTGTTGCTCGGTCACAGAAATAGATTCTGACTGAACATACGCATCTTCAATTACGATCGCGCCGACTTCGTCTTCCATTGATTCAAGAACTTGGTTACGTTGCTTGATCGTCATGTCACCATTTGCAACCAGACCATTGAGGAAGATCTTAATGTTCACTTCGTTATCTGAACAATCCACACCACCAACGTTATCAACGAAATCGGTATTCACTCGGCCGCCTTTCAGTGCGTATTCTACACGTCCAAGCTGAGTCATACCTAAGTTGCCGCCTTCACCGACAATCTTAGCGTTGAGATCACGGCCATCGATACGCAATGCATCGTTTGCACGGTCACCCACATCGGTGTGCGTTTCACGCGAAGATTTAACGTAAGTACCGATACCGCCGTTCCATAACAGATCAACTTCCATGCAAAGGATCATCTTAATCAGCTCATTTGGAGCAACCGATCCTTTTTTAGTCCCTAACATCTTCTGAATTTCAGGCGTTAAGGTAATGGATTTTGCCTTACGTGAGAAAATACCACCGCCCTTAGAAATCAACTTAGGGTTGTAGTCTTCCCAGCTAGAACGTGGAAGATTGAACAAGCGATTACGCTCTTCCCAACTGCTTGCTGCATCTGGAGTTGGATCAATAAAGATATGTAAGTGGTTAAATGCACACTGTAGACGGATGTGTTTTGATAGCAGCATACCGTTACCAAATACGTCACCCGCCATATCACCGACACCAACTGCAGTGAAGTCTGTGGTTTGACAATCAATACCTATTTCGCGGAAATGACGTTTAACTGATTCCCAGCCGCCTTTCGCGGTAATACCCATCGCTTTGTGGTCATAACCATTCGAACCACCAGAGGCGAAAGCATCACCTAACCAGAAGTTGTATTCCGCAGAAACTGAGTTAGCAAGGTCAGAGAATGTTGCAGTACCTTTATCTGCCGCAACAACCAAATACGGATCGTCTTCATCGTGGCGAACTACGCTCACAGGTGCAACAAGATCGCCTTCTACAATGTTGTCTGTAACGTCTAATAGCGCACGAATAAAGCGTTTATAACAACGCTGACCTTCAGCGAAAATTTCATCACGAGTGTTGTACAGGTACTGTTTCTTACAAACGAAGCCACCTTTTGCACCTACAGGTACAATTACTGTGTTCTTAACTTGTTGTGCTTTTACCAGACCAAGGATTTCAGTACGGAAATCTTCTTGACGGTCAGACCAACGCAAGCCACCACGCGCTACCTTACCGCCGCGTAGATGCACACCTTCAATATCTGGTGCGTAGACGAAGATTTCAAAAGCAGGCACAGGTGCCGGAATCTCTGGGATCTCTTTTGGCTTCATCTTTAATGCTAACCAAGGTTTTGGTTGCTTATCTTCATCCAATTGGTAGTAGTTGGTGCGGTAAGTCGCTAGGATCATTTCCATGTAGCGACGAATGATACGGTCATCATCAAGACTTTCTACATGATCTAACTGTTCTGTGATCTTGTTTATCAGTTCGGTTTGACCTTTTTGAGCGCCTTTATGCTTAGGATCAAAACGACGTACAAACAGATCCACCAAACCTTTCGCTACATCAGGATAGTGACTCAATGTATCTTCGATGTATTGTTGGCTGAATGGGAAACCCACTTGGCGCATATAACGAGCGTAAGCACGAAGAATCGATACTTCTCTACCAGTTAATGAAGCGCCTAGAACTAAACGGTTGAAACCGTCGCTTTCCAGATCACCATACCAAATAGCCGCAAATGCTTGTTGGAAACGATCACGAGCTTCACGAAGATCAACTTGGTTTTCACTCTTATGAAGCATTGAGAAATCTAGGATCCAATAAACCTGACCGTTTGATTTGATCACTTCGTATGGCGATTCACCAATTACGCGCAAGCCCAAGTTTTCAAGCATTGGCATCACATCAGAAAGATGGATAGGTTCATCACGGTGATACAGTTTCAGACGTACCGCTTTAGAATCTTTGGTCTCTTCTTGCGGACGATAGAACAGCATACCCAGTTTATTTTCTTCATTGAGTGCTTCAAGGCGCTCAATGTCTGCAACCGCAGAAGCTGGCATTACATCTTCTTTATATGAACGAGGGAATGCATGAAGGTATTGTTTTGAAAGCGGTAAGCCTTTGCTTTCGCCACAGTTCGCCACGATCGCTTCAGACAAACGATCATCCCAAGTTGTTGATGCTTCCATTAAGTTTTGCTCTATTTTCTTCACATTCACGTCCATATTGTTGTTATCAACACGAACGATGTAATGAGTTCTTGCAAGTGGGCTTTCAGAGAAATACGTTGTGAACTCGACTTCTTGTTCACAACCAAAATACTGTTTAAAAATGCGTTGAGTCTGACGACGCAACTCAGTGTTGTAACGCTCTTTTGTTACATACACCATACAGCTAAAGAAACGGCCAAACGGGTCTTTGCGTACAAACAGACGTAGAAGATCTCGGTCCTGCATTTGTACAACACCCATACCGACTTCTAATAATTCTTCTTCGGTCGCTTGAAGCAGTTCATCGCGTGGGTAGTTTTCTAGAATGTTGTGCAGCGCTTTATAAGCGTATGAACCAACACGGTAGCGACTAGCACTGAGTATACGTTCCACTTTTTCGCGAATAAGAGGAATGCTTTGTACGGCTTGGTTATATACCGCTGATGTGTACAAACCTGTAAAGCGGTGCTCGCCGACCACTTTTCCGTTTTCATCAAACTTTTTAATTCCGATGTAATCGGTATACGCCGGACGATGGATACGAGATTGCTTATTGCCTTTAGTTAGAATTAATAAGTAGGCTTTTTTCGCTTCTAGACGTGCTGAATCTGAAAACTCAGATAGTTTTACTGAACGAACGCGATCACTTTGTGAGAAAAGACCAAGCCCCGCTTCCTCAGTAGGTCTTAGTGTTGTGTCGCCTTCAATCTCAACAAGATCGTATTCTTTGTAGCCCATGAAGGTAAAGTTATGATCACCTAACCAACGTAAGAATGCCATGGTCTCCTGAAAACGATCAGATTCTGGAAGACGATCAACATTTGCTTCAAGTTGACTGATAACTTGATCCAGTTTGTTTACCATAGGTTTCCAGTCTTTAACGACCAGAGCGGTATCAAGCAGAATTTCTAGCAGTTCATCCTGAAGAGTTTTCATCTCTGCTTTATTGCTTAAACGATCGACTTCAATATGGAATAAAGACTGAAGAGGCCCTTCTCCGTTATTGATACTCTTGATTGCGCCTTTATCATCACGATCAATTTGAGTAGGACCATTTAGCATTAGGTGGGCAGTTAAATCTAGTCGGCTTAATGCCATCTTAATAGAGTCAACATGGAAAGGACCATCAGGAACAACAATCTCGACAATCGTATGGGTAGACTCCCAACCATGTCGGCTTACTGTTGGATTGAAAACTCGAACAGAGTAATCATCGCTCTTCTTCTCACAGATATGATGCCAAAGGCTGACAACTGCACCGTATAAATCCGATTCATTTCGTTCAGCTAAATCATCTTGCGATACATTGCTAAATAAATGTTGAGCGAGTTGAGTAACCAAAGGTTGTTGTTTTTGCTCAAGTTTGTCTTGAATCAGTTGGTAAACTTTTTCAAGTAGAACCGGCATCAAAGTCTCACGCGCGGTCATAGGCGACTCCAGATTAGAATTATGTTTTGTAGGGGATGCAGTAAGAATATAACCTACCGCTGGTAATGCATGTTTTATTGTAAAAGTTTTAGGAACTAAACGTTAATATTTTTAACATTTCCACACAGCCAAATGTTTGAGAATGTGACTAAGATTCCTATTTAAACATCTGGTAATAACTTTCTTCATAGCATTTCTAACTTTATAAACTTGTTATTTTGGTCAGTTATCAATCTAAATCGACCTTTTACTCCAATTTGGCTAAGAAATGGCCGAAATCTTGATGCTGGCAACTGCAAACGCAATCCCTGCTCTGTTGCAACTAAAATGGAACTTGCCGCTCCCGAATAATGTGCCAAATAAGCTTGATACGAAATGTTGAGTGAAAAATAGTAATGCTTCATAGACCAATCACCGCAGCGATGAATTGTGGTTTAGAAATAAAAAAGGTGGCATCGAAATGCCACCACTGCCTATTGTTAATCTTCTAGTGCTTTAGAGACTTTTTCATAAAGATCTCGCGCTAAATTATCCATCGCTTTTAACGCTTCAAGCTCTTTTCTAATTAATCCTTGTCGCTCTTCATCGTATTTACGGAATTTAAGCAGAGGGTCAATTAAACGAGATGCCACTTGTGGGTTACTACTGTTGAGCTCGCGAAGTATTTCGCCCGCAAAACGATAGCCTTCACCACTCTTCGCATGGAAGTTAACCGGGTTGTTATTTAAGAAAGCACCAATCAGATTACGAGTACGGTTTGGGTTCTTCAAACTGAACGCTTCATGATTCATCGTTTTCTTAATCACTTCTAGTGCATCACTCGCCGGGTTGCAACCCTGTAGAGTAAACCACTTGTCCATCACTAAACCGTCATGTTTCCACTTATTGCTGTAATCCGCCATTTGGGCTTCACGACATGCAAGCCCTGTACTGTTCGCCGCACTCATGGCTGCGATAGTGTCAGTCATATTGTTCGCTTGGTTGTATTGTTTCTCCACTAAAGCATTACCTTGCTCAGTGTACGCTAGGTAGGACAAACAGATATTACGTAATGCGCGTTTACCAATGGCTTCATGGCTAATGGTGTATTCATTTTGTTTTAGTGTTTGATATGTTGCGCCTAATTCATCTTCAAGTTCAGTTGCAAGAATAACTTTGAATGCTTTAAGCACATTGGCAATTGCATCAACATCCACACACTTGTACCAACCTGACACTTCGTTATGGCTCGGTAGTGAAAGCATCTCGGCAACAAATGCAGGTTCTAAAGAATCACTCAGTAAAACACCGCGGAATGCATCGACAACAACGGCAGGTAATTCAACCTTTTGTCCTTGTTGTTCACGAGTTACATTGTCACGAATATACTTAGCCATTAATATTTGACCCGCATCCCAACGTGCAAATTCGTTACTCGCATTGGACATTAAGAATACTAACTCTTCATCTGAGTAGTCATATTCCAACCTCACCGGAGCAGAAAACTCTCTTAGTAACGATGGGATTGGTTTTTCTGTCACGTTCTCAAATACAAATGTTTGCTCCGCTTGAGTAACATTCAGCACATTCGCAACAGGATTACCTTTGCTTTGCAAAGGAATCACACTTCCATCTTTTGCATAAAGCTCAACATCAAAAGGAATATGCAGAGGTTGCTTCTCTTTTTGATCGTGTGTTGGTTCTGTCGATTGACATACCGTTAGCGCATACGTTTTTGCTTCTGCGTTATATTCGCTGCTAACTGATACCGTTGGAGTACCCGACTGGCTGTACCATAAACGGAACTGCTTCAGATCAACACCTGATGCATCTTCCATCGCAGCGACAAAATCTTCACAGGTTGCGGCTGTACCATCATGGCGCTCGAAGTATAACTTCATACCTTTTTGGAAACCTTCCTCACCAAGCAAAGTATGCATCATTCGAATCACTTCGCTGCCCTTTTCATACACAGTCAACGTGTAGAAGTTATTCATTTCTATCACTTTATCTGGACGAATTGGGTGCGACATTGGGCTTGCATCTTCTGCAAACTGCGGACCACGAATAATACGAACATTGTTGATGCGGTTCACAGCACGAGAACCTAAATCTGAAGAGAACTCTTGATCGCGGAATACAGTTAAGCCTTCTTTCAAGCTTAACTGGAACCAGTCACGACAAGTAACGCGGTTACCTGTCCAGTTATGGAAATATTCGTGACCAATCACTGCTTCAATACCAAGATAATCAGTGTCTGTTGCCGTTTGATCATTGGCCAATACAAACTTCGAGTTGAAAATGTTCAACCCTTTGTTTTCCATTGCGCCCATGTTGAAGAAATCAACCGCAACGATCATGTAGATATCTAAATCGTACTCAAGACCAAAACGTTCTTCATCCCACTTCATTGAGTTAATCAAAGAAACCATCGCGTGGTGCGCTCTGTCTAGGTTGCCTTTATCAACGAAGATTTCCAAATCTACGTTGCGGCCAGACTGAGTAACAAATTTATCGTGCAGAACATCAAAATCGCCCGCTACTAAAGCGAATAAGTATGCTGGTTTTGGATGCGGATCTTGCCATTTCACCCAATGGCGACCATTGTCTACTTCGCCTTGTTCAACTTTGTTACCGTTGCTGAGCAGATATGGATATTGAGCTTTATCTGCAATGACCGTTGTGGTGTATTTCGCTAAAACATCCGGGCGATCTAAATAGTAAGTAATTCTGCGGAAACCTTCAGCTTCACATTGCGTGCAGAACGCGCCACCGGATTTATACAAACCTTCTAATGCAGTGTTTGCCTCTGGGTTGATCAAAGTAACAACCGTTAACTCAAACTCCGCCGGTAGCTGACGAATTTCTAAACCAGCTTCCAGTTCAGTGTATTCGTTCCAATCAACGCCATTTACTTTCAGCGCTTGTAACTTAAGATCTTCACCATCCAAAACTAAGGTTGTACTGTCCTTCATTTGTTTAATTTGTGAAACAGCAGTTACCGTCGTCTCTGTATCATACAGATCGAAAGTCAGTTCGATTTGAGAAATGGTATGGGATGGTTGAGTATAATCTTTACGATATTTGGCTTGAGGAGTGTGAGCCATTGCCGGAATCCTTTTGACATAATGATATGTGACAATTACAGATCTTAGGCTTGTTATTGCCAATAACAACCCCTAAAAGAAAAAAAGAGATACCCATCACTGGCTATCTCTTATAAATAGAATTCAATTGGTTAATAAACATTCGATTGTCGCCGTCAACGAATTCGATTTAAAACCGCATACATAGAGCCGCCTTCCATATCCAGAGTTAACTGGTCCTGCTGTAGCGTATAGCGAGTATCTTGTTCGCCGTCTTCATACAGCAAAACAAGGTGATCCCCTTCCATGTAATACACACCTTGATGGGTCGTTTCGTTTCCATCACTACCACTGGCTTTAAACAGAAACACAAAATCCGGCTGAAGGATGAGTAACACTTCCGTGAGTTTATCGGCATACAAATCCCGACCGGACAGTGAAGTGCTAGACCACATTCCTGCTAAAGCGTTGGGTAAAGCTTTGGTAAACGTTACACCATTTAAAAACAGCAAATTGTGGTTACTTTGATATTCATAAACCTGAGGATCATCGCTATTTAATCCTAGAATGAGCGTATCACTGTTTGCTGTATACATACCTTCCCAGTGGTCGACACTGTAATCCTTCTTCTGAATATCAATGCTGAAGGTATAGTCGGACTCAAAGTTCAGCTTGATGGCGAGGAAGTTTTCCTCTGATTCCTCTGGGGCTGGATTCAACAAATACCAATCGCCAAGAAGAAACGGCTGATCAAACTGCGTTAAATCTTTAATCGGCCCATTCATTGAACCAAAGGACTGGCCTGTTATCGTCAAAGCAATACAGGCAAAAATAACGGTTATCCATTTCATAGCGATCTCCCTCACTTTTCTTAAGCTTAGGATCGCATGTTAGATTTCGCTAAATTATTTGATACACATCACATTTAGTTGCATATGGATTTTAGGCATGAAAAAAGCGAGCTAACCAGCTCGCCTTTTTATTACATTGAGTTTTCTATTTTTTTGCCGACTTCAGCATATCAACCATGATGGCTACCGATTCGTTCAAATACGCATCAGGCACTTCATAATCTTTCGGCACGTCGTCTAAACTCTTGTATTCTGCTTTTCCAGCATCAACTTGACGTTTGTTGATTCGAGCTAAACGCTCTGCATCGGCTTCATCACTTTTCTTCTTACGAGCTTTTTCGTTTAAAGACAGCGCGTTGTCATCTTTTTCTGCTTTATATTTAGTAATATCTTGTTGGATAAAACCAAACTCAAGATCAGAGGCAATGCGTTGCTGATGCTTTTGCGTCAACGAGGCAATAATCGCTGAGAAATCATGGAGTTTAGAATACTTCGCTTGATCAATGCTGTCCCAAGGAAGCGCATTTGGCTCGACACTCTCACCCGTTTCAGCAGCATCAATTGCAGCAGGGAACGCAATGTCAGGTACTACACCTTTGTTTTGCGTACTACCACCGTCAATGCGATAAAACTTCTGAATCGTGTATTGCACATAGCCCAGCTCTTTATCGAACATATCGTAAATATGATTCAAAGAACGATGCTGCTGTACCGTACCCTTACCGAATGAGTTTTCGCCAAGAATAATAGCGCGACCATAATCTTGCATTGCCGCAGCAAAAATCTCAGAGGCAGAGGCGCTATAGCTGTTGATCAATACCGTCATTGGACCTGAATAACTGATCTTTCCGTCGGTATCGCTGTTTACGTTCACGCGACCATAACTATCACGAACTTGAACAACTGGGCCACTGGTAATAAACAAACCGGATAATGCCGTCGCTTCTGTTAAAGCACCGCCACCGTTATTTCGTAAGTCAACAATGATGCCGTCCACTTTGTCAGCTTTTAACTGAGTAATCAGTTTATCGGTGTCTTGAGAAAGGCCAACGTAGAAACTTGGTACTTCTAGAACACCAATCTTTTTACCACCCTTTTCAATCACTTCTGATTTAACGGCTCTATCTTCTAGACGAATCTTATCGCGGACAATTGTTACAACGTGACGTTTTACATCCTTACCATCAGGTAGAATTTCAAGATTAACCTTAGTGCCCTTCGGACCTTTGATTAACTGAACAACATCATCCAATCGCCAGCCGATAACATCGACGATATCTTCACCATCCTGACCAACGCCAACAATACGATCGCCTTCTGACAATTGCTTGCTGCTTGCAGCTGGGCCACCAGTAACCAACGAAGAAATAACCGTGTAGTCATCCGTCATTTGTAAAACAGCACCAATCCCTTCCAGAGATAAGCTCATCTCAGACTGGAATTGTTCTGCATTACGAGGTGAAAGGTAACTGGTATGCGGGTCAATCTGGCGAGCAAACGCATTCATGTAAAGTTGGAAAACATCTTCACTATGAGTTTGAGTTAGGCGTTTGATAGCATTGTTGTAGCGTTTTGACAGCGTCTCTTTGATTTCAGGCCACTCTTTGCCTGTCAATTTTAGGCTCAAAGCATCGTATTTTACGCGCTTGCGCCATAACTCATCAATTTCAGCTTTATTCTTAGGCCAAGCCGCTTTAGAACGATCAATTTCGATGGTTTCATCAGTATTAAATTTGATTTCTTTATCGAGTAATGACAAAGCATATTTAAAACGTTCGAAACGCTTAATCATCGACAAGTTATAGATTTCAAACGCAATAGCGTTGCTACCTGCCTTGAGTTCATCATCTAATTGAACAGCTTTAGACTGGAAAGAATCGATGTCAGCTTGAGTGAAAAGACTGCGGTTGTAGTCAAGAAGCTCAACGTAACGTTCAAAAATCTCTTGAGAAAATTGATCGTCGAGATTGAAATGCTTGTAGTGAGAACGAGTAAAACGAGAAGTTACCCTTTTACTTGCTGTTTCATGTTGAGCTTCAGGAGCAAGAACGGGTAAATCTTTCTTTTGAATTTGGGCTTCAACAGCCTGAGCTGAAGATGCTGCTAGCCAAACGCTAGCAGCAATCAGAGTCCATTTTGAACGGCATTTCATGCGTAGGAGTTTCTCCTTTAGGCGCGCAAGTGCTCCGCTTTTACAACCATTTGTAGGCCGTTACCAAGTTGAACACGCACGTCTTCCTTATTGATTTCAACAATGGTCGCAGCCATGTTGCCTTTACCCATGTTGATGTTCACTTCTTTACCAACAATGATTTCGTCAGCATTCAAAGCTCTTGTTTCAACAGGTTTACTTTCTGGTTTTGGCCCTTTGTTTTGAGGACGGCGAGGCTGAGCTGCTTTCTTAGCTTTTGGCTTAGCTTTCGCTTCTTCGCGAGCTTTTTTACCTTGTTCTTTACGACGAGCGTCAACACGAGCTTTACTTTCTGCCAACGCTGCTTGTGCATGTTCTACATGTTGCTCTTCAAGCTCTCCACAAGCGTTTCCGTCTAGGTCTACACGAACCGCACCAGGTTTTACGCCGTGTAGGTAACGCCATGAAGAAGTGTACTGTCTTAAAGCTGCACGAAGCTGAGTTTTACTAACTTTTGGATCTTCGCCAAGGCGTTCAGCAAGATCTTGAAAAATACCAATTTTAAGAGGCTTCGCTTCACCCTCTAAAGTAAAGCATTTAGGGAAACATTCAGCAATGTACGCAATAACTTCTTTGCTGTTTTTTAACTTTTCAGTGTTTTCCATGAGGATTCCTGGTTTATGCGGCTTGTCCGCGAGCATTAAGAGTAAATATGTTCGGTATTATAGTGACCTGAATACGAAAAACCACAGGCAAAAGACAATTTATGCCTTGTTAGCCTGTGAATTGAGCAGCTTTTCAACTTCTGTCATCAAAAATGTCAGTCCTTCCTCATCAATTTCGGAAAAACGACCCACACTTGGACTGTCAATATCGAGAACACCGACTACTTCACCATTGATTGAAAATGGAATAACAATCTCCGAATTGCTGGCAGCGTCACACGCAATATGACCTTCAAACTCATGAACATCATAAACACGTTGTACACTATTAGTTGAAACTGCTGTACCGCATACGCCACGTCCGACAGGAATACGCACACAAGCAGGTTTACCTTGGAATGGACCTAATACCAACTCACCTTCTCGCATCAAATAGAAACCAACCCAGTTAAGGTCTTCTAATTCCATGTTGAGTAGTGCGCTTAAGTTAGACAAGTTCGCAATCAAGTCCTTTTCTGATTCTAGTAGTGCGACAGCTTGTTTTGTTAAGCGGTGGTAATGTTCTAATTTCATATAAACTAAACTTCCAATTGAAAAATAAAGACTTCACTTTAGGTTTTAAATGCCTTTAAGTTTTGATTACCTAAAGGTTTTACATATAATGCGCCAAAACTAAATAGGATTCATTCTCATAAAGATGGCAAATTCCACAAACACTATTAGCCGTTCTTGGCTAATAACACAAGCGAAAAAGCATCAATCCAAGCTATTGTTTGCCAATGTAATTGCGATTGTTGCAACGCTAATCAGTGTGCCCATTCCACTGCTTATGCCTCTAATGGTTGATGAAGTGCTGCTAAACCAGCCTTCAACCGGTATCGAGATGATGAATGGTGTTTTGCCGACGTCTTGGCAAACAGCAACAGGTTACATCGTCCTCACTCTAGTACTTGTCGTTCTCATGCGAGCGGCGAGCCAGATGCTCAATATTCTACAAAGCCGACAGTTCACGCTTGTCTCTAAAACCATCACCTATCAGATGCGCAGCAAGATGATAGATAAGTTGGGGCGAATTAGCATAAAACAATACGAGACTCGGGGAAGCGGTGGAATAAATGCCCATTTGGTTACAGATATTGAAACCATAGACCAATTTATCGGGTCTACGTTAAGTAAATTTATTATTGGCCTGTTAACCGTCAGCGGAACTGCTATCGTTTTATTGTGGATTGAGTGGCGTTTAGGGCTCTTTATCCTATTAGTAAACCCTGTCGTGGTTTACTTTTCGCGTTTGCTTGGTAGTAAAGTCAAACACCTGAAGAAAAGAGAAAACCAAGCCTTTGAGCGCTTTCAAAACAGGCTGGTAGAAACTCTCGATGGTATTTATCAACTTAGAGCGGCCAACAAAGAACGTGAATTTCTTACAGAGCTAAAAGAACAGGCCAATGAAGTACGTTTAAGTGCGGACAAATATGCATGGCAATCCGAAGCGGCTGGCCGCTTATCATTCCTGCTGTTTTTGCTTGGATTCGAGTTGTTCAGAGCGGCGGCCATGCTCATGGTAGTGTTCAGTGATCTTTCTATTGGGCAGATGTTTGCTGTGTTCGGCTATTTGTGGTTCATGCTTTCACCTGTTCAGGAACTGTTGAGCATTCAATTTTCTTGGTATAGCGCCAAAGCCGCGCTTGGCCGAATCAACGCTCTACTTGATTTAGAAGAAGAACATCGCCCAATCAGTAAAATCAATCCATTTACTGAAGACAAAGAAGTAGAAGTGACGGTTTCAAACGTCAATTTTTCATATGACGGTGAAAACAATGTGCTCAAGGATTTGTCCCTTAATATCCCATCCGGTAAAAAAGTTGCACTGGTCGGAGCAAGTGGCGGAGGAAAATCGACTCTAATACAGCTACTGATCGGTGTTTATCGGGCGAACACAGGGCAAATTCGTTTCAATGGCGAGACATGCGACGACATTAGTTTCGATGTTATCCGTGGGGAAATTGCCGTTGTTCTACAACAACCTATACTCTTTAATGACACTTTAAGGCACAATTTGACCCTTGGTGGAGAACATGATGAAGCTGAACTGTGGCGCGCTCTTGAAATTGCGCAAATGCAGGATGTAATTAGTAAGCTGGATCATGGGTTGGATTCTCAAATCGGGCGTAATGGTATCCGTCTGTCCGGTGGTCAGCGTCAGCGTTTAGCCATTGCACGCATGGTTTTAAGTAACCCCAAATTCGTCATTTTAGATGAAGCGACTTCAGCACTCGATACCGCGACAGAAAGTGCCTTACATAAGGCATTAAACGAGTTTTTAAAAGGACGAACCACTTTGATAGTCGCTCACAGACTTTCAGCGGTGAAACAAGCAGATTTGATTTATGTATTGGAAGATGGACGCGTTAGCCAAGCTGGCACACATAGAGAACTGGTTGAGCAAGAAGGGCTATATCAAACTCTCTACGGTTCGGTGCAATCCTACGCCAATTAGTTACATTGACACATTAAGTTCAAGGGGTATCTGATGAAAGTGAGAGCGATAGAAAAACATCTATCCACTCCTTCTGGAATACGCCTTTGCCAAGGGTGTGAGTTGCCCGTGGACGTCATTAGCGTAGAGAAAGGTAAAAGTGCATATTGCCCTCGGTGTGGTACGCAACTTTATCGTGGCGGGCAACCTTCCCTATCAGGCAACTTAGCTTTGGCTATTACCTGCCTATTGTTGTTTATACCCTCTCACTTTTTCGATTTCATTCGTATTCGCCTAATAGGCGTTATGATTCCAGCAACACTACCTTCCGGTGTAGAAGCACTCTATAACGAAGGATATGTCGGCTTAGCACTGCTCGTGTTTTTCTGTGCTTCGCTCGCTCCATTTATACTTTGCTGCAGCGTTGTAGGTGCACACGTTGCGTTAAGACACAATAATTTCGCCCTAATGCGCTATTCGCTGCTGCTGATCTCTAAGCTTAAGCCTTGGGTTATGATCGATGTATTTCTGGTGAGCATTGCGGTTTCGTGTTTCAAACTGATTGATATTTCAGATGTTTTCGTTGGCCCCGGGCTGTACGGACTGGTTCTGCTACAGATATTTACCGTTCTGCTAATCAGTCGTATCAGTGTAAGACGTTATTGGGAAGCTTGGCGACCAGAAACTGAATATCCGCTCGAAGTGAAACACGTGCACTGCCACAACTGCCATCTCTCTCAACCGGAGAGTTCAAATTGCATTCGTTGCCATCAGAAGCTCTACCACAGAAAGCCTAATTCCATTGAAACGACTTGGGCGTACTTATTGGCCGCTACGGTTTCGATTATTCCAGCCAACATTCTGCCAATTTCAATCTTGTTAACCAACGGACAAAGACTCGAAGACACAATATTTTCGGGTGTAGCATCACTGATTAACAGCGGCATGATTGGAATTGCAGTCATCATTTTTGTGGCAAGTATTGTGGTACCGGTCGCCAAAATACTTGGCTTAACTTATCTACTACTTGCCATAAAATTTAAGCGAAGCGTCTTTTTCCGCCAAAGAATGATCATATACTTTGTTATCAAATGGATAGGAAAATGGTCCGTGATGGACCTGTTTGTTATTTCTATAATGTTAGCGGTCGTTGATCGTGGGCAGTTGCTCGATTTTACTCCCGGATACGGTGCCATTGCTTTTGGAATGGTTGTGGTGTTGACGCTGTTGGCAGCAGAAAGCCTCGATCCAAGACTCATTTGGGATAACTACCGCGACGATAACAATAAACAAGAGTCAGTTGATGAATAAAAATATTACTCAGCAAACCTCCTACAAGCCAGATGTCAAAAAGAACAAAGGAATCTCTCCTTTGTGGATTTTGCCTATCCTCACGGTCGTGCTGGCTGGTTGGTTAATAATGAAATCTATCCATGATGCTGGTGAACGCATTCAAATTTACTTCTCTAATGCACAAGGTCTGGTAGCTGGAAGAACACCGGTCCGCTATCAAGGCTTAGAGGTCGGTATGGTCAGAAACATCAAGTTGTCCCCTAACCTAGACAGCATTTATGTCGACACCGACATTTATCCGGATGCGAAAAGACTGCTTTCTGAAAAGACCCGCTTTTGGTTAGTAAAACCCACCGCAAGTTTGTCTGGCATTTCCGGTCTTGATGCTTTGGTATCGGGTAACTACATTGCTATTGACCCGGGTGATGAAATTGTTGAAGACAATGATTATGATGCAGACGACCATCCTCAAAGCTATCGCGCTCTCGACTCTGCACCTTCAGACTTGCTCGCCAATCAAGGGTTAACCATTACTTTGAAAGCTCGAGATTTGGGTGGAATTTCTGTTGGCTCGCAAATCGTCTACAAAAAGATCCCCATCGGTGAGGTATACAACTATCAACTGGCCGATGACAATCAGTCTGTAATTATCGATGCGTCCATTCAAGAGCAATATCGCAATGTCATAACGACGGAAAGCCGTTTTTGGAACGTAAGTGGTATTGGCGCTAACTTAGGTTTAAGTGGTGTTGATATTCGTATGGAAAGTGTAGCTGCTTTGTTAGGTGGGGCTATCGCAGTTGACTCTCCTGACGAAGGAGAACCCGCTGAACAAAATTCTGAATTTAAACTTTATCCGGACCTCAGAACTGCTGGACGTGGTGTCGCCATTAAGATTGTTCTGCCAGACGATAACAACATCAGTGTTTCTGGTGCGCCAATTATGTACAGAGGGTTGGAAATCGGTCAGATCACCAATCTGCAGTTGGATGAAGAACGCAAAGAAATTATTGCATCTGCCGCTATTCAACCTGCCTTCAGCGACATGCTGAACAGTGGCAGCAACTTCATTCTTGAAGAAGCAAAAATCGCACTGACAGGCGTTGAGAACCTAGGCAATCTTATAAAGGGTAACTATCTAACTCTGGTTCCCGGTGAAGGTGATCGCTCTCGTCATTTCGTGGCAGTGCGTAAGCAAGAATTTAACCGTACTCAGGCGAAATCCGTCGCCTTAAAACTTATCGCCGACAGCTCATTTGGTCTGAGTGCTGGCACCGACATTTTGTATCGCGGCGTTGCGGTCGGTAGCGTTACAAAAGTCGCCCTTAAGCCTGATAACGTTGAGTTCGATGTGCTGATTGATGAAGAGTATGTTCCATTTATCGGCTCAAATAGCCGCTTTTATGTTACAGGTACTGCAACCGCCGAACTGACAGAATCAGGGTTAAACGTTTCTATTCCTCCAGCTAAACAGCTACTGACGGGTTCAATTAGCTTTGTCAGTGAAGGCAGTAAGCAAATTCAGTCACAATATCGGCTTTATCAAAGCCAATCGTTAGCTGAATTGGCGAAGTACAATCAGTCTGGCACTCAAACATTTACCTTAATGGCGGAAGAACTTCCTCCAGTCAGTGCGGGTAGCCCACTTCTCTATCGCAACCTGCGAGTGGGGAATGTAGCAGGCTACACGCTGACGTCTAAAGGGGTTGAGATTAAGGTAAAAATAGAGAATCAGTACAAACATCTAATTACGAGTCAAACTGTATTTTGGAACCGTTCAGGTGTCGAAATTGATGCATCGCTGGCAGGAATAAGTGTTAAAGCTGCGCCTCTACAAACATTGATTCAAGGAGGGATAGCGTTTGATAACATCAGTGGTGTTGATAACAAAGTTAATGACAAATGGGTGCTTTATCCAAGCTATCAACAAGCTCAAAAATACGGCAAAACCATTACTCTTACAGCCTCTGGCGATGTGGCGGTTCCTGTCGGTACAAACATCAAATACCAAGGCGTATCTGTAGGTGAAGTGGTCAGCGTCACGCCAAGTTTCACTGCAAATAAGATTTCGATTACCGCGCGCATTAAACCTGAATACAGCAAGAACATTGCCACAAAAGGATCAGTATTCTGGATTGCATCAGCGAAAGTTAGCTTGACTCATGGTATTGAAAACATCGAGAACCTGCTAAGCAAGTCTATTGAGGTTAAGCCGGGAGATGGCGATCCAACCTATTCATTCCCGTTGTCAGAACTGCCATATAAGAAAACCAGTATCTCGTTTACCCTACAAAGCGAAGATAAAGGCTCGGTTTCCGTTGGCACCCCTGTTTTGTTTAGAGGCATGGATGTAGGTCGAGTAACTCGAGTGCAGTTAGGAAACCTTGCTGACAGAGTGATTTCGACTATCGAAATTGAACCTGAGTACAGCTATCTCATTCGCCAAAACAGTGTCTTCTGGAATGTTTCCGGTGTTGATGTTTCGATTGGCTTATCTGGTGCGGACATCAAGGCAGGTACGTTTGACAGTATTGTTCGCGGTGGTATTACCTTCTCGACACCAGAACAAAAACAGCTCATGCCTGCTGCCAAAGCGGGACAGTCGTTCTACTTGTACTCGCGCGCTGAAGAAGGTTGGAAACAATGGCGCACACCTATTCCTCAACCAAACTAGTCTGCAACCGGACTAGCAACTTCAAAGTAGTAAGAAATAAGCGTGGAAACACGCTTTTTTCATTTATCTGCTTAACAACGCTTAATCCAGCAGTAAAACCACGACTTCAAATAAAACTGTGATGCCGCTATAATCTGCCGCCTACTACCTACTCTGCCCTTTAGCTAATCGAGAATACGTTTTGCATCCTAATATATCCTTCCCTGAGCTGTTCCTATCTTCAATGGCCGAAATTCTTCCTCCTGAGTTAAACATGGAAGATTTCATTGCAGCATGCCAAAGACCGTTACGTAAAAGTGTTCGCGTAAACACATTGAAAATCTCTGTAGAGGAATTCAAAAAACGCGCTGAAGATAAACGCTGGGCTTTAGAACCTGTACCTTGGTGTGATACTGGTTTCTGGATTGATGCTGACGAAAGTGACGTACCTCTGGGGAATACCGCTGAACATATGGCAGGCTTGTTCTATATCCAAGAAGCCAGCTCAATGATGCCTGTATCTGCACTGTTCACCGCGGAAGACAGCCCTTATCTGTCAGTGCTAGACACTGCGGCAGCACCGGGCTCAAAAACAACGCAGATTGCAGGCTTAATGCAAAACAACGGTATTTTGGTAGCGAATGAATTCTCAGCCAGCCGTGTAAAAGTCCTACATGCCAACATAGAACGCTGCGGCATTCGCAACACTGCGCTGACCAACTTTGATGGACGAGTGTTTGGCAGTTGGTTACCTGAGCAATTTGATGCCGTGTTGTTGGACGCGCCATGTTCAGGCGAAGGAACCATTCGTAAAGATCCAGATTCATTGAAAAACTGGAGCAAAGAATCCATTCATAGTATTGCGGATACACAAAAAGAGCTGATCGAAAGTGCCTTTCAGGCCCTAAAAGTCGGTGGTGTGCTTGTTTATTCAACCTGTACATTAAGCCGTGAAGAGAACCAAGACGTGTGCCAGCATCTTAAACAGACATTCGGCGATGCAGTCAGTTTTGAATCGTTAGCTTCCCTATTCCCTGAAGCCAATAAAGCATTAACAGAAGAAGGTTTCCTGCATATATTCCCACAAGTTTATGACTGCGAAGGCTTCTTCGTGGCTCGAATCCGCAAGAATGCCAGTGTCGAAACGCCACCAGTCAAAAAACGCTTAGGTAAATTCCCGTTTGAAAAAGCCAACGCGAAGATTTCAAACGACGTGAATCAAGAGCTGAAAAAATGCTTAGGTATTTCGCTGCCAGAAAACAGTTCCGTCTGGCTTCGTGATAACGATGTATGGTTATTCCCTGATGCATTAGAGCCAATGCTGGGTGAGCTACGTTTCTCTCGCATGGGGATTAAAATTGCTGAAACGCACAAAAAAGGCTATCGCTGGCAACACCAAGTTGCAACCACTCTTGCAACGGGGAAAGAAGCTTGCGGTATTGAACTCTCGATTGAAGACGCCAGAGAATGGTATATGGGGCGTGATGTTCGTCCACAAGGGCAAAGTGGCCAAGGTGAAGTCATCGTCCGCTTTGGTAACGATGTGATTGGATTAGGAAAATGGGTCGGTAACCGAGTGAAAAATGGTTTACCAAGAGAGCTTGTTAGAGACAAAAACCTATTCTAAAAAGCAAACTTCTCTTTTGTAAAAGCAAACTATAGTATGAAATTCTAGTTAACCCTCGCTAAACGAGGAGCCTGTACTACACTTATTTGTAAGTGGAAATTAGCGCAGGCTCTTCGGAGCCATTCCCCTAGGCCCAAAAATGCAAAGCATTTCGGGCCTTTTTTTATTCTAGGGAAACAAGGTTATTCAGGAGGAACAAACAAAGCTATAAAGCTTGGCATTTAAGCCAAGCGGATGCCATCTTGCTCGATAACAATCTTACCTTGTTTGTACAAAGTACCGATAGATTTCTTAAACGTCCCTTTACTGGTACGGAACTCAGCAAAGATAGCTTCAGGCGTTGATTTATCACTTAATGGCATTGAACCGCCTTTCTTAGCCAGAGTCTCTAAAATCTTCTCGCTCAAGTCGTCCATCTTCTCAACACCGATCTTCTGCAAAGAGAGATCAATTTTGCCATCAGGGCGAATATTCTTGATGAAGCCTTTCAGCTTTTTACCAATAAATAACTTACCAAATACATCTGAAGGGAAAATCATTCCCCAATGCTCGCCATTTACTATTGCTTTGAAGCCCAAGTCTGACCGTTCAGCAATAATTAAATCAACCTGCTGGTTCTTAGTGTAATTAGCTGGTGTTTTATCCAACCATTTATTGAACTTAGTGGTACCAACGATACGACCAGACGCTTTATCTGTATAAACATAAACCAGTACGCTTTGACCCGGCTTAAAGCGCGTACGTTGCTCGCTAAATGGAAGCAACAAATCTTTATTTTTGATACCCCAGCTTGCAAACGCGCCAGTGCTGTTAACACTTTCAATCGTCATTAAGCCCCATTCACCCACTTGAGCCACAGGTTTTTCAGTTGTAGCAGCCAATTGGTTGTCTGAATCGAAATACAAAAATACGTCAACATAGTGTCCGAGTTCTACGCCCTCAGGAGCCATGCGTTTTGGCAACATTGTTGTGCCATATTCGCCCGCATCTAAAAACACGCCAAACTCAGCGATTTTTACCACTTCTAGACTGTTAATCTTGCCAACGTTAATCATTAATTACTGTCTCACCTCAAATTTGCAGAGATTATACGTTATCTCTGTTATGCTTTCGCCTGTTCATCAGAGAAAATTTCGTTATTTTTTTCGAAGATAGTTAGGAGTTATTGTTGATCACGGTAGATAAGCAAGATGCGGTTACGTTAAAAATCACCACTGAGATGTCAGAAAGCAAAAAACTGGACTTAGACATGTATATCTTTGTTCCGGGCGAACTAGGACTTACCTCTGACGTAATGACTGAGTCTGAATTTTTTTACAGCTCCATTCATCAAAAACGCTCCTACTACAGTGACAAAATTCTTCTCCCACTTGTACACAGTCGACTTGCCCAACGTGGCAGGCTCTCTCCAACACAGTACCGTGTAAGTTTAAGTTTGTTTGCTTATCAATATGTTATCGCATTAGATAAAGCCGTCAGTCAGCTCAACCTTTCAAGTGACAGCGTCACTGAAGATGAGGTTGATACTGTTATAGAACTCTCTTTAGACATACTTAAACGACTACGCCGAAGCATTCCGTACGAAGAAGGTTTGAAGCGTTACTACGCAAATATCGATAACTACCTCTCTTGGTATACTGAACAAAAATTCTTATCCATGGTGTCTCAGCTGACTCGTGATAAAGAATATAAAACCATAAAAGAGCGCCTGATTACCTTGGTTGAAAGGGAGCAAGCGCACCGAACTCTGAACAACTATAACTCTGTCAAAGCTGATCAAGACATTACCCGCTTGAGCAACAAAATGCGTTTGCTACGTCGTTTGATAGAGCATCCGATTATTCTTACTGAGAAGGTGACTTCTTTAGGTAAAAATATGAGGCGCGCAGTCAAAGGCTTAGCGACGGGGTTAGTGATGGTGTTTGTGACTATTACAGCGATTCTGGCAAGAGATTATTGGGGAGAAATCACCGCATCATTCATTATCGCTATGTCTTTTGTCTACGCTTTGCGCGAGATATTTAAAGACGATTTGAAAGACATGATGTGGCGCTGGATTCGCAAAGGAAAACCGAAGTGGCGTCGACGCTATTTCGATCCGACAACCGGCAAGCAGGTGGGTCAAAAAATCGAATGGCTCGACTATAAGCCGCTTTCTGCTTTAGCCGATCGCATCAAAATAATACGTAAGAAACGCGTGGTTCAAAGGGAAGAGCAAATTCTCCATTATCGCTCCGAAACTGAAATGACAACGTCACGTTTCATGAGTGGCTATGAAGAAACTCGAGATGTAATGCTGATCGATCTGCGAGCCCTAACCCGCTTGATGGATAAAGGTTCCAACCGTATTTATCGGCTGAGCAATGGTCAGGTAAGCCGAGAATCCGTCGAAAAACGTCATTTAATCAACTTAATCATTAAAGAAGACGGACACCAGCAAAGCCCTCGTTACTATCGTTGGAAAGTAGTACTCAACCGAAGCAAGATCGTCGATATTGAGAAAACCGAAATCCAACTATAATCGGGCTAAGCTAGTTAAATCAGGCTATCCGCGCTTGTTAATGCGCTTAAGCGACAAGGTTAACAAAAACTCCGCCATTGGCTCATCTCCATGTAAAGATGGGCAAGTGGCAACAATTTTTACGTCTTTATTAATTCGCTCACCTGTTGCTATGGTTTCATCCAGCATTGCATCTATCAGTTCGCCGTCATTACAGTGAAAGTGCACATCCGCTTCCGGACGTTTAAAAAACTCCCCTTTGACCGCTTTAAAAGCCAATGACACCTTTTCGCCACGTTGCCCTGCTTTGTCCATAGCCATAAAGCCACCAGCTACGTCTGCGCCTACAGCGAGCACACCAAAGTACATACTGTTCAAATGGTTTTTGTTGCGTCGTTTTAAAGGAATACGGATTTCTATCGATTTATCATTGAGAGATAAAATTTGAGGGCGGCATGCCCAAATCAAAGGAACTTTAAAAAATCCAAATGACTTGAGATACCAATTTGCTTTAGTAAGTGTAGAGAGCATGTTTCTGACCTTTTAAGGTATGTTGTTTTATATTTATTCGGTCAGTTAAAGGGATGCAGGATAAAGTGTCAACATTTCGCTAACAAAATTAAGAGATCAGTGATGCTCTCACCAATCTCTTAATTCTCAATCAAGAACAGCGAGTTAAAAGTTAAAAATAGACTCTGGCTGGATGTTTTCTACAAGATGTTCCTGCAGTTTCGGATAGTTTTCCAAACCACGAGTAACAACCACTACAGGCTTTTTAGCCAAGTTTGCAGCAGTTACAGCAAGATTCGCTAATTGACTTACCGCTTCGCTTTCTGGGTTATATAAATAGCTAATCGCATCATTATGTTTATCCACCGCTAACGTCATCTGCGTCAGGTCGTCCCAATCGATGACAACACCATCAAAGTACTGCAGCAGTTTCTCTGCAACCAACGCAGCCGAAGGCACACTACAAACATACAGCACTTTCAGACCATTCAAACCACGTGGTAAACCTTGTTCAGCCAGACGATCAATAATGGTTGCAGCATCGCTCAACGCTCTGACAAACGGTACAACGATCTCTACGTTATGACCTTTCTCTTGCAGTGCTTTGATGACCTTGCACTCTAGAGCAAACGCCGGTGAATACTTGCTAGAAGCAAATCGAGACACACCGCGAACACCCATTGCTGGGTTAACTTCATCTTCTTCTATGCTTCCGCCAATCAGTGCTTTAAACGCATAGCTGTCTGATGAGCTTAAACAAATTCGAATTGAGGCATGTTCAGCACTGATCGACCGCGTAATGCGTTCTACAAGAACTGAGACAAAATGTTCTTCGATCGACTGTCCGTTTAGCAGAGATTTCAAAGAGTTTTGTTCTAACTCAGGAAGCAACTCTACTCCACCCGCAGCCAATGCAGGATGGTAGAACACACTCTCTGCAATCAATTCAGACAGCGATATAAATAAGGCATGGCTACTTTGCTGTGGCTCCGCATTTGGCAGGGTATTTCCCAACACCAATTTTTGATGGATGATTCCTTGTTGTTCAAAACTCATTACTGCTCCAATTACCGTTTTGTTGTTAGCTCGAAAATACCGAGTCAAAGAGAGAAAAACAAGCATATATTCAATAGTTATGATGAAAAACTGAATATATTTTCACTTTACACTTTTTATGAGCGTCAAATGCTCGCAACTGTTTATTCTGACAGCCAAATTCGCTATCTTTAGCGCTTCGCAATAAAAGGACAGGCTATTCTCCTATGCCAACCAAAACAGATGAATTAAGAACCCAAGCGTTGGGACCAATGCCAACTCCGGCAGAACTTAGCCAAGCACATCCAATTACGGAAGAAGTTGCACAACGTATTGCTCACTCTCGCAGACAAATCGAACAGATTCTTACTGGCGAGGACGATCGCCTTTTGGTCATCGTAGGCCCATGTTCTGTACACGATACAGAAGCAGCTTTGGATTACGGCCAGCGTTTAAGTGCAATTCAAGAACAATATAGCAATGAATTGTTTATTGTTATGCGAACTTACTTTGAAAAACCGCGCACAGTTATTGGTTGGAAAGGTTTAATTACCGATCCAAACTTAGATGGGTCCTATGCATTAGAAACTGGTCTAAACAAAGCGCGTAAACTTCTGCTCGATATTAACAAGCTTGGTCTTGCAACCGCGACTGAGTTCTTGGATATGATCACCGGCCAATATATCTCTGATTTGATTACCTGGGGAGCAATTGGCGCGCGTACGACGGAATCTCAAATTCACCGAGAAATGGCTTCTGCCCTGTCTTGTCCTGTCGGTTTTAAGAACGGTACCAATGGCAATGTGAAAATTGCTATTGATGCGATTCGTGCATCACATGCCCAGCACTACTTTTATTCGCCAGATAAAAATGGTCGCATGACGGTTTATCGCACTGCGGGTAACCCTTTCGGTCACATTATCCTACGTGGTGGCGAATCTGGACCAAACTTTGACGCCACATCAATTGATGAAGCGTGTAAGCAACTAGCCCAATTTAATTTGCCGGAACGTCTTGTGGTCGATTTCAGCCACGCGAACTGCGAAAAGCAGCATCGTAAACAATTAGACGTTGCTCAAAACATTTGTGAGCAAATCGAGTCCGGTAGTCATAAAATAGCGGGTATCATGGCTGAAAGTTTTATTGAGGAAGGAAACCAGTCTATGGTTGACCTTGATAATCTGACGTACGGCCAATCTATCACTGACCCTTGTTTGGGCTGGGAAGATACCAAGACAATGCTAGCGATGCTGGCTGAGTCGATAAAAGTACGCCGCTCTAATCAACAATAAGGAAACTTAACATGCCTTCTTTTGATATCGTTTCTGAAGTCGATACTGTTGAAGTACGTAACTCTGTCGAGAACTCTGTACGTGATCTAGCAACACGTTTTGACTTCCGCAACGTTGAAGCCAGTTTTGAACTAAAAAATGAAACGGTAAAACTTACTGCCCCTGACGATTTCCAAATCACTCAGATGATGGACATCTTGCGTAACAACCTCGCGAAACGCGGTGTTGACCCACGTTCAATGGAATCGAAAAAATCGGTACCGTCAGGTAAAACTTGGTCTAAAGAAGTGGTTTTCAGACAAGGTATTGAGACCGATTTAGCGAAGAAAGTCGTTAAGATGATCAAAGATGAGAAGCTAAAAGTTCAAGCTTCAATTCAAGGCGACAAAGTACGCGTAACCGGTAAAAAGCGTGATGATTTACAAGCAGTGATCGCTTTCCTACGTGGTTCTGATTTGGAACAGCCGTTCCAATACAACAACTTCCGCGATTAATAACAAGTGTTGTCACACTAAGTTGAAAAAAACCAGCCACTTGGCTGGTTTTTTCTTTCGACATTCAAAGTCCAAGTTCTTCTGAAAGTGCTTTGATTTGCTCTAAGTCCATCTGATGAATTCTTAGCATTTGATCAATTTGGCTAATTCTCGAACTCGCAGCATCCTGTTTATCACAAGAGTCTGAGGTCGCATCCCATGACTTACCTTCTAAATAAACATCACACTCTTTTTTCAGTGTTTTTAGCTTAGGAACCAACTCGTCACGTTCTTTCTGCAAGGTTTCTACTTCTTGCTTAATTTTCAGCTCTTGCTGGAATAACTCACGAGAACGCTCAAGCATGGTGGTTTGCATATCTGACTGACGATTCAACTTAGCGTTTTGCTGAGTAGTCTGCTCCAGCAGCGCTTTTTGTTCTGCGACTTGCGCTTCCAACGACATATTCACTTTTTCAAGCTCAGTCAGTTGCGATTCAATGTTTGCCAAAGCTTGTTGATGCTTTTGTTCTTGCTCATCCATCGCCGCTGTAAGCTGCTTATCAAACTCTTCTTGGGCTGAGGTTTTATTCTGCTCTGCAACCGCCGCTTCTTCTGTTTTGGTTTCTAAACTCTTCTGATACTGAGCCTCAAGCACTTGGTATGTTTTTTCCCACTTAGAAGCCGTTACTGTAGAACCAATCAGACCTCCAAGTGCCAAACCCAATACAGCAGCCACTGCTATATAAACAACACCCCTTTTATCACGCTGCTCGATGACGACAACATCATCATGATCATCATCTAAATCTGTTTGATTCATTTTTTACTCCCAATATATTGAAAGGGAATGCCATTCCTACCGTTATTTAGATTGACCTGTACTCTTTGATGAAGCTCTGAATTCTGCATCTTGAAGTCACTTAGGTATACAAACATCAGCGGATCAATTCAGCTACAACAACTGTCACAACGTAGATGACAAACGCAGAAACCAAAGTTGTGACAATCCACTTCTGAAATTTCGCGTTAGTACCATATCGGATTAACAGAAAAGCCAGCACCACCAATACAGCGATAGCAATTAACCTGTTCATGGATTCCTCCAATTTGTTGACTTGCTTATATCACGTATTATTGCCCATAAAGTCATGGGAAAGTATATAAATCCGTAACTTGAACCACAATGTTACATTAAATTGATCTAGCGCGTGACATCACATTTTGATTTCGCTAATATCGCCAACGCAAATTATCCATTCACTTGGATAATTGTTCCGATGAAGACTGCAGGAGAGAGGTTATTAATCTAATAAAAAATTGTTAGATTAGTGTTACCCGCCGAAGAAGTAAATCTTTCAGGTGCTTTATTCCGTATTTGGAATAAGCGAGGACTGTAGTTGGAGGAACCTCTGGAGAGAACCGTTAAATCGGTCGCCGAAGGAGCAAGTCCTGCGTTTAGCAGGGTGAAACTCTCAGGCAAAAGGACAGAGGAGTGAAAGGCCCTATTGTGTTCGTTGCATCCAATGCCACGGATCTATTTATATTTTTTAATACCCTTTCTCTCTTCTCCTTATGTGTTATTTTTTAAGGGGAATTCATGACAAACCTTCAATCATTACTACAATCGATCGACAATTTTATTTGGGGTCCACCACTTCTGATATTACTTGTTGGTACAGGTATCTATTTCACATTTCGTTTAGGCTTACTTCAGTTTCGCCATCTACCCACTGCGTTAAAGATGGTCTTTTCCAAAGACAAAAACTCAAACAAAGAAGGTGATGTATCCAGTTTCGCTGCCTTGTGTACTGCCCTATCCGCAACGATAGGCACGGGTAACATCGTGGGCGTAGCTACAGCTATCAAAGTCGGTGGCCCTGGCGCACTGTTCTGGATGTGGTTGGCTGCTGTATTTGGCATGGCGACTAAATACGCCGAATGTCTACTTGCTGTGAAATATCGTAAAACAGACGCAAATGGTCAAATGGTCGGCGGACCAATGTACTACTTACAATACGGCGTTGGCTCAAAAGCACTTGCAGTGTTGTTTGCAATTTTTGCTCTGGGTGTCGCTTGTTTTGGTATTGGTACTTTCCCTCAAGTAAACGCGATTTTAGATGCAACACAGATTTCATTTGGTGTATCACGTGAAGTAACCGCAGTGGTGCTGACTCTGCTAGTGGCATTCGTCACTATCGGCGGTATTCAGTCTATTGCGAAAGTAGCGGGTAAAGTGGTACCAACAATGGCGGTGTTCTACATTGTTGCTTGTCTGAGTGTGATTATCACCAATTCAGATCAACTGTTGAATGCTATTGAGTTGGTTCTGGTTTCTGCTTTCACTTCAACCGCTGCAACAGGTGGTTTCCTTGGCGCAAGCATTATGCTGGCTATCCAATCTGGTATAGCACGCGGCGTATTCTCAAACGAATCCGGCCTTGGTAGTGCTCCAATGGCAGCAGCAGCAGCGAAAACGGACTCTTGTGTACGCCAAGGTTTGATCTCCATGACAGGCACGTTCTTCGATACCATCATCATCTGTACCATGACGGGCTTAGCATTGATTCTTACCGGTGCATGGCAAACAGATTTGGCTGGTGCTGCAATGACAACTCATGCATTCGCTGTTGGCTTAAATGCAAACACGTTGGGGCCAATGCTTGTCTCTATCGGCTTAATGTTCTTCGCATTTACCACCATCTTAGGTTGGAACTATTACGGTGAGCGTTGCGTGGTTTACCTATTGGGGACAAAAGCGGTTCTGCCATATAAGCTAATCTTCATTGCTCTCGTAGCATCAGGCGCTTTCTTGCATTTGGATATGATCTGGATTTTGGCGGATATCGTGAATGGCCTGATGGCGATTCCAAACCTTATCGGTCTGATTGCCCTACGCCATGTTGTGGTTGAAGAGACAAAACGTTACTTTGAAGCGCATGTGACTTATTCAAAAGCTGTTGCTTAACCAAGCAGCTTAACCAAGTATCATTCGACAGATAAAAAAATAGCGCCGCATTGGCGCTATTTTTTATTGCAAACATAATGTTTCAGACTAAACCGTTTCTTTTTCAAATAACAATTTAATGCCTAAAGTCACTAGCACCACACCCGTTGTGCCTTCCATCCAACGCATAAAAGACGCGTTTTTAAGTAGGTTCTTAGCTGAACTTAACGCTGCTGCGAGACCACATTGCCAAATCATAGCAATCACGAAATGAATCGCAGCCATCAATAGAGATTGAAGCAAAGGTGAATGTTCAGGATTAATAAACTGTGGCAAAAATGCTAAGTAAAATACCGCTGTTTTAGGGTTTAATACGTTCGATAAGAAACCTTCACGCAGTGAACGTTTCAAATTCAAAGATGAATGCGTAGCCACTGCTACATTGAGCCCTTGACCAGAAGCCATAAGCGCTCTAAGACTCGATAAACCCAACCAAATTAAATAAGCCGCACCAATCATTTTCACGAAATGAAACAGCTCTGCTGACTGAGCCAAGATCGCTGAAATACCGATTGCAGAAAAGGTAGCGTGGACAAATAGTCCCGTACAAATTCCCAAGCTCGTAGTACAACCATCCGCGAATCCCGCTCGTGAGGTGTTACGAATAACCAGTGCGGTATCCAATCCAGGAGTGAGAGTCAGAATGGTAATAGCAATAAGAAAAGCTTCGAAATTTTGAATGTACATTATCAATCCCTGATGAATTATGAGATCTTCGTTATACAACAAAGATCTCACACTGTCTCTATGACTTTTAAGTTAAAGAATAATTATTTAGCGAGCTGCGCTAAGCGCTTCGCTGCCGCTGAATGACGCTCTAGCAGTTGAGCCATATCAATACCCAACACTTCACCATCTAAAACTCGCCATTGACCAGCCACCATCACTTTATCCGCTTGCTGAGCACCACACAGTAAAAGCGCAGCTAATGGATCGTGACTTCCTGAGAAACGAATATCATCAAGCTTGAACATGGCTATATCGGCTTCTAAACCAACCTCTAACTCCCCGATATCACTGCGTCCCATTGCCGCTGCCGAACCTTTCGTCGCCCAACGTAATGCATCGAAATGGGTCACTTTGGCGGAACCGTATTGAAGTCGCTGCAAATACATCGCCATACGAACTTCGGCAATCATATTCGAACCGTCATTGGAAGCCGAACCATCTACACCCAGCCCTACTTTCACGCCAGCAGATTCCAGTTCTAAGTTCTTACACATTCCTGAAGCAAGCATCATGTTCGAGGTCGGGCAATGTGAAATACCCACCCCTGCTTTACCGAGCCTGATAATTTCTTCTGAGTTGAAATGGATGCCGTGCGCCAGCCAAGTTCTGTCATTAAGCCAACCCACATCTTCCAAATAATCTACCGGCCTCATTCCGAAGCGTTGAATGCAAAAATTCTCTTCATCGATGGTTTCACACAAGTGTGTATGAGTCATAACACCGTCGCGCTCTGCAATACGAGCGGTTTCCTTCATTAAGTCTGTAGTGACCGAGAACGGTGAACACGGTGCTAACGCGATTTGCGTCATTGCTCCATCTTGAGTCTGATGATAATCACGGATTAATCGTTCGCTATCATCAATGATGGTTTGTTCTTTTTGTATGGTCTGCCTTGGCGGAAGACCACCTTCATCCTCGCCTAAACTCATTGATCCACGAGTGAAGATAGTACGCACGCCGAGTTTACGTGCCGTTTCAACCTGTATATCAATGGCGTGTTCAAGTCCTGATGGCAGCAAATAATGGTGGTCTGATGCGGTTGTACAGCCTGAACGCATCAGTTCCACCAGCGCAAGTTCGGTCGCAACACTGTGCATTTCATCGTCAAGATTCGCCCATACCGGATAGAGGCTCTTGAGCCAATGAAAAAGCTCTTTATTCAAAGCGGTTGGATAAGCGCGAGTTAATGTTTGATAAAAATGATGGTGAGCATTGATGAGCCCGGGAGTGACGACGTGATGCGAAGCATCAACAGCGTAGTCATAAGATATTGAAGGTGAAGCGTTTAACGCAACCAGTTCGATAATTTTGTTTCCGCGAATTACCACACCACCACGAGCATCTTTGGTATTCCCTGTATAAATCGCGAGAGGATTTTTAATCCAGATAGTTTGCATTCATAAATATCCTTAGCCGTTTCAACCATTTCAGGGGAAACGGACTTTATTTGTCGCCGTAAGCAGTTCCAACACTTATCTAGGACAACGGTTTTATCGTTAATGAATTTCCAATGAACTTGGCCCTATGTATTTAAACCTAAGAGAATCCTTGCTTCTTTCCAACTAGCATTTTCCCTTTAGACATAAATACCATAACCAATATTCCCGTTTTTAGAAACATTCTTACCGTTTACGGTTCTGTGATAGTAATGAGAATGAAAAACACTTCAGAAAATGCGCGACAACGACGACGTGTAACGATAAAGTATCGCTCTAATTCTGCTTTAAACTAAGTCACCTTTTACTATGCAAACCAACCCTTTGCTGGCAATTCCTGTCGGCGTACGTTTTATGTTTCTTTCTGCGCTCGGCTTCTCCTTGATGACAGCCAGCGTAAAAGCGGTTCATGAATATGGCATTCCTGTCTTTGAAATCGTCGCGGCAAGGGCTCTGGTTTCTTTTGTCATTAGTTATGCTGACGTAAAACGTAAACGCATTTCGGTTTGGGGTAACAATCGCCCATTGCTATTGCTTAGAGGCGCTGTAGGCACGTTTTCACTTATTTGTGTCTACTACTCCGTAACGTCACTACCGCTAGCAGAAGCAACGATTCTTCAATACACGCACCCTATTTTCACCGCGTTGCTAGCCGTGTTCTTTTTGAAAGAACGAATTCAACCAGCAACCTTGATCTGTATTGTGCTATGCATACTGGGTCTATATTGCATCCTATTGCCAGAACTTGATGGTTCCACTGAAGTCAACCTACCCGCATTCAGCGTGATAGTTGCCCTCATTGGCGCTTTTGGTAGCTCTATCGCTTATGTCATTGTTCGTAAGCTAAGCCAAACGGAAGACAGTTCTGTCATCATTTTATACTTCCCAATGATTGCTACTCCCATTTCGATTCTGCTGGTATGGAATGATTTTATATGGCCGGATCTTCATTTGACCTTTATGTTGATTATGATTGGTGTGTTTACACAGATTGGGCAATATGGCTTAACCAAAGCAATGAAAACGCAAGAAGCGGGTAAAGCCTCAGCGTTCTCTTACGTTCAGATCGTATTCTCGATTGTTATCGGACTGGTGTATTTCGAAGAAATTCCAGCTGTGTCTACCTATATCGGTGGTGCTCTTATTGTTGTCGGCGCTTTGTTCAACGTGTTTGGACAACGAATTGCTCTGCGTAGAGCCTAATCATTGATTGAGTGTATACAGATAAAAAAGTCGCCAAACTAGGCGACTTTTTTGTTGGTTTAACTTTAGGCTTACGCTTCAACGGGTTTTCGCCAATCGTCGGAGCCTGACGTACCAGCATTGACGTGATCCCAAGTGATTTTACGGTAAGACATCGACACCGTTAGATTTTGCGTAAAATCTGATTTTGCCGGATCTTGGCAGTGAGGCATTTCACAATGAATATCAACAATCGAAGCATTCTCTAGTTTGGTGACGAAGAAGTTCTCTTGCTTACCTTCAATGGACGTACGGTACCATTTCAACTCAACGGACTTCATTTTCTCACCTGACGCCAAAGCGTTGTACAACAGAGGTACAGCTTTGTTTAACGCTACAGTGAATTTAAACGGTTTATGAACCCGTTGACCTGAAGGTTGACCCGACTGTGGATCCGTTGGAACAGTCACACTGTGGTCAAATTGCTGCACCAGCATTTCATCTTCATGGCCTTCAACAAATGAATCGCCAATTGAATCTGAAGTGCATGCTCCAGACGTAATCAAGCCCTGGGTTTGACCTTCTATCGAGATATAACATGGAGTTGGCATTTTACATTCCTCTTTATCGGTATAAATATCGCGTTATGCGCTAAGTCGCTGAATAAAGAGCAAGTCAAATGCCAAATAATTATCATCAACAAATCAATAAGTTAAATTAAACCATTGAGATATAAAGCAATATCCTGCCTAAAAATAAGTAACTTTCTGCTCAATGAGCAACAAGATTACAACAACTTAATTTGGTGATTAGTTTTTCCCTTGATACACTTTCTGCAAATTTCTTTAAGGATAAAGGAACACTTTCTATGAGTGCATTCAACACCTTAGTTCAACACTTTAAAACCATTTCTCATTTCAGCCACCTATCTGCGATCTGTGGTTGGGACCAAGCTTCAATGATGCCAAATGGCGGCGCTCAGGCTCGCTCTGAAGCGATGGCTGAACTCTCAGTTCATATTCATAGCCTAATGACGAAACCACAGCTTGAAGAGTGGTTTACTTCTGCCGCTTCTGAATCTCTTAATCATCAACAGCTATCTACATTAAGAGAGATGAAACGCCAATGGCAGCAAGCAAATGTGCTTCCGGAAAGCTTAGTTCAGGCGAAATCCCTTGCTGGTTCAAAGTGTGAACACGCTTGGCGGACTCAACGTAAAGAGAACGACTGGGTTGGTTTTGAAAAGAATTGGGCAGAAGTCGTTAAGTTGTCACAAGAAGAAGCCGCAATCAGAGCAGACGCTACAGACCTAACGCCATACGACGCGATGCTGGATATCTATGAACCGGGCACAACCACACAATCTTTGGACGTAGTATTTAATGATGTTAAAAGCTGGCTACCAGACTTAATTGATGCCGCGATAGAAAAGCAGAAATCTGAACAGATCATTATGCCTAATGGTCACTATGCGACTGAGACACAAAAAGCTCTCGGTTTAGATGTAATGAAGTTACTTCAGTTTGACTTCAACCACGGCAGACTCGATGAAAGTGTTCACCCTTTCTGTGGTGGTGTTCCAAGTGACGTTCGTATTACCACTCGCTACAGCGAAAAAGAGTTTGTTCAGTCGCTGATGGGCATAGTGCACGAAACCGGCCACGCACGATATGAACAAGGACTTCCAAAGTCATTAGCTGGCAATCCTGTTGGCGAAGCACGATCAATGGGTATTCATGAATCTCAATCGCTATTTTTTGAAATGCAGGTTGGACGAAACGAAAACTTTATTCACCATCTAGCGGGCTTAGCTGCGACTCATTTTAAGGATAGTGATAAACACGTTCTTGAAGTGGAGAACATGAAGAAGCTCTACACTCGAGTGAAAAGAGATTTTATTCGCGTTGATGCCGACGAACTCACCTATCCTAGCCATGTCATTTTGCGTTATGAAATCGAACGCGATTTAATGAATGGCAAGATCAAACACACTGATGTTCCAGATCTATGGGATGCAAAAATGCAAGCCTACATAGGTCTAAGCACCAAAGACAACTACAGAAATGGCTGCATGCAAGATATCCACTGGACAGATGGGAGCTTCGGGTACTTCCCTAGCTACACGTTAGGTGCCATGTATGCAGCTCAATTTATGGCAGCAATGAAGAAAACGGTAGATGTAAACAGCGTTATACGTAGCGGTGACTTAACACCAATCTTCACTTGGTTGTCGAATAATATCTGGAGTAAAGGCAGCTTATTCACTACTGACGAGTTGGTGACACAAGCCACTGGTGAAACACTGAATGCGGAATTCTTTAAGAAACACCTGACTTCACGTTACTTAGGTTAAGTTTCCTAATCGAAGACGCAAAAAAGCCAGCCTTAGTAGGCTGGCTTTTACGTATCCGCACTCTCAGTGCTTATAGGAACTATCCGACTTATAGGAAGTGGAAAGTCGCGTTTAGTGAGAATGAGTTGATATCTTCGTTATCTAAAGTGTAGCTGTTGTAACTAGCACCAACAGAGAATGGACCCATGATGAAGTATTCAGCACCTACGCCGTACATGATATCTACGCCATCATCGATCTTCGTACCGTTTTGGTCTAGGTCCCAAGAATGTAGGCCACCTTTCGCGTAAACGTGTAGAGGACCAAAATCAATGCTTGGTTTTAATGCAAAGTAAACTGAGCTCGCAGTTTGATCATTGCCAGCGCCGAAATCGAAATCACCGTGCTTTGTATAACCTGCTTCTACACCGATAAATGGCAGAATGCCTGTGCCAGCGTGTACGTTGTAAGAAGTACCCGTTTTGCCTTTAAAGTCAGACTGACCAACAGTTGCACCACCGTAAATCCATGAATCAGCGAACGCTGTTGTTGAAGCTCCGATAAGAGCAATTGCTAATAGAGTCTTTTTCATAATAAACCTTCTTTTATAACGTGAGGCAACAGTCCCAAATTCGGCGATCCGTTGCCACGTGGCGCCAAATTATAGTGATTTCATTCAGCTATGCAAATCTTATACCGAACATGCATCAATAGCGTTCTTAACTCGCTTATCCGAGACAGGATAAGGCGTGCCGAGTTGTTGCGCGAAGAAACTTACTCGAAGTTCCTCAATCATCCAGCGAACTTCTTTGATATTTTCCGGCAATGCCATTCCCTTCGGAACTTTGTTTAACAGCTCTTTGTAATCATTGCGAATCGATTCCACCTTAAGCATATGCAGACGATCTTTATTCGGATCGATCGGCAATTTCTCTAAGCGGCGTTCTATTGCCTTCATGTATCGCAAGATATCCGGTAGTCGTTTCCAGCCACATTCCGTTGCAAAGCCCTTAAATATCAAGCCTTCGATTTGCGCTTTCACATCGGATAATGCAAATGCCATCGTGAAGTCAACCTTACCTTTCAATCGTTTATTGATATTGAATGCCATTGTCAGTATCGCTTCAACTTGCTTCGCAATATCAACCACGGTGTCACCCAGTTCGGCTCTTACAAACTCTTTCAGAGACTCAAACTCTTCTGGCGTCCACGCTAGTCCACCACGCTCTTCAAGTAACTTGTCGATACCACATGCAATGCAGTCATCAATTAAGTCCATCACTTTACCGAACGGGTTGAAATATAATCCAAGTTTAGACTTGTTCGGCAAGTTGGTGTGCAGATATTTAATCGGTGAAGGCACGTTCAGTAAAATCAAACGACGTTGACCTTCGCGCATCGCACTGATTTGCTCTTGCTCAGTTTCAAACAGCTTAATTTCAACGCTGTCTTTTTTGTCTACAAGCGCAGGGTATGCCTTAACGTCAAAACCACCACGTTTCTGCTGATACACTTTTGGCAGTTCACCAAACGACCAAGTGTGTAAACCTGATTGCTCTATGTCGTCATCAGCAACCTGAGAAAGGGTTTCTTGAACTTTCTCTTTTAAGCTCTCTTTCAGCTCGTAGAGATCTTTGTTCTCTTTAAGCTTACGGTTTCGGTGGTCTACCGCTCTAAAGGTGACTTTCAAGTGATCCGCCACCTGCGACAAATTCCAGTCATCACGGGATACTGCAACGCCCGTCATGCGACGCAGTTCTTTCTCTAAAGCGTCAAGTAGAGGCAGTTCCATCGCATTTACTCGCGCCAAGAATGCATCTGCATAGTTAGGTGCGGGTACGAAATTCTTACGCAAGATTTTCGGTAGAGACTTAATCAAACTGACGATAAGTTCATGACGTAAACCCGGTATCTGCCATTCGAAACCTTGTGGTTCAACTTGGTTTAAGATCGGCAGAGGAATATGAACAGTGACACCGTCACTATCCTCACCCGGTTCAAACTGATAACTGAGTTTTAGCTTGAGGCCATTTTGATACCAGAAGTTTGGATAATCTAAATCTGTAATATGGCTAGCATCGCCTTTGAACAGCATCTCTTTTTCAAAGTTCAGCAGCTCTGGCGACGTCTTGCTGGTCGCTTTCCACCAAGTGTCAAAATGACGACCAGAAACCACTTCTTTACCAACACGCTGGTCATAGAATTGGAACAAGTCTTCATCATCAACCAAGATGTCGCGACGACGTGACTTGTGCTCCAGCTCTTCCACTTCTTGCAGTAGCGAGCGGTTAAGTTTGAAGAAGCTGTGTTTGGTTTCCCATTCACCTTCAACAAGCGCACTACGAATAAAGATTTCACGGCTTAATACCGGATCAATGTTGCCGTAGTTCACTAGGCGCTTAGGTACAATCGCAATACCGTAGATCATTACTTTCTCGTACGCCATTACCGCCGCACGTTTCTTCGACCAATGCGGTTCACTGTAGCTGCGTTTGATTAAGTGTTTCGCCAGCGGTTCAATCCATTCAGGCTGGATTTTCGCCACGATACGCGCCCAGAGTTTGGATGTTTCAACTAACTCAGCAGACATCACCCACTTAGGTTGCTTTTTAAACAAGCCAGAGGCTGGGAAAATATTGAAGCGAGCGTTGCGAGCACCTTGATACTCGTTCTTCTCTGGGTCTTTGATACCAATGTGCGATAACAAACCAACAAGAATAGCGGTATGAACACCTTCATAGCTGCCCTGTTCGTCGTTGAGCTTATAATCCATTTCACGCATTGACTGATGCAATTGGAAGTAAACATCCTGCCACTCGCGAATGCGCAAATAGTTGAGGTAATCTTGCTTACATTGACGGCGGAACTGGTTACCCGTGAGCGCTTTCTGTTGTTGCTTGATGTATTCCCATAAGTTCACAAACGTTAGGAAGTCAGACTCTTCATGATGGAAACGACGATGTTTTTCATCCGAAGACTGCTGCTTATCACTTGGTCTCTCACGCGGATCTTGAATAGAGAGCGCAGAAGCAATGATCATCACTTCTTTTAAACAACCCATGCGTGGCGCTTCCAACACCATACGAGCTAAACGAGGGTCAATTGGCAAGCGAGCCAGTTTACGCCCCACTTCGGTAAGTTGTTTATTGCTGTTTTTCGATTCTTCTTTAACCGCTCCGAGCTCTTCAAGCAAACGCACACCGTCTTGAATGTTGCGTTTATCTGGCGCTTCGACAAATGGGAAGGCTTCAATATCACCCAGACCAAGTGCAGTCATTTGTAGAATAACCGACGCTAAGTTGGTACGCAGAATTTCAGGATCGGTGAACTCCGGACGCGAGTTAAAATCTTCCTCGGAGTACAGGCGGATACAGATACCCTCTTCCACACGACCACAACGGCCTTTACGCTGGTTGGCGCTTGCCTGAGAAATAGGTTCAATAGGAAGACGCTGAACTTTAGTTCGGTAGCTGTAACGACTGATGCGCGCTGTACCTGGGTCGATCACATATTTGATACCCGGTACGGTAAGCGATGTTTCCGCCACGTTGGTCGCCAATACAATTCGACGACCAGCATGCGGTTGGAAAATCTTGTTTTGTTCACCGGCTGAAAGGCGAGCATACAAAGGAACGATTTCAGTATCACGAAGGTTACGTTTCGATAACGCATCCGCCGTATCACGAATTTCGCGCTCACCGTTCATAAAGATCAGAATATCGCCTAAGCCTTCATCGCAAAGCTCGTCTACCGCTTCAAAAATGCCTTCAAGCTGATCACGTTCACTATCTTCGTCGCTCGACAATGGGCGGTAACGAGTATCCACCGGATATGTACGTCCAGACACTTCAATGATAGGTGCATTGTTAAAGTGGTTTGAGAAACGTTCAGGGTCGATCGTTGCCGAGGTAATGATAACTTTCAGATCAGGGCGACGCGGCAACAACTGTTTCAAATAACCGAGGATAAAGTCGATATTTAAGCTACGCTCGTGCGCTTCATCGATAATGATGGTGTCATATTGGTTGAGAAAACGGTCGTGCTGAATTTCAGCCAGTAAAATACCGTCTGTCATCAACTTGATTTGTGTTTGATTCGAAATTTGGTCGTTGAATCGAACTTTATAACCGACAAAATTGCCCAGTTCGGTTTCCATCTCTTCTGCAATACGGGTTGCAACTGAACGAGCAGCAAGACGACGCGGCTGAGTATGACCAATCAGGCCATATTTACCTCGACCAAGCTCAGCACAAATTTTTGGTAGCTGAGTAGTTTTACCTGAACCTGTTTCACCAGCAACGATAACCACTTGGTTCTCTTGAATCGCTTTCGCAATGTCGTCGCGCTTTTGACTGACAGGAAGAAGCTCTGGGTATTCGATAGTGACTTTCTGGTTGATTCGCTGCTGCACGACCATCATAGATTGTGCGATATCTAAAGCGATTTCATCAAACACGGCATGACGAGCAGCATCTTTTTTGATTTTACTTGCGCCCGAAATACGCTTGCTTAATCGAAAGCGATCTTTCAGCAAACATTGCTTCAGTGCTTTCTTCAGAGATTCTGCACTGTTCGCTTTTGCTGAGTTATTCGTTTCTGTATTTGGCTGTGACTGAGTCAAAGCGTTTACCTATTCTTTTAATTAACAAAACTGCGCGGATTGTATCACAGAGTGCGGTCAGGATTAGCAATTCCTCTTATTCAATTTTTTTGAATGAGTCATGCAAATATTCCTGCTTCTTATGTGTCATAGCTCTCATTATGATGTAACCATCAATGTGATACCTCCAGTAAAGGAAAAATTATGTCTCAAGTACTTGCACTTAAATCCAGCATCCTTGGTGATTACTCTCAATCAAGTAAACTGATTGATGCTTACCTAACCAAATTCGATCAAGATAAACTCGTTGTTCGTGATCTGGCTGCTTCTCCTCTTCCAGTACTTGATTTATCAGTAGCAACAGCACTTCGCGCTACGGATGATCTGACTGCAGAGCAAAAAGAAATTGTTGAACTTTCAGACGCTCTAATCGCTGAAATCAACGCGGCAGATACACTTGTTATCGCAGCACCTATGTACAACTTCACAATTCCAACTCAGCTTAAAAACTGGTTTGACTTGATTGCTCGCGCTGGTGTGACATTCAAGTACACAGAAACAGGCGTTCAAGGTCTAATCGAAGGCAAGAAAGCTGTTGTTATCACGACTCGCGGTGGTATCCATAAAGATTCTGCAACTGACAACGTGACGCCTTACCTAAAAACGATTCTAGGTTTTGTTGGTATTACAAACGTTGAGTTTGTATACGCAGAAGCCCTAAACATGGGCGATGAACCAGCGGCTAAAGGGATTGAATCAGCACAATCTCAACTAGAAGCTATCGCACTGTAATCTCCAATCGTTGTATACCCAAACTACTTGGAGTTGCAGGTAGGCGGCAAGCGAGTGAATCCCCATGAGCATAGATAACTATGTGATTGGGGTGAACGAACGTAGCCAACACCGCTGCAGCTTCAAGTAGGAAGGGGATAAAGCTACAACATAGCCAGTAGTCCATA
The DNA here is from genome assembly GCF_037162405.1 of Vibrio sp. Hal054. Classification (NCBI taxonomy): domain Bacteria; kingdom Pseudomonadati; phylum Pseudomonadota; class Gammaproteobacteria; order Vibrionales; family Vibrionaceae; genus Vibrio; species Vibrio sp. Hal054. Next base: position 1,460,944 of record NZ_JARLUT010000001.1, on the reverse strand, counting down.
ACTCAGTGCATTCAAAGCAGTCCATCAAGGGCTGCTTTTTTATAGGTACTGCCTAAATTGGACAAATTTAGTGGCACGCCCCACATTTATTAAGAGAATGAGGTTAAGAATACTTAGTTTTCATGACGTTTGGCCGTTAATATACGCAGACTGGAATACCAATAAGACCACATTTTGAAAGCATCAGAACTTAAAGCGTTATTAGACTCACTTCCACAAGACTTCGACCCAGATATCGTGATGGGTGAAGATTGGCTGCCAGAGCGCTTGATCAATACGCATCTTAATGACGATTTCTTGTTTCTGGAATTCGACAATGCACCAGAAGAAGATCAAGGCGAAGAAGAAGGCCGAGGATTTGTCGAACATGAAATTGAGATGATTCGCAGCCAAATTGAAAGCCTTTTGCGTGAAGAAGACAAAGGCATTAAAACCAAAGCAGAAATGTTGCTGACCTTACTGGTGATGGCTCATGAGCGTACCAGCTCAGAATTTATTGAATTGATTGAACCTTTTGTCTCCGATGATGATTACTAGTCTTCCCTTTCTCGCTGATATAGCTAAACCCGATTGAACTGTTTGGCTTAAAATCGGTCTTTAAAATTAATAGATGAAATATATAAGTGAGTGAGATTTCATTATGTTCAACGCAATTACCTCTTTGTTCAAACAGTTGCTCGATGGCCAAGACCTAAGCCAGCAAAAACAGAGCCCAAACCTTGCGATCGCATGCTTATTGAGTGAAGTTGCGGGCGCTGACTACCAAACAGATAGCAAGGAGCAGGAAGCCAAACTGCATCTGGTTCAACGCTTATTAGGTTTAAATGAAACCGAGGCTGAATCTTTAATTATCAAAGCGGAAGAACAAATTAAACAGTCTGCCTCACTGTACGATTTCACTTCTCAGTTACGTGAGCTTTCACAAGAAACACGTTTTGAACTGATAAAAGCGATGTGGGAAGTTGCCCACGCTGACGGCGAAATTGACCCATTGGAAGATGCCGTCATTCGTAAAGCATCAGAGCTACTTTACGTAGACCACCACCAGTTTATTCGCGCGAAACTGATGACGGCAAATAAGCAATAAACCGCGACAGATACAACAAAGGGCACTTCAGTGCCCTTTGTTTTGATAATCAGCGGTTTTGATGCTCAACTGTTTTGATGAGCGATTTTTAAAGCATAGTTAATGCAAGCTTCGCTAAGTTGTAAGCATCCACGTATCCTGAATGCTGGCGACCTTCCCACTCAATTCCTTTCCCTTCTTGAGCCGCTCGATGGCCAATACGTTTATCTTTAAGGCGATTTTGAATGCGGTATAGGGTGGCGAGATTAAGGAACTCTTTAAACGGCACATCAATTCCCTTTTGTTGGCACTCATTGATTAAGATTTGATCATCTCGTCCCCAAGACGCGTAAATCTTATGTGGACCACCAAAATTCTTCACCATCGACTTTAACACTTCAGCCAATGGGCGACCTTGCTTCTCTATTTTTTTCGGTGTGATACCCGTTAACTCGGTACAAAACAGCGAAATTTCGTCATGTTCAGGTTTAACGTAATACTGAGCGCGTTTTACGACCTCTCCTGCCGATAAATCAATTTCAGCCAGCCCTATTTCAATGATCTCGCCAGTCGTGCCCACTCCGTTTTCATTCCAACAGCACATTTCCAAATCGAAGCAAACAACACGGTTATAGTTCATTGGTAAATCTGGTCCCTTTCTTTTAAAGCTGAAAATCTAAAACTGAAAAGCCGCTATGTTACCTGAACAAAAGTCAAAACTCGACGCTCAAACGTAATTTAGCCTGAGTAAGCCACGCACAGTGAACTCATTTGCCTACTTATTCTTCAACAGTGTTTAAAAGATAGTCTATTGAACGAGATTAATAGTGAGAAAACCGCATTTCTGTAAGCCTTAATCCTTGAATATGGTAAGATTCGCCCCTATTTTTTTGCTAACTTTTATCTAGTCGTGCAGTAATTTTGCTCAACATTTTCTGCATTCATCCATCTATAGAGAATTCATCATGAACTTCGATTTAAACGCCATTCCAACCACTTTCGATATCCTTCATGCTGGTTTAGCCGCGTCTAGCGTTCTGCTTCTACTTATTGCCGTATCTCGTAAATCCAAAGTGGTCGAGAAAGTGGTTGAGAAACCAGTAGAAAAAATTGTGGAAGTGGAAAAGCCGGTTGAAAAGATCGTTGAAGTGGAAAAAATTGTCGAAGTTGAAAAAATCGTCGAGAAAGTGGTCGAAGTTGAATCAAAACTGGCAACAGCCAATACAGACTCTGCAATGCAATTGCTTTCTCTGTTCCAACAAGAAGCGCGTCTCATTGATTTCCTAAAAGAAGACGTAGCTGGTTTTTCTGACGAAGAAGTCGGTGCCGCTGCTCGTGTAATCCACGCTGGTGGTCAAAAAGTGTTAAAAGAGTATGTTTCTCTTTCTCCTGTACGCAGTGAAGACGAAGAAAGTCGTATCACGTTGGAAGAAGGCTTCAATGCTCAGCAAGTTAGATTGGTAGGCAATGTTTCTGGCTCTGCGCCGTTCACTGGCACTCTGATTCATAAAGGTTGGAAAGCGGACTCTATGACGCTGCCAAAACTTGCTGAAAACTACGATGCTTCAATTATTGCTCCGGCAGAGGTTGAGCTGTAATGGAACAAAACGCAAAATTCAGTATTGGTATTGACCTAGGAACCACGCACAGCGTTCTCGCTTATGTTGATACGCAAGCGGAAAACCCAGCGGTTAAAGTCATGGGCATCGCTCAGATGACAGCACCGGGTACTGTTGAAACCCGCGAACAGCTCGGTTCGTTTTTATACCAGCCTCATGAACATGAAATGTCAGAGGCTTCCAGAAAGCTTCCTTGGACAGATACACCACCAGCCTTGGTTGGCGCAATTGCGCGTAATCTTGGTGTGAAAACGCCGATTCGTCTGATTGCCAGTGCGAAATCTTGGTTGTGTCATGGTGGCGTGAATCGTCGCGATGCGTTTCTACCTCAAGGTAGCCCTGAAGATGTGGCAAAAGTTTCGCCACTGCGTGCGACTGAGCTTTACTTAGAGCATATTAAGCAAGCTTGGGACCATGAGCACCCTGCTCACCCAATTTCAGAACAAGATGTCACCATTACTGTACCTGCATCTTTCGACCCAGCAGCTCGTGATCTTACCGCTGAAGCGGCTCGTAATGTGGGGTTCACCCATTTAACTCTGTTAGAAGAGCCACAAGCAGCGCTTTATAGCTGGATTAACAACAGCAGTGATGCTTGGCGCAATGAAGTGTCCGTCGGTGAAGTCATTCTGGTGGTTGATATCGGTGGCGGTACAACTGACTTATCTTTGGTGGAAGTCACGGAAGATCAGGGCAATCTTTCACTGAACCGTATTGCGGTTGGTGAACATATTTTGCTGGGTGGCGACAACATGGATCTAGCGCTTGCCTACCGTCTGAAAATGAAGCTTGCTCAAGAAGGCAAAGAACTCCAACCGTGGCAAGTACAGGCAATGACGCACGCTTGTCGCGATGCTAAAGAAGCGCTTCTGAAAGATTCTGAACTACAATCTGTACCGATTGTGGTGCCAAGCCGCGGTTCTAAACTATTGGGCGCGACGTTAAAAACGGAATTAACTAAAGAAGAAGTACAGCAAACACTGGTTGATGGTTTCTTCCCGCAAGTTGCTATCACAGATCACCCTGTGCAAAAACCTCGTGGCGCTTTGACTCATATGGGTCTGCCGTATGCACAAGATGCCGGTATTACTCGTCACATCGCGGCTTTCTTGTCAAAGCAAGCCGATGCTCAAGCAAACGGTGAGAACAGCGGTCAGAGCTATGGCGAGCCTGCGCCATTCAATATGGCGGGGATTCCGGGTATGTCTGCGCCGGTGGCAAATTTCATCAAGCCTAACGCAGTTTTGTTTAACGGTGGTGTGCTTAAGTCTGATCTGTTAGCGAACAGACTGTTTACTACCATTAACCAATGGCTAAGCAGCGCACAAGCTGCTCAGGCGAAACGTCTTACTGGTCTTGACCTAGATCTCGCTGTTGCAAGCGGCGCAGCATACTACGGTAACGTGCGTCGTGGACAAGGTGTTCGAATTCGTGGTGGTATTGCTTCAGCTTATTACGTCGGTATTGAAAGTGCGATGCCTGCTATTCCGGGTATGGCTCCGCCAATGGAAGCTCTTTGTGTTGCACCATTTGGCATGGAAGAAGGTTCACATGTTGAAGTTCCAAGCCAACACTTTGGCCTTGTGATTGGTCAACCAGTTCACTTCCAGTTCTTTGGTTCAACCACTCGCCGAGATGATATTGCAGGTACTCACCTTGATTATTGGGCACCAGAGGAGCTGGAAGAATTGCCTGAAATTCAAGTTACACTGCCTGTTTCAGAAGGACGTCGTGAAGGAGAAGTGGTTCCTGTGACTCTTGCTTCACGAGTGACTGAGTTGGGGACTCTTTATCTAGAAGCGATTGCAGCGGACAACGGCCAAAAGTGGCATGTTGAATTCGATGTAAGAGAATCAAGCGAAGATTCTCAGCAGCAACATTAATCTTTAAACGGCATCCCTAGCGATGCCGTTTATCTATCTGAATATATAACGAGGTTTCTATTATTATGGCAGCACCGCGTTTTCTTGTCGGGATCGATTTAGGTACCACTAATACAGTGGTCGCATTCTGTGAACTGATGGATGATCTCGAACATGCCGCTGTAGAACTCTTTCCTATTGATCAGTTAATAGGCCCCGGTGAAGTGGTTCGTAAACCACTGTTACCTTCATTTAGATACCACCCTGCACCGGGTCAAATTGCGGCCAGCGATTTAACCCTGCCTTGGGATAACCACCCCGTCGAAGGCGACACCGAACTCGCTATTATTGGCCAGTGGGCAAGAGATTTAGGAGCAAAGGTCGAAGGGCGACAAGTCTCAAGTGCAAAAAGCTGGTTGTCTCATCCAAGTGTGGATCGCTCTGAAGCCATTCTTCCTTGGGCTGGTGCAGCTGATGTCGAAAAAGTCTCCCCTGTAGTAGCAAGCGCCAGTTATCTCAACCATATCCGCCAAGCGTGGAACTACCGACATCCAAGTAATCCTCTGGAAGCTCAGGAAGTTGTCGTCACCGTTCCGGCTTCATTTGATGAAACCGCGCGAAACCTGACCTTAGAAGCGGCCAAGCTGGCTGGTTTAAACAACATAATTCTGTTAGAAGAGCCACAAGCGGTCTGTTATGACTGGTATTCACGCCATAAAGATTCTGCTGATGAACAGCTGTCAGAAATTCCACTAATTTTAGTTTGTGATGTGGGCGGTGGTACCACCGACTTAAGTTTGATTGAAGCGAAGTTTGAAAGCGGAGAGCTGACTTTAAACCGTATTGGCGTTGGTGAACACCTAATGCTTGGCGGTGACAACCTCGACCTAGCACTCGCTCATTTAGCAGAAAGCCGATTTAATCAAAGTAAGAAGCTCACTGCGGCGGGATTAACAAAGCTTATTCAGCAAACCCGACAAGCGAAAGAAAACTTGCTCTCCGGTAACGCACCAGAGACAGTGAAAATCACCATGTTGGGCAGCGGTTCAAAACTGCTTGGCGGTACAAAGAGCGTCAGCTTAACTAAACAGGAAGTTCACCAGATTGCATTAGATGGTTTCTTCCCTGTGTCTGATTTCTCTGAACTGCCAAACAAACGTCGTAGCGCGATGATGGAGTTTGGTCTGCCTTATGTTGCCGACCCTGCAGTCAGTAAACACGTAGCAGAGTTTCTTACTCAGCATCAGCAAGTGTCCAAAGCAGCACTAAACGAAACGGAGCTTAGCTCCCCTTCAATCCCTGTTGGTCTGTTGCTAAACGGCGGTGTTTTTAACAGTGACTTAATCACAGAACGCATGTTGAGCCTGCTGGGTCACTGGCGTGGTGAAGCCATTACCCAACTGGACAACCCTCATCCAGACTGGTCGGTTGCTTTGGGCGCGGTGGCTTTTGCCAAAGCACGCCGTGGCGCACAACTGAAAATCGGTGGTGGCTCTGCCCGTTCTTATTTCCTTCATTTGAAAGAAAAAAACAGCATGGGCAAAGCGTTGTGCCTGTTGGCAAAAGGAACGGAAGAAGGTCAAGAAATTCGTCTAAGCAGCCGTCGTTTCTCGCTAACGCTAGGTATGCCCGTTCGTTTTAACCTGCTTACCTCAACGCACGATCAAATCGCTGACAACACCAGAATACAAAATGGTGTACTCGTTGAGATTGATGCAGATAAGTTCCAGCCTTTGCCACCTTACATCACTACGTTACAGGGTGACGACAATATTCAATTACAGGCAAACCAAAAGCAACGCGAAGAGGTATTTATTGCTTGCCAGTTGACCGAAGTCGGCACACTGAAAATGGAGTGTGTATCCACCAGCGATGAGAACAAACGCTGGCTAATGGAGTTTGAAGTACGTAACAGCAGCCAAGCTCAGAACAATGAAGAATCAGAAAAGCCGAATCCAAAACTTGAACAGGCGAAAACACTGGTGACGCAAATATACAGCGGTAATAAAAACAGCGCTGATAGCAAAGCCGTGAAAACCTTGAACAAAGATCTGGAGAAACTACTAGGTAAACGCGACGAGTGGGATTTTTCCGTTTTGCGTTCCCTATTTGATACTTTGGCACAGGGAAGAAAACGTCGTCGTCGCTCTGAACAACATGAAAAGAACTGGTTACGATTAGCCGGTTTTGCATTGCGACCAGGTTTTGGTGATGCCACAGACAGTTGGCGAATCGAACAGATTTGGGGTTTATACCAACAAGGCATTCAGTTCCAAAACCACCAAGGCTGGAGCGACTGGTGGGTATTCTGGCGTCGTATCGCGGGCGGGTTAAACCAAGAGCAGCAAGAGACACTGCTGGCGGATATTGCTAAGTATCTGCATCCCGGTGCTTCACGAAATCCGAAATCTCAGCAAGAAGCGCAAGATAAAGGTTACGAAGCCATGGTTCGCTTAGCCGCTTCGTTAGAACATCTGGACGTGGAAGATAAAGTTCTACTGGCAACTTGGTTTATTAATAAAGCCCTGAACCAAACTCAGTATGAACAAGCTCATTGGTGGGCTGTCGGTCGTCTGTTGTCTCGTACACCTCTGTATGGCAGTGCACACAATGTCGTTGCTCGTGAGCAGGTTCAGCAATGGTTACCAAAACTGCTAGACAAAGACTGGCTGAAAGAACCAATGATCGCGTTTGCAGCAGTGATGATTTGCCGTAAAACTGGCGATAGAACGCTGGATATCTCAGACGATTTTAGAACTTTGGTTCTTGAGAAACTCAAGCAAAGCCGAGCGCCTGAAGCTTGGATACAGTTGGTCGAAAATGTCAGTGAACTGAGTGAAACAGAGTCTAAGCGTATTTTTGGTGATGCCTTACCCCATGGTTTAACGCTCATTTCTCACTAACAAAATCTAAACTGAAGCCGCCTTAAACGTCTCGTTAAGCGGCTTCAGTTTTTTGAAAATTCCCTCTTCGTTAAAACGAACTATGCTCAAACTCTCTTTCATCGTTCATTTCTATATATATTTTCTTTCAATTAGACGAAAAAATGCGCATTTTTAGACTCGCATTTGAGCTATGAACCGTTGTAGAATGTGCGCCCTCGCAGCCCGAGTGGCTAACTCACTGTAAGCGGCGAGAAATTCTCTACTCGATTTGAATTTGCAAACCATAGAGACGTTGCTGAATTAAATTACTTAGCGAATGTGATTTGCCTAAGTGAATACCATCAACCTTATTGCAGATTCAGTTGAGAAGAGTATAAGTTGATTTACACTCAAATGAGTTCAACCCAAGGTGTAGATCGTTTTCGATACCTTATATTCGAAATGGCAATAACTTTCGTATTAACTTCTTACAGCATTACTTAAAGATCGTGAAAGCCAATGAATCAAGATAAGTTTACTAACGTTTATCGTCTGCCGGGTTCTATTCAGGTTCGTATTGCTAAATGGCAAGCGACGTTTCGTGGCACCTCGGATATTGTGTTGCACAATGCACTCATCGTTCGAAACAAGCAATTCCAAAAACCAGATTTTCTACCCAGAGGCTGGTGCCTGACACCTTTCTCTGAAGACGATATTTCTATCACTCATCATGGCAAATACATTCAAACAACTATGCTCACCATGATTGACAAGAAAGTGTCGTACAAACGTGTTTATTTGTCTCGTGTACCCCTTGAGCAGGCAGAGCCAGCTTTACGCCAGTACAAAATAGAATGGATGCGTAAGTACAACGATATCGTCAACAAATACAATAAGATAAAGAAAAAAGAGTTAATGGTTCACGCTTGGGAGGAAGTTGAGACTCTTTACCCTTCTATCCCTAAAGCACAATTTGATAAGAATCTATGGAACAAGCTGGTGATCTCTCAGTTTGGGCCAGAGCGCAAATACTCTAATCCATACTTTGTAAAGAAAGCCGATTTTTAGCTCTTGTTTATCTGCAAACAAACGAAGCTTAGCTCTAAAATATTTAAGGCTCATGTGAATTCACATGAGCCTTTTTGCTTTTAACTAATTATACGTTCAAGCTTTTGTTTGATCAGTGTTGAACGCCAGATGGATTAGAGCCGAAATCAGATTGTTGATAGATATCGGCAAGGGATTTGTTTTTGTGCTTTGTGGCATGACGTCGAGACCGTTTCGGTTCAAATTCTTGCTCGACATGTTTGAGTGTGGCTTCGTGTTCCTTAGCCATTTCTATAAACTCAGGGTTAGACATCGCCTCTTGGCGTAGGCGGTTAATGCGTTCTAATGTTTCTAACAACATAAGTTACCTCCTCTAGCACTGTTTATGTGTACAGTATAGATAAGGTTACACAATTGTCAATAAAACACTGGTTATTAACACAGTAATTGTGCTTTAGCTCTTACTTCATGATCTTTAAGGATCCTTAATTATTCATGTAGTAAATATTTGTTTTAAATAGGTTAGTTAAGATCTGGGTGTCGATAGAAATACGGTGTGGTTTTAGCGATAACTTTAAAACCGTATCGCTCAACAATAGGTCGACTCATCTCAGAAGCGTCAATATACAGGTATTGCTTACCCGCGAGGATTGAGTCTCTGATGCGCTGCTTGAGCAATGCTTGATAATACCCTCGCCCACGGTGAGTTTGAACCGTACTTCCGCCCCAAATCCCAGCAAATGGTGACGTGTCACTGTTGAAGATCACCCACGCAGAAGAAACTGGCAGGTTACCATCATAGATAACATAAATACGGATGTTCTCAGGACGAGTTTGTTTGAGGTTCAACAGATGCAAAAAATAACCACTGCAATCTTCACCTGTTTGAGATTGCTTGACTGCAATTGCATCACGGATTCCACGTTCATCAAACACCTCAACGCACTGAGTCTGAAGTTCCGGGACTGAATCATAGACACGGAGATCCAAAACCATGAAGGACTCTGGATCTTGTTCATAAAAGCCTTTGTTGAGAAGCGTCCTGTCGATATCGCTTGGCTTGTCGAAATCATAGACTTTCCACTCAAAGTTTTTACCTAAACGGTAGAAATATTCCATTTGCTGATCAATAACTTCAGACGCCTTTGAGGTATCTAAATTGAAATAAGCAATAAAGCTCCCATCTTCATCGGGAGAGACCACTCTAACAAGCGTATTATCCAAATAGATCTCCCAACCGGGTACTTCAATTTGCATGCGCTCATGACGGTTAAATTGAGTCATGATTTCAGCTGCGTTCAAGGCATTTCCTCTCGAAAACAAAAAATTGAGACATTTAAGATCGATTGACCTGATATTGTGCGCGGCATTATCTACTTAGTTTTCAAATAGTGTTAGTAATTTCGAACCCACCCTTTTTTCTTGTGTTTAAGTTAACTGTTTGAAACTGATTTTGTCCTGAAAATGCAACTTATTTGGAGTGAACTTCGGCGCATTTCACAGATTATCATCTGGCAAAAATAACGAATTGAGAGCCTCTTTCCACAAGCATATAGTTGTCAGGTTCCTCAGCTTACAGTGCTTGAAATGCTTAATATTTACACTGCCATTCTTTTCTTCTCATTCTTTTTCTTCAACCCTATCAGCCAAGCGAGTGAAAGAGCTGAATGGGAAGCGGTGGTTAACAAAACCCTGAGTCGCAATCCCAACTCTGTGCTTCAACTTCTCAAGGACAGGTATACCTCACTCCCACCGAGTTCAGAAAAGCTCTACATAGCTAGCCGTATCCACGATTATATGACAAGGCATGGACTGCATTATTTCGGCAGTGACAACACCACTCAGCTTGCTTACAGCAAAGAAGAGAAACAATTTATAGAAGCGCTCAATAAAGAGGAAAACAAGCAATTCTTTGAAGCCGGTGAAATTTACCAAGAGCTCTATTCACGAATGAAGCAGCGACAAGATAGTGATGGCATTTTCTTGTTTGAGTACCATCTGTGCCGCTTGCTAAACCTGCAAGGGAACTATTTACACAGCCAAAACTTCTGCGACCAGCTTCAGCATTCACTCGAGCACAGCAGCAACCCTGTTCTACCTCGATACCGTGCTTTCATTGTTATAGCTAAGAATCTCGAACTTATCGGTGACTACAAAGGCGCTCTGGACTACTACAAACGTTTGTTAGACGAAATTCCAGAAGGAACGGACACCGCTGAAATATTCAATGATATCGGCCTGTTACTTTGTACTTTGGGACAATATCAACAAGCGCTAGAATATCTCTACCGTGCTCTGACCCTTCACATAGAAAACCATAACGACGATGGCATTGCACAAACAGAACACAGCTTGGGTGAGGTATATCATCACAAAGGGGAACTGCACCAAAGTATTGCCCACTTTAATAAAGCCCGTTTGATTCACCTGAAGAAGAACGATCTCAGAGGGTTGGCTTATGTTCATCTCGGTTTGGGTAAATCACATAATGAATTAGGTGCATTTCACGAAGGCATCAATGAGCTACTTAAAGGGCTAGACTACGCTATTCAATACAAAGATATCGGTTTAAAAAGCGACATCGTACTTGCACTGTCTAATTCCTATGTTCAGAAAAAGTATTACAGACAAGCCGAATATTACGGGTTAAAAGCGAAAACTCTTGCTGAAGAATCACAAAACGCCCGCACGCTAACACAAGCATTGCGTCAGTTAGCAAAGATTGCAGACAAGAGTGGAAAGTACGAGTTGGCGCTGTCGTATTACCGCGAATACGTTGAAAATGAGATTACTATTCGCGACCAAGAACACTTCAAAGCTTTGGAAGCTTTAGATCAATCGACATCTTCACTCCAACAAAAAAACTTAAGATCAGAACTGCTAACGCAGAATGAACAGCTAAACAACCATGTCAAGTTAATGAAGCAGGAACGACGTTACTTGCTGTTGCTTATTGTATTGTTGCTGCTATCCATCGCATATCTTGTTCACAAATCGGTGCATTTAAAAAGTAACCAGAAAATGGACGGCCTTACTGATGCCCTTCATCGAACAGTCTTCATTAATCATTTGAAAACAGTCGAAAAGCCTCAAACATTGGAAACCAGAAACGTGGTGATACTCTTTGATATCGACAATCTTAAATTGATTAATGACAGATACGGGTACGGAGTTGGCAACAAAGCTCTAAGGACAATCTCAAATATGATGAAAAAGTGTTTAAAGAAAGACGATTTCTGGGGGCGTTTGGGTGGCGATGAGTTTATTACTGTATTAACCAATGTAGATCAGTACGAAGTGCAGCAGCGAGTTGAATCGTTACATAAGGCACTAACCTCTAGGCCTTATTGGTATCACATTAATAAAGCAGGTAGTAAAAAGCCGCTGTATTTGTCCACCAGCTTTGCATTTATGGCAACGGCAGGACAAATCAGCGACTTCAATCAGCTTTATTCCGTCTTAGATCAGGCGTTATTCAAAACCAAACAAAAAGGACAAAACTGTATTTTCGATGCTTGCAGCGATTCTATTGATTGTTCTTTTGCTTTAAAGACTCAATAACAGCGGCGCGGTTATCCAAGTAATCGTTCAGCCCTGCCTTACGTAAATGACAGGCAGGACAATCACCACATCCGTCACCGATGATTCCGTTATAACATGTCAATGTTTCATTACGCACGAGATCAAGCGATTGGTATTGATCAGCCAATGCCCAAGTTTCGGCTTTATTTAACCACATAAGCGGAGTGCGGATTTCTAGCTCACGGTCCATCCCTTTGACAAGAGCACTGTTCATCGCTTTGATGAAATCGTTTCGGCAATCTGGATAACCTGAAAAATCGGTTTCACAAACACCCGTAATGACCGTTTGCGCGCCAATCTGATATGCGTAAATACCTGCTAGCGTTAAAAACAGAATGTTTCGACCAGGTACAAATGAGTTTGGAAGGCCGTTTTCCTGGAGTTCATGGGAAACTGGGATATCGTCACGCGTCAGTGAACTAATAGCGAGTTCATTAAGCAGACCAACGTCTAACACTTTGTGTGCAGTTACGCCTAACTTCTTGGTTAACGCTTGAGCCACTTCTATTTCAAGTTTGTGTCTCTGCCCATAATCGAAGGTAATGGCATGAACTTCATCAAACTCTTGTAGCGCTTGGACCAAACATGTCGTTGAATCCTGACCACCACTAAATACAACAACCGCTTTTTTCATGGGTAAATCCTTTAGGCAATACTGAGGTACTTATGTGTTTGAATAGACAGACGCCAGTTACGCGCTACGCAAGTATCTATACACAATTGTGTTGCTCTCGGCTTCTGACTAATAGGCTGCAGAGCAATCACGGTTGATTCGGGAACATTGGCAGACTGGAGCAACTGATCCAAGTTCTCAATATCTTTGTCTGTCGCAACTGGATGTTTAATCTCGTTCGCACGTAACAATGCCGATTCGATAACAGGTAGCTTACCTTTCATTGCCACTTTTGGTGACACTGTCACCCACGTATCTTTAGTTGCTTTTACTTCAAAGGTTCCGCTGGTCTCAATTTGGCATTGGCAGCCAATCTCTTCAAACGCCTGAGTAAGGGGGACTAAATCATAGATACAAGGCTCACCACCAGTAATAACAATATGCTTCGCTGTGTATCCCTGCGACTGATACATCGCAATGATCTGTTGTGCGGAAGCAGAGCACCAGTTTGGCGAGTCGCCAGTCTTTACAATAATCTGCTCGAAAGACTGCTGGTCGTGCTCATTGGTTTCCCAAGTCTGCTTAGTGTCACACCAAGCGCAACCCACAGGGCATTCTTGTAAACGAACGAAAACGGCAGGAACGCCTGTAAATACGCCCTCACCCTGTATCGTTTCAAACATTTCGTTAACTTTGTACAAAGTATTTTGCCTAATTCAAATTTCCGAAAAATCGCAGCCGCAGACCTTAATAGAAGGTCTGCTTCAGGTCAATTTAAAACCTCGCCTGAATCACAAAAATCATCATTGAACTAAATGAATTATCCGCATTCCGGCTCAAACTAATCATGCAATTTGTTTTGCTCTTTGCATCACAAACGAGCAAACTGTCATAAATTATAGATATTCTTTTCCGAATTAATTTAAGCATTCTAGGTATCACATGTACAAAATCATCGCCCTTGATATGGATGGCACTCTTCTTAATAGCCAAAAACAAATTACGCCACGCACAAAACAAGCTATTGCTCTGGCAAAAGAGCAAGGTGTACGAGTAGTTCTTGCTTCAGGTCGCCCAATTGATGGTATGCGTAGCAAACTTGAAGAGCTGGAATTAACCTCAGATCAAGATTATGTCCTTCACTACAATGGCTCAATGGTGCAAAACGTCGCGACTGGTGAAGTTATCTACAAGCAAATCATTGACGGCAAAGCCGCGAAAACCATCGCCAAATTGGCCGCTGAGCTAGGTGTAAATACGCATGCATTCAGCCAAGTTCACGGGCTTATAACTCCTCGTATCAGCGAATTCACAGAACTTGAGTCGAAAATCAACGACGGCTTAAAGATCACTGAGATGGACTTTTCTGAGCTAGAAGACGATCACCCTATCATCAAAACCATGATTGTCGCTGAACCAAGCCTGCTCTCTGAAGCGATCAAGAAAATCCCTGCACATTTGCATCAACAATTTACTGTGGTGCAAAGTGCCCCGCACTTTCTAGAGTTTTTGAACACACAAAGTAATAAAGGTGTGGGTGTTAAAGCGATTGCAGACCACCTTGGTGTGCCAGCAAGCCAAGTGATGTGTATGGGTGATGCTGAGAATGATCACCATATGATTGAGTACGCAGGAATGGGTATTGCGATGGCTAATGCGATGGAAGAAACCAAACGCATCGCAGATTACATCACGCTCAGTAACGATGAAGATGGCGTAGCGGCTGCTATCGAGAAATTTGTTCTGTAGCCATTTCTGGTAACATCCGCAACAAGATCAAAAAGGGCTGATTTCAATATATGAAGTCAGCCCTTTTCATTGATAGTGACTTTGAATAAAAACAGCTTATCCATGCCTACTCGGCTATTTCTTTTCACTGCCCGGCTTTATCACTCTTTGTTGACTGTGTAACAAAGAAAACTCTTGGGTTAGCTGAGAGACTAAGACACAAATTCGTTGCCTGTCCTTTTTCGCCTGTTTTAAACGCTCGCCCAATTGAGCAGAGCTTGAGAACTCTTCCCTTTCTGCATCTCGGCGACAAAGATCAATCACATCATATGAACAACCTTTTTCAAACAACACCAATTCTGCCTGTTGCATATATCGCATGGCTTTCATTGGCAGAAGTTCAACGTCGGAACCGTATTCTATCCATGTGACTTCACCGAGGTTTTCGATATCTTTTTCTAGAGTTGCGCGGTATAGAACTTCCAACTGTTCTCGCGAAGTTGCTTCTTTAACTTCTCTAATGGCAAAAAACATTTCCCAAAACTTGCGACGTAGATCAACTGTTGGCAGGCGCTCTTTAATCGAAGTTCGTTTAGAAGCACCAAACTCTGCGAGTAGACCTAAATTTTGCGGCAATACCGACTCTAAAGTTTCACGAACATTGCGCACAAGCACGGGGGACGCGCCTCCGCTTGAAATCGCTATCTGAATTCGGCCTCTATCTATCATCGAAGGGGTGATGAAATCGCAATAGGGTAAATCGTCCACCACATTGACTAAAACACCAATCTTTTTTGCATCTTTATGCACTTGGTGATTGAGGTCTGGGTTATCCGTAGTCGCCCATACCTGCACGAAGCGATTGCTTAAAACACTAGGCGAGTAGAAGTTCTGTATCCACTCACATTTCCCTTGTTCTACAAGCTTATACAGGTACTTAGCAATCTGAGGGGAAACGATAGTAACACGAGCACCAGCACGTAATAGAGCGTCAATTTTACGGCATGCAACCTCGCCTCCACCAACGACTAAAACAGCTTTATTTGAGAGATCCAGGAACAGAGGAAAATATTGCATTTAAATTTCATCACAATGTAAATAACTATTCGGTAATGCTAACAAAAAAGGTGCAATAAAATCACTAGCCAATACTCATCAAATAATTAATGACTAAATTTTAATCCATTATTAGATGATCATATAAGTTTCATTCGTTAACAGCATGTTAATATATCAAACATTCAGTCAATTATCCCGAAGACATCCTGTTGCACCAAGGGTGAGCCTAGTTGCACTATTTACATTGGCACAACATTTAGCCATTCTAAACCAAGCTTAGGTATGTGATTTCCCTCGAAAGTCTATTTAAATTATGTATTTGAGAAATCCAGAATTTATATCTACGCTTTTAAATAACTGATGAGAAGCACCTTAAAAGTGCAACCCATTAGGAAACTAACTATAAAACACAACATATATAAAGCTTGTATCAGGTGTCACCTGGTCAAACATGGATCATACAGGAAGGATACAAATGGCGAATAAACTCACACTTCTTGCCACAGTTGTAGCGGCATCTTCTGCCTTTGCAGCGACTTCAGCTTCAGCAGCAGAAAGTACTTTAGATAAAGTTATGGCTGCTGGTGTTTTGTCTTGTGGTGTAAGTACAGGTCTACCTGGCTTTTCTAACCCTAACTCTAAAGGCGAATGGGAAGGGATTGACGTAGAATACTGTCAAGCAGTTGCTGCAGCGGTTCTTGGCGACAAAACTAAAGTTAAATACGTACCACTTACTGCTAAAGAACGTTTTACAGCTCTACAATCTGGTGAGATAGATGTTTTATCTCGCAACACAACATGGACGCTACAACGTGATACAGCACTTGGTTTGAACTTCGTTGGTGTGAACTACTACGATGGTCAAGGCTTCATGGTTAAAAAAGATCTAGGTATTTCAAGCGCTAAAGAACTTGACGGTGCGTCAGTATGTGTACAATCAGGTACAACAACTGAGCTAAACCTAGCTGACTACTTCCGTGCAAGCGGTATGAGCTACAAACCAGTGGTATTTGATACAGCGGCACAAACCTCTAAAGGTTTCGACTCTGGTCGTTGTGACGTTCTAACTACAGACCAATCAGGTCTATACGCACTGCGTCTGAACTTAACAAATCCAGATTCAGCAGTAGTACTTCCAGAAATCATCTCTAAAGAGCCTCTAGGTCCAGTTGTTCGTCAAGACGACGACAAATGGTTCAACATTGCGAAATGGACTCTAAATGCGATGATCAACGCAGAAGAGTATGGCATCACATCTAAAAATGCAGACGAAATGCTGAAGTCTGACAACCCAGAAATCAAACGTATTCTTGGTGTTGACGGTCCAAAAGGTTCTGGCCTAGGCATTCGTGATGACTGGAGCTACCAAGTTGTTAAACAAGTTGGTAACTACGGTGAAAGCTTTGAACGTACTGTAGGTAAAGGCTCTCCACTCCAAATTGCACGTGGTGTAAACGCATTATGGAATGCGGGTGGCTTTATGTACGCTCCACCTATCCGTTAATAGATATCTAATTGAAATGGGCGGTCTAGGCCGCCCTTTGTCTAAATGGATAAAGAGGTTATCGCTGTATGAAGCCTACAAATAATTCAGTGCAAATGTCGGAATCAGCTCCGGCTAAAAGCACAAATCTTCTTTATAATCCCACTTTTCGCTCTGTCGTTTTTCAGTTCATAGCACTGGCTGCTCTCGCTTTATTCTTTTATACGATAATAAACAATGCACTGAATAACCTTAGCGCGCGAGGTATTGCAACTGGTTTTGATTTTCTGAGCCAACCTGCAGGTTTTGGGATTGGTTTGAGCCTAATTGAGTACAACGAAACCTTTTCGTACGGTCGTACGTTTGTGGTGGGTTTGCTTAACACAGCTCTTGTTTCATTCTTGGGTATTATCTTAGCAACCGTTATTGGTTTTGTTTTGGGTATCGCCCGACTCTCTTCAAACTGGCTAGTGAGTCGTTTAGCCGCCGTTTACATTGAGACCTTTCGAAATATCCCCCTACTTCTACAAATATTTTTCTGGTATGTGGCCGTGCTTCAAGCGCTACCGTCTGCCAGAGAAAGTATGAGCCTGGGCGAAGCTATATTTCTGAACGTTCGCGGTCTTTATTTCCCAGCGCCAGTTTTTGAAGCTGGAAGCGGCATTGTTGTTGCCTGCTTCATTGTTGGTGTCATTGCGACAATCAGTGTGGGTATCTGGGCCAAAAACAAACAGCGTTTGACTGGTCAACAAACACCTATGTTCCGTATCGGGTTAGGCTTGTGTGTTGGTTTACCACTGGTTGTTTATTTCATCATGGGCATGCCGATTTCTGCGGAATACCCAGTATTGAAAGGATTCAACTTCAAAGGCGGTATCAGTATTATTCCTGAACTCGCGGCATTGCTGTTAGCACTCAGTATCTATACAGCCTCCTTTATCGCTGAAATTGTTCGTTCTGGTATCAATGCAGTTAGCCATGGCCAAACTGAAGCGGCGATGTCTTTGGGGCTACCTCGCTCTAAGACTTTGAAACTGGTGGTTATTCCGCAAGCATTGCGAATCATCATTCCGCCTTTAACCAGTCAATTCTTGAACTTAACCAAGAACTCTTCACTTGCAATGGCGATTGGTTATCCAGACTTAGTTTCTGTGTTTGCTGGTACAACGTTGAACCAGACTGGTCAAGCAATTGAAATCATTGCAATGACCATGGGCGTTTACTTAACACTTAGCTTGCTCACATCACTATTTATGAACATTTACAACCACAAAGTAGCATTGGTGGAGAGATAAGATGAAAGTACATCAATTTCAACCAAGTCTCCCGCCGCCAGAAAATACCACTGGTGTCGTTGGCTGGTTTAGAAAGAACCTGTTTAACAGTCCGGCAAACTCCATTGTCACTGTCATTCTGGCGTATTTTGCCTTTATGGGACTTTGGAACGTTATCGATTGGGCGTTTATAAACGCTGACTGGGTGGGTGCCACTCGTGATGCTTGTAGCCGTGAAGGGGCATGTTGGGTATTTATTAGTGTACGTTGGCAACAATACATGTACGGCTTCTACCCTGAAGCTGAACTTTGGCGCCCTCGCTTATTCTTTATTACCTTAGCCATGTTCGTCGCTGCGATTGCTTACGATAAAACACCAAAAAGAACTTGGATCTGGCTGTTTTTCGTTAACATCTATCCATTCCTAATCGCTGGTTTGTTATACGGTGGCGTGTTTGGTTTAGAAGTCGTAGAGACACACAAATGGGGTGGCTTGTTAGTTACTCTTATCATTGCGTTAGTAGGTATTGTTGTATCTCTGCCAATCGGTGTGGTTCTGGCTTTGGGGCGTCGTTCTAATATGCCAATCATCCGCAGCCTATGTACGGTGTATATTGAAGTTTGGCGTGGTGTTCCGCTAATCACTGTCCTGTTCATGGCTTCCGTTATGCTACCTCTGTTCTTATCTGAAGGTTCTGAAACGGACAAACTCATCCGTGCTCTTATCGGTGTGGTGATGTTCAGCTCAGCCTACATGGCAGAAGTTATTCGTGGTGGTTTGCAGGCGATACCTAAGGGTCAGTATGAAGCAGCTGACGCACTCGGTCTGTCGTACTGGAAGAAAATGGGTTTAATCATTCTTCCGCAAGCACTGAAAATTACTATTCCATCTATCGTAAACACATTTATTGGCCTGTTTAAAGATACCAGTCTGGTTCTGATTATCGGTATGTTCGACGTACTTGGTATTGGTCAATCAGCAAACACCGACCCTGAATGGTTAGGTTTTGCTACAGAAAGTTACGTATTTGTCGCGTTAGTGTTCTGGGTGTTCTGTTTTAGCATGTCGAGATACTCGATATGGCTAGAAAACAAACTCCATACCGGTCACAAACGATAAACAATAATTCAGGGAACGTATTATGACGCAACAAACTGCAGAAGATTTCATGATTCAAATTAAGGACATGAACAAATGGTACGGTGAGTTTCACGTACTAAAAAACATCAACCTGGATGTTAAAAAAGGCGAAAAGATCGTTATTTGTGGCCCTTCAGGTTCTGGCAAATCAACCATGATTCGTTGTATCAACCACTTAGAAGAACACCAAAAAGGTCAGATTCTAGTGGCAGGCACAGAACTTACTGAAGACTTAAAAAACATCGAAGCGGTACGCCGTGAAGTCGGTATGTGTTTCCAGCACTTTAACCTCTTCCCTCACCTAACGGTTTTAGAGAACTGTACGCTTGCTCCTATTTGGGTAAAGAAAATGCCTAAAGACGAAGCTGAAGCGATTGCAATGAAGTATTTGAAGCGCGTTAAGATCCCAGACCAAGCAGACAAATACCCTGGTCAGCTTTCTGGTGGTCAACAACAACGTGTAGCTATTGCGCGTTCTCTATGTATGAACCCACAAGTGATGTTGTTCGATGAACCGACATCAGCACTTGACCCAGAAATGGTTCGCGAAGTACTAGACGTAATGGTTGAACTTGCTGGTGAAGGTATGACGATGCTTTGTGTAACTCACGAAATGGGTTTTGCAAAAGAAGTTGCTGACCGAGTGATCTTTATGGACGCAGGTGAAATCATTGAGGAAAACAATCCAAAAGATTTCTTTGAAAATCCGCAATCTGATCGCACACAAAACTTCTTAGCGCAGATTCTTCACCACTAATGCTTCACCAACAATCAGCGTGATTCATGCATATTTAAAGAGGCGATATCATCGCCTCTTTTTCTTTTGTAACTAATGGTTTATTTCCACAATAACTTACAAAAAAGTTCATCATTTAGTGTTAGTATTAACCCTGCTATAAACTAAGATGTACGGAAATATTGTGTTACAACTTGTCACGCTTATTTCGACGATTTTTGTTTATTATTTTTAATGTTAGTACAAGGCAGAGGCTTGAAAAACGGAACTATTAGCCTCATTAATGTCTATATAAACAAGAAACACCTTTCAATGAGGAAGAGTAAAAGTATGAACACTCCAATGTATTCTCGCACATCGTCTTATGACAGTGCTCTACAAACCAACAAAGTGCTAAGAAACACTTATGCGCTGCTTTCTATGACGCTTCTATGGTCGGCTGTGGTTGCTGGTGTTTCTATGGCGATGAACCTACCTCGTCCAGGTATCATCATCATGCTGGTTGGCTTCTACGGCTTGCTATTCTTAACAGAGAAGAACCGTAACAACAGCATGGGCCTTGTATTTACATTCCTATTTACAGGTTTCCTTGGCTACACCATCGGTCCAATTCTTAATATGTATATTGGCGCTGGTATGGGTGATGTGGTCCTAACTGCATTAGGCGGTACTGCGCTGGCGTTCATGGGTGCATCTGCATACGCACTGACAACTAAACGTGACCTATCATTCCTGAACGGCATGCTGTTGGCTGGTTTTGTTGTACTACTAGTCGGTATGGTTGCAAATATCTTCCTACAAATGCCAATGCTACACATGGCGATGAGCGGCCTATTTGTTCTGTTTTCAACAGGCGCAATCTTGCTAACTACTCAGCAAATTGTTCGCGGTGGTGAAACAAATTACATCTCAGCAACCATCACGCTATATGTTTCTATCTACAACTTGTTCATCAGCCTGCTAAGCATCCTTGGCATCATGAACGACGACTAATAAGTCTTCAAACTGATTGAATACAAGAGCCCGAGATTATCTCGGGCTTTTTTCTTCTTGAGCAAAGCCACTCCCTTCGCTACCCTATGCGCAATTAGTTAAACAACTCACTGTTAAACGCAATGTTTGAATACAACGGAAACACAATCGAAACTGACGCTCAGGGCTATCTGCTTAATTCAACGGAATGGGTTGAAGGCATGATGGACATCTTAGCTGAGCAAGAAGGCATTCAACTGACTGATGCACATATTGAAGTGGTACTTTTTGTTCGCAAATTCTACGAAGAGTTTAGTACTTCTCCAGCGATTCGAATGCTGGTAAAAGCGATGGAAAAAGAACACGGCCCTGAAAAAGGCAACAGTAAGTATCTATTTAAACTGTTCCCTAAAGGTCCGGCAAAACAGGCGACAAAAATAGCAGGGTTACCAAAACCGGCTAAGTGTCTTTAATCTTTCATTGAGTATCTCTTTCTGTAGGTCTCGCTTATTAGACTAGGCAAATATAGGCCTACAGAATTTCAAATCCACGGTAACTTTTCTCAATCGTGCAGGTTGTGCGTACGATTTTATCGACTACCGCCGTTCTCGGCCCCTCTTTTAACCATTCGTAAAATTCATCAACCTGCTCAACTGGGCCACAAGCGATTACCTCAACATCCCCATTGTTCAGGTTTTTAGCGTAACCCGTTAATCCAAGCTTTAATCCCTGATGAGAAGTGTGATAGCGAAACCCTACCCCCTGAACCACACCGGAAACAATAAATTTGTCGCACTTTGTCGCCATTCGAAATCTTCCCTATTTATCGACTTCCTTTAAGGATAGCCAATAGTTAGCTCATTGTTTTACCTAGCACTCACTATTGGATAATGATCTTATTTTCGAAACCAAGTTCGTTTGGAATTAGGCTCAGCTCACTCGATAACGAACATCATTAAGTCGAGTTGCTTTTCAAGCTCAGTTCCACGACAATACCCGACCTTTTCTATCATTCTTCAGAGTAGAGCAATGACTTCTGCAATCTATTTGGTCAAAGGCCGCGATAAATCATTACGTCGTAAACACCCATGGGTTTTCTCCCGTGGTATTCAACGCATCGAAGGTGAACCAAGTTTAGGTGAAACCGTCGATGTTTATTCAAACGACGGTCAGTGGTTAGCAAAAGCCGCCTACTCTCCGCATTCGCAAATTCGTGCTCGTGTTTGGAGCTTCGAGAAAGAAAAGATTGATAGCGCATTTTTCATCAAACGAATTCAACAAGCCCAAATGCTTCGTGACGATTTTATCGAACGTGATGGCTTAACTGGCTATCGTTTGATTGCAGCGGAATCTGATGGCCTGCCTGGTATTACTATCGACAAATACGATAACTACCTTGTGTGCCAGCTTCTGAGTGCAGGAGCCGAGTACCAAAAAGAAACGTTAGTTAAAGCCCTTAATACCTGTTTCCCTGAATGCCATATTTACGAGCGTTCTGACGTTGCTGTACGCAAAAAAGAAGGGTTGGAAGAACGTGTTGGTGTTCTTCATGGTGAATTGCCACCTAAGTCTGTTGTGATCGAAGAAAACGGTATCAAAATTAATGTTGATATCGTTAACGGCCATAAGACTGGTTTCTACCTTGACCAACGTGACAGCCGTTTCCAGTCAATGAAATATGTGAAAGACAAAGAAGTTCTTAACTGCTTCTCTTACACCGGTGGATTTGGCTTATACGCACTGAAAGGCGGAGCAAAACGCGTGATCAACGCTGACGTTTCTCAACCTGCTCTTGATACGGCCAAATTCAACGCAGAACTCAATGAATTTGATATATCGAAAAAACGTGCTGTATTCCTCAACGCAGACGTATTCAAACTACTTCGTGAATATCGCGATCAAGGTACTCAGTTTGATGTGGTTATTATGGACCCACCAAAGTTTGCGGAGTCAAAAGCTCAACTGAACGGTGCATGCCGTGGCTATAAAGACATCAACATGCTAGCGATGCAAATTTTAAAACCGGGCGGTACGCTGCTGACTTACTCATGTTCAGGTTTAATGGATCAAGCTCTGTTCCAAAAAATCATTGCGGATGCCGCTTTGGATGCTGGACGTGACGTGAAGTTCGTAGAGCGTTTTGAACAAGCCGCAGACCACCCAACAGATACCGCGTATCCAGAAGGTTTCTATCTTAAAGGGTTTGCGTGTAAGGTTTTCTGATAGCGGAAAACAAATAAGACACCATGTAAAACGGTCGCTAATTGCGACCGTTTTTTATTTCTTTAAACGCTTATTCTTTCAACTCTATTTCGGCCATTACGTTTTGCCTTCAGTAGTGCATGGTCTGCGAGTTTCAGCAGGTCTTCGTAATCTGAAAGATATTCACTACTTGAAACACCAATACTCACAGTGATCTTTAACTGCGAAGCTACATCGTCAAAGTTGTGTGCTTCTATTGCCGAACGTAAACGTTCTAAATAGTCGTCTGATTGATGAGTATCACTGACAAACAAAAGAGTAAACTCTTCTCCGCCCCATCTGGCCAGCAATGTATCCGACTCAATATGACGTTTCAGAATATCGACCACTTCCACAATGGCGTGATCACCTACTAAATGTGAATATTTGTCATTAATACGTTTAAAGTGGTCGATATCCAGTACCGCCAGTTGCAATACCTCTCCACTTTCTCTCGCCTTATCGAATAGCTCTTTAAGCTTTGAGTCAAATGCTCTTCGGTTGGCTAAACCTGTTAATTCATCTTCATGAGACAACTTTTCAAACATGGTCGCCTGAGAGCGTAACTCGTGCGTTTGAAGAGCGACTTGTTGCTTCAAGCGCAGCTCACTTCGCTTCAAGCTCTGAATGCGCCAGAAAACGCCGGAACCAATCAGCGCCAGTAACGAAAGAATGATAAAAACGATGACTTCTTTTCTCTGCCAAAATAGAGGTTCGACATCAAACTCATAAAGCACTTTGGCTTCAGTCCAATTACCATAAGGATAACGGGCGCTAACCAGAAACTTGTAGTGACCGGGACGTAAATTAGTGAACTCTGCGCTGCGAGTATTTCTGCGTTCAGACCATGTGTTATCAAATCCTTCCAACTTGGTACGATACTCTATTCGTTCAGACATCACATAACCCAATCCAACATAGTTAATGGATACTCTGCTCGTTCCGGCAGGCACTATAGGCATTGCTTCTGGGTTAATGTAATTCGAATCAAAACGAACAGACTGCAATACAAGAGGCAGTGGATTACTGCTTAAAGTATGAAGTTTATTGGGATGAATAGATGCCACACCTTTCGCTGTTGCGATATAAATTGAACCACTGCTGAGTTTTGCAGAAGCAGGGTTCGAACCGCCATTCGCTTGGCTACTTGCCATACCGTCAGTTTCATCAAAGTGCTCAAACACAATGCTTGATTCTTTTCCGTCGGCGACATCATGAGCTCTGTCGGCATTGATCTTCCAGATACCGCGATTACTCGACAGCCAGAAGTAGCCATCGTCATCCTTTTGAATCTGGAAAAACTTATCGATTGGCAATCCCTGAGGACGCCCAACAAGCGCAGAAGATTGGTCAGACAAACGATAGCGGACGATACCCCTGTCTGTCGCAATCCACACATATCCGGGTTCAATATAGAATCCAAAAGCATATTGAGCCTGTTCTAATTGGTCTAACTCCAAATTTTTGAACTTGTCGTTATCCCAATAGCCAACGCCCACTCCGGTACCAACCCAAATATGCCCCAACTCATCTTCAGCCAGTGCCATGACATAATCGTCACTAAGGCCATTTTGCTGAGTAAAGTGTTGCATTGTTCCGTCAGGCTGCTTCTTCATGACACCAAACGGAGTTCCTATCCAAAGATTGTGTTGACTGTCTTCTAAAATCGCTCGAACTTCGTTAGTCGGCAAACCTTCTTTATCGGTTAGAATCGGTTCAATCGACCCGTTATTCCATTTCATCAAGCCATTTTGATAAGTACCCACCCAAGCACCACCATCTGACGCGTTGGCCAAGCTCAATACCGATAAGGAAATATCATCATTTAAAGCAGGTTCTGGACAGCTCTGATTGATAATACTTAAGCCATTACTTGTACCCACTAAAAGCGTCTCATCGTCAATAGACAAAACCGTGCGAACATAATTGCCAACTAAGCCTTTATCTTGAGTAATAGACATAAAAGGCGCATTACGAAGGCGAATCAAACCTCCGTTAGTCCCAACCCAGATGCTACTTTCAATATCCTGATACCAAGAAAGCACACGATTATTCGGTAAGCCTTTACTGGCATCCAAAAACTCAAGAGTATTTTCCGTTAAACGTGCTAATCCTTTGTTGATGGTACCCAACCAGATGTTTCCAGCCGAATCCTGCTCGACAACCGTCACAACCGTGTTATTTATTCTCGGGTCAATCAGGGATAACTCTTTTCCATCATAGCGCCATGCTCCACGGTTTGTACCTAAAAGAAGATCGCCATTGTGGGATAGAGAAAGGTAGTAAACTTTATCAAACTGGGTAGTTTCAATTCTCGCAGAGGAATGCTCAGAAAGCTGGTACAAGCCTTTTTCAGTACCAGCAAATACCTCATTCGCACTGTTTTTGATCAGTCTGTAAGCGCCGATATTTTCTAGTATCCAGACACTTTCTCCATAGGATCCGTCCGCATTTTTTTGCCTGCGTACAACGCCCTGTCCTTCTATCGCCAGCCATTGATTGCCAGAGTGATCAATCAGTACATGGTTGACCATGCTCGGAGCCGCTGGCTGAGAATGCCAAGTAAAGCCCGTTCTGAAACTTAAGCTTCCTCTCGCACCTCCCACCCATAACGAATTGTTTTGGTCGGAAACCAAGGCGCGGGTACCCGAATCTAGCATATGTGTGATGGGACCACGGTCGAAAAGTCTAAACTCTAAACCGTTGTATCTTGCAACACCTTCCCATGTAGCAAACCAAAGATACCCATCCTGAGTTTGAGCAATCGCATTAATGCTGTTATGAGGTAAACCTTCTGTAGATGTCCAAGTATCAACGTAGTAATCAGAGAGTGAGTTGGGCGTCATAAGGCTCGCTTTTGCCCAAGCAAAGACAGGCGCAAGCACTCCCAAAATAATGAAAATAATAAAGCGACGGGTAGAAGAATATTGGGGAGAGATCATTTAACGTTTTACTTCCTTGTCTAGTAACGTTAATTACATCGAATTTAATAATACTTTACTCACTAGATATCACCACGCCTAATGAAAAAAGTCTATGAGAAGATACTGTTATAGTTGCAAATCTCACGAATGAACTGGTCGGATATCATTTAAAAACAATAACAATACAGATTTTCTGTTCTTGAACCGTTATAAAAATGCCAAAAACAATCTCGGTTGTTCTATCTAAATTACGAATCCTGATGCTTATAAGAAGCTAAGGTAATCCACAATTTTTTTACGAGTTACTTCACAAATATTTGCTCAAACTGTATATTTCATTCACAGCAAAAATATTTTTTAGCCATCAATTGATGCATTTATATAAATAGAACTATAAATATATTTGTAGCCAAAAATATATTTTGCTAATTGGTAGTTTTCGTTTCGAAGACGTATGCCTAGAAGATAAGTTACACAGCTTTTCAATACTCTGGATACATAACTACGTGTCATATAACAAGAAAACAGATTTCATTTTTGCCCTAATTTCCATTGCTTTTTTTGCGATTGCCACTCCAATTTCAATAGCGATAAAAAATCATTATGTCAGTTTGGAGTCGAAAAAAGTGGAAATGGTTGTTGCAAACAACATCTCTCTTGTGCGTTCCAACTTTGAAGCGTCCATTTTTATGGATACTTTTCTTGCTGATAGTTTGGCAACCTTAATCACCATTGATCCGGATGCCGCATTTAAAAAATGGGATGTTGTCGCAAGCCAGCTTCTGAGCAAATCTCAACACGTACGAAATGTGACCGCTTCACCGAACAATATCATTACCTATATCTATCCACTCGAAGGTAACGAGTCAGCGTTAGGTGTTGACCTATCACGTATACCTGAACAGTACAAAGCCATCCAATTAGCAAAGCAAAAACAACACATTTATATCGATGGTCCAGTCAATCTAGTACAAGGTGGACAAGGCCTGATTGCTCGCTATCCGATTTATTCAGATTTCCCATACAACAAAGCCTATTGGGGCACCGTAAGTGTGGTTATTGATTACAACAAGTTAATGACGTACAGCGGTATTTACGACATTTTTGATGCTGAAGTTGCAATTAGAAACATCACAAACACCCCAAAAGTGCTCTATGGTGATATCGAAATCTTTGATAACCCAGACATTCAGCATTTCATCAATTTACCTTATGGACGTTGGCAATTAGCGGCTAAATATAAACTCAGTGACAGTGCTCATCTGACATTCATTGAAAGAACAATTTTATCAATGGCCCTTATCTCGGTGAGTCTTATCTATGCGTTATTTTTCTTAATTTATAAGAACTATAAAACCATTCATAAAGCTGCGATGCAGGATGAGTTAACTCATCTTCCAAACCGACGTTACATTAAGAAATTGCTCAAGAAAATGTCCACCAAAAAAGAGGGCAATAGCTTTTTTACCCTGTTAAGCGTTGATGTTAACGACTTTAAGTTAGTAAACGACAATTATGGTCATGATGTAGGCGATAGATTCTTGCAATTCATCAGCATAAAGCTCCAAGAAAATGTTCGCAGTACAGATACAGTAGCAAGAATTGGTGGTGATGAGTTCCTTGTTATTTTGAACAACATCTACCTTCCAGAGAAGGTCAACAGCGTTACCCAATCGATTAAAAACAAAATCGAAAGTGAATCATTTTTCCACAACAACAAAGAAATCAAGCCAAGCTTAAGTATTGGTTACGCGATTTATAACGATAAAAACATCGATATTGAAACGCTGATCACTAAAGCTGACCACGCTATGTATCTCAACAAAAACGCTAATGCGTTTTCTAAAACGAGCATTTAACCCTCATAGAAAAGCGGCTTACCTGCATCAGATAAGCCGTTCTAAATATTCACTTTGACCAAGTGAACTACTTTATTGGCACTCTTGCCACAGCACCACGTGATTACGTTTCAACTTATGCACTTCTCCGCGTTCAACAAACGACTGAATCTCATCAAGATCAATACGTGTAGAGTCATATAACACCGCGCAAACTTTGTCTTTTGCACCAAGTTGATGGCATTCACCAAATGGTGTGTAGCGAGAAGAACCAAGAGAGATCAAAATACGTTCGGGATAACCCGCCTGACCTAATAACTCTTGAATAGAATGCAAAGCACCTTCGTTTTTCTGTCCATTGCTCTGACTGACTAGCCACGCGATTAACTGCTCGTAACTGTAGCTGTAATCACCCAATGAAACATCATTACAGCACAGGTTCCACTGTTCATTTCTGCCAAGAAAGCTGCAAAAGCGATACTTATCCAAGTCAGAATTTTTGCTGAAGTCTGCAAGTGGAATGACTTTACTTGCAATACCTTTAGACGCGGCGCCCCAGTTCTTCTTCTGAGCCAACTTATCTACCACAGCGTTGCGGTGAGTTGCATCATTAAACAAGGTCATCCCTTCAGCTTCAAAACCAAGCACTGACATCCCCAAATATTGTACCTTGGCAATCAGAGCAATCTCAGGCTCCATTTGCACTTTCGCAGAGGGATCAGTAGGTAACATGAGAACGTCAAATGAGTACGGATTCACGTTCAGATAAGCATCACTAGCACCAGCGACATAAAACGGAAATAACGCCTGTGGGCTTTGTGTATCAACGCTTCCCTGTAAACCCTTTTCTTCACCTGTTTGTTGCAGATGTCCTGCAAAATTTCCTGCTATTCCAATACCAAAGATAGGTATTTCAAACATTGGCTGACTCAAGTTTCCCTCACTTCCTTATGATGTTGTTAGCGCGATACCGCGGATGATAATGTTGACCAAGAAATTTTCTGCGTCTTCAAATTCACTTTCTGACATAGACGATCCTTTGATCAACTGAATCTCAGTATCAAAATCTGCATAGAATTGGGTTGAACTCCAAATCAAAAACAGCAGATACAAAGGCTCGACTGGCCGAATCAATCCTTTATCCACCCATGTCTGAATTACTGATGATTTACCCGCGGTCCACTCCACCACTGGGAACTGGATTTCATCTCGAATATTCGGCGCTCCTTGAATGATCTCCTGAGCAAAGATCTTCGATTCCTGCGGATGTGTACGGCTATAGCGCATTTTGCCAACAATATAAATCCTTAAAACCGCCTCTGGCGACATATTGGCAGCGTCTTCTGAAAAACCTTCATTCCATAAATTTAAAATGTCTCTCAGCAGAGCTTTATAAAGCCCTGCTTTCGACTTGAAGTAGTACAGAATGTTCGCTTTGGGTAAGTTGATTCTGTCCGCTATCGCTTGAACCGACGTTCCTTTATATCCATGTTTTACAAATTCATCAGCCGCCGCTTGCAGGATTAGCGTTTCGTTACGCCTGCGTATTTCTCCAGAAATAGAACGCTTGTGATGCGCAAGTTCAGTATCCAAAAGAACTCCTTTCGATTTAGGCTTATATTTAAAGTAATCAATGGATAGCCTGTTGTTGTCAAGTATCTATTTTTTGCACCATTTTCAACACTCTGCACCAATATAAAGCGAAGCAAATGAGAGTTCTCAATGCGAAGCCTTACGCTTGTTGATGTTGAACACTTGGTCAGGTTTTTGCATTTGGCTTTTATAAATTCAATAGAAGAACAAATAATTAAACCAAAATAGCCATAAAAATAATTGGAAAGGAATCTGCTCAACATGGACACACCACTACTCGAGCTGTGGAACATCAGTAAGTTCTTCCCCGGCGTCGTGGCCAATGACAAAGTAAATTTAAAACTCCATCAAGGAGAGATCCTTGCTCTGCTAGGGGAAAACGGCGCAGGAAAATCAACGCTAGTAAAAATGATATATGGCGTTAATAGCCCAAGTGAAGGCGCTATTATGTGGAATAACCACGAAGTCACGATCAACTCGCCAAACCAAGCAAGAGCGATGGGTATCGGCATGGTGTTTCAGCACTTTTCCGTTTTTGAAACACTCACCGTACTGGAAAACATTCAACTGGGTTTGGATAAGGAATTTCTCAACTCAGTTTCGGATTTACGCAAACTTATCATCGCCAAAAGTGAACAATACAAACTGCATGTAGATCCAGACAGATATGTACACAGTCTGAGTATCGGAGAGAGGCAGCGTGTTGAAATACTTCGTTGTTTGATTCAGGACGTTAAACTTTTAATCCTCGATGAGCCTACATCCGTGCTTGCGCCTCAAGAAATCGAAGGCTTGTTTGAAGTGCTTAACCAACTTTCGAGCGAAGGTTGCGCCATTTTGTTCATCAGCCACAAGCTTAAGGAAGTCACCTCTTTATGCCATCGCGCAGTGATTTTGCGTGGCGGAAAAGTTACGGGTGAATGTGACCCGAGCCAAGAGACACCAAACTCGATTGCACGAATGATGGTGGGTGATGAAACCCAGCTATCGGAAAGCTACCCAAAAACAGAAACCAGCGATGTCATTCTGCAAACAAACAATCTGACACTCTCTCCTTCTCACCCTTTCGGTTGTGGCCTAGAGAAAGTAAATCTGCGACTTCGCGCTGGCGAAATTTTCGGTCTCGCAGGTGTTGCTGGTAACGGTCAGGAAGATTTGCTTGCGGTCCTCAGTGGTGAAGACACGCGTAGCAACGCTGACAGCATTCAGTGGCAGGAGATCAACATTGGTGATTGGGACGCAGGTAAACGACGCGAGCTTGGTCTTGCCTATGTACCGGCAAACCGCCTTGGTCAGGGAGCCGTTCCCGAAATGAGTTTGGAAGAAAATACCCTGCTCACTCACTCTCGTGCACTAAGCTCTCGTGGTGTCATTAATTTTCCTAAGCTCAAACAACTTGCCAAGCAGCTTATCAGCAACAACCAAGTGAAATGCCGCAATGAAAACTCTCAAGCTAAGAGCCTTTCAGGCGGTAATTTACAGAAGTTTATTATGGGACGTGAAGTCGCTCAGCAACCCAAAGTTATTATTTGTGCGCATCCAACATGGGGCGTAGACATCGGCGCTGCGAGTGCAATTCATCGTCAGCTAATCGCATTGCGCGATGCTGGCACAGCGGTTCTTGTTGTCTCTGAAGATATCGACGAACTGTTTATTTTGTGTGACCGCCTAGCCGCAATTTATGAAGGCCAAGTGTCAGATGCAGTCAAAACCAGCAATACCTCTATCGATCAAATTGGGGAATGGATAGCCGGTGGTTTCGTTTCTCATGTGGAGGTCGCAAATGCTTAAGGTTCAACCTCGTTTAGAAAGCTCTAAGCTGATGTCTTGGCTTTCTCCATTCATCGCAGTAGCACTCACTATGGTTGTCTCCAGTCTGATGTTTGTCTGGTTAGATGTTGATCCGCTCAAAGCCTTTCAAGTGTTTGTCATCATGCCATTTTCTGACAGCTACAACTTAGGCGAGCTGCTGGTCAAATCCGCACCTCTGATGTTATGTGCGATTGGTTTGGCACTGTGTTACCGCGCAAACATGTGGAACATCGGCGCTGAAGGCCAACTCTTAATCGGTGCAGTAGCCAGCAGCGCGGTAGCGGTAACTGCTACTGACGATTCAGGCTTTGGTACCTTCCTGCTTACCGTTGGTGCTGGTGTTATCGCGGGTGCATTATGGGCAGGTATTCCCACTTGGCTAAACCGCCGTTTTCACACCAACATTATTCTTACCACCATCATGCTTAACTACATTGGCTTGTATATTCTGCTTTGGGCGGTGCATGGCCCGTTGCGTGATCCTTCAGGCTTTGGTTTTCCTGAATCGTCCATGTTTGTCGATGCGGTCATGATGTCACCTCTGACGGAATCTGGACGAGCAACCATGTCAATTGTGATTGCAGTGATCGTCGCAATAGCAGCAGGATTAATGCTGTTCAAAACATTGCCCGGTTTTAAGTTGCGAGTCATGGGTTCAGAGCGTGCAGCCGCAAAATACGCAGGTTTTTCAGAAAACAAATTGGTCTGGGGCGTGATGTTATTCGCGGGTGCAATGGCAGGACTTGCCGGCGCGGCAGAAGTGATGGGCCCAATTGGTCAGCTTGTTCCTTCGGTGTCACCCGGTTATGGCTATGCTGCGATTATTGTCGCTTATCTTGGCCGTTTGAATCCAATAGGCGTGATTATCGCTGCCCTGTTTATGGGTGCCCTTTACATGGGAAGTGACCTTGCACAGATTGAACTTAACCTGCCAACAGCCGTCACTGGTTTGTTCCAAGGCACTTTGCTCTTCTTCTTATTAGCGTGTGATTTTTTAATCTACTATCGATTCGTTCCGAATCGTTCTTTAAGCAAGAAAACCGCTAGTTCACTGGTTAATGAGAAAGGAGCCGCATAATGGATGCAATGCTAATTCAGTCGCTGTTTATCGCGGCACTAAAAACAGGTACCCCTTTGCTTATCATCGCTTTGGGCGAGTTAATTTGTGAGAAGACTGGGGTACTTAACCTTGGTCAGGAAGGCATGATGCTGATGGGTGCAATGGCTGGTTTTGCTGGCGCTATGGTCTCGGGCAGCTTGCTCGTCGGCGTCTTGGTTGCCATGTTCGCAGGTATGATGATGGCTTGGTTATTTGGCGTATTAACGCTAACACTTAGCTCAAATCAGGTGGCTACAGGTTTAGCACTGACCATCTTTGGAACAGGGCTTAGTGCGTTCTTAGGCGGAAGCTTAGTCGGTAGCACCATTCAAGGGTTTAAGCCAATCGCGATTCCCTTACTAAGTGATATTCCATTCTTTGGTCCGTTGCTGTTTAACCATGACATCTTGGTGTACGCGAGTTTTATTCTTGTCGGCACAGCTTGGTGGACGCTGCACAAAACACGTATTGGTCTTGTTATTCGCGCTGTGGGTGAAAACCCGCACTCGGCGAACGCATTAGGTATTAAAGTGATTAAAGTTCGTTACATGGTCACATTGCTTGGCGGAGCATTAGCAGGTCTTGCGGGAGCTTACATGTCGTTATCGTATACACCGATGTGGATGGAAAACATGACAGCGGGTCGCGGATGGATCGCGTTAGCACTGGTTGTGTTTGCTTCGTGGCGCATTGGTTATCTGGTGCTGGGTGCATACTTATTCGGTTTTACTTCCATCATGCATTTGATGATGCAGGGAGCAGGAATCGACATCTCTCCTAACCTGCTCGCGATGACCCCTTATGTAGCAACGGTCGTTGTCATGGTGTTACTGAGCTCGAATGAGTTGCGTCAGAAACTGGCAACGCCAATGAGTTTAGGCAAACCGTTCGATCCTAAACGTCAATAACAACAGATACAAATCAGCCCGCTTTTGCGGGCTTTCTGTTTGCTATATCGCTGCATTTATTCGAAAAGGCTTCTCTATTTAGCTGTATTTCCCCAAGCTTTTCAGTCCACACTTGCGCATCAAAATGGTGCATTTTGTATACATGTAAGCACCATTGTAAAACATCCACTTAAAGTTAATTTCCCATCAGTGTCTATACTGACTGTATACAATATATCTAACCCCTTTGTGCACAATGCTTACAAGCCCATTCGAAAATAATTATTCAAAACACGACCAGTTGGTCAACTTTTTGCTAACAATCTCGTATCACGAATTTTTTGCAAGCAACTCCCTATCAACACACTTTTGCGAGCAAAAATGGACAACCAAATAGCTATCTTAAAATAGCGATATCTTTGAAATGGAGAATTTCATGAAAATAAATCAGTGGATGACGGTTGCAGCACTTTCAGTGTCTGCAGTGTTTTCAACTTCTACCCTTGCGGAAGATCCGATGAAAGTCGGTTTTGTATACGTGGGTCCTGTGGGCGATCACGGTTGGAGCTATGAGCACGACCAAGGCCGTCTGGAAATGGAAAAACACTTCAACGGCAAAGTGCAAACTACATTCGTGGAAAACGTACCAGAAGGCGCGGATGCTGAACGTGTTATCACTCAGCTCGCTAAGTCAGGCAATGAAGTTATCTTCACAACGTCATTCGGCTTTATGAACCCAACAGCGAAAGCAGCTAAACGCTTCCCTAAAGTAACGTTTGAACACGCGACGGGTTACAAAATGGATAAAAACCTAGGTACTTACGTACTTCGTACTTACGAAGGTCGTTATGTATCTGGTGTTGCAGCGGGTATGGCAACAAAATCAAACACGCTTGGCTACATTGCAACGTTCCCAATCCCTGAAGTTATTCGTGATATCAACGCCGTTTATCTTGGCGCGAAAAGCGTAAACCCAGATATCAAACTAAAAATCGTTTGGGTGAACACTTGGTACGATCCAGGTAAAGAATCGGATGCTGCGAATGCACTTATGGATCAAGGCGCAGACATTATTCTTCAACACACTGACAGCCCAGCACCACTGATTGCAGCAGAAAAACGCGGCATGATGGCTATTGGTCAAGCCTCTGATATGAGCCACTTCGCACCTAAAGCTCACATGTTCTCAGTACGTGACCATTGGGCACCACACTACATCAAAACTGTGCAAGCGGTTATGGACGGTAATTGGAAACCAGAAGACTACTGGGGTGGCCTAAAAGATGAGTTGCTACAAATTGTTGCTATCAACCCTAGCCTTCCTGAAGAGATTAAGACTGCGATTTCTGACACAGAAGCGAAGATCATTTCAGGCGAAATCGTTCCATTTACTGGGCCTATGAAAGACAACCAAGGCAAGGAAGTTATACCGGCAGGTCACTCTTTGACAGACAAAGAGCTAGCAGCAGTGAACTGGTACGTTGAAGGTATCGACGCAAAAATTCCTAATTAATCACGTCGCGACTCGTCTGCTAGCTCACAGCAGACGAGTCTTTTTTTAACCAAATAGTTGACCAGTTGGACAAGTTTAATAACAAAAACCCGTACTCATTGAAGCAAGGAAGCGCAGAAAGTAAGGCTAAAGCTACAATTAGAAAGGGAGAGAGGAAGTTATGTTAGAGCTAATGATTAATAGCGAGGTCGTCAAAGTGGCGTCTGCCAAAGCAGATACCATGCTGCTGAACTACCTGCGCGAACAAAAGCAGATGACGGGCTCTAAAGAAGGATGCGCAAGCGGCGACTGCGGAGCTTGTACTGTCGTTTTAGTCAGCTTAGAGGGTGATAACGTCAATTATCGCCAAATAAACGCCTGCATTACGCCAATTCACTCACTGCATGGCAAACAGATCATTACGGTAGAACACCTGAAACAGGGCAACCAACTCCACCCTGTTCAACAAATAGTGGTAGATAAACACGGTACACAATGTGGCTTCTGCACACCGGGTTTTGTCATGTCGTTGTACGCACTTTCCAAACAAACCGAAAAACCACAACACCCTGCCGATTTCTTAGCAGGTAACTTATGCCGTTGTACCGGTTACGGTCCGCTGATTGAAGCCGCCAACACCATTGCAACCACTGATATTGAAGATCCACTCAGCGCTGAAATCGAAAGCGTTAAAGCATGGATGAAATCTGTTCAGCCGTTAGAAAGTGCTCAGTATATTAAACCAACCACTCGTCAAGCGCTGGCAAAAGCACGTGCTGAACATCCGAATGCAAAATTGATTGCTGGCGGTACTGATTTGTCTCTGGAAGTCACGCAACAACTGAAATCTATTCCCGAACTGATTGATATTTCGCACGTTGATGACCTGCTTGGTATTAGCGAAACCACTGCAGGCTGGCGTGTCGGCGCTGCGGTACCGATGAACATTGTTCATGAATTTATGAAGAAACACTTCCCAACAACGGATGAAGTTATAGAACGTTTAGGAAGTTTAACCATTCGACACCGAGCAACACTGGGCGGAAGCCTTGGTCACGCCTCGCCTATCGGTGATATTGCACCACTGCTGATGAGCCTTCAGGGCAAAATTGAACTGGATGATGGCGTAAACAAAACCCTTTATGCACCAGAAGATTACATCACTGGCTATCGCGAAACCTTAATTAAACCGAATCAGTGGATCAGTGCGATTCACCTACCGCGTTTAGCACCAAACCAGCTTCATGCGATCTACAAAGTCAGTAAGCGTTACGAGGACGACATTGCTACCGTGACTCTGGCCATCAACATGACAATCGGTTCAGACAAACGCGTTAAGAGCTGCATTATTTCAGCAGGCGGTGTGGCCGCTAAATCTGTACGTTTATTTGAACTGGAAGAAGTCTTTGTCGGTCATTCACTCACCCAACCTATCGTGAACAAAGCACGTCAAAAGGTTACTCAGGTGATTCATCCGTTAAGTGACGTTCGCGGCTCTGCGGAGTATCGCGTAAAGCTGGTACAAAACCTGCTGCAACGCTTTTACCTAGAATCACAGCAAGTTGAAACAAGGTTGGTGCAACATGCGTAAATTAACTTCTGTTGATAAACAAACTACTGTTGATACACAAACACCTGCTCAACAATCGGCAACTGGTGTTGTAGGCAAACCCCACAAACATGAAAGTGCCGATAAACAAGTGAGCGGCGAAGCCCTATTTGTTGATGATTATGTAACTCCGAGAAACTGCCTTCATGCAGCGGTTGTCATCTCATCCATTGCCAAAGGCAAAATTATTAACTTGGATCTTTCTTCTGTTGAGAATGCCGAAGGTGTGGTTAAGGTTTTTACTGCGGATGCGATTCCCGGTGAAAAAGACATTGGTACTATTTTCAAAGGCGATCCACTGCTGGCTTTGGACAATGAAATTCGTTATTTCGGTCAGCCTATCGCGCTAGTATTGGCAACCACTCACGACCAAGCATGGAAAGCCGCACGTTTAGCTTCTGTTGAATACCAACAAGAAGAAGTTGTGCTAAGCCACGAAAACGCCGGTGAGCTGCTTCCTTCGCACCAAATGGGCAGACACATTGAACAGAGCGTGTTTGATAATGCGGATATCGCCATAGACAGCGATATGCACGTTGGCGGTCAAGAGCATTTTTATCTGGAAGGACAAGTGAGCCTTGCAGAAATCACCGAAGATGGCGGCATATTTGTACGTTCATCAACTCAAAACCCTTCTGAAATTCAGAAACTGATTGCTGAAGTTCTGCATGTTGATTTCAACCGAGTCACCGTTGATATGCGACGCATGGGTGGTGGCTTTGGTGGTAAAGAAAGCCAAGCGGCGCAGTGGGCATGTTTGGCCTCATTAGGGGCTTATCACACAAAACGAGCCGTTAAAATGCGTCTGCCTCGCGGTATTGATATGACGGCAACGGGCAAGCGTCACCCGTTCTACAACCGCTACCA
Source organism: Vibrio sp. Hal054 (assembly GCF_037162405.1). Classification (NCBI taxonomy): domain Bacteria; kingdom Pseudomonadati; phylum Pseudomonadota; class Gammaproteobacteria; order Vibrionales; family Vibrionaceae; genus Vibrio; species Vibrio sp. Hal054. The sequence continues at coordinate 1,423,536 of NZ_JARLUT010000001.1, read as the reverse complement.
AATCGCGGCGAACAAACAAGGTGAAATCATCGCGGCTGATATCCAAGTGAACGGTATTTGTGGTCACTCCCCTGATTTGTCTGATGCGATTGTCGATCGCGCAATGTTCCATGCTGACAACGCTTATTTCCTTGGTAAAGCATGCATTGAAGGTAATCGCCTTAAAACAGACATGGTTTCTCATACAGCTTATCGTGGATTCGGTGGTCCTCAAGGGATGATCGTGATCGAAAAAGCGATGGAAGAGTTGGCGCTAACCGTCAGACAAGACCCGCTCGATATTCGCCTTAAAAACCTCTACCGCGCAGGTAAAAATGTCACTCCTTATGGCATGCAGGTCGATCAATACGACGCGATGCTTGAAATCATGAAGCAGCTTGAACAAAGCAGTGACTATCGTGCTCGTCGTGAACAAATAAACCAATGGAACAAAAGCCATTCAGTATTGAAAAAAGGCTTGTCGTTAACACCGATTAAATTCGGTATTTCGTTTACCGCAACGCACCTCAATCAGGCCAGTGCACTTATCCACGTCTACACAGACGGCACTATGCAGGTTTCTCATGGCGGTACCGAAATGGGTCAAGGTCTGCATACCAAGATTGCACAAATCGTGGCACAAACTTTTGGCGTGAGCTTAGACAAGGTGCTGGTTACCTCTACCCGTACCGACAAAGTGCCCAACACCTCGCCAACCGCAGCATCTTCTGGTGCCGATTTAAACGGCATGGCAGCGCACATAGCAGCATTAGAGATTAAACAGCGCCTGCTGGAATTTGCACGTAACCACTACAAGGTTGAAGACGTCGATATCGTTAACGGTGAGCTTGTGGGTGTGAATGAAACCGTCACTTGGGCTCAGTTGGTACAAAAAGCTTATATGGCACGAGTATCTCTTTCTGCAACTGGCTTTTACCAAACACCAAAAATTGGTTATGACAGAAAAACCGCGACTGGACATCCTTTCTTCTACTTCTCATTAGGCGCGTCCTGTTCAGAAGTTACCATCGACACACTAACCGGAGAGATGCGTGTTGATCGCGTTGATATTCTGCACGATGTGGGCAACAGCTTAAACCCAGCCATCGACCGAGGTCAGATTGAAGGCGCGTTTGTGCAAGGATTAGGATGGCTAACCACCGAAGAGCTTGTGTGGCATGAAGACGGCCGACTTCTCAGTAACAGCCCGATGAACTACAAGATCCCGACCATTGGTGACTATCCAAAACAGATGCACATTGATTTGTATGAAAAAGCTAACCCAGAACACAGCATTTATCGCTCGAAAGCGGTGGGCGAACCGCCTTTTATGCATGCAATCAGCGTTTGGTGTGCAACCTATGATGCAGTGGCTTCTATCAGTGGTCACAAACATGCGCCGCAGTTGCATGCTCCTGCTACCGGCGAAACCATTTTGAGAGCGTGTGAAGAGCAGCTTCAATGGCTTGAACACCATGTTGTGAAGGAGACCGAAGATGCCGTCACACCATAATCCTCAAGGTTTTGAGCAGTTCAATGTTGATCAGTTCAATAAGAAAGGACTACTCAACAACCCAAGCATGCACTGGCTGAAAGCGTGCCAGATGCTTGAACAGCAAGGTGAAGCTTATTGCATCGCAACTGTGGTTGCTTACGTTGGCTCGGTACCGAGATCAAGCGGTGCAAAAATGGTGATTACTCAAGCGTGCCAGTTCGACACGCTGGGTGGTGGCAACCTTGAGTTTCAAGTTATCGCTCAGGCTCGTGAAGGATTAGCTTCTCATCAAAGCCAAGTCGCCATTGAACGTTTCTCCCTTTCGGCGGATCTCGGTCAATGTTGCGGCGGCGCGGTTCAGGTGATGTTCGAATATTTCCATACTCGGACACCTCAGGTAGTTATCTTTGGCGCTGGGCACGTATGCCAAGCATTAACCACAGTGTTAAATGAGTTGCCTTGTCAATTGACAGTGGTTGATAGCCGCCACGAATGGCTTGCGCCTCTACAGGACAAAGGTATCAAGGTTGAACTGCTGGAAAATCCAATTGAAGCGTTGGGCCAACTACCTAACAACGCGTATGTCATTGTGATGACTCAAGATCATGGGCTCGACTTTGAAATTACGCGTTTGGCACTGGAAGAAAACCGCTTCGCGTTTGTCGGCCTTATCGGCTCACAAGGTAAAAAGCAGCGCTTTGAATTCCGTTTGAAAGAACAGCTCACCGATGCAGATCTCATTCATAACCTAACCTGCCCGATTGGTCATCCGGATGTGAAAGGCAAATTGCCAATGCAGGTTGCTGTTTCAGTGGCGGCTCAACTGATTGGTTTATTCAATGAACAAGAAGCCAACACCATTAACCGTGAAAGCAACAACGAAGAAGTGCAATGGAAGCAGGCAAATGAAGCTCGTAAGGTTTTAAAGGAAGAAAAGCAATGACAGCAGTACGAACGAGCTTGGAACTCGACGATCAAGCACTGAACAAAATCTGCACCAGTCAGAAATGGGTATCGTTGGTGAAAGACAAAATGCCTTTTAGTAGCCCTTCAGAGCTCAAAAACGCGGCAGAGGAAGCGTTTGTAGAACTTGAAGAACAAGATTGGCTGGAGGCGTTCGCTGGTCACCCGATGATTGGTGATATCTCTACACTGCAAAAGAAATACGCGCAGGGAAAATCGTTAAGTGAAAAAGAACAAGGCGGCGTAAAAGATGCTTCCGATGAAACGTTACAGCAGTTGCTGTTACTTAACAAAGAATACGTTGAGAAATTCGGTTTTATCTTCATCGTATGCGCTACAAACAAAAGCGCAGATGAAATGCTCAGCATGTTAAAAGCGCGCATTAACCGCACTCGAGAACAAGAGTTGCAACAAGCCGCAATAGAACAACAAAAAATCAGTCAGATAAGAATGGAAGCTTATTTATGAACAAACTCAGTTGCCATGTACTGGACACCGCTAACGGGCATCCCGCTGCAAATATCGTTGTAAAACTTTATCGCTTGGGCAGTTTCGATTGCCTTGCTGAGGAAACCACAAACGAAGATGGTCGTGCCGTTTTTGAAGGCATTACGCTTGATAAACATAACTTTACTTTGCGCTTTCTCGTTCAGCCTTACTGTGAAGAACAATTCGGAGCGTCTTTCTTCCCAATGATCGATGTGCATTTCACCGTGAGCGACGACAGAAACTACCACATACCTCTACTTCTCTCGCCTTACTCATATTCCAGCTATCGAGGTAGTTAGTATGACGTTAAAGGTACATAGAGGAAGCTTACTCCACTTTCCAAAAGTGACATCGTCACCGTCTGAGAACTATCAGTATTGGAATGACGGCGTGCTCGTGGTGGAAAATGGACGAATTACCCATGTAGGAGATGCCAAAGCGTTCTTTTCAATCTCAGCTAATAAAGCGTTGTTGATTCAAGGACATGTGACTCAGCATCACGGGCTGCTTATTCCGGGGATGATTGATGCTCATGTGCACTTCCCTCAAATAGAGATGATTGCCAGCTATGGTAAGCAACTGTTGGATTGGTTAAACACATATACTTTTCCGACAGAGCTAATGTTCGCGAATCAAGACTACTGCAATGCTCAGGCAGAGTTCTTCATCAAGCAACTTTTTGCTCATGGCACAACCACAGCCAGCGTGTTTGCCACCGTTCATCCGCAGTCGGTTAACGCGTTTTTTAGCGCAGCGCAACGACATGATGCGCGGATGATTTGCGGCAAAATCATGATGGATCGTTTCTGTCCTGACGAGCTGCAAGATACGCCGGAATCCGGCTATCGTGACAGCAAAGAGCTGATTGAACGCTGGCACAAAAATGGGCGTGCACTGTACGCGATTACCCCTCGCTTTGCGCCAACCAGCACACCAGAGCAACTAGCTAAAACCGGGCAACTTGCCAAAGAACATCCGGACACTTTCATTCAGACCCATTTGAGTGAAAACCACGGTGAAATGGCGTGGGTAAAAGATCTTTTCCCTGAAGACGACGATTACCTAGCTGTGTATGAGCGCTACAACCTTGTGCGCGACCGCGCTCTGTTTGGGCATGCTCTGCATCTCAATGACCGTGAGTTTAAGTCTTTGGCGGCAAACGGCGCTTCTATTGCCTTCTGCCCTTCATCGAATCTGTTTTTAGGTAGTGGTCTGTTTGACTATCAAAAAGCAAAAGAGGCTGGAATTCCAATCGCTATCGCCAGTGATGTCGGTGCTGGCACCAGTTTGAGTCTGCTGCGTAACCAAAGTGATGCTTATAAAGTATGTCAGTTACAAGGCGTGAGCTTAGATGCGTTTGAATCTCTCTATCTCTGCACTCAGGGAGCTGCGGCAGCCATGGGGCTCGACCACCTCATCGGCAATTTTAATATCGGCACCGAAGCCGATTTCGTAGAACTCGATCTCACAGCATTTCCGATGCTCAAACAGCGCATTTTGCGTTGTCAGGAATTGTCAGAGCAACTTTTCGCTTTGGTCACACTGGGTGACGAGCGAGTGATCGAGAAAACCTATGTTCATGGAAATTTAGTTTATCAAAAGGATGTGATGTTATGTGGCCACAACTCTACGAATGGATTGCGTTATTTATCAAATGGTTCCATGTAATCTGCGGTGTTGCATGGATTGGCGCAAGTTTCTATTTCACTTGGTTAGATAACTCTTTAGAAACGCCGCCAAAGTGGAAACAGGACAAAGGAATCAAAGGCGATCTTTGGGCGATCCACGGTGGTGGCTTCTATGAAGTCGCCAAATACCAAGTTGGCCCAGAACAAATGCCTGAAAAGCTGCACTGGTTTAAATGGGAAGCCTACTCCACTTGGCTGACAGGCACTGCGTTGTTAATTTGGATGTACTACTTCAACGCGCAAGCTTACCTTATTGACCCTCGTGTTATGGAACTGAGCACGCTTCAAGCTGTGAGTTTAGGAATAGGAACTATCTTCCTTGGCGTGGTTGTGTACGAAGGATTAATGCGTTCTCCATTGAACCGTTCAACACCGCTGTTTATTGCAGTGTTAGTGCTATTCAGCGCGCTATTCTTCTATGCTTTCGCCCATATGTTCAGTGGCCGTGGAGCTTTCATTCACATGGGAGCGCTGATCGGTTCGATAATGGTGAACAACGTTTTCCATAAGATCATCCCAGGTCAACGCAAAATGGTAAAACAAGTGGCCGCCGGTGAACCTGTAGACCCAGCCCCGGGCTTAGAAGGCAAACGCCGTTCAATCCACAACAACTACTTCACGCTGCCTATCATCTTTTTGATGATCAGTAACCACTATCCGATGATTTACCAGCACGCACAAAGCTGGTTAATTGGGCTTTTGATTATGCTTATCAGTGCTTACATTCGCCATTACTTCAACCTCAAGCACTCTGGTCAGTCAAAACCGAGCGTTATGTATGTTGGGGCTGGCGCTATGTTTGCACTGGCAGTTGCCATTAGTTGGCAAGCGACATCACAGCTACACGCGCCAAAAGTGGTTGCGGCGCAAGGTTCTGAGTCTGCGATAACGGAAACAGTGGCGACTGCTTCCGTAGAAGCTGCACCTCAACTCACAGAACAGCAGCACTCAGCGTTAGGCATTATTGAAGCTCGCTGTGGCCAGTGCCACAGTTCAACACCTACAGATGATGTGTTTAAAGTGGCACCAAGTGGCGCAGTATTCGATACATGGCAAGATGTAGAACGTTGGAAATCCCGCATTATTGCTCGCGCTGTCGTCAGTGGCGATATGCCGTTCCTCAATAAAACAGAAATGACCGATGCTGAACGCCAAGAGCTGAATAAAATACTCAGCGCCAGCGAGTAACCCAAAAACCACCAGCACAATGCTGGTGGTTTTACATTCCTTCTGAAGATGTAGGCATCACTACAGCCTCTTTTCTATTTCTTCTATCTCTTCTATCGCGCTTCAAATCGTTTAGTAAGCCGTACTCGCATCGTTAGCAAAGCAAGCCAACCTCACTGAATCCGTACTGTTGCATATTGAGAGTGAGCAAGATATAACCTAAAACTCGTCTTACATTTCCAGCAAAATAACGAATGAGAGAATGATATGGGATAAATAGAGTGCCATTTGTCCTAGGAAATAAAGCAGCTGATAGCCCGCATAGAAAATGCCGGCTATTCATCTTCGTTTTTTCTAAGCAACTACAAGAGTCTCTGGTTTTAAGGTTTCTAGTCGCTATTTAAGCACTCCCATATCTTTTAGTTTCAAGATCGAATCAACCAAACTTTTGGCTGGGGTTCCTTCATCATGTTTCTTATCAAGAGTCGTGGACGCATTAAATGATATTGCTTTAATTGCTTCAGACAGTAGTTCTTTTAATAGCTTGTCATCATTATCAGATAGCTCTTCAATTTGCTGCTTAAATCCTTGATATGATTTAGCCAATGCTTCCTTATGAGCGTACTCTTCATGTAAACGGCTAAACTCATTTCTTCGTTTAGATACAAATAGTGCAAACCAAACGATAGGAACTATTACAGGTAATTTACGTATCAAACTTTTAGAAATACTGACCCAATCAGTCGAGCTTTCCATAAAGGATATTGTGAATGGTGAAAAAGATAACTCTTTGGTTAGCAACAAAAAACCAGCCGAGATAAGAGCTACCATGCTTACATAAAACAGCAGACTGTAAGTCTTTATCGGGCCTTTGCAACCTATTTTTAAGTCATGATACGCACTAGCTAAACCAGCACTGGCTGCCCCAGGTAATAATTTTTCTATTTGTTCATTTAAGGCTTTATATCTTTGCTCATGCTTATCTCTAAATACGTCCAGCTTAGTTTGCCTATCGGTGATCTCACTTAGCAATCCTCCAGTCACCTCTCCATTTTCGTCTTCTACTCCATGCACCTTTTTATATACATCGTAGAGAAACTCTGTTTCTTTACGGACTTCTACCAAATCTTCATTAATCGATTTTCGATCTTTTTTAGCGTTCTCTAAAGCTTTGGTAATACTTGCTTCTATTGAATTTTCACCACCATGCTCTTCAAGCAATTCCTCTTTATATGAATCGAAATCTTCTTTGGTAGATTCTAGATGTTGAGTCAGCGAGTTAATTTGATCTCGAAGATTACCTTCACCCTCAAATAGTTCGTCCTCATATTCTGAGATCCTATTTTTTGCGGAATTTGTTATCGTAAGTGATTCTTCTACCTCTTTCTTTATAGAGTTGATCTCAGTATTCAACTCAGATAGTTTCTTTAGATATTGTTCTAGTTGGTTATCTATAGATTTCTGATAAGCATTTAGAGAGGCACTCATTGATTTGGCTTGATTCCCCTTAACTTGCATATATGGACGTAGATATGAAAGAAGGTTATCGAGATTATTATTTGCGTTTCTAATGTGACCAATGTTCTTATTACTTTTGTAAGTATTGATTTGGTTCCAACACTCTTGACACTGAGTTCCAAAATTACCCCAAGTTGATAGAGGAATTAGCTCTGGGTCACATCCATCAAGTAACTCATTTAAATAAGTAACGGCTTTCACCAATCTCGCTATCTCTTGAACATCTGCAGCAATTGTTTTGTCAAATGCTTCTGGCTCTTCATCTACATACGCCAAAATCTGGTTCCAGATCTGCCTAAACGCATGATTTTCAAAGTTACTGACCCAACGACTACCGTTCATCACCTAGCTCTCTAATATTTATTAATGTTGATTGATAATACTTGCGTTTTTAAATATTTTCACCTTTGGGCATAGCTCTAGACAAGATTAACTTAAAGTACGAGCACCAATTTTTGTTACCCATAATCGAATTTCAAATCAATGACAGAAAACAACCGTCTGAAGTTTATAAAGTAACCGCATATTGTTGCTACTTAGTCATAAATCTATATTAGAAGTTTGAATAAGGATATTAACTCCTTTCTTTACTTGTTCTCTCTTAATTAATCATAAGCCTTTTACATGCTCTTTGTTGGATTCAAATTTGCGCATATGCAACGGTGAACTACACTAAATCTTAACGAAAAGTGCCACTTTAGTGTGGTCAACATTTATTTCTTTAAGAGGTTAGTATGAGACTTCATTCGATTCGATTAAAAATGATGTTGCCCATTATTTTGCTCACTGTGCTAGTGATTTCAATTTTTGTCTTTATGCAGGTCATCATCAAGATAGAAGATCGGGCGATGGAGAAACAAACCAAGTCCTACTTCGAAGCCATAGCAGTCGTGCTGAATGCGGATCGGGATATCTATCAAGCGCGTTTAGCTCAGGCAGAAATGCTCTCGGACTACGGAGACAAACAACAACAACAAAAAGACTTCGATGAGAACGCACAACAAGTCTATGATCGCTTCCAAAGTTTCCGCAAGTATCTGGTTGATGAACCAGAATTAGTAGCACCTTTTAATAACTTTGACGCACTTTACGATGATTGGCTCCAAAGCAGCAAAAATGTTTCTTCTATCTATGTTGCAAGCCAGCTCGTGAATGATCGTTTGGCTGATATCGATAAAGACTTCTTTACTATGCGTAATTTGCTCGATCAGGCTGAGGCGAAACTTCGTGTCCATGCGTCAGACTGGAGTGAAGATAATACTGACCGTCAGATACTTAAACGCTACCTCGATGCTCTGGCAGAAGTGCTCAATGCTGACCGTGATTTATATCAAGCACGTTTAGCTCAGCAAAAGTTTGTCACTGGTATTGGTGATGCAGAGAAAAACCTCAACGATTTCCAAGAAAACGCTCTACAAGCAAACAACCGTTTTCAATCTTACAGAACCTTGATGTCTCCCGAACCTGAGTTTGTTACTCCCTATGAACAATTTGACGGCCTTTTTTCAGGCTGGTTTAAAGAGAGTTCAGATCTCATGGATTCTGATGAAATAAAAATCGCTGGCAGTCAGAAAGACGTGTTGTCCTCTACCGACGAGAAGTTTGAGCGTATTAGAGACGTACTCGATAAAGCCGGAGAAGCAGTAAAGAACCAAGGTCGGATAAAAGAACAGGAGACGGCTCAGGAGATTCAACGTTATCAACAAATTACCATTGGTATAGTGGCAGTTGGTTTTCTGATAGCATTCTTGATCAGCTACTACATACCGAAAAACATTACGCAAAATGTAAACAACATCTCGCATCGAATTCGCGAAATCTCGGAAGGTGATGGTGATTTGACAGCACGAATCAACTCTAGCGCAAAAGATGAGTTGGGAGATTTGGCGCAAGAGTTCGATACCTTCGTTGGAAATCTGCAAACGATAATGAAGACTATCCAATCAAAAAGTTCAGCATTGGGTGACTCAACACATCGCTTGGAGGCTGTGGCTAACTCAGTCAGTAATATCACGCAAAAGTTAGTGGAATCGAGCGATTCCATCGTTAGTGCTGCCAGCGAAATGTCGATGGCTAACGCTCAGATGGCAGATGTTGCAGCCAATACGTCTGATGAATCCACATCCGCAGCCGAGCACATTGACCGAGGCCGAGATGTAGTGACATCATCCCACGCCAGTATTGATTCACTTGTCGACAATATTGATGTGACGATGACCAAAGCCGAAGAGCTAGAGAAAAACTCAGAGGCCATCTCATCTGTTCTCGAAGTCATTCGTGGGATTGCCGAACAAACCAACCTACTCGCCTTGAATGCTGCAATTGAAGCTGCACGTGCAGGAGAATTTGGACGAGGCTTTGCAGTTGTTGCAGATGAAGTTCGCAAACTTGCAACTCAGACAGGTGAAAGTACCAACCAGATTGAGAAAATGATTAGCCAATTGACCGACAGCGTTTCTGACGCGTTTACCGCAATCAAGCTCAGTAAAGACAACGCCAACAGCGCAGTGAGCAATTTTGACAGCGTTATTCAGGTATTCGATGCGCTGAACAGTTCTCTCAGTTCAGTACGAGATTTGTCCGAACAGACCGCTCTGGCTACTCAAGAACAGTCCAGCGTCTCCAATGAGATCAATCAAAATCTAATCTCAATGAAAGACCAAACTGACGGAGTTGACCGAGCATCCAAAGAGATTCGCCAACAGTTTAATGATCTCAATAGTGTATACATTGAGCTGAACAACCAAGTGTCGAAGTTTAGAGTCTGAGTAAATTCTATAGATACAAACCATCGATATTTAGAAGATTTGCTACTCTGCACATATACATGTCGTTTAATGTCACATAATTGGTCGCTGTCGCTGCTTAGCAAAAAGTGACCGTTAAGGAACGTTTAGGTGGACAGATAAGCCACCTAAACGACTGTGCTAACGACAATGAATCTACCCTACACTTTTAGCAATCTGCACAATATCTAGTGATATCAGTCACTTAAAATATTTTCTTTAATTTCATATTGTTAGGTGTCCTTTTAAGTTCAGAAACCCAGGAACTGTGATTGCACTAATGATTAAACACTCAACAGTTGACTATCTGGTTACTTTTTGTGCTATAAAGGTGCCGAAGTTACTTCCATCAGGTATGCGGAAGTAAAAAGGAGTAGATTTATGTTTAAACAGTTCGGCTTTTTGTGTGTAAGTATTGTTGCTATTGCTGGGTGTAATCCGGTCAGTTCAGTCGATACACCTGTTAATACAGCAAGTACTGCCCAGCAAGAGAGCTATCCTGCAATGGCAGTCCCTTTACAGCCGAATGCATTGGCAGAAAACAATATCGCAGAGCTGACCCAACTCCTGTCTGGAGACAAAGTTAAGGCTGCCGATAAAGCCCAGATATACCTAGATCGTGGTCGTTCTTACGACAGTATGGGCCTACGAGACCTTGCCAGAATGGATTATTTTAAGTCATTAGAAATTAATCCAAGACAAGCTGATGTTTATAACTTACTTGGTATGTACTACACGCAAATCGGTAAGTTTGATACGGCCTATCAAGCTTTCGATTCAACCATCGAACTTGACCCTTCAAATTTAGGTGCCGTATTTAACCGAGCAGTTGCTCAGTACTATGGAAAAAGACCAGATCTCGCGTTAGAAGACATGAAAACTTACTACGAAAGTAATCCAAGTGATCCTTTCAGCGCATTGTGGCTCTATATTATTGAATCTGAGTCAGATAAAAACGCCGCTCTTACCCGACTAAAATCGACTTATGAAAATAAAACTGACCAATGGGAATGGATGCTGGTAGGCGTTATATTAAATCAGGTAAATGAAGAGGATATCTCAAACTATATCGTCAACAGCACCGCGAACAATACAGTAATGGCTCAAAAATTCACCGAGGCTTACTTTTATTTAGGTAAAAGCTACATGGCTAATGGTGATATTAAAAGAGCACTATGTGTATATAAACTTGCTTTATCACTAAATGTATTTAACTACAGTGAACATAGCTATGCTTTATTAGAGCTGGATAGAATTTCTGACCAGTTTAAATCTGCAAGAAAAAACGACAAACAAGAGAATTTTGTTTATCGTTAATGTATATCGATAAAATTACCCACAATAAATACTGAAAAGGTGATTAACTACAATCACCTTTTATTTCAGCATAGCAATCAAACAACTCATGCTTAACCATAACTTACTCATCGATATAGATGTAACTATATTCTCTGTATTAAACAGAGTTGAGATAAAAATTTAATTAATTATCTGAAATTGCTTTGTAGTTGTAATCAACTTCTACAATCGCACGATATTGCATGGTGTCTCTGCTTGCAGGGAACTCCTCAATTTTTACTTGTGCACTTTCAACTACCATAGTGCCACCGATTACAGTATCTCCGGTCGTATTTAGTTTCCATCGCAAATCGCTATCGCTTGCCGTTTCTAGTGCCTCATACATGTTAAAACCGGCATCGATTGCTTCTTGTTTGGAAGCGAACGAATCGGAATACAGAGTTGCATCTCTATGGATTGTTTCACGGGGCCCTGCTGTAGCGGTAAACGCAACTAGCATAGAGCATGCTAAGGTGATTAACGCTTTCATAATATTTCCTTACAATGAACTAACCAATGAAAGTATCGTAAGTAGTATTGGTACTTGCTTTACCTTCCTATTACCAAGAAATTTAGCAACTTATAAGCAATATAAATAATTTCTATGGTAAACGTAAGCCAAGGTATTTCTGGTCATACACTTACACTTTAGTATTATTATGATTTAGATCAAGTTTTATAATATAATTTCTCGTAAAACAAAGTAAATCAGTTAATAAAATATTAATATACAATATTACTTATAAGCATAATGACAAACAAAGTCATTAATAAACATACTGTTAGATATAAAAATATATAAACACACTACGACATGAAAAATAAATATATAATTAACAAACACATGCATTCAATAATTTAAATTTCTTTTATTATTATGCAGTTACAGATTATTTTTTAAATAACTACTTAAAATCCTTTTAGAATTAAATAATTTTCCTTTAATAATCAACCGTTAATTCTTATTATAATTTTATTCTAACGACTCACTAATTTTAATTGCTACTTTTTTATACTACTAATAACTGAATATTATATAAGTGGTCGCCGAACAGAAGCCGTTACTTACACACATAAACCACTATAAGGACGTGTTAGATATTTAACCATAACCTATTGATATAAAATCCATAAGTTACTTACATAGGCATTTTTCCAGTAAAACAGCGATTGTTCAATACGCAATGACTCAGGTATCTTCCCTATCACTTCATTGCCCCTTCCCTACAAAGGCTTAGTAGTATTTATACTTGTTGATTCCCAAAAAACAGTTGTTGTGTGTGTGTTTTTAAAAACATCTTACTGTACAAATACACAGTAAACATGCACAATTGAAGCCTAACATATGAAACAACTCGGTGGCTTAGATGATGAATCAACTAGAAAAAGGAATAAGAGAACTTGTTGAAGCTTTTATTGCAGACGGAAAATCTTGCCCCTCGGCACATGACATTGAAAATCGAAGAGCTGGCTACCTTTCCAGTACGATTCTATCAGGCAGCAGCCCTGAGATGTTTGACGAGTTCGTCGATCAACTCAACGGTATCACTTTGAAAGTTTACAAACCGAGCAACGATGAAGGATTGCCGATTACCATCTATTTTCATGGTGGTTGTTTTATCAGTGGTGGATTCAAAACACATGAACAACAACTAAGACAGATAGCCAAGTTGTCAAACAGTATCGTAATTTGTATTCAATATCGTTTAGCGCCTGAAAACGTTTATCCAGCTGCACACGATGATGTTTACAACGCCGTATTGGCGATAAGAGAGTTAGCAGCTCAATACGGTGGCAATACCAGTAACATCGTCTTTGTTGGTGATAGTGCCGGTGGACAATTAGCACTAACCACGACTTTACGCTTAAAGCAAAATCAAAAATGGCTACCGAAGAAACAAATTTTGCTTTACCCGATGCTTGATCCTTTCGGCAAGTCAAAGAGCTATGTTCAAAACGGCACTGACTACATCATCACAGCGAACATGCTGCTTTCTGGTTTCTCTATGTACACGGGTGAAATGGATAAAGGTTCAATCAACACCAATCCAGATCTCCATCCTTTAGCGTGCGCCGAGTTAAAAGGATTACCGCCGACGCATATCATCACCGCAGAATTCGACCCATTGCGGGATGAAGGTGAACAACTGTATAAGCAGTTGTTGGATTCCGGAGTTGAGGCATATTGTGAAAGATACTTAGGTGTGATTCATGGTTTTCATCAGTTGTCGGGCGTAAGTGAGAGTGCCAAACGTTGCTTACGTCGTATTTCCGAAGAAATTAGGGCTACATGCGATTAATACCAGACTCATCATTTCAACGGTCTCAGCAGTGTGTACATTGAACGGAACAACCAGTTATAGAAATTTAAGCTCTGAGTAAGCAGGTTGAATGGATAAGAAACAACCCTTTATTTGTTACTTAAGATACTGGTTAGTTCATCTCTAATAAAAGTTGATATCTCGGCCAACTTTCTGGGAAGTGGATTTTGATACGGATAAGCGATGTACATCGACCTTTCCGTATCAAACGTTTGAGTAACGTGAAGATTATTTACATTGCTTCCTTTCATCAGATAGTTAGGAATAACACCCACGCCTATACCGTTGGCAACAAAGTTCATCAAAATAGACGTATTATCAACCTCAATAACATCACTGTAATTGGTCTTTATAGCCTCTTTATTAGAGTGGTTCTTATAGATGAGTAGTGTATTGTTTTTAGCGTTATCCGATTTCGATATTAAAATATCGTGATAGCTGCCTACCTTATGTGCAATCAGAGTCTCATCAACAATATTATTAAGTCTAATTGCCATGTCCACTTTACTTTCTAATAAATTCTCAACATTGTTACTTGAAGATATTTCAAAGTTAACGGCTGGATAACGCTCTTTAAGGCTTTTCAGTATTTCACCAAAAATAGAAGAAGCAATTGAATTAGGCATTGTTATTTTAAATTTACCACTAATGCAGTCACTCAGTGATTTCGCTCTGTAGTTGAGTTCTTTTAATTTATCTAAAGATTCAATCGCAAGCTCTTTAATGCTTTCTCCATGATCCGTCAAAACTAGTTTTCTGGTCGTTCTGTGGACGAGCGTGACGCCAAGCTGTTTCTCTAAAGTCATTAATTGGCGGCTAACTTGAGCCTTTGACAATCCCAGCTCCTTTGCTGCCTCCGTCAGGGAAAGATGCTTGCAAACCGAAGCAAAGCAGATTAATTCATTGTTCATCATTTCCATGATTGTTACCTATTTGCAACTCTGAGTCACGTTGTCTTTTAAATGCTCACTTAGTATAACTATCTTTCATCGGAGCATGGAAGGGATATTTAACCACTATAAGAAAAATATTCTCGCACAAATAAAAAGATCAATCTCCATTGGTTTAAATAATAAAAAAAATTACAACTAAAAGACTTTATTAAAGTTTTAATAAAGAGCAACTCCATTAACAAACAATTAAGTATAGCTTTAGAAAAACTGATAAATAGTAAGAAACTAACAATTCTTTCGATATTTTTGCATTGGACAATTAACCATGAGAAATGAAACTATGAATACAGATATAAATAATAAAAATGGAAGCAAACTTTTAAACCTTTTGTATAATGCTACCCAGTTTTATACAAAAGTGTTTGTTAAGTTATTTGGTGATGAGTTAAGAGTTCGCCACAACAAGAATAGAATCAATCTACGTAGTAAATGTGAGCTTAGCGAACACATGAAACGAGATATTGGATTAGATTGATATATTTCGGCATAAATACTGAGCAAACACACCGTACCCATACACAACTGAAGTCTTGCATATGAAAAATACTGATTCATATAAAGTCATAAAGCCCCTAACCGGAGCTTTATGAGCAGGCAACTAATGCTTAATGATAACGAGACAACACTAGCGCAGTTCCCATACCGCCACCAATACACAAAGAAGCAAGTCCAAACTGAGATTGGGAACGTAGCATTTCATAGATCAAACTTGTGACGATACGTCCACCAGATGCGCCAATTGGGTGACCCAGTGCAATTGCACCGCCGTTCACATTTACGTGTTCATCAAACCAAGATTGGTCCAGATTGTGCTGCTCTGAAAGACACTTCATCACGCCAATCGCCTGCGCAGCGAACGCTTCGTTGAGTTCCACCTTGTCGATGTCAGAAAGGTTCAACTTGGCGCGAGTTAACGCCTGTTTAATCGCTGGAACTGGACCTAGGCCCATGACTTCTGGAGCGACACCCCCTTGTCCTGTAGATACTACTTCCACTAACGGTTGCAATCCATGCTGCTTCACCGCGTTCTCACTAGCAATCACAAGTGCAAATGCGCCGTCATTGATACCTGAAGCATTACCTGCGGTTACTGTTCCTTCTTTGTCAAACGCGGGGCGAAGCTGAGAAAGCGCTTCAAGTGTTGCGTCAAAGCGAGGGTGTTCGTCAGTTTCTACCGTGAAAGAACCTTTACGAGTCTTGATTTCTAGCGGGACTATCTCTTGGCTAAAGCGCCCTGCTTTAATTGCAGCTTCGGCTTTATGCTGGCTGGCTAAAGCAAACTTATCCTGCTCTTCGCGACTAATAGAAAACTGCTTAGCAATATTTTCGGCTGTAATGCCCATATGAATGCCGCTGAACGCATCCGTTAATCCATCTTTTAATATGGTATCGATGGCTGAGAAGTCGCCCATTTTATTGCCTGAACGGAGGTTGCCATTCATGACAAAGGGCGCATTACTCATGCTCTCCATTCCTGTAGCGACGACAATCTCTGCATCGCCAGCTCGAATAGCGTTCACTGCATTCAAAATGGACTTCATACCGCTGCCACAAATCATATTGAGTGTGTATGCAGGTGTCTCAGCAGGAATACCTGCGTGCATTGCGGCTTGTCGCCCTACCCCCTGTCCTTGCCCAGCACTGAGCACATTTGCCGCAATAACTTCATCCACGCTCTCAGGTTGAACACCCGATTGTTCCAACACCGCTTTAATTGTGGCGCTGCCTAGTTCTACCGCTGTCACTGGCGACAAACTTCCCATAAAAGTGCCGATTGCGGTGCGTTTCGCTGCAACAATATAAACTTTGTTATTCATAGCGTTATTCCTCCAATCAAAGCACCAAGCCACCGTCTATTTTTAGTACTTGTCCGGTAATGAAACTCGACTTATCACTTGCCAAAAACTCTACGCCATTGGCGATATCCTCGGTGGTTCCCATACGCCCTAATGGTGTTTTTTCTTTCATCAAATTGAGGACTTTTTCAGGCAGATCCGCCGTCATTGGTGTTTCGATAAAGCCCGGAGCAACACAGTTTGATCTCACTTGCGCTCCTTTGCGTGCAAACTCTTTCGCCCAGCTTTTGCTCATTGCAATCACGCCACCTTTGGTTGCTGCGTAATTGCTTTGGCCAATGTTGCCATCGGTACCAACAACAGAAGACATAGTGACGATCGAACCATAATTGTTTTCCATCATTAAAGGGGCAACCGCTTGAGTAACGTTAAACACCCCCTTCAAATTGACATCAATGACCAAGTCCCATTCCGCTTCGGTCATTTTTTCGATGAGTGCATCACGTGTGACACCAGCGTTATTTACCAATACATCCACTCTTCCAAACTGTGCTTGAATACTGGTGACAAGCTCTGCTATCGCCGCTCTGTCGCAGATATTAATAGTGACAGGCACCACTCGCTCAATATGGGAATACGCTTCCATCAACGCCTTATCATTCATGTCCAACGCGTAGATCATTTCAGCGCCTTGAGTATAAAAACGCTCAACAATCGCTTTACCGATTCCTTGTGCGGCACCTGTGACAATGCATATCTTGTTCTGAAACATATTTGCTGACCTTTTGTTTTATCTTTCTTATTGAAATGTAGGGATTTAATCCGCTTCTGATATCTAGTCAGAGTGCAGATCTAATGAAAATTGGGGTTGGAAAATTGCGCTGTCCATTGTTGTTAACTCAGGGCTAATTAAAGGCTTAAACGCCATGTGACCAAGTATGTCTCGATCCACATCAATACCCGGTGCAACTTCTATCAGCTCAATACCTTGCGCTACCATTCGAAATACCGCCCTTTCAGTGATGTAGAGCACTGGCTTATTCGCTTTTAATGCCTGATTGGCACTGAAGGTGATTTGCTCGACTCTGGAGATGAACTTGCTTTGGCTGCCTTCAGTAGTGATTTGCAGTTGCCCGCCTTCCACCTGCACATCCAAACCTTTGGCGGTGAAAGTGCCGCAGAAATACACCTCTTTGGCGTTTTGCGTGATATTGATAAAGCCGCCACAACCGGCGATTTTGGTGCCGAATCGGGAAACATTGATATCACCTTTAGCATCACATTGAGCAAGCCCCAAAAACGCTTGATCGACACCACCACCATCATAGAAGTCGAACATTTGATCTTGCCCGATAATCGCATCAGGAAATGCGGAAGCACCAAAATCTAATCCACTGGCTGGTGAACCACCTACGGCGCCCGGTTCCACTGTTAATGTGAATGTATCCAGAATGCCCGCTTGCTGAGCGACTTTCGCAATATATTCAGGCGCACCAATGCCAAGATTTAGTACTGAGTTCGCTTTGAGTTCCATCGCTGCACGTCGGGCAATAATGGTTTTCGCGTCGATGACCGGTTCAACCGTCTGTTCAACATTCGAGGCTGTAATTTTGCTGTGGGATGGTTTGTTGCCGCGCCCGATAAACTCAGGGTTCATTTGGGTTGCGAACGTCTGCATGTGCTCGCTTACGTCTTCACACACCACAACCGCATCAACGAATATGCCCGGAATTTTGACCAGATGTGGGTCTAGCTTACCCGCTGGCACAATTTGCTTAACCTGAACAATCACTTTGCCATTGTTGTTGGTCGCAGCCTGCGCCGCTGCAAGGCTTTCAACAATCAGACACTCATCTTCCATGGTGATATTGCCGTTTTCATCAGCGGTGGTGCCACGTAAAATAGCGACATCAATAGGAAGCTTTTTATAGAACAGATATTCTTCACCGTCGATTTCGATCAATCGAACCCAGTCTTGAGAAGTAATAGAATTAAGCTTGCCACCTTCGATACGCGGGTCAACGAAAGTGCCCAATCCAACTTTGGTAAACAAACCGGGCTTTCCGGCTGCGCTATCACGCAACAAATGAGAAATTACGCCTTGGGGCAGGTTGTAACCTTCGATCAGGTTATCCACCACCAGTTGCTGCAGTTTAGGCACCAGTCCCCAGTGGCCACCAATGGCTCGTTTCACTAAACCTTGTTGCGCCAGATGGTTAATCGCTCGTGATTTGCCATCGCCCTGACCAGCAGCAAAAACCAGAGTGAGATCTTTCGGAAAACCTGACTGTTGAAACCGTTCACCAATCGCACGTTCGATGGCTTCTGGCACCACGCTACCAATGAAGCCTCCGAGCATGACTGACTGCCCGTTTTCAATCCATTGCGCTGCTTGATCTGCTGTAAGTTTCGTAACCACAATTCACCTTCCTTGATACGATGAATTTCAGGTTAGACATAAAGGAGCACTTTGATAATTGCACATATAGAGATTGTGAATTTCGAATTTGCAATAATCATCCGAGCTAGAACATCCCTTCGCTGCGCATAGCACTCACTCGCTCTAACAAGTACTGTTTGAAGCGAGCACAACGTTCGGGCATCGGCGAGCGAGGTCGATACAAAAGGTCAATATCAAAGCTGGCACAGCGATATTCAGGCAAAATATGAATCAAATCGCCGCTTTCAATGCATTTGTGCACCAATGAATGAGGCAGATAGGCAATTCCCGCGTGTTCCATTGCGAAATCGAGCAGCATTTCGCTGTTGTCACACTCTAGAGTGTCCTGAATGGTCACAAATTCTTGCTTGCCACCAAGTTCAAAGCTCCAGCGTGTTCCCCCCAATAAGGTTCTCGCATACAGGCAACGATGCTGTGTTAAAAACTCAGGGGTTTCAGGCACACCATGTTCCTGCAAATACTGTTTTGAAGCACAGAGATAAAGTGGCTCAGTAAGAACGCGCTTTCGCACAAGCAAAGAATCAGGGGAGATATCACCATCGTAATTGGCTGTGGCTCTAAAGGCAAAATCGATTGTGAGAGGGTCAAAGTCTCCTGCTTCAATAAAGATGCGAAAATGCACCTGAGGATGCATCTCCATATATTCCGCCACAATTTTGGTCAGATATTGGCGCGCAAACAAAGGCGTTGAGGAGATCTTGATTTCACCTTGCTGCTCAGCCGCAAGATTCTGTACCTCTTCGCACAAGTTATTGATATTCGGCAGCAGCGGTGAAAAGCGTTCATAAAGAAGCTGCCCTGCCTGAGTCGCCACCAGCTGTCGGGTACTTCTTTTAATAAGCTCAACGGACATGGCTTCTTCAAGCTCTTTCACCCAGCGGCTTCCCGCTGCAGGAGAAAGTCCTTGTTGAAGAGCTGCTTCGCGAAATGAACCTGTTCTTAATACCGCACAGAAAAAGACGATCTTATCCAAGATAGGTTGGCGACTGGACAACAATTTTCCTGTCATCAACTTACCAACCCTTTATCTAACGCGAGCTTAACCAGCGCTGCTGTAGAGGTAGCGCCGAGCTTTTTCTTAATTCTCAGTCTGTGAGTTTCAACAGTTCTCACACTGATGTGCAGAGTATCGGCAATATCTTTATTACATGCGCCACTGACAATAAGTTTAAGGACATCAGATTCACGCTTGGAAAGCTCATTGTCTTTTGGCTCTGGCTTGTCGTTGATTTGTTCTAGAAGACGATCGGAAGCCTGAGGGCACAAATACGATCGCCCCTGAGCCACCTGATTAATGGCCATAACCAACTCTTCAGAGCCCACATCTTTTAATACGTAACCCTTTGCACCAGCTTTTACTGAGCGAACCACATAGTCTTTGCTGTCGTGCATCGACAGCATAATCACTGCGGTTTCTGACTTAGATTGGGAAAGTTTTTCCAGCATCTCGATGCCGTTCATGTTGGGCATATTAATATCTAACAAAAGCACATCGGGTTTGAGAGTGAGTGTCGCTTTGAGTGCATCAGCTCCTGTGCCGACGCAAGACAGAATCTCAAGGTTTTTTTCTCTTTCTAGACGCGATTTTAAACCGTCCTGCATCAGGCGATGATCATCGGCAAGTACCAACTTAATCATACGAACTCCATATTTAAGCTGACGCGAATCTCAGTACCTTCGCCCTGTATACTTGATACGGCGAACGTACCTCCAATGGCATGAATACGATCCTTCATATTCTGTAACCCCATATGTTCCAAATTTGGTTTGTTGCGTTTACCCGGTTTTGCAATGGTGGGGGTGATGCCAATTCCGTCATCACTCACCGTTAAAATCAGTAGTTGTCCTTCGCGCTGCATAATGATGTCCACGCCTTGCGCCTGAGCATGTTTTTCCACGTTGTGCACTGCTTCCTGAATGACTCGATACAAGGTAGTCTCAACCTCTTGAAGCATCTCCAAACCTTCAATGTCATGCTCGAATACCAGTTCAAGCTCGGTGCGTTGCCGCATGTCGTTGATATAGGTTTCAATACCTGCCACCAAACCTAAGTCGTCCAATTGCGGTGGTCTCAAGTCTCGTGAGATCCTTCTCAATTCGACAATCGCTTGTTCCATCACTTGCTTGCTCGCATCGAGTTCTCTCACCTGTTTTTCCTGATTGAGCTCTTTGCCAACGTTGTCCAAACGGTACTTGGCAGCAACTAAAAGTTGGTTAACACCATCATGCAACTCGCGGGATACACGCTGTCGTTCATTTTCCTGAGAATCGATGATCTGCTGATTCAACACACTCAACTGCTCATTCGCTAAGCGTCGTATGTTTAAGTTCAAAGAAGCACCTAGAGCAGCAATAACCGTGATAGAGATCAGCATGACAAAAAACAGCGCGCTGCTGGTTCTGCCTACGTTTTGATCGTAGCCGTTTTGCATGTGGGCAACTTGATGTTCTATATCGTCGAGATAGACACCAGTCCCAACCATCCATTGCCATCTGTCCAATGAAATGGCGTAACTGAGTTTAGGTAGTGGTTCTTTGGTAGACGGTTTGTGCCATAAATAATCGACAAAACCGCCGCCAGCCCTGCCTACGCGAATCAGTTCTTGCAGCAGTTTTTTACCTTCTACATCCTCAACTTCCCACCAATTAAGACCGATACGTTCAGGCTGATAAGGCAACACAATCGCATCACCCTGCCAGTTATAGGCAAAGAAGTAACCATCTACTCCATATGTTAACTGGCTCAACTTTTCAGCAACTATTTGCTTCGCGCGTTCATCACTTAACGACTCGTCTAGGTAGTAAGGCGTGATGCTTTTCACTGCCATTTCTACGTACTGTTTCAGTTCTTGTTTTTTGGCCGCCAGAATATTATTTCTGGTGAGTTGAACTTGGTCTTCAACTAATTGTTTTGCTTGGCTAAATAGGATGGCAGCGACAATCGCAACCACAATAATCAAGGGGACAATCGACAGTAAGATGATATTAACCGTTAGCTTTCTGTTCCTGGTAAAGCCCATATTTGCTTCCAATTCTTGTACGTAGTTTTACTGATTCGTCCTGTCAAAAACTGCACATACTACCGACACAATTTGCGCAATTTCACCAATAGAGCATCTGTTTACCCCTGCTTATACTCAGCCCAAATGTAACATCAAATTAACATCGTTAAATACGAAATGTTCACATTTATTCGCACATAAAAACCAAACAAGGATTACGTTATGAATTTGAAAAAAGCTGCCATTGCAACTGCCATTGCTTTAACGTCAGTTGGACTCTCGCTAAGTGCGCACGCTGAAGACAAGAAGATTCTGCTGAAAACTCCGATTGCTTTTGGCAGCCACTTGCCTGCGCTAGGTACACCAATCCAGTGGTATGCAGACCACATCACACAGATGTCTGGCGGCACGGTAAAAATGAAAATCTATGAGCCAGGTAAACTAGTGAATCCTGCTGAAATTTTGGATGCAGTATCGACAGGTAAAGTAAATTCTGGTTATTCAACAGCAGGCTACTGGCAAGGCAAACTGCCTGCCTCTGCTCTATTTTCTGCGGTTCCATTTGGTCCTGAAGCGGGTGAATACATGGCCTGGATATACTTCGGTAACGGTCTGAAGCTCTATCAAGAAATGTATGACCAAGGCGGCTACAACGTAAAAGTTCTGCCTTGTGCGATCATTTCACCTGAATCTTCAGGTTGGTTTAGAAAGCCGATTGAAAAACCAGAAGACTTGAAAGGTTTGAATATGCGTTTCTTCGGCTTGGGTGCTTCCGTGATGGAGAAACTCGGTGCGGGTACCGTACAACTTCCTGGGGGGAAATCTTTGGCGCGCTAGAAAAAGGGGCTATCGATGCATCTGAATTTTCTCAACCAGCCATCGATGAGCGTTTAGGTTTCCACAAAGTTGCGAAATACAACTATTTCCCTGGCTGGCACCAACAATCCACCATCTTTGAACTGTTGATCAACAAAGATACGTGGAACGAAATGAGCGAAACGCAGCATGACGCCATCGAAACGACCTGTATGGCATCGATGACCTACTCGATCGCCGAAGGTGAAGCAATTCAATTCACAGCGATGGAAAAAGCGAAGCAGAATGGCGTAGAAATTCGCTACTGGAACAAAGAGATGTTGGATTTGTTCAAGAAAACATGGCTAGAAGTAGTTGAAGAGAAAAAATCTGCAGATCCTTTCTTCAATAAGGTGTGGGCTGACCTAAGCACATTCCGTCAGGGATATGCATTGTGGCAAGCGAACGGTTTCCTACCTCGCGCAACTCTAGAGTGATCCTTACATACATCGGAAATATGGGCTGGATTTGGTCATCCAGCCCTAATCAGGCAAGGAGAAAGCTATGAGTAAGGTGTTATGCTCAACCCCACCTATCCCTGTTTACTACCACATCGAAAGATTCGTTAAGTCCACAAGCAAATTTATCGCTTGGACCAACGTCATTCTTATCGGTGTCATTGTTCTTCAAGTCATTCTGCGCAAAGTGTTTTCTAACGGTCAGATTACCTTAGAAGAGTTGCAATGGCATTTGTATGCGACTGCCGTCATGTTTGGCACCGCGTACGCGCAAATATGCAATATGCATGTGCGGGTCGACCTTTTTTATCACAAATTTAGCGAGCGCAAAAAAGCGATGATCGACCTTTTAGGTCTGCTATTTTTGGCCGCACCCTTTGTGATTGTGGTGATCATCCATTCCTACGACTTCACCTATGAGTCTTGGCGTGTCAATGAAAGCTCCGCTTCACCTTCTGGTTTACCTTATCGTTGGTTAATCAAAAGTGTTATCCCAATCAGCTTCTCACTGTTGCTGCTTTCCATGCTGGCAAAAGTGCTGCGCAATTTAGAGATCATTTACAAAGGAAATAGCCATGGAACCAAATGAGTGGATTGTAATCGCGATGTTTGGCTCGTTTATCCTGCTTCTATTTACTGGGATTCCTGTAGCCTATGTTTTAGGTGGCATTGGCGTATTCTTCGCGGGTGTTGGATACCTAGCCGATATTTATCTCGATACTTTTACCGGATTGAACTTCACTAGCCTCGGCTTAGTGGTGAATCGCATTTACAAAATCATGGATAACTGGATTTTGGTGGCGCTTCCGATGTTTATCTTTATGGGTAACATGCTCGATAAATCCGGTATTGCCGAAAAACTGATGGCATCCATGCAAGCTCTGTTTGGAAAAGTGCATGGTGGACTCGCCGTCACTGTTATGGCTATAGGTATTATTCTAGCAGCGTCAACAGGAATCATCGGAGCTTCAGTGGTTCTGTTAGCGGTAATGTCACTGCCAACCATGATGCGCCAAGGTTACCACTTACCTCTCGCACTTGGTACAGTAGCCTCTGCTGGCACTCTGGGAATCCTTCTTCCACCTTCAATCATGCTGGTTATCATGGCTGACCAACTTGGGCTTTCCGTTGGCGACCTGTTTATGGGCGCTGTAATACCAGGCTTGTTGTTAGGTCTGTTTTACATCCTCTACATATTGTTTGTAGGTAAGATGAACCCTGTCAAAGCACCGGTTCCTGAAAACATTCAGCCAGTAGAATGGAACTTGATTCTGCAAGTGTTTAAAGATATCACTCCAACTGTGTTACTGATTTTTGTTGTACTAGGTTCTATTTTCGCGGGTATCGCTACACCGACCGAAGCATCCGGTATTGGTGCGCTAGGAGCAACATTACTTGCGGCTTACAACAAGAAGCTCAACCTGAAAGTGGTCAAAGAAGTGGTGTTGGCATCCTACGGCACAACAGCTTACATCTTTATGATTTTCTTAGGTGCTTCTTGTTTTGCGCTAGTGTTGCGCGAACTGGGTGGCGACGAACTGATTGAAAGTTTCCTAAGTGGATTACCGTTTGGTCCATACGGCATTATTGCGTTTATATTGATGATTGTTTTCTTCCTTGGGTTCTTCCTAGATTGGATAGAAATAACCTTAATTGCGCTGCCATTACTTGCGCCTGTGGTGAGAAGTTTAGGTATCGAACTGGATGGTCACGGCGTGGTTGATGACCCGTCGTTGGTTTGGTTTGTAATGTTAGTGGCTATGGCGCTTCAAACCAGCTTCCTAACACCGCCAGTGGGATTTGCGCTGTTCTATCTCAAAGGTGTTTGCCCAGAAGGCGTAACCTTGAAAGATATCTACCGTGGCGTAGTACCTTTCATTGTGATTCAGTTGATGGCTCTGGTTTGTCTCGTCGCTTGGCCACAACTGGTATTGTGGTTCCCAAGTGTGGCTTATGGGTAGTTAGCCCCCAATAGATTGACATCGATAAACATAAAAGCCAGCGATCATCGCTGGCTTTTCTATGTTCTCTTTCTAACTATTTACTTGATTGAATTAAGCAATCTTAGTTAGCCAGTTGTGTGTGTCTGGTGCTTTACCCCACTGAATGTCGTTCAGTGCTTGACGAAGTTTCTGTGCAATAGGGCCAACTTCACCGCTGCCTACTTTCACATCTTCACCGTTGTGAATCAAAGTACCAACAGAAGTCAGAACTGCAGCTGTACCAGAAAGCATTGCTTCTACACCCGGTTTCGCTGCACGCTCTAGAAGTTCTTCTACAGATACTTCACGCTCGCTTACTGTCATGCCAAGATCTTTTGCGATAGTCAGGATACTCGAACGAGTAACACCGTGTAGGAAGCTTGAATCCAATGCTTTAGTGATGATTTCGTTGCCATCAACCAACAGGAAGTTTGCAGCACCTGTTTCTGTAATGTAGCCGTTTGGACAGAACAGAACTTGGTCAGCTTTGTATTTTGCTTTCGCTTCTAGAGTCGGAGAAAGCGCACTTGCGTAGTTACCACCGCTCTTGATCATACCCATGTGCGGTGCACAACGTTGACCTGTTTCGTCCAGAAGCAGGCGCAGTGCACTTGCGCCACCAGCAAAGTAGTCACCCACTGGAGAAAGCAGCACATACATCATAGATGAAAGAGATGGCGCTGCTGCTTTACCAACCGCCGCTTCAGTACCGATGTGAGTTGGACGAATGTACATAGAACCAGGAGGCGCTGGTACTTCTGAAGCGAACTCAGCAACAACATCGACAATCATCTTTGAAAGTTGTTCTTTGTTCACTTCTGGTAAAGAAAGTAGTCGGCTGCTTTGAGCAAAACGCTCGACGTTTTGATCCATTCGAAAGACGTGCACACTACCGTCTTCGTGACGGAATGCTTTTAAACCTTCAAAACACGTACTTGAGTAATGCAAGACGTGAGCACCTGGATGAAGCGAGATGCTGTCAGAAGCTACGATTTCTGCGTCTGACCATTGATTATTTTCGAATGTTGCTAATGCCATCTTAGGCATAAATACAGTACCAAAAGCCGCCATATGTTTTCCTACAAATAAATTACTACTAAAGATAAGTCCGTTAAGTCTGGGCTGGCGATGTGAGATGCATGTCCAATACTTAGTGTTCTGATACTAAAACAAGTTGAACCCGTAAGAAAAGAGGTTTGTTGGATTAAATACTCATTAACACCAATTAATAGTTTTTTTACAAATCAAGCCATGCCTAAAATGGTTTAAATTAGGATGTGTATAAAACTAATCGTAGTTTATGCGGTCAGTAATATACTGAAATCAAAGATACCCTGACTCAAACTCTTAAAGGATGGGTATGCGAGTTGTCATCAAAAGGAAGATGCCGTGTTTAGTTCTTTTTTTCCAAAACCCAAATTGTTTTTTCTGAGCTTTGTTCTTTGGGCTCTCGTTTGTGTTATTGGCTGGTATACCGTTATTGAGGATCTTGGCCCTCACCTCAGTCTGGCTCATATTTTCGGTGTCGATTACCCACCAGCATTAGCTGAAGGCGCAAGTGAGGCAGCCACGGCTGAATTTCAAGCAGCGACACAGTCTGCAATCAATGCTTGGCTCTATCAGTTTATGACTGTGTGTTATGCATTGTTCATTGGCGGTTGGATGGTGCTTGGTGGACAAAAATGGGCAAAATGGTCGGTACTTGGTTCAGGCTTAATTGTGTTCATTACTTGGTTCCAAGTGGAAGTCAGCGTCATGCTTAACGAATGGTACGGTGACTTTTACAACCTAATTCAAAAAGCACTGACCGCACCAAACAGTATTACCCTAACTGAGTTCTATTCTGAGCTATCAACGGTAATGGTGCTGTTGATGATAGCGATTATGGTGGCAGTTGGTAACGCCTACTTTGTCAGCCATTTTGTCTTCCGTTGGCGCACCGCAATGACCGAGCATTACACCGCAAGATGGGAACATGTTCGCCATATTGAAGGTGCTGCGCAGCGTATTCAGGAAGACACCATGCGTTTTGCCAGCATTATGGAAAACTTAGGCGTTCGCTTGCTCAACTCCGTAATGACGCTGATCGCCTTCCTGCCTATTCTTTGGGGCTTGTCTGGTTACGTCACGACGCTTCCGTTTGTCGGAGAAGTACCTCAAGCGCTGGTTTTCGTCGCTATTATTTGGTCGATTTTTGGTACTGTGCTACTTGCGTTTGCGGGTATCAAACTACCGGGTCTGGAATTTAACAACCAGAAAGTAGAAGCGGCATATCGTAAAGAATTGGTTTACGGGGAAGACTACGAAGACCGCGCACATCCACTCACATTAGAAGAACTGTTTGGAAACGTTCGTCAAAACTACTTCAAACTGTA
The DNA here is from genome assembly GCF_037162405.1 of Vibrio sp. Hal054. Taxonomy (NCBI): domain Bacteria; kingdom Pseudomonadati; phylum Pseudomonadota; class Gammaproteobacteria; order Vibrionales; family Vibrionaceae; genus Vibrio; species Vibrio sp. Hal054. The sequence continues at coordinate 1,395,910 of NZ_JARLUT010000001.1, read as the reverse complement.
CATGCACTATGTGTACTTCAACGTGGTTCGCTATGGCTACTTGCAGTTCGGTGCTTTTATACCGTTCATTGCTCTTGCACCTTCAATTGTTGCTGGTGCATTTACGCTTGGCGTGATGCAACGAATCATGAACGCGTTCAACCAAGTAGAGAACTCTTTCCAATACTTAGTCAACTCGTGGACCACGATTGTAGAACTGCTGTCTATCTACAAACGTCTTAAAGCGTTTGAACACGCTTATGAAGAGAAAACTGCAAGTTTGGTTGAAGCAAAAGAAATCAGTTAAGCATAAAAAGAACCCCACTCCTGTGGGGTTCTTTATTTATCCTGTCGAGCGTTCAAAAGGCAATTCTCATCAAGCGTTAAAGCTGCGAATCATCTCAATAAAACACGCTAAACCAATCTCAACATCAGAGGTTAACACTTGTTCTTTAGGGTTGTGGCTGATGCCTTTTTCACAGCGAATAAACAGCATTGCCGTTTCGGTCAAGTCAGCCATTACCATAGCGTCATGCCCCGCGCCACTTGGCAGAAAACGGGCGGACGAATTGGTGACTTTTTCAATCGCAGAGGCCCACTTCTGTTGCAGCTTGTTGTTACATTGAACCGCTTTTGCTTTGTAGATGTTCTCATACTCAAAAGAGAGCTTACGTTGCTGCGCAATATGTTTGAGTTGCTCCAGCATCTCATAGGTCGCATTCTCTAATGCTGATTGAGAAGCGCTGCGGATATCAATCGTAAATCTTACTCTGCCAGCAATTACGTTTACCGCGCCGGATACAATTTCACACTTGCCAACGGTTGCCACAACGCCCTCATCTTTCGCCAATTTCTCAATGGACAAAATCATTTCAGCAGCGCCAGTCATCGCGTCTTGACGTAAATGCACAGGTACCGTGCCCGCATGCCCAGCGATGCCTGTCACTTCACATTGAAAACGCTTTGCTCCAGCAATACCCGTCACCACACCTACAGCGAGATTCTCCGCTTCAAGTACTGGTCCTTGCTCAATATGCGCTTCCAGATAGGCTTGTACTTCTTGCGCCTGACGCGCATCATTACCCGCTTTTGCAGGGTCAAGACCAAACTCTCGCATCGCCTGTGCCATGGTGACACCGTTCGCATCAGTCACCTCTAACCAATTGGAATCAAAGCAACCAGCGACCGCACTTGAGCCAATTAACGTGGTGTTAAACCGTGTACCTTCTTCATCAGCAAAGGCAACAACATCAATATGAAAAGGAAAGGTTTCCCCACGAAGCGCCGCCAGTGTTTCAATGGCGAGCAAGACACCTAAGTTACCGTCATATTTGCCAGCGTTTACCACCGTGTCGCTGTGAGAACCTAAGATCAACGTTGGCTTGGTCGGGTTGGGTGATACTTTTCTTCCCCACTGATTACCAACGCTGTCTTGCCATGTTTGTAAACCTGCTTGTTGCATCCAGAGCGATATTTGATCATGAGCCGCGCGATGTTGTGGTGTTAAATACGCACGCGTTAAGCCCGTTTCACTCTCGCTGAATGAAGCAAGTACATCCGCTTGCTCCATAAGTCGTGCAGCGCGACTTTGTCCTTCCATCTCATTAAGAACAGTCATAACACTCCTACTACTGATAAAATGCCATTGCCGCAGCAACAGCTTGACCCGGATCGATTTTCGCTTTGTGCTTAATCAGCAGCGCTTCTAACGCAGCCAAAGTTGAAAGTACGCACTCTTGGCGAGCGTTATAACCCATTGTGCCAATACGCCAAATCTTGCCATGTAACGGGCCGAATGAAGTACCAATTTCGATACCAAAGCGGTTTAGCAGTTCGAGTCGAACCACATCACCATTCACGTTTGCGGGGATATAAACACCGACAACGTTGTTCATCTTGTATGTTTGATTGCCGAACAGCTCAAGCCCCATCGCACGCAAACCTGCCGCCATCGCATCACCCGCTTGTTTGTGGCGCGCAATCACCTTGTCTGGGCCTTCTTCAAGGAAGAGTCGCGCACATTCACGAGCGGCATAAAGCATGCTGGTCGCTTCTGTATGGTGGTTAAGACGTTCTGGGCCCCAGTAATCCATGATCATTGCTAAGTCGAAATAGTTCGACTGAATCATCGCATCTTCACCTTGGGTATGGTGATCGGCACGAATACCTGCTTCAACGTGTTTGCGTCGGTTAATCAATTCAGCACATCGATCACTTAAGGTAATAGGTGCCGAGCCAGAAGGGCCACCGAGACATTTTTGCAAACCCGCCGATACCGCATCCAAATGCCATTCATCGACTTTGAGATCATTACCCGCAATCGATGCTGTGGCATCACAGTAGAACAGAACACCGTGACGTTGACAAATCTCACCCATCTCTTGCAACGGCTGATTCATGGTTGTGGATGTATCACCCTGAACGGTGGCAAGTAGCTTGGGCTTGAAGGCTTTAATTGCTTGCTCGACTTTCTCCGCTGGGCACACTTCCCCCATTCGATATCAATGGTTTGAACAACAGCACCGACACGTTGCGCTATTTCACACAGCAGATGACCAAATCGGCCAATCACCGGAACCAACACTTTGTCACCCGGTTGAAGAACCGACACTAATACCGCTTCAATCCCAGAGCGCGCAGTGCCATCCACCAACATGGTTTGTTGGCTATTAGTGAAAAACACGCCGCGATACAGCGACTGAACTTGGTTCATGTAACCTGTCATCACAGGATCATACTGGCCAATCAATGACTGAGAGATAGCTTGATGTACACGCGGATACGCGTTGATTGGGCCCGGCCCCATAAGCAGTCGTTGTGGCGGGTTGAGCGTTTCAAACAGATTGCCAGTTGAATGCAATTCATAATGGGCTGTCATTTTATTCTCCAAGTAAATAAGTTCCATCGCTACGAGGATCACTGGTCGCCAAGGCTTTTCCATGCGAATCAATAATGATTGCGCCAGCGTGTCCCATTAATTCATTGTTATCAGCCACGTAAGTAACATCGTGGCCTCTTTGTTTAAATTGTTCTCCGTACTGGTGATACAAAGACTCTTCTAGACGTAAGTTGTTGGTTGGATCACCCCATGTACGACCCAACAACCATCTTGGCAGTGCTACCGCTTCATCCAATTCATAGCCTTGATAGTGATAACGGCTAAACAAACATGCCTGTGTTTGTGGTTGGCCTTCGCCTCCCATAGTGCCGTAAACCATACGGCGGTCATCACCTAACTCTGCGTAAGCTGGGTTTAATGTGTGGAATGGCTTCTTACCACCCGCCAGCACGTTGTGATGTTTGGCATCCAAAGAGAAGCTTTTCGAACGGATATTCCACAATATGCCGGTACTTGGCAGCACAAGACCTGAGCCGAACTCCCAGTAAATACTTTGAATGAAGCTCACCATAGTGCCGTACTGATCGGTAGCCCCCATCCAGATGGTGTCTCCCGGTTGCGCTTGGTGTGGCCAAGGTAGCGCCTGTTCCATAGACACTTGCTCAGCGCAGCGATCAATCACTGATTCATTGAGCCACTCTTGCAAAGGCTGAGTCAGATACTCTTCATCACATACTTCTTTATCGCGAATGATGAAGGCTTGCTTGGTTGCTTCCACTAACAGGTGAATATGATCAACGTCGCTTTGTGCTTGTGAAGCGAGACGATCATAAATCGCCAGAATCAACAACGAAGCCACCCCCTGAGTCGGAGCACCGAAGTTGTACAATTTACCTTTCGAGGTATTGACACTCAGTGGTGCCATTACCTTGGCTTGGTGGTGATGAAAATCTTTTAAAGTAATCGGGCTGCCTGCCTGCTGAAGTTCTTCTGCCGCACTTTTGGCTATTTCGCCACGATAAAAATCATCCAGCCCGTTTTCTGCTAGAGTTTTGAGCGTTTCGGCTAACGCCTGATTAGTGACAATGTCACCTACCGTGAGTGTTTTTCCTTCCTTCAGGAAATGTTCAGAGAACGTTTTGAGCTGAGCTAATCTACCGAAGGTTTTTTCGCTGGCATTAACTAAGCTTTGAGTCACTTCGACGCCTTGCTGCGCAGCTTCAATGGCTGGTTCTAGTAGCGTGTGTAAACTGATATCGGTTGAATCCAGTTCTAGCGCCTTTTGCCACGCAGCAACAGTGCCTGCCATGGTAATCGCCGCTTCACCACCAAATTCCGGAAGTTCTTCACCTTGACTGCGATAGTGTTCAACATCAACCTCCAACGCAGCAGAACCGCAACCATCGATGGCGACGGGTGTTTGGCCTTTTTTGGCGATCAACCAAAAGCTGTCACCACCGATGCTGTTCATATGTGGATACTGCACAGCGATCATTGCTGCTGCTGCAACCATAGCTTCGCTCGCTGTTCCACCTTGGTCGAGAATCTTCTGACCTACTTGAGCGGCCTTGTAATGCGGAGCTGTGAAAGCGGTTTGATATTTCATTTACTATCTCCTTGAACAAGCTTTTCTCCTTGAATCAGCGTTTCGCCCGTCGTAATCAGATCTTCTTCACGATTCGTTAAGCCCATAACGGAAATGCCGCATGGCCCTTCTTGCAATCCTCGCATGGGTAAATGCAATTGCGGTAAACCACTTAAGCCCGCAATACTGGTTAACCCCATCAACTGCATCCGGTAAGTGGCTAATGCCTCACCAGACATAGTGAGTGCCGGTGGTCCCGATGGTGTAGTCGGAATCGCCCAAACCAGTGCGTATTCAGTCAGGTGATAAGTAATGAGTTCTTTGAACTTCGCTTGCTTATCCAAGGCTTGTAAGTAATCTTGCTCGGAAATGGTACGTGACCATTTCACTCTCTCTAAAATGGTTGGGTCTAAACTCTCGCCATGCTGCTCAAGCCATAAACCGAGCTTTTGGATAATCTCAAAACCTTGAATGGTTCTGAACAGCAAGCTTAGGTCACTCAGTTGCCATCCGTTCTCATGCAACAGATCGCCACATATCAACTCAATATCAGCTTGTTTACACCAGTGTTTCAGGCGAGCTAATCGCTCTTCGCTGAGCACATGAGCGCACTGATTGTCCAAATACAGATGTGTGGCACTGCGACTTTCTGATTTTGACCCAGACAGCACACGCCAAACTTTGCGTAGTAATGGTAATTCGCGACTGAAAATGCCTGCGGTATCGAAACTTTTCGACAGTTCAAAACAAGCGTGAAGATCAAGCGAACCAAGTGTAGGACGAAGACCAAACAAGCCACAATAACTGGCGGGAACACGAACCGATCCTCCGGTATCTGTTCCGATTGAAAAGTCACATTCGCCGTTTGCAACTGTGACTGCGCTGCCACTAGACGAACCGCCGGGAATACAATCGGGAGCGACAGGATTAACTGGCGTACCGTAATGGATGTTCTGTCCGTTTAGGCTGTATGCCAATTCGTCGGTCTGTACACGGCCGACACATTCAGCACCATTGTTCAGCAACTTTGATATCAATGAAGATGTGGTTGGCGCACAGGGATGAGTCGCCAACCATTGTGGATTTCCTGCGCCTGTTTTAAAGCCTTTAACATCAAACAAGTCTTTAAATACAAACTGTGTGCCGCTTAGGCTTCCTCGTTCTTTGGCAGGTAACTGTTCTGGCCCTTGAGAGCAATAGACTCGACTATCCTTAGTCATTTCGCTTCCTTACTTTTTAATTGTTTTAGTTTGTTACTGCTGCACCTTCTGTTTGGCGAGCATAGCGATTCGCTAATATTGCACAGTAGAAAATCTGAATTGGGTGGTAAAGCATGATAGGCAACAAGATCATGCCAAGTGTAGGATCGGTTCCAAATATCACTTTCGCCATAGGGATACCCGCTGCCAGCGTTTTCTTAGTTCCGCAGAACACCGCCGCCACTTCATCCGGCAGATTCATATTCACACGGCGCGCGCCCCATTGAATGAGATGAACCATAAAAAGAAGAACCACTAAACAAATAGCAATAGAACTTGCCAGCAGACCAATAGAGAATTCATGCCAGATGCCGTTCTCTACTGAATCACAGAATGCGTTATAGACGATCGCCAGAATGACGTATTTATCAACTTTGCCTACTGCACTTTTGTGTTTAGCGATCCAGCTAATAAGGTATGGACGAAGGATTTGCCCAACGATCATTGGTACCAGCAACAATTTAGCGATTGAAAGAACGGAAGCCATCAGATCAAGCTCTACCCCTTCCACGCCCATAAACAGTTGAATAAGAAACGGCGTGATGAAAACACCAATAATGCTTGAAAGTGAAGCGTTGAAAATCGCGCCCGGAACGTTACCTTTACCGACACTGGTCATCGCAACAGAAGAAGAAATTGTGCTTGGTAGCACCAGCAGATAGCAAAAACCAAAAGCCAAAGCCGCTGGCATATACGCCATGAATGCTTCACCGAAGATGACCCACAATAGTGGATAAACAACAAAGGTCGCTGCTTGAATGTACAAGTGAAGACGCCAGTTGGTCATGCCCGCTTTGATTGCTTGAGGAGAAAGCCCCAAACCGTGTAGAAAGAAGACAATGGCCACACCAATGCCCGTCAGTTGATCTAGGTGAATCCATCCTCCAGATTTACCTACATCTGAACTCACTGTTGCCAATGCAATAGCGACCACCATGCCAACAAGAAACCATTCCTTTTTCAACTTTTCTAATACTTTCATATATCGTGTCTGCTCTTTAATTATTCCCTACATTCCCATGTAAGCTTTTATTCGCATTAATTGTATACAATTATAAATACAAGTAGTGTGCCAAACTCACAAGCTACCATATCACTAGCTTACCGAATATTGTACACACAGTTTTGTGCACCAGAGTCGAACAAATGCTGCATCTTAGTGCAAGAAGTTGGAAGGCTGACAGCGAGAGATTGACTGGTGCTTACGGAAAACAATAAAAGTCTGTTTGGTATACATATTGCACTACTGCTTTGTATACAAACGTAATTAGAGAGTTCCGCATGTCTAACGACGAAATCATTTATCAAAAAATGCTAAAGGCCATTGTTGAACACCAAATTCCACCAGGTGAACGTTTGCCAGAAGACAAACTGTCTGAAGCTTTTGGCGTTAGCCGTACTGGTATTCGCAAAGTTCTGCAAAGATTAGCGTTGGAACGATTTGTCGTTATTCAACCAAACAAAGGGGCTCAGGTTAACCGCCCTAGTCGCAGAGAAGCTTCTGAAGTCTGGGATAGCCGAATCATGCTAGAGCCTCTTCTCATCCCCTCAATCAGTGAAAACTGGAACGACAAGCTGTCACAACAGTTTCGGTCAATGGTAGAGCTGGAAAAGCGAGCCAATAATAACGGCGATATGGCGCAAGCTATTCAACTTACCGCTAAGTTCCATTATGAGCTTGCACGTGTCGGTCACAATTTGGTTCTGGCTGAGTTTGTCGAGCAGTTGTGTTACCGCTCATCTCTGGTTATTGCCGCTTATGGTACTCGCGAAAGTGTGAATTGCGACTGTGGTGACCATTCGAACTTAATAGATTTACTCGATAGAAATTTGATCAGCGAAGCTCAAAATTGGATGCGCCATCATCTGGAACAGCTCAAGGCCTCTATATCTTTAACCAACAAGCAAGAAACGCATGTTGATTTCAGCAAACTCTTCACCTAGCAAATAACATAAAAACGTGGACGATTAGATAAGGAATTCGAATGAAAGATTTTAATCCTCGCGATTATATCGGTTACGGACGCGATAATGTCCCAGACGCCAACTGGCCTAACAAAGCAAAAATTGCCGTTCAGTTTGTTCTTAACTATGAAGAAGGTGGCGAGAACTGCGTATTGCATGGCGATTCACACTCTGAGATTTTCTTGTCTGAGATAGCAGGCGCAGAGGCTTACCCTACCCGCCATATGAGCATGGAATCACTGTATGAATATGGCTCTCGTGCAGGGGTTTGGCGCATTCTAAACGAGTTTAAAAAACGCAAACTGCCATTAACCATTTTTGGTGTGGCCACCGCATTAGAGCGTAATCCAGAAGTGACCAAAGCGATCATGGAAGATGGACATGAAATCGCCTGCCACGGGCTAAAGTGGATTCACTACCAGAACATGCCCGTTAAGAAAGAACGCAAACACATGAAACAGGCACTAGACATCATCGAGCGCCTGACAGGTAAGCGCCCTATTGGCTGGTATACAGGAAGAGATTCACCAAATACGCGCGAGTTAGTCGCAGAACAGGATGGGCTCTTGTATGACTCAGACTACTACGGTGATGACCTGCCTTTCTGGACTCAAGTACCCAATAGCCAGAAACCCGGAGAAACTCGGCCACACCTGGTGATTCCATACACGTTAGATACCAATGACATGCGTTTTTCCTCGCCCTACGGATTTAGCCACGGTGAAGAGTTTTTTCAGTATCTCAAAGAGAACTTTGATTGCTTATATGAAGAAGGCAAAGATAAGCCAAAAATGATGTCGATTGGCTTACACTGCCGAATCATAGGCAAACCAAGCAGGTTTATGTCACTGAAGAAGTTTCTTGATTACGTGCAATCTCACGAAGGCGTTTGGGTTGCAACCCGCGAACAAATTGCCCGCCATTGGATCGAGCACCATCCGCCTAAGTAACCATTAAATATTGGTATATAGGCTCTGTCGCCGCTGAGCATCACCTTATTCTCAGCGGCTTGTTTTTCTTGCTTCCAATACTACGAGCTTGAGTCGTTATAAGCTTCAACAGTCACACCGTTAATCAGATAGCCCGCTTGCCCCAAATCAGACTCAACCATTTCCACGTTCAACTTGCCCACTATGTAAACCACATCCCAAAGTCCCTGAATAGGCACGCCCTTATCGAATTTTACGTAAAGAATTTGATTCGGTGGCGGAGGCGGAACATGAATACAAGCGCCAAAATAAGGAACCAAAAGTAGCTCAGTTACCACTTTATCGTCACCTTCCAACGGAATGACAAAGCCCGGAATTCGCACTTGTTTTCCATCTAAGTCATCACGAAAACCTCCAGCCATATTCTGAGGTGGAGTATCACTATCATGATTTAGCGGCGCTTTATTTGGCAGTAGTGCCGCGTTGCGTTCACTTTCTGGGATCAGATCGAACCAATCCAAAGTGATAACATCTGAACTTGCGATATTGATGTCTTCTTGAGCATAAGTACCAGAAGCACAACCAAGTGCCAGTAATATTCCTAACGCGCTAATGCGGCCAAAACGTTTTAATAAAGTCAGTTTCATAAGTTGTAATTTCTATTGATATCAAAAAGATACGTTATTCATTGTTGCTAATAAAAGTACCTGCAGCATAAGACAGTAATATGACAATAATAAAAACTTCATCCATTAGTAACGCATTATTCATATATATGTTGGGTAATTAGACCCCGTTAAGCCTTTGAGCAACATGGAAATTCGAAAAAACAATTGGAGCCTATGCCCGTGAAAAGTAAAAAACTTCTATTAGTCAGTGGTATTTTGACAGCACTAGCTGGCTGTTCGACACAGAGCCAAACCACTGGTGTCGATGCACCACAGAAAGATGACGTGTGGTTCAAGCAAGCACAGGAAAATATCGCAAAAGCAAAAGCGAACATGCCTATCGATAAACCAGCTAAGAACGTGATCTTATTTGTTGGTGACGGTATGAGCGTAGGTACAATTACCGCAGCGCGTATTTTTGAAGGCCAGCGTCGCGGTTTAATGGGCGAAGAGTACAAACTGAACATGGAAACCATGCCAAATATGGCTTTGGCTAAAACCTACAATACCAACGCTCAAACTCCGGATTCAGCGGGTACTGCCTCTGCAATCGTGACAGGTGTTAAAACCAAGCAAGGTGTCATCAGTGTTGATGACAACGTTAAACGTGGTTTCTGTAACACAGTAAAAGGCAACGAAGCAAAAACAGCTTGGGAAATGGCCGCTGAGAAAGGACTGTCTGTAGGTGTTGTGTCTACTGCACGTATCACTCATGCAACACCTGCAACCGCTTATGCTCACTCAGCCGATCGTAACTGGGAGAACGATGCTTCGCTTCCAAACATCGCCAAGAATCAAGGTTGTGTTGATATCGCTCAGCAGTTGATTAGCTTCAACGAAGGTAAAGGTATGGATGTGGTGTTCGGTGGTGGACGCCGTGAATTCCTACCTGTCGATGTTGTTGACCCAGAAGGTAAAAAAGGTAAACGTAAAGACGGTCAAAACCTCGTTGAAAAATGGCAAACTCAACACCCAGATGGTCAATATGTTTACGATCAAAAAGGTTTCGAAAGCATTCCAGCAGACGCGAAAAAAGTGTTCGGTCTGTTTGAAAGCAGCCACATGAAGTATGAAGCGGATCGCCGTGGCAATGAGCCATCATTGGCGGAAATGACTTCCAAAGCGATTGATCTTCTTTCTCAAAACAAAGAAGGTTACGTACTCATGGTTGAAGCGGGTCGTATTGACCACGCACACCACGCTGGTAACGCAGCTCGTGCACTTTGGGATACCGTTGCTTATGACGAAGCAGTCAAAGCTGCACTTGATAAAACAAACCCTGAAGATACGTTGATCATTGTCACTGCTGACCATGCGCACACTCTGATTTCAAACGGTTACGCAGAGCGCGGCAATCCAATCCTTGGTCTATCTAAATCAAACGGTAAATTGAGTGTCGATGCTTATGGCAAAAACTACACTACATTGAGCTACGGTAATGGTCCTGGTGCGGTTGAAAAAGGCGGTGCAGATCGCCCTAACCCAACTGCTGAAGAAGTGATGAACATTGATTACCTGCAACAGTCTCTAATCAAACTTGATTCAGAAACTCACTCAGGTGAAGACGTTGCTATCTTCGCTCGTGGTCCTCAGGCTTACCTGTTCCAAGGTGCAGTTGAGCAAAACTACATCTTCCACGTAATGAATGAAGCATTAAGTTTAACGAAGTAGAAGTAATGCGCTGATTCTTCATCTGGCAAGTTGTATAAAGCCACCTTCTTAATCTCAAGAAGGTGGCTTTTTTTGTTTATAAAAGATCTTGCTGGTTGAAACTAGCCCTCTATTTTAACTCTCTTACACTCACCAAAAGACTCCCTAATCCTCAATAACAGCGCTCAAACCCTCACGAAAATTGATTTTAAAATGCATTTTTGATTTTTTAACAACAGTCAACTCACCTCAAAAATTAGAGATCAGCTATATTTTTTGAAACACCCTTTCATTTTTATTTGTTGAAGAGTTTTTTCTTGTTATATTCCTTTTCATGATGTTCAGGGCGTTCCTGTTCATATTTAATTAGGTACGTTGAGGAAAAAGTAATGATTCTTGATTCATTTGATGTGAAGGGTAAAGTTGCAATCGTAACCGGTTGTGATACTGGTCTAGGTCAAGGTATGGCTTTAGGTCTTGCACAAGCTGGTTGTGACATCGTTGGTGTAAACATTGTTGAACCAACTGAAACCATCGAACTTATCAAAGCAACTGGCCAAAAGTTCATCGACATTCGCGCCAACCTAATGAAACTGGACGACATCCCTTCTATCGTTAGCCGCGCTGTTGAAGAGTGTGGCCGCATTGACATCCTAGTAAACAACGCAGGTATCATCCGTCGTAACGACGCTATCGACTTCTCAGAGCAAGACTGGGACGACGTTATGAACATCAACATCAAGTCTGTATTCTTTATGTCTCAAGCAGTCGCTAAGCAATTCATGGCTCAAGGCAACGGCGGCAAGATCATCAACATCGCTTCTATGCTTTCTTACCAAGGTGGTATCCGTGTTCCTTCATACACAGCTTCTAAGAGCGGCGTAATGGGTATTACTCGCCTGATGGCGAACGAATGGGCTAAGCACAACATTAACGTGAACGCGATTGCACCGGGCTACATGGCTACTAACAACACTGCTGCTTTACGTGCTGATGAAGAACGTAACCAAGCTATCCTTGAGCGCATCCCTGCTGACCGTTGGGGTACGCCAGAAGATCTTGCGGGTCCATGTGTGTTCCTCGCTTCTAAAGCTTCAGACTACATCAACGGCTACACTATCGCTGTTGACGGTGGTTGGTTAGCACGTTAATTCGGACTGACCTTATCAGATAAACCCATCTGATTTCTTAGTCTCTATACTCTATCAACATCATAGAGTTAGAGGCTAAGAGTGTTAGTTGTGAACATTGTATTTCGGTGTTTAGAACTAACAGTATTGATTACGTTAACGTTAGTGAGCTTCATTGAAGCGTGCTAACAGTTTATATAATTTAAGCAACTACGGTTGCAGGAGATTCTGATGAAAATTGCATTGATGATGGAAAACAGCCAGGCAGGCAAAAACGCAATGGTTCTTAATGAACTGAATACGGTTGCGGGCCCTCTTGGTCACGATGTTTTCAACGTGGGTATGAGCGATGAAGCGGATCACCACCTGACTTACATCCACCTAGGCATCATGGCGAGCATCCTTCTTAACTCTAAAGCGGTTGACTTCGTTGTGGCAGGTTGTGGTACTGGTCAAGGCGCAATGATGTCGCTAAACCTACACCCAGGTGTGGTTTGTGGTTACTGCTTAGAGCCATCTGACGCTTTCCTGTTCAACCAAATCAACAACGGTAACGCTATTGCTCTAGCATTCGCGAAAGGCTTCGGTTGGGCTGGCGAACTGAACGTTCGTTACATGTTCGAAAAAGCGTTCACGGGCCCACGTGGCGAAGGCTACCCTAAAGAGCGTGCAGAACCACAACAACGTAACGCTGGTATCTTGAGCCAAGTTAAAGCGGCAGTAGCGAAAGGCAGCATTGTTGAAGCTCTGCGTTCTATCGACCAAGAGTTAGTGAAAACTGCGGTTGGCGGTGCTCGATTCCAAGAGTGCTTCTTCAATAACTGCCAAGACGCAGAAATTGAAGCTTACGTTAAGTCTCTTATTGCTTAATCGAATGCAAATCGTTTATCGGGAATAGATGATTTGAAGCCAACCAGTTCTGGTTGGCTTTTTTCAGTTAAATATGGCCGAAATATTATAATTTTTTATAAATCAGCTGTTTTATATAACCATATGAATGGTTGTTTTATTTTTACGCCTTGTTTCATTACGTGCGATGACCTCTTAAAAGTCATGCATGTAATACATACGGAGTTTTCCTATGAACCAAATCAAGAAAGTGGCGATCATTGGCGAATGCATGGTCGAGCTTAGAAAAAACGAAGGTGCAGTTGAACAAGGATTTGGTGGTGATACGTTAAATACTGCTGTTTACCTTTCTCGTCTTACTCAGTCTGCTGGCGTGACGACATCTTACGTCACAGGCCTTGGTAAAGACCCTTTCAGTGCTGAAATGCTATCTGCTTGGAAACAAGAAGGGTTGAATACCGATATGGTCTTCCTGTCTGAGAAGAAATTACCGGGTATTTATACCATCCAGACTCGCGCAGATGGCGAAAGAAGTTTCTTTTATTGGCGCAATGATGCGGCAGCAAAATACTGGCTACGTGATGTGCAACTCGAAGCTTTAGAAGCACAGCTTTGCGAACATCAAATGATTTACCTAAGCGGTATCAGTGTTGCGATTCTTCCTGAAGATTGCCTGAAGTCACTTATCGAAGTTCTCACTAAATGCCGAGCAAAAGGCGTCAAGATTGCCTTTGATAACAACTTCCGTCCTGCTCTGTGGTCTTCTATTGAAGATGCGAAGAAAGTGTACACTGAGATCCTAAAAATCACGGACATTGCTTTCCTCACTTTCGACGATGAAATGCTACTTTGGGGCGACAGCGAAGAGAAGCAAGCCATCGAGCGTACTCAGGGCTTCGGCGTTGAAGAGATCGTGGTTAAACGCGGTGCCGACGCCTGTTTCGTTATTTCGAATGGTGAGTTGTACACTGTGGCAGCGAACAAGATCTCTAACGTGATTGATACAACAGCAGCCGGTGACTCGTTCAGTGCGGGTTATCTAGCTAAACGAATTCTTGGAGGCAGCGAACAACAGTCTGCTTCTGCTGGCCACTTAGTGGCTGGAACCGTTATTCAGTACCGTGGTGCTATCATTCCCTCTAGCTCTATGCCAACACTTTAAGGAAAAAAGATGAAAGATTTAAACCAACAACTTGCTGAAATCAAAGTCGTTCCTGTTATTGCAATTAAAGATGCAAACAAAGCCGTGAAGCTTGCGGAAGTTCTGATTGAAAATGGTCTTCCATGTGCAGAAGTGACTTTCCGTACAGAAGCAGCAGCACAAGCAATCAAAAACATGCGTGAAGCTTTCCCAGAAATGCTGATCGGTGCTGGTACCGTTCTGACAACTGCGCAAGTTGACGAAGCTATCGACGCTGGCGTTGATTTCATCGTAAGCCCAGGTTTCAACCCAACAACGGTTAAATACTGCCAACAACGTGGTGCGACAATCGTACCTGGCGTAAACAGCCCAAGCTTAGTAGAACAAGCAATGGAAATGGGTCTACGTACTCTTAAATTCTTCCCAGCAGAACCTTCAGGCGGCGTTAACATGCTTAAAGCATTAACAGCCGTTTACCCAATTAAATTCATGCCAACTGGCGGCGTTAGCCCTAAAAACGTTAACGACTACCTAGCTATCCCAAGCGTTTTAGCTTGTGGTGGTACTTGGATGGTGCCAAACGATCTTATCGATGGCGAAAAATGGGACGAACTGGCGGCACTGGTTAAAGACGTAGCGAACGTTATTGCAAAGTAATCTGCAAACTTCCTCATTAAACGCTATCAAAGAGCTCACTCTTTGAAATCAATGTCGTTCGGGTATGAATACATACTTATCCGAACGACATTTAACTTTCAGAATGGCTAACATATGTTTCGATTATCCAAACGATAAGCTATTGAGAAGGTAAATTACTGAAACTCTTCACCATGATTCTCCAGAGTTTGTTTGCCACACTTAGTACACACTATGTACCTGTCTGTTAACTCCAAAGAAGCCCCTGCTGGCAAAGAGGCAGCAGACCCGCTGAAAAAACCTTCCAGAAAAGCTTTGAACTGCTCTTTTTTAGATTTCCCGTACTTAGATGGCTTTTGTTTCATTACCTCTTTGTGCGTTGTTTCCTCTCCGCATTGCTCACAAAATCTAGTGTTCATATACTCTCCCTAAAATAAGGCACACATAAAAAATACTCATACGCTTGTAAAGCGAGTAACAGACTGAGTTGCATCTGAGCCGAATATGTCTGCCTTGTAACCTTAGAAATAAGAAAACTAAGCGACCTTAACCAATAATTGTGCTTACTTTAGCTTCACAACTTTACCTGTTAGAGCTACGCCCGCAACCATAGTACCAGCGCCACATTGGAAGGTTTTCTCACTTGAAGTTAGGTTGCTCTTATAGTTCGATTTGATATCAATGACAGCATTCCCGCCTTCTTTTACCGCTCTGTCCTTCAATGCAATCATGGCTGACAAAAAGACCCAGTCACAGGCTTCCTGATCAGTTTTGTTAAAAGCGTTGGTTTTTTTGTTGGTTTTGAACTCACCAAAATCTGAAAGGACTTTAGGATGTTTCTGCTCACCAAAATAAAACTTAATGTCCGTACCCAATTTCGCTTTAGCGACTTCTGAATTCAACGCCGTTTCAATTGAATAAGAGCCGATATCGTCTCTAGCAAAAGTGTTAGTAGAAAAGAAAGCTAAAGAAAACAACGTCAACATTGCTAGCTTTTTCATATGTTAAATCTCCTTGATTAATAATCCCTAAACTCAGCCAGTAAAGTGAGCTAAAAACAAGCCACCCTCTATATCAGAGCTGTAAAAGGGAAAGCTTATATTTGAAATGAATAAAAACGTACCATTTACGACAAGTTCTGATTCAACTTGCTCGCTAGCTCAATTAATTCGCGTTTGGTATTTTCTAAATCTTCAATATGATGGTGAACAGTGTTCGAGTTCAGCGTCATATACGGAATTGTGATGGTCGCTAACACATCACCCAGCACGCCAAAAATCGGCAGACTGATATTAGTCACACCCATAATTTGCGGACTTTCACCCACGTAATAGCCACGCTCTCTCGTTGCTTCTACATGGCTTAGCGCATGCGCTTTTTCTTCTGGTGTTGCATCGAGTCTGTCTAACACAGATTGACGTTTTTCTTCACTCAGGAAGCTCAAGAAAACAATGCCCGAACCCGATGAACAGATATCAATAATAGAACCCAGTCTTAAGCTGAACCCCATTTTATACGGGCTCTCTTGGCGCGCGATAACGGTCATCTCACCATTGCTGTATGCCGACATATGGCAAGACTGATTTACTTTGTTGCAGATATCTTCCATCAATGGCGTAGCGCGCTTCAAAAGTTGAGCGATGGGTGGATGCTGGTTCGATAACGCAAACATTTTTAGTGTTAACGCATAAGTTGACGTGTAGCTGTCATATTCAATGAACTGCTTTTCCACCAGCACAGACAACATGCGAAAGATTTCGTTGATACTTCTATCTAAGCTTTCCGCTATCTGCTTTTTAGTGAGTGGCTCATCTTGCTGAGCAAGCAGTTCAAGAATATCTAAGCCTTTTTCAAGCGCGGGCGCTCTATATTCAGTTTTCTTAACTGATTCCATTACTTTTTACTCAATACATGTGCGTGAAAACGAGCCGATAATACTCGAAATGAAGTTTGTTTGTCTCATACCGATGCCCGCTATTTTGAAACTGACATGGGTATAATTTCACTTTGTTAACAAGCGCACTCGCTTAGAGCCAAAAGAAAACAACCCCAGACTAAGCTGAGGTTGTTTTTGATAAATCATACTAGTTACTTAATCAAACCCATCGCTTCTGGAAGCGTCATTGAGATGGCTGGAATATAAGTCACCAACATCAGTACCGCAAAAATCACGAAGAAAAACGGTAGCAATGTTTTGATTACAGAATCGATGCTGATACCACTCACCTTACAGCCGGTAAACAGAATCGGTCCTACTGGCGGTGTAATCGTACCTAGTGAAAGGTTGAAGACTAATAGGATACCGAACTGCACTGGGTCCATACCTAAGCCCATACAAATTGGCAGGAAGATAGGTGTAAAGATCAGTACTGCTGGCGTTGGGTCCATAAATGTACCCACAAACAGCAAGATAACGTTAATGATCAATAGGATGATGATAGGGTTATCCGTCAAACCTAATAGCATATCTGCAATCATTCCCGGGATTTGTGTAAATGCCATTACCCAAGACATGATTGACGATGTTGCCAGCATAAAGATAACAATAGCCGTCATTTTTGCTGATTGTAAGAAGATTTCTGGCAGTCTTCTGAAATCCAAAGAACGGTACATTGCACTCAGAAGCAGAGAATAAACAACCGCGATGGCCGAAGCTTCTGTTGCTGTAAACACACCACCTAAAATACCGCCAATCACCACGATGATCAGAGACAAACTTGGGATGGCATCCACCGTTACTTGACCGCACTCTTTTAGCGTCATACGGTGTTTAGCGATGTAACCACGGCGTTTTGCCATAACACCCGCAACAAGCATTACACCTAGACCCCATAGAATACCTGGGATGTAACCACCCATGAACAATGCAGAGATAGAAACACTACCCGCTACTGTCGCATAGACGATCAATGTGTTACTTGGTGGAATCAACATACCAGTTGGTGCTGACGCGATGTTTACCGCAGTACTGAAACGCTTGTCGTAACCTTCTTTCTCTTGGATTGGTGACATGATGCCGCCAATAGCCGCCGCAGAGGCTACGCCAGAACCACTGATTGAACCGAACAGCATGTTCGATACAACGTTAGTTTGAGCAAGAGAACCCGGAAAGAAACCACTGACAATCTTCGAGAAATTAATCAACCGTATTGCTATACCGCCGTTATTCATGATGTTACCAGCAAGAATAAAGAACGGAATGGCGAGCAGAGCAAAGGAGTCTAAGCCTACGAACATACGTTGAGCAGAGGTTACCATTGCCCCCTGAGTTGGCAGAATAACCATCATTGCGCCGAAAGAGGAAATACCTACTGCGATAGCAATCGGTGCGCCAATCACTAGGAAGAAGACCACACCGGCGAACATAATTAAGGCAGCTGTTAATGCTAAGTCCATGACTCACTCCTACTCTGCCGAAGAACGTAATTGCTTCCAGCGTTCTACTAGCTGCAATTCGTTGTAAATAAAATAGAAAACCATTAACGCACCACTGATTGGAATCGCTGCGTAAATCGTTCCCATAGGAATTTGTAGTGCAGAATCTAACTGCCACATTTGGCGCGTTGCACTGCTGTAACCACCGAAAATCATGATGGATAGAGCGAAAGTGACAATCGCTAGTTCGATAAACGCTTCAACAATGATTTGTGTTTTTTGGGAGAACTTCTCTTTGATAAAAGAGATAGCCATATGTTCTTTCAAGCCGAAAACAAGCGCACTACCGAACAACACTAACCAGATAAACAGGTAGCGAGAAAGTACTTCACTCACCGCGCTTGGATCATTGAATACGTAACGGACAATAACTTGATAAGTCACAAGAATGGTCATTAAGGTGATTATGGAAATACAAAACCAAGAAACAATCTTGTCTAACCAATGCTTAACGACAGAAAAAACTTTAAATAAGCCACTTGGCGTATGGTCTAACATAACATCTTACCTTTATATGGCTAGGCCGAAGGCTAATGAGGCCGGGCAAATACCCGGCCATATTACCGATGAAAATTATTGCAGCGCTGCAACTTTTTCGAATAGATCTTTTTGCTCTGGAGTCTTGATTAGGTCTTTTTGTAGAGCGCTACAAGACTCTTGGAAAGGTTTGATATCAACTTCTACGAACGTTGCACCTTTATCCATCGCTGTTTTCTTAGCTGTTTCGATTTGAGCATTCCATAGAGCGAATTCGCTTACTGTGCTCTCTTTCGCTAGCTTTTTGAACGTCGCTTGGTCTTCTTTAGACATAGTTGATAGGAAGTAGCTGCTTGCTACTACTAGGTCTGGAACCATTAGGTGACGTGTCGCAGAGAAGTATGGAGCCACTTCGTATTGCTTAAGGTCAGCGTAAGTGATTTCGTTGTTTTCTGCACCATCAAGAACGCCTTGTTGTACTGCAGTATAAACTTCACCTTGACTCATTGGTACACCAGTACCACCCATGCAAGAAAGCATCTTGATCATAGTGTCAGATTGCATTACACGGATTTTCTTACCTTTCATGTCTGCAACGTTTGCTACAGAGTTGCCTTTTGTGTACATGCTACGTGCACCAGCTGTGTAAGCTGTTAGTACTTCAAAACCGAATTTTTGAGTCGATGCAAATAGGTTATCGAGTACGCCAGAAGTAAATACTTTCTCTTGGTGTGCTGAACCTGTGTACACGTAAGGCATACCGATTACAGCGAATGTTTTGTCGTAGTTTTCAACCAGTGGGTTAGCCACAACAGCCATTTGAATCGCACCGTTTTGCACAAGCTCAAGTGCTGCACGTTGGTCGCCCAATAGTTCGTTAGGGAAAATGTTTAGTTTGTAACGACCATCTGTTTCTTTGTTTAGCTTCTCACCAAACTCTTTAAGCGCTAGGTATTGTGGGTGCTTGTCAGATTGGTTGAAAGCAGCTTTGATCTCAGTTGCTGCTGACGCAATTGAAGAGTAGCTCAGTGCGCTACCTACAACAGTGGCGATAGCAGCTAATTTTAGGGCAGATTTCTTAAGCATCATGTTTCTCCATGAAATACAAATAGGTTCTTATTATCGAATTTCGTTCATATCTACGAAATCCATATCGTCGAATGTTTGGTTCTCACCCAACATTCCCCACACAAAACTGTAGTTTTGCGTGCCACAACCAGAGTGAATTGACCAGCTTGGCGATAGCACAAGTTGGTGGTTTCTCACTACGATGTGACGCGTTTCTGTTGGTTCACCCATGAAGTGGAATACCACTTGAGATGGCTGAACATTGAAATAGAGGTAAGCTTCCATACGACGCTCATGAGTATGAGCTGGCATAGTGTTCCAAACACTTCCTGGTTTCAGATGTGTTACGCCCATGCAAAGTTGGCACGTAGGAAGTACATCTGGGTGTAGGTATTGATTGATCACACGGTCGTTAGCCGTTTCTAATGAACCCAACTCAACAACGCGAGCTTCACTACGTAAAATGGTGCGTGATGGATATGTGTGATGAGCAGGAGCGCTTAAACAGTAAAGTTTTGCGAAATCACCTTCCAATGCACGGAATTCAATATCTTGCTCGCCTTTACCTAGGTAAACCGCATCCAAGTGTTCTAACACGTAAACACCGTTTTGAGTACGAACTTCCGCTTTCTCACCTAAGTTCACAATGCCCAGTTCGCGGCGTTGCAAGAAATAGTCAGTACCAAATGCTTTGTTATCAACAAAGTCTTCCAGCTTAAGGGCTGCGTTACTAGGACTGATGCCCATCGCCACAACACGGTCGATGTGACTGTACACAAGTGTGATTTCACCTTGTTTGAACAATTCTTCAGTTAGGAATTCTTCTCTTAAACGATCCGTATCGTACGACTTCGCGTCTTTTGGATTGTTGTTGTAATTAATGTGCATAGCACCCTCCTTTAAGATGGGGCAAATCTAACACTCGTTTATATTTGAATAAATTCATTCATATTTGATTTGTGATCATTTAGGTACTTTTGAAACACTGTTCCTGTTATTTTTTGAGCTAACGCAAACAAAATGCAGATAGATGAAGGCAAATAAGGGAGAAATCTGATTAGTAGTAAGTTAGATAAATGATTCCCCCACTCAGGAATCATTGATTGATATGCAAACAGATGTGCAATTAGCCACTAACAAATGAAAAGAACATCTTTTATGCAACAGTGGTTAAATAAGTACACAATATGGTATAGAATCCATTATTCAAAAAATACAAACTGTCGTTTCAAAAACGAATTTCTGATTTTTTTAGCCTTTAGGTAACCTGCCATATGCCATCGCAATCAACCCATTTTTTCTCGCGGCCAATGGTCGTATATGCCATAGCTATACTCTGTACTGTGTTATGGGGTAGCGCTTATCCAGCCATTAAAACCGGCTATGCTCTGCTCAACATCGAAGCACACGATGTTGCATCGCAAATGGTGTTTGCGGGGCAACGCTTTCTATTGGCGGGTATTTTCCTGATTATTCTGTCGGTATTGTTTAGACGTCACACTGGAACCATCACCAAAACCAAAGTACGTCAGATTGTTGTACTGGGTCTGACTCAGACCAGCTTGCAGTACATCTTCTTCTATCTAGGTGTGGCGTTTGCAACCGGTGTAAAAGCGTCCATTTTGAACGCGACAGGCACGTTCTTTAGCGTATTACTGGCGCACTTCATCTATCACAATGACCGCTTAACACAGAGAAAAGCGATTGGCTGTACAGTCGGTTTTCTAGGTGTGTTCATTGTTAACTTCAACCAGTCACTGCTCGATTTTCAGTTCAGCTTATTGGGAGAAGGTTCTGTGATTTTTGCAGCGTTCATTCTCGCCGCGGCTTCAATTTACGGTAAGAAAATCTCTCAAGGCATTGATGCTATGGTTATGACGGCATGGCAATTAGCTATCGGTGGATTGGCGCTATTCTGTGTGGGGTATCTATTCGGTGGTCACTCTGGCGACTTTGATTTTACCAGCCTGTCACTACTGATCTATCTAGCTTGTTTGTCTTCTGCGGCGTTTGCGCTGTGGAGCGTATTGCTAAAACATAACCCTGTGAGCATGGTGACCATTTTTAACTTCCTGATCCCTGTTTTTGGTAGCAGTTTGTCTTCCATATTTCTGGGCGAAACGATTTTAGAATGGAAAAACATGGTTGCACTGATACTGGTGTGTAGCGGTATCTATTTAGTGACAAAGAGTAAAAAACCAAGTTCGTAATAATCGACTTCAGTCCTCTAAGTACAGCCTCAGAACAAGACACGAAAGAGCAGCACTGGCGAATGCGGGTGCTGCTCTTTTTTTAATTACTCGCTTCACTCGCTTGCCGTTCTTGTTGGCATTGTTTAGGCATTTTGATGATAAAAGTCGTACCTTTTAACAGCTCAGATTCCACTTTAATTGAGCCGTTCAAAGAGTTGGTTACCCATTGATGGACAAAATGCATACCCAGACCGGTATTTCCTTCCGCTCGATTAGTGGTAACAAATGGGTCAAAAAGATTTGGCAATACATCAGGATCGATGCCTTTACCGTTATCCGACACGAGTATTTCAACATCACGCCCATTACCACAAAGCTGTGCCTTCACCGAGATTTTTCCGCCAATTTCCTTTTTGAAAGCATGCTGCATAGCATTGACCAGTAAGTTCTGCAGAACATGAGAAACACTCCCCGGTCGTCCAACCATATCAATCGGGTCAACCTGAATGTCGTATTCAATCTGGCTTTCTTTGAAGCGTGGCGACAAAGTGGCAAGCAGATCGCCAACTACCACATCCAAACGATATGACACCACATCTTCTCTAACCCTATCTATTGCCAAACGTTTAAAGCTTCGAATGAGTGTTGCGGCTTTTTTCTGGCTGTTTTCCACGAGCTCCAAGCCTGTTTCCGTCGAGATTAAATATTGGTCTAACGCACTTTTGCTCAACCCTTCCTCAACCGCTTGTGTTAATCGCTTATGTTCAGCCCTAAGCCGTGATGCCGCTAATATTGCAGTACCAATCGGCGTATTAAGTTCATGGGCAACCCCTGCCACCATCATGCCTAATGCCGAGAGTTTACGTGACTCCACGAGGTCATGTTGTAGTAACTGCTGCTGATTTAATAAGTTCCGATTGTACTCAGAAGACTGTTCAATTTTCTTCTTATCTTTCTCTTGCTGACGATAAAGCTTGATCAATTGCATTTTCAAATCCCATTCTCGTCTAAGAATAAAGATACCAAACAAAACAATGGTTGCGCAGAGAGCAAGCGAGGGTATCAGTGCTTCAATCTTCAACTTATTCAATACAGACACCGATGTGGTGGCAACAAAACATAACGTGGGACTACGTACTATATCTTCGGATAAAAGGTTGCCCGTTACGTTATTGCACTCGTAACTGGCAAAACCCAAAGGGTGATTGAAACGACTCAAGGACTTTTGCTTGTTTATTTGAGACCAAACTTCTGGATTATGGACTGCGATATTGTGAGTCGTCTCTTTTAGATCGCGCCCCCATTCCAATGTGTGATCTACATTCTTTAGCCAGTACCCGTCGGTATCGATGAGCTGCAGGTTCACTCTGTCGGAGTCAAAGGATCGGATGACGTCAAGCAGGCCACCGACGTCATAGTTAAGAACTAATAAACCCGAGTGAAGGCCGTGAGTTGCTCCGGTTTTAATCGTTGCTCTGATCGTAGGTCG
This sequence comes from Vibrio sp. Hal054, assembly GCF_037162405.1. Lineage (NCBI taxonomy): Bacteria > Pseudomonadati > Pseudomonadota > Gammaproteobacteria > Vibrionales > Vibrionaceae > Vibrio > Vibrio sp. Hal054. The sequence goes on along the minus strand of NZ_JARLUT010000001.1, from coordinate 1,372,619 downwards.
GAACGGTACTTCGATCACGCCGTTCTCCACGTTAAGGTCAACATTTGAGAGATATATTTTCCCATCACCGGCGTTCAGACCTTGCTCGACGTAATAACGACTACTTTTGTCTTGCAACACATTATTGTCAGCTACGATGATATTTCCATCTTTGACATCCACCCTGACCTTCTCGATTCCATTTTCATCCAGCCAACGGACCTGCATGAGAGGATCAACACTTTCTACGAACGAGATGAAGATCCGACGTATCAAATCAGTATTTAATGGAGAGTCCGAAGCAAGAGCATAGGTAAATGCTGGAGAGCGAAATAGAATCTGTATGGTATTTCTTATATCGCCAATCTTTTGCCCCCAGAGAACTTCTGCCTGAGCAATTTTCCGTTGTTGTTCGACAGCGACCGAATCTAGGCGATTATTTATGTCATTTTGATACAACAAACCACCCAACAATCCGCTGATAATCAGACCAAATAAGAACAACACTAAGATATTTCGTCGCGCCGACTGTTCTAATTTATTGACGTTCATTCGCTGCAATCAGATCTGTTTTGTTTGAGCCAATTCAATAACTCATCAACGCCCATAGGTCGAGCATACAAATATCCTTGGCCAAGGGTGCAGCCTCTCTCTATCAAAGCATCACGCTGCACATCCGTCTCAACGCCTTCAGCAATAACAGTGAAATGAAACAGGCTCGCAAGGCTCATTACCAAATCAACCACCTGTTGGCTCGCCATATCTTCATTCAAATGTCGAACAAACGAGATATCGATTTTTATTGTATCGACAGCAAGTTGAGAAATATGAGAAAGCGAAGAATACCCTGTACCAAAGTCATCAATACTGATTTTTATACCTGCCTGATGCAGGTGTTCAAGAACAGGCTTAATTTCGAGATAAGATTCCATAGCCTGACTTTCTGTAATTTCCACTTCAATTAGGTCAGGGTTCAGGTTTTCTCCGCGCACTAAATCCAGCAGTAAACCGATATATTCAGGATCGGTGAGATCTTTCACCGTCGCATTTATTGAGGTAGGTAGGCTGTAACCCGCGTCTTCTAGCCTATGAAGTGCTTGAAACGTTAGTTTCGCCGCAATCGCATCCAACTTGTTAATCAAACCACTGCGTTCAGCAATGGGAATAAAAATATTCGGGGGAATCATGGTTTCTTGCTTCTTCCAGCGTAACAACGCTTCCAAACCCACAGCACGCCCTGTATTAAGATCGCACTTCGGTTGTAAAACGATATAAAACTCATCGTTTTCTACTGCTGCTTTTAAGTCCCCGAGGATTTGGTAATCGCGCATCAGACTTTCTCGATAAGATGGCTCGTACGCCATGATCTTAACTTTATTCTCTCTTGCACAGCACAGTAAGCTCCTAGCCATATGCAGGATTTGTTGAGCGGGATAGTCCGACAGTTGACTCAATTCCACTCTTGCAAAAGTCAGCGTACAGCGCACCTGATAGTCCCCTACGCTGTGTGAAACGCTCGAAAGGTTGATCAATTCATCGTCTGACAAAGCAAAACTTTTGTTATACAAAATCGCAAAACGATCAGACCCTACACGAGTAACCACAGATGATGTATGGAACGTTTCAATTAAGCGCTGGCAAACAGAGTTCACAAGCGCCATCAGAGCTTGTTGATTAAATGAGATAGCGTGGGTGTCGTAGTCATCCAACTCTACCACCAGCATTTCTAACTGAGCCATTTCTTCTTGGTTAATCATCTCTAGTTCACGTAGCAACCAGTTGCGGTTCTTCACGTCTAAATCAACATCTTGATATGCCAATTTGGAGAGTTGATTCACCAGCGCAATTTGCATAAACCCAGAGCTGATGTTTTCACTAAATACTTGCAACAAGCGAACATGGTAGTCACTTAAGCACTTTTTGCTTTCAGCTAGCACCAGATAGTTATAGCTACCGTGGTTGTCGCCGGAGAAATACAGGACGGATAGATTACTTCTAAATTTATGGTTTTGATGAGCAATAGACTCTTGAATAAGCTCTTCAAACTCCAATTTCAGCTTATCTGGCAGAGTATCGCCTTGTTCAACGTCGGGTATTCCATATGAGGCAACGATGGGTGCGCTATCGATAGTGTTACCCTTATCCATCCGTAACACACAAAGAATAGGTTCACCAAAGCCACCAAATAACCCAACGATCTCTTTGATAACAACCTGAATAAAGGTATTGGTATCGTATTTGCTCGCGATATTACGAGAAGCATCCACCACCAATTGAAGCCCCATTCTTGCTTTATCCAGTTCATACATAGAATGCCAAGAGCGGAAATTGGCTGCTGCAATCGACTTTAAGGTTTCATGGTCAACTTCCGACTTATTCCAGTACTCATTGATATCGTACTGCAACATAACATCTTTGCGCGGCGCAAAACCTGGTTGCCCCGTAAGCAAAATAATACGTATGAGTGAATTGCCCTGAACATTGCGAATTGTTTCTACAAGACGAAGACCGGCATCATCGTGTTCCATCACCACATCAAGCAGAATCAGTGCTATATCATTGTGTTGGGTTAAGACATAAGCGGCTTCTGCCGCTGAACTAGCGGAAAGGACTTCAACCGGACGTCCGTTTACCTCTAAGTCACTCAAGCTATAGATAAGTGATTGCTGATAACCATGATCATCATCAACCGTGAGTACCTTCCAACTAGGTTGCATGTCGTACTCAATAGCATTTATAGACATAGAACTACTTGAGTCGTCTACAAAGACGAAGCGACCATCTGACATGATTTTTAAAGCCTTTAGTTTATGAACCGGTGAGCGGTTTCTTAGTTCTGTATCTATAAACGTCTAGTTCCAATTTTTTAAGGCTGCAAGTAATTACGACTAAATATGTATCAATAGTCATATGCTAGGTGTAACACTTATTTAACACAGAGCGGGTTTTCTGGTTCTATCCAAACCACAATCCCGCTGATATAAAAGGGAAAATTTTAGGGTGAAGAATGGCTTCGCACTCAAAGCTATCACTGTAAAGAAAAGGATTCAGGTAATGCTATTAGACTAAAGAGAGAAGAACTTCATAAACTCGCAGTACGCCTCTGTCTCACGTTCAATATCACCGCGATAAAAGTGGATCAAACTACCCGGTCGTGCCTGAGCGAGTTTCATTAAGCTCATTCTTGAAACACAACCGATCTTTGGATATCCCCCAAGAGTCTGGCGGTCGTTCAGCAAAATAATAGGCTGACCGTTAGAAGGAAACTGGATGGAACCATAGGCGATGCCTTCAGATATCACGCCACTTAAATCCATTTGAACGGGATTTCCTTGTAATCGAATGCCCATACGGTCCGATTTATCGCTTATCTGATAAGGATTGGCGTAAAACGTCTGTTTTGCTTGGCGACTAAAAGAGTGTGACTGATAAGATTCAATGACAGATAAGCTCACTTCATCGGAATATTTGGGAATAAAAAGCCTTGGTACCCAATTAAATGGCTTGCCGTCATTTGTATATGTTTTGCAAACTGGCAAAATGTCGCCTTTCTGTACTGCTCTACCCGATTGCACTCCTAAGCCGCCCAGTTGATTACGCACTACAGTGGCACTACTGCCAAAAACCTTCGGCGCATCAATTCCACCAGCAACGGCTAAATAACTACGGAAACCCGTTTTTGCATAACCAAGCTTGAGTGTTTGCCCTTTACGCAGCAAAAAACTTCGCCAAGTAGCAATAGGCTCGCCATCGACTTGCGGATTGGTGTCTGCACCAGTTAGCGACATTAGGATGTCATCGAGCGCTAAAAACGAGACATTGCCCATGGTGATTTCTAACACGGAAGTATTGCTTGGGTTATCGAGCAATTGATTCGCCCAACAGTGCGCATGAAGATCTGCAGGCCCACCAGTACTTAACCCATGATGAGCGACTCCGTATCGACCTAAATCCTGAATAAGGCTTAACATACCTGACGACATAACTTGCAAGCCGCTCATACAACACCTCCGAGATCCAAGAACTTCTCCCTTGAAATAGGTTCAAAACGCACTTTATCCCCCACTTCAAATGGCATCATTGGTTCGCTGTTGATATTGAACAACTCAACTGGACAATTACCAATAATCTTCCAGCCGCCCGGTGTTTCTTGCGGGTAAATGGCCGTTTGTTGGTCAGCAATTCCTACACTGCCTTTCGCTACTTTCAAACGCGGTTCTGCATGGCGAGGCGTTGCGATTTGCGCGTCAACCGTTCCCAGAAAAGCAAAGCCCGGCGCGAAACCTATTGCGCAGACGGTATATTCTATCTCACTGTGAAGTTGTATGACTTGCTCGACACTTAATTGCTTTTCTGAAGCTAAATTCTGCAAATCCGGCGCAACTTCAGGATGATAGTAAACCGGAAACGTCACTGTTTTAGATTTCGATGACAATGTTTTGTTGTTAGCTATTTGGTCAGCTTGCAATTGACACCACTGCATCAACTCTTTGATATCTATTTTCAGAGGATGGTATTCGATCAACAGCGTAGTGTATGAAGGAACCACTTCATAGATTTTGTCTTGATACCTTTCCTGCACCATTTGACTAAACGTAGCAATTCGCTCGATCAATTCCAAATCTATGGAGTGCCCAAAGTAGATAATTAAACTTGTTTCGGAAACCCGACAAACCTCTACCTTCATTGGTCATTTACTCTTGTCAGTTCCAACTTCATTACAGATTTTCCCTATCTCAAAAACTCGTCAGATTCGTTCTTTACGTGCTGTATGTCTTCAAAATCGTAATGACTTTTAACATGTTGTCAATTTGTTTAGATATGGTTATTGTGAACACGAAGACGCAGAGTCTTTGGCGTGACAAGCCTCACGAGCAGTACGCTCTTTGTAAGTGAATTAACGGATTAATAAGATGCAGGTTCATGCAAAGCACTATCTGATGCTTCTATTTCTAGCGGCGATTTGGGGAAGTTCGTTCCCTTTCCTTAAGATAGCTCTAGAAAGCTACTCTCCCATATTGACGGTTGCTATACGTTTAACTCTATCTGCCATCGCTATGTCCGTATTTATCTGGGCTTTTAAATTGCGTATTCCGGCCGAGTTAAAGGTTTGGAAACACTATGCTGTCGTGGCGGTTATCGGCAATATTGTTCCATTCTTTTTGATTACGTGGGGAGAGCAATATATAGATGCCGCGTTAGCTTCCGTGCTGATGGGGTTGATTCCTCTCGCGACCTTAATCTTCGCTCATTACTTAACGGATGACGAGAAGATGTCGTTGAACAAACTAGTGGGCGTGGTACTAGGCGGAGGTGGTGTGGTTGTGCTGATCGGTGTTGATGCTCTGCAAGGTTTTGGCGCGCATATATTGGCACAACTGGCCGTTATCTTTGCGGCTTGCTGCTATGGTTTATCGGCGGTTTATGCTCGAAGAAGTAAAATTACCCAGTACCACCCTCTCGCGAATGCGGCAGGTATTTTGATTTGCTCTGCGGTACTCTCTTTGCCGATTGCGCTACTGGTTGATGACGTCAGCACCTTCACTTTTAACGTTCGCTCTCTTTCCGCGCTATTGATATTGGCGCTGGCCTGTACCTGTTTTGCTTACTTCTTACTTTACAATTTGCTGGCACAAGTGGGGGCAACCTTCACTTCGTTCAATAACTATCTGGTGCCTGTATTTGGCATGATCATCAGTGTGATTTTGCTGGGAGAGCCAATAAACTCGTCAACTTATACCGCGCTAACTCTGATATTCATTGGGCTACTTCTATCCCAGAAGAAATCAAAACGACTCAGTTTAATGTCCAGATAAAGAGAAGAATAAAAGCCAAATCGCATCTTACATCTCTTGTAGATCCGGTTTGGCTTTTGAAGAATGGCTTTACGCCACAACTGTTGTCTGATTTCGTCCTTGCCCTTTTGACTCGTACAGCGCTTTATCTGCATGCTCTAACCATTCCGAATGTGTACGGAACCGCTTATCAAAAGCGCAAACTCCGAGACTAATGGTGTATCGGATTTCACCTTGTTCGGTACTGACAACCTCAGCTTCAATACGCTTACGCAACCTTTCAGCAAAGTACCTCGCTTGGTCAACAGTGGTGTTTGGCAATAACACAGTGAACTCTTCACCGCCATAGCGGCCACAATGATCAGAAGCTCTCGCTGTCTTACGCAACACCTCCGCTGTTTTGCGAATAACATCATCACCGGCAGCATGACCAAAAGTATCATTGACCTTTTTAAAATGGTCGATATCAAAAATAACTAATGACGCAGGTGCTTCAGTCGCAATGATTTTCTCGTACTTTTTCATCAGTAGAGATTCCCAATAAGAACGGTTGAGTAATTGCGTCAAACCATCAGTACGACTCATGGTAGATAAATGCTGATTTGATTGTTCTAAATGCAGTTTATTCTTAGCAATATCAGAAACATCCTGAATCATAATGCACACATGAGAAACATCGCCATTGAGTGATTTCAACGGAGTGACCACCATGTTCTGATACATGATTGTGCTTTTGTTGGTGTAAGGTGAGTAGTTTTTAAAATGAAAGACGTAAGGTCTATCTTCCCATCTGGAGAAGGTTCTTGTGTCTAATTTGACTGCCGCATCTATTTTGGCTTTGAGCCACTCTTCAGGAAGATCCGGAACGACTTCAAATAGATTTTTGGTCATGATTTTGGTAGAAACAATGCCCGAATAGTTTTGCATAAAACTGTTCCATAGGCACACTTCATAGTTGATATCGATAACCACTAACCCAACGTCTATAGTGTCTAACGCTTGGATCCCCCAATGGAAATCCCGCACATTTACAGTCAATCTCGGCATTAAAAGATTCCATCAATTTATCTATTACTTTTACGGATTCCATGTCGATCAACAGCAAGATGTCACACTGGAAATCGAGATTTTCAGCGGAATAAGAAAACTCGACCGTAAAAGCAGACTTGGTTATCTTTTGCTGTGAAAGCAGCTCTTTTTCGTAGCTGTTAATTAAAACTGGCTGACGTAGAGTAAAGCTGACCATAATGAGTTCTGCCAATACACGCAGAAAGGTAGAAACCGCTAGGTTGGAAATGTTAAGTAATGATTCGTTGCTGTTTGCATCTTGCAGCGGATAACCAAGACGCTCGCCCACTTTGGCGAATTCTTTGCCTCTGATAGTTACCAGAGACTCACCGTGAATACCTGCGCCTGTGAAACGCTGTGTTACGGCATTCACATTGTCTCTATATAAGACATCGTGAACGGCCATCTCCAGCTCTGATGGCTCTAATATGCCAACCGTAGGTAAAGGCATGTTGATAAAATCTCCTACGCTATCTGAAATAAGCGCAACACAACGACCTAACGCGATATTGGTCAGTTCTCTAAATTTCGAATCTGAATCAATATAAGGTTCTGAAGTTATGCTTTTATGAATGGAATTTCCAACATGGCAACCTTTGAAAACGGCCTCTAGCTGCTCTATTTTAAAAGGCTTTTCGATGAAGTCAGACGCGCCCAATGCAAAACAACGTTCTTTCGCCGCTTTTTGTACATCACCAGAGATAATAACGACTTTGGTCGGATATGAATTAACAGGTAGCATGCCCAATACATCATAGCCGTCCATCACTGGCATAGTCAGATCGAGGAACAAAACATCAATTCGGTTATGAGCGAGTACACTTAGTGCTTCTCTGCCATTTTCCGCAAAAAAATCTCAATATCGTAAAAATTAACAAGAGTCCGACTTAAGGATTTTCTAGCTAATGCAGAGTCATCACAGATTAGAACGTTCATAGTTTAATGTTGCACATTGGGCCATTCGTTAAAACTGTTAAATAATACTCACATTAGAAAGTCATCTTCAATGCCAAAACACCGTCGTCAATAATCAGAAATTGCTGAATTTAAACTATAGAATTAGACAAAAAATGAACTAAAGTCCTTCTGTCAAAGGGATCTAGCGAGCTGAAATTGTTCAGCATTTCGCTTTCGTTAATTGAATAAATTTGCATCGAGTATCATTTTTAAGACAGACTCTTTGCGATATTTCCAACCAGCGCAACTAAATATCGAACCAAATCTGATTCTTTTATAAATTGCTTAAGTACGCGATGTCTTCCTCAGAAATTTCATTTCCTTCTTGCACCATAAAGCCGCACATATAGCCACCATCCCTTTCGTGTCGCCATACCACTTTGCCTTTCACTCCTTCATTTAATGCATCAATGCGAATAGTCGCGTTCGATAACTTTAAATAGTCTTTAGTAAAAAGCTTCATACCGTGATTAGAAACATCAACAACTTGAACTTGGATTACAGGCTTAAACCAGCGGTTAAACAAACAAGAGGCGGGAATCATTGCTTTAAGTTCAATGCGGGACGATTTTCGACGGTTGGTAAAGGATGTGACTGACACGGCGTTACTCTAGATTTGGGCAATTAAAGTTAAACAACAAGTTTTCACTCTGCACTTAATAAGCTTTAGTTGTTTGTTTAAACAGGCGCTACACCATATAGATCAAAGTGTAGGATGTAGAGGTGAATGTTCTACTCTTTTTGTCGGAAGCATCCGAATAAGGGCAAAGAGTGTAATCCAAATAAAAGAAAACGTTAACTGCTAAGAGAAAATATGGAACAACTGTCGCTATGTGGCTCAACACGATTTCGTCCACGACTTTTCGCAATATACAGTTGCTTATCTGCAAGTCTAAACAGTTGATCGAGATTTTCATTTTTTGTTCGGCTAGAAATACCAAAGCTGGCAGTCAAAGAAATGATTATTGAAACCGTTTTGAAGCCCCCTGTTGAAGCCACCCAGATAAACGGGTTTGTTTTCACGTTAAATTTAACTTTGGGGAAAATCTCAGGATAGTAGAAACAACAAAGCCCGCTAAAAAGCGGGCTTTGTTGTTTGTTCACGAAGGAACGAATTTGGTGGGTCTAGGCAGACTCGAACTGCCGACCCCTACCATGTCAAGCCTGACAGCAAAGTTATGTAACTCACTGATTATACAAATTAAACAGGCTCTATTACGCTTTACCAATACTCAACATTCCGCTTTTTGTGTCCTTTTAAATCAATAAAGTTGTCTTTTGAACAGAAAGCTAGAGTCGTGGCCGTGGTGTACCGACAAGTAAGCCGCTTGGAGTTGGATATGTTACCGGACCAAGCCGTCATCGCAGCCGTAGCAGCCGCATTTGATATGTTGATTGATTAATTTGGTGAATCGCCAGAGTTAAGCTCTGGCGATTTTACTGATTCAGATAACTTAGATAATAAAACTTATTGCAGCAGTTTTAATCGCTGTTACCGTACCTAAATCTTCTTTGAACTCAACATCAAGCACGCTTGCATACACTTTCTCTATACTATCTTCAGTTGATTCTGTGTGTAATTTCAATAATGCACCATCTCTCCCTTGGCGATAGATAAAGTATCGTCCAAGACTTTCTTTAGTAGGGACAGTAAGAAGAGTAAATAGATTATCTTTTCGATAGTAGTGCATAAGACTCTGCCCTGTCATCTCGCTCATGTCATTTATGTCTGAATACCCTATAACAAGGAAATCCCCCTGTTGAAGCTCCGAAGGTTCGAAAGATTCAATTAACTTACCTTTCTGGCTAATCAAATTGAATAGAAGTTGGTAATGGATATTTCTAAGGATATATGAATGCGTAAAGGAATGATGTACACCTGTATTATCCATAAAATCACGTCTGGCATAATTTTCAGAAAATCTAGGAAATTGAGCGTCGTTCTCTTCTAGGATTTCTGGCTTCTTATCTTTTATCTGTTTTATATAAAATTGTAAAAGCGGGAAATCGGAAACTGAATCAGACTCAGCCGAAACAAACTCATTAATAAACCGTTCTTTCTGCCTTAAAGATATCTTTCCTTCTTTTTCCTTCCTTTCGATTTCACTTGATATTACCTCAATAAATTTATCAAACACCAAAATTGAGGATGAATAAACATTATCAAACTCATGTTCAATATTGTGAAAGCTACAAAAACTGATTGCGTATACTTCGGCTCTAGAATAATACCTTGCTTTTTCCAATTTCTTCTTACAATAATTCAACTGCTGTAAGGTCAAAGGCCCAACATTTACATTAATTTTGTTAACCAAAGAAAAATCCGGAACATCTTGACCAATAAACTCTGAATAAATCTGCTGCATTACAAGCAAAGGTACGGCTTGAATATAATTAACGTCAACTTTTTCATTACGAAAATCAAATTGTCCGGAAATTCGATCTGCAAGTGTAAATAGAACTTCTTGATATGAATCAGGATAGATTCTAGTCCCTAGCATATGGATGTTTGTGCCAGAGTAGTCAAATTTATTGAGACATAACAATATATCATTCCATCTCTTACCTTCAGCTAGTTTGGCTAATGCGACTTTGGCGGTTCTTTTTGCTAGAAGCACACCTAGCCCTTTCATCAGTTCACTTTTCAATCCGTCTTGCTCTTCCTGCAAGGCTTTAGTATCGAGGCCACCATCCTTAGCAACTAAGGTATTAAAAACTAAAGTTTCAATATTTTTAACTATACTATTAGCATTTTCAATCAATATATTTTCGTAATCATTTTCAATTTTAAACTTTAATGAACTTAGTTTTTCATCATGTTCTATGATATCGTAATTGTTATGGTAAAAATTATCCAACTCCTCTATGAAATAGCTAGAATAGTTATTAAAATTCCTATAATTATCCATCATTTCACAAATTATCTCTGGTTTTCTATCCACAACCAAACCTATCAAATCATTAATATACTTATCAATGAAATATAGCGTCTGCACTTTATTTAAAATTAAAACTGAAGTAGACAACAAGAAATCAGCTGTACATAAAAAATGTTCTGAAGATTCAATTTCTTTCATGGTTTCCATATATAGATTTTGAGTTGGTATATTATTCACTCGTTCAGAATCAATAGAATCACAGTAGTTTATCAAATGAAAACCATAAGAACGCTGCGTAGTAATATAAGAAACCCTATCCTCACTCCTCCTACTTTTAACTAAAATCTTGGAAAGCTCACTCAAAAGTTGGTTTACGACATCCAAATTAAATATACTTGTATCTAAACATGCATCACCTATAAATTTAAACATGCGCGAGTGGGTATTTTTTGAAGGGCCAACTTTAGAAAACTCTATATTATATTCAGCAATTTGCACCCACAAGTTAATTAAATTGTAAATGCCATCAGGAACAGCACCTTCTGCTTTAACACTCTTCAACTGGTCAATTATATATCTTTCGACAATAATATCTGATTTAGTCACTTCATATACAATATTAAGAAAGTTAAACTCTCTATATAGTAAAAACACAGCCCAAGAAAAGAATAGCACCTCTGCAACAATACAATAGTCATATAGATAGGATAATTTATACTTCGCAATAGAAGCCAGCAAACTATAAACTGTAAATACAGAAATAAACATGAATAACTGTTTGATAAAGCTCGTAATTCTGAACCCTAATATTTTTTCAACTGTATCCACATAGAATGGAGAACCAAACTTCGATTTAACACGGTTTAACAGCTCTAATGCTATAGGCATTGTGAAAGCTGAGAATGCTGTGAATACCGCAATAAGCTGGGTAGATAAAGTTATTTCATAAATCGTCGGATCTGCCATTTTCTCTACTCAACCTTTTCCGCTGATTCTTCTTTCTGCAAATTTGATAGAGCTATTTCCAAATCAGCAATTCTTTTGTTCTGTAATTCGAATTGTTCATTCCTTTGCTCAAGTTCAGTCTTTAGTTGTTTATTTTCCACTCGAAAGGCGCTTTCTGACTGCGTTGACTGGTAAGCCAAGTATGTCGAATACAGCGCAGCACAGGAACCCAGAAATGTAATGACTAAAACCGCCCAGTTGATATGTAGACCTTTTGTTGCTAGCCGCTCTGCTTTTGCACTTGATAATGAACTTTCTTTTGCTGCTTGAACTTGGTTTTCATTGAGGCTTCGCATATATGTCGAAGTGGTTTGAGAAACTTGAACCAAAGCTGCCATGTGAGATGTATTTTCTGTCGCTGCTTTAACTTGGTTTTCATTTAAGTTTTGCATGTGAAGGTTCATGCCATGCAAAACGTTTATCTGTTTAGATAATTGCTTTGTCTGCGCTTCTGTTAATTCTATTAACCTCTGTTCATGATCTTCCTGTTGTTCGTCCTCTTCATGATCGCCCATATCATTATCTTCATCAGGCGCAGCACCAGCCGGTATCGAGTATAAAATTTTATCGCTATGTCTTTGCACAAAAGGTGCATTTGTAGAAACACCGATATTAATACCTTTTAAAACATCACTGGCCTTCTTATACGGCTCTAAAGATTTACTAATCCGTCGGTAAGGTTCTAATGTACGGTTTAAAGTATCTGTGACTGCAGAATATGGTTCTATAACACTCTTCAGAGCGTCACTTGCTGCTCTATATGGCTCAAAAAGTTCAGTTATCTGCTTATTTAAAGTCAAACCCAATATTGACGATGTTGCAAACTGCGAAGTTAACGATTCAGATAATCCCAAACTACCGAAATTTTTCTTATATATTTCTTCATTCCTTTCAGCTTCAAGAACAAAAAGTCTATGAAGATACTCATAAGAACGTTCACCTTCTTTCTGAGTCGCAAATATCTCATCCCTTTCATCTGAGGTATCGGTTCCATCTTCTTCATTCTTAATGTGAATAATCTTTCTGTAAAAGTAATCACCATGACCTTCTTTTAGAAACAGGGTACTGAATGCATCTAGGTCTTCTAGTGTCAACGCATTTAACTGTTCTTCGGTTAGTGATTCTTTAGGCTCTACGAATTCGACAACATCTTCAGCGAGATAACTCATTGTTGAAACTAATTTGCGGATAAAATCAGAAGGAGATAACTCTGAAACTTTTACGTCTCCTATCTTTCGATACAAACGCTCCATGTTTTTTACTCGATAACAAAATACAGCCAAGGTACCTATATTTGTTTCGATTTCCCCAAGAAACATTTTTTCTGAAAACAGATCTTTTTTTGACAGACGTTTGCTCAATTTGAAACTCCTTTTGCTACAAACAAAGTGTCTATGAAACAAACTGCACCGTCAATTACTCTCCCTTTCCGTATCCGATTTGCATTTAGTGACAACTCAATTGCTTGCACTGGCACACACTATTGACATCACACTTAAGGCAATTACTTTCAACGTATTGAACAGACTGGTTAAAAAAGCCATGCTCAATCCATAAATGAACGAGGTTGGCTATGACAAAGACAATAGAGATGCTGTGGGATGAAGATGCCACCGTTCTTGGCGAACACTGCCCTGCAGATAAACTCGACCGCGCTAAATACGCACAGTTTTTAACTGGCTTTCTTGCAGGCCAGGGCTTTGATGAAACTAAACCTGAAGGTGAGAGAAAAAAGAACTATGTTCTCAACCTCAATTCGGAATGGGGTTCTGGCAAAACCTACTTCCTCAAGCGTTGGTATCACGATTTAAAACAACACTACCCAGTCGTTTACGTTGATGCATGGAAGCAGGACTACTCTGATGATCCTCTACTAGCAGTTATTTCATCAATGACCACACAGCTAAGGAAACAAGCAGGGAAAGATGTCGATAAGGCTGTATTTAAAGTATCCAGAAAGGCAATCGGCTTACTGAAAACTGCTCTACCTAGCATCGCAGGAGCCTTAACTAAGCGTTATTTAGGGGTAGATCCTGTAGCAATAATGGAAGCTTCCGAAGACGGTTTTATTGGAGTGGATATTGAAGACGAATCGGGTAATAAAATCGATATGGGTATCGCCGCATCTAAAGCGGTGCAATACCTATTAGATGAACACGAAGCCAAAAGTGACGCTATTGTTAGCTTGAAAAAATCAGTTGAACAATGGATTCAAGCCGTAGTTGGTCTCGAAAAGAAAAAATACCCGGCATTCATATTCATCGACGAACTCGACCGCTGCCGACCGAGCTATGCAGTGGAAATGCTAGAAACCATTAAACACATTTTTGACATACCTGGAGTGGTGTTTGTTGTTGGTACGGACACAGAGCAACTACAACATGCGGTTAAGGCTATTTATGGTGAGAGATTTGATGCAAGGAATTACTTAGGTCGTTTTTTTAATAGTCGCTGCACTCTCAGTAGCCCATCCTTTGATAGTTTTCTTGGAACTCACTGTGATATGCACAAGCTCACATCAGATTATTTCCGCACAAAAGGAATAAATGTTTGGCCAATTACATTATCTTCAAGAAAGAGTTTAGAAGAACCAGACAACTCAGCAACTAATTTTCATTTAATAAATACTATATATAAGGTTTTTGAGCTCAGTCCAAGACAAGCAATTCAAATAACTAACAAGCTAATAGCAACAATTAGTTCAATGCATAAGGATATTGTAGTTAATTTACCATTGCTAATTATATTTTTATGCATAAAAGAAAAATATCCGACATTTTACGAGGAGTTATTCTACAATGGCATTTATTCCGAAACGACTCAAAATTCTAGTAAGGACATAGAGTTAAGAAAGTTAAAATATCGAAACGAGTATTTATACATATATATTGAGCCTACACTGTTAGGTGAAAATCAAACTTTTAATCACATTGCAGTTCAATATCCTGTGGGTTTTTATCAATGCTCGATCCATGAATTTTTAATGGCATCCTTCCAAGCAATAAATATCCCTGTGAAACAAATAACAAGCACATTGTCATCTAATACTAGCGATTTAGGAAGGTTTCTGACATCTAATAAAAGCTTGTTTACTGCGGGTAATCAGTGGGTTAATGTTAATTTGCTTTTACTCTTTGCCAACAGTCCCAAATCCAAAGACCTAAATTTGTATAAAAAACTAGTAGAATTGTCCTCGTCTCTAGAAGTAATTGACTGAGTTTCCGGACAGTAAAAGGAGTATTAGTGTTCAATACAACAAACCTTAGCGTGCTTGGACTCACACTAGATATTATTGGTGTTATCCTATTGTGGATTTTCGTTGCTGAAATCAGTTTTGCAGATAAGAAAGAGTTCCTCAAGGGCAATGCAACTTTGCACATAACTGACCCTACACACAAAGAAGTCCAATCGTATAAGTGGAGAGTTAGGATTACTCGCTTGGCGATGGCATTAGTCGTTATCGGTTTTTTATGTCAATTAGCAAGTATTTACTACAAACCATAATTGGAGTTACCTGAACATTGGTATATCCCCTACATCCTGTTTGGGGATAACAAACTCTCCGCTTAGTACACGCCCGTTCTCATCCAGCTCTTCTCTTACGCTATTGCACATCCAGCAGATTTTGAACTCCTTTCAAGTGTGTGCGGAAGTAGGATGTTTCGCTCGATCCGTATGCAGGAGATAAACGGTATGACATCTAAGGTGAGTTTGTAATCACCACTTTGGTCTCGATACAAAGCAGACTATGCAACTGTTCTCGCTGTCGCAATTCTGTCTCATCAGTTAAATGCGCTGCAACTGCAGCTAAGATTTTACCACTTGTGCTTTAGTTATCTGCGCGAGGATAAAGGACGAGTTTTGAAACCACCTAAATAAAAAGGTTAAATTTAACTTTAGGGAAAATCGCAGGGGCGTAGATACAATAAAGCCCGCTAAAAAGCGGGCTTTATTGTTTGTTCACGAAGGAACGAATTTGGTGGGTCTAGGCAGACTCGAACTGCCGACCCCTACCATGTCAAGACATTAACAATAAACTTTATTTATACACTCTAACGGCACTTCCTCGTTTTAACAAGAAAAATGACTCCTACCCTTGATGAAGATCTCAACTTTACGGCGTAATGTGGACACGAAACGGTCATGAAATTAAAGTTCTTATATCGGAGATTATTTTTGATGTGAGGCGATTTTGAAAGACGAGATTATGGGATTTGATGCTACCCTATTCGACAATGTAGAGCTCATCCGAGTGTCAGTCAAAGAACTCATCTCTGACGATACAATTCAAGATCTGTTTGCCCAAGCGAATCCTTTAAGTGGATTAAGAACCTCAAATGAAGCAAATGATAAATCTGCATACCTATTCAATTTGCTATCTCTGCAATCGCCGATTATTTGTTATCGGTACCGTAAACAATTTAAAGCTCTGACCGGTTCATTTACCCTCACCAGACTCCGCAGTGCGATTGCTCAACACTACCTACCCGATGACTTTTCTATATTGGTATTTGCACTTAAAAAGAAACCATCTTCAAGCATAAAACGAGCAATCGTTTTATTCGATCTGACTAACGACTTGCTCTCTAAATGCTTTATCAGTGACACAAAAAAAATTAGCTTTTATCTACGGTCATGGTTCAAAAAGGACGAAGGCAAACGCAGTATTTACCAATCAGATGAGTGGCTAACTTTTTTTCCTGAACTTAACTCAGCAGAGAAAGTGGCAAACTTTTTATCCATTTCTAAAGCCGATTTGTAGCTCGCTAAGGATATAGATTCATGTCAACGCCAACCGTCGAAGATATACAAGCGTTTTTACCTTTTGCTCTAGGTCATCTTCTTAACCCACTCGAAAAATTACTTGAAGCCATCGATTGCCCTGAAGATTTCCGGGGCTTACAAAAAGTACATTCGTTGCTTGAATACCTTTTTGATACTCATCCTCAGAAATTCTGTGAGTTGTTCGACATCCAACAAGATATTGCCCGTCAATTACTCCAATTATTTTCAGAAGTGAATGAAGCCTTCTTTCAGAAATACAGCAATACAACTCATGCAAAAGGATGGATGAGTCGACGCCCACTGTATTCATTGCTATTTATTTTTGATGACCACCAGACGCCACAAGCCGCCTCGGCATTATTATTTTTTCTCAGTCATTATTACAATAATGAATTAAAAATAATCACGGAAGACCGCACCGAAACTTCGATTCGCTCTTTCAGGCTTCTTTATACCGATGAGGTCATCGACCGACGATGTTTTAATTCAAATTCAATAGATGATACGGCCAATCAGATCCTTCAGGTTCGTGAGATTCTGATGGATCAAGAACGCGAAAATGACGAAGAGTCAGGCTCATCAAGTCGTGTTGGTTACCTGCGAGACTTAGAACATTTTTACCGGCTCAATTGGAAAAAACGAAAGAGCTTTTCTCGTATATCTCAAAGAAGTATCCGTTCATCCTACAGCCGAAAAAAATAGAACGAGTAATCGGTTCGGATAACTTATTTACCGCCTCACTACTCAAACGTGGTTTGAGTAAACCACTTGTTGATGCTGGAGTATCCGCTGATGAAGATTATCCAGAACTTTGCATTATCAAAACTGAACAGCCAGTTTTACCTAAGCCACAACACGAATTACCCGATGTATCCGTCATTAAAGACAAGGCCAAAATCAATCACAAGAACCGTGGGATATCGAAGTGTGTTAGTAGGAGTCATAACATTACGCCGCTTGCGCGTAACCTTCTACAGCCTAATGAACTCAGTTACCTATGGCATGACCGCAGTTCTCAACGTACCACGCTCATAAACAAAATCCCCAGAACCGATATTCAATGCATTCTGCACCTCATCTTGATTACAGGGCGAAATCTGAGCGACGTCTGCAACTTAGACGTACATCACAGTACTAGTAATGACAACCTCGGGCTTATCGTTACTGAATCGGAGTTAATTTTAAAAATTGCTCCAAAGCCTACAGCTAAAAGAGGCAAGCATTCAGATAACCCCAACCTACTAAAAAACCAAACCGTCGCCGCCATAGCTCTCCCCCAATATTTTTATAATATGTTTATCAAAAGCAACTTACGTGGCCATACAAAGTTCTCAGGAAAGCCATCAGTCAATGCCTATAGAATAGCCATAGAGTCCTATTTAAAAAAGCTCAATCAGCGCCATCGTTGCCAAATCAGTCTAAAGCGGATTGAGAACTATCTCATCAACAACTTAATCGCTACAGAAAAACACGATCCGGTTATCCTGGAAATGTTAAGGGGAGAGCTAAGTTACTATAGTCGTTCACCTCGCCATTATGCCTGGTATTCTGAAACTGAAATTAATTGCCGAATCCAAGCAATATGGTTGGATATGTTTAATCAGATGAGGGGCTACGATACTGACATTCAAATACCAGTATTGCCTGAATTACAACTAGATTTAGATACCACCGGAATTGGATCTCAATTCACACCAACCAGAGCAGCAATAAAAGATTGGGTTAACCATCGTTTAGCCCACTTGAAACAATTCTCTGCATTTGATGTGGTCAAAAATTTAAGTAATCTGATCGACTATCATAATCAATACACGGCCTATACGCTGATCATGTTAGTGAATGCGTCAGGTTATAGAGCAGTTTACAATCCGCTGCCCAGTTTTGACTTGCTGCTATTGCGCTATCATGCCCTATGTATTTCAGATAAAGATTCATCAAAGACGTTTTCTCATACCCGAGTTGTCGTGTGCCCAACCGTTCTCAAATCGCAGTTACTGCACTATCAACGGCATACGAAAACACTGGCAAATCTCATTAGCCATTTATACCCGGCTCAATCAACGCAACTTTATGCGCAAACCTGCGATCACCAATTAATAGATCTTCCACATAAAAACGACCGAATCGAATGGTTCCTTACCGCGAAGAATTCACACGCAAATGATGGACTATTCTTTTTATTTATCCAGGATAAAGATGATCCCACCTTTTTCCGGACGAAAAATTCAGGACCATCTTACCTCAGTGAATATATCAATTTGCCACTAAATTTCGGGCGACATTACGTGCGCCGTTATCTACAACTATCGAATGTCCATCAGGAATTAGTAAAATTCCAATTGGGCCATTGGGTAAACGGTGAAACACCACTCGAAAAATGTTCCTCTCTAAGCCATAAAGTCGCAATAGAACAGCTCCTACCGGTTTTGGACGAAATGCTGGAAGAACTCAGCTGGGAGGCCATTCCGTCATTAATAACACGTAAGAGAGGTTGATATGCGCCGATTAAGTGACGTACTCAATTTGGAGATACAAAGCGCTTATTTACGGGCGGCTCAATCAGAAACGGGCGAATATCTCAAGTTAACCAACAATGAAAAGCTTGATTTGCCCAGCAAACTAAACATTACTAATGATGTTTATTCATTGACCCAGAAACATGGTTTGGTCGAAAACGGGAAAATACAATCCGAGTCACTAAATACCATTCAGAAGACCTTTCGCAAAGGGTTCGAAGATCACAATCTCCAGCTTAAATTGTTGGAACTTTTACTCTGTATCATAGAAAAACAGACAGGCATCACCGCCCCACCGATTAGCCAGACTTGTCATATCAGGCAAGATTTTCCGCTGCTCAAGCCCGATGACTTTTTAATGTCGCGACTGCAGGCCAGAATCTATGAGCTGGTTGAAAATGAATCATTGACTGCCCGCTATTTGGATCATCCAAAGCAAAACCAAGCCGTTCTTATGTTATGGCTAGTAATAAAAGAAGGAATCAAAAAATCAAAAGATATAGAGCAGTTACTGACGAAAAAGAGCACATTCTATCGAATTGGTGAACACTGGTTAGTTGAAACCAAGGGGCAACGCTACTGGTTGTCCCCAATGGCGGAATTATTCTTAACCGCTTATTGGAACGACAGCTCAAAAGTCAGGATCAATGTTATGTCAGAGATAAATGCTCTACTTCATGCGTACAGACTGTTGCCTAGAATATACAACCTACGGTTTGTCGATCTGCGCTCCGCATTTAAAAATGAATTCGTCCTTACTGTCAGTCCGGCAGAATACTCCATTTGCCAAGCAGCGCTACCCACAACCTCATTAACTCAGACATCACT
Organism: Vibrio sp. Hal054; assembly: GCF_037162405.1. Classification (NCBI taxonomy): domain Bacteria; kingdom Pseudomonadati; phylum Pseudomonadota; class Gammaproteobacteria; order Vibrionales; family Vibrionaceae; genus Vibrio; species Vibrio sp. Hal054. The sequence continues at coordinate 1,352,807 of NZ_JARLUT010000001.1, read as the reverse complement.
CTATAGGCTACTGACCGACCAACGGGTTAAACAAGATGAAGAGGACTATGAACAACGAAAAATGCCGGTTCGGCAAAAGGTCGCATGGCTTTCAACTGGTTCAACATCGGCTGAAAGATTAAGAAAGAAAGCCATTCTAGAACAAGAAGAACTCACTACTGCTGAGCAAATTGAGGTAATCGAACATTATACTGGCAAACTCATTAAAACTTCGTTAACCGAAAGCATTCGGATCAGTACCAAGTTACAAAATGAACTTCGACCGAGGTTAGAAAGTAATGATATAGCAGCAAGTGCCCCCTGGGGCTGGATAGTGCTTTCATGGATGTATCATCTGCTTAAGTTTGGTGGAAAACATAAAAAGCGTCTACGTCTAACTACTATCAAATCCTATATTAGTTATGTTGCAGCTCCATTCATTCAAGAGTTTTCCGGTTGTGCACCAAAAAAATGGAGAGCCTGGATTGGGCGGAAAAACTCAATATTGTGGCGGAACAAATAGCCTCAACCAAAAAATCTTTCGTTCTCTATTTCGCTGAGTTCTTAATTGAAAGTGACATTGTTACAAACCTGTGTTTATCTGATATCGATATTCCCTCAATTGGCCATCGTGTTAATGCCAATTTAATCACTCACTACGAAGCCGAGCGTATCATTGAAGCCTGTAATTCAATCGGTACTCCTACGGCCAAAATCGCCAAATTGTGTTTTTACCTAGGATTTTATAGCGGATTACGCCGCGGTGAAGTCGCCGGACTGCAGTTTGCCGATTTCACGATTAAGGGCGTTCGGTATGCCAGTCTTCACGTACGGCCCAACAAATATCGAGAACTCAAATCAAGTGAAAGCTCCAGAAACCTACCGCTTGATTGTCTATGGCCTGAAAAATATCTACTTGAGTTAACTGGCTATCTCAACGTGACCAAAACCAAATTTACCCAGGAGAAATCACTCATTTTTAAAGATACCAGGCAATTAAATGAAGCATTTTCGCTGCTAACAGAAATTATGAAAATTGTTACCGGTGAACCTGAAATTCGATACCACCATTGTCGCCATTCCTTCTGCAACTGGACCTGGATTCGCCTCAACTATGCCGATCATTCACAATTAGCCGATTTTTCATTCAGCCAGCATAAATTTTTCGCCCAAGACAATCACCAACGATTATGTCAACGTCTCGCCATCGCTCCGTTCTCACGTAAAAAGCTCTGGGCATTATCCGGCTTACTAGGTCATTCTTCACCAGAAGTCACTACCTCATCATATTTTCATCTGAGTGAATTTATTCAACGAACTAAATTTTCCAACCACCAACCATCCGATACTTTGCTACGTCGATTTTGGGGCCAAGGCATACGAATTAGTGATCAAGGTAGGCTCCAGTCGGTACCCACATCAAAACACAATCTCATGGCCGCCGTTCCAGACACGTATGAACCAGCATCGCTGGTTTCAAGCCTTGATGAAGCAATCACACAACTCGGGCTAACTAAGTCGATTGAAATGAAACAAACCGTTTCTTTAAGTGCAGTTTGGGAAATCATTCAATTATTAGCCGAGGATCAACAATCTTCTGATATCGCCAACTTAACCGGTATTGATACATTAGCGGTCGAGGCCATCGTCAAATCCGATGAATCTATCGTGCGATCATCATTGTGCAGATCAAAGTATACACTTCCACCACTGGCTAACTATGCCAAACTAAACCGAGGGAATGTAAAAACGATTGAAAGTCTTATCAAGATGTTTGAAAACGCCATTGAAAACGATGCGATTCCAGAAGATTTCAATTTTACGTTGCTTAGTGAAATACTAAACGATCTGGTAGGGGCACAAGATTCGTTGATCCGAACCCATAATCAAAAAGCAGCCTTACTCCTACTTAAGCTAATCCAACTGATTGGCTTAAAAGAACGTCACGTCAAACTCAAGTGGTATTTCCCGAGCGAGACCTACTTCGATGCGAATGAGATAGATACGTACAAAAAACATCTATTATTCTGGGACGATACTATCCGAAGTCGAATTTTCCCCAATATAACGGTTGAAGTCCTAGTACCGAAAGCTCTGAAGCAATATATAAAGACATCCGCCAAATTTACAACCACTCTCAGTGATGCTGGTAGATTCCTCAAATATCATCCACCTGGCACAGTCAGTATTCACCTGTTACAAAGCAAATTTGATAATCAACGCATTGATAGTGAAGGTAACATCATTGAAACGCCGCTAAGAACTAGGGCGTTTGTTACATTTTTACGATTGTTAGCAATTTATACAAAAACCAAAGAGGCTAAGGACAATTCAATCACTATCGAATGATGGCGCCAATGATTTGCAGTTTGCTTGCATAAAATACATTGCCTATATCATGAATCTTCAACATGAGGCATGTGAGACGATTTAGGAAATACTGTCCATTCCAATCTTGAATATGGCTGAAAAGCGGTTGTACGCACTCAGGGGCCGACTCATCGTAGTGCCCCGAAATAAGTAGTGTTGGTACCTGAATTTTGCCTAAACGGGGATCACATCCCAATTTTTCATCGAACCAATAACGTGGAACTCATTGGGACCATTCATGGCATGATAAACCGTTGGATCTTCATCCATAGCATCAAATGTACGAACAACTTCTTCAGGCCATTTATCCAAACGGCATACATGGAGTGTGTAAATTTGGTTTCCAAGACTTTACGAACACGGTATTTGGCATAACGAATTGAGTGCGGATGGATTAAGAATTCATGAGCAGGCCTTAAATGATAATGAGGATGCCAAGCTATCAATAATTAAGTAAAAAAGAAGATGTTAGTAAATGCCCTAACGGAAAGATGATTGTCTTTGCAAAAGGACGGGGTGCTCTTGGATTTAATTTGCTGAGATATGTAGGTATCTTTAGGGTGAGTCTTGCTGAGAGTACCGATACGGCATTGATATTTGAACGTGTTAATGACAGTGAAAAAATTCGAGGGTGTATCTCAGACGATTAATCCTTCCTGGAACTTATAATTAATTAACACTCCAAATAAACAAATGAGATCATGAATTCAAGTCAAGTTATCATGGGGAACGCTATAAAATTGCTCACTCAATCACCGCTGGATTCGGGATGCTCAATAAACTTAGCGCCATTTTCTAAGGTTTTCATAGTCGTTCTGCTGCTAAGACCATTTCTGCTCATCAATCCATTGCAAACACGTACGTTCAAGCTTGTCGATGTAAGGAGTCAACGTATCAACGTTTTTCTGATAGCGCATCATATCCTTCACAAAACTACACGGCCGGACTATACGTAAAGTGGTATCGTTATGGCAGATAAAATCCACAATTGGATGCCCACCGTCATCTTTGCGCTCGATAAGGTACGTCGCTACCGGTTCTCTGTTTAGCTTGCTCGTTAATTGGTGTTGAAATTGGGCATAATGATCCTGAAGATAGCGTTTCACATCCAAGTAGTGTCGCTGGTGAACTCGATTATCATTGAAGAACGTTGCTCGATTATCATGTGCCTGACTACCCAGCTCTACCGTTATAGTAACCTGATAGGGATAGTGCGTTTCCAGCCACTGCTCGATCCGCTCTTCCACTTCTTCGAGAATAAAATTGGTGGCGGAATAGAGATTACCGTAAGTAAACTGGCCCTGGTAAAACAAGCGGATCCAATCTCCACGATACAAACTCAGATAATCGTGGGGAGTAGTTGACATAACCCGCAACCCTTGTGGATTTTGCTCAGGTTCATCAGGGTTATATTGGTTGTCTATAGCACGCTGCTGTTGATGCCAAAACTCAATGTCATAGCTGAGTAAGTCGCCATATAGCCCAATTTCCTTCTCTTCTCTAACCTATTCACACATCGACAGTTTATCCGCCCCCTTTCCCCGGAGCAGTTGAATCTCAGCGTTGAGTTGGTAGAGCGTATCCGCTGAAGCTTCATCCCAAAGCATTTGACGAGTGGCTTCATCCGCTTGGGTATAACCAGGAAGATACGTTTCAATGATATCGTCGTTCATTTACAGAACCTGTGTATTTATACAGCCAAAAGATAGCAAGGAGATGGACGGGAGTAAAACAATTTATCTCGTTTATCAGGGGAAATAATGATTTTCCCAAACACACTCAATCCACACTAACTGACCTTGTCGTAATCGAGTTAACACCACTTCTCCGACTAAAGAGCAAAATGCCTGACCTGGTAATGGAGTAATTAACACCGTAGGCAATTGATTGCGGTATCGTTTATCGATTAATGTCTGAAGCGTTTGCTGCTCACTGGCTGAATAGCGGGATTTATCTAAGTCGTCCACCACCAGCACATCGCTCTGAGTTAAACGCTGAAGTATTTGCCATTCTGATTGGGTGGTACTTGAGCGATAAGTACTGCGAATTTCTAGTATCAAATCATGGAAAGAAATAATTTCACTGCTTAGTCCCAAATCACTCAGTGAATACATCACCGCCGTTGCCAGATACGTCTTTCCAGATCCTCGATAACCAGCCAATACCAAGTTGGTATCCATACCTTGGCTAACCCATTCAATCCAACGTTGTAAGGTACTGACCGCGTCTGCCCGAGTTGGAGTGTGGCTCCTATAGTTCTCCAAACGGCATTGTTTAAAACGGGCACCAACCCCTCTTACCTCACCGATCACTGAACGTGATGAGGCTGTAATATCAACACTCGGCTGACTATGGCGACGAATGTGCTCCATCTCTTCAACCGTCTTTGGCGTGATATGAGCAGGAATATATTTGAGAATCGACGTGAAGTGACTCATCGTTTTAACCTCCAAGGTAAACCAAATTCACTCTTCGGCGAAGCAGTCTCTGTTGTAGTCTTTAGTAATCTCTGTGTATTCTCTGTAATAGGTCGGCGGATTTCGCCACTACAGTATGGCAGACGGGTATACTCTGGATTGGCGCAATCCGCCATACTAGTTTGCCCCAAACAGCCAATCAAGTTTGGCTCATCAATCCGGTAGTAAATCCGGCACGGCACCCCTTGTTTTTTCTCCACCAGAATACCCAGTTTTCTTAACTTTGAACGAGCCGTATCAATCTCTCTGCGGGTCATCCCCGTTTCTTCACCCCACTCTTCAATCGATTTATAAAACCATCGTTCAGCGTCTTTAGTCCGTTTTGACCAGTACAACGCCTGACTGAGCAGTAAAGCACCGGTAATACCGATGCCCAACTGAACAAACGCACGATGAAAAGCAATGGGACGGTCTAAGTAGTCCAACATGCGTTCACCTATCCAAAAGTACCCTGAGTATCACGTCGAGCCTTCCGCTCTTTGACAAAATCATCGAATCGATATTGTATCAAGCCCAAAATTAAATCCGGTGATACACGCCCCGCAGTGAAGTGATAATGCAGTAGTACATTCATCACCCCTGACGCCAACGCATCAATCATTCCCTCTTCATCCGTTATGACACTGGATACCGGCTCTAGTCGCACACGAATTTGCATTTTCACTTCCGACTTAAACGCCAGAATATCGGGCGTGGTGTAACGAAAGAAGTGCCCCTGATTTAATACGTCTAGACATAAGCTGGCACAATGAACGGTCATGGTGTTGTATTTCATTGTTTTTTCTCCTTCACCTGGGTCAGTAAGCGTTCAAATGCTGAGCCATCCTGACGAGTCAGGTTGGGAACATAACGGCTGTAGATTTCGAACAACATTTTGGTATTGGAATGCCCCATCTGACGGGCAATCCATTCCGGTGCCTCACCAGCCGCTAACCAGAGTGTCGCGGCAGTATGACGAGTTTCGTACGGGCGACGATAAGGTAAGCCCATTTTCCTTAAGGTTGGCTTCCAAACCCGGTCGCGAATGTTACCTTTATCCAAAGGATTACCTTCGGCATTACAAAAGACATACTCTCCTGCACCAGTCACTTCTTTCTGAGCATTGAGCGCTTCCACCACTATACTCGACATATGAATATCACGAGCAGAACCCAAGGTTTTCGTGGTATCCATCTTCCCCTGAACATAGGTTTCACGGACACTAATTACCCCTAAACGAAAATCCACATATCGCCATTTCAGACCATCGATTTCTGAGGTGCGCATGCCGGTAAAAAAACGTACCAGAAAGTAATTGCGATACTCGTTTTTCACCACATTTAAGAAATCCATCACTTCTTCCAAAGTAAACGGATTCACATCGCGCTTTTCTACCCGCAATGGTTTGATGTTTTCAAACTGGCACCGAAACCCATAGCGGTCAGCCGCTTCACGTAATATCATGCGAAGAGGTGTCATGACATGATTGACAAAATCGGTTGAGAGCTTCGTTCCATCCGGTTTGGTCTGCATTAACTTTGCTCGGTATTTGAGGATATCTGGCCGCTGAATTTGATCGACATTCACATCGCCAAACTCAGGTACGAGATAACCAAATAAATACACTTTCATGCTGTTCACATAACTGGTTTTCCAGCGAACCTCATTTTCACCGAACCATTCGTGGGCAAAATCTTCAAAGGGAATGCTGGTAATTCCCTGCAGCTCCTGCGAAGCAGTTTTATAAGCGCCGAGCAACTCTTCTTTCTTCCGCCGAGCCAGGATGTCTTGCTTGACGAACTTAGATGCAAGATTCGAGTCAGGAAAATATTCGCTGTAAACGAAACACCCTAACCTGATATCCGCATCAATCTGATTTAGCAGTTTGGTGAGTTTTCTCTGATTAGCGGCTGTGTTATTGAGTAACGTTTGTTCTCTACACCGCACGTTACAATAACGAAAATCGATATATAGCTTGTCTCCCCTCACATTAACGCTACCCATAACATACTCTCCCTGCTGCCATCGGAATATAAACCGCATTTCGTGTCGCACTCTGGTATAATTCCACTTCTACCTCTTCCCATATGTATAGAATTTTTCTACCATGGAAAGGTCGAATGTAGTGTTTACCTTCGATAAATACTGAGTCTCGCAGTTTTGCATTAATGTAGTTGGCGCTATATTTGATCCGAACTGCGAGCTCTTTCACCGTTAATAGTGTCTGGTTCATAGAGACCTCCTTTTGACTTATTTTCGTCTTCTCAAGACAAATATACGAGTCATTTTTCGTCTTATCAAGACATTTATTCGAACATTTGGTAATAAGAATTTGATTAGATATAAGATTAGGGAATTAGTGGCAGAGAAGTCTAAGCGCGAAGGGAGACGTATAACTTTATCTTATTTGGCTGAGCAAGTAGGTATTCAAAGTTCAGCTATGTCAAAAATTGCTAATAACACCGGATACCATACCAGCGTCACCACCATTGAAGCCTTGTGTAAGTTCTTTGACTGTAAGATTGAAGATGTGATCGAGTATTTACCCGATAGTGATTGAGTTTTGATTTGCCAGAAGTCAGTGTTTGCATTGTCGAAATAGTTCTCCCTGTCTTCTTCTAGAAGAAAATTTCAGCTTATAAACCCAGCCTATCGGATGACCAAATCTGATCAACGGTACTGGCATTACTGAGGGAAGATGACGGGATAAGTACCAGCCGATTCTGTCATGCCTTTACATTCTGGTCTGGATTAATACTTCTCTCCTTACACATCGATATTCAGCGATTGTGATTTTCATTATCCTAAGCTCTCTGGTATTGAGTTTCTCTTCCTTCCAGATATTTTTAATCGTGCCGATACTCACATTGATGCCGTGTTGCTTTAACTCCATCATTAGTTGCATCAATGTAAAGTGTGTATTCTGTAACGTCAGCTCTATAATCTTGTCTTCTACGTGCTCTGGGATAGGATTCTTACTGCGTTTCAGAGGCTTATTAATCCGCTTCAGACATAATGGCTCTTCTTCTGCCATTATTTTTAGGTGTAAAGGGATTGGCGGGAGCAACCAAGGATATGGGCTGCTTTGGATATACTCCCCAACTGTTCGACAAACAAAGCTTACAAACCACCTAAAGTTTGTAGCGCTATAAATATCTGGTAAGGCAGCTTGTGATCATCTAGTATTATTCAATAATAAAGTGGTTATTTTATATAGGTAAAAGCATGGGTTCACGAAAAACCATAATCACAAATCACCGCAAGGTAGAATCAATGCGTAAATTGACCCAAGCCTGTAAATTGGCAATTAAAGAGGGTAAGTACAAAGTTGTTACTTTGAACAAAAATAAACAACCACTTTAACCACATTAAAAATGCGAGACATGGGCTTTGTTTCCTAATTCGCTTTCAGTTAAAAACGCCCCTAACATGGCTAATTGTTATGCGATCACCATCGTTTCAGGCATACCTAGCCCTGTGAGCTTGTTTAACGCTTTTATCATGGCGTAAGTCTCACCAACCTGAGCATTGTAATTTCTTAAGCTTAATGTCCCACCGAGCAGTTTTTTCACACGGAACATCGCCGTCTCTGAGAGCGAACGTTTATGGTAGCCGTACTTCTTTTTACAATGCTTATTTGAACCATATAGTTTCTGGCACCCGACAGCTAGATTACGAGGATGGCCCTGCTCCCAGAAGGCTGCGCCTTCCCTCGGCGGAATGAGCGGAATAGCTTGCTTGAGGTGAATAGCTTCGTAGCACAACCTTGTGTCATAAGCTCCATCGCCAGATATCTCAATGATTCTTCGGCGTGTCTGTCTGAGCAAATTAGGAAGCGCTTCACCGTCGCCCACATTCGATAAACTTAACTCAGCAGCAATGATTTCATGCGTGTCTGTATCGACCGCTAAATGTAACTTTCGCCAGATACGGCGCTTCCCGTCAGTGCCATGTTTTTTGACTTTCCACTCGCCCTCACCGTAGACCTTCAGCCCTGTTGCATCAATGGCTAAATGCTGGATTGTTCCTTTAGTCTTTGTTTTGAATGCGACGTTAACCGTTTTAGCTCGCTTGCTAATGCATGAATAATGAGGGCATGACAACGGTAGTTGAGCGAGCTTAAAAATAGAGTTAATGAACCCTTGAAGACCTCTCAACGGCATTGAAAATACCCGCTTAACCATAAGAGCCGTCGTAATGGCTAAGTCACTAAACAAACGAGGCCTTCCACGATTGCCTTGCTTGATTTGTTTCCATAACTGGATAGCTTCTTCATCAATCCAAAATGTCAGTGAACCGCGATTGATTAAAGCTTGGTTATAGTGTTTCTAATTGGTTGTTTTGTAGCGAGGCTTGGCCATTAGTCTAAGTATTTGGATGAACTTAGCTGATCAGATCGTAGATTGATGATTTAGTTCCATGATTTAGGAAACAGAGCCCGAGACATGTGTTGTTTTTGAAGTAGATACTGCAGCTTTTTAAATGAATCGTTCTTTATTGCTGAAGATTAATTCTTTCCATTTATCAATTTAGTATTAGACATCCATATCGTTCGATTATAACAAGGAATTCACGGATGAAAGTGTTCTATGTGATATTACAGAAAAATCATAACTAATTGATTTTTCTATCATATAATCAAGTCTGTAAATAGAGTATGAATGATATATTCTTCCTATCTTGTAGGCCTCATGTAAATCTTTGGATAATCATCAGCACTTACGGGACCCCGAAAAACATTAACCAGTTGATTTATATGACTTTAAAATCTAATCCGATAATCACTTGTGAATACTATATCCTCTCTAGCACAAAGACTACGTATTAAACATCCGAATACGATATAAACATCACCAATTGATACTAAGGGCTAAAAGGATAAGCGAAGGTTCTAACGGAGATTTTTGACTATCTGGTGGAATTTAGCGAATACAAAGAAGCCATATCAGTCATGTTTGACATGAAATTTACGCGATTTCGTGGTGTATGTATTAATACAATTTGAACACTGTCTATAGTAACTCTATGTAGTCGGTGCAAACAGAGTTACTTTCAGAGACACAAGCTATAGAGCTAACCTAATGTTTTTCTATTTGTTGCTTCGATTCTTATCATATATTACAGCAAACGTAGCCACCGCGAACGAACCACCTAAAAGAATCCCCATTGCTATTATAAATTCAGTACTCATACGTAACCTATTCTGATTCCATGCCTAGATAATATTGTAGCAAATCTTAATGCTCGACTTGTTGGAAAATTTCGTACAACGCTATTTGAGTACGATTAATGCTCACATCTCGACTCGTAAATGACATTAGATTAATCATAGCATAATGAGTAGATAAAGATCATGAAAGTCAGCGCTGAAACAAGGAACGGGGCGTGCGACGTGAGGTCGTATGAAACGCTGTTCACCGCTAAACGAGTGAACCATCTGTATCACCAGATGAACCTAGGAGCTTGAATAAAGTAACGGCTCTGACAATGTAACGAAGATTGGTATTTGTCAATCGGGATCTAAATCGTTAGAGGACGCTCCTCCTGATAAACACAAGTCGGGTGAGTGCTAGGTAGTCAGCATGAGGAACGCATGTGAATCCGTGTAAGGTGCGTTATCCTTCGAAACAGCGGACGTGGTTAATACGCATTAGCCAAAAGGCACGAGAGTCGGAAAGTGCCCCATGCTCTTTCGTGATCGTTGAACTCTCCGCACCTATAGCGGGCATCTCAACTGATATTGCGCGACATACGGAACACGGTAAGTGCACTAACTCTTAATACAAAAAACCCGCCAAGTAGGCGGGAGCTAAGGAGCAAATAGTCTTTAAGACTCAAGGATGCCTATTAAGGGGGAAGCATCAATTAAAAGCTCTCGCCAATACGCCTGAACCACGATAGTTGTATCCTCTTGAGCTACAGCTTACAAACGCAGATTCACCAGCGGCTAATGTAACGGTTGTATTCAGTACAGTGATATCGACTTTGCCCTCAATACAAAACAAAATTTCCGCACTACGCACGTACTGCTTTCTGCTGGTCAAATCTACATTAATAATCTCAAAGCCAAAGTCATCTACAGGTATTGGATAACCGAACTTATTTTCCATTTGATAAGGCCGTAATTTGATACGCTCTGACGGAGTCGGTATGAATTTAGTATTTTCAATCAACTCCGAAACATCCATGTATTTGGGTGTTAATCCCGCACGAAGGACATTGTCTGAATTAGCCATAATCTCCAAACCCACCCCTCGTACGTATGCATGAGGGGTTTCCGCATGCAAAAACATTGCATCACCTGGCTCTAGTTCAATCACATTTAACAATAATGGTGAAAAAAGTCCTATGTCGTCATCATAATCGCGTTTAAATTCAGAGATAAGTGAAAATGCTTCTCGTGCTTTTAGTGTTTTTGCCCCATCAGCTAACGCTCGAAATAACTCAGATAAAGCCTGTTGTTTGCGTTCACCGGAAAGATTCATGACAACTGAAAAAAAGCCTTTAAACCTTTCTCATGTTGATTGGCCTGTAAGGTATCAATGTCATTACGCAATGACTCTATTTTTGCCTGATTAAATAAACTGACAATGTCTGATATTGGCCTAAATCCGTTCATTGCTTTATAGAAGGTCAGTGCGTACACCAACTCAGGCTTATGATTGCCATCCTTGAAATTGCGGTTGCTAGCACCCAATGCGATACCCAGAGAATTTTCTTTCTCGAAACCTTCTTCTGCTTTCTTTTTGCTTGGATGCACTTGAACTGAAAGAGGCTTTTCTGCTGCCAGTACCTTAAACAGAAATGGTAAATCACCAAATCGATCTGCTGTATAATTCCCTAGCACTTGGTTAGGGTCTTCAAGAATGAGTTCTGCTAGAGTCTTGCCACTTGTTAGTATTTTTGAACATCCATTGGGATGTGAGCCCATCCATATTTCCGCTTGTGGTACGTGATCTGGATTATCAATACCAAAGAGTTCTGATAGAGCAGTTGAGCTGCCCCAAGGGTAATGTTGAACAACATTGTCAAGCTTGAATATAGAGTTATCCATTGTTCGTCCCCTTATCTGCCAAACTCATACCTAACCAAAGTGCGGATGCTAGATTTCTAGAAGTCCTAGTTAAATTGGATTTTGCTTCAGCGAGAACTGTTTCTAAAGGTTGTGGAGCACGCACAGTACCAAATAGCGTATCTATATATCCGTATAGCTCATCAATATTTTCGCCTAAAGAGCCTGCAATACCAATAACGGGAATACCTCTAAATTTTGCGCGTTTTGCTATACCAAATGGTACTTTCCCCTGCAGAGTTTGGTTGTCCATCTGACCTTCACCAGTAATAACCAAGTCTGTGTTTTTAAGAAGCTCATCAACATTCAAGGCATCCATTACGATTTCTATTCCTGGCTGAAGATGAATATCAAACAAAATCGATAAACCTAAAGGAACCCCACCAGCAGCTCCAAAGCCCGCACTATGACGATGATCTGCCCCATTAATTGGGGCTGCAACCATTGAGAATTGCCCTAACGCTTTATCGAGTTTGATTATCATCTCTTCAGAGGCACCTTTTTGAGGGCCGTAAATATGACTTGCACCAAACTCTCCACATAATGGATTAGACACATCACATGCGACCTGCAATTCAACATATTTACATCGAGGATGAGCGTTAGCTAAATTTATGGAATAAATCTGCTCTAATGCGGCACCACCTTTAGACAATTCGTTTCCATCACTGTCCAATAATTTGCCACCAAGCGCTTGTACGATTCCAGCCCCGCCATCATTGCTCGCACTTCCGCCGAGTCCTAATAGTATTTTCTTTACACCAATATCCAACGCTTCTTTAATTATTTCGCCAGTACCATAAGTAGATGCCACCATCGGATTTCGCTCACTTGGTTTTAGCAGGTCTAAACCTGAAGCGGCTGCTACTTCTATCAGTGCGGTTGTCCCATTATCTAACAACGCCCAATTAGCATGAACAGGGGTTCCCATTGGGCCTTCAACAAGAGAAACTCGGTGTTCTCCTTTCAAGCCTTGTGTTAATACTTCAACAGTTCCTTCTCCTCCATCAGCCAATGGAAGATGCTGGTATTCGGCATTAGGGAACACTTCTCTAAAGCCTTCTTCAATAGCACAACAAGCCTGCTTAGCATTCATAGATTCTTTATACGAATCTGGAGCAATTACGATCTTCATTCAATTAACCTTATTTCTTATTGATACTCTTGAAGTTGGTCGTCAAAAACGACCTACTCCATTAGAACTTCACTAGGAAAGACTTAACCTGACACGGTTTCATAAGGCCAAATGATGTATTGTGCGTTGCTGTCGAAATGATTGATTCATCCAACAATGTTTCGTTCCAAGACGTGATTCCATCTTCGAAAGTCACTTCGTCGACTATCTCTTTATTTTCTGATGGATTGAAAACTCGAATAATTAAGGCTTCAGCGTCTTCAGCTTTTTTCACCGCACTTAATACCGCACCATCGATTGATTTATTGAATAAACTATAAGTTAACGGAATATCTTGCTTGCCAACATTGAGTTTCATAGCGTTATATGGGATCTTGTTGTAACACTCTATTGGTGTCACGTTATCTCGAGCATGAGCCATAACGTTAGCGTCAATATGATTGCCTGCGAAGCCAAATAGCGCAAAATTGCACTCCAACTTACCGCGAGTTTGTGAATCCGGAGTAGGTATTTTAATACCCGACGGACGACCAGGGCGAAGCAACAGCTCTTCTTTACCTAACACGCCAACACCACGAAGTAATGTTAGAGCAAAGGTATCACGCTGCTCGTCACCTTGACTTGCGATCACTTCAAACTCGCGCAAGCCATTAGTCATGAGCGCCAAGCCTCCCACTTGATTTTCCACTGCAGCAAAGTTAATAAGCTGATACACAGGTACTGGAGCTTCTTTCCAACCTTCTTGCTCCCATACTTGCATAGCAGGATCGTTGGTTGGACGAGTAATCAAACCAAACTGGTTGTCTGCAACCACACGCTCAGAGACAAACGGTGTTGGTATCAGTACACGCACGCGGTGATCATCCGCTTGGTTGTCAACAACCATGCAAACGTCAATTCGACGTGAGCCTTGCTTAAGGATTACTTGACATTCAATATGGACATACCCACTTAAGCCGCTACGAGCTTCCCGTTCTATTAAATCCTCAGGCACCTCCATATGAGTTTCGATAGTTGCCACCGACTGGAAACCCTCATGTTTTACTGAGATTTGTGCATCATACTCATCCGAGTACAGTATCCACTCCTTACGTGACGGTGAGTAGTCGTATTCATCCCCATCATCCGAACCATCTTCAAGACGCAGGACTTGATCAAAAGTCATCTGCGTTTCTTTGTCGAAAATAGTCAATGTGCCGTTGGAGTTGACGTTGATACGATAGAATTCATTTTCCATCATGGCTGCGTCACCACCAAAATCAATTTCTTTTTGTGCTCCAGTTTGGTTCGCTTCGATGTGCAATGTTGTATACCCCATCGCAGGTACGGCGTACTTAATTTGAATGTCGTATTCAATGAACGGATCGTAGTTGCCGTAATGTACAATTTGTCGGTCAATTTTACCGGGATCAATTACGCGCTGATCTTGAATGTAGTACTCAACAGAATTGCCTAGGTCATCAAACAGATTGAAGGACTCTGCACGAATGGTTATCGTGGTATTGATCACTTCATCACGCTCATACGGCGACAAATTAAATAGCACTAGCTTGTCGCAACCTTCGCGCGCAGGCATGTGGTCGACAATCTTACGCTTATAGAAGTTGATGAGGTTCGTCGCCATGTCGTCAGCTAGAATGTATCGATTCAAAATTTCAGCATGAACTTTGTCTGAACAACAGCAGCCAATCGAGTCATGGGCGTGGTTTTTCATGCTCTCTTTCCACATTTTCTCAATAAGTCCGTGGTGATATTCAAAGCCTAGCGTCCAGGCAATTGAAGCAAGCGGCTCTAGAATATTGACGATCTTGTTTTCTACTTCTGCATGGATCAACTTGATATCCATACGTGTCGATGAGATGGTTCGGTGAACACGCATATACTTGCCGTCATTAAACTCACCCTTGATGGTATCAAGCTTATCGCGCTCATCACGAATACGATCAAACACCTCCTCAAAACGGCTCATAACAAACTCACGTTCTGGGTAGATCTCGCGAAGCTTATCCATTACTTCGAAGATATCTTTTTGGATTGGCATTTGGTCATGACCATTCGGTAGCAAAATATCTTTTGTGACCGAAGGTTTCTCCAACACAGGAAAGTATTTATCTAAACGTGCACGCAAGCTGGCTTCATCTTGTGGCAGGTATTTACCAATTGCGTAACCCAATGGTAGCACTTGCGTCATGACTTCTGAGCCGTCATTAGATTGCCATAAAAATTCGGTTTTGTTAGTGCCATGACGCTCTGAACAACCACGCCAAAACATCGCAGTATCAATACCAAACCCATTATAAATCATCGGTAATTGCGAACTCATTGAGAAGGAATCTGGCAAATAGCCAATTTTCATCGGCTCACCGAGCGACATACAATCTCGAATTCCGTATAGCATATTACGAACAATCGACTCCCCAGAGACCTGCATCGTATCGGTTTGCGAATACCAAGGACCAATGATCAATCTACCCGCTTCAACTAAGGATTGAACACGTTGCTTGTTCTCTGGTTTGATCGCGAAATAGTCTTCCAGCACAGCAGTCTGACCATCAAGTACGTAATATTTGTACTGCGGGTCACACTCCAAACGATGCATGATTTCTTCCATATTGTTGACCAAAAGAATACGAGATTCTTCAGTTGTGAAATACCATTCACGATCCCAGTGCATATGAGGAGTAATGTGAACACGTGATTTAATCATTTGGGGAATACCTTAGTTAATGCATTTACGATATACGAAGAGTGATGAGTTGCTCTCAAGAGCGTCCAAATAGTTTTGATACAAACTTAGAAAAGCCTTTTTGCTCATCTTGGTTTGGCGTCTCAACAACAAGCTCTGAGCCAACCACCCCATCAACCACTGGCTGGGGTTCTTCATCTCGAAGCAAGCTCATAATTTCTTCGACAGTAGTAGCCGCTAGTACTGCTTCTCTCACGTCATCATCGACCAGCGTACTAGTTAACTCAGTAAGCAACTGCATATGAGTTGATCCCGCCTCTGCGTTTGGAATAGCTATAAGGAAAATGAGGTTTACATCTTCTTCTTCATCAATACCTTGCCACTTCAATTCTTGTTTAAGGGTCGCAACGGCGAAAGCCGCTTCTTTTACCGCATCGGTCTTTCCATGAGGCACAGCTAGGCCTTCACCGAGTGCTGTTGCACCGTGTGCTTCACGCTCAAATACGGCTTTAAGATATTCATCTTTATCATGGAGCTTGCCCTGCTGGTTTAGTTGTTCAGCGAGCACTTCTATCGCTTGATCACGACTCTCAAAAGCGATTTGGAGGTTAATTAGCGATGGATTAGTCAATGTAGTTAAGTTCATAGTCATTTTCCTGTCATCAGGTCCATTGGTCTCTTCTCGACCAAACAATGCAAATATAATACAACTGCAATACAATTATTTTTTTGATCCATATCTCATAAAAGAAAGAAAAGATTACACCGCCTGAACTTTCAACCACAAAAATTGAAATATCAATATAACACACTGTTTTTTGAATAAAAAACAAAGAAACAGAAAAACATTTATTGAAATTTGTAGGAACAACATTAATACATTTATAATACATATGTGAATAACATCACAGATGAAGGGTAGAATGTGAGCAATAATAAGTCATCGAGCAAATACATGATTGCTCTGGGTAAGCTAAAACATTTATTAATTCAATAGTTGTAGAAACGAAACATAAGGGACTACAGATGAAAATCTTAGCGATTACAGCATGTACCGCCGGTGTGGCTCACACCTACATGGCTGCCAAAAATTTGGAAAAGAGAGCTGCCGCCCGAGGCTGGCAAATAAAAGTTGAAAAGCAAGGTGCCAATGGTCTTGACGGTCGGCTCACTCCGCAAGATGTCGCTGAAGCTGACGGCATCATATTCGCGACGGATGTTGGCGTTGCAGAAGCAGAGCGCTTTGAGGGTCTTCCAGCAGTCCACGGTAAAGTGAAAGACGGAATAAAAAAAGCGGATGAAATGCTTGATGCTCTCGAACAAAAAGTGAAAGCAGATGGTGTTACTCAGAAAAAAACGACCAGCTCTTTTTCAGAAGAGCGAGAAGAAGTTAGTAATGACAACATTGTCGTTAAATTTCTCAAAGACTGGTATAAAGGCGCATTATCAGGTGTCTCTCACATCATCCCTTTAGTTATAATCGGTGGTCTCTGCGTAGGCCTTTTAAACCTATTCTTTGGCTACGATTATACTCACCTTTATGATGAGGCAATTCTGACCGAGTACACAGGCAAAACGTATGCAGACCTGGGTATAATTAATGCGTCTGAAGGCCTTGCAAACAATGATATTAGTGCAATAAAGAAAGAAGTTACCGCCGCTATTGCTCAGCCAGAAGCAAAAGCACAGTTTGAATCTTCTCTTCAAGGTATCATTCACTTTTTGTATTACAGTACGCTCAAGGCATTCAACCCTCTACTTGTCTGCGTTCTTGCCGCCTTTACAGCTTACGGTATGGTAGGTAAGCCTGGACTTGCACCTGGTTTTGTCGGCGGTTATGTTGCTATGGGTGGCGGATTCGGGAGCATCTCTGTTATGACAGGTGGATTCCTTGGAGGACTAGTCGCTGGTGCTGCTGCCGCTGTATTTGTTATGCTGATCCGCCAAATCAAAGTGCCTGCAGTACTTGAATCCGTTAAAATGATAATAATCACACCTCTGCTTGCTGGTATCTGTACTCTGCTATTCATGTATGTAGGCCCTGGTAAACTGTTCGCTGAGTTGAATTCAGGTCTTGTAGAATGGTTAACGTCAATGGGAACCAGTAACCTTATGATCCTTGGTTTTATCCTTGGTGCAATGGCATGTTTCGATATGGGGGGGCCCGTAAACAAGGCAGCTTATATGTTCTGTATCGGTGTCGGCACTAGTGGTGACTTTGCAGGCGATGCTTCCATCTTCTACGCGGCGTTCACAGCAGCAAAATGTATTCCTGGAATGTCTTTAGGCATCATGTCAGTCCTGTTTAAGCGCTACTTCGATGAAGAAGACCGTTTGGCGGGCCCTTCGACAGCTATTTTGGGCTTCTGTGGTATTACGGAAGGAGCAATCCCTTACGCAGTTAAGGATCCGATGCGTATCATTCCAGCTCATATGGTCGGTGGAGGTGTTGCTGCTGCACTGATTTTATCGTCCAAAATTACTATCGGGACTGTTGCTGGCGGTGCTGTATTTATGCTCCCAGTCATAGGGGACCCAATGTCATGGTTACTATACTTTTTAGTCGGTATCGCTGTGTCTATTGCACTAACAATTGCGCTTAAAGCAGTTGGTAAAGACAAACGACTAACCACAACAAAAGCATAGAATTGTCTTATCCCTTACAAAGGCTCTCGGTTTACCTAGAGCCTTTGTTTTTTTGCCTCAACTCTGCAACATGGATGATTTATATATTCAAATATGAAGTGACGTAAATTGAATACAATTTGTATTATCTATTTTGAATTCGTATCATGTTGTGACTTAATATCTAGTTCAATCACAATCATCCTAACGTACAACTGAATACCGTTAGTTCATTTGTCAATCTGTCGAGGTATCCATGACAAGACTTCCCATGTATCGCAAAATAGCCGATGAAATACGAAATAAAATTGGTACTGGAGAGTACAGAGTAGGTGAAGCTCTCCCTACAGAGGCTCAGCTACGTGAAGAATTTTCGGTAAGTAGAGTAACCGTTAGACAAGCGCTTAAACTCTTAATTGAAAACGAAGAACTTAAAAGTATTCAAGGCAGTGGGACCTACGTAAAAGAAAGTAAGGTGAACTACGACATGTATCAACAGAGTAGCTTTGCTGAAAAATGGGCCCACCTGGATGGTGTAACACACAGTGACGTTCTCTCTTTTGAGATACGATGTGCATCTCTTACAATGGCCGAACACTTAGACGTTAAAGAGGGCGAGCGCATTTTTTATATCAAACGGGTAAGGTACGTTGACGACAATCCAATTACAGTAGAAGAAACTTGGATGCCTACTGCAATGTTCCCTGATTTGACCTATCAGGTTATGCAGGGTTCAAAATATGAGTACATTGAAAAACAAAAAGGCTTAATAATTGATCGCAGCGAGCAAGAGATAATTCCTATACTTCCACCTCAGGATATTGCAGATTTGCTGGGTATTGCTCCAGCCGAACCAATAATCGAAAAGAGAACTCGTAGTTATTTACAGGATGACACCGTGTTTGAATACAGTCGCAATTACTTCAAATCAAGCAATTATAAGTTTACTTTGATTGCCAAGCGTGAGAAGCGAGATTAACGCATCATGAAAAGCTCTGTGTGGAAACGTTCATGCGAAACTCCGGCAGAACTAAGTTCTGTTTTTAACATACTTCCAAATTGTTGTGACCCACAAAAACAAGTCTCAAAGTTATTACTCTTCATTTTTTCTAGAATCAGATTACTATCCAAAAACTCACCTAAATCCGAAATTACCATGTGCAGTTCAACAAAATCGAAACGTTGCAAAAGAGACAAAATTTCATTGCGAAAGAAAGCTTCTTTCTCTGAGTTAACACAATAAAATAAGTGCACTTTTTCGAGCTTGTACTGCCGTTTGTTATTCTCTCTTGTTAGCCAGTAAAGTCGAGAAACAAAAGGCACTATACCAATTCCTGCACCAATCCAGACTTGCTTCCCATACCTAGGAATTTGAAATGCACCGTAACCTCCCTCGACTGTGACCTTTTGGCCGACTTTAAGACTATTTACCATCTTATGGGTGTAGTCGCCCAAATCTTTTACTCCGAATTCTATTCTTTGATTGTCCATATCGAAGTTGAGTATAGAGAATGGGTGTGGAGCTTCACCATCATGAAAGTTCAGGTATGCGAATTGACCTTCTTTATAGCTAATATCTGTACTTAGTTTAATAGAAAATCTGACAGCTAGTTTCTGTTCTAACGTTGCAGAGAAGTCTTCAATACTAACTACATGACCTTCAGATGTGTTCTTTTTTCCAATACCACCTGACAATGAAAGCCACGCCCCCACGAAACCAAACACCGAAATAATTACAATGGCAAAGTTCATGAGTGCAGAAGCGACATCCCAATCTAGCAAGAAGAAAGTATGAATAATACCTGCAATCATCAAAAGGCCACCAATTTTGTGCGTAAACTTGAACTTATTGTAATCAATTGTTTTATATAAACTAATAATACTAAAGATAATAAACACCTTAAAAGAAATATCACCAATTTGTACAGCTACCGCCTGCCAATTGACTCCGTCAAGTTCTGGGATTGGCCCTCGGCTTGGCCTTTCAAGTACGCCAGCCCCTACCAACCAATTTCCGCTCTTGATAATCAGCCAGTGAAAAAATAGAGATACTGTTGCACCAATCCCTAAGTTTTTATGTAGTCTATATCCTTTATCTAAACCATCAACTTTCTTTTCTAACCAACGAAAACGAGCAGCAAGTAAAACTGCTAGCCCCATATAACCTAGACCAATGAGGCCTGTGTACATCGTTAAGTGGTGGCGCCAGATGAAAAAATTGTCTAAATCCTCCAAGTTCATCGGCAAACTTGGTAGCCATAATAGGGTTAGAATAGCGGCAAATTTATACATTATGATATTCTTTAGCAACATGATAACTGGTGAATATCATAGCAATACAACCTACCCATAAAAGCTCATTTGCATAGGCTTACCAGACTTTACCCACCTTTACATTTAAGGGACAAATTTTAATACAAATAATGAAAGGAATACGTCATGAATTTGACCATTAGACATCGGCTTTATGTTTTGTCGTTCTTACCAGTGATCATTGTATCTATCGCAATGATGTTAGAGGCCTCGATTGAAGCCAGGCGTTTAAGCTCAGATCAAATTACTAGCGCCCACGAAGCGATGATAGAAATGAAGAAGGCTGAACTACGAACCTACCTAGAAATCGCAGATAGTGCCTTAGCTCCACTAAAACAAACAAAAGCGTCTCGTGAAGATGCCATTTCTCTTTTGAGAAATGTTAAGTTCGGTGATTCAGGGTATCTATTTGGGTATGACTCAAAAGGCATAAGACTACTTCTAGGAAAAAGTAACGTAGGTATTGGTCAAAGCTTTTATAATCTCAAGGACTCGAATGGCAGCTATTTTGTTCAAGAATTAATTAAGAATGCAAAGGCTGAAAAATTCACAACGTATTACTTCCCTAAACCTGGCAGTTCATCACCACTGCCCAAGCTTAGTTACTCTATTTATATTCCACAATGGGATCTGACTTTAGGTGCCGGTATCTACACCGACGATGTAGAACAAGAACTGATGCATATGGAAAAAAGTGCTTTAGATAGATTAGATCAAAGTCTTTGGACACTGATTCTAATTAGCGTCGTCGTTATGCTGAGCGTTGCTTTCATGGCATATCTAGTGAATAGAAGCGTTATGAGACCACTTGAACTCTTTAGTAAATCTATCCGTTCTTTCGCTAGTGGTGATGCTGATTTGACAGCTCGCATGGAAAGCTTTAAAGCAAGGGAATTTAATGTTCTTAGTGAAGATTTCAATACATTTGTAGCGAGCCTTCAAGAGATTATCAACCAAGTTAGAAATGTAAGTCAGCAAGTTGTTCAAGAGAGCAAAGCGATGAATCAGAGAGCTTCGGATTCAGCTCAACTTTCTGCTGGTCAGCAAAAAGAGACAGAACAAGTAGCGACAGCGATGACAGAAATGACAGCGACAGCGGCAGAGATATCGAATAATGCTGGTCAAGCTGCTGATTCTGCACGGGAAGCAGAAGATAATGTTAGTGTTGCGCATCAAGTCGTTGTGGCTACAGCAAGTTCTGTATCAGCTTTATCAGAAGAGGTAGCTCAAGCAAGTATTGTAATATCCAAGCTTGAGGGCGATGTAAAGAACATTTCATCATCACTTGATATTATTCAGGAGATCTCTGAGCAAACTAACTTGTTAGCACTGAATGCAGCCATCGAAGCTGCGCGAGCTGGAGATCAAGGTCGTGGCTTTGCTGTAGTGGCAGATGAAGTCCGTAAACTAGCAAGTCGTACGCAGGACAGTACTGGAGACATTCACGATATCATACAGCGCCTAAAAGCTGCTTCAGATGATGCTGTTACCGTAATGGGCAAGAGTCATAAACGCAGTATCGATACTGTCTCTCAAGCTAACTCAGCGACTTCCGCTCTTCGCAAAATCCAAGAATCTGTGCAAGACATTTTAGACATGAACGCTCTAATTGCCACTGCGACCAGCCAACAAAGTGTAGTTGGACAAGAAATATCTCAGAGGGTCGTGGTTATATCAGAACAAAGTGATGATGCTTCCAAGCTAGCTCAGGACAATAAGCGTGGTAGCGAAGACTTAAATATCAAGGTTAAAGAGTTATCCTCTTTGGTTGAACGTTTCAAAGTATAGCTCCCTAACTCGATGAATCCAAATAGGAGTACGACGGCTCCCTCGTGCTAAATAGGGTATGCAAAGTCAGCAATCCAAATTGCTGACTTTTTGTGTCTTTGATTATGATGCACTTACACAGAAACTCTGCGCTCACTTATTGTCATACATTACTTAACAACTCGATTCAACATCTTAAGGGAAGGCGTAGGGAGTTTATCCAAATATGGCATCAATTCTTTGTAGTCGCACCTTTGAACAATCAAATGACTAGAGGATTAGTGGCTGTTAACTTTCCCCGCCTGTATGTATTTTGCGCGAATGTGTAGCCACCTGAGAATGTTGTTAGGGGGAGCATTATTTTTCAGAAATAACCAGAGAGTTTCAAAAGTCAAAACTGTTACATATAGTGCAGTCTGTTCATCTCCGAACTCTTCTGTTAATTCAGATAGTAGAACACCTGAGTACTTATCTACTAAATCATCATATTCTTTAAGATTTGTATTAACCACTCTCACGAACCCTATGTCACCTATAGTTCACTTACCTAGTATATAGCTAAATAACCCTGAAGATAGCGATTCTCGATACAACAAAGTAGCTAAACTAGGCGCAATCGAAACTTCAATCATTTGAGCTATTAGAAATCTTACAGAGCCAGTCTACCAGACAGAACTTACCTCCCCAGAGTTTATAGTCTGACAAGAGAGGCTAACCATGACCTAAGACCTTCTATTACAGTTCAGTGCGATTTCGCCCATTACGCTTAGCTTTATACAGCGCATTATCTGCATTTTTGATTGCCTCATGTATAGAGTCCTCTTGTCCTTTCCAGTGCGATACACCAATTGAAATTGTTACATTACCGACAGTATCAAAATGATAGGCTTCTATTGAGCGGCGAATTCGCTCTGCTACATCATATGCTCTAGTCGGGTTAGTGTTGGCAAGAAAAATAATAAATTCCTCACCACCAGAGCGGCACACAACATCTTGTGCTCGAGCTTCTTCTTTCATTATCTTGGATAAACTTTTTATTAGTTCGTCTCCGATATGATGACCAAATGTATCATTGACCCTCTTGAAGTGGTCAATGTCCAAAGCCAACAATGAAAATGGTCTATTTTGCTCTTGAAACTGTTCAATCGCCTTATCTAAGCCTCTTCGATTTAAAATACCAGTAAGCGCATCCGTTAACGTATCAGAATGGAGCTTATCAATGGTATTTGACACGACACCCATAGCATTCAAAAAACTCCGTCTTAAGTGCAACGCTTCAAAGTACCATGCATGAATACGGTTTAAATCCGATATCGTCGACTTGTGATTGCCAATTTTAGTAACAGCACTGGCTAGCTGCCAAAGTGGTCGAGATATCAAAATTGAAGCTCCCCAAATAAACATCAATGTCAGCACACCTATCGGGAAACCTTCCCAAAAAACATGAAGCATTAACTCATTAAGGCCGTTTAAAGCATTATTCTTTGGCTTTTGGACTATCACGCCCCATCCAGAGTTCTTTACTGGCGCGTAACCAGCCAACATATCAACACCTTGCGAATTGACAATGTCACCATATCCATCTTCACGGTTAACAACCGCGTTGATAGCCTCATTATTGAGTATCACTTGCCCGACTCTCCTCTTATCGGGATGATAAATGATGGTTTTATTACGGTCGACGACATACATATACGAACCATCTTGATGACTATGTTTACCCAAAAGTCTTGTCAAAATATTTTGGCGTTCCAAATACAAAGTACCACTGACATACCCTAAGTATTCGCCAGCTTCAGAATAAATCGGATGGGAGATACTCGTAATATAGTTGCCAGAAGGTGATACAAAAGGGTCCGTAATGAGAGGCGCTCTTGCGTTTAAAGATTGACGAGCGGCGTCTTGCTTTAATGTAACGCCTTTCAATGCCAATGTTTCAGGTGATATTGCAATGATAGTGCCTTTAGAATCCACTACTACCACTGAATTGAATGCATTCGTCTGTAGTCTTAAACGTTCCACTTCATTGTCTAACACTTGAGTATCGCCAATCTTTTTACTCAATATATTCGCACTGAAGTTCAACTGAGACATCGCGGTATCAATAAAAGCATCGGTCATGTCCGCCATTTTTTCGGCATAAACCCAATTGGATTCCATCGTATTGCTAAGAATCAATTCTTTTTGAACGCGATAAACCGTGTAAAAGGCATTCAATAAAGTAATAGCTACACTGAACATACATAAAAAAAGTATCAACTTTCTTAAATTCAACTTATCAACCACTCTGGACAAATTACTGTACCTATTTTTAAGGGAAGAATAATCATTCTAAATGAACTAAAAAATATGTAATAACAAGCATTACGATGTAACTATACCGTACTCATGAAAAAATGCGACTAACTGTATAACAGACTAACTATCATCGCATTTTGCCTTGAGCGTTACTTGATGATTGTGACGGAGTATCGAGAAACATTTCATCTACATTCCCGCCATAGACAAAAGTCGGATACGTCTTCTACCCTGATGGCTAAAACGCTGGGCAAAATTCTTCTCTCCCCAAAAGATACAATATAAAGCGCCTATTTTTTCATTACGAATGACATGGATTCCCCCTCCCGAGGATCTGCCACACTTACGTGGTACTTATTAGCACTACAGGTCGACCAACTCAAAATTGAGCGAGGTGGTACTACTCCAACGACCAAAACCCTTATATATTCAAAAGATATAAGTTAGATAAATGGTTTAAGCTTATTCTTTCAAAAAATAATTGAGAGGTAATGTATTTTTATACAACTCAACGGTATCCAACCATTTTTTGGATATTTCACCAAAGTGCAAAAAGTGTGGCAAAGATTCATGTTCATTCAATGCTTCAATAGATTCCCATTCCTCAAATATAAAAAATGTCACCTCATCTGCTTTAAACGCTTCGTATCTTATTACTCCTAGTTCTTTATTACTCTCAGTAACTAGTTTTTTTAGGGCATCGGAAAACTCACTCACGCTTTCCTGTTTTACAACCAATTTAACTAATACATGAATCATTACATCACCAATTGAAAAATGCCGGGTAATCGTATCCGGCAAAAAATACACAACATTAAAAACAAATGGACAGTGGTTCTCTTTTTTATGACTTGAGATGTCAGCACCGGTCAGACATGACTCCTTATTAGGCGACATTTTGATTTTAAATAGCTGACTTTTAAGCACTAGACTGTAAAGTCAAAGACAACTATCTCATCAAGTAATGGGCGAAACACTTTTTTGAGAGCATCATGCTCTGGGTGATATAGATAATTTTCACGACCTTTATCATCAACAAACGTCATCAAAACAGAATGTGTGTACCTTGATTCTTGCCCTCAAGGCAATCATTTCCTCCCCACTCAACAGAGAGAACGCCCTCGTTCTTGTTGGGTAATGAAGCAAAAACATCCTTTAACCTATTTATTTCTGGTAGTTCTGATGATTGATTAAACCTTTGAAGCAAAATGTGTCGAATCATATGTATCCCTCGATATTAGCTAACTCTTCTTTAGATTATAAAAAAGATTTATATGACTATTTAACTGGCAATATATAGCATCGAATAAAATGGGGATAATAAGATATTTATAATAAGAACTTAAATTAGTTTTATTGAGATAAATACACTGTTCATTAAATGCACTAACACCAAACTTGAAGGGACCTAACGAAATTGCCCCATGAAAAGAACGTGCTCAATATAGCTTAGCTTAATGTAATTACCGTTTTTTGTTTAGTAACTTCGCTATTTTCCAATGCATCAAGCAATTGTTCAAATTTAAAAGTAACTGGTAAACCAACTTCAACACTACCTTTTGAAATACGTTCAAGTAACGCTTCACCGTTTTGCATTAATACATACCAATCTTCTTTATCACCAAAATCATGTAACGCTCCTAGTGCTATTTCGTGGTAAGAAATAGTGCGAGTAAATGGAGGGTCAATTGGTTCAGGGATGCGATCTTGAATGCAAACAATATGTCCATTGGCTCTTAGCAGTGGCACTAAATGGGCCGCGTTTTGTCCACTGATCGCATCAAAAATAGCGAAGTATTTCATGTCAATTTGTGATTGCTCTCTATAAACTAGGCGAAAACCTAGCTTTATTGCACGCTCTTCGCTAAGACTAGCTGACACAACATCAACGACATAGCCAGCATTAACAAGGATCTGAGATAGCAAATTATTAACCGCGCCAAAACCAACAACAAGCACTTCTCTTTGTCGGGTTGACGGAATTTTTTCAAATGCTTGCCACGCAGTGAGCATGGGACAAGGTAGTGCTGCTGCAAGTTCAAATGTTAGGTTCTCGGGCAACATCATCACTCGCTCAACATTTAAAACCGTACACTCAGCAAAGCTGCCATTTCGTTTTAGTGAGCAATGATACGTCACTCGACGCCCAATTAAATCCGTGTCAACCATTGCACCGACTTGTACAATAACACCTGCGCCATCAACACCAGGGACATGACCATTAGGCCAGTTCAAAGGATTTGCTTTGATAAATTTCCAATCTACAGGATTAATACCAATGGCTTTGTTTTGCACTAAAACTTCATTGTCAGCTAATTGTGGGCTTTCTGCTTTACCTAAAATAAGGCTATGCTTCTCTGTTTGATATTGCCAAATTGGATATTGTTCCATCTAAATTCCGTTCGCTTATTGAAAAACATAAGGCACCGAGGAGTTGCCCTTGATGCCTGATATATTAGACCTGATAAGTAGGATAATCGATGTAGCCCTCCTCTCCGCCACCATATAAGGTTAACCTAGCATTGGCATCAAACTCAGCCAGTGGCAAATCATGAGCAAAACGGGCGACTAAATCTGGGTTCGTTACAAAAGGGGTACCAAAGGCAACGAAATCAGAATACTGCTTATCAAGTAAGCGTTGTGCAGATTGCTTTGTTAATTTTCCTGCAACCATTATCGGATTAGTGTAAATCTGACGTACCTGCTGACGAAATCCTTCAGGCACCTCTACATAACGCGAAATATTTTCTGAAAAATGTACATACGCAAGGTTCATCGGTTGCAGTTTTTCCAATAATGCCAACGTCAGTGGAACAATTTCAGCATCATCTCCTGCAAAACCTTCTCCGATATGAGGAGACAAACGAACGGCAACTTTCCCACCACCAATTTCGTTAGTAAGAGCTTGTAATGTATCAACCAAAAAACGCATACGATTCTCTTGGCTGCCCCCATATTGATCAATTCTTTGGTTGCTTTCTAAGCGTAAAAAGGTATCGAACAAGTAACCATGTGCAGCGTGTACTTCAACGCCATCGAACCCCGCTTCAATAGCATTTCTTGCTGCTTGAACAAAATCGGTAATTGTAGCTTGGATTTCATCTGCACTCATTGCTTTTGGTTGCTCAGTTTCTACCATCCCAAACCCGCCTTCAGGTAGTGGGCCGAATACTTGATCTGGAATTTTGATCGCTGATGGTGCAATGGGTTGTGTTCCTGAAATATCAGAATGACTACGACGCCCAACATGCCAGAGTTGGATAAATATCTTACCCCCTTCCTCATGAACAGCTTGGGTCACTTTTCTCCAACCTTCAATGTGTTCTTCAGTATAAATGCCTGGAGTCATAGAATACCCACGACTTACGGCTGATACAGGAGCACCTTCGGTAACAATCAAACCTGCACTGGCACGTTGACGATAATAAGTCGCCATCATCTCGTTGGGAATATCACCAGGTTGAGACGTTCGTGAACGAGTCATCGGCGCCATGGCAATACGGTTACTGGTCTCTAGTACTTGACCTTTAAATGCATTAAACATACTTCCCCCTAAGCTCTATATGTTGGATAATCAATAAGCCCTTTTTCACCGCCACCAAACAACGTGTTTGGATCGTGATCCGCTAATGGGTAACCGTGAAGTAAACGCTCAGGGAGGTCAGGATTAGCCACAAAAGGTCGACCAAAACCAATCATATCAGCTAGCCCTTCATTGATAGCGTGTTCAGCTTTTTCCGCATTATAACGACCTGCGTAAATCAAAATGCCTTGGTAAGCCTCTCGTAATGCACGTTTAAAAGAGACTGGCGTGTCAGGGGCATCATCCCAATCTACTTCAGCGATATGCAGATAAACGATACCGTGCTTATTCAGTAACGCAGCGGCAGCGGTATAAGTTTCGATAGGGTTCGCATCTACGGTACCATTTAAGGTTGTCAAAGGAGCCAGACGCACCCCAACACGTTCAGCGCCAATCGAGTCCACCAATGCTGCAACTACTTCATCAAGAAAACGAAGACGATTTTCTAAACTACCACCGTACTCATCGGTACGGTTATTGGCTTCGGAGTCAATAAATTGGTTAATCAAATATCCGTTAGCCGCATGTAGTTCAATACCATCAAAGCCCGCCTCAATGGCATTCAATGCAGCTTGACGATATTCTGCTATGACGTGCTGAATATCCGATTTTGTCATCGCTCTAGGTTGTACGACATCAACAAAGCCAGGTTCATCAGTTCCATTATCAACGAATACTTTCACATTTTCCGCTTTTAACGCTGATGAAGACATCGGCAGTTCGCCACAGATGTTATCTGGGTGAGTGACTCTACCAACGTGCCAAAGCTGTGCGAAAATCGTCCCGCTCTCAGCATGCACAGCTTCGGTAACTTTACGCCAGCCTTCAATCTGCTCGGGTGTATAAATACCTGGGGTCCAAGCATAACCTTTTGCAATCGGTGAAATTTGCGTCCCTTCAGAGACAATCAAACCTGAACTTGCTCTCTGCGCGTAATAAGTCGCCATCATTTCGTTCGCGACATCGCCAGGCTGACTCGCTCGAGAGCGAGTCATCGGTGGCATAACAATTCGGTTTTTTAAGGTCAACTGACCGAGTTGAATTGGTTGAAACAGTGATTTAGACATAGCAAGCCCCTTCATTAACTAAGGACATACTAACAGATGAACAAAACAACATTCATAGCTATAAAAACAAATAACATTTGTTAAATTCGCAATAATCCAATACTACGAAGAAAAATACAGTTCGTTTAAAATCGCCTTTTCGATGATAGATACGTGATTCGAACTGGAATATTTAGGAGGCTTTGTTGCAGAAATCGAATCAACTAAATCAGAACCTTACGATCAGATCAGGGACATTCATTCACTGACTTTAGTTTCATGCCGAAGCCTCGCTACAAAACCACTAATTGGCGCAAGTACAATAACTAACTCATCAACCGAGGTTCACTCACGTTTTGGATTGGCGAAGAAGCGATAACTGAGTGGAAACAACCTAAGC
Organism: Vibrio sp. Hal054; assembly: GCF_037162405.1. Classification (NCBI taxonomy): domain Bacteria; kingdom Pseudomonadati; phylum Pseudomonadota; class Gammaproteobacteria; order Vibrionales; family Vibrionaceae; genus Vibrio; species Vibrio sp. Hal054. The sequence continues at coordinate 1,323,077 of NZ_JARLUT010000001.1, read as the reverse complement.
AGGATAGGCGTGGTAGACCACGATTGTTTAGTGACTTAGCTATCATGACTGCTCTCATGGTAAAGCGCATTTTTTCCTTGCCTTTAAGGGCTTTGCAAGGCTTTATCGACTCGGTTTTTAGATTGGCAAATGTTACATTGGTTTGTCCCCACTATACCTGCATAAGTCGCCGAGCAAAGGATGTCGAGGTTTGCTTTTAAACCTCTTCACGAGGCACTATTCAGCACTTAGCCATTGATGCAACTGGACTTAAGGTATACGGTGACGGTGAATGGAAAGTGAAAAAGCATGGAACCGATGGTAAGCGCCGAGTCTGGCGTAAACTCCATCTTGCCGTTGATACGATACTCATGAAATTATCGCAGCTGAGCTGACACTATCAGGCGTGACAGATTCGGAAGTACTCCCCAATCTACTCAAACAAACACGCCGAGTCATCAAGGTGATCTCGGGAGATGGTGCATACGATACAAGAGAGTGCCACAGGGCGATTAGGGTTAAGAAAGCGATACCTTTAATCCCTCCGCGTGAAGGAGCAGCCTTCTGGGAAAAGGAGCATCCACGCAATCTGTCGGTTGGCTGCCAGTGACCTGCCCCCGAGAACTAATCCAAAACTTCATTAGTAATGCTCGTTAAATTACCGTTGTTTCGTGCCGTTCTTGTTGTTGCTGCGAACTCAGATGGAGTTAGGTAATCCAGTGCTGAGTGGGGGCGATTCTCATTATAATCCATCCGCCAGAGACTGATCAGTTCACGAGCATGACTCAGATCCCTAAACCAGTGCTCGTTTAAACATTCATCCCTGAACTTACCATTAAAACTTTCGATATAAGCATTCTGAGTCGGTTTTCCTGCTTGGATTAATTTTAAAACCACACCATGCTGATAAGCCCATTGGTCTAAGGCTTTCCCTGTAAACTCAGGCCCTTGATCAGTTCGTATCGCTGTTGGATAACCTCGAAACGCAGCGATAGACTCTAGCGTGATCACGACTTCATCACCCGAGATCCCCGTAGCGACAGGAATATCCAGGCACTCTTTTGTGTAATCATCCACAATTGTCAGACATTTAATCCGTCGACCGTTACTCAGAGCATCCATCACAAAGTCCATAGACCACGTGTGATTCGGCACGGAAGGAAGCAAGAGAGGCTCGCGCTCAACCCCCTGTAATTTTCTGCGTCTCCGCTTGCTAACCATTAAGCCCAACTCACAGTACAAGCGATAAACTCGCTTATGGTTAACATCAAATCCTTCTCGTCTTAAAAGATGATGAATACGACGATAACCAAATCGACGCCGTTCTAATGCCAGCTCTTTTATCCGAGTCTGAAGCTTATCATCCTCACGGTTAGTGAGAGGTTGATATCGCATTGATGCGCGTTGAATACCGACGAGTAAACAGGCTCTGCGTTCTGAAAGCTTTGTGCCTTCTTGAATCACTTTAACAGCCTTGCGCTTGTCCTCGACGGTCAGTACTTTTGGCTGAGAGCAATTTTCAGGGCTTCTGCATCCAGTAACGTTTCAGCCAGCAACTTTTTGAGTCGAGCGTTTTCGTCTTCCAGAGCTTTAAGCCGACGAGCTTCAGAGACATCCAGACCTGCGTATTTTTTGCGCCATGTATAGAACGTTGCATCTGAGATCCCATGCTTGCGGCAAAGTTCTCTGGCGGGGATACCCGCTTCAGCTTCCTTTAAAATGGCAATGATTTGCTGTTCATTGAATCGCTTTTTCATGTTCATCATCTCCTTGGTTGGATGAACATTACTAAGTGTAGACTGGACTAGATTAAGGGGAGCAGGTCACCAGAAACTCTATGGGTCGAAAAAAGTGGAAACAGAAGTATGGTACCACAGACGTTCACTGTCTGAAACCGCTATGTGTCGCGTGAAACAGTTACTTGGAGCCTCACTCACTTTTCGTAATTACAATGCACAAGTTGGGGAGACTTACGCCATGATCAAAGCCCTCAACAAGTTAACTGGGATAGGTATGCCCGAAACTCAGTATATCGTTTAAAAGATGTATGATTTAGCTAGCGTCCGCTCGTAAGCTGAATTCAGCAACAAAGCCCAAACTAGTTATTGATGTTAAACCAGAGCCTACATCATCTAAAGATATTCCAAACCCTTGCTTTTTAAAATCATTTAAACATAGTACAACTACAATCTAGTAAATACGATTCAGCAATTTCCAATGTTATTAATCTAGGTGACAATTCGTACTCACTTAAAATAGAACCAATATGACAAGCTCGCAATGCTAAAAGCAAGCGAGCTTGTATTATTTGCCTATTTTTATTTTCCGTTACGCTTACTTAAGCGACCTTCTAATCTATAAAAATCAAGATCACTAGATGTAAAGAAAGATGAAGACTGACCGCTAGTGAAGTTGTCCAGATGTACGACAGTCGCTCCATTTTCTTCCTGCCATGAAATCGCATATAACCCTTGTTTTAGGACCTTCCATTGGCAGGCTGCTTGTCCACTGGTCCCCTTTAGTGCACCACTAATAATTTCATAGCTGACAACAGAAGCGTCGGCGTTATAGGTATTAATCGCAGATAATCCCTCATACTCGACAAGATATGACCCACCTGCGAATTCTGGGATTTCATCTATATACTTCATATTAATCATTCCATTTCGGAGCAAGTCCTTCAGGGTTTACTTCACGTCCATTTCTTTCCAGTGAGTCAATTCTGAAGATGGCTTCATCTGTAAGTTTAAGGTTTAGTGCTTCAAGATTGCTAGCCAAATTATGGCGCTTGGTCGAGGAAGGAATGACAGCGTAACCTTTAGATAATGCCCATGCGAGTACTACCTGAGCCGGTGTAGCCGAAACCTCTTCTGCGATTTCGCCAATAACAGGATCTCCCAAAACTTTACCATAAGCTAGTGTCATATAAGATGTAACTTGTATATTATTTTCCTGCATAAATTTAACTAAGCTGCGATTTTGTAAATATGGGCTAAGTTCAATTTGGTTTGTAGCAATGTTTTCTTTACCTACGGCATCCATAGCTTGTTGTAGTAGGTCTATGTTAAAGTTTGATACCCCTATTTCACGAGTCAACCCTATATTCTTTGCTTCAAGTAATGACGTCATATATTCTTTTACATCATTATTGCTACCTGGCCAATGAATCAAAGTTAAATCCACATAATCAGTATTAAGCTTGTCCAAACTTTCCTTCAAACTAGGGATAAGTCGCTCAGAATTCATATTATCTACCCAGATCTTAGTTGTGATGAATAGTTCATCACGACCTAAGTTCGCTTGTGTGATAACTTCTCCTACCTCTTTCTCATTGCCGTAAATTTGAGCAGTGTCAATGACACGATAACCAACTTCTAATGCATTCTTAATAGAGTCTTTTACAACGTCTCCTTCTAGACGGAACGTTCCTACTCCAAATGATGGTACTTTCATATAACTCTCCTAAACTCATTGATATTATTCGATATATAAAATTCAAATTTACTTTACGAGTTTGTAAGATTTCCGTAAAGTTAATAATAATCAAATCTATATTGAGAAATTATCAACAATGAAAGCAACTCTAGATGAAATGAAAACCTTTGTAGCCGTCGTTGATACTGGTTCAGTTAGTGCAGCGGCTAAACTAATGTCAATGACTGTTTCAGCCGTCAGTCGCACAGTATCAAGACTAGAAAGCAAGTTGGATACAACATTGCTAAACAGGACTACTCGTAAGTTAGATGTAACGAATGAAGGAGCAATCTATCTTGACAAAGTAAGAGAGATCTTAGATGCAGTGGAACTTGCTGAAGCGCAACTTCAAAGTCAAAAATCTAATCCTTCAGGTTTACTAAGGATAAATGCTGCTACTCCATTTTTATTGCATGCATTGACTCCACATATTGCACAGTATCAATCCCGTTATCCAGATGTAGACCTTGAACTAACTTCCAGTGAAGGAAACATCGACCTCTTAGGAACGAAAACTGACATAGCTTTTCGTATAGGCGAACTACAAGACTCAACGTTACGAGCGACATTCATAGGAAATAGTCGAATTAGAATGGTCGCTAGCCCTGAATACCTCAGCAATTTCGGAACACCATCATCGGTAGAACAATTGCTTGATCACAAACTGATAGGATTTAGCCAACCTGAATCATTAAAAGAGTGGCCAATTATGGATAAGAACAACAAGTTGCTAAGAATTAACAGCAGCCTTAGGTCTGACAATGGTGAGACTATTCGATGCCTCGCACTTCAAGGAGCAGGCATCGCATGTTTATCGGACTTCATGACACACTCAGATAGAGAATGTGGCCACTTAGTGGAGGTACTTAGCGAGTATTCGCGTGAGGTAAAACAACCTATCCACGCCGTTTATTACAAAAACGCAGGAACCTCGAGAAGAATAAGTTCGTTTATTAACTTTATAAAGGAAGAACTATTGGTCAAGAATTTCAATTTTCTTTAGTGTGTAGCCTATTTATACAAAACTGTTTTGTCGTTTAGGCACTTTTTCTTACTTTGAAGATGAAATAATTTCATTGAGTGAGATCAAAATCTCACCACTAAGTGATATTAACATTTTCTGGTAGGCAATATTATGCATAAAAATCTAAATACTTCTTTTTCTATTGGAGTAGAGCTACCCTTAGATAACGATTGGACTCGAGAAGGCCAAACAAAACGTTTACTCCAACATAAACCATTTGGCGTTCCTGATATGACTAAACATAAAGAACGGATCATGCTGGCAGATGAACTTGGTTTCAAAGCAGCTTGGATTAGAGATGTTCCGATTTATGATCCAAATTTTGGTGATGCTGCTCAAGTTTTTGAAGCGTTCAGTTATCTAGGTTATCTATCAGCATGTACCAATAACATCTTATTAGGTACAGCTGCTATTGTTCTGCCGTTACGAGAGCCTTGGATTGTTAAAAAAGCAGCCGCAACAATCAATGAACTAAGCAACAATCGTTTAATTCTTGGTGTTGCTAGTGGAGATCGCCCGAGCGAGTATCCACTATTTGATGTGGATTTTAACAACCGTAGTGAAGTATTTCGCAACAGTCTGGAAATACTAAAAGATACGAATAACTCTAAACTCAAAGACGGGCTTCAGTTGCTCCCCGAGTTTAAAGACATTCCTATCTATGTAGCGGGATTAGCTCAACAAAATCCTGAGTGGATCGGCGCAAATGTAGATGGTTGGCTTGCGTACCCAGGTACACCACAAGACCATGAAAATCGCGTTAAGCTTTGGCGTAAGGTTGCAGGAGATAAACCTTATATCAGTTTCATTCACCTCGACTTAGTTGATGATCCTAATGCCCCTATCATTAGGCATCATTTTGGAGTTCAGACTGGTGTGAAAGGATTGATTACCGAGCTAGAGGCTATGAAAAATATCGGGGTGGACCATATCGGTTTACACTTCAGAAGAAATCACCAGCCTATTGAAAATGCGTTAAAAGAAATTGCTCGCGAAGTCCTCCCTCACTTCCAATAAGCTGATTGAAACAATGTGCCAACTAAATCAATTGCGGCACATTGCATGAACAATAGGAGGTTTCAATTGCCTGCTCCAAAAAATCGAGTTGGTAATCCCCCTTGAAACCTCTTGTTCAGTACTTGAAATATTTTTTCAACTCATATCCAATACCTTACTATGTTGTGGAAAGAAGATCTCTTTAGCCAATCAAATTAGAGCATACGCAATTAATGCTTACGATCACGCACTACGACCCGCTCGAATTAGACCAATAATGAAAAAACTCTTTTGTTATTTTAACAAAAATTTACTCACCGCAATGTAAGTCTAGGCTGAATAAAATCTATAAATGCTGTTATTCGTTTAGATAAAGAAGATGACTTGTAGAAAACCGCATTTACCTGCTCTCTCCCTGTGCTGACAGTTTTTTCTGACTCTAGTAATGCTACGAGTCGACCCGAATCTAAGTCTTGTTTCACCATAAACCCTGAAAGGCAAGCAATCCCATTCCCTTCAATTACTAGTTTTCTTATGGTTTCACCACTACTAGATATTAGATCTGGAGTTCCAATATCAAACCCCCTAAGAGGCCATTCATTTAAAACCTTAGGTCCTGAAAAGCCAATCAAACTATGCTGTTTCAAGTCGCTCGTTGATTGGGGAAACCCTTTTCTTGCCAAGTAACTCGGAGATGCAACGATAAATAACGGGCTAGTACCAAGCGGTTTTGCATGCAATGTAGAATCGGCTAATTGCCCAATTCGAATCGCAACATCAGTTCTCTTTTCCAATAAGTCAACAAATCCTTCATTAGAGGTTAAATCTAGTTGTATATCTGGATAAGCCTCCTTAAATGGCTGAATTAATGGAACCAGTTGATGTAAAACAAAGGGACTAGCCGCGTCTACTCTGAGCCGTCCTTTAGGTAGCTCACCTCTTGTAATTATATCTTCCTCAGCTTCTTGAATTTCACGTAATCCTTTACGAACAGACTCAACAAACTGAAGGCCTTCCTCTGTAACTTCTACCCTTCGCGTTGTCCTATTCAGAAGTGTGATACCCAATTGAGATTCTATTTTGCTTACTGCCCTGGAAACCCTTGCCACCTGAATCCCTAGTGAGTTTGCTGCAGAAGAAAATCCACCACTATCAACGACAGTGATAAGAATCTCAAGTTCATCTGACCTAGTTAACATGCTCTATTCCCCCTGAACCATTTACATCAAAATTAGCAAAAGTATTTTGTAATAAATACTATTTTTTACAATTAAGTTCTATTCAATAATTCAACCACTGAAACGTTGAAACTGTTTCGGTTATTAACGTCCACTGATTAAGAGAGAGAAATATTATGCCTTTAGCATTATTAGCATTGACGCTTAGCGCCTTTGCTATAGGAACCACAGAGTTTGTTATTGTCGGGCTAATCCCTACAATGGCAACAGACTTAAATGTATCGTTACCTTCAGCGGGTCTTTTAGTTAGCCTATACGCACTTGGCGTTGCGATTGGTGCTCCCGTTTTAACTGCGCTGACAGGCAACTGGAAACGAAAATATGTATTAATGGCGGTAATGGCGCTGTTTGTACTTGGTAACCTATTAGCGTGGCAAGCACCAGAATACAACACATTGGTCACTGCTCGAATTTTAACAGGCTTAGCTCACGGTGTGTTCTTTTCTATTGGCTCCACAATCGCAACTGGTCTGGTTTCTAAAGAAAAGGCAGCTAGTGCAATTGCTATTATGTTCACAGGTCTAACTGTTGCGTTAGTTACTGGCGTACCTCTTGGTACGTGGATTGGACAAACATTTGGTTGGCAGTCAACATTTTTAATTGTTGCGATTCTCGGCCTAATTGCTCTGATTGGCAGCGCTATTTTGGTACCAAGCAATCTTAAGCAACCACCAGCAACTAAACTATCATCACAACTGAAAGTATTGACTCAACCTCGACTTCTATTAGTTTATGCGATCACTGCATTAGGTTACGGTGGTACTTTCACTGCATTTACGTTCTTAGCCCCAATCCTTGAAGAGGTATCAGGCTTCGGATCGAATGCAATTAGTCTGATTATGCTAGTTTATGGTGTGTCTGTAGCAATCGGTAATATTTGGGGCGGAAAAATGGCCGACAAGATGGGACCGATCAAAGCGCTAACTGCAATTTTCATTGGTTTGATCGTTGTTCTTCTTGTATTTAATGTCGCAGCAACAAACCAAACTGCAGTAGTTATTACCATTCTAGTATGGGGTGCGTTTGCTTTTGGCAATGTTCCTGGCCTTCAAGTCTACGTAGTAAAACTGGCTGAAAAATACACTCCTGATGCAGTGGATGTTGCTTCAGGCCTAAATATCGCAGCATTCAACGTTGGTATAGCACTGGGTTCATGGGGCGGAGGTCTGGTGGTTTCAAATGCTGGGCTAATGCACACACCATGGATTGGATCAGTGGTTGTTTTTGTTGCCCTATTACTTACACGATTCAGTGGAAGTTTGGACAAACGCAACGAAAAATACGTAGCCTCTTACAGATAAGAATCGAACAGAACATACATAGTTCGCCACTTTAAACCCAGTCTAAGACTGGGTTTGTCATTTTTAAGAACACTAAAGGCTTTGTTGCAGAAATCGAATGAACTAAATCAGAACCTTACAATCAGATCAGGGACATTCATTCACTGACTTTAATTTCATGCCGAAGCCTCGCTACAAAACCACTAACTGGAAACAGTACAATAACTCCCTGACCAACAGAGGTTCACTCACGTTTTGGATTGACGAAGAGGCGATAACTGAGTGGACACAATCTAAGCAGGATAAGCGTGGTAGACCACTATTGTTTAGTGACCTAGCTATCACAACTGCTCTTATGGTAAAGCGTATCTTCTCCTTACCTTTGAGGGCGCTGCAAGGTTCTATCGACTCCGTTTTTAAATTGGCGAATGTTCCTTTGGTTTGTCCCCACTATACTTGCATAAGTCGCCGAGCTAAGAATGTAGAGGTTTGTTTTAAAACTCCTTCACGAGGCACAATTCAGCACCTAGCCATTGATGCAACTGGACTCAAGGTATACGGTAAGGGCGAATGGAAAGTGAAAAAACATGGAACCGATGGTAAGCGTCGAGTCTGGCGTAAACTCCACCTTGCTGTGGATACTGATACTCATGAAATTATCGCGGCTGAGCTGACGTTATCAGGCGTGACTGATGCGGAAGTACTCCCCAATCTACTCAAACAAACCCATAGAGCCGTCAAGGAGCTCTCGGGAGATGGCGCATACGATACAAGAGAATGCCATAGGGCGATTAGGGTTAAGAAAGCGATATCTCTAATCCCTCCGCGTGAGGGAGCAGCCTTCTGGGAAAAGGGGCATCCACGCAATCTAGCGGTTGGCTGCCAGAAACTCTATGGCTCAAACAAAAAGTGGAAACAGAAGTATGGTTACCACAGACGTTCACTGCCTGAAACCGCTATGTATCGTGTGAAACAGTTACTTGGAGCATCACTCACTCTTCGTAATTACAATGCACAAGTTGGGGAGAGTTACGCCATGATCAAAGCCCTCAACAAGTTAACTGGGATAGGTATGCCCGAAACTCAGTGTGTCGTTTAAAAGATGTACAATTTAGCTAGCGTCTACTCGTAAGCTGAATTCAGCAACAAAGCCCATAACAACTCTAAAAATAACTCATATAATATAGCCAGAATAAATATCGACAATATTGCCATTACTAATAAACACTTTTGTTATAAATGCTATTTTACTACCAAATTAATATGGATAAAATAAAAACATTACGAATCACATCGTAAAATTAACACAGATTGACTTTTATAACTTACGAAATATTTGAATAGTAGCTAAGTCAACAGTTGCTATGACTATAAATAAGTTATTTAAAATAGGACATATTCATGCCTACAGTATTTATTACCGGTGCCAATAGAGGTCTAGGTTTAGAGTTTGTAAACCAATATTCAAATCTAGGATGTCAGGTTATTGCATGTTACAGAAATCGAGAAAATTCATTAAACTTAATCAGTATTGCAGAAATAAATGACAATATAACCCTATATAGACTTGATGTAACAAAAGAAGAACAAATTAATCAATTGTCTGATTATTTTAGAGGTAAAGAAATTGACATTTTAATTCACAATGCTGGAATAGATGGTAATCGATGTGAAAGCTTTGGAACAATGAATATGATGGAATGGATGAACGTAATGATCACGAATACTATTTCACCAGTGCTTGTTACCCAAGCTTTAGTTGAAAACCTAAAAATTGGTAAGCATAAAACTATTGTAGGAATGACTTCGATTATGGCTAGTATCGATGACAACCAATCAGGGGGCAGATATAGTTACCGAGCATCTAAAGCTGCTCTAAATCAAGTCATTAGAACTCTATCTGTCGATTTATCTGACGACAAAATTAAAGCATTAGCTATTCATCCAGGATGGGTTCAAACAGACATGGGGGAGTAAATGCTAAAATAAGTCCAAATGAAAGCGTAAAGTCTATGATTGAACTAATAAATAAATGTACGGATACTGATTCTGGTTCTTTTTTACTTTATGACGGTACGAGGTTACCTTGGTAATGTATATTTTAGGTCTGTTCGCCATCATTATAATTTTCTTCTACGTACGATCAATCCTTATGAGCATTGGTGATTTTAACATCACTTGGGAGTGGGATGAAGAAGATAAAGATATTCTATAGCTAATTAAATTGGATTAAGGGACTATATTTTTAGTTGGCTTTGTTGCAGAACTCTGCTAAAGAGCGGATGCTAGCTAAATCGTACACTTTTTAAACGACACACTGAGTTTCGGGCATACCTATCCCAGTTAACTTGTTGAGGGCTTTGATCAAGGCGTAAGTCTCCCCAACTTGTGCATTGTAATTACGAAAAGTGAGTGAGGCGCCAAGTAACTGTTTCACGCGACACATAGCGATTTCAGACAGTGAACGTCTGTGGTACCATACTTCTGTTTCCACTTTTTGTTCGACCCATAGAGTTTCTGGCAGCCAACCGCCAGATTGCGTGGATGCTCCTTTTCCCAGAAGGATGCTCCTTCTTCACGCGGAGGGATTAGAGATATCGCTTTCTTAACCCTAATCGCCCTGTGGTACTCCCTTGTATCGTATACACCATCTCCCGAGATCACCTTGATGACTCGGCGTGTTTGTTTGAGTAGATTGGGGAGTACTTCCGAATCTGTCACGCCTGATAGTGTCAGCTCAGCTGCGATAATTTCATGAGTATCGGTATCAACGGCAAGATGGAGTTTACGCCAGACTCGGCGCTTACCATCGGTTCCATGCTTTTTCACTTTCCATTCACCGTATACCTTAAGTCCAGTTGCATCAATGGCTAGGTGCTGAATAGTGCCTCGTGAAGAGGTTTAAAAGCAAACCTCGACATCCTTTGCTCGGCGACTTATGCAGGTATAGTGGGGACAAACCAATGGAACATTTGCCAATCTAAAAACCGAGTAGATAAAGCCTTGCAAAGCCCTTAAAGGCAAGGAAAAAATGCGCTTTACCATGAGAGCAGTCGTGATAGCTAAGTCACTAAACAATCGTGGTCTACCACGCCTACCCTGTTTAGGTTGTTTCCACTCAGTTATCGCTTCTTCGCCAATCTAAAACGTGAGTGAACCTCGGTTGATGAGTGAGTTATTGTACTTGCGCTAATTAGTGGTTTTGTAGCGAGGCTTCGGCATGAAACTAAAGTCAGTGAATGAATGTACCTGATCTGATCGTAAGATTCTGATTTAGTTGATTCGATTTCTGCAACAAAGCCTAGCAGAATTACAAGCTTGATCTTTAGCTAGGAAAATTGAAACCATCTCTATGAATCATACACCTAAGTCGCTATTTAAGAAAAGCAATAGCGTCAGCGAGTACTTTAGACGCATCTTCTGCACTCATGTTCGAGTTCATGAACTCACCAACGACCAAATAAATTGCACTTTGAACTTCGCTCGACACCATATGACCATGTGCGATACTGCCTACCATAGAGTCTTGCTTTACTGCTTGCTTCAAATCAGCCATCGATTTCTTAGCACAAGCATCAAAACCATCACCGCTAACTTCTAAGTTTGGCGGAACAGAACCTTTAACTTGATTAAACTTAGCTTGAAATCCCGGCTCCATGACCGCTTTCGCCATGGTCTCTTGCGCCCCTTTCTTCTCTTGAGACACATCAAACATTCCAAACTGGTCAGAATTAAATACAAAGGCACCATCAGTGCCTGGATATTGGAAACAGAGGAAATCTTTGTTTGGCACTTTACCATTGTTAATGAACTCGCCTTTAGCCCAGTCACCCATGACTTGCATCGCGGCATCACCACGCATCACCATAGCTGTGGCTTTGTTCCAATCCCGCCCAGGGTAGTCAGCATCAACATAGCCGCGATACTGCCTTAACTGTTCAAATGCTTGAGCCATTGTATCGCTATTTAAACTGTTATAATCCAAATCTCCAAACGCTTTGCGATAAAATTTTAAGCCTCCTGCACTTAGTACCGCACTGTCAAAAATGGTCACTTCTTGCCAAGTTTGGCCGCCACCTGCGAACGGAATATAACCAAATGCTTGAATTAAGCTAGCAGCAACCATTAGCTCGTTAAACGTTTTTGGAACTGCAATATTTAGCTCATCAAAGATCTGCTTGTTGGCCCATATCCAATTAGTTCGGTGAACCCCGACAGGAGAAGCGACCCATTTACCTTCATATTTTGAGAATTTCTGAAGTGCTGGCGGGACGATTTGATCCCAGTTACCCTGTTGCGCGACGCTGTTAATGTTTGCCATCACCCCTTCAGAAGCCCATTCAGTCAATTTGGTTCCACCCATTTGCACCGCTGTTGGTGGATTACCAAAGGCTGCTCGCACACGAAGATAATTTTGAGCGTTGGCGCCTGCTGCCCCAGCGATTTTTAAGTCCTTCCATTCAATGCCCTGTTCAAGTAGGTTATTCTTTAACACTTCTACAGCAGCAGCTTCACCACCGGATGACCAACCATGCAATACTTCAACCGAAGAGTCAGCGTAAACAAATCCAGCACATAGACATAATGTGAGTGTGAGTTTCTTCATTGTCTTTTCCCTACATCTTGAACTGTTCTGTGATTTTCGCTTGCTGGTCTGAAAGCGACATTAAGTCTTCAAAGGTTCGTCGATTACCCCGCGATAGTTGATGTATTTGGTCCGCTGAGTCAGAAATAGCCACTACATTTTCCGTAATCTCTTTCGACACATGGGACTGCTCTTGCGCGGCAGACGCGATTTGTTCACTCATATTCGCAACAGAATCAATGGCAGCTGAAATTTCCAGCAACGAAGTAGCCGCATGTTGAGAGTTATCCACCACCTCTTTCGCGGTTTGACTATTTTTCTGCATAATGTCTACAGAGGACGTCGAGATCTTTTGCAGTGACTGAATCATACGATAAATCTCTTCCGTCGAGCTCTGCGTTTTACTGGCTAGATTGCGCACTTCATCTGCAACAACAGCAAAGCCTCTACCTTGTTCCCCAGCGCGAGCGGCTTCAATGGCCGCATTAAGAGCGAGTAGATTAGTTTGCTCTGCAATACCGGTTATCACTTCAAGAATCCCTTCAATATTTTCAGACTCTTGCTTCATCTGACCTATGGTTTGAGCCGCCGATTTAATGTCTGAATCAAGCTCGTTAATCGAGTTAATCGACATATCCATCTTCGACTTACCTGTGGATGCTAATTCGCGAATTGCTAACACTTGCCCCAATGAAGATTCTGCATTTCTCGCCACTTCATACACCGCAGACTCCATTTCGGTAACCGCTGTAGCAACTGAACTAGTTTGAAATTTCTGGCTTTCCAACATCTCTTCTGATTTAGTTGCTACATCGAGTGCACCCTGAGCCGAATTAGAAAGCGTATTTGAACTCTCTTTTAGCTCGGAAAGCACACCACCAAGTTTATTGGTGAGTTGATTAATGCCACCAGCAATCTCACCAAACTCATCTTTCTTCTTAAGAACGATATGCTGATCGATCTGACCATTGCCTAATGCAGCGAGTGCATTGGTGATACTTTTCAGTGGCATCTTAATACTCTGAATTTGACTCAACACGATCAAAACACTGACCACTATCGCCACGATAAACAACATCGAAGTCATTAGAATATTTGAGTCAGCACCTTGTTCCACTTTCTGGTTAGTACTCGCCACTAATGCGTTTATAGATTGAGATAGTTCATCAAGCTTGTTCGCACCTCGATTGACCAATGAACCGATTTCAACAAGGTTTTTATTTATCTGTTCACCCAATGAGACCAACTTGATCTGCAGAGATAAATAGCCTCGCTCATCGTTAACCGAGAAATTAAGGAACTCTACAAAGGGCTTAAGTTTCTCGGCTGAGTTCGGTGCCATATCGGTAAGTTTTTCTATTCGAGAAACGGTTTTTAACGCATTGGTGGATAGTTTTTGCTTAATGTTATTGAGCAGATCCAAATTTTCAATGTTACTAACGCCACCTAGGGTTGCTTGTGCAAGGGTTAAGCTATCGGCAATAACTGAAACCGCGAAGCTTTCTACCAAACTTAGATTACTAGCAAGTAACACTGCTGCATCTCTCTCATCATCGAAAGTAATCCATCTTGCAGTGTAGTTCTGTATCTCGGCGCGCGAAACATCTCGTGTCGTCGCCAGTTCATTTGTAGCGCTTATTTGCTGTTGTCCCAAAGCAAATGCTTGAGAGAAGGCTTGATCAGCTTGTTCCAACAAACGATTGAACTCAGCTTGATCTGCTAAAGAGCTGCTCAATGAAGAACGCAGGTCCTTATATTGTTTGACGGCGGCATCAAACTCTTGCTCTAGCAGATTGCGTTGTTGATTATTGAGAGCATTAGCATGTTGACTCACAGCTCTATTAACGTTTTGCGCGATAATGGCAAGTTGGTAGCTACGCTCCATGATTGGAATTAGCGTTTCTGCTGTTTCTTTATAGGCACTTGATGATTGCTTTTGGGCATAGAAGCCCATCCCCGCCAAGAGTGTCATCAAAGAAACAACGATACTAAAGCCCAATATGGTGCGACTAATTACAGTTAAACTCAATTTTAGCCCCCTTTTATATGGAGCCTTCGGCAAATCGAACACACCTAGCTCCGCTTATTGTTGTAGGACGAGACTCCGACAAGAAGCCTCTTTTATTCACGTTCTGAATGGATTGATTAAATTGTAGTTGATAACGCAAAATTGACATTTGGTATGGGTTCGCTATTTGAAACTAAGAGCTTTTGCGTCGACAACCTTCTGCGTTTGCGGCTTTAATAGAGGCAAACACCGCGTCTGGATCAACTGGGTTAGGTTCGTTATGAATGGTTTCACCTTCGGCACATGCCGCTTGTGCTACTCGAACTAGATCAGCATCATCTACTTGTTCAAGACCTATGTCCGCCAGCGTAGTTGGAAGACCGACTTGTTCACAGAACTGGTAAACCTGCTCGATAGTTTGTGGATCTTTACCTGTTAGGTATAGTGAGGCAAGAACACCAAACGCAACCTTTTCACCATGTAAATAGGAGTGAGTTGGCTCTAGTACAGTTAGACCATTATGGATAGCGTGCGAAGCTGCAAGGCCGCCACTTTCAAAACCTAAGCCACTGAGCAATGTATTGGCTTCAACAACACGCTCCAACGCTGTGGTTACTACCCCTTCATCATTCGATACTTTGGCAAGATGACCATATTCTAACAAAGTGTTGTAACAAAGCTCTGCCAGCGCGTATGCTGACATCGATCCTAAGCGACCTGTCATATTAGTCGCGAAGCTTTGCATACAAGAATTTGCTTCAAACCAAGTAGCTAGAGCATCACCCATACCAGCCACTAGCAAACGAGTCGGGGCTTTAGCAATGATTTCACTATCGACTAAAACCAAGTTAGGGTTTTGCGGCAGAATCAAATAACGATCGAATTCACCCTGCGGTGTATAAATAACCGAAAGCGCACTACAAGGGGCATCACTTGCGGCTAAAGAAGGAACAACTGCCACAGCAACCTCAGCAAAGTGCGCGACTGCTTTAGCGGTATCAATGGTTTTGCCGCCACCAAGGCCAGCGACAAACTGCCCGCCTCGGCTCTTTAAGCGATCGACTAATCGAGAAATCTCTTGATCACAACATTCCCCAGAAAAAGAGACAATATCAACCTCTACTTGACTTAAATAGGATTCAAACTCGGACAAAATATTGTCATAAACAAACGGGTCACAAATCATCATACCTTTTTGTCCAAATCGTTGAAGCTCTTCACCAAGAAGCTTTCTAGCACCTTTACCTTGAACATAACGACCTGGAAAAACTGTCGTTGTAATCATAATTTACCTCTACTTATAATAATGATTTAAATACTTTTTCTGTTCCATTTGAACAACAAAGTCATCCTGCGGGAATAGTACAAATCTTCACTCAATAGTATTTTTGAACACCAATCTATGTTCTCTGACACAGCTGTTAGTAGGAAAGTACTATCCGATTGGCAACTTTAAATAGCGACGTCATTACTGTTTTTCTTTTTTACGTATAATAGCTTCCATCAACTTGATGGTCGGTTTGTCTGCTCTTGGGTATTGCACTTGCACATCAGTTTGTAGGCCTAACTCGTTTTGATTTTGAGTTATCCAGACCGCAATATCGACTTGCAGCAACATATCGCGGTACAAATCTTCTGCACACGTATCTGAGGATTCACTACAACTGATGAAAAGACGATACCCGAGTTTTCGAGAGAGTTTTTCTATTCTCGCCAAACATTTCATTGCCTTTGGCTCGTGCAAATTAGGTAATACAACGCCAACCAGTTGACTTCGACCTCCACGTAACACTCTAGCAGCAATATGAGGTCGATAGTTATGCTGCTCGGCTAGTGCCCATACTTTGTTCTGTGTGGGTAAACTGATTCGATATTGGTCACCTTTGCCGCTTAATACATAACTCGCCGTCGTTTTAGACACACCAGCTAACTTAGCGAGATCACTTAATCTCATACCTAGCCCCATGCATCATTTAAATCACATACCGCTGAACAAGAACTTGCTTGAGCATTTCATCAAGTAAATTAATTGAGGCAACGCCAACCCCCACTTGAGATACCGCCAAAGCTCCTATCGCTGTCGCACTGGCAATCTGCCTGTAGGGATTGTCAAACTGACTCGCCCAACAGAATGCTGCGACCACAGAGTCACCCGCCCCAACGGTGCTGACAGGTTTAACCGTCGGAGGCGTCGAAACTAATACTTCTGTTTCAGTCGCCCAAATTACACCTTTCTCACCCATTGAAATAAGAACATTATCAATGCCAAGCTTTACTAACTCTTGAGCGGCAGTGACGCCATCTTCGATAGAGCCTACTGCGCGGCCAAGAAGTTCAGAAGCTTCTGTTTCGTTGGGCTTAATCAACCAAGGCTGAACAGAAACACCGGCTTTCAGCATGGCTTTACTGCTATCAAGAACGACCTTTTTTCCGAGCTGTTTTAGCTCTCGCATCCAACTTGTAACTACGTTTTCATCAATATTTTCAGGCAGGCTACCGGCAAAAATAAAACCTTCATGGTCGTACGCAAGTTCTAAAAGCTTGCGATGAAGCCGTTCGATATGATTAGGCTGTACGGAAAAGCCACCAAAATTAATGTCGGTTGTTTCTCCGTTACGAGCGTGGACTTTGATATTGGTTCGGTTGGTGCCATCCACGCTAACAAACTGCGCATCTAGCCCACTAGCGTCAAACATCTTATCGAATAACTCTTGATTGTTGTGGCCAAGGAACCCTGTCAAAGTGACTGATGCACCAAGATCTGACATCACCTTAGCGACATTTATCCCTTTGCCAGCAGCGTAGCTGTGCTGCTCTTTGACTATATTAACTTGATTAACCGAAAAATTGTCCGCTTCCGCAGACAGGTCTATAGCAGGATTTAGAGTCACGCTAACCCATTTCGTAGTATTCAAATTGACCTCCTCATATGGAATGTACTTGGTTAGTTTTTTCAACCACAGGGAGCAAGTGCCCCAAAGCACGAGTTGTTATGAATTTGTAAACAAGCTTAAATAACCAACGCGCCGCGATATGTAGGTTAGATGTTCGATAAACTAGAAAAATGTGCGTTCTTGCTAATATTGAGATGTCACGCAATCAATTATTGTTGATTCGCGAGGCTCTTCCTAAGTAGCCGCCGTGATGCCTAAGGCCGTACTCTTGTTTGGTGAACCCTTTCGCTTCTGAAACAGACATTGATATCGCATCACAAATCGCCAGCATCACGGCAATTGTGGTCGTCGGTGCTAAGTTTAGGTGACACGCCTCTTTGTGCTGTCCCATATTCAGCACATATTCACAATGTTCTCTAAGCTCTGAATCTGGATGCGAGGTAATACCAACGATGTGTCTGACACCAAGGTGACGTGCTAGCTCTAAGATCTCAATCACCTCACGTGATTTACCACTGGTTGAACAGGCAATAAGGATATCATTGCTATTGACGATGCCGAGATCGCCATGGGCGGCTTCAGCAGCGTGAAGGAACACAGCCGGGCTACCCGTAGAGCTCAACGTCGCAGCCATCTTTTTCGCAATCAAACCCGCCTTACCTATCCCAGTGGTAATGACTTTACTGTCACACTCTAAGATTAGCTTTACCACCTTCTCGTAGTTATCATCAACTTCGATACTCGCAATAGCGGCCGCTTCTTGGGCAATTACGTCACGTGCCCTTTGTAATATGTCCATAGTTATGCCCTTTCACCTGCCAGAAACTCAGTAATGGTATCTACTACTAACTTGTGATCTTCATACTGAGGAAGGCCAGATACAGAGATAGAGCCAACCACACCTACGCCTCGAATACTCAAAGGAAAACTACCACCGTAGGGAGCAAACTCTTTGGCATCCACTAAGGATGCTTGGTCAATAGTTTTGCCTTTCTCCTTGTAGTATTGCCCCATATACCATGAGCTATGCTCGTAACGGTCGACCACATTGCGCTTACGCTCAATCCAACATTGATTGTCACGAGACGTATCAGGCATGGCAAAACTAAACAAGCGATGGCCGTTACGGACGATCTCAATAGCCACGTTAACCTGTTTCTCCTCAGCACGGCTTTTAATTAAACTGCCCAGCTCCCAGGCAGTTTGGTTGTTAAACGCTTCAAACTGCAGTTCAGCTTCTTGCACCAACAGTTGGTTTAGATCGGTAACCATAGTAGCTCCTGTAATTTCACGCGACGCTTCTCTTTAGCACTTAAATAAGCCGCTTCGATCACTGCAATAACACTCAAAGCTTCTTGCGCTGTAACTGGCTCAGGATGACCATGACGAATAGCATTAGCCAATTGATGATAGAAGTTTTGATAGCACCCAAGCTCGGTCGTAACACGACTCTGAACGCCGTTTACATCTGTATACTGACCATAAAGATCTTCGCTTTCGCTACCCCAACCTGGAGTGCTCGGTCCTTTCTTCTCGCGCAGGAAGTCCTCTTGGCTATCCATGCCATATTTAATCAAGCTGCCATTGTTGGCAAAAATCTGGAATCTTGGCCCTTCTGTCGTGCTCAAACAGTTGCCATGGACAATCACTTCGCGCTCCGGATAGTGGAGCACTAAATGAAAGTGGTCGACAGCCACTGCACCCGGCCTTTGATTACGTAATATGCCTGTCACTTCATCTGGGGTGCCAAACAGCGCGATGGATTGATCGATTAAATGTGCGCCTAAATCATAGAGAATGCCGGCACCGGGGACGTCTTGCTCTCGCCAACGAACTTTCACCTCTGGGCGATATCGGTTGTAGCTGGAATAAAAGGTATGAATACCTTCGAGCTTGCCTTCACTAATCAGCTTTTTGATAGTGATAAAGTCGCCATCAAAACGACGGCTTTGATAAACCGTCAGCACCATACCCGAAGTAGCCTGAATATCTAACAGCGCTTTACCCTCTTGGTATGACACGGAAAACGGCTTTTCTACCACCACATGCTTACCTGCTTGCATCGATGCCATAGCCTGCGGCACATGCAAATGATTGGGTGTCGAGACCACGACAAGTTCGATGTCGGCGTGCTCAAGCATGGTTTCGAGGTTAGGATAAACCTCTGCATTTGGAAGTTGGGCTTTTACTTTCTCTTCGTTGCTAGAGACAACCGCAGTAAGATCGTACTGTGGGCAATCGCTGATAATTGGCGCTTGAAAACACTGCCCCGAAATACCGAAGCCAA
Source organism: Vibrio sp. Hal054 (assembly GCF_037162405.1). NCBI lineage: Bacteria > Pseudomonadati > Pseudomonadota > Gammaproteobacteria > Vibrionales > Vibrionaceae > Vibrio > Vibrio sp. Hal054. The sequence continues at coordinate 1,303,312 of NZ_JARLUT010000001.1, read as the reverse complement.
CTAAACCGACTTTAATCGTTTCCATTAAATAGTCCTTATAAAAAAGGCTGTGATTCCGCAGAGCGCCACAGCCAAAAGCATAAACGGGGGGTAACTTATACGAGCTCAAGCTCTTGTTTTAACAGCGCCTCAACTTGAGTATCACTGATTGCAGTCATTAACTGCTCCCTAAAGTCTGCATGCATAATTTTGCGCGCCAGTTTAGAGAAAATCTTCATATGCTGGTCACCAGCAGCGTGTTTATTCAAAGTTAGCATGATGATGAACTGTGCTTCTTCATCACCCCAAGCAATAGGTTTAGCTAAACGGCACACGCTAATTGCAGACTGCTCAATATGCTCACTCTTGGTATGAGGAATAGCAAATCCGAAGCCTAGCCCAGTAGAGAACACATCCTCACGAGCCCACAAGTCATCAGCCAGTTTATTCGGGTATCGACAGCGGCCAGTAATAAACAAGTTGTCAGCAAGCGTCTTAATCACTTCTTCTCTACTACGTAGATCTCGGTCAAGGCTGATGCAGTCTTTCGACACCATAGGCGCCTCTGTTTGAGTCATACGGAACTGAGCAAGAACATGCTCAACTTCCTGAACAGTGCGACAATCCATCGCACGGTTAAGTAGTTGGCGACATTCACGGCTATCAAGCTTAGAAATTCGCTCTTTAGTTGCAGCAATACTTGGCGCGCTCATACTGATTTCATCCAAACCTAAGCCAACCAATAGTGGTAGTACGGAGCCTTTCGCACCTAGCTCGCCACACAAGCCAATCCACTTGCCATGACGATGCACTTCACGTACCACATGGTCAAGGGTGCGCAAGAATGCAGGGTTCAAGCTGTTGTAGTTTTTGGAAACCTTAGCGTTGTCGCGGTCAACAGCCATTAGGTACTGAGTCAGGTCGTTTGAACCGATAGAGAAGAAATCAATTTCTTCACAACACTGGTCGATGATGAAAGCGACTGAAGGAACTTCAAGCATAATGCCTAGTGGCACGCGCTCTGCAAAAGGCACTGCCTCTTTGCGCAGTTCTTGACGCACTTCCGCCAATACATCCTTCACCCAAAGGATCTCTTCCATTGACGAGATCATTGGTATCATAATCTTCAAGTTACCGTGAGCCGAAGCGCGTAAGATGGCACGCAGTTGAGTTTTGAACATCTCAATAAACCCAGGGTAGATACGAACCGCACGGTAACCTAAGAATGGGTTATTTTCAGCTGGGATATTGAGGTAATCCACTGGCTTATCGCCACCAATATCAATGGTACGGATAATGATAGATTTGCCATTCGCCGCTTCACAAGCCTGACAGAAGATGTTGTACAGTTCGTTCTCATCTGGTGCAGATGTTCTGTCCATATAGAGCATTTCAGTACGGAACAGACCTACCGCTTCCGCTCCGTGAGCAAAGGCTTGTGGCGCTTCCACTGAGTGAGCAATGTTCGCTGCTACTTCTAACACTTTGCCATCGGCCGTTGCTGCTGCTAGGTCACAGTATTTGGCTTGGCGTGTAGCAACAATCTCTTTTACTTTTTGCTCTTGCGCATAGTAGCGCTCAACAGGGTCTGTGATATCTGTCACTACCGCACCTAAGTGACCATCTACAATCACCTGCTTACCCATAAACTCACTTAACTTAGCCGCATCTAAACCAACAATCGTTGGAATGGCGAAAGAGCGCGCCAAGATAACAGTGTGCGAAGTGCTACCACCATGAGATAGAATCAACCCTTTAAGCAGAGATTTGTCTAGCTCAAGGAACTGACTTGGCGTTAAATCCTCAGCCAGACACACTGTTGGCTCATTAAGCTGAGTTTGGCTAGCAAATCGCTCGTCGCCATAGATGCTTTGCAGTAGTTGATAGCAAACATCGCGAATGTCTAACTCACGCTCACGCATGTAGCTGCTAGACGAGTTCTTCATCATCTCGCCAAAGTGTTTTGCTGTCGCGATAATAGCATCTGCACAGCTTTGACCTTCACTCAAGTTACCTGTAATGGTTTGCTGAAACTGTTCGTCTTTAGCGATTGAAAGGTGAGCTTTTAGCACTTCCCCTTCGGTATGTTCAGCGGCTTTGAGTTGAATTGAAATCGACTTAATCACTGACTCCAACCCATTTTGCATTTGCAGTTGCTCTTCACTGAGCGATAACGCAGGTGGAAGATTGTCTAGACTATCGAAGTTTACCGCACCCATAATAGTAAGAGTACCGCGACCAATACCTTCACTCACTGCACGGCCTCGCTCATGTGCTACTTCTATATTAGAGAAGTTACGCGGTAGCGGTGTTAGTTCAGCATCGTCAGCACTCTCATTGTTTTGTAACGGTGCGTCACAGTGTGGGAACTCGTTAATGATGAACTGTTTAAGTTGGTTAATGGCAGACTCTTCATCTTGACCATCAATGGTAATTAAGCACTCATCACCAAGAAGCGTATCAGTACCAATAAGAGAGAGAACGCTCTTCGCGTTACCACTCATACCTGTGCGTGTATTTTGCCAAGTAACGTCAGAAGAAAATTGGTTGCAAAGCGCTTCGACATGACTCGCTGGACGAGCGTGAACACCATTTGGTAGTTCACAAGAGAAAGAGAAAGTTTTCATTACATATTGTCCTTGTACTACTAGGCGATAGACCCGAGTTGATGTAACAACAATAACAAATCATCACACTCCAGCTATTGGACAAAAATACTAATTACTGGATTTTTGTATTACCAAGAACTAAGTGTGAACGAAATCAAATTTACTATCATTTTTGTGAACCAGAACACTTTAAATGATAATTAGATCAAAAATAAAACACATAACCAATTGTTTTTAAACATTAAAAATGCAGAAGAACTATCTAACTCTAATCTAGATATAAATATAGATGGAGATCAAACTTCTCCTCCACTCTAACAATTATCCAGTAAATAGCATAAAAATCCTCTAACTAGACAGCACAAATGCTCACTATATTAGACTCAAAGCTCGGGCTGCTAAACCAACGTGAAACAGATTCTACAAATACTATTTGACCCAATCCAAGGAGAGGTCTATGAATGATTTAATCACAATTTTGAAGGACACCAGAAGACATCTTATGACTGGTGTATCTCATATGATCCCATTTGTGGTGGCTGGCGGTATATTACTTGCTGCGTCAGTTATGATGTATGGTGAAGGCGCCGTTCCTGAAGATGGGACATGGTTGCACGATCTGTTCTTTATCGGTGTAGCAGGTTTCCAATTAATGGTACCAATACTAGCTGCTTACATCGGCTACTCCATCGCAGACCGTTCAGCGCTAGCACCTTCTGCCATCGCTGCTTTTATTGGCGCTAACATGTACAACACTGGTTTCTTCGGGGCGATCTTCGCTGGTCTACTCGGTGGTATCGTCGTCTTCTACTTGAAGAAGATAAAAGTACCCGCGTTTGCTCGATCCATCATGCCTATCTTTGTTATTCCAATAATTGGTACCTTCGTCACTGCGGGCGCTATTGTATGGGGTATTGGTGAACCAATTGGTGCGGCAACAGCTTCACTAACTGACTTCCTAAAAAGCATGCAAAATGAAAGCATCGTAGTACTCGCTATCATCATGGGCTGTATGATCGCTTTCGATATGGGTGGTCCAGTCAACAAAGTCGCTTACGCATTCGTCATCTTGTGTGTCGGTGAAGGAATCTACAACGTAGCAGGTATTTCTTCAGTAGCAGTAGCAGTTCCTTCTATCGGAATGGGGTTAGCAACCTTTATCAATAAAAAACTGTACGACTCGAGCGAGCAAGAAGCAGGGCGTGCATCAATCCTAATGGGTACTATGGGTATCACTGAAGGGGCTATCCCATTCGCAGCAGGTGACCCACTTCGTGTTATCCCATCGATCATGATCGGTACAGCGGCTGGTGCAGTAACTGCGGCAACAATCGGTGTAGAGAGCTACGCAGCTTGGGGTGGGCTAATTGTTTTACCAGTTGTTGAAGGTCGCGTCGGATTTATTGCTGCCCTAGCTGTTGGCTCAATCGTCACAGCACTAATGGTTAACTTTCTAAAGGCACGTCGCCCGGTGCTTGAGAAAACCAACGAAAAGTCCGACGACTTAGACTTAGATATCAAAATCGGTTAATCACTAAGACCTATCAAAATAAGCAAGGCGTGCTCGCTATCACTTGGCGCCTTGCCCCCCAAACTTAATGTTAAGGAATTAAATTATGACTATTATCGTAGCAGTAACAGCATGCCCATCAGGTGTAGCTCATACGTACATGGCAGCAGAGGCGATCGACGCAGCAGCAAAAGCCAAAGGTTGGACATGTGAAGTGGAAACTCAAGGCTCAATTGGGATCGAAAACGAGCTGACTGCCGCAGCAATTGAAGCCGCTGACATCGTTATCCTTACAAAAGACATCGACATCAAAAATAGGGAACGTTTTGAAGGCAAAACTGTGGTCAGTATTGGTGTCAGCGATGCAGTTAAGAGAGCAGCAGCAGTAATGGATAAGATTGAAGCTCATCTTTCAAATGTAACGGCTTAAGACAGCAATAAGAATATCACACCTATAGAATCGCTCCCCTCCTCCTTAGAGGGGGGCGCCTAAAAACCAATGAGTAGTGATAGCAAAGTGACCGCACCAGAAAAATCCACACACGTCAACTTTGTTATAAGTGTTCAAAACACCAAAACGCTCTACAACCGTATTACTGGTAATGCAAGGAGCCAAGCAAATGAGCACCCCAAGAATTGAACGCCTTAAGTCAGCGCTGTTTGAATCACAACGTGAAATATCCCTTGAACGCGCATTACTTTACACAGAAAGCCATAAAACGACAGAAGGTGAACACACGCTAATTCGTCGTGCAAAAGCCACCGCCCACGTTCTCGACAATGTCGAAATTTCTATTCGCGAACATGAGTTGATTGCTGGCAACCGCACAGTAAAAGCACGTGCAGGTATTATCTCTCCAGAGATGGACCCTTACTGGATTGAGAAAGAGCTCGATATATTCGCTACTCGCCCTCAAGATAAGTTTTTTATCTCAGAACAAGATAAAGCCGTTTACCGTGAGGAGCTACTGGCTTACTGGTCAGAACGCTCAATGAAAGATTTCATCAACGCGCAAATCCCATCCGAAGTCAAAGATGCCGTTGCACAAAAAATCTTTAGTGTCAACCAGACAGATAAAGGCCAAGGCCACATCATCATCGACTTTGAACGCTTACTAGAACACGGCTTAGGTTCGTTACTGGATGAAATGCAGGGCCTAGCGTTAAGTAACCCAAACAATGAGTTCTATCAATCTGTCGTGCTATTGCTAGAAGCCTCAATCCGCCATATCTACCGTTATGCTGATCTTGCGCAGAGCATGGCAGAAGCTATTGAGGATGCAGAGCGCAAAGCAGAGCTGGTCAAAATCGCTAATATTTCTCGGAAGATCGCTACTAATAAACCGCAAGGTTTCTACGAGGCGTGTCAGCTATTTTGGTACATGAACATTGTTCTGCAATACGAATCTAATGCAAGCTCGCTATCTTTAGGTCGCTTTGATCAATACATGATGCCGTTCTATCAAGCGTCTATTGATGCTGGAGAATCTCCGGCGTTCCTGAAAGAGTTATTAGAAAGTCTATGGATTAAAACCAACGATATCGTACTTCTGCGCTCTTCCGGCAGTGCTAAGTTCTTCGCAGGTTTCCCTACCGGTTACACCATCTTACTTGGCGGACTGACTGACACAGGTAAAAGTGCGGTTAACACTCTATCTAGCCTATGTTTAGACGCGTATCAAAGCGTGCAGCTTCCACAGCCAAACTTAGGTGTTCGCGTCAACGAATTCATTGATCGCAGCTTCTTAATGAAAACTGCGGAAACCATTCGTCTTGGCACAGGTATCCCGCAAATATTCAACGACGAGGTCGTGGTTCCAGCGTTCCTTAACCGTGGAGTTTCACTCGAAGACGCGCGAGATTACTCGGTAGTGGGTTGTGTTGAGCTCTCTATACCAGGCAAGACTTATGGCCTGCATGATATCGCTATGTTCAATCTGCTCAAAGTGATGGAACTAACCATGCTGCGCAATCAAAACAATCCAGATATCAGCTTTGATAACTTGGTTGAACAAATTCGCAATGACATCAAACACTACATAAAACTAATGGTCGAAGGCTCGAACATCTGTGATGTTGGTCACCGTGACTGGGCTCCAGTTCCTCTACTGTCATCGTTTATTAGCGACTGTATCAAGAACGGCAAAGACATCACTTACGGCGGTGCTCGCTATAACTTCTCTGGTGTGCAAGGTATCGGTATTGCCAACCTATCAGACTCACTACAAGCGCTAAAACGCTTCGTTTTTGAAGAGCAGCGTCTGAGTTTTGCTCAATTTATCGACGTACTAAACGCCAACTTCGATGTTCCTGAAGGTGACAAGATTCGCACTCGCCTAATGAACAAATATGAGAAATACGGCAACGATATTGATGAGGTCGACAACCTAGGTTCTGAGCTTCTACGCCTGTTCTGTAAAGAGGTAGAGAAGTATGATAATCCGCGTGGTGGTCAGTTTACTCCGGGCTCTTACACCGTTTCAGCGCACGTACCGCTAGGTGCTGTTGTTGGCGCAACTGCAGATGGTCGTTTAGCTGGAGAACAACTGGCAGATGGTGGCCTGTCACCTATGCTGGGTAAAGATCAACTTGGCCCTACAGCGGTACTTAAATCAGTAAGCAAGCTAGACAATTACCTCCTTTCGAACGGTAGCCTACTCAACGTTAAGTTCACACCTGCAACCCTAGAAGGCCAATCTGGACTAAGCAAACTGTCTGACTTCTTGCGCGCGTTTATGAAGCTAAAACTCCAACACGTTCAGTTCAACGTCCTCAATGCGGAAACGCTGAAGAAAGCGCAGCAAAAACCTGAAGATTACGCAGGGCTGGTCGTTCGTGTCGCAGGCTACAGCGCATTCTTTGTTGAATTATCGAAAGAGATTCAAGATGACATCATTAGCAGAACCGCACATGAGCTGTAATTCAGCACCAAAAGATCAAGCGAGCAGTGCCCGGATATTCAACATCCAGCGCTACTCGCTGCACGACGGCACTGGTATCCGTACCGTAGTGTTCTTTAAAGGCTGCCCATTAAGCTGCCCATGGTGTGCTAATCCTGAGTCGCGTTCGCACCGCACCACATACCTGCGCCGAGAATCCAAGTGCATAGATTGTGAAACCTGTGCCATGGATGTCGATGAGTGTCCAAGTGGCGCTTGGGAGCAAGTCGGCACAGATATGACCTTAGATGAAGTTGTTGCTGAAGTGACCAAGGATGACGTGTTCTTCAACACTTCAAATGGCGGAATTACTTTATCAGGTGGTGAGGTGTTAACTCAGCCTAAGTTTGCTATTGAGTTACTCAGCAAACTCAAGGCGATGGGATTTAGAACCGCGATTGAAACCTCGGGGCACGGTAACACCAAGCAACTACTCAAAATTGGTCAGTTGTGCGATGAAGTGCTGTTTGATTTTAAAATCATGGATCCACAACGGGCCAAAACCGTAATTGGGATTAATCTGGAACTGGTTTTAGACAACTTCCGCCAATTGGTAGAGCAAGGAACGAACGTCATCCCTCGCCTACCCCTCATCCCAGGTTACACCTTAGACCTAACTAACACAGACCGGGTGATCAACTTCTTGCGCCCGTTCAAACTTAGAGAAATTCATTTACTGCCATTTCATCAATATGGCGCAAACAAATACCAAACCTTGGGCATGGAGTATCTACTCGAAGACGTTCCGGTTCCGAGTAAATCAGAGGTGGAAAGCATACGCCAACACGTTGCGGCAAAAGGCTACCACGTCATCATTGGAGGATAAACATGATTAAGAAAATACTCATTACTGGCGCAAAAGGCTTCTTCGGTACTCGTTTTATCAACCGCTACCAAGGCGAGTTTGAAATCCTTGGCCTAGACGTTGAACAACTCGATATCACAGACAATCAAGCGGTTGTCGCTACTTTTGCTGACTTCCAACCAGATTACGTTATCCACGCTGCGGCGATTGCGGTGACAGACTTCTGTAACAAGCATCCTGACGTTGCACACAAGGTCAATGTTCAAGGCGCAATCAACGTAGCAAAAGCGTGTAAAGAACATGGTGCTAAGCTGGTGTTTATCTCCACAGAGCAAGTGTTTAACGGCAACCCAGAGAAAGGTCCATACAACGAATTTGACCAACCTGTGCCAGATACCGTGTACGGTCAGAACAAGCTAGAGGCAGAGAAGGAGCTAGCAAGTATTCTCGACGAAATGTGGGTACTGCGCTTTACCTGGCTGTTTGGCCTTCCTGAGCGTAACACAACCATCAACCCGAACGTGGTTTGGAACACACTACAAGCGCTAGTTAACGGACAGGTGATGCAAGAGCGTCGCAATGAATTCCGTGGTCTAACTTACGTTCACGAGCTTATCGAACAGTTCCCGAAAATTTTCACTATTCCTTACGGTACCTACCACACAGGAGCACATAACCCAGCAAGCCGATATGAGATTGCAGAGCATATTCTCATAGAATTAGGCCAACAAGAGCGTCTAAATGAACTATTAGAAGCAGCAGATGCACCAAAAACACGCGATGTACGCTTAGACACAAGCAAACTCGCCGCCCAAGGGGTGGTATTTACTGAAAGTAAAGATGCCATTACCAAGTGTCTGAAAGAATTCCACTTTATTTAAATTTGTTTAGCTACGCGGGGCGTAGCCTAGCCCAATTTAGGAGCAATACCATGATTTACATGCTAGATACCGCAGACCTTAACGCAATTCGCAAAGCGGTAGATCTTTACCCACTGGCAGGGGTAACGACCAACCCATCCATTATAGCTAAAGAGAACCGCCCCCTTAAAGAGATCCTATTGGATATCCGTGAGTGTATTGGTGAAGAGCGTATGCTACATGCCCAAGTGATGGGTAAAGACGCAGAGACAATGCTTGAAGAAGCTAAAGCTCTAAAAGCATTTGATAACAACATCATCGTAAAAGTGCCAGCAACGCCTCAGGGCATCAAAGCGATGAAACTTATCCACGCAGAAGGCATCCGTATTACCGCAACGGCTATCCTTACTCCTCAGCAAGCATTAATGGCAGCAGTGGCTGGCGCAGAGTTTCTAGCCCCTTACGTAAACCGTCTAGATAACATCTGTAGCGATGGTGTGAATGTTGCGGCTGAGATGGTGGCACTGATCGACACTTATAACTTGGATGCTAAGGTTCTCGGTGCATCATTTAAAAACGTGCAGCAAGTTCATCAATTATCTCTAGTAGGCGCACACTCAGTAACGATTGCGCCAGATGTATTTGAACAACTGTTGGTGCATCCACTGACAGACTCTGGCGTCGCAGGCTTTATTGCTGATTGGGAAGGTGTTTATGGGAAAGATACCACGGTGCTAGATGTACTATAATGTGATCGCGTCCTTATTTTTTGGTCACTGGATTATAAAACACACAAATTGAAACCAATCGCATGCCCAATGATATTACAATCGTTGGGCATTAACATATAATACTAATCAGGTATTTATCTCGATTGGTATAACTAATAAAAGACCGCATTATGAAAATCGTTGGAGTTACTGCGTGCATCAGTGGCGTAGCACACACCTACATGGCTGCCGAAGCACTAGAGAAAGCCTGTAAAAAAGCGGGATATAAAATCTCAGTTGAAACCCAAGGAGCGCTGGGGAGCGAGAACCAACTTGAAGAGTCTGATATCGCAGAAGCTGATGTTGCGGTCATTATTGCCGATATCAATATTGACGGTGTTGAGCGATTCAGTCAAACGCGAATTGTGCGTTGTTCCATTGCGCATTTTTTAAGAAATAGCGAAGAAGTACTTCAAGCTATAAAAAAATACGCAACGCGCCACCTAATGCAGAGCTCATTCTCTAGTCTGCTGACGTTGCACTTGAACTAAGATACTGCGCGCGATACTCCGACGGAGAGCGTGCAGTTTGGTTTCTAAACACGCGACAAAAATAGTTACTATCCTTAAAGCCGCAGCGATGCGCTACCTCTTTCACTTTCATATCGTATTCAATCAATAAGTATTTTGAGCGCTCCAAACGTACATGGTTTAAATATTCGTTGAATTTAAGTTGCCCCTCTTTCTGAAACAACTGAGACAAATAGTTCGGTGACACATAAAAATGCTGAGCAACTGATTCGCGTGTTAAAGGCTCGTGATAATGCTGCTCAAGATGATCCCTCACCGCTTCAAACAATGCATGGCTTTTAGACGGTGTTTCAACTGGTCGCTCAATCAAATCGAGAATATGACTAACTAACGCCCCTACCAACAAGCGTTTTGTTCCTTGACTCTCTGGCTGTTTGATCAGTTCTTCAATCGCATTAAGAATAAACGCACCGATTCGCGGGCCACGACGAAGGACATTTTCCTTAATCGCAGAGTCAAACTGCCCTCCATCCCAGCTAAGTAAACTCATACCAAAACTCTGCTTACCCGCCATCACAGTTAGAGTGACGACAGGTTTATTCCACATCGGCTTATTCCAACTTTCTGCAGGTAAGTACAATACTCCCCCTGCTTTAGTGTGTATTGCGTGTCTATCCCCATACTATTACCTACTTCCATATCCAACTCTCCCACCAGAACCATTTCTAAGCGAGGAAAGTGAACTTGATAAGCTAATGGCGGAGGTGAGGGTAGATTACCAGCAAAGTAGACATCACTAATAGCTTCAGTCTGGTTTGCATAATATTCAAGCGCTTCTAATAAATATGTTTTGTCTAGCATGTTTGATTATCTGTATGAGTTTTAACCATACCAAAGTTACGGAAGATTACTCCTTAAAACATTATAGTTATTAACCTGCAAGAAAATATGTGAGCAATCACGTTAAAGATATGCACTAAATCACACTTCACTTTATAGTCAACAAATATCCAGTATTTCGAACAATTCCCCTACTTATAAAACATCTAATGTCCATTATTTTGGCTGTTAATGTCAGCACTAAAATAATATCAAAAGGTACCCTCCATGACACAAATCGCTCAAACTCATTTAAATGCTCTTGGTGCAGATCTTGAACTATCCCCTCAGATGATTCATGAACTAGACACCCAAGGTTTTACAGTAATTCACAATGTTGTCGATAAAGATTGGCTAGAAGAGATACGCCGCACCATCGACATGCTTGTTGAACGAGAAGGGAAGAACTTGGCGATCGAACATCACCAAGAAGAAGGTGTAACAAGAGTCGCCAACCTGATAAACAAAGGCACAGTATGGGAAAAGGTATGGGCACACCCGCTTGTTCTCTCCGCTTGTAAACACATCTTTGGTGGCGCTTTTAAGATATCTAGCCTCAACGCACGAGAGGCTCATCCAGACTGTGGCCATCAACCGCTTCATGCAGACTGGAAAAAGCCGCGTCCAGATTTCCCTAAAGTCCACCTAGTTAACTCAATTTGGGCGATTGACGACCTAACCCGTGAGAATGGTGCGCCTCGAATTATCCCCAGTACTCATTTACGTCCAGAATTGCCTGAAGAGGTTTTAGCTGATGTTGAAGGCGCGCACCCTGATGAAATCTATTTGGAGTGTCCGGCTGGCAGTGTGATGATTTTCAACGCTCACACTTGGCATGGCGGCACTATTAACTACGCAGGAACGCGCCGTCGTGTGCTTCACGGCCTCTATATCGATCGTGACGATGTCGCGCAACAAGATCAACAAAAATGGCTTACTGAGCATACTGCCAGCCGCCTAACTCCAGCTCAAAAATGGCTACTAGATGTAGAGTAATCAAACCAAAAGTTAGCTGTTCAACATGAATGGCTAACCTATTGAAATAGTGAAACATAATATATCAGTATATAAAGCAAACAACGTCATTAATAGTAATAAATGGGAGAACGTTACTTCTTGGCAAGAATTGTTCAATATTGACACCCCAGACATTCACCCCTAGCAGAATCGTGGATGGACGTATTTTCGCGTAAAGCCGCACAATCTGGGGTAAACCGCCGAACGAACCAATACACAAGAATCTAGATCACACAGAATGAGTTGATTTTAATTCACACCTACTGAATATTAATGCGTATTATAACTTCAATAAGCCTCAATAGATATTGACTGAACTTCGTAGAAATTACTCTTTAATAGTAGACGATACAAAGTCAACCAGAGCTTCATCTCTCGCTAAAGCTCCATTCCACATATTATGTTGACTTGGGATCTTAAGCTGCAAATTGTTCAGTCAAACAAAATCCAGTCCTTACTAGATTAGACTAAATTTTCGGTCTCAAAAATTTGCGTGGTCACCAGTTGGTCACAATTGTGACCATCCGTGCCCTACAAAATATGAGTCAGCAAAATTTATGTGAATAAAACAGAATAAATATTTGAGTAAAAGAAGAGAAATAACAGAGAATGTACAAGTATACTTTACAGGCTTCAGAAACAATAAAACCCGCTAATGTGCGGGTTTTATTGATAAATTTGGTGGGTCCGGGCGAACTCGAATCGCCGACCTCCGCCATGTCAAGGCGATACTCTAACCAACTGAGCTACGGACCCAAATTTACATATATATTCAATTTTTATGGTGGGTCTAGGCAGACTCGAACTGCCGACCCCTACCATGTCAAGGTAGTACTCTAACCAACTGAGCTATAGACCCAAATTCTGTGTTCTATTGTTCTTAATGATTAAGAATGGTGCGTCCGAGTGGACTCGAACCACCGACCCCCGCCATGTCAAGGCGATACTCTAACCAACTGAGCTACGGACGCACTGCTTTAGAACGAAAGCGATATTAGCGACTGAACCTGAGGCATGCAAGTGCAATTTCTATGTTTTTGAACTAATTGGCTCTTCTATAGACAGTTTGGTGTTTTTTTATCCGTGCTTATAAAGTCTCTCTTAATACGCGCTAAATAGCTTCTTATTAATAAGACGCTCGTAAACCACTTCTCTTTAATTTTGTGACACCGACCCAAAATACTGATTGATTGATTACTCTAAAAACGTAATATTGAATTTACCCAAAAATAGCCAATAACAACCGATATCAAAGTAGTGAATGGACGTTCATATTTTCGATAACTCACACACTCTACGAGCTTCCGTCTTAACGGGAGTCAGCCTTTTCATGTCTGTTATTGCACTTTGTTTTGCGGTTTTTCACTTCCATGTGACTGGTAAATATTTTCACTCAGGGCTAGATCTCATTTTGGGGGGATACTCTTTTTATGCTTATCAATTAGCTAAGAAAAACAAGCATAAAAAGCATCACATCCAAATCTTCGTCTACTTATTTACCTTTGTGGCATCTACTTCTATTTATACCCAGCCGATTGAACATGGTACTTATGTATGGACAATGTTGTTCCCTATTTTCTTTTATTCTCTATTGGGGATAAAACAAGGACGAGCTTTCTGTTTTGCTGTGCTTCTTATTCACCTAACTAGCATTTACCACAAAGTAGACTCGAACCAAGTTTTGCAAGCACTTCCGACTTTTACCAACCTTATTGCATGTTACGTGTGCATATGGATCATTGCTCACATCTACGAGTTCAACCGAAGAAACATTGAAAATTCACTTACTTATCTAGCATCTCGAGACTCATTAACCGGAGCTCACAACCGCTTATCCCTGACTTCGACATTTAAGCACTTTGAAACTCATAAAGACGATGAAACAACACTTTGTCTGCTTTTTATTGATTTGGACTATTTCAAGAAAGTGAATGACCAATATGGCCATGATGCTGGTGACAAAGTATTGATGGAAACCACCCGCCTGCTTTGCCAAGTGGTCGGTGACGATAATCTTTATCGGATTGGCGGCGAGGAGTTCTGCGTTACTCTTTTTGATCATCCGATTGAACTAGCAGAGCAAGTTGGAGAGCGAGTCCGCTCAATGATGAGCCAACACTTGTTCGCTTTTGGTGATAAAAGAATACACATTACACTCAGTGTGGGCATCTGCGAATATAGTGACGGAGACAAACTCAGTGATCTCTTGAAGCTCGCAGATCTTCAGCTCTATAAAGCAAAAGAAAACGGACGTAATCAAGTCCGTTTGAGTCGCGCTTCAAAAGATCTCACAGAAGATACCAGCACCTGTTAACCATTAAATCAACTTAGTTTAGGCGCTCTATATTTGGGTCGTCATCAAAGTTGTCCTGCTCAAACACCACGTTGTAGTTTTCTGTGTATGTGCAGTGTGGCTGACGGCTGCAAGTAAAGAATCGACGCCCTTTGAAATCACCTTGGCTAGCGGTTTTTATCACCATAGGACTACCACAGCGTTTACAGAATCGTACTTCTTTATCTGATTCAATAAGGTCGATATGTGCAGCGAGCAAACGTCTCAGTTTACTTACTTGGTAACTCAGTTTCACATTAGTGCCAATCAGTGGGATGTTGGCGGATTTGCATACGTGAATAAGCAATTTTTCACGTTCAACTTTGCCTTTTTTCAGTTCCTTCCCGTCATCAAGTTCAATGATCACTCTTGGCTCTAATGTACGAGCATCACAAACAACAAAGTCAAAATAACTTTTCGCAATTCGGTTGTAGGCGATAAACCACTCTTTCTTATTATTGGTTTTTGTAGGGGTAACAAGATTCGCCATACTCACTTTTGCTAGCACTACACCATGATCACCTACTGCCGTCTTCAGAGCGTTATAAAAAGCACTTTCAGTCATATTCAGGGCTGCACCCTTTGACTTGTATGCAAAGTCTTTTGTTTCGTCACGACGAGTAACTGTTTTCTGAATGATATAGAAAAACAAAACTAAAATGGCAACAACAATAAAAATGTTGGTCATGATAAAAAGCCGACTCCTAAGCTAAACGACGCTAACACGTTAATTCATAACCGAAGTTATGTAGAAAAACCAGTACTGATGGTTACTTTTGAGAGATGTTGATACAGCAATGCCGAACCAGCCGTTCATCGCCTAGCGTTTGAACTTTAAAAACGATGGCTACTGATATTTTTCGACGATGGACTGATAACGAGTTTTTCCCAGAGAATCTGTTGTATTTTTAATGTTGTCGAGATTTTTTTGTAGCTCTTTAATCACTGTTTTATCTACGCTTTTGTTGAAAGCATAATAGATTTCACTTTGCTCAAGTGTGTATACGCTCTCGAAGCTGCCCGTTCCATAACCAGCTCTTTCGATTAACCAGCCTGCCGAGCGTTCATCGTACACCAACAAATCTATTCGATTTTTATAAAGCAGTTCAATTAAGCGGCTAATATGTGTTGCTTCTTGCATGGATTCTCTCGGGACACCTAAAGAAAACAGCATCTGTTCACCTACATCGTCCCTCATGACTCCTATGCGATACTTCGCCATATCTATTGGCGAGTTAATAACTATGTTACTTCCTTTACGCGCCATGACAGCTACCTTGGCGATATCAATTGGCCCGACCCATTGAAATAAGTCTTCTCTGTGCGATGTTTTCGTTGTGGAAAACAGCCCGCTATTTTTTTGAATCAGCGCAGAACGATATGAACGTGACCATGGCAGTAAAATGATGTTGTTTTTGGGAATCTCTACGCCAGAAGCTGAGGTCATTTCGTGCAGTAAGTCGACAGAAATGCCTTTAATTACCCCGTTTTCCCGAAAGTTGAAAGGGGGATAGTCTTCAGTGTAATAAACCAAAGACTCAAGAGGATGAGCTTCGACTATCGCGACATTCGCAGACAGAAGCAAACACAAAGATATCAAAAAGTTTCGAAACATTTGACTCTCCCCGAAGCAATATTCACCTATTGGTTTCTTATACTTTAGATGGTTATGACGAGAATGCAGTGCATTTGCGCATTATCGCACGAGCTTTTTATAGCTGCGTTCTGGTCTTCCGACCGTTCCGTATTTAAGATCTGCTAGTAATTCACCTGTGCTAATCAAGTACTCAAGATATCTTCGGGCGGTAGTTCGGCTTGCGCCAATTTTTTCTCCGGCTTCATCTGCCGTTAAGCTGACTGGTGTTTGAAATAGAAAACGAATCTTATCCAAAGTGACAGAATCAATACCTTTAGGAAGCCGGTAGAGTTTAGGTTCGTCACCAAGATTCGCCGTCATCATTTTATCGACAAGGTTCTGATCTAAATCGGCCATGCGTCCTAGCTCTGCCTGCCTTAAACGGTATTTATTCAAAGCGGCTTCTAAACGTGGGAATATCACTGGCTTTAACAGATAATCAACCACGCCACCTCTCATCGCTTGTTGCAACGTTTCGACTTCTCTCGCCGCAGTGATCAAGATAACGTCGCAACTGTCGTTCTTCCCTCTCATTCGCTGGATGAGATCTAATCCCGTACCATCAGGTAGGTATACATCCAAAAGAACCAGATTAGGCTTAAGAACATCAAGCTGCATCTCTGCTTCCGATTGGCTAGTGGCGATTCCCACCACTTCAAAACCTTCGATTTTATCTAAGTACTTATTATGAAGCTGAGCAATGGCTACATCGTCTTCTACGATCAAAACCCGAGTATTCATTGTTGTTCCTTTGGTAGATAAACCGTTGTACGTGTACCGAATGGGGTATTCGCTACCATTTCCAAATGTCCTAAATAACGATCGGTAAGCTGCTTAACTAAATACAATCCAACACCCCTATTATGCTTAGCTTTGCTTGAAACACCTTTTTGTAACAATTGATCTTGGCTTAGCCCTTTTGGTAGGCCACAGCCTTGATCTTCCACTTCTAAAATCACTTCATGCCCATAGTCACTAATGGACACTTGAATGGTACGACGCTCTGGCGAGATGTATGTCCCTGTTCGGATAGATGAAAGACAGGCATCAAAAGCGTTATCAATCAAATTACCCAGAATGGTGACAATGTCTTCTGCTTTGATTTTCTCTGGCAAGTTTTCTAGCTTCGAACCTTGTTCAACAAACAGTTCAAGTCCAAGCTCGCGGGCTCTTTCGGTTTTGCCTAATAGCAATCCAGCGATCAATGGGTCTTTCACAGTCTCGCGAAGAAACTCTATCAAGTTTTGATACAGCGCCGTTTCCTGACCTATCAGCTGTTGTACTGCTTCAAGTTCACCCATCTGAACCAATCCGCTTATCGTGTTCAGTTTATTTCGGTGTTCATGGGTTTGGGACCTGAGCATCTCTGCGTACTCTTTGGTTTGTGATAACTGCTCAGTAAGATCGTTAATTTCATCCCTTAAACGAAAGCTCGATACCGCGCCGACAACTTCACCGTCGACGATGATTGCGCTGCGGTTTGCAATCAGCCTTTGGTTATTCAAAAACAGCTCGATATCTTTATCTGTTTCGCCGGTTTCCAGTACGGTATACAGGTCACTATCTGGCAGAGAATCGGTTAATAATCGATTAAGTGCTTTCTCTTTGTCTAAGCCTAAAATTTCGCAGGCACTTTTATTGATTGACCTTAAATATCCTTTTGAATCGATACTTAAAATACCTTCTTTTATGGTACTCATGGTCACATCAAGTTCGACGTAAAGACGTCCGATTTCTTCTGGCTCAAAGCCCAGAATTGCTCTTTGAAATCGACGAGAGGCATAACTGGAAACGACTACGTTCGCTGCGACGACAAGCAGTGCCATACCAGTAAGATAGATAATAAACGGTTCAATTCGATTTTGTAAACGCTCAATCAGGTAACCGACAGAGACCACGCCGATAATTTGGTCATTCGCATCGCGTATTGCAGACTTTCCTCGAACCGATTTACCAAGAGAGCCTTTGGCATAGGAAACGTAAGACTCACCGGAAATCAGCGCTCGATAGTTATCGCCACCAACCATCGGTTTACCGATACGCTCATCCAGCGGATGAACAAGCCGGATACCCTGATTATCGCCAATAGAGATAAACGCGGCGCCAATCAATTGGGTCAGTTCTCGAAACTGCTCTTGTTGTTCAGCCGTAGCCTGACCGCTCTGCAGCATATTAATAACGCTTGGTGACTGGGCTAAAAATGAGGCGACCCCGAGCGCTTTCAGCCCGACTTCTTCCTCTTGGCTATGTTTCACATAAGCGAAACCCGCTGCCACTAAAAGTAACAGCTCTATCAGGCCTGATAAGGTCATAATAATGAGCAGGCGTTTACGAAAGCTGATGCTGTTCCAAGTCATGTGTTACCTCCGGGCTGAAAGTAACACTTAATTAACATCAGCGCTAAATAGGTATCGAATAGTGTGAACAACTTATCGCAATAAAATACCCTCGAAAATAACCAAAATTTTGCCCCTGAAAATTCGAATGATAACTACTTCTAAAGAGCTAGTAACAAAGTTTTATTACATCGCCTAAATTTGGCAGGAATCACAGAGTGCGGGGGTGCTTTACTTCGACAGAGTCAAAACTTGAGCTGTATAATTAATAAGCAATCAGGAGCATTCTGGCTAGCGAAATTCTATGTGAATCGTTTATCGGAAAATGAGTTTTTTAGGAAGTAAAACTCAACAATTTGATGGGGCATTTTTATGAAACGGGACGACTTAGGGATTTGTCTTTCCAAAGACATGTTATCGAGACAACTGTGTTCTACGTTCACCCACGTAAGAGCGTATGATCCGAAAGATACCTGCTCAGATGAAATGTTAGTACTTCTCTCTTTTCCTCAGATGTCAGGAAGAGAATTGCTGAGCACGATGCAAAGCAGCAAAAAGTTGGTTTGGAGAGCGGATTATTTTTGCCCTGCGGATCACCACTTCTAACAAATACGGTTTGTTTTGTCACAGACAGCGATTTGCTGATAAGCAACGATACGTTTACAACACCGTGCTTTTTACAAGACTATTCTTTTTAAAAGAGTATGCTTTCTAAAACCCGTTGACTTAACACATAAATAATTAGAGCATATGCTCTAATTATTTTTTATTGCTGAGCTGAACATGAAGACAAAAACTATCGCTCTTTTTGTATGCTCTCTGCTTGGTAGTCAAACTGCTTATTCTGCGCCAATTTCGTTTCAACAAGCTTGGGAACTGCTGAAACAGAACAACAATTCCCTCGCAGCAGAACGTGCCAATGTAGAGCGTTACGAACATCTTAAAAATTCTAAAGGTAACCTCAACTTACCTTCCATTAGTGTGGGAGCGAACTTCACTCGCTTAGATAACGACGTGACGCTCTCCGGCCAGCAAATTATGGAGAGTACAGGTCAAACCCTCCCTCTCCCTGCTGCACTACTAAGTTCCATTGGTTCAATAACTTCAACGGTTACTGAAAGAGATATCTTCAGCTCTTCTATTCGAGCTGTCTGGCCTATTTTTACCGGTGGCAGAATTTCAGCAGCCCAAGATGCCGCGATTGGAAAGAAAGAAGAAGCACAAAGCCAGCTTGCGATGGAAACTCAAGCTCGCTATGAAGACTTAGCAAAATACTATTACAGCGTGGTTTTGGCTCAGCAAGTTTTAGAAACACGCTCTTCCGTTGAAGCGGGATTAACCAAACACAGAGATAACGCTTTAAAACTAGAGCAACAAGGGCAAATAGCCCACGTTGAGCGACTTCAGGCTGAAGCTTCATTAGATAAAGCGGCGGTTGAACGTAAGAAAGCACAAAAAGACCTCGATATTGCTCAAAATGCTTTAACGGAAATTCTAGGACAAACCACCCTCGTAGAACCCGATGGTGAGTTGTTTGTAAACCAGAGTCTTCCTTCAATGAGTGCCTTTGTCGAACAGACACTCAATACGTATCCGGGTCTGGATTTGCTCGACGCCAAAGAAAAACAAGCCAGCAGCTTAATCAATGCGGAGAAAGGCAAATATTACCCAGAGGTTTACCTATACGGCGATTACAGTCTCTATGAAGACGATTCATTAGCGAGTCAGATGAAGCCAGATTGGTTAGTTGGTATTGGTGTCAGCGTCCCTTTGCTTGAAAATACAGGGCGTAGTGATCAGATTAAGGCAGCGCATAGTGCAGTCTCACAAGTCAAATACTTGAAGGCACAAGCAAGACAAGATCTGCAAGTATTAGTGAAGAAAACCTATCTCGAAGCAGAGCAAGCACTTGAAGAAGTGACAGGGCTAAACTCCAGCCTCAATCTTGCTCAAGAAAACCTTAAACTGCGTCAGAAAGCATTCACCCAAGGCTTATCTACATCTCTTGATGTGGTAGATGCCGAACTGTATTTAGCGAGCGTTAAAACTCAGCAATACGTTGCCAGTTTTAATTACCTAATTTCACTCAATAAATTACTCGCACTGACCAGTGAAATGGACACATTTGATAACTACAAAAAGTCAGCAATTCCTCTGACAAGCGCTGAAACTCAAACACTTGTGAATGAAAAGGATCCATCATGAAGGCTGTAAAAACGACACTAGTTGCTGTATCCACCCTAGCTTTGGTTTCATGGATCGGTTATGGCTTTTATCAAGCTTATCAGCCAAAGCCTATTCATTTGCAGGGTCAGATAGAATCACAGCAATACAGCATTTCCTCAAAAGTACCGGGGCGTATAGACCAAGTGTATGTTCGCAAAGGTGATATGGTCGAAAAAGGACAGCTGATATTCACTATTCACAGCCCAGAAATTGAAGCCAAGCTTGATCAAGCTATTGCTGGAAAAAAGCCGCTGGAGCCTTGGCTCAGGAAGCGGAAAACGGTGCTCGTGAACAACAGATTCAAGCAGCAAAAGATCAATGGTTAAAAGCGCGCGCCGCTTCTCAGTTAGCTGAGAAGACTTATTTACGCGTCAATAACCTATATAAAGATGGCGTCGTTGCTGAGCAGAAAAGAGATGAAGCTTTAACGCAATGGCAAGCAGCGAAATACACTGAAAGCTCAGCACAGCAGATGTACAACATGGCTCAAGAAGGCGCTCGTGAAGAAACCAAACAAGCCGCTGCAGAGAAAGTTCGTATGGCTGAAGGTGCGGTTGCTGAAGTGGAAGCATACGCCGCAGACACTGAAATTTCGAGCTGGTTTGACGGAGAAGTTGCACAAGTATTAATGCAAAGTGGCGAACTCGCCCCACAAGGCTTCCCTGTTGTGACAGTAGTCGATACACAAGATTCTTGGGCTGTTCTCAATGTTCGAGAAGACCTGCTCAGCCATTTTGCTAAGGATTCACAGTTCAATGCTTTTGTTCCCGCATTGGATAAAACGCTGGCGTTTAAAGTCACTCACATCGCAGTAATGGGCGACTTCGCAACATGGCGCTCTACCGATGCAACACAAGGTTTTGACTTGCGCACTTTTGAAGTTGAAGCTCGCCCCGTTGAACCGGTTGAAGGTTTACGCATGGGTATGAGCGTGGTGGTTGAACTATAAAATGGATCACGCTGTGGCTTCACCTTCTTTAGCGACACAATGGCAGATATTAAGGAGAGATCGCTGGTTACTCTCCTGTCTGACATGGGTTCCGATCGTATTGGTTGTCATAATCTGGTGGATATTCTCCCAAGCCATTGTCCGCGATTTACCTATTGGCGTCGTAGATCTATCCAATAGTCGCCTTTCACGTCAGCTTAGCCGCGAACTGGATGCAACATCCACCCTTTCGGTACTTCGCAGTTACGCCAATGTGGCAGAAGCGACAGAGGATCTAAAGAGCACTGACATTTATGCTTATGTGGTCATTCCGAACCAGTTCGATAAGGCTATTTATCGTGGAGAGCAACCACAGGTTACCACCTTCTATAACAGCCAAATGATTTTGGTTGGAAGGCTAATCAATTCTGCCGTCGTGCAAGCGCAATCCACATTTAATGCGCAAGTTGAAGTGGTAAAAACGCTCGCCAAAGGTCAGCAAACCACGCTGGGTGCAATGAGTCACGTGTTACCGATACGTACTCAAATCACACCACTATTTAATAAAAACACAAACTACGCTCAGTTTTTGGTTTCGGCGGTTATTCCTGCCATTTGGCAAATTGCCATAGTGGTGACCACCATTATGATACTGGCCGCCAATCACCGAACTCACGGTTTAGGCATTTGGGCACAACCCAATACGCTCTCGCGTTTGATAGCAACACTCGCGCCCTATTCACTGGTCTTCGTCCTGCAAGGTGCCGGTTTTCTTAGCTGGTTTTATCACGGGCTGGATTGGCCTATGCACGGTTCTATGTCGACCATGGTCATTGCTCAGTGCATTACGATTGTGGCCTGTATGATTATGGGCTCGTTCTTTTTCTTTATTACATTAGACCCAGCACGAGCGATGAGCTTCGCCGCGGCTTATACCGCACCAAGCTTTGCTTTTATGGGAATAACATTCCCGACAACGGATATGGGCACTTTGGCTCAGATATGGCGCAGCTTGCTACCTGTCAGTCATTATATTGATGTGCAGGTAAGCCAAGTCAGCTATGGACTCGATGCTTATCCTGCTCTTGCATCTTTGTCGCCTATGCTTGGCTATCTTCTACCGCTTGGGTTAACTCTCCTATTGATTAAAAAGCATCTGAGAGCAGAAGAAAAAGTGAGGAGTGACCATGGGCTGGTTTAACTTACTGAAAGCGGAAATTAAAGCACTGTTTACCAACCCTGTGGTGGTATTGACCGTGTTTGGTGGCGTATTTTTCTATTCGTTTCTTTACCCGCTTCCCTACAGTCAGCAAACGCCAAGAGAACAAACGCTTACCGTTGTAAATTTAGATAAGAGCCAAGCCAGCTACCAGCTCGAACGCATGGTTGATGCTACGCCACAGGTCAAAGTCGTTCAACGAAATGCGACCATTGAAGAAGCAAAGCAGGCGTTTCTAGATAAGCAAGTGAGCGGAATTTTGGTCATTCCGGAACATTTCTACAAAGACTTAATGCTAGGAAAAAGCACCACACTTGCCTATGCGGGTGATGCTTCCTACTTTTTGGTTTACGGAACATTGGTTGAAGGTCTGGCTCAGGCAGGCGGAACATTAACAGCCAAAACCAAAGTCGCTCGTCTTGTCGTAGACGGAGAACCGCTTTCACTTGCCGCTAAACACTACTCGCCGACCGGACAAAACCTGAAACCCACGTTTAATGCACGTATGGGATATGTAGACTACGTTGTACCAGCCGTGTTTGTTCTTATTTTGCAGCAAACGATGCTGATTGCTTCAGGCATGATGGTTGGCACACAGAAACACGGTATTGGTTATTGGAGCCACATATCCAGTTTCAAACTCATCGCTTTAAGAAGTGTTGTGCTCATCCCGATTTACTACCTGCTGAGTATGTATTATTTCGGCGCAAGTTTTAGCCTGCATGGTGTCAACACACTCGCACACGCATCCGAACTGCTGACGCTGTTACTGCCATTTTTACTTTCTTCATGTTTTATCGGCATCTGGCTTGGTTCTATTACTCCAAGACGGGAGCTGGTAACGTTGGTGGTTTTGCTTAGCTCAATGCCTTTGATTTTTTCAGCAGGTTTTATATGGCCTGTCGAGGCGATTCCACAACCAATAGTATGGGCATCGAAACTGTTTCCAAGCACTCCTGCAATACAAGGCTTCTTAGCTCTCAATCAGATGAGTGCTGAATGGCGTCAAATAGCGTCTCAATGGACCTTGCTGTGGGGACAAGTGATAGTTTGGTTCATGCTGGCTTGGTGGCAGCTTAGCAAAGCGCAACGCCACGCAACTGCACCAGAATAGAAAAGTAGAAGAAACGGCTGGCAAACAAGTTATTCTTGCCAGTCTTTTCGCATCCGCTCAATAACTTCATCCTCGACACCGTGGATATTACCGTAGAGCTCTCGGCACACAATTATATTGAGCTTAGCTTTATGTTTTCTGGCTAACTTCTTATAGACGGTCATTTCCCACTGCTTAACAAAGGTGTTTGATACCACCACGTTCTTGCCCTGTTGAAGCCAATAATCCGTCTGTTGCTGACACCATTGGTGTGCATCCCCAATTTCCTCAGCACGGTATTGATACTCTCCCTGCTCGTTTACGAAGTACATATCCGCTTCTAAATGAACGGCTGGTAATGTTTTTGCCAGCGTTGATTTACCTGAACCCGGTAAACCTCGGATAAGAGTGAGAGTCAGCATGTTGAACCCGTCAATAAGATATAAAATTATGAAATAACCGCGTTGGGCGTGAATATTAACTTAATTTAAGGTTGTCTGCATTTTGCTATCGACATCTGTAAATAGTTAGGCTATAAGTCTAGATGTTTAGACGTCCAAAATGTTAGCTAAGGGAGAAAGCTGTGCCAATTAGGATCCCCGATCAACTGCCTGCAAGTGATGTATTACGTAAAGAGAACATCTTCGTAATGCCAGAATCTCGTGCGTCAACGCAGGAAATCCGCCCACTTAAAATTTTGATCTTGAATCTGATGCCGAAAAAGATTGAGACCGAGACTCAATTTTTACGTCTACTCTCCAATTCACCTCTGCAATTGGATATCGAACTGTTACGCATTGATGATCGCCCAAGCAAAAACACACCGGAAGAACACCTTAATGCTTTCTATCGTCAGTTTGACAAAATTAAGGATCGTAACTTTGATGGTCTGATCATCACCGGAGCCCCTCTGGGCTTAGTTCAGTTTGAAGATGTGGCGTACTGGGATCATTTGCAGACCATTATGACTTGGGCAAAAAGCCATGTTACTTCAACACTTTATGTGTGTTGGGCTGCACAAGCAGGCTTGAAGCTGCTGTATAACTTGCCAAAGAGAACACGTAAGGAAAAACTCTCCGGAGTTTACCATCACGACATTCATCAGCCGTTCCACCCAATCTTGCGTGGTTTTGATGATACCTTTTTGGCTCCTCATTCTCGTTATGCCGATTTCGAAGCCGACTTTTTAGGTGAGCATACTGACTTAGATATTCTCGCGACTTCTGACGTTGCGGGCGTGTACTTAGCATCAACGAAAGACAAGCGTAACGTGTTCGTTACCGGTCACCCTGAGTATGATGCCAATACACTGCACAATGAGTATGTTCGCGATTTGGGTGAAGGTATGGAGCCAATGATTCCTGTGAACTACTACCCGAATGACAATCCTGATAATCAGCCGAGAGCAAGTTGGCGAAGTCATGGGCACCTGTTGTTCGCGAATTGGCTTAACTATTGTGTTTACCAACAAACACCGTTTGATCTGGAACACTTTAGCGAAGACAAGTTCACAAAAGACGACTAGTCGAAGAGCAAAGCTGTATTTCAGCACACACTTCTAAGCCCGCTATCACTAGCGGGCTTTTTTATTCACTCCATTGAATATGCAGAACCTGTCGCATAAATTTTCACCACAACTTCGATAATCAATTGATTTCATTATCATACCTTCAAAATTCAAGGAGTAAGTCAATGAAATCAATACTCAGTATTTTGCTATCATCTCTCCTCTTGGGCTGCATGATGGTTGAACAACAAGACAGTCTCCAACAAAACAACGACCCGATTGAAAAAGCGGAATCGAGAATCACATTAGGCTTGGGCTATTTAGAAAATGGCAACATGCCCAAAGCACGAGAAAACCTTGAGAAAGCGTTAGAACACGCGCCGGAATACTACAGAGCCATGCTTGCGATCGCTCATTACTACGATGTCGTCGGCGAAAAAGATAAAGCACTTGAAGCTTACGAAGACGCATTGAGTGAACATGACGACAATGGCCAAGTGCTCAACAATTATGGTGCTTTCCTGTGTAAGATAGGCGACTACCGACAAGCCGATAAATATTTCAATCAAGCCGTAGAACAACCCAATTATTACTTAGTGGCGGAAAGCTACGAAAATGCCGGTTTGTGTGCAGCGAAATATGGCAACTTCAGCAAAGCAAAAAAGTACTTTAGCCGCGCCATAGATCATGATCCGCAGCGATTTCGCTCAATCTTACAATTGTCGAAGCTAGAAATAGATTCAGGAGAGTTTTCTCAGGCGCGAGTGAGGCTTTTGCAGTTTCATCAAAACCATGGTTATCAAAAAGCATCACTGCACTTGTTGGCAAATTTAGAACGGCGAGCCGGAAACAAAAGATTGGAACAGAAATATTTATCGCTACTCAAACAACTGTAGGCTCATTGTCATTTAGCGTTTTTCGGGCGGCCATTATTGCCGCCTTTTCTATCGCGATAATGCACTCGACGTAGGCGTCGTACTTGTTTCGCCCGTTGTATTTTCTGGTATTCGCGATAAACGATACGGATAAACAAAACCAGTCCGACAAGCAACAATAGTGAAAATACACTCAAGAATGGTTTGCATAACCAATCCGGTTGGCAAGGTTGAAAGAACACAAAGTCCATACTTACCTCCTTCTCTATAGAGTTATTCCACTACTGTTATATTAGCAACTGTCTTTAATCCACAGCTTGCGCTGTTCAGCATTTTGAAAAGTCCATGCAATAAAACGACTTATCTTTTGTCCTTGTTGCATCTCTACTACTTTTATCGACTCAGCGCCAACTTTCTGAAGTTGTTTTTTCATCCAACGAACATTATCACTTTTTGAAATCAAGGTTGTGAACCACAAAACCTGCTGACCGAACTGCTGGCTTTCAAACGCCATGTTCTTGATAAATGCCGCTTCACCACCGGGACACCAAAGCTCTGCTTTCTGTCCACCAAAATTGAGAGTCGGCTTTTCCTCTTGCTTTGAAAGCATCGGCTGACTTGTTAAACCTTTCTTCTTTTTGTTCGCTTGAAGGTTTTTCAGCTTTCGCTGAGTCCCTTGTTCTGCTTCAGCAAGAGATGCATGAAACGGCGGATTACAGGTCGTCACATCGTATTTTTCATTTGGCTGAATAATGCCAGCAAATATCGATTTGCTGTCAGTCTGTAAACGGCACTCTATTCGGCCTCTCAGATTGTCATTGTGCAGAGCGATATTATTTGCATGCTTGACAGACACGGGGTCAACATCGCTACCTACATAGTTCCAACCGTATTCCGTGACACCAATGATCGGATAAATACAATTCGCACCCACGCCTATATCAAGTGCACGAACGCCACTTTGTTTTAACGACGAGTTCTCTGATTGCAGCAAATCAGCAACGCGGTGGATGTAGTCTGCACGTCCCGGAATTGGCGGACACAAGTAGCCCTGCGGAATATCCCAGAACGACACACCATAATGCAGTGCAAGTAACGCTTTGTTCAGTAGCTTTACGGCTTTCGGGTCTGAGAAAGAAATACTCCAATCACCTTTTGGATTTTTAATCAGGTGGAGCTTTAATTCCGGTAACACTTTGCACAACGCCATAAAGTCATAATTGCCTTTGTGGCGATTTCTACTGTGTAACCCCTCTTTGCCCTTAGTCACTGGGTTTGATTTAACGGTTGGTTTTGCCGCTCCGCTAGATTTCGGTTGTGCTAGTGGTTTGGACTTTGAAGCCTTAGATGCAGAATACGGTTTCTTACTGCTCACCTTTTTTCGTTAGCAGCTTTCTCTTTCACTGTATTTTTACTGCGTGTTTTCCCTCGGGTCTTCCCAGTAGGAGCTTGACTGTTCATCCGTTACCTCGGCTTAACTCTAAGACCATCATGTAAATGCGTGCATCCAGTTCATACTGGTGATAATTCGGTTCCATATGACAACAAAGTTGATAGAAGGATTTGTTGTGATCTTTTTCTCTCAGATGCGCAAGCTCGTGAACAACCAGCATTCTTAATAAAGGCTCAGGCGCGTTTTTAAACATACTGGCAATACGTATTTCATTTTTAGATTTGATCTTATTGCCATGGACTTTTGATACGTAAGTGTGAAGGCCCAGAGCATTGTTGATTAGGTGTATTTTGCTGTCGTAAACCACCTTACTCAGCGGCGCAGTTTTCTTCATATACTGGTTCTTAATCGCCATCGTATATTCAAACAGTGCTTTCTCACTTTGAATTGAATGACGTTCAGGGTAACGCTGCTCGAACCAAGGAATGAGCTTATCGTTATCAACCAACTTTTGGACTGACTCGACAATATGAGCAGGATAACCTTGAATGTATCTGAGTACTGAATTCATACGTATTTTTGAAAGCCTTAAAATGAAGCCGCACAGTGTAGCGGAAAGTCGATAATGATTCACGTATTAGGCTTTGGCAAATGCAGAGGTAGGTTTGTATCAAGTCTGAATGAACGAAACTGGAACATGGAAAATCTAGACACCAGATGATTTTCCATTGTTTTTAAAAAGGTATGAGCTAGGTCTAACTGAGCAACGCAACCACAGTATGGCGACGAACATTCGCTTGTGCATTTAATGCTTCAAACGCTGAAGAAAAATCTTCCGAAGCTCTATTAAAATGTGTGAGCTTCTGTGAAATCTGCTGACTGGTAGGCACATTCAGTTGACTCTTCATTGTCTGCATTTGTGTATCGATATCGACTTGATATTGGTTAGCTTGTTCTAAGCTAGCGTGTGTTTGCTGAAGATGTTTATTAACTTTAATGATGCTCTGCTTAATACCGTCACGCGAGCTTAAATCGAAACGAAGCTCAGCAACGCCATCTGGTTCTGATTTTAAATTGAGCATGTTAGCCTGACCAGCCGGAAAACGATGGCCTTGGCCTGTAACTGCGACTTTATGGTCCATTTGTTTGTAAGCTTGCTCACTCGCTTCAAATAGTACGGTACCGTCTTCACTAATGCTGGCTCTCATCCCCAAAGGTATAAGACTTCTATCCAACATTTTAACGGTTCTAACTCCATCTTTCGCTGAATCAAACTGGATCATTACCGAGCTACCATGAGGGAAATCCAAACGTATTTGTTCAGCTTTACCTTGTAAGCGATTCACATTGAGACCAGGAATTGAAAATCGGCGGACATCTGTTCCATTGAGTTTTAAGTTCAACTCATTATCAATAACACGATGACCATCGAAACGAGACTCTTGTAACACGGTATCAATTTGAAATTTTGAACGCGTTAAGTTCTCTTTAATATTTGGAACGTTATCTACGCCCTGATTCATTGCCTGAGTTAATTGACGCTTAATGCTACCTAACTCTTTCCCGACTAGCTGCAAGGACTTAGCCGCTATTTGTACAGCAGTCGCTTGTTGTTGCCCCTGAGTAAGCAATATTCCCGACACAGAATAAGTCGAGGTATTACCTCTGTCCGGATAAGTAGCGGGGTTCGACGCAATACGTTTTACATCGCCAGCATTTAGTGACGGTGTAACCGTCGTTCTTTCCTGCCCAGTTAGTCGAATACCATGCGCACGAACTTCACTTGTGCTTAAAGCCATCTAAATACTACCTAAATACGGTCAAATAGTGATAAGCCGTCTATTTTGACATAGCTGGCTTGTGTAGCCTGTAAAGCAGCCATGAAACTGTTTAAACGCACAGAGGCTTCACTGTAATCTAAAGCAGATAACTCATCGTTCACTTTTTCGACAAAGAGTTTGTTGTCGGTATGCGAACTGTTCATTAAATCCAAATTGTTATGACGTCCGCCCATTTCCGTGATTGCTGACAGAACGTTATTTGCGGTTATATCAAGATCATTAATTGTGTTGCTGACTTCATTTTGGAAATTTGCAGTAGGAGCCTGAAACTCGGCGATTAATCCGTCTATGGATTTTAAAATATTATTGCCACCGCCCAGATCCAAAACATCTAGCGCTGTAATGTTCGTTTCCATCGTAACGCCTTTTGCGACAGTCACGACTCGTTTATCACTGTTACCCAAAATATTGTAATTCGCATCTAAAGACGGGGTATCTGTTGCCGTTCCCGAGAATAAATGAACCCCTTCTTCATCTTGAGCGTTAAATGCCGAAGTAATCGAATCTCGTAGATTGTTTAACTCGGTAATAATCCCGGCACGGTCGTCTGTTGTCATCGTGCCATTCGCTCCCCAGAGAATTCGGTCACGCATGTTCTGCAAGCTATCCGTCACGGAATCTAAATACACTTCCTGGCTGGAAAGTATCGTTTTTACATTGGCAATATTGTTTTGGTATTGGGTAATAGCGCTGTCTTCACGCTCGAGGTTCAATAACTTGATTGATGCCATAGGATCGTCGGACAGCTTCGTCATCCTTTCACCTGTCGACATTTGCTGCATGACCTTTCCTAACCCTGCATTGTTTGTCTGCAAGCTTTGCAGCATCATCTGGCTAAACTGTGTGTCACTGATTCTCATGATGTCCCTCTAAAATAACTGCAGCACTGAATCAAACAGCTGGTTGGCGGTACTGATAACTTTCATATTGGCATTGTGCGCATTAGCGAAATTCATTAGGTTTGCTGCTTCTTCGTCACTGTTGACTGCACTAATATTATCTCTGGCGGTAATTGCCTGGCTGTTCATGCTGCTTTTAGCCTGATAGTCCGATTCGGCCTGTCGTGCTTTTATTGCGACATTACCCACCATTCCTGTAAATGCATCATTCAGTGAGACATTCCCAAAGCCATTAATCGAAAATGTCTGGTTACTTATCTCTATTATGGAAATCAAGTTGTCGCTGTTCCCTGGATTTCCATCACCAGATAAACCCAGTTCATTCGGAGTAATGTCCGTAATAGTTAGACTTGCAGCAGCGTTCGCTGCGTCATAACTAAATAACGCTTTTCCCGCGATTCCGTTAAGATCTAAGCCCATTGCCAGTTCCGTGTTGAACGCATCAGCCATGGAAACAGCCATCTCATCAAGCGCCGTCATGTACGGTTTGAGAATGTTAGTTTGGTAGTTTGATATTGCGCCAAGGTTACTGCCGACATCACCGGGTATTGAAAAGCTTTGTTTATCAAAATCGACTTGTAACGTTGCTATATAAGCATCATTTACATCAGGTATTGCTTTAAGAACACCCGCCTCACTGCCCATGATCAGAGGTTGACCAGACGTCAGTGTTACTTGAATGCTCCCGTTAGCCTGATCAGTGGTTTTTACTTCCACCAATTTTGATAGCTCCCCAACCAACGTATCACGTGTGTCTAGTAGTTGCGCTGCATTTGCGCCAACGCCTTTACTCTCAACTATCTGCTTATTTATATCAGCAATATTACTCATAAGACTATTCGCTTCTGCAACTGCAGCAGTGCGCTGATCGCTTAAGTTTTTATGTTGGGTATAAAGGGACTCATTCAGAGTGTTAAAACGGCGGGATAGCGCTTCAGCTTCATTAATAATTTGCTGACGTAATGGCATAGATTCCGGTTTCGAAGTCGCATCATGAAGTGCAGCAAATAAGTTATCCAAACCCGCTGACAAACTAAATCCTTCAGAATCTAATGTGTTTTCTAGGTAGCTTAAACTCTCTGTATACCGTGATGCATAAGATTCTGCACTGCTGGTCGTCCACGTCTGCTTAACAATAAACTGATCTGTTACTCGGCGAATACTCGTCACCTCTACGCCCGTCCCTGCACTAAGTCTGTCATACTGAGAACCGCCAACGGTTGCCATTAGTGCTTGTTGGCGACTATAACCAGGAGTATTTACGTTCGCGACGTTCTGAGCTGTAACATCTAGTGCTACGCGGTTTGCATTGAGTCCGCTTAATGCGATATTAACCAGGTTCATATTCGTTAACGCTCCAATTTACGAATCAAAGACTGACTAAATGCATTAGTCGCTGTTAATTCATTTCTTTCTTGGAAGTTAGATGCGACCGTTTGTGAAGAATGATTAACTGGTGTGACGACATTTTTTGCCAATTTTGGCTCATCGTGTCCTACACGTTGAGAAGCTAAAGAAAAGTTCACAATGTTTGAAGCCGAGCTCTCATTCGAACCCAATTGTTCAACTAACATATCTGCAATTCCCGAGCTCTGTTTTTTCGCCATTTCAATAGCCATCTGGCCATCATACATATCGCGAAACACACCCTGTTGCTTGCTAGAAAACGGGCTGTCTTCATCAGCCATAACATCACTACTGCTACGCATTTGACGTAATACTAATTGCAGGAACATTGCCTCAAATTGTTTCGCGACAGTTTCTAATGCGCCTTTTTCGTCGGAAGCATGTTTAATGTTCGTCAGTGTTGTGTTGTCATGATAAAGAACTGAACCCATCTGTGTTCTATCGTTAGAAAGATCTATTTTCATTGTGCTTTCCCTATATAACGACTAACTCGGCGTTTAATGCCCCAGCCTCATGTAAGGCTTGCAATATCGACATCAGATCAGTGGGTGTCGCTCCGAGGCTGTTTACCGCACTAACGATGGTGTTTAGTTCGGTGCCCACAGGCCAGATCATCATATTCGCTCTCATTTCATCGATATTAATATCCGACTGCTGGACAACTTCCGTTTGCCCTGAATCTGCAAACGCATTTGGCTGACTCACCAGTTGAGATTCGTTAATACTGACCGTTAAGTTGCCGTGACTGACAGCAGCCTCTCCCACTTTCACATTCTTACCTATTACGACGGTTCCAGTGCGAGAGTTAAAGACGATTCGTGCAGGTTTACGACCTTCGGTAACACTGAGTTCTTCTAACATAGACATCATAGTCACTCGTTGTTGGGTATCCTTAGGGGCACGCATTTCGACCTTGCCCTTATTGATTGCCGTCGCGACCTTCGGTCCAAACGTGTTATTAATTTCACGGACAATATTTTTTGCGGTCGTAAAGCTAGGTTCACGTAGATTTAAGGTGATTTTGTCTTGTTCATTAAAGTCTGTGGGTATTTCTCGTTCGAGTGTTGCACCGTTAGGCACTCTGCCAGTGGTTGCTGTATTGATGGTAATTTTTGAACCACTTCTACCTTCGGCAGACACACCACCAACCACAACATTACCTTGCGCTACGGCATACACTTCGCCGTCAACACCGCGCAATGGTGTCATTAATAACGTCCCGCCTCTGAGGCTTTTGGCATCGCCGATGGATGCAACAACAATATCCAGTTTCTGACCCGGTCCAGCCATTGGATTGACTGTCGCCGTCACACTCACTGAAGCCACATTACGCAACTTGGGGTTGGTCGATTCATCGAGTTGTACACCGAACTGACGCAACATGTTTGTAATAGACTGAGCGGTAAACTTCACTTGGTTACGGTCACCATTGCCATCTAAGCCAACAACCATTCCGTAACCAACTAATTGGTTTTCACGTATTCCCTGAACATCTACTAAGTCCATTAATGCAATTTGAGTTTCAGCTCGCGCGGTAGGGAACGAACCCAAAAACAGTACCAGTAATACTGTTGTGAAAAATATATTGTGTTGTTTCATTAAAACGGCATCCATGGACTATTAAAGAACTGCGTCAACCAACCGGACGCGTTACTGTCAGCCAGTGCGCCACGGCCTGAATAGGTAATTCTTGCATCACCAATACGTTGAGAAGAGACTTGATTACTACGTGTAATATCTTCGACACGGACGATTCCGGTCAGACGAATAAACTCATCCCCCTGATTCAATCGAAGCCATTTTTCTCCGCGGATTCTTAGTACTCCATTAGGAAGAACCTCACCGACGGTGACCGTAATTGCGCCTTCAAGTTTATTACCTTGAGAACTAGAAGCTGTGCCATCAAATTTTCGCTCACCATCTACAGATGCACTAAATTGATCGTATGTGCTGTTCCCTATTGTGGGGACACCGAGTCCAACACTCGACGTTTTTCCATATTTAGTATCTGCACTTTTGCTGGATTCTGTTTCTTCCGACAAAAGTACGGTCAAAACATCGCCAACACGATATGCACGGCGGTCTTGAAAGAGAGTCATTGAGTAGTTGTGGCGATAAAGGCTGCCTGAGTGAGGTGTAGGTAAAGAGTAATCCAAAGCCGGTGGCCCATATTTTTCATCATCGGGTGATGGCGGAATAAACTCATCCCGCCCAGCGCAACCCGATAATATTAAAACGCCCAATAACCCGACCGTGTTTAGCTTTGTCATTACTCTATGTTTCATTAACTATGCTTCCTTACACAGACTGTGATACATACTTCAGCATGTCATCAGCCGCAGATACGACTTTGGCATTCATCTCGTACGCTCGTTGTGTGGTGATCATGTCTACCATTTCTTCTACAACCTGAACGTTAGAACCTTCGAGCACACCTTGTTTAATGCTGCCTACACCATCTTCACCAGCAACAAGTTCCTCAGCCTGACCACTAGCATCCGTTTCACGGAAGAGGTTTCCACCTAATGCTTCTAAGCCTGCCGGGTTAATGAATCTTGCCAGCGTGATTTGCCCTAACGTCTGTGGCGTAGAATCCGTTGCACTTGTTGTAGTGACTGTGCCGTCAACACCAATCGACAAAGATGTCGCATCCTCTGGGATCTGTATTTGTGGTTGCAAAGGCAATCCCTGACTGTTCACCATCAAACCTTCAGAATTCACATGAAACTGACCATTTCTGCTGTACATGATCTGACCGTCAGAATTTTCGATCTGGAAAAAACCCTGCCCCATGACAGCGAGGTCCATTTCCTGACCTGTGTTCTGAGTATTACCCTGAGTGAAGACTTTTTGCGTACCCACTACACGTACGCCGCTACCTAACTGAACACCCGTTGGAAGCTGGTTTACCTGATCAACCTGAGCGCCGGGCTGACGTTGAATGCTGTAAAACAAGTCTTCAAAAACAACACGATCACGTTTAAAACCAACCGTGTTCACGTTCGCAAGATTGTTTGAAATAGCGGTCATCTTAGTA
The DNA here is from genome assembly GCF_037162405.1 of Vibrio sp. Hal054. Classification (NCBI taxonomy): domain Bacteria; kingdom Pseudomonadati; phylum Pseudomonadota; class Gammaproteobacteria; order Vibrionales; family Vibrionaceae; genus Vibrio; species Vibrio sp. Hal054. The sequence continues at coordinate 1,268,745 of NZ_JARLUT010000001.1, read as the reverse complement.
TCTTGAGCCGCCATGCCAGTTTTACTGACCCATAGTGCTGAATGCATTAAAGATTCTCCTTACAACGCCGACATTTATCGCGCGCTTACTAATTTATTTCCGGCTTGAGCCAATGTTTCTGCGGTTTTCATCATGCGCACTTGCATTTCAAAATTACGAGTTAAAGACATAACACTCAGTAACTCGTCAATTGCCGAAACATTACTTCCTTCAATATGTTCAGGATTAAGTTGTATCGTTGCATCTGCCGCTAACACCGTGCCATCAGTGGTATGCAATAAACTGTCACTTTCCTTTTGCAGTTGACCATCCGCCGGGTTCACCAGTTTGAGTGTCCCAACGTTGATTTCAGCGCCGCCTCCAGGTGGTGTGACAGAAATAACTCCGCGCTCACTAACTTCCACTTTTTCATATTCAGGCAGGACAATTGGCGCGCCACCATCATCTAAAACTGCAAACCCGTTAATGCTCAAGGCACCATTGGTATCGACAGCCATGTTGCCCGCTCGTGTATAAGCTTCGCCGCCATCTGGAGATTCAACGGTTAAATAACCATCTCCCATGATGGCAACATCAAGTGACCGTCCAGTTCTAACGATGTCGCCACTGTCAAAACGCGTAGAAGCTGAGTTGGTTACAACCATGGTTCGTCCGTCATACCCTGAACCTTTTAGCGGCACACTGCTGACGCGTTCCATATCCGCACGAAAACCCGAAGTATCTGCGTTTGATAAGTTATTTGAACGAACGTGCTGAGCTTTAAGTACTCGGCTGGCTCCAGAAGTCGCGGTGTATAGCAAACTATCCATTTATGATCCTGTTGAACTTCATTAACTAGATTGCGTTGAACAACGCCTGAGTAAGCTTATCTTCTGTTGAGATGGTCTTTGCGTTCGCCTGATAGTTACGCTGAGCCGTCATCAGACTGACCAATTCTCCAGTCAAATCGACATTTGAGCCTTCCAGAGCACCTGCAGATAAATCACCTAAAGTACCCGTACCCGGTACGCCAATAATCGGAGCACCTGAACTGAAACTTTGCGTCCAAGCGGTACCACTCACTTTTGCTAAGCCTTGCGGGTTAGCAAAGTTGGCTAACACAACTTGTCCCTGTAATTGAGATTCGCCATTTGTGTATGTGGCATACACCATGCCGTTGTCTTCAATACGCACACCACTGAGTTCACCTGAGGTATAGCCGTTAGGGTTATTGGTACTAACACTGAACTCCGCACCAAACTGCGTACTACCCGTCATACTGATGTCAATACTCATCGCGTTAGCACCCGCGGCAGGGAAAGCAACGTTATAAGAGCCAGTAGGTGATAACAATGTTCCGTCAGTATTAAAAGTCACTGCTTGGGTTGTTACTGGTGTAGCGCTACCATCCACTTGAACGTTCACTTCCCAGGTATTATCTGCAGTTTTGGTGAAGTACTGTGTAACCGTATGGCTGTTGCCGAGAGAATCATAAACTTTGGAAGTGTATGAAGAGTTAAAAGAGTTAGGGTCGGTGACATCAAACGGATATACCGCTTGATCAATTACGCCTGCACTGGCGTTGAAATTGGAAACAAATTCAAGTGAATCGGTCGCCTTCGCCGCCAATGAAGATGTGCGAATTTTTATATCACCAACAGACCCGCTCATAAGTGTGTTATTGGCATCTACGCTGTAACCCTGTAGCGCAGCACCCGTATTACTAACAACATTGTTGTTCTTATCGGTTCCGAAGACACCAGAACGCGTATATTGAATCTGGCCAGCAGAATCTTGTGTCACAAAGAAACCACCGCCGTTAATCGCCAAATCCATTGCTCGGCCAGTGTTTGTTACAGATCCATTTGTATCAAAATCCTGTGATGTGGCTGCAACCTCTACGCCACCTGGCTGTAATCCATTATAAACAGCTGCAAATTCAGTCCTTGCACCCTTAAACCCATACGTTGACGCGTTGGCAATGTTATGGCTGATTGTGTTTAGTTCAGTATTGGTTGCATCCAAGCCACTAAGAGCAATATTAAAACTCATAAATAACCTCAGTTTCCTTATAAGGCGTTAAGCGCCAAATTGAGTAATTTGATAAAAAGGTACGCTACCTACACCGGCGACATTGACCATTGCAGAGCCGCCTGAAGCGGGGATACGAATTTGTTCCACTTCACCAGCCAGCAACACATTCGGTGTTGGCAGGCCATCTTGTACTTGCACGGTAACGTTATATTTACCGGCGGTTAGTCCTAACGCTTCAGGGTCTATTGAAAATTCAACTTCACCAGCAGGATGAGCACCCAGTGGCACTTTCACTGTTTCTCCATACTGGTCTGTAACGATTAAGTTAAGTTGGCTAGAAGCGTAATTGAGCTCGACTTTTCCTTTCTGTGGATTTTCATCAAGCTCAAACTCATTACCTGATATATAAACGGTCTGCCCTACTAACCCTGCGGTCGATAGCACCTGCATGTTATCCAGCAAGACGGTGTTGTTCTGCAGTACGCTGGACATGTTTTCCATACTTTGAACTTGAGAAAACTGGGCTAACTGACCAACATATTCAGTACCATCCATTGGGTTTAGCGGATCCTGATTTTGGATCTGAGCAACCATCAAACTGATAAACTCATTTTCAAGTGACGTAGCGCTGTTAGCGTCCAGAGAGTTACTACTCACGCTTGGATTTGTCATTGTTGCACTACCTGTAGTGTCACCAGAAAGTGCTGTATAGCTTGCAATTGTCATTAGCTACCCTGCCCTAGTTTCAACAGCCCTTGCTGCATACTTTTTACGTTGGTGAGTACTTCAACATTGGTTTCAAAACTGCGTGTTGCTGACATCATGTCAGCCATTTCTGCCACAACATCGATGTCTGGGTAGTAGACATAACCGTCTATATCAGCCAATGGACTATTAGGCTCAAAACGTTTTTCTGCTTGTCCCTGCGCTTGAACGACATCAACAATGCGAACTTCTGCACTCGGGTAATCATTATGGCTGGCGGTGAGTTGAGTCTTGTTATAGACAGTCGCAAAGACTGGCTTCAAAGCTTTATAAGCATCATTGGGGTTTGCAGATACTGCGTCCGCATTCGCCAAGTTACTGGCAACTGTATTCAAGCGAACAGTCTGCGCATTCATTGCCGAACCTGCTATCGAATAAATATCAGTAAATGACATGATTAGCGTCCTTCAATTGCTTTAGCTAAGCCCTGAAATTTCATATTGAGAAACGTCAGGCTTGTTTGAAAATCCATGTTGTTCTGAGCAAACTTGCCTTGTTCCACACCCAGTTCGACGGTATTACCATTTTTACTATTCTGATAAGGAATCGAATATTGGCTCTCAACACGAAGAGAGGGGATCGAAGGATCAACGCCCAACTTACTAACAGAATCCATGACGGTGGTAAAACTCAAGTCCTTTGCCAAATATCCCGGAGTGTCAACATTCGCTAGGTTACCCGCGAGAACTTTGGTACGCTGAACGCGAAAGTTAAGCGCATCGGGATGTACGCCTAACGCGGTTTCAAATGAAATAGCCATGCTATTGTCCTTGCTGATTGCCTTACACTTCAGATACATATAACAAGATGCATGCCACATAAATTATTAATTAAATTCAATGACTTATATTAAAGCAAGGAAGAGTAACTTCCGCCCATCGGAAGCAAATCACAGGAAGGAGGAAGTGTATATTTCCTCTATTTTCAATAAGTTTCTAATCTTAATAAGCTTGCTCATCGTGAGTGGCGCCACCCAAGCAAACAACATGACAGAACAGGCGTTACAGCAGGTCATAGAAAACCATCTTGATAAAGAAGTCGCGCTATTAGCGAAACAAAGAGAGTGGCAGAATTTTCAACCTCAATGGCAGGTGTGGATTCCTGGCTCAGTTAAACATCTCAAAGTTTGTGAAACCCCTCTGGTTATTTCTGGTCAAGACAACCAATTACTTCCGGTTGGCAATTTAAAACGGTCTGTTGATTGTTATGACGATAACTCTAGTTGGAGCATAAACGTCACCATAAAAGCTTCGTTATCACTCCCCGTCGTTGTGGTGAGTACGCCTTTGTCCCGAGATCAAAAAATTGATGCTTCAATGCTTAAAATGGAAATGCGAACTCTGACGCATCAAGATGATTTCTTTACCAAACTATCCGATGCGATTGGCAAACAAGCGACGCGTCGTATGCGTGTCGGACAAATTTTAGAACCCACTCTTGTGACTGCTCCCCCAATCGTTACCAAAGGTAATGAAGTTATCATCATCGCATCAAAACACGGGGTTAATGCATCGACACAAGGTGTCGCATTAGAAGATGGTGGATTAGGAGAGCAAATAGAAGTGCAAAATAGTTCATCTCATACTGTAATTCACGCTGTAGTCACTGGATTAAACCAAGTTCAAACACAATTCTAAATTTAAAAATTTTCGTTTTTTATTTAATGAATTAAAAACCGTTGTCGCCTACTAATAGTAACAACGAAATTTAAGCCAAGAGTCAAAGCATGAAAATCGATAAAGTTTCGGGCGCTCATGTCCAGCAGCCAACGCTGCAACAAGCTAAAAAGCCAATTGAATCAAGTCTACAGCCCAAAACAAGTGAACCTGAAATGAACGCCAATACGGTTGCCTTGGAAAAAGCACAAATGGCAATGGCTGCACTTTCAGATGTGGATATCGAAAAAGTAGCACGAGTCCGTGAAGCTCTCGCGAATGGCAAACTTGAACTGGATAGCAAAGCTTTGTCTCAGGCTATGATGCAGTTTCACACAGGACACGAGTAATAAGGAGTCCTCATGTCAAGTAACCGTGGGCAACACATTCAGGCTTTTATGGCAACAATTAGTGAAGATCTAAAACTTTATGGTCTGCTTCATACGCTCATCATAGAGCAAAGATTACTGTATCTTGAGTTTAAAGGAGATGAACTGGCGAAAAACCTTAAACAGCAAGTTCCTTTACTCAATCGATTAAATAAAAACGCATCACAACGAACTCAATGTCTAAGAAGTTTAGGGTTACCCAATAACTCTCAATCCGTGGTTCGTATTTTAAATGCATTACCAGAAAGCGTAAGAGGTCGATTCGCCACTCAGTGGAAATCGCTTAATTCTGTGATAGAACAATGTCGCAAGCTCAATCAAGAAAACGGGCAAAGTTCTGCAGCTTTCCATGAGCTTTTAACCGAACTTACTCAGACGTCTGTTACATACGAAGAGCGACTAACCGAAGCATTATGATAAACAAGCGTAGGTTATCGTTAAATAAAAGGCGTCTGATAGCGACTGGATTAACCCTGTTATTCAGTAGTAGCGTGTGTATGGCACAAACCTTTACCAAAGAAGTGGAGAATCAACAGCTTCTTTTGCTGCCATATAAAAACCAGATACATTCACGCATACAGGCTCATCAACCTATTACCGAACTTATTCTAGGCCAATTGGAACATTATTCGTTACCTAAACAATTGGTCTTATTACCCATGCTTGAATCTTCATACAACGCACAGGCGATATCACATGCAGGTGCGCGTGGATTATGGCAATTAATGCCCGCGACTGCGCAACGTTTCGGCCTCACCACTACCCCGAATGATCAACGGCTAAATATTTCTGCCAGTACTGGCGCAGCACTACGTTATCTGAAGTTTCTTTACAAAAAGTTTGACGGGAACTTAACGCTGACACTAGCCGCATACAATGCCGGAGAAGGACGTGTAGAGAGAGCAATAAAGCAAGCTGGCAGTAACGAGTTCCAAAAATTACGTTTGCCACAAGAAACCATCCAGTATGTTCACCGTTTTTATGCGCTCGCAAATCTGGTTACTGTTTCTTCGATAAACCAAAACTCATTTCAACCACTTATGTTGTTTAGCTCTAATAATCAGCTAAATGCTCAGCCTATTATTAACCTGCAACCTCTGCCACCTCTCATTCAGTTGTAATGAGTGTAATCTGATTAAATGATCAATGATGATTTGTACACATTCTCGTTGAATGGTGAGCAATCAGTACTTGGCAATCAAAATGAAGTTAACATTACAGAGTTTTGTAACGAAGGCGTGAGTTTATAATATCTTCTATGTGTTTTTGCTCTTTGCGCGCTTTTTCATAACTTTGCTTTTTCTTCCAGCGATCTAACACTTGTTCTAATCCTTTCACACGCGCATGTTTATGCTCTAAAACTTCCTGTACAGAATTACATTCCGCTTCCATCACCGCTTGCTCTTCTTCATGGTGACGTAGCATTTTGTGCAGCATGATATCTACACGATTTAAGTTCATTAATATTGCGCTGTTAAGTGTCAAAGCACTAAAGGTTGACTGACCTGTGGCCGATTTTAAGTGGCTTAAAAGTTCCAGCTGATGTGTTAAATGCTGATGCTGTTGACGCATTGAATCCAGTCGCTGGCCAATACGGTCACGTTTTTGTTCCTCTACTTGCTGCAATTTGCCAACTGCCCGGATTTTATTTTTCATAACCGCTTACCTAAACAATCTCAAAATTTATAGAATCAGCGCCCCTGAAACAGAGTCGCTAATTGTGTCAAACTTTCCTCATAACTCACCGACTCGTGAGCTGACTGCTGCAGATAAGCGCTTAAACTCGGGTACATAGCAACAGCACGATCTAAGTCGGGATCTTGTCCGGGTTGATATCCACCAAGAGGCAATAGTTCTTTAACTTGCAGATAATTCGAATATAACTGACGGAATTGATTTGCTACGGTTTGGTGCGCCTCTTGGGTACAGGATGACATACACCGACTGATTGACGCATTGACATCAATTGCAGGGTAATGGCCTTGTTCCGCCAATTGGCGAGAAAGCACCACATGCCCATCAAGAATAGCTCTAGCAGAATCGACCACAGGGTCTTGCTGGTCATCTCCTTCTGCCAAGACGGTATAAATAGCCGTTAAGCTGCCTTCCTGATTTTCACTGTTACCAGCGCGTTCTAGCAATTGTGGCAGTACGCTAAAAACAGAAGGTGGATATCCTCGAGACGCCGGCGGTTCACCTAAAGAGAGTGATATTTCCCTTTGTGCCATGGCGTATCGCGTTAACGAATCCATCATCAGAAGTACATCTTTGCCCTTATCCCTAAAATATTCAGCAGCACGGTGACAAAGTAATGTTGCACGTAATCTCATGAGTGGTGATTCATCAGCAGGAGCAGCGATAATAATCGCTTTTTGACGGGCTTCTTCGGTAAGATTTCGCTCAATAAACTCACGAACCTCCCTTCCCCTCTCACCAATAAGGCCAACGACAATAACATCAGCCTGAGTGTTTTGAGAGATCATGCCTAATAAAACACTTTTACCAACGCCACTGCCAGCCATCAAACCAATACGTTGTCCTTTACCGACGGTTAGAAGTCCGTTAATTGTTTTCACGCCAACATCTAATGGCGTATCAACAGGCCTACGTTTTAACGGGTTGATCGGATTTGCCTCTAAAGAGATTCGTTCACCACCACGTAACTCAGGTCCACCATCAAGCGCTTCACCCAAGCCATTTACGACACGTCCAAGCCATTGATTGCTCATTTGAACAGTGCTGTCCCCTTCCAAAGGGACAACTTTCGCTCCTGCGAACAATCCACCAAGGCGTCTTATGGGCATTAAATAAGCCACGTTATGATCAAAACCCACAACCTGAGCCTCAATCATGCTTCCTTCAGCGGTCTCAACCATGCAACGTTGCTCCAATTTAAAACGGCAACCGACCGCTTGGAGCATTAATCCATTAACTTTGACCAATCTTCCAGTAACTCGTGCCACAGGTATGGCATCTAGAGAAGCAATTGCATCATTAAGACGTTCTGATAAAAAACTATGAGTTCGAACATTATTGCTCATATTGGTTCTCAGATTCAGACGATTCTTCAAGTAAGTGCTGTTTCACGTTGTCCATGCATGACTCTAACCTCGAGTCGCAACTGACGTCTGCTTCGGCGTCATCAGTCACCAAATGACAACCTCCAACGGGTAAGTCTTTATTGGCAATCAGCTTCCAATCGTCTGGTAGTTCAGTACTCACCTGCTTGATGCGCTCCAAATCTTGAGGATTTAAATGTATAACGACACTTTGAGGTTTACCTGGCATCGCTTGTAGCGTTTCATCAACCAATGACAGAATTTGTTGCGGCATTAACGTGAGTTCTGCACGAATAACTTGCTGGGCGACTTTTTGTACCAGTTCGCAAATAATGTGGCGCTGTTGCTGCTCCTGCTCAATCTGCCACTGCGATAATGATTTCAATATCTCATTAACTGGCTTAGCTGCTTCTGCAAACAGTTTTTTTCCTGACTGCTCACCGTTAAGAAATCCTTTCTGAAAGCCCTCTTTCTGACCTTCAACTGCACCCTGCTGTTTTCCCTGTTCAATTCCTTGTCGTAAGCCTTCATCAAAGCCTTGCTGCAGACCCTGCTGAAAGCCTACTTCTAGCTGTTGTTGTACATCTGCTTTCAAACCTTGAGTTTCTTTCTCAGAAACGAATTCATCATTTCCCTGTATTGGCTGTGCCAGCGGTGGAAAACGATGAACCCGATAGCTATCGGAAGGAAGGCGCATGATCTTTTTTTATTCATGACTTACTCCACCGTCGGTTCCTGATAGAGCTGCAGATCAATCTCATTCATTTCATTGAGTTCACGAACAGTCTGCATAATTTCCTGACGAGCACTTTCTACACGACTGCGAGGAATCGCTCCACGCACTTGCATCTCATCTTCGAGTGTCTTAATCATACGTTGAGGCATGGAACGCTTAATCGCTTGCTGCAACGTAATTTCAGCGCCTTTAAGTGCGGCCGCCCAAAGTTCCATCGGTATTTGTTGAACCAGACGATCCATGGTGTCTTCGCTTTGACGCCCCAATACCATGAAATCAAACATATTTTGTTCAATTTCATTAACCACATCTTCGTCGTGTAAACGAAGCATCTCCATCAATGACGCTCTATCACCATCAAAACGGTTAATGATGTCAGCGACTTGCTTAACGCCTGACAAAGGTGCGCTTTGCGTCACTGAGATTTGCTCAATACAACGCTCAATCAGTTCGTTCAAATCACCAGCCACCTGATGGTCAATATCTTGTATTCGTGCAATTCGGAACAATAATTCATCGTGGTAATCCTGAGGTAAATTTTTTAAAACCGCAGAAGAACTCTCTGGTGGCAAATAGGCAAGGAATATGGCTTGCATTTGTGGGTGTTCGTTTGCAATAAAACGGGCAAGTATCTCGGAATCTACCCATTGCAGACGCTGCATATTGTTGCGAATCTCATCACCATAAAGATCATTTAATAATCCCTTGGCTAAATCGTTACCCAACGCTTTACGAAGAGTATTAGACAAGTAATCTTTCGATGCACCACGTATACCACTGTGCTGGCGAAAATCTTCGAAAAACTTCTGTATAACATTTTTCGCTTTTTCGCTTTTAATACCACTCAACTTCGCCATAGCGCGAGTGACACGTTGTGTTTCGTCTCGAGAGAAATGACGTAGCACTTTGGCTGCGGCGTCTTCACCCATCCCCAACAGCACTAACGCTGTTTGCTCTACGTATTCAAGCTCTTGGTTCTGCATTGACTGTGCTGTGCTCATTCACATTTACCCACTGTTTCAATATCTCGGCGACACGCTGCGGCTCTTCATTCGCGATAAGCTGCAGATGCTTCAATTGGATTTCTAATGGAGAACCTGGAGGTGGTAATAGTTCACTACTCACATCTAATCCATTGGATGTACTAATGCCTTTTTCTGCTAATCGTCGATTGAGATTTTCTTCATATTCACGATCAGACTTAGTTTGTACATCTTCGTAAGACGGTTCATCTAGCAATGAAGGTACTTCAAGTTCCAGATTACGTCGGTCTGCTCCGGTTAGGTGCATAACCAATGGTCGTAGAACAAACATAATCATGGCCAAACCTAACATTCCACCTATAACGTAACGTAGCGGTTGTTGAATGGTTGGGTCCTGCCACCAAGGTATTTCTGGCGGAGCTTCAATCTCTATTGGTGTAAAGTTAAAACTATTTAAACTAAAGCTATCGCCGCGCTCAGCATTGATGCCAACCGCTTCCATAATCATTTCAGAAAGCTCTGATTTTTCTTGATTAGTCCAAGCACTCCCATCTGGAGCTACCACAGAATTCAACAATACAGATACATTGAGTTTCTTAATCTGTCCCTGTTGAAACTGTGTTCTTCTTACACTTGAACCCACAGCATACTGGCGTTTAATTTCTGCACGTGCATTTGTGTTTTGACTGTCCTGAGTGGGTTGTTCACCCGTAACCGGAGGTTGGTTACTTAACGACCCTGGCACACCAAGAGCGATCTGATCAATCGAATTATCATGAACTGTATGTTCGTTACTGACGACTGGATTGTTATCTAGGATTTCTTGAGTTTCCTCTACCCGGCTAAAATCCATATCCGCAGCGACCTGAACACGAAAGTTGCTTGAACCCAATATAGGCGTCAACATGTCTGCAGCACGTTTGATGATCTGCTGTTCCACGTTTCTCTGGTACTCAAGATATTTAGCATTTACTTTGCCAGATTCAGTAGAACCGACGTCAGCACTTAGTAAACGACCATATTGATCAATAACAGACACCGATTCCGGTTTCATGCCGATGACGCTACCAACGACCAGATTCACAATGGCTTCAACCTGCTCTGGTTTTAAATCTGACCCAGGTTTTAACTCAACCATGACAGAGGCTGATGGTGCTTCACCTTGTTGACGCACAAACAATGTTTGGCGAGGAATCGCTAAATGAACACGAGCATTAGAAACGGCATTTAATGCAATAATTGTCCTAACCAATTCACCTTCTAATCCGTGACGATATCGAGCCGTTTCCATAAACTGGCTCGTTCCTAATGAACTGTCCTCTTTAAGTGAATCAAGGCCAGTAGGAAGTTTAGCTTTAATACCTTTAGCAGCTAATAGCATACGCGCTCGTGCTACTTCATCTTCAGAGACCAAAACTTGTCCGTTTTGGTCCTGCAAACGGTAATCAATACCTTCAGCTTCCAGTACCGATACAACTTCACCTACATCGAATTGCTCGTTGTGCCCGTATAAAGGGCGAAAGCCTTGTGATGAACTCCACAACGCAACAACAATTAAAGCCGCAACAATGGCCGCCAGCACCGCAGACAATACTAAATTCCGCTGACTACTTGACCATAGCTGTTTTAGCTTATTACCAAAGTCGTCCATTCCTTTCGCTGAAGAGGCTCTTGGCTGATTAGAACTGAGGCTAAGCGCACCAGCCGTTTGAGTTTGAAGTTCAGACATGTTTTACACCGGCATTTTCATAATATCTTCAAATGAACCAACCACTTTATTGCGTACCTGCAATAATGCATTGAATGACAGACTCGCTTTCTGGCTCGCAATCATTGCGCCCACCAGATCATCACTTTCTCCGGTTTCTACCGCCGTCATCTTGCTACTTGCAAGCGACTGATGATCATTAACTTTGTTAAGTACATCCGTCATTGCAGTTGAAAACGACATAGGTTCATTTACGGTATGAATATCAACAGGGTTAGCAGTCACGAAAAACTCTGGAGAGGCTTGTATTCGCATTGCATCCATTTTCGTGAGCATCAATTGCTCGGCTGACATTACATTCCCAAAAGGTAAATCTGCCATTTCTATTCTCCTTTTATGCCGCTGAGCCAAGTATTGACTGAAGATCAATACCTTGATCTCTCATTGCCGCCAATTTGTATCGTAATGCTCGGGTTGAAACCCCTAACGCGCTAGCTGTCTTGGTTCGGTTGCCACCGAACTGACGTAACTTTTCTAATATGTATTGGTACTCAGCCTGTCTTTTTGCTTCAACGTGACCAAACGTTTGATCTGATGTAGAACTATGGTTTATTGAACTGACTTCAACGGGAAGCATGAGATCCTGCGCAGTAATATAGTCTCCGTGACGCATGACTAACGCACGTTGAATTACATTTTCAAGTTCGCGTATGTTGCCTGGCCAGTCGTATTGACTGAGCGCTATTTTGGCGTCTTGAGAAAGAAAGCAAGAACTTGCTTCCTGATATTTTTTGATAAAGAACTGACTAATTGGAAGTATGTCCTCTTTACGTTCACGTAGCGGAGGCCAATGTAAAGGTAATACGTCTAAGCGGTAGTATAAGTCCTCGCGAAACTGCCCCTTTTGTACGGCTTCTCGAAGATCTTTATTGGTTGCAGCTATCACACGGATATCAAGTTTGATAGCCTTGTGACTGCCCACTCTTTCTACTTCACGCTCCTGAAGTACACGTAGAAGTTTAGCCTGAACTGCTGGGGACATTTCTCCAATTTCGTCCAGCAGTATGGTTCCTCCGTTAGCCTCTTCGAATTTACCACTTTGCGACGCCAACGCACCTGTGAACGCACCTTTTACGTGACCAAATAGAACCGCTTCTAGCATTGATTCGGGTATTGCAGCACAGTTAACGCCAACAAATGCCCCGTTTGATCTTGATGATTGCTCATGAACATAGCGAGCGAGAACCTCTTTACCTGTACCAGATTCACCAGTAATCAATACACTAGCGTTTGTACAAGCTGCTCTGTGAGCTAGCTGCAGAACCTGTTTACTACGCCAAGATTCTGCAACAATGTTAGCCATTGGTTTTTTGAGAGCTTCAACTCTATGAATTAGGTTAAGAAGCTGATTGGATTCAAACGGACGTAACAAATAGTCTGTCGCGCCAGCCTTCATGGTTTCGGCAGCCAAAACACCTTGATCTTGTTCTACAATCGCGATGGCAACCCCAGAGCGACTTTGCTTCTGATGGCATGCAACCCAATCGTGTACTGAAATATCACATAAATTGGAGCTAACGATTGTAATTGAAGCCGGACTCTGTAGTAGAGCGTTTCGGCCTGTGCGTTCATGACGTACGTTATAACCAGCGTCAGTCAACACTTCTATAACAGATTGAGCCAAAAGCTCATTCGGCTCGACTAATAATATATCTAACGTAGACATTACTGACCTTCACTGGTTACTTGGTGTTGGGTGAGTGTTTTAACAACAGTCTCGTTATTTCTAACGATGCGAATCATTACGCGGCGGTTTTTGGAACGCCCCTTTTCTGTGTCGTTAGTCATCATCGGATACCGGGAACCATGTGCTCGTATCTGCATGTTTTCTTTACCTATACCTAATTTATCCAAATACTGTGCCACTTCTTCTGCACGTTCTTTTGAAATTTGAATGTTACCCAACCTTGATCCGACACTGTCTGTATAGCCGTCGATCAATACCTTGGTAACCAAAGCGTCCCAGTGGATGTATTCTGCCAACGCGCTTAGCTGCGCACGCTGGTTTTGACTCAGTGTTTTTTGGCCACTTCGATAATAAATAAATGTATCTTTCGCATCGGAATACGTCATTGAAGGCAGACGATTCTTACATTCGATAAACTCAGCAATAGGAGATTGAGCCCGAATGGTCGGAACAATGATATCGAGTCGTTTTGAACGAGGGTTGTCATGAAGTGAAAGCTGCAACCACTTTCCTTGTTCGGCTGACTTTAGAGTTTCACTTATATGATCTCGAAATAAAAAGTGAGATGTTCCCCGCTTATATCCCTGACTCATTTCAGTGACTTTATGCAGTTCTGACCAAGGAGGCTCCAACAAAGATAGTTCCGCTGTTTTCCAAACATTCAATGTATTCGCCAATTCATATTCAAATGTAACCTGATTATTTGTCTCAGAGCGGAAATAAAACTTCCCCTGCGGAACTTCCGCATGAATTAAATTGCAAGCCGTTGGTTCCTCTTTATAGATCCAAGAAGACATATCCATTGGCACTTCAATTTTTTCATTCGCATAAGATTCGAACGATGAAACTACCATTAAAAATAAAACAACTGAGCGAAACATTTTACAAACATCCAAAAATAGCCGTTCAAAACTTTAACCGACACTACTCTGACACACATTTCATTAGAAAAAAACAATTTACATAAAGATTTCCATATTTCAAAAGCTTTATATATTTAACTCAAACTTAAATTAAAAACTGGAACAAATGCACATTTTACCTCTCATAAAATACTCGTAATTTTATTTTATTAGACATGCAAAACTTAGGAGAGACAACGAACCATACATAACACCTAGAAACCTTAACAGCCGTAACATAAGCCGTTGTTATGTATGTTTTTGTACTAGGAACCATCTAAACCCCCGCCATCAATCCATTTATTTACAACAACTTAATTCAAAAACCCACTAAAAATTGATAACCAAAGATTATTAATCGCCCAGAATTTGCACAATCAAATCAATAATTAACCACCAAAAATAAGTGAAAAACATCACAAGATTCATTTTGGAATAAATATCACAAATATGATTTTTATAGGTAAAAAAATATTAGTTTTATTGATTAGAATGCTGCTCAATACGACTAAAAATGAATTGTCATGAAACGGTAAAATATAAATGTCAGAACTAATTGAAAATTTAAATACCGATGTAAAACCTTTAAATGTAGAATTACTAGGCAAACCAATTCATATCGTCCGAGAAAAGTTAGCAAAAATCATAAATGACTCAACCAATGGCCTAATTACAGAACTTCAATCTTGGCTGAGTGGCCCATATATAGATATTAATATCAAGTCCGTTGAAATACTCGAACTAAGCAATTTATCCTTCAATATGAAAACGGTTTCTCAGTACAGTCATGAAAGCGGTGGCTCTTTATTTATCAATCTAGATGACAAATCATTAATTAGATTTTCTGACCGTTTTTATGGCACAGATATTGAACGTAAACAAACCGTAATTACTAGTAGTGACAAACGTCTTCAAGACCGTATAGGCAAGTTAATCAGTCAATGGGTAGCCCCAAAAGAAATGTGGCGAACCAGCGGAGAAGATGTGGCTTTCGGTACAGGCATTAAGGCCAATTTGAGTGTGACTAGTGGTGAACATAACGGTGAGCTGGCTGTATTCTTTGATAATCGTCTGGTTCAAACGCTGATCAACCAGCTTGATTTGCAGTCAAACGAAAACTTAAAGCCTCAGTTTTATGAATCGCTAAAAACTACGCCAGTGAGACTCAATGTTCTTTTGAGCAAGAAAACCATGACTCTAAGCGAAGTATTAAGTTTATCGCCGCAAGACATACTTCCCATCGATCTGTTGTCATCCCCTCCTGTCAGTATAGGCAATGCCAATCTCTTTACAGGTCGAGTTGCAGAACAAGACGGGCAATTAGTTTTAATTTTGAACCAAGATAAGGATTCCTAACAAATGAGTGACTCTTTGGACGCTTTGAACTTCGATGACGATGACCTGAATTTTGGTCAATTTCACCTCGATGAATCTGAAGAAAGTGCTGTAAATGAAGAAGCACCCAAAAGCGAAAGGGATTTAAGTTTTTTCAAAAATATTCCCGTAACCGTAACGTTAGAGGTTGCCAGTAAAGAACTTTCTTTAGGCGATTTAATGAAAGCGGGTGAAGGCTCTGTCATTGAATTGGATAAGCTAAATGGCGAGCCTTTAGACGTAAAAGTGAACGGTTCATTACTGGGCCATGCGGAAGTCGTTATCGTAAATGAGAAGTATGGTCTGCGTCTCATTGACGTGATTGATTCAGCTTTAACATCCGTTGGTTAATCTCAGGTTATAAAAATGAATAAGCCGCTTTCTTTATACCGCTTAAGCATAATGGTGTTGTTGCTGTCATTGTTATCGATGCCAACGCTTGCAGCAGAAAACGGTCTTACTATGTTCAGTGTCACTGACGGCAATACTCAACAGGAATACAGTGTAAAACTGCAGATTCTGTTGTTGATGACAGCGCTAAGTTTTATACCGGCCTTTATTATGATGGCCACCAGCTTTACGCGTATTATTGTTGTGCTTGCTATTTTGCGTCAGGCTCTTGGTCTGCAACAAAGCCCTCCCAATCGTGTATTAGTTGGTATAGCGCTCGCGCTTACCATCCTCATAATGCGCCCTGTCTGGACTGACGTATATGAACACGCATTTAAGCCTTACGACCAAGGTGAGATAACCTTAATGCAAGCATTCTCTGTTGCTGAAAAACCTGTACGACATTTTATGCTTGCTCAAACACATCAAAGCTCTCTTGAGCAAATGCTTCGTATCGCTAATGAACCGTTAGATCAGAACGTAGAAGACATTTCTTTTGCTGTTGTACTGCCCGCTTTTGTTATCAGTGAGTTGAAAACTGCTTTTCAGATAGGATTTATGCTGTTTATTCCTTTCTTGGTCATTGATCTGGTGATTGCCAGTGTATTGATGGCAATGGGTATGATGATGCTATCCCCACTTATAGTTTCATTACCATTTAAGCTAATTATTTTCGTTCTCGTGGATGGATGGGCAATGACCGTCGGTACTCTTTCCGCCAGTTTCGCTCCATAAATTGAGGATTAATAAATGACTCCTGAGTACGTCGTAACCCTCATTTCTCAAGCCGTTTGGTTGATCATCCTAATTGTCGCTGTATTGGTTGTTCCTGGCTTAATTGTGGGACTAGGCGTTGCTGTTTTTCAGGCCGCAACTCAGATTAACGAACAGACACTCAGTTTTCTTCCCCGACTCATCGTGACTATGTTAATGGTAATATTTGCTGGCCATTGGATGATACGCCAAATTATGGAGTTGTTTGATTACCTGTTCCTCAATATACCCGGAATGCTTGGCTAATGGAGTTGAGTTTCAGCGAAATATCCAGTTGGTTAGGTCAACTTTGGTGGCCGTTTTTCCGGATTGGCGCAGCGTTTATTTCAATGCCAATTTTTGGTGATTTGCTTATTCCTGTGTGGATAAGAACACTACTTGCACTTTCCATTACTGTGATAACAGCTCCTCTTATGCCAACAATGCCAGAAGTGGAACTTTTTTCGATGACGTCACTTTTTCTTGCATTTGAGCAAGCCGTTTGGGGCTTATTGTTTGGATTAATCATTCATATGCTGTTCACGGTTTTTACCATGCTTGGTCAAATTGTCTCTCTACAAATGGGACTTGGTATGGCTGTTATGAATGACCCTGTGAATGGAATGTCGGTACCTATTCTTAGCCGAATTTTTCTCATTTTTTCCACTCTATTATTCTTAGCTCTCGAAGGGCACCTTTTGGTTATCGATATCTTAATTCAAAGTTTTGAGGTTTGGCCCGTTGGTTCGGGCATTACAATCTTATCGGTAAAAACACTTATCTCCGTATTTGGCTGGATGTTTTCGGCAGCTCTCGCTCTCGCCCTGCCGGCAATCGTCGCTATGCTTCTGGCGAACATTAGCTTTGGTGTAATGAACCGAGCAGCGCCAAGCCTCAATGTTTACGCTCTCGGTTTTCCAATGACAATGCTATTGGGGCTATTCACCGTATTGCTATCCGTTAGCGGTATACCCGGCAGCTACACAGGATTAGTTCATGACACATTACGTTTTCTAAATCAATTTATGGTGGGAAGAGCATGAGCGAATCGTCTTCTCAGGATAAAACCGAAAAAGCGTCACCCCAAAAGGTCAAAAAAGCCAGAGAACAAGGCCAAATACCTCGAGCCAAAGAATTTACCACCGCGCTTATTTTTCTCGCTGTGGCTTTCTATTTCTCAGCACAACTCCCCACGATTTGGCACACCATTACGGGTGTGTTTCGCTACAACATGTCTCTCACTCATCAAGATCTTGAAAACCCAATCACGATGATTGAAAAGTTGATGCACAGCTTAGGTATTTTAGTCGAACTATTAATTCCTATGTTTGTAGTCATTGTTGTTACAGCCGCAGGCTCCAACATGGTTCTCGGAGGATGGCTGTTTCGTCCTGCGAACATGTTACCCAAACTGAGTAAGCTTAATCCTTTAACTGGAATTAAGCGGATGTTCTCTACCCGCTCATTGGTCGAGCTTCTCAAATCCACGCTGAAAGTCGTGGTTATCTCTTTCGCATTGTATTGGTATATGGACTCAAATCTTCAGTCTCTATTGGGAATGCAGCAACTCCCTCTCAATCAGGGTGTGAAATTAATAATGAGTATCCTGTTTGACGGTCTTCTTTTAATGGGGGGCGTGTTATTGCTTTTTGGACTGGTCGATATTCCCTACCAAAGATGGGAGCATATGAAAGAACTCAAGATGACCAAGCAGGAATTGAAGGAAGAATATAAAAGCAATGAAGGTCGTCCAGAAGTTAAACAACGTATTCGCCAAATCCAACAACAATTTGCCCGACGCCGTGCCGATAAAATGGTACCAAAGGCTGATGTAGTAATCGTCAACCCGACACACTATGCCGTTGCACTAAAATACGATCTCTCTTTATCCGATGCCCCTTTCGTGGTCGCTAAAGGTATTGATGAGACCGCAATGCATATTCAGCGTATTGCTAGAGAAAATAACGTAGAAATCATTAACTCTCCTCCGTTAACTCGTTCAATTTACTATACAACCGCCATTGAACAGGCTGTTCCAAGCCAGCTTTATATCGCGGTAGCACACATTTTGACGTACGTGTTGCAGTTGAAATCTTTTCGCAATGGTAAAGGGGAAGAACCGATGCCACTCCCTCATTTTTCCATTCCCAAGAACTTGCAGCATTAATCAGTAATAAGGACTGTACCGATGTTAAACCGGTTAAAACAACTACAAAGTACAAGTAAATCTTATATTGGTATTCCAATCGTTTTACTGATGATATTGGCAATGGTTATCCTGCCCTTACCGCCTTTGCTGTTGGACTCTTTGTTCACTTTCAATATCGTGCTTGCGATTCTGGTTTTATTAGTGAGTACAACGGCAAAACGTCCGTTGGACTTTTCCATATTTCCAACCATATTGCTTGTCGCAACCCTACTACGTTTGACTCTAAACGTAGCATCTACGCGGATTGTACTGCTTGAAGGACATAATGGTGCCGAGTCTGCAGGTAAAGTCATTCAAGCATTTGGTGAAGTGGTAATCGGCGGAAACTATGTCGTTGGTATGGTGGTCTTTATCATCCTAATGATCATTAACTTTGTCGTCATTACCAAAGGTGGAGAACGAATTTCTGAAGTTTCTGCTCGATTCACACTAGATGCTTTACCTGGCAAACAGATGGCAATAGATGCTGATATGAATGCAGGGTTGATCGATCAAGAGTCCGCTCGTCAACGCCGCCGAGAAGTAGCGAATGAAGCAGATTTCCACGGCTCAATGGACGGTGCATCTAAGTTTGTCCGTGGTGATGCTATCGCTGGATTGATGATCTTGTTCATAAACATTATTGGCGGTGTCGCTATTGGTGTATTTGAACACGGTATGGCAGCAGCCGAAGCCTTTAAAACTTATGCTCTACTTACCATAGGTGACGGTTTAGTTGCTCAGATCCCATCTCTTCTATTAGCAACGTCAGCAGCGATTATTGTTACGCGCATTAACGATAGCGATAACGATATGTCGCAAACAATGCACAAGCAGTTGCTCGCGACACCTTCGACGCTTTATACCGTAGCGTGCATTATGTTTGTTATCGGTATTGTTCCAGGTATGCCACACTTAGCTTTCTTCACTTTTGCTGTTGTTGTCGCTTTTGCCGGATGGCGTCAGAGCAAACTGCCGGTTGAAGACTCGCAGCTTGAAGAAGTGACTGCCCTTGCAAAAGCAATGCGACAGGAAGAAGACACACCGCTAAGCTGGGAAGATATACCTCACGTGCAGACTTTAGGGCTTTCCCTCGGTTATCGACTCGTTCATCTAATCAATAAAGAACAAGGCGCGCCCCTAACGCAACGAATCAGAGGCGTACGCCGTAATTTATCAGAGCAAGTCGGGTTCCTGCTTCCAGAAGTGGGCATTAGAGATAACCTCAATCTTAAACCGAATCAGTACACTATTTCCCTAAACGGAGAAACGATAGAAGAAGGTTTTATAGAACCAGAACGCTTGATGGCAATTGCGGTAGGAGAAACCTACGGTGAGATCGACGGTATCATCGGTAGCGATCCTGCCTATCAGTTACCAGCGGTATGGATAGAACATAAGCAAAAAGCTCGGGCACTTAATATGGGTTATCAGGTAGTCGATGATGCGACAGTCGTTGCTACGCATATTAGTAAAGTTATGAAAACCAACCTTGCTGAGCTGTTTAATCATGATGATGTAGACGCGATGAATCAGCGTTTAACCGTTCAAGCACCGAAACTCGCTGAAGCACTCGCTGCGGCCTTGCGCCCTGCGCAACAACTCAAAGTTTATCGTCAACTTTTGTTAGATCAGGTTCCCCTGAAAGATATTCGAACCATTGCGAACACCATGCTTGAGTCTTGTGAAAATACAAAAGATCCAATCTTATTGGCCGCCGACATTCGCTGTGCATTACGCCGGACTTTGATTAACCTTTTAGCAGGTCAAAAACAGGAAATTAAAGTCTATGCATTATCTGATGAACTGGAGCAAATGCTCATGACTTCTTTGCAACAGGCTCAAGCTCGCGGCACCGTGATGCTAGATAGTTTTCCTGTTGAACCTAACATTCTGGGACAATTCCAACAGAATTTACCTCTCATTAGGCAACAAATGAAACAGCAAGGTATTCCTTCTATTCTGCTGGTTATGCCGCAATTAAGACCGTTAGTTGCAAGATACGCAAGAACGTTCGCGCATGGGCTAGCTGTGCTGTCATACAATGAGATTCCAGAAAACAAACAGATAAGTGTGGTAGGTAACCTTGGTTAAGCTATTTTCTTTTCAGACGCTGTTCCAATATCTCAGCGATCTTATCGAAAACAACGTCATCACCAATGACGACGCTTTGGTATTTGAAGCATTCAAACACAACGATATTCGTCACGCCTGTCAGGCAATCCGCGAAGCGAATACTGGTGAAGTTGAGTTTCAACACCTAACTTTGCGATTTGGTAGCCATGGCGAACAGAGTGTTTATCAGTTTCAATTATCAGAGAAAATGGCGTACTGCCTAGACTTGTACAGCCTTTACCTAGCGCTTCGTCAAACCAAATTCCAATTAGAAACTTTTCACCCGGATCTCATCAGTAATGTCGTCGTCCCTATTAAAGGTGAAACAATACTGTGGCCAGAAGGTAAACTATTTATCGAACAAGCTCTTGAGCATCATCAGCAGACATTTGCGCACATAGTGCCGTCAATACAGGTAGACTTTCCATTAACCTCTCCTGATGAACTTCAGGAATTAGTAAAACAAGTTCAAAAGACTGCGTATGCGGTTTGGTTTGAGCTCTATGCTCCATGTGACCAATTCGAACAAGTAGCGCTGTTCAAACCAGACATGATCAAACTTGCCGTGTCATTGGAAAATAAAGAAGATAGGCAAGCTTTTTTGCCAATCGCACGTTTCCTTCGACAATCACGTTACAAATGGGTAGCAGGTAGAGTTTCCAGCAAAATAGAACTAAACCAATATAAGTTGCTTGGCGCCAGTTACTATTTTGGTTACTTCAGCGATATCCCAATGTCTATGTCATTTAGAAACTTTAGCGATGCGGATAATGATACCTATTAATTAACGACGTTACATTTAATTAGCAAAGTTACAGTCTGCCTCTATTCCCCCTACACTTTCCGCATCACTGATAACATCAGTTGTTAGTAAAGGGGGAATCAAAATAATCTGAATAACCTTAATAATAACCTTCGCCAAGAAGCCGCATAAACCATTGAATTTTAATCACTTTTAAAATTTTCTTAATTTTTCTTAATTTTAAATTAATTTTCTCACTCGATCATCCGCCTCTAATTAGTGAACAGGGAAGTATCCCGAACCCAATAACATATTGAAACCACTTGAGGAATCGAACATGGCTTTATCAATGCAAACTAACTATGCTTCACTCGTTGCGCAAAACACGATCAGCGGTACGAACAACCTACTTAATACTGCGCTAGAACGTTTAAGCACAGGTTATCGCATCAACTCTGCAGCTGATGACGCTGCAGGCTTGGCTATTGCAACTAAACTAGAAGCTCAGACTCGTGGTATGTCGGTTGCAATGCGTAACTCTCAAGACGCAATCTCTATGCTCGAAACTGCTGACGGTGCTTTAGATGAACTATCTAACATCGCTTACCGTATGAAAGATCTAGCAACTCAAGCAGCTAACGGTACGTATGCCGATGGTGGTACAGAGCAAACTGCACTGGATGCAGAATACCAACAACTTGCTACCGAAATGACACGTATCATCGATCAAACAACTTACGGTTCAGGTACACACCTGCTTAACACCACTGACGGCATTATGGGTAGCAATGCAACTCTTCAATTCCAAATCGGTGCGTCTGCAGCAGAAACACTACAAGTTGATGCATCAACTGGTATTACAGCAATCGAAACAGCAATCACTGGTTTAGGTGCTTTAACTACTCAAGCTGGTGCGAATGGCGAAATTACTGTTATGGAAGGCATGTTCGACACAATCAGTAACCTACGCGGTACATTGGGTGCAAACATCAACCGTTTAGAACATACAGTCAACAACTTAGCGAACGTTTCTGAAAATACAACAGCAGCTAAAGGTCGTATCATGGATGCAGACTTCGCTGCAGAATCTTCAAACATGACTAAGAACCAAATGTTGATGCAAGCGGGTACAACGGTACTGTCCCAAACTAACCAAATTCCAGGCATGGCAGTTTCTCTACTACGCTAATTGCTCAACGATATACCTTAATAAAACCTCCCTTTATGGGAGGTTTTTTTATTTTTCACTCGCCGACTTACGTTTCACCACGTTGCATTTAATTTTATTCAAGACTATGTCGCCTAACGTTATTGAATAGCATGTGATTTTAAGTGGAAAAGCGGAACTCATCCTATGGAAACAGAGCTTCCGCCTTTCTTAATTATCACACCTATCTATTTGTTTTATATAAATAATTTAACTGGCACGCATCTTGAAATGTACGTTTATTCAAATCAGATATGTATAGCCAGATATAAGTAGCACTCAGACTGATATCAGGGAGAAAACAAATGAGTTCGATAGATCCAATAACTATGGCAACACAGCTTGCGACCTACGACGTGCAGGCATTTCAAACTCGTTATGATACACAGAACACTCAGTATCAATCTCAACTGACAGCACTGGGCAAGATTGAAACGGCTCTCAGAGATTTTCGCACCGCTATTAATGAAATAAACAGTTCGACTAGCAGCATCGTAAAAAATAGTGCGACCGCCTCTTCTGATGGTTATCTTTCTGCGACAGCTGACGCTACCGCACTTTCAGGCAGTTACCAGTTTTTTGTTGAACAAATTGCAACGGCTCACCAAGTTTCCGCCGATATGCCAGTTAACTTAGATGCTAGCACTGTAGTGCCTTCAACAGGAACGCTCGATTTTAGTATCAATGGCGAAACTATGTCTTTAGACCTATCCACTATTGATAGTAATAGTGACGGTGTATCAACCATGGCGGAACTCGTCACTGCGATTAACAGTGATAGTAGCAACCCCGGCGTTAACGCCACGTTGGTACGCTCGAACGGCCAAACCTACTTTATGCTTTCCAGTGAAGAAACCGGCATTAACAACGCGATTAATGTTAGTGCTTCAGGTACAGGCCAAGCATGGTTCGAAAATGCTTTCGCTAATCTGACAGAAATTACCGCACCACAAGATGCGATCATTTGGGCTGGTGCCCAAGGATCCGGTCTCCAGTTAACCAGTAGTAGCAACACTTTCGAAAACGTTGTTGATGGTGTCGATATCACGGTATCTAAAGCACAAACATCGGGTGAGACGCCAATATCGATGACAGTTGCGCCGGATCAGGAAGGCACTACTGAACAGATGAATTCGATTATCAAAGCTTATAACAGCTTAATGTCGACCATAGACAAATACACCACAATCGGTGGTGAAGATACTGCCCGTGGTGTACTCGCAGGAGATTCAACCGTTCGTTCCATAGAAACTCAGCTCAAAACGATTATACGTGAGCAATTTTCTGGAATACGCCTCGCTGATCTTGGCATTGAAATCAGTCGTGATGGAAGTATGAGTATTGATAGCGACAAGTTCAAAGAAGCTCAGACGACCAATAGTCAGGCTTTGAACACCTTCTTCAATGGTGACGGTAATCTTTTAGATTCTATCGATGAAATGATGGAGCCCTATCTCCAGTTTTCAACAGGTATGTTTTCATCACGTAAAGACGCGTTACGCCAAACTCTCGATCGTATCAGCGATAGACAAGAAGCCTTAGAACGAAAATATGAGATGTCTTATAACCGCTACCTAAAACAATATACCCAAATGAACCAAATTATTACCCAAATGAATCAGACAATGTCGATGTTCGGCTAAGTCTGATCTAGGAGAGACTTTATGTTAATGGATTCTGGTTATGACTCATACCAACAAGTGGACTTAAACGCTCAAGCCGCAGCAGCAACTCCACACCAGTTAGTCGTTATGCTTATCGACGGTCTACTCGATGAAGTAGAACGCATCCGTGGCCACCTAGCTGAGGGGCGTTTAGCGGCCAAAGGCGCAGGCATAAGCAAATGTATGAACATTTTAATTGGTTTAGACAGTGCTCTCGACATGGAGAACGGCGGCGAGCTCGCTGAAAACCTACATCAGTTATACGACTTCTGCCAAATCGAGCTGTATCAAGCAAGCGTACAGAAAGACGTGCAACGCTTAACCAATGTTGAAACTGTGATGGGCAACATTAGAGAAGGATGGGTTAATTTTGGGCAACATGCGTAAGGTTTCAGCGGAGCGTTTCCGCTTTCTGACTCAACGGATAACCATAGCAACAAAGATGCAGGATTGGCGTGCTATTGCCCGCTACGATTCTGAGCTTAGTGAACTTTTAAGTGCGGGCAGAGACTCTCTAACAGATCCACGTATTGCCCCGCATGTTGCTGATGTAAAAGCTGCACATAAAGCGGCTTATCACGCTCTAAAAGAAGCGAGTTCAAAATTGGAAGCTCAAATGTCCAAGGTTAACGAGCAACAGGAAGGCACTTTGGCCTATCAGTTAGCGATGTCAATGGAGGACTAGTTTTTGCAAGGACTAACCACAACTCAACAAGCAACATCACCTGTAAAAGAGAATGCCTCTTTTACTAAATCAGTACACCAGGCGCGTAGTTTTAATAGCGATGGGCAAGCGAACTCTGAAGTCTTTACTCTTGTTCAAATTCCATTTAATTCCGCATTGTCCAAAACGGAACATAAGCTTGCTGTGGATGATCATCCACACGCCACAGCGTCAGACGAGCAACAAGTCAGTGACGATACTCAGCAAGAGTTAAACATGTTGGTTCCGCCTACAGTTAATATTGTGCAAGAGATGAACAAACCTGAATCCAGAAGCAACGCACAAGCACAAGGTGTAATTGTATCTGGGTTTAATTTTGCCAATGGACAATATACTCAAGGCAGAAATATAACAGGGGCTGAAGCTGGCACATTAAACAACCAGATATCAGTTCCCCAAGCTACAAACGCGGATCAAGTTACAAGCGCGAGTGTATTGCAAACTCCGTTAACAAACCCAGAAGTTAACGGTAGGACATCAAATACGCCTATTGCAGACATCAAACTTGTCAGTGCAATCAACAGTGAGCTCAGTAACATAGGAGCCTCACCGCTATCTCCAACAGCACAATCAGCCCCCCTACACTCTTCATCTACTACAAACTTAACAGCAGGTGAAAACCGACCTGAATGGGCGACCTTACGCATTGATACTCAAGCGGGTAAATGGGGCGAGCAAATGCTTCAGGTACTGCATGATCGTGTCACGCTACAAGCACAGCAAAACCTTCAGGAAGCTAAGATTCGTCTCGACCCACCGGATCTTGGAAAACTGGATTTGGTCGTTCGAATAGAAGGGGATCGTCTAAGTGTACAAATCAATGCGAATAACGCAGCGACACGAGAAGCCCTGATGCAGGTTTCGGATCGTTTACGTGCTGAACTTCAGGAACAAAATTTCGTCAATGTTGATGTCAACGTCGGCTCAGATCAACGCAATCAACAACAAAGTCAAAGCTTTGAAGAGCAAAACAGCAGAATTTATAAAGCGAAAGAAACCTCTTCAGACCAAGACTATACACCAACGTCTGAACATTGGCTCAGTGCACAAGCCTAAAGCGAATATCCTAGGAAATAGTTATGTCCAAAAAACAAATTATCACAATGTTTATCATGCTACTTGTCACTAACATGCTCGTTACAGGTGGTATCGTTTTTGGCGGTATTATGTATCTAAAATCCCCGAACAATGGCGAATCAAATAACTGGTTTGC
Organism: Vibrio sp. Hal054; assembly: GCF_037162405.1. NCBI lineage: Bacteria > Pseudomonadati > Pseudomonadota > Gammaproteobacteria > Vibrionales > Vibrionaceae > Vibrio > Vibrio sp. Hal054. The sequence goes on along the minus strand of NZ_JARLUT010000001.1, from coordinate 1,242,418 downwards.
TCAATCCCCATTGTCTTTTCTAACCTACAACTCGCCAGAAGGTGCTCAAGCTCCAAGCTTTCGTTCGCTAGAGAAAGTAGTACTCAGTATTAAAGGGGAAAAACAAAATCATTTCCTTATGCTTGAAATTGCCGTGGAAACCAGATACCCGGAAGCCATTGAAAACATAAATGATTATATGCCTGTTGTTCACAACTCAATGATCAAACTGTTTAGTGATAAAACCTATGAGGACATTCAGCAAGACGGCATCATCGACAAACTGCAGAACGAAGTGAAACAGTCCGTTCTTTCAGCTTTTGATAAAACAGATATTCTTCATAACATCGACGATGTACTTCTTACTAAATTTGTCGTGCAGTAAGGTCGGAACGTATGTTGGACATGCAGTATCAAGACGCTTACAGTCACTCAGAAGACATAAACACTCCTGCTGTTGCCATTGATGAAAATTACCTACTCAATCAATATCAACATCTAGTGAAAAGGGTTTCTAACCAATTACGCGTTCATGCCAATACCCATTGCAGTGTCGAAGATATGCAACAAATCGGGTTAATCGGCTTGCTCGAAGCAGGACGCCGCTATGGTGACATTGAAGACCCCAACTTTCCTGCGTTCGCCGTATGCCGTATCCGAGGAGCGATTCTGGATGAACTTCGTCGGCTAGACTGGCGCTCAAGAAAGACACGACAAGATGCACACCAACTTAATGATATTACTCGTGACTTAACGAGAAAACTCGGAAGACAACCGTCTGAAAGTGAGATTATTCAGGCCTTGGGAACCAACGGGGAAGACTATCATTATCGTCTAAATGCGTTAGTTGCAGGTGAAATGCAAAGCCTCGATCAACTGATTGAAAACGGCGTTGAGCATTTTTCCGAAGACGGCTACGACAGCATTTCACATGAACATACTCGTCGAAGCTTGGAACGATCAGTAGAACAGCTTAATAAACGCGACCAACTACTGCTAACGCTGTTTTATCAACATGAACTTAACCTTAACGAAATTGCGCTCGTACTCGATTTAACACCGGCCCGTGTTTGTCAGTTACACAAACAGGCGCTCAACCAACTCAATCATCATTTGTCTTCTTAGGAGTCACTTATGCAAAAGTTTCTTGGCGCCGTCATTATTTTATTATGTGTATTTGGCGGCTATATGTGGGCTGGCGGCAGCCTAATTGCTATTTGGCAACCGGCTGAATTCCTTATCATTATTGGTGCAGCTTTAGGTTCAATTATCATTGGTAATCCGCCTCATGTGATTAAGGAAATACGTCTTCAGTTGCGTATGATTTTGCGTCAACCCAAAGACGAACAGAAGTACTACATGGAGCTGATGGCTTTACTACAGATTCTTCTGGAGACTGTACGTACCAGCGGATTTAAATCTCTGGACCAACATATTGAAAACCCGCAGAGCAGTGCCATATTTTCTCGCTATCCCCGTATTGCTCAAGACTATAGAGTCGTCGCCTTCATTGCAGACAACCTTCGTCTTATGGCAATGGGACAGATGTCACCTCATGAGCTTGAAGGATTACTCGAACAGGAAATAGACGCAGTTCAGGCGGATTTAATGGTGCCATCAAGATCGATTCAACGTACAGCCGAAGCTTTACCGGGATTTGGTATTTTGGCGGCGGTAGGCGGCATTATTATTACAATGCAATCAATTGACGGTTCTATCGCCCTTATCGGACATCATGTTGCAGCTGCACTTGTTGGCACCTTTATCGGTATTTTTGGTTGTTACTGCTGCTTAGACCCACTAAGTAATGCCATGGCTCAAAGAGTTAAACGCAATATGTCTGCTTTCGAATGCATTCGGGCAAGCCTTGTGGCATACGTTGCAAAAAAACCTACGCTACTTTCGATTGACGCTGGCCGTAAACACATTCAGTTAGACATCAAGCCAACGTTCAATGAAATGGAAAAATGGCTCACTGAGCAGGAGGTATAATGCAAAAGGAGCATATAGTGTTCAAACGCGCTAAGGCGCATGAACACGATGAATACCACGGAGGAGCCTGGAAAGTTGCGTTCGCAGATTTCATGATCGCCTTAATGGCGCTATTCCTTGTACTGTGGATCATGCAGGTTTCCAACGAGAAAGAAAGACAAGCTATCGTCGCTCAAATCGCGAAAGCCAGCATTTTTGAAAGCGCTGGAAACCCTTTTGACACGTCACAAAGTTTGTCTCCTATTGATTTGGAAACCAATTCATCGACAGTGCCAAGCAAAGCAGATTCCAATCATACTGTTACTTCGTTTTATAGTGGCGACGGTGAAGGACCTGAATCTGATTCATTGATTGATGGAACCTTCGATACTCAAGAAGAGTTGGCATTGCTCGCTAAAGTGATCGAAAACATGATCAAACAGATAAATGCCGAAGGTAATGTGTTCGTTTCCGTCACACCACAAGGTTTACGCATCGTTCTACAAGATGACTTCCGACAACATATGTTTGATCGTGGAGGTACAGAATTAACACCGTACTTTGAAGATTTACTGTTGGCTCTGGCTCCGATATTTCAACGCGTGAAAAACTCTTTGATTATCAGTGGACACACTGACTCTGTTGCTTTTAAGCGCGCATTTAGTCATAACACCAACTGGGAACTATCAGCGAATCGAGCCAATATCGCTCGTCAAACTTTAGTTGCTGGAGGCATGCCGGAAGAACGCGTGTTACAAGTGACCGGGATGTCAAATCGAGCGCTACTTAATCCTGAAAATCCTAATGGCAGTGAAAACCGCCGAATTGAGCTGTTTATCCTCACTACAACCGCATCACTAGTATTGGAAACACTGTTTAAAAGCGAAGACAATGAGCTTGAAAAGGCGAAGGACAAAGCCGACTTTAATCAACCTGTCTTGCGTCAGGAAGCAATTAACTACCCTGTAGAAGTTGATAGCACAAACAGAAATCTCCAAAAATCTTAAACATATCATCACCCTCTGGCCCTAATCACAAACCAAGAGGGTGATCTTTTTAAGCGTCTTATAACTTTACTGAGTACACCATGGATCGACATAACAACGAGAGCTGTGAAAAAGCCAATCTTAAAAAAGCGCTTTTATGGCTCATTGTTGTTGATTATTTTTTACTGGCTACCTTTCTTTTCCAGTTAACCCATTTAACTATCAATAGCGGCACTTCGATAAGTCTTCTACTTGTTTTATACAACGTCATATTGACCGGTCTTTGCTTCATGCAAACCACCAAATACGAAACCTATATCATTTATCCGACTATCACAGCGACGCTGCTGTCGTTCATCTATTTCCTTTACTTCTTCTTTCTGATTTAAGTGAGTTGTAAGCTTTAAAATAAAGCCTCCACAGTTGCGGAAATTTGGTGAAGATTCGGGCATTAGACTATCGTCAATGCAGAGATAGGTTTGCATCATTATCTGTGTATCGGTAAACTTTGCCGCTTTCCTACGCCACCTTAACTAAGCCACTTTACGAGCAGAGCGAATACCATGAAACGAGTTGTTTTATACGTCAAAGACAAATGCCCACATTGCAAAGACGCACAACGATACCTTGATTCTAAAGGGATAAAATACCGCTTATGTAACGCAAAAATGGAACGTGGGCGTAAAGAACTCGACGCTATGGGTGCTCGTAGTGTGCCGGTGCTGAAAATTGGCGATCGTGTAATGATTGGCTGGAACCCGAACAATTTCGACCGTATGTATGGAAAAGGCTAACGCTTACTGTGCATTAAAGACCTAAACGTATTTTTTCACGAACTCTATAAAGGTTCTGTCCGCATTGGACAAGTAACCTTCTTTTCTCCAAGCTAGTGCCAAATCTAAATAGACGGGCGGATTAAACGGTATCGCCCGAATTTCTGATTCGTGGTCAGTCACCAACTCTAGTAACGCGGTAATCGCGTACTCATGTTTCAAAATGCTAAGAATCATGGGCAATAAGTTGGTTTCAAACGATATATTGGCTGTTAGCTTGTGTTCTTTACACGTGTTGTCTATGAAGTCACGGTGGAAATACCCCGGCTTAAACATCACCAGTTCATGGTCAAAAAATTCTTTAAATTCAATTTTTTTCTTCTCGGCAAGCTCGTGTTCTTTACCCACCACAGCAACCATTTGCGAAGACAAAAGAGGGTCAACTTCAAGATCTGGCGGAAGATCGTGATTAAGGATAACGCCAATGTCGAGCTCACCATTGAGCAGCATTTTGCGAATCGACTGAGTACCCGCCTCTACCATGGTCATCTTTAAGTTGGGAAAGTAACTCTTAAATGCCATGATGATTTCGGGAAAGAAGTACGAGCCCATCATACTGGGTGTACCAAGCCGCACTTCTCCCTTCACTAAACCTTTTAGCTCATCTACGGCCAGCTGCGCGTCTTCCAGTTGTCGTAATATCCTTAACGCGTGTTCAAGCAGCACTTCACCTTCATGAGTAAGACTGACCTTTCTTTCATCACGCCTAAATAAAGTGACGCCCAATTGTTGTTCAAACTTCTTAATCGCAATACTTAAGGCCGGTTGAGCAATGTGCAAAGCACTTGCAGCATGGGTGAAGCTTTGATGCTGTGCGACTTCGACAAAATATTTAAGGTGACGAGTTTCCATAATATCAGCGAGCAGTTATCTATAAATTATTTATATCGCGATTATAGTTTTAATATATTTTATTAATTTCTTTTTCACTGATAATTTGTGATCGTCTTCCAGTTTTACTCACCTAATGGTTTGTTGAGAGCACTATGATCGAATTACAAAGTCCGCAGTACAAGAAAGTTACTTTTGCTCTCGCATTTGGCTCATTCCTCGTATTCTGCAATCTCTATCTGTTTCAACCCATGCTTCCCTATATGGCTAAGCACTTTGCGGTATCTGAAACGCAGATCAACTGGCTGTTTGCTGCTTCCACGTTCGCACTTTCCGTCTGTTTAGTGCCTTGGGCTATTACCTCAGAAGCGATAGGACGTCGAAGAGTCATGCTGCTCGGTTTATTCGCAATGCCTTTTATCAGCCTAGTGATGTTAATCAGCGGCGAATTTTGGGTGATGGTTGCAGCAAGAGCACTTCTTGGCGTCGCATTGGCGGCCTTTGCCTCTGTCGCCGTTGCCTATATGGTGGAAGAACTTTCACCTCAAGCATTTAGCAAAGCTATCGGCGGATATATTGCGGCGAATTCATTAGGTGGGATCAGCGGACGTATATTCGGTGGTTTGCTGACCGATGCTTTGGGCTGGCAACAAGCCCTTATTATCGCTGCTATCTTTACTTTGCTGGGTGCGGTTTTGGTTTTAATTCTGTTACCTGTTCAGAAGAATTTCAAACCACAGCGCGGCCTTTTCTTCCACCACAATCGTGCGTTGGTAAAACACCTATCAAACAAAACACTTTGGTTTGCGATGCTCATCGGTGGTGCTAACTTCGCTTTATTCGTCAATCTTTATTCGGTTATGGGTTTCAGACTGGTGAGTGAACCTTATAACCTGCCTATTGGTTTAGCATCACTGATCTTCGTTTGTTACTTGGCTGGCACCTTGAGCTCGAAATTAACCTCCAACTGGAGCAAACGCTTCTCTCCTATTTCAGGTATGGTCGCTGGCGGTTTTATCAGTCTTAGCGGCATGATCGTGGCGATTATCGATTCCATTCCTATGATGCTTATTGGCTTGATGTTGATTAGCTTTGGGGCGTTCTTCACTCATACTCTGGCTTATGCTTGGGTAAGTCAAAAAGCGACCGAAGCAAAAGCGACCGCAACCGCTTTATATCTTTCTCATTATTATATCGGTGGTAGTTTGGGTGGATTCTACTTGCTCTATTTTTGGCAGCACGGTGGATGGGCTATGGTTGCCGCGGCAGGCTTGGTTATCTATGCTTTGATGTTTGTCTTATGTTGGAAACTAAGCCAGACAGCACGCACCCCAATAACAGGGCAATCAGTGGTGCTCAATTCAACCCACTAAACTGTGTTATGCTTGCGGCAAATAATAGCACCGACACAGAAATATGAGCTCAGCAACTGATAATCAAACTATCACTCAACAAGTTAATCAATGGTTGAATGACGTGGTAATAGGGCTAAACCTCTGCCCTTTTGCCGCCAAACCACAACGCAACAAGCAAATTAAAATTTTCGTCAGTGAAGCGGCTAGCGAAGAGAACTTGCTGCAAGATATCCTAGAACAGTTACTAGAATTAGATACCAAAGAGCCCCGCGAGCTTGAAACCACTCTCGTTGTGGTTCCGAATATGCTCAATGACTTTGTTGACTACAACTTTTTTATTGATTGGGTTGAAGCACTGATCAAGCAGCAAGATTGGGAAGGTGTTTTCCAGGTTGCGACTTTCCATCCTGATTACTATTTTGCAGGAACCGATCCAGAAGACGCTGAGAACCTGACTAACCGTTCGCCATACCCAATCTTTCACCTTATTCGTGAAGAGAGCATGGAGAAGGTACTTAAGCACTATCCAAATCCAGAAGATATTCCGGATATCAATATTGAGCGAGTAAGTAACCTCAGCCCAGAAGAACGGAAGAAGTTATTTCCTTATTTGTTTTGATTTGTTCGATAGATATAGAAAGGCCGGAGATATACTCCGGCCTTTTCACATTTAGCTAAAGGGCTAGTCCACTTTTAGAGTGTACTCTTGATTGTTAAACAGAACAGATACGATATCACCCGACACAATGTGCGAGTCCGCACCGAAACTGCCTGCTGAGTGAAAAGCATTGTTCTGGTCAGCAACACTGATGGTCGCGGAACCATCCCCATTAGCGGTAATGGATAATGAAGAACTCTCTGAGTCTAGATAGGCTTGGATTGCATCATGATCACTAGAGCTATCAATATTAAGAAGTTCTGAAATATCAACAATATCTTCTTGGACGTTAAAATCCATAATCGTATCTGAGCTATTTGAGCCTTCTATAACAAATACATCGCTACCGGCTCCACCTGTTAATTGGTCATGCCCGCTGCCGCCAATGAGAACATCATCACCCTCATCACCAAAGAGCTTGTCATCACCGTCACCACCAACAAGAATGTCTTTGCCCAAACCACCATAGAGGTAATCTTGGCCTTGCCCACCATCTAGATAATCACTACCAGATTCTCCCGACAATGAATCATCACCTTGTTGGCCATAAAGCTTGTCATTACCAGATCCGCCTGACAGAGAATCCTGACCTGAGCCGCCATCTAAGATGTCCTTACCACTGCCTCCGAACAAGAGATCATCACCCTCTCCACCTTCCAGCCAGTCATCACCAGCACCACCAAACAAATGGTCTTGAGCACCTAAACCTTCAATATGATCATTAGCTGCGGTACCCACTAGATGATCGTTGTTGCTTGTGCCTACTGAGTCAACGTAATCGGTAACTTCTACGTTATAGCCTGAATAAGTTGGATATGCCTCACTACCAAGCAGGTCATAACCAGAACCATTATTTAGAGAAACCTCCAGGACATACGCTCCACCTTGGTCCCAATAGATAACTTCAATTTGGTGAATACCATTTTCATCAACACTAAAAGTAAATTCTTCAGACCTCACAGACGTGTTCGAATCAAAAGAGGCAACAGTACGCCCATCAATGATGATTCGATAGCCGTCATCTGCATTTACTTTTATTGAATATGTTCCCGCATCTAGCGCAACACCACCAGTAAGACGAACCACAGCATCGTTTGAATCTGTCTTGTTCTTAAACTCTACTGATTGAGCATCATCACCCAACCATGATTCTAGATTCGTGGACTCGTTTCTCGAATCGTAATCACCAAGATCATCCCAGTCCTGCCCAATGTAACTGATTTCAGAAGAAGTAAACGTAGCGTTAGCGTTCTGATGTTCGGTTACGTAGACAGCTTGAGCAATAGTGCCAAGTTGATAACCTACGTTATAGAACTCACCTTTTAATCCAGATGTGAAATCGTTGTCTGTTCCGGTATTTGGTGAAGTAGACGATACGATATCTCCATCTGCATCAACGACATCATAGGTTATCTCAACGGAATCACCCTTTGCCAGTTCAGCAAACTGTCTATAAGACCACTCACCTGTGCTCGAATTAAGTTCTATTTCAAAAACCTTATCGCTATGGCTATCTACCCAGACTTGAGTTTTTACCCCATCCACAACATCAGTAGACCCCAGGGTTACAGGTAAACCATCCGCCGTTTTAATATTTGTATCGGCTACACCTGTTAACGTAATTACACCAGCGCCATCGGCACCAAAATCAGCGGTAATAGTTCCTTCATCGGTCGCAATTACAGGATCGACAATTAAACTTTCAAACGACACAGATTTAATTGAGTAATCACTGTTGTCTGCATAACAACCGTTATCGTTTGTTACCGCTTCAAATCGTACTTCATCGAAACCAGATGCAACATTAAAGCTAGCCGAATAATTGCCATTACTATGAGTAGCAATCAGGTCTTCTTCCTGTACAACTTTGCCATCTAACAAGAAGATGATCTTACCTTTCTCACCCTCATTGGAGTAGAACTCAGCCAAACCTACCTGCATTCCATAGGCGACTTTGTTACCTAACTCCATGACTATCTTTTCTGATTTACCATACTGATAATCAATTTCACCATCAGTTCTGTCGTTAATGATTCCAAAGAATGATGACGATTTGACGCCCATACCACTGTCATTGGAGAAGGTTAACTCTTCATGATGATGAGTTCCAAACAAACCAATTGCATATACAAAGACTGAGTTTCCTGAGTTTGTATCAATAAATGTATACGCATTATTGTTGTGACAACCTGAATCATTTGGTCGTTGAGTAAAGTTGAAGTCTCCCAACGAAACCGTGGTTGTTTCATTATGTTCAACTGCATCGACAACGATATTTACTGGAACGTCTGGAGAATCGTCTTCTATTGTCACTGTAATGGAATCTTTGACTGTATTTGTGCCATCAGAGACTTCTATACCAACATCAAAAGACAAAGTATCTTCTGCTGTTTTATCTGCGTGATCTAATGAACCCAACAAAGTGACAGTGTAGCTGTATGAACTAGGGTTCGAAGAATCCTGAGATAGGCTGATTACCAGTATGGTTTCATTACCAGCTTTACCGACTAGATTTCCATTTTCAGTTGACCATTCAATGACGACATTGTTGGAGTATAAATCCACATTTGGAGCAGTCAGAGAGACCGACAGATCGCTACTATCTGTGTCAACATCACTTACAGCAAATGTACCTTGAGCAATAGAATCGTTAGTTGTGTCAGATGTGCCTTCAGAATCTGGGTTAGCACTCAGAGCAGACAAGCCTTCTTCCGAAACAACCACGTTATCTGCCCCTGAAGAGAAGGTAATTTCTGGGGTTTCGTTAACAGTATCAATACCGTTAATCGTAAGTTGAGCACTTGATGAATCCCCATCGCCATCTTTTACGGTATAAGTGAACACTTCTTCGGCTGTGTTGTTGTTCTCGTAAGTGACTTCAATATTGTCACCTAAGCGATACTTAGTATCAGAATCAGAGGCACCAAATACAACGTAACCAATATCATCACCAGTAACAACAACTGTGTCGTTATCTGTGAAACTAATGATTGCACTCGAATCAACTTTACCTGAGCTGTCGTAAACAGTGATCAATATTGAACCATCTGTACCTTTGGAGTTGCCCTGCTGAACATTTATCAAATCAAAAATAGCTGCGCTAACTGATGAGTTAAATTTAACAATTAAAGACTCACCAACGTCGATTTGACTATCGCCATGATTATTCGATTTGCTAGAAACCCCTAGACCAGAAGTAGATGTAACGTTGTTTTTTAAGCTTTCACTGTATTGGACTATTTTCCCATCGCTATCAATCAAACTTTGTGAAGACTTAGTGCCATAAACTAAAACGACTGAACTATCGGATAGGTCCTTGGGAGCAATACTTATCGTGGAAGGCTTACTTTCAGCAGCAACAAAGGTATAACTACCATTACTATTAATAACTAACGTTCCTGTTTCTGCATCTATCGTAAGAACACCAGATTCAGGCATGCTGTGTTTTTCGCCGTTATAGGTGACGGATGTTACTACAGCATCAGGATCTGTATCAGGTTGAAGATCATTAGTAAGGACATTGCCAACAACAGAATTAGTATCTTCAGCAATCTCGACATAGTCATCTATAGCTGTTATTCCTGTATCAACAACGTCAACCGTAACCGTTGTCCAAGCTGAAGTATCTACACCATCACTTGCTAAATAAGTAAAACTGTCTTGAATCGTCTCTGAATTACTGTGGTCTAAAACTGGAGCGGTATAGGTATATGTACCGTTAGATTGCATAACAACAATACCACCTAAACTAGTCACGATTGTAAAACTGCCATCATCAGGATCCGCAGTTACTTCGCCATTTCCGCTTGAATCTTTTGCTACTCCAACAACAGTTAATGAATCTTTGTCTGCATCCGAATCATTTAGCAATACGCTTTGTTCAACTGATATTGTTGAGCCTTCATTAACCAATGAAACATCAGATTCAGTGACAGGTGAATCATTTTCAGGAGTCACTTTCACTGTAACAGTAGCTGTATCAACACCGCCCTTACCGTCACTTATTGTGTAGGTAAAGCTATCTACACCACTAAAATTACTGTTTGGCTGATAAACAATAGTGCCGTTCACTAAAGTGACCGTACCGTTATGTTGAGAAGTCGCTGAAACCGATGTAATTGAGATCGCATCACCATCTGGGTCAGAGTCATTTGCTAACAATTCAGCGACATCAATCGTTAAAGCTGTGTCCTCAGTTGTCACTAGATCAGCATCTATAACACCAGTTACAACAATATTATCTACCAGTGCACCATAGCTATCACTTTTACCTGAACCGGATAGAATCAAATCTGTACTACCATCTTCCGATATTGGAAAAGTTCCGCTGATATGGTACCAACCATTATTATCTGGTCCCTGGATTGCAACAGAAACTCCATCATGAGATGCACTAACAGTACCGTCAGCAGAAACAAATACTAAAACTGTTCCAACAGCAAATGTCATATTTGAAGACGAATTACCATCATGACGAGGGTTGTAGTCAAACTCTACTCGAACACTGTCTTGTCCAGTGGTATCAATTGTTGTCTTTATTGAAGTATTAACATTAGCATCCAGCTCTGCATAATAGTTGCCATCACTAGCATTAGTTACCACACCATCAGTTTGAATTTCTAAACCACGGCTTGACTGCCATGCACTGGTTGCTTCTAATTCCTCGTTAGACAGAATTGTCCAACGACCGGATGATAACGAAACCATTTCCTCAAAAGATTCAGTAAACAGTACTGTCTCTTGAGAAGATGAGTAGATGTCGTCTACTGCTATAGGCACGTCGTTGGTACCCGTCACAGTGATCGTGATGGTCTTCGGCTCACTCACGCCATTGTCGTTATCGCTCGCCGTGTACGTGAAGCTCACCTCACGACTGTCACCCACCGACAAACTGTCAAAATCGCTGCCCGGCGTGAAGCTGTAACTGCCATCCGGATTGAACACCAAATGACCGTTGCCTTCTCCAACGCCCTCTACCAGTGCGTAGCCGTTGACGTTAATGGTGCCATCCACGTCCGTCGCTTCCGGTACTTGCTCATTCAGTACCGTGTCTTCGTTCGTTGTCTGACTGTCTGCGTACGCCACCGGAATGTCGTTGGTACCCGTCACAGTGATCGTGATGGTCTTCGGCTCACTCACGCCATTGTCGTTATCGCTCGCCGTGTACGTGAAGCTCACCTCACGACTGTCACCCACCGACAAACTGTCAAAATCGCTGCCCGGCGTGAAGCTGTAACTGCCATCCGGATTGAACACCAAATGACCGTTGCCTTCTCCAACGCCCTCTACCAGTGCGTAGCCGTTGACGTTAATGGTGCCATCCACGTCCGTCGCTTCCGGTACTTGCTCATTCAGTACCGTGTCTTCGTTCGTTGTCTGACTGTCTGCGTACGCCACCGGAATGTCGTTGGTGCCCGTCACAGTGATCGTGATGGTCTTCGGCTCACTCACGCCATTGTCGTTATCGCTCGCCGTGTACGTGAAGCTCACCTCACGACTGTCACCCACCGACAAACTGTCAAAATCGCTGCCCGGCGTGAAGCTGTAACTGCCATCCGGATTGAACACCAAATGACCGTTGCCTTCACCAACGCCCTCTACCAGTGCGTAGCCGTTGACGTTAATGGTGCCATCCACGTCCGTCGCTTCCGGTACTTGCTCATTCAGTACCGTGTCTTCGTTCGTTGTCTGACTGTCTGCGTACGCCACCGGAATGTCGTTGGTGCCCGTCACAGTGATCGTGATGGTCTTCGGCTCACTCACGCCATTGTCGTTATCGCTCGCCGTGTACGTGAAGCTCACCTCACGGCTGTCACCCACCGACAAACTGTCAAAATCGCTGCCCGGCGTGAAGCTGTAACTGCCATCCGGATTGAACACCAAATGACCGTTGCCTTCTCCAACGCCCTCTACCAGTGCGTAGCCGTTGACGTTAATGGTGCCATCCACGTCCGTCGCTTCCGGTACTTGCTCATTCAGTACCGTGTCTTCGTTCGTTGTCTGACTGTCTGCGTACGCCACCGGAATGTCGTTGGTACCCGTCACAGTGATCGTGATGGTCTTCGGCTCACTCACGCCATTGTCGTTATCGCTCGCCGTGTACGTGAAGCTCACCTCACGGCTGTCACCCACCGACAAACTGTCAAAATCGCTGCCCGGCGTGAAGCTGTAACTGCCATCCGGATTGAACACCAAATGACCGTTGCCTTCACCAACGCCCTCTACCAGTGCGTAGCCGTTGACGTTAATGGTGCCATCCACGTCCGTCGCTTCCGGTACTTGCTCATTCAGTACCGTGTCTTCGTTCGTTGTCTGACTGTCTGCGTACGCCACCGGAATGTCGTTGGTGCCCGTCACAGTGATCGTGATGGTCTTCGGCTCACTCACGCCATTGTCGTTATCGCTCGCCGTGTACGTGAAGCTCACCTCACGACTGTCACCCACCGACAAACTGTCAAAATCGCTGCCCGGCGTGAAGCTGTAACTGCCATCCGGATTGAACACCAAATGACCGTTGCCTTCTCCAACGCCCTCTACCAGTGCGTAGCCGTTGACGTTAATGGTGCCATCCACGTCCGTCGCTTCCGGTACTTGCTCATTCAGTACCGTGTCTTCGTTCGTTGTCTGACTGTCTGCGTACGCCACCGGAATGTCGTTGGTGCCCGTCACAGTGATCGTGATGGTCTTCGGCTCACTCACGCCATTGTCGTTATCGCTCGCCGTGTACGTGAAGCTCACCTCACGGCTGTCACCCACCGACAAACTGTCAAAATCGCTGCCCGGCGTGAAGCTGTAACTGCCATCCGGATTGAACACCAAATGACCGTTGCCTTCACCAACGCCCTCTACCAGTGCGTAGCCGTTGACGTTAATGGTGCCATCCACGTCCGTCGCTTCCGGTACTTGCTCATTCAGTACCGTGTCTTCGTTCGTTGTCTGACTGTCTGCGTACGCCACCGGAATGTCGTTGGTGCCCGTCACAGTGATCGTGATGGTCTTCGGCTCACTCACGCCATTGTCGTTATCGCTCGCCGTGTACGTGAAGCTCACCTCACGACTGTCACCCACCGACAAACTGTCAAAATCGCTGCCCGGCGTGAAGCTGTAACTGCCATCCGGATTGAACACCAAATGACCGTTGCCTTCTCCAACGCCCTCTACCAGTGCGTAGCCGTTGACGTTAATGGTGCCATCCACGTCCGTCGCTTCCGGTACTTGCTCATTCAGTACCGTGTCTTCGTTCGTTGTCTGACTGTCTGCGTACGCCACCGGAATGTCGTTGGTGCCCGTCACAGTGATCGTGATGGTCTTCGGCTCACTCACGCCATTGTCGTTATCGCTCGCCGTGTACGTGAAGCTCACCTCACGGCTGTCACCCACCGACAAACTGTCAAAATCGCTGCCCGGCGTGAAGCTGTAACTGCCATCCGGATTGAACACCAAATGACCGTTGCCTTCACCAACGCCCTCTACCAGTGCGTAGCCGTTGACGTTAATGGTGCCATCCACGTCCGTCGCTTCCGGTACTTGCTCATTCAGTACCGTGTCTTCGTTCGTTGTCTGACTGTCTGCGTACGCCACCGGAATGTCGTTGGTGCCCGTCACAGTGATCGTGATGGTCTTCGGCTCACTCACGCCATTGTCGTTATCGCTCGCCGTGTACGTGAAGCTCACCTCACGGCTGTCACCCACCGACAAACTGTCAAAATCGCTGCCCGGCGTGAAGCTGTAACTGCCATCCGGATTGAACACCAAATGACCGTTGCCTTCTCCAACGCCCTCTACCAGTGCGTAGCCGTTGACGTTAATGGTGCCATCCACGTCCGTCGCTTCCGGTACTTGCTCATTCAGTACCGTGTCTTCGTTCGTTGTCTGACTGTCTGCGTACGCCACCGGAATGTCGTTGGTGCCCGTCACAGTGATCGTGATGGTCTTCGGCTCACTCACGCCATTGTCGTTATCGCTCGCCGTGTACGTGAAGCTCACCTCACGGCTGTCACCCACCGACAAACTGTCAAAATCGCTGCCCGGCGTGAAGCTGTAACTGCCATCCGGATTGAACACCAAATGACCGTTGCCTTCACCAACGCCCTCTACCAGTGCGTAGCCGTTGACGTTAATGGTGCCATCCACGTCCGTCGCTTCCGGTACTTGCTCATTCAGTACCGTGTCTTCGTTCGTTGTCTGACTGTCTGCGTACGCCACCGGAATGTCGTTGGTACCCGTCACAGTGATCGTGATGGTCTTCGGCTCACTCACGCCATTGTCGTTATCGCTCGCCGTGTACGTGAAGCTCACCTCACGACTGTCACCCACCGACAAACTGTCAAAATCGCTGCCCGGCGTGAAGCTGTAACTGCCATCCGGATTGAACACCAAATGACCGTTGCCTTCACCAACGCCCTCTACCAGTGCGTAGCCGTTGACGTTAATGGTGCCATCCACGTCCGTCGCTTCCGGTACTTGCTCATTCAGTACCGTGTCTTCGTTCGTTGTCTGACTGTCTGCGTACGCCACCGGAATGTCGTTGGTGCCCGTCACAGTGATCGTGATGGTCTTCGGCTCACTCACGCCATTGTCGTTATCGCTCGCCGTGTACGTGAAGCTCACCTCACGACTGTCACCCACCGACAAACTGTCAAAATCGCTGCCCGGCGTGAAGCTGTAACTGCCATCCGGATTGAACACCAAATGACCGTTGCCTTCTCCAACGCCCTCTACCAGTGCGTAGCCGTTGACGTTAATGGTGCCATCCACGTCCGTCGCTTCCGGTACTTGCTCATTCAGTACCGTGTCTTCGTTCGTTGTCTGACTGTCTGCGTACGCCACCGGAATGTCGTTGGTGCCCGTCACAGTGATCGTGATGGTCTTCGGCTCACTCACGCCATTGTCGTTATCGCTCGCCGTGTACGTGAAGCTCACCTCACGGCTGTCACCCACCGACAAACTGTCAAAATCGCTGCCCGGCGTGAAGCTGTAACTGCCATCCGGATTGAACACCAAATGACCGTTGCCTTCACCAACGCCCTCTACCAGTGCGTAGCCGTTGACGTTAATGGTGCCATCCACGTCCGTCGCTTCCGGTACTTGCTCATTCAGTACCGTGTCTTCGTTCGTTGTCTGACTGTCTGCGTACGCCACCGGAATGTCGTTGGTGCCCGTCACAGTGATCGTGATGGTCTTCGGCTCACTCACGCCATTGTCGTTATCGCTCGCCGTGTACGTGAAGCTCACCTCACGGCTGTCACCCACCGACAAACTGTCAAAATCGCTGCCCGGCGTGAAGCTGTAACTGCCATCCGGATTGAACACCAAATGACCGTTGCCTTCACCAACGCCCTCTACCAGTGCGTAGCCGTTGACGTTAATGGTGCCATCCACGTCCGTCGCTTCCGGTACTTGCTCATTCAGTACCGTGTCTTCGTTCGTTGTCTGACTGTCTGCGTACGCCACCGGAATGTCGTTGGTGCCCGTCACAGTGATCGTGATGGTCTTCGGCTCACTCACGCCATTGTCGTTATCGCTCGCCGTGTACGTGAAGCTCACCTCACGGCTGTCACCCACCGACAAACTGTCAAAATCGCTGCCCGGCGTGAAGCTGTAACTGCCATCCGGATTGAACACCAAATGACCGTTGCCTTCACCAACGCCCTCTACCAGTGCGTAGCCGTTGACGTTAATGGTGCCATCCACGTCCGTCGCTTCCGGTACTTGCTCATTCAGTACCGTGTCTTCGTTCGTTGTCTGACTGTCTGCGTACGCCACCGGAATGTCGTTGGTGCCCGTCACAGTGATCGTGATGGTCTTCGGCTCACTCACGCCATTGTCGTTATCGCTCGCCGTGTACGTGAAGCTCACCTCACGGCTGTCACCCACCGACAAACTGTCAAAATCGCTGCCCGGCGTGAAGCTGTAACTGCCATCCGGATTGAACACCAAATGACCGTTGCCTTCACCAACGCCCTCTACCAGTGCGTAGCCGTTGACGTTAATGGTGCCATCCACGTCCGTAGCTTCCGGTACTTGCTCATTCAGTACCGTGTCTTCGTTCGTTGTCTGACTGTCTGCGTACGCCACCGGAATGTCGTTGGTACCCGTCACAGTGATCGTGATGGTCTTCGGCTCACTCACGCCATTGTCGTTATCGCTCGCCGTGTACGTGAAGCTCACCTCACGACTGTCACCCACCGACAAACTGTCAAAATCGCTGCCCGGCGTGAAGCTGTAACTGCCATCCGGATTGAACACCAAATGACCGTTGCCTTCACCAACGCCCTCTACCAGTGCGTAGCCGTTGACGTTAATGGTGCCATCCACGTCCGTCGCTTCCGGTACTTGCTCATTCAGTACCGTGTCTTCGTTCGTTGTCTGACTGTCTGCGTACGCCACCGGAATGTCGTTGGTGCCCGTCACAGTGATCGTGATGGTCTTCGGCTCACTCACGCCATTGTCGTTATCGCTCGCCGTGTACGTGAAGCTCACCTCACGACTGTCACCCACCGACAAACTGTCAAAATCGCTGCCCGGCGTGAAGCTGTAACTGCCATCCGGATTGAACACCAAATGACCGTTGCCTTCTCCAACGCCCTCTACCAGTGCGTAGCCGTTGACGTTAATGGTGCCATCCACGTCCGTCGCTTCCGGTACTTGCTCATTCAGTACCGTGTCTTCGTTCGTTGTCTGACTGTCTGCGTACGCCACCGGAATGTCGTTGGTACCCGTCACAGTGATCGTGATGGTCTTCGGCTCACTCACGCCATTGTCGTTATCGCTCGCCGTGTACGTGAAGCTCACCTCACGGCTGTCACCCACCGACAAACTGTCAAAATCGCTGCCCGGCGTGAAGCTGTAACTGCCATCCGGATTGAACACCAAATGACCGTTGCCTTCACCAACGCCCTCTACCAGTGCGTAGCCGTTGACGTTAATGGTGCCATCCACGTCCGTCGCTTCCGGTACTTGCTCATTCAGTACCGTGTCTTCGTTCGTTGTCTGACTGTCTGCGTACGCCACCGGAATGTCGTTGGTGCCCGTCACAGTGATCGTGATGGTCTTCGGCTCACTCACGCCATTGTCGTTATCGCTCGCCGTGTACGTGAAGCTCACCTCACGGCTGTCACCCACCGACAAACTGTCAAAATCGCTGCCCGGCGTGAAGCTGTAACTGCCATCCGGATTGAACACCAAATGACCGTTGCCTTCACCAACGCCCTCTACCAGTGCGTAGCCGTTGACGTTAATGGTGCCATCCACGTCCGTCGCTTCCGGTACTTGCTCATTCAGTACCGTGTCTTCGTTCGTTGTCTGACTGTCTGCGTACGCCACCGGAATGTCGTTGGTGCCCGTCACAGTGATCGTGATGGTCTTCGGCTCACTCACGCCATTGTCGTTATCGCTCGCCGTGTACGTGAAGCTCACCTCACGGCTGTCACCCACCGACAAACTGTCAAAATCGCTGCCCGGCGTGAAGCTGTAACTGCCATCCGGATTGAACACCAAATGACCGTTGCCTTCTCCAACGCCCTCTACCAGTGCGTAGCCGTTGACGTTAATGGTGCCATCCACGTCCGTCGCTTCCGGTACTTGCTCATTCAGTACCGTGTCTTCGTTCGTTGTCTGACTGTCTGCGTACGCCACCGGAATGTCGTTGGTGCCCGTCACAGTGATCGTGATGGTCTTCGGCTCACTCACGCCATTGTCGTTATCGCTCGCCGTGTACGTGAAGCTCACCTCACGGCTGTCACCCACCGACAAACTGTCAAAATCGCTGCCCGGCGTGAAGCTGTAACTGCCATCCGGATTGAACACCAAATGACCGTTGCCTTCACCAACGCCCTCTACCAGTGCGTAGCCGTTGACGTTAATGGTGCCATCCACGTCCGTCGCTTCCGGTACTTGCTCATTCAGTACCGTGTCTTCGTTCGTTGTCTGACTGTCTGCGTACGCCACCGGAATGTCGTTGGTGCCCGTCACAGTGATCGTGATGGTCTTCGGCTCACTCACGCCATTGTCGTTATCGCTCGCCGTGTACGTGAAGCTCACCTCACGACTGTCACCCACCGACAAACTGTCAAAATCGCTGCCCGGCGTGAAGCTGTAACTGCCATCCGGATTGAACACCAAATGACCGTTGCCTTCTCCAACGCCCTCTACCAGTGCGTAGCCGTTGACGTTAATGGTGCCATCCACGTCCGTCGCTTCCGGTACTTGCTCATTCAGTACCGTGTCTTCGTTCGTTGTCTGACTGTCTGCGTACGCCACCGGAATGTCGTTGGTGCCCGTCACAGTGATCGTGATGGTCTTCGGCTCACTCACGCCATTGTCGTTATCGCTCGCCGTGTACGTGAAGCTCACCTCACGACTGTCACCCACCGACAAACTGTCAAAATCGCTGCCCGGCGTGAAGCTGTAACTGCCATCCGGATTGAACACCAAATGACCGTTGCCTTCACCAACGCCCTCTACCAGTGCGTAGCCGTTGACGTTAATGGTGCCATCCACGTCCGTCGCTTCCGGTACTTGCTCATTCAGTACCGTGTCTTCGTTCGTTGTCTGACTGTCTGCGTACGCCACCGGAATGTCGTTGGTGCCCGTCACAGTGATCGTGATGGTCTTCGGCTCACTCACGCCATTGTCGTTATCGCTCGCCGTGTACGTGAAGCTCACCTCACGACTGTCACCCACCGACAAACTGTCAAAATCGCTGCCCGGCGTGAAGCTGTAACTGCCATCCGGATTGAACACCAAATGACCGTTGCCTTCTCCAACGCCCTCTACCAGTGCGTAGCCGTTGACGTTAATGGTGCCATCCACGTCCGTCGCTTCCGGTACTTGCTCATTCAGTACCGTGTCTTCGTTCGTTGTCTGACTGTCTGCGTACGCTACTGGTGCATCGTTTACTGGATTGACCGTCACCGTAACTTTAGCGGTATCCAAACCACCTTGACCGTCACTAATGGTGTATTCGATGTTCGCTTGGCCGTTGTAGTTTTCCGCTGGAGTGAATACGAGTTTGCCGCCAACGATTTCAACAGATCCTTGTTCTTGAGGAACTGTTGCAGAAACGATGGTTAACGTATCGCCATCTTTGTCTGAGTCGTTGCTTAATACATCAATGGTTACTGAAGTGTCTTCATCTACTGAGATAGTGTCATTTTGGGCTTTTGGATCTGAGTTTCTGTCTGCGGCTTCTGTAATAACATTCGAGTTTGAACGATTAAGATTGATTAAGGCGAGGCTTTGAGTTTGAGAAAAACCTAATGATTCAAATCCAGTTGTACTGAAATTTGTACTAGCAATAATTTCTGAACCCACACGGTCAATGCTCGCACTATCAGTAGGTGCGGAACCATTACTCCCACCCGCAGCAGGAGCTAATTCTTCATCAAGTTGAGTAGGGTCTTGACCTTCTTCTAAGGCTGCAAGTAACTGCGCAACATCATCTGTAACATCTTGAAGCTCATTGTTTTGATCAACGAGTTGAGTAGTAGCTTCATCTCCTCTTTGGATGACAACTGATCCTTCTGGCAATTTTTCGCCAATCGTCGCTATTTTTATATCGCCATTTTTGTCAATCACAATCATTTGATTTACAGCAAGACTTGCGATTGAAAATAAAGAACCTTTTGCCATATAAGCCTCAAAAATACACGTTACAAACAGTTATATATTTAACCGTCTAATATTCGATATAACCCCGAATATTTTGTGGGAAAAATCTGACTTACGATATCATCGTTAAACCGTCTAACAAAGGTGAAAATTGCATCAAAATAACATTTTATTGACATTTCTTATTTTTACGACAAATAATTCCATGAATTAACATCACATTTCATGATAGCCTTTGTGTAAGGTTTTTCTTACCGCATTACATACAGAAAATACTTATTCATTAATGTGTTACATAAAGCATTTGTTATACATCAACCTAAAACTATGCAAAAAACCTATATTCATCACATTTTTAGTCACATTTTTGACACATCTAAGTACTCGTCTTATCAATGAGACTCCTTTTGCCTTAGACTCGGTGTCCGTTGTACATGTCATTTTTGATGGAGTTCATCTTGAAAGGGTTACCAACTAAAACACTTTTCTGCTCTTTAGTGCTCGCAGGATCCGTGTCTGCACAGACACTTGAACAAGCTGTGTCATTGACTCTTGCTGCAAACCCTGAATTGAAAAGTGCGTTTAACCAATATAAAAGTCGCTTATCTGATTCAAATGCTTCTTCTGGGGCATATTTACCTAAAATCGACCTCGATGCTGGTATTGGATACGAAGGTATAAATCCCGCCTCGTCTACTGGTAATCCTGATACAGATATGACTCGTAAAGATGCAGCCCTCACTCTTAATCAACTTATTTGGGATGGCTCATCAACATTAAATGATATGGATCGTACAGCTGCTGAAGCAGAATCAGACCGCTACCAACTTCTTGCTGATGCTTCTAATAAAGCACTAGAAGTCACTGATGTTTATCTTGAAGCGACCAAAGCTTACGAAATTCTCGTACTTTCAGAAAAAAACCTGGCAACGCATAAAGAAATCTATCGTGATATAAAAAAACGTGCTGATTCTGGTGTAGGGTCTATCGCCGATGTAACTCAAGTTGAAGCTCGCATCGCTAAAGCAATGGGTAACTTACTTGCGGCACAAAACAATTTGTACGATACGCATACTCAATTTCGCCGTTTAGTTGGTCAAGAGCCTTTAGGTTTAACCTTTCCTCGAGCGGACAGTACTGCAATTCCTTACACTATTGATGACGCTCTGAAAAAAGCATTCGATGAACATCCAGTCATTAAAGTGGCGCAAACAGATGTAGACGCAGCTCGTTTTCAATATAAACAGTCAAAAGCGCCCTACTATCCAACTATTTCGTTGGAAGCATCTCAACGTTGGTATGACGATGCGGGAGGTAAGGAAGGCAGTGGTGATGAACTCAGTGCAATGGTGAGATTACGCTATAACATTTTCAATGGTGGTAGCGATAGTGACCAATCCGAAAGCGCCGCTTATCAACTCAATAAAGCAAAAGATTTACGTGAAAATACATTCCGTGCCGTAGAGGAAGGCTTACGTTTGTCATGGAGCGCTCTCGATCTGACGCTGCAGCAAAAAGAATTTTTAGCTGACCATGTGGATTCAACTTCCCAAACCGTTGCTTCATATCGCAAACAGTATCTGATTGGTCAACGTACGCTTCTTGACTTACTCAATACAGAAAATGAACTGTTTGAAGCCCGTAAAGACTATTTGGATGCGAAATACGCTGAGCAATATGCAAAGTATCGCGTTATGAACGCTACAGGTAATTTACTAGATGCATTGCGAGTTGATGTCGCTCCGGAATGGACAGAGAAGGTGAAATACTAAGATGAAAGGCACATTTGTTATTCTTACAGCGACCTTAAGCGCTGCGATGTTCGCTTATGCTGAAGAAAATGTAGCTAGCGATGAATATGATTACATTGCTCTACCGCAGATCAATCAAGTCGCAGATCTTGAAGACGATGATAACGATGGAGTAATCAACGCTCGAGATCTTTGCCCAGATACCCCTTCACTATCGGAAATCGATAATGATGGATGTGGTACCTTTGTTAAAACGTCGAAGCTACAAAGCTTACACATCCTATTTGCTAATGATTCTAGTGATATTCCGCCGGTGTTTGTTAGTCAGATTCGTCAAATGGCGGAATTCCTAAACACCTACCCTTCGGCTTCTATCGAAATCAAAGGTCATGCAAGTAAAGTCGGTAGCCAAGAACATAATCTCAACTTATCTAAACGACGTTCTGAAGCAGTAGAAGCTCAATTACTACGCTACGGTGTTGAGCGCAACAGAGTGAGAATTGTTGGTTTCGGCGACACTGAACTTGCTTCTCATGGTGATACACAAGTTGCTCATGCACTAAATCGTCGAGTGACAGCGACGGTGGTTGGCTACAAAGGTGCAATCGTCAAAGAGTGGAGCATATTTACGGCACTGCCTAAATAAACCTACATATCAGTAAAGGCGGGCGATTAGCCGCCTTTTTATTGTGAGTTATCCAAATCTTAATGGGAAAAAATGCCTCAAAGTGCTACCCTTCGTGCATCATTCTTAATGAGAAAATAAAATGAGCAAATTAACAGCAGATGTTCAAGCTAACCTAGAACTTTTCATCAAAGAAACCCAAGAAAACCAACTGGTTTGGGGTTTGCGTAATGAAGAAGGTTGGTTATCTTGTGAATCAACAGAATTTGAAGAAAGCGAAGTAATGCCTTTCTGGTCTTCAAAAGAAGACGCTGAGCTGCACAATGTTGAAGAATGGGCAGACTTCGAAGTTCTAGAGATCCCACTGGATATTTTCGTTGAAGATTGGCTGATCACTCTTGATGAAGACGGCGTTCTTGTTGGCACTAACTGGAACCAAACTTTAGACGGAAAAGAACTTGAGCCTTCAGAACTGGCAAAAATGTATCTTTAAGTGAATTGGCATAGCCAATTCATGACCACTTAAACAAGACGCGATTAGCGTCTTGTTTTGTATTTGTAGTACGAGCTTTGGTACTATGACGACCTGTTTATTTTCAACTGGATTGAACCCATGCATTTATCTAAGCTGACACAAGAAATTTACGATCATCTATACCGCGACATCAACGAATTCCGTAGCACTTTTGACTTACCAGTAGCGGACCCAGCAAGCTTAGATGCAAAAGCAGATACCCTTCATACCTCATTAGCCATCGAAGAACTAACCGAACTGGCTGAAGCAGACAGCAAAACTGAACAAGCGGATGCGATTGTGGACAGTGTGTATGTACTTATGGGTCGCCTCGTGCACCTTGGTCATCGCAATATCAATGACAACATCGCCATCAGCTACTTGATCGACCTACTACTGAATGTTGCGGTCAATCGTGGTATTGATTTCCTTCCTTGTTGGGATGAGGTTCATAGCTCGAACATGAGCAAAGTTTGTCGCAACGAAAAAGAATATGGCGATACAGAAGCGTTCTACGCTGAGCAAGGTATTAAACTAATGGCGGTACAAAAAGGCGATTATCTCATCGCGAAATGTGCAGAAGACTTCGTGTCTGAAAGCAAAACTATTCGTCAAGGTAAAGTCCTAAAGTCCGTTTATTACCGTCCAGCAAACCTAGAAGCTCTAACTCAATAGTTCTTAACTGCTTTTTGAATGTCAGCTGCCTTTAGGCTCGCGGAATCGCAGATAAAAAAAGGCCACCTTGGGAGCAAGGTGGCTAATGAGACTATAAAAAGCCTAACAAGAACGAGAATGTATCACTCTTATTAATGCTAATAGTGTGCCAACTTTTAAATAAACAATAACTCATTGATATTTAAAGAAATTAATCTTTCACTCTTAATATAAACAATAAGTTAGTACACAAGACCTTTTGAAACCTGACCCAGATTTGTGCTCAATGCACCAAAACTAATCGAAAACTAAATATGGTTTGCCATCAAGAGAGACACATCTCACAGAAGTGTTAAACACATTACGTAAATTATCTTCACTTAAGACTTCTGTCGGCTCACCGATACTCTGTACGACACCTTGCTCAAGCAGCAATACTTTGTTTGCGTTCTGCAAGCTTCGGTTCAAATCGTGGTTCGCCATAACAACAGCCAATCCCTCATGCGCCATTTTCGCAATCAATTGATAAAGCATCCCTTCTTGGGCGATATCTAATGGTGCACCCGGTTCATCAAGAATAAGTAGCTGAGAATAAGGATTGATAGCTGGCCAAACTTGCAGGCAGCTACCTGCGAGTCGAACTCGTTGCCATTCTCCACCAGACAACTGATGAATTGAGCGGTGAAGCTTATCGTCAATCTTCAATATATGAGTAAACAGCTTCACCGCTTCTTTAACTTTTGAGTCATGCAATAAGCTATTAGTAGGGAGAGATAACGCGAGGTATTGGAAGACATCGAGATTAAAAGCGGGCTTCTCACTCTGAGATAGGTAAGCTCTGCGCAAAGCCAACTCACTCAAAGAGTTTTTCTTGATATCAAAATCGCCGAGTAAAACATCTCCTGCACAGTCAATCACTCCCGCTAATGCAGAGAGAAGCGTGCTTTTACCACTGCCATTAGGACCAACAACATGAAGTATTTCTCCTGCTTGGCATTGGAATGACAAAGGCAGTAAACGCTCTTTAACGTGCAGGCTATTAACGCGAATCATGATTTCTTACCAGCATCCAAATAAAAATGGGTGCGCCAATAGTGGTAGTGACAACGCCTAATGGTAGCTCAGCAGAATCCAGAGCCAAGCGCGCAACAATATCGGCCAGTACCATCAGAAGAGCACCGCTGACAGCACTCAGAGGCAATAGCATGCGGTTTTCAGAGCCTAGGGCTAAACGCAGTAGATGGGGTACCACCAAGCCAACAAAGCCTATCACGCCTCCTAGGGCAACCGCAGCGCCCACTAAAACGGATACGGCGATGATCAGTTTCCAGCGAATGCTGACTACATCTACACCTAGCTGTTTTGCATGGGTTTCTCCAAGCATCAGTTTATCCAATACGGATCCCTGATAAAGCAACCATCCCATGACAGGCAATGCGATAAGAGTAAGAGTGTGTTGATACCAACTAGCACCGCCAATACTCCCCATAAGCCAATACATAAGTTGACGTAAGCTCAGTTCATCACTGAAATAAAATGCCCATGTGACGACGGAACCAGACAAGATACCCAACGCAACACCCACCAAAAGCAGTCGGGTTGTTGTAAGCCTCATTGCGTTGGCGATAAACACCAGCAATAAAGTAAAGATCAGAGCCCCTATAATTGCAGAAATCATAAAAGCTTCAGGGCTAGCAATAGCTGGGAAGAAGAACAGCAGGATAACCATCGCAACGCTTGCACCGCCAGAGATACCAATAATCCCCGGCTCTGCCAACACATTACCAAGTAACACTTGAAGAGTTGCACCGGAAACCGCTAGTGCAGCGCCAATCATCATGGCTGCGAAAAGCCTTGGCAAACGTAAATCAAACACCAAACGAGTTTCGAGTGCATCAAATGAACTGAAAGGCGAGATAAAGATTTCACCAACCATCAGATAGACCACGCTGGCTAATGCTAACAATGCGAGCAAAAGATAGCCTGCTCGTATCCAGCGCCGCTGCTTAAGCAGCATGAGTTGACTAAAATCCATAGACGTTCATGTAAAAATAACGGTTCAAAAAAGAATGGCTTAACCTTACCGTTAAGCCATTCAAATATAAAGCTTCAATATAGAAGACCAGCAATAAACCTGTTAATCGTATACCGCTTGACCGTCTTCATAACGAATTTTTACTTTACACACCATAAGTGCAGCCCGTTCGCCCACCGCGGCATATCGATTCGGAAACACAATCGCTTCCTCTTCATTCTTCGCCATCAGTGGTTTATCGCCATCATGACCAAAAACTTCGCCATGCATAAAGCTCGTAAAGTTGGAGATATTATCGTCAAACAAGAAATCAAAGTCGTCATGAATACGAACAATCGTTCGGCTCACGCGGTACATCGTAGCCTTTCTAGGCAAATGCTCAGATTGGCTTCTGGAAACCAAATCACGTAGCGACAAATCAAATGCCGTTAGGCACTGTAAATCGTTAGAGCCGATTTCAGCGACACGACCGAGTTCAATCATCATGGCTTGTGCAGCGTAGGTTTCCGCACTGTACCAACTAAAAGTACTTGCTGGCGCATTAGAGAACATCACTGCATCAATGTGACCATTCTCGACAAAATCCAATAGCTCTTTACTGCGCACTGGATGACGCGATTTAGGGCTGACCGCAAATGAATAATGTTTTGAATCACGAAAAGCGCAATGCAGATCTAAATGCCAGCGAGACTTTACATCGCTCTCAGCATAGAAATCCTTAATCACCAGTTTAAGGTTATCTGCTATGGCTAGTTCTTTGCTTTCTTCGTGGGCTTTTTCGTCAAACAGATGATTCAAATCTTCATCCAATGAACGTTTATGCAGCTTGGTTGCTTCAGGATTCGCGATGATGAATAAACATCTTTCGTTTACCGTCTGGAAGCCACTCAAAATATCATTCACGAGTTTATCGATAAGCTCCATTGGAGCCGTTTCGTCGCCATGAATACCACAAGAAATAACGATGTTTTTGGTATCGTCGTCGTGTTTAGCTGGCACAACTTCTAAAATACCGCGTTGAAGCAATTTGAGAGTGACGCCTGCCGGTGTAGTCACCGCTGTACACTTTACGGATTGTTCAAGATCTAGACTGTCGAAGAGAAAAGATTGGCGAAATAGAGACTTCGTCATGCGCTACTCCTTTATTGCACAGCGGTATGTTAAAGAATTGAGCAAACAATTTATGTTGAAGCGATCTCACTTATTGAGCTGAACTTCAATATAAAATGAAATATGCCTGCTGTACTTTTATAACCTGTTCGACTATTAACTGAATGACATTGAAGGCGAATTCTATCCTAACTGTTATTGAGACTCTATACCCTATCAGTTCCAATTCGTTGAAACGCTTGTCTTAAATCTCAATTTTGGATTTTCTTTTATCACACACCGCAGTTTACAACTCTGAGTTTGGTCCCTTTAGTACTTTTGCTAAACCAGCGGCGACGAAAATCACCTCAGAAGAGATCTCTCCAATCCATTGATTCATCAAACCTGCATGTTCAATAAATAGGCGCGATACCTCACCTTCAGGTGTTAGCCCCATGCCGACTTCATTGGATACCAACGTAATATCTGCCCGACTCTGTTTTAACACATCAATAAGATGCTTGATTACTGGGGCTAATTGTTTCGAATCGCGCATTTGACCATGATTGTAAATCACGTTATTCAACCAAAGTGTCAGGCAGTCCACCAGCACTACATCATCACTAGATAACTGCTCAAGAGTTTTCGCCAATTCGTAAGGGCATTCATGTTCAATCCAGCCATTTCCGCGCTGATTTTGGTGATGTTGTATTCGGGTCTCCATCTCCTCATCAAATGCGATCGCTGTCGCTACGTAGTGCAACGCTTTTGTACTATCAAAACGCACTTTGCTCTTTGCTAATTGCTCAGCAAAACTGGATTTTCCGCTTCTTGCCCCACCAAGTATCAAGCGTACTGTCACCACTCAGCTCCTAAAACGGGTAAACCATTTTGCGCAAAAACTACAACCACAAGATAGATCATCAATTCCATGAGCTGTTGTGCAGCCCCCAGACAGTCACCGGTAAACCCTCCAAGTCGGCAGATCAACCAACGTCTGAATAGCTGACGAAAAACAACCGCTAAAGCAATAAGAGCCAGAGTCAAATAACCATCTAACAACACGCAAGGCGCTAAACCAGTGATGACAACCACAGCCAATTCGTTGTAGCTCTGTTTATGAGCTAACGGTTTACTTTTGCTAGTATCACTGTCGGACACATAGGGCGTATTGAAGATGAAGGACGACGCGACAGCGCGGCTTAACGTGTAGCCCACCAACCAAATGGGGATAAGGGAAATAATGTCGCTGGCCGCAACCAGCAACACATATTTACCCAACAGAGCCATTATTAACGCGGCCGAACCATAAGTGCCGATCCGGCTATCTTTCATGATGCTTAAACGACGCTCTACCGTCATTCCTCCACCTACACCATCCGCCATATCGGCAAGTCCATCTTCATGGAAGGCTCCCGTCAGCATCAAGCTCAGCACCATGGTCAAAAAAATGCTGATTTCAGGTGTCAAAAGCAGATCAACTAAAGCATAAAAACCAGCGCAAATTGCCCCAAGAAGTATTCCAACCAGCGCAAAATATCGGCCAGACTGATTCATCCTTTCACTGCTATAAGGCAAATTGGCGGGCACAGGAATTCGAGAAAAGAAACTGAGCGCCAAAAGAAACAGTTCAAACTGATATTTGAGTCTGGTCAGCATTACACTGTCACTCCTGCCTCAGCAAAACTCGCCATGTTGTTGTAAAACTCGGCTGCCGCCTTAATGAGTGGAACCGCAAGAACCGCGCCTGTACCTTCACCGAGTCTCAAATGTAGGTTCAACAGAGGCGTTGCTTCTAATAAGTTCAGTACCTTTTTATGCCCCGATTCGTCAGAACAGTGCGCAAATATCATATAGTCTCGACACTTTGGTTCAATAAGCGTGGCAACATAAGCGGCGACCGTGACAATAAACCCATCAACGAGCACAGGTGTACGCTTACGATAAGCACCTAAAAATGCGCCTACCATTTGAACGATCTCGTATCCACCAACCTCGGCAAGCACCTCTTTCACGCCCTTGCCTTTAGAGCGTTCTACGCCTTTCGCGACCAGTTGATACTTTTTCTCAAGCTGCTGATCAGAAATACCCGTGCCTTTACCAACACACTCTTCAACAGGCAAATCAGACAAGCTGGCTAACAGAGCGGCAGCACTTGAAGTATTAGCAATGCCCATCTCACCGAACATCACTAAGTTGCTGCCAGCATCAATCACACTTTCAACCAGTGACTGACCGTGATCTAATCCTTGCTCAACTTGCTCTAACGACATAGCTGGCTGGTTAGCAAAATTCTCGGTGCGAACACCTAAACGTTGAACAATAAAATCAGGATGCTGCGCATCCACTGGCAACAATATCCCTGTATCAATGACTTTCATTGCCACATTATTCGCTCGGCAGAAACAATTGATAGCAGCACCACCCGCCAAAAAGTTCAGTACCATCTGTTGTGTTACAGCGCTAGGAGCAATACTGACCCCTTCATCCGCAATGCCATGGTCACCGGCAAATACCAATACCGTTGGCTGTTGAATCGCAATATGTTCAACCGCTTGTTGCTGCCCCTGACTTTGAATTAACGCCAGTTGATGAGCAACTTGCTCTAATTGCCCTAAAGCACCTAGTGGTTTGGTTTTTTGATTAATACGGTGCCAAATTGCATCGTTAAACGATAGATCTAACATTATTGATTCCTTGAACAATGCTTAAATTTCAAAAGAGATGACGCAGTCTACTCACAAAATCCATCCGACGCCAAACCTACAAAGCGCCAATAAATGAAATACTTGTATATTGTCGAGTAATTAGCTTAATTTCACAGCATGACATTAAACAACTGGGAAGCAACGATGAAAGACGCCCCTTTTACAGCAACAAACAAACCCGTTCTCATTATCGCGGGAGCATCAGGTTTAGTCGGTTCATCTTGTCTAGACATTGCTTTAAATGAGCACGCACTTGAACATATTTTTACCTTGAGCAGAAAGCCACTTGCGCCAGAGTCTCTCTCAACAGCAAATGGTAAGTTAACCCAGCTTATAGATGCAGAACTGAACATAAAACATTGGGAAAACTCAAACAGTCGCCCAACATTGGGGATCATCGCACTGGGCACGACGTTAAAACTGGCTGGTTCAAAGCAAGGATTGGAAAAAATCGATTTCGAACTCGTTTGTCATGTCGCTCAGCAAATGAAATTGCTCGGAGTTGAAAGGTTAGCGGTTGTTTCTAGTTACGGCGCGCATCCAAGATCTCGCTCCCACTATTTACGCTGCAAAGGTCGAATGGAAGAAACCATTCGTCAAATCGGCTTTTCACATGTCACATTCGTCAGGCCGGGCCCTTTAGTAGGCCAGAGAACAATCACTCGCCCAGATGAGGTTCTGCTACAAAAATTTATGAGCGTCGGCAGATACCTGTTGTTTGGAAAACTGAGAAATCTCGTCCCAATAAGTGCAGAAGCTGTAGCAAGAAGCATGCTTTACAGCTTATTCGATACAGATTCAAAGCATGTGACCGTGCTCGATAGCATCGCCATGCGACACATGCTGGAAAAGTACGGTTAAGATCAGACCATAACTTGCCCAATAGTTAGCCAGACGATGAGATAAGTTACTGAACAAACGGTTGCGACACGCCATGGTGATTGCTTAGTCGTATGGGGGATGTTCTAATACCTGTAAATCTTTCAGCGATTTGGTAATCACACATGCAGCAGGAAAACTCGCCAGCTTACTTCTTCTTCGATTATGAAACTTGGGGCACTAACCCAGCGAAAGATCGTCCTAGTCAGTTTGCTGGCGTACGTACCGATATGGATTTTAATATTATCGGTGAACCATTAGTTATCTACTGCCAACTACCTAGCGATTATTTACCTGCACCAGAGGCAGCGCTAATAACGGGTATCACGCCACAAAAGGCGATGGCTCAAGGTCTACCAGAGCCAGAGTTCATTGCTCGTATTCATCACGAACTTTCTCAGCCTAATACCACCAGCCTTGGTTACAACAGCATTCGCTTCGATGACGAAGTCACGCGTTATACTTGCTATCGCAACTTTTTCGATCCGTATTCTTGGAGCTGGCAGAACGGCAATTCACGTTGGGACTTACTCGATGTGATGCGTGCTTGCCATGCCCTTCGTCCTGAAGGCATTGTTTGGCCTGAAAACGAAGAAGGATTTACCAGCTTCAAACTTGAACATCTGTCAAAAGCCAATGGTATTGAACACGAAAATGCGCATGATGCGATGGCTGACGTGATCGCCACTATCGAACTGGCTAAGAAAGTCAAAGCCGCACAACCAAAGCTATTTGATTATTTCTTTACTATGCGCCATAAGCGCAAACTCAATGAGTTGGTGGATATCGTCAATATGACACCACTAATGCATGTCTCCGGAATGTTAGGCAGAGAATGCCAATACACCAGTTGGATTGTTCCTATTGCTTGGCATCCAACCAATCAAAATGCTGTGATTGTGGCTGACTTAGCCAAAGATCCTCAGCCATTACTAGAGCTTTCCAGTGAAGAATTGCATACGCGTCTTTATACCAAACGTGATGAACTCGCTCCGGACGAACTGCCTGTCCCTGTCAAATTGGTTCATCTCAACAAGTGCCCTATTCTTGCACCTGCAAAAACGCTTACCGCCGAAAATGCAGACAAAATAGGCATCAATCGCGAACAGTGTTTAGCGAACTTAGCACTGATTCGCCAGCATCCAGAGATCAGAGAAAAGCTAGTTTCTCTGTTTTCGATTGAGCGTGAATATGAACAGAGCGCCGATGTAGATACGCAGTTGTACGACGGTTTCTTCTCTCCGGCGGATAAAGCGTCGATGGAAATTATCCGCGGTACACCACCAGAAAATTTGGCAGCACTGGATATCACTTTTGCGGACAAGAGAATTGAACCTTTATTATTCCGTTATCGTGCCCGTCACTTCCCATGGACACTGGATGAAAATGAACAGCGTCGCTGGGCGAATCACTGCCGTGATTTTTATGAGTCGCGAATTGAAGATTACATGCTCAATTTAGAAAACTTAGTTCATGAGCATGAGAGTGACGAAAAGAAAATTGCTATTTTAAAATCCGTCTATCAATACGTCTCAAAACTCGTTTCCTAGAGGCTAACCCCTAGGTTTTTCTATACATATAAATGGCAACAACGTTTCATGGCTCAAACCGCACTTAAATACCTGGTATCAATGGGAATGATATTTCTCTGTTTGCTGGCAGGTAATAATCTTCAATCTTGGTTAGGTATTTCTATTCCTGGCAGCATTATTGGTATGTTGATCCTGTTTGGACTCATGTCGAGCGGACTCCTACCTTCTTCTTGGGTGAAACCAAGTGCGAGCTTATTCATTCGCTATATGGTTCTGCTTTTCATCCCGACCAGTGTCGGTCTAATGGTGCACTTCGACATATTGGTAAACAACATCTGGTCTATCTTAGCTAGCGCCATCGGTGGCACTACGTTAGTGCTTGTGATCCTAGCCTTCTCTCTTGATCGCATTTTGAAAAAAGGAGGCAAATGATGTGGTTGCTAGTCACTATAGCGGTGTTCTTTGTTTCTAGATGGATCGCTCGCAAACTGAATTCACCGTTTGCCAATCCACTGTTGATAAGCATTGGTATTATTATACCTGTGCTCATGTTGCTAAAAGTCCCCTACGAGACTTACGAGCTAGACAACCTATGGGTGAACTATATGCTTCAGCCTGCCGTCGTTGCTTTAGCTTACCCTTTGTATGAACAGCTTCCTCAGATTCGTGCAAATTGGAAAATCATCATGCTTGCCTGTGGTGTGGGAAGCGTGCTTTCTATGCTGACAACAGGGATCATTGCCGCATTAATGAATGTTGATATCGCTTTAATTGCAGCACTCATGGGTAAATCTGTCACCACACCGATAGCGATGGAAGTCGCAAACAATTTAGGTGGAGAACCGGCAATTGCAGCCATCATGGTACTGCTGGTCGGTGTATTTGGCGCCATTGTGGCGTACCCAATTTATAACTTACTGAATATCACGCATCCTATTGCTCGAGGATTAACCATGGGTAATGTCTCCCACGCCCTCGGCACAGCGACTTGTGCAGAAAAAGATCAGAAAGACGCGGCTTTTAGTTCGCTCGCTCTGGTCGTCTGTGGTGTCATAACCTCAGTTCTAGCGCCTAGCTTATTTGCTTTTGTACTTTGGTTTGTTCACTAACTCATTGTCATCTCTATCTAATTTAGGCTTAGACTGTATTTCCTATAGAGTCTGAGCCAAATTCTTCCTTACCTAGCCTCTCATGTGTGACATCACTCTAATTATGTAAACATGTAATACGTTGCATCTAATAATGAGATTTTGATCGCAGTAAATCTAGTGTATTCCCCTAAACTAAAGCTCAATGTATTAATTAGGAATATCTATGAAAGGCCGTATTGAACAGGCATTAGCAGACATGCAACGACCGATGGCGGAGTTTTTATCGCCAATCGTATTAGCTGATGATTTTGACGCTACTCTATCTCCTGACCAATTTAAGCAACTACTTTCCGTTACAGGAATGAGTGACGCAGACCTTCGTATTGAATTACTGCCTCTTGCGGCAGCATATGCTTACGTACCTATTTCGAAATTTTATGTTGGAGCTCTAGCTCGTGGATTGTCTGGCCGCATCTATTTCGGCGGCAACATGGAATTCTCAAAAGTTCAGATGGGACAAACCATTCACGCAGAACAAGCAGCTATCAGCCATGCTTGGATGAAGGGTGAGGAAGGTATCAGTGATATCACTGTGAACTACAGTCCTTGCGGTCACTGTCGTCAATTCATGAACGAACTTACCACCTCTAAAAGCTTGATGATTCAGTTACCAAAACGTGATGCCAACTCTCTGCAATACTACTTACCGGAATCCTTTGGTCCTGCCGATCTAGGTATCACGCAAGTCCTGATGCACAAAAACGATCACGGTTACAACGGAGAAGACTTGGAGCCACTGATGCAATCGGCCGTAGCGGCACTCAACAGCAGCTATGCCCCTTACTCTGAAAACTTAAGTGGTGTGGCATTGAAATCATCGTCCGGTAAAACTTATTTGGGTGCATATGCTGAAAACGCGGCGTTTAACCCAAGCTTACCGCCACTTCAAGTCGCTTTAATTCAGATGAGAATGGCTGGCGAATCTTTCGACAACATTGAAGCGGCCACTCTGGCTGAGCTTGAGAAAGGTAGCGTAAGCCACTTTGTCGATACTCAAGCAACGCTTGCATCACTGAGTTCATCTTTGCCACTAAGCTACATCGCACTTTAACAGTGGCTTAGTCATGTAAAAGCCAGACTCTTGTCTGGCTTTTTTGTTGTCAGCGACTTTTTCTGCTCACCTGCTTTTTCTAATCACCTATTTCGCAAATTTTTCTAAAGCTTGGTGTTTATCCATAGGTTTGAAGAAGTAATAACCCTGAATTTCATCCACGTTCCAGACATTGAGCTTACGAAGCTGTGAAGCCGTTTCAACCCCTTCAGCCACGGTTGTCATACCGAGCTCCTGCGACATGTGAATGATGTTCCTGACTAAGGTTTTTGCTTTGTCGTTGACATCCAAATTATCAATATAAGACTTATCAAGCTTGATGATATCAAGCGGGAAGTTACACAGTGAACTGAATGACGAGTAGCCTGTACCAAAGTCGTCGAGCGCCAGTTGAACACCCAAAGATTTGATCGCTTCCATACGTTCAACGATCTCATCTTCAGCACCCAACAAAATACTTTCTGTTAGCTCCAGTACCAGTTGCCCCGGCAACAGTTGGTATTTCTCTATCAGATTGACCAAGGTTTCCACCAAGCTCTTATGGTGGAAATGAGGGGTCGACAAATTGACATGAATACTCATTCTGTTTTGCGAAGAACTGGTGCTCTTTTGCTGCATATCCCTGATAAACTCGCACGCCTGCTCTAGGATCACTTCACCGAGCTCAACAATTAATCGGCGTTGCTCCGCCAGCGGGACAAACAGCCCAGGAGAGACCATTCCTAATGTTGGATGACGCCATCTAGCCAGCGCTTCGAAACCGACAACCTGTCCAGTACTTGCGTGAACAATAGGTTGATAGTGCGCAACAATTTCGCCACTTTTTAGCGCTTTCATAATGTCGCGATTCAAAGCGAGTGACTCTTGTGATCTTTTAATCAGACTCTCATCAACCGTCACAAGCTCCCTTTTGCCTGTAAATTTCATTTCTGTCAGGGCGTAAAGGCCGACATAGCTGAAATCTTCAAAGTTAGCAAAACTCGAAGAAGAACGAACAAACACCGCTTTTAAGCCAATATCGAACTCAAAACCAGAAACACTTATCTTTGATGAATAACTTTCTAGCAACCGGTTTGCCATTCTTTCCAGCTGTCGATAATCCTTTTCTACGCACCATACTAAGAATTCATTTTCACTGATACGCCCTGTGAACTCGTCACCAAATCGAATCAGCAAGTTATCAGCAAGGTGTTTTAAAACACTGTCATGAACCAGATGTCCG
Source organism: Vibrio sp. Hal054 (assembly GCF_037162405.1). Taxonomy (NCBI): domain Bacteria; kingdom Pseudomonadati; phylum Pseudomonadota; class Gammaproteobacteria; order Vibrionales; family Vibrionaceae; genus Vibrio; species Vibrio sp. Hal054. Next base: position 1,206,983 of record NZ_JARLUT010000001.1, on the reverse strand, counting down.
TAAACTTCATCGATTTCTTTAAGCCTTGACGCGTTGAAATAAACGATCGAGTAGTTCTGTTCTTGATCTGAACTTTGGAAAAAGCCCTTAATAAGATTAATAACAGTCGGACGATTCAATAATCCCGTTGCCGAATCTCGATGAGTGAGGGAGTCGATTAATACCGCTTGCTGTTTCTGCTCACTGATATCTTTTATCGACAACATAACCGCCATCTTGTCATCTTGCTCAAACTGAGTTGCTTCAATCACACAGTGAACGGTTTCGCCATAACTGTTGTTAAGTCCTGCTTCAAACTGACGTAAGCCCTGACTCAAATTGATGAATAACTGTTCAGCGCTGCAAATAGAATCACTACTGTGAGCACACAGCGTTTCTACATGCTGACCAACCAAATCACTACGCTGATAGCCAAGCAAATCTAACAATGCTTGGTTCACGTCAGCGATCATTTGATCGACCACAAGCACCATACCCAGTGTTTGACTGTGGTATAGCGCTTCGAATTTTTGCAGCGTATCTTTTAGTTTGCCTTCTGTTTTTGAGGAGTTGTTAGCCAAAAACTGTACTAAGGTCGTGATGCGTTCAAACTCATCCCGATGGCCTTCAAGGTTCACTTCATCGCTTGATATCAGGGCTTTTATGTCCTGTTCAAAGTAGCTGAATCGCTTACCTACGTTGTTCCTGAACAAAATGAAAATAACGATAGAAACCAGCGTTGTAACCACGCTAATAGCAAAGATGAGATAGTAAAAGACCGATTCACCTTTTTGATAGTAGGTACGCGACTCACGAGATTTTAAAGCAGCGATCTCTTCACCATAGATATCGCTTAACGATGTATAGTGGTAAAGCTCTGAATCTGTTCGAAAAACATCTATATCATCGTGCTCATCTATACCTTCTTCATGAATGTGTTCATCAAGATGCTTAATCTCATCAAGATCGGTAATGATTGAGTTCTGAGCCGTTAAGATGCCAACAAAGTCAGAAGGGAAACGGTCAGACAAATGCTGCCCCCACAACATCCATCCGGCAAATTCTGCCCCCACAACATCCATCCGGCAAATTCTGATTCGCTGGTTCCGTTACGCACGGGAGTAATACTAACCACCCAGATATCGTCACCCTCACGGATTAATCCATAAGTACCGCTTTTCCCGCTGTCGAGAACGCGTTTCATTTTATCGAGATGTTGAGCAATGCCCTTATCTTGTAGCAATGTTTGCGTGAATGCTTTGGCATCTTCAATATCCCGCCCAAGGCCTGCTACATACTCATGCCGACTATTAATGAATGACATGAAGTCGAGCCCTAATGAGTCAAGGCTATCCATATACAAGTTGCGTTCTTCAAAACCAGTATCAGACTGAGTGAGCAAATCATAAGTCTCACTCCAATATGCCCAGTCATGGGAAGCTTCTTCCTGCCTAACACTTAACGAATCAATAACAGCATAGGCTTGTGAGCTCGCCCTGTGGATCTCAATATTTTCTAGTTCATTCAGACTGTATAAAAAGAAATAACGGGTAAGAAAAAGACTGCTGAAAATGATGCTAGCCAGTCCAACTGCAAATAAAAATGCAGTTTTCGTGTGTAGCGTAACAAAGCGTAAGCGGGATGATTTATTCAAGGAGCGCATCAACTCTCAAATTATTATTTGCGATACAAATAACACATATCACATAAGAATTTAATGATATATGTCTAATTACAAAATGAAATAAATTATAAATCTCATCAATATTTGGAACCAATACCTCCTTTTGAGTATTAATTTGCTGTGTAAACCATCGTTTACATACTCCTATGCCGACCATTTAGCTTGTTCAACTCTGTACCGCCGTACTTTTCATCATTTATATACGAAGCGCACAGATTGACGTCTACGCCAATGACGATTGGTTAATAGACTGATAATTTGGACTTTCTTCGTGTCAAACACTCGTAAGGATACCTATGTTTGAACAAGTCGTTCGGATACTTTTCCCTGTAATGGCACTGGTCATTATTGGCTATCTCATTGGTCGTTGGCTCAAACCTGATTTCCGCCCGATTAACAGAATCAATATGGATGCCTTTGTTCCAGCATTAGTATTCTCTTCATTGTCCACCATGCCACTTAGCAGCTCAGAGCTTCCCCTGATTTATGCATCTTTAATATCCGTGCTCATTCCCGGCTTGCTTATGATTCCGATATGCAAACTTGGTGGTTGGAACTTTAAAGCATGGGCTCCACTGCATATGTTTAGAAACAGCGGTAACTTAGCCATCCCTCTCTTCACCTACGCATTCGGCCAGCAAGCTCTTTCTTCTGCGGTGCTGCTATTTGTTGTTTCTGCCTGTTTACACATCAGTATCGGGCTTGCAGTATTAAGTAAAGGAGGTTCATTTAAGCAGATCTTTACGGCTCCTGTGTTTATCGCTGCTACTGTTGCCATGTGCCTTAACTTGTCAGGAACTCATGTCTGGGAACCGCTATATGAAGCAACAAAGCTACTTGGTCAGGCTGCAGTGCCTGTGATGTTACTGTCATTAGGCGCACAGATGACCAATATGAAAATGGCTGGCTTCAAAGTGGGACTGATCTCTACCGCTCAATCACTGTTTACTGGTGCTATCGCATTTAGCTGTATTTACTACTTCATTCCTTTACCGCCCATGCAGTTAAAAATGATGGTGTTATTCACTATGCTTCCACCAGCAGTCATGAACTATCTGTTTGCGGAGCGATACAAGATTGAAGCAACCAACGTCGCCTCAATGGTGTTGTTTGGTAATTTCCTCAGTATTTTCACCCTGCCTCTGTTACTCATTTTTGCCTTCTCACTATAGAGAATGCGATATGTAAACTTAGGTCAACCAAAGTAAAACTAGATAAAGTCGATGTCCTAGCCGAAGCCGCAGAACTACAATTAAACCATAAGAAACACGTGGAATAATTGTCATGAAAAAAATCACGCTACTCATCATACTGTTATGGCTTCCATCCGTATGGCTTACATGGCAACCCGATGCCAATTACTTCTTCTGGCGTCATCAACTCACCATGCTTACAGGCGCACTTGGCTTTGCTTATATGGCAGTGGCAATGCTGCTGGCGATGCGTATTCCTAGTGTAGAAGAATATGTACATGGACTAGATAAAGGCTACGCCATTCATAAACAGATGGGCATTGGTGCGCTTGTCACTATGGTAATACATTGGGTATTAGTTAAATCAGCGAAATGGTTGGTCAGCCTAGAACTCATTGAAGGTCAACAGAAAAGGCAACGTCTAGGACAACTTGCTGAAGGTATTAATTGGACCCACTGGGCAAAAGTGGTTGGCGAATACACTTTTTATGTCTTTCTCGCGTTTGTCGCCATCAGTCTTATCCAAGCGATCAGTTATCGGAAATTCCGTTTTACACATAAACTAGGTGGCGCTATTTTCCTCGCAGGATCGTTTCATAGTGTGTTTTTGCTTGATTATCAATGGAGTTCAGCTGGCCTTAACTCGGTGATTTGGCTAGCCGCAATTGTAGGTTCTATCTGTGCGTTTGTTTCGTTAACAGGTTCAATTGGGCGTGCTCGCATAGTCAATGGTCAAGTGACTGCTATTCAACGCATTCATGATCAAGCAAGCCAATCTCGGGTGTTGCATGTAAAAATAAAGCTCAACGAAATGATGAAGTATCGTGCAGGACAGTTTGCTTATCTCAACTTCAATGATGGCGAATCTCCACACCCGTTTTCGGTGCTTAATTACGATTCCCACAACCAAGAGATAGAGTTCGCGATCAAAGATCTCGGTGACTACACTCATGCGCTCTATGACTCTTTGTCGGTGGGCAGAGCAGTTGCTGTCGAAGGTGGCTATGGTCGATTCCAAATACCAAAATCATCAAACCAAGTTTGGATTGGTGCTGGTATCGCTATCGTACCTTTCATAGCGTGGCTACACTATTTGGCTCACCTGCCTCATTCAACCAGCAGACACATCGACCTGTTCTACTGTCGGGACAATGATGACCAAACATACTTTGTTAAGTTGCTGGAAAAATTAGTGAGCAAACTACCCTATGTGAAACTGCATATCTATACCGCTAGCCACAACGAATTTCTGTGTGCTGACAGAGTCGCTCAACACATTGATTTGTCCCAAGCCAGTGTCAGTTTTTGTGGACCGATCAGTTTTGGTAACGCACTGAAAAATAGGCTTTTAGGTTTAGGACTTAGCAAGCAAAACTTTCATTCAGAGCGGTTTGTGATGCGATAAACTGCCTATCAGACGAAAGCAGCGCAAACGTTTGCTTTTGCGAGATATTCCAGTATGATGACGGCAGTTTTTAGTTACTACTACAAAATTAAAAAGGAATAACTATGTTTGGGACTGCTACACGTGATAATGCAACCCGTGTACTTTTACTTGGCTCTGGTGAACTCGGCAAAGAAGTAGCGATTGAATGTCAACGCTTAGGTCTGGAAGTAATTGCATGCGACCGCTATGCTGATGCCCCGGCAATGCAAGTCGCTCATCGCAGCCATGTTCTTAACATGCTTGATGGTGAAGCACTTCAAAAGATCATCGAACTAGAAAAGCCTGACTACGTAGTTCCTGAAATTGAAGCTATCGCAACTCAAAAGTTGGTTGAACTCGAAGCACAAGGCTTGAATGTAGTTCCGACAGCGAGAGCGGCTCGTCTTACCATGAACCGTGAAGGTATTCGTCGCCTCGCCGCTGAAGAACTTTCTCTGCCGACTTCTCCGTTTAAGTTTGCTGATAACTACGAGGATTTCGTTGCTGCGGTTAAACATGTGGGTATTCCATGTGTCTGTAAACCTGTCATGAGCTCTTCAGGCAAAGGCCAGAGCGTCATTAAAACGGAAGCAGACATTGAGACTGCGTGGAAATATTCGCAAGAAGGTGGTCGCACTGGCGCTGGTCGCGTTATCGTTGAAGGCTTCATCGATTTCGATTACGAAATTACTTTATTAACCGTACGCGCTGTAGACGGTGTTCACTTCTGTGCGCCAATAGGCCACCGTCAGGAAGATGGTGACTATCGTGAATCATGGCAGCCACAAGCGATGTCTGAAAACGCTCTTAAAGCAGCAGAATATGTGGCAGAGCAAATTGTTAATGCGCTCGGCGGATACGGTATCTTCGGTGTTGAACTGTTTGTCAAAGGTGACCACGTTATCTTTAACGAAGTCTCGCCTCGCCCGCACGACACCGGTTTAGTTACCTTGATGTCTCAAGATGCTTCTGAGTTTGCGCTACACGTTCGTGCATTTACTGGTATGCCTATTGGTCAAATTACCCAATATGGCCCATCGGCTTCAGTTGCGATTCTTGGCCAAGGTACGTCAACCAACATTCGCTTCGATGGTATTGGTGAAGCGCTGTCTGTACCTCAATCTCAAATCCGCCTGTTTGGCAAACCAGACATTGATGGTCGTCGTCGCTTAGGTGTTGCACTTGCTCGTGGTAAAGATACAACCGAAGCGGTAGACAAAGCATTAGAATGCGCGAAAGCCGTGAAGATTATTTACTAATCCAAACGCCTGAAGCCATCAACACCACTCTCGGTGAAGGCTAAGCGCTAAAAAATAACCCAGCATTGCTGGGTTATTTTTGTTTCAGGGTTCAGCTGTTGATCAACCAAACCTCTTCTGCAAATCGCGATAAACCTTTTTTGGCTCTTTTAGGATGCTGTGCATTGGCACTGTCCTGATGCAACCTTTCAACAGAGAACTCTGCAAACAATTGCTCTATTTCCTCTTGAGGAACACTGAAAGGAGGCCCAGCCATTTCGTGTTGTTCGTAATCCAATGTGACGAGCAGAATGCGTCCACCCGGATTTAACAACGACTTGAGTCGTTCTACATACTCTTTACGCATCTCTTCTGGCAGAGCAACAAGCGCAGCTCTATCGTAAACAATATCGTATGTCTCTACAGGTGCTGTGAAATAGTCGCCGGTATAAATTGATAGCTCATCAAACTGATATAACTCATGGTGCGCATTCAGTTGAATCACTAACGGAGTATAGAAATGCTCAGCAAAAAAAGAACGAACTGCAATAGAGCTTAGCTCTACGCCATGCACTTGATTATGCTTTGTCGCCAACCACACTAAGTCTTCACTTTTACCACATAAAGGAACAAAGATTTTTTCTTCTCTTTTTGGCTCTGTTCTGTGCCAGTGTTCTATCAATAACGGATTCACGTCATCAAGGTGGAAACCAATTTGATTGGACGCCCATTTGCTATGCCAGAATTCTGGATCTTTCATCAACGCTCTCTAAATGTGTTTGGTTTTATTCGGCCCATAAGGGTAACCATTTCTCATTCACAGAGATAGTCAAATCTCATTTCGCATAATCAGAAACATTCATTTACAACCGGGTAAGGAACTATAAGTGCTCATCAATGCTCTTACCTACACACGCTAAAAATGTGAACTGATAGACAATAACCATATTGAGTCGGCAAACTGCATTGAATTCAAAGCTTACAGCCCCATTTGATTATTACAGCTTCTTGAAATTTGCTATCTGAAAAACGCGCCCTTAAATGCCACTTTTGATTTTTCAGCACAAATCAAGGAGAGTGAATGAGCCAGTTCCTACGTACTGCGGCCCTAATGCTTCTAGTATTGAGCCGAGCACCGGCATTCGCGGCTGTGCCCCCTACCATGCCAGCAGAGGCACAAGGCGGTGAATTTGAAAATCAACTCACCTCTAAGCGCTTTAAACACAGCTTAAGCGGCTTGTATTCTATTGCCACTTCGAAAGAAGCCATATATCAACCCTATAACGACTTCGATATCCTCTACAGCAAGTCACACTATGCGCAGGCAGAACTCGAAACCTTATGTAAAAGTACCGCGCTATTAACATCCACCGAAGCCTACTTTGCAGGAGTGAAATCCGCCCACAGAGCCAAAGAAAAAGTGATGACCGAACTTGATGGTAATGCTGCACGAATCACTGATTTAGCGCGAGCAACCATTGTCGCGAACGATGTATCCAGCCTTATGGATGCCTATGAGTCACTGAGTAAAGAAGCCACCATTGTCAAAGTGAAGAATCGTTTTAAATCACCTGCCCCTTCTGGCTATCGTGATTTGAATATTCTGATCGAGTTACCTAAGACGGGTATTATTGCGGAAGTGCAGTTTCACTTAAAAGCGATTGCAGATGTGAAAAATGGTGCAGAACATAAGCTTTATGAACAAATCCAGCACATTGAGCGTGTAGCAAAACGCGAACAACGTCCACTAACCTCACTCGAAACAGCCAAGATTAAACGTATGCGTAGTGAATCGAAAAACCTCTACCAACAGGCTTGGCAGCCTTATATCACCACACATATTCAAGCAGCATAAAAACATCAACCACCGTCAGGGGTGGTTGAAACTTCATATAACACTTCATAAAAACAAAAGACCACGCGATATGGCGTGGTCTAATACTGGCGACTATTTCGCGACTTTTATGTTCTCTACGCGGGCTTTTAATTTTTGCCCCGGACGGAACGTAACAACTCGTCGAGCGGTAATCGGAATGTCTTCACCCGTTTTTGGATTTCGACCAGGACGTTCATTCTTGTCTCGTAAATCAAAATTACCAAAACCGGAGAGTTTTACCTGTTCGCCACTTTCTAGTGCTTTACGAATTTCTTCAAAAAACACTTCAACCGTTTCCTTGGCATCCCGTTTGCTAAACCCGAGTTTTTCGAACAGGTTTTCAGCCAATTCGGCCTTTGTGAGCGCCATAAAACTTCCCTCAAAGCTATGTTAAACCTTGCTGTCTAACGACAGCGCCAGAGCAATTTTGCTTAGCCAATCAACGACATATCGGCTTTACGAGAAAAGTGTATGCCAAGCTTATGATTTTCGCCAACTTTTTTATTTAAGCTTAACTTCCAACAGCATTAAATCACACACATATAATACCTATATAAGCATAATTTAAAACTATAAAACCGATAATGAAAAACAAAAACAACATTAAAACCCTTAAATAATTTAAATTTAAAGAATTTTCATCTTATTGTGTGATTTTAAAAAATTTTTCAGCCACACCAGAACAATTTAGCTATTTATCAATAAATTACATTTTTCCTAAACTGGAGACAATTTCACGTCAGTTTCTCATCATAGCGGCGAAAAAAAGCAGGTTATATAACCTGCTTTTAATGCGTGAACTGCTTCAGTGCTTATTAGTCGCGTAGACTCGCGCCAAACTGCTCAGATACCGCTTTAACAATAGCTTCTACTGCTGCAGCAATATCCGCTTCTTCTAGCGTACGTTCAACAGATTGCAGCGTCAGTGCGATAGCAAGGCTCTTCTTACCTTCTTCAACACCTTTACCTACGTATACGTCGAACAGTTTTGCATCTTTAAGAAGTTCACCACCAGAGGCATAACATGCCGCTACGATATCGCCAGAAGCAATGTTTTCGTCAACAACGACTGCGATATCACGACGGTTTGAAGGGAACTTCGAAACTGAAGCTGCTTCAGGAATCACACGAGAGTTAATTGCATTCCACTCGATTTCGAACACAACTGTGCGACCATTCAGACCAAACTTGCGTTCAAGCTCTGGGTGAACAGTACCAATCACACCAACTTGTTTGCCATCAACGATAATTGCAGCAGATTGACCTGGGTGAAGCGCTGGATGGCGAGTCGCAACAAAGCTGTACGCTTTTTCGTTCGCAGAAAGCTCAAGAATCGCTTCTAGATCGCCTTTCAGATCGAAGAAATCAACCGTTGCTGTTTCCATACCCCAGTGTTCTTCACCGCGAGTACCCGCAATAACACCTGCAAGCATCGGCTCTTGGCGCATGCCGTTTTCTGCTGTCTCACATGGGATGAAACGCAGACCATATTCGAACAGACGAACACGTGGTTGTTGACGTTTTTGGTTGTGAACCACAGTGTTTAGCAGACCTTGGATAAGGCCTAAACGCATTGCTGACATGTCCGCAGAAATTGGGAATGGCAGAATTAGAGGTTCAACATCGTTAACGATCAGTTTTTGTTGCTCAGGTTCAACGAAGCTGTATGTGATTGCTTCGTGATAACCACGGTCAACAAGAAGGTCACGAACACGCTTAAGCGGAAGGTTCGCTTCATTTTGAGCGTTCATATTTAGTGCTGCAATCGGCGCTTGGTTTGGAATCTTGTTGTAACCGTAGATACGGCCAACTTCTTCAATCAAATCCTGCTCAATCGCAATATCAAAACGCCATGTTGGTGCTGTTGCAGTCCAACCTGCTTCTGTTGCTTCAACAGACATACCAAGACGCTCTAGAATCTCAACCACTTCTGCATCCGCAATGTGGTGGCCTAACAGGCTATCCAATTTAGTGCGACGCAGTGTTACTGTATTTGGCTTAGGTAGGTCTGCTTCAGACTCAACAGCAACAACAGGTGCTACTTCACCACCACAGATTTCAACAAGAAGCTGAGTTGCACGTTCCATTGCGTTTACTTGTAGTGCGAAATCCACACCACGTTCAAAACGCATTGAAGAATCAGTGTGCAGACCGTAGCTACGAGCACGACCACGGATATGGTCTGGAGCAAAGAATGCACATTCTAGCAGAACGTCTTTAGTCTCAGCATTTACACCAGAACCTTCACCACCGAAGATACCAGCAATAGCTAGCGCTTGTTTGTGGTCAGCAACAACCAGTGTGTTAGCGTTTAATTCAGCTTCTGTGCCGTCTAGTAGAGTTAGCTTTTCGCCTTGCTCAGCAAGACGAACCACAATACCACCTTCAACTTTCGCTAGGTCGAATGCGTGCATTGGCTGACCTTGCTCTAGAAGAATGTAGTTTGTGATGTCTACAACTGGATCGATTGAACGAATACCACAACGACGTAGCTTTTCTTGCATCCAAAGTGGTGTTTCAGCTTGTACGTTTACGTTCTTGATTACACGACCAAGGTAACGTGGACATGCCGCAGGTGCTTTCACTTCAATTGAAACAACATCATCGATTGAAGGTGCAACTGGTGCTACTGAAGGTTCAGTGACGTCTGCGCGGTTTAGAACACCGACTTCACGAGCCATACCACGAATGCTGAAACAGTCAGCGCGGTTTGCAGTCAGGTCAACATCAACCGTTACGTCATCTAGGCTTAGGAACTGACGGAAATCAGTGCCGATAACCGCATCTTCCGCCAACTCCATGATGCCTTCTGACTCAACGTCGATACCTAGCTCAGAGAATGAACAAAGCATGCCGTGCGAAGGTTGACCACGTAGTTTTGCTTTTTTGATTTTGAAATCGCCCGGAAGTACAGCACCTACAGTTGCAACAGCAACTTTAAGGCCTTGACGGCAGTTTGGTGCGCCACAAACGATGTCTAAAAGTTCTTCTTCACCAACGTCAACTTTAGTCACGCGCAGTTTGTCAGCATCTGGATGCTGACCACACTCAACAACGTAACCGACTTTTACGCCAGTGAATTCGCCAGCCACTGGAAGTACGTCATCGACTTCTAGACCAGCCATAGTGATTTGGTGCGTTAGTTCGTCAGTAGTAACCGCTGGGTTTACCCACTCACGAAGCCATGATTCGCTGAATTTCATTGTGTATTTACCCTTGAATTACTTGAACTGTTTAAGGAAACGAAGATCGTTTTCGAAGAACGCTCGTAGGTCGTTAACGCCGTAACGAAGCATAGTTAAACGCTCTACGCCCATACCGAATGCGAAACCAGAGTATTTTTCAGGGTCGATACCAACACTGCGCAGTACGTTAGGGTGAACCATGCCACAACCTAGTACTTCTAGCCATTTGCCGTTTTTGCCTTTCACGTCAACTTCTGCTGAAGGTTCAGTGAATGGGAAGTATGAAGGACGGAAACGGACTTCAACTTCTTCTTCGAAGAAATTGCATAGGAAATCGTTCAAGATGCCTTTTAGCTGAGCGAAGTTTACGTTCTCATCAACCAACATACCTTCCACTTGGTGGAACATTGGCGTATGTGTTTGGTCGTAGTCATTACGGTATACACGGCCCGGAGCGATGAAACGGAATGGTGGCTTACCATTTTCCATCGTACGGATTTGTACACCTGAAGTGTGAGTACGCAACATCAAATCTGGGTTGAAGAAGAATGTATCGTGGTCAGTACGAGCTGGGTGATCTTCTGCAATATTAAGCGCATCAAAGTTATGGAATGCATCTTCGATTTCAGGACCAGACTCAGTGCTAAAGCCTAGTTCGCCGAAGAACTTCTCAATACGCTCGACAGTGCGAGTCACTGGGTGAAGACCGCCATTTTCAATACGACGACCAGGTAGTGTCACATCGATAGTTTCTGCCGCTAGCTTAGCTTCTAGTTCTGCGCTTTGCAGAGCGTCTTTACGCAATGCGATCGCTTTTTGAACTTCTGCTTTAGCCACGTTGATTTCTTGGCCAGCTGTACGACGTTCTTCAGGTGGTAGCTTACCTAGGCTTTGAAGTTGAACCGTTAGTTCACCTTTCTTACCCAGATACTGAACACGCACTTCATCAAGTGCAACTAACGACGACGCAGCTTCAATCGCTGTTGTCGCATTAGCAATAATCTCTTGTAGATGTTGCATCGTTTCCTCGTCTGCTGATTAGCAGTTTCCATAAGGAGCCCAAAAGGGTTCCTTCGACTCCAAAAAAGGGAGCCACAAAGAGTTACCGAATGGGTTTCTTGGGATATCTCAAATAGCTGTACATAGTATCGAAAGCTGGCGTCAAAGCCAAATTGAAATACGCTTCAGCTGCACTTTCGTTTAAATATTAAACAAGAAAATTTGTTAGAAGTTAGACAAAAATGAGGAATGTTCGATTCATGAAATGTCAGGCTTATTTAACCCATAAAATTAGGGTCTGCTGACCCCAATTTAAATGCTTTCAAATTTTGCGAAACAGACTTGATTTCGTCCATGCTGCTTGGCTTTGTAAAGAGCTTTATCTGCAAGGCTCATTAGCGCTGTGTATTCCTTCATGTCTGAATCACACTGAGCTACACCCACACTGATACTGCCTTGCCAATTGTCTTCACCAACTGACACTTTAAGTTGATTAATCTCCGCCAATACTTGCTGTGCAATATACAACCCACCCTCTAGGTCGGTATTAGGACAGATAACAAAGAACTCATCCCCCCTAAGCGGCAAACAATATCATCGTTGCGAAATCGCTGTTTTAGACAGCGGGAAAGCGCTATCAACACAGAATCCCCTGCATCATGCCCCCAAGTATCATTGACTTGTTTGAAATGATCCGCGTCAATCATCATACAGGTAAGGTTGTTACCCTCCTCTACCGAGCGTAACCAAAACTCTTGGAGCTGCTGCATCGCTTGTCGGCGATTGGGCAAAGAAGTCAGGCTGTCCGTTAAAGAAAGCTTTTCCAGCTGTTTGTTGGCACGATGCAACTGACGAGTACGCTCTTCAACTTTATCTTCAAGTGACTGGTTCAAACGCACCAGCTCCTTGTTACGAGCAGACACTTGCTGAAACAAACCATTCAACGCATTAAGGAGTGGTTCAATTGCCGCATCTCTTTCGCGTTGTTCTCGCTTATAGGCTTCGAAAGGATCTTCTCCTGCTTCAATCGCTTTCACCTGTCGAGCCATACACTGATCGATGCCTAAAATATGATAAGCCAGCCAATGAATAAGGAATTCGAGTAGCAGAACAGCCGGGCGATGATCATCGTCTGCGATAAAAGCTTGCATGCTATTAATCTCAAGCATAAAAGAGCGATGAACCTGAATATGTTCATTGAGATGCTCTTCGGCTATGCCGACATTGCGCATCAATTGTTCTTCTTCTTTGAAATGAAACTCGGCATAGCGAGCTAATTCAAACAACGCCTTACGCACATCATCCGTTGACACGTTATTCTCTGACAGCAGATCTCCGTATTGATTAACAAACCCGACCAAATACAAGTGTTGTTCGTCAACTTCGCTGAGTCCTGTTTCAAAATGCTTATCCCACTCAAACGACTTCATCTATATTTCTGTTCCTTTATCCAGTGAGAAATACTCACACTCATATATCCATAAAATATGTAATGTTAACGTCTTATAGTTAAGCACTATACGTTAAGCAGTGTTTAAAATTTTGTATTTGAAGCACAGATTGATTCACTGTTATCTGCTTGATACGACAGATTTGAAATACCTACACACAAATTCGACGTCGCCACACTAAGCATCTCTTTCCATTCCTAGCTATGCTTTTTCAGGTATTAACAAAAGATAAGAGCACGTTTGATGAAAAAAAGATTTTGGCTTCTATTACTCTGCGTAATTTCCATTACAGCTCAGGCACAATATCGAGCGGAAAAGGTGATGGAAGGATTACTGGTTCCGTGGAGCGTCAGTTTCTTAAATGAAAGCCAAGCCTTTGTGACCGAACGAAATGGGAAAATTTTGCTCGTTGATTTGAGCAAAGGGACAAAGACGGAATTGCTTCAAATTGAAGATGTTGCAGCGCAAGGACAAGGCGGTCTGCTTGATATTGCCCTTTCGCCTTATGATCCCCAAACGTTTTACTTCACTTACAGTAAACGAACGAATACTGGTGCGGATACCACATTAGCCATAGCAAAATTCAATGGCGATAACGTGACCCAGTGGAATGATTTGTTAGTCACCACTTCAAACTCAGACACTTCCCGACATTTTGGCAGCCGGATCAGTTTTATTGATAAGCATTTGCTTTTCACCGTGGGTGATCGAGGTAAAAGATCCAATGGTCAGGATCTTTCTACCCACGCAGGAAGCATTCTTCGTCTCAATCTAGATGGTACGGTTCCTCAGGATAACCCGTTTGTCGGAGTCAAAAATACACGCCCAGAGATCTGGAGTTATGGACACCGAAATCCTCAAGGCTTGTTCTTTGATCCACAGACTCAACACTTATGGGAAATTGAACACGGCCCTCGCGGTGGTGATGAAATTAACCTCATTAAGAAAGGGGCTAACTACGGCTGGGCAAAAACCTCTTATGGTAAGGAGTATTGGGGGCCATTGGATGTGGGCGAAAGCAAAGAAGCGGAAGGTATTGAATCACCCGCCAAGGTTTATATTCCGTCCATCGCTCCGAGTGGTTTATTACTCTACCGAGGCGATCGCTACCCTAAACTCAACGGCAAACTCTTAACCGGAGCCTTAAAGCTCACACACATCAATGTGATAACCATGGATGAGAACCAATCAGCGATTAAAGAAGAGAGATTGCTGGAAGATCTGCAAGAGCGAATCAGAGATATCAAACTTTCCCCTGACGGCTGGATCTATTTCACTACCGACAGCGGCAATATATATCGCTTAAAGCCTGACAGTTAAATTTGATGATAAATTTCAGACATAAAAAACCTCGAATTAATCGAGGTTCTTTTATTCTGGAGCGACACACGAGGTTCCCATTCTTTTGAACTAATAGGCGTGACCTCAACCTTGGCAAGGTTGCGCTCTACCAAATGAGATTGTGGACTCTGAATATTAAGCATAAAAAAACCTCGAAATAATCGAGGCTTTTTTATTCTGTAGCGACACACGAGGTTCCCGTTCTTTTGAACTAATAGGCGTGACCTCAACCTTGGCAAGGTTTGCGCTCTACTAAATGAGATTGTCGACTCTGAATTTTAGGCATAAAAAAACCTCGAAACAATCGAGGCTTTCTTATTCTGGAGCGACACACGAGGTTCGAACTCGTGACCTCAACCTTGGCAAGGTTGCGCTCTACCAACTGAGCTAGTGTCGCAATTTGTATGGTGCCCCGGGCCGGACTTGAACCGGCACGACTCGAAAGTCGAGGGATTTTAAATCCCTTGTGTCTACCAATTTCACCACCAGGGCACACAATTCTTTTTGATGACTTTTGCCATCTTGATACCGCGTTATGCCATATCAATTTAATTTGGAGCGACACACGAGGTTCGAACTCGTGACCTCAACCTTGGCAAGGTTGCGCTCTACCAACTGAGCTAGTGTCGCAATGGAGGCGCGTACCGGAATCGAACCGATGTACACGGATTTGCAATCCGGTGCATAACCACTCTGCTAACGCGCCTTCGACTTCAAGAAACTCGCTTTAATCTAGCGTTCCTCTTGAGTACGGGATGCATTCTACGGATTCGATGGAATGAGTCAACACAATTTTTTTGATTTTAAATCGTTTGTCTATTTTGCGTTCAAAAAGCACCAAATTGGTCAATTTGTTAGCAAAAAAGCTTATGTTTTCCACGAGATAACTGAAATAGACAACCACGAAACTAGCGCTTGCATCCCCTGATACAACGAAAGCTAAAACGCCGAGAATAAAAAAACGGGCTTACGCCCGTTTCTATCTGTCTAGTGGTTTTCTTCGTCGAGAAGATCGTCTTTGGCAGCCATCAAATATTGCGCCATCGACCAGTAAGTTAAGAAAGTTGCAATATACAGTGCACCGTAACCTAACCAAACCATCCAGTCATCGTAGCGCCAGATAAGTACCCAGAGGGCAAACATTTGCGTTAAGGTCTTTACTTTACCAATCCAAGAAACAGCGACACTTGCGCGCTTGCCTATTTCTGCCATCCATTCACGCAACGCGGAAATAATGATTTCACGGGCGATCATGGTCACTGCCGGAATGGTAATCCAGATATTGTGGTAGTACTCAGTAATTAAAATTAAAGCTGTTGCTACAAGTACTTTATCGGCCACTGGGTCAATAAATGCGCCGAAACGCGAAGTTTGACCTAGTTTACGTGCCAACATCCCATCAAGCCAGTCAGTAAAACCAGCTACCCAGAACACCATTGCAGCAGCAAAAGGAGCCCATTGATACGGAAGATAGAACACGACAACAAATACTGGGATCAGAAAAAGTCGTAGTAAAGACAGAATGTTGGGAATATTAAAACGCATATTATAAGGCTCTTGTCGGCTGCCGCTTAATGGTGATGTATTTTCGTTATTGTTTCAATGCCTGATAAATATTTTCTGCCAAAGAATTACTGATTCCTGGCACTTTGGCAATTTCTTCGACAGTTGCTCGTTTCAACTCTTGAAGCCCACCCATATATTTGAGCAAAGCTTGGCGACGTTTTGGACCTACCCCTTCAATACCTTCTAACGCACTGGTGCGGCGAGTTTTGCCTCGTTTCGCTCTGTGTCCGGCGATAGCATGGTTATGGCTTTCGTCGCGAATATGCTGAATTAAATGCAGCGCAGGCGCATCACTCGGCATATTGAATTCATCGCCATCAACGGTAATCAGCGTCTCAAGCCCCGGTTTACGGGTAACACCTTTGGCAATACCAATCAGCCTTGGGCGTTTGGGCCAATCTTCCCAACACTTAGCAATTACTTCATGGGCACGGTTAAGCTGACCTTTGCCACCATCAATAAATATAATGTCGGGAATTTTTTCAACATCTAGCTGTTTTGAATATCGACGTTCTAACACCTGCCCCATCGCGGCATAGTCATCACCACCGGTAATACCCGTGATGTTGTAACGACGATATTCCTGTTTCAGAGGCCCTTCATGGTTAAACACAACGCAAGACGCAATGGTACTCTCACCCATGGTATGGGAAATATCAAAACACTCCATACGGCTGATGTTATCCATGTCGAGTTCTTCTTGCAGCGCTTTAAAGCGCTGGTTGATCGTCATCTTGTGGTTAATCTTGGTCGTAATCGCCGTTAACGCATTGGTATTCGACAATTTCAAATAACGGGCTCGTGTTCCAGTAGGATTCACATGGAAAGTGATCTTTCTGCCTGCAACTTGCTGTAATGCCTCGCGCAAAGGAACAGAATCTTCTAACAGACCTTCATTGAGGATGATTCGAGTTGGTATCGTCCGCGCTTCATTGTGATTCAAGTAGTACTGACTGAGAAAACTCTCAAACACTTCCTCTTGAGAAGTATTGTTTGGAATTTTGGGGAAGTGGCTGCGACTACCGAGAATTTTCCCCTGACGAATCATTAAGATATGAATACAGGCGATGCCATTTTCCTGCGCAAAACCCAGCACATCCATATCATCCATGCTGTCTTCAGAAACAAACTGCTGTTCTTGAACACGGCGGATAGCCTGAATCTGATCGCGATATTTTGCCGCCTGCTCAAACCGTAACTGTTGGCTGGCGTTTTCCATCTTCTCGATAAGAATTTCGAGAACCTGTTTATCCTTCCCTTGCAGAAAGTAACGGACATAATCCACTAGCTCAGCATACTCTTGATCGGAAATAATGCTTTTTACGCACGGGCCAGCACAGCGGCCAATCTGATACATCAAGCATGGACGGGTTCGGTTGCTATAAACCGTATCTTCACATTGGCGTACTGGAAATATTTTCTGAATCAGGTGCAATGTTTCGCGCACTGCTCCAGCATCAGGATAAGGACCGAAGTATTCACCTTTGCGCTTTTTAGCACCACGATGCAGTGACAAACGCGGGTGTTTGTGTCCGCTGATAAAAATATAAGGGTATGACTTATCATCACGCAGTAATACGTTGTATTTCGGTAAATACTGCTTGATGTAGTTATGTTCGAGGATCAGCGCTTCCGTTTCGGTATGAGTAACCGTTACGTCAATCTTGGCAATGTTACTGACCAGAGCACGCGTTTTTTCACTGTCGATTTTTTTACGGAAATAACTGGAAAGGCGTTTTTTAAGGTCTTTGGCTTTACCGACATAAATAACATCAGCATCGGCGTTATACATACGATAAACGCCGGGCTGATCAGTTACTGTCTTTAGAAAAGAGACCGAGTCGAACACTTCTGACACTAGAGTTTCTCTGTGTCTAGCATTCCATGTCGAATAGCTAAGTGAGTCAACTCTACATCACCACCGATATCCAGCTTGGCAAACAAGCGATAGCGGTAACTGTTGACCGTTTTTGGACTCAGATTCAACTGCTCAGAAATATCGGTAACTTTTTGTCCTTTGGTGATCATCATCATGATCTGAAGTTCACGTTCAGACAAATCGGCAAATGGGTTTTCAGAAGCAGGTGAAAATTGACTTAAAGCCATTTGCTGCGCTATTTCTGGAGAGATATAACGTTGGCCACTGTTCACAACACGAATAGCGTTAACCATTTCGTCTGGAGCGGCACCTTTTGTTAAATAGCCCGCTGCCCCAGCCTGCATGACTTTTGTTGGGAACGGGTTTTCAGTATGTACTGTTAATACGATGATTTTTACGTCTGGATTCACGCGTAAAATTTTCTTGGTAGCCTCTAACCCACCAATGCCCGGCATGTTCATATCCATTAACACGACATCAGCATGGTTGTTACGACACCATTTTACCGCTTCTTCACCGCTATCAGCTTCCCCTGCTATGTTCATTCCACGGACGTCTTCAATAATACGTCGTATCCCTGTGCGAACCAGCTCGTGATCATCTACAAGGAAAACACTAATCACTCTTGTATCTCCACACTTATCTATTTGGCTCTGCACCCACCGAGGTAGTGGATAACAGCTTGGCTGCCTAGTCTAACTTAAAATTGGATTTTTTCTCACACTGAATATGTGCTCAAACCCAAACTTTAGCAAGCACTTATTTATAGGCATTGCCACAAATTGAGAATTTATAAAAATATCAACTCTTTGAACAACCAGACAAACATATCAGGGTATTCTTACATTAAAAGTGACTTTTATAGGAAGTTTGAGCAAGCTCTTGTTCTGTTCAAGAGATCGTTACCTTATCGCATACGTTTTAAGCAAGATGTATCGATTCTGCTATTTAGTTAACTTTTTGCTATTATGCCCACCAAGATAAACCGCAAGCTCACTCTCTCGCTCGGAACAACCATTTGACTATTCAGCAAGGCTTTCTGCTTACAAGGCAATCACGAGACATACAAGGTAAAACTCACATCGAGCTTTGGCTTGCTACGGACTCAGGGCCGACTCAATTAATCATCAAAGATGAAAAGCCGGTGTTTTTTCTTGAGCAAACGTCTGTAGAGCAGGCAAAGCAACTTCTTGCAGCAAACAAACTCTCCGCAAACATTCGTAACCTTGAAATGCTGTCGTTTGAACAACAACCGCTAGCGGCCTGCTATTGCGACACCATTCTACAAGCCAATGCCTTAAAGACACTGTTTGAACAAGCAGACATCCTGATTCTTGAGTCGGATATCAAACTGGCTGATCGTTTTCTGATGGAACGATTCATCCAAGGCGGCATTACCTTTACCGGTGATTTCACACGCTACCCGAACTATCAGAGAGTCCTTAACGCCAAGTGTAAAGCGGGAGATTACACGCCAAAACTGAAAGTGGTTTCTTTGGATTTAGAGTGTTCGGAGAAAGGCATTCTCTATTCCATTGGTCTAGATAGCCCGATGGATAGCCGAGTTATTATGATCGGCGAACCGCAAGATGCAGAAACCAATATTCAGTGGATATCAAGCGAATACGAGTTGCTGCAAGCATTGTGTGCTTGGTTTGAACAATATGATCCAGACGTTATTGTCGGCTGGAGTGTTATCGATTTTGACTTTCGACTGCTGCACAAGCGAGCGGAGTGGCACAACATGAAGCTGATGCTCGGCAGAGGCAATCAGCCGAGCTTTTTCCGCAGCGCGAGCCAAACTCAACAAGGGTTTATTACTATACCTGGACGTGTGGTCTTGGATGGTATAGATACGCTGAAAACCGCCACGTATCAGTTTCGTTCTTGGTCGCTAGAATCGGTTTCTCAGGAACTGCTTGGCGAAGGCAAAGACATTCACAATGTTCACGATCGTATGGATGAAATTAACCGTATGTATCGGCACGACAAGCCTTCACTAGCAAAATACAACTTACAAGACTGCGTGCTGGTGAATAAGATTTTCCAGCACACTCACCTACTCGATTTCGCTATTGAGCGCTCAAAACTGACTGGCGTTGAATTGGATCGCATCGGTGGTTCTGTTGCCGCATTTACCAACTTATATCTTCCACAGCTACATCGTGCTGGCTACGCCGCACCAAACTTACATTCAGAAAACTGGTTAGCAAGTCCGGGCGGCTATGTTATGGATTCCCTGCCAGGGTTATATGACTCTGTGCTGGTGCTGGATTTTAAAAGTCTATATCCATCGATTATTCGCTCATTCCTAATCGACCCATTAGGTTTAATCGAAGGTTTAAAATTGGAAATAGGTAATGGCGATGACCAAGCTGTACCGGGTTTTCGTGGTGGTCAGTTCCACCGCAGCAAACATTTTCTTCCGCAGATGATTGAAAACCTCTGGGCTGCCCGAGATATCGCCAAGAAGAACAACGACAAAGCATTTTCTCAAGCGATTAAAATCATTATGAACTCTTTCTATGGGGTATTGGGTTCTTCCGGTTGCCGCTTCTTCGATACTCGACTTGCTTCCAGCATTACCATGCGCGGTCATGAAATCATGAAACAGACCAAGGTTTTGGTTGAAGAGCAAGGTTACCAAGTGATTTATGGCGATACCGACTCAACCTTTGTCTCACTTGGGCATGAACACAGCCAAGCTGATGCGGGCGAAATCGGTAAAAAGCTGGTCGCTCATATCAACCAGTGGTGGACATCGCATTTAAAACAGAATTATGCGCTTACCTCTAAATTGGAAATCGAATACGAAACTCACTATCGCAAATTTTTGATGCCAACGATCCGAGGCTCAGAGACTGGCTCTAAAAAACGCTATGCTGGCCTGATTGGCGAAGGTGAGCAAGAGCGAATGGTATTCAAAGGACTTGAGAGTGCCAGAACCGATTGGACGCCACTCGCACAACGTTTTCAGCACACCTTGTATTCAATGATTTTCCACGGTGAAAGCCCTGACAGCTATGTTCGCCAAGTCGTTGAAGATACCCTTGCGGGTAAATTTGATGATGAACTGGTCTATCAGAAGCGTTTGCGCAGAAAGCTGCATGAGTATCAGAAAAACGTACCGCCTCAAGTGCGTGCAGCCCGTATGGCTGATGAAATCAACGCACAGCTAGGACGCCCATTGCAGTATCAAAACCGTGGAAGAATTGAATATCTGATGACACTCAACGGCCCTGAGCCAAAAGAGTATCTAAAAAGCCGCATTGATTATCAGCACTACATTGATAAGCAGCTAAAGCCTGTCGCGGATGCAATTTTGCCCTTTGTCGGTTTGCAGTTTGAAGCCATTAGTCTGCCGCAGTTAGGACTCTTCTAACTGACTTGCTAGGCTTGTGTTTTGGGAGGAGAGGTTTGTACGTAGTTGATAAAATCCTCAGGCTTCAAAGAACGGCTGAACAACCAGCCTTGAATGGATAAGTTCGGGTGATCGGCAATGGCATCCAATTGCTGCTGCGTTTCTACCCCTTCAACCACAACCGCTAAATCAAGCTCTGTGGCAACAGATTGTAAGCTGGCAAAGACCTTTCGCCCTCTATGCGTGTCCAACGCCAGCACAAACGAGCGGTCAATTTTGATCGCATCGATATCAAATCGGTTTAGGTAGCTGAGTGATGAAAAACCTGTGCCAAAATCATCAATATAGATTTTCACTTTCATAGCGTGCAGACGCTCCAATGCACGTTGTAACGCCCGTTCGTCTACGAGTAATGTCTCTTCGGTAATTTCAACGTGAATCCGATTACTGACGTCACCAATCGCGGTGATAATTTTCCCCAGATATTCATCATCGACGAGTGTATCAGGAGTAATATTAACGCTCACAGGCACAGAGATACCCAATTGGTTCCAATGCATGATGTCTTTTGCCACTCTTTTGAATACCCACAAGTCCATATCTTTCATTAACCCAGCGCTTTCTAACCAAGGAAGAAAACTGCTCGGTGGTAACAGATTTCCTTGGTCATCCATCGCTCTTACCAGCGCCTCACAACCGACTACTGCACCATTATGTTTTGCAACCTGAGGTTGATACTCCAAGCAAAACTCTTTTTGGCTCATATTCTGAATTTGCTTTTCCACACGCGCTTGATGGTGCTCTTTTTGCTGAGCAAGAACGATAGGATCATCCGTCAACGTTTTCGCTTCTTCCTGACGACGCATATAGGTGGTGTCGAGTGAGGCAATACGAATCTCTCGTTCCCCTAACACTTTATTGGTCGCTTTTACCGCAGGCAGATAAATCAAAATTCCCACCGCAAGATTAAGGGCCTGTAAAGCCACAGAGTGCCAATCACCGTGAGTGGCGATCAGTGCATTGACCAAAACTGGAGCATTAAAAGGTACAGAGACCGAAGGAATTGGTACCCAACCAAGGTTAACCGCGGTTAAACCAATGATGACATTCGCCAACGGCGCTAATAAAAATGGTAAAAACAGACGAGGGTTAAAGGTGATGGGTAAACCAAATAGCAGAATCTCATTCACGTTGATTAAACCTATGGGGATGCTCGCTATTGCGATAAGACGCAGTGTTTTTTGTCTGGAAAACAACAGTAGAGCAACCACCAAAGACAAGGTCGAGCCACTTCCGCCAATAAATACAAATGTGCCCATAAACGACAGGTTCATCACATAAGGCGCAGTGCCTCCTGCCGCTACCGTGGAATAAGTTAAGTCGCTGGCTTGTTGTAACAACTCAACCATGGGCAGTAAGGCGTAATAGCCATGAATACCCAAAAACCACAAGGTTGAATTTAACACTGCAAACACGGAGCCAAAGATATAAGGATTATTGGCATAATCGAAGGTAAGCAGATGATCGAAAGAAAAAAGCGACAGTCCTTTGAGAATGACAAAGTTCACCAGTATCACCATCGCCAAGGTAATGATTGCAGGCAGCACAAGGTTTAGCGATTCCTTCACCATGGCACCAGCGCTTTCTGATGAAGTAACATGCAAAGCTTTGAGAGAAAACAGATAGGCAATCAAAGGGATAGCGTATAGCGGCGTCACGATTGCCATAACAATATAGAGCATTTCAAGCGTGCTATCGGTTTTGATCAACGAAGCGCTAATCACCAGATAAAGAATGCTCAACAAAGCCATCGGTGGTCTGGGAATTCGCCACTGCATTGCAAGCAAGTAAGATATCGTTGCCGTCATCAGATAGGGAAAGACATCACCGACCGCGCTGTTCATGTCATAGAAAGCTTGTACCCATGACGGACGACTTCCGATGTAGAACTCAGCGATACAAGCGACAAAAAGAGCGAGCGAAGAGAGCATCAAACAGGGAATTAACCAAATCATACCTTGTCGGATGGCATGCATAGAAGAATGCCCATATTTCAGTACACGACCGAACAGATAACTTGGCTTTTCTTTGAGACTAACTGGCATACAACTGCTCCACCAACCCCTACTCTCTAAAGTTAGCACAGCAAAAAATTAACTATCGTATTAGTTCGTTATATTGAGAAATTTATTTTTAATCGAATCACTAACCGATGCGAAATTCGGTTTTTTGATACTGCTGAACCAACCAAGGTCCAAAGCTATCCAGCAAGCCAATCACCGATCGTTTAGGAATAACTCGATCTTTCAATAGCAGACCTAAGCGGTCAACTTCTAGCTTCATTTCGGGATGGTAGCGGAGGAAGTTCTGACCACACTCGACAGGATCATCAAACCACTTCTTATCTTTGTACATAACAAGAGAGTAGCTGGCTCTCAGCAGTTTTTTCGCCATCTGCTTTTGTGCTTTTAACTGCTCTTGAGGTGTATTGGCTTTCACTATTTTGGCGCGAAGTGCAGGAACCCAATCCGAGATATCCATATTCCAGTGCTTGGCGATTTCCCAGCTCGGTTCAAAATCGCCAAAACATTCTGCCAAGTTGTCGCCGTAAACACAGACACAGCAATGTCTGAGCATAAAACCCCAAGTAAAAATGCTGTCTAAGGTGGCAATCTCATCGACCAGAGCCGTCTTGATATTGACATCGCTTATAAATGGGAAGCTCTTTTGGAATCGCCAGCGAATCGTATTAAGCAGAGTCACTTTGCGATCTTCAAAAGGTCGTTTGGTAACAATCACCACGTCCATATTTGACTGACCCGCCACTGCTGTTTTCCTCGCAACACTGCCGTACAGGTAGATACTGTGCAATGCGTCCCCCACTCCCGCGCGTAAGAAACGAACTAAGTCGTCAACAGCGGGTTGGAACTCTGGTTGAAAAGGCTGTTTAGGGTCAATAACCATAAGCGTCATGAACGAGTGTTAGCTCCATAGAGTGAAGAGGCCGTTTATGTTCCCTTAAGCACGGGCGTGAATCAATAGCTTAGACACTTTGTGAAGCGTGAAATACAAATTTAATGCATTATTCTCATCTCAAGTTGCCGTCAGATATTCCTTTTCTAGCTTGGCTATATGTATAATGCGCCGAAACGAAAAACGAAGGATAAGACTCCATGCCAAAGGCAAGTGAACTTAAAAAAGGTTTTGCGATCGTATCAAACGGCAAAACATTACTAATCAAAGATATCGAAGTAACAACACCGGGTGGCCGTGGTGGTTCTAAGATCTACAAACTACGTTGTACAGATCTAAACACTGGCGCTCGTGTTGATGAGCGTTACAAGTCAGACGACTTCCTAGATACCGTTGATATGAACAAACGTAACATCTCTTTCTCTTACGTTGATGGCGACGAGTACATCTTCATGGACAATGAAGATTACTCTCAATTCAACTTCAAGAAAGCAGACATCGAAGAAGAGTGCTTGTTCATCACTGAAGAAATTCAAGGTATGCAAGTTGTGCTTGTTGATGGCAAACCTGTTGCTATCGAACTGCCTTCTTCTGTTGAAATGGTTATCGAAGAAACTGACCCTTCAATCAAAGGTGCTTCAGCTTCAGCTCGTTCTAAACCAGCACGTTTTGCTACTGGTTTAACTGTTCAAGTTCCAGAATACATCGCTAGTGGCGAGCGCGTTGTTATCAACACGACTGAACGTAAGTTCATGAGCCGAGCGTAATATGTCTGAATTGATCTCATTAGACGACGCAATCGAAGCTGCATACGACATTTTCTTAGAGATGGCTCCAGACAATCTGGAACCCGTTGATGTGATTCTGTTCACCGCTCAATTTGATGATCGCGGTGCAGCAGAAGTCGTAGAAATTGGCGACGACTGGGTAGAACAAGTAGGTTTTGAATTTGATAAAGAAACTTACGCGGAAGTCCGTATTGGCCTCGTCAATGAAGACAATGATGAACTGGATGACGTATTCGCACGAATGCTCATCAGCCTCGATCCAGACCATAAAGCTTGTCATATGATGTGGAAACGCGATTAATCGCAATATCCGTATCTTCAAGTGTCAAACGCCAACCCTAGGGTTGGCGTTTTTTTATCTCTGTAACAGTGAGCGCATTATGCCACTAGCTCATACTGGATCACGTACAGCGATTCAATGCCCGGATAGATATCGTTAATCACTTGCTTTAACTGAGGCAAAGTCATGTTCTCCTGCTCAGCATGAAATTCATTGAGATCAGAAAACAGTACGGGTTCCACAGACTGAATCTTTAAACGGCAGAACCAACGCCCCTCTTCCAATGTGCTTACGTCAACCACTGAGCCGGGTTGATAGTCTTTTTCACTTTCATCACGAATAGTAATCACTTTTTTGCCTGAGAGAATATCGGCTTCAAAACGGGCGAAAAATGTCATTGTTGTAGGAAATTGCATAACTTATCTCTAGCGCAAAAGGAGTGACTCATCCAGCTTGATAGAACAAAGTTAAGCAGGACGGCAACAAAAACAAACAATTGAAGGAGTATACAATTAGATGATACTTTGTGCCCTATCACATAAATAAAAATTTATTTACTTCAATTGCATAAAGAGAAAATCTGCCATTGCATTTTTCTTTTAAGTCGTAAAGTATTTGTATATTCAATTAAACTTTGAGCGCAGCATGTCTTCATCACCACTTTATACACAGATCAAACACTATATTCTCGACAAGATTAATTCTGGTCACTGGCCTGTTGGTCACCGCATCAGCACTGAACTTGAACTGACCGAGCAATTTAATGTCAGCCGTATGACAGTGAATAAAGCGATCCGAGATTTGGTGTCTGATGGCAAACTGCAACGCCGCCCTCGCCTAGGTACTTTTGTTTGTGTGCCTGAAGAGAAAGCAGAGTCGCCACTGTTAGATATCCGCAATATTGCTGACGAAGTGTTGAGCCGTGGTAAGCAATACCACAGTAAGGTTTTACAACAACGTGCCATCGTTGCTGATGAAAATGTCGCGATAAAGCTCGGTATTATGGTCGGTAGTAATGTGTTCTACAGTGAAATTCTGCATTACGCCAATGACACACCATTGCAACTTGAAATCCGTTGGGTAAACAGCCGTTATGCGCCGAATTATCTCGAACAGGATTTTTCGCAAATCACTCCTAACCAATACCTGTCAGCGAACTGTCCGTTAAGCGCTATTGAGCACACCGTTGAAGCTATCGTTCCTGATAGCCACATCAAAGCCTCTCTGGAATTGAGCAGCAACGAACCATGTTTACTTCTTAACCGTCGCACATGGAGTGAAGACAAGTTGGTTAGCTCTGCACTGCTCTACCATCCGGGTTCAAAATATAAACTCACGTCAAAGGTTTTATTAAACGAGAAATAAAATTCTCACATTTTCACAACATTCTTCTTGATAAAAACGTTTAATTGCACTATTAATTGTATATACATTTAAACATACAAATAAAACTGCAATACGTTACGACCCACTCGATAACGGTCGTCTAAAGAAGTAGGAATGTTATGGAACTCGTTTTAACTAACGCTCGCATTGTCAGCATGGAAGCTGGAACCGAAGGCTACCAACCTAGTCAGCCTAAAACGATCGTCATTAAGAACGGGCGTATTGAAGCCATTACCAATCAAAGCGTAGATACCACACATAACTTTGTCGTTGATTGCACAGGTAAGCTGGTTACTCCGGGGCTTATTGATGCTCATACCCACCTTATCTTTGAAGGTAATCGCGCCAATGAATTCGAAATGCGTCTGCAAGGCGTGCCTTACCAGACCATCGCAGCGCAAGGTGGCGGTATTCTTTCTACCGTTAACGCCACACGTAAAGCTTCAATTTGCCAGTTAGTGGAAACGGCTCTGCCAAGATTAGACGGACTGCTGCAAAGCGGTGTCACTTCCGTTGAAGTGAAATCTGGCTATGGCCTGACACTGGAAGATGAAATTAAGATGCTGAAAGCGGCAAAAGAGCTTGAGCAGCATCGTCGAGTAAAAATCACAACAACGTTACTAGCGGCTCACGCACTCCCTCCTGAATATAAAGATCGCCCAGACGATTACATCGAGCATATCTGCCAAAAGATAATCCCTCTGGTTGCAGAGCAAGAGCTCGCCACCAGCGTGGATGTGTTCTGTGAGTCAATTGGCTTTAATCTAGAGCAGACCGAAAAAGTATTCCGCTGCGCTATCGAGCATGGCTTAAATGTGAAAGGTCACACAGAGCAGCTTTCTAACCTCGGCGGCACAGCGTTGACTGCTCGCTATAACGGCTTATCTGCAGACCATATTGAATATCTTGATGAACAGGGTGTAGAGGCATTGGCACAATCGGGGACAGTTGCAATGCTGCTTCCTGGCGCATTCTATTTCCTACGTGAAACGCAAAAGCCACCAATTGAACTGCTTCGCCAACATAAGGTTCCTATGGCTTTAGCTACGGATATCAATCCGGGCACCTCTCCCTTTGCAGACTTAACTCTGATGATGAACATGGGCTGCACTCTGTTTGGACTAACACCAGAAGAGAGTTTGCGTGGTGTAACTTGCCATGCAGCAAAAGCTCTGGGTTATGGCGATTCTCGCGGTCAGGTTTCTGTTGGTTTCGACGCTGACCTATCCATCTGGAACATCGACCATCCAGCAGATCTCAGCTACCAAGTGGGCGTACCACGCTTGTACGCTCGTATCGTGGATGGAGCAATCTGCAACGACTAACTCTAAACAAATTTTTTGCGCGTAGTGGCTAAACCCTCACCGCTACGCAGTTAAATCTCAGCTTACGCAGAGAAACGATTTACTCAAGCTCTACGGAAACCGAGCTTAAACCAAATGATGTTTGGCACTCAAAAGGCCAAATCGATTAATGATGAAAAGGAGTCTCACATGACGCAGCACCAAAACCAAGGTTCACGTCTTGATACTAGCCGCACTATTCGTGCACCACACGGAACAACACTTCGTGCAAAATCTTGGTTAACTGAAGCGCCGCTTCGTATGTTGATGAACAACTTAGACCCAGATGTAGCCGAACACCCACATGCACTTGTGGTTTATGGTGGTATCGGCCGCGCTGCGCGTAACTGGGAATGTTACGACAAAATCGTTGAAGTTCTAGAGCGCCTAGAAGAAGACCAAACTCTGGTTGTTCAGTCTGGTAAACCTGTGGGTGTGTTCCCTACACACAAAAATGCCCCACGCGTACTGATTGCAAACTCAAACCTTGTTCCTCACTGGGCAAACTGGGAGCACTTCAACAAGCTGGATAAAGAAGGCTTGATGATGTACGGACAAATGACCGCAGGTTCTTGGATCTACATCGGTTCACAAGGCATCGTCCAAGGTACTTACGAGACTTTCGTTGCGGTTGCTAAGAAGCACTTCAACGGCGAAGCAAAAGGTCGTTGGGTTCTGACTGGCGGTCTTGGCGGTATGGGTGGCGCTCAGCCTCTAGCGGCGACCATGGCGGGTTTCTCTATGATCGCTGTTGAATGTGATGAATCACGTATCGATTACCGACTACGTACACGTTACGTTGATAAGAAAGCAACAAGCCTAGATGAAGCATTAGCGATCATCAACGAATCTGATGAGCCAGTATCTGTCGGTCTACTAGGTAACGCTGCGGATATTTTCCAAGAGTTGGTTGATCGCAACATCACGCCAGACGTAGTAACAGACCAAACGTCTGCACACGACCCGCTAAATGGCTACCTACCACAAGGTTGGAGCATGGAATACGCTGCTGAAATGCGTAACAGCGACGAAGCAAAAGTAGTGAAAGCAGCAAAAGCATCAATGGCGGTACAAGTACGTGCAATGCTTGAGCTACAAGCTCGCGGCGCTGCGACTCTGGACTACGGCAACAACATCCGTCAAATGGCATTAGAAGAAGGCGTAGAAAACGCATTCGACTTCCCAGGTTTTGTACCAGCTTATATCCGCCCACTATTCTGTGAAGGTATTGGTCCATTCCGTTGGGCGGCACTATCTGGTGACCCAGAAGATATCTACAAAACAGACCAAAAAGTAAAAGAGTTGATCCCAGATAACCCTCATCTACACAACTGGCTGGATATGGCTCGTGAGCGCATCAGCTTCCAAGGTCTACCAGCACGTATCTGTTGGGTTGGTCTGAAAGATCGTGAGCGTCTAGGTCAGGCATTTAACGAAATGGTTAAGAATGGCGAACTTAAAGCCCCTATCGTCATTGGTCGTGACCATCTAGACTCAGGTTCAGTAGCAAGTCCAAACCGTGAAACCGAAGGTATGATGGATGGTTCAGATGCTGTTTCTGACTGGCCACTACTGAACGCACTGCTTAACACGGCAGGCGGCGCAACTTGGGTTTCTCTGCACCACGGTGGTGGCGTAGGCATGGGTTTCTCTCAACATTCTGGTATGGTGATTTGTTGTGACGGTACTCAAGACGCTTCTGAGCGTATCGCTCGCGTTCTTCACAACGACCCAGCAACGGGTGTTATGCGTCACGCAGATGCCGGTTACGATATCGCAAAACGCTGTGCAAAAGAGCAAAAACTTGACCTACCAATGCTCAATGAAGAGCTGGCTAAACTGAAGTAAGGACATCATAAATGTTAAATTTAGTCATTAAACCGGGCACTCTAACGCTAAACCAACTGCGTAACGTTAGCCGTTCTCCTGTGATTCTTTCTCTTGATCCAGAAGCAATTCCAGCTATCGAGCGCAGCACTAAAGTGGTTGAACAAGTGATTGCTGAAGGTCGCACTGTTTACGGCATCAACACAGGTTTTGGTTTGCTAGCAAACACCAAAATTGCCCCTGAAGATTTAGAAACACTACAAAGAAGTATTGTTCTGTCTCACGCAGCAGGTATTGGGAAATTCATGTCAGACGAAACCGTTCGCCTGATGATGGTTCTGAAAATCAACAGCTTAGCGCGTGGTTTTTCTGGTATTCGTTTAGAAGTTCTAGAAGCACTGATGACGCTGGTTAACCACCAAGTTTACCCATGTGTTCCTAAAAAAGGTTCTGTCGGTGCATCCGGTGACCTAGCACCTCTGGCTCATATGAGCACAGTTCTTCTTGGCGAAGGTCAAGCGCGTCATAATGGTGAAATTATCTCGGGCTTAGAAGCACTGAAGCTTGCTGGTTTGTCTCCAATCACTCTTGCTCCAAAAGAAGGTCTTGCTCTGCTCAATGGTACTCAAGCATCAACAGCGTTTGCGCTTGAAGGCCTATTTATGGCAGAAGACTTGTTTGCCTCCGCAACCGTATGTGGTGCGATGTCAGTTGAAGCCGCACTCGGCAGCCGTCGTCCTTTTGATCACCGTATCCACGAAGTACGCGGTCACCAAGGTCAAATTGACGCAGCAGCGGCATACCGTCACTTGCTGGATGAAACCAGTGAAATTGGTCAGTCACATACTTCATGTGAAAAGGTTCAGGACCCATATTCACTGCGTTGCCAGCCTCAGGTGATGGGTGCATGCTTAACTCAAATCCGTAACGCGGCAGATATTCTGCAAACGGAAGCAAACTCTGTTTCAGACAACCCATTGGTATTTGCAGAAGATGGCGACATCATCTCTGGTGGTAACTTCCACGCTGAGCCTGTGGCAATGGCAGCAGATAACTTAGCGCTTGCTATCGCTGAAATTGGTAGCTTGTCAGAACGTCGTATGGCTCTGCTTATCGACAGCGCACTGAGCAAACTGCCTCCGTTCCTAGTCGATAACGGCGGTGTAAACTCCGGCTTTATGATTGCGCAGGTTACTGCAGCAGCACTAGCTAGTGAGAACAAAACACTGGCTCACCCAGCATCTGTAGACAGTTTGCCAACCTCAGCAAACCAAGAAGACCACGTCTCTATGGCTACCTTTGCTGGTCGCCGCCTACGCGATATGAGTGAAAACACTCGCGGTATCTTGGCGGTTGAATACTTATCGTCGGCTCAAGGTTTGGATTTCCGCGCACCGAATAAATCTTCAGCTCGCGTTGAAGAAGCGAAGCAAATCCTGCGTGATAAAGTACCGTTCTACGATAAAGACCGTTACTTCTCACCAGATATTGAACAAGCGAATACGTTGCTTGAACTGGCGGTTCACAACCACCTGATGCCAGCAAATATTTTGCCAAGTCTTCAATAATCTAAACTGGTAACTAGAGCCCTTCGGGGCTCTTTTTTTAACTGATCTGCACCTAATTTGACTGATTGGACCATTAAAAAAACTTTAGCAGTTATAATCCACGCAGTTTTTGTGAAATAGCGTAAATTATGTTTCTAACACCATACTTCTCAAGCCAAGATAAACAATTCCAATTCACTCGCGAACAAGCTAGCCATTTCGCGAAAAAAGTGGCGGGTGACTACAACCCTATTCACGATGAAGACAGCAAACGCTTCTGTGTACCGGGTGATCTCCTATTCGCAGTGTTGCTACAAAAAGAAGGCATCAGCAAAAAGATGCGCTTTAAGTTTTCTGGCATGGTGAACGACGGTATTGCTCTGCACATTGAAAACAAGTGCGAAAAAGAGAGCGCCGTGGTTGATGAAGCAGGTAAAGAATATCTGCACATGAGCCGAGAAGGTGAAGTTAGCCACAATCCAGCATTCATTGAACACGTTGTTACTAATTACGTTCAGTTCTCTGGTATGAACTTCCCTCATATCATGGTGCCTTTGATGGAAGAACAACAGATGATGATTAACCCTCAGCGTCCCTTGGTTATCTATGAAAGCATGGAAGTAGAATTTGATCGTCTAGACCTGACACACCCAGAAGTAGAATACACTGGCGCAACTTTCGATGTGGATGGTAAGCGCGGCGTAGTGACAATGACTTTCGCATTTAAAGAAGAAGGTGTGGTTGTCGGTCACGGCGTGAAACGCATGGTTGCAAGTGGCCTGAAACCTTACGAACAAAGTGAAATTGACGATCTAGTGAATCGCTTTAACGAACGCAAAGAGACCTTTTTAGCTCAGCTTGCAGCTTAAATCGTCCTAAAGAATAACTGAGCCCTACTCCATTGAGTGGGGCTTTTTATTTATCTCACAAGCAGATTGGCTTTATATCCAGCGACGGACACGGGTTTTATAGTCAACATAAGGCTGACCAAAAATCTGCGTCAAGGTGCGCTCCTCAGGCTCTATCTGAAAGCGATTCATATACCAAACGAACCCAACACAGGTAAGCAAACTCAAACCATTCTGTTGCCAGTAAGCAAAACCAATCAACAGCAGCAACAACCCTAAATACATAGGATTGCGTGAATAGTGAAAGATACCGCTTTCTACTATGCTCGTGGCTTGATGGGGTTTTGTCGGGTTTACCGTTGTTTTCGCTTTACGAAACTCATAGATACCAGCAATACCAATAAAACCCGAAAGCACAAAACAGATACTCCAGACTACGCCGACATAGGGCAATGGAATATGAGCAAATGTGAAGATATGGGCAAAGCGATTAATCAGTACCATAGCAATCAAAAACACGGCTACTGGCGGAATTTTGAGTTCCAGTCGATGCATTGGTTTTCTCCATTAGCACATATTCAATTGATAAACTTAGTCGTCTAATAATGATAGATAAAGTTAAGCCCGACAATGTCGGGCTTAACTATTCATATTCAGAACTAGATTAACTCTAATAACGCCTGTAACGGATGTTTAGGCTTAATGTGCTCAAAACGCTTTACCTGACTGCGGCAAGAGTAGCCCGTGATCAAGCAGCGTTCTTTTGGCAGTTTTTCTAAACTTGGTTTCCAGCTTAGCCCGTAAATATCTTTCGACATTTGCAGCTTATCAAGCTCATGACCAAACGTACCCGCCATACCACAACAACCAACAGGTACTGTTTTTAACAGTCCGCCAAAGTGAGCAAAAATTTCGCCCCACTCTTTTTCAGCGTTCGGTAACTTGGTTTTTTCGGTACAGTGCGCGAGTAAATACCAAGCTTCGCCGTTGGTGCTGTCTGTAGTAGCAAACTCAGACAGACGCGGTTTCATCCACTCATGAACCGTTAACACAGAGAAATCGCCACGCTTGTCGCCAAGCACTTCTGCGTATTCATCGCGATAGCAAAGTACCAAAGCCGGATCAACGCCAACCATCGGAATTTCAAGATCCGCCACCTTCTCTAGGAAAGCCGCTGTACTTTCTGCCGTTGCTTTAAACTGCTTCAAGAAGCCCTTGATATGTTGCGCTTTGCCGTTTGGCTTGAACGGTAACAACACCGGCTTCTTACCCAGTTTAATGGCTAATGCGATGAAGTCTTCTACCACTTCAGCATCGTAATAACTGGTGAATGGGTCTTGAACGATGATGACATGTTGCTCACGCTCATCTTTAGAGATACCAGCCAAATACTGCATATCAAAAGTAGCAACTGGGTGACGACGTGTACGCTGTGCAAGCGTAGGAACAGTCAGTAATGGCGCATCCACATAGCCAACCGTTTTTGCGGTTAGGCTTTGAACCCATTTTTGTTCCAAAACACCATTAACCAGCTTTGGTGCTTTGCCCATCAGCGGTAACATGGTTTCGATATTTGCCACCAAATAATCTTTCACCGGACGCTGATAGCGTGAGTGATAGATATTTAAGAAACGTGAACGGAAACTAGGAACATCAACTTTGATTGGACACTGGCTTGCACACGCTTTACACGCCAAACAGCCATTCATCGCTTCATAGACTTCGTGCGAGAAGTCATATTCGTGACGTTGGTTGATGCGATTGCGAATTCGGTCAATCATGGTTTTGATGCTGGCCGTCTTGGACAGTGTTTGATTTTCCAGATCCAGAATATCAATACCCTGCTCTGTAAGCTGACGCAGCCATTCACGCACCAGACCCGCACGACCTTTCGGCGAGTGACGACGATCCGCCGTGACTTTCATTGACGGACACATAGGTGAGCTGGTTTCGTAGTTGAAACACAAGCCGTTGCCATTACATTCCATCGCTTGTTTAAAGCTGTCACGCACTTGAACATCAATTTGACGATCGTAATAACCACGTTTTCTGTCTGACACTTTGACCAATTCAAAATTGGTGTTGAGCGGCGTACAGATTTTGCCCGGATTCATCTTATTGTGCGGGTCGAAGGCTTCTTTCACGCGGCGCAGTTCGGTAAACAGTTCTTCACCAAAGAATGCCGGACCGTACTCAGAACGGAAGCCTTTTCCGTGTTCGCCCCACATCAAACCGCCATATTTCGCCACCAGCTTGACCACTTCATCAGAGATTTCGTGCATCATCAGCTCTTGCTTCGGATCGCAAAGATCCAATGCAGGACGAACGTGTAATACACCCGCATCGACGTGACCAAACATGCCGTAAGCAAGTTGCTTCGAATCCAATAGTTCTCTGAATTCAGCAATGAAGTCCGCTAAGTTTTCAGGCGGAACACAGGTATCTTCGGTAAACGGTACTGGTTTAGCTCGCCCTTTCGCTGCACCCAACAGACCTACCGCTTTCTTGCGCATGTTATAGATACGGTTGATGCTGGCTAAATCCGTGCACACTTGGTAGCCGATAATGCCGCCTTGCTGATTAGCCAAAGCTTCATCAAGACTTGCTGTAAGCTTTGCCACTAAAGAATCTACCGTTGCTTCGTCCTGATCTGCGAATTCAACGATATTGATGCCTTGCATCTCTTTACCCGGAACGTCCGTGATAAGGTCACTGACGCTGTGCCAAACGATATCTTCTTTGGCAAGGTTAAGAACCTTAGAATCGACCGTTTCAACAGATAACGCATCCGCTTCGACCATAAGAGGCGCATTACGTAAGGCAGAATCAAAGCTGTCGTATTTCACGTTCACTAAGGTACGTGCTTTAGGAATACGAGTCAGATTAAGTTTGGCTTCAGTGATGAACGCCAAAGAACCTTCCGCACCACAAAGAACGCGAGTGATATTGAACTCTCCCGATTCTTCATCGATGGCATTTTTCAGGTCATAACCAGTGAGAAAACGGTTAAGAGGAGGAAACTTGTCAACAATCTGCTGGCGCTTATTACGACATACCGCTTCCGTCACCTGCATCGCTTGATAAGCATAGTTACCTTCATCTGGCGTGCCATGTGACATGTCAGTTTCAAGAATCGAACCATCAGCGAAAACCGCTTGCAGAGACAAAACGTGATCAGAGGTTTTACCGTATTTCAATGAACCCTGACCAGAAGCGTCAGTGTTGACCATACCGCCTATCGTTGCGCGGTTACTGGTGGAAAGATCGGGTGAGAAGAAAAAGC
Source organism: Vibrio sp. Hal054 (assembly GCF_037162405.1). Classification (NCBI taxonomy): domain Bacteria; kingdom Pseudomonadati; phylum Pseudomonadota; class Gammaproteobacteria; order Vibrionales; family Vibrionaceae; genus Vibrio; species Vibrio sp. Hal054. Next base: position 1,171,530 of record NZ_JARLUT010000001.1, on the reverse strand, counting down.
CGTATGGACGAACAGCATCATTGAGCTGGTCTTTAATCACACCGCTTTGAACACGAACCCAGCCTTCTTCAGCATTGATTTCAAGAATCTGATTCATGTAACGAGAAAGATCGACCACGATACCTTTAGTCAGAGCCTGACCGTTAGTACCCGTGCCACCACCACGTGGCGAAAAAGTCACTCTTTCAAATTCAGGTTTAGCACTCATCTTACCGATTAGGGCCACATCTTCCGTAGATTTAGGCAAAATCACAGCTTGGGGAAGTTGTTGGTATACACTGTTATCAGTGGCTACTGCCAAACGGCTAGAATATTGAGTTTCGATATCGCCGGTAAAACCAGCAGCTTCTAGTTCATGTAAAAACGTTAATACAACCGGATCGACATCAGATTGAAAGTGAAGTCTTGGTAACATTTGCTTCCTGCCCGTAAGTCGCTGATCCAATCAGCTATGGGTTTATAGGTTAATTATATGAATTCGGTCACTTTACAACATTTGAAAAGGTGATCAAATCAGAATCTCGTTGACAGAGCGAATCAAATACATTTTTCTAACTGTTCAAATTCGATTCGCTTGAAAACATAAAGTTACAGCTGTGCAAACGTTTGCCAAAAAGCTGGGCTAAAAAGTTGTTATGCATTACCAAGGCCGATTGGCCTTTACGGATACACCATGAGAAAAAACAAAATCGTAACCACGGAAGATATCTTGCTAAAGCTGTGTCAATCCGTCTCTTCAGTTCTTACTTCCGCAACCGACTCCAACATCAACTATTCGGCGATGGTGCAGAAAATCAACAAAACCTCTCTTAAACCAGATTTTGGTTGTTTTGTGCTATTTGATGGTGGCTTTTCGGGACTAGTCGTTATCAACTTTACCGCAAAAGCTGCCCTTGAGGTTTACACAAACTACATGCGTAGCATGGGTATGCCTGAAGAAGAACTGGCTATTCTGCACACTTCTGACGAAGTGGGTGACGTTCTGGGCGAACTGATGAACCAGTTGGTTGGTGACTTCACCAACAAGATCCGCAAAGAGCTACAAACCAACATCACCCAGAACCAACCAAAAATGTTGTCTTTGAATAAGCAGGTTATTCTATCTGTCGATACCAACCTCGACAGACCTCAAGTGAGACGAGTGACTTTCTCTACTGAGAAAAACAACATTTTCTACTTAGAACTCGCCATGGATAAAACAGAGTTTATCCAACTTGAAGACTTCGAAATGGCCGAAGACGAAAGTCCAGATTCTATTCTTGAAAGTACTCAGAAAGGTTTAACGGCAAAGAAAGAAGATAAGCAAGAGGATGACATTGCATCAGACCTGTTGGACGAACTAGGCTTATAGTATTAGTTGCCACCCACAAAGGTGGCTTCTTCCCTTCCCCTAATGCTGCAAAAACGTTAAAATATCGGACTTTTCTAATCTCGGTAATAGGTCAACAGACCCTAAAGTTTTTGAATGTCGATTGATAAAAAGAAAGCCCTGAAAAAAATTGCCAAGTGTTTAGAGCTTGGAAACTCAGCAAACGTAAACGAAGCCGCCAATGCGATAAAAATGGCGCACCGTTTAATGCTGAAATATGGTCTTGATAAAGATGATATTGAATTCATTAAACTGGGTAAAACACAGTCTAGCCACTTACTGCCCGCCTCTATCAGCTCAGGTATATTACGCATCATTCGTGGTATCAATACTAAGTTTGGTGTAGAAGCTGTGCTTATCAATCACAAAGGTTTAAAACGCGTAGAGTTCATTGGTGAAGCCGATAGAGCCATCTTCGCCGCATTTGCTTTTGATATTGTTTACAGAGAAATGAACGAACATACAGGACAATTCCGCAACAGCTTTGCCGGCAGCGGGACATCGACACTTGAAGTAAATAGACGTGTCAGTTCTTTTGTTTCTGGATGGATTGAAGGTGCGCTGGAAAAACTTCCTGTCATATCGCCGGATGAAGACTCTGCAAACAAAATCAACGACTACATTGATAAGGAATTTAAGAACGTTGACCGCGAAACGTTCAAGCAACAGCTGCGTGAGGCAATGAAAAACCTGACTGCGGATTATGAAGTAGGTTTAAAAAAAGGTCGCAGAGTTTCTGTCAATCGCCCGATAAATGGTGCACAAGCACCTAAACTATTGAAGTAGACCTTTCGTTGAAAGTTTTTCGTCAGTCCTACGTCAAATCAGACTTTTCCTAGTTGATCTTCTCCTTCGAATTTCGTCTGATGCATGCGGCAAAAAAAACAAGACATGGAGTAGATACCTTGAAAAAAATTACATTGGCCCTAGCAGTGGCAATTGCATTATCTGGCTGTCAGGCAACTCAACGCCAAAACGCGACAACCGGTGAAACAGAAACGAACTCTGCGACCAAAGGTGCTTTACTCGGTGCTCTAGCTGGAGCAGCTGCAGGTTTAGCGACCGGCGATGACGCAAAAGAGCGTCGCAAATACGCACTTATTGGTGCTGCAGGCGGTGCAGCTGTTGGTGGTGGTGTTGGTTACTACTTTGATCAGCAGGAAGCGGCGCTTCGTCAAGAACTTTTAAATTCAGGCGTACAAGTAGAACGTGTGGGCGAAAACCAACTGCTTCTTCGTCTGGAAAACGGTATCGGTTTCTCTACCAACTCCTACCAACTTGATTCAAGTATCCACAACACACTTCGTGGTGTTGCTCGTATCCTTGTTGAATACCCTGATACAAGCCTTGTTATTGATGGTCACACAGATAGCACTGGCGGTGATAATACCAACCAAATTCTATCTGAACGCCGTGCTGAATCTGTTCGTTCATTCCTAGTTTCACAAGGTGTTGCTACTGGTCGAGCTATTGCTCGTGGAAACGGTGAGCGTTACCCGCTTTGCTCAAATAGCACTGTGCAAGGTCGTTCATGTAACCGCCGCGTAGAGATCCAGATTCTACCGTTGAAATAAACCGTCGTTTGAAGAGCCCATACAACAGAAAACGGAGTTTGATTTGCTTTAAAAGATAACTCCGTTTAACTCGTCAACGACTAGCGTTAAGATAGACTTAGTTTAAATCCCAGCTTTAAGGCTGGGATTTTACTCAAACTACTTGGAGTTGCAGGTAGGCGACAAGTGAGTGAATCCCCATGAGCATAGATAAATTATGTGATTGGGGTGAACGAACGTAGGCAACACAGCTGCAGCTTCAAGTAGGAAGAGTATATTCTCTGAAGTAGAACACGGAAGGTCATCTTGAATCGATTGCTAATAGGGCTTGTTTCTCTCTGCTGGGCTTTCTCCTCGTATGCAGATACATCATCGGATCCTCAAATAGCTGAGTTATTGAGTAAAGCCAGCAATAACGATGCGGTGGCACAATATCAGTTAGCCCTTCGCTACCAATCTGGTGAAGGGATTCCTCAAAATCTAAGCGAAGCCTTTTACTGGTTTCAACAATCCTCTGAAAGAAATCAGCCTCAAGCAATGCATCAACTGGCTAAGATGTATTTACGAGGGCAAGGCACTGAAACCAATACTGCTGAAGGCATCTACTGGCTAACCAAACTGGCTACGCAAGGGAACGCTAAGGCGCAATTTGAGTTAGGCAAGCAGTATCAGTATCAGTATCAGTATCAGGCTATAAAAAACTCCCCGACGTCACAACAGATGGCAGAGATTTGGTTTCGTACAGCCGCCGAATCACTTCCTGAAGCCGAGCTAGCATACAGTCAAATATTGGAAGATAAGTTCAACCAGCAAAGAGCAAAACAGGTATCTGCGATTGATCAGCTCGACAACGAAGCAAATTCTCAGCAAGAAACACTTCCTACGCCTTCCCGTTTAGACTTAGATAAACTGAATTGGGTTTATGTCGTGATACTGGCGTCGATTGCTCTACTAATGCTTGTTACCTCACTCTATCAGCGCCAAAAAAGACAAAAGCATGAGGCAGATGCGTCAGACCAGTTAACAGAGCAACAACAGCTAGAGCAAAAGCTAGCCGACAATATCGCCGTGATTAAGAAGCAAAAAAGGCAACTTGAAGTTCTTTATCAGGAATTAAAGCGGTCACAAAAAAACCAAGCGAACTCAAATCAAGATCAGAAGTTTCAACTTGCCTGCGCTGTGTTTGGCTATCATCCGAGTCAAGTACCTGATGAGAAAGCCATTAAGGTTCGCTATAAGCAGTTATCCAAGATCTACCATCCAGATATGAAAGGTAGCGACGAAGAGATGAAGCGCTTAAATGGCGCTCTCAAAACCATCCTAAATAAAGTTAACAATTAGTTACAACTAGAATCGAGAAATATCTCCAGCCCTTTTAAATACTTAGATTTTGCAATCGATAACACTCTCAATATGACAACATTTCATTAACCTTATTCAATTAACTGTGGCATAATCCGCGCGAAATTAGCGCCTAACAGCTAAGAGCCTTGTCCTCTCTCTCTCATACTTAATGAGAAGTTGAGTGACGAGTCTTTTAATTACCAGTAAGGAGAAGAAATGTTTACTATTGAAGGCGTGTGTGACTGGTGCAAAAGACCAAGTTTACTACTGACAAAACACGAATATGTAGATGGCAAAGCCCATCATTCATGTGAGCGTTGCAATGACTTTGCACGTATGGATGTAAGACAATTCAACATCGCAGAACAAGCAATGAGGGAGCGACAACAGCCCCACTCCCTGTGAGTTTATAAATGATTAACTTCTATTGGCATGACGAAATTTGTGCTTAGAATGATACATAGACTGGTCTGCAATATTTAACACATCATCGAGGGGAAGGTTTTTCTCAAATTCAAAAGCCATCCCCGTTGAAACACTCACTAATAACTCAACACCAGTACCGCTGTTAGAAAATGTAAACTGCTTAATGTTCTCGAGCATTTGTTCGGCCTGTTGCACATCAACGCGGGTGATCAACACAAACTCATCCCCACCGATTCGGTATGCATCCCCTTTCCATAAGCGTTTAATGTTGCTACCAAGCTGCTTAAGTACCTTATCGCCAACACTATGACCATAAGTGTCGTTAATGAGTTTAAACTTGTTGATGTCCAAGTAGACAAGAACTTTATTCTTAGGAAACACGTTGCCATATTTCTTGTAGAGAGCCAGTCTGTTCCTCAATCGTGTTAATTCATCAGTAATCGAACGTCGATGAAAAATAAAAACCACACTGATTAAAACAGAAATAATAAAAATAAACCGAACAACACTATTTCTTCTTATTTTCTTTTGTGTTTGTATCGTTGTATACCAATCTGGCGGATAATCATATTTTTCAATCGTACCTTTAACATCGATCAAATTTATTGCTTTGGAAAACAGCTCGGCTAACTTTTTACCTTTCTCATTTTTCTGGAACCCAAAACCCAAGTTGTAGGAATAGAAAACACCCACATCTTTATCTTCGATAATAGAAAGAACATTTTTCGAACGACGCAACTTATCATTAAGTGTTGCTCTAATTATTGCAATATAGTCTACTTCATTTTTCAGTAAACCGTTTAATAAGTCATCTTGAGTCTTATAGTATATAAACTTTTTCTCCGGCAACATTTGATTAAGAGTTGAAGCCAGAAAGTTGCCTTCTACCACACCGATTCTTTCAATGAACATTTCGGAAATAGAACGATACACTCCGTCATTATAATGTTTACGTTTAACTAGAATCGCTTCTGGACTGTAATACCCTTCGCTGAAATAGAACAGTTCCTTACGTTTATCTGTAATTGCAAGCGGTGACAAAACATCAATAGTCTGATCTTTTAAACTGCCGTACATACTTGCCCAAGATTCATCAGCCTGACTGACAAGCTGACAGTCAATCTGTAGTACATCACAGGCTTCGAACAATATGTCAGCAGCAATACCATCAACGTTGCCGTCAGTATGATAGTTAGCAAATAATGGCATGTTTTCTAGCTTTATTTTAAGCGGCTCTAATACATTGACACCACTTTGGATTACTTGCTTACGCAGAGCTTGCTTGCGTACAGACAATTGATAGTTGTCAATCGACTCTCGCAACAGTTTTTGAAAATCTGTAGTGTGCGCATGAGCTTCAATAAGGCGCAGCAATTGCTGATGTTTTCCTTTTGGGGTAACAACTGATACTGGATGTAGAGAGAGATGATCATTGAATAATCGTTCATCCACACCAGACAACATCATCTTTTCTAACTGGTTTATCGCATCAACGACCCCATCAACCTGTCGGGACTGCAACATAGCAATTGCTTCGTCAATGCTATGAAATTCAACAAATTTTAAATTGGGAAAATCTTCCGCAATGGTGTTCCTAATTGTGGTACCTTCAGGTACAGCCAGTATGGAAATTTTATCAAGTTCAACGCTACCTAAAGTAAAGAGATAAATATATTCAATACCGATCGGCAGAGAAAAATCTAAAGCTCTAGCTCTTTCTGGTATATAAGTAACATTCGAAAGAAAATCGACATAACCTAGCTCAACAGCTTCTAATGCATCAGAGAAATTTTCAAATTCTATATATTCAAAATGTATATTATTTTTCTTAGATACCGAATCAAACAATATCTTTGTCATAACATCATCGGTTTCCGTTGCTACTAAATAGCTGCTTTCATTATTTGCTAACGCTCCTAATGAACACAAGAAAATAACAAGCGATAAAATATATTGAAACTTAAACATCGACTGCCTTATTTTTATAGATTCAAGCCATCTTGGCTTTATACATTTGGATGTCAGCGATATGAATACAGTCATCAAGTAATAAACCATCATTGCTAGACAAATAATAACCGTAAGAGATTGTCACATTAAATTTTCGGCAACTATGGTCAGTAAACTCAAAGCAACCAATATTTGACAACATTCGTTCAATATCTTGTTCGCGAATTCTGCCGATTAAAATAAATTCATCACCACCGATACGATAGCTGTCACAGTTCCAATAATGACGTATATTTTCAGAGATTTTCTTGAGCACCTCGTCTCCTACGGTATGACCGTAGGTATCATTTACCGTTTTAAATTTGTTTACATCGAAATAAACCAAAATCTGACCAGGGTACAAACCATGTTTGTATTTTTTATATAAAGCCAAACGATTCTTCAGCTTGGTTAAACTGTCTGTGATCGACTGTTTATGCCATATGTACGAAAGGACAACTAATGTCAGCGTTATTACTAGAAAGAGTTGCTGACTCTGCTTAGTGAACTTTTTTTGACTGAACAGAGTCTGTTGCCAATCTGGTTGGTAATCGTATTTTTTTATGACGTTATTCATATCAATGAGTCGAATAGCTTCATTGAATAGTTCAGAAAGTTTTTCACCTTCATCATTCTTTCTGAAAGCAATGCCAATTCCATAACTGAAGACAGTGCCTATCGTATGATCTTCTACAATAGGGAGAATTGTTCGAGTGTCGCGAACCAATTCGTTGTAAGTCAAACGAGGCATGGCAATATAATCCACTTCATTGGCCAACAGCGCTTTCAGTTGCTCCTTCGCGGTTGTATAAGTGCGGAATGACTTGTGTGGAAGCCTTCGGTGAAGAACCTTTGCCGTCATTCCGCCTTTAATCACCCCTATTCTTTCAGAGATGAGTTCAGAAACGGTACGATAGACACCGTCTTTATAGCCATTACGCTTAACAACAATGCTTTCTGTTTTATAAAAACGGTCACTGATATGAACCAGTTCTTCCCGTCCCGGAACTATTGCTATCGGCGATAGAATATCTATCTCTCCACTTCGCAAGCTTTCATACATGGATTGCCAATCGCCTTCTGTAGCGGTTTGAACATCACACTCAAGACGCATAAGCTGACATGCTTCAAAGATTACATCAGCGGCAATCCCAATGACCTTTCCGTTGTCATTTTGTACGCCATAACGGCGGTAATCCTCGACAATAACTTTAAATGGGCGGCTTAAATCAACACCACTAAATAGCACTCGTTTCCGTAACGCTTGGCGTTGAACCTCAAACTGATAGTTCTCAGCAGTAGTCCTGATTAGGCGTTGCCGTTCTGGCTGGTGTAAATACTGCTCCATTTTTTTTAGCAGTTCGATGTTCTCAGGTTTCGCTGTCACTAGAGAAACTGGCTTTAACGGAAATTGATAGTTGAGCAGTTGGGCATTCATACCCGCTAATGCCATAAATCTCAATTGAGCCGCTGAATCGACAACACCTTCCACCTTACCACTGAAGAGTAAATCTTTGGCTTCAGCGATCGTGTTGAACTCAACAACCTGAAGATTTGGGTTTTGCGTTCGCATTAACTCGGCAAACACTGTTCCACTGGGAACAGCGAGCGTTGAAATATCCTTAATATTGGTTTTTGTTGAACTAAAAAGATAAGTGTATTCGAGGTTGGTTGGTGCTGAAAATATCAGGTTCTTTGCTCGCTCATCGGTATAGGTAACGCTGGAAGCAAAATCAACCTCACCAGAAATAACGGCATCTAATCTTGGTGCATATTCAGCAAAACGGACCAGCTCGAAATTTACAGACAGTTCCTGAGCAACTCTTTCTAAAAGAGTTTCAGCAATAATATCTTCAGTACTGATAGCGATACTATAAGTAGATTTGTCAGCCGCAACAGCATTGCCTGTTAGCTTGGCCAACAAACATAAAAATAAGATGAGATGATAAAAACGCTGGACAACTTTCATTCGCTGCTTCGACTCAATGATTACAACAGCAAGTTTAATGAAACAAGGCAGGCCAGCCTATAGAGGCTCTCGTAGGAAAATTCTTTAAATCTTGATGACTCAGGGAAATATGACTGTACAGCATATAAAACCGCTGAATAGTCGCGACTCCAACTTCTTGATAAAAATAGCGATCCAGCGATTAATCCTGTACAGAATTCGTAAGACTAACAGCTGTCACTAACTTCCGCAGAATTTGAATGTACGATTGACCAGTCGCCAAACTCTACTCACTTAAACCACATTTACTTATCAATAAGTTACAAAATCAATCATAACTTTTTGCTCAAATTTCCCACAAAAACACAAATTTCTTCTTGATCAGTATTTGGTTTAATACTACTGTATACACGTACAGCATGTATAAAAGGACAGTGTTATGCTAAATAGTGAATTGCTAGTTAACAAATCATTCGGTGTTGAATCAAACGTAACTCGCTTTGGAAATCCAACGAGTAAACATCATTCATTTTCAGCTACGCAAGCTGCAGATATGTTTGTTCGCCTTTCAAGTCTATCCGAGCACAAACAATGGATCCTGTTTACGGGTGAGTGCCCACGTCCTCAGTATCACGAGCTAGCAGCTCACCAAATACATTGCAGTAGAATTATTCATATGAAGCCATCGCAATCGCAATCAGAAATCACCATTGTGATGAAGGCCATCCAATCGGGTAACGCGAGTGCCGTGGTTGCCTCTGGTAACATCGATATCGTTAGCCAGAAACTACTCAAACAAATAGCAACAGAATACCGTTGTGAAGTGTTTTTCCTAGAACCTGCAACACCACAATTTCACTAATCTCTATAACTGCCTTTTGCCCTCTCGATGAGAGGGCTTTTTCTGCTTTTTCACTGAATATTTTACATCCCCACTCTCTAGCATTTCATTTTGCGCATGTTTGTATGACTCTATTTTTACACCATATCTACGAACAAAAAGATATTTAAGCAAACGTTTGCTTTTTATATGGCGACATAAAATAGTTCTGGTATGATGCGCGCAGTAATTGATATCTCACCGTGCTTAGATATCTTCTTTCTATACCCGAATCTCTTAGCTCTGCCATTGCGCCAGTCTATAAGTAGGATGGGTATATGACGTTTGAAATAAGATAGGAATGTCTCCATGAGCCTTGCTGACCAAGTTCTTGCCGTCAATGACGATCTCCCAATTCGTACCCATCAGCCTGTTCATAGCGGTAAAGTTCGCTCTGTGTACTGGCTAACTGAAGAAGACAGCCGTCGCCTTATCAAAGAGAAAGGCTATGATGTCGCTGAAGATGCACCACTTGCCATCATGGTGATCAGCGACCGTATCTCGGCGTTCGATTGTATCTGGCATGCTGAAGGCGGTATTGCAGGCGTTCCGGGTAAAGGCGCGGCACTGAATGCGATCTCTAACCACTGGTTCAAACTTTTCAAAGACAACGGTCTAGCAGATAGCCATATTCTGGATATCCCACACCCATTTGTTTGGATTGTTCAAAAAGCTAAGCCAATTAAGATTGAAGCAATTTGTCGTCAATACATCACAGGTTCCATGTGGCGTGCGTACGCAAAAGGCGAACGCGAGTTCTGCGGTATTGAGCTTCCTGAAGGTTTAGAAAAAGACAAAGCACTTCCTGAACTGCTAATGACACCTTCAACCAAAGGCATCCTTAAAGGCATTCCGGGAGTTCCTGAAGCAGACGACGTGAACATCACTCGTAAAAATATCGAAGACAACTTCGCGGCGTTCAATTTCAGTAAAGCCGAAGACATTGCACTATACGAAAAACTTCTTAAAGAAGGCTTCGGTGTGATTAGTCAGGCACTAAAAGAAATCGGCCAGATTTTCGTTGATACCAAATTTGAATTTGGTTATGTCACCGATGCTAACGGCGCAGAAAAACTGATCTACATGGATGAAGTGGGTACGCCAGACTCATCACGCATCTGGGATGAAGCGCAGTACTTGCAAGGCAACATTGTTGAAAACTCGAAAGAAGGCTTCCGCCAGTTCCTGCTAAACTACTTCCCTGACCCAGATATCCTTCTCAACAAAGATCGTATGCCTGAGCGTGAAGCACTGGCACGTGACAATGCTTTACCACTAGAAGCGCTAATGGATATTTCACGCACTTACTTGGGTATAGCTGAGAAAGTTGTCGGCCACAAAATCGAGCTAAGTGACAATCCAAAGCAAGAGATCATCAAGATTCTTGACGAGCAATATGGTCTGATTGATTAGTCCTCTGATCAGCAAAAAGGGCGCTTAACTACCAGTTTCCAAAAGAAACTAATTAGTTAAGCGCCCTTTTTATTTCTGAATAATTTATCACAGAGTGATAATAAACTCGTCTTGCTTGCCCGCTTTAATATGAGCTTCACAGTGAGATTGGATAGACTCAATCTGTTGTTCATCTAATGCATATGGCATAACAAGTTTAATTTCTTCAATTCCTTCGCGTTTCGCTAGCTTCACCAGCTCAATGAGATTGGACTCATCGCTGTGGTTACTCGATAAGCGATTAAGAGCTATTTCCCAAAGCCTGTCTTCGGGGCTCATTCTTTCTTTTACAGATTCATTCCAGACCGTACCAAAAACCGGAGCAAACGATTTCAGCGCTTCAGAAAAGGCCCATTTCTTAGAACTTGAGGTTCCTAAAAAAGTGGTGTAATCAAACACTGCGCGAATTCGTTGTGATTTATCCATTCTGTTCCCCGACATGATTGGCAACACAGTGTTATCAATATTAGACATCCCTAACTTTATAGCAATACGATATAAAAAAACGTTCTTTTATGCCCATATTTTCAAGGCCGCTGATATATAAAAACCAAACTGGCAACAAAAAGTAGTTATAGCGTTCAACAACCTATGCCTTAATGATTAATATTTTAGGTTTGAAATATATTCAGCGGATATCTACGACTCTGCTGGCTTTGCGATATTGAACCCGATAACCGGACCAACGAGGTAACTCCCAGCGTTTTGGATCGCCTTTGCGTAAGCCACCTTGATAGATGACGCACACCAGTTTTCGTTGCACAAAATACTCAACCTTAAGTTGGATATCACTTAGGGTTATTTCGAGCGGATATAAATCGGCGAACTCTTCTTTTTCCCAATATGGTATACCTTCAAACAGGAAATCGTCGCCACTGAACATGACCAACTCTTCAAGTGAGCAAATACCTAAAGCCGTCAATTGCTGTTCAAACCATGTGGTAAAAGTCAGGTCATCATGGTTTTTCGTCTTTTCATCCAACCCCAGTTCAACATAGATTTTCCATAGTTCAATCTCGGCTGTACGCTGCTTCGCAAATCCAGCAAAACACTTTTCAGCTATAACGGCGTTTACGATCGATTGAATGGCAAACTCGCCACTGGCTTCTACGCTTTTAGACTTGATTACGCGACCAGCATAAATAAGCTGTTGCTCAGACATCAGCACACCATTATCAAGGCTAGCTTCCACCTGCGTCCAATGCCCAAGTTGCAGTTCTTCTATCAAATCAAAAGAAACAGGCATCATCACTGTAGCTAGTGTCAGGGTCTGCTTCACTCCCCGCCCGGGCAAACTGTGCTGGTCAAGCACCAATGCAGCTTCGGCTTTAAAGGAAAATCGACTATTTCGGCCGATCAGCACTTCCATTTGTCCATTAGCCAGTGCTTCTTTCCGTCGCTCTCTACGCACAAACACCAACTCAGGGTGAAGCGCTGCAATCGCTTGAGTCAACGCATGATGTTGATATCGAGAAGCCACTTCTAGTTGCGGTAGTCCGTAGATCTCTCTCATTTGCTCAGACAATCCTTGAGCCTCTTTTAATGCTTCAAGATCAAGGTTAACCGCCGAATACTCTTTTCCTCGAACCAGTTGAATCAACAATTGACCGTCACAGCATTGAGGTTCTTCTTGATTGAGCTTTTCTACAGCCTCTTCGTTCGAAGAGAGTTTATAAACCGAAGCCGGAACGGAAAGCGCGGCAGCGAGATCGATCATCGCCTCTTTTAAAGGCTTGGAATCTATACGCGCAACCAGATCGGCATAAAGGGCATCCACCGGAAGCGGCGCTATCTGAACACCATGCTCCGTAATGTTGCCATGCTCATCGATCGCTTTCATGCCTGTGAGAATATTCGTTGCTTGTACTCGCGTTTTTTCGGGTAACGGCTCTAGAAAATGTAAATCCGATAGACGATGACCACAGCTCGCTGCGGCCAGCATAGGTTCCACCAGCTCTTCTCGCTGCATAGAGGGAGGTGTTACTGCCTCCAGCGCCGCATGCTGCCCATAAAGACGAATAGAGATACCATTCATCACTCGTCCTGCACGACCGCTTCTCTGTTTGGCGCTTGCTTGTGAAATCTGTTTTAGGGTGAGTGTGGTTCGCCCGTTACGCTGCACATTTCTGCGTTCTAATCCGCTATCAATTACGGCTCCAATATTGGGGATAGTCAGTGAGGTTTCAGCAACGTTGGTCGCCAGCACCACTTTTTGCTGATTTTGCGGGGTGAGAGCGAGGTTGCGCTCTTTATCAGAAACAGAAGCATGCAGCGGAGCGACCAGAATATTTTCAATATTGCTGAGCATTTGCTGGCATTGCTGAATTTCTTTACGTCCGGGAAGAAAAACCAAAATATCTGCGCTGGTTCTTGTCAGTACCTCTGTCACTTCTTGCTTTACGCGATCAGCAAGGTAACGAGCGTCAGGTAACTGCCTTGAATCAGCGGCTCTGTACTCGACCGCAACATCATAAACTCGCCCTTCGGCTTTTAGCCTGACTGCACCTAAATAATCCGCTAAACGCTCCCCCTCTAGGGTTGCCGAGGTAACAATTAATCGGATTCTTTGTTGCTGTTTAAGTAAGGCTACAAGTAAATCTGTGTCCCAGCGTCTTTCATGAAATTCATCCACCATGACAATATCAAAGCTCGCCAGCTTGTCTTCAGCAAACCAACGTAATGCCACACCGGGGGTAACAAAAACCACCTGAGATTCTTCGCTACAGCGATTTTCCAGCTTTATGGAATAACCAATGCTTTCCCCGATTCGCTCTTGACGCTGTAACGCCAAATATTCCGCCAGAGAGGTACACGCAATTCTGCGTGGCTCGATAACGAGTACTCTGCCTTGTTCTGCAGCCCAAAGAGGCAAACACGTTGACTTGCCTGAACCCGTTTCTGCTTCAACAATGACAGGTGATTGGCTAAGCGTGGTTAAAAAGGCGGATTTTAAAGGCTGAATGGGAAGTAATGGCATAATAAATAACAAGAAAAAAGAAATAATGGATGAATGTATTTAGATGAATATAGATTCTAATCGCAGCTTAACATCGACGCACCAATAACGATTCGCGTCATCCCGTCCTCGAATAAAGCAGCATAATGTTCTGAAGTCTAGCGGTTGTCTATTTACAAGACAGTCACCAAGCCGTTATCATTTTTGTGTCAACCTTTTCACATAAATCCATAGGCCAAAAATGAATAACGACAAACGCCCTCTGTATATTTCATATGCTGGGCCTGCTCTATTGAGCACACCTCTACTAAATAAAGGTAGCGGTTTCTCAGCGGAAGAACGTGCACAGTTCAATCTAGAAGGGCTACTGCCTGAAACAACCGAAACAATACAGGAACAAGTGGTTCGTGCCTACCAGCAATATTGTAGCTTTGACAACGATATGGATAAGCACATCTATCTGCGCAACATTCAAGACACAAACGAGACGCTCTTTTACCGCTTAGTGCAAAACCACATTTCAGAGATGATGCCAATCATCTACACGCCGACCGTTGGCGCTGCATGTGAAAATTTCTCTAATATCTATCGTCGTGGTCGTGGCCTATTCATTTCTTACTCTAACCGTGATCGTATTGATGACCTACTTAACAACGCTGCAAACCACAACGTGAAAGTCATCGTTGTTACCGATGGTGAACGTATCCTAGGTTTGGGCGACCAAGGCATCGGCGGTATGGGTATTCCAATCGGTAAACTATCTCTGTACACAGCTTGTGGCGGTATCAGTCCGGCTTACACTTTGCCGATCGTGCTTGATGTGGGTACGAACAATCCACAACGTTTAGCAGACCCTATGTACATGGGTTGGCGTCATCCTCGTATTACGGGTGCGGAATACGATCAGTTTGTCGACGAGTTCATTCAGGCTGTTCAACACCGCTGGCCTGATGCGCTTATCCAGTTTGAAGATTTTGCGCAGAAAAACGCGATGCCTCTGCTTGAGCGTTATAAAAATCGTATCTGCTGCTTCAATGATGATATTCAAGGTACTGCGGCCATTACTGTTGGTTCTCTGCTAGCGGCTTGTAAAGCGGCTGGAACACAACTATGTGAACAACGTATCACTTTCCTTGGCGCAGGTTCTGCCGGTTGTGGCATCGCGGAAGCCATCATTGCTCAAATGGTTTCTGAAGGTATTTCCGATCAGCAAGCTCGTTCACAAGTTTACATGGTGGACCGTTGGGGCCTACTGGAAGAAGGTATGCCTAATCTGCTGGACTTCCAACAACGACTTGTTCAGAAAAAATCAAACACTAAAGACTGGGTTTCAGAAAACAACGGCTATTCATTACTTGAAGTGGTTCGTAATGCTAAGCCAACTGTTCTTGTTGGTGTTTCTGGCGCACCAGGCTTGTTCAGTGAAGAAGTGATTAAAGAGATGCACCTTCACTGCCCTCGTCCGATTGTGTTCCCGCTTTCGAATCCAACAAGCCGCGTAGAAGCGACACCAAACGACATTATTCGTTGGACAAATGGTGAAGCCCTAGTAGCAACAGGTAGCCCATTTGATCCTGTGGTTCATGAAGGTAAAACTTACCCAATTGCACAGTGTAACAACAGCTACATCTTCCCAGGTATTGGTCTTGGTGTTCTTGCTGTGGGCGCAAAACGTGTAACAGATGCAATGCTGATGGAATCAAGCCGTGCGTTAGCAACGTGTTCACCGCTAGCGATTAATGGTCATGGTCCATTGCTACCGCCTTTGGAAGCTATCCATTCTGTATCGAAGAAAATTGCCTTTGCGGTGGCGAAAAAAGCCATTGAGCAAGGTGTAGCACTAGAAATTACGGATGAAGCTCTAGAACTGGCTATCGAAAACCATTTCTGGCAACCAACATACCGCCGCTACAAGCGCACTGCGTTCTAATTCGACAGACCTAAGCCCCCACAAACCCAAATGCGGGGGCTTTTTGTATAACACAACCATTCACCCAATAAATAATCTTCTGTTTGGTAAATACCTATGTTAAGTTTCTTCGCACCTGCCGGACATTATATTGCCCCGTATCTGAGTGACATTTCCGTTGCCTTAATCGCCTGCTTACTGGTGATGCTCGGTGGTGAGATTAATGCTTTATTACGCCGTGTTATGCGTAATCAGCACTTTATTTTTAGAACTGTCGCCTTTATCTTAGTCAATGCGTTTGGTTACGGATTAATCATCATCAAAGCTAGCCCTTACTTAACTCGGACACTCGCAAACTTAGAACAGGGCATGATGTTTTGTTTAGTCACAGGCAGTTTCGTTGTAATTGGATTATGGGCTCAAAAACATCGTCACATCTAAAATCGAATTCGCTCAGTATGCGCATGCGTAAATGTAAAAACGATAAGTTTAAAGGCATGTCGTTACTTAAGCGTGGTCTACGACTTCTCTCTGTCTTGATTATCTTAAGCGCACTCTCCATTTATGGAATCGATCGCTGGGTAAGCTTGAGAAGTGAAGACCATATCATCAGCGATATCACACAGGTTCCTGAATTTCAGGTAGCTGTGGTTTTGGGCACCAGTAAGTATCTAGGCAAAACGCTTAACGAGTACTATTCACACCGTATCAATGCAGCTATCTCACTCTATGATATGGGTAAAGTAAATCGCTTCTTACTCAGTGGCGACAATGCGCACCGTTCCTACAATGAACCTTGGACAATGAAACGGGATTTGCTCAAAGCGGGTATACCTGATGGCAGTATTTTCTTGGATTACGCTGGGTTTAGAACCTTAGATTCCATAGTTCGCGCAAAACGTATTTTTGATACGGATAATTTCTTGATTATCACACAACGCTTCCATTGTGAGCGTGCTCTGTTTATAGCTCAGTATCACGACATCAATGCCACCTGCCTTGCAGTGTCAGACCCTGTTAATCATTCTGGAATTAAGACTCGTACTCGAGAAGTCTTTGCGCGCACCAAAGCATTTTTCGATCTCTACATTTTCAACACTCAACCTAAGTTCTTAGGCCCTAAAGAACCAATTATTATTGAGTCAGAGCCAACCACTGAATTAGAAGAAGCAACGACAAATTCTGAAAAGACCACAGACTCAACACCACAAGATCAGATGGTTGAAGAACAGACAGAACACCCGACACACAACGACTCGCAATAGCTTTTAGCTGACAATTCTTGGTTTTTTCCCGCCATTATTTATTGTTGCCACTTTTTTTGTTACAGTTGGCGCAAACTAATAAAACACGAGTAATGTCATGTCTGTCATCGCATCGGGCGTATTAAACAAAATGCGCGCTCAACTGGGCGAAAATGTCCACTATCAATTGCCTGTCGGCGAAGGTTTTGTCGACCTGAATCCGTTCATCAATAAACCCATCACGCTAAAGCACACTGGCAATATTTTCTGTTGTTCATGCGGTAAGAAAACCAAAAAAAGCTATTCGCAAGGTCATTGCTATGTGTGTATGACTAAACTGGCGAGCTGCGACATGTGTATTATGAAGCCGGAAACTTGCCATTTTGATCAAGGCACCTGCCGTGAACCAGATTGGGCACAAGACCATTGCATGGTTGACCATTATGTTTACTTATCAAACACGTCAAGCATAAAGGTGGGCATCACGCGCCATACGCAAATTCCAACCCGCTGGATAGATCAAGGGGCGACTCAAGGCCTGCCTATCTATAAGGTTAAAACTCGCCACATCTCTGGCTTGGTTGAAGTAGAACTGGCTAAGCACATCGCCGACAAAACAAACTGGCGTACACTCTTAAAAGGCAATGGTGCCCCGCTCCCTTTAGAGGAACAGTTTGCTAAGCTGCGTCCGCTGGTTGAAGAAAAGCTCGCAGAGATTAAACAGCGATTCGGTGACGATGCCGTCGAAGAGGTCAACGCTCAAATCACCGAGATTCAATACCCTGTAGAAGTGTTTCCAAGCAAGATCACCTCGCATAACTTTGATAAAGAACCGGTTGTTCGCGGCGTACTGCAAGGTATAAAGGGCCAGTACCTCATTTTGGATACGGGTGTTATCAACATTCGTAAGTTCACCTCTTATGAAGTCGAAGTGAGCGCAGAATAAACTCTCTTTATAAAGAAGAAGGGCTCGGTATAGCACCGAGCCCTTCTTCTTTAGACTTTGTTATTCAGAACCTACAAGCTAGAAAGCACTTTAAACAGCTCATCTATTTCACTTTTGGTGTTGTTGTGCATAAAACCTATACGAATCACACCACCATTTTGTTCCAATCCAAGCTGACGAACCAACCCGAGAGCATAGAAGTGTCCGTTCCAGACACAGATGTTGTGCTCACCTAAGGTTTTTGCGACAAATTCCGGCGGGAAGTGGTTCATTCGAATCGCAAATGTTGGGGTGCGTTTCTCACTATCCGAACACGGTAAACCATAAAGTGTTACGCCATGAAGTTGGCTTAATTTTTCCAGAAAGTAAGCACTTAATTGTTGTTCATGGTGATTATACTGCTCAAAGCTCGTGACCAACCGCTGGCGCAAACTGTCCTCGGGGTTTCCCCATTGGGCGAGATATTCAATCGCCGCAATCACACCCGCTAAACCTTCAAAGCTTTGCGTACCCGTTTCATAACGACCCGGACCAATATTGGTTGCCGGTTCAACCTTATAAGGCTTCAATGCATGCAACCAGTGAGGCGCAACATAAGCCATGCCCACGTGTGGGCCGAAGAACTTATAGGCGGAACATGCAAGAAAATCACACCCCAACTGCTGAACATCAATCAGGTGATGCGGTGCATAGTGAACAGCATCAACATAGACGATAGCGCCATAGCGATGCGCTTCATCGACAATTCGTTTCACATCAACAATTGAGCCAGTGGTATTCGATGCATAAGTCACCGCCACCAGCTTAGTTTTAGAGTTGATTAAAGACAGTAAGTGTTCGGTATCCAAAGTGCAGTCTGTGATATCCACTTGTGCCTGATGAACAACAACTCCTTTGTCCTGTGCTGCTTGTTGCCAACTTGAAACATTCGAGTAATGGTCAAGCGACGTCACTATGATTTCATCACCTTCATTCCACTCTCGACTGATGGCTCGGCTAAGCTGAAAAGTCAGTGACGTCATGTTTGCGCCAAACACAATGTTGCCTGAAGACTCTGCATTTAAAAGTGCCTGAGCATGTTCGCGAGCCTGTTGCATCAAATCGGTGGTAATTCGGCTGGAAAAATAGTGTCCACCCAAATTGGAA
This sequence comes from Vibrio sp. Hal054, assembly GCF_037162405.1. Lineage (NCBI taxonomy): Bacteria > Pseudomonadati > Pseudomonadota > Gammaproteobacteria > Vibrionales > Vibrionaceae > Vibrio > Vibrio sp. Hal054. Next base: position 1,152,368 of record NZ_JARLUT010000001.1, on the reverse strand, counting down.
TTGTAGTGACCAAGGTAGTGCGACATCTGGTCAATCACAGATTGCGGTACCTGAGAACCACCCGGCCCATCAAAGAAAATCACAGGTTTGTCGTTATGCATTTGTGAGAGAGCAGAAAACTGCCCTCTCACTGTTTCTAAACTGAATGCATTAAGATTGGAGGGCATTCTTTGCTCCTTTCGCGGTTAATACGAATACGTCCATATGCCCTTCTTCACCATGTTCAACTGAACGAATCGGACGAGCGTTATGCCAAAGTATGTTATCTGCCAGCATCGCAACTTCACCGTTATCTAGCACTTTGCGGAAAAACGGTGCGTCATGGCAGTCTTGATAAAGCATGATTTCCCCGCCCACAATGTTGTGTCGGTCGATACCAATAATGGCGATATGGTCAAAGCCATCTTGATGAACACCTTCAGGTGCGACTTGGGTTTCATCGAAGATGGCCGCAATACGCATCTGGTGGATTTCGATTTCTTGACCGTCTGGAAGTTCATTGCTGCTGACAAACAGCTCGCACATTTCTCTCATACCTTCACTTCTCAAAGTCGAGGATAAGATCGGTTCAAAATGACGAACGACATTGCCTTGGAAATGGTTAATGTCGTCGGATTGCATAAAGTCGTGCTTATCCGTCGGGAGCACTTTGCCTTCGATAAACCGAACCACAGAGTAGCGACGTAGTCGATACTGTCCGTCAGCATGATCAGTACGTGGCAAGTTAACAAAAGATGGCGCAAGCTGGGATAAAGCGTTTTGACTCAATTGAGTTATATGTAGGGTATTTAAGTGTGAGTGCAACATCATCGACTCCTTAATGAAGACACTTTTGTTATTATTATATTTAACAATTATTTTACATTTATAGTACGCATTAATTTGGTGAATTCCAGTTTTTACGGCAACAAAACCCACAAATTTAAACAAAAAAGAATAATAAACCAAAAATAATCAAAATTACGGTCCATTACTTCAACCCACAACCTTTAGGTAGGTGAAATTTGAACGCTTTCCCTTTAACTCACCTAATACACTGATTTAAATGTATTATTTTTTATTTCCCAAGAAAAATCCGCCTAGCTCGATTATTTAAAGGGGGAAGAATTTTTCGCTATGCAACAGGTCAAACAAAGAAAGGAAAGCCTAGTGTAAAAACACTAGCTTCAAGTCGATATCAAGTCATTTAGTGTCAGGCGAGATAAGTAAATAAGACCGAAAAAATCCCGGCCCTTTCACTTCAAGCTACCAATTTGATAAAAGCGTTAATGCCGTTTCGGCATGACAGGATTGAACAAAAATATGATCGTGATAAAAAGCGGCAATCACATTCGCGCTAATACCATGAGAAGCTAATTTGGTGGACACGGCAGCCGTTAAGCCCACAGCATCGAGACTGGAATGCACCGTTAAAGTGATTTGTCGGTATGTGTTTTCAAACTCGATGTGATTCTCCAAAGCCGTCTGTTTACGTATCACCAAACTTAAGCCTTCTTGTTCACAGAAAGCCGCAACAGGCTGCCAGTGCAGATACTCATCTACCTTGCCGGTTAATGTGCAAAACACAAATTCCCCTTCAACTAAATGTGGCTGCATTGAACTAAGTAGTTGTTGTAAGTCTGTTATTCCCGCCATTTTTGCTCCATTCTCCAGTGAACGGCTCAAATCCCTTTTAAAAACAAGGAATTCAACCCTATTTATAATTCTAAACTATAACCATTTATTCGGCTGTTTCTCCTTTTATTCCTAGTAATTTATCCCTACAATCGAGTTAACTTTTCGATCATTAAACGATTGGAGCAATAATGAGCGACGTTAAACATTGCAAACTTCTTATCTTAGGTTCGGGCCCTGCTGGCTATACCGCAGCGGTATATGCAGCGCGCGCGAATTTAAACCCAGTGTTAGTGACTGGCATGCAACAAGGCGGTCAGTTGACTACGACAACTGAAGTCGAAAACTGGCCGGGTGACGCTGAAGGTCTAACAGGCCCAGCACTAATGGAAAGAATGAAAGAACACGCAGAGCGATTTGAAACAGAGATCGTGTTCGACCACATCAACGAAGTGGATTTCAGCCAGCGTCCTTTCCGTCTAAAAGGCGATTCAGGCGAATACACCTGTGATGCGTTGATTATTTCAACTGGCGCATCAGCGAAATATCTCGGTCTGGATTCTGAAGAAGCCTTTAAAGGTCGTGGCGTATCGGCTTGCGCGACGTGTGACGGTTTCTTCTATCGTAACCAGAAAGTTGCGGTTGTCGGCGGTGGTAACACTGCGGTTGAAGAAGCGCTGTATCTATCAAACATTGCATCTGAAGTTCATCTGATTCACCGTCGTGATAGCTTCCGTGCAGAAAAGATCTTGATCAACCGTCTGATGGACAAAGTAGAGAACGGCAATATCGTTCTACACACCGATCGCACTCTTGATGAAGTCTTGGGTGATGAGATGGGTGTAACGGGTGTTCGCCTAAAAGATACGCAATCAGACAAAACTGAAGATTTGGAAGTGATGGGTGCATTCATCGCGATTGGTCACCAGCCGAATACAGCGATTTTTGAAGGCAAGCTTGAAATGAAAGACGGTTATATTATTGTGAAATCCGGTCTGGAAGGTAATGCCACTCAAACCAGCATCGAAGGTATCTTTGCTGCTGGTGACGTTATGGACCACAACTACCGTCAGGCGATTACTTCTGCCGGTACTGGTTGTATGGCTGCGTTAGACGCAGAACGCTATCTAGACAGCCTTAATGACAAATAAGCACACAATTAATTTGCATTATTAATAGCTAACTCATAAACCCAGCGGTATATCCGCTGGGTTTTCTTTTGTATACTACTCAGCCTCAACAAAACCCCAACTTATTGACGTAACAGCTCGGCGGCAAGTGAATAGGCTCCATTTATCACCAACCAATTGGTGATCGGAACTACTGAACACAGGCAGAACCGCTGTCACTCCATCAAGGAAGGGGATTACATAATAATTATGATTAAGCCTTTACATAATGGATAAGAAAAAACAACGTAGCTTGAACGCATGGCTCAAGCAGCAAAGTAAATTAGCCAAACGCTGGCTTATGATTGCTGTTGGGCTTGGGGTACTTTCGAGCCTATTTCTACTTGCCCAAGCGGCTCTACTCGCGACAATTTTGCATCAGCTGATTATCGAGCATGCAGACAAATACTCGCTAATACCTTACTTTTTGGGTTTAGTGGTGACTGTTGCTGCACGCGCTGGATGTACCTGGGGACGAGAGATCGCAGGCTTTAAAGCCGGTAAAGAAATCCGAATTTACATCCGCCAGCTAATCTTCGACAAACTGCGTGAGTTAGGCCCTGCTTATATCAAAGGCAAGCCTGCTGGGGCATGGGCGACGCTGACACTAGAGCAAGTTGAAAACATGCACGACTTCTTTGCTCGCTACTTACCGCAGATGTCGCTTTCCGTATTGATCCCGTTTGTCATTCTCATCGTAGTATTTCCAGTCAACTGGGCTGCTGGTTTGATATTCTTGATCACAGCTCCCCTCGTTCCGTTATTTATGGCGCTAGTTGGTATTAAAGCCGCTGACGCAGGCAGAAAAAACTTTAAAGCACTGCAACGTCTTTCTGGTCACTTCTATGACCGCTTACAGTCAATGACGACGATTCGTCTGTTTGACCGTACAGCAGCAGAAACAGAGCATATGCGCGGTGCATCTGAAGTATTCCGTAAGCGGACTATGGATGTTTTACGCATAGCATTCTTATCTTCCGCCGTACTTGAGTTCTTTACGTCGATTTCAATTGCGATTACTGCGGTTTACTTCGGTTTCAGCTTTATCGGCGAATTAGAATTTGGTTACTACGGCGCAGGCGTCACCTTGTTCTCCGGTTTGTTTATTCTTATTCTCGCTCCAGAGTTTTATCAGCCACTACGTGAGCTGGGCACTTATTATCATGCGAAACAGCAAGCGGTGGGTGCTGCTGAAAGTATTGTTGAGTTCCTACAAACCGATGTGAGCAAAGTGGCTTCGGGTTCAACGCCTCTTCCGACGAATCATCAATCGACCAATGATTCTGTTGAGATCGTTGCTCGTGATTTGGAAGTTCTGAGCCCTGAAGGTAAACGCTTAGTTGGCCCTGTTTCTTTCACTTTGAACAACCATGAAACCACAGCATTAGTTGGCCCAAGCGGCGCAGGTAAAACCAGCCTGATAAATGCCATTTTAGGGTTTATGCCATATCAAGGCAGTTTGACGATTAATGGCATCGAGCTCAGTCAACTCGATCATACAAGTTGGCGCAAAGCGATAAGCTGGGTTGGTCAAAACCCGTTACTGGTACACGGTACAATTCGTGACAACGTAACTCTAGGTAAGAACGATATTACTGACCAAGCCGTTCAAGAAGTGCTCGATAATGCTTATGCTTCAGAGTTTGTTAACAAGCATGGTTTGGATTATATGATCAGTGATCGCTCTGGTGGCTTGTCTGTAGGTCAGGCACAACGCTTAGCCTTAGCCCGTGCGATGCTACAAAAAGGCCGTTTCTGGTTACTGGATGAACCAACCGCGAGTTTAGATGCACGCAGCGAACAGTTGGTCATGCAAGGTCTTAATACTCAAATTGCAAACAAAACAGCACTGCTTGTCACTCACCAACTACTCCCGTTGAAATCCGTCAATCAAATCCTCGTCATGCGCGATGGCTTGCTTGAGCAATCCGGAGATTTCAATACGCTCAGCCAACAACAAGGTCTTTTTGCCTCAATGTTAGCGTCCAATCAAGCCGTTCAAAAAGCTGATAAGGGGAATTTAGATGCGTGATTTACTGCCATACTTAAAACTGTATAAAAAGCACTGGTTTGGTTTGTCTCTCGGGATGTTGCTGGCATTTCTAACCCTGTTAGCATCAATTGGCTTACTTACCCTTTCAGGATGGTTCCTCTCTGCCGCTGCGGTTGCTGGCTTAACGATTGCCCGTGAAACGTTCAACTATATGTTGCCGGGTGCATTCGTTCGCGGCTTTGCCATGGGGCGTACGGCGGGACGCTGGGGCGAGCGAGTCGTAAGCCATAACGCCACGTTCAAACTGCTGACTGACTTGCGAATTTTCTTTTTTGAAAAACTCGCACCTATGATTCCAGGCCGAATCTCAAACCTGCGTGATGCAGACCTTTTAAACCGTCTTGTTGCCGATATCGATGCAATGGACCATGTTTACTTACGCCTTATCAGCCCCGTAACCGTTGGTGTGCTCGGTATTGCTGCAATTACTGCCCTACTTTGCTGGTTTGATTCAAGCTTAGGATTAGTACTGGGTTCCGTACTCTTTGTGCTACTGCTGCTTTGGCCGGTTATGTTCTACAAGCTTGGCAAGCGTAACGGTGCTGAACTTACCCAAAATAAAGCAGATATGCGTATTGCAACCATGGACTGGCTGCAAGGCTATAGCGAACTAACTATCTTTGGTGCGGAATCTCATTACCGCGAAGCCATTTACACCGCGCAAGAAAAATTGCTGACTAATCAGAAAATCAATGCGAGCTTTACTGGTTTAGCCCAAGCCCTTCTGTTATTGGCAAATGGCTGGACACTGGTTCTGATGCTGTGGCTAGCGGCTGACGGTGTTAACGGTCAGGCACCTGACCCTATGATCGCTCTGATGATCTTCGCAACCATGGCAAGCTTTGAGCTACTCATGCCAATAGCGGGAGCATTCCAACATTTAGGCCAAACACTGACTTCTGCCCGTCGTTTGAATGAAGTCATACTTAGTGAGCCTGATGTTGTATTCCCTACACAAAATGCACCACATTCAGGTGAGTTTTCAGTAGAATTCGACGGTGTGTCGTTCCAATACCCAGACAGCGAACAGCAAGTGCTGAACAATGTCCGAGTTTCGGTGCCAGCAGGCCACAAACTTGCTATTGTTGGTCAAACAGGTTCGGGGAAATCAACGCTGATCCAATTGCTCTGCCGTTACTGGGATACTAACCAAGGTGAGATTAAAATCGCCGAAACGCCTCTGAAAAACTGGAGTGAAAGTGACCTGCGCGCATCAATGAGTGTCGTCAGCCAACGTGTCGACATCTTGAATGGCTCCTTGCGAGATAACCTACTAATGGCAAAACCGCAAGCTACGGACGAAGAGTTGTGCGCAATTCTCGAACGAGTGGGATTACAAAAGCTACTTGAAGCTCCGGGATTAGATACGTGGCTGGGAGATGGCGGACGTCAGCTTTCAGGTGGTGAGAAACGCCGTATTGGCATCTCGCGCGCTATTTTGCATAACGCCCCTATCCTATTGCTGGATGAACCAACCGAAGGTTTGGATAAACAAACAGAACAGCAAATCATGGATCTGTTTAAGTCTCATTTCTCAGGTAAAACGGTCATCTTCATTACGCACCGTCTAGTCAATTTAGATCAAATGGATGCGATATGTTTGATTGAACAAGGTGAAGTAGTCGAGCATGGTAACCATGAAGCGTTACTAGCACAGCAAGGTCGCTATTATCAGCTGACTCAGACCCTATAAAAGACAAAGTCCTTTAGTTTGCTAAAGGGCTTTTTATTCTCTTCTCCAGCCAGCGAAAAGATACCGGCTTCAGATACAAAAAATCCCAAGCTAAGCTCGGGATTTTTCAAATTAGAGAGTCTGATAAATTCAGGTTACTTACGCGTACGAGGCGTATTCTTTTGCGCTGGTCTTCCGCCTGTTCTGCCTTTGCCACCTGCTTGGCCTTTACCAGCAGCTGTACCCGCTTTTGCGCGAGAACCGTGCTCACCAGATGATGGCTTGTTTGTCGCTGCTGTTGGCTTGCGGCGGCCTTTCGGTGCCGGTGCTGTGACGCGCTCTTCATGGCGGCGTACTGCACGACGAATTTTCTGACTACGAGAACGCTCACGCTTGCGAGAAGTGTTGTCTTTAGACACATCAAGCATCGTTTCGTCTTCTGGACGTAGATCAACTAGCTCACGCAGGTAGTTTACTTGCTTAAGGTCTAGTTCCATCCAACCGCCACGAGGCAATTTCTTATCTAGGAAGATATCACCATAACGTACACGTTTAAGACGGCTAACTGTGGTCTCTTGAGATTCCCAAAGACGACGAACTTCGCGGTTACGACCTTCGTTAATAACAACGTAGAAGGTGTGGTTCATACCTTCACCACCAGCGTAAACCACGTCTTCGAAACGTGCTAAACCGTCATCAAGTTGAACACCACGAACAAGGTTACGTACTTTATCTTCAGTTACTTCACCGAAAACACGCACTAAATATTCACGTTCCACTTGACGGCTTGGGTGCATCAAACGGTTGGCCAACTCACCATCAGTAGTGAACAGAAGCAGACCTGAAGTGTTTGCATCCAGACGACCTACTGAAATCCAGCGCGAACCGCGAATTTTCGGTAGACGATCAAAAACCGTACGGCGACCATCAGGGTCATGACGAGTACATAACTCACCTTCTGGTTTGTAATACGCAAGTACGCGACATACAACTTCTTCTTGTGCTTTTGCAGATACGGTATGCCCGTCAATACGTACAACAGCGCTTTCATCTTCTAAGCGCTCACCCAACGCAGCTACCTTGCCATTAACACTAACACGACCCGCTCTAATCAGAGCTTCTAACTCACGACGAGAACCATGACCGGCGCGTGCTAAAACCTTTTGTAACTTTTCGCTCATTTATCTACCTTTGTGTCGTCTTCTCAGACGTCGAAATATTAGTATGCGATCTGACTTCAGTACCAGTTTTTCTGGCAAAAATCGCGGTCGCGTATTATTACAGATTACACCGACAAAAGCACCCAGTTTATCCCCAAACTAAGTAGAGATTTCACAAGGCAAACCTGAGTGGACGCGAGCGTGAACAAAAAAGAAACTTGTCTCGTTTCACCGCTTATTCGAACGGTATTGGATCACCCGAACCAACACGAACAACTTGTGGCTCATCATCGCTGAAATCAATCACTGTTGTCGGCTGTTCACCCAAAAATCCACCATTGAGAATCACATCTACCGCGTGTTCAAGACGATCACGAATTTCTTCAGGATCCGATTCCGTCGTCTCATTGCCCGGTAAAATAAGTGAAGTCGACATCAAAGGCTCGCCCAATGCTTCAAGCAGATCCAACGCGATTTTGTTGTCCGGAATACGGATACCAATAGTTTTACGCTTAGGGTTCATTAAACGACGCGGTACCTCTTTCGTACCTTTAAAAATAAAGGTGTAAGGCCCTGGCGTATTGTTCTTCAATAAACGGAAAGCCGTATTATCCACGCGAGCATAAAGTGAAATCTCAGACAAGTCGCGGCACAGCAATGTGAAATTGTGCTTGTCGTCTAAACGACGAATCTGACAAATACGCTCTAATGCCTGTTTATTTTCTAACTGGCAGCCTAATGCATAACCGGAATCAGTTGGGTAAACAATCACACCACCATTACGAATAATAGCAACCGCTTGATTGATTAAACGCGCTTGTGGGTTTTCTGGATGAACATAAAAAAACTGGCTCATTATTATTCCTCTTTACCTAGGGTCTCTTGCCCTAGTCTCTCAGCTGTGTCTTTAGAGAGTATTTCCCAGTCTTTCCAGACTGGTTCCACGCCAGAAGGCAGCCATAAATTTCGCCCTAACTCCATCCACGGAGACGGGTAATGAAAGTCACTGCCTTGAGAAGCTAATAGGTTGTATTGTATAGCATAATCAGCCAAAGTGCGCCTTTCTTGTGGCGCTTGTTGAGGTTGAGCAACTTCCATTGCGTCACCACCGGCTTCTACAAACGCAGCAATTAAGCGCTTAAGCCACTTAGCCGTCAAGTTATATCGAGCCGGATGAGCAAGCACCGCCAGCCCTCCGGCGGCATGAATCGCGTTAACCGCATCCGCCATTGAGCACCAGTTGGGTGGTACATAGCCCGGATTATCGCGCGTTAAAAATTTCTTAAAGACCTGCTGAAGATTTTTCGCATAACCCGCATCCACTAGCCATTTAGCAAAATGGGCACGCGTGATCGGTGCATCGCCTGCGATCGCTTTGACTTCCTCAAGTACGCCTTCTCGGGTTGATTTCTCTAATCGATGAGCAATCAGCTCCGCACGTCCGACTCGGTGTGCTTTCTGTTGCTCAATTAGACCTTGCAGATGTGGATTCAATGGATCGATATTTAAACCAACAATATGAATGTCTTTGTTCTGCCAAACCGTTGAGATTTCAATACCATTGATAAGCGTAATCGGATGCTGTTTCTCTTCAATATAAGCGCGTGCTGGTGCTAACGCCTCAATGGTGTCGTGATCTGTAATCGCAAGAACATCAACATTAAACCCGATAGCGCGTTCAATCAGTTCTTCGTGAGACATGCGGCCATCAGACGCTGTCGTGTGACTATGTAAGTCTATTTTCATATTTTTTAATTTTGCCTGTTTTTAAGGCTTGACTTTCACCTCTCGCACTAGTTTACTAGTACACAAATACGAGAGCACAAATTAAGGCTTGCTATGTTACAAGAAATCAACACAAACCCATATTCTAATTTAAGCACAGCTTCTGCTGAGCTTAATATTAATTGGTGGCGTATGTGGTCAGATTCATGGCGGGCAAACGTGCACTTCTAATTCAGAGAAACGCATTCATAAAGCCCGCAATTAGCGGGCTTTTATTTTATCAGTTGACATATCACATCCTCTACTTTCAACTGGTTAGAGAACAAATTCAGACGATTTAATAAGGAGGTCTTGTGAACAAGGCCATTGAAATTAAAAAACTTGCACAGTTAGAAGTCATCAAGACCTCTATCCCTTATACGCAAGATCCTACAGCACTATTTCACGCACTGTGCGAAGGCAAAACAGACTGTTTATTGCTTGAGTCTGCTGAAATTGATTCAAAACAGAACCTCAAAAGCTTGCTGCTGATTGACGCCGCCGTACGAATCACTTGTTTAGGTCATAAAGTGACTTTTCAAGCTTTAACCGACAATGGCATGCAGTTGGTTGAAATTTTAAAGCAGAACATTGTTGATGCCATTCCAGCTACACTGGAAGGCTCGCTTCTTACTCTGAACTTTGAAGCGCCGTGCGATACGCTAGATGAAGATTCGCGTTTAAAAGAAGCGTCTTCATTCGACGCATTACGCCTTGTTCAGCACAGCTTTGATCTCAGCAAACAAGACAAACACGCCATTTTCATTGGTGGTTTATTTGCTTATGACCTAGTTGCCAACTTTGAACCACTTGGTGATGCAATACAAAGTAACCAATGCCCTGATTACGTTTTTTATGTGGCAGAGACATTAATGGTAGTCGACCACCAGACTGAGACTTGTCAACTTCAAGCAACCGCATTCTCACGCACCACAGAAACACATACAGCTCTCATCAGTCGTCTTGCTGTTATTACTGAGCAAGCTGCGATTCCTCAATTGCAGCCACAAGCTGAAAAAGTCGCAGACGTATCGGTTAACACTAACATCAGCGATGAAGAGTTTTGCTCCATAGTTCGAGACTTGAAAGACTACGTCGTGAAAGGCGACATCTTCCAGGTGGTACCGTCTCGCCGCTTTACACTTCCTTGCCCTTCTCCACTTGCAGCGTATGAGCAGCTCAAAAAGAGCAACCCTAGCCCTTACATGTTTTACATGCAGGACGAGCGTTTCACTCTGTTCGGAGCTTCACCTGAAAGTGCTCTGAAGTACGAGAAAGAAACCAACCAAATTGAAATCTACCCTATTGCGGGAACTCGTCGTCGTGGCAAACGCGCTGATGGCAGTATTGATTTTGATTTGGACAGCCGTATCGAACTGGAACTGCGTCTGGATAAAAAGGAAAACGCGGAACACATGATGTTGGTGGATTTGGCACGTAACGATGTGGCTCGTATCTCCCAAGCGGGTACTCGCCATGTGGCCGACTTACTTAAAGTAGACCGTTACAGCCATGTGATGCACTTAGTTTCTCGCGTGGTTGGTCAGCTTCGTCAGGACTTAGATGCTCTGCACGCTTACCAAGCATGTATGAACATGGGCACGCTGACCGGTGCGCCAAAAATCCGCGCTATGCAGCTGATTCGTAACGTAGAGAAAGAACGTCGTGGTAGTTACGGTGGCGCGGTGGGTTACCTGACCGGTGAAGGCGATTTGGATACTTGTATCGTGATTCGCTCTGCTTATGTGGAAAACGGTATCGCTCAAGTTCAAGCCGGTGCTGGCGTGGTCTTCGACTCCGATCCACAAGCAGAAGCAGATGAAACACGCGGTAAAGCTCAAGCCGTCATTTCAGCGATTCAACACGCTCACCAAGCGCAATCTTCTTTAAATAAAGCGTAAGTAGGAGGAGTAACTCATGGCGAATATCGTATTCATCGACAACTTTGATTCATTCACCTACAACTTGGTTGATCAGTTCCGTTCATTGGGTCATCAGGTCACGATTTACCGTAACCATATTGCGGCAGACACCATTCAAAATGCAGTGGAAGCCCTAGAGCAGCCAGTTATCGTTTTATCGCCAGGTCCGGGCGCGCCTTCTGAAGCCGGCGTCATGCCAGAAATTCTAAAACGTCTGAAAGGTAAAGTGCCTATGATTGGTATCTGCCTTGGTCATCAGGCGATTGTTGAAGCTTATGGCGGTACGGTTGCCGGCGCTGGTGAAATCGTTCACGGCAAAGTATCCATGATGGAACATCAAAACCACGCGCTTTACCAAGGACTACCGTCGCCACTGGCAATTGCTCGTTATCACTCACTGGTCGCGACGCATGTGAGCGAAGAGTTAACCGTAACCGCTGAAGTTGATGGATTAGTGATGTCGGTTGTGCATGAACAAGACCATGTGTGTGGATTCCAATTTCACCCAGAATCCATCATGACTACGCAGGGAGCAACACTGTTAGAAAACGCGATTGATTGGGCGCTCAGTTAACTATCTCAAGCGCATTCAACGAAAAAGATTAGAGCCCAACAAGACAGTGGCGAAAAGGATAAGGAATAGAAACATGCAAAACATCATCAACAAACTTTACGAGCAACAGTCACTAAGCCAAAGCGAAAGCCAAGAGTTGTTCGACCATATCATCCGTGGCGAAATGGACCCGATTCTGATGTCTGCGGTACTGACAGCTTTGAAAATTAAAGGCGAAACGCCGGATGAAATTGCTGGTGCAGCCAAAGCTTTGCTGGCGAACGCCAATCCTTTCCCGCGCCCGGATTATGACTTCGCTGACATTGTTGGTACTGGTGGCGATGGTTCCAATACCATCAATATCTCAACCACTTCAGCATTTGTTGCAGCCGCGTGTGGCGTAAAAGTCGCAAAACACGGTAACCGTGGCGTTTCTAGCAAATCCGGTTCTTCTGATCTTCTCGATTCATTCGGTATCAACCTAGCAATGAGTGCTGAAGACACTCGTCAAGCACTGGACGATTTGGGTGTCGCTTTCTTGTTTGCACCTCAGTATCACGGTGGTGTTCGCCATGCGATGCCTGTGCGTCAAACCATGAAAACTCGCACCATATTCAACATTTTAGGTCCACTGATTAACCCTGCGAGACCCAATATCGAATTAATGGGTGTTTATAGTTTAGATTTGGTTCGTCCTATTGCGGAAACCATGTTACAAATGGGTCTCAAAAGAGCCGCTGTAGTTCATGGCTCAGGATTAGATGAAGTGGCTGTACATGGTGAAACCCATGTTGCAGAGATCAAAGACGGTAAGATTGTTGAATACACTCTGACACCGCAAGATTTTGGATTAGAGACTTACCCGCTAGACGCAATCAAAGGTGGGGAGCCTGAAGAAAACCGCGCCATCATCACTGATATCCTCAATGGCAAAGGAACGCCTGCACAACTCGCTGCTGTTGCTGTCAACGTTGCTCTTCTTTTACGACTATTTGGGAAAGAAGACCTCAAAGCGAACGCGGCGCAAGCCATTGACGTTATGAACTCAGGTAAAGCTTACGAATTAGTTCAACAATTAGCGAATCGAGGTTAACGTCGACATGTCTAACGAAACCAACGTCAGTAACGAACTTCTTGCTAACGAGAAAGCTGAGAGCGGACAACCACAACAACTCTCTGAACATATTTCCGTTGAAAATACGAAAATGGCGCAAGTGTTAGCCAAAATAGTCAAAGACAAAGCGGTATGGGTTGAAGAACGCCAAAAAGAGCAGCCTCTTGAGAGCTTTAAAAATCTTCTGACCACATCTGATCGCGATTTCTATCAAGCTTTAGGTCATCAAAATTCGGACAACGGCAAAACGGCTTTCATTCTGGAATGCAAAAAAGCATCGCCATCAAAAGGTTTGATTCGTCAGCATTTTGATTTGGATTACATCGCATCGGTGTACAACCAGTACGCGAACGCAATTTCCGTTCTGACAGACGAAAAATACTTTCAGGGTAACTTTGAGTTTCTGCCACGTATTCGCTCTCAGGTAACACAGCCTGTACTGTGCAAAGACTTTATGATCAGCCCTTATCAGGTTTATCTCGCTCGTCATTACGGCGCAGACGCGATTCTGCTGATGCTTTCTGTGCTCAATGATGAGCAATATAAAGAACTGGCTGCTGTGGCTCATGAACTCGGTATGGGCATTCTGACTGAGACCAGCAACGAAGAAGAAATTCACAGAGCCGTTGCGCTTGAAGCAAAAGTGATAGGAATTAACAACCGCAACTTACGCGACCTATCAACCGACCTTAACCGTACGAAAGAACTCGCACCGCTGCTGCCAGAAGGTACAACGGTTATCTCGGAGTCTGGTATTTACACCCACCAGCAGGTGCGTGACTTGGTGCCATACGCAAGCGGCTTTTTGATTGGCAGCGCGTTAATGGCGCAGGAAAACCTCGAATTGGCGGTACGTAAAGTGGTTCTGGGCGAAAACAAAGTATGCGGACTGACTCACCCTGATGATGCAGTGAAAGCCTACCAAGCAGGCGCGGTATTTGGTGGTCTGATTTTTGTTCCTAAATCAAAACGCTATGTTGATACAGAAGCAGCACGTTTAACCATGGCTGGTGCACCTTTGCAATATGTGGGTGTATTTCAGAATCACTCAGTGAAAGAAGTGGCAGACACCGCCGTTCAGCTCGGGTTATTCGCAGTGCAATTACACGGTGATGAATCGCAAGCATTTATTGATGAACTGAGAAGTGCTCTGCCTGAACAGGTAGAAATCTGGAAAGCCTACGGGGTAACAGACCAATTGCCTGCATTTATTGAAAACCATGTCGACCGCCATTTACTGGATGCCAAAGTTGGCACACAAAGCGGTGGCACCGGAACTTCATTTGATTGGTCATTACTGGCAAACGCACCGGTTTCCAATGTCATGCTGGCGGGCGGACTGTCTCCAGAGAATGCACAACATGCGGCAACACTAGGATGTATGGGATTAGACCTCAACTCAGGTGTTGAATCCGAACCCGGTAAAAAAGACGCAGCAAAGTTGAAGCAAGCCTTCAGTGCGATTAGAAATTACTAAATTTTAGAAAATACGAACACATCGATGACTATTATCGTATCCCCGAATATACAAACGGGGATCGCAATTAAGGGATAATGAACATGGCAAAACTTAACGCCTATTTTGGAGAGTACGGTGGTCAGTACGTACCTCAGATTTTAGTACCCGCTCTAGACCAGCTAGAACAAGCTTTTATTGATGCTCAAGAAGACCCAGAGTTCCGTTCGGAATTTATGACTCTGCTACAGGAGTACGCTGGACGCCCTACAGCATTGACGCTAACGCGCAACATCACCAAAGGCACAAAAACTAAACTGTATTTGAAACGTGAAGATTTGCTTCACGGTGGCGCGCATAAAACCAACCAAGTTCTTGGTCAGGCACTATTAGCAAAACGTATGGGCAAAACCGAAATCATCGCTGAAACCGGCGCTGGTCAACATGGTGTAGCAACGGCTCTGGCTTGTGCACTGTTAGATTTGAAATGCCGCGTATACATGGGTGCAAAAGATGTTGAGCGCCAAAGCCCGAACGTATTCCGCATGCGCTTAATGGGTGCAGAAGTAATCCCTGTACACTCTGGTTCAGCGACCTTAAAAGATGCTTGTAACGAAGCAATGCGTGACTGGTCTGCAAGTTATGAAAACACCCACTACTTATTAGGCACTGCTGCGGGTCCTCACCCATTCCCGACCATTGTTCGTGAATTCCAGCACATCATTGGTGAAGAGACTAAGAATCAAATTTTAGCTCGTGAAGGTCGTTTACCAGATGCGGTGATTGCTTGTGTCGGCGGCGGTTCTAACGCTATCGGCATGTTCGCTGATTTCATCGAAGAAGAATCGGTTCGTCTCATAGGCGTAGAGCCTGCGGGTAAAGGTATTGATACCGACCAACACGGTGCGCCTTTAAAACATGGTAAGACAGGCATCTACTTAGGTATGAAAGCACCATTGATGCAAGATGAATACGGACAGGTTGAAGAGTCTTACTCAATTTCTGCGGGTCTGGACTTCCCTTCTGTGGGTCCACAACATGCTTATCTGAACTCGATTGGCCGTGCAGAATACGACAGCATCACCGACGATGAAGCACTGGACGCTTTCCAACTGCTTGCTCGTAAAGAAGGCATCATTCCTGCGCTTGAATCTTCACATGCATTAGCGCACGCATTGAAAATGGCGTTTGCTGAACCAGAAAAAGAGCAGTTATTAGTGGTTAACCTATCTGGCCGTGGAGACAAAGATATCTTCACCGTGGACAAAATTTTACAAGATAAAGGAGTGCTGTAATGGATCGTTATCAATCTCTTTTTCAGCGCTTAGCTGAGCAAAAACAAGGCGCATTTGTTCCATTTGTAACGATTGGGGACCCTTCTCCTGAGCTTTCTCTGCAAATTATGCAGACATTAATTGATGCTGGCGCAGATGCTCTTGAGCTCGGTTTCCCGTTCTCAGATCCGTTGGCAGATGGTCCAACGATTCAAGGAGCAAACAATCGCGCCCTTCAGGCGAGTACTACTCCGGATATCTGTTTTGACCTTATCAAGCAAATCCGTGTTAAGAACCCAGACACGCCAATCGGTTTGTTAATGTACGCGAACTTGGTGTTCTCTCGCGGTATTGAAAACTTCTATCAACGTTGTCAGGAAGCAGGTGTTGATTCAGTGCTGGTCGCTGATGTACCAACCACAGAAAGCGCTGAATTCGTTGCGGCTGCGGAAAAGTTCGGCATCAAGCCTATTTTCATTGCACCACCAACGGCCAGTGATGAAACGCTGAAATCTGTCGCGTCATTGAGCAAAGGCTATACTTATCTGCTTTCTCGTGCGGGTGTGACTGGTGCGGAAACAAAAGCCAATATGCCAGTGCATGAGCTGTTAGAGCGTTTAAATCAGTTTGATGCACCACCAGCACTTCTTGGTTTTGGTATTTCCCAACCGGAACAGGTAAAACAAGCTATTGCGGCTGGCGCGGCTGGCGCGATCTCCGGTTCTGCTGTAGTGAAGATTATCGAAACAAACCAAAACGACCCTGAAGCGCTGCTGAAATCATTAGCTGGTTTTATAACACCAATGAAACAAGCGACCATAAAATAGTTCCAATAGGTAGGGTTTGGTGACCCTACCACCTACTTCTAATGATCAATTTTAAACTGGCAATTTTATAGCTATTCAAGGCTAGTCAGTTTAAGAATTGATCATTTTTTTAACATTTCACCGACTATTTCGTTCAAAATATCCCTCACTCCGCCATTACCCATTTCTGTTCCAAAACCTAAAGCAAACGTTTTCCATGACTAATAAATGACCACTTCATCAGCAAAAATGGGTGATTACGTCAAATCCGACGCAGATGCATATTGCCAATTGTGAAATATAAGTGTAAAAAACCGAGCAACATAATTTTCCATTAATCGAGGATTGGTTAGTGGTTATGTCTAGAAATTTACACATTATTAGCACAGGGGTTAAGGAAGTGTTAAAACAAAAGAATTTACTACAGAACATTGGTGTTCAAGTTGTGATTGCCATGGTACTCGGTACCCTCATCGGTGCTGTCATGGGTCACGATGCGACAATGTTTTCTCCATTGGGTGCCATCTTTATTAACTTAATCAAGATGTTAGTTATTCCTTTGGTCGCTGTTGCTCTGATTTCAGGTGCAGCTGGCCTAGGCAATAGCCACTCAGCAGGTAAAGTTGGTTTCGTTACTCTAGGTTACTTTGCAGTGACTTCTGCTCTAGCGGTTGTTCTTGCACTGGTTATGGGTGAAGTATTCCAACCAGGTATGGGTATTGATGTTTCTGGTGTTGAAGGCATGTTCTCAGCAGAATACGCATCAAAAGGTGAACTACCTACGTTTTGGGCAACGGTTATCGGTATGATTCCGACTAACGTATTCCAATCTTTGAACGACGCAAACATTCTGCAAATCCTCGTTTTCTGCTTGTTCTTAGGTATTGCCATTTCTAAACAAAGCCCAGAGAAACGCGATCCAGTAATCAACGGTGTAAACACTATCGTTGATTCAATGGTGTGGATGATCAACAAAGTGATGGTTATCGCTCCAATCGGCGTATTCGGTCTGATGGCTGAAGCTGTGGGTACATTCGGTTTTGGCGCGCTAATGGTGGTATTCAAACTGTTTGTTGTTTACACAGCCGCTATCCTGATTTTTGGTTTCATCGTTTACCCAGCAATGATTCATTTCTTCAGCAAAACTTCAGCTAAGAAGTTCATCAGCGCAATGAAGAAGCCACAAGCGGTTGCTCTTTCAACAGCATCTTCTATGGCAACACTTCCTGTTACTATGGACACCGTTGAGAAAGACCTAGGTGTACGTAACTCGACAGCATCATTCGTTCTGCCTCTAGGCGCAACGATTAACATGTCAGGTAATGCAATCTACTACGGTTTAGTTGCAGTTTTCTTTGCTCAACTGTTCCACATTGACCTATCAATGGGTGCTTACATTGCAATCATCGTGACTGCAACACTAGGTGCTGTAGGTCAAGCTGGTGTACCTGGTCCTTCATTCTTGGTTGTAGCGGTTCTTCTTGCTGCTGGCATTCCAATTGAAGGCCTACCACTGCTGTTCGCTCTAGACCGTGTCTTCGATATGATCCGTACTGCACTAAACATCACTGGTGATGCAGCTTGTGCAGTGATCGTTGATTCTATGATTGAAGATTCTGATGCTGAAAAAGTTTATCAAGATCAGCAAGCTTAACAGCTGAATCTCTAGTAAAAACCGCTCTAATGAGCGGTTTTTTGCTTTCAGCAACAAGATAGCCAAATTTGTAACTAAATCGCTAATGGCTATTCAGATGACAGAGCAAATTGAGTAGACTGTCGGCAACGAAAAGTTTGGATGTACCTACATAATGAAACAACTGATTGAGTTTATTCCTCTAATTATCTTCTTCGCGCTTTTTAAGCTATACGATATTTATGTCGCGACTGCTGCGTTGATCGCTGCAACTGCCATTCAAGTCGCTATTTCGTACTTCGTGTACAAGAAAGTGGAAAAAATGCAGCTCATTACCTTTGCTGTTGTCGCCATCTTTGGTGGTATGACGATTTTCCTTCACGATGACAACTTCATTAAATGGAAAGTGACCATTGTTTACACAGTGTTTGCTCTTGGCCTGACTATCAGTCATTTGATGGGCAAATCAGCAATCAAAGGTATGTTAGGTAAGGAAATCACTCTGCCTGACAGTGTATGGTCGAAAGTAAACTGGGCATGGGTTGCCTTCTTCACTATCTGTGCAGTCGTTAACATCTATATTGCTTATCAATTGCCTTTGGATGTCTGGGTTAATTTCAAAGTGTTCGGTCTTCTTATCGCAACATTTCTCTACACCCTGCTGACTGGCGTTTATATTTACAAACATCTTCCTAAAGAGCAGAAAAATTCTAACCAATAGATAGTCATACATGACTCTTAGGGGTTAATAAGCCGCAGAATTTACTGCTATAATGCCCTCTTTTCTGACAGCGACTTGGTAACACGGTCGCTGTTTTGTTTACTACGGAATTTGAAATGAGTCAGGAAGTCAGTTCCCCTAAAGGCCAACTATTACTTAGAACCGTTGCTATGCCAGCAGACACCAATGCAAATGGTGATATCTTTGGTGGTTGGATTATGTCTCAGTTGGACTTGGCCGGCGGTATTTTAGCGAAAGAGATCTCTTCTGGTCGCATAGTTACCGTCTCTGTTTCCAGTATCGCGTTTAAAAAGCCAGTGAAAGTGGGTGACGTGGTCTGCTGTTACGGTGAATGTACTAGGATTGGCCGCACTTCTATGTCGATTAACTTAGAAGTTTGGGTGAAGCCCGTTAAAGTTGACGGCATAGGTGACCGTTTCCAAGTATGTGAAGCCACATTTAATTATGTCGCGATTGATTCCGATGGACGCCCTCGCCCGATTAACGCAGGGAACTGATCACAGAAATATCACCATCAAGGTTTAAATATTGCCAAGTTTCAGTACATTAGTTGCCGGTAACTTGCAGTTTCAGTCATTAATAAGGATATGGATTATGTGGTATGTCATTTTTTCTCAAGACGTTGAGAACTCCTTGGAAAAACGCATGAGTGTTCGTGCTGCGCACTTAGAACGCTTACAAGTTCTTCAAGATGAAGGCCGTTTGCTGACAGCGGGTCCTCTGCCTGCCATCGATTCTGAAAACCCAGGTGAGGCAGGTTTCACTGGCTCAACTGTTATTGCTGATTTCAACTCATTAGAAGAAGCAAAAGCATGGGCAGACGCAGATCCCTATGTGGCAGCAGGTGTTTATGCTAATGTCATCATCAAACCGTTCAAAAAAGTATTTTAGTATGAAAAAAAGTACCGCTGGAATTATCGCTTTCGGCTTAGTTCTGCTTTCAGGTTGTAGCTCTAATTCAGACAACCAGAGAAACCTTGAACTACTTGCGGATAATAGAGCCAGCCTGCTGAGCGCTGAACTGCCTTTAGAGTACGGCCCACTCAATATCATGCGTGCGACTGCCAAAGGCACCACCATTGAAATGATGATGGTTTATAACGCTGATGATAAAAATGCCAAACCTGTAACTCAGGTTATGCAAAGTAGCATCCAAACCTTTTGCTCAGACAAAAATATCAAAGCAAACCTCGAAGTGGGTTTAAGTTACCGAATCAAAATGCGTAACACTCGTGGACAACTGATGGTGGATGAACTCATCACGCAGCAAACTTGCGCTTCACAATAGCTTTGTTCTCTAAAAATGCTTTGTTCTACAAACAAGGGCTCACATGAGCCCTTGTTTGTTATTCCAACTTGTAATTAAGCTGCGTCACTTTGTGCTTCTTCGCGCAAGGTTTTTGCCGCTAACACCATGTTGATCAGTGATGCTTCCACTTCTTTCCAGTTACGAGTTTTCAGACCGCAATCAGGGTTTACCCATAATCGTTCTGCAGGGATCTTGGCAGACGCTTTACGCAGTAGGCCTTCAATCCATTCCTGTGTTGGAATGTTTGGCGAGTGAATATCGTAGACACCCGGACCAATTTCGTTCGGATAATTGAAATCTTCAAAGGCTTTCAGAAGTTCCATGTTCGAGCGTGAGGTTTCAATCGTAATCACATCTGCATCCAGCGCTGCCACTGAGTCAATGATCTCATTGAATTCGCTGTAGCACATATGTGTATGAATCTGGGTTTGCGGTGTGGCGCTTGCCGCAGAGATCTTGAATGCTTCCACTGCCCAATCTAAGTATGCCTTGTGGTCACGCTTCTTCAGAGGCAATCCTTCGCGAATCGCCGGTTCATCAATCTGAATGATATTAATCCCTGCATCTTGTAAGTCAGAGACTTCGTCACGTAATGCCAGTGCCAGTTGCTGTGTGATTTCTTTGCGGCTGATATCTTCACGAGGGAAAGTCCAGCACAAGATTGTGACAGGCCCCGTTAACATACCTTTCATCTTCTTATTGGTTAGTGATTGAGCATAGCTTGACCATTCAACAGTGATTGGTTTTTCACGTTCAATGTCTGCAACCACAATCGCTGGCTTAACACAGCGAGAGCCGTAACTTTGTACCCAACCAAACTGAGTGGTTTGGAAGCCTGACAGGTTTTCAGCAAAATATTCAACCATGTCGTTACGTTCCGCTTCGCCATGTACTAAAACATCCAGCCCCAAAGCCTCCTGACGCTTCACTGCATCTGCTATATGCCCTTTTAGCGCTGAAATATACTCAGCTTCTGGTAATACCCCTGTTCGAAATGCACTGCGTTGAGTGCGAATTTCGCTGGTTTGCGGGAATGAACCTATGGTCGTGGTTGGGAACAATGGTAAACCCAGTCGCTTCGCTTGTGTCACTGCACGCTGTTCGTACGGTTCACTACGCTGCGCTAAAGATGCAGTGATAGTGTTCACTCGCGATTGCACTTGCGGCTTGTTCACATGCGTTGCGGTTTTTCTATCTACGATAGGCAAGCTGTAAGTATCACAAGCCAGAATCGCTTCTTGGTCGCCATCTAATGCTCGTCCAAGTAGCGCGACTTCGGTGACTTTTTGCTTGGCAAACGCAAACCAGCTACGTACTTCTGCTGAGAGGTTTTGTTCGAGTTCTAAATTCACCGGGCTGTGCAGCAGTGAGCATGAACTCGCAATCCAAAGGCGATCACCCAACTTATCTTTTACTGGCTGCAATCTGTTACGCAGGTTACCTAAATCTGCACGCCAAACGTTCCTGCCGTTAATAGCACCCACTGACAACACCCACTGTTGTGGCAATTTCTCTAGTACACTTTCTAACTGCTGTGGCGCGGCTGAAATGTCGATGTGAAGACCGTTTACAGGCAGTGCAACGATTTTGTCCAATGTATCAATCACCGAATCAAAGTAGGTCGTTAGCAGCACTTTTACATCGCCTTGTAGTACCTGATACGCCAGCTTAAATGCATCTTGCCATTGGCTTTCTAACTCAAGTGACAGTACTGGCTCGTCAATTTGAACCCACTCTACCCCTTGTTTAGCCAACTTAGACAAAATGTTTTGATAAGCCGTCAGCAAACGTGGAAGCAAAGTTAAACGGTCAAAATTATCTTCCACTTCTTTACCCAAGTAGAGATAACTCACAGGCCCTAAAAGCACAGGTTTTACGTTTGCACCTGTTTTCACCGCTTCGTTGACTTCTTCAAATAGCTGCGGCCAGCTCACTTCAAACTTATCATCAGAACTAAATTCAGGAACGATGTAGTGATAATTAGTATTGAACCATTTGGTCATGTCCGATGCCGCACTGCCGCTACAACCGCACGAGTTTTGCGACTGACCGCGTCCTACGCGGAAAAGCGTATCGAGATCTGGAAAGCTATCTTTGTTATGAGATAGATGATGGCGAGCAGGAACATGTCCAAGCAGCAAAGTAGTTGTAAGAACATGGTCATACCATGCAAAATCGCCTGCTGTCGTAAAGCTTAAACCCGCTTCTTTTTGTAAAGCCCAGTTGTTGTGGCGGATTTCGCTACCTACCGCTTTTAGCTCTTGCTGAGTGATATCACCACGCCAGTATTTCTCTAGTGCAAATTTAAGTTCGCGTTTTTCACCAATACGTGGATAGCCCAAAATATGTGTAATTGTCGCCATGTGATCGTTCCTTCTATTAAGCTGAGGTTAGACACGAAAGATGTCTGGATGGCTAAACTATCTCGCTAACCGCTCAATGAAACAATCAACTAATATTCAACTTGTTTATTAAAAATATTCATACACACCAAACCTGCTTAACGAGCAAGGCTGCACCCCAACCAGAAGTGACGTTGACCATCACTGTGTAAACGGCCTTTCCGTTACCACAAACAGACTAATCCTACATACAGCAAAATCCACACAGACCTAAAATAGTGAGTTTAGTTTTAACCCCCATTTTGAGTTTGAGTGATGAAAAAAATCCTGCTAACAGTATTAGTTAGTTTATGTCTGGGCATATTATTGAATGCGCTGCATCTCGCAGTGATCACTAATGGCCTTGTTAAACAAAAAATACACGACTTCAATAACTTCATTTCTGTGTTTGATGCTGCGCGAGACAAACTGCATATTACGGCAAGCAATATTGAATCAGAATTGAGCAAAGAGCAGGATGCTTCCATCGTCGAGAAACAAAATCGAGATGTAAAATATCTATTTAACGACAACACCATTGATCTTACCGATGTGAGAACACTCGATACTCTGACACAGCTCTACAACAGCGCTCCAGAGTTTGTGAATAGCCGTTATGTTAACGCTCTTAGCTACCTTTCATTCCACTCTAAATCTATCTTCTACAGTGTGAAACCAACCGGACGCTCGACTTACAAAGAAGAGATCAAATGCAGCACTTCCGAGTACTGTTCGTTCCTTTACGACAATAGTAAATCGAGTACTGGTGCCTACACTTACGACATTTTCGAGAACACTCAAGCTGGCGGAATCACACTGACGCTTTCCACCGCAATTACGCACAACGGTGAAAAAACAGGTAGTTTGGTTTTAGATATCCCAGTTAACGAAGCCTTTAACACTAAGGTATTGATTGAAAAGAAATATGAGAATGGGAAGAACATCTATGTGTTCTCAACCACTAAGAATCCTCTTTTCAACTATCACGAAAACTACAACATCGACCAAAAGAACATTCTTAGGTTAAAAGTTTCGTATCTTGAGCTCTGGTTAAGCAAAGCCTACTTAACGGTTGTGTATTCGCTGATCATCTTCTGCATTATCTTCATGATCATCAACAAGCGTGATTTCGACAAAATGACCCAGAACATGGTTGAACGAAAAGAAGCGTTCTACGATGAAGGTATAAAAACCTACCGCTTTGAGATAACAAAAACTCGCCATTTAGAAGATGTCGTCAACGGCAATGAAGTAAACTCTCTGATCCTAATTAAGTATGATTTGGATGAAGCCAAAGAACATAACGCTCATTTGGTCGCACAAAAATTCATGGTGGATACCGTTAGTTCGTTTATCCGAGCAAGTGACTATCTGATCAAGAATCCAAAACACGAAGATGAGTTGATCATGCTGCTGCCTAAATGTTCAACTGAAAACGCAACTAAGATATTGAACAAGGTTTTCTACAACCTTAATGAAGAAACCTACTCAGATAAAAAACTGAAACTCAAAGCAACACGTGTCATTGCCAACCTTCAAAACACCGCAAGTATTGATAACTTGCTTTCTATCGCTCAAAAAGAAGTGATTAAAGAAGGAAATGAGCGCTAACCTCTCTCCTTCCTCTTTCCCCACATACACAAAAGCTCTGCGATTGCAGAGCTTTTTATTTGAGCGTTAATAATTTCATTGTTTAGCTGACAGTGTTCGCATTTCGTTTTTGCATAAAGAACTCTGCCAACTCAAAATCAACAGCGTTATCGATATCAAAAGATACATGATTATCCATAACGTAAGAAAATGATTTTGAGGTGTATTGAATCAGCTTGCGTTGCTGAAGTATTTTGATATCAAAAATGTATAAGGCACCATTGAGTCGATAATACGTGGCTAATTCTTGAGAACGTTTCAGCGCTTCGGAGGAAATGAACTCGCCCATAGAGCCATCTTCAGGCAATGTATTAGACCACAACGGCGAATGTTCACAAGGAGTCACAGAGACCACGGATTCTGCTTGCTTGTTTGTATACAGCTCTAACGCTTCATCAATGTGGTCAGCATCGCGCAAAGGAGAGGTCGGTTGAAGAAGTACAAGCACATCAAATTCTGAGCCGTATTTGTCCAACACATCAAGTAAAACGTCTACAGTTGTCGCCGTATCTGATGCTAAATGGGCGGGACGCAACTCAGGAACATCAATTTCATATTCCCATGCAATATCGGCAATTTGTTGGTCGTCAGTGCTAACAAAGACTTCATCAACATACTGACTTTGTTTAGCAGCATCAATAGACCATCCAATCAAAGGTTTCCCGCATAAAGGTAGTACATTTTTTTGGGGTAGACGTTTACTTCCGCCTCGGGCAGGAACAATAGCCAATACACGTTTACCGTCAATCATCACACATACCCAAGGTATGAATATCCGTTTGTGCTCGATTGAAGTCATCCATGCGACCAATATCGAGCCAATATTCATGTATTGGGAACATCAAGACACGCTGTCGCTCGGCCATATGCTGCTCTAAAAGAGTAGGCATATCAATTCGTTGGTTTTTCTGAACAGATTTAATCACGCGCGGAGATACAACATATATACCCGCATTGACAAAGAAACGCTGAATTGGCTTTTCAACCATGTTAGTGATGCGGTTGCCTTCTCCGTTAATCACACCATAAGGAATTTGATAGTCGTACTCTCTAACACACATGGTGGCATCCGCTTCATTATTGACGTGAAACTTAAGAAGACTTTGGAAATCAACCTGTGTAAGTACATCGCTGTTCATCATAATAAGCGGCAAATCTTGTGGTAAATCGTCAGGCAAGAGACCTAATGCTCCACCAGTGCCCAAAGGCTGCTCTTCATGCACATATTGTATAGATACACCCAGTTTTGAACCGTCACCGAAATGGCGATGGATCTGTTCAGGCATGTAGTGAGTTGAAATGTAGAAGTTACTGAAACCAGCTTTGATGAAACTCTTGATAACAGTTTCTAATATCGGTTGCCCACCAACTTTTAACATCGGTTTAGGGCACTTATCAGTAAGAGGACGAAGCCTTGTACCAAAACCGCCCGCCATAAGAAAGACAGGGTTCTGATACTGTTTTTTGGTTAACGCACCATGCAAGGTTTCTAAACCTACTACATGACTAGCCTCATCGAGTAGAGGAACTGAAAGAATTTGTTTTTTCTTCATCAGCGCAATGAGCTGCTCTTTGGTTGTACCAAATCTGGCGCTGATTGGCTGACGATTCATGATCTCTGAAACGGGATCACTAAGTGTAAGATCTCTTAACAAGCCACGGCGAATATCACCATCACTGATCATGCCAACCAGTTTCCGGTCTTCTGAGACGGCCACGGCTACCCGCAGTGCTTCGGTATTAATAATTTCTAGTGCTTGTTTAATAGTACTGTGTTCAGAAACTAGCGTTTTTTGCCAGCTATGGGTCATCTTACACCTTCAGTTTACTCAATACTTATTTGTAGTCCCCCTTGCTCCGAAAACAATCGTTTTTGAATTCACTGATTGAGTCACCGTAGCTCCGGCTCCAATCACTGACGAATGAGAGATCTGCAAATTTTGAATAATGGTTGCATTAGCTCCGACAAAAACACCTTCCTCTGTTTTTACCTGTCCACAAAGAACTGCTTTTGGAGCTATATGGTTGTGTGCACCTACGTCACAATCATGCTCAACAAGTGCACCGCTATTAACTATGGTGTGTTTTCCAATACAAGCACCCGCATTGACTATCGCGCAAGGCAGTATTTGTACACCTTCCTCTATCACAGAAAAGGAAGAGACAATTGCGCTATCTGCGATTACAGTCTCAAATCGATACCCCAGAGACTCAAAATACTGGTTTACCGATTGTCGTAAATTCGACTCCGGCATCATTCCGATACCGTTGACTAGTAAAACGTCATCGGGCTTAAAGCTCAATGCATCCTTATCCTCTTTAAAGCGAGGAATATTCCGAAAAATTTGTCGTTGATTAGTATCATCAGGGCTAATGACCGCAAATATTTTTCTTCCTTGAGAAAGCAATATATCGGCTAAGACAGAAGCATGCCCGCCACCGCCGATGAGTATGATTGGAAGAGCAAGATCACTCATCAAGAAGTTCTCCTACGTGGTAATCTCTACTTGCTGTTCTACCTAACAGATCCCAATAGCAATATGGAGACATCCCTGAGCCAGGTCTTTTTGTTATAAAGTTATGTTCTGTAAGCGTTTCATCTTTTTTAATCAATTTAGCTGCAACCAAACTCTTTCTCGCAACTTGTTTGTTTTTGACTTCAGCCACTGTTGGCATTTTCACAGCTGAACCTAAGGCAGTTTCAATCTGACGAATCGCAGTAACCATTGCAGTTAGTTCTTGCGGATTAAGAGAAGCTTTATGGTCCGGACCTTCCATCTCTTTGTCTAAGGTAAAGTGTTTCTCGATGACTATTGCGCCACGAGCAACAGCAGCAATCGGAATAGTGATACCCTCACTATGGTCAGAATATCCCGCAGGTAAATTGAAGGTGCTTCCGAGTGTATCCATTGCTCGTAAGTTAATTTCGTTGAGTGGTGCTGGGTATTCCGTTGTGCAATGCAAAATAGTGACTTTCTCTTTCAATGCCCTCTGCCCCTCTGGTGACGAGTAGGCTTCCTGAAACGCCATTAGAGAAGGCTTAGCATTCACCTCTTTGATATAGCCAAAGGCAATCACACCCAGAGCCATTTCTATTTCAGCTAGTGTTGCCATTCCTGTAGATACAATAAGCTCACACCCAGTACGAGCATGCTCAAGAACTAACGGGGCGTTTGTAAGTTCACCGGAGGGCAACTTTAAGCGCTTGAGTCCCAAGTCATTGACCAAAAAAGCTAGGCTTTCTGAATCAAACGCTGTTGATAGAAACTCTATACCCAACTCGTGGCAGTACGCCACTAACTTGTGGTGGGCTTCGTAAGAAAGCTCTAAACGCTTTAGCATTTCCAACTGAGACTCTTTCTTTTGAGTATTAGCTACTTGGTACTCGGCTTGTGGTGCATCTTCCGTCACCAGATTTTTAGCTTTAAACGTTTGAAACTTAACCACGTCAGCGCCTGATTGATAAGCCGCGTCAACGAGCTTAAAAGCCAGTTCCTCGGAACCATTATGGTTAACACCTGCTTCGGCAATGATTAAGGTCATGTTCAGTCTTCCTTAGCTAAGTCGTAAAAGGTTTTGTGTGAATCAAAATCAGCCGTTTTAATTATGTCAATGACCAAGGCGCTGCTGTTGCCTTGACCGTATGGGTTAAAGACAACCTCAGTTGGTAACTTATACGAGCGACTTAAAGCCACTTGAATTGCTTTTGAAATAGACTCTGCATTGGCTTCTGCATGAATGACACTTTTTGCAGCGAGACGACCTTTTTGACGACAGCCAATATTAACCGTAGGTACATCAAACGAAGGTACTTCGATAATACCACTTGAAGAATTACCAATAACCGCACTTGCATGCTTCACCGCACTTAGATAACGAGCTTGTCCCAATGAAGGAATCGCAAGCACTCTACCTTTATTTGACTGGGCATATTGCTCCAAAATCGGAATAATTCGTCTACCGCCATCATCAGCATTTGGATAGGTCAAAATCACTTGGTAGTCTGGGTAATTATCCAACGCATCGGTCAGCGCTTGAAAACTTTCTTCGGGCGACTCATCCGCCAAAGTAACCGGATGATAAGTCACGACGACAAATGGGCTGGAGAGTTCGAAATTAAGTGATTCACTTAACTCCTTTAGTGACATAAATTTGCTGCGAACTAAATGATCTAAGCCAATCGCACCGATATTTTTCACTCGGGAAGGATGTTCGCCCAGTTGAATTACTCGCTGGCGGTACTCATCTGTAGAGGTGCAATGAAGGAAACTAAGCTTTGTGATCGCATGACGAATAGCATCATCATATGCTCCCTCAGTAAGCTCACCTCCATGAAGATGAATAATTGGAATCCTTAATATCATTGAAGTTTGCGCAGCAGCTAGCGCTTCAAACCTATCTCCCAAAATGATAATGACATCGGGTTGCAGCCTTGCGAGCGCGTCAGCAAAGCCAATAACACCCAAGCCAATACTTTTGGCTGTGCCTACGGCTGAATCAGAAGATAGGAGCATTTCGATTTTTTCATCGATATGAAACCCATCCTTCTCAATCTGCTTATAAGTTTCACCAAATTCCGGTGATAAATGCGAACCTGAAACCAACAACTGAAGCTGTAACTCTGAATCATTTTGAATGTCTTTTAAAAGCCAGAAGAGCAATCCATATTCCGCTCTGGTACCGGTAAAAACAGCTACTTTTTTCTGGATTTTATTCATATCAAAAGCTCTGGTTGGACGTTAAATGAATCGGTGTACTAGGCAAGTTCACCAAATGTGCTTCAATATATTCCGAATAGCTCAAGTCGCCCCGTAGTGCATGTTCAAACATAGGCAAACGATGCATGAGTTTCCATATAGGGCGAGTCATTACGCCATCGGCGTTAGTTTCTTTTAAGATTGACTCTCGAACAGCGGAATCAGGGCAGATAATGGCATTAAGCCAATAGTTAGATTGGGCATAGTCCGGCTCAGTGATGAAATGAGTATCGCTATTGGCAAAAAACGCCTGATACAACCCAGCTAATTTGCGTTTTTGAATTAAATAATCTTGCAAAACTTCCATCTGCGCACAACCAAGTGCCGCATTAATGTTAGGCATACGGTAGTTAAAACCAGCTTCATCATGGAAAAATTCATACGGATGAGGCACTTTCGCTGTCGTGGTAACATGTTTGGTATGTAGACCTGTTTCGAGTGTCTTGCATAGCACCATACCACCACCACCCGTTGTGATGATCTTGTTGCCGTTGAAACTTAAAGCACCAAAATCACCTATGGTTCCAGTGTGTCGATTTTTGTAGAAAGAACCCAAGCTTTCTGCCGCATCTTCAACTAATGAAATGTTCCAACTGCTACATACTCTGCTGAGTTCATCCAGCTCAACCGGGTGTCCAAAAGTATGCATTGGCACAACCGCTTTGATTCGTTGACCGGTCGCATTGTGGTAACACCCTACATCGCGCACTTCAGCATTTTCAAGCAAGTAGCTCTCGACTGCCTTTGGGCATAAACCCAAACTGGCTGGAGAAACATCGACGAAGATGGGCTCAGCGCCCATATGGTAGATAGCATTGCAAGTTGCAACAAAAGTCAGCGCTTGGGTGATCACTAAGTCGCCACGCTCAACGCCAGCCATGTAGAGTGCAGTGTGTAATGCAGAAGTACCGTTGACCGTTGCAACCGCTTTAGCGCAGCCTGTATAACTTTCTATTTGTTGTTCAAACTGGTCAACAAACTTACCCACACTCGATACAAATGTGCTTTCAATGGTTTCCATTACATAGTCTTTTTCTTTTACACCAAAGTTAGGTGTATGCAATGGAATAAAATCTTGGGTCTGATAAACATCTCTTACGAACTCAACGATAGCTGACGACTTCATACTTTCTGATCCCCTACTACATTTTACTATCGAGATATTTACCTGTTTCTTTGTGGCCAAAGTCAGGAATCATGGTGAAGAATAGCTCGACAATTTGCTCTTTGCTCCATTCACGGTCATTTTTCATAGCAGTGATGTTTCTTTCAAAAAGGTTCAGCTTTTCGTCATCAAATAATGCTTGGTTTTTGATGATGCCTAAGTTCTCAAATCGAGACATATCCAGTGTTTCTTTGTCTGTGAAAAATTCCTCAAAATCCTTTTCTCCCGTCGTATCACTTGCAGTGAAAAGGCAAGGCCACTTGCCCTGCGCTGGTAGAGTTTGGGCTAATTCACGAGCTTCTTCTTCGCTTGTACAAAAGTAGGGTTCATAACCGAGCTGCTCAAGATACTTAATCGCAATATCGGCAAATGAAATCAGGTGAAGCGCTTCACTTAACTTAGGAAAGAAAATATCTCGGTTTTCGCCAAAAATGCATGACATCAAACACAGCTCGCCTGATTCCTGAGGAGTGACAAAGTAACGTTTAATGTCATTTGGCGCCACGATAGGTTGACGTTTCTGAATGCGCTGGTTGAACCCATGCAGCAAAGAACCATCCGAAAACGCTACGTTTGCAAAACGCGCTGTAGAGATTGAGATTTGTTTGCTCTTTCGCATCAGGAACATTTCCATAATGCGTTTTGAAGCCCCCATCATGTTTACAGGGTTTGCCGCCTTATCTGTCGAAACACAGAAATACTTCTGTACACCTGCATCGATAGACTGTTGAATGGTTTTATCAGTATTAAATACATTCACATCTATCATACGCATCAAGGTAAACGGATCCTTTTCGCTGCGAACATGCTTAAGCGCGGAAAGATTTAATACGTAATCATATTTGCCATCAGCTTTAATAAACGCATCATATTCGATAGAACCAATGTCTAGCGCGAATGTTTGAAAATCCCCAGAGATATAGCCAAACGAACTACGAATATCTCGAACCAACTCAACCATATTATTTTCACTGATATCAACAACATGTAACTGCTGAGGATTTCGTTTAAATATCTCTTTCGTTACCGCTTGACCAATAGATCCAGCGCCACCTAACACAAGAAATTTAGAGCTTGAGACAACACGACAAAGTTCTTTTTCATGGCTACTGATATCGCTTGTAAACAAAGCCTCTCTGCGACCAATTAAATCTAATATTGAGTTCATCATTCATCTTTCTCGGTTAACTGTGGTTCGATGTAGTTTTGTGCATATCAAAGCTAACGCCAAACGCTAACAACAATAACAAGACAAGCCATACATACACTTAGAACACATGGAATGGTGAGATGACGATGGCTTTTCATCACAAATGTGCGTTTGGGAATGGAGACAACCATACGGACCAACAGGTAGTTGTAGCCCAATAAGGTTGCGCCAATCATGAACATCCAAGAGGAATTCACATGCGCAGCAGTGGCGTAGATAACCGCCAGTAAATAATTAACTAAGGTCAGCCATGCAACCCAACGTCTTATTTGACGAAGAGTCGCATTGCTGACCTTATGTATGCTTCTAAACAAGTGTTAGAGCCTAATAGGATGTGGGTAGCTGATTGTCTCGAGCGGCTTTTGCGGCCTCTCTTTCCTGACGTTCAATGGTATCCATTACTTTTTTATCTGCCTCTTTACCTGCAGATTCAATCTTAGGTAGGTTCTTATACACTTCACTCAGTTGTTTCTGTGCGCTAGTAGTAAGAACAAACACTTCTATACGTCGGTTATCAGAACTCTTAGGGTCTTCGGGATTGAGTGGCGCAGTGTCTGCCATTCCGGATACCTGAAAGATCTGATCATTAGATACTCCGCCTTGAGTCAAGAAATAACGAGCCTGATTTGCACGGTTTGCAGACAGTTCCCAGTTGGTTGTTTTCGACCCCACGTAGCGACTCGCATCCGTATGACCAGTAATAACCATCGCATTGGTAACACGTTTAAATACTGGCGCTAAGTGCAGTAACAAATCCTGGTAGAACGGCGTCATATTAGCGCCACCACGGTAAAACATCTGCCCTTGCTCGGAGTCACTGATCATGATTTTCAAACCCTGAGGAGTCACCGTAACTTGAACGCTCCCCATACCTTGAATTTCTTCAATATGCTCTTCTATCAAACGTGCAAAAACTTCCAACTCTTGCTGACTGTCTACTTCACCTTCGATCAGAGAAGTATCTTCGATACGATGCATGTCAGATTCATGATTTGATGTAGCTATTTCTTGCAAAGTGATTGGGCTGACTGAGTTACCTAATCCATCGGTTTGCAATTGACCAGTCTGAAAATACTCAACTAGGTCCTGACTATCTTCAGAGTCCATAACAGACAAAAGCCAAAGAATGAGGAACAGACACATCATCGAGATCATCAAGTCAGCCATCGCCACTTTCCAACCGCCATGTGTTAAATCAGAACCTTTACTCTTCTTTTTTTAATAATCGTTACGCCAGCAGTGCTCATAGTAAATTACCTAAGTCCTTCAAGCGCTTGTTCTAGTTCAGTAAAGCTAGGCTTAATATGGCTCTCAATGTGCTTACGACCAGCGTTCACACACATATGTGGAGACAGGTTTTGCAGATAGCCCGTGATGATAGAGCGAATACAGTGAAGCGGTGCTACCTGTTCTTCTGCAATTTCGTGCATCGCGCTGGAAAGAGGGCCAAACATACAGTAACAACCAAAAATACCGGTAAAGGTACCAACCAGTGCGCCAGCAATACTCTGACCGATGATAGTCACATCTGCATCTAGGTTCTGCATGGTTAAGATAATGCCCATTACTGCCGCTAAAATACCTATACCCGGCATCGCTTCCGCCGTCGCATGCAATTTATTACCTGGCTTTTCATACTCTTCCATCAACACTTCGATCTCTTCTTCCAGTGCAGCTTCCAACTCATGTGCTGAGATCTTAGAACTGATAACTTGGCGGAAAGAATCGATAATAAAGTTTAGTGTAATGGAGTCCTTCATTATGGTCGGATACTTGGTGAAGATGCTGCTTGCTTCTGGGTTTTCTACATGAGTATCCAGTGCCTTTAAGTTTTGCATTTTCACTACATTGATCAATTCAAACATCAAAGACAACAGCTCTTGATAATAAGCTTTGGTGTAGATACTTTTACCAATAGTTTGTTTAATCTGAGACATCATTAATTTCAATGTAGGTACCGTGCACGAAATAATCAGACCACCTATAGATGCACCAAAAATAATAACAATTTCAGATATTTTAACAAGCGCGCCTAATCTTCCCCCATGAAGAATAAATGACACACCAATAACTGCTAATATCCCTACGAATGCCAATATTTGCTTCATTCTAAATTCTCTCCGCTCGAGATTTAATTACCTCGACACCTTTATGTTTTAATCGGTGAACTTTAACTTCACTTATTTCTAGAGCGAGTGCGGTTTCCTGAGTACTTAATCCCATTACATACATTAAATACATAACACGCTGAACTTCCTCAGGTAATTTTTCCAACTCTTGTTGAATAAATAATGCCAGCTCTTCTTTATTATCTTCTTCCGAATTATCAACACTGTCATACAGTTCAATATCATCACTTAATACAAGGTCAGACATCGCATCTAGATATTCCTGCGCTGTAATATTAAGTACTTTACAAATTTCATACTGTCTCGGAGTACGGCCAAGTTGCCCCATTAGAGCCGATTCAGCTTTCTTGATATTGTTTGCCAGTGTTCGGTTGTCACGACTTAAATAATCGCGAGAGCGAAGCTCATCTATGATGGCTCCGCGCATTCTTACCGTGACCGACTTAATGAAGTCTTCATTCACAATATGGTCAAATTTACGTAGCTCAGTAACAAACGTTATCAAAGCCGTCTGACGCAGATCTTCTAATGTATCTTCGTCTACTGCTCCTCTGTATCGCTTCAGTGAACGATTGATCAAAGGCAGATTAGAATGAATGGCCGCAGACTCTATAGCATGCCTATGAGCTGTGGGCTGTAATTCCGTCTTTTGGTACGCTTGTTTACCTAGCAACATTTATTGATATACCGCTTTGGTGACTAACACTTCCTTAACTCGCCACTGTTTTTCCTTTTTAAACATGTAATCCAAATCATCTTGAAGATTCAAAATGAACATTTCATCTCGGAAATATTCTGCAGGTTTCAAGCTAAATACTTTCAAGATTTGGTTTTTAATCTTGGGGATATGAGTTTTTAACTCTGCTTCATTACTTTCCGGTGTATATAAGTAAAGATCTAACAACAACAAACTTTGACGCTTAGAGAAAGTGATCGGAATTAACATCCCATGTAATGGCACCTCAACTGTCGGTGTATTCAAGTCAAAGTTCTGCGGTGCATCTTTGATAATTTCCACTTTTTGCTGTTCTGAAGAGTCGCCAGAAAACATGCCACCAACATTAATACCTGCGAAACTTAAACCGATAATTGCGCCAACGGTTAATAATACGGATGCTAATACCGCGATTACAATTTTCATAATATTACGCTCTTGCTAATTCATTGTTGTCGACATCTTGTACCGTATCTAAATCAAGGCCTGCAGAATTCTCTACAACCATAAATTCATCACCTGATACGAAATAGTCCTGCTCTGTGGTTTGTTGCTGATCACCAGAAACAGATACGTCGACATTTAAAAAGTTTTGTTCAACCAGCTCCGCCCTCAGACGATCCGATGTCATCTGAATTGACTCTCGAGTTGTATTGGATGAAGCATTTATTTGAATATGAAGCTTGTCATTATCGAGTTTCACAACCAGCTCGATTTTCCCAAGGTCTGGTGGATCTAAACGAATGGTCGCTGTAGGTGTTTTTGCATTGATCTGCACACTGACTTTATCTGCAATCGTTGCGCTTAAACGCTCACCTAACTCCTGCGCCGAAAGGGATTTATCCATAACTGCTCTAAACTGCAAGTTAGCATTAAGTTCACTACGAGCAGATTGAGAGTGATTATTTAACAGTGCATCAGCGGATACCGTCTGCTCCCTTACCGCAGCAACGTCAATCAACCTGCTATCTACGACGTTTTGTGTGATCAGTGAACCCGTTGCCAATTGATTAGTCGCAACCTGAGCGGTTGTCAGTGAGGCACTGGTACTCATCACGTTTGAAACTGCTGATACGAGAGAGTCTTTGGCTGATGAAGACGCGGATAATGAAGGTCCCTTTGTCGCGTTTGCTAAGTGTGTTGTCGCGACAGCGACTGTCGTCAACGCAACAGAATCGTCACTCATCTCTGCAGTAGCATCGTCTGTTAGCGTTGAAACTAGATCAAGAATGTCACCGGTTTCCGTTGAACCTACGCCCAACTCGAACTCTAAGGTTTCAGAGTCGGTCCCCAAAAGTAAAGCAGCGAAGCTCTGAGTCTCACTGCCTGAAGGAAGGCTACCACCGAATCCCTGCTTGGCATTCAGCACGGAGCCTTCTGCGAGTGTAGTTGTATCTGTAGAACTATGGCTTAAACCATTAATCATAATTATCGACTTAATTGCGTTTTTTGATAGGCAAAGTCTCTTGCCCTATTGTTACCTAAGCTATCCATTTCTGCTTTGACGAGATCCCTTTCATTTTGAATAAACAAAGTAGCCTCTAGGTGAACCTGTTTGAGCTTTGGAAGCACGTCTAGGTTCTCCTCTGCTGTTTGGTCCACAGCAGGTAGATGCTTTTGCAACAGATTTACGCTGCGCTCGATGTTTTCAACGCTGCGCTCATTAAGTGCACGTTGATAAAAAGCCAACAATTTGGTTAATTCTTGCTGATTCATAATCAAATTAGCTCAAAAGCTTCATCGCCCCTTCCCAACCTTCGCGTAAATCCGCGAGTGGTTGTTTCAGGTCTTTGATCACTTGAGTATCTAAATCTTTAGAACCTTTAAATACAGTTGCAATGCTGTGTTCATAAAGATTATGAATGTTTTCAATTAGTTCATTAGGATTGTCCAAATCTAAGGACGCATCTAATGCCATCAGAATGTCGATGGCCTTTTGTGCTGACTTTGATTTCTTTAGGAAATCCTTCTCTTCGATAGCAAACACAATCGTGTCTAGCTCGATAGCTAAGCGGTCATGCAGCATACAAATCAGTTCAAAGGTGTTTGACACTGAAGCATTAGCTTGAATCTGCACATTGCTATATGCCGCTTGTTGTTGATTACCTAGTAACATTGTCTACCTTTAAGCAAATAGTGTTGAAATGGAGTTCATCGAATACATCATGTTGTTTAGGTTCGTAAACTGAGAAAGATAGCGCTTGTAGTACATCTCATATTTCGTATCAAGCTCGTCTAGCTTATCGTTGACGCGATCTTGCTGTAGAGCATTACGGTCTTTTTTCGTTTTTAGAGAACCCGTGTTGTAATCCGCATATTTTTCGATGCTTGATTCCATCGTTTTGAAAAGACCAGCTTCTCCGAGAAACAGCTCTTCCAAATCATAGGTTTCCGAAGCTTCTTTAAACTTCTCTTCATCAAGCTCAAGTTCACCGTCTTTATTAAGAGACAAACCAATTTCAAATAAACTCACACCGTTATATGACGTGCGCATTAGATTCTTAAGCTCATTGGATATGCCGCGAATCTGTCCATCTGAGGCCAAAACACCACGTTCTTCACTTTCGCTACCAGAACGCGTCGCTTCAGAAAGAACCGTTAATGCACTATTAAATGAGGTGATAACTTCGTTCAGTAGTTCAATTGTTGCACCGCTATCAGGACCAATAGAGAAGTTAGTGGTATCATCGCCGACCTTATTTGCCTTGGTGATAGTAATATCCACACCAGCAACGATGTTCTCAAACGTATTGCTGCTGTTTCTTAACTCAATTCCCGACCCTTGTTCACCAAGCCAGATAATTGCATCTCGTCCTTCTTTAACAACATTATTGCTGTTAAACGCACTTGCCATCTCAGTATTAGAACTATTCACGTCCACAATCTCGAATGTGTTTTCCGCACCAGCTTCTTCCGAACTGAACATCAACTTCATTTCGCCACCGGAGCGCACGAGCGATGCATTGACTTTACCGTCTGCCTTTTCATTAAAAAGGTTAACCATTTCTTGGTAAGTAATCGCATCTCCATCACTTTTACTGGGGAAATCGGCATTCACATCAATGGTAAAGTCTTCATCACCTATACGAATAGTAAAAGTGGTGTCGTCCCCAACCGTTGCAAAAGTATCCGATGTACTGGAGCCACTGGTTTCAACAACGACTTGGTGAGCGGCAGCCGTCTGTTCAACAAAAATATCCATACTGATATTTTTTGCATACCCTGCTGCATTTACGCTGAAGTAGTCTTCACTTGTTTGTGTCACTGCACTTTGTGCAAAAGAACCTGTCGGCTTCGTAAATTTGTAAAGCAAGTTATCCAATGCATCTAACGCATTATCAATCTTGCTAAGCATGCTGCTTTGGCTTTGCAACGCAGTCAGCTTTGTTGAATAACGGTTTTGAGCCGAATA
Organism: Vibrio sp. Hal054; assembly: GCF_037162405.1. Lineage (NCBI taxonomy): Bacteria > Pseudomonadati > Pseudomonadota > Gammaproteobacteria > Vibrionales > Vibrionaceae > Vibrio > Vibrio sp. Hal054. Next base: position 1,114,708 of record NZ_JARLUT010000001.1, on the reverse strand, counting down.
CACCTCGTAATAGGCGAGTTGGTCAGCATACGATGCTGCATCAATTTGCATTATTGTCTCCAAAAACGGCTCAACCGTTATGACAGATCTTTCTGTTTATATGATAGGGCGTTAGCCAAAGTGGGCATATCTACCCCTGCTGATTCCTATGTAGGATTTAGCTTAGGATAGACACAGCGATGTTAGCGGTAGTTTCTGTACCCGCGAGTTGTTTAGCTCCTGTCGGGTCTAGCATGCTATTTTTTGAAGCCACACTGCTCTGTTCTGCATCTACGCTATTAGTTACTGAGTGGGTACCAAAAGCTTGTTGAAGTTGTGCATCAAGCTTCGAGCGTGTCTTGGCTAATTGGTCCATCAAACCAGCCTCACCAGAAAGGTGCTGTTTGGCTATTAATTTGGAATCGTCGGTGATTTCAATCTTGCTTAGCGTCTCTGCAATTGATGAAATTTCACTGGCATTAAACTTTACCGTTACTTCCCTATCATCAGCCCTAATTGATTTTTGCTCACTGCTTTGCACATCATTCAGCTGTTTGGTTAAATCTTTCAGTTGCGTTCGCAGTTGGGCTACTTTTTCACCGTCTACCGCTTCGTCTTGATCAATTACTTGATTTAGCTGTGAAGCTACGCTTTCCATTTCAGACAAAACGCTCTTAGTATTTTGCATATGAGCTAAAGTGTTTTGCGCTTCTTTCTGTTGGTAAGCAGGTAAATTCGAACGCTCTGCTAAACGGTCAGCAATTTTGATGCTTGTTTCATCGCTATCCTCAACAACAGCATTCACATGTTCATCAATATTATTGACAGCGGTACTAGGCTTATTCATATCCGCAGTTACGGTATTCTGCGTGGTGAGATAAGCCTGATTATTTGAGGGGACAGAAATAATCATGACAATTCCCTTATAAATGGTTAAATCGGTTTTCTACACTTATTTATAACGGCTTATTCAACAGATTTATTTCGTTTAAATCACTCCATTTAGTAGTTAAGGAATATTCCCACATTAAAATGTAATAACACTTAATAAATATTAGAAATATAAAAAAACCAGCGACTCGCGCTGGCTTCTCTATTAAATTTAAAACTAATTCACAATTAGCCTAGCATTGACATTGCTAGTTGTGGAATTGTCTTAGTTGCACTTAGCATTTGTGCACCAGATTGCATTAGCATTTGGTTCTTAGACATGTTACCTGACTCAGATGCGAAGTCTGTGTCCATGATACGACCTTTAGACGCTTCTAGGTTCTCTGTCATGTTTGCTAGGTTGTTGATGTTGTGCTCTAGGTTGTTAATTTGTGCACCGAATGCTGCACGAGACTCACCCACTACATTGATGAAGCCTTCTAGTGCATCCATTGCTGCTGAAGAATTTGCGGTACCTGTATCTAGGTTTCCTGATGCATCATATACACCACCAGATGTGGGAGTACCACTTGCATTATATCCACCAGCACCTGCTTGTAAGCTCAAGTCAGCGAAAGCTGTAAGTGCTGTGTTCAATGAACCTAGGCTTGATGTAACATCAACCACTGTTTGTTCTGCTGTGGTTGAACCAGTTTGGAAAGTAACACCACCACTTGCTGCAAATACGCCAGCTTCAGATAAAACTGTAGCCCCTGAAGTCACTTCAGCACCAAGTAGTTTTTGACCACCGAAGTTGGTGTTTTGTGTCATTTCAGAAAGCTGAGAAGCCAGTGCTTGGAACTCTGAATCAAGTGCTGCACGGTCTGCGTCAGTGTTTGAACCGTTTGCGGCTTGAGTCGCTAGATCGTTCATGCGGTATGCAATGTTTGTCATCTCATCCATTGCTGATTCTGCCGTTTGCATCATTGAAATTGCATCTTGTGAGTTACGTGATGCTACTGACATACCACGAGATTGAAGCTCTAGACGGTTCGCAATTTGAAGGCCCGCTGCATCGTCTGCTGCTGAGTTTACACGGTAACCTGTTGATAGACGCTCCATTGATGTTGAAAGCGCGTTGTTTGTGCTGTTTAGTGTGTTTTGAGTAACTAGGTTAGCGTAGTTAGTGTGTAGTGAAATAGCCATAATGTATACCTCTTAGAAAATTATTTAGATACCTTCGCATCCCATTCACAAATTAGTTACGGCAAACTAATTTTTTTTATTTCAGAAAAATTTCAATTTAGGTAATTAACAGAATATTCCTACACAAAAAATAATTATTCTTACAAGTACCTACCAAAATAATAAACAAGTTATTAATTCCAAGCCGTTATTAGCAACCACTATCTAACGTTTCAATATGTACGTCAGAATATCTTTCAACATCATTAACGACAAAATAGTAAACAACTGCGCAATTAGTGCGAAGAGAGTGACCTTTGGGTAGAAAAGCAAGGGCATAAGCTGTTGTACTAATAGAAAGCAAACGACTAAGTTGTATTTGGTCAATAACGCATACTGCTTCTGTACAGGTGGTATCAAAAAGACTGTTGTTGTTATATGCATTACCTAGATAAGAAAAACTATTGTCCATTAGATGTTCCAACTTATCGTCCCATATTTCATGAGGATAACCGTAGTATGTGCGTATGGAGATTCCGTTGACATCGGTTTCTGTTTTTCTCTGTCCATCAGTGCCTTGAATAACAGATTTAAAATACACGCCGTCAACAACTAACTGTAATGACGCCTTAACACCTTTCATTGCACTGGCTTTTGCATCATCTTGTAAGTTCAGAAAGCGCGGCGCAGCCGTCACACTTAGTATGCCTAAGATAACAATAACGATAACCAACTCAATTAATGTGAAACCCTTTGCCGTTTTCATTCACTCACTCTCAATCAACACACCAAAATAAATGGAGAGCATTTTTACTCTAAGAGCGTTTAAAAATCTTACGGATTAGTTAAAGTCATCCAAAACTTACATCCAATTAGTCTTGGTCAAACCCATTGCTATCCATCATTCCTACTTATAGATACCTTCTTCAGCTAAAAGTCGTGCAAATATAAAGTGACAGCGATATTTGTTTTCAAAAAACATCTTCTATATACGAACATACAATCAGAATTGTCTGATGGTTTTCCCTACTCATAGAAATAAAATGTTAGGTCGTTTATCGATATTTCCCTTGCTACTAATAAGCACGGCGTCAGTCAGATTTTGTGTGGTTGATGATTGATATAAACAATTAAACATCAATACGAAGGTTTTATGAGTACAGAATTTTATAACAGCAACATTGCGATATTAAAGAATCGTTGCCCAGATCTAGCCAATGCTATTGAGCAACACGATATCAGCAACCTAGAATTTGAAGTAATAGAACGCCACTTTGCCACATTGTCAGTCAATGGTATTCAATTAAGCAGTGCTTACGATCCTGTTGAAGAAGCTCTTGCCTACCGCAGTACGACCGATGGAGACACCTATCATATGTGGGGCTTTGGCATAGGTTCTATCCCAGAGGTTTTACTGAATGACAGAAATCTTAAAACAATCCATCTTTATCTTTACAATTTAGATGTAATCAAATTAGTTTTAACTTTAATGGCGAAGCCTTGGCTAGCAGACCCTCGTATTGAGATACATTACGTACACGACGCGATGTCTGATCAAGTTGGTATTTTGAAAAACTTATTTGTTCAAAACTCTTTTGTAATAAATGCAGATTTATACCTAGCAAAAAAAGTTTATCAAATTTAAATTGGCTGATTCATAGAATAGAAAATCGATTAGTGACAGTAAACGTAAGTCGGTCTCAAACAAGTCAAAAGTCTATAGAAAAGTACTTATCTATAGAAAAGGAAAACTACCCTCTACTTAAAAAAATTCCTGTAATCGATCAATTAATAAATAACAATAGATTTAACAATGTATTATGTGTCGGTGCGGGGCCATCTCTAGATGCTCAAATTGAGGATGTACTCAAACTTGTAAATTCGCCAAATCGACCATTAATTATAGCGCCATCAACAGCCTTAAACGCTTTACTAAAACACGCTATAGAACCTGATATCGTCGCAATGATAGATATTCATATAAAAGCGGAAAGCATCCCGTTTGATAAAGTGAAAAATTCTGTATTTGTTGGGAGCTCTAGAGTTGAGAAAGCGATTTGGGAGCAATGGAAAGGTAAACAGTACTACTTCCATTTAGTCGATGAAACGTTTGATAGAATAAGTGAAAAGCTGCCATCTAGATATCGACTTAATATCTTCGGTTCTGTAATACATCCAATGACACACTTAGCAATACTCTTTGGAGCTAAAACCATTCGTTTTGTAGGTTGTGATTTTGGTTTCCCTAGGGGTGTTCAACATGCATCCACAAACGACAATTATCAAATTGATATGAATGTCAGTGTAGAAAATGGTCATGGTGAATTAATAAAATCATCTCACGCCTACCGGATGTTTTGCTCTGGTATCGAAAACATAATATCGCAACGTAAAGATATTGATTTCATTAATATGAGTCGTATCGGGGCTAAAATAATAGGAACGCGCTATGAAGACGAGACCTTTTAAATGAAAATGAATAGCTTTGATATTGAAACAACATTAAAACAAGTGGCTCACGCATACTACTCAAATGACCACAGTCTAGGTGGATATTTACTTAATGGTTGCTTACGTCGTTTATCTCTTCTTCCTTTGAATGCTAGCCAGGCTTCATATCTAACAGATATGATTAACAAGTTAGGAGATACTGTTAATCGACACGATTACACAGGTTTAGCAGACGTTATTCACTTTGAACTTATTCAAAACTTTCCAGATTTTGATTCTTTGTCAGCACAAGATAATCAAAACTCTATACCTGAAAGTTAATCTTTTCTGCATCATAAATAAATTAGGTTGTTGAAAGCAAAATCAGCAACCTAGTTTTATTTCAATCCTTGTTAAACAATTCCCTTCCCCTCTAAATGCTCTGTGGACAAATTCTCGCAGCCCCCTACAGGCATTATCGGAAATGTCTGATAGTTTGCGTTCACCAATAAAAATAAAATATCTGACCTTATTTTCTTATCTTTCATGCTGCTTAGTAATGAAAGTGAACACTAACTAGTGAACCTAAGACATGTTAAAAGGCTTACAGATATTTAATTCTAAACTCGCGATACCACTCGTGCTGTTGATGATACTGGCGATGGTTATCTTACCGTTGCCGGCATTGTTGCTCGATGGTTTCTTCACTTTTAACATCATGCTGGCCATTGTTGTCTTGCTGGTAAGTAGTACCGTTAAACGAATTCTCGACTTCTCCGTGTTCCCTTCGTTGCTGTTAATTGCAACCTTACTTCGTCTAACACTTAACGTTGCCTCTACCCGTATCGTACTGCTTGAAGGTCATAACGGTGGCGACGCTGCCGGTAAGGTTATCCAATCGTTCGGTGAAGTGGTAATCGGCGGTAGCTACGTCGTAGGTATCGTTGTCTTCGTTATCTTGATGATCATTAACTTCGTGGTTATCACTAAAGGTGGCGAACGTATTTCAGAAGTATCGGCTCGATTTACCCTAGATGCTTTACCGGGTAAACAGATGGCGATCGATGCCGACTTAAACTCAGGAAACATCGATCAAGAACAAGCTCGCGCTCGCCGTAAGGAAGTGGGTGATGAAGCTGAGTTCTATGGCGCAATGGATGGTGCGAGTAAGTTCGTTCGTGGTGACGCCGTTGCAGGTTTGATGATCCTGTTCATCAACTTGATTGGTGGTGTACTGATCGGTATGTTCGAGCACGGTCTGACCGTTAGCGAAGCATTCCAAACCTACGCACTGCTGACCATCGGTGACGGCCTTGTCGCTCAGATCCCATCGTTATTACTTGCTGTATCAGCGGCAATCATCGTAACTCGTATCAGTGATAACGAGAACGATATGGCTGAGGTGATCAACAAACAGATTCTTGCTTCACCTTCAGTGTTGTATATGACGGCTGGTGTGATGTTTATTATCGGTAGTGTACCGAATATGCCTCACCTCGCCTTCTATAGTTTCAGCGTTACCGTTGGTTTCGTCGCTTGGCGGCAAAGCAAAAAAGATGAAGGCGTAGATCTCTCCAAAGCAGAGGTTGAAGCACCGCTAGAAAAAACCTCCCTGAAAGATCACCCGCTAGATTGGTCTATCATTCCTGCCGTAGATGCCATTGCTTTACGTCTCGGTTTTAAATTGGTTCCTCTCGTCACTAACAAAGAGCAAAATTCGTTGTTAAAGAGTATTCGTGGCTGTCGTAAAACACTGAGTGAACAAATTGGCTTTGTGATCCCAGAAGTCGTGATTCGCGATGACTTAGCGCTAAAACCGGCTGAATACGTTATTTTTGTCGATGGCGATGAAATTGAACGCGGTGAAGTATACCCTGATATGCTGATGGCAGTGGGTCCGGGTGTTACTTCTGCCAACATTGATGGCACGCTTGGTGTTGACCCTGCGTATCGCCTTCCTGCGCTCTGGGTATCAAAAGAAGACAAAACCAAAGCGATTAACTTAGGCTTTCAGGTGATCGACATTCACGATGTGATTGCGACTCACGTAAGTAAAGTGTGTACTGAACATCTTGATGGCATCTTTAACTATGATGATGTGAAAGCGCTGAATAAGCGACTGTCTTATGAACATCCAGAATTAGCAGAAAGCTTATCAAATACCTTAACACCGAACTTGCAGATGATGGTGATTCGTCAGCTTCTGGCTGAGCAAGTGCCAATCATCAACATTCGTACGATAGCAAACACCTTGATTGAGAGTGGCGATAAGATTAAAGACCCTATTCTGCTTTCATCGAACATTCGCGTTGCGTTGAAACGTACCATCTTGAACTTGGTGTCTCCGAACTCGAAGGCACTGAATGTGTTTACTCTGGGTGGGCAGGTTGAACAAGACATTAAAGCTGGGATTACATTAGCTCAGCAAAATGATCCTAACACACCGCTCGATGGCGTTCCGCTTGCACCAGAACTGCTACAAAAATTCCAGAACCGCATGCCTTCCATTGTGCAAACGATGCAAGCACAAGGTATGACTCCGGTATTGTTAGTGACACCAATGGCTCGTCCAATTGTCAGCAAACTGGCTCGCGCATTTGCCAAAGGTTTGATTATTCTGTCGTTTAATGAAATTCCTAACGAATATCAAATCAATCCGTTAGGTCAAATCGACTAAGTGCAAGCGTCCAATACAAAAAAGGCTTCTCAAATGAGAAGCCTTTTTTACGTCTAAATTAAAATACTGGCTAATTTTGTTCTACTCGGTTTTCGCCGGTGACGGTAACGCTCAGCTCTCTACCAGATTCTGAGTTCATAACGCGAATTCGGTCGCCAACCATACCGTCTTCCAAAGCTACGCCTTCTGTTTCTAGTGAAAAGCTATCTGAATGAAATGAAATAATGACATGATGACCTTTGGTCGCAGCGTATTCCAACTCTACATAGCGACGAGTGAGTACCTGATTCGCCTTTGCTGAACGTCTGAGTTTCGTTCCCACCACATCTTCAATGTGCTGATAGACGGTGCCTTTGAGACTGAGTGTCTCCACATCCAGTTTTACATCGCTGGCTTCGATTCTATGCCCTTTGCGTAATGGGCCTTTAGTACTTACTACCTTGGTATCTACGCTGACATTCGTTACCGCTTTGATTCGCCAGTTATTACCACACTCAACCCACCAAGTTTCAGAGCCCAGATAGTTTCCCATTGCTTTATCTGAAAACAAAGGTTGTTCACAAGCCGGAAGATTATTCACAGCACTGGCGATACGGAAATTAAGTTTCAGGTTTTGCAAAGCAGGAAACTGCCCAGTAACGGCAGCTTCGATTCTTTGAGACAAATAAGATTCTATTTGAAGTTGTGCAGAGTCGGCCCATGCAGGAGCACAGGCAAACAGAAGAGATAGGGGGAGTAGTGAGTTACGCATTCACCTCGACTCGCAGAGATTCAACCGCATCTTGAATAACTTGCTGCTGCTGTATCACTAATCGAGTATGTAACTCAGTTTTGTTTTGACACTCTAAGACCAGCTCGTGGAGTTCATCCGTCGCTTTTTTAATTGTCTCTTGAGCTTTGCCACTCATTCGTTGAACAAGTTCGGCCGCATATCGGTTGTGAGTACAACCTAATTTTGCTGCTAGTTCTTTACGTTCAAAGTGCAACTTACGTAGGGACTCACTCAGATCCGTCGCTTTCTGGTTATATTCGCTCACCTTCTCGTGGTCGAATTTCAGACTGAATTGACGGATATCATCCAGCGTTGCAGATAATGTTTTAGCGATTTTCGCGCTTTCAATCGTTGCTTGAAAGTATAACTTTAGCAGTTCTTTTTTATCCATTATCGTAAGTTAGCTAACACCTGAGCCAACTCTCCCATATCAAATTTGATGCTACCATCGGCAATCTGTGATTTGATGTCAGCCACACGAGCCAAATCAACGTCATCCATTGCCTTTAATGATGCACTACCTTCCGCAATGATATTTTGTTCGTGCATATTGATGTCTACTTGCTGTTTAGCCGGAGCAACCGAGTGTGCTTTATTCAGCTCAGCAGTACGAGAAACGTTCTGTACGTCTTGGACACTGTATAACGCGCTGTTATTTTCAATTTTCATGGTTGGCTCCTACCTATCTGTAATCTCTTCAATAATACATTACGGCAATGTTTTAAGTTTTATTTCATTTTTTTATTAAAGAAACGACATTTTCTCTGTTAGGCCCGACATAGTGCTTTTGAATGGCCTTTAATGCGGAAGTGCCATTCGTTGCAAACAACGCTTTTATGTTCTGCCCAAGATCATCCGATGCTTTGTGACAATAGCTGATCAGTTTATCGGCAAGATGACTTTGCGAGTTGAGGATTTCCAGTGCATAGCTGTGCATTTCATTTACACGGGCGATAACACGCTCAATGGCCTCTAAAGCATCATTTGCTCTGATATCAAGCATAGTGATCATTTCCACGGTTGGATAACGCGTCAGTGCGCTGACCGTAATCGGGTTACCTTCTGGGTAACGACCACCCTGACCGGAAATGAAAATGTTAAGATCCCATTTGCGCCACATATGATCCGGCATAGCGATAATCAAACCATTCTCGTCATCACGACGTAATCGCATTTGCCCCAAGGAAAACATGACCGAGAACTGTTCAAACAGACCTTGATCAGATTCAACGCGGTCGAATGCCAAAGGAATCATTTTGTTGTTGATGTAGAGCGTAACCAGCTCGTTAGTCAGACGTTCGCGCGCCAAATCCAGACCTGGGACATAAAAATCAATCTCAGCAATGTTGGTCGTAACCGGAGCAAAAGACGAATCAATGATGTAGCGACCAAAATGCTGACTATTGACCGCATTCATAATCTCGCGCTTGTGAATATCAACACTGTTCAGGTCTGCCGCACTCTCCGCGCCCATAGAAACCAATCGCTTAATTTCTACCGCTGATCGGGCAATTCTCTTCAGTTGTTCAACAGCCAACATCAAACCATTCACAGAACGGTGAGTATCCGCTAACTCTGCAATTAACCTTGGGCGCTCTTTCAAACGACTCAAAGCATGCTGAGAGAGCATATTTGCCGAAGAGGTTTTGTTAACTGAACTGGCTTTTTCTGTTTTCGATAAACGCCCTGCCCCTACGTTTGCAGTGGTTTGCCCGCGTAGAGGAGAGGTAGAATTAGAGTTAGATATCGTCTGTGAGCGCACTGAAACCTAACCTTATGACAAACGAACTTCGTTAGAAATGCTGAGCTGAATCACACCTTCGCTTTGCAGACGACGTACGATGTCCAGAATTTCCTTACGGGCTCCTTCCACTTGGCTAACAGGTACCGCTCCGATACGTTGAATATTTTCTTTTAGCTGAGTTGCCAAACGATTCGGCATGGTGTTGAAGATATAAGCACGATTTTCTTCAGGCATACCTTTCATTGCAAATGCCCATTGTTCAATGGTCACTTCATTGTTAATGGCATCAATAGTTTCTTGGCTTTGAGTAAACAGAGAGTAGAAGTCGAACATCGCTTCCTGAATCTCTTCAGCCATCTTCTCATTACGCTGTGTAAGGTATTCAAAGATTGCTGCCTTATCACCCTGTAGACGGTTGATAATGTCTGCCACCACTTTGGTACCTTTGATAGTTTGAGGCGCGCCATCGTTGTAATTTTCTTTACAACGGGCAATCAGGTCTTTCAACGTCTCTGTGATCCCGGATGTCAGAACCTGAGTTTGAGAAATCTGATAAATAACCTCATTGCACTCTTCTACTGTGTATTGCTCTAGCACCTTAGACGCATAATCCAAAGGTAAGTGAGCAATCAGCAGTGCCTGCATCGTAATGTGCTCATGACGTAAATCTTCCACTAAGATATCAGCGGGAATCCACGCTAATTGCTCAGCGTGAGTGCGTATTTCATCACCGTAGATTTCCGAGACTAGGTCTTTCGCCAAGTTGCCATTCAACGTCTTATCGAGAACATTGGTTAGATACTGACGAGTACCACCAATAATGCCGGAGTGCGAACGAAAGTCTTCAAAGAAACCGACAATAGAACGCAATGCATCATTGGCTTTAATATCTTTCATTTTGCTCATCGAATGAGCCAAACGCTTGATCTCGTCGTGTGAGAAACCTTTCAACACTTCAGAGCTGATATCTTCGCCCATAGTCAAGATGAGTAGCGCTACACCTTCAACCGTTTGATGGGCATTTCTTGGATTTTCTATTTGTTCACTCATGCATGCATCCACGTTCTCAGAATTTCAGTGACTCGTTTCGGATCGTTTTGAGCGATCATCTTCAGATGTTGAATCTGAACTTCTAACGGGCTGTCTGACTCTGGTAAGTTGTCATCCATGGCCTTAATACCTGCAGCGTCTAGTGCAAGTGAATCCAATTTATTTTCTAATCCCGCAGCCGCTGTCGCACTGTTAGTGCTCAGTGCAGCCATTTCACCGGTAGAGCCGACTTCCAGCCCTTCGGTCAGTTCTTCAAGGTCAGAACCGTCTGTTTTGGTTAAGTACTGAGCCAGCGGACGCAGTACCAGCACAATCAACAGAGCAGCAACCAGTGCACCAAGCAGATACTTGATCGGCTGCAGAATATCTTGGTCTTTGTACCAAGCCATTTGTTCTGCATCTGGCATATTTGAAGCCACAAATGGGAAGCTCGTAACGTAGATAACGTCACCACGGTCCTCTTCATAGCCCACAGCACTGCGAACGACGTTTTGCATTCGCTCTAGTGTTGCATCAGACCAACCTGCTTCTCCAGCCATGCTCTCATTGACGATCACCGAAATCGTAAGCTTTTCGACAATGCCTTGCTGATGCTGAACATGGGTGACTTTACCGCTCACAGCGTATTCACGCTTTGATTCATTGCGGCTGGCTTTGGCTTTGTTCGTCTGTCCTTCCTGATTTTGCGTATCTTGGTCAGTGACAGGAGGTGTATTGCTTAGCGCTCCCGGAATACCTAAAGCTAAGCTGCCGTTATTCTCATCGCTCATTAATGTTTCAGCTCGAACAACGGGTGTGCCATAGGTTTCTTCTGTTTCCTGACGTTTCGAGAAATCAACCTTTGCAGACACCTGAACACGAAAATTCGAAGCACCCAAGATAGGCGTAAGCATGTCTGATGCTTGTGACACCAAGTGCTTTTCAATGTTACGGCGGTAATCTGTTTGGCGATTGGTCGATATCGCCAAGTCATCGAGTGAAGTATCTTTTGATAACAGACGACCGTATTGGTCAACTACACGTACGTTTTCAGCCTTCAGACCAATCACAGCACCTGAAACCAAATTAACGATAGAATCGACCTGACCAGGTTTAAGATCCATACCTTCAATAAGCTGAACCATCACAGAAGCGCGAGCTTGTTCTTGGTCTTTACGTTTAAACAGTGATGCTTTAGGAATTGCCAGATGCACACGTGCAACCGCGATAGATTCCATAGTCACAATACTTCTCGCTAACTCACCTTCTAAAGCATGGCGATAGCGAGCGGTTTCCATAAATTGGCTTTCGCCCAATGAATCTGTACTTGCTAACGTATCAAAGCCACTTGGCAATTGCTGCTTTAGACCTTTTGCAGCCAGAATCATCCTTGTTTTTGCGACCTCATTGCTTGGCACCATGATTTGGCCGCTGTCGCTGTTTAGCTCATACTTGAGCCCAGATTGATCTAAAAGTTGCAGTACCTGACTAGAGTCATAGTTTGAAGAAGTACTGTAAAGCGGGCGGAACTCTTCCGCAGACGCCCATAACATGACGACAATGATCGCAGCTGAGATCATTGAAAATATTGTGATTATGACAACATTACGTTGCGAGCTGCTCCAGAACGACTTTACTCTCTCCACGGCAGATTGTAATTTGTCGGATGCATTAGAAGCTACGATCGTAACCCCTTTCTCATTTGCCATATATAACGCCTATCGTCACTAAACAGACATCTTGATGATGTCATTGAAATTCGTAACCATCTTGTTTCGAACTTGCATTAATGCTGAAAAAGAAAGCTGCGCTTTCTGCGCAGCCACTGTCGCGCCAATAAGATCATCACTTTGACCCAGTTCAACTGCAGAAATCTTTGCTTCAGCAGTCTTTTGGCGAGCGTCAACAGTATCAAAAATTCCTTTTAATGTGCTGCCAAAGCCGAGGCTTGAGGGCATTCCTACGCGACTATCAGATATTTCGACAAGTTTAGTTAATGGGTTCTGAGTAATCGCTTGGTTTTCATTCAAGCGATTGATCATTGATTGTTCAACCCCTGTAATAGCAGTCATTTCCAAAACTTTTCTCCTTACGCCTTTCTGTTTGAAAAAGCGTACATTTTTTCTATTTTCTAACCAGTTCAACTTCAACTCGGCGGTTTTTATCTCGCCCTTCTGCTGTGTTATTGGTGGCAATTGGGTAGCGAGAGCCATGCCCTCTCAGTTCCATTTTCTCTTTTGGAACCCCAGCCAACATCATCCAATAAGCCACATCATCAGCACGTCTTCTTGAAACACTCAAGTTCACCACCGTATCTCCGTGGCTATCCGAGTGACCGCTGATCATGACCTTCTTAATGCGCTTATCGAACAGCACCAGTTCACTGATTTCAGACAATTGTTCACGTTGCGCTTCCGTCAACGCTAGTGCACCAGATTTGAAGTTAAATACCGTCTTACGCGCCTCTTGATAACTGACTGGCGGCAATGCTGTTGTGCAGCTTTGAAAGGTTTCAGTTGCGCTGTGCATGTTAGCCGTTGGGAAAGTGACGCTATGAAAATCATCACGTACCGTTAACCAAGCACCGCTCATTACGTCACGATAGACAAAGTCTGCCCCTTGAATGACTTCTGCCGATTTTTTCTTGCGGATGAACTCATTCACCATGGTCGATTCATACAGAGCGCTCCCCCAAACTGGTGGCTCGGTTTCAATCACCATACTGTCGTTAAATGAGCCAACACTGCGTCCGGAAATCACGAGTGAAATAGGCTTACCCGCAACCACATCAAACTTGGCGTTGATGCCTGAGTGAGAGTCTTCTACTGAGAGGTAACAGGTGTCACCATCATTCACCGCTTTCCATTGCACCTCATCAAAAGGCACAACGTAGTCAGCAGCATTAGAGACAAAAGCAGCGCTTGAAAGCGCTGCCGTTATTAAGGCTTGGTATTTCATACAAAATCACATCAAGTCAAACAATGATGAACTGGTCATTACTTTGGCAAACACTGACTGCGATGCCTGTAATGTGTTCATACTTGCAGTCAAACGAACCGATGCTTCTGCATAATCTAATGCATTGATATCTGTCTTTACCGTTTCCGCGTACAGAGCAGCATCTGCATTATTAACGGCCATTCGGTCAAGAGAGTTATAGTTTGCACCCAGAATAGTCACGGTATTTAAAACGCTTTTTTGAGTGGCATCAGTACTGTCTATCGCAGCGCCCAGAATGGCATTCTTATCCGCTGTTGGATTTTTCAATTCGGCAATTGCAGCGTCTAATGTTGTAAAGAAATCCAAGCTGCCTTGCAGTGTTTCTTGGGCTGTGAAGTTACTGTTCATTGACCCATCTTCACTGATTTTGGTATTGCGGTGATCTGCGTTGCCACCAAATGAATAGCTCACAGGATCCGTTGAATCATCGACAATAATCGCTTCTGAATACACGTCAGTACCAGAGAAAATGTAGATACCATCTGACTTCTTGTTAAAGGTGTCTAAAGCTTGCTGTCTCAACGACTCAAGCTCTGCGATGATACCGCCACTTGATTCTTCACCTACTGTGGCGTTATTCGCCTGCAACAACAGGTCATGCACGTCTAGAGCCAGTTCATTGACCGACATCAGATACGTTTCATATTCGCTGTACTTTGACTGCACATTGGAAATATTGCTTGAATATTGCTCTGCGCTGGAAATGGTTTTATCCAGACTTAACAGTTTCATCGAACCACTTGGGTCATCTGACAAACTGTTAATTTTGTTACCTGTAGCGATTTGCTCTGCGACACGGTTGATTTCAACGTTTGAGTTCATCATCGATCGCGTCATCATAGTGGTAAATTGTGAATCTGTGACTCGCATAATAGTCTCCGATTAGAATGAGTTGAGGACGGTGTCGAACATCTGGCTAGCAGTAGAGATAACCTTCATGTTGGCCTGATACGCATTCATATACATCATCAGGTTTGCCGCTTCTTCGTCTGAACTTACCGCACTGATGCTGTCGCGAGCAGTTTGCGCTTCACTGATACTGATAGACGCAGTGCTAAAGTTGTTTTGAGCTTGCTGAGTGGCGACACCGACATAACCATTAATTTTTGCGTAAGCGTCATATACGTTGATATTTGAGCCGCCGATAGAAATTGGTTGATTCGCCAAATCCGCAAGTGCTGTAGCAAAAGAGCCATCACCAATACTACCGGTTCCTGACAATGCTAACTCTTCCGCTGTAATACCGGTCAGGTTTAAAGAACTCGCAGGGTTATCTGGGTCATAAGTAAACAATGCTTGTCCAGCATTACCTTTAAGGTCAGTAGCACCAGCAGATGTGAGAATGGAGTTCACCGCATCAGCAAACCCTGCTGCGATGTTGTTGATATCTTCCATAATCGGGAAGTACTGATCATTTTTCAGATCGGCAATTGCGCCCAACTCACCGCCTTTCGGATCGTTAAGAGCAACAGACTGACCATTAAAGGTTAAAACAAGGTCGGTATTGTAAGCGCCGCCCATTGCTTCATTGACACTAATTTGAGCAACACTCTGACCAGAGACCAACGGCTGACCCGATTTGGTGGATAGCTCTACTGTGCCATCTTCTTTGGTCAGAACATTCACGCCAATCGATTTAGAAATCTCATTTAACTGCAGATCCAATGCGTCTTGCAGGCTCGCAATATCCTGTCCTGAACCTGACGCTTTACGAATCTGTTCATTCAGTTTGGCAATGTTATCCAACTGGCTGTTTAAGCTTTCGATGGTTTGATTTTGAGTTCGCATCAAAGTGCTAAGCTCGTTTTCAATTTGCCCCATGGTGCCGTTGAAACGAGACGCTAAACTGCCAGCAGTTGCGAGAATTTGGTTACGGTAAACCAGTGATTCTGGGCTCAAGGTGGCTTCATCCAGTGCTGCGAAAAACTCATCAAAACCAGTGCTGATATTCAAACCTTCCATACCCAGAACGTTCTCAATACCTTGCATGCCAACCATATAAGTCTGGTTGTATTGCATTTCCTGACCCGCAGTACGTAAACGTTCGATAGCCGCTTGATCAGAAACTCGACGGATACTTGCTACCGTTACACCATCACCAGCACCGTAATTACCTGCGCCGCCGTAGACGACTGTGGCTTGTTCGACAACTTTGCGCGTGTAGCCGGTTACCGTCATATTTGCCGTATTTTGCGCTGTCACGTTCATGGCGACTTGGTTCGCCATTAAACCTGATAAGCCAATGTTATACATACTCATGTGTTATACACTCCCTACGGTTTGGCCAGACAGTTGTTGATACAACAACTCTGCAAGTCCAAATGAGCTTTTCTTAGTCACGGAAATCGCCAATTGATTATCTAATAGGTCTTGAAACATTCCGTTTGAGTTATTTGATAATGGGTTTTCTTCGTCACCTAAAGCTTCAGTTGCCGTTCTCATCCGCTTAAGCATTTCCTGTACGAAAATCGCTTCAAACTGCTTTGAGACTTCGCGCAATGCGGCATCTTCATCATCGTGATACTTCAACGAATTGAGAGATGTCGGGTCAAACTGAAGCGCAGTGTTGTCATCAAAATTCAGTGACGATAAGTCACCTGCTGACACCATTGCTTCGTCATAAATCGACGCCATATTCTGATTTAAAGATGACGTCATTACCTGTTGTGCAGTACGAGTACCATGACTCGACGGACTTGAAAATGGCTGAACCATAGGAACGGAATTCAGCTCAGCATAATCAGCAATACCTGACACTTGGTTTGGATTAACACTGATGTTTTCGACATTGCCAACGGCATTCCCCGCCTTGGCACTTTCTATTGCCGTAATTGGATTTGTCATTAAATCACCACCAGCTCGCCGTTAATCGCGCCCACTTCATCCAGCGCCTGAAGTATTTGCATCAACACCATTGGTGAAGCCCCAATTCTGTTTACCGCATCGACAATTTCTTGTAGTTGTGTACCTTCAGGCCAGACCATTGCGCCGTTATCCACTTCACTAATCGAGATGTTGGAATCATTGACTACAGTTGTTTGGCCCGGTGCATTAAAGCTGCCGGCAGAATTAGGTTGCGATACCAGCTGGTCTTCACGAATGGACACCGTGAGGCCACCTTGTGAAACAATCGCTTCACTGACTGTGACACCTTTACTGATCACCACTGTGCCTGTACGTGAGTTAAAGACGATTTTCGGTAGCGACTCACCTTCGTTTACGTCCAACTGTTCAATCATGGATAAGAACATGATGCGGTCTTCGCTGTCTGTTGGAGCCGCCACTTCCACCAAACCTTTGTTCACAGCTTTCGCTACGCCGCGACCAAAAGTTTTGTTGATCACTTTAGATATGTTCAATGCCGTTTGATAATGTGGCTTCTTAAGTTGCAAACTCAGTGTTGGGTCTTCGTCTTCAGCACCGTTAGCTGCACGTTCTAGTGTTGCGCCATTTGGAATTCGTGCCGCAGTGGGAGTGTTGTTCGTCACGCTAGAACCATCGTTGGCAGTCACTTTATAACCTCCAACCACAAGATGACCTTGTGCAATAGCATAAACGTTGCCGTCTACCCCCTTTAGTTCTGTCATCAATAGCGTTCCGCCTTGAAGACTTTTCGCATCACCAATCGAAGCGACTGTGACATCCAGCGTCTGACCCGGACCTTTGTGAGAGCTCACTACTGCTGTAACACTTACAGCAGCGACGTTTTTTGTTTTTGGCTTTGAGCCATCTTCCAACTGAACCCCGAACTGTTGAACCATGTTTACAATAGATTGCTGGGTGAATTTCACTTGTGACTTATCACCAGTGCCATCCAAACCCACAACCACACCGTAACCAATCAATTGGTTGGTTCGGTCACCGTATACATCCGTGATATGGCTAATCGGTACTGCAGTTGCACTACCGAAAAACAAACAACCAAACACTGCCAAAATGCAGTGTTTGAAATTAAGTCTATGTTTCATTAAAACGGTACCCACGGAGAATTGAAAAACTGTGTTAACCAACCCGCTGTGTTCGTATCGGCAAATGTACCTCTGCCGGAATACGTAATTCGGGCATCAGCAATACGCTGAGAAGACAAGGTGTTGCCAGAACCAATGTCACTTGCACGCACGTTGCCAGACAAGCGGATAAACTCATCACCTTGGTTTAGCTTGAGCCATTTTTCCCCACGTACACGAAGCACACCATTTGGCAATACTTGGTATACCGTAACAGTGATAGAACCGCTCAAACTGTTACCTTGCTTAGAGGCTGCGCTGCCGTTGAAATCACGGTTTCCGTCAATACTTGCTGAGAAACGGTCGTAAGTTCTGCCACCGACGGTCGGCACATTAAGTGAAGCGCCAGAGCTTTTGCCATATTTGGTAGTTGCACTTTTGTCCGACTCGGTTTTCTCATCCAATACCACTGTCAAAATGTCACCCACGCGATAGGCTCGGCGATCTTGGAACAGTGTCATTGAAGCATTGCCAGCGTAAAGGCTACCTTTACTCACACGTTCAACTTCATAGTTGAGTTCAGGCGGCGCGTACGCTTCATCATCCGGCTTCGGTGGCACAAATTCCTGCCCACGACCGGCACAACCAGCCAATAACAGAATTGACGCAATAACGGATGAACGCTTAACGATACTTACAAGGTTTGTTAAACACATAAAACTAGCCATTACTTAGGTATGGTTTGCTAGGTACTGCAACATGTTGTCTGCCGCACTGACCATTTTTGCGCTCATCTCGTATGCACGTTGCGTTGAGATCATATCCACCATCTCTTCAACCACTTGTACGTTAGAGGTTTCTAAAGCGCCTTGTTTGATGTAACCCGCACCTTCCGTACCTGCAGCCAGTTCCATCGCTTCACCTGAAGCTTCTGTTTCAGCCAGCAAGTTACCACCAAGCGCCGTTAGGCCTTGAGGGTTCATAAACTTAACCAGAGTGATTTCACCTAGATCTTGCGGTTCTGTTTCAGCTGGAATCGTTGCCGATACGGTGCCGTCTTCTGCAATAGACACAAGAATTGCATTATCAGGAACCGTAATTTCTGGTTGCAGCAGATAACCTTGAGTGTTCACCATTGAACCATCTGAATTCACGTGAAACTGACCGTTGCGCGTGTAAAGCATTTCGCCGTCAGGGCCTTCGATCTGGAAAAAGCCATCACCCATGATCGCTAAGTCATACTGCTGGGATGTGTTGTTGATGTTACCCTGCGTAAATACTTTTTCAGTACCGGCTACACGCACACCATTACCTAACTGAATACCCGTAGGGTGTACGTTAAGGTCATCGGTACCTGTTCCGGCTTGTTTTTCTACTGCGTAGAACAAATCTTCGAATACCACTCGGTCACGCTTAAAACCGACTGTGTTTACGTTCGCTAGGTTGTTGGAAATCGCGGTCATTTTTGAGTCCTGAGCCGCCATACCTGTTTTTGAAATCATTAATGCGCTATGCATAACTTACCTACTAAATTCTTATTACGCTTTCAGCAACTGGTTGCCAAGCTTGTCTATCTCTGATGCGGTTGCCATCGCCTTTACTTGCATTTCGTACTGACGAGAAAGCGACATCATGCTGACCAACTCTTCCAAACTTGAAACGTTGCTCGATTCCAGATAACCAGAACGAACAGAGACGTCTGGATCAGCCATCAAGGTGTTGCCATCTTTCGCAACGAACAGGCCTGACTTATCCAACGTCATATCGAAGTAATCTGGGTTAACCAGTTTCAAGGTTGCGATTTCCATTTCCGCGCCGCCTCCCGGAGGGGTAATGCTCAGAACACCATCTTTAGAGACGTTAATCGCTTGATACTCGGGAACGACAATAGCACCACCATCACTTAGCACCTGACGATCGCCCACCATTAAGTTACCTTCTGGTGTGAGATTGAAATTACCCGCACGGGTATACAGCTCGTCTGGTTCACCTTGTTTGCCTTCCAAAGCAAAAAAGCCCGTACCGTTAATTTGTACGTCCAGAGGGCGGTCAGTACGAATTTCCGTACCGTGTGCAAAGTTGTTAGAAGCCGAGTTTGTGCGTGTTGTTGTTGATGACTCAAAACCAGAACCATTAATCTTCATTGGTGTTGAGTGTTCCATGATCGCTTTAAAGCCGACGGTATTAACTTGAGCAAGGTTGTTGGCTCGAACTTCTTGAGCCAACATTACGCGCTCTGCACCTTTCGCTGCGGTGAACAGAATTGGATTCATAATTAAACCGCGTTAAATAGCGACTGCATCAGTTGATCTGATGTAGAAATCGTTTTGGTGTTCGCTTGGTAGTTACGTTGCGCGGTCATCAGGCTTACCAGCTCAGAAGTTAAATCAACGTTTGAGCTTTCAAGCGCACCAGAAGCAAGTTCACCAAATTGACCGGTACCTGGTACGCCGTACACAGGATTGCCTGACGCGAAAGTTTGCGTCCAAGACGTGTTTGATGTTTGTAGTAGTTCTTGCGGCGCAGTGAAGTTTGCAAGAACTAACTGGCCTTGAAGCAGAGACTGACCATTGCTATATGTCGCATAAACCATACCGTTTGATTCGATACGGATATCCGCAAAATCACCAGCGGTGTAACCATTCGCGCTGTTTTGAGAAACCACAAAGTCACTGCCGTACTGGCTGAGTTTTGAAATGTCGATAGTGATATCCAGTGGGTTTGCCCCCGCTGCATTTGCCGTCACTGTGTATGACGGGTTTGATGTCAGCTTACCTGTAGTGTCAAAGGTTACGGGTGATTCAGTAATGACATTCGTGGTATCACCATCAACAACAGAGTGAATCGACCATTCGTTGTCAGCAGTTTTTACAAAATACTGAGTCAGTGTGTGCTCGTTACCCAATGAGTCATAAACTGGAGTCGTATATGAGTTGGTGTAAGAATTTGAATCTGAAGGGTCAAACGGATAAGTCGCCGTATCAACAACCTCTGAGCGAGAATCCAGGTTTGACGTAAATGTCATGCTATCCGTTGCTTTCGCTGGCAGTGAAGCACTGTCAATCTTCAGGTTACCCACTGAACCTTCTAGTAAGTTATTATTTCCATCCACTTGATACCCTTGTAGGCTACCGCCAGTATTGGAAACAATGTAGCCATTCGCATCCATAGAGAATGCGCCGTTACGGGTATAGCTCATCTGACCGTTACCTTCTTGGATAACGAAAAAGCCGCCGCCCGTTAACGCCATATCTAACGAACGACCAGTACCTGCGATTGAGCCTAAAGAATCAAAGTTCTGGCTGATGCCATTCACTTGCACACCACCCGCTTGGCCACCGTTATATACAGAGCCAAACTCGGTACGAGACTCTTTAAAGCCCGTCGTTGATGAGTTAGCGATGTTATTTGAAATGGTATTTAGCTCTTGGTTAGAGGCATTTAGACCGCTTAGGGCAATATTAAAACTCATAAAATACTCTCTTAATTAACTGTTGTTACTTTTCTGCCCAAAAGAGGCAATTTCGTAAAATGGAATGTCGCCAATGCCGTTGATAGTCAAGACACTAGCACCACCCGTAGATGGGATAGAGACCATTTCAACAGTTCCGTTTAGCGTAATATTAGGTGTGTAAGTTTGGCCTTCATCGAGCAGTACATTCATGCTGTACTTGCCTTCAAGACCTAACTCAGCTGTATCAATAGAAAAATCGACTTTGCCAGAAGAATGGCTGCCCAAAGCAATGTTGGTCACGTTGCCTTGTTCATCAGTCAGTTCAAGCGTTACCGTGTTAGATGGCGATGTCAGCTCAATAGAGCCGTCGTAAACAGTGCTGCCATCCGCTTGTAGTGTATCCGTGCGGACAGACACAGTTTGCCCCACCAAATCTGCGGTCGTCAGTACTTGTAAGTTGTCCATCATGATGGCGTTGTTGTTAAGAATCGTCACCATGTTCTCAGTACTTTGCACCTGAGCAAACGTCGCTAGCTGAGATACGTATTCCGTACCGTCAGCAGGATTCAACGGATCTTGGTTCTGAACCTGTGCCACCATTAAGGTAATAAATTGGTTATACAATGCATCCGCGCTGTTCTGATTGGTTACAACAGCGGAAGCGGAAGTTGTTGCCGATTGAACGGTGACGCTAGTGTCTGCACCAGCTACTACAGTTGCCATCGATTACACCTCCCAAATACGCATCAAAGATTGCTGCATTGATTTCACGTTGTTAAGCACTTCAACGTTCGCTTCAAAACTGCGTGTTGAGGACATCATGTCTGCCATTTCATTCACCACGTTTATTCCCGTGTGGTAAACGTATCCTTGATCATTGGCCAAAGGGTTATTTGGCTCATAGCGAGTTTGTGCCAGACCATCCAACTCAATCACATCTGCAATTTTTACAGGTACCAGACCTTGATCTTTTTGTGCTGCAGACAGCGAGTTAAACGCTGCAGAAAAAACTGGCTTTAATGGCTTGTACACATCGTTTGGGTTACTTGCGACCGAATCAGCGTTCGCCAAGTTACTAGAGATTGTATTCAAACGAATGGTTTGAGCCGTCATAGCTGAACCGGATGTTTCGTAAATGCCGTTAAAAGACATGGTGCCCCTTAAATAAATTACTTATGGTTCTGTTTCAGAACCTTATTGACCTTCAATCGCTCGTTTTAAGCCTGATACTTTCGACTTTAAAAACTGCAAACTCTGATGGTATTCCATACTGTTTTGAGCAAATCGAGCTTGTTCAGATTGAAGCTCTACTGTGTTTCCGTCTCGAGAACGTTGCACTGGTATTCTGTACATCGTATCGGTTTGAATACGGGTCGAAGATACGCCGCCAATTTCAGACATTACCGCATTAAACGTAACGTCCTTTGCTTTGTAATTAGGCGTATCTACGTTCGCAATATTCGAAGCAAGTACCGAGGTACGTTCAGTTCGAAATTGCAGCATTGTAGGGTGTATCCCTAAAGCATCGTCTAAACTAATCATGGCGCTACAATAAAATCCTAATAATGCATTCATGGTTATTTCTGCAATGCATTCATAACCTGAAAATAAAACATTCAACATTAATGATCTGCATTATAAATAAATGGAATCATTTCGAATGTAGGAATAGTCCCAAACTCCTTCGTAGATCTTCCTAACAATCCTTACATAGCAATATATTAAGAATAATGGGCTGTTTTTCATTTGAAGTAATATTGCGCTTATGTATAATCGCCCGCCTATTACCGAACCCTATAATTCGGTTTAGTTCTTTGGAGTATTTTCATGCAACATATCGCAATAACCGATATTGGCAATCCGAAAATTGCCATAAAAAAAGGATTATTGAGTTTCTTCAAGAACATGCGAACGTAATTAAACGTCAGCTACGTGGTACCTTTAATGGTGTATCCGTCGAAGTTGAGCCACGAGAGGAAGGCTCTTCTGAAGAAGACTTACACGAAATATGCCTTGATATAAGTAATATCGGCATTATTTCTTTTTCTTTATCCATCAGTGCTTTGGATATATTATTTTGCAAACATCTGAATATTCCTACAAATAGTTCAGATAGTAATGTGGGCATAAACTCAATTACAATTTCACACAGTAAATTTTTTGAACGTTTTGTAAGTAAAATAATTAATTGTTTATTTCCTAACGAAAAGATAAAAACAATTCAATGTGAAAAGATTAAACACAATGACATTAGAATTAATTGCGAACTTATTGTCGGTAATATACATGAAGACATGTTTATTACCTTCAGTGAAGAATCGTTGAAATATTTTTCAAATGGTTTAAGAAAATACAAACCATTTACACAGAAAGATGTCGTCGCAACATTGAATCAAGTGCCCGTTGATATCAGCGCCATTCTGATGAAAACAGAATTATCTATTGATGCACTTGATACCATCTCTGTCGGGGACGTTATCGATTTGCAAAAACCTGAACAAATTGACGTGAAAGTAAGTGGCAACACTCTATTTAAAGGTCAACTTGTCATTGATGAACATGCTCAATTTGGAGTGAAGTATGAGTGATTTAGACCAACTAGATGATCTTGACCTGCTAAACGATGACCTGGATTTCGATGCACAGGATTCAGCGTTAACATCGAATAAAGCACCTAACACGTTAGATGCACCAACAAGCAAGTCAAACATTGGTATGATTCGCGACATTCCTGTTGAAGTGACAGTAGAAGTTTCAAGACGCAGCCTTCCTTTGAAAGAAGTGATGGCAATTGAACCTTCTTCTGTTGTCATGCTGGATAAGCATGAAGGCGAACCCGTTGATATCAAGATCAACGGTGTTTTATTTGGTACAGGAAGCATTATCACTAAGGATGGCAAATACGGTGTTCAAGTTTTGTCTCTAGTCGATAGTGGAAGCCATGAATAAAAAGCTTTTAGGATGGCTAACAGTCATCCTTTTTTTATTGTTGCCTAACATAGCAGCAGCAGAGCCAGAACTGAGCCTGTTTACCATCAATGATGCTTCAGGCTCCAGTGAATACTCGGTAAAACTGCAAATCCTCATTTTGATGACGATGCTGAGCTTTATTCCAGCATTTATCATCATGTGTACCTGCTTTACACGCATCATCATTGTATTGGGTATTTTAAGACAAGCGCTCGGTTTGCAGCAGTCGCCACCAAACCAAGTATTGGTCGGCCTTGCTTTGATCTTTAGTATTCTGATTATGCGTCCGGTTTGGACAGACATTTACGACAATGCCTACCAACCTTATGCCAATAATGAAATCACCTTAGTCGATGCTCTACAAAGAGGCAGCGTTCCTTTGCGTGAATATATGTTAGCGCAAACGCAAACCCAAACTCTTGAACAAGTCACCAAAATCGCAGACGAACCTTTAGCAGATAAACCTGAAGACATTCCGTTTTTGGTGCTGCTACCGGCTTACGTACTGAGTGAACTGAAAATTGCATTCCAGATTGGCTTTATGGTGTTTTTGCCATTTCTAATCATCGACCTTGTTGTGGCATCCGTATTGATGTCTATGGGTATGATGATGCTTTCACCATTGATCGTGTCACTACCATTTAAACTGCTAATATTTGTTGTCGTTGATGGCTGGGGAATGTTGCTGGGTAGCTTGTCACAAAGCTTCTGGATAGGAGGCTAGATAATGACTCCTGAAATGTCAGTAACCATTGTCGCACGAGCATTATGGGTTGTTGTTTCTATGGTATCGGTACTGATTGTACCGAGTCTGTTAGTCGGTTTACTGGTTGCTGTTTTGCAAGCCGTCACTCAGATCAACGAGCAAACGCTCAGCTTCTTTCCGCGTCTGATTATTACTATGCTGAGCATCATTTTTGCGGGCCATTGGCTTCTGATGCAAGTGTCTGAGTTTTTCGAGTACATTTTCTTCACTGTGCCGACTCTGGCTCAGTAAAAGCGCGGCTCTAGTATGCTCGATCTTACCTTCACGCAGATTACGGAATGGCTTGGCTTTGTTTGGTGGCCATTCGTGCGCTTTGCCGGCTTCTTTCTGGTGGTGCCTTTCTTTGGCGACACACGTATTCCTGTCATGGTAAGAATTCTGCTTCCCATGATCTTCTCGATCATGTGTGCCGGCATTATTGATAGCGTTCCGTCATTCAATCCGTTTTCTATCCAAGCCTATGTGTTTGCCATTTACCAGTTTAGCTTTGGCTTCATTCTGGGCATGGTTGTATTGCTGTTCATGAACATATTCAGTATTGGCGGGCAGGCGGTCTCTATGCAAATGGGTCTTGCTATGGCAGTGATGAACGACCCTAGCAGCGGCGCCAGTGTGCCAATCACCGCTCGTATATTCAATATCACAGCAATGTTGTTATTGCTTTCTTTGGACGCCCATTTGATCATTCTGGATATCTTTGTCGATAGTTTCCGTCACTGGCCATTTGATACCGTGTATCCATTTGAAGGCATCAAGCATGTACTCACCATGTTCGGCTGGATGTTCTCTTCTGCGCTGATTATTGCCATCCCTGCCATGTTAACCATGATGCTAAGTAACGTTACTTTTGGTTTTCTGGGCAAGATTGCGCCTTCATTGAACATTTTTACATTAGGTTTCCCGATGACCATGTTGCTGGGCATGTTTGCCTTGATGCTGTCTATCTTTGGTGTCGGTGATATTTTCTTTGATCTGGTCAGCGAAATGCGTGACCACATGAATTACGTGTTGAGTCTATAAATGAGTCAAGGGGATAAAACCGAACAGGCCAGTAGCCAGAAGCTCACCAAAGCGCGCGCAGAAGGCCAAATTGCACGAGCCAAAGAGTTTACGACTGCGATTTGTATGATCGTCGGCGTCAGCTATTTCTATATGTATGGCGCAGAGCTCAAGCGCTCTATCTTTCTGCTGTTTGAAACGGCTTTTACCTTTGATTCAACAACCATATTCGACATAGAGCCTAGCCTAGAACTTCTGGCCCAATCCTTGTTCGTTATTATTAAGTTGTTTGCACCAATGATGTTGTTCATAACACTGACAGCTGTCGGCGCAAGTAGTGTTCTTGGCGGTTTCAACTTCAACTTCAAACAAATCAGTCCGAAGTTCTCTAAGATCAATCCGGCCTCTGGTATTAAACGTATTTTCTCTAAACAGACCTTCGTTGAGTTTCTCAAGAGTGTGGTAAAAATCGCCATCATTTTGTTCCTGCTCTACACCACACTTAACAACAACGTCGGGATTATTAGTGGCCTTGTCAGAGCGTCATTTCAGACGGTGACACAAATTGCTTTTGGTAACCTAATAACGCTTGTCATCATGTTGATTTCCGTTGCCGTGATTTTCGGTTTGATCGACGTCCCCTATCAAAAAATGACGTTTAGCAAGCAGATGATGATGTCCAAAGAAGAGTTAAAACAAGAGCATAAGCAGCAAGAAGGTAGCCCAGAAGTCAAAGGGCGCAGACGTCAAATTCAAATGCAATACGCTCGCAACTCAGCCAACAAAATGGTACCAACTGCGGACGTAGTATTAATGAACCCGACTCATTATGCTGTCGCGCTTAAATACGATATCGAAAAAGCAGAAGCTCCGTTTGTCGTCGCCAAAGGCAAAGACGAAGTTGCGTTCTACATTCGCTCTTTGGCAGACAAACATGAAATTGAAGTGTTAGTCGTTCCCGAAATCACTCGTTCTATTTACCACACAACGCAAGTCAACCAGATGGTTCCAAATCAGTTATATCTTGCTGTGGCACAAATCCTGAAATACGTTCAACAACTACAAGCATGGCGCAAGGGCCAACAAGCCAAACCAAACAAGCTACCAAGCTTTACAATTCCTGAAAATATTCGCTATTAAGTTATTCGTTATTAGACTATTCGCCTTTAAATACTCGCGTCGTTTTGTTGTCATCCGTCACCACCATCTGAGTTGGTTTCGAGCAGACAGCAAAAAGCCAGCACTCACAGGCTGGCTTTTTAGTATTAACGCGACTTTAAGATGGGAGAGATTAAAACACGCCTTTCTTTTTCAGGCGTTGTACTTTCTCCAAACGTTCCTCTACAGACTCCTGAGGTTCAGCAAAATTGGCAGGTGTTGCAACTAACCCGCCCTGCTGTTTAATCTGTTGCATCAACTGATTAATCAGTGTGTTTTGCTGAGTCACCACGCTCTTAAGCTCGGCAATTTGCTGGCTGTGATCGAGTTTATCGCCAATTGCTTTCGCAATATCATGACTGAGAGCTTGTTGATCAACAGAAGCTAGCTGGGAACTTGATAAGGAACCGCCCATCAGCTGCTTTTGGTGTTCAATTAACTGACTACTAATGATGGAAGCGATATCTTGGCTCAGTGCCAAAGTATCAATGTCATTTGAGCTTGAACTCGGCATTAGCGTGATCAGGTCACGAAGTGCTTTTTCATTCTCTGCGAATTTGCCACTCATCGAGTTGACAATTTCTTGGCTTAACGCCTGTGCGTCTATCTTGCTTTCAAACTGAGTGTTGGAATGAGCAGCAATATGCTCGACTAATGATTGCTGATGCTGCGCCAACTGAGAACTCATATGTTCAGTAATATGAGTGAAGTCAGGGACGGACGGTGTGGCATTGGCAGAAAAATCTATCTGAGAGAAATGCTCTGACAGTTTCAATTCAAGCAAATGTTCAATCTTAGATGAAACATTATCAATCACTGAATCAACATCAAAAGTCATGCTTTCCGTTGACGCGCCTTCTTCCACTCGACTTTGGACACCATGAGGTTGAATCTGATGCACCTTCAGAATGTCCAGAAGCGACTGCTCGGTAATTGAATCGTTAGACAATGCCATCGCAAAACTGGTCGCCAGTTCTGGTTTTAAACAATGCAGAAACATGCCACTCATATAAATATCTTTATGGATGTGGACTAACTGGTGCAGCTCCATCGCAGCGGTAGAATCCGCCGCGAGTTCTTTACGTTTTTTCGACCAGCCAATAAACGTATTGTAGGCAAAACTATCAGGGATAGATTGCAGCGGGTCGAGGTAGATCGCCAGAGATACGCGTTTGAAGCGCTTATTCATCAACAGCTTCCTCTACGTTGCTGTTGTTTTCATCTGCATGATACAAGCACATTTCTTGAGCCAACGCGGACTGAGCGTTATCAACAAGGATGACTCGGTCACCTAATGTTGGATACGCACCTTTCACTGCATCATAAATGAGGGTTGCACCGCCACCCACGAGGTAAACGCGGTTCGGATTTTTAGCAAACTTCTTCGCTTCAGTAACAACTTGCTTACCAAGCTCATGAATTTTAGCATTCATTTTTTCACGAACCATCTCGATTTGAGATTCATCGTTAATCACTTCTGACGCAAATTCATCATCGTGGCGACGGCGGATAAGTTCATTTGCTACAAGGTAGCTTGAGTCACTGTCTGCAAACGCTAATGCTTTGCGAACGGTGTTGGTCACCATAGATACGCCGATTTCGTTGTTGCCATATACGCCTGACACTTCGTCAAACTCACCGACAACAATACCCATGTCCAGGGTTGTACCGCCTAAATCGATCACAAGAGAGCGCGTAAATTCATTGCAGTTAGAGTTTACGAGTGTTGATAACACCGCAGGTAAACTTTCCGGCATCACCTCTACTTCAACCACGTTGAACGTTTTACCTTTGTTGAGTGATATTTCACGCATCAAGTTTTGGCGTTTACGTTCAATGTTCTTCTCATTCTTCTGGCAATCTTCAAAACGGTAGTATTCAGTGATCGGTAAAGTCACAACCAGAGAAACGTTACAAGGCTCTAAACCTGTTTGAAGAAGTGCATGATGCACCGCCAGTAAGTTCAAATCATCATACTGATAATCAACGTGCGTTGTTTCTAATGCTTTATCAGACGTTGCATCGTAAGTGTATTTAAAGCCATCAATAGTGTAGTTGTAGACTTTTTTATCGTTTCTTAACGCTGCACTCTTCCAATCTTTTCTAAATGAGTTTGGTGACACCAAACTTTTAATTTCACCGTCAGCCAACCAACTTACTTTTACGTTTGTTGAACCATCATCAACAGCAAATTTCATCAAAGTATTAGTCATGTGTGTAACCTTAAGATAAAAAACCAACTAAATAGGAGCGAAGGCGGATGTTAACTGAAGCACTGCCGATTAACCTAACTTCAGCAAAATATCAAAACCACCCAAAAACAAACTTAACTAATTGTTTTTATTTTACTTTATTTCAACCACATAAACTCAAACCTCTAGGATGACAGCAAAATAAGAAAAGCCTCACAATGCAAAACCTACACGCTTACAGCCTTAACTGACATGCCATTTAAATTTAAAATAGACGTCTAGATGTTTACAGCTCCAAAGAAAGGGCGTAAGTTAGTTTTTAAATTCATGATGCTTACGGAATGATGAGGAAATCTCATGATAGAGCTAAAACATTTAAGAACGATTGCTTCGCTGAGAGACACAGGATCATTGACGTCAACAGCGACTTCACTCCATTTGACTCAATCAGCCCTTTCTCATCAGATTAAAGACCTGGAAGCGAGACTTGGTAGCCAACTTTTCTTACGAAAAACAAGACCGGTAAAGTTTACTTCCGAGGGTGAAATACTGTTAAAGCTTGCCGATGATATTCTGCCGAGAATCGCCAAAGGGGAAAATGAGCTAGCGAGCTTAAAAGAAGACGTGAACGGCAGGCTGCATATGGCGATTGAGTGCCATTCCTGTTTCCAATGGCTTATGCCCGCGTTAAGAGAGTATCAAGTGGCTTGGCCAAGTGTCGCGTTAGACTTTTCATCTGGCTTCGGTTTTGAGCCTCTGCCGGCACTGCTTGCTGGCGAACTGGACTTAGTGATTACTTCCGACATTCTTCCGCGCTCAGAAGTGCACTATGAGCCTCTGTTTGATTTCGAAATGCGCTTAATCACTGCAACCAACCATCCTCTCGCCATCAAAGAGTCTATTGCACCAGAAGATTTGGCAGAACAAACACTGTTGAGCTACCCAGTGCAGAAGCAGCGTTTAGATGTAGTGAAACACTTCTTACACCCCGCAGGTGTAGAGCCAGCAAAATGGAAACAAGCAGATAATACATTGATGTTGGTACAGATGGTGTCGGCAGGCTTAGGCGTTGCTGCTCTACCTAATTGGGCCATCAGCGAGTTTTCGCGTCAGGGATTGATCACCAGTAAACCATTGGGCAATGGCTTATGGCGTCGACTGTTTGCGGCGGTGCGTAATAGCGATAAAGACAAACGCTACTTACAAACATTCTTTGCAACGGCAAAACAGCAATGTAAAAGCCACCTTGACGGAATCAAGATGGCTTAAAAATGCGATCAAACTTAACGACCTGATGATTTGAACTGGTTGGTTAATGGATCATAGCGAAAGCCAAGATGACTCAATTTACCAACCACGCTTTCAACATCCATTTCATAAGTGGAAACCAGCTCATCTAAGCTGTCACACTCCAAGCGTAGCTTCTCATTCACTATGCCTAAGAGAATAATACTGTCCAGCTTATTAACATTGCTCAGATCCATATCAGCACTCCTTTGAACAAAACCCACCTATTAAGCCTAGTCGGGATTTCACACAAGAAAAGTGATTTTGCTCCAGGGAGCTAAATTCTGATTATTGAATCAGATAGAGACTGTGAAAACCTGTGCTCGCCAACAACACCAGCAAAAATGCGACCGCTAACTGACCTTTCTCCGGCTTCTTGGCCGTAATAATATGCCAGCTCCAAAAAACGATACCGGCAATCAGTAAACTGAAACTGATGATCAATGGCATGGTTAACTCGGCTAACTGTTCGCTTTCAAGTGAGTAAGCAAATGGAACAATGCACAACGTTGTAGCCATTGCAGACAAAATTCCTACCACAGGCAGAATACGATGAAACGCATCTAGTCGGCTACGAGCAATGGACAAAAGCATGTTCGCGAATACCGAGCCAAGCAGAAATATCATCATGAACAGTGATAAAGAAGCACTCCAGCTTGCCGCTTCACTAATCAATACACCGACATATGCCAGTGATAAACCGTTAGCCAGATAAAGAACCCAAATAGGTCCTTCATCACGAGTTTTGGTCGTCTGCACTCGGGAATAGAAGTAAAAAATGGCAAATACCACTAAAAATGCTTCAATCTTAATCGAAGCGATGGCCAACCAAAGCACACCTATTGAAGGCAATATCTTATGTATGCGCCCACGTTGACCCGGACAAATATCACCTTTGACCAAAATCATCGTCAGAATAATTTGAGCGCCCAAAAGCATAGGAGCGAAAACAGAAAGTAGTGAATAAACCATAATTTCAAATAAGTGAGCCAAGTTTTAATAGAGGGCGATAATAGCAAAGCGCAGTTCTCTTTCCTATCTCTGTAGACTTAACAAAATCCCCAACAAAGATGAGGTGATGTTCCGCTAGATACTCCATCTTCAAGCCGCTATAATGCGCACCTCTCAAATACAAGGTCAAAATATGTACAGCGATATTACTCCTATCCATCAACACAAAAAGTACTGGGCAGAATGCTTCGGTACCGCACGCTTTTTACCTACCAGCCGTAAAGAGATGGATGCGCTTGGATGGGATAGCTGCGACATTATCATTGTGACCGGTGACGCTTATGTTGATCACCCAAGTTTTGGTATGGCTATCATTGGTCGTCTGTTGGAAGCACAAGGTTTCCGCGTCGGCATCATTGCGCAACCAGAATGGCAAAATAAAGACGCGTTTATGGCGCTGGGTAAACCGAACTTATTCTTCGGCGTTACAGCAGGCAACATGGACTCGATGATCAACCGTTACACGTCAGACAGAAAATTGCGTCATGATGATGCCTACACTCCGAACAATGAAGGCGGTAAGCGTCCTGATCGTGCAACACTGGTTTACTCTCAGCGTTGTCGTGAAGCTTATAAAGATGTGCCAATTGTACTGGGTGGTATTGAAGCAAGCCTGCGTCGTGTTGCGCACTATGACTATTGGTCAGACAAAGTTCGCCGTTCAGTGCTATTTGATGCGAAAGCCGACATTCTGTTATTTGGTAACGCAGAACGCGCTCTGGTAGAAGTGGCACACCGCTTAGCTGACGGCGAATCAATCAGCGATCTGACTAACGTACGCGGCACAGCAATAAACCTTGCGTCAGTACCTGAAGGTTTCAAGGTTATTGATTCATCAAGAATTGATAAACCAAGTACGCCATTTATACCGACTAACCCGTACGAAGTTGAAACACAATGTGAAACCAAGAAAGAGGAAGAAGAAGCGAAGCCGATTACCGTTCGCCCTTCCCGTCATGATTCAAAAACCACAGCTGTGCGTTTGCCTTCTTACGAGAAACTGATTAATGACCGTATTCTTTATGCTCATGCAAGCCGCGTACTGCATTTAGAGACTAACCCGTATTCAGGCCGTGCTCTGATTCAAAGCCACGGCAACCGTGAGCTTTGGGTTAACCAAGCACCAATCCCATTGTCCACCGAAGAGATGGATTATGTGTTTGATCTGCCGTATGCACGTGTACCGCATCCTAAATACGGCAAAGATAAGATCCCTGCGTATGACATGATTAAAACGTCAGTCAACATTATGCGTGGATGTTTTGGTGGCTGTTCTTTCTGTTCTATTACGGAACACGAAGGTCGAATCATTCAGAACCGTTCGAAAGAATCGATCATCAACGAACTCAAAGAGATCCGCGATAAAGTACCGGGCTTTACTGGCACTATCTCGGATTTAGGTGGCCCAACAGCAAACATGTACCGTTTAGGTTGTTCAGATCCTAAAGCGGAAGCCAACTGTCGTCGACCTTCCTGTGTGTTCCCGGGCATCTGTCATAAACTCAATACCGACCACAAGCACACCATCGATTTATATCGTGAAGCGCGTAAAGTGGAAGGCATTAAGAAAGTGATGATTGCGTCTGGTGTTCGCTACGACCTCGCCATTGAGTCACCTGAATATGTCAAAGAGCTTGTGACTCACCACGTAGGTGGCTATCTGAAAATTGCTCCAGAGCATACGGAAAAGAGCCCGCTTGATCTGATGATGAAACCGGGTATGGGTACATTCGACCGTTTCAAAGAAATGTTTGATAAATACAGTGCTGAAGCTGGCAAGAAGCAATACTTAATTCCTTATTTCATCTCTGCTCACCCAGGTACAGAAGATGAAGATATGGTGAACTTGGCGCTATGGCTAAAAAGCCATAATTACGAGTGTGACCAAGTACAGAACTTCTACCCATCACCAATGTGTAACGCGACGGCGATGTATCACTCTGAAGTGAACCCTTTAAAACGTGTGAAATACAAAAAACGTGAAGATGTCACTGTACCGAAAGGTGATCGTCAAAGACGTTTGCACAAAGCGCTTCTTCGCTATCACGACCCACTAAACTGGCCGCTGATCCGCGAAGCTCTAATCAACATGGGCAAGAAACATTTGATTGGTGATAAACCTAACTGTTTAGTCCCTGCTGAAGATGGTGACAAATTAACGCCAGCACAACGTCGTAAGTCAGGTCGTCACGGTTCAAACCGATTTGCTACTAAGCATACCAAGTCACAACCGGGATTTGATGCACTTCGTGGTGACAATAGTCGTGGTGATAGCGGTCGTGGTGAAAATGGCCGTAAAGAGAACAATCGTGGCGATAACCCACGAGGAAACAAAGCATCGGGCAACAACAAATCCGGTGCAAAAGGTTCCTACGGCAGTTCACAAGGCAGCAGTCGTCCACAAGGTCAAGGTAACGGCCGCCCGCAAAGCAGCGCTCGACCAAATGCAAACAAAGGCAAAGGGCAGAACCGACCTTCTCAACGTACGCAATAAAGCGTTGGTGAACAGCAAAGCATAAAAAAGCGCAGCTCTCAGGCTGCGCTTTTTAGTCAATTATCTGTTGGTTTTTATAAGCAGAAACTAACGCGAATTACGCGTACTGCTCTTCAAACTCTTTCATAAACGAAACAAGTGCTTGAACACCTTCAAGCGTCATTGCGTTATAGATTGATGCACGCATACCACCTACAACACGGTGACCTTTCAGTGAAGTTAAACCACGAGCTTCAGCTAATTCAAGGAAAGTACCGTCTAGTTCAGGCTTCGCTAACTGGAATGGCACGTTCATTAGAGAACGGTTGTCTGGGTGAATCCCGTTGCGGTAGAAATCAGATGAATCAACATAGTCATAAAGCAGTGCTGCTTTTTCACGGTTGATTTTCTCAATCGCTTTCACGCCACCCTGCTCTTTTAACCACTTGAATACCAAGCCTGATAGATACCAAGCGTAAGTCGGTGGCGTGTTGAACATTGAATCTTGTTCTGCCAACAGTTTGTAGTTCAGGATGCCTGGAACAAGGTCACTTGCTAGCTCTAGCAAATCATCTCGTACAATCGCGATACAAATACCCGCAGGGCCAATATTTTTCTGCGCACCCGCGTAGATAACACCATATTTCGAGACATCAATTTCACGAGAAAGAATCGTTGAAGACATGTCAGCAACGATTGGTTTATCCGTTACTGGTAAATCGTTAATCTCGATACCGTCAATGGTTTCGTTTGGACAGAAGTGAACATATGCCGCTTCTGGATCAATCTTCCACTCGCTTGCTGGTAAAATAGCAATTTTGCCGTCTTTTTCTACTTTCGCGTCAAAAACATCTGTTTCGCAATATTTTTTTGCTTCTTTAACTGCGCTTTCTGCCCAGTATCCACCATCAATATAGGTTGCTTTCTTCGCGTTACCCATCAGGTTCAGAGGCACAGCTGCAAATTGTGCACGTGCGCCACCTTGGCAAAATAGTACTTTATAGTTGTCTGGGATATTTAGAAGATCGCGCAAATCCTGCTCTGCTTCTTCTGCCACCTTAATGAAAGGTTTGCTGCGGTGGCTAATTTCCATAACCGAAACGCCCATGCCGTTCCAATTAACAAACTCAGCCTGTGCTTTTTCCATCACGGCTTTTGGTAACGCTGCTGGACCAGCACTAAAGTTGTAAACAGTGTCCGTTTTCGGCTCCATGTGTTCCTTGCTCCTGCTATCGATGATGAGTGTGATTAATACCACTTTTTTCATCGGATAAAAAGCAAGAAAAGAGGTCTTTCGACCTCTTTTCTTCAACTAATCTAAATTTCAAAGACTTTAGAATGTCATAACGGATTAACGCGCCATCATTCCATACATAAACAGAGCAAAAAGAGGAACCTTATGACCATTGGAGAAAACAATATTCCCTTCCTTTATATCTGCTTTTAATTGATAGCCAATGTCGTCTTGCGTCATCATCTCCATCATAAGTAGCTCATCCACGCCCTGTTGGATAGAAGGGTAATCTTCAACCAGTTGATTCGATACAAACGCTTCAAGATCACCCGTTAACGCAGACATAATCACACTCGGGTCTTTCTGTACGTCATTGGTGCCTTCAGGAATGTTAAGCGTCATTTTTGACGAAAACTCCCCCTCGCCAAGATTAAGAGCAAAAGGTTTGATGCTAACAAAGAACCCTTTAGAAAATAGTGAATCAACGTGTGGCATCGCTTTTTCAAGGTCTTCCGCTTCTAAATAGGGATTACTTTGATAGATGTTTGACAGTGCAAGGAAAGCCTCACGGTCTGCGTCACCCAAAGTGAAATCGAGTTGAACATTGTTCACTTCACCGTCATCAACCATAACCTTGCCAACATTCATCTTATGATTGCTGGTAAAACGCGATTTTTCAGTGTTGAACTCAGACTCAAACTGATATGAAGTACTCTCGGCAGAAAACAGAGTCGAACCCAGACCATCGTCAACATTTAAACTTCCGAGTGTGATGTTTTGCTTTCCAATCCAAAATCCTGAATCTTGTTTACCATTACCTTGGCCTGAGAAATCAGAAATCAACATGTTCTCGCCAGTTTCAAAATTCAAAGCAATAGACGGGATAGTAACGTTGAAATCCATTTGTCCCAAAGCTGTAACAGTGCCCGTTACTTGAGAAGATAGAATAGAAATCGCTACAGAATCTGGGCCTTCACTTTGATAATGCCAGTTATCTAGTGTGGAAAAGAAACGGGTGTTTCCATTCAGTTGCGTGGTACTGTTAACCACCAGCGGCGACTCTGGATAATCAGGAAACGTCGACACAGATGAAATACTCGCCAGCCCATGTCGAATATCGCTGTCCACGATAACTTCTGTTGGTAAACCTTCGTGCTGCATTTGCAGTTTAAGAACCGGGTTGGTAACAGTAAAACGTGTTTGCGCATGCGAAGACAGGTAACCACGGTCATAACTGATCAGTTCTGCAGAGATATCGTTATTGCTGACGTGTTTTAAGCCATCGCTAATCACATTCTGACCAATTTGTCCCACAGCTAGAGGCCAACATAACGCCAGCGAGACTGCGCCACCAACTGCACCAATTAATTTTAGTTTTTTCATATAAGTAGGTTCCTATCCTGTTTCATGCAGTCTACCGACAAGGTTCAACGAGCTCAAGGCGGCACTTAGTGAATTGATTGTAAAAGTGTTTGTCCTTCCAGAATATGAGTCGATAGTTGCCGCTGATTTAGCATTCTAAAACCTCGCTCTCAGTTCGTTTTGCGCTCACTTGATAGAGTAATGCTGTCAGATTTCAATATGATGAGAGCAACGTGAATCAATACGCCCTACTCTGCTTAGATAACAACCCTATTAGTATCGAACAATGGCGACATGAACTGCGCTCGTTCGCCACTAAGTTTGACCTTCATACCGCCGATTCTTTTGAAGAAGCTCAGCAGGCGCTGGAGTATCTGGAATCTCAGAATCAAACGGTAGCGTTAGTCATCGCCAGCCATAACGAGAATTTAAACGGTGCGGACTTTTTGATTCATCTGGACAGAATGGACAACACCAAGACTGCTCGTAAAGTTCTAATCAGTTGCGGTCAAGATATTCAGGCGATCGTCAGTGCTGTCAATGAAGGTCGACTGGATTACTGCTTAACTAAGCCCCTGCAAGATAACGTGCTTTATAAAACTGTCGTCCAAGAACTCACCACCTATGTGTTAGAAAATGACAAAGATAACGCGCTTCACTACAGCAGTGTTCTTGATCAGCAAAGGCTTTTGCGTTCACATATCGACAACAAAATGCACTCTTACCGGCAAGGTTTTATCTCTGAGTACCATCAGTTAACCGACGCTGAACTCGCTGATCAGGTCATTGGCGCGTTATATCAGTTTTTTGATAAGCACGATGACACTAAGGCTTGTCGGACATATTCCGCCGAGCACTTGCTCACTGTCGAAGGTCAGGAAAACCGCTTTTTATGGTTTATCACTGAAGGAGAAGTTGCTCTTTATAAAAAAGATAAACATGGTCAACAGCGCGAGGTCGTTAGGCACCAAAAAGGGAATATCGTTGGAGGGATGTCATTTGTGACTGGCGAAAACTCCTTCTCTACCGCAATCACGTTGACTAAAACTGAGGTGATTAAACTAGACAGAGATGTATTTGCCAAAGTCATGCACACCAACACCAGCTTATTGCCGCTTTTTACCAACCTGTTATTGCGTCACTTCAATCGACGCTTACAAAGAAGCATCAACACCAAAATACAGTTACAAGAAACCCTCGAATCACTGGAATCTGCGCATCAACAATTAATTGAAGGTGAAAAAATGGCGATGCTTGGGCAGTTAGTCGCCGGTGTTGCCCATGAACTCAATAACCCAGTGTCAGCAATTTTGCGCGGCACCGACACTCTCTCCAATAATATTGAAAATATTGTCGAGTCATACGCTGATTCAGCAACCAATCACCAAGGCTCACAAATGCTCAAAGCAGCTCTGGCGGCAAAACCGATGTCGACTTCAGAAGAACGTGAGCTCGCTAAACTGCTGGAAAACCAAATACACAACCGTCTTCTCGCTAAGAAAATGGTTAAACTTGGCCTTAATAATAACGAAGAGTCCATCAAACAGGCCAAATCAAATCCGGATGCCATGTTGAAGAACTTGGAATCATTAGAGCGCTACCATCTGACGGGCAGCACTCTTCGCTCCATCAAGGTGTGCGCGCAAAGAATTACCGATATGGTTAAGAGCCTAAAAGGCTATGCACGAGCGGATGATGAAACCTTCCATGTGGTTGACATCCATGAAGGTATCGAGGATACGCTGGTCATTTTTGAAAACCGATTGAAACTTCATAAATTAGTTAAAGAGTATTCATCTATCCCGCCCGTGCGCTGCCTACCAATTGCACTTCAACAAGTGTGGACGAACTTGATTTCTAACGCGATAGACGCTTTCCCTGACAGAGGAGTGTTAGAAATACACTCTTATTTAGGAGAGAAAGACGGGCAAACCTATGCCGTTGTTAGCTTCAAAGATAACGGGCACGGTATTTCAGAAGAAACCAGAGAAAAGATTTTCGAACTCAATTACACAACGAAACGTGAAGGTAATTTTGGCTTAGGTATTGGGCTTTCTATTTGCCAGCAAATTATGCATCAACATAACGGCTGGATTGACGTCGAGTCTAAGCTCGGCGAATACACAAACATGCGAGTATGGCTTCCTTTACTCCTCGCCAGCACTGATTAATAAGGAAAATAACATGAACAAATTCATGATTTTATGTGTCGATGATGAACGAGAAGTACTTGATAGCGTCATGCAGGATATTGATTGCTTTGAAGAAAACTTCATTGTTGAAGCAGCACAGTCTGTTAGCGAAGCCAAGTCAGTTATTGAAGACTACCGCGAGCAAGAAGTCGCATTAGCATTGATCCTATGTGACCACATCATGCCAGAACAGACCGGAATTAGTTTTTTAATTGAACTGAATGATGAACCAGATACAGCAAAAACTCGTAAGGTTTTGTTAACAGGGCAAGCCGGACTCAACGACACCGTAGAAGCGGTTAACCATGCAAGTCTAGACTTTTTTATTGCTAAGCCATGGATGGGCGAACAACTGAGACAAGTAGTTAAAGAACAGCTTACCCACTATGTAATTGAAAATGAGAAAGATCTTATGCCTTGGGTGAGAGTTCTGGATACCGAGAAAATACTCAACGCTATCGCAGAGAAGCGTATGGATTTTGGAGAGTAACCTTCTCTAATAAGCTGGCATTTAAATTGCTAGAATTCTACAAACGACAAAACTATGACATTTTTTGATGGTTTCTCTATACATCAATGCTTTATGATGTCAAAAGAGTTGAAGCTGGATTCAGGAGCAAGTGTGAATCCTTCTTTAAAACCATGGAATTAACGATAAAAACAGGTTTACCGTAACTATGCGTAAAACAATCATTGCAGCAGCACTACTAATTGCTTCGGGACAAAGCTTAGCCGAAGTTGACCGTAACAGCCCATCAATTATGAGCAACTTTAGTTATGACTATGCAGAAGCTCGAATTGGTGCGAGCCCAATGACTTTTGGTGCTGGTATCAGCAAATCAATTCACCCAAATGCTCACGTAATTGGCCGAATCGATTCTGAACTTGAGAGCGATTACGCTGCCGCTGCCGGTTTTGGCTTCCATGCACCAGTAAATAACTGGGCTGATTTCACTGGTGAAATGCTTTTCCGCATTGAAGATAAAAAAGACGGCGCAAGTGCAGATACTGGTATGGAGCTAAATTTGGGTATTCGCCAATGGTTAGGTCCACAACTTGAAGTGGGTGGTAAAGGCGGTTACGTTTCAATTGAAGACAACGATGACTGGATTGCTTCTTTCTACGCACGATTCCACTCAACAGAGTTATTCTCAATTGGTGCTGAAGCTCGTTTCAACGACTCTTATGGTGACCAAATTATGTTTACTACTCGCTTCAAGCTTTAATTTGAATCTAGTAGCCACATGAAAAAGAAAAGCCGAAGTTTAACACTTCGGCTTTTTAATTGGATTAACGCTGGCAACTCTCTAATAACTGACGTTTACGAGGCTCTTGCAGTAGTTTCCAATGAATCCCTTCAATCGCCCCAGCAAATTTCCACAACAGTTTAATATCAACGTCATTACCATAGGTCTGACAAACTTTATTAAACACCGTTGGAGCACCTAGCTTTATAAATGTATCTACATCATCGACACCGGATTTTTTAACCATTCTCTCCAATGTAAGCTGCATGTTAGGCAAATCGCGCAGACGACGGTTCAGCGACGACTTTTGCACAACACGTTGAGAAACTGCGTTTTTAATTGACGTGCCAACAATGGCATCTAATTCTTGATAATTACTCGAGTAAAGGTCTGTGATGTCATAGTAGTTAACTGTCGCTACAGTTTGCTTCTTCACATGACGGTACTTTTCACAACCTAACGCGGTTAACTGATCGTCTAACTCCTCTCCACCGCGGATATATATGCAATCGTTAGTTAACAACGCATACATAGCATCTTCTTGGAATAAACCTATACCACCAAACATTGAACGCTGTTGGCTTTCACCAAACTTATTTACATAGTCGAAAAATGTTCGCTCTACCATAGTCATTGACCCTTTAATCAAATTCCCCGATTAAGAAAGATCACCAGATAGCAGTACAATTTAGCGAATAAAATTAATGATTTAATTATTAGCACCTCATAGCTATGAGGATACCTACTTTGTTATTTGACTATGATAGTTAACGAAGCGAATTAAGTCAGGGCATATCTCACACTCGACCACTTTTTATTTATCAAAAATGAGAATCGACTCGCATTGGTACGTTTTTAAGTATTTAAGATTTAAAAATTCCTTCCACATTCCGATTTTCGACTTGCAATAGAAGAAATTAGCGGCACTGAGAGGGAATCGGTTGCTTATACACATTAGCGAAAGTTAAAATATGCCGACTTCTGCCTACTAATAATTTTTATGAATCACTTATCTTTTTACTGGCTTCCAGACAACAAACAACTTCTGATCAAGGGAGTCGAGAGCGAGTTTGCGAAACTTGTAGAAACCTCGATCAATACAGGGAGAATTACCCTCCCACCGATACCAGATGTGGTATTGCAAATACAAAAAATGTCGTCACAAGAATCGACCACAGTTTCTGATGTAGCAAATTGCCTTGCCGATGATCCTAGCCTTGCCGCCGTTGTGATTCGCATTGCGAACTCCGTGATTTTTAACCGCCGTAATATTACCTGCAATGACTTGACCACTGCCGTTTCACGACTAGGTATTTTGCGCGTTAGAGATATCGTGACAGCTCAAGCTATTGAGCAGTTAAAACACGCCACAAACTTGAGTAAAGAGTGCAACAACATATTGATCCACAGTGCTACCGTTTCTCGGGAGTTGGGTGCGACCATGGTGTTGGTAACACAGGCCTTTAAAGAACTCGACCCGGAACACTATCATCATCTGGAGCAGGAAAAATCCCTGCTTGTTGGTTTACTGGCTGACATTGGATTGTTTTGCTTGGTCAACGAGTACCATCAGTATCTGGAAAACGGTAACTACCTTAATCAAGACATTGCTCTACAGATTTTTCACTCCCGCTGTTCAGACACCAGTCATTTGGTATTAAAGCATTGGGGCTTCGATGCTGACTTTTTAGACGTATGTTGCAACAAACAAAGTGTGGAACATTCTTTCGAAGTCAGTTACCTTGATGTAGCACGAATATCAAACCACTTGCTTATGTTTAGAAAACAAGACGATGCTATTGATGATCACGAAGTAGAAATCAATACGACTGGTGCGGAAGTTCTCTTTAACCTGAGCAATCTTAGCGATATGGAATTTAATTCAAAACTTAGAGCGGTTATAAACGCCAGCGGTTTCTAGACCTTATTTCGAGGAATGTATGCTTTCAGGGATGTTGTTTATCTTTGCCCCACTTGTGGTGGGGTATCTGTTCTCTATTGACAATAAAAATTGGCTAGCAAAACTCAACAGTGCGACTGCATCGCTTGTTTATGTCATCTTATTCCTTATGGGATTAAGTCTTGCATCTCTAGACAATCTGGGTGACAACTTACAGCTCATCATTAAATATACAGCGGTGTTCTTCCTCGTGATTGGTAGCTGCAACCTAGCTGTTTTGCCATTTGTCGATAAACTTCTGCCATTAGAAACCGATGTTAGCCACACCAAATTACCTCTATCCCGAATGGCTCTGGAATCTGCAAAGCTGATTTTAGTTGTCGGAGGAGGATTAGTCATAGGTATCGTACTTGGCTTTGATCTGAGTTGGGTAGACACCGCAAGTGAGTGGATTCTATTTGTTCTGCTGTTCTTTATTGGCATTCAGTTAAGAAATAGTGGCTTATCGCTTGGTCAAATTTTGCTGAATAAACATGGCATGGTTATCGCCAGTGTCATCGTCGTCACTAGCCTTGTTGGCGGCGTAATCGCTTCATTCATTTTGGATATTTCTCTCTACCAAGGGCTTGCGATGGCATCAGGTTTCGGCTGGTATTCTTTAGCAGGCATTCTGATGGGCGATGCATTCGGCCCTGTTTTTGGTGGTGCATCTTTCCTGATTGAATTGCTGCGCGAACTGATATCTTTAGTTCTTATCCCTATGTTTATTGGCCGTATGCCTTGCACATCGATTGGATATGCTGGCGCAACGGCGATGGACTTTACGCTTCCGGTGATTCAAACTACCGGGGGAGTTCGTTGTGTTCCTGTCGCTATCGTCAGCGGATTTATACTAAGCTTGCTCGTTCCAGTTTTGATGCTATTTTTTGTATCTCTCTCGCACTAATTGCATGAGAATTTATGTACATTATGCAACGCTTATAAAAGACGAATTTGTCAGCCCAACATAAAAAAGAAATGCCAGCGCGTCAAAACAAGGCCCGCGAGAGCATAATAACAATAGTTAACAAAGGAACAGTTATGAAACGCCTTCTATCCACACTACTTCTTTCCGCTACTTCTCTAAGTGCGGCTGCCGCAGATAATCAGTGCTTCGCTGGTAAGTATGACGCATACATTGATGCTTCTTTAGGGTGGTATGAGGATCTTGCACAACTCACTACAGATAGTTACCCAGAGCTGGCGGATGTTAGCCAATGGTTTCTAGAAGGTCGTAAAAACCACTTCGAGCTTAACCGTGCAGCAGTACACTACTATCTGGATAACGATGCATCAAAAGTAGCAACAA
Organism: Vibrio sp. Hal054; assembly: GCF_037162405.1. NCBI lineage: Bacteria > Pseudomonadati > Pseudomonadota > Gammaproteobacteria > Vibrionales > Vibrionaceae > Vibrio > Vibrio sp. Hal054. The sequence continues at coordinate 1,071,482 of NZ_JARLUT010000001.1, read as the reverse complement.
GCCAACCTGTTGAAGCTTGGTTAAAGCTTGAACAACACGACATTAAAGTACTGGCATCACGCAGTGATGAGCTAGGAAAAATCGCCAAAACCACCTTCGATGATCGCCAATCAAAACCGCACGAAAAAAATTATGAGTTACGTTCCGCATTTGCAGAGCTTTTAAGCCACCCGAAACAAATCGACACTGCGCTTAACCGTTACAATAATGCGATTGCGAAACTAGAAAAAATTGAATGTAAGTAAAAGTACATTTTTTAGCTCATAATTTTCGTAATTTAGGCTTTCCGAATTAAGACGGGACATTAGTCCCGTTTTCGTTTAGATTGTCCCGCTGCAACCCTAAAACTACAACTATATATAGACGCGACATGGTATCAGAACAAAGAACCGCTGATGCGAATTTCGAATCTCTGCTTCGAATCTTCACCGTACCAGAAGGGCCAGACTCAACGCTGACCAGAATAGAAGAAGAACTCTCACGCAATTTAAACAAGTTTTTGCGAGAGCATATCGTTGCCGAAGAGAAATCTCTCAAAGATATCGAAAAAGATTTCTCCGATGCTCACATTCCGGAGCAGCCGGAATTTGTGTCTGATCATACGCAACATCTGCTAGACACCCTTGTGTCTCACTCTGTTCATACCGCTTCACCAAGTTTTATTGGTCATATGACGTCGGCTTTGCCTTACTTCTTAATGCCGCTGTCAAAAATCATGATTGCCTTAAACCAAAACTTGGTAAAAATTGAAACATCGAAAGCTTTCACGCCTTTAGAGCGTCAGGTTTTAGGTATGTTACATCGCTTGATTTACAACCGTGATGACGGCTTCTACTCCTCTTGGATGCACAGTGCAGAACATTCTTTAGGTGCTTTCTGCTCTGGCGGAACCATCGCCAACATCACTGCACTTTGGGTCGCACGCAACAAAGCATTAAAAGCGCAAGGCAGCTTTAAAGGCGTAGAAAAAGAAGGGCTGTTCAAAGCCATGAAGCATTATGGTTATGAAGGCTTGGCTGTTCTCGTTTCCGAACGTGGTCACTACTCTCTCAAGAAGGCAGCAGATGTTCTTGGTATCGGGCAAGAAGGCTTAGTGTCCGTAAAAACTGCGGATAACAACCGCATCTGCCCTAAAGACCTACAAGATAAAATCGCCCAGCTTAAACAACAAAACATCAAACCGTTTGCGGTTATTGGTGTCGCTGGTACGACCGAAACAGGTAATATCGACCCATTAAGAGAAATTGCGAAAGTTTGCCAAGACGAAGGCTGCCACTTCCACATCGATGCAGCTTGGGGCGGCGCGACATTAATGTCGAATAACCACCGTCACCTACTCGACGGTATCGAACTGGCGGATTCAGTAACGATTGATGCCCATAAACAGCTCTACATCCCTATGGGGGCGGGTATGGTGTTGTTTAAAGACCCTGACGCGATGAAGTCGATTGAACACCACGCTCAATATATCTTGCGTAAAGGCTCAAAAGATCTCGGTAGTCATACATTAGAAGGTTCTCGCTCGGGTATGGCAATGCTGGTTTATGCAAGCATGCACATTATTAGCCGAGCTGGTTATGAACTTCTGATCGACCAAAGTATCGCTAAAGCACGCTATTTTGCTGATTTAATTAAAGCTCAACCGGATTTTGAGTTGGTATCAGAACCAGAACTATGCCTTCTGACATATCGTTATTTGCCAGCACATATTAAACAGGCATTAGAAAAAGCGGATGCTAAGCAGAAGCTCGCTCTTAATGAATTGCTCAATGAGTTGACCAAGTTTGTGCAAAAAACTCAACGTGAAACGGGTAAATCATTCGTATCACGTACTCAGTTAAATCCAAAATGTTGGGATCAACTTAATACGATCGTTTTCCGTGTGGTGTTAGCAAATCCGTTAACGACGCATGATATTCTGCATTCGGTGCTAGATGAACAACGTAAGATAGTTCAACAGGCGCCTAACTTAATGCGTCAAATTGAACAGATGGCGCAAAGTATCCTAAGCGCGTAAAAGCTTTGAAAGTTACAGTGAAATTGAAAATTACTTTCGATTTGCTGTAACTTTCTCATCATTCACTCGCTAATATTCTCCAATATCGATAAATCACAGCTAAAAACTGTAGTTTTTTTTAATTTTTAGTTTGAGGCTTGTCATATTCTCATCATCCCGTGGATTTTTCGTTTCGGGATTCCTACAGCTTAGGTTTATACTGACGTCATGGCGTTGGTATTAGGAAATTTATTATTTCCTTATTTTTAAATGGTTTATCCATGAAGCCAACAAGTTGTTCTCTATGCCTGCGTGAACACTATGAATACATTAGAAAAAATTCAAAAAAATCTGGAAAATTTTAGCAAGTCAGAGCGCAAAGTCGCTGAAGTTATTATGGCTTCACCACAGACTGCCATTCACTCTAGCATTGCAACATTAGCGAAAATGGCTGATGTGAGTGAACCGACTGTAAACCGTTTTTGTCGTCGCCTAGACACAAAAGGTTTTCCTGATTTCAAACTACATTTAGCGCAAAGCCTTGCTAACGGAACACCTTACGTCAATCGTAATGTTGAAGAAGACGATGGTCCGGATGCTTATACCCATAAGATTTTCGAATCAACTATGGCGTGTTTAGATGTAGCGAAAAACAGCTTAGAGCCAATGCAAATTAATCGTGCCGTTGACCTTCTGACACAGGCGAAGCGTATTTCGTTTTTCGGATTAGGGGCTTCGTCAGCAGTCGCTCGTGATGCGCAAAACAAGTTCATTCGTTTTAATATTCCGATCAGCTGCTTTGAAGACATTGTAATGCAACGTATGAGCTGCATTAACTGTACTGATAATGACGTTATCGTTCTTATCTCGCATACTGGCAGAACAAAGAGCCAAGTTGAGATCGCTAATCTCGCTCGTGAAAATGGCGCAACTGTTATTGCGATTACAGCAAAAGATTCACCTCTTGATAAAGCGGCGTCTTTATCTATCTGTCTGGATATTCCAGAAGATACTGATGTGTATATGCCGATGGCGAGTCGCGTTGTTCAGATGACGATCATCGATGTTTTGGCTACAGGCTTTACATTACGCAGAGGCTCAGGTTTCCGCGAAAACTTGAAGAGAGTAAAAGAAGTACTGAAAGACTCTCGTTATGACAAGTCTTCACAATTCTAAAAAAAACGGAGCTTAGGCTCCGTTTTTCTTTCCCTTGATTGCATTAACTATTCCGTTTTTGAACCTTCTTCTCTCATAGAATTGTAGAGCAGTTCAACCTTGCCACTCATCTGAACCTCAGCTGGCTCTTGGCAAACACCACTGCACTCACAAACTTGATTCAAAATATACACCAAACGCTCTTTGGTCAGTGGGATCGGGTTTCCCTTTATCGAATTGGATTTCAATGCATCTTGAGCCACTTTTTCAAAAGAGGTATTGCATACACCAAAGCTACTTAGTAACGGCAATCCTAACGTGTCGAGCATATCTTCAACCCAGGCAACTCCGTCTTCTATTTTTGCCTGACTGTTGCCTGTAAGCAGTTCCGCTAAGTGCGTGTATCGATGAAGAATGTCATCTCGGCCAGCTAGTCGCGCAGCATTGATGTTTTCAAGCATGACATACGGCGAAAGACGAGCAGTAATTACGCTGTGCGGAGCTTCCAACTTGCCACACAGTGCCGACGCTAACCCGTGAGCAGCACCCAACTTAGCATTGGTTGATGCCATCCCGCCCAACATGGCAGCAAAAGAAAGATCAGCACGAGCAGTTCTATCATCTTGTAGACATGCAGGTAGCACAGCCCGAGAAAGCTTGCGCATCCCCTCCTCACACACCATATCCGTAAGTGGATTCGGGTCTCCGCAAACATACGACTCCATAAGATGCGTGAAGGTTTCCATCGCACCGCGTCCTGAAATCAGAGGCTCTGTGCCGTAGGTTAACGTCGGATCCACTATCGCAACATCAGGGATCATATCCGGACTACGCAGGCTCACTTTCACCTTATCCTGACCAGACTTTAGAACGGCTTTACGCGTGACTTCCGAACCTGTGCTGGCGGTAGTGGGGATCGCAATCATAGGTAGAGGTTTAGTTTTTAGGGGAACACAACGACCCAGCACTTCAACATAGTCATAAACGTTGCCTTGATTGGGAATAATTGCCGCTAACGCTTTCCCCATATCAAGAACACTACCACCACCTATTGCGACGACGAGATTCGGAGAAAAACGACGTCCGATGATGGCTGTTTCTTCCACCATGGTAATATTCGGTTCACCCGAAATAGATACATGCTGATAACGGAGCTTTTGTTGATTGAGATAGTCGACAATTGGTCGAGCACGTTCACTCTGCTTACCAGAGACTAAGAGAACGCTGTAGCCAAATTGTTTAATCAATGAGAGGGAGTTTTCGAGAGCCCCTTCCCCAAAGATAATTCGGCTGGACGTCATGAACTGAAACATAGTGGAACTCCATTCCGCTACAATAAGTTGCAACTAGATTGCCCCTATCCAAAACGGTTTTTTTTGACGCAGGGCAATTCATAAGCAATAACCACTTTTTTTACCTAAGAATATGCTCCAAATCACGTATGCCAAGACTCAATGGTGAATGCTACTTTCAGCTCTGCATTAACAGAATAATAATTAATCGTAAAAAGTCGTCTTTTTAGGCATTTTTTTAGTTCATCAGTAACGCGTTCAAAACGCACTTCTTTCGATAGGTTTTAACTATTAAAACAAGTGATAAATGCAGCTTTATTTTCTATGTGGGATCGGGCATAGTAGTCTCAAATGAATTATAGGAGAAAGATATGTTCGCAGTTATTTTTGGTCGCCCAGCCTGCCCTTATTGTGTTCGTGCTAAAGAGCACGCTGAAACGCTAAAAGCAAAACGTGACGATTTTAACTACCGTTATGTTGATATTCATGCGGAAGGTATCTCAAAAGCAGATTTAGAAAAGACTGTAGGTAAGCCAGTAGAAACGGTTCCTCAGATCTTCCTTGACCAAGAACACATTGGTGGCTGTACAGAATTTGAAGCTTACGCGAAAGAACACCTAGGTCTTTTCGACGAGTAACAATGCAAATTGCTGCATAAAAACGATGACTAAATAGCCCGCAATATTAAGCGGGCTTTTTTTATTGATAATCGACAGGTTTGCTCAAGAATTTACTTATTTTTTTGTTATTACGTTAGAATCGTCACACTTTATAGTTCTACTGTTGCACATGTAATAATTGAGATAATTTGTGAACATCGACGTCGTCCTTTTACTTGAACAAAATCCGATATTGCTAATTTTTGTCGTATTAGCACTTGGCTTAACTATCGGCAAAATTCGTTTTGGCAGCCTGCAGTTAGGCAACTCAATCGGTGTACTCATCACTTCTTTGTTGATGGGACATTTAGGGTTTTACATTAACCCTGAAACGTTAACTATCGGTTTTATGCTCTTTATCTACTGTGTCGGTATTGAAGCTGGACCGAACTTTTTCGGTATCTTCTTCCGCGACGGTAAAGATTATCTCATTCTCAGTATCGTCGTACTGACGACAGCAACATGGATCACCTATTTCGGCGGTTATTATCTCAACCTCGATTTTGGACTCGCTGCCGGTATGATGGCAGGCGCCCTCACCTCTACACCCGTGCTAGTCGGTGCTCAAGACGCATTGAACTCAGGGTTAGCTACCGCACCACGTAATATGGAACTATCAACCATTCTGGAGAATATGTCTGTCGGTTATGCGATGGCGTATCTGATTGGTTTAATCAGTATGATTCTGTTTGCCAAGCTGCTACCTAGACTGCAAAAGCAGAACCTATCCGACTCCGCACAACAAATTGCTCAAGAACGAGGCATTGGCGGTAACAGCCAACGCAAAGTCTATCTACCAATTATTCGTGCATATCGAGTTGGTCCTGAACTGATTAAATGGGTAGATGGTCGCAACCTTCGCGAGTTAGGCATCTATGGTCAAACAGGCTGCTACATCGAACGAATCCGTCGTAATGGTATTCTAGCCCATCCAGACGGTGAAGCTATTTTGCAAGAAGGCGATGAAATTGCACTGGTTGGTTACCCTGATAGCCACGCTCGTCTTGATTCCAGTTTCCGCGAAGGTAAAGAAGTCTTTGACCGTAACTTGCTGGATTTGCGTATTTCTGAAGAAGAAATCGTGGTTAAGAACGACAAATATGCTCAGAAGCGTTTATCCGATTTGAATTTATCTGAATACGGCTGTTTCCTAAACCGAGTTGTCCGTGCGCAGGTAGAAATGCCGATGGATTTAGATATCGTGCTTGCCAAAGGTGACATCCTTCAGGTGAGTGGCGAAAAAAGCAAAGTGTTAGGTTTAGCTGACAAAATCGGTTTCATTTCGATTCACAGCCAAATGGCAGATTTGCTGGCATTCTGTAGCTTCTTCATCTTGGGCATACTGTTCGGTTTAGTTACCATGACTTTCGGTCAGGTCTCATTTGGTTTAGGTAATGCTGTCGGTCTTTTACTATCAGGTATTACGCTAGGCTTCTTACGAGCAAACCACCCTACCTTCGGGTATGTTCCGCAGGGTGCACTGAACATGGTGAAAGACTTAGGCTTGATGTTTTTTATGGCTGGCATAGGTTTAAGCGCCGGTGGAAACATGTTCCAGCATTTATCTGAAGTAGGTGTGCAAGTGCTTGGCCTTGCGTTCTTGGTTAGCTTTGTACCCGTTGTGTTTGCTTATCTCGTTGGTGCTTACTTGCTTAAGATGAACCGAGCACTTCTTTTCGGTGCCATCATCGGCGCACGTACTTGTGCCCCTGCGATGGATATCGTGAACGACTACGCTAAGTCGACCATTCCAGCACTGGGTTATGCAGGCACTTATGCGATTGCCAACGTTCTGATGACACTGACAGGTACCATCGTTATTCTCTTGTTCTAGCTTTCAAATACCGCTGCTTAGGCAGCGGTTTAAAGCGATGACCTAAACGATGAATGCAAAACAAAAAAATCGATGAAAGAAAAAAGGCGCTTTTAATAAGCGCCTTTTATTTATTTCGAATCCGAGGGATTAGATATCAATAACGTCAAATGCCACTTCTGGGTTAACGTCTGCATCATAATCCACGCCTTCAACACCGAAACCGAACAGTTTTAAGAACTCTTCTTTGTAGAGTTCGTAGTCTGTCAGCTCTTTTAGGTTCTCAGTGGTAATTTGAGGCCATAGGTCGCTACAGTGTTTTTGGATATCTTCGCGAAGTTCCCAGTCATCTAGACGCAGACGGTTTTTCTCGTCTGTTTCTGGCGCTGTACCGTCTTCTTTATATAGACGTTGGCTGAACATGCGGTAGATTTGCTCCATACAGCCTTCATGGATGCCTTCTTCACGCATTTTCTTGAATACCATCGCAATGTACAGAGGCATTACCGGAATTGCAGAACTTGCTTGAGTCACAACAGATTTAAGAACCGCTACGTTTGCAGTACCGCCTGTTGCAGATAGCTTCTCGTTCAGAGCTGCTGCTGCACGATCTAAGTCCATCTTCGCACGACCTAACGCACCATCCCAATAGATTGGCCAAGTTAGTTCAGTACCGATGTAGCTATAGGCAACTGTTTTACAGCCTTCAGCTAGAACACCACCTTCTTCAAGCGCTTGCATCCAAAGTTCCCAATCCTGACCACCCATTACAGTAATCGTGTCTTGGATTTCTTCTTCAGTTGCAGGCTCAACGCTTGCTTCAATGATGACATCTTTATTGGTGTCAACCGCTGTTGAAGTGTAAGTCTCACCAATTGGCTTTAGTGAAGAACGAACCACTTCGCCTGTTTCAGGCATTTTACGAACTGGAGACGCAAGAGAGTAAACAACTAGGTCAATTTGACCTAGGTCTTGCTTAATAAGCTCTACAGCTTTTTGTTTAGCTTCGTTTGAGAATGCATCGCCGTTCAGGCTTTTCGCATATAGACCTTCTTCGTGAGCAAGTTTGTCAAATGCTGCTGCATTGTAGAAACCTGCAGTACCAGTCTTCTTCTCTGAACCCGGTTTTTCGAAGAAAACACCGATGGTTGCAGCACCGCCGCCAAACGCAGCAGCAATACGAGAAGACATACCGTAGCCACTAGAAGAACCGACAACAAGCACGCGCTTAGGCGCATTCTTGATTGGACCTTGTGCTTTAGTGTAAGCAATTTGTTCTTTTACATTAGCTTCACAACCCACTGGGTGCGTTGTTGTACAGATAAATCCGCGAATTTTAGGTTTGATGATCATATTCAACTTCCTTCAAAAATCTTCGCTAGGATAAAAGGTTCAACCACAATTCGCACCCTATTTCTGTAAAAATAGTCCGATTTAGCAAGTGGTTGGATCACTTTCCATCAACATTTTCCAAGCGACATAAAAAAGGCTTCACTATGGAAGCCTTTATATAAGTGATCACTCTTATCCTTAAGCTACGTTGTTTAGCTTAGGTTTCACTGTCTGATTGGTCAAAACTTTTGAAAAATCATGGCTAAAGTGATCCACTTGAATCGCCTTATAACGCAGTTTTTCAGCCGCCAAAATGGCATCAATTTCATCAGCAGTGAGCACACCCGCTTCTTTGGCTTGAATTAGACGGTCTGCGAGTAAACCTTTACGAGCCACTTTACCCTCTTTCACGCCGCGATAGAGTTTCTTCTCAAGGCCTTGAATAGCGTAAAGCGACAGGAATGCTTTTTCCATCAAGCCAACACTGTCATCCTCACTCTTTCCGATATAGCAAAGATGTGTCAGGCGGTCACGATGAGCGCCTGGAATCATTAAGCTTTCAGCCACAGCAAGCGTTAAATCGTTGCTAGGCGCTTGATAATGATTACCCAGCGGGAACAATAGACCTTTCAGCAGCTTACCTACCGCTTTAGTCGGGTAGTTTCGGTACACTTCGTTCAAAGACTTCGCAGCATGGTACAAACAGTGTTGCATTGCATAATGAACATAGTTTAGGTCAGACTGCTGACGACCGTCATCTTCGTACTTCTTCAGTACCGCTGACGCCATGTATAAATAGCTCAAGCCGTCACCCAAACGGGCAGAGATCATCTCTTTACGTTTCAGTTCACCGCCAAGCGTTAACATCGCCATATCAGCACTCACTGCCAACACGCGGCTTAGGCGAGTAAGTTGTTTGTAGTAGATTTTTGTTGGGCCACTCATATGCGCTTTAACAAATGCAGAACCTGTTAACGCCGCAGTAAGTGCACCAATCGAGTTTTTCGTTGCATGACCGATATGCTTGAACAGCAACTTATCAAACTCTTTCGCCCCTTCTTTTTCATCAGGGTCCGCCGCCGCTTCCATCTCTTTCAATACATATGGATGACAGCGCGTCGCACCTTGACCGAAAATCATCAGGTTACGAGTAAGAATGTTTGCACCTTCTACGGTAATTGCGACCGGAATACCTAAGTAATGGCTCGCCAGATAGTTCATCGGGCCGTCTTGAATTGCGCGACCAGAATGAATGTCCATAGAGTCATTCAAAATGGTACGAGCGATTTCGGTCATGTGGTACTTTGCAATTGCAGTAACAATACCCGGTTTCTCTTTCAGATCCAGAGAAGTGGTCGTCAGTGTTCGAGTCGCCTCTAGCAGATAAGTTAAACCACCAATTCGGCCTAGAGATTCAGCAACACCTTCAAATTTACCAATCGGCATACCAAACTGCTTACGAACGTAGGCATAAGCACCTGTAGTACGAGCTGTTAGATGACCAATCGCTGTACCTAATGCAGGAAGCGAGATACCGCGACCTGCTGACAGGCATTCCACCAGCATACGCCAACCTTTACCTGCGTAATCTGAGCCGCCAATCAGCCAATCCATAGGGATAAACACATCGTTACCGCGTGTTGGTCCATTCATAAACGCAAGCCCGAGCGGATCATGACGTTCACCAATCTCTACCCCTTCGTGACTCGCAGGAATCAACGCACAGGTAATACCGATATCTTCTTTGTCACCGAGTAACTTTTCAGGGTCGCTCAGTTTGAATGCCAAGCCAACCACTGTTGCCACGGGTGCAAGCGTGATATAGCGTTTGTTCCAGCTTAAACGAATGCCCAGAACTTCTTTACCTTCGTGTTTGCCGTAACACACTACGCCTTGGTCAGGAATACCACCCGCATCAGAACCGGCTTCTGGTCCTGTTAGTGCGAAACATGGAATGTCTGTACCGTCAGCAAGGCGCGGCAACCAGTAGCCTTTTTGCTCTTGAGTGCCGTAGTGAGAAAGTAACTCACCTGGACCTAAAGAGTTGGGAACCATGACGGTTACTGCTGCACTAATTGAACGTGTCGCAATGCGTGAAACGATGGTTGAGTTTGCTAAAGCAGAGAACTCACGACCGCCATATTCAGTAGAGATGTTTAGAGAGAAGAAACGCTCTTTGCGCATGAATGTCCAGACATCCTCTGGCAAGTCGCGGTCTTCTTTTACTATTTTATGGTCATCAAGCATTTCAAGCAGGGTTTCCAGCTCGTTATCCATAAATGACTGTTCTTCAGCAGTAAACGACGGTTTTGGGTAATGGTGAAGCTTTTGAAAATCTGGCTGACCAGAAAACAGCTCACCATCCCACCAAACACTGCCCGCTTCCATTGCTTCTTTTTCAGTACTAGACAACGGTGGCAATACCTTCTTAAACAACTTAAAGGCAGGGTCACTTATCCATTTTTGTCGTAGAGAGCTCATTGTTCAGATCCTTTTGTTCACGGGACTTTATTATTATTTTTAGCTTATATTTTCGCTGCAACGCCAGCAGCAAGATATGGAATGATCTGGTCAACAACGACTTTTGCATCGACCTTACTTCCAAAATCATTTTCTGCGATTTCTGCCAGCGCCTTACTTGAAGCCATAGTGAAAACACATGTGCCTAAGGTAAAGTGCAGACGCCAAAACAGAGTTTCGCGTGTTAATTCAGGGTTCGCTTTCATTACCGAGTCTGTAAACAATTTCAATACATCTTGATAACGAGTGGTGATAAACCAGCGCAGATGCCCCTGCACATCTGTATAACCTCTTCCGATCAACAACATAAAACGGCTGGTACCGTGTGTACTGACCTTGTTTAGGTTCTTCAAAGGTTCACGCAACGATTCAAACACTTCCTCCATTGAGTAAGACTCACGTTGATTCAACGCAATCAGAGCTTTGTGTACTTCAGGCATAAATGCCTCTAAGTAACGGTTCAGCACTGCGCGAACCAAAGTTTTCTTATCACCGAAGTGATAATTCACTGAAGCTAAATTGACTCCGGCTTTGCCGGTAATCGTTCTTAACGAGGTATCATTAAAACCTTGTTCAGCGAAAAGCCCTTCAGCTACATCCAGTATTTTTTCTTTGGTACTACTTCTCGACGCCATTCATCACTCACAGGAAACACTTAAATCAAACACCTGTTTGAAATATACTTCTGATACACAAAATTAACAACAGATTAACATCACACTTCTTGATCTTACTTTGCCATTTCCTTGCATCCCCTTGTCATCGATAGAGAAAAACAAAAAACTTAATCTTTTTTCATTCCCCAAGGAACTAAACCCAAAATGCATAGTCCTAATTAGTGTCCGTTGTTAGCGCATTAAGAGTTTCACAGGCCGTCAAACTGTTTTTCTTCTAACAACACGAACACCACTGCTTTTCATATTTAACTCCATTTTTGTATCCGCCCAGATCGCTTATGTTCTGGGCTTTTTTTATTCATTTCAAACACCCACGGGTTAAATGCACTAAGGGATATGACTTTTCTTCAACGATGAATAGATGCAAGATAGAACCAAATAGGTCTAGGCTTGTTGCTTTAGGCGGTAAGCGATGCAAATGAACGAGCGTTGAAATGAAAAAAATATTGCTGGTAGAAGATAATCGAGAAGTGGCAGGAATATTGTTTGATTACTTTGAAAGTGAAGGGATGGAGCTCGACTATGCCGACAATGGCGAGCTAGGCCTCAAGCTGGCTTTAGAAACCCCGTTTGACGCCATCATTTTAGATCTGATGCTACCGCGTATGGATGGATTAACCGTCTGTGAGAAACTCAGAGAGGCCGGTAATACCACACCTGTGCTAATGCTGACTGCTTTGGATAGCCGTGAAGATATGTTGAGCGGCTTTAAATACGGCGCCGATGACTACCTGACCAAACCTTTTGATCTCGAAATTCTTGAAGCTCGCCTGCACGCGTTAATTAAGCGTTATAGAAGGACAGTAACTGAAACGTCTTTCGAATTCGCTAGCCTACGCATCGATCAAAAAACGCATCAGGCGTATCGAGACGGCATCAAGCTTTCATTAAATCCAACCACCTATTCCATTTTGGAACTGCTTTGCCAACGTGCTCCCGATGTAGTCACTCGCGAAGAAATTACGGATATGCTTTGGCAGGATAACGAGCCAAACAACGATGTACTGCGTAGCCATATTTACCAACTACGTAACCAGTTAGATAAGCCTTTCGAGTCTCCTATGCTAGTCACCGTGCCTAAAATTGGCTTCCGTTTGGAGAAGGTATAATGAACACCATTAGTTTTGCCAATACCCGTACTCTTACTGGTCAGTTGGCCCTATTTTTTACTGGTGTTGCTTTAGTTATGGGCTTAGCCAGTTACATTATTTTTTATACCGCCCTGCACTGGTCAGAAGACAAAGTGGGTGAACGACGTATCGAGATAGATAAGAACGAAGCCATCACTCGCTTTATGAATGGTGAACAAGGCAAAATCACCATTGATGTCCTTACCACTGCCTATAACGATATCAGCCTAGTTCCAGCCGAATACCATAAGTATTTTGAAGGCAGAGATAGCTTTGTCGGTGAAGTCGGAAGCGACCCAGATTCACGTATGGTGTTTTTCAGCTACTACTATAAAGATGGTTCAAGAAAACCCGTTATCTTACTGTCGGATATCAACCAGATAGAGTTTGGGAAAAATGAAACCTTATTCTCAGGTCTTATTGTTGTTACCAGTGTCGCGGGACTTCTGCTTATCTTTGGCGGCCTATTGTTACGACTCTCGCAACGTTTGATTGAACCAATTAATAACCTCACACAGCAACTGACAGAACACAGTGGCAACGCTGCTCACGTATTTGAAATACCTAGCGGCGGTGCGAGTGAATTTAAAATTCTAGCCGACGAGCTCAATCAATATCGCCATGAAATTCACAGTCTAATCAAACGTGAGCAAGCATTTGCCCGTTATGCCAGCCACGAGCTAAGAACACCGTTAACCATAGTAAAAGGTGCTAGCAAATTGTTGGAACGCAATGCCTCTGATGATTTCCAGAAACGTCAAATCGTGCGTATCAATGAAGCCACCGCTCAGATGAGCACCATGGTTGACGCTTTGCTTGGCCTTGTGCGCTATGAACGCAGTGAAGAGGAAGCCGTTGTCAGAGAAGTGAGTAAAACTGAATTTGAAACCATTATTGAACTCAACAGTGCTCAGGCTAAAGACAAAGATATCGACATTGCTTTGGTTTTCCACCAAATGCCTCAGCTCAAAGCGGCACCCGCTGTTTTAAATATGGTGGTAGGAAACTTGCTGCGAAACGCCATAGCCGCCACACATCAAGGAGAGATCACGCTGGAAGTCTCTGCTGACTCTTTGTGCGTCAGAGACAATGGCCCCGGTCTTAATCAAGCAAAAAATCAAGATGGGCATGGCTTAGGTTTACTGATAGTAGAAGACTTATGTCGCCGATATCACTGGCATTTTTCGATTAAGAATCGTCCTACTACTGGCTGCGAAGCCTTAATCAGTTTTGGGCAATAAACTTACGTGTGAGCGAAGTTGTTAAGGTTATAATGCGCTTCCCTTGGCTATTTCATTGCAACAGGAAGAGTTATGAAACTCGCAAACAGCCCTATTACTGAGCACCATTTCAACGGTCATCATTTTTATCTCAAACGTGATGACCAGTTGCACTCACAGTTTAGTGGTAATAAAGCCAGAAAATTCATGTTTCTACTGGACGCTGACTTGCCTCATGTAACAACACTGATTGGCTATGGCTCTGCGCAGGCTAACTCGTTGTACTCTATGGCAGCTTTAGCTCGCATTCGTGGCTGGCAACTAGAGTTTTATGTTGACCATATTCCTGCATGGCTAAAACAGCGCCCAATTGGCAACTACCGTGGCGCTCTGGAACTTAACGCTAACATCATAGAAACCCGTCCATTTGGTCTGCATCCAAGAGAGTATATTGAACAGATTCGACAGCCAGATGAAAGCTGTTTGTCTGTACCTGAAGGTGGACGTTCAAAATTAGCCGAAGCCGGTGTCAAACAACTGGCATCAGAGATACTGGAATGGATTCGCATGCAACCTAAACAAGAGTGGTGTGTCGCACTTCCTTCGGGAACAGGCACTACGGCGCTCTTTTTGCACAAAGCACTTCAACCTCATGGAGTCCAAGTTGTCACCTGCCCTTGTGTCGGTGGTGCCGAATACCTTACGGAACAGTTCCACGAGCTGGGTGAAACAAGCCATCCAGAGATACTGCAACTTGATAGCAAACACTACTTTGGCCATCTCTATCGTGAAGATTTTGATATCTGGCAACAGCTTCATGAACAAACTCATGTAGAGTTTGATTTGCTCTATGACCCTCTAATGTGGCGCTGCTTAATCTCTTGGCTGCAAAAAGAGTCATTTGCAAACGCTGATATACAAACTGAAAAACGCCCTGCACTCATCTATATTCATCAGGGTGGTCTGTTAGGTAATGAGAGCATGCTTCCTCGTTACCAACGCCAATTTGACCTATAAGGAACAGCTTTATGCCTAAATATTTTGCCCTATTGTTAGTACTTTTTAGCCCTATCTCGATGGCTAAAACGATCTCAACTCCGGCGACTCCCGTCCCTGTAGTTGTCGATGGCAATGTAGGTAAACGCGTTTGCTACTATCAAGACCAAGCTTATTCAGAAGGTGCACTATTGCAGGTCGGAGAGCTATACATGATTTGCCAAGCAGCAAACAACTTTGAAACTAACGGGCAGTTAAAGTGGGTTCAACTCAACAATGAAAAGAAGTCTCACAAAGAGTGATTAATGTGTGAGATGAAGAAGCCTACTCGATACCAAACCGATCAAAGTAGGCTTCGAGATAATTATTGCCCCATGACTACACGAGCATTAATTGCTTGAATCGGACGGTTGTTATGCCCCATCAACTGTTCAAACTTCTCAACCTGATCGGCTGAAATGGTCAGTGGCTGTTTCAATACCAACCAACGTACACCTTCAGAACACGGCGGTGTAGTTAATGAGCCATTAAAGCGGTAGTACTGCTTTTCTTTTGGTAACAGAGACGTCACGTCAAACGGTTTCGACAGATCCGCTTTTGCTTCTTCTTTCGGCGCTACAGCCAGCAGTTTTGCTAACTCAGCATTCTGCTCACCCAGTTTAAAAAACAGAGAAACAACCGCTAAGTGACCATCTTTATCAGCATGAACATAATGTGCTTCTAACGGATAAGACTGCCCATCAATGTGGTTTTCTGAAGGGGTATGAAAATGGAACTGCTTTAGCTCAAAAGCCTT
Source organism: Vibrio sp. Hal054 (assembly GCF_037162405.1). NCBI lineage: Bacteria > Pseudomonadati > Pseudomonadota > Gammaproteobacteria > Vibrionales > Vibrionaceae > Vibrio > Vibrio sp. Hal054. The sequence goes on along the minus strand of NZ_JARLUT010000001.1, from coordinate 1,055,896 downwards.
ATTATCAACCCACAATGTATTCTGCTCAGAAACAGATGCTTGCAGAGTGTGACCATTGTTAGTGATAGACACTGCCTGACCCGAATAATCAAACTTAAGGTTTTTCAGTTCTGCTTTTATTACAGCGCTGATGTCGACAGGACTTTGGTTTTGCCCTTGAGCACATATCGCTGAAACCTTACCCCAATGCTCAGGCGCATGCTCCCCGTGATATCCCCAATCAGAAGCTTGAACTTGGCTCATTGAAGCAAGAATCATTGCAGCAGCCACTAGCGTTTTTTTCATTGTTTATCCCTGTTCACTAATAGAAAAGCCGGATAATTACACAGAGCATTAACCGAAAAATCGATGAAATCTTTGATTACTCAATTGTGATATATCCAAGTCACTGAAGTTAGATACTGCTGCAAATTTTTAATTAGCTAATACCTTCTATCCACTTTCAACACAGAGATAACTTCATTCTGATTTCATTGCTAAACATGCTCAAAGTAATCGTCCAGCATTGGCGTTAATAGTGATAGCCACTTGCCATACGCATACGAGTTAAGGTGGAGGTCGTCTGCACTGCAAGTTAATGGCAAGACACCTTGCGGGCATATTACCGCATTCAAATCGATGTACTTTGCTCCAGTGTTGTTACACAGTTTAATGAGTTCTTGGTTCAACTGTGCCACCAGAGGATTTAACTCGTTTAGTCGCTGACCAACAAATAACGTCGATTGTACCCATACCTCGATATCTCTCTGATGCCAGTAGTTCAGCATCTGGCTATAGTTCTCCATAATTTCGTCAACACTATAGCCTTGAGACAAATCGTTAATTCCAGCCATCATGCAGATGAGTTTCGGCTGACAGGCGGTGGTGCTTTCGATTCGATACTTCATTCCATCCGTTGTATCGCCACTCAAACCACGGTTTGCTAACGTCACGCCTTGAATACCATCGTGCCAAGGCCCCCATTCTGTTATGGAATCACCATACATCACCAGTTCGACAGGTTTAGCAAAAGCTATGTGGTTATCTTGGGTTTGCATAAATCGGATCACCTTTTGAGTACGTTGATTAAGATCGAGCGACTGAGCTATCTGCTTAAACTGCTCTGGAGCAATACTGAAATCTTCAAGTGATTGGGTTAGCTTCTCAACGTCTGTTTTAAATCTCGAAATTCGAGTAGTTAAATCGTGTTCATCACGTAATGTATATAGCTGTTCGACCAGAGTGTAAAAATGTTGGGAAGGGTTAGCTTGATAGAGCTTTACCAAGTCTAGGCATTCAGCGTTCGTGAGTTCATTTAAAAGCTCTTCTCTGGTCATTTATTGATTCCTTTCTTCTCATCTGATGATAAAACCGATGAAAGTCTTACATTTGCCATCAATTTTTTCGGAAAATGCTGGTAAGGGCTTGCTATTACCCTACAAGACGCATAACACTCTCACCTCAAGAACGATGAATATAACCACGAATAAGGGGCAATATGAATCATTTGATATCAGTAAGTGCACTTGAGTCATTTTTAGTTGCAATCAGTGTACTTTTCCTAGGGCATTTCATTAATGCCAAGTTGCCAATTCTCAACAAATTTAACATTCCTGAGCCAATTGTTGGCGGCTTGATTATCGCCTGCGCTATTACAGTACTGCATTTTTATGGCGTCGATTTGGAGTTTGATTTACCACTACAAAACACATTCATGTTGATGTTCTTCGCCACGGTGGGTCTTGCGGCCAACTATACACAGCTGATGAAAGGCGGAGCAAAAGTGTTTATTTTCTTAGCTATCGCATCCGTCTATATCATCATCCAAAACGCCGTGGGGGTGTCACTGGCAACGGCCTTGGGTTTAGAGCCACTAATGGGCTTAATAGCAGGTTCAATCACGTTGTCTGGCGGACACGGTACAGGTGCAGCATGGTCTCAGACTTTCCAAGATGTCTATGGCATGAATAACGTTCTCGAAATCGCAATGGCATCGGCTACTTTTGGTCTGATCATCGGCGGCATTATCGGTAGCCCTGTTGCACAACGTCTGGTGGAAAAGAATAATATTGAGTCTGAGTACGGCAGAGGTTCTAAAACACACGAGAAATTCCCAGAATTGGTTACCTACAATGAGTATGAAGAAGATAAAGTGACAGCAAAGAAAGTCATTGAGAAGCTGTTCTTTCTACTTATCTGCGTGACTGGAGCAAAGTATTTGGAACTTTGGGTCAGCTCTTATGAAATCTCATGGCTGATGATTCCCGACTTTGTCTACGCTTTGTTTATTGGTGTCATCATTACCAACTTCTTAGAAGTCACTAAAATCCGAAAATTAGACGCTGAAACCATCGATATGTTGGGTACAGTATCTTTAGCCTTGTTCCTAGCCATGGCGCTAATGAGCCTTAAACTGTGGAACATTTTCGACCTTGCTATTCCATTCTTAGTCATTTTGGCGGTTCAGTCAGCCATGCTTGCGGTATTTACCTATTATGTGACGTTTAAAGTCATGGGCAGCAACTATGACGCGGCGGTTATTTCGGGGGGACACTGCGGTTTCGGTTTAGGAGCAACGCCTACAGCGGTGATGAATATGGGTTCTATCGTTAACCGTTTTGGACCATCACCCCAGGCGTTCATGGTGGTTCCGATTGTCGGCGCATTCTTCATCGACATTGTTAACCTGATCATACTGCAGGGCTACATATCGTTTTTAGGTTAAGCAGACCTAAAGGCTAGATACAAAGAAAGGTACGCAATGCGTACCTTTCTTTTTCAGATAAGAAAAAAGACGCCATCAGGCGTCTTTTAACATTAATTTGGCGGTGAGCAAGAGATTCGAACTCTCGATACGTTGCCGTATACACACTTTCCAGGCGTGCTCCTTAAGCCACTCGGACAACTCACCGGAGGTTAACCATAACGGCTAACGAGGCGCTAATTTAATGATTCAGCTAATGATCGTCAAGGAAAAATCCCAAAAAAAGCGTTCTAACTAAGTTATTTGCTTACTAATTGGCTAAATTGAATATTTTCCCTACAACTGTGTTTTGTTTATTTCGCTGTATCACATCGCACGATAATAACCGGGCACTTTAAACCAGCGGCGACACATATCAAGGAAGTAGCCATAAATCACCCCCATACCACAAGAAACCACAGCGTTACTCGCAACGGCTGTCATTATTTGGTCTGTAGAAGCACCAACGGTGTATAGGATTGCAGCATATACTGGTGATTGGAAAAGCACATAAGCCACGAGATCTGACACGTTTTTCATCAAACTGGTTTCTGAAATACGTCGACCTTGTCTCAGCATAAAATCTCTAAATACGCCGTATGGCCAAGCGATGGCGATATTTACGGGAATAGAAAGAGTTCGCGACGCTAGTGACTGCTCGAATGTCATCTGAGAGATAAATATTTCAATAATCATCCCCGATACAAAGCAGAAAACAACCATTGCAAAAGTGTCCGCAGCAGCATGACGTATACAAAAAGGGCCACGAGCTTTCATTTATGTCCTCACAAGATAATAAACTGCAAAATTAGCGCTCTCATAACACATATCACCACCATAAAAAGATCAGGCAGTTAATGGCGCCATTAGAGCACAACTTATATAGTTTTTGATCTCGTATTTTTATTCAGTTACTAAATAAACAACCATAAATGAAATGCAAAGTAGCATCTCTCTCTTATTTCACACAGTTATAACAAATGATTCAACTATGCTTAAAGGTTTAAATTTTAAAACGTGGGTCTCTTCTAATGACCTAATAATCTGAAAGCAATATGGTTACTAAATCGATAGATTCTTTAGGAGGAATCTCACCTTCTTCTAGATGAGATTTTACCGCTGTCAGCGCTGTGACCAATTGGCTGTCACTAGGCAGTTCCAAGGAATGTTCTAATAACTCAACTATGTCCAACGCTTCACCGACGGCTTTATTTTCGATAGCAATATAGAGTTTGACTAACAACTCCTCAGCGCTGCCACTAAAAGCCAACTTAGGCATTTCTGAATGGTACTGGTAAAGCTTGTTAATGTGCTTATAGAGAGCATCATCCAGCTCACCTGCATTGATAGGTTTCGCGACTATCGAGTCTGCTCCGGCATTCAACAGGCTTTCTCTTGTGTCTTTAAACACATCTGCAGTACAGCCGAGGATCAGAACTTGAGATTGAGGGCCTTCCAGTTGGCGGATTGAATGTATAGCTTCAACGCCGTCTTTGACGGGCATGTGGTTATCCATAAGAATGAGGTCAAATTGCCCATTCGCAACTGCTTGTATTGCAAGCTCACCATTTTCGACACATTCACATTCAAAACCTTTATTTTTCATAAACGTTTCGATGATCATGGTATTGGTGCGGTTATCTTCCACTATCAATACTTTCAAACCAGAATAGCTTAAATGACGTGAGTGATTACTCTCGACCAATTCAGGCTCACAAACATCAATCTTCAGATTCACTTGAAAACTGGTGCCAATATCCACCTTACTGTTAACGGAAACCGTTCCTTCCATAAGTTCAGCGATCTGTTTAACAATCGCTAAGCCTAGGCCTGTGCCACCAAACCGTCGGGTGGTTGAAGATTCGGCCTGTTCAAATGGTCGGAATATTTTCTCCTGAGCCGCCTTCTCGATACCAATACCAGTGTCACGGACTCTGATACTGAGATAAAGCTGGCCATCGAGCTTCACTTCGCTGAAAAACACTTCCACAAAACCACGCGAGGTAAATTTCACCGCATTGTTTAACAAGTTAAACAAAATCTGACGAATTCTCGCCTTATCGGAAAAGTACCAGCGATTTGCAGGTACTTCTGAGTAGACCTTAAATTGCAAACCTTTTTCATGACAAAGGGAGGAGTAAACACTAGTGACACTGCCAATAATAAATTCAAGTGGGAACTTGCTATTATCAAGCTCCATGTGCCCTTGTTCGAATTTAGAGAAATCGAGCATCTCATTAAGCAGTGACATCATGTGTTCGCCAGACTCATACAGGCTTTTCAACTGTTTACGTTGCTGAGGTTTTAAGTCCCCACGCAGTAGTATCTGAGCCATACCGAGAACGCCGTTCATTGGCGTGCGAATCTCATGAGACAGCGTAGCAAGGAAAATACTTTTAGATTTTGTCGAGGCTTGCGCTTTGATTTTCTCCGCTTCCAAATACACAGTCTTTTGATTGAAGGTATCAATCAAATAACGAATCTCATCCTGGCTGCGGTAAGGAACATCAATGATGCCACCCTCTTTTGAATCATCGACTTTTTGTGCAATCACCACAATTGGGTTAATCAGGTAGCGATTAATTAAGTAGTAACCCAACATCAGACAGAAAAGTAGTAGTGGCAAGATCCCCTTCTCGACACTCATCACTAAGTCAAACACATCATCGTCGACCAAGCGATGCGAGTTCACTACATCAAGCTTCCAGTTAAAGTCACCAAAGGCGTATTTACTGACATACGCTCCATCCCGCAACCGGAAATTATGCTCTGTAATAGTTGAACCGTATGAGTCTCGCAGCGAAACACCCAGTTGGTATCTCTCTGCATGAAGTGAAATCAGTGCAGTCAAACTTTGCAAAGATAGATCAACCGTGGCTACCCCAGCAAATTCACCGTTTACATAATACGGCGAAGTCACTGTGATCATTTGGATCTGAGTGAATGAATCCACATAAACAGGAGACCAAAATATACTACCGCTTGGTTCTTCCATTCCTGCCACATACCAAACTTCACTGTCATATCCGCCTGATTCTGGATTATTCCAAGAGTGGAGCTGGTCGACTTTGCCATCTGTGGCTCTGTTAAAGAACAAGCCTTTGTACTTAATATAAGGGTCAACACTGAACGGCTTAGGCCAAATACCACCGCTGATGACAACGTCATCGACAGTAGAAAATATCGAACGTAGCATGCGTGAAGCCTCTTCTTGGCTTTCTGATGCTTGAGCAATACTAACTATACTTTGCAGAACGCCCACCGAACGATTGAGAGGGTCTAAAACTTGCGACGAAAGAAGCTCAGCACGCAAGTCCAAATACTGCTTCAACTCTTTTCTGAAAGGGGAATCCACAGCCAAATAAGTCAGCGAGCCAATTGTGGCCAGGAAAAAGCACAAATACACGATGAGAGCGAACATGCTCTTGCGCTTTAATGATGAACGTATTTCCATAAGCCTTTGATAAAAAATCCTTTAGCAACAGTATAGTGAAATTATATGGGAATTTACTCATAAGAAGGCTGCAAATGTTAATCCAAACCGCATTTTGTTTGTTAAAAAACGGGGTCTTCTGTGAACTCGCATCAAAAGACGGTTAAGGGTAAGATAGTGCTAATTTTTGCAGTAAAGTATGGAACCCTATTTTGACCTTACACGATATCCTTACCCAACCTGAATTTGAAGATAAGTTGCTTAACGAAGCTAAGTCACGTGGCTTTGTTGCTGCTATGGCCTGTGCGCCAAACATTCTTCCTCCGCAGGAATGGTTACCTTTCCTTTGGGGGGCGAAGAAGTCGCACCTTTTAGTGATGGTGAGCAACTAGAAACTTACATCCAACATATTATTGATATGTGGAACCAATATCGCTCTTCATTTTTAGAAGGTACTTGGGTTTGGCCTGAAGGTTATGACCTTGACGAAGAAGAAATCGTTACCGATTCAGTACGTGATTTCTGTGAAGGTGTATTGCAGGGTTGGCAGCTTGCCCGCGATGACTGGGAAGTGCTAATGCCAGAAGAGAGCCAAGATAATGCCCTACTGGGCGGCGTTCTTCTTTCTCTCAGCATGCTTTACGATCCAGAGACAGCGCTGACGACTTTAAATGAACAAGGTATGGAAGGCTTAGATCAGTTTGAAGAGATCTACGCAGCGATTCCGGTCATGCTATGTGGCTTAACTCAGCGCGGTGTTGCTCTTGCTGAGGCACAGTAGTACTCATCTTCTATGAGAAACAAAGAAGCCAGCATTATGCTGGCTTCTTTCATTTTGATTGGCGTATCAATTCGTTGCTAGCCGCGCTTAAGCGTTGCCTTTTACCTTGATATTAAGCTGCTCCGCGAAATCCAACATACGATTTAGTGGGATCAAAGACTTAACACGTAACTCTTCATCAACAAAAATTTCGTGTTCGCTGCCACCATCTTTTAATGCTTTTTCAATCGCTTTTAAGCCGTTCATTGCCATCCAAGGACAATGCGCACAACTACGACAAGTCGCACCTGCACCTGCTGTTGGCGCTTCAATTAGCTCTTTCTCAGGAACCAACTGCTGCATCTTGAAGAAAATGCCTTTGTCTGTTGCGACAATCATTTTCTGATGAGGGAGTTCTTTCGCAGCTTTGATCAACTGACTTGTAGAACCTACTGCATCAGCCAGTTCAACAACACTTGAAGGTGATTCTGGGTGCACCAAAATTGCCGCCTCAGGATAAAGGCTCTTCATCTTCTTCAGTGCATCTGCTGAAAACTCATCATGTACCACACACTCGCCTTGCCAAAGCAGCATGTCTGCGCCAGTTTTGTTAGCGATATAAGAGCCAAGATGGCGGTCTGGTCCCCAGATGATTTTCTTATCTTCTGATTCAAGTTGCTCTACGATCTCAAGTGCAATACTCGACGTTACTACCCAATCAGCTCGCGCTTTTACAGCAGCAGAAGTGTTCGCGTACACAACCACAGTATGGTCTGGGTGCGCATCGCAAAACTCTGAAAACTTATCAGCAGGACAGCCTAAATCAAGCGAGCATTCTGCTTCTAACGTTGGCATTAAAATACGTTTTTCTGGGGTAAGAATCTTCGCAGACTCGCCCATGAAACGTACGCCAGCGATAATCAATGTGCTTGCTGGGTGGCGGTTACCAAATTTTGCCATTTCCAGAGAATCACCAACAAAGCCGCCTGTTTCTTCCGCAAGGGCCTGGATTTCTGGGTCGGTGTAGTAATGCGCGATTAAAACTGCGTCTTTCTCTTTTAGCAGCTCTTTAATACTCGCAAGGTAGGTTTGCTTCTCTTCCGCCGATAATGGAATCGGTTTTGGAGGGAATGGGTAAACCGTATCGATTTTATCTAATATATGGCTCATTGCTCATGCTCTATGCAACTTCCTTTAATTCGGGCATTGTACACCGACATAGAATAGATAGGCAAAAATGATTCTTTTGCGCAGCGACAGTAAATTTGCCGGCTCAAGAGCGATATCCGTTGCTTTAGCTAAAAGTGAAAGAAAAAAGAAGCTGCCGTTTGGCAACCTCTTTCCTATCATCTGCTTTATTACTTCAGATTTTCACTGGCGACTTTCGCTGAAGCACTGGTTGGGTATTCATCAACCACTTGTTGATAGTACTTTTTAGCCTGAGCTTCATTATTGTTTCGTTTAGCAATATCGCCTAACTTCACTAAAGCATCTGCTCGCTTGTTAGATTCTTTGTAAGAAACTACTGCAGCAAAACTGGTCGCAGCTTCTTTATCTTGTTTCTTAGCGAAGTACAGTTGCCCCAACCAATAATGCGCATTTGGTGCAAAGTTCGAGTTTGGATAATCTTTTTGGAATTGTTGGAAGGCGGCTATCGCACCAGCGTAGTCACGTTTCTTCAGAATTAGGTCTACGGCATTTTGATAAGCCGCTTGTTCATCTGCATCACTGCTGAATGTGCCTTGAGGAACGTCTTCATCGTTAGATGCAGCCGCCGCAGGTGCAGGCTTTTTCATTTCACCACGAACACGGTCAAGCTCGACAAACAACTCCCTTTGGCGTTGTAACATCTGCTGCATATCGTAGTTATTTTTTTCTATCTGCCCACGTAATTCATTGATTTCGAGAGCCATGGTGTCTAGCTGCTGCTGCATTTGCACTTGAAGGCGCGCACGAGTTTCAAGCAGACGCTCTAATCGCTGAACTTCCGATTCTGAAGAAGCTGTTCGAGTAGAAGAGGCTTGGCTAGATGAATTATTGCTGAGATCAGATACTGGAGCTGGTGCAGCGAACGAACTGTTCGCTGCACTTGCCAGTAACGTAAGCGTGATCAGGCGCTTTAAGTTACTGAACATGAGGTTCATCCCCGAATTAGTATACTAGAACTGCGCGGCGGTTCTTAGCATATACTTCGTCAGATTGGCCAAGAAGAAGAGGCTTCTCTTCACCGTAGCTAACGATAGAGATTTGGTCAGCTTGAACACCTAGTGCTTCTAGGTATTTAGCTACTGCTTGTGCACGACGCTCGCCAAGTGCGATGTTGTACTCTGGAGTACCGCGCTCATCAGCGTGACCTTCGATAGTTACTTTAAGGCTTGGCATTTTGCTTAGGTAAGCTGCGTGAGCCGCTAGCATTTCTTCGTAGTCGCCAGCGATAGTTGCGTTATCGAATGCGAAGTAAATTGTTGAAGTTTCACGTAGAGCTTGCTCTTTAAGCTCTTGCTCAGAAAGCTGACCGTTTTGATCCATTGGAGAAACAACAGTTGTGTCAACTTGGTTAGCTGAACCTGAAGTTGATTGGTTAGTTGTTTCTGAACCAGCGTTGCTTGCTGCGTCATCGCTTGAACTACAAGCTGTCACTGCTAGTACAGGTAGCGCAATTAGTAGCCCTTTAAGAACTTTATTAAGTTGCATCTTGTTTTCCTTTATTTTGTATTTTTCGCTATAAGAACGGAGACCAGGCAGGAGCGCGTACACGTCCGTTGGTTGCCGGTAATCTAGCTTTAAATCTTCCGTCTATTGAGACCATCGACAATACGTTGGTCTTGTTGTAGATGGAACTGTATATAACCATACCACCATTCGGCGCAATACTTGGAGACTCATCAAGCAAAGTTTTTGTAAGAACTTGTACTGATCCCGTTTCCAAATCTTGTTTTGCCAGGTTAAAGCCAGAGTTTGAACGATTCACCATAACGAGGAATCGACCATCCGGAGTAATCTGACCGCCTAAATTTTGGCTGCCCTGCCAAGTCAAACGCGTCGTTGCACGGTCTGACAAATTTACTTGATATATCTGTGGTTTACCACCCCGATCTGATGTAAATATGAGCGATTCACCATTCGGATGCCAAAATGGCTCCGTGTTATTTGAGCGACCACTCGTTATTTGCGTCAGCTTACGGGAAGCTAAATCCAAGGTATACACTTGTAGACTGCCTGTTTTAGACAGTACTAACGCCAACTGTTTTCCGTCTGGAGAAAATTTTGGTGCCCCATTATGACGTGGGTATGACGTCACTTTTTCACGAGTTCCGGTGTAGATGTTCATCAGATAAATTTCTGCCTGACCATTTTGGAAGCTAACGTAAGCCAGTGTTTTGCCATCCGGTGACCATGAAGGCGACATAAGAGGCTGCTTAGAACGAAGAACCAGTCTTTCGTTGTAACCATCGTAATCTGCAACACGTAATTGATATGGGTACGGATCTTTATCGTTCACGACCACATAAGCAATACGAGTTAAAAACGCACCTTTTTCTCCGGTGAGTTGTTCGTAGACAAGATCTGAAATTCTATGCGCGTATTCACGTAGTCGCTTCGCAGGTACGGTCGCAACCTTGTTGAACAGTACATGATCTTTAGAAAGAACCAACTGGCCATCTGAACTCAACGATTTACCTTGCCCCTGAGTCAGTTGCCCACGTACAACGTCTACTAGTTGATAATTGATAACATAGTTACCTTCAGCATTTTGGGTAATGCTTCCTGTAAGCAGCGCATCGACACCGATACTGGTCCAAGCATCAAATTTCACTTGTGTTTCAGTGTACGGAGTTTGCGGCATTTTGCTTGTAGGAATTGGGCTGAATTTCCCACTTCTTTGTAGGTCTGATGAAATAACAGCCGAAACGTCTTGTGGTAACGGAGCGGAACCTTCCCATTTGAATGGAACAATGGCAATTGGGCGTGCAGAGTTAATACCGTCGGTAATAACCAGCTCCAACGCTGCATTGGCAAATTGCAGACTACTTGTGATGACAAGTACACATCCTAAAATCAATCGCTTAAACACAAGCTTTATCCTTTTTACTCAGGTACTACGGTTAAATTAATATTTTTCAGTTTTTCGACTACGTCAGAATCTTCTTTCGGTAATGGAAATGTTCCGACTTTCGCTACTGCACGTCTTGTCGCAGAACATAGGCGCGAATCACCGTTCATAACCGATAACTCACCCACTATTGCGCCTGCGCCTGTTGGGATTAAACGTAAGTTCACCTTACATTCTTTTCCTTTAAAACTGTCTTCCAGTAACAAATTTTGCTGAATCATCTGGGTATATATTGCGCCCCAACGTTCGGCTTCACTCATTACGTATTGTGAACGAGCTGAAGTGTTTTGCTGAGCTTCACTTTCTAAGCCTGAAAAGATACTGTTCAGTGCTTTTTCCTGTTCCAAACGCTCTAGCCTTGCTTTTTCTGCTCGTTCTTTCTCTAGTCTCGCTTTTTCAGCCGCTTCTTTTGCCGCTTTTTCTTTCGCTATTCTTTCTTGTTCAGCTTTCTGCGCAGCCTCGCGTTCACGACGCGCTTTTTCTTGAGCTTCCTGAGCTGCTTTTTCCTTCGCTACTCTTTCTTGCTCTGCTTTCGCTGCCGCAGCCTCTTTCGCTACACGTTCAGCTTCCGCTTTCTTCGCCGCTTCTTCTTTGCTTTTACGTTCTGCTTCTGCTTTCGCCGCTTGTTCTTTTGCTACGCGCGCTTTCTCTGCAGCAATCTTTTGCTGCTCTTCTTGCTCTTGACGACGCTTCTCTGCATCTCTCGCTGCTTTAGCTTCTTTGGCTTGCTGCTCTTTCAACTTACGAATGCGTTCTTCTTCCGCTTTGCGATTCTTTTCTAACTGCTCGCTTTCTCTGCGCAGTTTATCCAAACGCTCTTGCTCTTTTTTAGATGCAGCTTCACGTTGACTACGGATTTTATCCGCTTGCTGCTTGACCACATTTGGGTCGATCACTACCGCTTGCACCATTTGGCCAGAAGGTTCAGGTTTAGACATAGTGAAGTCCGTCCCCCAAAGCAAAGCGGCAATCAAAACGGCATGAAGGCCGACAGAAATCGCTATCGGCTTGGTATATGAATTCTTTTTCGACTTATGATCTTTCATGAACGATGTTAAGCCTATTCCTTGATATCCGTTAACAACCCGACTTTTGGTATACCGGCTCGACTTAATTCATCTAACACAAGTACCACTTCTGCATACGGTGTGGCAGCATCACCACCTACGGCAACCGGAGAGTTTGGCTTAAGTGATAGTTCTGCTTTCACTCTGACGATAATATCTTGTAGCGACAGTCCTCGCTGCACCTCTTCATCGTTGACGCTCAAGCCTAAGTTACCTTCTTTATCAATTTCTACAATGATAAAGCTTGCATCACTATCGCCAGCCATCTCAGACGCTGGCTTAGCCGTTGATGTTTTAGGTAACTCTACATCGACACCTTGCGTAACAAACGGTGAGGTAACCATGAAGATGATCAGCAACACCAACATAACGTCAATGTAAGGGACAACGTTGATTTCAGCAGTGAGTTTACGCTTTTTTGGCTGATAACCGGCCATTGATTATTCCCTACCCGCCATTGCTTGACGGTGTAAAATGCTATGGAATTCTTCAGAAAACGTTGCGTAAGAGTGCTCTAGCTTGCCAACTGTATTACTTAAACGGTTGTATGCCATTACCGCAGGAATTGCTGCAAACAGACCCATTGCGGTAGCAACTAACGCTTCAGCGATACCTGGTGCAACCATTGCTAATGTTGCTTGTTTTACTGCACCTAACGCAATAAACGCGTGCATAATACCCCAAACTGTACCAAACAAGCCGATGTAAGGACTGATAGAGCCTACCGTTGCTAGAAATGGTAAGTTTGTTTCTAACTCTTCTACTTCGCGAGCTACAGACACGCGCATAGCTCGGCCTGTACCTTCCATCACGAAATCAGGTGAGTCAGCATTCGTTTTACGTAGACGAGCAAATTCAGTGAAACCTGAATAGAAAATCTCTTCTGTACCCATGATTTCATCTTTGCGCTTTTTCACATCTTGATAAAGAACAGCTAAATCTGTACCTGACCAAAACTTATCTTCAAACGCCTCAGCGTCTTTTGTGGCTTTTGACAAAATTTTATAACGCTTGATGATCATCGCCCACGAAACAATCGACATTCCCAAAAGAATAAGCATGACCATTTTGACTAACAAACTGGCCTGAAGGAAAAGGTCGAGAATTGAAATATCAGCTTGCACTGTTGGTTAACTCCGAAATAATTAATTGAGGCATGGCCTTAGGTCTCATCTTCTCATTGTCGATACATGCTACCTTAACTATTGCTTTACACAACACCTTGTTATCAGGATTGACGAGCTCCTGACAGAATATTAGCGATGCTTTCTTTAGTTCAGAAATAGTCGTGACAACATTAAGCTGATCGTCCAATCGAGCACCTTGTATAAAATCGATGTCGGCATGTCTGACAACAAATCCTATGCGTTGTTCCAACAATACTTGTTGAGATACGCCAATTGCACGCAGCATCTCAGTGCGAGCCCTTTCAAAAAATTTGAGGTAGTTTGAATGATAAACGACACCACCTGCATCCGTATCTTCGTAGTAAATGGTGATTGGCCAATGAAACGCTTTCATAATTTTGGATTAATTGATTTACCGAATGAGGTTTTACTATAACGCAACTCATTGTCGATAGTACAAGGGGGAATGAGGTAATTCGTAACAGAGTGTCAAAAAAATTAGCGCTACCTCAAAGAGAAAGCGCTAATTCGTTTAATTCTTCACCAACTGCAATTTCAATCACTTAACTGAGAAGTCGTATCCCAGTGAAAATAATCAGTATCGGAAGTGAAATGTAAGGGCTAAACAATAGCTGCCAAACCCAAAAACGTGGTTTAAACCCTACGCCATACACCATGCTCGAGCACATGGCCCAAATGATCAATGGAGCAACAATGGCATTAAAACCACCAATGCTGTCAGCGTAAGATTCTGGGTTCCACATAATAGAAAACAGATGGTAGAAACCCAGAACTAAGGATAAAGCCTTGAATAAGGCTTTATCCATTGGAGAGTGGAACTTGGCAACCTGAGTCGACAAGTTATTCACTATCTTTATCCATCATTTCAGTGTGCTCTAGCCAAAGAGCATTGATGATGCCAAATGCACAAGCGAGTAATACGCCTAAAATCCATGCAAAGTACCACATAATTTTTGCTCCTTAGTAAAGTGAGTTCTTGTTTTCTTCAATGAACTTGTTGTCAAGACGACCAAACATCTTGTAGTAAGTCCATGAAGTGTAAGCCAGAATAATTGGCACCATTACAAATGCGACACCCGTCATTAGATTCAGAGTCAGTTCACTCGATGTAGAATCCCACATGGTTAAGCTGCTCTTCGGATCTAAGCTTGATGGCATTACAAACGGGAACATAGCCAAACCAGCAGTAAAGATAACACCCGCGTTACCTAAGCTTGATGCCAAGAACGCAAAGCCACCTTTCTCAAAACGAGAAGCTAAAGCGGCAAGTAGTGGCATTACCACACCTAATGCAGGCGCAGCCCACATTAACGGATATTGCTCAAAGTTGTTCATCCAAGCACCCACTTCACGCACGACTTCTTTGTTTAGAGGGTTAGACACTGCATTGCCATCAATGCCACCAGCAATAACATAGCCTTCAATACCTTGAACCCAGAAGCCAGCCGCAACAAATGCAACCGTTGTTAGTAGACCCATAAGCTGAGCCACACCACGCGCACGCGCATGAACGGCATCTGTAGTCTTCATTTGTAGCCAAGAAGCGCCTTGCAGAAGGATCATGAACAAGCTGACTAGACCACACAGAAGTGCAAACGGATTTAGCAGACCAAAGAATGAACCATGGTAAGTTGGCATCAGGAACTCATTCAGTTGGAATGGGACACCTTGTAGCAAGTTACCAAATGCCACACCAAAAATGATTGGCGGAACAAAACCACTGATTGAGATGCAGATATCCCATGTATTACGCCATTTTGGTTCTTCAATTTTTGAACGGTAATCAAGACCCAGCGGACGTAACCAAAGCGCCGCCAAAGTCACAATCATCGCTAGGTAAAAACCAGAGAACGACGTTGCGTAAACCAAAGGCCATGCCGCAAACAAAGCACCACCCGCTGTGATTAACCAAACTTGGTTACCATCCCAGTGAGGAGCGATAGAGTTAATCATTACGCGACGTTCATTGTCACTTTTGCCGATAACAGGGACAAGAGCACCAACGCCCATGTCAAAGCCATCTGTAATTGCGAAACCAACCAGCAATACACCAATTAGTACCCACCAGATTAGTCGCAAGATTTCATAATCAAACATGTGTTCTCTCCTTGCTTATGCTTCTACTTGGCGACTAACTTTGTCTTCTACAGAGTTAGCGTCTTGCTCAAAATGGTAACGACCAGTTTTCAGGCTACTAGGGCCTTTACGAGCAAACTTAACCATTAGATATACTTCAGCAATCAGGAATATTGTGTACAGAGCCAAAATCGCGAACAGAGACGTCCAGATTTCACCCGCACTTAACGCAGAAGCGGCGACGTTGGTTGGTAAGATTTCACCAACAGCCCATGGTTGACGACCATATTCAGCCACAAACCAACCAGCTTCAATTGCAATCCAAGGTAGCGGGATACTAAACAGTGCCGCTTTGAGAACCCAAGGCTTCTGTTCGATTTTTTGACGACATGTCTGTACGAATGCCATACCAAATACAAACAGCATGATAAAGCCAACACCCACCATCACACGGAATGACCAGAATAGAGGCCATACTGTTGGAATTGAGTCATCTGCCGCTGCCTGAATTTGATCTTCAGTCGCGTCAGTGACTTTGTCAGTGTAGCGTTTAAGCAGCAAGCCATAACCTAGGTCATTTTTCACTTCATCAAATGCCATCATGTTTTCTGATGATTTATCACCAGCACGAAGTTTTTCTAGAAGTTCATACGCATACATACCGTTACGAATACGATCAACGTGCTCATCACGAAGGTCACGTAGACCTTTTACTTCAGTATCAAATGAACGAGTCGCGATGATGCCCATTACATATGGGATCTTAACTGCGTAATCAGTATGCATGGTTTCTTGGTTTGGAAGACCAAACATGGTGAACGCTGCAGGAGCAGGTTCTGTGTGCCATTCTGCTTCGATAGCAGCCAGCTTCACTTTTTGAACCTCACCAACTTCATAACCAGATTCGTCACCCAGTACGATTACAGACAAAATTGCCGCCATACCGAAAGAAGAAGCAATGGCAAAAGAACGACGAGCGAAAGCAACGTCACGTCCTTTCAACAGGTAGTATGAGCTGATACCAAGGATGAACATTGCACCAGTCGTATAACCAGAAGCCACGGTGTGAACAAACTTAACCTGAGCTACAGGGTTAAATACAACTTCAGCGAAACTCACCATTTCCATACGCATGGTTTCGAAGTTGAATTCAGCACCAACAGGGTTTTGCATCCAGCCGTTAGCGATCAAGATCCAAAGTGCAGAGAAGTTTGAACCTAGTGCTACTAACCACGTAACCGCCAAGTGTTGACGCTTGGTTAATCGGTCCCATCCAAAGAAGAACAAGCCAACAAAGGTAGATTCTAGGAAAAAGGCTACTAAGGCTTCGATAGCAAGAGGTGCACCAAAAATGTCGCCTACGTAGTGAGAGTAATAAGACCAGTTGGTACCAAACTGGAATTCCATTGTCAGGCCTGTTGCCACACCCAATGCGAAGTTGATACCGAAAAGCTTACCCCAGAACTTAGTCATGTCCTTGTAGATCTGCTTGTCAGTCATTACATATAGAGACTCCATGATGGCTAGTAAAAAAGCCATACCGAGGGTCAATGGAACAAACAAGAAGTGATACATCGCTGTCAGTGCGAACTGCAACCGCGACAGATCAACTACGTCAATCATAGTAACTCCTTTGTGCCGGCTGAATGACACCTTATGACATATTACAACAACACAACACCTGTTAAGAATAACGCCAACATGTTGCTATTTAACAGCTAGTTGTTGCATTTATGTACTTTTGTGGTTAGTTAATTGTTAAGTAACAGCTAATATAGCTTGAGCTAATACTACTGAGAAAAAACCTACGTTTCAAAAGATTTCTCAGAGAAAAGCGCTTTGACTTAAATCAAATTAACTGCGTGAATTTTAGACAACAGAACAACAAAATGTCCCAGATCAACAGAAAGTGAACTTTATTGTTAGCATTAGGTAAAAATAATCAGAAGAAGGGAGTTTTGAAGAACAAAGGATTAACAAGCACACAAACTTTGATAACCCTTTATAACCTTTTAAGATTTTTGAATTGTGATATCGATCACAAAGCGTATGACTACAAATTAATCAAACACAATTGTAACTTTATTTATCCAAACCGAAATGCAGATAGGCGCGGTCAGTAGCAATACGTCCACGTGGTGTTCTTTGTAAATAACCTTGTTGAATTAGATACGGTTCTATAACATCTTCGATGGTATCTTTCTCTTCACCTATTGCCGCTGCAAGGTTATCAAGACCAACAGGGCCACCAGAAAACTTCTCCATAATGGCGAGAAGCAGCTTTCTATCCATGTAGTCAAAGCCCTGATTGTCAACATCCAGCATATTCAATGCTTTGTCTGCGGTGTCATCACATATGTGCCCGTTACCCTTAACTTCCGCATAATCTCGGACACGACGTAATAAACGGTTAGCAATACGAGGTGTTCCTCGTGCTCGACGGGCAATTTCTAATGCACCTTCGCCATCCATAGACAAACCTAGGCAGTTGGCACTGCGCTGCACAATATGTTGCAAGTCAGCAATTTTGTAATATTCGAGGCGTTGAACAATACCAAAACGGTCTCTTAGCGGAGAGGTCAGGGAACCCGCTCTGGTTGTTGCCCCGATTAACGTGAATGGAGGCAAATCTATCTTGATAGAACGAGCCGCAGGCCCTTCACCGATCATGATATCCAGTTGATAGTCTTCCATTGCCGGATACAGAACCTCTTCAACCATAGGACTGAGGCGATGAATTTCATCAATGAAGAGCACATCGTTCTCTTCCAAATTGGTGAGCAGTGCCGCTAAGTCACCCGCTTTTTCAAGCACAGGGCCAGAAGTGGTGCGGATATTCACTTCCATCTCATTAGCAACAATATTTGCTAGTGTGGTCTTACCCAACCCGGGAGGGCCGAATATCAGCAGATGGTCGAGAGCTTCACTACGCATTTGCGCAGCTTTGATAAAAATTTCCATTTGATCACGAACGTGATCCTGACCTTGATAATCGGCCAATTTCTTAGGACGAATCGCACGATCAATCACCTCTTCATCTTTAAATGAAGGGTTCATTGGAGCAATGAGGCGATCAGCTTCAATCATATATAGTTTCCTAACGTCTGCTCTTCGTCGTTCTTATGTATCAACACTTCTAAGATAAAACACGTCCGCAATAAACCAAACATTCTAAACCATAGATTTCAATGCTTCACGGATAAGCTGCTCACTGGTCATTCCCGGTTTAGCAACTTGAGACACGACTTTAGCCGCTTGTGGTGCTTTGTAGCCTAATGAGAGCAGAGCACTTACCGCTTCGTCTTCTGCACCTTGCTCTTGTACATTCGGTCGAGAATCGATTGGAGCAGCGTCAGTTGCAGGCGTAAACAGATCTCCTGCCCCCCAGCCTTTCAATCGGTCTTTCATTTCAACCACTAGACGCTCGGCCGTCTTCTTACCGACCCCTGGCAGTTTAACTAGAGTTGAAATATCTTCTCTCTCAACACAAGAGACAAATTGAGATGCCGTCATACCAGACAGAATACCCAAGCCCATTTTAGGACCCACCCCATTTGCTTTAATCACTTCACGGAACAATGCTCGTTCACTAACAGTATTAAAACCGTAAAGAAGCTGTGCATCTTCTCTGACAACAAAGTGAGTATAAATGATGGCTTCTTCACCGATGTTTGGTAGTTCATAGAAACAACTCATTGGCATTTGCACTTCATAACCAATGCCGCCAACTTCAATTAATAGTTCTGGTGGTTGCTTTTCTATTAGAGTGCCACGAAGACGTCCAATCACTTGAGATTCCTTTGGTTGGGAAATTTGTAATGGAAAAGATGATAATAAATAACTGGATATATAGCCAGTAAAAGATAGGTAAGGAAATTCTCACACTTCTTTTGTGTTACGGAGAGTTCAAACCTATCGGTAGCGCCCTTTTCTAGCCCCTGTTGCTTTACCAGCCAGAGCTACCAATGTTTTATTGGTATTGGCGTGACAAATAGCAACACCCAACGCATCGGCGGCGTCCGCTTGCGGCTTTGCAGGTAACTTCAACATTTGTTGAACCATATGCTGAACTTGGGATTTATCTGCACCACCAGTGCCGACAACCGCTTGTTTAACTAGACGTGCTGCATACTCGTAAACCGGAAGGTCTGCATTTACTGCTGCAACAATAGCACTACCTCTCGCCTGCCCTAACTTAAGTGCTGAGTCAGCGTTCTTCGCCATAAAGACTTGCTCGATAGCAAATACATCCGGTTGAAACTGGGTAATGATTTCGGTGACACCTGCATAGATTTGCTTTAGGCGCGTGGGAAGATCTTTCTCGGAGGTGCGAATGCAGCCACTGCCTAAATAATAGAGGTGCCTACCTTGTTGTTTGATTACGCCATAGCCCGTTATACGAGAGCCGGGGTCAATCCCTAAAATAATCGACATTCAGTGCCATTTAAGTTTGAAAAACACAAAAAGAATCTAGAAAACGAAAATATTCTAGATAAAGAAAGTGGGCTTACGCCCACTTTCTAAAACCTAAAACGAATTATTTACGACGCCAAGTTGTTCCTGCTGGACCGTCTTCTAGAACGATACCCATTTCGTTAAGCTTGTCGCGAGCCAAATCCGCATTTGCCCAATCTTTCGCAGCGCGAGAGTCATTACGTAACTTAATCAAAGCTTCAATTTCTGCTGCTTCATCATCGTCACCTTGACCACCTTTTAGGAAAGCTTCTGGGTCTTGGTACAAAATACCAATCACATCTGCAAGTTCACGCATCAATGCCCCAAGAGCACTCGCGTTGGCCATATCTTCATTCTTAAGGCGGTTCACTTCACGAGCCATATCAAACAGCACAGAATAAGCTTCAGGTGTATTGAAGTCGTCATTCATCGCAGCAGTAAAGCGGCTAACATACTCTTCACCACCCGCCGCAGCCGCGTTCATGTCTAAACCACGAAGTGCAGTATATAAACGCTCAAGAGAAGCACGCGATTGGTTCAAATTCTCTTCGCTGTAGTTCAGCTGGCTACGGTAATGACCCGACATCAAGAAGTAGCGTACAGTTTCTTGGTCGTAGTGGTTCAATACATCACGAATGGTGAAGAAGTTGCCTAGTGATTTTGACATTTTTTCTCTGTCTACCATCACCATGCCACTGTGCATCCACGTGTTTACATATTGAGTACCGTGCGCACAACAAGACTGTGCAATTTCATTTTCGTGGTGTGGGAACATAAGGTCAGAACCACCACCGTGAATATCGAAATGATTACCTAAGATTGAAGAGTTCATCGCTGAACATTCAATATGCCAACCTGGGCGACCCGGTCCCCATGGCGATTCCCAAGTCGGTTCTCCCGGCTTAGACATTTTCCAAAGTACAAAGTCTAATGGGCTACGTTTTGCTGTTTCGATATCTACACGAGCGCCGGCTTGCAGTTGGTCTAGATCTTGGCGAGACAACTTACCGTATTCATCATATTTGCTTACTTCGAACATCACGTCACCGTTGTCCGCAACATAAGCAAAATCACGCTCAATTAAACGTTCAACCAGTTCTATGATTTCTTGGATATAAGCCGTTGCACGAGGTTCAATGTCAGGGCGTTTGATGTTTAGTGCATCAAAGTCTGTGTACATTTCTTGAATCAAGCGTTCAGTCAGTGAATCACATGACTCTTTATTCTCAGAGGCGCGCTTAATGATTTTGTCGTCGATGTCAGTGATATTACGAACGAATGTTAAATCGTAACCCAAGTAGCGAAGGTAACGAGCAACCACATCAAATGAAACGAATGTACGGCCATGTCCGATATGACAAAGATCATATATGGTCACTCCACAGACATACATGCCGACTTTACCAGCAGTAATGGGTTTAAATTCCTCTTTCTGTTTTGTTAGTGAGTTATATATTTTCAGCATGATCTCTATCTAATTACCGTTAAAACCAAAATAGTTGTGCAGTATAACAACTCTGTTATCGCTAGGTCATCCATTTGATGTTTTGAATGAGCAAAAAGTTAAGTTAAAATCCAATACTCATACAAAACAAGCAAAGGTAATGCACATGATCACCCTTCATACAAACTTTGGTGACATTAAAGTTCAGCTGAATACAGAGCAAGCGCCAGAAACTAGCGCAAACTTTTTACAGTACTGCCGTGACGGTTTTTACGACAACACACTTTTCCACCGTGTTATCGACGGCTTCATGATCCAAGGTGGCGGTATGACTTCTGGTCTACGTGAAAAAGAGACTCGCGCACCTATCCGTAACGAAGCAAACAACGGCCTAAGCAACAAAGTAGGCACTCTTGCAATGGCTCGTACTATGGAACCACACTCTGCAAGTTCTCAATTCTTCATCAACGTAAACAACAACACATTCCTAGACTTCCGTTCAGAAAGCCTAGATGGTTGGGGTTACTGTGTTTTTGCTGAAGTTGTAGAAGGCATGGATGTAGTAAACAAAATTAAAGGTGTAAGCACTGGCTCTTACGGTATGCACCAAGACGTACCACTAGAAGATGTTGTCATCACTGGCACAACTATCGAAGAGTAATCTTTAAAGTGGGGCGCGATATGCGCTCCACTGTCTATAACCCAACATAAAATACTCTTCCTATGCATACATTATTTATTTCAGATCTCCACCTCACTCCTAAGCGCCCAGATATTACCGATTGTTTTATCTCTTTTATGCGTGAAGATGCCATCAAGGCAGACGCTCTCTATGTGTTAGGCGATCTTTTCGATTTTTGGATTGGTGATGACGACCCAACCAACTTTGCCGAGCAGATTAAAAGCGAATTTAAGACACTAGTTGGCAAAGGCATTCCCGTATTCTTCTCACACGGCAACCGTGATTTTCTGGTTGGGAAAAGATTCGCTAAACAAACAGGTGTCACTCTGCTCGATGAAGAACAAGTCATTGATCTTTATGGTGATAAAGTCGTGGTACTTCATGGTGACACATTGTGCACAGAAGACGTGCGCTATTTAGCATTCAGAGAGAAAGTGCATAAACCGTGGTTACAATGGTTTTTCAATCGCCTACCTTTCTGTATCAAAACCCGAATTGTAAGAAAGATCCAATCTGATACCAGCAGCGATAAAAGCAACAAATCAATGTCTATTATGGATGTGACACCCAGCGAAGTTTTAGCCGTGATGGAAAAGCATCAGGTAAATACCATGATTCACGGACACACCCATCGGCCAAACATCCATAAGATTTCAGCGGAAGGCGAGGAAAAGACTCGCATTGTTTTAGGCGATTGGTACACACAAGGCTCTCTACTTGTTTATTCGCACCAAGGGTATGAATTGCAAAACAAAAAATTTGCATCATAAAATTGGTGACCGATGTCTCAGAGGGATTTGAGGATGTGCACAATAAATCGATTTTATATTGATATAATTGGCACACCAAAAATGGAGTTAGGGTAAAGCCTTGAAGTACTCATATATCGCTAGACAGCCTATATTAGATAGCGACCGAAAAACTTTCGGTTATGAATTGCTATTCAGAGATGGGCCGAAGAACACGTTTCCAGAAATTGACCCCGATAAAGCAACCAGCAGGCTGCTTTCGGATCATTTCCTTTCGACCCATTATCAAACTCTGGGTAATCACGTCGGCTTTGTGAACTTCCCTTATCAAAGTTTAGTGAACCTTGTACCAACTCTCTTCCCGTCAGACAGTTTAGTGGTTGAAGTTCTAGAAGATTGCGAGCCAACCTCAGAGTTGTTAGATGCAATTAAAAAGATGGCTACACAAGGTTATAGAATCGCTCTAGATGATTTTGTACCAAGTAAAGAGTGGCAGCCTTTTTTACCTTATGTCTCTTTCATCAAATTTGATATTCGCATCGTCCCTATCGCAAAAGCGGGTATATTCATCAGTAAACTGCGAGGTTCAAAAATTAAGTTTTTGGCCGAGAAAGTTGAAACCTATGATGAATTTGAGCAAGCGAAAAAAGCTGGGTTTGACTATTTTCAAGGTTATTTCTTTAGTAAGCCTGAGATCATCCAACGCAAAGCTTTGCAGCCAACGTTTTTAACCATAGTCCAGTTGTGTAAAGAGATAGCGAAAGAAGAGATAGACTACAAAGAATTAGAATCCTTGATAGCTCGAGATCTGTCACTATCCTATAAGCTGCTCACTTTTGTTAATGCTTCAGCTATCGTTAGCTCAAAGATTCAGTCATTTAAGCAAGCACTGGTGTATTTAGGTGAACAACGCCTGCGTCAGTTTATTTCGCTAGTGGCTATTGCATCAACAGACAGCTCTAAGCCTAACTATCTCTATGGTCTTTCCATTCAACGCGCTCGTTTTTGTCAATTGGCGTGGTGCAAAAGCGGACAACGTAGTGATGCAGATCTTGCGTTCCTTACCGGAATGTTTTCGTTGCTCGACTGTCTGTTGGATCAGCCTCTAGAAAGTATCGTTGAGCTCATTCCCATCGACGAAGCGGTGAAACTGGCGTTAACCAAAGGTGAAGGCGCATTAGGTAAAATTTTATCACTGTCAAAGGCCTATGAGCACGCAGATTGGGAACAAGTTTCTGAGTTGGGAATCAGTTTAGAACTCAGCGATGAAGTATTAAGTCAGTGTTATGATGAAGCTCTTCAATGGAGCGCAGATCTACTGCAAGTCGATATATAGACTTTCTCTCTGCACATCCCTAAACTTGGCTTCACTTTTTGAAGCCATTTTTATATCCAATACCTAATGACTAGTTGCTACTGCGGAAATACACAATCCTATTCGGAATGCTGCCAACCTATCCACAACGACCATATTCAAGCTCATACTCCTGAGCAACTGATGCGAGCTCGCTATAGCGCTCATGTACTCGGCTTAGTCGATTTCGTTGTGAATACCTATCACCCTTCTTGCAATGCTGAAAACGACCGAACAGCGATTGCAGATTCCATTAATAGTGATTGGTGCAGATTAGAAGTGATCAACAGCGAAAATGGGGCAACGGCCAACGAAGGCTTTGTCCATTTCAAAGCATATTTGATGGACCAAGACAAAGAGCTGTGTTTAGAAGAGCGTTCGCGCTTTGTTCGTGAAGATAGTTTGTGGTTTTACATAGACGGCGAGTTTCCAAAATCTTCTGAAGCTAAGAAAATCGGCCGCAATGACCCGTGTCTATGTGGCAGTGGTAAGAAGTATAAAAAGTGCTGTGGGAAATTTCAGTAGGCAGCTACTTTGTTCCCATGCTAAAGCATGGGAACAAGAATTGAGCAGTAGATAATACGCCTGATACTAGGGAAAGAACGATACCAATGCGATTACTGCTGGTCAACTAACCATTTACGAAAGGCTTTTCGCTCGTTTGGCGACAATTTAAAATAATGCATTTTTGCTCTTTGCATTTCTAGACTATCTTGGCCAGCAGGCTTCGTTGTCTGCTGCGTACCGTTTTCGGCAACAGGTGCAATGGTACCGCCCGCAAAAGTAATACCTTTGGATGCGTTATAGATAGCAAGTTGTTCGTCAAGGTTTGAATAAGGGAAAGTACCCTTTTTCCCCACCATTTTGACTTGATCGTAATCTATATCGCTGTCATTGAGACTAACATTCCAATCAATCTTATCGCCCGCAAACACTTTTTTAGCTTGTAATACATCATTCAGTTGCGGACCATCAATGTCCAATTCACCACCATTAACATCCAAGGTAAGAATGTAAGGTGCTGAAGTGAAGTTACCACGCTTTTCACCTCGACCTAACATCGTATTCATACGTAATACGATTTGATTCGCCCCCGTCGCAAGCGTAAATGGTTCATCTAGCTGCTTAGCGTCTTGGGTATTAATAAATAGCACCTCGACGCCTTGGGCTGCATCCAGTTTCGTCGTCACCGCATCGACATTCGCATGAGCGGAACTCATACTCAGCGCAGATAGCGCCATTGCAATCGAAGTCCAAATTGTACGTTTCATGATTTAACCCTTTTTATCATTAAGATTTATACCCAAATGACCTCGAAGCCTTGATATCATCATGCCATTTAAGCTCAGTTGGGTATAACGCTATATGATCAAAAAGGTCGCATAAATGCGACCTTTGAATGACATTCAACTTGAAATCAAGTGATTAGAATGTGTAGTAGAAACCTGCAACAGCACCGTTACCTTCAACTTTGTTGTTGCTGTCTGTTTCTTGTTCAGCATCAGAGTATTCAATGAACGCTGAGATGTTGCTAGAAACTGCGTAGTCTGCACCGACAGTGAAGTAAGTGATTTCTTTGTCGCTGTTGTCATCTTCAGCGAAGCCTAATGAAGTGTAAAGACGCACTTTGTCAATTTGGTAATCTAGAGCAGTTGAAACGACACTGTACTCTTCACCACTGACTTTGTCTTCTAATACGTAGTTCACTGCTGCACCGAAGCCAGCGATGTTCATACGTGCTGCTACACCCATGATTTCAGAACCGCGATTTCCTTGATCTTGGTAAGTCGCCCCTAGAGTGAACATTTCGCTAAATGCGTACTGAGCAGATGCACCGTATGCCACGTCTTCATCTTCATCAGAAGTTAGGTAAGTATCAGCAATTAGCTTAAGGCCGCCAGTTGTGTACTTCGCTGAAACTGCATGACCTGCAGACTCAAGAGATTTTGCGAAGTCATCCATGTAACCGATACCTTCGTTAGTGTTATCGATTGTGATTGCGTCTAGTGAATCACCGAAGTCACCGATTTCACCCATAGCGATACCGAAGTTTTCACCAAAATTGAAACCAAAGTAAAGGTCATCTGTCTTCGTAGTATTTGAGTCAGAAGTTAAGCCAGACCAACTATCGAAACCGTTGCCGTTTTCGATTTCGAAAGAACCGAATGCAGTTACACTATCGTTCAGCTTATGTTTTGCATCGATTTGGATTTTTGCCCATAGATTAACATCAGGATCAGCACTTTCTTTAGTTGTTACACCAGCTTTAGTTGTTTTTACGTCAGCAGTACTTAGGTAAGTATCGATTTCACCTTTAACGTTGAACGAAGTAGTACCGTCATCGTAGATATTGCCTGCTGCAAGCGCAGAAGTAGATACCGCTGCAACTGCTAATGCTAATAGAGTCTTTTTCATAATAATCCACTGCCTTTTCTTAAGTGTGGGAAATCCTTGTCCGGTTCCCTTTTATTTTTGATGGTAGTGACCAACTCTTCGGTTAGTTCCTACCTCCACTAAATTTCGAGGTTTAGATTGCAAAAGAATATCCTGCGTGTCAAATACTCTAAATTGGTCGCATAAAAATAAATAAAATCATTTTAAATCATTAACTTAATATAAAAAATGAACATTTATCGAACAAGATGTATTGAAATATTCATAAAAATGTAAACGTTTCACAAATAGCTAGATTGGAATTTAATTCTAAAAAATGCATTTAAAAACCAATTAATTAGAATTAAATAAACTCGTTATCAATATTGTTAAGTTTTATATTTTTTATTTTGTAAATTAAATTTAAGTTCCTGAAGGTTCAGTTTTTTTTTGTGAAGGAGATCTATATTCCTTTTAAAATGATGCAAATTCGTGAGCTACGTAGGATTTGTAAACTGTGCTAACATGCGATTCCGGTCACGCAGGGCTCGTTATGCTTACAAAAAAATCCAACAATCGATCCGCAGTAGTTACCAAAACCTGCAAAATCAGCTCGATAATTTCGTTCCTCGCCGAGCACAAAACTTTCTTGTTGCAGAAATTGCAAAGACATTGTGTGGCAGTTATCACAAGTCGACCCGAATGATGGTAGCCGAAGCTGGCACCGGAATTGGTAAATCACTCGCCTATCTAATGGGAGTGATTCCTGTCGCGATCTCCAATAATCGTAAAGTTGTGGTATCCACCGCCACGGTTGCATTGCAAGAGCAGCTGATTCATAAAGATTTGCCACTATATAGACGAATCACTGATCAAACTTTTACTTTTATTATTGCTAAAGGTCGCCAACGCTATTGTTGTGCGGAAAAATTGGCTGCAGCTTCAGGCGCAGATGGTGCTCAACTCGCAATGTTTGAAACCAAGCCCAAGGCTGCTGACATCAACATGTTAGAGACCATGTTTGACTCCTTTAATAGAGGAAAGTGGGACGGAGACAGAGATTCCTGGCCTAAAATGATCAGCGATGAAATCTGGAATTCTATTGTCAGCGACAAACACAGCTGTAATGGCAGCTTTCCGGCACACAGACACTGTCCATTCCAAAAAGCACGTTCAGAACTCGATAAAGCGGATGTGATTATTGCAAACCACAGTTTAGTGATGGCAGATGCCGAATTGGGTGGCGGTGTTATCTTACCTGAGCCTGAAAATACAATTTATATCTTCGACGAAGCACACCACCTTCCTCATGTTGCTAGGGATCACGCTTCAGCCGCTACTTCGTTAAAAGGGGCAGCCTCCTGGCTTGAAAGTCTCAACCGCTCTTTACCTAAATTGAGCAATCTCGCTGAAGCAAAACGGGCATCGCGCTTTTTAGATGAAGCACAAACCGCAATCCAAGAGTTAATTCCGGGATTAAGCCAACTGACCCAGCGCTTTGATCCCGCTTCTTTTGAAGAAAACATTTATCGCTTTGAGCACGGCGATTTGCCTCAGTGGCTGGAAGAAGAATCAAAGCATCTAAAACGCCAGAGCCAGAAGGCTAATCAAAGTGTTGCGAAAATTGCAGATTTGATAGCAGAAAAAGTAAAGGAAGGAGAACTGGCTTCTCGCTTAGCTGAGCCTACGCTGACTGAGCTGGGTTTCTATATTCAACGTTTAGACAATTTATACCAAGTATGGAACCTAATGGCTGAACCTAAACGAGAAAAAGGCGCTCCGCTCGCTCGTTGGCTACAAACCCATACTGAACGTGAAGGCGACTTTACCGTTCACGTTTCTCCTTTAGAAATCGGTTGGCAGCTAGATCAACAAATTTGGAGCCGTTGTATCGGTGCTATTCTGGTATCCGCGACATTACGGGCTCTCAACTCGTTCAGTTTTTTCTGCCGCCAAGCAGGCATCAGTGAAAAACCTGAAGATGGTGTTCAATTTCTTTCACTGGCGTCACCGTTTAACTATATAGAGCAGGGAGAACTGTTGGTTCCTGCAATGAAACTTGAACCACCAGCGAGAGATTTTACTCCTTATCTCGCCGATAAGGTAAAAGAGTATCTTGTTGCTGATAAAGCCAACCTTGTCTTGTTTGCTTCTTATTGGCAGATGAAAGAAGTCGCGGAAAAGTTGTCGTCAACTATCACTCAAAAGGGTTGGACGCTTCAGATTCAAGGTGAAAAATCTCGCGGAGAAATTCTAAAAAAACATAAAATGCTCGTTCAGTGCGGAAAAACAAGCGTGCTATTTGGTACAGGAAGTTTTTCGGAAGGATTAGACTTACCAGGAGACTTATTAGAAAACCTGATTATTACCAAGATACCGTTTGCTGTCCCAACCTCACCTGTTGAGCAAGCGCATGCTGAGTATATTGAACATCGTGGCGGTAATCCGTTTTTACAAATATCGGTACCAGAAGCAAGTAAAAAGCTGATTCAATCTGTAGGACGTTTGCTGCGTAAAGAGCAGGATTCTGGTAGAGTCGTGATACTTGATCGCAGAGTGGTATCAAAACGTTACGGAAAGGCGCTGTTAGACTCCCTTCCTCCGTTTAAGCGAACCATCGAATATTAATAAACGTGCTAGTTCCCTTGCTGTTTGATACTGCAAGGGAGTTGATGCTGTTCATTTGCGCCAATCACTATCATTAAAGAAAAAGTTAACTATGTTCATGAGGTCTCATTCGCTTGCTGCTTGACTGCAGCCCCAATAGTTTGGGTTGATCCTCCCCTACTTATCACTTAAAAAATAGAAATCAGGAACGTATTTTTGATTGAATTTGTCGAACCAACCATGTTGGTCGTGTTGGCTTTAGTAGCTTTTATTGCTGGATTTATAGACGCTGTCGCCGGCGGTGGTGGCATGCTGACTGTCCCTACATTGCTTTCTTTAGGGCTGCCTCCACATATTGCGCTGGGTACAAATAAACTTGCTGCGACTTTTGCATCCTCCACTGCTGCATTTACTTATTACCGAAAGAAGCTCTTTAAGCCGAAGTACTGGCTGCGAGCGTTCGTGATGACTCTAATCGGTGCAACTGTGGGTACCCTTGTCGTTGATGCTATCAGCACCGACTGGTTACAAAAAGTGCTCCCGTTAATCATTCTTGCTGCTGCAATTTATACCGTTTGGCACAAAGCCCCTACAACGGTACAAAATGAAATGCCTGCCGGATGTAAGAAATTCAATACTAAGCAATATCTACAAGGTTTTGGCTTAGGGTTTTACGATGGCCTAGCTGGCCCAGGAACAGGGGCATTCTGGACAGTGAGCTCCATGGCGCTTTATCGTTTAAACATCCTGCTGGCATCAGGCTTAGCCAAAGCAATGAATTTCACCAGCAACCTGACGTCGTTGATCACCTTCGCGATTTTAGGCCATATTGACTGGGTACTCGGTTTAACCATGGGTATTTGTTTAATGGCCGGCGCTTTTGTCGGTGCGCATTCCGCTATTCGCTTCGGTGCTAAATTTATTCGCCCTGTATTTGTCACCGTAGTCAGTATACTTGCGGTAAAACTTGCTTATGACGCTTGGTTTGTGACGCTATGAAAGACTTATCCAGATTAAATTCGATCATTGAAGAACTTAAATCAACTGCTGCACTGATTGACCGAACTCGAGGTGAACACTACCGCCCTTTGTTTGATGACACCTTGTTCCACTGTCACGGTAAGCTTTTGACTCCGTGTGTTATAGAAACAGAGAGCACATTGAATGCCATTCTCCGAGAGCAAAAAGCGGGAAAGCTGACTCAACCTCGGGCAGAGTATCTTACAGAACGTCTGCTTGCGCAGATTGGCGCGATTCAGCGCGAAATGTCGACCCAGGCTATTCGCAAGAAAGAACCAAAACATTACAGAGACACAAGGAAGCCAATCAGCGATTTGTATCAAGATCTTGCACAGCACCAAGACTGGGAACGAAGACTGATGCTTCTTGTTCAAGATAAGCAAATGGCAGTTGAAGGCACGTTTGGAGCTGATAAAACAAGTGCTCAGCAAGCGTTGCTCGCAGCGGAACAGAGGCTTAAACGATGTCAGGAAGCGAAAACAAAAATTGAAAAACAGATTACCTTTAGAGAGAAGAATCAATAAATGAACGACACCAGATCCTCTTTAGAAAATGCACCCGATGAAATCAAGCTTGCCGTTGATCTTATTTATCTTCTGGAATCCAATAACGTCGACACCAAAGTTGCTCTCGCTGCGTTAGAAATCGTAAAGTCCGATTTTCAAGCTAAGTTAGAAAAGGAAAAGAGCGCTTAACTAGCGCTCTTTTTTTATTTAAATAAACCACTTAGAAGCCATCAACTCACTTTAAACTGATTCACCAGTGCTTGCTGCTGTTTTGAAAGCGAGCTAATTTCTGCACCCACGGCTTCAGATTCCCCAGCTTGCTCTAGTATCTGGGCACTCAGATCCCGAATATTCGCTACGTTTTGATTCACTTCAGCGGAAACTGTTTGCTGTTCTTCTGCGGCTTTAACAATTTGAGAGTTCATATCGTTAATCGCTGAGATGGCATCGAAAATCTTATTCAGTTCAGACACTGCTTGCTGTACATGCGACGCCGTTCCATTCGCCAAACTGTTGCCTTCTTGAATAGCGTTCACCACATCACGGGTGCCTTTTTCAACTTTCTCAATCACTGTTCGGATTTCACCAACCGACGCCTGTGTGCGACTAGCAAGGTTGCGAACTTCATCTGCAACCACTGCAAAGCCTCTTCCTTGCTCTCCTGCCCTAGCCGCTTCAATAGCAGCATTGAGTGCGAGTAAGTTCGTCTGTTCTGAAATGCCTTCAATCACCTCAAGAATATCGGTGATATTGACGTTGTTACGCGCGAGATCTTCAACAATAGGCACGGCGCGGTTCATGGTACTGACCAAGTTAAGCATCTCAGCTTCCGAAGTTTTAATCACTTCCTGACCGATACGGGCGGACTCATTTGCTTGCTCTGCTGCATGCACCGCATTTTCTGCATTGTGGACAACTAAGCTCGCTGTTTGCGTCATCTCTTCAGAAGCGGTCGCAACAAGGTCGACTTCTTTAAACTGCGCTTCACTGCTACGTCTTGTCTCACCAGCGGTGATCTTTGCTTGCTCAGTGGTGTCCGCAACAGAATGTGTGGTTTCAATCACTTGCTTTATGGTGGATTGGAGTTTGTCTAGAAACTTATTGAATCCATGAGCCAGCTGACCGATTTCATCTTGCGATTGAACATCTAAACGCTGAGTTAAGTCGCCCTCGCCATCAGCAATGTCATTCAAACGCACGACGACTTCACGAATTGGTTTTACTATGCGTGACGCTGTGTAAGCAATCACCGTTAACCCCAGAACAGCAAACAATAACCCGGCAAGCAGCTCTACTTTTACGCCACTTTCTACTTGTGCGGTAATAACTTTATCGAGTTCGTCTGCATCTTTAAGTACGCTACTACGGGGCATCTCGAATATCACGCCCCAAGTCTGATTAGCAACGGTAATCGGTGCAAACACCGTCATCCACTGCCCGTCTTCACTCCACAATGATTCGACTTTTTTACCAGATAGCAGACTTGAAACCTTGTCTTTAGAAACACTTGAGCCGCCAAATGGTTGTCCAATAGTCAGAGCTTGATCATCGCTGGCGATAAGCGTTCCATCCAAACTAATAATGAAAATTTTGCCTTCACCATTAAATAGGCTGCTATCAGAGTCTTTCGCGATAACTAATAAAGTATCTAATTTTAAATCGATTCCGTAAAAGCCAATTACTTCCTCATCAACCACGATTGGAACTGAAATAGAAGTCGCCAAAAACTGCTCTGTTCCTTGGCTAATTAATCGTGGTGAAGTGACACAAGCGTTTCCGTCATTAATCGGGCAGGCAAAACGCTCGCTATTTTCGTTATCAGACAGCTGTTTCTCAGTTAAAACTTCATTTACTGCATTCTGGCCATCATCGGCAGATCGCCAATATGGAGCAAAACGTCCGATATCGTTGGAACCAACATAATCGGCATTCACATAATTACTGTCTTCAGAATCGAGAGCGTTAGGTTTGAATACTAGGTAAGCGCCTTCGATGGTTGGGAAATCTAGTACGGATTTGCGAACCATTTCGTTAAGCGCTGTACGCAGCGCTTCACTTTCACCGAAGTTGTCTTCCGAGTTTTTCTTTAGGAACAAAGCCGTTGAAGAGAGCATTTCTGCGCGATAAATCGCTTCACTGAGATATTCCGATATTTCAGTAGAATTTAACTGTGCGCGGGTTTTAAGTAATTGTTGAGACTTATTGATAACGGATTCAGCGCTCTGATTTTTAATGACCTGCTGATTAGTCACAGCATTGTAAACCGAGAACCCGATAAGAGATAACGAGGTTACGAGCAGGCAAAAACCTGCCAACAGTGTAATTTTCCACTGGACTGATAATGTTCGCATACAACATCCTTATGCTAGCGTTTAAACTCATATAATCGAATGAGATAACTCGAAATTAGACCACAATCTATCGATATATCAATACAAATCTGACACAAAACTCACCATTTTCGGACACAATCAGTTTGAGCGAGTTCTTCGGTTTGTTCTGTTCAAGCTAAGTGGTAACATCACTCTCGTTCGTTGTTACCTTTTTATGTAATCAATTCAATTAGTAACGACTTAATAAACATCAAATTAAGGACTAACCAATGAAAGTTATCAGCTTTAACATCAATGGGTTACGAGCAAGGCTTCACCAACTCAAAGCACTGATTGATAAACATCAGCCTGATGTTATCGGCTTACAAGAAATCAAAGTTCACGATGAAGCGTTCCCTATCGAAGATGTCGAAGCCATGGGTTATCACGTCTATTTTCACGGGCAAAAGGCACATTACGGTGTGGCTATGCTCTGCAAGAAAGAACCTATTGAAGTTAAGAAAGGTTTTCCTACCGACAACGAAGATCATCAAAAGCGTATGATCATGGCGACATTCTTGGATGACAACGGCGAAAAAGTGACTGTTCTTAACGGCTACTTCCCGCAAGGCGACAATATCGGACATGAAATTAAATACCCATACAAGCGCCAGTTTTATAAAGATTTAATGACGTATTTAACTGAGCACCACAGTAGTGATGAACAGCTTATTGTTATGGGTGACATTAACATCAGCCCAATCGATTCAGATATCGGCATTGGCGAGGCAAATCGCAAGCGTTGGCTACAAACCGGTAAATGTTCATTCCAACCAGAAGAACGCGAGTGGCTAAAAACACTCACCGATTGGGGCTTCGAAGACACATTCCGTAAACTTCACCCAAGCGTTAATGATAAGTTCTCGTGGTTTGATTACCGTTCTCGTGGCTTTGATGACAACCGAGGTCTGCGTATTGATGTCATTTTGGCTACGCCATCGCTGGCTCAAAAATGTGTTGAGGCGGATATCGACTATGAACTTCGCGGCATCGACAAACCTTCTGACCACGCACCTATCTGGTCGGTATTCAACTAGCCATCCCAGTTATGTCTCTTTCTTAATATGATAA
This sequence comes from Vibrio sp. Hal054, assembly GCF_037162405.1. Lineage (NCBI taxonomy): Bacteria > Pseudomonadati > Pseudomonadota > Gammaproteobacteria > Vibrionales > Vibrionaceae > Vibrio > Vibrio sp. Hal054. The sequence continues at coordinate 1,021,943 of NZ_JARLUT010000001.1, read as the reverse complement.
AGCCCCTACTCAGGGGCTTTTTTTATTTCATACCTAAACCGCAGATGTGGTTGTTCAGAATTATTAGCTAAGTGGACGCAAATAGCGCAAGAAACGTTTCTCTGCACCTTTAAAGCACCAAAGTACAATGAAGGTTAAGCTCATATAGAACAGACCAGCCGTTAAGAATGATTCAAATGGTGCGTAATAACGTGAATTCACCAAACGTGCAGCACCTGTTAAATCCATAATGGTAACGATACCTGCCACTGCACTGCCGTGAATCATGAAAATCACTTCGTTACTGTAAGCTGGTAATGCACGACGAAGCGCACTTGGCAGAATAATTCGGCGATAAGTTTGGAATACACTCATACCATAAGCTTTAGCCGCTTCCACTTCACCTTTTGGCAAGCCATTAATTGCACCACGCACAATCTCTGCGGTGTAGGCAGAAGTGTTGAGAATAAACGCCACCAAAGCACAGAACCACGCATTTTCCCAAAGGGTTCCTTTTACAGGGAAAAACTGATCCATACCGTAGTAAATCAGATATAGCTGCACCAGTAATGGCGTACCTCGGAAGAAATAGATGTAGCCCCAAGAAGGCAAATTCAGCGCATAGTTTTTACTGTTACGTGCGATAGCTAAAGGAATTGCAATACATATACCGATGATCAGAGAGAGAGACACTAACCATACTGTTGTCCATAAGCCTTGAAAGTAAATTGGAAGGCTTTCAATAATCAGTGAAAAGTCCATATCTACCTCGTATGAATACTAAATTTACGCTCAACTAGCTTAAGCAGGCCGGTCGAAATGCTGGTAAAAACAAGGAATATGACTGCAACCGTCATGTAGAAGGTAAATGGCATTTTCGTCGAACCAGCAGCCAATGAACTCATGCGAACCATATCTTCTAAACCGATGATAGAAACCAGCGCAGTCGTTTTCAGCAGTACCAGCCAGTTGTTACCAAACCCCGGTAGCGCGTGACGAATCATTTGCGGTAGAAGTATGCGTCTGAACGACAATACAGCGCTCATACCATAAGCTTTAGCCGCCTCCATTTCGCCTTTATCCACCGCCATGATTGCGCCGCGAAAGGTTTCTGCCATGTATGCACCAAAGATAAACCCTATCGTTAATACACCAGCAATAAATGGGCTCACATCGATGTAATCAGGCACATACTGAACCCATTCATCGGCAGTACCAAGCCAGTTATTTAGAGATTCGTTGATTGAGTAAAGACTGTTATTTAATAAGATTTGGCCACCGAAGAAAATCAGCATCATCAGAACAAGGTCTGGGATGCCACGAATAATGGTGGTGTAAAGAGTCGCGATACCTTTAGCCCAAGCGTAAGGAGATAACTTCGCTAGAGCGCCTAACATGCCAAGCACAACGGCTAACAATAGTGAAAGTATTGCAACTTCAATGGTGAGTACAGCCCCCTTTGCGATAGAGGCTTCATATCCCTGTAGATCCAGCATAAAAACTTCCTAGTCCTTAAAGCTTGGCTGCTGGGTACTGCTACGAACTAGGAACCAACAACCAAGAATGCCTTTATTATTGTTACGTCTCTGTCGTTCAGCACGACAGAGACATTTGAGGCTTATTAATCGCCGTATACGTCGTATTTGAAGTATTTGGCAGCGATTTGTTGATAAACGCCTTTTTCACGAAGTGAAGCGATAGCGCCATTTAGCTTTTCAGTCAGGTCTTTATCTTGTTTACGAACTGCAATACCAAAACCGTCACCGAACCATTTAGGATCAGTCAACGAAGGACCAACGAATTCATAGCCTTCGCCACCTGGTTTGTTTAGTACGCCATCTTCTAGTGCAGACGCATCACCTAGAACAGAAGCAATACGACCATTTGCAAGATCAAGGTAAGCTTCATCGAACGAACCGTAACGAACGATTTCTACAGAATCACCGTAGTTGTCAGTCAGGTACTTGTCGTGAGTGGTTGCACGTTGCACACCAATTTTAACGCCTTTAAGACCTTCTTTAGAGAAATCTAAACCCGCGCCTTTCTTAGCGATAAATTTGTTAGGAATCAGTGCATATTTACTAGTGAAATCGACTTTCTTCTTGCGCTCTTCAGTGATAGACATCGCTGCGATGATTGCGTCGTATTTACGAGCAAGTAGAGAAGGAATAATACCATCCCAGTCTTGAGCAACGATTTGGCATTTTACTGCCATCTCTTCACAAAGCGCGTTCGCCATATCAACGTCAAAGCCTTTCAGAGAACCATCTGATTCTGTCCAGCTAAACGGAGGGTAAGCGCCTTCAATACCGAAGCGTACAGTTTTCCACTCTTTCGCTTGGGCAACACCGGTCGCAGCTGTAGCAGCTATTGCCGCAACTAATAACCACTTTTTCATTTCCATACTCCTGTGATTGTTGTGTTTTATTTTTACTTTAGTTTTCTCAGCCCATCTTTAAGAAACTGAAGGGCCGAAAGATATTAATAGATTGAAGAGATAAACTGCTTAAGACGCTCTGAATCCGGATTACTAAACAGCTTTTTAGGATCACCTTGCTCTTCCACCACTCCTTGATGCAAAAACAATACATGATTAGAAACGTCACGAGCAAAAGCCATTTCATGAGTAACCACTAACATGGTTCGCCCTTCTTCAGCTAACGAGCGCATAACTCCCAGCACTTCACCCACTAACTCGGGGTCAAGAGCGGATGTTGGCTCGTCAAACAATAATACTTCTGGTTCAACAGCGAGAGCTCTTGCAATTGCAGCGCGTTGTTGCTGACCTCCAGAGAGGTGCCCAGGGTAGTAATCTTTTCGCTCGTAAAGACCCACTTTCTTCAATAGTAGTTCAGCATTTTCTATTGCTTGAGCTTTAGGAACACCTAAAACGTGAACAGGTGCTTCAATCACGTTTTCCAGCACTGTCATGTGTGACCAGAGGTTGAATCCTTGAAAAACCATAGCTAAGCGCGAACGGATACGCTGCACTTGTTTTTCATTGGCAGGAAGAGAGACACCTTGACGGTTCTTTTTCATTTGAATCAATTCACCATTAACCCAGATTTCGCCATCTGTCGGTGTTTCGAGTAAATTGATGCAACGTAGAAAGGTACTTTTGCCAGAACCGGAGGAGCCTATAATAGAGATAACATCCCCTTTATGTGCTTGAAGTGAAATGCCTTTCAGAACTTCATTCTGGCCAAATGTTTTGTGCAGTTGTTTTATATCGAGCGCTGGTACTTCATTCATGCGCTTTAACTCCCTGTATTTTATGACACTGCAGAGCATTCCAGCTCAATTTCGCTACAAAGTATCACTCGACGCTATAACATGCAACAAATTATTAACCTACAAAAATGAAATATTTAGTTATTTTATGTGAGTATTAATTCATAAAATGGCTATTTCTTCTTCAAAGCACGCATATTAAAACACTCTCCCCCTATTTAACACAACCAAGCCAATTTAACAAAAATGCTAAAAGCAAGACTTATAGCAAATTTTGAATCATAACCACCACGCATAGGTTTTCACGTTTTGGCAAGTTCAAAAGGGGTAATAAACATCACACTTTGAAAATTAATTTCAACCATAAAAACCACTATCTGCCTGATTTTATTATGACGATGTAGTTTTCTTTCATTTCCCAAACTAAAGTGATCAAGATCAATCACTATAAAGGGTTAGCACGTTAAACTCGCCACCACTTATAAGGCTATTCTAATGCCCATTATTATTTCGTTGGCTATGCTATAAAGCACAATAGAAACGTGTTACATATTCAGCCGAAACTTTCGCTATTGCGGACACTTAAGCAGAATTCAATTCAGAATTAATAACTTTATATAATGAGGAATCTATGTCAGAAGCAGTGAATAAAGCGCATTCTGATTCAGATATCGAGACTAAGAGCTACAGTGAGCTTCATCGTCCAGCGTCTGAGTTCGACAGCCGTTCAGATTACTTAGATCATGAACTACAAATCATGAAGCCTCGCCGCTTTGGTTTAAACTTGCCGGGTCGCGATTTCCGTTTCGAACTAGAAGATTTCGTTCCTGCTCTTGCTGGTACTATCGGCATAATCGCGATGTACTCAGCAGTTATGATGTCTTGGGCGGAAGGTTTAACTCAAGCTTGGGATCACGTTCATCTAACGAAAGAGTTCGCCATCGAAGTCGCTCGTGTGGAAATGTTGATTCCTGCACTCTTATTCTGTGTGCTTGCTTCTGGTGTATTCAACCCTAAAGCAAACTTAGCAGGTAACCACGGTCCGATGATTCCACTTATCGGTACTATCGCTCTAGCCGGTGCTCACCCTCTTGCATTAGCATTGCTTATCGGTGTCTTTGGTCTGCTACTTAGCTTTTTCAAAGGTGGTTCTAAGCTTGTTAACCTCACTTCTGAAGGCACTGCTGGCGGTTTACTTATCTTCTTAGGTTTAACGGGTACAATCAGTCAGATTAACTCCATCCAAGCTTGGGCTGTGAGTTTACAATCCGCAGACGTAGCCGCGGGAAGCATGGGTTATGTCGGTTTAGTTGTACTTGGTGTGACCGTTGCTATCTACGCTTACCTAGCGAAAATCAACAAGCGTTGGCTTGCAATCCCTGTGTGTGCGTTTACTGGTCTAGCTATCGCATTGCTATTCGGCGCAGGTTTTGACATCAAATTCGAAACACAAATGGGCCTTCCAAACCTTAACCCAGTTTACTGGTGGGGCAGCACTGAAGAAGGTTGGATGTTAGGTCTTCCTAACATGGAACACTTCATCGCATCTCTACCATTCGCAATTCTTGCAGTGGCAATGTGGTCACCAGACTTCCTTGGTCACCGTATTTTCCAAGAGATGAACTACCCTAGAGGTACTGAGAAAGTACTAATGGACGTAGATGACACTATGACTATGTGTTCATTCCGCCAAATGGTTGGTACTGCAGTAGGTGGTGGTAACATCACTTCATCTTGGGGTACTTACATGATCCCTGCGGCCATCGCTAAACGTCCAATTCCTGCTGGTGCAATTCTGCTTGGTCTGATCGTAATGACTGTTGCGGTACTTGGTTTCCCAATGGACGTTGCAGTATGGCCACCAGTAATGCGTGTTGCGCTACTAGTAGGTGTATCTCTACCTCTACTAGAAGCAGGTATGCAAATGGTTCGCGATACTAAAGACTCACAAGCGGCTGGTATCTGTATCTTCGCTTCTATTGTTGCGAACCCAGTATTGGCTTGGGCTCTAACCATGTTCCTGGACAACAACGGCCTAATCGGTGACAAAGAACGTGCTTCACGTTTGTCATTTATGGATAAAATTGTTATCCCTGTAACCGTGTTTATTATCTGTCTTGTTGCTATGCTTGCAGTTGGTATGCTAGAAGCTCAATATGGTCTTAAAGCTTGGTTATAAGCTAAAAGGTTAAACTTTAGACGGGTAGCGCAAAACGCTACCCTCTTTTATTATTGGCTTTTTCAACTTTTATTGATTTAGTTTAAGTTTTGCAATTTTTTTTAGTGTAATGTAATTTCATCAAACGGACATTTCACTGTAAGAACAAGTAACAATATCTATAGTATTAGTCTGAGATTATGAACTATACATATTGTTATTAAATAGAGTGTACTGCCTCTCTTTAACTAAAGAGATAGCTGGCTCAACGGCGAAACAGTACGTGTTTTTTCTACTAAAAAGGTAGGTATGTCATGGCAGAGCAATTTGCTAAAGCTTGGGAAGGTTTTGCTGCAGGTGAGTGGCAAAATGAAGTAAACGTTCGTGATTTCATTCAAAAGAACTACACTCCATACGAGGGTGACGAATCTTTCCTAGTTTCTGAAGGAACTGAAGCGACTAAAACGCTTTGGGCTAAGGTAATGGAAGGCATCAAACAGGAGAACTCTACTCACGCTCCTGTGGATTTTGACACTTCAGTTATCTCTACCATCACTGCTCACGATGCAGGCTACATCGAAAAAGATCTAGAAACTATCGTTGGTCTTCAAACTGACGCTCCACTTAAGCGTGCAATCATCCCTAACGGTGGTATCCGTATGGTTGAAGGTTCATGCAAAGCATATGATCGTGAACTTGATCCTATGGTTTCTAAAATCTACACAGAATACCGTAAAACTCACAACGCTGGTGTTTTCGACATCTACACTCCAGACATCCTTGCATGTCGTAAATCTGGTGTACTAACGGGTCTTCCTGACGCATACGGCCGTGGTCGTATCATCGGTGACTACCGTCGTGTTGCACTATACGGTATCGACTTCCTAATGAAGGACAAACTGGCTCAATTCACGTCTCTACAAGAGCGTTTTGAGAACGGTGAAGACCTTCACATGACTATGCAACTTCGTGAAGAAATTGCTGAGCAACACCGCGCTCTTGGTCAAATCAAAAAAATGGCTGCGAAATACGGCTGCGATATTTCTCGTCCAGCAGAAACAGCTCAAGAAGCAATCCAATGGACTTACTTCGGCTACCTAGCTGCTGTTAAGTCTCAAAACGGTGCTGCAATGTCTCTAGGTCGTACTTCTACGTTCCTAGACGTGTACATCGAGCGTGATATCGCTGCAGGTAAGCTCACAGAAGCTCAAGCTCAAGAAATGATCGACCACTTCGTAATGAAACTACGTATGGTTCGTTTCCTACGTACTCCTGAGTACGATGAGCTATTCTCTGGCGACCCAATTTGGGCAACAGAATCAATGGGTGGTATGGGTCTTGACGGTCGTACGCTAGTAACGCGTTCTAACTTCCGTTTCCTAAACAGCCTATACACTATGGGTCCTTCTCCAGAGCCAAACATCACTGTTCTTTGGTCTGAAGCGCTACCAGACGGTTTCAAACGTTTCTGTGCAAAAGTATCTATTGATACTTCTTCTATCCAGTACGAAAACGATGACCTAATGCGTCCAGACATGAACTCTGACGATTACGCAATTGCATGTTGTGTATCACCAATGGTTGTTGGTAAACAAATGCAGTTCTTCGGTGCTCGTGCGAACCTTGCTAAAACGATGCTTTACACCATCAACGGCGGTATCGATGAGAAACTGAAAATCCAAGTTGGTCCAAAAATGGACAAGATCTCTGGTGAATACCTAGATTACAACGAACTTTGGGAAAAAATGGACCACTTCATGGATTGGCTAGCTAAGCAGTATGTGACTGCACTAAACGCTATCCACTTCATGCACGACAAGTACAGCTACGAAGCGTCTCTAATGGCTCTACATGACCGTGACGTTATCCGTACTATGGCATGTGGTATCGCTGGTCTATCTGTTGCAGCTGACTCACTATCTGCAATCAAATATGCGAAAGTTAAACCAATTCGTGACGAAGATGGTCTAGCAATCGACTTCGAAATCGAAGGCGATTACCCTAAATTCGGTAACAACGATTCTCGCGTAGATGACATCGCTTGTGAACTTGTATCTGTATTCATGAACAAGATCCGTGAGCTTAAGACTTACCGTAATGCGATCCCTACTCAGTCTATCCTTACTATCACTTCAAACGTGGTATACGGTAAGAAAACTGGTAACACTCCTGACGGTCGTCGTGCTGGTACTCCATTTGCACCTGGTGCAAACCCAATGCACGGTCGTGACGAGAAAGGTGCGGTAGCATCATTGACTTCAGTAGCGAAACTACCGTTTGCTGACGCTCAAGATGGTATCTCTTACACCTTCTCTATCGTTCCTAACGCATTAGGTAAAGAAGAAGCAAGCCAACGTGCTAACCTTGCTGGTCTAATGGATGGCTACTTCCACCACGAAGCTGGCAAACTAGAAGGTGGTCAACACCTAAACGTTAACGTGCTTAACCGCGACACTCTACTAGACGCTGTTAAACACCCAGAGAAATACCCTCAGCTAACTATCCGTGTATCTGGTTACGCTGTTCGTTTCAACTCTCTGACTGCTGAACAACAAGCTGACGTTATCGCTCGTACATTTACTGAATCTATGTAAGACTTCGCTTAAATAATGAGCTACAAGCCCTCGCTTTTGCGGGGGCTTTTTATTTATTCAGTAAATTTATCAAAGCGTTAATAATGCTTAATGAGACTCAAATATTTAAATCCAACATTTATCATTACTCGTCTTAGCCTTTTCAATCAGTTAAACTCACGGCTCTGTTGTATTCGAGCTGTAATCAAATGTCCGTATCCCGCTTTTTCCTTTTATTAACATGCAGTTTTTCTGCTCTTGCTGCTCAAACGCCGACTGTAACTCTCAACGTTGATAACGATGGTATTTACGGGATAGACCAAGACTACACCAGTGGCCTTTTCCTCTCTTACACGTCCGGTGCCGTTCGTCCAAACTGGTGGTCAAGGCCACTTAGTCTTTCCGCTTGGGGAGCTGCCAGTTTAGATAAGTGGGAGGTCAGCTTGGGTCATAAAATGTGGACACCTTCAGATATCACGCTTGATACACCACAACCGAATGAACGCCCCTATGCAGGCTTACTACACGGTGAATTCAGCTACATCAGCTTGCACCCGCAACAGGCGCAACGTTTTAATCTTCTAGTTGGTACAACAGGTGAAAGCTCTCTTTCTGAAGAGGCACAGCGTGTTGTGCATGCCATTACAAAATCAGATGACCCGAACGGCTGGGCTTATCAGGTTGAAGACAAAGTGGTGGGCAGTGTCGGCTATCTTTCTCATTTCAACTTAATTCGCCAGCGCTTCACAATGAGCACAGACTTTGAAATCTCCAATATTTCAGAAGTAAATATCGGTAACTACCGTAGCGATGCCGCAACAGGATTTATGGTTCGTTGGGGACAAGATTTGGCGAGTAACTTTGGTAGCGCGCAAATTTCTGTGGAAAACCCATTTAAGGCGGGCATGATTGGCGCATCTGACTATGGTTGGTTTCTTTTTGGTGGTATTGAAGGGCGCTATCGTTTTAACGACATCACAATTGAAGGAAACAGACCACTAGAAGGCCTAGAGCATCCGGCAAGTTATTACGACGTGACTTTAGAACCTTGGCAAGCTACGGCTGTAGCAGGCGCTGCATGGTACAGCCGCCACTTCGGTTTTACCTTTACAACAACCGCCAATACTTCTGAATACAAGCAAGATAAGAAATCTCTACATGGTACTGGCGGCGTTTCTTTCTACGCGTTTTTCTAGACGCGATTGTTGGGTACCTATCGCTTAAATACTAAAGCGTTGGCAATCAGAGTTTAGCTCTGAAGAACGTTGGTCTACGACGCGGCTGATTGAACGCAGCTGCTCGTTGTTATCTTCGAGTTCTTTCATTGCCACAGAAATTTGCGTCATATTGTCAGCCATGGATTGACTGGTGGTCGCCAACTCTTTAATGGAACTGACGATGATTTCCGTCTGGTGCGCTGCCTCTCCTGCTTTATTGGTTATCTGAGCCAAAGCCTCCATCGCTTCATGGCCCCGCTCTTGACCAACCTGCATGGTTTGCCCAGATTGGCTAAATTTCTGAATAACCTCAGAACTCTCTTTCTTCATCGTCTCGATCGTCCCTGAGATTTCCGCAACCGCATTCACCGTACGTACAGCCAAGTTTCGAACTTCATCTGCCACAACCGCGAAACCGCGTCCTTGCTCCCCTGCTCGCGCAGCTTCAATAGCCGCATTTAACGCTAACAAGTTAGTTTGCTCAGCAATGCTATTGATGATATCCATGACTGAGTCAACTTTAGTCGAAGCTTCTTCCAGTTGCTGAATATTAGTCGTCGCAGAGCTTAGAATTTTGCCTACATCCTCTAGTGAACCAATGGCGGCCGCAATAACTTTCGCACCATTTTCCGCCGCCTCTGTCGATGACTTACTCACATCAGAAACAAACGCCAGAGAATTAGACACTTCATGAGTAGTAACACTGACTTCTTCAGTGGCAGAAGCCAATAACTGAGTTTGCCCTAAAACATCAGACTGCCCGTTCACAAGGTCGTCAATGCCAGAGTTTAGTTGTGCCGCATCTCCTGATAAAGCTTCACTTCGCTGCTGAACAGCTTTGACCAACTCCCCTAAATGTTCGCAACTCTGGTTAATCGCTACCGCCAATTGGTTAAACTCATCATTAGGATTATTCGATATAGGCATTCGCTGTGACAAATCACCTTGCGACAGGCGTTCCATCACCGCTTTGGTTTGCGATAGTGAACGAGTCAAAGAGATACTTAGCATGACAAAAATCGAAATAGTTATCACCGCTAAGACGGCACAAGCCACCAGCACAGACCACTGAGTTTGAACTCCTGCGTGCTCGGCTTGACGCTGATATGTCTCACTAATGTCACCAATTTGCTTTGATAAGTTTTCTATAAGACTTTTCGCTTGAGACTCACTGGTAAACAATTGCTCTTGCTGCTCATTAACCAATTGTGAAAGTTCACTGACACGTAAAAAAGTTTCTTTGAAATTCGCCACTTCTTTTTCATAGAGAGAAAGCATTGAGTAGCTTTTCGACATATTTATAAAGCCAGCCATAGCACGATTAAATAGCTTTAGGTTTTGTTCACTTGGCTGAAGAAGATAGTTTTGTTGCGCTTTGACTACGGCTTGGAAATCCGAGTTGATGGTCACCATCCCTGTTTCAGCGATTTTCGCTTCTATGGTGGTCGCCAGTTGTTTTAGCTCACCCAGTTTGCCCTCTTCGACGTTGAAACCCAATTCAGATTTGAGCTCCATCCAAGGTAAGAGTGACTGTTCAAATTGTGAGGTGACTTGTAGCAGTTGCTGAGACTCTTCATTGAAGTTTAATTGCTGAAGAAAAGTGATATCTGTCTGAACATGTTCCATCAAGCCTTTTAACTTTTCCTTAGCTTGAGAAACCTGATCTGCGGTGAGACTTTCTTTTTCGGAGGCCAAAGCAAGAAGATCGGCTTGGGTTGAGTGCATGGCCAATGCTCCAGACGTAATGTCCGAACTCTGCTTATATTGTGAGCCCATACCGGACAAGCTCATTGCGGTATAAAGACCAAGGCTAACAAAGCCAATACATAGAACAATAATAAAAAGTGTGATTTTTTGCTTCTGAGATAATTTCAGTACATCCATGCTAATCTTCCTTGTCACCATCCTGTGACTTTAGACTTCAAGATACTACGGGCTAAAGTGTCGTAATGTTTCGTTTACATTTTTGTCACTTATATCTTTTTTATAACACCCATCTTCAGCAATTTCGATTTTTTTTAAACTATTTATTACAACTCTGAATGGAATAAGGAAAACCTATTTAATCCACACTATTTGTAATAAAATGACGACTAAATTACACAATCGAGAGCAACACATGTCTACTTCTGGTCGAATTCACTCATTCGAATCTTGCGGTACGGTTGATGGCCCAGGAATTCGTTTCATCGTTTTTCTTCAGGGTTGCTTATTCCGTTGTAAGTATTGTCACAACCGTGACACTTGGGACACACACGAAGGCAAAGTGGTTACTGTTGAAGAGATCATCAACGAGGCGAAGTCTTACCGTCATTTTATGAATGCTTCTGGCGGTGGTGTTACGTGTTCTGGTGGCGAAGCCATGCTTCAACCTGAGTTTGTCAGAGACTTCTTCCGAGCGGCGAAAGCAGAGGGCATACACACATGCCTAGACACCAACGGTTATATCCGTAAATTTACGCCTGTGATCGATGAAGTTCTTGAAGTCTCTGATCTTGTGATGCTCGATATCAAACAGATCAATGATGACATCCACCAAGATTTAGTGGGTGTATCCAACAAACGTACTCTCGATTTTGCTCAATACCTGCACAAGATTAATCAACCAACCTGGTTGCGCTACGTGATTGTTCCCGGCTATACCGACGATGATGAATCAGCCCATAAACTGGGTGAGTTCATTAAGGATATGGACAACATTGAGAAGATTGAGCTGCTTCCATATCACAAACTTGGTGCTCACAAGTGGGAAGCGATGGGAGAAGAGTACCCACTTGAAGGTGTAGAGCCTCCAAGTAAGGAAACCATGGATAGAATTGTATCTATCCTTGAGCAATATCACTCAAACGTAAAATACTGATTCAAACTCGGTGACGATTCGTTAAAAATGCCAACCATAACCGGTTGGCATTTTAATATCTGTCTCACACGATGAAATGCATTAAAGGATAAATTCAACACTGAGGGATTATTTTGCAGTTACAAGAACTTGTCGCGCTAGCTATCGTTGTTATCTTCTTCACCATCTCACTCAAAGATGTACAGCACGCTTTTTTGCCGAAGTTTAAAACTGAAAAATCCTTTCAGCATCTGACCTATGCCGTGATGTTTGCCCTTGTGTTACTCTGGTCAGCGCAGGCCAGTGTCAAAGATGGTCTCCAAATCCATTTCTTAGCACTCACGACACTGACCATGATGTTCGGTTGGAGAAGCGCTTTCATGCTGACCATTCCGGTCAGTTTTGCTCTGGTCATCGTGGGGAAACTGGCGCTGTTTGCTCTACCGGAATTTTTATTGCTCTCCAGCTTGGTTCCGATTTTGATCTCCTATGCCGTATTCTCGTTAAGCTATCACTATCTGCCACGCAACATTTTTGTATTCATTTTTGTCGCAGGATTTTTCAACGGCGGTTTGACCGGAAGTTTACACCTCGCCATCAATGCGGGTTATCAACTCAATCTGGGTAACCACGACTGGAAAACCATATTGGACAACTATCTTATCTTTGTACCTCTACTTGCCTTCCCTGAAGGGCTGCTTAACGGTATGGCTCTGGCAATACTTTCGGTGTTTAAGCCTGAGTGGCTGAGAGTGTTCTCTGATCGGGACTATATCTACAATCATCATCACAAAAAATAGTCACACCTCTGCATATTTTATGTACTATCTCTATTAAAACAGTGTTGAGATCATGTTTCAGATTAATGCATTACTGTTAACCTAACCTCAGCAAAAAAATAATCAATTTTAGTGAGGCCAGCTATGGAAATGACTAACGCTCAACGTCTTATTCTTTCAAACCAATACTTCTTAATGTCTCAGCTTGACCCTTCAAACTCAGCAAAATACAAGCGTATGCAAACCATTGTTGAGCGCGGTTATGAACTCCAAATGTGTGAATTAAATAAAGAGTTTGGCTGTTTAAGTGATGCCCAATGTCGTGAAGTTATCGACATCATGGAAATGTATCACGCAATGCAAGAATCACACAAAATGCTCAGTGAAGAAGCGAGAAAAGACGTTGATGTACGTCGTTTGAATTTCTTAGGCTACGACATTGCAACAGAAGGCCAATTGGTTAACTACGTTCGCTTCCTAGTCGATTCTGAAGGTCTTTATCCTCAATTTGACAAAGGCGACCACCATTTCAACAGTCAAATGCCAATGGCTGACAAATATCGTCGCATGCTGGCGACATGGCGTCATTGCCCTCGTCAATACCATTTGTCTGCAAATGAATTGCGTCAGATCTTTAACGCATAGTTAAGAGCTAACCATCGGTTAAAAATACTAATTTAAAATGCAGTAAGGCGGACTTTGTCCGCCTTACTTATATCAAAATTTTGGGCTTAGAAAAGGTAAGCAATACCAAAAGAAACGGTAGTACTAATACCACTTTCTATGATCGGACTTTTTTCTATATCCCCTTCCAGATTCGTATAGCGAACGTTGCCGTTCACTCTCACTGTATCAATGATATTCCAGTAGGCTGACGCGCCAATAAAGTACTGGCCGTCCCACTTCGCTTCAAACTCAGGCAATCCGCTACGTGCCGCTTCTTCACTAGAAACACCATAAAGATGGTTATTCAGCTTATCTGAGTTGTATGAGTAACCAATACCCGGAGTCACTCCCCAGTTACTAAAACGTAGTGGGAAACGCAACGCTACTTCTGCATATAAACCATTATGTGTATCACCGATGTCTGTCGCAGCAGAGGTTTCGAGTAAACCAACCGGAGTTCTCAATTGATAACTGACACCGCCTAAAATCGTTGAGGAACGTTTATCCAACATTTGAATTTGCGCATTGTCTGAGTCTCCCGGTTTGAGAGTTCTCGGATCATACATCAGTTTGAAAACGAAGTTTTGCGGAGAACTCATCGGCAGAACTCGGTAGCCCGCACTGAAGCCACGCAGAAACAGGTGCTCACCTTCATAACCGATAACAGGAATTACCGTTTGATTCGATGGCGTTTCTTTATAAACCGCTGGTGAATACGCCGCCGCGACGCCTAACGACCATTGATCAGGTTGCGCTTGAGCAGGAAGTGCCATTGTCAAAGAGAGAGCAACAAGCGCAGAAAAGTAGAACTTATTCATAGTGATAGTTATGTCCATTGGTATGCAATCCATTGAGTGACATCATACGAACCTATGCACCCATTGACAATAAAGATGAGAACTATTGTGATTTTTAACCTTTAAAACCGTTTGAACGTCTCATACATGAACCACATTTGACGCGACAAGCACAAAACATTTCTTCTGCAAATATCAAATTCGAAATTTCTTTTTATCATCACTAATTTGAAATAAATGCATAATCTCTAAGCAAAATCGCGAATAGCAAACTAGTCTTAAATTGTTAGGGATTTATGTTTTAAAGCGGTTGTATGTCTGTGTGACATTTTTAGAGGGGACTTACTATGAGTATTTTTGACCACTTTCAGGCACGCTATGAAGCAGCCAAGGATGAAGAGCTAACAATTCAAGAGTTCTTAAATCTATGTAAAGAAGACAAAAGCGCATACGCAAATGCGGCCGAACGCCTGTTGCTCGCCATCGGTGAACCCGAGATGGTAGATACTTCAAAACACCCTCGATTAAGCCGTATTTTTTCAAACCGAGTTATCTCCAGATACAAAACTTTCCAAGACTTCTACGGTATGGAAGATGCCATAGAACAAATCGTTTCTTACTTAAAACACGCCGCTCAAGGCTTAGAAGAACGTAAACAAATTCTTTACTTACTCGGCCCTGTGGGTGGTGGTAAGTCTTCTCTTGCTGAAAAACTCAAAGCACTGATGCAGCAAATGCCTATTTATGTCCTTTCGGCAAATGGCAAACGCAGTCCAGTGAACGATCACCCGTTCTGCTTATTTGATGTCAACGAAGATGGAGAACTTCTAAAACAAGAATACGGTATCGAAAAACGCTATGTTAAATCCATCATGTCACCGTGGGCAGCAAAACGCTTACACGAGTTTGGTGGTGATATCACCAAGTTTAAAGTGGTTAAAGTTCGCCCTTCAATCTTGGATCAAATCGCAATAGCGAAAACCGAACCGGGTGACGAAAACAACCAAGATATTTCCTCACTGGTAGGTAAAGTCGATATTCGTCAGTTAGAACACTTCTCTCAAGACGATCCTGATGCTTATAGCTATTCAGGCGCATTGTGCCGCGCGAACCAAGGTTTAATGGAATTCGTAGAGATGTTTAAAGCGCCAATCAAAGTGCTTCACCCTCTACTCACCGCGACACAAGAAGGGAACTATAACGGTACAGAAGGTCTTTCAGCCTTACCGTTTGACGGAATGATACTCGCCCACTCTAACGAATCTGAATGGCAGGCTTTCCGTAACAACAAAAACAATGAGGCATTCCTAGACCGTGTTTATATCGTCAAGGTTCCTTACTGTCTGCGTGTTTCCGAAGAAGTTAAAATTTACCAAAAACTGCTTGAGCACAGTGAGCTTTCCAAAGCGCCATGCGCACCAAGTACACTTGATCTGCTTGCTCAATTCAGCGTACTTTCGCGTTTGAAAATTCCTGAAAACTCATCGCTATTTTCGAAAATGCGGGTTTACGATGGTGAAACACTCAAAGACACCGATCCAAAAGCGAAAAGCTACCAAGAGTATCGTGACTACGCAGGTGTCGATGAAGGCATGTCGGGTCTTTCCACTCGTTTTGCGTTCAAGATTCTCTCTCGCGTATTCAACTTCGACCACAGTGAAGTATCGGCAAACCCTGTACATCTCTTCTATGTAATTGAACAACAAGTAGAACGTGAGCAGTTCCCGCAAGAAACAGCTGACCGTTACTTAGAGTTTGTGAAGGGCTACCTCGTACCGCGTTATGTCGAGTTCATCGGTAAAGAAATTCAAACCGCATATTTGGAGTCCTACTCAGAGTACGGTCAAAACATTTTCGACCGCTACGTCACTTATGCGGATTTCTGGATTCAGGATCAGGAATACCGCGATCCGGAAACTGGGCAACTGTTTGACAGAGCTTCACTCAACGGAGAACTGGAGAAAATCGAAAAAACCGCTGGAATCAGTAATCCGAAGGATTTCCGAAATGAAATCGTCAACTTCGTATTACGTGCACGTGCGAATAATAATGGTAACAACCCAGCTTGGACCAGCTACGAAAAATTGCGCACCGTTATCGAGAAAAAAATGTTCTCGAATACTGAGGAACTACTACCTGTTATCTCCTTTAATGCGAAAACCTCTTCTGAAGATCAGAAAAAACACGACAACTTTGTCGCTCGCATGATGGAGAAAGGTTATACCGAAAAACAAGTGAGACTATTGTCTGAGTGGTATTTACGCGTACGTAAATCTTCTTAAACACTGTCTGTACCCAAAGAACTTGTTGTAAAGGGTATATCTGAAATCCAACTAAGCAGGCATCCAAGGACAGGATGCCTCGTTGGAGGAGCTATTCAGGTGACGTATACGGGGGAAGACTCATGCCGCAATTCATCGATAGACGATTAAACGGTAAGAACAAAAGCGCGGTGAACCGACAACGCTTTTTACGCCGTTATAAAGAACAGATTAAAGAGTCGGTTTCCGATGCGGTAAACCGCCGTTCAATCACGAACACAGAAACTGGGGAAGATGTCTCTATACCAAATAAAGACATCAAAGAGCCTGTCTTTCATCAAGGTCAGGGAGGCATGCGTGAGCGTGTACACCCAGGCAATGACCAATTCATACGCGGTGACAAGATAGAACGCCCTCGCGGAGGTGGTCAAGGCGGCGGATCAGGTGAAGGAGAAGCCAGCCAAGACGGTGAAGGCGAGGACGAATTTGTATTCCAGATTTCCAAAGACGAATATTTGGATATTCTGTTCGAAGACCTCGAACTGCCGAATCTCGAAAAAAACCAAATCAATAAGATAACGGAGTGGAAAACCCATCGAGCTGGATACCAGACTGCGGGTTCAGCTTCCAACATTGCTATTGTTCGTTCGCTACAACAATCATTGGCACGCCGCACGGCGATGACCGCCAATAAACGTCGTTTAATGAAAGAATTGGAAGAAGAGTTAGAACGAATTAAAGTCGCGGAACCTGCTCTGCTTCTAGAAGAAAAACGGATCAAAAAAGAGATTGAAGAACTGCGCGCCAAAATTGAAAGCGTGCCTTTTATTGATACCTTCGATTTGCGTTTCAAAAATTACGAAAAACGCCCTATTCCATCTAGCCAAGCGGTTATGTTCTGTTTGATGGACGTCTCTGGCTCTATGGACCAAGCCACCAAAGACATTGCGAAACGCTTCTACGTATTGCTCTATCTGTTCCTGACTCGAACATACAAAAACGTCGAAGTAGTATTCATTCGTCACCATACTCAAGCGAAAGAGGTGGATGAACAAGAATTCTTCTATTCCCAAGAAACTGGCGGCACCATTGTTTCCAGTGCACTTAAGCTGATGCATGAGATCATTGAAGAACGATATCCGCTTGGTGAATGGAATATCTACGGTGCACAAGCTTCCGATGGTGATAACTGGGCGGATGATTCGCCACGCTGTAAAGAGTTGCTCACCAAACAACTGCTACCTTACTGTCAGTACTATGCCTATATCGAGATTACCCGTCGCTCGCATCAAACCTTATGGCACGAATATGAAAAACTGCAGCCAGCCTTTGGTAATTTTGCTATGAAGAACATTCGCAGTATGGAGGATATTTTCCCTGTCTTTAGGGAACTATTCCAGAAGGAAACCGCATAGGGGGAGCGCGTATGACAACCAATGCTACA
This sequence comes from Vibrio sp. Hal054, assembly GCF_037162405.1. Classification (NCBI taxonomy): domain Bacteria; kingdom Pseudomonadati; phylum Pseudomonadota; class Gammaproteobacteria; order Vibrionales; family Vibrionaceae; genus Vibrio; species Vibrio sp. Hal054. The sequence continues at coordinate 1,003,999 of NZ_JARLUT010000001.1, read as the reverse complement.
AAAAATAAGTCAAATGCTGCGCCGAAGAAACGCGCAACCAAATCGAAAATTCTGCCTGATGGGCCGGATTGGACCTTTGACATCCTAGAGCAGTACCACACAGAGATAAAACGTGTCGCTGAGTTTTATAAACTGGATACCTATGAGAACCAAATTGAAGTCATCACTTCTGAACAAATGATGGATGCCTATTCCAGCATTGGTATGCCTATCAATTACAACCACTGGTCATTTGGTAAGAAGTTTATCCATACCGAACAAAACTATAAGCATGGACAAATGGGACTGGCGTACGAGATCGTCATCAACTCCGACCCTTGTATAGCTTATCTGATGGAAGAAAACACCGTAACCATGCAAGCGTTGGTCATGGCTCACGCCTGCTACGGACATAACTCTTTCTTTAAAGGAAACTACCTATTCCAAACATGGACCGACGCAAGTTCAATTATTGACTACCTGCTGTTTGCTAAAAATTACATTGCCGGATGTGAGGAAAAATATGGCGTTGATCAGGTAGAACGCTTATTAGACTCGTGCCATGCATTGATGAATTACGGTGTCGACAGATACAAACGTCCAGAAAAAATTTCCATCGCCGAAGAAAAAGCGCGCCAAGAAGAACGTGAAGAGTATTTGCAGTCTCAGGTGAATGCCCTTTGGCGCACCGTCCCACAGAAAGCGAGAGCGGAAGACGACCAACCGCGTTTCCCGAGTGAGCCACAAGAGAACATTCTCTATTTCATCGAAAAACACGCGCCACTGCTTGAATCATGGCAGCGTGAAATCGTCCGTATCGTGCGTAAAATTAGCCAGTATTTCTATCCTCAAAAACAAACACAGGTAATGAATGAAGGTTGGGCTACCTTCTGGCACTACACCATTTTGAATCACTTGTATGATGAAGGATTAGTGTCTGACAAATTCATCCTAGAGTTTCTGCACAGCCATACTAGTGTTGTGGCACAACCGCCATACAACAGCCGCTATTTCAGTGGTATCAACCCTTATGCGCTAGGGTTTGCAATGTTTACCGATATTAAACGAATTTGTGAAAACCCAACCGACGAAGACTACGAATGGTTCCCTGAACTGGCAGGGACAGACTGGTTAGAAGCGGTGCATTTCGCTATGCACAACTTCAAAGATGAAAGCTTTATCAGCCAATATTTATCACCGAAACTTATCCGTGATTTCAAACTGTTCGCCATTGCAGACGACGACAGGAAGAACTTCATTGAAGTCACCGCCATCCACAATGACAGCGGCTATCAACAGATACGAGAGAAGCTCGCTGCTCAATACAATCTGAGTAACTTGGAACCGAACATCCAAGTATTCAGCGTCGACGTTCGTGGAGACCGTTCCATCACACTGCAGTATGTCCCCCACGACCGAATTCCTTTAGACCCAAGCTACGAGGAGGTACTAAAACACATGCATCGCCTATGGGGTTTTGAAGTCAAATTGGAGGAGGTAAAAGACACTGGAAGAAGAGAAATCCTCGCAACCTGTCCTAAAAAAGGTGATCACGAATAGTGATTATCGTTGCGACAACTAAAACATCTAACCTAACAATTAGTTGTAAAAAGTAAGTAGTTGTAAAAGTAAATAGTTCTATATAACGAACAAAGCCCCAGACTCTCATCTGGGGCTTTTCTTATTCTGATTGCTTTTAGCCTACGACTGCTTTGCCACAATACTGCGTACTAACTCCAAGTCTTCCGGAGTATCGACACCCGCAGGAGGCGCTTCCAGCGCGACTGCAACATGAATTTTCTCGCCATACCAAAGTACGCGTAACTGCTCTAAACATTCAATTTTCTCAAGCTGGCTAGGCTGCCAGTTGATATAGGTATTAATGAAACCAGCACGATAAGCGTAGATACCAATGTGGCGCATTAAAGGTTGCACTATGGTTTTGTCTTCAGAAGCAAAGTTATCACGATCCCATGGAATCGATGCACGACTGAAATAGAGTGCGTAACCGTCTTTATCTGTCACCACTTTCACTGCATTGGGGTTGAACACTTCACTTTCGTGATCAATTTCAACCGCCAGTGTTGCCATAGGAGCGTTGCTCGCCGCCAAATTATCCGCAACCTGACGAACAATAGCGGGTGGAATCAAGGGTTCATCACCTTGCACATTGACTATGATGTGGTCATCTTCAATGCCCATTAATGCAACCACTTCAGCCAAACGCTCAGTGCCTGACTGATGGTCTGGAGAAGTCATACACACCGTACCGCCAAACGCTTTAACCGCCTGTTCAACGCGAGCATCGTCAGTTGCGATAATCACTCTTTCAGCGCCCGCCAAGAGAGACTGCTCATAAACCCATTGAATCATTGGTTTACCACCAATATCCGCGAGCGGTTTACCCAGTAAACGCGTCGACTGATAACGAGCAGGAATAACAACGGTAAATGACATTATCGTCCCTCGTCCATTGACATAGTGCGAGCTTCTGGTTCAAGGAGAACAGGAATGCCCTCTTTGATTGGATAAGCAAGACGGTCAAATTTACAAATGAGTTCTTGTTTATCTTTATCGTAAGTCAACTTGCCTTTACATAAAGGACAAGCAACGATTTCAAGCAGACGGTGATCCATACTGTTCCATAACCTCTTTAATAGTTTCCACAATATGCTGCTCATCATGATGAGAGATCTGCGCTGAGACTGGCAGATACCACCAGTTCTCTTTGGCAAACGCAGCACATTTTACAGCGTCTTTTTCTGTCATAACCACATGATCCCCACGTGTTGCTAATGCAAACAGCTGCGAGGAATCAAAATCTTGGTGGTCAGCGAATCCATGTTCTACTACAGGTTTAGCTCCGAGCTCTTTTAAGGTATTAAAAAAGCGTGGAGGATGACCAATACCCGCCCAAGCAACGATGTTTGACAATGTGTTCACAGGCACTCTTTCTCCCGTGACCATATTTACCGCCAAGTCAGGTTGCAGTGTCATAGCCACTTCACCCGCGAGAGGCGTTCCGCCGTTAGTAATCGTAAAATCCACTTCTTTCAAACGTGACACAGGCTCACGAAGTGGGCCCAAAGGCAGTAGCTGCTCATTGCCAAATCGTCTCACGCCATCAACAACGGCAAATTCAATATCACGATCCAGTGCGTAATGCTGCAAGCCATCATCGGTAACAATAATATCGATGTTTTCCTTCAGCAGAGCTTTCACAGCACTGGAGCGAATGGGGTCAACGGCAACAGGCGCTTTGGTGCGTTGATAAATAAGCTTGGGTTCATCACCACAGTGGGCTGTCGACGTGTTATCTGAGACCATCAGCGGATAAGAAGGCGCTTTCGCTCCATAGCCTCGGGAAACCACGCCGGGTTTATAACCTAGCCGTTGAAGCGTTTCGACCAACCAGATAACCACGGGCGTTTTACCATTACCACCAGCAGTAATATTGCCGACGATAACAACAGGCACTGGTGCCTTGTAGCTCTGTTTCTTTCCGGATTGAAATGCCTTTCTGCGAGAGCGGCTTATCGCTTTAAACACAAGGCTTAATGGCCACAAAAGTGGCCATAAGAGAAAATGAATCGGATGATGTTGAAACCAGATTTTTTCAATCACAGTTTGAACCTACTCACCAAATTGAATTCGGTGCAGTTGTGCATAAGCACCATCTTTTTCAATCAATTCAGCGTGTTTACCGCGTTCAATGATTTCACCTTCATCAACAACCAAGATTTCGTCTGCTTGTTCGATGGTAGAAAGTCTGTGAGCAATAACCAGTACGGTTTTGTTCTTTTGCAGCTCATCCAACGCAGCTTGAATAGCACGCTCAGATTCGGTATCCAACGCTGATGTTGCCTCATCCAGAATCAACACTGGGGCATCACGCAGCAGTGCACGCGCAATAGCAATACGCTGACGCTGACCACCGGATAAGCTTGTTCCGTTCTCACCAATAATGGTATCTAGGCCATGCTGCATACCCTTAATAAACTCCATTGCATGAGCTAAACGAGCAGCTTCTTCAATTTGCTCTCGAGTGTATTCACCCTCTGCTGCATAAGCGATGTTGTTCGCAATGGTGTCATTGAATAAATGCACGTTCTGCGACACTAAAGCGAAGTGTTTACGCAGGTTCGTTAATTTGAAGTCACGAACATCGTGGCCATCAAGCTCAATAGAACCAGAGTCCACATCGTAAAAACGTGTAAACAGGTTGGCAATGGTCGATTTACCCGAACCAGAACGCCCCACCAGAGCGACCGTTTTACCCTGAGGGATCTCAAAACTGACGTGTGATAGCGCTGGCTTCTCTTTACCAGAATAAGTGAAAGTCACGTCTTTCACTGCAATCTCACCACGAACCTTGTCCGTTTCGAAAGTACCGCTGTCGCGTTCGGTTTCGAGATCCATAAGGTTGAAAAGTGTTGCACTTGCCGCCATACCGCGTTGGAATTCTGAAGTCACGTTGGTTAATGCTTTTAAAGGACGCATCAAACCAAACATTGCTGAGAAAACCACACTAAAAGTACCCGGAGTCAGTTCAGCACGAATGCTGTCATTACTGGCAAGCAGTAACACTGTCACTAACGCTAACGACGCAATCATTTGAATCACAGGATCAGCGATCGATTGTGCCGCAACCATCTTCATGGTTTGCTGACGCATGCGATTACTCACCTCATCAAAACGTTCACGTTCTACAGCCTGACCACCGTAGCTCAATACGACTTTATGGCCTTTCAGCATCTGCTCGGCCGACGAGGTAACATCACCCATCGTGGTTTGCATATTTTTAGAAATCTTGCGGAAACGCTTAGAAACGAAACGGATACCCATAGCAACTATCGGTGCAACAACGATCAGTACTAACGAAAGCTGCCAGCTGTTCCAGAACATCAGTGTGAGCAAACCAATAATGCTTGCACCCTCACGCACGATACTCACTAAAGCTCGGCTAGTTGCACCAGAAACTTGTTCAGAGTCGTACGTAATACGTGACAATAAGCTACCGGTTGGTTCTTTATCAAAGAAAGTGACTGGCATGTGCATGAAATGGTGGAAAATAGCGCGGCGCATTTGCATGACCACATTACCGGAAACCCAACTTAGGCAGTAGGAAGAAACAAATCCACTCAGGCCTCGAACAGCCATAACACCAAGAATAATAAACGGGATTACTTGTAAGAAATTAGATTCAACGTCACCAAAACCTTCGTCAAGAAGAGGTTTCAGTAGAGAAATCATGTAGGTATCAGAAACAGCATTCACAATTAAAGCAATGACAGCGACATATAGCCCTGTTTTGTAAAGGCGGATGTAAGTCCACAAGCGTTTAAATGTTTGCCATGTTGTTTCGTCGGTATTCAGTGACATATAAGTGCTTATTCTTATTTCAATATTGGTCGTCATTCTACCTCTTTACGCAGCATCTGCCTATACCAAGGGATAATCCCATCCTGCCGAAGAGTGGATAAGTGACGACTTTCTGCTCTATATTTCAAGGTTATCTGGCCGCTCTCTCCTGTGTCGTACCATTCAGAGCCCAAACTGGTGTACCTGTCGACGATATCAGGGTGAGGAAGATTCCATCGATTCGTTTTATCTAACGATGCAATCGCTATTTGGGGTGACACACGCTCAATAAATGCCTTTGTAGAAGACGTTTTGCTGCCATGATGAGGAACGATCATGACATCACTTTGCAACATTGCATTATCTCGAGCCAATAACCATTCACCAACAGCAGTAACATCCCCAGAAAGCAACACGCTGTGAGCATGTTTCATATCTGAAATGCGGACTACACATGAATGCTGATTGAAGGCTCGCTCGACTCGCTTTGGCGGCCATAGCACAGAGAAATGCAGACCTTGCCACTGCCACTCTTCTCCCCGCACGCATGCCAAAGCGTCTTCGATATACTGACTGGAATAGACATTACGAGGTAGAAGTAGCCGGTCGAGATCCTTTCTGCCACCGGCATGATCATCATCAAAATGGCTGTATATCACTGCATCAATCGTGTCTGTTCCCCTTTTTGCAAGCAGCGGTGCAATCACAGAACGAACATAGCTGCCGTTCTCCCAGCTGCTTCCTGTATCGTAAAGCAAGGTTTTACCGTCTTTTTCGATCAAAACAGCCAGACCGTGACCAACATCGAGCACATCCATCCGCCAGTCATAAGACGGAGATCTAAACAACAAGGTTGAGATCAGAACTATCGCTAGCAACATCTGGCTAAGACGGCTTACAACCATCCGTAGTAGCCAAACTAGGGTCAAAATCAGCATCAAATGAAGAAGCCATTCACTGATGTTAATCCAACCTGAAGTCGCGTAAGGAAGCGCATACGCCAGTGGTTGAAAGGAAAAGTCGACGAGTTGCCACAAACCGTCGCTGTAAGGGAAATCGAGGCAAGTAGCAATTACCGCCACAAAAAGTACAGGAATGATGAGAAAAGAGAACCAAGGAATAAAAGCCATATTGAATAGGGTTGATACCCAGCTTACTCCACCAAAGAAGTAAGCACTTACAGGTGCCATCATCAGCACCAACATCACCTGCCCTGCGATAAATCGCGTCCACCACTGTTTCCATTGTGCAGTGATCGAACAGAGATAAATCACAATACAAACGGCAATAAACGAAAGCCAGAAACTGCTCGCTAATGAAGCAAACGGGTCAATCATCAAGACTGCCGCTAACGTAAGTAAAATTCGTCGAGATACAGATACATGAATCCGTAAGGCAATAAGCAGCACATTGAGCAGACACATAATCAATGCTCGCTGCGTCGGGAGCGTAAAGCCAGCAAGCCACGCATAGCACACCGCGAAGGATGCGCCCAAAATAAAAGGAAACCATACGAACATAGGATGGAGTCTTGATACTCCTAGGCCAAGTACATACCCTATCCCAAATGCAATACCTATATGCAGACCTGAAATCGCCACCAGATGAATCAACCCGCTGTTTCTCAGTTGCATCCAATCTGTTTGGCTCAACCCAGAGCGTTCGCCGAACATTAAAGCGGTGATCATTCCCTTAAATGGGCTATCTGATATTTGTTTTTGAACCGAGTCGTAAATCCAGTTTCGCAGGCTTAATCCGGAGCTAATCTGAAAGCGGGATTTGTTAACGACCGATGCCCTAGCTACCCAACCTTGGCTTAAAGAGTAGGGTTCGACATCAAATCCAACTTCATTCAATCTGCCAACAACAGGTTTCACTTTGACTGAAAATTCAAAGTGTTCGCCAATTTGCAACGGCAAAGGTGATATTAAGCGAATACGCGGAGGGAACCATGTAGTGACAACATGGTCATTTATTTGATGTACGGCAACAGAACCTTCGTATCCATAACTTATTTGTTTAAAAAAGCTGTCAACTTTTCCTTTTATGGTAATATCCAGCCCTGCTTGAAAAATGCTACTGGATTGAGTTTTTACTACGTTGCCATGTGTTATTATCACTAGCAAAGCGAGTACGATCCCGCCCCATCTTCTAAGCTTAGTGAATCGGACACTAAGAATGATAAAAAGTGGGCAAAATAGCGCAAAACCCAAATCTGGCATATAAGGCCAATAGGGCGATGACAAAACAGTGAGCGAAAGCGAAGCAAGCGTCCAATTTTTCGATAAGAGAGTCATGGTTCCCTATGCCAAGAAAATTCATCAAAAAATTTATGCCTAACCATGACGTTATTAAGCGTCAAAAGGCATTAAAAATTTTTGGCAATGTTCTATATAACCCTAACTTGTGGTGTCTTAATCGACGCTCAGCAGCGGGTGCGTTTGCTGTTGGTCTCTTCATGGCGTTTGTTCCATTACCGAGTCAGATGATCATGTCCGCCGGTATAGCCATCGCTTTGGGTGTTAATCTACCGTTATCTGTTGCTTTGGTTTGGATTACAAACCCAATTACCATGCCGTTTATTTTCTATATCGCCTATAAGCTTGGCGCTTGGTTACTCAATATCCCGCCACAGAATTTTCATTTTGAACTGTCTTGGGATTTTCTGGCACACCAAATGGGCACTATTGCTCCACCATTCCTGTTAGGATGCGCGGTTTGCGCAGTTGTGGCATCAGTGGTTGGCTATTTCGGTATTCGTGGCTTATGGCGTTACTCTGTAGTAAGAAGCTGGCAGAGACGACGTACGAAAATAACCTGAAAACCTAAAGAGAAAATAACGGACGTTCTAACTTGAGATGAACTTATTGCTCAGCAATGAAATGAATGTAGCGCGAACATGAAAAAAGGACCTTACGGTCCTTTTTTTGCTTTTCCATCATCTAGCTAAAATCGCTAACGCTGGCGTTTTATTTGCTGCTCAGAACAGAGGCCGGATTGAGCTTACTCGCTCTGGAGGCTGGATACCAAGTTGCCAACAAACTTAAGGCAATTGCAGTCCCTGACACTAAGAAAACATCTCCGACAATCACTTGCGACGGTAAGAAGTCCACAAAGTAGATATCTCCAGATAAAAATTGATGACCAATCAATGACTCTAGAGCTTTCACCATAGGTGTGAGATTTAAAGCCACCAGCACGCCTAACACACTGCCGACAACACCGCCAAGCACACCAGAAAACACGCCTTGCCATACAAAAATACGTTTAACCAAACCATCGCTCGCGCCCATGGTGCGAAGAATCGCGATTTCTGCAGCTCTGTCTTTTACTGCCATCATCAGTGTCGAAACGATGTTGAAACTGGCCACACCAATAACTAGCACCATCACCAGATACATGATGCTGCGTACCATTTGTATATCTCGATAAAGGAAACCGAACTTTTGTTGCCAGCTTCGAAGGTAGACGTATTCATTTAGCGTCGTCCCCACTTCTCGCACCACATTCGTTGCTGCCAGCACATTACGCACTTTGATTGAAACACCGGTAACCGCAGCGCCCAAGTTTGAATATTGCTGCGCATCTTCAATCGGCAGGAGTGCCAGACTGTGATCAATTTGCCCATTCAAGGCCAAAAGCCCTGCAATTTTTACTCGAACCCGCTTTGGTGCTTGAACTCTGTTTTCGCTGTTAGAGCTAGGGATCATCAAGGTGATGAAATCGCCAACCTTAGCATCCAATTTATCGGCTACACCTTTGCCCAAAATCACTTGCTGCTGACCAGGCGTAAAAGCTTGCCAAGCATTATCAGTCACATATTGAGAAAGGCTGGATACCGCTCGCTCCATCTGAGGATCAATACCTCGAACTTCGATGGCTTTGAGCTGAGCACCTTTTTCTGCCAGCGCTGTCATCTTCACATAAGGCGCAGCAGCCTCTACTTCAGAATTTTCATTAGCTTTTTTAACGATGTCCTGCCAGTTATTAATCGGCTGGCGTACACCTTCAAACTCGCCGTGTGGGATCACAGACAGCACTCTGTTTTGCAATTCGCGCTCAAAGCCGTTCATTGCAGAGAGACCGATAATAATAACCGCGACACCCACCGCAATACCGATGGTTGAAGAAAGAGAAATAAAGGAAACCATTTTATTACGCTGTTTTGCGCGACTAAAACGGCCGCCAATGAACATTGATAGTGAAGAGAACACTACGCCTCCTCCACATCAAGCAACAATCCATCTTTCATGTGCATCTGGCGATCCATTTTCGCCGCAAGTTCTCCGTCATGGGTTACGACTAGGAAAGCGGTTCCCGATTCTCTGTTCAGTTCACGCATCAGATCATAAATAGACAATGCCGTTGTGTGGTCCAAGTTACCCGTTGGTTCATCAGCCAACACGAGATCAGGTTTGTTGACCAATGCTCGAGCAATCGCAACACGTTGACGTTCGCCACCAGACAATTCCGAAGGACGATGCTCTAAACGATGACTCAGCCCTACTCGTTCCAGCAAGGCTTGCGCCGATGCTTTCGCTTCAGAAACTTTCATCCCACCAATGAGAAGCGGCATAGCCACGTTTTCCAAAGCAGAAAAGTCTGCCAACAAATGATGGAACTGATACACAAACCCCAGGTGTTTGTTGCGAATTTTCGCCTGCTTGTTGGAATGTAAACTCGTCAGATCTTGCCCAAGAAACTCAACACTTCCTTCGGATGCATCATCAAGCGCACCGAGAATGTGTAATAGGGTACTTTTACCCGAGCCGGAAGAACCGATAATTGAGACGAGTTCCCCACGCTGAATATCGAAGCTGACGCCTTTTAATACCTGAGTTTGTAGTTCGCCTTCTTGGTAAGTTTTGCAAACTTGGTGACAACGTAAAAGGTTATTCATAACGTAAAGCCTCAGCGGGTTTAACAGATGATGCACGGTAAGACGGGAATAAAGTCGCTAGAAGACTTAGGCATATCGCCAATACCACCACAATAAAAATTTGGGTTGGATTGATCACCACTGGCAGCTCGCCACCCAGCGAGAACAGAGCTACACCCAAGCTATCCAAGATGGTATTCAGGTTACTCGCCAGCAACACGCCTAAGGTTCCACCTACGATGGCACCAATCACACCACTGCTGGCTCCTTGAACCATGAAAATCGCCAACACTTGGCGGTCTGTCATGCCCTGTGTTTTCAAAATCGCAACTTCGGCCTGTTTCTCCATCACCACCATAATCAGGGCTGAAATAATATTAAAAGCCGCTACACCGACAATCAGTCCAAGCATTAAGCCCATCATGTTCTTTTCCATCCCTACGGCTTGGAAAAGTTCACCACGCTGCTCACGCCAATCTGTCCAATGCCAGCCTTCTGGTAGCTTGGTGTTCGCAAGCTCACCGACGACAAATGGGTCTTCAAAAAACAGACGCCATCCCGATACCGTGTTTTGGTTAAATCTCAGCAGTTTTCCGGCGTCACTGATATGGGTAATCATTAATTGCCCGTCAACATCGGAACCCGTGTTAAAAATTCCCGCAACAGTAAAATTGCGCTGGCTTGGAAGACGTCCCAGAGGAGTGAACTGACTGGCACTGGTGACCATTAATCTGACTTTATCGTGCAGTGATACGTTGAGATTGCGAGCCAGTGTATGGCCCAAAAACACTTGGTACTCTCCCGCTTTAAGCGCCGAAAGACTTCCAGCAATCAGATAATCCATGATTGGATCTTTGTCACTAGGCTCAATCCCAACCATGAGCCCAGCAGCTAATTGAGACGGGCTCTGTATGACCGCTTCACTGCGGACAATGGGTTCAGGGCTACGCTGAGTAGATAGCTGAGTAATAAATTCAGGAGCTTGTTCTGTTAGCGTCGTTTTATCTTGAGCTTGAGAAACAACGGCTTGTGGCAACACGCCAAGAATGCGACTTTTAAGCTGTGCCTCAAAGCCATTCATGACGGAAAGAACGGTAACCAGAGACATCACGCCTATCGTAATACCAGCAGTAGACATATAAGACACGAATCGACTGAACCTATCACCGGAGCGTCCTCTGAGATAACGCAGGCCGATAAAGGTCGATATCGGATGAAACATAATAAAAACCAATAAAATAAGATGCCGATACTGTAACTATAAACCCGCCAAGGTTGTAGCTTTTCTTTGCCAAATCTATGTAAGAGCGCAAATTATTGATGAGGAAGAAAAGCTTTCTTGCTTCGAACCTATCTCTGCTAACAAAAGCCAACATTTACGAGAAAAACAATTAATTGCGCCCGATGGACAGGCATAACTTGATTACTTGGTCGGTATGGCGATAATCAACAGAGAAAAGAAGGAACTTATATGACAGATCAAGAATTTTTCACTGTACATCATGCACTCACTATCAATGTCGAGCCAATGTCGGACGATTTCGTTTTTCCTTCTTATGAGCATTTCGTTGCTGAGATCCCCGCGCCATTTGTCGTTGCCAGCGAGTTCAGTCAGTTGGACCAACTCAATGATGCTGCGAAGTTGGAGCTCAAAAACAGTGACTTCAAACATGTTGTCCAGTTGCTGGATACTCAGAACTCAAAGCTGAATCTGTTATTAACCTTCATGTTGTCCCAACAAGATGAACCAGAGCTGCGCCACCAAACCACTTCTTTTGGGGCAAGCCAGTTATCCTACTTGACCGATAAAACGCCAGCGGTGGGCACTAAGCTGCGCATCAAGCTATTTATAGAACATCCTGCGGCGGCAATTTATTGCTATGCCACTGTCCATAGCATTGAAGAACACGATGCTGAAAAAGTCGTCACTGTAAAATACGATTTGCTGCGTGACACTGACCAAGACTTGCTGATCAAAGCTGCCCTCTATCAGCAGCAAAAACTTCTGCGTCAGCGCTCTTTGGATAGAGATAAAACATAAGCGTTTCCATGACTAAAAATACACTACTTTCTTTGAATCCGGCATCCACTGCCGGAGACAAAAAGCACATAGGTAACCTGAAAGGTGCCAGTTTGGCATTAGCCATCTCTGAAATAGCGAATGGTCATTCAGGACACACATTGTTAGCGGTGCCTGACCCACAAACCGCACTGAAACTGCTTCATGAAATTGAACAGTTCAGCGAGCACGAAGTCGCTCTTTTCCCTGACTGGGAAACCTTACCGTACGATAACTTCTCGCCTCATCAGGAAATTATCTCTGACCGTATCTCCCGACTGTATAAGCTGCCTACGCTGAAGTCAGGCGTTACTATTGTACCGGTAAGCACACTGCTTCAACGCCAAACGCCGCGTGACTTTTTGCTTCAGCACACCTTGATGGTAAAACGCGGTGATCTTTTCTCGTTAGAAAAACTGAGAATACAGCTGGAAAAATCTGGTTATCGCCATGTAGACCAAGTGTTTGGCCCGGGTGAGTACGCGAGCAGAGGCTCGATTCTTGACCTGTTCCCTATGGGCAGCTCAGATCCGTATCGTATTGATTTCTTCGACGATGAAATTGATACCATCCGCACGTTCGATCCAGAGAACCAACGCTCAATTGAAGAAATTCAGGAGATTTGTCTGCTTCCGGCGCACGAATTTCCAACAACAGAAAGTGCGATTGAAGATTTTCGAACTCGCTGGCGTCAACGCTTTGAAGCGCGTCGCGAGCCTGAGTCGGTTTACATGCAGGTTTCAAAAGGCACTTGGCCTGCTGGTATTGAATACTGGCAACCACTGTTTTTCGAACAAACCGAGACTCTGTTTGATTATTTGCCAGCGGACAGTCAGCTTATTTCTGTTGGGGATTTAGAAAAATCCATCGACCAATTCTTAACAGACGTCGACTACCGATACGATCAGCGCAAAGTAGACCCACTGCGTCCTCTGCTTCCACCAGAAGAACTGTGGCTTAAGAAAGACGAATTGTTTACACAGTTCAAGGATTTGCCTCATACCGTGATGAGTATCGACCCTGTGGCTGAAAAAGCCGGTCGCACGAATCCTGATATCAGCGCTCTTCCTACGCTTGCCGTTCAGCACCAAAACAAAGAACCGATGGCGGCACTGCGTCAGTTCAGCGAGCAATTTACTGGCAAGATCATCTTCTCCGTAGAATCGGAAGGTCGACGTGAAGCCTTGCTTGAACTGTTACAGCAGATCAAGCTTCGCCCACTCAGCAAAGGCTCATTTAGTGAAGCGCTACAAAGCAGCGATAGATTTGCGCTGATTCTAGGCTCCTCAGAGCATGGTTTTATTTTTGGAACCGACAAGGTCGCACTGATCTGTGAAAGCGATTTATTGGGTGACCGCGTCATTCAACGCCGCAAAAAAGATCGTAAAACCACCAATAGCGATGCCGTAATTCGCAACCTTGCTGAACTCAAGCCGGGTCAACCTGTGGTTCATATTGACCACGGTATCGGCCGTTACGTCGGTCTACAAACATTGGAAGCCGGTGGTTTAACCACAGAATACGTAACACTGGAGTACTTGAATGAAGCCAAACTCTATGTTCCGGTTTCATCACTGAATCTGATTAGCCGATACTCAGGCGGCGCGGAAGAGAGTGCGCCGTTACACAAACTGGGCAGTGAATCATGGACTAAAGCTCGTCGCAAAGCCGCTGAAAAGGTTCGTGATGTCGCGGCTGAATTGTTGGATGTCTACGCCAAACGCGAACTCAAACCAGGCTTTAAGTTCACTCTGGACAGAGACCAGTACGCAACATTCAAAGCGGGATTCCCATTTGAGGAAACCGATGATCAGGCAATGGCAATTAATGCGGTACTGTCTGATATGTGCCAAGCCAAAGCAATGGATCGACTGGTGTGTGGTGATGTGGGCTTTGGTAAAACTGAAGTGGCGATGCGCGCGGCGTTCTTGTGTACGGATAACAACAAACAAGTTGCGGTATTAGTTCCGACTACCCTGTTGGCGCAGCAACACTTTGAGAACTTCCGTGACCGATTTGCCAACCTGCCAATTCGTGTCGAAGTGCTCTCTCGCTTCAAATCCGCCAAAGAGCAAAAGCAAATTCTACAAGATGTGGCTGAAGGCAAAGTCGACATCTTAGTCGGGACGCACAAGCTGCTTTCTAACGATATTAAGTTTGCTGATTTAGGCTTGCTGATTGTTGATGAAGAACACCGTTTTGGTGTTCGTCAGAAAGAAAAAGTGAAAGCAATGCGTGCGGATGTGGATATCCTGACTCTCACAGCAACGCCAATACCGCGCACATTGAATATGGCAATGAGTGGAATGCGAGATCTGTCGATAATCGCGACCCCACCTGCTCGTCGCTTGGCAATCAAAACCTTTGTCCGCCAAAGTGAAGACAGTGTAGTTCGTGAAGCTGTTCTACGTGAAATCATGCGTGGTGGTCAGGTTTACTTCCTGCATAACCAAGTCGAAACCATCGAAAAAGTGGCGGAAGACTTAGCCAAGCTGGTTCCTGAAGCTCGAATTACCACTGCTCACGGGCAAATGCGCGAACGTGAATTGGAACGCGTGATGAATGATTTCTACCATCAGCGCTTCAACCTGTTAGTGTGTACTACCATTATTGAAACAGGTATCGACGTTCCGACCGCCAACACCATTATTATGAATCGCGCGGATTCATTAGGTTTGGCACAGTTACACCAATTGCGTGGTCGTGTAGGCCGTTCGCACCACCAAGCTTATGCGTACTTGTTAACACCGCCACCAAAAGCAATCACTAAAGATGCAGTCAAACGTCTTGAAGCTATCGCTTCGTTGGAAGACCTAGGTGCAGGCTTTACGTTAGCCACACACGACTTGGAAATTCGAGGAGCTGGTGAACTGTTGGGCGATGAGCAAAGTGGTCAGATCCAATCTATCGGCTTCACGCTTTACATGGAGATGCTGGAGCAAGCTGTTGAAGCATTGAAATCGGGTAAAGAACCATCCTTGGATGACTTACTCCGCGAACAAACAGAAGTAGAAATGCGTTTACCAGCGCTGTTACCGGAAGACTATATCCCTGATATCAATACGCGTTTGTCTATGTATAAACAAATTGCCAGCGTCCATGATGAAAGCGAACTTGCCGAACTGAAAGTAGAACTGATTGACCGATTCGGCAAATTGCCAGATGCGGCTTTAAATCTGCTTGCTCTTGCACAGCTTAAGCTTGATGCTGCACAACTTAAAATTCGTAAAATTGAAGCCCACGAGAAAGGCGGCTATATCGAGTTCTATCCAAATGCTGACATTAACCCTATGTTTTTGGTTAAACTGTTGCAGTCTCAACCGAAAAAATTTGCGATGGATGGTCCAACCAAATTTAAGTATGCGTTACCATTAGTCGACAGAAGAGAACGAATTCAGTTTGTTGCAGACATGCTGGGTGAATTCCAGCAAAATCTACTTCCAACAGCGTAAAGGCCTCTCTGAAAAGAGTGAAGCCTTAAAAATGATGTAAGGTGCGAAGCACCGAATGACGGAGTCATAATGAAAAAACTGATCCCATTACTGCTTTTACTAGTTTCTATGCCTAGCTTGGCTCAGAGACAGTTTGATATTGAAGTCATCATCTTCAAAAGAGCAGTAGATGCAGAAAAAATCAGCGAATCTTGGCCAGATAACCTGCCTGAAATTAACATGGCTCGAGCTGGCAGCTTTTCTGATTCTGCTTATCGTCAATCAAAAGGCGTTAAGATGCTTGCCTATTCAGATTATCAACTTAATGACCAAGTCCAAGAGTTGAAAAAGCACGCTGGCTTTAACGTCTTGCTACACACAGCATGGCGTCAGGGTGATGAAGGAAGAAGTTCTGCACCTGTATTCCATATTCAGGCAGGTAAAGATTACTCGCGTCAATATCGTCCTGATGGCAGCGCCATTAATAGCGCTACCACACAAACATCGATTGATGGTGTGACAGAACAAAGTATTGCTAAACCATTTTATGAGCTAGACGGTACCTTACAGATTTACGTTCAGCATTATCTCTACGCTGAAGTGATGATGGACTTAAAAGAGCCGAGTGTTCGTGAAGTGTTGATACAGGATACGCCGCTAGAGCTGACAGCTACTGAGGAACAAGCCGACGGCACGGTTCAGGCGGGTAACTTAGCGCCTGTTTCTCCAACAAGAAAAGTAGAAAGCTTCTTGAAAAGCTATCGCATCGACCAGAAAAGACGTATGCGCAGTAGCGAAACACACTATTTGGACCACCCTTTGATGGGCATGATTATCCAGGTGCGAAAAGTAGCAGAGCAGTAAATATATTGAAGCGCCCTATGGGCGCTTTTTTGTATTCATAAAACCAAGAGATTACACCATGCTGCCAGACTTTCAGATTGTGACTCAGCGACTACAGCTAAGGTTGCTTAAGTTAGAGGAAGCCGAAGCCTTATCCGGCTGCATTCGTCACTCCCTATCTCTTCATCAGTGGGTTGACTGGTGTCACGACCAGTTTTCCGCGAAAGATGCCGAGCAGTTCATCTTAGCGAACCGTCTAAACTGGGTAAAAGCGGATGCTTATGGCTTTGGAGTGTTTGACAAACAGACGCAGACATTAGTCGGAATGGTCGCAATCAACGAATTCTATCGCGTATTTAATATGGCGAGTTTAGGTTATTGGATTGCCGATAATCATCAGCACAAAGGTTATGGAAAAGAAGCCGTCGATGCATTAATTGAATTCTGTTTTAGTCAGCTAAAGCTCACCAGAATAGAGATTGTGTGTGATCCTGAAAACTTACCGAGCCAAAAGCTGGCATTAGCGTGTGGCGCATTGAAAGAGCACATTGCCCGCAACCGATTCATGTTTAATGACCAGCCCAAAGACGGGATTGTGTTCTCTTTAATTCCTGACTGAATACTGGTTAAACAAACGAGCAAAACCGATAGAACCAATAATCAAATTGCCAGACATAAAAAATCCCACTAGATAGTGGGATTTTTAAATTGGAATCAAAGCCGATTAGTGCAGTTTTAAGTTAGGACGTAGCACTCGGTTAATACGCCCAACCAACATCATCAGACCGGTTTTGAAAATGCCGTGTAGCGCCATCTGATGCATACGGTACAGCGAAATGTACACAACGCGTGCGATACGACCTTCAACCATCATAGAGCCTTTGGTTAAGTTGCCCATTAAGCTACCCACGGTAGAAAAACGGCTTAGCGAAACTAAAGAGCCATGATCTTTGTACACATAGGGTTTTAGCTCACGACCATTAATCATTGCCACAATGTTCTTAAACGCTTGTGAGGCCATCTGGTGAGCAGCTTGAGCACGAGGCGGTACAAACGAACCATCAGCCTGCGTGCATTGCGCAAGGTCACCAATAACGAAGATATTGTCGTCACGAGTGGTTTGCAGCGTGCCTTTCACCACGAGCTGGTTAATACGGTTAGTCTCAAGGCCTGCGATATCTTTCATGAAATCTGGCGCTTTAATACCCGCAGCCCAAACCATGATTTGCGCAGTAATTTTTTCGCCATCTTTGGTTGTTAAACCGTCTTTTTCTGCCTGTGTTACCATCGTTGCTGTGCGTACGTTAACGCCAAGCTTAGTCAGCTCACTGTGCGCCGCAGACGAGATACGAGGAGGCAATGCAGGAAGAATGCGCTCACCCGCTTCAATCAGGTTTACATTCAGTTTGCTTGAGTCGAGATCGCCGAATCCATAGGTACGAAGTTCTTTCACCGCATTGTGCAGTTCTGCTGACAGCTCAACACCGGTCGCACCTGCGCCAACAATCGCGATATCTACCGTACCGTGACCATTTTTCGCATGCAGCTTCAAAAACTCGTTGTTCATTTCAGTACGGAAACGATGTGCTTGTTCTGGGCTATCAAGGAAAATACAGTTCTCACGAACCCCAGGAGTGTTGAAATCGTTTGAGGTTGAACCGATCGCCATGACCAGAATGTCATACGCCAGTTCACGTTTTGGCATCAACAACTCACCATGATCGTCACATAATTCGCTTAGTACGATTTTTTTACTGTCACGATCAATGGACTCAAGACTTCCTAGCTGGAAATCAAAGCTGTGGTTCTTTGCGTGCGCACGGTAACTCAGTGCATCAACACCTTCATCCAGTGAGCCTGTAGCAACTTCATGTAATAGCGGCTTCCACAGGTGACTGGATTTTCTGTCTACCAGAGTGATATCAGCTCGGTTTTTACGGCCCAAGGTACGTCCAAGCTTAGTTGCAAGCTCAAGACCACCAGCGCCACCACCAACTACAATAATGCGTGTCACAACAACATTCCTCAAAAATAATGAAAAATCAAAGTTCAGCATGAAAATTCACACTGAAGAAATTCTTAAATTCGTACTAAGCTCAACGATTTGAGGCTAATTATTAATGTTTTGGGACAGAAATGGATTTCAATCTAAATTCTAGGCAAGTTTTATCTCTTGCTCTTTATCGTTTTTTTGATATACATCAAATTTATTTCGAGGCTCACATTATATAGAGCTAAATCCTTCACGCAACCTTATATTCACTCAAAATGTAGGGAAATAAACCGTATGTTACATAATAAAAAACGGCCCACTGTACGGCCGTTATTCATATTCAGAACCAATCAAATCAAGCCATCTTAAAGGCTTTTATCGCTTGAAGATGTTGAGAGATTTTCTTGAACTTATGCGACTGGGTATCATCCCATATGATGTCGTAATAATCTTCTAATGCTTTCGCCGTGAGTTGATTATCAAGCATCTCATCGTTACGTGACAGTATCACCAAGCAGCGACCTTTGTTCTTCACTCTATACTGTTCAACACACTTGGTCGCGATGTCCTCATACTCTTCAGGACGGTCAATTTTGCCAGTCATGTTACTTTCTGGGTTGAGATTCGGGTTAAAGATCACTTGTTTGATACCGCACAAAAAGCCGATACGTTCAGACCAGTATCCCCCTAACCCTACGCCACAAATGATTGGGTTTGGATCATTAGAATGCTCAATCACTTTATGGACTTCTTTCAGTAAGTGCTGCATGTCGTGTTTAGGGTGTCGCGTGCTGTAGCTGATAAAACGAACATCGTCGTCAATGAATTGCAGTTGCAGAACTTTTTCGTGGTTCCCTGGACTGGTTGAGTCGAAACCGTGCAAATAAATAATCATAATACTCCCCCGCTCCTTGAGGTTTTAATCTACCACGAACGCTAAGGTTTTAAAGTAAATCGTACAAAAACTAATGAGACATAAACAACAAACAGTGATCCTAACAGCAAAATGTTTCTTTTATTTTAAGAGCCTGATGGTAATAGTGCTCATCTCCCCAAAGCTGAAAAGCAAGCAAGTACCAGAGCATTGCCATCACTGCTGTTCTCGGTAACCACGCTTTCGATCCTTCAATCCAAGTATCGATATCTTCTATTTCTCTCAACTGGCAGTAGCGAGCAATAGCTTCCACTGGGTTCTCGCCTGCTACATCAATACTCAAAGCGAGATCCAATCTTGGATCAGCAATAGAAGCGTATTCCCAATCGATAACCTTGAGGCCATGTTCAGTTTTCACCATGTTATATCCGGCCAAATCAAAATGGCACAACGAATAGCCAACATTGGGCAAACTTGGTGGATTTCGCCAGTCTCGGTAAAGTTTCTCAAATTCGGGAGTTTTTAAGCTCTCTTTAATTTGAAACCAGTAATGGTCAACTCGAGCTAAGAATGAGAAAGGAACAACTGGAATTTTGGTTGTATCAATAGCGTGGATTCTAGATTGTATTTTGAGTAACGAGTCGAAATTCACCCCGTTGTGCAGTGATTCCCCTTCCACCCATTCAACTAACAGCCCTTGATCACTAATGAATATCGGTGCAGGGCCAATATGTGTCGACTCAATCGCCTTAAGAATCTGATATTCCTGAAAACGAGAAATAGAAAAGGCTTTGGTGATGGAGGTATTAGGTCGCCAAACATAGGCTTTGCCTTTCTGACAAACCACTTTCCAACAGCGATTGGTTAATCCACCCGTTAGGGTTTGTGCGTATTCGGGCGGAAAAGAAAAAAATGAGCAACAGACTGCAACGTGGGGTCTAACTGACACGCTTCATGCCAAGACATTCTAGCCATTGCTCACCTCATTCAATTTTCCACATTAGATGGGATTAAAGACCAAGTAAACTTTTAGACTCTTGCTTACGGATTTCCGTTTCATCTGCCCATTCAATCAAGCCAGTTTGCAGATCCATTAAGCGCATTGTCATCTTGTAGTAAACATCTTTATCGCTACCCGCATTCTTCACGATGCTGGCTAGGTTTCCATAGAGCATGTACTGGGCACCCACCATTTTACCGAACTGAATTGCGGTGCTTTGGTTTACTAGCTCATCGTTGTTCTGGAAGTTAAGCTGTTCACGAACTGACTCTACACGGTCCATGTCAACAAATCGGAACTTGCCTGAATTCAGCATTTTGGTGCTGATGGTGTCAGTGATCGATTCAGTATCAATATGCTCACTGGTTTTATTCTTGATGCGCTCAACAAAAACGATTGGACGAGAGTCACGAGTAATCGCCGCCACAGAGCCGGACATCATCATGCTATCTACCATCTCACCAGCGATCTTTTGCAAATCCGTTGAACCAAAATCAACGTTAACCGTTTCTACGGCTTGCGCATCACCGTAACTGACTTTGTTTGAACATCCACCAAGAATCACAGCTAATCCAAGCAACGCAATAACACTCTTTTTCATTTGGCTTCCTCTAAAATTGCCTAGTCGTCAGATTCGCGGATCTGAACACGAAATTGTTTTCCATTTGGATTTACCGACACTTCTGAGATAGAGATACTTTCCATGCCGCGAACGATCGCTTGCTTCCAAGGCGCAAGACGAGTATTCACTTCCAAACCGTTATCGTCATACCAGTAGAATCGGTACTGAATATGTTGGTCGCCTATGTAATTACTGACTAAACGAACCACGCCTCGCGCGTGTCCATCAACGTCTATCGTTGATATATCATCAATAACAAGTCGATTACCTAGTACGTTGTCAGCAAATAATACTCTTTGCGATTCACCTTCAACACTTAATCCTGCTGTGTTTTTACTACAGCCCACTATCGCCAGCGTCGACAGTAAAGCTACAAGCCATTTTTTCATCACAATTTCCCTAGTTGCTTGTGCCACATAGTTGCGTTCGACCCTTGTTGGGAGACCCAAACAAGAGTGGTTCCTTGGTCAGGAACATTGAAGCTGTATGACCTACCAGCAGCATGCAAGGTCTGCTCACCTGATGGCACGATTTCAGTAGTACCGTGAACCGACGCTGGTAACGTAATCCAACTGCGTGTATCTGGTTGTTCTGTCAAAGTATTCCATACATTCAACACTAAGTTGCCAACATCATTGCCGTTGGTGGTTTCTTTACGCAATTGTTCTTTTGCCACCACACGTAAGGCTTGTCGAATAACGATTGCCGGCATCTTTTCAGACAAATTCCGCTGTGCCATTAAATCTACGTTAGTTAGTGCAGAAGAGGCTACCTCTTTATCATTCAATTGAATATGAAACTTCTGCTGCACTACGCTGTTGTTATAGTACGGTAAAGCTAAAGAATACAGCGCGCTATTACCTCTGCTGTCATAAAGAGGTAAAGATAATCGCCAGCTTTCCATCGCCTTTACAACACCTTGTTCATCTAAAATAATAACTCGCCCTTGGCCTTCTTGCAGAGTTTGTGCCGAACCGTACTGTTTTTCCAATAAAGTTAAGTCTTCTTTCATACCAAGACGTTTAGCGACCCGTAAAGTTCCGTCGATGACGGCTTTATTTTTAGGAGCAACCGCTAATGCTCGTCTGTAATCGACATAAGCACTGTTAAGATCGTTTGAAGCTTCGTAAAGGAGTGCAGAAAGATAGAGTAGATAGCCATTTTGCACAGCCTGCAATGTTTTGCCTGCATCTGGATATCGAGAAAGAACACTGCCCAGATTGGCACTGACGCCGTTTTCACGCAGCTCACTTTGAGCACGTTCAAGTTCAGCTTCACGATTTGCGCGAGCCTGTTCCTGAACCTGATTCGCTCGGCGCATTTCAACTAAAGCACCATCGAGATCATTGGCTTTCACGTAGTTCAGGCCAAGGTAGAGATGCAGGAAACCTAATTCATAATCCGCAGGCTGATAATCATTTAAGTTGTCGTTGACCGCGAGCGAACCTACGCTGGTCGCTGTGTCTGAAACTGAAATGATCGCCTTGCTCTGCTGCTGTTTTATCGCTTGATCTGAAAGCTCTAGTGTTGCTTTACTTTCGGTATACTGCTGATTTAAAAAATAGACGCGACCTTTTTCCAGATTGTCCAGAATATCGCCCGCAACATAATCTTCAAATAAATCGGTAGCTTCAGAGTATTGCCCCTGCTTGACCGTTTGATATAACTCTTGGTTCTGGGCGCTGTAATGACTGAACAGGTTACCTGCCGTCATATTGGCACATGCACTTAACAGCAAACAGGCTATGGGAACCGTAATGTGTCGCTTTTTGGCCTTCACCACACACTCCGCAAAAATTAGGATGGAAACAATAATGCCCCGTTGGTTAACAGGGCATTATTCATACTTAACTCATCAATAGTGGACCTAGAGGGCGACCACCGACAAGATGCATGTGGATGTGGTAGACTTCTTGGCCGCCGTGTGAGTTGCAGTTTACTAGTAGACGATAGCCGTCTTCTGCAATGCCCTCTTCTTTCGCCAATTTCTTAGCCACAGTAAACATACGACCCAAAGCAAGCTCGTCACTCTCTTCCACATCATTCACAGTAGGAATCAACTTATTAGGAATGATTAAAATGTGGCTTGGAGCGCGAGGATTGATATCTCGAAATGCAGTAACTAAATCATCCTGATAGAGGATATCTGCTGAGATCTCTTTGCGAATAATTTTACTGAAAATGGTTTCCTCAGCCATAAAGTGCTCCGTAGTAGGCATTTTGTATAAATCATTGTGCATTTGAGTATGCGTCAAGGTGCTTCAAACCTCAATACAAAACATTATCCAGTTAACAGAATTCAATTTTCACGCCAGCTAAATTACAATTTTGTAACTTTCCTCTAAAAACTGTCGATTAATCATTCATAGAATATCACTTGCTTGTCTAGTCGTTGAGCCATTTGCCATAGAGCAACTTTTAGTTTTTTTATTTTTTGAGAATGTATTTATTGGGGGTAGAAGTATGCAAGGTTCCGTAATAAGACGGATGTATGCTGGTTTTGCATTAATTATCGTCATGTTCGCTGTAACAGTTGCCATCATGATGAGCGGAATGAACCAAATTCATTCTAATTTTGAAAGTGTATCGAAAACAGCTCTTCCGCTTGTTTCTTTATCCAATCAAACTAGCGTTCAGTTATTGTCTGCAGACAAATCATTTAAGGACTTTCTGACCACTCAGAACCTTGAACGAATGGACGAAATTCGCAGTTCGTTTGTTTCTGCCAAGGACAAGTTCAGCGAAACATTAAATCAGCTACAGGAAGCCAGTGTTTCACACTCCGATCTGATTGAGCGCGTCGAAACGCTTAAACAATTAGAAGACCGTTATTTCACCGAAGCCGATAAAGCGATGAATAATTATCAGGCAATGTTTGATGCGCAAGCTAAGGTACAAAAATCAACTCGAGAGTTCCAACGCTTACAGGCAGAGCTGAGCGCTGGCATGAAAGAAGCCGTTGACGGTGAAAACAATATTTCAGTCAAAGTGATGGCGAAAAGTTACTTCATTAAACTTCGCGATGCCGAGGTAATCACTTCAGATGCGTTGGCAAGTAGTGATGTCGCTTTTGTTGAAAAAGCTGTAGCACTGAACAAAAAAGCGGTTACTCATCTGAACTACGCATATCGCGGTCTGGTAACTCAACTTCCAGGTCTTAAAAGTGTATTTGAAAAGAAAGTTGAGCAATTTACTCAAGACATCGGCAAGAAAGGCGGCGTACTCGACCAACACAACGAATATCTTAAAGCTCGTGCTGCACTCTATGAAAACATTGGTAACCTTGCGGCAGAAATCGATAACGCAATGACCATTTTGGATTCATTTAACGAAGCCGCGACCAACGATCTAAACGGCTCATTGGTTGAAGCGGGTGATGTTTATCAACAAGGTCTCTACAAAGCAGTTGGTATTGGTATTGCTGTACTTGTTGTTGCCATCGCTATTGGCTACCACTTAGCTCAAAGTGTACGTGAACCTCTGAAACGCATTCTTACCACACTAGAAAGCTTAACTGATGGTGATATGACGCAACGTATCGATATTCGTTACAACAACGAATTCAGTCGTGTGAGTGGTCATATCAATACCCTCGCAGATAGCCTGCATGACATTCTGAAAAAGCTCAACCAAGCATCAGATGCCCTAACGTCTACAGCAAACAACAACCAAGCAACATCACAAGGCGCACAGTCTCAGCTAAACAATCAACGTGAACAAACGGCGAGCGTTGCAACAGCAATGACAGAGATGGCGCATTCAGTGGGTGAAGTAGCAAATAGTGCTCAAAGCTCTCTGCAGATGGTTCAGCAAGTTGAAACCGCCTCTGAATCGGGTCGAGTAATCATGAGCCAAAACATTTCGACCATTAACCAGTTGGAAGCTCGATTGAATGAATCAGTGGAGGCTACTAACGATCTACGCCGAATGAGCAGCCAAATTGGCAGCATTCTCGATGTAATTCGCAACATCGCAGAGCAAACCAACCTACTTGCACTAAACGCCGCGATTGAAGCAGCGCGTGCGGGTGAGCAAGGTCGAGGTTTTGCTGTGGTTGCTGATGAAGTACGTGTTCTTGCACAACGCACGACCGAATCAACCGCTGAAATCGAGAATATGATCAGTAACCTTCAATCAAGCTCTACTTCAGCAAGTAAAGTGATCGAAAGCTGTATGAAAGATATGGAGCAATCTGTTGAGCAAGCGTCAAATGCCAACAGCGCAATGGAAGAGATACAAGCACTCATCATAGAAATCAGTCAGATGAGTACGCATATTTCACAAGCAGCAGCAGAACAAAACGAGACAACAACAAGTATTGCCCGCAGTATTGAGGACATCAACTTGATCTCTGATGAGAGCTATCGTGCAATGGCTGAAATTGCAGATAACAGCACGAACTTAACCCAACTAGCAGCACAGCAAAGTTCGTTAGTACACAGATTTAAATTGTAATTTTACTGTGCACTTTAAGCTCAAGATTGTAATCATTGAGTAAAAACTACCATAAGGGTGACCTTTTCTATAAGGTCACCCTTGTTTTTTACGTCTCGCACCGTTATATGATAGCTATGGCTTGCGGCAAACCTTTCATACTTAACTCTTTTTGCAAGCCAAACATGAGGAAAAACTATGGCTGTTCATGTTGGCATTATTGACCAAGACCCCGTCCGTCTGGTTACCCCACTTTTAGATAACAGAACTGCAAGTCGTCATATTGTTTTTGTTGGGGATAGCTCGCAAGAAGCAATGTATCTTCGCCTGAATAAAGTACTGAGCCAGCGAGATATCACTTCCGAGTTTTTCGAAATTCCGGCAGGTTCTAACGTTGCCGAGATCAAGAAAGCGGTAAATGTTCTTGCTGATGACTTAAAGCAACGCAACCTGCCGATCAAACTGAATGCAAGTTGCGGTCTCAGACACAGACTTCTTTGTGTTTACGAAGTATTCCGCACCTATCACTGGCCAATATTCGTCGTGGAACCTAACAGTGATTGTTTATGCTGGCTTTATCCAGATGGCAATACGGATACTCAGGTACAAGACCACATCACCATCTCTGATTACCTGACCATATTCAGTGCTCGTGGTGAGTTCAGTGAACATAACATCCCACCTCAGTTGGATGAAAAACTGTATAACTTGGGTGAACGTTGGGCGGGTAATGCTTTAGAACTTGGTCCTGGCTTAGCAACACTGAACTATCTAGCAACAACATGTCGTAAAGAGCAGCGGTTAGATGTAGAGCTTTCTGAAAAACAGCAAGGCTATCGTGAACTGAACATGTTATTGAATGACTTGGTTGAAACAGAGATTGCCACCTATGAAAATGGTGTTCTCACGTTTGCAAACGAAGATGCACGTCGATTTTCGAACGGCGAATGGTTAGAAACTCTTGTACACAGCACTGTTAAGCAGATTCAAGATGACTTACCGACCATTCAGGATCGTTCTTTAAACGTTCAGGTTTACCGTCAGTTGGGTGAGAAAGAAGTTCGTAACGAGCTGGACATCGCAACCGTTGTTAACAACAAGCTGTATATCATTGAGTGCAAAACCAAAGGTATGCGTGATGATGGCGATGACACCTTGTATAAACTGGAATCTCTAAGAGACTTGCTCGGAGGGTTACAAGCACGAGCGATGTTAGTAAGCTTCAGACCTCTACGCCATAACGATATTACTCGAGCGGAAGATCTTGGGCTCGCATTAATCGGCCCTGAAGAGTTAAAAGATCTCAAAACACACCTTACAGCTTGGTTTAAACAAGCCGGTGGCAGAGAAAACATTTAGATATATAGCGCGATTAAAAACGCCCGCTTTCCAGCGGGCTTTTCTATTAGGAATCGTCTTCAGTGAAGTTCGATGGCAGAGTATCTTTCATCTTGTTCCAGATCTGAGCACTATCAATGCCATAGTGACGAATCACACCCGGTAGCTGTTCTCGATCGCCCGAGCAGCAAATCGCCAATAGTTCTCGATAAAACGCCAGAGAGCGTTCTCGAGCTTCTGGATTCGAGAAATAATAACTTCCCACACGGTCGTAAAGCTTTCTCACACCGTTAAAAATCAAACCGTAGATTTGGTTACCAGAATGGAATGCTAAACGCTGAAACAACATGTAGTCGTAATAGTTAAAAGTCTTAGCAATCAACACTGACTGACGCTTTTCTTCGTCTTTCTCACCGTCATCTTTAACATGCTGCTGTAACTTCTCTGCAAATGGCCAAGATGCCATAAATGCATCCCATGACTCAGCAGCCAGAAGCGCTTCACACGACTCAATCACATTAGTAATTGTACGTTCTGAATTCTCTTTATTTACCTTAAAGGCATAACGCATAAAGATAGGGCTGATATTTGTACGAGCCGCTAGTAGGTCTTCAACAATACTGGTTGCATTGTCTGCATCTAACGTCATTAACGTATCTAAAATATGTAAACCAGATGTTTCCATGAACTGGTTCACTTTCGTTGGCTTACCATGTTGAATAGTCAACCAACCATCTCGTGCCAAACGCTGAAGAACTTCACGTAACGTTGTTCGAGTAACACCTATAAGTTCAGAGAGTTCACGCTCTGCAGGAAGAATGGAGCCTGGTGGGAAACGACCGTTCCAAATGCTTTCGATGATGTATTTTTCTGCGAAACCTGCTGGGCTTTTTGCCTTAATAACCATTAAGTACTTATCCAGTTTTCTATTTATTAGATTCAAATGTGACTCATCATACCACTAGTTATCACCAAGCGGAAACAAAGCAGCCCTAAACTTGTCACAAAGCTAACGCATGAAAAAAGAATTCTCCGACGAACCAATTCCTCACCTTATTTAAGTGCTTAAAATATGTTTCAAAATATTTCAATTGGTAACTTTTAATGCACAAAAACCACATAAAAAAAGAGAGTTTAATCACAATAATAATTGAACAAATAGCAAAATAAACTTACCTAAATAGAGTAATTTACGTGAGCTTTGTAGTATTTACGCACATTTATTAATCCTATAGGCTTGAAAATAACTTTTTAATTAGCTTCAGGTTATAAATGAAGCCACAATATCCAGCTAAAAAATAAATAATCCTAGCTTCAACACTTTCAAGCAGA
This sequence comes from Vibrio sp. Hal054, assembly GCF_037162405.1. NCBI lineage: Bacteria > Pseudomonadati > Pseudomonadota > Gammaproteobacteria > Vibrionales > Vibrionaceae > Vibrio > Vibrio sp. Hal054. The sequence continues at coordinate 975,854 of NZ_JARLUT010000001.1, read as the reverse complement.
TTGTTGACTAAATAACTTATGCAGGTAGAGTTGCGGTCGAAGTCTAGAGTGCTTGTTTTGATCAGGGAGTGACTTGGCAAGGTTCTAAATAGGCAAATTTCATTATTGCCTCTCTAAGTCACTGTTGAAAGACTTTGATTCCAAACCTATTGAGGTTCAAATCAAAGCTTGCACATATCCTTGTTAATTTTTTTATAACAGTGAGAGTAATTACCATGCCGATGTCCCTTGGAAACGCTTTTATCAAGAATTTCCTAGGAAAAGCACCTGATTGGTACAAAGTTGCCATAATTGCCTTTCTTATAATTAATCCAATCGTTTTCTTTTTTATCAATCCGTTTATTGCCGGCTGGCTACTTGTCATTGAATTTATTTTCACTTTGGCAATGGCACTTAAGTGCTATCCGCTTCAACCTGGCGGTTTATTGGCAATAGAAGCAATTGCGATTGGGATGACTAGCCCAGGTCAAGTAAAACACGAATTAGTTGCCAATATTGAAGTACTGCTTCTACTGGTATTTATGGTTGCAGGTATCTACTTCATGAAGAACCTGCTGCTGTTTATATTCACTAAAATACTGCTTGGTATCCGTTCAAAAGTTGCCCTTTCCGTTGCGTTTTGCATTACTGCGGCATTTTTGTCCGCTTTCTTAGATGCTCTAACCGTTATTGCTGTGATTATTAGTGTCGCTGTCGGTTTCTACTCTATTTATCATAAAGTTGCTTCAGGGAAGACATTCAACTCATCACATGACCACACTCATGATGAACACATTTCAGAACTGACTCGTGATGATTTAGAGAACTACCGTGGCTTTTTGCGTTCACTATTAATGCATGCTGGTGTAGGTACCGCTTTAGGTGGCGTAATGACTATGGTTGGTGAACCTCAGAACCTTATCATTGCAGATCAGGCTGGCTGGTTCTTCGGTGAGTTCTTAATCCGCATGGCTCCTGTCACTGTCCCAGTATTTTTCTGCGGTATTATTACCTGCGTATTAGTCGAGAAATTTAAAGTGTTCGGCTACGGCAGTGAGCTACCAGCCAACGTTCGACAAATTCTTATCGATTTTGACACAGAAGAGCGTAAAACGCGTACTAATCAAGATGTCGCTAAACTTTGGGTACAAGGCATCATCGCTGTTTGGCTAATTGTAGGTTTAGCTCTTCACTTAGCAGCCGTTGGTCTTATTGGACTTTCTGTAATTATTCTTGCTACTGCATTTACTGGTGTTATCGAAGAACACTCAATGGGTAAGGCGTTTGAAGAAGCATTGCCATTTACCGCCCTACTGGCCGTGTTCTTCTCGATTGTTGCGGTAATCATTGACCAACACTTGTTCAAGCCAATCATCGATGCAGTGCTTCACATTGAAGACAGTGGCACACAGCTAGCCTTGTTCTATGTAGCAAATGGTCTGCTATCCATGGTTTCGGACAATGTGTTTGTTGGTACTGTGTACATCAACGAAGTTAAAGAAGCCATGGTTCAGGGAATTATTACCCGCGATCAATTCGATTTGCTCGCCGTTGCTATTAACACTGGTACTAACCTACCATCTGTTGCGACACCAAACGGTCAAGCCGCGTTCCTGTTCTTGCTAACTTCAGCACTGGCTCCGCTAATTCGTCTATCTTACGGTCGAATGGTAGTGATGGCGCTGCCATATACCATAGTACTTACATTGGTAGGCCTAGCTGGCATAATCTTCCTAGCCGAGCCAATGACGCATATGTTCTACGATTTAGGCTGGCTTTCTCATCATCCTATTAGTGCCGTTGGTAGCCTTGCTCCAGAAGGACACTAAAATTTGTATTGAATAGGAAACTATTTCAAGATAAAAAGCTCTGATAACTCAGAGCTTTTTTATTTAAACGGTAAGGATCAACTGTGAATTTCTTTTCTAAATTGCACACATTTTCTAAAAGCCGAATCTCATGGATGTTGTTGTTGGGATTTGTGCTGTTTTTTGAAGCGTGTGCGCTTTTCTTCCAGCATGTGTTGGTGTTAGCACCATGCGTGATGTGTATTTATGAACGCGTTGCGATGTTGGGAATCGGTGGTGCTGCAATTGTGGGATTAATTGCACCTAAGAATCCACTGTTTCGTTGGTTAGGCTTTGCGGGTTGGGGTTATAGCGCCTACAAAGGTTTAAAGCTTTCGCTCCAGCACGTTCAATATCAGTTCCACCCGTCTCCTTTTGCCACCTGCGATGTGTTTGTTCAATTCCCGAGCGGGGCACCACTAAACCAATGGTTCCCTTGGATGTTCGAAGCCTATGGCGACTGTAGTGAGATCGTTTGGCAGTTCTTCGATTTATCAATGCCTCAATGGCTAGTCGTTATCTTTGCCGCTAACCTGTTTGTACTTGCGGTCATTGTTATCTCCCAGTTTTTTAAAGAGAAAAGACGATTCTTCAGCTAACGATAATTCACTGAATGTCATTAAAAAAGGCGCCAATTGGCGCCTTTTCGATACTCACAACTTGTTGATTGTTAATCTCTGATTGGTGCTGGAGAAAGAACTTCACGGTTACCATTGTGACCCGGAGCACTCACTATTCCCTGAGCTTCCAGCTGTTCGACAATACGCGCTGCTCGGTTGTAACCAATTTTAAAGCGACGCTGTACGCCAGAAACAGAACCTCGACGCGTTTCTACAACGTGTTCTACTACCTGATCAAACAGAGGGTCAACCTCTTCATCACTTTCCATTCTTTCACCCGGTAGCATCATCTCTGGGCTTTGATCGCCACTGATAATGTCGTTGATGTAGTTTGGTTTACCGCGCGCTTTCCAGTTGTTCACCACAGCATGTACATCATCATCGGATGCGAATGCACCATGCACACGTATTGTATGACTGGAACCCGGAGGCAAATAAAGCATATCACCCATACCAAGCAGCGATTCCGCGCCACCTTGATCTAGAATGGTCCGAGAGTCAGTCTTAGTCGATACCGTAAACGCTACGCGAGTTGGAATATTCGCTTTGATTAGGCCTGTAATCACATCAACAGAAGGGCGTTGTGTTGCCAATATCAGGTGAATACCCGCGGCACGAGCTTTCTGAGCAAGACGAGCAATCAGCTCTTCAACTTTCTTGCCCACCACCATCATTAAGTCTGCGAACTCATCCACGACCACTACAATGTAAGGTAACTTCTCAAGCAGTGGCGCTTCCGTATCCATGCTGTCACCTTCTTTCCACAATGGGTCGTGAATCGGGTGACCAGCTTCAGCGGCCATCTTCAATTTGTCATTGAAACCTTTAATGTTTCGCACACCTAATACAGACATAAGCTTGTATCTACGTTCCATTTCGCCAACACACCAACGCAATGCATTCGATGCGTCTTTCATGTCTGTCACTACTTCAGACAGCAAATGCGGGATACCTTCATAAATAGAAAGCTCCAACATTTTCGGGTCAATCATGATGAAACGAACATCTTCCGGTGTCGACTTATACAACATACTTAGAATCATGACGTTCACGCCCACCGATTTACCTGAGCCTGTTGTACCCGCAACAAGCACATGAGGCATTTTGGAAAGATCGGCGACCACAGCTTCACCTGCAATATCCTGCCCTAGTACGATTGTGGTCGGAGATTTAGACTCTTTAAACTGAGGGCTGCTTATAACGTCAGACAAATACACGGTTTGGCGGCTCATATTCGGTAATTCCAGACCGACGTATGGTTTACCCGGTATAACTTCAACCACACGTACTGCCATGGCAGACAGAGAACGCGCTAAATCCATCGACAAGCTCGAAATTCGGCTAACCTTAACACCCGGTGCTAAATCCAGTTCAAAACGCGTGATAACCGGTCCAGGGAAGATATCGACCACTTCTGCTTGTATCTTATAATCTGCCAATTTCGCTTCAACCAAGCGAGCGATCTCTTCCAAAGCTGCTCGGTCAATGAAGTTTTCACGTTTCTCTGGATGATAGAGCAGTTCCAGTGTCGGCATTGGTTCAGACGGTTTTGGCAAGTTAACGTCTTTTTGTATCAAGAATGGGTTTTGTTGCCCTGCCATATTTGCCTGAGCGTCAGAAACTAGACTCTGGAAAGCCGTGAGGTCTTTGTCTTCTTCTATCTCGTTACTGTCTTCATCTTCATAATCATCAATGTCATATTCAGACTGCGCAGACGGAGGTTGCCATTCGTCCTCGTCATCATCGAGAACATCAAAGTTAGAAATTGTGGGCTCAATGTGAGTGTCATCTTCCAACTCTACGGCATTCACTACATTTTCAAGTTGGCGTGCATCTACTGGTGGTTCGTCAACAATATCTATCTGGTCAATGAATCGATCGTGTTCAGACTCAGAGCTAGAGGGAACATCATCTTGAGCAAAGTCATCCGATTCACGGGCAACCATATCGAGCTCTTCAATTGTTGCTGACAGTTGCTTACTACGAGGAGGAATTTCCTCATCCTCGTCATAATTATAATTAGGAGCTGGAGAGAGTGGCGTTGATAAGGATTCTTCCTCTTCAGCTATAGAACGGCTCACTGGCTCTTCTTTCGGCATATGAATATTGAAGCGACGTTCTGTTGGCTGAGACTCGTATTCTGTCTCCTGAGGAACAGCAGAAATGCTTTCAACAGAATCGAGAGTTTCATCTGCAGGTTCTAACGCTTGGGTTTGAATAGGTTCTATAAGCGATGGCGGCGTTAGTTGAGGTTCAATGATTTCGTCTTTTTCACCACGCATGCGATTAAGTACCCAATGAAGACCTGCGATACTAGAATCGCCTAGTTTTTCTACGATACTCAGCCATGAAATGCCTGTTAATAGTGTAAAACCTGCGCCCCAAAAGAAAAGCAAGGCCAACGTAGCTCCCAGAACGTTTAGCGTAGGCAAAGCTAAGCTAGTAAGAACGTCACCGACAACACCACCAGACGAAAAGTACCAGATGTCGTCAAAATTAATGTCCGCCAACCCACAGCTGGTTAACAAAAGGACCACTAGCCCAAGCAAGCGCGTTCCCCAAAGCATTAAATCAATGCTTTCATCTTCACGGCGTTTACGAAATACCACCCACGCACCAGCGGTTAAAATAATGGGTAAAGGGTAAGCAAGTGAACCGAAGACAAAAAATAACGTGTCAGCGACCCAAGCGCCGACAATTCCGCCACCGTTTTGAATATCAGAACCCCATGCAGTTTGAGACCATGAGGGATCGGCAGGACTAAATGTGAACAGTGCTACTGCTAATAAAATAGAAGCCAGAACAGCCAGTATCAGCCCGCACTCTTTAAGTCTTTGAATACCATCCAAACGTCCAGAGTCAAACTCTTCACTCGTTTTGATAATTGTTTCGACTTTATTTTTGTTCTCTTTGAACATAAACCAACTTGAATATGATTATTATGGCCAACGTGAGTAACACTATACTCATATTGGATAGGTGAAAACAGTCCGAGCGGCAAAAGCCGCTCGGTTTGTTCGAAGATTTAACCATATCAAGGTCAAAAACCCAATTAACTAAAGTCAGAATGCGGAAAGAAATACCACTATTCTGAGCTTCAGCACGATTAACGAGTTTTAATGACTAACTGATTGGTTTGTTTAACTTCTTCCATTACTACGTAGGTTCGAGTGTCGTTTACACCAGGTAAACGCAACAAGGTATCCCCAAGTAACTTACGGTAAGCACCCATGTCTGATACACGAGTTTTCAACAAGTAGTCGAAATCACCTGAAACCAAATGACATTCTTGAATATCATCCAGTTTTTGTACTGCAGTATTAAACTGTTCAAACACGTCTGGCGCACCACGGTTTAGAGTAATTTCTACAAAAACCAATAGTGATGCATCAAGGTACTGAGGGTTTAATAACGCTGTATATCCAGTAATGTATCCCTGACGTTCTAAGCGACGTACACGCTCCAAGCACGGCGTTGGAGATAGACCTACTCGCTTAGATAATTCAACGTTCGAAATACGACCGTCTTTCTGCAACTCATTCAAGATGTTGCGGTCGATACGATCAAGATCCTTGGACGGCCTTTTATAGTTGTCTGCCATTTTTATATTCCACCTTAATTACTTCCTTGCAAAAAATATACTACAACTTTTTAATATGCAGTTTCAAATCTTAAACAATAGCGCATATACTAGCAATAAACTCGCCATAAAACTCAAGACACAGTCAATACAACCAAGTAAGACTAAGGAGTCAGGATGATCATTGGTGTACCTAAAGAAATCAAAAACCACGAATACCGTGTTGGTATGATCCCATCAAGTGTGAGAGAGCTGGTCTCTCACGGCCACCAAGTATTGATAGAAACAAATGCCGGACATGGCATTGGTATTTCCGACAACGATTACATCGCGTCGGGCGCATCCATTCTTCCTACCGCTGCCGACATATTTGCGAAAGCAGAGATGATTGTAAAGGTTAAAGAACCTCAAGCTGTAGAACGAGCATTGCTCAAAGAAGGGCAAATATTATTTACTTATTTACACCTAGCTCCAGATTTTCCACAAACTGAAGAGCTAATCAAGAGCAAAGCTGTCTGTATAGCATATGAGACTGTAACAGATAATATGGGTCGCTTACCACTATTAGCACCAATGTCTGAGGTCGCAGGCAGAATGTCTATTCAAGCGGGTGCACAGGCGTTGGAAAAATCACGTGGTGGATGTGGTTTATTGCTCAGTGGTGTACCGGGCGTTGCACCAGCGAAAGTCGTCGTTCTAGGTGGCGGTGTAGTCGGCGCAAATGCTGCGAGAATGGCGGTTGGCTTAAGGGCTGACGTTACCATCATCGACAAAAATATCGATACATTACGCAAGCTTGATGAAGAATTTCAGGGCAGCGCTAAAGTCTTATTCTCAACCAAAGATACGGTAGAACAAAATGTTCTAAATGCCGACCTAGTGATAGGCGCGGTTTTAATTCCCGGAGCTGCGGCTCCAAAGCTAGTGACAAAGCAGCACATTAGCCAGATGAAAGCAGGCTCTGCCGTAGTCGATGTTGCCATTGACCAAGGTGGTTGCTTCGAAACGTCTCATGCCACTACGCACGCAGAACCAACATACATTATCGATGATGTGGTCCACTATTGCGTAGCAAACATGCCGGGAGCGGTCGCTAGAACCTCTACCTACGCGCTAAACAATGCGACGCTACCTTATATCCTTAAACTCGCGAACAAAGGGTATCAAAGAGCATTACTTGAGGATTCAGGGTTACTTAATGGGTTAAATGTTATTCACGGTAAAGTGACCTGTAAAGCAGTCGCCGATGCCTTCCAGCTTGACTACGTAGATCCTAGACAAGCGATAGAAATGTTTAATTGATCCCAAGCAAAAGGACGCCGAGTTTAAGCTCGGTGTCCTAGACGCTATAAGCTCTCGTTTCTTACTGCATGAATAAGGATATTTCTCGGCGTGTCCTTTCTGTTGCAAAACTCGCTCAACTCGACGTGATAGCCTGTCTCTTGCAAAAACATCGCTTTATCTAAAACTAGCCAAATTTCCAATAAGCGGCGAAAACTTTGCTGAACTAAACTAAGTCGTTCCATTTGCCAAAAATATTGTGTACCCACTTTTTCATAATGTGCGAAATTCACTTTTGGAAGAAGGATGCCTTTTTGCTCGGCTGCCCATAAACAGAACGCTTCAAAGCCTTCACTCAACATGGACTTCTTGATGCTAGGAACGGGCATATATTCGCTAAACCCTAACTCTTCTCTCAGTAGAGCATTTAACCCCAGCCTGAAACTCATTTCCTGCTGCCTATGACGTTTAACTCGCTCTCCACCAGTTACGGTTTCCTGAAGTGGGATTCGCAGTTCTTGCTTGGTTAATCGGAGTTCGGAGTTCTGGCCCATAGAAGATTGAGCTTGATAAGTATCATGGTGAGTCAAATGGTAGCAGCATGGCGAAAAGCTAACCGCTTTTGTCTTGGCAGCTGCGGCGTATTGCATTAATCGAACATGCAAATCGCCACACGCATGTAGCGCAACCGCATGTTGCTCAGAGTGAAAAACTTGCGCACTTTTTGATTCAAATGCGTCGCCTTGAACGAAAGTCATCGGCAAATTGAGATGTTCAGCATCACTTTGTCCAGATTCACAAAGCGCTTGCTGATACTCAAAACTCACAACGGGTTGTTTCGAATTGAAAGCAAGAATTCGACCAAGATACCCCTTTCCAGAACACCATTCTAACCACTCGTGTCCATGATGCTGATTCAGTACACTTTGTCCTAACGCTTTAATCTGAGACAGCTTTCTTCCCGGAATTCCCGCCTCAAGTGCAAGATTTCGTTCCAATACAGAATGCTGAGTAAAGGGCAAACTGATCAGTTGAGAAATAAGACCAAGTTCAGGAATCAAGTTAGACAACTGATTAATCAACTCATCAGTGTCATTCTTCAAACGCTCGATCTCTTCTATGCTCAGACTCTCGAGCCAGTAATGCAACTGAGGGTATTGCTGTTGCCACAAAGAAACACCGTCAAAGCATTGCAGAAATGCTTCAAAACGCCAAAGAGATTGGTGCGTGACTAAAAAAGTATCGATAGTTTGAAATTTGGACTGCATGACTCCCCCTAAACAGGCTGTAGTTTAGACGGAGAGAGAAATGAAGTAAAAGCCTTAACGTACCGGAAGTTCAATATCTTTAAACATCTCTTCAATCTCCATATTGGATTTCAGAGAGATAGCTTGTTCAACCACCGGACGGGTCAAATGAGGCGCAAATCGCTCCATGAAATCAAACATATAAGAGCGTAAGAAAGTACCTCTGCGGAAACCAATACTGGTTGTGCTCGCGCCGAAGATATGGCTCGCATCAATCGCGACAAGGTCTTTGTCTTGCTCTTTATCAATTGCCATGCTGGCAATCACACCAACACCAATCCCCATACGAACATAGGTTTTGATAACGTCTGCATCTGTAGCAGTAAAGACAACCTTAGGTGTTAACCCTACCCGATTAAAAGCCGTGTCCAGTTCAGAACGCCCTGTAAAACCAAACACGTAAGTCACTAAAGGAAAAGCAGCCAAATCTTCAATTGAGATGCGATCTTTTTTAGTTAGTGGATGATCTTTAGGGACAACAATTGAACGGTTCCAGTGATAACAAGGTAGCATTACTGCATCTTGGTATAGATGCAATGCCTCAGTTGCAATAGCAAAATTCGCTACACCCTTGGCAATTGCTTCAGACATTTGACTAGGCGTCCCTTGATGCATATGAAGAGATACCTTTGGATAACGAGCAGTAAATCCTTTAATAACTTCAGGCAGAGCATAGCGTGCTTGCGTATGAGTAGTTGAAATATTAAGCGTACCCATTTCTGGATGAGTATGTTCACCCGCAACGGCTTTGATACTTTCGACACGAGAAAGTATTTCTGTCGAGATACGTACAATATCTTCGCCAGCTTGCGTTACTTGAGTAAGGTGCTTACCACTTCGTTCAAATATTTGAATGCCCAGCTCGTCTTCCAATAAACGAACTTGTTTACTGATCCCTGGCTGAGATGTATACAAACTCTCGGCTGTGGCAGAAACGTTCAAATTATGGTTGACCACCTCAACGATATACTTTAATTGCTGCAACTTCATAACTGCCCTAATTCCTTGCCTAAATGAGTATGCTTTATAATTATTAGTTATATACCCATACTAATAGAATTTGCAAGGTCTCACAGCTCAGCAAACAGATAAATTTAAGAAAATACTGCTTAAGATGAAAAATTAACTCTATTCTTAAGTATTAGCGGCAAAACTTTGTGCGAACCTTCAAACAAAAAAATAGATAGGAGCGTTTTTTTGCTTCAAAAAAAACATAATGAAATTAGTAAATTTCTAGGTGTAGTGATAAGTTATGTTGTTGTATCCTATTCACTAGTCATTGAAAAATGAAGACACGGAATTTATGAATATAGGTTTAATCATTGCGCTGGTTGCAGTACTGTTAGTTTTGGTTTTGGGCTACAACATTATGTTGCAGTATAAAGTCAAAGTTGAAGCGGCAAGAAAGCAAGAATCCTCAAAATACTTGGCAATCATTGATGCTACCGAAGATTTAATCGGTAATGCTCATCACCTGCCTTTTAGTAAAGAATTATTGCTTTGCCTAAATATTCGAATTTTGGATTGCTTGCAAAACATGCTTGAACTTGAGCCAAAAAATAAACAGTTGGCACAACGTATTGAACATATGAATGCGCAAATTAAACATTTGAAAGAACATCATCCGGGTGGTGACAGTACAACCTTTAAAGTTCCTAGCAGTGATAAGCAAGCGATTGTGATGCTTAAACTGGTCAAGCGTTTACGCGATACGATCAAGAGTGAACATAATAAAGGTCGCTTTGAAACCCAAGCTTATGTGACTGAAAATGCTCGTCTCGAAAATATTCAAGTCCGTATCAACATTGAAAACGTTATTAAACGAGCAAATGATTCGATCATTCGAGGCCAACCGGGTACCGCGATTCAGTTGTTACGTAAAGGCTTAGATGTTCTGAGCACAAAGAACGATAACTACTCAAACCAAGCACGAGATAAGCTACAGCAAATGTATGATGATCTCGAGCATAGACGCCAATCAAAAAGCGCAACTGAACTTCAAGAGATTGAAGAAAAAGAACGTAACAGTGATATGGAAGCGCTCTTTGGTGAAAAGAAAAAGTGGTAATATACTTGTTACCAACGTAACACTCAGTTTGATGAAAGGTTGCCTCGGCAACCTTTTTTATTATAAGAATTATGAACCAAGACCAAACCTTCAATACTCTGCTCGTCCCAATCCATCAGTTTCTACAATGCCCGACACCTGATGCTTGGATTGAAGAAGCCAGAAGACCTGCGAACTTATCTAGAATCCTACGCGACCATCTCTTATGTGAGCTGAAAGCGGCTCAGAGCGCTGTTTTTTTACTAAAGCGATATGCGCTTACTGAAGAAGGTAAAAAGCAGATAACCCAGCTTGTGGAGCCATATGAGCTATTTGCTTACAAAGGCATAGGAAGCCTAGATACGTTGTGCGGGAAAAGCCAGCTATCAAAATCAATTAGCGCCAAAGAAGGCTGCGCTTATGGACAAGACATGATTGACAAAATGGTGCTCCTTATTAAAGAAGAGCTGCATCACTTTTATCAGGTTTTGGAAATCATTGAACAACAAGGCTTAGAATATCGCCCTATTACAGCGAGTCGTTACGCGAAAGGCATGATAAAACACGTCCGAACTTATGAACCAGAAGCTCTTATAGATAAGCTAATTATCGGTGCATATATCGAAGCCCGCTCATGCGAACGCTTTGCTAAGCTCGCTCCTTATTTAGAAGAATCTATTCAGAAGTTCTATATTTCTCTCTTGCGCTCTGAAGCACGTCACTATCAGGATTACTTAGCACTTGCTGAGAAAATATCTACACAAGATATTACAGACAGAGTTAAGTATTTTGGCGAAGTAGAAGCCAAGCTTATCTCTTCCAACGACACTGAGTTTCGATTCCATTCCGGTTCCCCGGTATAGAAAAAGCCAGCGAGTATCGCTGGCTTTTTTGTAGTTCAATTACTTACGCTAATGATGCGTTAATTTCTGCAAGTACTACGGCTGGGTCTGCAGCTTGAGTGATTGGTCGGCCAATTACTAGGTAATCTGAACCTGCTTTAACGGCTTCATATGGCGTCATAATACGGCGTTGATCACCAACATCAGCGCCAGCCGGACGAATACCAGGAGTCACCAATTTAAACTCCTTACCTAAGCTTTGTTTGAGCATTTGAGATTCTTGTGCAGAACACACCACGCCATCTAAGCCAGCATTTTTTGTCAGGGTCGCTAAACGCATTACTTGATCCTGAGGTTTAATATCCAAGCCAATACCAGCAAGATCACTTTGCTCCATGCTCGTCAATACCGTTACACCAATTAACAATGGACGGTCTTTACCATACGGTTCTAAGATTTCTCGAGAAGCAGCCATCATGCGCTCACCACCACTAGCATGGACGTTGACCATCCAAACTCCAAGTTCAGCGGCAGCTTTTACTGCTTTAGAACAGGTATTTGGGATGTCATGAAACTTAAGATCTAAGAATACAGAGAAGCCACGTTTATGTAGTTCACGAACGAAATCTGGGCCAAAAAGCGTAAACATCTCTTTGCCCACTTTTAAGCGACAGCTTGTTGGGTCGATTCTACTGACAAATGCAAGCGCATCCGCTTGATTATCATAATCCAGTGCAACGATCACTTTCTGGTCGTTCATTTCTACTCCTAAGTATTGATTGAGCTTAAAAAAATGCAGCCATTAGAGCTGCAAGTCTTATTGGCTGATGACAAACCAATAATGGTGGCCTTTTGACCTATTACTATTCTCCATCCAAACCCCGAATCGGTTTGACGGATCCCCACCCTTTACAAGAAGGACAGTGCCAATATAAAGAATGGGTTGAAAATCCACATTTCCGACATCGATAATGCGGCTTAACTTTTAACTGTTCACCGACAAGCTTCTTAAGCGTAGACAAACTGGCTTTCGCTCGCCCTTCTTCTGCCTCAGCAATATGATAATCGATCAGACGATAGAAACCTTTCATCGTTGGGTTCTTCACTAACTGACGAGTTAACAGTTCTTGCGCAGTTGCAACACCCTCATGCTGAGCAACCAACTGAGCCAGCATTAACTCGGCAGATACACCCGCTTTGTTTTCAATACACTTACGCAGAAACTCGACCAGTTCGTGCTCTTGACCAAGATGGTAGTAACACTCAGCCAGTGTGGGTAATACTTCACCGATGAAGTCGATATCTTGGTCCAGAACCATCTTCATGTAATGGATAGTCTGCTTATAATCTTCACTTTCTAAGTAAGACTTGCCTAGAGCAATACTTGCTCTCACACATTTAGGATCTTCTGCTAGTGCTCGTTTAAAAAGCTGAATACTTTTGCTGTCGCTACCATTTGCTTTTTCCTGCATTGCCAACTCACACAAGAAATGAGCAATGCTGCTCTTCATGCGTTTACGTCCCATTTTTACCAACGCTGATGCACATTCAATGGCTTTGTGCCATTCACGTGTTTGCTGATAAATGGATGTCAACTGCTGTAAAGCGGACTCGCGATGCTCAGGCTCATCGATAAGTTGTTCAAAAATTTTCTCCGCGCGATCCAAGAAACCGGAGACCATGTAATCTTTCGCTAGCTGCTGAAGAGCTAGATTTTTCTGTTCTATGGTCAGCCCTGAGCGGGAGATTAAGTTTTGGTGGATGCGAATAGCACGATCAACTTCCCCTCGGGAACGAAACAAATTACCTAAAGCAAGGTGAGTGTCTATGGTTTCGTTATCTACTTGAAGAAGTTCAATAAAGTGATCAACTGCCTTGTCTGACTGATCAGACAATAGCAGGTTTAAACCCGTAACATATTGACGTGAGATTTGGTGAGAATGCTTCTGCTTGTCATGCTGGGCACTACGATTACCCATATACCAACCATAAGCGGCAGCGATTGGTAGTAACAAGAAGAGAATTTCTAACATCTAAAAACAGCCTTATCCAATATTAACTCTGTTTTCAGATGAGTCTTTAACTGCTGGCGTCGCTTTTTTAAGTTGTTTGTTTAACTTACGTACTTTCAATTGAGATTTAAGATGTAAGCTGCCAAAAATAATCCAAGCAAGGACAAAACCAGTGACAAATACAGAACCGAGGAGAGTGGATAGATGAAACTCACCTTGTGCGAGTAGATAATTGAAAGTCACGACTTCTTGGTTTTGGGAACCCAAAGCCAGTGCAATCAAGAAGAGAGCGAGTACCACAACGATTTTTATAATTTTCATAGTCCATCACCTATCAATAAATCGGCTTTACTGATTATGCAGGAAAAAGCCCTGACAAACCATGTCTATATATCATAAAAAAGCGGCACACCTCATCAGTATGCCGCCAATTTCATCAAGCTAGAGAATTTAACCGTTCACTCTCTCGCGTAATTCCTTACCAGGTTTGAAATGAGGCACATATTTGCCTTCAAGTTCCACTTTTTCACCTGTCTTAGGGTTACGGCCAACGCGTGGCTCGCGATAGTGAAGAGAGAAACTACCGAAACCACGAATTTCGATGCGATCTCCACTCTCTAGAGTGTTGGCCATATGCTCAAGAATATCTTTTACCGCATCTTCGATTTCTTTTGCCGACAGATGTGTTTGCTCAGCACAGAGCCTTTCGATCAATTCAGACTTAGTCATAACTTCCCTCACAGATTTTTTATTACTCATTATAGTGAGTAATATCAATTCCAACAAACACTTACTTTGTATTGTAGAAAATGATCCAGCAAAACACCTAATAGTTTTATAAAGAATTTCTGTTTATTTACTAAAACATTAGCTCATCTAGGTTAGAGATGCCGCTCAAACACTCTATTTTAAAGAAAAAGACCACTAATTGCATAAGGTTCAGCGGGTTAAACATTCTAGAATTTTAAACTTAGAAAGCTTTAAGGCAAAAAAAGGAGCCTTTCGGCTCCTTCTTATTTAGCGATAGCTATAGCTATTATTCGCCTTTAGCTGCTTTGAAAGCGTCTGCCATTGCGTTACCGAAAGAAGCACCATCTTCTTGGTTGATAGAAGCCATTGCTTCTTGCTCTTCAGCTTCATCTTTAGCTTTGATAGATAGGTTGATTACGCGGTTCTTACGGTCTACACCAGTAAATTTCGCTTCAACGCTGTCACCAACGCTTAGGATTAGAGTTGCATCTTCAATGCGGTCACGAGCAACTTCAGAAGCGCGGATGTAACCTTCTACGCCTTCTTCTAGCTCGATAGTTGCACCTTTAGCATCAACTGCAGTAACAGTACCGTTAACTAGAGCACCTTTCTTGTTGTCAGCTACATAAGCATTGAATGGGTCGTTTTCCATTTGCTTAACGCCTAGAGAGATACGCTCACGCTCTGCGTCTACTGCTAGAACAACTGCAGAGATCTCGTCGCCTTTCTTGTACTCACGTACAGCTTCTTCTCCAGGAACGTTCCAAGAGATGTCAGATAGGTGAACTAGACCGTCGATGCCGCCGTCAAGACCGATGAAGATACCGAAGTCAGTGATTGACTTGATCTTACCAGTAACTTTGTCGCCTTTAGCTTGCGCTTCAGCGAATGACTGCCATGGGTTAGCTTTACACTGTTTCAGACCTAGAGAGATACGACGACGCTCTTCGTCGATATCAAGAACCATAACCTCAACTTCGTCGCCAACATTAACAACTTTAGATGGGTGGATGTTCTTGTTAGTCCAATCCATTTCTGAAACGTGAACTAGACCTTCAACGCCTTCTTCGATTTCAACGAAGCAGCCGTAGTCAGTTAGGTTAGTTACGCGACCAGATAGTTTGTGACCTTCTGGGTAACGCTTAGCGATTGCTACCCATGGATCTTCGCCTAGTTGCTTAAGACCTAGTGATACGCGAGTACGGTCACGGTCGAACTTAAGAACTTTAACTAGGATTTCGTCACCAACGTTAACGATTTCTGATGGGTGCTTAACGCGTTTCCATGCCATATCAGTGATATGTAGAAGACCGTCAACACCACCAAGGTCAACGAATGCACCGTAGTCAGTAAGGTTCTTAACGATACCTTTAACTTCAGTACCTTCTTGTAGAGTTTCAAGAAGTTCGTCACGCTCAACGCTGCTTTCTGATTCGATAACAGCACGACGAGAAACAACTACGTTGTTACGTTTCTGGTCTAGCTTGATAACTTTGAACTCTAGCTCTTTGTTTTCTAGGTGAGCAGTGTCACGGATTGGACGTACGTCTACTAGAGAGCCTGGAAGGAATGCACGGATACCGTTTAGTTCAACAGTGAAACCGCCTTTAACTTTACCGTTGATGATACCAACAACAGTTTCAGCTTCTTCGTATGCTTTCTCAAGAACGATCCATGATTCGTGACGCTTAGCTTTCTCACGAGAAAGTTGAGTTTCACCGAAACCGTCTTCAACAGCGTCTAGAGCAACATCTACTTCAGAACCAACTTCAACTTCAAGTTCGCCAGCAGCGTTCTTGAACTGTTCAGCAGGGATAGCAGACTCAGACTTAAGGCCAGCATCTACAAGAACGTAACCGTTCTCGATAGCTACTACAGTACCTTTAACGATACTACCTTGTTGGAACTCAGTTTCATTTAGGAACTCTTCAAAGAGTTGAGCAAAAGATTCAGTCATTTATTTAATCTTCAATAATTAAACGTCCACGGGCATCCTACCGCATGGGGGTTATTAAATTCGCCAGTCATCATCCTTGCGACCAACGCTCTTAGCTAACGTGGTTTATTCCGCCAACTTCGATTCGATATATTGTAGTGCTTTTTCGACAACTTCGTCGATAGACATTTCGGTTGAATCAAGCACAAGCGCATCCTCTGCAGGGCGTAATGGAGCCACTGGGCGGTTACGATCTCGATCGTCACGCTCTTGGATTTCGCTTAAAAGGGCGTCAAATTTAACATCAAGCCCCTTCAGTTGCAACTGCTTGAATCGTCTACGAGCTCTTTCTTCAGCGCTAGCATCTAAGAAAATTTTAGCTTCAGCATTAGGGAATACCACCGTTCCCATATCACGACCGTCAGCTACTAAGCCATTGCCTTCAGCAAATGCGCGTTGTCTGCGCAGCAAAGCCTCACGCACGCGAGGTTGAGCCGCGACTTTAGAAGCCGCCATGCCAGTCTCTTCTTTGCGCAGTTCTTTGGAAACATCTTCGCCCTCAAGGATAACTTTAACTAAGTCACCTTCAGCGATGAACTGAACATCTAAATGCATAGCCAGAGGCACTAACGCGTCTTCGGACTCAAGATCCACACCGTGATGGATAGCTGCAAGTGCTAATACTCGATAAATCGCACCTGAGTCTAAAAGATGAAAACCGAGTTTGTTTGCCAATAGCATACAAAGGGTGCCTTTGCCTGCGCCACTTGGGCCGTCGACAGTGATCACCGGAGTGTGTGAGGGCATGTTTTACTCCACTTATTGTTATTCGAAGATAACTTTTATTTCCGTAGATAAAGAGTATCCACGTTTCATCGGCGAAAAATTATAGTGGGAATAAAGCAAAGGTGCTAGGAAGGATTTCCATTTATCGCGTTTTAATAAACAAACACGTTGTCGACAGGTGGTTATGCAACCAATATACAGGCTCAAGTAATTGCTTGAGCCTGTATTTAAACCGAAATAGTTAAAGATTGAGCCCTACAACATCACAGAAGAATACGGTCTTCGTTTTTCTTTACTGTTGAGGCACCAATACCTTTTACCTTAGTAAGATCACCTTTAGATGCGAATGGTCCATGCTGGTCGCGATATTCAACAATCGCTTGCGCTTTCTTCAGTCCAACACCTTTTAGTAAAGTGGATATTTCTTCGGCTGATGCGGTATTCACATTCACCGTTATCACAATATCATCTGTTTTCACTGTCTGATTAGTACTGTTATCTGCTGCGGACACACTCGTCATAGGTAGCGCTAATGCTAATAGACATGCCAGTAGCCATTGATTTATCAAACCGATTTTTTTCACCATATTTCTGCTCTCTCTGTTAATTAAACGAAGCCATCTTAAACAAGCTGCAACGAGAGACAGATTTAGGTTTGAACAAAATAAAAGGAGCTGCAATAGCAGCCCCTTTCGTTAAACATATCAATTACATTTTTTGAGCTTATTGGCTCACAGCAAAATATTCGATATCCGTATTCGCTCTTAGCACAGACAGAACGCCCGCAATATCTTGTTGCACTGCAATACGAGAAAGCTGCGCGCCAATTTGATTTTGATATTGAGGTTCAATCTTCGCTTCAACCTTGCTTAGTTCAATCAGAACGATATTACCGTCCAGATCTTTCGCTTGAGCGTACACGACCTGGTCTGTTTGCGGTTTAGGCATAGAGTAAACCGTTTGAGCAAGTTGAGAGCCACGGTCTACCGTTTCTAACTCACCGAATGCCAGTTTGTTCTCTTCAAGCAGAGTCTTATCACCTTGCTCAAGACCTGCAATCAACTTATCTGCAAGTTCTAGTGCTTGTTGCTCACCTTTTACTTTAGACAGTTGTGCAACAACCTGATCTTTGACTTCTTCTAGAGGCAGTACCATTTCAGGACGTGTCTCATCAACACGGACAACAACGACATGTTCTGGTGCCACTTCAATGACAGAAGAGTTCAAGCCATCTTCTTTCACTTCAGGAGACTGAATCGCTTGTTGAACTGATGCATTTTGCAGAGCTGATGGCATATCTGATTGTGAAATAAAGTCTGTCTTAGCTACTTGCGCAGAAATCGCTTTAGCTGCTTCATCAAGCGAATCAGGATATTCAAACGCGACTTTCTCTAGCTCAGTTTGTAGCTCATAGAAAGTGTCTACCGCTTTTTGAGAAGACAACTCAGACTTAATTTCTGCCGCCACTTCTTCCAGCGGTTTCGCAACTGAAGCTTTGATGCCATCTAATTTGATAATGTGGTAACCGAAATCAGACTTAACAAGACCAGATACATCACCGACTGAAGCCAAGCCAAACGCTGCCGCCTCAAATGCAGGATCCATTGTATCGTGTTCAATCCAACCTAAAGAACCGCCATTTTCTGAGCTACCAATATCTTCAGATTTTTCTTCAGCAAGTTTTGCAAAATCTGCACCTGCGTTCAGCTCATCAAGAATCGCTTGAGCTTTAGCTTCGTCATCGCCTTGTACTAAGATATGGCTAACTTCGCGTTGCTCAGCGGTAGAATACTTGTCTAGATGCTCTTGATAGTACTCTTTCACTTGCTCATCGCTGATAGTCACTTGCTCAGCCAACTTTTCGGCTGATAGCTCAATATAAGAGACTTTTACTTGTTCGGGACGAGTGTAACGCTCTGGATTCTCAGAATAGAACTTCTGTACGTCTTCGTCGCTTACTGCCACATTGCTGGCAAAATCTTTCAAAGACAATGTAACAGTACGAATGTCTCGGGTTTGTGCAATCAGCGCGCTTTGAGCGTCAATTTCACCCTGTAAAGTAAACTCACTACCTTGTAGCGCAGACGTAAGCTGACTACGTAGTAGATCACGACGCAGATACTCAGCAAAAGACTCAGCATTGAAGCCAGCACGACGCAGTGCTGCTTGGTAGATTTCTTGATCAAATTTGCCTTCAGATTGGAACTGAGGCATGTCCAAAATCAGTTTACGAACTTGTTCGTCACTGATTCTTAGACCTAATGAATTCGCATGCTGCTCAATGAGAACATCGTTGATCATGCGATCTAAAACAGATTTACGGAAAGAAGCAACGTACGCTGGATCTGCTAGTAAGTTAGCAAAATAGTCACCCATTTGAGATTGCATACGGTTTCTTTCGTTTTGATAAGCTTGCTCAAACTGACCACGGTCAATCTCAATGCTGCCAACTTTAGCCGCCGCGTTATTACCGCCACTGACTAGGTAGCTACCTACCCCTGCGAAGATAAAAGAAAGGATGATTAGTCCTAGGATAATTTTTACCGCGATGCTGTTAACACCCTCGCGTAATCGATCCATCATAGTTTTACTGCTCTCCGGATTTGAAGTTTAGACTTCAGCCAAAAATGAATAGCGCGATAATATCAGAAAAAGAAATGCGCATCAGTAGGATGCGCATAATTAAAAAAGGTTCGAATAAATTTTGCTGCAAGCAGCAAAAAGTCATTCTAAGAAATTAGTTGCAAGCGTCTTTCAGTGCTTTACCAGCTTTGAATGCAGGAACTTTAGCTTCTGCGATTTGGATTTCTTCACCAGTTTTTGGGTTACGACCAGTGCGTGCTGCACGAGTACGAACTTGGAAAGTACCAAAGCCAACTAGAGCTACTTGGTCGCCAGACTGAAGAGTATCGCTTACTGCTTCGATAAATGCGTCTAGAGCACGACCTGCTGAAGCTTTTGATAGATCAGCGTTAGCTGCGATTTTTTCTACTAATTGTGTTTTATTCACTGTGATTCCCCTTTGGTCGCCAATTTATTATTTTGTTCGGCGCCTATTCGTTCCATTGATGTTTAAAGATAACCTAAAGCCTTGTTACAACTGGGCTGAAAGCTATAGTGAATAACGGTAGCCTCCAAAAAAAAGCTGACAAGCCCTTTTTGAGCCTATCAGCGTAATCTTTTACTTATTTTTGCTGCACATCACTCTTTTTCGGCTTCAAATGCCACACCAGTAGGGTCATTTTCCAGTGCAACCTTCAAAACTTCGTCAATCCAACGTACAGGAATTACTTTAAGATCAGCGATTACGTTGTCAGGAATCTCTTCCAAATCACGTTCATTGTCCTTCGGAATTAGCGCCGTTTTGATACCACCACGATGAGCAGCCAGTAGTTTTTCTTTCAAACCACCGATTGGCAAAACTTCACCACGAAGGGTAATTTCACCCGTCATTGCAACATCAGCTTTCACAGGGTTGCCTGTTAAGCAAGACACTAATGCTGTACACATAGCCGTACCAGCACTTGGTCCATCTTTCGGTGTCGCACCTTCAGGTACGTGCACGTGAATATCGCGTTTTTCGTAGAAATCTGGGTTAATGCCCAGTTTTTCTGCGCGAGAACGTACAACTGTCATTGCTGCCTGAATAGACTCTTGCATCACTTCGCCCAATGAGCCTGTCTGAGTAAGCTTACCTTTACCAGGCATAGATTGAGCTTCAATCGTTAACAGATCACCGCCAACTTCTGTCCAAGCAAGACCTGTTACTTGACCAATACGGTTGTGTTCGTCTGCTTTACCAAAGTCAAAACGTTGTACACCAAGGTATTCTTTAAGATTATCTTGGTTCACAGTGACATGTTTCACATCTTTGTTTAATAAGATGTTTTTCACTGCTTTACGACAGATCTTAGAGATTTCGCGTTCTAGGCTACGAACACCCGCTTCACGTGTGTAATAACGAATCACACCCATAATCGCTGAATCTTCAATGGTAATTTCAGAAGGTTTCAGACCATTACGCTCTATTTGCTTTTCAACCAAGTGGCGCTTAGCAATGTTCAGTTTTTCATCTTCGGTGTAGCCTGATAGACGAATAACTTCCATACGGTCCAACAGTGGACCCGGAATATTCATCGAGTTAGATGTCGCAACAAACATTACGTCAGACAAGTCATAATCCACTTCGAGATAGTGGTCATTGAATGAGTTGTTTTGCTCTGGATCTAACACTTCCAATAGTGCTGAAGCTGGGTCACCGCGCATATCCGATGCCATCTTATCGATTTCATCAAGTAGGAATAGCGGGTTTTTCACACCAACTTTCGACATTTTTTGGATCAGTTTACCCGGCAGAGAACCGATGTAAGTACGACGGTGACCACGAATCTCAGCTTCATCGCGAACGCCACCGAGCGCCATACGCGTGTACTTACGCCCCGTTGCTGCTGCAATTGAACGACCTAGTGATGTTTTACCCACACCCGGAGGACCAACTAAACACAAGATCGGACCTTTTAACTTGCTAATACGACTTTGTACCGCCAAGTATTCAAGAATGCGTTCTTTAACGCGCTCAAGACCATAATGGTCAGCATTAAGAATCTCTTCCGCTTTTGCCAAATCACGTTTCACTTTAGAACGCTTGGTCCAAGGAACGTTGATCATCCAATCGATATAGCTGCGAACTACCGTTGCTTCTGCAGACATCGGAGACATCATTTTCAGCTTCTGCAACTCCTGTTCTGTTTTTTCGCGAGCTTCCGCTGGCATTTTTGACTCTTCGATTTTCTGTTTTAGAACTTCGAACTCATCAACACCATCTTCTGTTTCACCCAGCTCTTTCTGAATCGCTTTCATTTGCTCATTCAGGTAGTACTCACGCTGAGATTTCTCCATTTGCTTCTTAACGCGAGTGCGGATGCGCTTTTCAACTTGTAGCAAATCGATTTCAGATTCCATCTGTCCCATTAAAAACTCTAGACGTTCAGTCACATCTAAAATTTCAAGAACTTTTTGCTTGTCCACTAACTTAAGAGGCATGTGTGCTGCAATAGTATCCGCTAGGCGTGCAGCTTCCTCGATGCCATTCAATGAAGTCAAAACTTCAGGTGGAATCTTCTTATTCAGTTTAATGAAGCTATCGAACTGGTTGATAGCACTGCGTACTATCACTTCCTGTTCTTTATCATCTAACTCTGGAGTGATCAGGAATTCAGCACTTGCAGAGAAGAACTCACCTTCATGAAACTCATTAATTTTGGCGCGCTGTTGACCTTCGACCAACACTTTCACTGTGCCGTCGGGTAACTTCAGCAATTGCAGAATGGTAGCAACCGTACCCACTTCGAATAAGTCCGAAATAGTAGGTTCATCTGTTTCGGCCTGCTTCTGTGCAACCAGAAGAACTTGTTTGTTGTTGTCCATTGCCGCTTCTAGGCACTGAATCGATTTCTCACGACCAACAAACAAAGGGATCACCATATGTGGATACACAACCACATCACGTAAAGGTAATACGGGGATCTCTATACGCTCGGAACG
Organism: Vibrio sp. Hal054; assembly: GCF_037162405.1. Taxonomy (NCBI): domain Bacteria; kingdom Pseudomonadati; phylum Pseudomonadota; class Gammaproteobacteria; order Vibrionales; family Vibrionaceae; genus Vibrio; species Vibrio sp. Hal054. The sequence goes on along the minus strand of NZ_JARLUT010000001.1, from coordinate 953,323 downwards.
CTCCAAGTTCATATTATTCTCTCTTCCGCTTTGATATATATCGGAGTATATGGGGGCTAACTAACTGGATTCAATAACAGAATAAAAAAAGGAGGTAATGATTACCTCCTTTGATTATTTATTGACTCTTAATGGCTTTTAAACCCAAGAGACTTGGCAAATTTACTCAGCGCCAGCAGCTTGGCTCTCGTTGCCTGAGAAAATCATTAGTGGTTCTGATTCGCCGTTAATCACTGACTCATCAATCACAACTTTCTCAACGTCAGACATTGAAGGCAACTCGTACATGGTTTCAAGCAATACGCTCTCAAGAATTGAGCGTAGGCCACGAGCACCAGTCTTACGAGCCATCGCTTTTGCTGCGATTGCACGAAGTGCATCTTCACGGAACTCTAGATCAACATCTTCAAGTTCGAAAAGTGCTGCGTACTGTTTCGTCAAAGCGTTCTTAGGTTCACACAGAATCTGAATCAGTGCTTCTTCATCCAGCTCAGTCAGTGTTGCAGTCACAGGCAGACGACCAATGAATTCTGGAATCAGACCATATTTCACTAGATCTTCAGGCTCTACCTGAGTAAACAACTCACCTACTGTTCTGTTTTGATCTTTAGAACGAACTTCCGCACCGAAACCGATACCAGTGCCGGTTGCAACACGTTGTTCGATCACTTTATCTAGACCAGCAAATGCGCCGCCACAGATAAATAAGATCTTAGAAGTGTCTACTTGCAAGAACTCTTGTTGAGGATGTTTACGGCCGCCTTGCGGTGGAACCGACGCAACCGTACCTTCAACCAGTTTCAATAGTGCTTGCTGAACACCCTCACCAGAAACGTCTCGTGTGATTGACGGGTTTTCAGCCTTACGAGAAATCTTGTCAATTTCATCGATATAGACGATACCGCGTTCCGCTTTTGCTACATCATAATCACACTTCTGAAGCAGTTTCTGAATGATGTTTTCAACATCTTCACCAACATAGCCCGCTTCAGTTAGCGTAGTAGCATCTGCCATCGTAAATGGTACATCTAGGAAGCGAGCCAATGTCTCAGCAAGGAGAGTTTTACCGCTACCTGTAGGGCCGATCAGCAAAATATTACTTTTACCAAGCTCGACACCATCACTTGTCGTATCACCATTACGTAAACGCTTATAGTGGTTATATACCGCAACAGCGAGCACTTTTTTAGCGTGTTCTTGGCCAATTACATAGTCGTCAAGATGTGCACGAATTTCACGAGGCGCAGGCAATGCTGACGACTCTTTCTTAGGTAACACATCTTTAATCTCTTCGCGAATAATGTCGTTACATAGATCAACACATTCGTCACAGATATACACAGAAGGACCTGCAATCAGCTTGCGAACTTCGTGCTGGCTTTTGCCACAGAAAGAGCAGTACAGCAGTTTACTACTACCACCCTCTTTGCTTTTATCTGTCATTCGCTAACCTCTTAGCCTTTACTCTTTATGGTTTGAGTGTATAACAATTTCAATTAAATTGCGTTAAACAATTACCAGAACTGTTACTCACCACGGTGGGTCAGTACTGAATCCACCAAACCGTATTCTACTGCTTGTTCTGCAGACATAAAGTTGTCGCGGTCAGTGTCTCGCTCAATAATTTCAAGCGGTTGACCGGTATGCTCTGCCAACAAGTGATTCAACTTGTTCTTAATCGATAGAATTTCTTGCGCATGAATTTGGATGTCCGAAGCTTGGCCTTGGAAACCACCTAGCGGTTGGTGAATCATTACGCGCGAGTTTGGTAGAACATAACGTTTACCAGGTGCGCCACCAGCTAGTAGAAATGCGCCCATAGAACAAGCTTGTCCCATACATACTGTGCTCACGTTTGGTTTGATAAACTGCATAGTGTCGTAAATAGACATACCCGCAGTCACGCTACCACCTGGTGAGTTGATGTATAGGAAAATATCTTTGTCCGGGTTTTCCGACTCTAAGAAAAGCAGCTGAGCCACGACAAGGTTTGCCATGTGGTCTTCTACCTGACCCGTTAAGAAAATAACTCGCTCTTTTAAAAGACGTGAATAGATATCGTATGAACGTTCGCCACGGGAAGTTTGTTCAACCACCATTGGTACTAGCGCATCAATAATCGGCGACATTGCGTTTTTTTCTTGGTAGCTCATAGTCTTAATATCCCTAAAAATAAATGGCCCGGATGATGTATATCATGCGGACCATTGTTAGCAGAATAGTTGATGTCTCGTCAACCTTCTACGCTATAGATTGCTTATTAAGCAGCAACTTGAGGGTTCATTAGCTCGTTAAAGCTAATTGCTTTCTCAGTAACTGTTGCTTTAGCAATGATCGCGTCAATCGCTTGTTCTTCTAGAGCTACGTTGCGCATGTTGTTCATCATTTGCTCGTTTTGCTCGTAGTAAGAGATAACTTCAGATGGATCTTCGTAAGCAGTCGCCATATCTTCGATAAGCGCTTTTACTTTCTCGTCGTCTGCTTTTAGCTCTTCAGTCTTGATTACTTCACCTAGAAGTAGACCTACAACTACGCGACGTTTAGCTTGCTCTTCAAACATTTCACGTGGAAGTTGGTTTGCAGCTTCGATGTTGCCACCGAAACGTTGTGCAGCTTGTTGACGTAGTACGTCGATTTCTTGATCTACTAGAGCCGCTGGAACGTCAATTGCGTTTTCTTTCACTAGGCCTTCAATCGCTTGATCTTTGATACGCGCTTTGATTGCTTGCTTAAGTTCACGTTCCATGTTCTTACGAACTTCAGCTTTAAGTGCGTCAACACCGCCTTCAGTTACGCCGAACTTAGCTACGAACTCATCGTTCAGTTCTGGTAGTTCACGAGCTTCAACTTTGTTCACTTTGATAGCGAACTTAGCTGCTTTACCTTTTAGGTTTTCAGCGTGGTAATCTTCTGGGAAGTTCACGTCGATTTCGAATTCCATACCTTTAGTTTTGCCAACGATACCGTCTTCAAAACCTGGAATCATACGACCTGCACCCATTTCTAGTGGGAAGTCTTCAGCTTTACCGCCTTCGAACTCAACGCCGTCGATAGAACCAACGAAATCGATAGAAACACGCTTACCGTTTTCAGCAGCTTCTTCTACTTCAGCCCAAGTCGCTTGTTGCTTACGTAGTGTTTCTAGCATCTCTTCAACGTCAGAATCTTGAACTTCTGCTGCAGGTTTTTCTACAGTGATGTTTTCTAGACCTTTCAGTTCAACTTCTGGGTACACTTCGAAAGTTGCAGTAAATACTAAGTCTGCACCTTCTTTAACTTCTACTGGTGCGAAAGTTGGAGCGCCAGCTGGGTTGATTTTCTCTTTTACGATTGCTTCGATGAAGTGGCGTTGCATCACTTCACCAAGAATGTCTTGACGTACTGCTTTGCCGTACATTTGAGCAACCATCTTCATCGGTACTTTACCTTTACGGAAACCGTCGAAACGACGATTTTTCGCGATGTTGCGTAGCTCAGCTGCCACTGCATCTTCGATGTTTGCAGCAGGAACAGTAATATTCAAACGGCGCTCTAGGCCTTCTAGCGTTTCAACAGTAACTTGCATTGTATATAAACCTCAAAACTGGCTCAGTATTCCTGAGCATCATGAGCCAACATCTCTGTTTGGCTTCATCCTTATTTTGTGCTCGGTAGAACACTTAACTGTAAATATTGAGCATCGATACTCTCAGTGAACTTCACCTAAATATCGAACTAATGAGTGACATCTTTTGTCGATTTGCGCCGAATAAAGGTATCTCTGATTAGCCTCAGGACTAAAAAATTAGACGCGATATACTACCGATCTCAGCTTTAGCTGTCGAGCGAATACCCAGCAAGAAAAAGCCAATGTCCTAAAAAACTCTTTGAGTGCTAAAAAATCCATCAATTAATGGTTCACTCGATGGCACTGAAATGGGGACAATATAGGCTTTTTCAAGAGAATCGAGGGATTTTTTTCCTCAAATAATCAAAAAGAGATCTGGCTCTTGTTTTGTCTCCCATATTCGAGATGTTTTTAAACAGATAATTTGAAGTTCCCATTATCATTAGTGGCGAAGTAAACGAGGAAAGAAAGGTATGACAAGGATGCTGTCTGTGCGCCAACTCTCAGTATTATTTTTGATAATTTATGGTGTCATCGCTGCCATGACAGCTCATCTCGTTTGGCGCTATAGCTATCAATCTCTATTGATAGAACAACAGTCAGAACTTGAACGCTTTTCAAGCCACATCTCAGCCAAACTCGACAAATACGCGCACATACCTCGCCTGCTTTCTAAAGATAAAGAGCTGGTTGACGCACTGAGCCACCCAGAAAACAGTGCACAAATTGACTTAACCAATCGCTATTTGGAACAAGTCAACGAGGTCATTCAGGCAGCTGATACTTACTTGCTTGACGGAATAGGTAATACCATCGCATCCAGCAACTGGAACCTAGACCGCTCCTTTATAGGCCGCAACTTTGCGTGGCGCCCCTACTTCTACGACGCTATTTCCGGTCAAAAAAGTCAGTACTTCGCTCTCGGCTCTACCTCCGGTCAGCGCGGTTACTACTATGCCTATCCCGTCATTTATGCCGCAGAAGTGATTGGCGTCGTGGTGGTAAAAATGGATCTTTCATCCATTGAGGACAACTGGCAAAGCAAGAACAGCTACTTCGTTGCAACAGACGATAACAATATTGTTTTCATGTCCAGCAGACCAGACTGGCTGTTTCACAGCGTCTCCGAGCTGAGCGAAGAGTCGCGACAAAAAATACAGGAGACCCGCCAGTACCTAGACAGTGCGATTCCCTCCCTGGGTTTTTATGGTGATGTGAATCTTGCAGAAACCGAGTGGATAAAGCCTAAGCAAGGTTGGATTAAAGACGACTATATTGTCTCAACCAACAAGCTCGATAATCTCGCGCTCAACATTCACGTCTTATCGCCCAAAGTAAACGTGTTCTGGGATACCTTTGGCTTCCTAATCATTCTTACTATGATTTTCGCCATCATCTATCTCGCCTTTTTGCTGTTGCATCACAGACAAGTCCGCCAACGCCAGATAGAACGACTACAAGCAGAAGCCAAACAAAAGCTTGAGTTTTTGGTGATGGAACGAACTTCGAAACTTCATGTCGAGATTGACGAACGGATAAGAGCCGAACAGGCATTAAGACAGACTCAGGAAGAGTTGATCCAAGCCGCTAAGTTGGCGGTACTCGGACAGATGTCTGCCAGCATCAGTCATGAGCTGAACAATCCACTCGCTGCTATTCGAAGCTTTGCCGATAACGGCAGACGATTTCTTGCCAACGGAAAACCAGAACGGACCGACGAAAATCTAGAACGTATATCCGCTTTAACGGTGCGTATGGCAAAGATAAGTGAACAGCTCAAATCTTTTGCCAGAAAAACAGATACTGGCGATCAGGTAGAAGCGCAACTGCTTCCTCTGATCATCAACGCTAAGGAACTTATGCAGCCTCAGTTTAAATCCCATTATGTAGAGTTTGACATTCAGGCGCCAGAGTCTCCAATTCGATGCAGTATTAACCCAATCCAGCTAGAACAAGTAATCATTAACTTGCTGACTAATGCTATGCAGGCCGTAGATGATCAGGAGATAAAGAAAGTTGTGCTGACGTTAGAAGAACATCAAAACAGCATTTGCATTCATGTTGACGACTCGGGTACTGGGCTCCATTTGAATCAAATGAAAAACCTGTTTGAGCCCTTCTTTACCACCAAGAAAAATGGTTTAGGGTTAGGATTATCTATCTCGCAACAAATTATGCATGGCATGGGTGGCGATCTTACAGCCCACTCATCACCGCTAGGAGGCGCGAGATTCACTATTACGTTAAACAAGCCCCAACAAAGTTCAGAGCAGTAAGTTAAGGAAGTTGTATGTGCGATGTATTTTTTATTGATGACGAAAACGACATTCGAATCGCCATTGAGCAAAGCTTTGAACTGGCAGACATCGATGCGCGTTTTTTCTCTAGTGCTGAAGACGCATTATTAGCCATTAAGCAGGACAAACTGCCTATGGTGGTCGTCACGGATATCTGCTTGCCCGGCTTAAGCGGACAAAATCTGCTGTCATCGATTCACCATCAGGATAGCGATGTCCCTGTCATTCTCATTACAGGCCATGGTGATATCTCTATGGCGGTACAGGCGATGCATGACGGAGCGTATGACTTTATCGAAAAACCTTTTGCTCCGGAAAGATTGATAGAGACAGTAAATCGCGCGATTGAACGCAGAAAACTAACGCTGGAAAACCAACAGTTAAAACGGAGCCTAAAAGCCAGCCAGACACTTGGCCCTCGGATTATCGGTGAAACCAACAGTATCATCGCATTAAGAGAAACCATTACTCACGTTGCCGACACCAACGCTGACATTCTGCTATTTGGTGAAACAGGCACAGGTAAAGAACTTGTCGCCCGCTCTCTTCACGAACAAAGCTCAAGACGTGAGAAAAACTTTGTTGCTGTTAACTGCGGAGCGGTACCAGAAAATCTTATCGAAAGTGAACTCTACGGACACGAAAAAGGCGCATTTACCGGTGCAGATGCAAAACGCATTGGTAAGTTTGAACATGCCCAAGGTGGTACGCTGTTTCTTGATGAAATTGAATCGATGCCGATGCAGGCTCAAATTCGATTGCTACGCGTACTGCAAGAACGCGTGATTGAGAGAGTCGGATCCAATGAACTGATTCCGTTGGATATTCGAGTGATTGCTGCTACCAAAGTGGATCTAAAAAAAGCGGCTCAAGAAGGGACTTTCCGTCAGGATCTTTATTACCGACTCAACATTGTCACGCTGGATATTCCGCCGCTTCGCGAGCGTCGCGAAGACATCCCTGCCCTATTTCACCACTTCCTGCTTGTGGCAGCAGCACGTTATGGTAAAGCAGCGACCGCTCTGCCTCAGAGTGCACTACAAGCGCTGCTCAGTCACGACTGGCCGGGTAATGTGAGAGAACTGCGCAACGCTGCGGAACGTTACGTTTTACTGGGCAAACTTTCAGAACTTGGTGAACAGAGCAAAAATGCAAAAGTGCTGACCAGTCTCGCCGATCAGGTTGCTGAGTATGAAAAGTCTCTTATCGAACAAACACTGATAGAGTGCTCAGGCAGTATTAAAGACACCATGGAACTGCTAAAAATTCCAAGAAAAACACTTTACGATAAAATGCAGAAATATCAGATAAATAAAGACACTTACAAAGAGTAAAAACCACTTTCATGAAAGTGGTTTAGAGACACAAAAGAAACGCCCAGCAATGCTGGGCGTTTTGTTATGTTGACTAGAATATCCTTCTCTATCGGGTAATGATTTCCGGTCCCATGAGTAAGGTTGGTAGCCATGTCGATACGATTGGCACATAAGTAACTATGATTAGGAACAGGAACATGATCGCTACCCAAGGCATAGCGGCTTTCACCACATGCATCATGGACATCTTGGCGACCCCTGCGGTTACAAAGAGATTGAGCCCGACAGGCGGTGTTATCATGCCTATCTCCATGTTCACCACCATCATGATACCTAAGTGAATAGGGTCAATTCCTAACTCGATTGCAATTGGGAAAACCAGCGGAGCAACGATGATTAGCAGACCTGATGGTTCCATAAATTGCCCACCGATCAACAACAATACGTTCACTACAATTAGGAAGGTGATTGGTCCCAATCCAGCAGAAAGCATGGATTCTGTAATCATCTGTGGTACGCGTTCTTCCGTCAGAACATGTTTCAAGATCAGCGCGTTAGCGATGATAAATAGCAACATGATCGTCAGTTTACCCGCGTCATAAAGAGTATTTTGCGTATCTTTATGAACAAAAGACTCGAACACTTTGACGACGAAGTTCTTGGTATTATTTTTGTCAGCGAACGGCCCCATATCGCGATAAATAAAGTTTGCGATAAAGAACGAGTAGACAGCTGCAACTGCTGCGGCTTCTGTTGGTGTAAAGATACCACCGTAGATACCACCAAGGATAATCACCACCAGCAACAGACCCCAGCTCGCATCTTTTGCTGCTGCCATCGCTTCTTTCCAACCAACAAAAGGCTGTTTTGGTAAGTTTTTGATACGGGCAGTAATGTAAATCGCAATGATCAACATAAGACCAGCCAATAGTCCCGGAATTACACCACCAAGGAACATACGGCCAACAGAAACGTTAGTCGCCGCTGAATACACAACCATTACGATTGAAGGCGGAATCAGAATCCCCAAGGTGCCCGCGTTACAAATCACACCCGCTGCAAACTCTTTGCTGTAACCATTTTTCACCATACCGGCAATAACAATACTACCGATAGCAACAACCGTAGCTGGTGATGATCCAGAAAGCGCCGCAAACATCATACAAGCGACAACCGAAGCCACCGCTAAACCACCGCGGAACCAACCTACCATCGCGATAGCAAAACGAATAATACGTTTCGCTACACCGCCAGTAGACATAAAGCTGGAAGCCAAAATAAAGAATGGGATAGCTAAAAGGGTGTAGTGGCCTTCAAACGCATTGAATAGGGTTTGTGCAACCGAAGCAAGTGAAGCCTCTGAGTGCCACATTAAGAACAGAATACTCGACAGACCAAGCGATACAGCAATTGGAACGCCAATCAGCATGAAGCCAATTACTAGTATGAATAACAACAAAATAGCCATGGCTTACTGCTCCTTAGTCTTATTTTTGACGCCCATAACATCTTCCACGTCAGCCAATTCCGCTTTTAATGCATCAAGGTCTTCTTCGGCTTCATGACCCGCAATCATTCGGTCTAACTTGCCAGTTAGAATTTGATACGCGATTTGTAAAAAACGGAAAGTGAGCATAGCCATACCTACTGGTAATGCCATGTAAGGAATAAATCGAGGCAATTTCTCGTAACGCTCACCTTCGTTCAGCCAATCCGCTAGAAATTGCAGCATTTCCGGCATCGGAATATCGTCGGTTTCATACCAAGCTCGTTCAGTCGCAAATGGGTACCAGTAATTCCACGAACCGATCAGCAATAAAATTGAGAAAGCGAGACAGCAGCTAATAGCGATCAAAGCGTAAATTTTTCGGCCTGCAGGCGGTGCCAAATTGATCAACACATCAACACCAATGTGAAAGTGCTTTTTCACTCCATAGGAAGCTCCGACGAGCACCATCCATGCAAACATAAATACGGTGAGTTCTAACGCCCAGAGAATGTTGCCGTTAAACAGATAGCGCATCACTACGTTGGCAAAAGTGAGTAGCGTCATTGCACCTAAGAAGAAGGCGATCAATGTCTCTTCCGCTTTGTCAGTAAAACGACCGACTTTGGCAAAAAATGACTGTTCCATAAGATACTAAGCTCTTGTTGTAATCGTTATTTTGTAAAAGCCCCTACCCGTAAAGAGCAGGGGCAAACTTCATTACTTCTGGTTAGAAGCCAAAGCAGCATCAATCAGATCGCTACCGATATCTTTTTCAAACTTCTTCCAAACAGGTTTCAAAGCATCAACCCATTGTTGGCGTTGTTCTGGTGATAGCTGACGAACAACACCGCCCGCTTCAATGATGTATTGCTTGTTCTGTTCTTCTACTTTGTTCGATTCCGAATTACGAGCAACCGTTACTTCGTTAAGAATGGTTGCTAGCTGATCACGGATGTCTGCTGGTAGACCGTCCCACCATTTCGATGAAGTCACCACTAGGTAATCAAGGATGCCGTGGTTGGTTTCAGTAATACCATCTTGAACTTCGAAGAATTTCTGACCATAAGTGTTTGACCAAGTGTTTTCCTGACCATCGATAACTTTGGTTTGTAGGCCACCGTACACTTCAGCAAATGACATCTTTTGAGGGTTGGCACCCAACTGTTCAAACTGTGCAACTAACACGTCAGACGCCTGAACACGGAACTTAAGACCTTTAGCATCTTCTGGAACAATAATGGGTTTGTTCGCAGAGATTTGCTTCATACCGTTGTGCCAAAATTCTAGACCTTTCACGCCACGACGAGTCATTGCATTCTTTAGCTGTACACCAGATTCTGAGTTTTGGAAGCGGTCTACTGCGTCTACGTCTTCAAAAAGGAAAGGTAAGTCGAAAAGGCGGAACTTTTTGGTAAATTTTTCAAATTTAGACAGAGACGGAGCGGCTAACTGAACGTCGCCGTTCAACAATGCTTCTAACACTTTGTCATCATCGTAAAGCGTTGAGTTAGGGAAAACTTGCATACAAGCTTTGCCATTCATCTCTTCGTTAACACGCTTTTCAAGTAATGAAGCGGCAATGCCTTTAGGGTGTTTATCTGTGTTGGTTACATGGCTGAATTTAATCACCATTTCACCTGGGTCACAGTTTGCAGCAGCATTGAAGCTTGTAACAGCTAGGATAGAGGCAGTCAGTAGGGTAAGAGGCTTTAACATTATTATTCTCCTTGGTTTATATCATCAGCTAACTCATCAATGAGCGCTGCATGAACTCTATAGAGCAAAGAGCAAGCCAAGTTGAAACAATTAATTAACATTCATTTAAAAACAATTAGTTACACTTAGTTTCTAAATGTCATATCGATAAGACGGGTAATGAAGAATGTCGAAATGGGTGGAAAATGACACATTAATAATTAACGTTTGTGTCATTTCCCGCCTATTGAAAGAGAAGCTGCGCAGCTGAGTTCGCCCCTAGTAACAGCGATAAAGCTACATTGAGGATTTCACCACCTTAACAAGACGTTGCACCGCCTGTTCTGGTGTTTCATCTGAATCGTTAAAGAAGTTTGTGATCACATCAAACATTGCACTTTGAACATAGCTGGTGGTCGACATCCCATGAGCCATACTTGGCACCAAATCACCTGTTTTCGCCGATGATTTAAACTCTTGCATTGAATCGAGTGCACACTGGTCAAAGTGAGACATATCCATATCGACCCGCACAGGTATCGAACCTTTATTCAAGTTGAATACTTCCTGAAACTTTGGATTAAGTATCGTGGACGCTAATGCTTTTTGCGCTTCAAAATTCTCCTCATCGTGAAGTTCAAAGAACGCAAAACTGTCGACGTTATAAGTGAATTTACCAGACGTCCCCAGAGCAGGTGCACAGATATAATCTTTTCCAGGTATCTTACCAGCCGCAGAGAATTCACCTTTTGCCCAGTCACCCATGATCTGCATTCCTGCCTCGCCTTTAATCACCATCGAGGTCGCTTCAAGCCAGTTTCTTCCGGGCGCATCATCATCAACATAACTGAGGACTCGTTTAAACTGAGTAAAAGCCTCGACCATTTTGTCACTGCCTAGAATCTCCATATCCAGATCGACAAACGCTTTTATATAGTCTTCTGAACCCAGCACGTCTAAAGCAATAACTTCAAACAGGGTTGCATTCTGCCAAGGCTGACCACCATGAGCCAAAGGAATCACCCCTATCGCTTTAATTTTATCTGCGGTAACAAAGAACTCGTCTAATGTGGTCGGCACACTCGCACCAGCTTTCTTCAGAACCTCAGCATTCGCCCAAAGCCAGTTGATTCGGTGAACATTCACGGGTACTGCGACATACTGCCCGTCATACTTCATCACATTACTGATGATGTTGGGGATAACGTTATCCCAGTTCTCTTTGTCCGAGACTTGATTTAGGCTGGTTAAAAAACCGAGTCTAGCCCATTCCTGAATATCGAGCCCTTTGATATTCGCAGCTGAAGGTGGATTACCCGAGACAGCACGAGTCTTGAGAACTCTCATTGCGCTTTCGCCACCACCGCCTTCCACACCGAAATCAATCCATGAGTATCCTTGTTGCTCCAACATAGTTTTCAATACAGAAATAGCATTGGCTTCACCACCGGCGGTCCACCAGTGAAGCACTTCTACCTCACCGGCAAACGTCGGTGTAGCAGCAGAAAGCAGTGAAGCGGCAAGAAGAGTTTTGGTTATTTTCATTGTTTTTCCTTGTGAGTAAGGAATTTACACTTCGAGTGTTGGCGGGATAAACAGTTTAACGCGCAAACCACCACTCAACAGATTCTCTATGACCATATCGCCGCCATGTCCACGAAGAATGCTGCGACTGATCCCTAAACCAAGCCCATGCCCTTCATCATCGTTGGCAATGCGGAAGTAAGGTTCAAAAACGGTTTCCAGTTTATCTTTAGGGATACCCGGCCCCCGGTCTTCAATGCAGATGGTGATCCAGTCTTCTGTCTCTTCAATGCTCACCCAAACTTCATAACCGTACTTAACGCCGTTGTTAATCAGATTGGTAAGTGCCCGCTTCATCGCTAACGGTTTTGCGACAATAGGTTCAATGGCAATTGGCTTAAAGTGGACAGTTTGAGTCGTTAGATTGTGCCCTTCTGCAATCGACAGAATCAGCTCGTTGAGATCGATAAAGTCGTTGTTTTCGTGCAAGTCGGTGTCACGAACACACTGCAATGCGCCTTTAACCATCATTTCAAGTTCATCTAAATCACGGTTAAATTTCTCGCGCTTAACGTCATCTTCAAGCAGTTCAGCTCGCAGTCTCAAACGGGTAATGGGCGTTTTCAAATCGTGTGAAATCGCGGAAAAGAGATTTTCCCTGTCCGATACATAGCGACGAATGCGCTGTTGCATGAGATTAAATGCTCGGGTAGCGGTAATTAATTCACTGGCACCTTCTTCATTCAAAGGGCGCTGTTCGATACCCATACTCATATCATTGGCAGCACGGGCTAAGTTTTTTAAAGGTCTAACTTGCCTGCGCATTAACAGGTAAGTAAGCACTAGCAAAATGGAGGTCGAAAAGAACAAATAGATAATCTGCTCTTTGCCTATGATGGTGTCATCCAAAGTGATATATGGTGAAGGCAGCAAGGCTGCTATATATATCCACTCTTTTTCATCCAGTTCAATCTGCACCACCATCACCGGAGGGTTCAAAGGTTCCAAAGTGAGCGTGTGATGAACCCATGACTTGGGTAAATCATTCATGAAAATGCTGTTCTTAAGTAAACGTAGTCTTTCAGGACGAGAGAAATCCACCAGCACCTGACCGACATTGTTCAGTTTGTCATTCAAGACCTCTTTCACCGCCTTCACCGATGCCTTTTTCAGGCTCGTTTCTTCTATCGGCTCAACGATTAAGCTTTCCTTGTTCAAGGAAACAAAGAAACGTGTACCGCCCATATTTCGGATTTGATCCAAAATAATATGACGATAACGAACAGGAAGAGACTGGAAAAACGTCACGGTCGAGGCGAACATACCCGCCATACTGGCTGATGCCGAATGAATACCTTCCAGTTCTTTGGCCTTTGATTGGCTATACCAGACTGAAGTGGCAATACCCTGAGCGATAACCACCGCCAGCAGCGTCAACATTAAAGTACGAGCCACTAACGAGTTGGGCTTAAATCTTTTCCAAAAACGTGGAGCTGACATAGAGATTAATGCTCATATTGAACAGGAGTGGCTAACTTATAACCATTGCCACGCATGGTTTTGATGTAGTTAGGAAACTGTTCACTGCTACCCAGACGCTGTCTTAAACGACTCAATTGAACATCGATACCGCGCTCATAAGGCAAGGCTTCGCGCCCACGGGTTGCAATAGAAATGGTGTCCCTGTCGATCACTTCGTTCGGATTGGTCAAAAACAGCATCAGCAATGCGAAGTCACTACCAGACAGGTCATGCTCTTCCCGAGTATTAGCATGCACAATACGATGAGAAGTGGTATCTAAACGCCAATCACCAAACACCACGTGTTTCGGCAAAACTTCTTCGCCTTTCTCTTCGTTGGCATTGAAACGTCTCAGTACCGCTTTGATACGAGCCACCAATTGTCTTGGACTAAACGGCTTAGCGATATAATCGTCCGCACCGATTTCCAGACCGATAATTTGGTCGGTTTCATCCGATACCGCAGTCAACATAATGATAGGGACATTAGAATCACGGCGAATATGTTGGCAAATATCGAAACCATCATCCCCCGGCAACATCACGTCCAGCAAGATAAGGTCTGGATACCCTTTGTCATCTAAGTAAGCCTGAAGTTCTACACCATCACCGACAGCGGCGACATTGAATCCGGACTTACTGAGATACTCATCCAGCAGCTCACATATTTCTTTATCATCATCAACGACGAGGATGCGAGTATCTTCCAGCATGTTTCTTCCATATTCCGTATGTAACAAATAGTGAATAGATTTTATAACCGTAGCGCTTTCTTTATTACGCTTATTTCACTAAAACTTGAATTCTTCATGGATAAAGATCACATTATTCAGTCAAATTATTGTAAACGTTCTCATGAAGAGCAGCTGATCTCCAAAGTTTTACCCCATTCTGGCGGTAACTTGGCATAGTGTTCGTTGTGTGGCTGCTCATCAAATGGCTTTTTCAGTAGTTCGGCTAAGCGCTCTAACTCTGAAAAATCCCCTTCTTCGGCTCTATCTATCGCGATCTGCGCCAAATAGTTCCTTAAAATGTATTTGGGATTTACCTGACGCATTTTCTCACAGCGTTGGGCCGTGCTCACAGGTTCACCTTCACTATTTAACTCGCGCTCACAGCGAGCGATATACGAGTCAAGCCACTGAGTGGCTTGCTCGCGATCGAGAAACAGGTCAATCACCTCTTGTGGCTTAGCTTTATCCAACATAGAGATCTGGCGGAAGAATCGGGTGTAGTCGACTTTGTTGGCAGCCAAAAGCTCAAACATGGTATCGAAAATGGCGCCATCTTCAGGTAAACGCGTGAACAAGCCAAGTTTTTTACGCATCATTTCACTAAAGTAACCATTGAGCTGAACTTCGTATTGGTTCAAAGCCTGTTCTAGATCTTCTCTCTCAATTAACGCCGATAAAGAATGTGCCAGAGCCGATAAATTCCATAACGCAATTCTAGGTTGCTGATCGAAGGCATAACGCCCCTGATAATCAGAATGGTTACAGATAAATTCAGGCTGATAATCATCCAAAAAGCCAAAAGGGCCGTAATCAAAAGTCTGCCCAAGAATAGACATATTGTCAGTGTTCATGACCCCATGCGCAAAACCCACTGCTTGCCACTGCGCAATCATCAGTGCTGTTTTATCAACGATTTGATTGAACATCATGGCGTACGGATTTTCCTGTCCGGCACATTCAGGGAAATACCACTCAATCACTTTGTCAGCGAGGAGTTTTTGCTGATCTAACTGATTGGTATAAAAGAAATGCTCGAAATGGCCGAAACGAATATGAGTGTCAGCCATACGAATCAACAACGCGCCGTACTCTTGTTTTTCACGATAAACCGGTGTGTCACTGGTCATTAGACCGAGCGCTCTGGTGGTTGCAATTCCCAGCCCAGCCATCGCTTCACTGCACAGATATTCGCGCACCGATGAACGCAATACAGCACGCCCATCGCCCATTCGCGAATAAGGTGTTAAGCCCGCTCCTTTAACATGAATATCAGCCACTTGGCCACTTTTCGACGCAACTTCTGCCAATAACAATCCACGTCCATCACCCAAATCAGGGTTGTAAACGCCAAACTGATGACCAGCATACTTCATCGCCAGCGGAGCAAACTGCTTTGGTACAGCCTGCCCTGAAAAAGCCTGTAAGAGTTCGTCAGTCGGTTTGTCAGGAAAACCATAGTGTTTGGCTAGATCGCTATTCCAAGTCACCCATCGAGTGTTACTCAATGGCTGAGGGTCAATAGGTGTGTAAAAAGCTTTAGGTAACTCGCTAAAACGAGTCGTCAATGTGACGATATCCCAGAACGACATAACATTTCTCACAAGGATCGATTGCGCTGATTTATTTGTTCGAACGTTAGCAAATACCTGAGTTAAATACTAGGTTATATAAAACAGAGATAAAAAAGCCCCAACTTTGTTTGGGGCTCTTAGTGTCACTTGCTGATTAACGGTTAAATCAGAGCGAATACGCTTACTACCGCAACTAAGGAAAACACTAGCGTGCGACCAATAACGCCCAAAAGAGTTGGTTGAATCATTTCTACATGCATAATGCTCTCCTCGATAAATATGACAATGTAATGACAATATGATGAAAATTTCGCTAATGAGCAATAACTAGACAGATTAAATTTTTGTTACAACGTAAGTGACACACTGAAATGCGTTTCTAAAAGTAGCGACCTGAACCTAGCAACATAGACAGAGAAACCTTACCTATCGGCAAAGCCTTTACCGCATTAGCCCTTGTATTGAAGCTTTAAATTGTCCAGTATGAAAAAAGGACAGCAATAGAAGGATAAGGATGAATGAGAAATCCAACGCCGCGCCTAACGCTGCGCGTGATTGAAAAAAGCGACTATCCAGAATTAGCAGAGCTAATGGATTTAGTTTTTCATGACGTGGGCGGAGCTTGGCCACGCATGACAATTATGGATTTGATTCACCAGTTTCCGGATGGACAAATTTGTATCGAAGATGACGGCAAAATCATCGGCGCCGCTCTCACAATCAAAGTCGATTACAACCGCTTCTCTCTCCCCCATGTCTATACAGACATAGTCAACGAAAATAATGTTATTCAACACAAAGCCAACGGTGATGCGCTCTACGGACTAGATGTGTTTGTGCATCCTGACTATCGTGGTCTGCGTTTAGGGCGGCGCTTATATGCGGCTCGCAAAGAGCTTTGTCGTAGTACAAATTTGAAAGCGATTCTCGCTGGCGGAAGAATTCCCGGATACGGTGCTTACGCCAATACCATGCCAGTGACCGAGTACATAGAGAAAATCAAACGCCGCGAAATCCACGACCCAATTCTCTCTTTCCAGCTTTCTAATGATTTTGATGTTAAACGTATCATGCGTCATTACCTGCCAGAAGATGACAGCTCACGCGGTTACGCCACCTTGTTGGAATGGGACAACTTCTTTTATGAAGACGATATTATCTCCATTCACGACATTGAAAAAACGCTGGTCAGAATCGGTATTGTCCAGTGGCAAATGCGCGCAGTAACCAGCGTGGAAGACTTAATGGATCAAGCAGAATTCTTTGTTGATTCTCTTTCCAACTACAAAGCCGATTTCGCCCTCTTCCCTGAATTTTTCAACGCCCCATTAATGGGACTTAAAAACGATCAAAATACGGTAGAGGCCATTCGTTTTCTTGCGTCATTCAGTGAAGAAATTAAACTGCGTTTTTCTGAGTTGGCCGTTACTTACAACATCAACATCATTGCGGGCAGTATGCCTGTGTTGGAAGATGGCATTCTCTACAACGTTGCTTATTTGCTTCATCGTGACGGTACCATTGATGAACAGAGTAAAATCCACATCACTCCGCATGAAAAACGAGATTGGGTTATCGACGGTGGTGACAAAGTACAGGTGTTTGAAACTGACGCAGGACGTGTCGGCATTCTGATTTGTTACGACAGCGAATTCCCGGAGCTGGGCAGAATGATGGCAGAACAGGATGTACAAATCATCTTTGTTCCTTTCTGGACTGATACTAAAAACGGCTATCAGCGGGTTCGCCTGTGCTCACAAGCTAGAGCTATTGAGAATGAGTGCTACGTGGCCATTGGTGGTAGTGTCGGTAACTTACCACGCGTGGATAACGTCGATATTCAATACGCACAATCTGCAGTATTTTCTCCATCTGACGTCTATTTCCCGCACGATGCGACTATCACTGAAGCCAGCCCCAATACCGAGATGATCATCTTTGCTGATGTCGATTTAGATAAGCTCAAGCAACTGAATACCGAAGGTTCGGTAACTAATCTTCGCCATCGCAGAATGGATCTCTACGGCGGATTCACACAACCTAAGTCCTAGTCAGTGAATACTGCTCATTAGAACTTCGAAGCGCACAGTAACTACTGTGCGTTTTTGTTTGAATCTCAATTTAAGCCTAATTTTTCTGCGAACCACATCAAACAAATATTGATCGTCATACGCTCTACGCTTATTGTTATTCTCCTACTTTCAAGATATGGATATCTCTATGAATACCGCGTTGTTAGGAATGTTTATTCCTACTTTTTTCTTCGTTTCTATCACCCCGGGTATGTGTATGACACTTGCACTCACTTTGGGTATGACCATCGGTTACAAGCGTACGCTTTGGATGATGGCAGGAGAATTGGTAGGGGTAGCTGTTGTCGCGGTTTCAGCGGTTGTGGGTATTGCAGCGGTCATGCTTACCTACCCTTGGCTATTCACCGTCTTCAAATCTATCGGTGCTTGCTATCTTTTTTACCTCGGCGTGCAAATGTGGCTTTCAAGAGGCAAACTTGCATTAAATGTTGATAGTGAAGAATCATATAAAGGCAGCAACTGGGAGTTGACAGCTCAAGGTTTTATTACCGCTATTGCTAACCCTAAGGGGTGGGCTTTTATGATCTCTTTGTTACCACCATTCATCGACCAATCCATCAGCCTGACACCACAACTTATTTTTCTGGTATCCATTATTCTTGTGTCCGAGTTTGTGTGTATGACGCTTTACGCAACTGGCGGTAAAGGTCTGAAACGCGCACTTGGAAAAACTCAAAACGTGAAACTTATGAACCGTATTTCGGGAACGCTAATGATGGGTGTCGGTATATGGCTATTTTTGAGTTAGGTCGTATAAATACGGGCGTCAGAAAACTTTCTGAATCGCGAGCGGTGATCGTGTTTTTCTTCCTGCTGCCACCGCTTTTCTGGGCGGGCAATTTTATTGTCGGTCGTGCGGTTCGCGATGAAATTCCGCCAGTAACCCTTTCATTCAGCCGTTGGGTTCTGGCAAGCATCTTATTGCTGCCTTTTTCTTATAAGTACATTTTTAAGGAATGGAGGCTCTATATTGAGCAGTGGCGTTTAACACTGCTCACCTCGATTACAGGCTTTGCCGCGTTTAACTCATTTATCTATCTTGGTTTGCAATCCACACCCGCAACCAACGGCACTTTACTGAACGCCTTTATTCCTATTCTGATCAGCATCTTTGGTGCTCTGTTTTTTGGCCTCGCGATAACTTGGCGGCTGTGTCTGGGGATTACTCTTTCCCTATGCGGCATACTGACGATCGTTAGTGCTGGCGACTGGAACAACCTTCTCGCACTCAACATCAACCATGGTGATTTTATTATTTTCTTAGCCATGGTTTGTTGGGCGATATACACCATCGGCCTTAAACAATTGCCCCCGAGTATCAATCGACTCGGTTTGATGTCAGTGCAAATGATATTGGCGATACTGGCTCTGTTGCCGTTTTATTTATGGGAAGTGTATTCAGGTCAATATCCGGTTTGGAACGCACACTCCATTATGAGCTTGCTCTATATCGGCATTTTCCCTTCTATAGGTGCCTTCTTGCTTTATATGCAATGCGTGAAACTGCTTGGTCCAGCGAAAGCCAGCCTTTCCGTTCACTTGATCCCAGTGTTTGGCGCTATGCTCTCTGCCATATTTCTCGGAGAGTTTGTTCAGATTTATCACCTTTGGGGAATAATATTGATTTTCCTTGGAGTTATTCTTAGCTAGAAAAAGAGCCAGCGAATCACTCCGCTGGCTCTTTATTACACAACAATAATGAACTTAAGAAGCGTGATAAGTCTCTTCGCTTAGTTCACCTTCACTCTTCGCCACCAGTACAGCAACCATCATGTCACCGCAGATATTGATTGTCGTACGCGCCATATCAAGAATACGGTCAATACCTGCAACAATCGCTAAACCTTCAATTGGCAGGCCAACAGTGCTCAACACTAGAGACAGCATTATGAGGCCAGCACCTGGAACACCCGCGGTACCAATAGAGGCTAAAGTCGCCGTTAGGATAATGGTTAAGTAGTCTGATGTTTCAAGATCAATGCCAAACGCTTGTGCAATAAATAGAGCACAAACGCCTTGGTACAAAGCAGTACCATCCATATTGATAGTTGCACCCAGAGGAAGCACGAAGCTTGATACGCCTTCAGAAACACCCAATTCTTCACGAGATGCTTTGATAGTGGCTGGTAAAGTACCTGAACTACTAGAAGTGGTAAACGCAACGGCTGCTGGATTAGTAATACTGCGCAAGTAGTTGATAGGATTTAAGCGGCCTAAAATACTCAGTAAACCAGAGTAAAAAACGAGAATGTGAATTAACGCGCCAATGTATACCGCCGCAATCACTTTAATCAAAGGCAGAAGTACATCTAAGCCATATGTGCCTGCAACCCAAGCCATCAGGCCAAAAATACCGTAAGGAGCCAGTGTCATCACAATTTCAGTGAGTTTATACATCGCTTCAGCTAGGCTTTCAAAAATTTTGACTGCGGGCTCGCCTTTTTCCCCAACTAAAACTAAAGAAACACCCAGACCAACAGCGAATACAATAATTTGCAAAATATTACCTGCCGCCATTGCGTTCACAGGGTTTTGCGGGATCATCGCCAATAGCGTCTGAACAAGTTCTGGAGCCGCTTTGCCACTGTCTTCTAGGTTCTTTGCAACCATATTTAGACCAGCACCCGGTTCCAATATTGAAGAAAGCCCCATACCGATTGCAATAGCCACTGCCGTTGTACCCATATAAAGAGCGATAGCTTTTACACCAATGCGTCCCATCTTACGAGTGTCCTTCATTGAGGTGATGCCAACAATAAGTGAGCAAAAGACCAGAGGGACAATCAACATTTTAATCGCGTTGATAAAAAGTGTCCCAATAGGTTTCAATATGGCAGCGCTAGGTCCCATGATGGTACCGACCACGAGACCTGCAACCATACCTATCAATATTTTTTTCCACAGTGCTAGACCAGACCAAAACCCTTTGGGTTGCGATTGTACTTGCGTATTCATCTCATTCCTTGTTTCTTAAAAGTGCTAGTGAAAATAAAAAAATCAAAGGCCGGATTACACAACAAAAGAGAAGTGAGGTAAATAGGTATAAATAGCCAAACTCAACGTCATTTTTAGAATGAATGATTACTTAACGAGGACTTGATTTCAGAAAACTACTAACCCTCACTAAACACTCTAATCGTAAAAATAATTTACCAATAAATTTCAAGGAGTTAAATTCAAACACAGAGACTAACGACAAGGTAAGATGACTCAATAAAAACCGTCACGGAATCGATGACGTTTAATAAATAACAGGTCTGACTTCTTATAACATTTAGGCTTGTGACTCTTTACAAACCCACATAGATTCGACTCTCTCCATGAACAACGAAATACAATTGATACTATTCATTGATATTTAAGAAGTTACGACCAACACTTTCGATTGAACACGTTTCAGCACCCACAAGCAGTGAAAAACACTAAAGAACAGCTCACTTGGTTTAGTCGTCATCACAATTGAAAACATCCCTCCCTAAATTTATACGTCAAATCTCTCACGCATTTAAAACAAAGGAGTTCGGTTTCAGTTATAGAGGAAAAGGTAGCACTATAAATATGGTCACTGAGAATAAGACAGATTTAAAAAATCCGTAACTAGCGATAGTCCATTGACACTGAAGGAAAAGAGAGATGAGATATAGACAAATAAAAAACCCCGACAGAGTTAACATGCCGAGGTCTAAAATAATGGCACGCCCTACAGGATTCGAACCTGTGACCACCTGCTTAGAAGGCAGGTGCTCTATCCAGCTGAGCTAAGGGCGCGCTACAGGGAAAGGATTATACGAGTTAAAGATGGTAAATCAACGGCTTTATCTTAGTTTCTGATTTAAATGCCTAAAAATTTACCACTCAACCCACTAACGCCGAAAAATAAACCAAAGCAAACGTTTGCTTATAGATGTTCATCAAAATTTCTGCGACAATGCGCGCAAAAATTTTCGCTCTAAATGTGAAGGAAAGTCATGACTGCTCAAAATATTGATGGAACACTTATTTCTAAAACCGTGCGTTCAGAAGTTGCAGCACGAGTAAAAGCTAGAACAGAAGCTGGATTACGTGCTCCGGGACTAGCAGTAGTGCTTGTGGGTGAAGACCCTGCATCACAAGTTTATGTTGGCAGTAAGCGACGCGCTTGTGAGGAAGTGGGCTTTATTTCTAAGTCTTACGACTTACCAGCAACGGCTTCAGAAACAGAACTATTGGATTTGGTTGATCAACTTAACCAAGACCCAGAAATCGATGGCATTCTTGTTCAGCTTCCTCTACCAGCTGGCATCGATTCAACTCACGTACTAGAGCGTATTCACCCAGAAAAAGACGTGGATGGCTTCCACCCATACAACGTTGGACGTTTGGCTCAACGCATTCCAAAACTGCGTTCATGTACACCAAAAGGTATCATCACCCTTTTAGACCGTTACAACATCCCTATGCGCGGTAAACACGCCGTTGTTGTTGGCGCATCAAACATCGTTGGCCGCCCAATGACACTGGAGCTGTTACTTGCTGGTTGTACAACAACGACCTGTCACCGATTCACTAAGGATCTTGAAGGTCATGTTCGCCAAGCGGATATCTTAGTTGTCGCTGTGGGTAAACCAAACTTCATTCCGGGCGCTTGGATCAAAGAAGGTGCTGTGGTGGTCGATGTCGGTATCAACCGACTAGAGAGTGGCAAACTGGTGGGCGACGTTGAGTACGATGTGGCTCGCAGCAATGCAAGCTTTATTACACCGGTACCGGGTGGTGTAGGCCCGATGACGGTAGCAAGTTTGATTGAGAATACTATGATTGCGTGTGAACAATTCCACACCAAAAAATAAGTAACCAAATAGATACGAAAAAGGGCTCTAAGAGCCCTTTTCTATTTTCAATGCATGTCGATTAAGACTAATACACGATTCTATCCGCCAAATGGCTGACCGCTAACGCAAAGTAGTATGAACGGTTCCATTTCATCAACACGTTGTAGTTGTTGTAAACCAAATACGTACGACCGTCTTCGTCATCAGGCATAATCAGCCACGCTTTAATATCATCGCTGAGGGCTGGAAGTGGCTTGCCGTCATATCGAGTAATACCCAGCTCGTTCCATTCGCGTAAGTATTTGCCTTTCTCTGGCTGACGTCCTTCAAGGTTTTTATCTAAACCATGAGGCACTTTGACTTGGCGACCCCAAGTGTATTTATCATCCCAACCAGACTGGCTCAGATAATTCGCCGTTGAAGCAAACACATCCGACTTACTGCCCCAAATATCTTTCTTACCATCACTGTTACCATCGGCAGCAAAGGCTAAGAATGAACTTGGCATAAACTGACATTGCCCCATTGCGCCAGCCCAAGAGCCTTTCATAGCATCAGGTTTAATGTGACCTTGCTGAAGAATTTGCAGCGCAGCCATGGTCTCTTTTCGGAAGAACTCTTCACGTCGGCCTTCGTAGGCCATGGTTGATAGAGCATCAATAACGCTAAAGCGCCCCATATTGGCACCGAAATTACTTTCCACACCCCACAAGGCAACAATGAAACGAGGCTGAACACCGTATTGTTCGCCAATGCGGCTCAACTCTTTGTAATGTTTTTCATACAAGGCACGAGCTTGTTTTACTTTCCAATCCGGCACAGCACTTGGAATATATTCATCCAGCGTTTTCTTTTTCTCTGGCTGATTACGGTCAGCAACAACTGCACGAGGCTTGTATTCTACGTTGGTAAAAGCTGACTGAAGAATCTGCTCTGAAATACCTTCTTCGCGGGCTTGTTGTTTCAGTCCTTCGACATACTGTTCGAAACTCAATTCGTTCGACAATACGGGCGCAGAAAGACTTAACCCCAAAACCACTGATAATAATTTTCTCAACCTAGCCTCCTTGAGCATTCTCACTCAGGATTGTTCTGAGCTTTTCTTTCTTTATGTTGTTCTAATAGATTCTCTGGTGGTGGCGGCAATTGCAAGAAGAAACCTTGTTCATCCAGCGATGCTTTGACTTTTTCCACATTTACCTGAGCTAATTGGCGTGATTCCAGATTAACCAACATCACAAATATCGGTTTACCGAATGTTTGCATCAGCGCTTCTGGGATCTGTGAGAAATCATCTCTTTTTGGAATATAGAGATAGGTGCCTTCTTTCTTAGGACTTTTGTAGATAGAACAAAGCATGATGAGCCTTTTATTGTAAATAACACGTACTAATGACGAGTTTTGTCTAGAAATGGTCAAGATTCGATAAAAATGCGACCAAATCACTTAATTAACCGCAAGATAACTTGCTGCGCATGGGCGCTGAATATAACATGACAACCCTAGTCTCAGGCAACGCCTAGCCAAGAGTTTATGAGGTCAACGTTTCAATGTCTAATACACCTGACCTAAAAGGTAGTAGTTTTACTTTGTCAGTTTTACACCTTTCTGACAATCACATCACCAACACTATAGATTTTCTCAAACAAAAAATCGCGCAAGCGCCTGCATTTTTTGCAAATGCTCCCGTTGTTATCAATATTGCTAAAGTCGACGGAGACATCGATTTTGTGCAACTGAAAAACGGTATCAGCGAGGCAAACTTAATTCCTGTTGGTATTTCCGGCTGCAAAGATAAACGCAGCCAAACGCTCGCGTCTGAAGCGGGTTTTGCCGTGATGACCGCCAGTAACAGCCCAACTAACGCGCCAGCGAAAATGGCACCAACCAAAGTGGTTCGCACCCCTATTCGCTCCGGTCAGCAAGTGTATGCCAAAGATGGCGACTTGGTGATTCTTAACCATGTCAGCGCGGGTGCTGAAGTGATTGCCGATGGTTCCATTCATATTCACGGCACTCTGCGTGGACGCGCTATCGCAGGTGCGAGCGGTCAAAAAGAAGCACGTATTATTTGTCACGATTTACAAGCTGAGCTAGTCTCCATTGCTGGGAATTATTGGCTTAGCGATCAGATTGAAAGTGAGTTTTGGCAGCAGAAAGTCATGCTGAGTATGAATGATGACTCACTCCTGTTCGAATCTCTCGCAATTTAAGTTTTAAAGGAAATTATAAAAATGGCACGCATTATTGTCGTAACGTCGGGTAAAGGTGGTGTGGGTAAAACCACATCTAGCGCAGCGATTGCGTCAGGCTTGGCTTTAAAAGGTAAAAAGACAGCGGTTATCGATTTTGATATCGGCTTGCGTAATCTTGATTTGATTATGGGCTGTGAACGTCGCGTTGTGTATGACTTCGTCAACGTTATCAATGGTGAAGCGACGCTGAACCAAGCCCTGATCAAAGACAAACGTAACGAGAACCTGTTCATTCTTCCTGCTTCTCAAACTCGCGATAAAGATGCGTTGACCAAAGATGGTGTGCAACGCGTATTCGATGAGTTAAAAGAAATGGGCTTTGACTTCATCATTTGTGACTCTCCAGCAGGTATTGAGCAAGGTGCTTTGATGGCACTTTACTATGCAGATGAAGCGATTGTGACGACTAACCCAGAAGTCTCTTCTGTTCGCGACTCAGACCGTATTCTTGGCATTCTAGATTCTAAGTCACTGCGCGCAGAACAAGGTATGGATCCTATTAAGCAGCACCTGCTTTTGACACGTTACAACCCAACACGAGTTAATCAAGGCGAAATGCTTAGCGTACAAGACGTTGAAGAAATTTTGCATGTGCCTCTATTGGGTGTTATTCCTGAGAGCCAAGCAGTACTGAACGCATCAAACAAAGGTGTTCCAGTTATTTTCGACGAGCAGTCTGATGCTGGTCAGGCATACGATGACACCGTATCACGCCTACTTGGCGAAGAAATCGAATTCCGTTTCCTAACCGAGCCGAAGAAAGGCATCTTTAAACGACTTTTTGGGGGCTAAACAGCGACTATGTCTTTACTTGAATTTTTCAAACCACAGAAAAAAACATCCGCAAGTTTAGCGAAGGAACGTTTACAGATCATCGTGGCAGAACGTCGTAGCCAGAATGATCCTGCGCCAACCTATTTGCCACAGCTGAAAGAAGACATTCTTCAAGTGATTGCAAAATACGTGGCAATAGACCCATCAATGGTCGAGCTCTCTTTCGAACATAAAGATGATGATATTTCAGTGCTAGAGCTGAACGTTAAGCTTCCAGACGACGAAAAATAATTCGCGATTATCATAAAAAAACAGCCGACACTTCACTGTCGGCTGTTTCATTTCTATTCGCAAAAGCGCTACACGCTTAATTCACCAGCTTATCTAAACGTTCTCCAAGAATAGGAAGACGCCATCCACTCATCACATCAGGAAGATGCTCTGGATCACGCTCGTTATTCCAGACCCAACTTAATAGTTGATTCAGCTGTTTTTTCGATGCCAAGAATTCCGTTGCAAGACCTGTTGATTGAGACACCGCCTTCACTTCATCTTTGAGCTTCTTAAACAGTTGCTTATAACCTGGATAATCCATCAGAGGGACGATCTTCTCTGGATAGTAATCTTCCGGAGTTTGCATTGCATCTTTCACGATTTGAATCAGCTTAGTGCTATGACGACGAACAGCGTGTGGATCTACACCCTCTTCGATCATACGTTTAGAACTGCGCAGTGCCAGACGAGCAATAGTCAGCAGCTCATTTTCACGCACCACAAAATTCAAGGCTAAATCGCGTTTCACCGCTTCCTGATAACGCCACGTTGCCAGCGGTTTTAAGATAGCTAGCTCTTTAGGGCTAAGCTGCCATGCGCCTTTGATCTCTAAATACACATTATCAGGATTGACTGACTTAATGCGCTTCTCTACCAGCAATTCAGATTCCTGCTGCGCGGCATCCCACCAGCCAGCTTGAGTCACTTTCTCTAGCAGTTGCTCATACATTGGCTGTAAATAGAAAACATCCGCTGCGGCGTAATCAAGCTGCTTTTGTGATAAAGGACGAGCCAGCCAGTCAGTGCGAGATTCACTTTTATCTAGCTCAATATCCAGCAGATCCTTCACCAAAGAAGCAAAGCCTGTTGAAAGGCCGTAACCGAGAAAAGCGGCCATCACTTGGGTATCAACCATTGGAAATGGTACACAACCGAAGGCATTCTGAAATACTTCCAAATCTTCACCACAGGCATGAAGCACTTTCAGAACGGAGGTATCTTTGAGTAATTCGGTAAATGGCGACATATCGTCCATTGTAAGCGGATCAATCAAGGATAGACTTTCTCCGTCAAACAGTTGGATAAGCCCTAACTGCGGAAAAAAGTACGGGTACGAACAAATTCGGTATCGAGCATAACAACATCGGCGTCTCGTGCTAATAAGCACACACGCTCTAGTTCGTTAAACTGGGTAATAATCTGATAATTCACAAATGGCTCACTATGAGTTTCCCTTTTCGGCATCAGCATGATTTCCATGGGAACAAAAATGCCGACGGTTTAGGTCGGCATTGTAACATCATTAAATATAAGGTTACGCACTTTTAGCTAAAGCTGAGTCGTTCTCTTCACGCAATACTCGACGTAGAATCTTACCAACGTTAGTTTTTGGTAGTTCATCTCTGAACTCCACTAACTTAGGTACTTTGTAGCCTGTTAAGTATTCACGACAGTGCTCAATGACATCTTCTTTGGTTAAGCTTGGGTCACGTTTAACCACGAAAATCTTCACTACTTCACCTGAAATTTCATGAGCCTGACCAATCGCGGCCACTTCAAGAACTTTTCCATGCAGAGCAACCACATCTTCAATTTCATTCGGATAAACGTTAAAGCCTGAAACCAGAATCATGTCTTTCTTACGGTCAACAATATGCAGTAAGTAATTTTCGTCAAATCTTACGATATCACCTGTAGATAACCAGCCATCTTCATCCAACACTTCTTTGGTCGCTTCAGGACGTTGCCAGTAACCTTGCATGACCTGCGGACCACGCACTTGCAGCTCACCCACTTGATCATTTGGCAATACGTTACCTTCATCATCAACGATACGAACTTCCGTTGAAGGTACAGGTAAACCAATCGCACCTGTATATTCAGTGAGGTTATGAGGGTTGCCAGTAACCAATGGGGAACATTCTGTTAAACCGTAACCTTCGAGCAAATGGATGCCGGTGATCTTTTTCCACTTTTCAGCAACAGCGCGCTGTACAGCCATACCGCCACCAACAGACAATTTCAGATTGCTGAAGTCCAACTCATGGAAATCTTCATTGTTCACCAACGCATTAAACAGGGTGTTTACCCCAGTAATAGCGGTCGCAGATGTTCTTTGTAGCTCTTTCACGAAACCCGGAATGTCTCTCGGGTTGGTAATGAGCAAGTTGTTGCCGCCCATCTCAATAAACAGCAGGCAGTTCACGGTTAACGCGAATACGTGATAAAGCGGCAGCGCCGTAACCACTAATTCACGCCCTTCACGCAATACCGCACCGTAGGCACCTTTTGCCTGCAAGACATTGGCAATCATATTTCTATGTGTCAGCACTGCTCCTTTCGCTACACCCGTAGTACCACCGGTATATTGAAGGAAAGCAATATCATCACCCACCATAAAAGGTTTCACATACTGCTGACGACGACCTTTATGCAGCGCCTTACGCATAGAAATCGCACCAGGAAGATGATACTTCGGTACCATCCCTTTTACGTACTTCACTACGAAATCAACCACTGTGCCTTTTGCACGTGGCAACATCTGACCAAGGCTGGTCAGAACCACATGTTTAACTTGTGTATTCGCAACGATTTTTTCTAGCGTGCTGGCAAAGTTAGAAACAATAACGATCGCTCGTGCGTCTGCATCATTTAGCTGATGTTCTAGCTCGCGAGGAGTGTAAAGAGGGTTCACATTAACTGCGATAAGACCCGCACGTAAAATACCGAACAACGCAACCGGATATTGCAAAAGGTTTGGCATCATTAGCGCTACGCGATCGCCTTTCTTTAATTTCAAATCGTTTTGCAGATACGCAGCAAATGCTCGGCTACGCTCTTCCAATTTGCGATAAGTCATAACCGTGCCCATGTTAATGAAAGCAGGTTGATCAGCAAATCGATTGACCGATTGTTCGAACATTTCCACCAATGATGGATATTGATCTGGATTTATGGTCTCTGGTACTTCACTTGGGTAACGTGAAAGCCAAGGTTTATCCACAGTAATACTCCTCGTTATTGGCTGGCAATTTGTCGTCAATGACCTTCTCATGGTGGATTGACTTTATGTCGTGCCATTATTTTTATGGCGCTTATTACAGCACAGCCTCGGTGCTTGAGCACGAAAAGGCTCAAACACTTGTTTAAATTTTGTTAACTACGCCAAAAATTAGTTCTGCAACCTGCTCTGGTTGTTCTAAATGGCAATGATGACCACCAGAAACAGTGAACGTCTCAGGGCTATTTTGCTCCGAAATGTTGCGATGTTGCTTTAAACTTTGAAAACCATGCTCACCTAGAATTAATCGATGAGGGCATTGAATCGCATTGATAATTTCAACCGCATGTTGCGGTGACATCCGATATAAAGATTCACTTTTCAACTTCACGTCATGGCGCCAGTGCCATTTACCATCGACCTGTTTGATACCCCGTTCGACAATGGGAGCGATCAACTCAGGAGCAATATTGTTAGCCATCGAACGACGCTCTATCGCTTGTGATATATCGTAATAGCCACGCTGTGGCTTCTTGCGTAAACGCTGACGGCTCATCACTCCCTGACGCATTCTTGCAACGCTTTCGGCAGCTGATTCAGCTAAAGGTGCATAGCCTTCAATCTGAATTAATCCGTCCACGTGTTCAGGAAAGGCGGCACTATAGCAACTTGCAACCAAAGCACCAAGAGAATGACCTACGATCACCAGTTTGTTTGCTGAGAAATTAAGCGATAACTGACAAAAATCATCGATATAGTCGTGAAAAGGGTAAAAATTGCTGCCATTTTTATGCTCAGATAAGCCATGCCCCGGTAAATCGATTGCGCAAAGGTGTAACTGAGGCGCAACCTCTGCCAGCTCTTGCATGACCGAGAAAAAGCTCGCAGCGTTGTCTAGCCAGCCATGAATAAAAACGACCGATACTTCGGCCGTTTTTGCATCTCCAAATTCCACTGAGGCTATCCTGCCGCTATGGATTGAGTATTGAGTCTGTTTGAACATCATTTTACTTCTTGTATTACTCTGCCTTCACGATACATGTCATCTCTATCACGACAGAAATAACTTAAGCAATGGTGATATAAATAAGGGCCGCTGTCTTGCATGATGATGCGCTCTTCGACTCGCCACAAGTGGTAACCCTTGACTGTCATCACAGGGTACTGATGTTCGAAATCACCCACTTTGCCTGTTTCAGGTTCAGCCGTATTGCCGAGTAGCGTCACTAATCGACCTTCTGCGAAAGTGACCGGATCTAAGAACTCATTCACGTAACCGACGAAACGTCCCTGAGGCTCAACCTTAACGCTTGGCCTACCGACACTATCAATCGGCACATTAACCACTTCAATACGGGTCTTGTCTTTGAGGTTGGTAATATTGGCGATAACACCGCCTAAACGGACTTCACTACCTTGCGCAGTGCCGGATTCCACCCATGTTTTGTAATCAGAAATAACCGTTTCTTCTGAGGAAGCGTTCAGTTCGGTTGGTAATGAGGTACAGGCGGAAATAACAAAGACAGCAGACAAGGCGAATAAGTGGCGTAAAGTGAATGGTTTCATGATGGCCTCTCAGGCTAGGCTTTAAGATGCAAATGGTTCAAATATAAATATCGACCCCTAACAGCTGGGCTAGTTCCTCTCTTTTAGCACGATTCATCACATCCATATAAGCTTCCATGGCTTTTCTGGAGCGGCCTTCTGGTAAATCGTACTCAACTTGAGCTCGATGGATTTCAGATTCATCAACGGGACGAATAGAGTGCGAGACGGCTTCAGCCACTTTCGTCGCTCTAGTCGCAACTTCAGTATCCTTTTTGACCCCGTTGTTTTTTTGCCTTGGATGTTCGGTTGGTATTCGAGACATTGCCGGGCAATCCATTAATTGAAACCATAAAGCTCCTACAGTAAGTGGGGTAAGGTTTTCATCCTTACCCTTGCAAGTGACTTGTTCTCAACTCAAAGCTTATCCGCGATCTTACGCTTACTCACGTCCCGGTAGCTTTTTCCATGCCACTGTGTCACGTAAATACACTGGGCTAGAGTCTTCTACTGCTGTTGTATTGCCTTTTGCCCATTCAAACTGAGCAAGATAAACAATGTCTTGCGAATCTGGGTAAAGTATTTCACTCTCGGTCAAATTCAGTGGCAGCGCTGCCAAATCATCAGCGTAAGCTTCCCAACCTGTACCTACTTTTGCCCAAGTCTTATCATCTTTCTGAACGTCTTCGACTAAAACAGACGGTGGAATCACGCATTCCGCGTCGATTTCATCCCAACTGCCATCTTCTTGACGCTCAAAACGGCCCCAATACACTTCACTCATTCGTGCGTCGATCGCACTCGCAACGTGAGTCACACCGTGTTGACGGTACGCACCCTGTGCCATTGCCGCTAACGTTGATACACCAATCATGGGTAAATCCGCACCGAATGCTAACCCCTGTGCAATTCCGATACCAATTCGAACGCCTGTAAAGCTACCCGGACCACGCCCGAAAGCGAGCGCGTCTAAATCACTCAGCGCTAAGCCCGCTTCTTTTAGAACCTCATCCACCATTGGCAGAATTTTTTTTGTATGGTCGCGAGGTGCAAACTCACTGCGGGAATACACTTTTTCACCAACCATTAAGGCGACTGAACACTGCTCTGTCGCTGTATCTAAGGCAAGAATTTTTGCGCTCATGAATATCTCTAAATTGTTTCTGTTTCTGATAATTGTGCAAGAAAGCTTTTAACCATATCCAAATCTCGCGTACGCGGGATAGGAGGCAAACTGGCAAGGAATATTCCGCCATAGTCTCGGGTCACTAATCGATTATCACAAATGATCAGTGCTCCTTTGTCTTTCTTGTCTCGAATAAGTCGTCCAACACCCTGCTTCAAGGTTATTACCGCATCTGGCAACTGGACCTGAGCAAACGGGTCTCCGCCTCGCAAACGGCAATCTTCAATACGCGCTTTTAACAGCGGGTCATCTGGAGCGGTAAACGGAAGTTTGTCGATGATAACACAGCTTAATGTGTCACCTCTAACATCAATCCCTTCCCAGAAAGCACCGGTTGCCACCAACAAGGCGTTGCCTAACTCCATAAACTCAGCCAGTGTTTTTTGCTTGCTGGTTTCACCCTGCATTAATACTGGTAAGGTCAGCGTTTCTCTGAATTTCTCGCCCAGTTCGCGCATCATGCTGTGTGAGGTGCACAAAAAGAAGCAGCGCCCTTGGTTTTGTTCAATGACCGGAGAAAGCATGCGTACCAGTTTGTCTGCAAGCCCCGGACTGTTTGGCTCTGGCAGATACCTTGGAACACACAACTTTGCCTGATTTT
This sequence comes from Vibrio sp. Hal054, assembly GCF_037162405.1. Lineage (NCBI taxonomy): Bacteria > Pseudomonadati > Pseudomonadota > Gammaproteobacteria > Vibrionales > Vibrionaceae > Vibrio > Vibrio sp. Hal054. The sequence goes on along the minus strand of NZ_JARLUT010000001.1, from coordinate 921,030 downwards.
GATAATCAAAAGGACTCGGCAACGAGAACTGTTCACCGGGCTGCAATCCTAAACGATGGGTAAAGTGGCCGAAGTCGTCATTCACTGCCAACGTGGCTGAGGTAAAAATCCACGCCCCTTGCTTCATTTCTATCTGTTCGTGGAACTTATCGGCAACGGAAAGCGGCGTAATATGCAAACTAAAATGACGTGGCGTGGTATCAAACCAATACGAGTAACCCGTAATGGAAACATCACATACCCTTTCAATTCGGCCTTTAATCAGGTTGGCGCGCTCAAAGGCCGCATCCAATAACTGGCTACGCCCTAAAGCAATTTTGAGTACTTCTATTGCAAAGTTTAGGCTGTCTTTAACACGCTCAATTTCACGAGCAATAGAAGGCGAAGCCATCGCTTCTCGCCAGTTACCTCTGTGCCCAGAATCGCCAAGCACGATGCGTAAATCCGCCGCAGACTGAACCAGTTTATCGCCTACTTTTTGCAGTTGGCGCATATCCTTAGCTTCGGTGCGATAAGCAATTTCAATGTCTTTAGCGAGATCTTGGATTTGTCGGCTCGATACCGACTGACCAAAATATTGGCTGGCAATATCAGGCAACTGATGTGCCTCATCGAAGATAAACACTTCCGCTTCTGGTATCAGTTCACCAAATCCCGTTTCTTTAATCGCTAAATCGGCTAAGAACAGGTGATGGTTAACCACCACGATATCGGCATCCATCGCTTTACGCCTTGCTTTATTAACGAAGCAATCGGTATAGCTCGGGCATTCTTTACCCAAACAGCTGTCATTGGTGGAAGTAATGGTGGGAATGATCATGCTGTCTTCAGGCAGTGCATCACACTCGCCTAAATCGCCGCTTCTGGTCTCTGATGACCAAGACCTCACCTTCACCAGCTGTGTGAGCAATTGCGGGTCAGCAGCATCATTGGTGTGGCTTTCAACCATTTGTCTGCTCAGACGGTCTAGACATAAATAGTTAGCACGACCTTTGAGCAATGCGACATTGCCGTGAAAGCCTAGAGCATCAACCATTAAGGGAAGATCACGGTGAAACAACTGCTCTTGCAGGTTTTTAGAACCCGTGCTGATGATGGTTTTCTTTCCGCTTAATAGCGCAGGCACGAGATAAGCGAAGGTTTTACCGGTTCCTGTTCCAGCTTCCACGACCAACTGCGATTCGCCAGCAATTGCTTTTGCAACTGCCTGAGCCATATCGATTTGAGCTTGTCGAGGCTGGAAGCCCGGAATGGCTTTGCCTAATGCGCCTTGTTGAGAAAAGGTTTTTTGGATCATCCACGTCAAAAAAATAATAACTTTGGCGCGATTATGGCAGGTTTTTAGGTCGGGAGCGAATGCAGTTAAACCCCGATCTTTGAGAAGGAGTTGGTAGGCACTTACATTCCAAACAGAATGTGTCAGGTACGAAACTAAGCCGTACCTGACATAGCGGAACTATTTCCTATTTAAATAGCGATTTAACCACTTAGAACCCACTTCGAGTGAGGTTAGCTCAACTTGAGGCATCATCGCCTTCGCCGCCTCTTCCGGTGACGCTTTGCTCTCCCACATAAACTCTAAAATGTCGTCATCAACACTGTGATCACCCATCAATGAAATAACACGTTCAACGTACAATTTACGTGCAAGTAATTCTTTGTCCATAAATACCACCTTCGCAAAACAAGTACCAACAGAAGAGACGCTTTCAATAGCCGAGGATTCACTGAGCCTAGTTATATTAGTTGAAACCATTAGGAGAATAGATTAATTATAGAAGCCAAATTCGGAATTGGTTTGCCGTTCAAGCCAATCTATTTCTTCTAAGAATGAAAAATTTGCACGCCCGGAAGTCGTATTTAATGGAAAAGAAAACTCTCCTAACGCATTGCAGTGATGCTCCAGGACTTATCTCAAAAATCACCAACATCTGTTACAAACATCAGCTAAACATCATTCATAACAATGAGTTCGTTGACAATACCAGTGGTCACTTCTTCATGCGTACCGAGCTTGAAGGCTACTTCAATGACCACACTCTATTGGCAGACTTAGACCAAGCTTTACCTCAAGGTGCAAAGCGCAAATTGGTCGGTTCATCACGTAAGCGTATTGTGATACTGGTCACCAAAGAAGCGCATTGCTTGGGTGATATTCTGATGAAAAACTACGATGGCAGCTTAGATGTAGATATCGCAGCAGTGGTGGGTAATTACGACAAACTGCAAACCTTAACAGAGAGATTCGACATCCCTTATCACTGTGTATCTCACGAAGGTCTTAACCGACAAGAGCATGAAAAAGAGCTGTTGGAAGTGATCGAACAATATCAACCGGACTATATTGTTCTCGCTAAATACATGCGTGTTCTGACTCCGGGATTTGTTGAGAAATTTCACCATAAAATCATTAACATTCACCACAGTTTCTTACCTGCGTTTATTGGTGCGAAACCTTACCAGCAAGCTTATGAGCGTGGTGTGAAGATCATTGGTGCAACGGCTCACTTTGTAACCAACGATTTGGATGAAGGCCCAATCATCAAGCAAGATGTCATTCCTGTGGATCATACCTTCAGTGCACAAGATATGGCTCAGGCAGGACGTGATGTAGAGAAGAACGTTCTAAGCAAAGCTCTGAACAAAGTGATCAATGACCACGTGTTCGTCTACGGCAACAAGACTGTGATTCTTTAAGTTTATGAGAATGATAAATGGCGCTGAATCAGCGCCATTTTCTTTAGTGATAACCAGCGATTAAATAGACACCGCCAGTTTCACCCCTTGCCGAATGGCACGTACCGCGTCCAGTTCACCCGCAAGTTCAGCACCACCAATGACATGGAGCTTGCCGGACAGTTCAGGCCATTTATCTTCAAATGGTCGAACAGAAACCTGCCCTGCACAAATAATCACTTTATCTACATCCAGAAGCTTTGATTCACCATCGACACCGATGTGAAAACCTTGGCTATCAATACCTTGATATTGAACACCGCCCAGCATGTGTACGCCGCGCTTCTCTAAGGTGCGTTTGTGAACCCAGCCTGTTGTTTTGCCCGGCCCTTTACCGACGCTACCTTTGCGGCGCTGCAGTAACCACACCTCAGTTTCGCTGCGTGAATCTGGATAAGGATACAAACCTCCAGGGTAAGTAATCTCTTTGTCTATGCCCCATTCATGTAACCAGTCATCCAAATCATGATCGGATGGCTCAGTGATCATGCTTGCAACATCAACACCAATACCACCAGCGCCAACGATAGCGACTTTATTGCCTACTGGTGTCTTTTCGCGGATCAGCGTTTGGTAATCCACCACTTTTTCGCTGTTTTCCAAGCCTGCAATATCGACTTTACGCGGTTCAACGCCCGATGCCATTACGACTTCGTCATACTCCGACAACATAGAGAAATCAGCTTCGGTTCTTAAATGCAAACGCACGCCTGTTTCATCTATACGGTTGGCGAAGTAACGAATCGTCTCACGAAATTCTTCTTTACCCGGAATTTGCATCGCTAATCTGAACTGACCGCCAATGCGATCGTTTCTTTCAAACAAGTCAACATCATGCCCACGCTCAGCCAAGGTCGTTGCACAAGCCAGCCCCGCAGGACCTGCACCAATCACCGCTACAGTCTTCTTAACGCTTGCAGATTGAACCACAATTTCTGTTTCGTAACAGGCGCGCGGGTTAACCATGCACGATGCGCGTTTACCTTTAAACACGTTATCCAGACAGGCTTGGTTGCAGCCAATACAAGTATTGATAAATGCTGCTCGACCTTGCTCTGCCTTATTGACAAATTCTGGGTCTGCCAAGAATGGACGAGCCATCGAAACCATATCCGCTTTGCCTGAAGAGATAATGCTCTCCGCTTCTTCCGGAGTATTGATACGGTTACAGGTAATCACTGGAATCGACAAATGAGGTTTGATCTTCTCCGTTACCCAACTGAATGCTGCGCGAGGAACTTGCGTCACTATGGTTGGGATCCGAGCTTCATGCCAGCCAATCCCCGTATTGATGATTGTCACGCCTGCCTTTTCGAGCTCTTTAGCCAGCATCAACACTTCTTCAAATGTACTGCCTTGCTCAACCAAATCCAGCATCGACAAGCGGAAGATGATGATGAACTCTTCACCCACCGCTTCACGAATGGCTCTCACCACTTCAAGCGGGAAACGGATTCGATTGAGATAACTACCACCCCAGTCGTCATAACGCATATTGGTGCGTTTACAAATAAACTGGTTTAGCAAGTAGCCTTCAGACCCCATCACTTCAACGCCGTCGTACCCTGCGAGTTGAGCCAACTCAGCACTATTGGCAAAGGCTTGAATGGTTTTTCGGATCTGACGCGGAGTCATTTCGCTAGGAACAAACTTACTGATTGGAGATTTAATCGCAGATGCGCTCTGTGAGAAAGGATGCATGGCATAACGGCCAGCATGAAGAAGTTGCAGCGCAATTTTACTACCATGTTGATGTACCGCCTCAGTCACCACTTTATGCGCTTTAGCATGTTTCACACTACTAAACTCGGCACCAAAAGGATGTAAGCGCCCGCGAAGATTTGGCGAGTATCCACCCGTAACAATCAGGCCTACACCACCTTTTGCCCGTTCTTCATAAAATGCGGCAAGCTTATGTAAACCTTCTTTTTCGTCTTCTAAACCAGTGTGCATTGAACCCATCAAAACTCGGTTTTTTAACTGAGTAAATCCTAAATCCAATGGCTGTAGCAGATTTGGGTACATGGAGAGTTAACCTTTATCGTTATTGTTTTCCGACCACACTATTCCTCACTCACACAAAAATCAAACAAGTGTTTACATTTTTGTAACACCGATCAATCTTGCGGTTGTTTGCGTATACTAGATCACGTACGATGCAACTTAATTAATATTCCAAGGTGTTGTTTTGGTGATATTAACAAGCATTTCGATGGCATTGCTGGAGACACAATGAAAACAATATTCCGATTTATTGGGCTGCTTTTTAAAGGGATTTGGAAACTAATCACTTTCATTCGTATCGCTCTTACCAACCTCATTTTCCTACTCAGTATCGCGTTAGTGTATTTCCTTTACGCTTATGAGACCCCAGCACCTGTGGTTGAGAAAAAATCTGCCCTAGTGCTCAACCTATCTGGCCCCATCGTTGAGCAAAGCAGTTATTTAAGCCCGATGGATTCAGTAACGAGCTCAGTGTTAGGCAAAGATCTGCCAAAAGAAAACGTGCTCTTCGATATTGTCGAAACACTTCGTCACGCTAAAGACGACGATAAAATTACTGGTTTGGTTTTGGCACTGCGTAATATGCCAGAAACCAACCTAACCAAATTGCGCTATATCGCGAAAGCCATTAATGAATTCAAAGCTTCTGGCAAGCCAGTTTTTGCTCTGAGCGACATGTACAACCAAAGCCAATATTACTTGGCAAGTTACGCCGATAAAGTGTTTATGGCTCCTGATGGCGCGGTTCTGTTACATGGCTACAGTGCTTACAACATGTATTACAAAACCCTTTTAGAGAAGCTAGACGTCAACACTCACGTATTCAGAGTCGGCACATACAAGTCAGCTATTGAACCCTTCATCCGCGACGATATGTCAGATGCAGCGCGTGAATCAGCGTCGCGTTGGTTAACTCAGTTATGGGGAGCTTACATCGATGACGTTGCCACCAACAGAGGCATTGATGCTGACGCATTAACGCCAAACATGGATGAGTTTCTTGCTCTTCTTGAACAAACATCGGGAGACTTAGCTCAGTTATCACTGAACATTGGCCTCGTTGATGAATTGGCAACTCGTCAGCAAATTCGCCTTGAGCTTGCTAAAACCTTTGGCAGTGATGGTAAAGGCAGCTACAACGCTGTGAGTTATTACGACTATGCACAAACGGTAACGCCTCAAATGAGTGCAACCAACGATGATATCGCTATTGTGGTTGCCAGCGGCACAATTATGGATGGTTCTCAACCTCGCGGTAGCATCGGCGGTGACAGCACAGCGGCTCTTCTTCGCCAAGCACGCAATGATAACAACGTCAAAGCGGTGGTTTTACGAGTAGACAGCCCAGGGGGCAGCGCATTTGCTTCCGAAGTGATTCGTAACGAAATTGATGCGTTAAAAGCAGCAGGTAAACCTGTGGTTGTTTCAATGTCGAGCCTAGCGGCTTCCGGCGGTTACTGGATTTCAATGAGCGCAGATAAAATCGTTGCTCAGCCAACGACCTTAACCGGTTCAATCGGTATCTTTAGCGTCATTACGACTTTTGAAAAAGGTCTTAACAAGCTTGGCATTTCTACCGATGGTGTTGGTACTTCACCATTCTCAGGTATTGGTATCACTACTGGCCTTAACGAAGGGGCGCAAAAAGCGCTGCAAATGGGCATTGAACATGGTTACCACCGTTTCATTTCGCTAGTGGGTGAAAGCAGAGGTATGTCAGTTGAACAGGTTGATCAGGTAGCTCAAGGTCGAGTCTGGACAGCACAAGATGCACAGAAATTTGGTTTGATCGATAAATTGGGTGACTTTGATGACGCCGTTAAGCTCGCGGCTGAACTGGCCAAAGTTGAAGACTACAACCTGTTCTGGGTGTCCGATCCGCTAAGTCCGGCGCAGCAAATCCTGCAAGATCTCTTTGGACAGATCAAAGCAAGTCTCGGTTTGGATGTTTCCAGTATGGTTCCAGCAGCGTTTCAACCGGCAGCAAGTCAGTTGATTAACGATGCGAACCTGCTAAGCGGTTTTAACGATCCAAAAGGACAATACGCATTCTGTCTGCCCTGCCAAGTACAATAGTCAGACTAGCAGCACGAAATTTCCGTTTAGGGGGCGCTAAATACACAGCGCCCCTTTTTATTACAATCGTTTTCGTTATAATCGCCACACTATTTACCACCACCTTTAGTAGTTGTAATCATGGCAAGAAAACATATCTATATCGCCTACACTGGCGGCACTATCGGCATGAAGAAATCCTCACACGGATACGTTCCTGTTGCTGGATTTATGGAAAAGCAATTGGCAAATATGCCAGAATTCCATCGTGACGAAATGCCCGAGTTTACGGTTCATGAGTACGAACCACTGATTGACTCTTCAGATATGACGCCAGAAGACTGGCAAAAAATCGCTGATGATATTGCAGACAACTACGACAAATACGATGGTTTCGTTATTCTGCATGGCACTGACACTATGGCTTATACCGCCTCTGCATTGTCGTTCATGCTGGAGAACTTAGGTAAACCGGTCATTGTGACAGGCTCACAAATCCCACTTGCAGAATTACGTTCGGATGGTCAGGCCAACTTGCTGAACGCACTGCACATCGCAGCAAACTATCCGATTAATGAAGTAACGCTGTTCTTCAACAATCACTTGATGCGCGGTAACCGCAGTACTAAATCTCATGCAGATGGCTTTAACGCATTTACTTCACCAAACATTCCACCACTGCTCGAAGCGGGTATCAATATCCATGTCAGCAACGGCGTGCAAATTGGTCAGGTGCCTGAAGGTAAATTCCGCGTACACCACATTACGCCGCAACCTATCGGCGTGATCACCATGTATCCTGGGATCTCTCACGAGGTCATTCGCAACACCCTGTTGCAACCCGTAAATGCGATGATTCTGCTTACTTTTGGGGTTGGAAACGCACCACAAAATCCAGAACTACTGGCACAGCTAAAAGATGCCTCTGAACGTGGAGTTATTGTCGTAAACCTAACCCAATGTTTAGCAGGTAAAGTCAACATGGGCGGCTACGCAACGGGCTGTGCACTTGCTGATGCAGGTGTTATCAGTGGTTACGATATGACGCCTGAGGCGGCGTTGGCAAAACTTCACTACTTATTGAGCCAAAATCTCTCTTACGAAGAAGTGAAGCAAAAGATGCAGCAAGTGCTGCGTGGCGAAATGTCTCTGTAAATTACAACGGCTAAAGTCAAAAGCGGCTTAAGCTTAAAAGAACACCCTCATAAAGTAAGAAAACCCCGTATTCACATACGGGGTTTTCTTTTTCCGACCCAAACCACTACTCGTGATTAGGATTAATACGTACGATATCTTCTTGATTATCTTGAAAACGTTTTTTTAATTCTGCTTTTGATTTAAAGATCATCTCGCCACCGACGCCAATGCTCATATGGTCAGCGTTGTTATTGTGCTTTGATTGGTACAACATCACAGCTTGCATACAAGAATCTCGCTGCTCTGGAGAAAGTGAAGTACCTTCAGGCCACTTACCCGTTTCAACAGCAAACAATAAGCGCTCATAAGCTTCCGGTGTGATAGCAGCAACAAGTTGATTTGCGTCCATGGTGCATTCCTAATTTAACGATTTGCGCCAAAATAACTTGCTGGCATATTGAGTCAAGACAAGCTAAATAAATAAGTGTATCGGATCACAAGCTAAACATTTTTCTAACATGATGTGGCATAGCTCCTGCATTTATTCAGTTCAATCCGTTACAAAAAAGAATCTCTATAAATAAGGTCAACAGGCCAAAATATGAACACAATAAAAGCCATTCTCGTTTTATCACTGCCTTTGGCTCTATCTGGGTGTTTAGAAAATAAAAAGAACACCGATAAACTTTGTGCAGACAACCCAGCACTGCAGTGTGAAAGACTAAATGTTAATGACGGGCAATGCCGTATCCCCAGAACTGACCTGATCTGGCATCGCTTCGAAGTACTTAAAGACCCGACTCCAGTAAACAAAATTGAAGAGTACAATCTAACCAGTGCTTACCGAAAATGTTTAGAGCTCGCGTCTCAAATTCAGGCGATTGACCAAGCAGATCTCAAGCAAAGACGAGTCAATGCACTGGTGAATGCAGGTGAAGATTTAAAGCGTATCGCGACCGAACTTCGTAACCAACGCACACCAGAGTCTCTTTATTTTTTATGGAGCCAAGAGGGTGACCATAAAGCTCGCCGTGAGTTTTTACAATTGGAAGGCAAGCCTGAGCTCGAAACCGCTGAGTTACAGTACGCATTAGCCACCTTCTATACCTCGCGAGACCGTGAAAAAACCATCATCTTACTTAATCACGCTTTAGAGTTAAGCAAGCCAGACAATATCAACACCGAGATCCTTAAATCACTGGCGAGCAACTATCATGCTTCTGGTGATAAAGAACATGCCTATGTTTGGGCTATGGTCGGTAAGGAATATGATGTACCTATCGCCAGCGAGTCTGAACTTGCATTGATGTATGGATTTGATGAAGAGAAATTTGAGAAGCTTGACGATATTGCAGAAACGGTTGTTAAGTCGATCAAAGAGGGACAATACCGAAAAAGCATCGTCCCTAACTCTTTGAAATAATGTTGCTATCAAACAAAAGTTGGTGGTCTGCCACCAACTTTTTCACTTTTTGTTGAAAATTAACGACACCGAGTTAACACAAAAGCGTTCACCTGTAGTCTGTGGACCATCAGGAAATACATGACCTAAATGACTGCCACAAGCAGCACAACGAATCTCAGTTCTTATCATTCCGTGACTTAGATCTTCTAAATAACGGATGGCCTGATCATTAATAGGCGCATCAAAACTTGGCCACCCACAACCAGAGTCGTATTTGTTTTCAGAACTAAACAAAAGCGCATTGCAGCAAGTACAATGGTAATCACCAGTTAGTTTGTTATGCAGTAGCTTGCCAGAGAAAGGCGCTTCAGTTCCTCTCTGGCGACAAACGTAATATTCCTCTTCCGATAACTGGTCTTTCCAGTATTCGTCAGGCTTCTCAAGATTTTGGGCTTTATCAACCACGCTTTGACTTCTCCTTTTTTGTAATAATTATTTTTGACTTTTTTCGCTAAAAACTTGCGTACCTATGATTTTGTAGCACATACTTTTTCACCATAGTATTGCGGGTTATTTGAGCATCAATAACCTCGTATCTTGATTATTTTACGTCAATTGGTAGGGATGAAAAGCAGTAGCACGTCTAAAAACTAATCAGTTGTAAGTGATTGTGAAAAAAAGCGACAGTTTTTTTTGACTTTAAACAAGTTAAGTCGGATTATCTGTTGCAGATGTTTACTGGATTTTGTAATTTTACTACCAGTTATCTTTAATCAGAAATTAAGTTGTGGAGCAACTATAATGACTATCAAAGTAGGTATTAACGGTTTTGGCCGTATTGGCCGTTTCGTATTCCGTGCAGCACAAGAACGTAATGACATCGAAGTTGTTGGTATCAACGACCTAATCGACGTAGATTACATGGCTTACATGCTTAAGTATGACTCAACTCACGGTCGTTTCAACGGCACTGTTGAAGTTGAAGGTGGTAACCTAATCGTAAACGGTAAGACTGTACGTGTTACTGCAGAACGCAACCCAGAAGATCTAAAATGGGATGCAATCGGTGTTGACGTTGTTGCTGAAGCAACTGGTCTATTCCTTGACGACGCTACTGCACGTAAGCACATCACTGCTGGTGCGAAGAAAGTTGTTATGACTGGCCCTTCTAAAGACGCAACTCCAATGTTCGTTAACGGCGTAAACTTCGACACTTACGCAGGTCAAGACATCGTTTCTAACGCTTCTTGTACTACTAACTGTCTAGCGCCTATCGCTAAAGTTCTTAACGACAAGTTCGGTATCGAATCTGGTCTTATGACTACAGTTCACGCTACTACAGCAACTCAAAAAACTGTAGACGGTCCTTCTGCTAAAGACTGGCGCGGTGGTCGTGGTGCTTCTCAAAACATCATCCCATCTTCAACTGGTGCTGCTAAAGCAGTAGGCGTTGTACTTCCAGCAGTTAAAGGTCTTCTAACTGGTATGGCTTTCCGCGTACCAACTGCTAACGTTTCTGTTGTTGACTTGACTGTTAACCTGAAAAACGCTGCTTCTTACGAAGAAATCTGTAAAGCGATGAAAGAAGCTTCTGAAGGCGAAATGGCTGGCGTTCTTGGTTACACTGAAGACGCAGTAGTATCTCAAGACTTCATCGGCGAAAAATGCACTTCAGTATTCGATGCTAAAGCTGGTATCGCTCTAACTGACAAATTCGTTAAAGTTGTATCTTGGTACGACAACGAAATCGGTTACTCAAACAAAGTTCTAGACCTAATCGCTCACATCTCTAAGTAATGTAAGCATTAGCGAAGAAATTCGTTGAGAATCTGAAAAGGCGGCCGATGTGTCGCCTTTTTTGTTTCTACAGATTTGATTTTCCTAATAACAATCAGTCTAAGCAAAAAACTGAACGAGGAATGATATTTATGGATCTACTTTCTCTACCTACCCTTACTTACCTCTCTGACAACGTGACCATCGTTGAAAAAGACGAGGTAAAAATCGTTCGTGTCATCCATGATAAAGCTACCGCCGCTATCGCTCTGCATGGTGCTCATGTTCTTTCTTATGTTCCTGCTGGCAAAGAAGACCTGATTTGGATGAGTAGCAACACACCTTTTGACGGCAAAGCTGCACTTCGCGGTGGTATTCCAGTTTGTTGGCCTTGGTTTGGCAAAATTGCAGAACCTGGACACGGTTTTGCACGTATCAGCCAATGGAAATTGGCAGAACACAGAGAAAATGAACAAGGTGTTGTAGTTGTTCTAGAGCTTGAAGAGTCAGAAGAAACACTGGCAATTTGGCCATACAAGTTTAAGACCCGCTTGTTTGTCGAAATTGGCGATGAGTTGAAAGTGACACTGGAAGTAAACAACACGGATGAAAAAGCTTGGACGTTCTCAAGTGCGCTTCATACTTACCTGAATGTTGGCGATGTAGCTCAAATTACCACAACAGGTATGGGCGCAGAATACATCGACAAGCTGCAAGATTCAAAAATCTGCCAAGGTGAAGAGACACTGGTACTCACTGATACGATCGATCGTGTCTACACTATGCCGGAATCAAAAATCACCGTTACAGACCCAGTGCTAAAACGAGCGCTATTGGTTGAAAACAATGGTCACAATTGCGCAGTGCTGTGGAACCCTTGGTCTCAAGGTTCAAAAGCAATGGCTGACATGTCTGATGACGGTTACAAAACCATGTTCTGTGTTGAGTCGACCATCCATGCACCATGCCTTTCTGCAGGTCAAACGTTGCAACCGGGTGAACAGTACCTATTAGCAACGACCATTTCGGCAAACTAACCATCTCGTCTTAGTGTGGTTCGAACCCGAAAAGAAAAAATCCGATAAACACTGTTTATCGGATTTTTGTTTATGTATTTAAATAAAGCGTCTAAGCAACATTAAACTTTGAATCGGCGAATCTCAGATTCAAGCTCATGAGAGAGTGAAGAGAGTATCGCGGCCTGCTCTGCAGCATCTTTCGCTTCCATCGAGAACTCGTTCGATACATCACGGATACCTTGAGTATTACGCGTAATTTCCGATGTCACCGAAGCTTGCTCTTCCGCTGCAGTCGCAATGTGTGTTGCCATATCACTAATCGCAGACACTACCGTTCTAATTTGCTCTAACGACTGAGAAGCATTGATTGCATCGTTTACACTGGTCGTCGCCAATGTGCGGCTGTCATTCATGATCGATACCGCTTTACCCGTTGTACTCTGTAGCGTATCAATCATTTGCTGAATTTCTTTTGTCGACGCGTAAGTACGTTGGCTCAACACTCGAACTTCATCGGCAACAACCGCAAATCCTCGACCCTGCTCACCCGCTCGCGCAGCTTCAATCGCTGCATTTAGCGCTAGCAAGTTTGTCTGCTCTGCGATTCCCTGAATCGTCGATAGAATATTGCTGATTTGGTTGCTGTGACCTTCAAGCTCAGTAATAACGCCAGTTGCCACTTCCACTTCGGTCGCTAGATTTTCAATAGAAACCTGTGTTTGAGAAACCTGACGAGCACCGGCATCACATGCAATAACGGCATCATTAGAGTTGCCAGCCGTCTGCTCAGCGTTACCCGCAATCTCATGCGTTGCAGCTGACATTTCATTAATCGCAGTCGCAACCATGTTGATTTCATCTTGCTGCTGCTGAATGCGCATATTGTTTTGGTCTGATTGCTTCGCAGCATGAGCGGATTGCTGTAAAAGCTCAGCAGACACATTACCTAAGTTCGCTACCATTTGCTGCATATTGCCCACAAACTGGTTAAAGCTTTGCGCCAGTTTACCCACTTCATCTTCAGAATGAATCGTCAGGCGTTGCGTCAAGTCCGCATCACCAGAGGCAATTTCTTCCAACGCTTTACTCACGCGAGAAAGATCTCTAATCAAGAAATTAACCAACCAAGACACAGCAAGTAATACTAAAAACGTAATCACTACTGCCGTTGAAATTAATCCCCAAAGCAATGAGTCCGTTGAAGCAAGCTCAGTGTCTTTATCCAGCTCTACCGCAAAGATCCACTGAGTTCCCGGTACAGACTTGAAGTAGTACCACTTTTGTATGCCATTCAACGTAACAGGAATAAAGGTTTTGTCTCTCGCCGCTTTGTTGATCGCGTCGATAGTTAACACTTTTGACACTGCAGATACAGGTTTTAGTGTGAAGTCTTTATTTGGATGCGCTAGCCAGTTGCCATCTTGAGTATCAATAAGCATGGTTCTAGCGTTCTCACCCGCATCGGATGAAAGCACGTCAGAGGCTAGCTGTTCAATCAACACATCAGCGCCGACAACACCAGAAAAGCGTCCATTGACAGTAACAGGTTCAGCAATAGTGATAAGCAATGCATTGGTCACTGCATCTTGATACGCCGTAGTTACAATCATTTTGCCAGCCGTCGATGCATCAATATACCAAGGACGTTTGCGAGGGTCGTAACCTTCTTGATATCTCTCAGGATAAGAACGGTTCATCACCCCTTCGGTGGTACCGTAATACAGCTCATCAAAACCGCCCGAAACTCGGCCTTGTTGTAAAAAAGGCGTTGGATCCGCAGCGCTTGCATAGGCTTTAAATGCTGAAGTGATAGATTTTCTGTCAGCAACCCAATCCGAGATACCTTTGGCAGTCGCAGTCGTTAGAGATTCAACACGCTCTGACATTGCTTTTTGCGTCTGATCATAGATACGGTCTATAGACAACCATGTTAATGCTCCGGCCATAACAACAACTGCGGTTAGGCTAGCACCAATTAACTTTTGCTTTAGCGAAAATGACATTATTTAACAGCTCTCATATTGTTGTTTTTACAGGCGAGATACTAACCTCATTGCAATAGGCTATCCACTAAAAAGATATAAAACTTTCAATATATAACTCATTGTTATGCAAAGGTTTATGTCAACAAATTGGCATAAACCAAATTATTGTCGGTATAGCAGTGCAAACGCGATAAAAATAAGATTCCCCTTCCAAAAGTCATGCAACACCTGCCTGTTAACTTGCTTTTTATTTGGTGGAGTAACCGCTACACTTACGCTTCCATTTACTACCTTGAGAACACCATGGCTTACCAGTGTCCGCTTTGCCAGCATCCACTCACTCTTAACCAACGCACCTATTCATGTGTAAACAACCATCAGTTTGATTTGGCAAAAGAAGGCTACGTCAACTTGATGCCTGCTCACCATAAACGCTCGAAAGATCCAGGTGACAACAAAGAGATGATGCAAGCAAGACGTCGTTTTCTCGATGGCGGTCATTACAACCCTATGCGTGAGAAAGTCGCCGAGTTGTGCCAACGTTTCTTAATAAACACAGACCACCAGCTGTTAGACATCGGTTGCGGTGAAGGCTACTACACAACCTATATTGCAGATTGCCTAAAACAGCAGAACCCGCAAGCCAATACCTTCGGGCTGGACATTTCCAAAGTGGCTATTCGATATGCGGCAAAACGCTACTCAAACTGTGATTTTACCGTTGCTTCAAGCCATCGCTTACCTTTTGCCGACGAAGCGCTCGACGGAATTTTACGCATCTATGCTCCTTGCAAAGCAGATGAACTGAATCGCTGCATCAAATCAGGCGGTGTTGTTATTACAGTCACCCCAGCTGCAAGACATTTATACGAGTTTAAACAAGGTATCTATCAAGACGTACGCTTGCATGAAGAACTGCCTGAAGTCATTGAAAACTTCACCTTAGAACACGAAGAGAAAGTGAATTACTTGATGACACTAAGCGGAGATGATGCATTTGATCTACTTCAGATGACTCCGTTTGCATGGCGCGCAAGTGAAGCTTACAAAGCGGAATTGAAAAACTCAGCCAGTGTTCAATGCGAAGCAGACTTTATGATTCGAGTGTATAGAAAAGCTTAGTTATCCTTACCTGTCGAATAACGTTAGTGACTTGAAGTTACAGGAACCACAAAAACCACTGTAACTTCAATAACAAACACAACTTCTTTCTCCAACAACACCCCAAGCATCCCTCTCCAAAATCCCAACCTAGAGAAGTATAAAAAATAGGCATGCTAATTGCTTTGTAAGAAACAGTGAAAATATGTTCAAAAAATAACACAAGTTTGACATAAGCCTGTCGATATAGTTATTGAGGATGGATTTAGGAGAGCAGCATGAACCCAGTAGGCGCAGGATCAGTATCTAATCTGAATGCCACTCAACCGGTAAAAAATCAAGCTTCAGCAAATACAGAGTCGGCTTCACCAGCACCACTGAAAGTCGAACAAAACAAAGTAACGCTTTCTGACGAAGGAAAGGCGTTGCTTGCCGCATTACAAGATATCGAGCAGAACGGCAAAATGCCTGAAGGTGATAAAACCATGAGTGATAAGGTGGAAGCCTTTACCTATGGCGCTTTAGGTATGGAACACCCAGACAAAGTAAAAGACAAAGATGATTCGTTCTTCTCTGCGGGGCAATATCTTTCCGCAGCGGCAACCGTTGGTAGCCTATTACTCTTATTAGCCTAACCCCACTCTCCCAATTCTTCTCAGGCTTTAATAAATCCCACAATGTTTAACTACACTGTGGGATTTTTGTTATGTGAGATTTAGTTTTACTTATCGAAAGCACGAAGCCCCCATGTTCTTTGTCACACGTTCGCCAGCGTCTATTAGATATATAGTAGTAATATCAGCTCACTACAGGATAATCTAGCTCATGCATATATAAGAGAAACCATGCGGTATGAGTCAATAGGATAAGTTATTAACCATGTTGGATACAACAAACTGACTTTCTGTTTTTTCTAAAGATCGCGATGGTATTTGGTGGTTCAACAGTTGATGTTACAAAAGAACGTATCACGGTTGTTGGGTGTGTAGCGGTAACTCTGAAAAAGAATGATTACGACATGTTAGAAGTCTCTTATGGTGGGTTCACTATGACTAACACCCCCGACTTTTGGGATAACATTAGCTTAACTGAGATGGCGAGTGTCATCATAGCTCTTTGCGCTCTTGGTTTTACTGTATGGCAAGGGTTCAGGCAGCGTAAACATGACCGATTATCTGTCAAACCACACATAGACTTTTATGAAAAGTTTTCCCATACAGATGACAATTTAATTTATACGTTATTTGTACAAAATAATGGATTAGGCCCAGCAATCATTAGATCTCATAGAGTTTATAAGCGCTCTGGTACTAATAACGAAAATGTTGAAATTGAAAATTTCGAAGAAGAACTAAGAAACCATCTTGGGTATGAAATCTCGTCAATTCATACACTAGATCTTCATGATGATGGAGGTATTTCAGCAAACGCCCGTCATATGCTTCTCGCTATTCACGTCAAATCTCTCGAACATGACGGAAGGGCTAGGTTAAAGCAAAGAATATACCTAGGATATGTCATAGAAATTGAATACGAATCTATGTATGGCGAGACGTTTATTTTCTCTACTGATAAATACACTAAAGATTTCAAATTTTTAAAAGGCTTACAAATAGAAAAATAAAACTAAATCAACTCAAATGGCTGGAGCAAAAATGGATTTTATATGCACATACGTTAACTCGTCAGGAGTAGGTAGCGTTCAACATTTAACGAATGCGAAATTTGACGATGAGGATCACCCGCATTACGTACAAGGTTTCTGCGTACAAGCTAATCACCCAAAGACCTTACGGTATGACCGTGTCGTTCAAGTATTTGATAGCTTTGATGATGCTAAAAGTACATTCGGCGATGAAAACTACAAGTTGCCACAATATGACAAGTCATCATCAAATCGTTATTCCTCACCAGAAACAATGGATGTTTGCTTTACTGGTTTCGTCAAAGCAGACAAAGAGTTTCTCACTCAACTAGCAGAAAACAACAACATGTTTGTCCGTACTAGTGTAACCAAGAACCTAGACATACTTTGCTATGGATACAACGCTGGACCAACAAAACTCGCTAAAGCATTGGAACAAGGTGTCTTCATCCTGAACAAAGAGCAGTTTGAAGAGATGATACAAACTGGCGAAGTGCCAGAACAACTATAAATTAACGCTCAAATGGTGTTTCAAGTATCAATATAAAAAACAGATAAGGAATCAGGATGGATACTGGCGGTTTAATTGTAATTATTATTTTTTTCTTACCTTTACTACTACTGATCATTTCCCATTTTCGGACAAAGTCTCTAAAGAAGAAGTATGAAGACTCTTTAAAGCAATCAGAGTCGTTAACACAAGAAGTAAACGGCTTACTCAGTAAATATGGTTCCATCATTGATATTGAATTACACAATCAAAGAATCACCGATGAGGCCGAGGAAGAAGTTCTAGCTAAACGTAACTTAGCCGAGAAAATCGTTTCTGAAGCAACAGCTGAAGCAGGCACTATTGTGGAAGAAGCAAAAGAAGCGCGGTCAGAAGCAAGACATTACCTTCAAACCTCAAAAGACAAAGCCGCAAGTATAGAAAGTGCAGCGAGAGCTGAAGCAGATAAAGTGATCAGTTTTGCTAAAGCACAAGCTAAAGAAATTGCAGGAAATGCTTATGAAGCTAAAGCCAAAGCCGATTCCTACGAAAGTGCAATTCGAGCGATGCGTAATACCATTGATGGCTACAAAGATGACTACATCATTCCGAACCATTCAGTTCTAGACGATTTAACTGAAGAGTTTGGACATAAAGAAGCTGGAGAAGAACTGAAAGCTGCTCGTAGCCGCGTGAGAGACATGGTTAAAAATGGATATGCTGGCACTTGTGACTACGCAGAAGCAAACAGAAGAATGTACGCAATCCATTTTGCCGTAGATGCCTTTAACGGTAAGGTTGACAGTGCCTTGGCTAAAGTTAAACACGACAATTTCGGCAAAATTAAGCAAGAAATCATCGACGCTTTTGCCCTTGTTAACCATAACGGAGCACCATTTCGCAACGCCCGAATAAACCAAGAGTTTTTAGACGCAAGACTTACTGAGTTAAAGTGGGCAGTAGCAGCGAACGAGCTGAAGCAGATTGAGAAAGAAGAACAAGCTGCAATTAAAGCTCAAATGCGCGAAGAAGAACGTGCTCAGCGAGATATGGAAAAAGCTATCAAAGAAGCTGAGAAAGAAGAACGTATTCTGCAAAAAGCCCTTGAGAAAGCTCGCCAAGAACTTGGTCTTGCAAACGAAGACCAAAAAACCGAATACGAAGCCCAACTAGCTGAATTGGAAGAGAAGCTTAAAGCAGCCGAAGAGAAAGGACAGCGCGCAATTTCAATGGCACAACAAACTCGCCGTGGTCATGTCTACGTAATCAGTAATATTGGCAGCTTCGGTGACAACGTCTTTAAGATTGGTATGACTCGTAGACTAGAACCGATGGACAGGGTCAAAGAACTAGGTGATGCATCTGTACCATTCTCGTTCGATGTTCACGCGATGATTTACAGTGAAGATGCTCCTGCACTAGAAAAAGCGCTGCATAAGAAATTCGACATTCAGTCTGTAAACAAAGTGAACCCTAGAAAGGAATTTTTCAGTACTACGATTGCGGAAGTCAAACAGGCGGTAGAACAGCATGGTATTAGTGATGCTCGTTGGACACTAAAAGCGGAAGCTGCTGAATATAGAGAGAGCCTAGCAATAGCCAAAAGTCTCGAAGAGAAAGTTGTCGCTTAAATACTGCCACTGAATGCGGGTAGCGTTTTGGGGCAAAAATGTAGATTGCAAGCGCTATACAGCTGTAGGTTGAGCGCTTGCATTTAATTTGTTCACTTTGTTGATTTGTGCGGAACGATTGAATTGAATGAACCTCAAAATGAGTAATTTTCATAACTTGAAGTTTTTCGCTTTTATATTTCATTTTTAAGAACTCCAGTACTTCTTCTGGTTTTCCCCTATCAACTTCACTATCTACCAAAAAAGCCTTACCAGATTTTGCTTCTTCAACTGGATCTCTTACACCTTTTTCCATTTTCAAGACGAGTTGAGAGTTCTTTATTTGTTCATACCTAGGAGAAAGATTATTTAAGCAAAGAATAACTTCGCTTTTTACATTAGAAACTAACACTGCATCTAATGAATCCTTGAATTTGAAAAATTGACTATGTCCAAAGTAGTAACAGATGCCAGAGAAAGCATCCTCAGAGCTGAAATCTACAATTGTCTCACTACCATATAATCCGGTAATAATTTGCTCTACAGTCGCGTCATACCCTACACCCGTACAATGAATCCATAAGACTCTAAAAGTAGCCTCGTTAGTTACGAAAGCTTGTATTTGCCTTTTACCATCACGCACAACATTTTGTAGGACTGACTTTGTCTTTAGAGATTCACTAACTTGAAACAGCTCCTCTTGTTGAAAAGCCTTTTCCTTAGCTTTTTCTAATTCCGGATGAGCTTCTTTCTCCTTTACTTCTATTAAATACTCTTCATTCTCAGCTTGAACTAAAAAGTCAGGAGTTTTCGTTTCACCTGCAGGTATCTTCTCTACTTTTAAGCCAAAGTGATTTTCTAATAATTCTTTAACGTAGGTTTCTGCATCCATACAAAGCCCAATAATTGTTAAGTTGATTTCATATACTATCAACAAACCGATATGCATGATTGTTCGCACCCACAGATTTTAAACATTGAAGATTCCACCCCCACCGATTTGCTGTATATAAAAACAGTATATCGGTGTATTTATGGCTATAAGAAATCTTAAAGACGGCAATAAAAAGCCTTGGCTTTGTGATGTCCGCCCGAGCGGTCGCAACGGTAAACGAGTAAGAAAACGCTTTGCTACCAAAGGTGAAGCCCTTGCTTATAAGAAGTTTGTACTGAGAGAAACAGACGATAAACCTTGGCTTGGTGAAACAGCCCAAACCCGCAGCCTGTTAGATATGATTGATTTGTGGCAAGAACGCCACGGTCAGTCGATTGCCCATTCGAAATACACCTACAACAAACTGAAAGTGATTGGCTTAGCCGTTGGTGACCCGCTCTATCACAAGTTCACTCCTGCTATGTTCACGGAATATCGTACTCGTCGTTTAGCTGGTGAAGTTGAAGATCTGAAGGGGCGTAAAATCGCCGTGTTATTGCACACCTGTAATAACGAGCAAGATTTGGACATTCGGATATCAAGCAAACCATGCACAACGCGCACCTGGCACCAGATCATTTAGAAGATGCAGTGAAGAAGAATCCGTTAAATTCGATTTAATTTCTGCCGCCATAAAGTAACGACAAAGTGGCGGCAGAGAATAGTAAGATCTGCGTTTTGAGGCGATTTATGGCGATAAGGGATTGATTAAACCCTTATCGCGCCTTGGTATCCCTACTGTCGTGAAGGATGGTTCAAGATATGGTCTTCCCAATCCACAACGTCGATTTCATATACGACTTTATTGCGAACACTTTCACCTTCTGCATGCATTGCGGCTTTTGAACCAGTGATAAGTGGGTGCCATTGCGGTAGAGGTTCATTTTGAGACAGTAATCGGTATGCGCAGGTATCTGGAAGCCAGTGGAACTCATCGATTTTGTCGCGAGTGAGTTTCAAGCACTCTTCGCCTGATTCAAAACGGTTAGGGTAGTCTTTACAAGCGCAGGTTTTACTATTTAGCCAGCTACAAGCAACGTTGGTGTAATACACCTCATCGCTATCTTCATCCATCAGCTTATGCAAGCAACACTTACCGCAGCCATCGCACAGTGACTCCCACTCTGCTTCTGTCATTTGTTCTAGTGTTTTGCTTTCCCAAAATGGTGTTGTCATTGCTGAATTCTTTCTGTCTGTAACCGGGGGACGTGTTATACCGCCCCACCACTTAAAATTCAAGGGCAAATATGCTGAAAAAAACGTCGTAAAATGTCTACCGCTACTGGTTTTTCTGTTAACATCTGCGCCCTTCTTTTTGCTTTTACTTGCGGTAGGTCATGATGAATTGTCGACTTGGATGTGGTGCATGTTGTATTGCTCCTAGCATATCTTCTCCAATTCCGGGTATGCCAAATGGAAAACCTGCCGGTGTACGATGCATTCAATTGAATGACGATAACTTATGTAAGTTGTTTGGCAAGCCGGAGAGACCAAATGTCTGCCACGATTTTAAACCCTGCCCTGTGGTTTGTGGGTCAACCAATCAAGAAGCTCTGCAAAATCTCACCGAGCTCGAACAGTTAACCTAGTTTCAGCCATTTTTAGATCTAAGTACCACTTTTGAAACAGAATAATTTCCCTTTACTCTAAGTGAGTTGCGTTTTTCTACTACGCTTCAGATGTGTCTTTGTTACATATAGGAATGTGACTATGAAGAAATATCTCGCAGAGCTAGTAGGGACATTTTGGTTGGTTCTCGGTGGTTGTGGCAGCGCAGTTTTAGCTGCTGGCTTTCCCGATGTCGGCATTGGCTTACTAGGCGTATCACTCGCTTTTGGTTTAACGGTTCTCACCATGGCATATGCCATAGGTCATATCTCAGGCTGTCACCTAAATCCTGCTGTTACTTTTGGTTTATGGGCTGGCGGTCGATTTGAAAGTAAAGATATTCTCCCTTATGTTCTTGCCCAAGTCATTGGTGGCGTTATTGCTGGCGGCGTGTTGTATGTTATCGCTACAGGTCAAGCCGGTTTTGACATTGGTGCGTCTGGATTTGCCAGCAATGGTTATGGAGAACACTCTCCCGGTGGCTACTCTTTCATGGCTGCTCTGGTGAGCGAGTTGGTTATGACAGGCGTCTTTTTGTTCGTCATCATGGGTGCCACGGACGCTAGAGCCCCGAAAGGTTTTGCACCTATTGCTATCGGCTTGTGTCTGACCCTCATTCACTTAATTAGTATTCCGGTAACGAATACTTCCGTGAACCCAGCTCGAAGCACTGGTGTGGCTGTATTTGTCGGTGACTGGGCGATGTCGCAGTTGTGGCTGTTCTGGGTAGCGCCTATTGTGGGCGGAATGATCGGAGCGATTATCTATAAGATTGTGGATGGCGAAATAAAAGAGATCGATTGAAGATAAACAAAAGCCGCTGTGGCAAGCAGCGGCTCTGGATGCTAAAGCGCATGTTAGGAAAGCCTTTGGCGACCTAATAAAGAGTGCGACAAGGTAGTGCCATCAACCAGCTCTAATTCACCACCAACAGGTACACCATGGGCAATACGACTTGCCGAGACTTGATGTTCACGGCATAGCTCAGCAATATAGTGCGCTGTCGCTTCGCCTTCTACCGTCGGGTTGGTTGCTAAAATAACTTCGCTGATCCCGCCTTTTTGAAGACGGAAATCCAGAACATCTAATCCAATATCACTTGGGCCTATGCCATCAAGTGGAGACAAGTGCCCCATCAAAACAAAGTAACGTCCCGAAAACTGGCCTGTTGCTTCTAAAGCAGCAATGTCTGCTGGGCTTTCAACCACACAAAGTTGGCCGTTTTCCTGACGTTTAGGGTTGTTACAGATATGACAAGTTTCTTCTTCAGTGAATGTTCGGCATTGGCTGCAATGGCCAATATCCACCATTGCCTGACCAAGAGCTTCAGCGAGAAGTAACCCACCTTTTCTGTCGCGCTGTAACAAATGAAAGGCCATACGTTGGGCAGACTTGGGACCAACCCCAGGCAGACAACGTAAGGCCTCCATCAAATGCTCCAGCATATGACTGGTACGCATCAATCACCTACTTTTTAGAAAGGCATCTTCATGCCTGGTGGTAGTTGCATACCGCCAGTAACTGCAGCCATTTTCTCTTTTGATGCTTCTTCAATACGACGAGCAGCATCGTTAAACGCAGCTGCAATCAAATCTTCCAGCATTTCTTTGTCGTCTTCCATCAAACTTTCATCGATGTCAACACGGCGAACACTGTGGCTACCAGTGATTGTAACTTTTACCAAACCTGCACCAGATTCACCGGTGATTTCCATGTTTGCGATTTCTTCTTGCATCTTTTGCATGCGATCTTGCATTTGTTGGGCTTGCTTCATTAAGTTGCCCATTCCGCCTTTACCAAACATCTTTATCTCTCTGGTTTTATCTTTGATTGTTTCACATACAGTGGGGATAAAAGATTAAAATCTCAACCCCACCGTTTCGGTTAAATTGGTCTTACGCTGTCTTTATCAAGTTCGGCGCTAAAGCGACGCTCAATAAATTGTACATTAGGATCTGTCGATAGTTGGCTCATGGCATGAGAAAGTTTCTCTTGGTACAGCCTTTCGCGCAGTTCGAGCGGTGTTTCACCTTCTTCGCCTAAAGAGACCGAAAGTACACACTCTTCACCTAATTTTGCGTTAAGCGCTTGTAGCAGCTCGCTTTGAGCTTTATCCGTATTCAGGTGAGCATGGCTGGAGCGCAATAGCAGCTCGATAACATTACCCTGTTTCTTATACACAGAGTTAAGCGCCAGTTGCTCAACAAGCTTCGCCGTTTCTAAGCTTTGAATCAAACTCGCCCATTCATTTTGAGCGCAAGCTTCATCAATAAGCTTAGCGGTCATCTCTGGTGTTTTTTCATGCTCCAGAGACTTTTTAATTTGAGTCGGTGTCAGTTCTTTTTTTACTTCAACTTCAGCAACTGGCTGAGTTGGACGCCATTGATATGCTTCTTGATCTTCAGGTTCGTTGCTCTCATACGCTGGCGACATCGGCGAAGCGTTTTGAGCACGTTGTGCCACTCGCTCTAACACCGAAGTAGGTTTTGCAGATGCCGCTTCAGACTTTTTTGATCCGTGACCAGTGTTTCCTTGACCAGAATTTCCTTGCTGATTCAAACCTTCACGCTGTGAACGCAACTGATGTCTTAACCCAGTTAAAGGCGAAGATGTTTTGCGTTCTTGCTGAGGCGATTCTGCAACAGTTTGCTCTTCTTCTGGAACATAAGGTTCAGGTTGAGAAACAGGATTCATCGGCGCCTGTTGGACATCACGCGGCGCGTTATATTGCTCGGCATGATTCTGAGCAGGTTGACTCTGAACTGGCGCTGATTGTGGCACAGTTTGAGCCGGAGCCGCTGAATGTTGCGGAGCACTTGGTGCTACAGGAGCCGAAGGGGCAACATGAGGTCTCGGAGCTACAGCTGCTTGAGCAGCTGGCTGAGCTACTGTTGCTGGTGTTGCAGGTTCACTTTGCGTCGATATCGCTGAGGTCAACGACACTTGAGATGGTCTGAATGCCATCATCCTCAAAGCGATCATTTCCATACCGATACGCCCAGTCGGCGAAGCAGCAAGGTCAGCTCTGCCTTTCAACGCAATTTGATAGTAAAGCTGAACATCCTGAGGTGTCAGAGACTTCGCTAACCATTCAATTTTCTCAGCATCTGGAGCCGATTTATCTAAGCTTGCAGGTAGTGCCTGAAACATGGCGACGCGGTGCAATTGGCTCGCCAACTGCTGAAGCAGTCCATCCCATTCAACACCATTCTGCGCAAATGTCTCAATCGATTCCATTACCATTTGAGGTTGTTTGGAGCTGATTGATTGCAACAGATGTAACGCTTGGTCAGTATCAAGTGTACCTAACATGTGCGACACAATATCGTTGCCCACATGATTGTTACCCAGCGCAATCGCCTGATCGGTTAAGCTTAACGCGTCACGCATACTGCCATCAGCGGCATGAGCAATCAGACCTAACGCCTTGTGCTCAAATGCGACACTTTCTTCAGTAAGAACATGCTCAAGCTGCTGCTGGATATTTTCGATACTGATCGGCTTTAGATGAAACTGAAGACAACGAGATAAAATCGTCATCGGCAGCTTCTGAGGGTCGGTGGTCGCAAGCAGGAATTTCACATACTCAGGCGGTTCTTCCAACGTTTTCAATAATGCATTGAAACTGTGGCGCGACAGCATGTGAACTTCGTCTATCAGATAAACCTTAAAGCGACCACGCGCTGGCTTATACTGGACGTTATCGAGAAGCTCACGAGTATCTTCAACTTTGGTGCGCGACGCCGCATCGATTTCTAGTAAATCAACAAAACGTCCCTGGTCAATTTCTTTACAGGTTGCACACTCGCCACAAGGCGTTGATGTAATTCCTGTTTCGCAATTGAGCCCTTTTGCAAAAAGTCGTCCAATCGTCGTTTTACCTACACCACGTGTACCACTGAACAGGTACGCATGGTGAAGTTGATTGTGAGCCAAAGCATTTTCTAAAGCTGTTAATACATGGGCTTGCCCTACCACTTCTTTAAACTTGGTAGGACGCCATTTACGCGCTAAGGCAAGATAACTCATGAAACCTTCCGTTGTAGATGTTTATACCTAATTAGTCTATTCAGCCACTGGACTGTTAGAAACCAAACTGTCCGACAACTGAAAAGGTATTAGTGGCCTTCAAATTCACAAATGCTGTAAACGTTTAAGCCTAAACCTTCTAAACGCTTGTCACCACCAATTTCTGGTAGGTTGATAACAAATGCTGCGTGTTCTACTTCACCGCCAAGTTGGCGAATCAGAAGAGTTGTCGCTTCAATAGTACCGCCTGTCGCGAGCAGGTCATCAACAACAAGTACTTTGTCGCCAGATTTAATAGCATCGACATGAATTTCCAGTACATCTGTACCGTATTCCAATTCATAAGATTGAGCGATGGTTTGGCGAGGAAGTTTACCCGGCTTACGCACTGGTACAAAACCTACGCCTAGTTCTAGAGCCAGTGGTGCACCGAAAAGGAAACCACGAGCTTCTGTACCTACAACCTTGGTAAATCCCATATCCTTGTACTTATCAACCAATAACTGAATAGTTGCTTGATATGCTTGAGCATCTTCCAACAGACTCGTTACGTCACGGAACAAGATTCCTGGCTTTGGATAGTCTTGAATTGATTTGATGCTTGATTTGATCAGTGAAAGAGTTTCGGTTGTCATAACTAAATTAACTTCGGTTCATTCAGTACAAGAATCTATGTACTGGTATTAAAATTCCGGCACACCCTAAATTAATATTTCATAGCGCCGAAAAAACAAACGCCCACTACGAAGAGTGGGCACACTTCCCGCTAATGCTAGTGATTTTCTTGCTGGTTAGCAACCAGCTCGTAGGTAGGTATGCGCTGAAACCCAGTGATCAATACCACAAGCCCAAAAAACAGTAGAAGTTTTAACCAAATATGAGGCACAAACCAGATAGAGAATGCAAAACTGGCAACGATAAATAGGGTTCCCCGAATCTTCACTTTTCTGGAAACCGCTCGATTCTGATGCCAATTTTCTAAAATGGGGCCGAATAAGGCGTGTTGATGCAACCAAGTGTGAAAGCGTGGGCTTCCTCTGACAAAGCAAGCACTGGCTAACAGGATAAATGGTGTGGTTGGTAGCAAAGGAAGGATGATGCCCAGAATGCCTAGGCATACACTCACAGCACCAACAATATTATAGGTGTACCGACGAATACTGATGGTGAAACCTCTGAATAGTTAGAAACCCTCGTATCCACTAAATACGCGAATCCAAGTTAATGTTGCTGGAAGCGTTGGGATCAATAGGGCTGCAATAAAACCTAAAAAATATAAAACGTTATATGGTTCTTTAAAATCTTTATCTGCCATGGGTACGTCTCTGAGCTTGTGTGTTGAGTCTTGTTATTGCATCTCGTTAATGACAAGTAAACGAATTGATGCATCATTGTTTTCGGCGCAGACTATACCTTAAACAATTCAACTTAAACACAGAGTAATTGTGTGGTTATTGGCAGGCAGATACAAGGCTCACACTATGTATAAGTGTAAACTGAAATTACTAAGTGTAAGTGCCGAAGCCTTATGCTTCGGCACCACGATGAATATCAAGAGAAAAACTACTTACCCCAATCTTACCCAAAGAAAGCTGGCATCCTCCGTGAATCAGAAGATCTTTGGTAATAAAATTTTTCATGCAATTTTCACCAAGATTCACACCAGCAGAAATATGTTGCGTCATGTAACCATTTGACCACTGGCTATCTAACCCTGCGGGCAAAATGGACAGTGTGCCGTCCGTTAAGTCTGCCAGACCAAACAGCGCCGACACTGGTTGCGCGCAAGGCGAGCACTCTAGCCCTTTTTCTAAGATGTCAGCCAAGTCTTTGAGATCCGCGCTGAAACTGCGCAGGTTACGCAGGTAGTCATGAAATAGTGCTCTCACCAATAATGTACTGGCAACGTTGTCTTCATCGTTCGTGGCTGAGTCAACCAAATAGAAAGCAAACTGACCATTCATCAGCCACGCATAGTCAAAGACTAACGGCATTGTATCCGTAGACTGAAGAAGGCGATAACTGCACTTCCATACACCCTGTGAAGTGTCGTTTTCAGGCAGCAAAGCGTGCAACAAATCACGGGCTGCATTTGGGTTTGAACGTAGAAAGTCCAGATGCCAATGCAACTCTTGCTCTTCAGGCACATCGCCACCGCCGTCAACACGGAACCATTGGCTGGAAAAATCACGTTGGTCAACAATGTGGTTGTTGGAATCTTCTAAAGTGCTTTCTATTGCACAACCTAAGTGAGCATGGTTACCAATCGGCTTCGCCAGAAAATCTTTAATCCCATAACGTAAGGCTTTTGCCACATCCGACATTTCATCAGTTGCTGAAACAACGATCAATGGTAACGATGGGTACTCTAAACTGACTTCTTCCACAAACTCTATGCCGTCTAACACAGGCATAGACAAGTCACACAGGACCAAATCAGGCTCAACGGTTCTTAGCTTTCTAAGTCCATCCAAACCATTCTCGGCCTCCATCACTTCATAACCCTGTGCCGACAAATAGCCACTCGTAATACGTCTAAAAATGGGGTCATCATCAACCAACATGATTAGCTTCTTGTGTACAGACTCCGCCATCGGTTGCGGATCCATACGTGGATGAGTTTTGTACATAGCCTAACCCCACTATGCGTTTGTTATATGCAATGACGTTGACTTCAAAGCAGGTGAATTCGTTATTTAAAAAGTAGTCAGTAAAAAGGATTTATACAAATATTCCACTTTCAGGTCTAGTTGCATACTATATGTACGCAATGTCTCAAAATCGTCAAACAAGTTGACATGACTCAACCTTTGCTTTCAGATATCCGTATAAGTTAAGCAAATTCGTAAAATAATGTGTCAGGAAAAATGAAACTAGACGATCTAAATCTCTTTCGACTGGTGGTCGAGAATGGAAGTTACACGGCAACTTCTCGCAAAACGATGATTCCAGTTGCTACGATCACTCGACGCATTCAAGCACTCGAAGACTCATTGAATTTGAGACTTCTTAATCGCCACGCTCGTAAACTCTCTCTTACAGAAGCTGGAGAGCGTTTCTTCAAAGATTGCTCTCCTCTCTTACACCGTTTGGCTTCAATGGCGGAAGAGATCACTGACGAGTGCCGTGGCGCATCTGGCAAACTTAAGATCTCTTCACCTTCAAACCTGACTAAGCGTTTAATGATGCCGATGTTCAATGAGTTTATGAAGCAGTACCCAGAAATTAATATTGAACTGACGACTAGCAATCAAGCAGACCAACTTGATCCAACGGAGTGGGATGTCATTTTCAGAATTGGCCCACAACGCGACTCAAGCTTAATTGCCCGCAAAATCAGTGAAGTAAAAGATATTTTGGTTGCAAGCCCGACTTATTTAGCTAAGAACCCTGCTCCTAAACATGCGGAAGAGCTGAGCCGACATTCACTGCTTAAAGGACATCCTTTACTTAAATGGCAACTCACCAACACCGAAGGTGAAACGGTTATTAACTTAGATAAAGGTCGTTTCCAAGCCAACACTCTAGATGTGGTTCGTATTGCTTGCTCTGAGGGGTTAGGTATTACCCTGATGCCGAACGTCATGATTACCGAATACATTGCCGAAGGCAGTCTAGTTCGAGTACTTGACCAGTGGAGTGCGAATCCGCGCGATATCTATATGCTGTATAACCATAAAGACCACCTTCCAGAAAAAGTGCGTCTCTTTATCGATTTTGTTATCGCCTACCACTTGCATTAAAACACTTGCATTAAAAAAGGGCCGAATGGCCCTTTTTGCTTATCTCTACTTTCTGTTATTAAAGATTAAAGATTAAAGAAACTCGACAAACTTACTGAGTTCACGCTCAGGCACTTTCATCGTACTCCCTTCTGGAGTCCCCAGATAAAGGAAACCGACTACGTGATCTTCCCCTTGCAAACCAAAAGCGCTTCGCACTTCAGGATGGAACATTAGATTGCCTGAACGCCATATTCCCTGAAAACCTTGTGCAACTGCAGCCATTTGCATCGCTTGCACAGCGCAACCCGCAGACAAGTGCTGTTCAAACGCAGGCACTTTTTCATGCGGCGTCACTTTGGCAATCACAGTAATTACCATAGGAGCTCGGAAAGGCGCATTTTTCATCTTAGTTACCGCGGCTTCATCATTGTTATCAGCAATCGCGGCTTTAACCAAAACATCCGAAAGTTTATGAAGACCACTCCCCTGCGCAATAACAAAACGCCAAGGGGTCAGGTTTGCGTGATCCGGTGCGCGTAACCCAGCACGGATAATGTTTTCCAAAGCTTTGCCTTCTGGAGCCGGAGCAACAAGCTTGGCCATAGAGCGGCGATTGAGCAGCAGTTCAAGAGCATCCATGATAAGTCCTTCTTAAGTGCTTAATTTGTTGAAGATATAAATTTAAACCAATCCTAGCATAGAAATTTTTATTCTCATCAATGCAAAAAGTGAGGTTTTCACCTCACTTTCTGTTTTTGCTTCGCCGACGTTGTTTTCCTTCTTATAAATAGAAGGTCTATAGATAGAAGACGTTATGAATAAAAAGTCTCACCAACTCCTGCGCGAGTTAGCAAACCATCACAAGGCGCAAATCTGTCGCCATATTTTTCGGCATGCTTATTCATCATTTCCACCAGCTTAGGAAGACCGATATGGTCCATATAGCGGAAAGGTCCACCTAAAAACGGAGGGAAACCAATACCGAATATAGCGCCAATATCACCATCTCTTGGACTGCGAATGATGCCTTCATCTAAACAGCGTACTGCTTCATTTAACATCGGCAACATGCAGCGCAATGATATTTCACTCTCACTGAGATGAGACTCTGGTTTCAAATTCAGTAGCTTATAGACTGATTTATCGACTTCTTTTTTCTTACTGCCTTTATAGATATAGAAGCCTTTGCCAGACTTACGACCTTTACGGTTGTCGTTAAGCAACTTGTCGAAAACCTCTGGGCCTTGGAAACGAGGGCCAAGTTCTTTAACCAATATCGGAATAATTTTCGCGCCAATATCGATACCAACTTCATCCAACAAGGTAATAGGTCCGACAGGGAACCCTGCGTTTAGCAGCGCAGTATCAATCTCTTCTATCGGCACACCTGCCATTAGAATTTGTGCTGACTCATTCATGTAAGGAGCAAGAATACGGTTAACGTAAAAGCCTGCTTTATCTTTAACGACAATCGGTGTCTTACCCTGTTTGCGAGCAAGTGCCACTACAGTTGATACTGTTTCATCGGAAGTAGTTGCATGCGGTATCACCTCAACCAAAGGCATCTTTTCAACCGGGCTAAAGTAATGCAAACCAACCACATTTTCAGGGCGAGCTGCTTTTTCAGCGATTTGATGAATCGGTAACGAGGATGTATTGGTCGCAAAAATTGTTGTTGGCTTAGCATGAGTTTCAATGTCTGAAACCATGGATTGTTTGAGCTCCAAGTCTTCAAACACCGCTTCTATCACCACATCAGTCAAGTTGAACGCGGTAAAGTCAGTGCCTCCAGACAACTTCATCATCTCGTGCTGAACCTGAGCTTTGCTCAGAATACGGCGCTTACGCTGCTTCTCGAACAATCCGTAGTTGTATTTGAGTGCATTGAGCACTCCATCATTCGAGACATCTTTAATGCGAACTGGCACTTTAGCTTTTGATGCGCTGACGTGGCTGATACCCGCACCCATCAAACCGCCACCTAATACACCCACTCGCTCGACTTTTCTTGGCTCAGCATCGCTACCGTTTTCTTTCTTCATTTCTGTAGTCGCAAAGAAGATAGAACGCAGAGCTTTCGATTCGGACGTCATCACTAACTCACCAAATCTTTCCGCTTCTAACTGAAGCCCTGCTTTCATGCCTTTTTCTAAGCCAAATTGAATGACTTCCAATATCGCTTTCGCCGCAGGATAGTTACCGCGCGTCTTTTGTTCCGTCTTCTTAGAGGCCTGTTCGAACACAAACTTACGGCCAAACTGAGTTCGCGAAATCAGTCTTTCTTTCGTCGTCAGTTTGCCTTTGCTGCGTTTTTTACTCTTCTCATTCACAAAACGCTTTGCAACATCCAACAAAACACTGTTTGGCACGCAAGCATCAACAACACCTAGCTTTTTCGCTTTCGCTGCACGTAATTGTTTACCTGTAAGAATCAGATCTAGTGATGGCAGTAAGCCAATCAGTCGAGGCAAACGTTGTGTACCGCCAGATCCTGGAAGTAAACCCAACATCACTTCTGGCAGGCCCAAACGTGTTTTGTCATCATCGCTACACACACGGTAATCACACGCTAAAGCAAGCTCTAAACCGCCACCTAAACATGGGCCATGAATCGCAGCGATAACAGGAAATGGGAGATCCGACAGTTGCTGGAACATCTGTTGACCTTGGGTCGCCAACTCCTGCGCTTCTTTTGCAGAAGTGCAAGAATCCAACATTCGAACATCGGCGCCAGCAATAAAGTTGTCTGGCTTCAAAGAGTGGATGATCAGACCTTTTACTTGATTCTTTGACTGATTCAGTTCCGTGAACACCTCTTGCATTTCCGCGGCAAACGCAGATTGCAGAGTATTCATTTTCTCTCCCGGAACATCGATGGCAAGCCAAGCAATACTGTCTTCATCAATTCTAAGATGGAACGCTTTCGACTCACTCATTACTCAACCTCCAAAATCATAGCTGCACCCAGTCCGCCTGCGGCACACGCCGTATTCAATGCAAGACCACCACCACGGCGTTTTAACTCTCGAAGTGTTTGAGTGATCATCCGTGCACCTGTCGCCGCAAATGGGTGACCATAGGCAATGGATCCACCAAGCACGTTAAATTTATCCATGTCTACTTCACCAATCGCTTGGCTACGCCCCAACACTTCTTGGGCAAATTTATCGCTGGCAAACATTTTTAAGTTCGCCAAAGTCTGAGCAGCAAAAGCTTCGTGCATATCAATCAAGGTAAGATCCGAAAGCGTAATGCCTGCTCTATCTAACGCGATAGGCGTTGCATGGGATGGCCCCATAAGCATGTCTTGTTGAACACCAATAGCGGAAAACGCGTAAGAACGGATGTAACCCATAATCTCCAGCCCCAACTCTTTCGCTTTACCTTCACGCATCAAGATAATGGCTGCTGCGCCGTCAGTAAGAGGAGTACTGTTGGCTGCGGTTACTGTGCCATATTGACGGTCAAAGGCAGGACGCAATTTGGCGTACCCTTCCAAAGTCGAATCATGGCGAATGTTGTTGTCTTGTTCGATCCACTTTCTATAAGGTTCAGGAAAAGCAGTCATTACTTCGCCCTGAATTTTGCCTTCACTCCAAGCAGTTGAAGCGAGTGTATGTGAGCGATGTGCCAATGCATCTTGATCAGCGCGAGAAATCCCGTGGGTTTTTGCCATTTGCTCGGCGGTTTGTCCCATGGAAAGCCCAGTTGAATACTCCGCAACGGCTGGCGGTACAGGCATTAAGTCTTTGAGCGATAGTGATTTCAGTACTTTGAGTTTTTGGCCGATTGTTTTGGTTTTACTTAATGCCAATAAACTCGCTGCTAAATTTCTTGAAACGCCAATTGGCAGTACCGATGAAGAATCCGCACCACCCGCAATACCGATGTCGATCGTGCCAGC
This sequence comes from Vibrio sp. Hal054, assembly GCF_037162405.1. Taxonomy (NCBI): domain Bacteria; kingdom Pseudomonadati; phylum Pseudomonadota; class Gammaproteobacteria; order Vibrionales; family Vibrionaceae; genus Vibrio; species Vibrio sp. Hal054. Next base: position 887,867 of record NZ_JARLUT010000001.1, on the reverse strand, counting down.
CATAATACTTTCTGCAACGTTCACTGCTGATTGAAAGCTGGTTGCACATGCTCTCGTCACACTGTAAGCATCCGTATTAATATCCATACCGGTACCAAGTACAATTTCTCGCGCAATATTTGGCGCCGCTGGCATTTGAACAACTTGCCCAAACACAACCTGTTCGATCAACTTGGGATCGATATTCGTACGAGCAAGTAATTCACTTACTACCATCTTTCCAAGATCAACAGCGGGAACTTGGCTGAACTCTGTACTTTGGCGTGCAAAAGGGGTTCTTAGACCTGCGACGATAGCGACACGTTCACCCGAACGCGTTTTGACTTCCTGTTTGCCCATTATCTGTTTACCCATTACTTTTCCTTAGAATAAGAGGTCTGACCTGCTCATTGTAACGAGATTGTTAATACAATCAAACAAGCGTTTAGAAAACGTGATATCAGCAGCGAAACAAGTATTCCTGCTTAAGCTCTGCTAACCTTTATATCAGCTTGTCTTGAATGGTTTACAAGTGATTGAGAGAGAAGTGATTGAAGAAAGAAAGGAAATAAATATTTTCAAAAAGCAGAATTGAAAGCAAAAAAAAACCACACAAATCTGTGTGGTCGGAATATATAGTAAAACAATTAACTTACGCCAATTGAAAATAATCAGTTTCCTGATTAGGAGAAAGTAAAGTCAGCCTTCAAAAGGAAGTGTCATCTTGCTCAACATGCTAGCCACAAGGACTAACTAGATGACGTGAACAACTATAACTGCTCCTGAGCAACAGATTTTGAAATAGATCAATTTTAATGTGATTTATTGAGCAGAACGAAATTAATTTCGCTGAAAAGTTGTTTTGAGCATAATTTTCCACATCAATGCTAAAACATCGTTACCCAAAAGAGCCTGAAAGCCCATTTCAGTTGCTAAGTGCTCACCTTAGTTTCGAATTTGGAATGAATTGAAATATCACACTACGAAGCCACCGGAGACTCGAGTGTCAATAATTAAAATATTTGGAAAGAAATCGGCTAACCATCCGGTCAATAACGGTATGGATAGACAAAGAAAATACGAAGCGCTTGTGCGCGCTTATCACACCGATCTCTATCGCTACGCTTATTGGTTATGCAAAGACCAAAGTGTGGCCGAAGATTTGGTGCAAGAAACTTGCTTACGAGCTTGGAAATCACTCGAAAGCTTGCAAGATGAAAAAGCCGCTAAGTCTTGGCTCATTACCATACTGAGGCGAGAGAATGCGCGCCGCTTTGAGCGCAAACAGTTTGATTTAGTAGATATTGAGACACACGGAAATGAAGCAAAGATTTCAGACGATGCTCACCACCAGAGAGAATGGTTACAAAAACAAATCATGAAATTGGAAGATGAGTATCGCGAACCACTGTTTTTACAGATCATTGGCGGTTTTAGCGGTGAAGAGATAAGCGAGATTCTCGAGCTCAACCAAAATACCGTCATGACTCGACTTTTCCGAGCTCGTAATCAATTAAAGGAAATGTTGGATTCTTCCGAAAACTTTAGAGGGCAGCAAAATGGATGATTTAGAATTTCGCCGCCGCGTGATGTCGGAACCGAAACAGAAAAACAGTGAGTACGCTGATGCGTTAACCAAGGAGGCTAACCAAAAGTTCTTGGATGATGTGTTAAAGCTCGACGCACAAATTACTGATGCAATGAAGGTTGATGTACCTGAAGGGTTAGCCGATAGAATTTTATTCAATCAAAGTTCTCACGCGGATAATGTAACTACCGTTAACTTTGCTCGTAAAGCAATGGCAATGGCGGCATCTATCGCCTTTGCATTCGGTTTGGTCGCAGGACAAGTTAACTGGGGGAAACTTATCGTTCCACCAGCACAGGCAAGTTTGGTTGATATTGCCATTAAACATGTGGTCGATGAAGAAGGCTTTGTGTCAAATATTGACGAACAAGTCAGCTCTAGACAGATCAATGCAAAATTACAGCCTTTTGCCTATAAGTTCACCGAGAACTTCCCGTACCATGTTTACTACCTAAATCACTGCGGATTTGGACAATCTAACGCTTTGCATATGGTTTTCCAAGGTGATAGCGGCAAAGTTACACTGTTTCTTGCAGGCGTTAAGAGCGATATTAGCGGACACTTTGATAAAGATGGAATGTCTGGAATGGTCGAGTCAATCGGCGATAAAAGTCTAATTATCGTTGGTAACAGTAGTGAAAACATCCGTAAAATTGCAGATAACCTCCTACCTTTACTAAGCCCTCAAAAATAACCAACCTGAATAGACAATAAACCCACCAATAGTGTGGGTTTATTGCACTTTTACTAGAGTTAAAGCTCTAATAAATCATTATTTCTTACAAATTCATGTCAGTTATCCACCATTTCTGCAATTTTCTCGTCCAATTAGACAATGGTCGGATTTCTATATTGTAGACTAGGTACTAGGATCAGCCCCAACTGAGCAATTGCTCAAAAAAGCCCACTAGAGGCTATACAAAAAAGGAAAAACACATGAACAAGACGCGTCTGTTTAAACGTTCACTGTTAGCAGTGACAGTAACACTAGCTACGCAGCAAGCAATGGCTGCTGGCTTCCAGCTCAACGCTCAATCAGCAACTGGCCTAGGCCGTGCATTTGCTGGTGATGCCGTAATCGCAGATAACGCTTCAGTAATGGCGCGTAACCCTGCAGCGATGGCACTATTCGACAAAATGGAACTTTCTCTAGGTTTCGAGTCGATTACGACCATGATCGAAGTGAAAGATGCTAGCTATGGTACACAAGCTGGTTCATTTCCAGTAGGTGACACTGATGATGTAGGTAGTACTTCAGTAGCACCAAACATTCACTTAGTTGTTCCGGTAAACGACAAGTTTGCTTGGGGTGTGAATGCTTACACTAACTTTGGTACCAAAACAGAATTTTCTGACAATTATACTGCTACTGAATACGGCGGTCTTACTGATGTTAAAAGCTTTAACTTTGGTTTAGCTGGTTCATACAGAGTAAATGATCAACTAAGCTTTGGTGCTGGCCTAGACTTAATATATGGTCAAGGAACTATGAAACGAACAGCTGGTGCTGCATTCGGTTCATTTAAAGGCGCAAGCGTTATCAATGTAGACAAAGCTGATGGTTGGGCTGTTGGCTTTAACCTTGGTACAGTCTACGAGTTAGATGAAAATAACCGCTTTGGTTTTGGCTACCATTACAGCCCAGAGTTTGAGGCTGAAGATGACTATGGCCAAAAAATCACTCTACCACTTCCTGATATCGCAGAATTTTCTGGTTTCCACAAAATTGAAGATACGTCATTTGCTGTACACTATAGCGTTCAGTGGATCGGCTGGAGTGCATTCGACAAGATTGACTTTGAAAACTTGAACTCAAGTCGCTCACCTCTTGGCGCACAACTAGCTGCTTCAAACGGTGGTGTTTATTCAAAAGATTACAAGTGGCAAGATGGTTGGCACTATTCTCTTGGTGGTACTTACTACCTAAATAGAGACTGGACTCTACGCGCAGGTTACATGTATGACACAAGTGCTCAGGATTCTGTAACATCAATTTCAGTACCAGACTCAGATCGTCAATGGTTCTCTGCGGGCTTTACTTACGCAATTGATGATGCATCTAACGTAGACTTTGGCTTTACTTATCTACTTGGTAAAGATATCAACGTTAAAGAGAAAACTTCAGCATCTTCAGTTACAGCAACAACTCACGCAGATGCAATCTTAGTAGGCTTACAATACAGCCGTTCTTTCTAATCAATAGTTAGAAACAACACAAACGCTAAAGGGCTGGTTTACCAGCCCTTTTTTACATATTTCCCGAATAATCATTTTTATTTTAAGCGCACAGCTGTGTCTTAAAACCCGCCCTACTCCCTACACGTGTACGCTGAAAATACATTCATAGAGAAAACAAAGCAGTCATATATTTTGCACACCCAATTTTTTTAGCGTTTTATTTTGTATATCAATTAAAAGCTGGATTTCATTTTTCATGGCTGATTTTAGTTCTTAGACTTTACCGTTCAGTTTTTTAAAATTTCAGCGAACATTAAATTAAAATGAAAACAAATAAGACTTTCCTGACTCTAGCGGTGGCTGCTAGTTTGGCTAGCGTACCAACTCTTTCTCATGCTGCAGGTTTTCAACTTGCCGAATACTCAGCAACTGGCCTAGGCCGCGCCTACGCAGGTGAAGCCGCTATGGCAGATAATGCCAGCGCACAATGGCGCAACCCTGCAATGCTTACTTACCTAAACGGTACTCAAGTTTCAACGGGCGCAATTTATGTAAACCCGAATGTTGATGTACATGGAGATGTGACTTTAGGTAACTCTTCACGCAGAGCTGAATCTAATGACTACGCAAACGATGCTGTTATTCCTAACTTTTATCTTTCTCACCAAATCAATGACAAGTTAGTTGCCGGCCTTGCTCTAGGCACAAACTATGGTATGGAGACTGAACTCGGCTCTAACTTCGCAGCCAGTCACTTCGGTGATGAAGCGATGGTAAAAACCATGGAAGCGAATGCCAACCTTGGTTATCAATTGACAGATGCTGTTAGCATCGGTGGTGGTGTTCGTTACGTTATCGGTGAAGGTCACTTTGGTGCTAAATCACCAAAACAGACAGAAGCATTAGGTTTACCTCAAGGCACTACTCTGAAATATATGGAAGGTGAAGATACGGCTTGGGGCTGGCAAGCGGGTGCTGCATGGCAGATCAACCCGAGTAACCGTATTGGCTTAACCTATAAATCAAAAGTTGACCTTAAGCTAACTGGCACAGCGAACATGTATGTTACAGATTACAAGAGTGTAATTAATGATACTGGCTATATGTCTCTTACGATGCCTGCAACAGCCGAAATCGCCAGCTTCCATCAAGTAACGGACAAACTTGCCTTACACGGCAGCATCAACTGGACTGACTGGAGCAGCTTTGAAAAACTTGAAGCACAGTTAGACAAACTTAAAACTGTTATGGTTAAAGAGGAAAACTGGGAAGATAACTACCGTTTCGCTCTCGGCGCGACTTACCAGTTAGATTCAAAGCTTGCTCTACGTAGCGGTGTGGCTTATGACATGGGTGCGGTTAGTGACCAAAACCGAACTATTACGATTCCAGAAACGGATCGTATCTGGTTAAGCATTGGTGCAGGCTACGACGTTACCGAACAGTTCACTGTTGATGCGGGCTTTACTTATATCGTAGCTAAAGATGCTTCAATAAAAGAATCTCGTGGTTATGAGTCAGATAACTCGGCACAAAAAGTTGGTGGACAATTCACAGGTCAAACGACTGGTAGTGTTTGGTTGCTAGGTGTTCAAGCGAGTTACCGCTTCTAAAAGCTATTGTTTCTAGGAGCTATTTGATTACTTAATTAGGCCAGTGCTTACCACTGGCCTCTTTCTTTTAGGAACAATAGAAACTGCTCACTGGCTTCTTCTACTAAATCCAATACCAACTCAAAGCCTTGATCTCCGCCGTAATACGGGTCAGGAATCTCTTCATAGTTCGATTCTCCGTGGCTCAGGAATAAAGACAACTTGTACTGCAATTGCTTTGGGCACATGAGCATAAGATCTTCCAAATTCTCATGATCGGCTGCCAATATGTAGTCAAAATCCTCAAAATCTCTTTTTGTTACTTTGCGAGCTAACATCCCAGAAAATGAATAACCTCTCCGCTCTCCAGCTGCTCTCGCTCGCTTATCCGGAAGCGCCCCTTGGTGATAACCAATTGTACCTGCTGAGTCTACTTCAATATCGACACCTAATTGCTCTGCCTTGCTTCTTAAGACAGCTTCTCCGGTTGGTGAACGACAAATATTCCCCATGCAAACCACTAAAATTTTTGTCATTGTAATTCCTTGTTTTTGGTCTGTGTTTGCCAAAGCATCATTAAGTTATCATAGTCACTAGAATCAGATTGAAAAAGGAATTGTCATGTCTAGCGATGACGTAAAACAAGAGCGCCACAAAGCTCGCCAGCAAAAAGTGAAAGAACAGGTAGATGCGCGAGTCGCAGCCGCTCAGGAAGTGAAAGGGTTATTGTTGGTTATTACTGGTAACGGTAAGGGTAAGTCTACTTCCGGTTTTGGCACTATTGCCCGTGCCGTTGGACACAACAAAAAATGTGCCGTAGCCCAGTTCATTAAAGGAACTTGGGATAATGGCGAACGAAACTTGCTTGAAAAGTTAGGCGTTGAATTCCAAGTCATGGCAACTGGGTTCACTTGGGATACTCAGAATAAAGAAAGCGACACAGCTGCGGCGCAACTTGTATGGCAAGAGTGCAAGCGAATGCTGAAAGATGAATCTATCGATGTCATTTTATTCGACGAACTGACTTACATGGTCAACTACGGCTACATAGAGTTAGACGAAGTGGTTGAAGCACTAAGCCAGCGTCCACATATGCAGTCTGTCATTATTACTGGCCGCGCAGCACACCGAACCTTAATTGAAATGGCCGACACCGTTTCCGAAGTCAAGAATACCAAGCACGCATTTGAAGCAGGAGTTAAAGCTCTGCAAGGTATCGACTGGTAAAGCTCTAGTTGAAGTCATTTTCTTCATATAAAAGAAAGCGAGCGGACATTACACCCACTCGCTTTTTTGTTTATTAGAGGAATCAAGCTAGTTAAACAGACCTTTCAGTAAGCTATCAACCGCTTTCTTAGTATCTTCGTCCTTGATCTTGTCGCTCAATTTCTCGATACCTCGGTCTACTTCTTTTTTCGCTTTCTGTTTAAGTACATCATCAAACACTAGTTTGTATTTAGGCTCTGACCATTTCCCTGAGATGTTGACCGGAATCGTCACATCGCGCAATTCATCAACGTCTTTGCCGCCTTGGCCTTTCAACGAACCCACAACTGAAGTGCTGAGTGTAAAGTCTACCGTTTCATCTAAATAGTTCGCTTTACCCTGCCCTCTGATGCGAAGAGCGGGTGACTGCATATGCAAATCATCGGTCGTGATATTGCCTTTATCAAGCTTGAGCGTCGCTGTCATCGCACTGAAATCGGTTTTCTTAACATGGTCAGCTTCAGTGACATCCCCACCCGTTATTTTGGCGTAGTTAGTACGTAACAAGTGTGCAACGTTGATACCATTAACAGCGCCATCGGCGAAGTTGATTGCAACTGTACCGACAAGGTTCTTTTGGATACCTGTAGGCGTTAAGCTTTTACCCTGTGCGTTAACTTCTATGTTACCTGTGCCTTCAAGCATATCGTTATCAAGCACATCCATTAGCATAGGTTGTACCTTCACACCTTTAACCGATTTCTTCACCGTATAAGTGGCAGGTGTTTTTCTGGTATCCACTAGTGCTGTTGCTGATACTGAACCTTGATACAAGTTGGCAGTAAAAGATTTCAGTGTCACCAAACCTCGGTTCACGACAACATCCGCTTTCACGTTCTGCATTTTCGCATTGTTCGCTTTTAGCTTATCAATCGTGATATCGCCAGCAACGTCGAGTGTTTGCAATGCAGATAGATCAGGCTCCACCTCTTGTTTGCTTGTGGTTGCAGGTTTGGTCTCTGTCGACGCTGGCTTCTCAGAAGCCGTTTCTGAAGAACTTGCTGCAACCGCTTTCTCGTTACCAAGGAAGGCATCCACATCAATATCTGGGCTATGCAGGCTGAATCTTACTTTCGGGATATCCGCCAACGCCACATCGAGTTTGCCGTCAAACTGCAATGCGTTAGCCGTTAACTTCGCAAGAACGACATTGAGCGTGTTTTTGCTGATATCAAAAGCAATATCCGATTGCATGCCAACCTTCATCGGTGACTGAGGTAAAGCTGCGCCCTGCAGATTTGCTTCCAGAGTAAATCCGTTTGCCGCTACTTTAGTGATCTCTTTATTCACAACCAGTGAGCTAGAGCCTTTCGCCTCTAACATCATATCTGCAGCTTTACCTTTTACAGAAAACTCGAGCGCATTTGGCTTATCAAAATCGAAAGTTACCAACGCTAACTTTGCAGACTCAATGTTGTTTGCTTGGTCGCTAAAGCTCGCGTCCACGTTAATATTGCGTAACGCATATTGCGTAAAATCACTCGACAGTTTGACTTCAGCACTGCCTGAAGCTGCAAAGTTCTGCGGATTGTTTTTTTGCTGATCATTGCGTCCTTTTGCAGCGAAGCTCACTAAGGTCCACTTCTCCGCTTCGAACTCATCCACTTTTAACTGAACATCGTAGAGTTTGGTTTGCGTTCCTGCTTTACGATCCTGAATATCCAACAACGCATTGTTGACAGTGACTCCAGCCAGTTGAATTGTCCAATCCTGAACACCGCTTGTTTGCTCTGGAGTTGGAGAAGGGCTTTTGCTTTCTGCTGGTGCTTGAGTGTCAGCAACTTCTTGTGAGGTTTTCGCTTTAGTCAAACTGTCTAAATTCGTTCGGCCATCTTTCAATGTTTCTAAATAAATTTCAGCACCATCAAGCTGAACATTGCCAATAACGAGTTGTTTGTCCAACAGAGGCATCACGGAGACATCCACCCCAACATTGTCCACTTTGAACATATTTGGGTTAGTGAATCCCTGTGGGTTTTTCAGTTCGGTTTTGCCAATTTCAAAGCCAATTGAAGGGAAGAATTTCCAGCCAATGTCGCCTTCAATCATTAAATCTAATCCGGTTTGTTTCTTCGTTTGTTCAACAATTAAAGGCTTGAACTGGTTTGGGTTCACGAATAAAACAAGTGCTGCAACTGCGCCTAAAACGACGACCACAAGTACAGCAACCAAGAGCAACAGTTTTTTCATCTGTTTAATCCTTGCTTGAAAACATCAACACCTGTGATTAACCGATAATTTTCAATCAATTAATCAACGATATAGATATAAAAAAAGTGACACTTAAAGTGCCACTTTTCAGTTAAAAAATAAAGTCGGCTAATGCCAAGCATTAGTCAAAATTACGATTTTAGCAATTTCGCAATGTGTGCTTTTAACACATCGATCGCGATACGGTTTTTACCGCCACGAGGTACGATGATGTCAGCATATTGTTTTGACGGTTCAATAAACTGGAGGAACATAGGACGAACCGTTTTTTGATATTGCTTCAGCACTGAATCCATTGTGCGACCACGATCTTCTACATCACGCTTCACGCGGCGCAGCAAACAGATATCTAATGGAGTATCCATAAATACCGTTACTTGCATAAGCTCACGTAGACGTGGGTCAGTCAGCAGCAGAATACCTTCTAAAATGATGACTTTTTTAGGTGTCATTGTGGTGGTGTTAGCGGTACGAGTATGCTCTGTGTAGCTATACTCTGGTACTTCAACAGCGTGACCGTTCATTAACTGTGTTAAGTGTTCACACAGTAAATCATGATCCAATGCACTTGGGTGATCGTAATTCGTTTTAACACGTTCTTCCATGCTCAGATGGCTTTGGTCTTTGTAATAGCAATCTTCCGTAATCACACCTATTTGGTGGTCACCAACTTTCGCACTCAGTTCATTGTAAATTGTGCTGGCTATAAGACTTTTACCAGAAGCTGATGCGCCGGCGATACCAACGATGACGCATTGATTATTATCAGACATGTATGTGCACTCGATACGTGTATTTTGGGAATTAAGTTAAACCGCCTGATTATAGGGAGTTAAAAAGGGTTATACCAGTTTGCATTAACGTTAAATGACAGTAATTTCTGATGTTGAACAATAAAAAGTCAGAGTAAACGATTACATCTACCCTGACTCAGTGACCATTCATTTCGATCGTCTTTTAAATCGCAGAAAATGACCCAACTCACTCAACCATGGTAAACATGATTGACTCTGGTTTCGCCTTTCCTTGCCAGTACATCGATGCGCAAACACGTTCAGCCAGTTGGATATAAACAGCGGCATGCTCACTGTCTGGACGAGCGGCGACCGTTGGTTTACCAGCATCAATATCTTCGCGCATGCTGATGTGGAGCGGAATTTGAGCAAGCAGTGACAAGCCAAATTCATTCGCTAGCGCCTGCGCACCGCCATAACCAAAGATATGTTCTTTCTCACCACAATGACTACAGATGTGATAGCTCATGTTCTCGACCATGCCAATCACCGGCACATCCACTTTCTCAAACATTGCCGCACCTTTACGAGCATCCGCCAACGCCAGATCTTGAGGCGTAGTGACGATAAGTGCTCCGGTCACTGGTATTTGCTGAGAAAGCGTCAACTGGATGTCACCCGTACCCGGTGGCATATCAATAACCAGATAATCCAGTTCAGGCCATTCTGTCTCAGTAAGAAGCTGAGCCAATGCTTTTGATGCCATAGGACCACGCCAGATAGTCGCGTCTGATTTATCCACCAGATAACCAATTGAATGAGTGTAAATGCCATGCGCAGATATCGGTTGCATCCATTTGTTGTCACGAACTTCTGGTTTTGCATCTAACTGGCCCAGCATCATAGGCACTGAAGGACCATAAATATCGGCATCGAGCAAACCAACTTTCGCGCCGCATTTTGCAATCGCTAATGCAAGGTTGACCGCCGTGGTTGACTTACCAACCCCGCCTTTAGCAGATGTAACGGCAATAATGTTTTTCACGCCACGCACTTCTGAAGCGACATGAGTCTCTAGCGCTTTAGGACTAACAGTAACCTCATAGTGGAAAGAAGGTACTTCACCTGACTGCTGCCGTTGGGCAATCCAGCTTGAAAGTTCTTCAGGCAAAGAGAGTGCGGCAAAAGGGAGTGTTATCTTAAAGCCTTGAGCTTCCACAGAAACAATATTTGGTTGCGAAGCCCAATCTTGAATAAGAAAAGGATGCTGAAATTGGTTTAACCAATCACAAAAATCTTGCTTTGAACTGAATTGACGCATAGGTCCTCCTTGTTAACCCTATGCTACCACCTGCTAAGCCTGTACAGAACCCCGAAAAAACTAAGGCAATCACACCTTTGACACCTTGGAGTTAGATGGCTCATGGGGTAGTATTACCCATCAAAATTTTTATACCTATCAAGAAAGCGAATATTAAGTATGGCAAACGATCCAAGACTCTCTACCGCAAGGAAATTGCTGGTAACTTGTGCCCTTCCTTACGCTAACGGTTCAATCCACTTAGGTCACATGCTTGAACATATCCAAGCTGACATCTGGGTTCGCTACCAGCGTCTACGCGGCAACACTGTAAACTTCATCTGTGCTGACGATGCCCACGGCACGCCAATTATGCTTAAAGCTCAACAGATGGGTATGACACCAGAAGAGATGATCGCCGCTGTTAGTGAAGAGCACCAAAAAGACTTCGCTGGCTTTGATATCAGCTTTGATAACTACCACAGCACTCACTCAGAAGAGAACCGTGAGCTGGCTTCACATATCTATCTAGAACTGAAAAAGAATGGCTTTATCTCTAGCCGTACTATTTCTCAGCTTTTCGATCCAGAGAAAGAGATGTTCTTGCCAGACCGTTTCGTAAAAGGTACTTGCCCTAAGTGTAAGTCAGAAGACCAATACGGCGACAACTGTGATGCATGTGGTGAGACATACAGCCCAACAGAGCTAATCAATCCGAAATCTGCAGTTTCTGGCGCTACGCCAATCATGAAAGATTCTGAGCACTTCTTCTTCGACCTGCCTCAGTTTGAAAGCATGCTAAAAGAGTGGACTCGTTCTGGTTCTCTTCAAGCTGAAACTGCAAACAAGATGCAAGAGTGGTTTGAGTCTGGTCTGCAACAGTGGGATATCTCACGCGATGCACCTTACTTCGGTTTTGAAATTCCGGGCGAAAAAGACAAGTTCTTCTACGTTTGGCTAGACGCACCAATCGGCTACATGGGTTCATTCAAAAACCTATGTAACAAGCGTGATGACCTAGATTTCGACGAATACTGGAACAAAGACAGTAAGACAGAACTTTACCACTTCATAGGTAAAGACATCGTTTACTTCCACAGCCTATTCTGGCCAGCGATGCTGGAAGGTTCTGGTTTCCGTAAACCTAACAACGTTTTCGTTCACGGCTACGTAACTGTTAACGGCGCTAAGATGTCTAAATCTAAAGGTACTTTCATCAAAGCAAGTACTTACCTAGAGCATTTAGATCCTGAGTGTCTGCGTTACTACTACGCTGCGAAGCTAAACAGCCGTATCGATGACCTAGACCTGAACCTTGAAGACTTCACTCAACGAGTCAACGCTGATGTGGTTAACAAAATCGTTAACCTTGCTTCTCGTAATGCAGGTTTCATCGCTAAGCGCTTTGATGGCAAGCTTTCAGACAACTTTGTTGAACCAGAACTTTATAACGAGTTCGTTGCAGCCGCTGACCGTATCGCAGAGCAATTTGAAGCTCGTGAGTTTGGCCGTGCAATCCGTGAAATCACGGCACTGGCAGACAAAGCAAACCAATACGTTGATGAAAAAGCACCTTGGGTTGTGGCAAAACAAGAAGGTAAAGATCAAGAACTGCAAGATATCTGTTCAGTAGGTATCAACCTGTTCCGCGTGCTGATGACTTACCTGAAACCTGTCATGCCTGAGCTAGCAGCGCGCACAGAAGCGTTCCTAAACCAAGAATTAACTTGGGAAGGTATCGCTACTCCGCTAACTAGCCATGAAATCACAGCGTTTAAGGCACTGTTCAACCGTATCGATCCTAAGAACATCGAAGCGATGATTGAAGCATCGAAAGAAGATGCAGCCGCTGAAGTCGCTGCGAAACAAAAAGCAGAAGCTGCGCAAGCGACTGAGCTAAGCAAAGATCCAATTGCAGAAGAAATCGAATTTGATGACTTTGCAAAAGTTGACCTGCGTATTGCCAAAATCGTTTCATGCGAAGCTGTGCCAAAAGCAGACAAACTACTGAAATTCCAATTGGATATCGGTGGTGAAATGCGCCAAGTATTCTCAGGCATCAAAGCCGCTTACAAACCAGAAGACTTAGTGGGTAAACTAACGGTTGTTGTTGCAAACCTTAAACCTCGTAAGATGAAGTTCGGTATGTCTGAAGGCATGATCCTCGCGGCTGGCCCTGGTGGCAGCGAACTATGGATTCTTGAACCACACGAAGGTGCTCAGCCTGGCATGCGTGTTCTGTAATCACTCAGAAAATCAGCTTTAAGAAAGCCCCAACGTGATAAGCGCTGGGGCTTTTTTTATGAACCAACTCACACTTTTAGTTCAATTTGCACTTCAATGGTGCGAAATTTCAATCCGTCAAATTCTAAGTTATTGATTTAAATACAAATAACCCTTGGCATTAAAACTGCAATTCCTTTAGTAAACAATAAAATCCTTTCACTGGTTGATGCACAGTTTCGACTGTCACGTCTCTACGACAAGGTAGCAACAAGGAGTTGGTTATGTTTGTCATTATCTCAATGCTGATCTCTATCGGCATACTTGGTTTGATGTTCTACTTTTCTAAGCAAAGAGAATCGACTTTGCAGCGCAAGTACGAGCTTCTGATCGATCTTCGCCAGCTGTTATATTTGAGCCGACAACACCGCAGTGCCACTCATCATGCACTGATGTTCGGAGAAAAAAGAGAAGCAGAGCTTAGTCATTTGCAAGATTTATTGCATGAGAAATCGAACCATCTGATTTCCACATCGCATTTCGATAGCAAGCCTATGTATCGTGTTTTGCAGCTTAAATTGAAAGCTCTGATGAATAACTGGCAGGACAGAAGCATTGCCCGCAACCAAATGATGCACGGCAAAGCCATTCGACACTGTATGTTTTTGATGGACGAAGTAATGCTGGCTTGGTTAGTGGAATCAAACCGAGAAGATTTGAGTGAAGAGTACCATATGAACTGGCAGCAAGTGATTGACTCTATGGACACTCTGACCCAGCTACGTATTTCAATTGAAGATATGCATACCCAAGATGGTTCCGCACGTTTGCGTCATTACTGTGACCTATTGCGCCGCAAACTGAATCAACTGGCGTTGATCAGTCCGTTGTCCATTGCATCACCGGCCTGTTCAAAAGCAATGCATATACTAAGCGAGCTGCACGAGAATCCAGCCTTTGATATTCCTCAGGAGCAGCTATATCAACTGACTTCAGATGTCTCGCTGAGCATTGCGCACGTTTATGACCAAATGCTGGCGGATGTCAGTGAGAGTCTTTACATACCTTTGCCTAAACTGGTCGTCGCTTAATAAACGAAAACGCCATACTGCGAAAACAGTATGGCGTTTAAATTCAAGCATTCTCTACGCAGTTAAGCTGCGAACAGAGAGAATTAAAGCATCTTACGAGCAGCTTCTACGACCACTTTGATTGAACGAGCTTCTGTCTCTTTCAACGTTGCATGATCTGGAATTTCTTTTTGAGTACGGTTGATGATAACACCAGCGACACAACCTGCTTTCAAACCAGAACTTGCACACATAGTAAGCAGAGTTGCTGATTCCATTTCAAAGTTTAGTACGCCCATTTCCTGCCATTCTTTCATTGAACCTTGGAAACGCTTAACAACACGACCTGTGAATGTGTCGTAACGTTCTTGACCTGGGTAGAAAGTGTCACTGGAAGCAGTAATACCCATGTGAACTGTCGCACCGCTCTCTTCCGCAGCCTGTTTCATTGCGATCGCAACATCGAAATCAGGAACCGCTGGGAACTCCATTGGAGCAAAGTGAAGGCTTGCGCCATCAAGACGAACAGAACCTGTGGTGACAATCATGTCACCAACATTAACGTGTGGTTGAATTGCACCTGTTGTGCCTACACGCAAGAAGCTACGAACACCTAGCTGAGCTAACTCTTCTACAGCAATAGAAGTTGAAGGGCCACCGATACCAGTAGAACAAACTACAACCGACTTGCCATCAAGTTCTGCGCGATAAAGCGTGTATTCACGGTGGCTTGCAAGAAATACTGGGTTATCCATTAACTCTGCAATTTTTTGTACACGCGCTGGATCACCAGGAATGATCGCTAACGTTGCGCCATTAAGATCAGCTTCGGTAACACCAAGGTGGAATACTGCTTGAGACATAGGTTGCTCCTTCATGCGGCTTATTCAGCTCATAAATATAAATAGGTACAGGACAACTTTAGCTCAGTATTAAAAGCTATAGAGTGATAGGAATCACACCATTAAAAGCAAGACATGTATTCGTTTCACATTTAAGTGACACGGATCACTTAAAATTTATTAAATGGTTAATATGCGCGCTGATAGGAAAATTCAAAAGCACAGCGCTTGACTGTGCTTTGAAGAGAGAAAATCACATTGATGGTATGGAAAAAGGAGGTTGCTTTTTATACTTGATGTTTAAAACAATTGGCTAAGTTTTTACCTATTGCTCTTAACACATCACGCCGCGTAATAATCCCTACCAACTTGCCATTATCTATAACAGGATAAACTTTAGGCTTTCCGACTTTCATCATATCGGCCAACTCAATGATCGACATTTCCGGAGAGACAGAAAGCACTTCTTTATACATGCAGTCACTGACAATATGTGTGTCCTGACAGAAGTAACTCACTTTGACCAGTTTATCGAGCAAGTCCTGTTCTGAAAGGAAGCCAATTACGCGTTCCTTATCATCAATAACGGGCCCGCCCAAGTGATCGGAACGAATCACTTTATCGAGCGCAGCAGACAAAGGCATATCAGGAGTAAAGGTCACCGCTTTAACGGTCATGTAATCTTTTACTTTTAGTGAATCCATTTCAGTCTCCTTAGGTTCCTTATTTAAAGGTAGCTGTTAATCTAAGTGTTGACTAATTTCTTGATTTTACTAAATGGGATTCACCAATTTTTTGATTGTTGCAACCTATGGCTACGTAAAAAATCTGTCGTTCTTACCTTTGGAACAGCGATAACTCTACTTCACCCAACGCTGAGCAGCTTTGGAATCTGAGTCTCTTGAATCAATCCAGCGAGTTCCATCGGTTGTACGCTCCTTTTTCCAGAAAGGGGCTTTGGTCTTTAAATAGTCCATTACAAATTCACAGGCTTCAAAAGAGGCAGAGCGATGAGCGCTGCTGACACCGACGAAGACGACTTGATCGCCGATATCTAAATCACCAATACGGTGAATTAATCTCAACTGCAATAGTGGCCAGCGTGATTTCGCTTCATCACAGATTTCGTTAAGAGATTTCTCCGTCATACCCGGATAATGCTCTAAATGCAGTCCTGTCACATGGTCACCTAAGTTCATGTCACGAACTTTACCTATGAAAGTCACGACCGCACCCGCATCTGTGCCCGATGAAAGCGCTTCATACTCTTGAGCGACACTGAAATCTTCTACCTGAACCGATACATAGCTGTTCATATTAACCTCCAGTTACCGGTGGGAAGAAAGCCACTTCATCGCCATCTTTAAGTTCAGAATCCATCGGTACAATTGATTGGTTAACCGCAGCCAACAATTTTCCGGATTCTAATGCCAGTGCCCATTTGTCCGATTGAGCCGCAAGATGTGCACGCAATGCTTCAACCGAATCAAACTCATGCTCAAGTGACAAACCATCACAGTCCACTAATTCTCTTGTTTGGGCAAAAAACAAAATACTAATCATACATCTACCTTAAAATGACCCGATTTACCGCCCGTCTTTTCTAACAAGCGAATTTGCCCAATTACCATATCTTTCTGCACAGCTTTACACATGTCGTAAATCGTCAATGCTGCAACCGAAGCCGCGGTTAGCGCCTCCATTTCAACACCGGTTTTACCAGCGAGTTTACATACGGATTCAATACGAACCTTGTTTTCCGATTCAATCGCTTCTAGCTGAACTTCAACTTTTGAAAGCAGTAACGGGTGGCAAAGCGGAATTAAATCCCATGTTTTCTTGGCTGCTTGAATACCAGCAATACGTGCCGTGGCAAACACATCACCTTTGTGATGCTGACCCGATACGATCAGTTGCAGCGTTTCTGGTGCCATGTGAACAAAAGCTTCTGCGCGCGCTTCTCTTACCGTTTCCGCCTTTGCAGAAACATCCACCATGTTGGCTTCACCAGAAGCGTTAATGTGAGTGAATTGAGTCATTGTCCCTCACTCTTATAAATGCGGCATAAAGTTACATGGACGATGGCTGGCATCTAACTGCTGTTTGATGATCTTCGTCCAGCCAGTGCGGCAAGCTCCTGTTGAGCCAGGCATCGCAAAAATAACCGTATGGTTTGCGAAACCAGCCACCGCGCGAGACTGAATAGTAGAAGTGCCAATTTCTTCATAAGAAACCATGCGGAACAACTCTCCGAAACCTTCAACTTCTTTATCAAACAGAGGCTTTAACGCTTCAGGGGTGCTATCGCGCGAAGTAAAACCGGTACCACCTGTGATTAATACTGCCTGAACCTTTTCATCCGCAATCCACTGTGAAACCACCGCACGTATTTTGTACATATCGTCAATAACGATTTGCTTGTCTGCTAAGTGATGCCCTGCTTCCTGAAGTTGCTCAGCAAGGTAGCAACCTGAGGTATCATTTTCTTCTGTACGTGTATCTGAAACGGTTAACACTGCGATGTTCGCTGGTTGAAATTTGCTTTCTGCGTGACCCATTTGCTCACCTTAATTCAATTATTATTCGTTAATTTAAATCTGATTAATCACGATGATTACTAGCCTTCGAAATGGCTTTAACCACCAATAGACGCTAAATGCGGAGTCATGCCTGTATTTCCTTCCTGAAGAAAATGGCTGACGGATTTGTTCTGCAGCTGCATTTGAATACGTTCGATCAACTCCGCTTCCTGTGCATCTTCCTGAAGCAAATCTCTGAGCTCTAGACCTTTTTCGCCAAAAAGACAAAGATGCAGTTTACCGAGCGCAGACACTCTGAGTCGATTGCAACTCTCACAGAAGTTTTTTTCGTAAGGCATGATAAGACCGATTTCGCCCTGATAATCCGCATGCACAAAGACCTGAGCTGGGCCATCATTGTTTTCTCTTGCTTTTAGAATCCATCCGTTGGCAATAAGCTGATTACGGATTGTGACTCCAGAGACATGATGTTTAGCGAATAAATCGTCCATTTCACCGGTTTGCATCAGTTCGATAAAACGCAGTTGGATTGGACGGTGTTTGATCCATTCAAGAAACAGAGGAAGTTCGTTGTGATTGCGATCTTTCATCAACACCACATTCACTTTGACTTGTTTATAACCGACTTCGAACGCGCGGTCGATGCCAGCCATAACTTGATGAAAGCGGTTTTCACCCGTGATTTGATGAAACATTCTCGGGTCTAAACTATCGACGCTGACATTGATATGCGTGAGGCCTGCGTCTTTCCAATCTGCAACCCCCTTTTCCATCCGATAACCATTAGTAGTAGTGGCTATTTTCTTAATATTTGAGTTATCGGAAACCAAGCGGATGATATCGGTAAAGTCTTTACGTAATGTAGGCTCACCACCTGTAATACGTATTTTGGATGTACCACAATCAGCGAAAGCATTTACCACGCGACGGATTTCAGGAAGGGTTAAAAAAGACGAGTTTTTGCTCCCCGAAGGTTTATAACCATCAGGCAGGCAATAAGTACATTTGAAGTTACAAACATCGGTAACTGACAGACGCAAATAATAAAATTTACGCTGGAATTTATCTTCGAATTGTTGCGCCACGGAACACCTTTCCAAATACGGGAGGCATAAACATTTCCACTTATGCCCTCGTGACAATATGCCACTGGCTTCTTAACCATATCACTATCAATAGTTTCAAGTAACTTAGATGAAAAAGCTCGGAGTTATGGCAGCCGGCTAGAAAGCTAAACACTTATCTAATCAGCGACTACTGGCTGTAAAATACTGAAAAACGCATCATCTTTCTAGTAAATCAGTTGCAAAAGAAAACCAAAGTCCTAATTTACCTCTAAATAAGTATATGTCGTTTTCAATATCCTATACATTCTAGTACACCCAAGCCTCTTGGGGTTGTTGATGGGCGGTACATCCACAACTCAACTTCCATCGGCTAAGGTTTTATCAAATATTAGAAGAATAAAGATGATGAACTTATACAAAGATAAAAAAGTGGTCGCTATTGGCGGCGGCCACGGTTTAGGACGAATTTTGGCAGCGTTAAAGCATTTCGGCTCTAATGCAACAGGTATTGTTACCACAACGGACAACGGCGGTTCGACCGGGCGAATTCGCCACTGCCAAGGCGGAATTGCCTGGGGTGATACGCGTAACTGTATTAACCAGTTGATTACCGACCCTTCCATCAGCTCGATGATGTTTGAATACCGCTTTAAAGGCAGTGGTGAGCTTGATGGTCACAACCTCGGAAACCTGATGCTAACGGCACTGGATAACCTCTCAGTTCGTCCACTAGACGCAATCAATCTTATCCGCACCATGCTGAAAGTTGATGTGAACATTATTCCTATGTCAGAACATCCATCCGATCTCACCGCATTAGCAACAAACGGCAAATGGGTAACAGGTGAAACCAGCGTAGATGAGATGGAAGACGACTTATTACGACTCGACCTAGAACCAAAGGTTGCGGCAACGTTCGAGGGAGTCGAGGCGATTGCGGCAGCCGATGCAATTATTCTTGGTCCCGGCAGTTTTCTTACCAGCATAATGCCACCACTACTTCTGCCTAAAATCGGTCAGGCTATTTTTGACAACCAAAAGGCAAAGGTGATTTTTATTGAGAACTTATCACCTGAATACGGCCCTGCGGGTCGTATGAGCCTGAAACAGAAGCTGGAATGGTGCGAACGCGCTTGTAAAAATCGTAAAATTGATGTGGTGATTGGACCGAAAGAACACTCAGATTTAAAAGACAATTGGAACTGCGTGACTCGCGATTTGGCATCACCAAACCGCGATTGGCGTCATGATCGAGACAAGTTGCGCCTTGCAATTGAAGAGCAGTTGAACGATTAACTCGGCAACCAGTCTTGTTAAACACCACTGCAGCTAAGATTGTTGGTCGCAGTGGTGCTAACTAACTACCGATAATCGGTGGCAATTTACAATCAGTTATTAGTCACAACTGCTTGTGACAATCAACTGCTGATAGTATCCGTGAGTCTGGTTAAGAATATCAACCATATTCGCCGTTTCTACTGCTTCATCAAATTGCTCACCTAATTTTGCCTTAGCGTCAATGTCGACTGCCTTAGCACAAAGCCTATCGGCACCAAAACTCGCCGCACTGCTCTTTAATGCATGGCTGATATCTTTAAGGTATTGAGTTTTATCAACAACCTCATTGCTGGTTAAACTTTGCTGATAGGCTACTAGCTCACCAAGAAAAATTTCAAGGAGCATTGGTACGTTTTCTTCCCCAATTTCTCTTGCTAATTTCTCTATCTTGCTTTGGTTTAACACGTCCATAATTATCGGCTTTCCTTCTCTTTCTCATTCCACGTTTGTAGTTTTCTGTAGAGCGTTGAAGGGCTGACATCCAAATAGCCCGCCGCTTTTGGAATGTTGCCATCGCAAGCTTCTATCGCTTTTTCGATCGCCTGTTTTTCTGTCATCCAAAGAGGAAAGATTTCATGCACGGTAATAGGGCCGCTCATCGGCATATCAACAGGTTCAACACGTTCCTGAGGTAAGTTCAACGGTGGAGGCAACATCTCTTGAGTGATCTCTTTACCCTCATTAAGAACCACTACGTTACGCAATACGTTCTGTAACTGACGAACGTTACCCGGCCATTCATAGCGCTTAAAGCGCTCTACCACTTCAGGAGACAAACGGACAAAACCTTTGCCTTCTTCTTTAGACATATAACCCAACAGCGAATAAGCGATTTCGATGACGTCATCGCTGCGTTCACGCAAAGGCGGCAGATGTAATGGGATAACATAAAGACGATAGTATAAGTCTTCTCTAAAACGCCCTTCCTGCACTTCTTTCCATGGATCACGGTTGGTTGCACAGACGAATCGTACATCCACGCTTTTCATCTTAGAAGAGCCGACTTTTTGAAATGTGCCCGTCTGAATAAAGCGCAGCAGTTTTGTTTGCAATTCTAGATCCATCTCGCACAACTCATCGAGAAAAAGTGTGCCACCGTCTGCTAATTCGGCTGCGCCTTGTCGGTCAGCCGCGGCACCTGTAAAGGCACCTTTCACGTGACCAAACAACTCACTTTCAATCAAATCTTTAGGAATCGCAGCACAGTTAATAGCGATAAACGGTTTGTCACCTCGTTTACTCGCCGCATGAATCGCCTCAGCACACACTTCTTTACCTGTACCACTTTCTCCGGTAATAAAAATGCTCGCTTTACTGGTCGCGGCCGAGTCTATGGTGCGATAAACCGCCTGCATGGTCTGACTACTTCCGATAAAGCCCTGATAATTCTGATTATTAAGGCCATCGGCATCATTTTTTAGCTTGCTGGCTTTGCGAATAGCGTTGTTCACAGTGACACGCAGTCGATCCGCTTCACAAGGCTTAATCAAGAAGTCCTGAGCCCCGTGGCGCATCGCTTCAACCGCTGTATCAATTGAACCATGCGCGGTCATGAAAATAACGGGGACATCAGGTGATTTCTGTTTTACGGCATGCAAAACGTCCATCCCAGTCATATCTGGTAATCGAAGGTCGAGAAGAATTAAATCAGGCTCACGTGCGGCGATGCTTTCTATTGCTTCGCGCCCCGTCCCTACTATGTTGATATCTATTTCAAGTGGAGTGAGATAAGAACGATACAGTGCCGCCACGGACACCGTATCTTCCACCATCAATAAGTATTTTGCTTTTTGTGGTGTGTAATTGTGTTGCATAACCTAGCCATTTATTTTTGCATTTTGCTTCATGATTGCATTAGAAGTTGCATTTTGCAAACAAACAGGGGCTAAACCATACAACTAGTATGAGAATTGAACAAAATTGGTATTTTATACTTGGCACGCTAAATGCTTGGTACTTAATGACCCTAACGGGTCACCTAGCCAACTGACGTTGTTAGTGAATACGATATTCACGAAATTACAGCCAATAGAGACGATTTCTATTGGCTATTTTTTTATCTGACTATAGCTGCTAAGAGTTAGCAATAAATTGCTTTCTTAACTCTTCAATCTGATCGCGTGTTTTCGCCGCCATCTCGAACTCAAGGTTTTGTGCATACTTGTACATTTGACCTTCTAACTTACTGATCTCTTTATCCAATTGCTGTGGAGTTAAAGACCCATAGTTAGCAGCATCCTCTGCGACTTTAGACAGTGCAACCACTTTACTTGATTTCTGTTTGCGAGATTTAGCAATATCGCCGATTTCCATAATATCTTTGATATTACGTTTTAGCGCCTGTGGTTTAAGCCCCATGGCCTCGTTATAAGCATGCTGTTTTTCGCGACGACGGTTGGTTTCATCCATCGCTTTCTTCATCGACTTCGTAATGCTGTCAGCATAAAGAATGGCTCGACCTTCAAGGTTACGAGCAGCACGACCAATGGTCTGAATCAGAGAACGTTCTGAACGTAAGAAGCCTTCTTTGTCCGCATCCAAGATCGCAACCAAAGACACTTCTGGCATGTCCAAACCTTCTCGCAACAAGTTAATCCCCACCAATACGTCAAATTCGCCTAAACGCAAATCTCGAATGATCTCGACCCTTTCCACTGTATCGATATCCGAATGAAGATATCGCACCTTAACACCATGTTCATGGAGATATTCGGTCAGGTCTTCCGCCATACGCTTAGTCAACGTAGTGACAAGTACTCGTTCATCTTTTACAGAGCGGATACGAATTTCGGACAACAGATCATCAACCTGAGTAGCCACAGGACGAACTTCGAGCTCAGGATCCAATAACCCTGTAGGACGAACCACTTGGTCAGCCACTTCACCCGCCGATTTCTCTAACTCATAATTACCCGGCGTCGCAGAAACAAAAATTGTCTGCGGTGCCAGTGCTTCGAATTCTTCAAATTTAAGCGGTCGGTTATCCAGAGCAGAAGGTAAACGGAAACCAAATTCCACCAGCGTCTCTTTACGCGAACGGTCACCTTTAAACATTGCGCCAATCTGCGGAACAGTAACGTGGGATTCATCAATCACTAATAAACCATCATGTGGCAAGTAATCAAAAAGTGTCGGTGGCGGCTCACCCTCGTTGCGTCCACTCAAGAATCGAGAGTAGTTTTCGATACCCGAGCAGAAACCTAGCTCGTTCATCATTTCAATATCAAATTGCGTCCGCTGAGTAATACGCTGCTCTTCCAGCAGTTTATTATTTTCAAGCAGATACTTACGGCGCGACTCGAGTTCAACTTTAATACTCTCAATTGCTTCGAGAATGCGTTCGCGCGGTGTGACATAGTGAGTTTTCGGGTAGACCGTAAAACGCGGTAAGTCTCGCTGTTTTATCGTACCAGTGAGCGGATCAAATAAGCTGATGCATTCCACTTCTTCATCGAACATTTCCACGCGCACCGCATCTTGGTCAGATTCAGCAGGGAAAATATCAATCACTTCACCGCGCACACGGAACTGACCGCGCTCAAACGCTACATCATTGCGGGAATACTGAAGCTCCGCCAAGCGACGCAGCATATCACGCTGATTGATCACATCTCCTCGGCGTAAATGAAGCATCATCTTCAAGTAGGAATCAGGGTCACCCAGACCGTAAATCGCGGAAACAGAAGCCACGATGATGGCATCTTTGCGCTCCAGCAACGCTTTGGTAGCAGAAAGACGCATTTGCTCAATATGAGCGTTAACAGATGAATCTTTCTCGATGAAAGTATCCGTCGTCGGCACATAAGCTTCAGGCTGGTAATAGTCGTAGTAGGAAACAAAGTATTCGACGGCATTATTAGGGAAAAAGCTTTCATCTCGCCATAAAGCTGAGCTGCAAGCGTCTTATTCGGCGCAAGTAAAATCGTCGGGCGTTGTGATCGAGCAATGACATTCGCTAGGGTAAACGTTTTACCAGACCCTGTAACACCCAACAGGGTTTGATGCGCAAGTCCTGCTTCAATTCCTTCTAAAAGCTGCTCTATGGCTTTAGGCTGATCACCGGATGGGCGATAGTGTGATACCAATTCAAACGCCTTACTCATTACGCTTTCTTCCTACAGTCTGAACGAGGAACTATTGTCGCTGCTTGCCTTACAGCATGGCAAGTCATAATTGTTATTTACCATTGCGAAAACTTTATATGCGATTCTTTCCCCCATTGATAAGCACTCATGAAACAGTTTCATAACTACCAATCGAACTTGTGTTTCAGATCTACCACGGCTAAAAAATAACGTTCGCATCAATCTAAAAAGTTTGTTAATATCGTCGCCCCACCGAGTTATACCCATCTAAAATACCCAAATAATAATCCACTGGTTTTCCCCAAAATTTCCAATCTTGACATTAAATTGACCTTTCTCTCGCAGTTTATATCCATTAGAAAAAACAGTGGATAACAAGATTTATAAAAATAAAATCATTAAGTTAGATAAATTATACAATCGATTACATTTAGAGTTTTCACTTAAATGGAAGCACTTCAAATGATTGCTCAAGTTTCATCAACACACTTATCCACAAATTTGGTGGATAAGTAAATCCAGCGTAATACCCATAAGGGGTACAGAAAAGTAAACTATTTTTTTTGAAAAAAATTAGCTGAATTTTTTAGTGTAAAGGTTGACACTCCCCGTCCCTCTAAGTAACATCCGCACCGCACTAAGCAATTCCCCCTTAGTTCAGTCGGTAGAACGGCGGACTGTTAATCCGTATGTCGCAAGTTCAAGTCTTGCAGGGGGAGCCAAATTCCAGAAGAAAGACGTCCCAGGACGTCTTTTTTTGTATCTAAACCTAGCTATTTCAAGGGATTGCATTCTCTTAACGTCTTTTCCTGACTCGTACTAGCTTAGAAGTTTAGGTACACAAATAGGTACATTGTCCGTATGTTCCAATTTACGGTGTACCAATCATGGCAAGAACAACTAAATCTTTAACAGATAAACAAATCTCTAACGCTAAACCACAAGATAAAGAGTATACGCTCTTTGATGGTAACGGCCTTCGTCTACGTGTAAAACCAAACGGTACAAAGACATGGCTATTCAACTATACACGTCCACACAACGGTAAACGCGCTAACATGACGTTTGGCAGTTACCCTAGCCTTTCCCTAACAAATGCACGAAAGAAGGCTCTAGGCGCGATAGAAACGCTACAAGCTGGTATTGATCCTCAAGTCAAACTCAAGAACCAACAAACGATAGAGCAACAGCGCTTACTATCCACATTAGCTGAAGTCACAAACAGTTGGTTAACAGTAAAGAGCGCAACCATCAGTGAAAAAACAAAGGTGAACCTTCAGCGAGCTTTAAATCTTCATTTGCTACCGAAGCTTGGCAATACTCCTATCACTGAGCTTACTGCACCTCTAGTGATAAATACCCTTCAGCCACTTCAGGCTAAAGGACACCTAGAAACACTGAAAAGGATCTGCCAACGTGTGAACGAAATTATGAGTTTTGCTCAGAATAAGGGACTTATTGAGTACAACCCTTTAGCCAAAATCAGTTCTGCGTTCTTGAAACCTACCGTCACCAATATGAAATCAATAAGTGCCGACGAACTTCCTGAGTTAATGAGAACCCTAGGACGGGCCAGTATCATGTATACCACTCGATGTATGATTGAATGGCAACTACATACCATGACCCGACCTATTGAGACAGCGCAAGCTCGTTGGGATGAGATTGATTGGAATGAAAATCTATGGGTTATTCCAGCAGATAGAATGAAAAAACGAAGGGATCACCTAGTGCCTCTAACGCCGCAGACTTTAAATCTGTTGAATGAGATGAAAAAAATAAATGGTGGAAGCGAATACATATTCGCTTCATATAAAGACCCGATGAGGCCGAGTAACAGCCAAACAGCTAACATTGCCCTTAAACGTATGGGCTTTAAGGACCGTTTGGTCTCCCATGGTCTAAGAGCTCTAGCTAGCACTACGCTAAATGAAACTAAACTCTTTCATAATGACGTCATTGAACTAGCACTAGCTCACGTGGACAAAAACCAAATTCGAGGTATTTACAACCGGGCTTTATATCTTAATCAACGTAGAGAAATGCTACGCTGGTGGAGTAACTATATCGAGGAGGCTTCTAAGGGAAGTTTATCTGTCTGTTCAACAAACCAGTAAACATATTATTGAGCTGCTGAAGTTAAGCCAGCAGCTCCAACCATACTCATTTCCTTCCATACAGCTCTTACTATAGGATATTTTAACTCTGGACTGATTGCACGGCATCTTCAGATTTATAATTGGAAGCACACCTAGATAGTCGGGGGAGTGCTGATAATTGCTGCCCCATATTGTAGATATGGGAAGGGTAATAAAACAAAACAATTACCTTTGAGCATATTCCTGAGGTGTACAACCAAACAATTTTTTAAAAGAAGAGATAAAACTGCTTACACTGCTATAGCCGAGCTCATGCGCAACCAAGGTCGTGTTATACCCCCGAGAAATCTTCTCCAACGAATTCATCAAACGAAAACGGCTACGCCATTGACGGAATGTGAGTCCCGTCTCTGATTTAAACAACCTTTCGATAGTACGGACACTTGCTCCTACCTGAGTGGCTAACTGTTCAAGCAATAGTAATTGATCAGGTTGATTGACAATAAGGCTAATCAAACGTTGCAAGCGTAGATCATGTCCTGATGGTATATAGAGCTCTAATGCTTCCAAAGATTCAAGTTCATCAAGAGCAACCAAGCCTAAGTTATGTACCCTTTCTTTTGTCAGGGAATCTGAACTTTCTGTAAGCCTAAGTATGACCTCCCGCATTAATGAGCTCATCTTCAACATGACGACTTTCTGCGGGTTCTGACGAACACAATACGAGGGATCAACGTATAGATTACGGGTTTGCGTAGCAGTTTCACTACTTACCTGATGGGGATACCCTCCCGGAATCCATACAGCATGCGTAGATGGAACAACCCAGATAGCTTTTTCACTGGTTATGCGCAAAATACCCTTACAGCCCCAAAGTAGTTGGCCTCTGGGATGTGAATGCGGTTCGATAGCAGACTCAGCAACCATACTTCGATTGTGGGTAAGCACGGGTTGAGTTGGATCTAAGACAAAGGCAACGTCGCTGGGCGATAACATTGTCGTGTTAGGAATATATTTTGACATCCTGTCTCGTTAAAACGTATCAAAAAAAGGTATTTTAGAAATAACTCAACAATATATCTAGAGCCTGTTGAGCTTTTGGGTCAATAGAGCCTAATAATTATAAAAGTTCAGGAGAAAAACACTCATGGTCAACCGGCTAAATGTAAAGTCAGTCGCTGTAATTATCGCTTTGGTATTTGCACTTGTTATTAGTATTTACCCATTTCAAGGTCAGTCCG
The DNA here is from genome assembly GCF_037162405.1 of Vibrio sp. Hal054. Classification (NCBI taxonomy): domain Bacteria; kingdom Pseudomonadati; phylum Pseudomonadota; class Gammaproteobacteria; order Vibrionales; family Vibrionaceae; genus Vibrio; species Vibrio sp. Hal054. The sequence goes on along the minus strand of NZ_JARLUT010000001.1, from coordinate 860,514 downwards.
AGATATTTTCCCGGAGTGCCGCAGTTGTCTTAGTGACACTCGTTTTTTGGAGCTCAGGATTCGTTCCGCCCTTTCTGGCTAGTTTGATCTTCTTTGCTTTAGTCACGATATTGGGTCTGATTTCACCATCGATAGTATTCGCGGGTTTTGGCTCTACCGCAGTATGGCTCATCATTTCGGGGTTTATCATTGGCGCGTCAATTTCCAAATCCGGGCTAGGTCAAAAGCTTGCGACAATGATTTCACCCTACTTAACAGTTAGTTATCCGCGCCTTATCGCCGGCATGGTATTTAGCGCCATGTTACTGGGATTTATCATGCCCTCTTCCGTAGGCAGAGCGGTGGTGTTAATTCCTATTGGTATGGCATTAGCTGACACCATTGGACTGAAAAAAGGCAGTAATGGCCGAATTGGCATTGCTACTGCCCTTGCAATTTCGTGCAATATGCCCAGTTTTGCAGTGTTACCTGCCAATATTCCCAACATGATTTTAGCTGGCTCCAGTGAAAACCTTTTTAATATTACCTTTGGCTACACTGAATACCTGCTACTTCACTTTCCCATATTAGGTATCATTAAATCTTTGGTCGTCATTTGGCTAGTACTGCGTATTTTCCCTGACAAAGTTTCAGCTCCATCAGCCAATAAAGACACCAGTAACGAAAGTTTCGTTTCCGACCAAAAGATGCAGAAGAAAGTGGGTATGTTGCTCGCTATCACGTTGTTATTCTGGATAACCGATACCATTCACGGTATTAATCCAGCCTGGGTAGGTTTAGTGACCGCAATTATACTTCTGTTACCTAAATGGGGAATTGTAGAGCCAAAAGCGTTTAATAGCTCCGTTGATTTTGCCACCGTGGTTTTTGTAGCAGGTGCTTTAGGGCTGGGAGCTCTGGTTAATGAATCAGGGATTGGCTCAGCATTAGGGCAGTTATTTGGACATATACTTCCAGCAGACCAAAACAGCTCATTCCTGAGCTTCATGGCACTGTCTATCATTTCAACTCTCACAGGATTAATCGCAACAATCCCTGGTGTTCCAACAGTATTAACACCGATGGCCGGAGATTTCGCTCAAATAACCGGGTTCTCTCTACCCGCCGTCATAATGACTCAGGTAATTGGTTTTTCGACCGTAATTTTCCCATATCAAGTAGGACCATTGGTCGTTGCAATGCAATTATCAAAAGAGCCTCTGTCTAAGCTGTTAAAAATCACTCTACCGTTAACAGCCATTACTGTTGTTGTGCTGATGCCTTTAGATTTCCTATGGTGGCTACTACTAGGCTGGATTAGTTAATAGCCCCGCCACTAATACTTTATACAATCAATATGTTAAATAAAAAGAGCCTGACCACTTCAATGTGGTCAGGCTCTTTTTACTAAATCACTTATGATTGCATTTACAGCGTGCTACTTTTTTGAGCTATTTTTCCCGAGGATAAGGCCAAGCCATTACGCCGCCTTCCATTACTTTTACATTTTGCCAGCCATAAGCATTAAGTACCAATTGAGCTTCATAACCTCTTAACGAGATTTTGCAATAGCAGATAATCTCCGTTTCTTTATCTTGTGGCAATTCGTCCAAGCGCTGCCTTAGCACACCAGAAGGAATTAACGTTTCACCAATACCAAGACGCATCTGCTCATATTCATCCGGGCCACGTACATCAAGAATGAATAGTTTTTCATTATGCTCCAATTTCTCATGTACCGCGCATGGAGAAATTCCCTGTAAACGCCCTTTCAATTTATTCTGCATTAAATGAGCAGTGGCAACGAAGTGATCAATAGCGAGTGAAAATGGTGGTGCATAAGGCATATCCAGATTAATCAATTGCTCCACGGTAAACCCACCCGTAAGCGCCATGGCGGCTGTAGCTAGTTGCTTGCTAACATCCCCGGTTCCTACACACTGAACACCCAGGATCTTACCGGTATTCTTATCCGCAAGCATTTTACTAATCAGCAGACCAGCGCCCATAAAGCCGGGTTTATCCGGACTCGTATTAACTACGGTTTCATAAGTACCATATCCAAGATTTTTCGCAGTTGCTTCAGTCAGGCCTGTAGAGCCAGCCGAAAAATCAAATACCTTGCAAATACCGGTTTGAAGAACTCCAGGAAAAGAAACGCTGTTGCCCAAAATTATATTTTCGCCTGCTACTCGTCCTTGTAGGTTCGCCAAGTCACCCATAGGCGCGTGCACTTTTTTCCCTGTGATCATATTGTAGGATTCAACACAGTCACCAGCAGAATAGATGTCAGGGTCGGAAGTTTGCATAAACTCATTAACCACAATACCACCGGTTGAACCGATCGAAAGCCCGGCTTCTTGAGCTAGTGCAACATTCGGTCTAACACCGATAGCAACAACCGCTAATTCACAAGGTAATTCAGTACCGTTAGCCAATTTAACGCCCGTTAGCTGGCCGTTTTCACCAAGAAAAGCTGCGACACCGTTATTAGTGATCACATTAGCCCCTTTGGCTCTAACATGGTTTTCAACAATTTCTGCCATTTCCCAGTCAAGGAAAGTCAATAATTGTGGTGCCAATTCGACAACCGTAATATCGATACCGGCAAGATGTAGTGCTTCACATGTTTCGATACCAATTAATCCTCCGCCGATAACAACGGCTTTCTTAATAGACTTTTCATCACGTACTTTACGCAGGAAATCCGCATCTCTCATTGACTGAAGCGTAGTAATACCTTTCAGGTCATTGCCAGGAATGGGTGGTATAACAGGACGGGCACCGGTACAAATGACCAGTTTATCGTAGTTCACAGTGTCCACATCGCCGGTAGCTAAATGCTTGCAGGTGACACTATGATTCTGAGGATCAATTGCAATAACCTCAGTTTCCGTTCTGGCGTCAATACCTTTCGCATTCAGAAAAAATCTAGGATCGCGAACGACACCAGTTGGTGTGCTGATTAACTCATTCCGGTTATCAAAAACGCCGCCGACATAATAAGGATAGCCACATGACGCCATAGACAAATCTTTATCTTTCTGCAAAAGAATAATTTCGGCATGTTCGTCGAGTCTTCGAGCTTTAGCTGCCGTTTTGGGACCCGCAGCAGAACCGCCGATCACAACTATTTTTTTCTTTTTCATATAATTACCTAAATTTTATTTAATGAAGAAATTATTATTTTTTTGTATATTTAATGACAACCGCAAAAGTTAACTACGCCCTGCTCCGAAAGCGATGCATGTCCCACTGCCTCCAGCCATAAAAATGACTGGATTCGTTTGTTTTAAATAACTAGTGGCATGCTCTCCCGTACAATGGCATGGGATAATGGCTTGTGGTTGCCATTTAGCGAAGGCATCCCGAGTCGCCTTTAGCCTTTTTTCAGAAGCCCTATTTAGGTGCAACCCACCGACAACAGCTCGTATTTTCTGTTTTCCCGTCACATTCTGAATATGCAGGACAGTGTTCATAATTCCCGAGTGGCAGCATCCGGTTAAAATAACCAGCCCCTGAGATGTCTCAAACCAGAGAGATATATCGTCATAAATCGTGTCCGGTTCTCTTTTGCGCTTATCCGAAAAAAATGGGCCTCCTGTATCCTCTAGCGGATGCTGACGAGGTATCGCGCCCGAATAACCGACGCCTGAGAACAGCATTTGTGCATCGGTTAATAGTTGCATTTGAGAAGGTGGAAGAGATTGAAGTAAATTCCGATCTTCATCAGGCATTGCTATTAGTCTGGGGGCTTTATCCGGATAGATACTGTAACGTTCTTTCATAAGCGCATTAGGATGGCAGACCACATTAACGTTTGGATTGACCGCTAAGAATTGACTGACCGAACCAGTATGATCATAGTGACCATGACTAAGAACTAATGTATCGACTGTGGTTAAGTCACAACCTAACGCTTTGGCATTTTTAAATAGAATTCCCGAGTCGTCGGTATTTTGCCCCGTGTCAAATAAAATGGTTTTCCCATCACACTCTATCCATACAGAAAAGCCATGTTCAGTTAAGAGATTTTTATCACTGGTATTATCAATTAAGATGCAAAATTTTAGATTATTAACCACATCGAAACCTTAGTGATCACATGCATTGGTGCCAGAAGCTAAACTACCATCAAGATATGCTTGAGCTAATAATTCCGGAGTTTCAGATGGTGCTCCAACAACAACCCGAATTGATCGCGCTTCAAACAGTTGTTTCGCTTTTTGTCCCATTCCGCCGGAAATAACCAGTTCTACATTTTTATCACCCAACCATGCAGGCAATAATCCTGGTTCATGTGGAGGTGCATCAACATCATTTCGTGAAACAATTTGTTTATTATCTAAATCCACATCTAACAATGCGAAACTCTTACAATGGCCAAAATGTAGATCAAGTTTTCCGTCTGCTACAGGGATAGCTATTTTCATTGTGTATTTCCTTTGTTTAATTAACAGGCTATTGCCTGTACCTGATTCCAAATAATCTGAATATCTTTTGATACTTCGCTCTCACCCAGCTCAATAACGCTTTTCTCTTCTATTTGAGCCTGAGTGATGGCTTTGTCATATCGGATTCGTCCAAGAAGATGAGCACTATAAGTGGATGCCAGATCTTCAATCTCTGTTGTCATGGCAGGGTTGATATCCCATTTATTCACCACGACAGAAACCGGTAGATTAAAATGCTTTGCCAACTGTAAAACACGCTCAATATCATGCTTGCCTGATAACGTTGGTTCGGTTACCAACACCAAAAAATCCGCTCCGGTAATGGAAGCAATAACCGGACACCCTATCCCAGGAGGCCCATCAACCAACAAGACGTCAGCCTGAACTTGTCTGGCTTTTTCTTTGCCTCCTCCCTCACCAGACTCACTAGCTTTCCGGAGTTTTCTGCTGCAATTCCCAGGTGAGCGTGAACCATAGGACCGAAGCGCGTATTTGAGTGATACCATTCACCACATTCCCTGATAGGGAAGTCAATGCAATGATCCGGACAAAAACGGACACAGACACCACATCCTTCACAAGCTATCGGATCGATACTGTATTCACCGCTTTCTTCGTTACGCTGAATGGCGCCGAAGCGGCAGTAATCAGTGCAGATATCACACTGCGAACAATCTTGGGTACGAATAACCGCTTCATGCCCACTGGTAAAGGTGTGTGTTGTCTGGATATCCGGTTTAAGGATTAGATGTAAATCAGCAGCATCAACATCACAATCTGCTAATACCGCCTTATTGGCTAGAGATGCAAATGATGCAGTAAGACTTGTTTTTCCTGTCCCCCCTTTACCACTAAGAATCACAATTTCTTTCATGCACTCTCTCCCGATTCCAATGCAAGTTTTATCTCAGACAACAACTGACTAAACTCGTCTTTTAATTCAGGTAATGCCGAGAGTAATGATTCCCCTCTGGAATAAGCTTCAGCAACTTTCCTGTTGTCAGGAATACGAAGTAAAACTGCGATGTCCTCATCCACACAATACTGGTCAACGCAGTTATCTGTATCCTCAAAACGGTTGATAATGACGGAAAAGGGTCGCTTTAACTCTTCAAGTGTTTTTATTGCTATCTTCAAGTCATGCAGACCAAATGGCGTAGGCTCTGTCACCAACAGAACAAAATCTGCATCCCGCACCGTACTTACCATTGAGCAGGACGTCCCCGGCGGAGAATCAATAATAGTCACTCCATCTGACACATGATCTTTTACGGCATCAATCACAGGTGTCGCCATTGATACACCGACATTCAATAAGCCTTCTACATAACGAACATTTCCTGCTTGCCCACTGTTAAGTAAGCCAATGGGATGCATTTCTTCCGTAATTGCTCTTTCAGGGCAAACATAAACACACCCACCACAGCTATGACAAAGCTCAGGAAATACCATGGCGTATTCCCCCTGAGTAACAATGGCATTAAACTGACAGATATCAGCGCAATCACCACAGCCTGTACAACGATTGCGATTAACGACAGGAACAGGTACGGAAACGTTTTGGCTCGATTCCACTTCTGGCTGGAGAAATAACTTTCCATTAGGTTCTTCAACATCGCAGTCCAGATAAGTCACTGCACTCTCTGCTGACAGAGCCAATCCTACAGATACCGTTGTTTTCCCGGTTCCACCTTTACCAGAAGCAATTGCTAACTTCATGACTCTCCTCAATTTGATAAGAGCTCAGCCTCCGGGCTTGTCCTCCGGAGATTGAGTTAAAACATCAGGCTTCTGTTAGCTTGCCGCTATTGAGTAATTCAAGGCACTCATTCAGCGTGACTGAATCACTTTTAAAGATTTTAACGCCGGCACTTTTAAGCACCTGAGTGGCTTTCGGCCCACAAGATCCAGTTACCAAATATTGGACTCCAGCAGCGATAACTTCCTGAGCGGCCTGAATACCGGCTCCCTGAGCTGAATCTGAATTAAGGTCATTATTCAGATACTGAGTGTTTTTCTGATCGGTATCGTAAATCAGGAATCCTGGAGCTCGACCAAACTTCGGATCTAATTCACCATTCAAAGTGGATGATGCGGTAGTAAAAGCAATTTTCATGTATGTGCCCTTTTATAAACTGTCCAGTGTTAATGCCTTTATTCGTACTAAGCCGTAGAAAGTGCTCTGTGCTATTCAAAGTCAACAAAGCCAATTCGGCCTTGTCCCACAGCATTTCTTCCCTGCTCTTGAACATTGTTTCTTCGTCTCACTCCCTGAGAACCCTGTACGTTTTGTCCGGCTCTTCGACTATTTCCAGCCCTTCGACTATTTCCAGCCCCGGCATTACCTCTTCGGTTACAATTTGGTCCTGCTTCACAGGCATTTCTCATTCGTTGACGTCGTCTGATGCGTTTACAGGATTCACCATCACTCATACGTGTTTGATCTTCCCCACGACTCAACCCCATACCGCGACCTGTTCGTGGTCCATTACCTTGTGGTCCTGTTTTGTCATATCTAGGCATCGTTGCCTCCTAAATGTTTAATTTGTCTTCGACAGTGATTATCTGAATTCCAGCAGCCATTTCCTTGTGTCCTCTGCCCCATACGCCGCCTCTTACCGCAACCAGGCATAGCAAAAGACACCTGATCAAGCTGGTCTTTCTGCCAGCATTCAATGAGCTCCGAAACCTCTCCGGAACAGAACGGATAGACTTTGATACCATGTTCTTCAATGGCTAACTGCAAGGAACGGGAAATCGCGCCACATATCAGCAAATCGACATTCTGAGATATTAAAAAAGTCAGTTTATTCATTGCCGAATCCACAGGTAAATCAAATACCTGCTGATGCTGGATAACGCGTTGTTCCACCTCCAGCAACAATGCCTGCTGTGCAACATCAAAAACCGGAGAGATACGATTATTCCAAATCGTCAATGCTACTTTCATTCTGGACTCCATTGCTGATAGTCCATATAGAGCAACAAGCATTCCACTTTAAGAACAAAAGCAGATAAATTTTATCTTTATGTTTTTAAAGGATAATTTTGAAAGGATTAAATTAAAGGCAATCACTATGGTTGCGATATCGCAACCATAGTGATTACAGATCGAATCACAACTGCAATTATTGCAACGCTACAAATTAAATAATTCGGTTTCTGCCATTTTGCTCAGGAAAAGGAATATTTAACGATTTCATTTTCCGGTATAGCGTCGTTTTATGTATACCGAGCTCATCTGCCGTTGCCGCTCTGTTGTAGTGGTTACGTTTCAGTGCAGCCTGAATCGACTGTTTTTCAGCAACACGTCTTACCGCGCCTATCTGTTCACTTGATTCATTCTGTAAAGAATCAAATCCTAATCCAGCTTTCAGACAAGCCGGACTAATTTCATCGTTTGAACATAAAACGAATGCGCTCTCTATAACGTTTTCCAGCTCTCGCACATTACCCGGCCAATCGTGTGCCATAAGCAAAGCCATCGCTTCAGGGGTAATACGCTGAATCGTGCGGTGATGTCGGCGGTTGAAATTAGTTATGAACTGGTCAACAAGTAAAGGGATATCTTCTTTTCGTTCCCGCAAAGGTGGCAATTTCAGATCCACAACATGAATGCGGTAATAAAGATCTTGTCTGAAGTCACCATCAGCAACCATTTGATACAGATTGCGGTGAGTCGCGACTACGATTCTTGCTGTACTTTTTTCCGGCCGAATAGCTCCCAAAGGCTCATAGACTTGTTCCTGTAACACACGCAACAATCTAACCTGAAGTGCGAGGCTTATTTCTCCTATTTCATCCAAAAATAGAGTACCTCCTTCTGCTAACTTAAATCGGCCAGGTTTATCCTGTGTCGCTCCTGTAAAAGCGCCCTTTTTATAACCAAACAATTCTGATTCAAGCAGATTATCGGGTAAGGCCCCGCAGTTAACAGCAATAAAAGGTTTATCAGAACGGCTGCTCATATTGTGTACAGCCCGCGCTAACAGTTCTTTACCCGTACCTGTTTCCCCTTGAATCAGAACCGTACTCGGACTTTGCGCAATAGCAGGAAGCAGTTCAAAAAGATTACGCATAATGGGGCTATGACTAATAAAATCCCCGACTTGGGTACGCCCCTGAAGTGCACATTTAAGCGCTTCCACTTCGCTCAAATCCCGGAAGGTTTCAGCACCACCGATAACCTGACCGTTAGCATCTTTAAGCACTGCCGTGGAAACAGAAATAGGAATTCGTTCTCCATTTACATCAATAATAAAACAAGGCTTATTAACTATCGGGGACTGGTTCTTCAGAGTGCAACGTAACGCACAATCTGATTCACACATACTGGATTTAAACACTTCGGAACACAGCTTGCCCAAAGCCTCTTTTCTGGGAATACCTGTTATCATTTCCGCAGCCCGGTTAAAAAAACTTATCTGCCAATGGTCATCAACCGTAAATACTCCGTCTGAAATACTCTCCAGAATATCGGTGGTGAGTGTAGGCAGAGATGTCTGATTTACTTTGTTCATGACCATTCACTTAATATTGATGCTAAAAAATGGGGCTAACGACCCGTTAACCCCAATAAGTAATGAATTGTTTTTATGCGACCAACATAGCTCTTAACATCCATGCCGTTTTTTCATGCACGCGCATTCGATCTGAAATCAATGCAGCGGAAGATTCATCATCGGCATCCTGAGCCGTTTTTAATATCTCACGGCAAGTTCTGATCACTTGTTCATGACTTTGCGTCAAGATTTTTACCATCTCCATTGCTGGCGGAATATCTTCCACTTCTTCAATAGAGCTTAATGCCGCTAACGATTTATAAGTGCCTGGAGCAACAATATTCAATGAACGAATACGTTCCGCGACATCATCGACGGCTGTTGCAAGCTCAGTGTAATGCTCTTCAAACATCAAATGGAGATCGCGAAACTGTCGCCCGGTTACGTTCCAGTGAAAATTGTGAGTTTGTAGATAAAGGGTGTAAGAGTCTGCCAGCAGACGTTTCAAGCCTTCAGCAATAGCAATGCGGTCAGCTTCATTAATTCCTATATCGATAGTATCCATAGTGACTCCTTGATTGATTAAAACATTCAGCACATAAGTATAGAAAATTCTATAGCGGCTATAACAACCACTCTATAACAGTTCATTTTGCTAAAAAACTATTTGTCGTGTTAGGAATGTATTTTGTCATATTGGCAACTAAAAACGTCAGTCAGATAGGGATATATTAGAGCCAACTAATGGTAAAAGCTACCAACTGAAAAGGCTTGATATGAACAATTTATCCATAAACCACTCATCCTCTGCAAAGGTAGAAAACCGATTAATACATTTCCCTATTTCAATGTTCTCTGTCGTTATGGGTCTGAGTGGATTTTCAATCGCATGGCAAAAAGCTCTGGGTATGTCTTTCCCTGTGGTGACAACATTCACCAGTGCTTTGGCAAGTATCGTTATGCTGCTGGTGAGTGGTCTTTATCTACTAAAACTTTTTCGCTATCCAAATGCAGTGATTGCAGAAACAAAGCATCCAATTAAGATTAATTTCTTTGCTGCTTTCTCAATCAGCCTATTACTCCTTTCCGTCGTTTGGCATAAGTTTGAATTGCTTTCCTATTATTTATGGGGCGTTGGAGCGATCGTTCAGCTATCGTTAACTTTACTGGTTATGCATAGCTGGATACACCACGATCACTACCGGCTAGAGCACGCCAACCCGAGTTGGTTTATTCCGGTTGTTGGTAACATTATTGCTCCAATCACCGGTGCTAAGTTGGGATATATCGAGGTAAGCTGGTTCTTTTTCAGCGTTGGCATTGTTTTTTGGATGGTGCTATTAACCATCATTACCAACCGTTTGATTTTTCATGAAGCTCTGCCAACACGTTTTAAACCGATGCTGTTTATCTTGTTAGCACCACCATCCATTGGCTTTGTGTCCTACAGCTCACTAGTGCCAGAACTGACTGACTTATCCAGAATACTTGCTTCTGTTGCACTATTCACCGCTATTTTGCTGGTGCTCAATATCAATCAATTTCGAAAAGGTGGGTTTTATCTTTCATCCTGGGCTTTTTCATTTCCGGTAGCAGCTTTTAATGTCGCTCTGTTTAGATATGCCGAGCTAGCTCAGTCACCTGAATGCTTCTATACGGGTATAGCGCTATTAGGATGCCTAACCCTTTTAATTCTGTGGCTTTCATTTAATACATTCAAAGCCATAAGAGCTGGTGAAATATGCAAGCCAGAGTAAATAAATTTGAATATACAACTAAGGTAAAATTATGAGTAAAAATTATACAGACATTAATCAGCAACAACGCAAATTAGGTTCCGCTTTTCGAAAAGCGAGCCCTGATACTCTTAACGCTTTTTTAAACCTTCACAAGGCAGCTTTTGCTCCGGGCGCTATGGAAACTAAGTATAAAGAGCTTATCGCCGTTGCGATTGCCATCAATGTTCGTTGTGATGGCTGTATCGGTTCCCACGTTGAAGCAGCAGTAAAAGCTGGGGCTTCCAGAGAAGAACTGATTGAGACCATTAATGTGGCAATTTTGATGGGAGGTGGCCCTGCTGTGATTTATGGCACACAAGCGTTGGCTGCCGTGGACGAGTTTTGTGAATAATTAAAACAATGTATGTATCACCGAATTACATCAACTAGAGGCGCCAATAAGCGTTTACTACTGAAAATCGAGCCAATAATAAACTGTGGATATCGGGTTGATTGAAGGCGAGTGATTGGAAAAATAGTTTACATATATCTAAGCTGTTAACACAGGGTTGCATACTAGAATAAACACCCTAATCAAAGTTGCAAAAATATCAATAATTATTCTATCTGTTAGCTTAAGAGATTAAGTTTTCACAGTGTAAGCAAATAAAAGGGACTGCAATGAAAGATAAAAATAAACTTACTACAACGAGCGGATGCCCCGTTTACGACAACCAAAACGTACAAACAGCTGGTCCTAGAGGACCAATGCTTCTACAAGATTTTTGGTTTTTAGAAAAACTAGCCCATTTTGATCGCGAAGTTATTCCTGAAAGGAGAATGCACGCAAAAGGCTCTGGTGCCTATGGGACATTTACTGTCACCCACGATATTACTCAGTACACTAAAGCCAATATCTTTTCATCTGTAGGTAAAAAAACGGATGTTTTTGTTCGCCTATCGACAGTAGCAGGTGAACGCGGAGCAGCTGATGCAGAAAGAGATATTAGAGGATTCGCGATAAAATTTTATACTGATGAAGGAAACTGGGATCTTGTTGGTAACAATACTCCAGTCTTTTTTCTAAGAGATCCACTCAAGTTTCCCGATTTGAATCACGCAGTGAAACGCGATCCGAGAACCAATATGCGGTGTGCCAATACCAACTGGGATTTTTGGACGCTTTTACCTGAAGCACTTCATCAGGTCACAGTTGTCATGAGTGATAGAGGGATCCCAAAAAGTTATCGCCATATGCATGGTTTTGGTAGTCATACGTTTAGCTTCATCAATGATAAAAATGAACGTTGTTGGGTTAAGTTCCACCTTAAATCTCAGCAAGGAATAGAAAACCTAACGGACCAAGAAGCCGAAGAAATTGTTGGCAAAAACCGAGAGAGTCATCAACAAGATCTTTATGAATCCATTGAAAATGGAGATTTCCCTCGTTGGGATATGAAAGTTCAGATAATGACTGAAGAAGAAGCAAAATCCTATCCTATTCATCCTTTTGATCTAACTAAGGTTTGGCCACATAATGACTTTCCTTTAATTGATGTTGGTGTTCTTGAGCTGAACCGAAACCCAGACAATTATTTTGCCGAAGTAGAACAAGCGGCATTCAACCCTGCCAATATTGTACCTGGCATCGGCTTTTCGCCAGACAAGATGTTACAAGGTCGATTATTTTCATACGGAGATACACAGCGTTATAGATTAGGCGTCAATCATGCTCATATCCCGGTTAATCAACCGAAATGCCCGGTGAATTCTTTCCATAGAGATGGTGCAATGCGGGTAGATGGTAACTACGGAAGCACAAAAGCTTACGAACCAAATAGCCTTGGTTTATGGCAAGAACAACTCGACACTAAAGAGCCTGAACTAGCAATTCAAGGTGGTGCCTATAGCTATGACTTTCGCGAAGATGACGATGACTATTTTAGTCAACCAAGGGCGTTATTTAATTTAATGACGCCGGAACAAAAGACGGTGTTGTTTGAAAATACTGCTCGAAGCATCGGTCCTGCGTCTTTGGAAGTTCAATATAGACATATTAGAAACTGTCACCAAGCAGACCCTGCTTATGCCCAAGGGGTTGCAGATGCTCTAAAGCTAAAAATTTCTGACATCATTTAATATTGAAAGGCTTTTATCAGTGGCTGTGTTGATTGATAAAAGCCCCTTTTTTGGGGGAATTATGAGGAAATGGGACGATTATAAAAAAACCTACCGCGTTGATACTACGCTGATTGATTGTGCACGTTCAGGTGATTTTTATAGTTTGGTTAATCTATTATCCAACACCTCGGATATAAACATTAATGAAACAAACTCAAGTGGGTATTCTGCCTTGATGCTGGCAGTCTACAATAATGAAAAAGATTGCTGCGAAGCATTATTAAGATGCGGTGCTGATGTAAACTCAGCGGATAATGTAGGTAATACAGTGCTCATGGCCAGTGCCTATAAGGGCAATCTAGATATTTTTAAATTGCTATTAGAATTTGGTTCAAACCCACAGCTAACTAACAAAACCAATATGACAGCGCGTGATTGGGCTTTAATGTTTAATCGAAAAAAAATTATTGATTACTTAAATAAAACCTATCCGGCGAAAGCTCACTCCAAATTTAAGAGCATCGTAAAGTTCATTGCTCTGAGTTCAATGATGTTAATAAAAAAATAATATCTGTTAGTTAGTAACTATTTTCTATACAGGTAACCAGACTAGCTATGTGACGAAAATCTCAGCAAACGACAGCTTAGCTTTGCCATCTACAAAGGGAGATGCAGACCTATATGCTCCCCGCATATCTCTCAATCCAAAAATCTTCAGGCATATGTCATCAATGTGAAACCCATCATTGATTCCGACAGGAGCCTGAAATGAATCCCAAAACTTCCGATTACCAAAAGCAGCAACGCTATCAGGAAAATGAAATCCTAGAGCATGCCGCTGAAATACTGGCTAACCGCTATGTGCGCGGTGATGCCCTAATCAACCCTGATGCCACCAAAGAGTATGTGCGCTGTAAACTAGGCAGCTATGAGCGTGAAGTGTTTGCCTTATTACTACTGGATAACCAAAACCGTCTGATTGAGTTTAAAGAGCTGTTTCAAGGAACGGTGGACGCGGCCAGCATCTATCCACGTGAAGTAGTGAAAACCGTGCTGGAAGTCAATGCCGCAGCGGTGATATTTGCCCATAACCATCCATCGGGTGATTCTACGCCATCACAAGCCGATAGACGCATAACCGAAAGACTCAAAGACGCGCTCGCGCTGGTGGATGTGCGAGTGCTCGACCATATCGTGACAGGCGATACTTGCACCTCATTTGCTGAAAGAGGTTGGTTATGATTGAACAACATTACGGTGAGCTTTCTATTGATGATGCTTTACATGTGTCACTGGAAGCACTTCTGAATCGGTACACTCTTCCAGAGAACGCTGAACGACTCGTGCTGAACTGCCGCCAAATGAGTTACTACCGACATCGACAAGGTTTACACCCTATTGAGGTGCAGCTTAAACGAGAGTCAGCTTCAAGCCCTTGGCTGGTGGTGTTCTTTGCCAGCTTCTCTTATCCCGATGACAACAGTACAACCGTTGAGCCTGAGTTGTACTTTCATCTGGCTAATCGCTGGTGCTATCAACCCGATGTGGGGAGCACGGATTTATCCCACCCAGAGGTACAAGAGCTGCTCTCGGTCTGGATGAAAGCCTTCGCTCGCCACCTTTCCAGAAACGTCTTTGATGATGTGCAACTGACGATGGTCGGCACGTTCCACTAAAACCTAATCTCTCATTTCTTATTTGAATCCTGAAACAAGGAGGACTCACTATGTCCAAATTAATCTTTACGGCATCCACACTACCTGTGTCAAAGAAACTGCACAAGCTGCTAAGTGAGCAACTCACCGCTCATTTGCTGAGTAATGAAGCACTGACCACCAGCCGTTATCTGGTGTTTAATTTTCGCGATAAAAGTTACAGCGCGGATGAAGGCGGTTTTCATCCAGTTGAGATGGCAATTTGCCAAACCTCAACAGGGGAATGGAGTATTGAGTACATCACCGACTTTGCTTACATGGGAAATTACTATCCAGAGCTAGAGCGCAACTTGGATTTTGATTTTCGGGTTGGACAGTTCTTTGTGGCCTATCGTGGCTGGCTACCAATGCAAGGTAGCCGTGATGCCAAAGAGCTGTATCGGCTATGGGAGAATAACTTTCTTGCCTATGTCGATATGGACGCTTACAACGAGATAGCCGTCACCCCGCAATAACTCATGACTTCCCTTCTTCTACAAACCATCAAACTTGTCACTGCCCTCATCACGCTGTTCTCCCTTTCCCCGTTCTTCGGTGCCATAGGAGCCCTATCCACTTTAGGGTTTCTGGTGGTGCTGTTGATTGGGTTATTGGTAGTGATTGCCGAGCTCAGTGATAAGCATAAGCCTCGTTAATGTTAATCGGCTCACGCTTTGGTGATGCCGATTGATGCTGTTTTCACCGTTGGACATTATGTGTCTGACCCACCTCTATTCTCCCGACATTAAATGTCCGACTCCGGTGTGGAGCTTTGATGTATTGAGAGCGTAGTCATGAGCAATAAAACCAGCATTGAAGGGTTATCCGCTTTGCTGCACACGCTGATGCTTATTCCTCAACATCGATGGATTACCGTTAGGGAGTTGCAGCAGCAGTTAGCCCTACTCGATATCCACCGCACCACGCGCAGCATTAAACGCTACCTCGATGAAGTCATTGTGGAAGTGTTTAACGTGGAGTGTGATTCGATGAGCATGCCCCATGTGTATCGGAAAACCTCAGAGCAATTATGGAAGCTCAACAAGCAGGAAATGCTCTATTGGCAACTGACCAACAAGTACTTACTACCGCTGGTTCCTGATGCACTGAATTATGGGCAAGGGTGCTCCTCGGAGAGAGACAAACCCTTGCCCCATAAGGGTTCAGCACATTCAAAAGAGCAAGCATGGTTAGCCAAAGTACATGTGGCATTGCCCACGATTCGCGAGTGGAGTGACGAGCAACGGCAAGTGTTGAATGCGATACACACGGCATTACTGCACAACCGTATGCTCAAGATATCTAGCCAAGTATTGCAGCAAGAGAAGGCGCTCATTGAGCCTCTGGGACTCTCGGTTCAGTGTGACGCGCTCTTGCTGCTCTTTCGATTATCCGGCCAACACACGATACGCACCCTAGCCTTGCCTTTGATTGATGAGGCCAGTGTATCGACGTTTTCTTTTATCTATCCCACTGATTTCAATCTAGAGCGGTTCATGCGTGAACACGATGGAATCAGTGCGTCCTGAATTTCACTCACCGATAAGGAGAGCACCGTTATGACATTAATCAACACCCTAGCCCGATACGTCGCTATGAGCGTGCTGTTTATCGGACTCACCGCTTGTGGCGACCAAGAAGAAACTCAAGCAGCAACCGCAGATATTGAGGTGTCGATATCAGCTAACCCTCACTGGGGAACATTGGTCTTTGACCTACAAGCCATCACCGACAACACCGTAGTAAGCGATGTAGTGATTAACCGAGGCAACTGCCGATTACCCGCAGGAACAACCTCAGAGCTATCAAGAAACGTTTCGTTGCAGTTCGGCCAAACGTACACCGGATACAGCAACAACTGCACCGTGGACAGCGTTAAAGAAATCGAAGTCACCTCCAGCGCTGGCACCTTTGTCTACAACTTCTAACTTTCAATTCCCAAATAACACACTAAACCAACTCGTAAGGATAAACTATGAACAAGTCATCTCTACTCATTGCTACAGCGCTAGTTTTCTCAACCTCTTCCGCCTTTGCTGGTGGAACACTGGGCGGCAACCCATCCGCGGATTCGGGTGCCGTCAACGTCAGTGTAGGCAAGTGCACTCAATACAAAATGGATATGAAAGCGGCGCAACAGAAAGGTAAAGACGTAACTACCATCACCGTTCCTGAAGGCTGTGAAGCAGCCAAAGAAAAGTAATACCTACCACCAGCAACGATTAAAAAACGACAATGGGGAGCAATCACGCTCCCCATTCTTTTTTCTTCTGTCGTCCATCAACGTGTTATCTGGACAAGGGTTGATAATTCAGATGCTGGATAATCAAATATAGTGAAGTAGGTTATTTATACAAATTGAGTTATGCTTAATACCGTGAGGGAGGTGACGTGACTAGTGCTCACCACTCACTTTTGCGTCACTGACCTCACGTGCTCAATTTTTTACAATACCTTAGAAAGCTGAATCTTAGGCAATAACCTTCTGTTTAGCGTCTATCTGAGTTAAACGACTACAATCGCAACAAACGGGCCTCATGATAAGCAAGGTAAGTCGAGCTATCTATTATTCTAGGTTTAAACGGCCACTCACAAATCACTACAAGATAACCAGCCTTAACAAGTTCTTCCTAATAATGCCCCATATGAAGTTAACCGTTAGAGCAACTCAATTTCAGGCATAGGTCTCTCTTACCAACAATTAACCGTCACTTATTTAAAATTTATGTTTGAGAAGATATAGCAAAAATGAGTTGATCTTTATTTAACGCGATAGATTGTCAGTAGCTTAAATTGCACGGAATATTTCATGTATTGTAAGCTTCCAATCATGTAACCACATTGTTTTATACTGCGGCCATTACAAGTAGTGCTTTAATGTCCGTTAGCTTTTCATCTAGTATGCACGAATACAAATAATGAAAGGAATACGTCATGAATTTGACCATTAGACATCGACTTTATGTTTTGTCTTTCTTACCAGTGATCATTGTATCTATCGCAATGATGTTAGAGGCCTCAATTGAAGCCAGACGTTTAAGCTCAGATCAAATTGCTAGCGCCCACGAAGCGATGATAGAAATGAAGAAGGCTGAGCTACGAACCTACCTAGAAATCGCAGATAGTGCCTTAGCTCCACTAAAACAAACAAAAGCGTCTCGTGAAGATGCCATTTCTCTTTTGAGAAATGTTAAGTTCGGTGATTCAGGGTATCTATTTGGGTATGACTCAAAAGGCATAAGACTACTTCTAGGAAAAAGTAACGTAGGTATTGGTCAAAGCTTTTATAATCTCAAGGACTCGAATGGCAGCTATTTTGTTCAAGAATTAATTAAGAATGCAAAGGCTGAAAAATTCACAACGTATTACTTCCCTAAACCTGGCAGTTCATCACCACTGCCCAAGCTTAGTTACTCTATTTATATTCCACAATGGGATCTGACTTTAGGTGCCGGTATCTACACCGACGATGTAGAACAAGAACTGATGCATATGGAAAAAAGTGCTTTAGATAGATTAGATCAAAGTCTTTGGACACTGATTCTAATTAGCGTCGTCGTTATGCTGAGCGTTGCTTTCATGGCATATCTAGTGAATAGAAGCGTTATGAGACCACTTGAACTCTTTAGTAACTCTATCCGTTCTTTCGCTAGTGGTGATGCTGATTTGACAGCTCGCATGGAAAGCTTTAAAGCAAGGGAATTTAATGCTCTTAGTGAAGATTTCAATACATTTGTAGCGAGTCTTCAAGAGATTATCAACCAAGTTAGAAATGTAAGTCAGCAAGTTGTTCAAGAGAGCAAAGCGATGAATCAGAGAGCTTCGGATTCAGCTCAACTTTCTGCTGGTCAGCAAAAAGAGACAGAACAAGTAGCGACAGCGATGACAGAAATGACAGCGACAGCGGCAGAGATATCGAATAATGCTGGTCAAGCTGCTGATTCTGCACGGGAAGCAGAAGATAATGTTAGTGTTGCGCATCAAGTCGTTGTGGCTACAGCAAGTTCTGTATCAGCTTTATCAGAAGAGGTAGCTCAAGCAAGTATTGTAATATCCAAGCTTGAGGGCGATGTAAAGAACATTTCATCATCGCTTGATATTATTCAGGAGATCGCTGAGCAAACTAACTTGTTAGCACTGAATGCAGCCATCGAAGCTGCCCGAGCTGGAGATCAAGGTCGTGGCTTTGCTGTAGTGGCAGATGAAGTCCGTAAACTAGCAAGTCGTACGCAGGACAGTACTGGAGACATTCACGATATCATACAGCGCCTAAAAGCTGCTTCAGATGATGCTGTTACCGTAATGGGCAAGAGTCATAAACGCAGTATCGATACTGTCTCTCAAGCTAACTCAGCGACTTCCGCTCTTCGCAAAATCCAAGAATCTGTGCAAGACATTTTAGACATGAACGCTCTAATTGCCACTGCGACCAGCCAACAAAGTGTAGTTGGACAAGAAATATCTCAGAGGGTCGTGGTTATATCAGAACAAAGTGATGATGCTTCCAAGCTAGCTCAGGACAATAAGCGTGGTAGCGAAGACTTAAATATCAAGGTTAAAGAGTTATCCTCTTTGGTTGAACGTTTCAAAGTATAGCTCCCTAGCTCTATGAATCTAAATGGGAGTACGACGGCTCCCTCGTGCTAAATAGGGTATGCAAAGTCAGCAATCCAAATTGCTGACTTTTTGTGTCTTTGATTATGATGCACTTACACAGAAACTCTGCGCTCACTTATTGTCATACATTACTTAACAACTCGATTCAACATCTTAAGGGAAGGCGTAGGGAGTTTATCCAAATATGGCATCAATTCTTTGTAGTCGCACCTTTGAACAATCAAATGACTAGAGGATTAGTGGCTGTTAACTTTCCCCGCCTGTATGTATTTTGCGCGAATGTGTAGCCACCTGAGAATATTGTTAGGGGGAGCATTATTTTTCAGAAATAACCAGAGAGTTTCAAAAGTCAAAACTGTTACATATAGTGCAGTCTGTTCATCTCCAAGCTCTTCTGTTAATTCAGATAGTAGAACACCTGAGTACTTATCTACTAAATCATCATATTCTTTAAGATTTGTATTAACCACTCTCACGAACCCTATGTCACCTATAGTTCACTTACCTAGTATATAGCTAAATAGCCTTGAAAGTAGCGATTCTCGATACAACAAAGTAGCTATACCAGGCGTAATCGAAACTTTAATCATTTGAGCTATTAGAAATCTTACAGAGTCAGGCTACCAAACAAAACTTACCTCCCCTAGAGTTTATAGCCTGACAAGAGTGGCTGACCATGACCTAAAACCTTCTATTACAGTTCAGTTCGATTTCGACCATTACGCTTAGCTTTATACAGAGCATTATCTGCATTTTTGATTGCCTCGTGTATAGAATCCCCTTGTCCTGTCCAGTGCGAAACACCAATTGAAATTGTCACATTACCGACAGTATCAAAATGATAGGCTTCTATTGATCGGCGAATTCGCTCTGCTACATCAAACGCTCTAGTCGGGTTAGTGTTGGCAAGAAAAATAATGAATTCTTCACCACCAGAGCGGCACACAACATCTTGTTCTCTAGCCTCATCCATCATTATCTTGGATAGACTTTTTATTAGCTCGTCCCCGACATGATGACCAAATGTATCATTGACCCTCTTGAAGTGGTCAATGTCCAAAGCCAACAATGAAAATGGCCTATTTTGCTCTTGAAACTGTTCAATCGCCTTATCTAAGCCTCTTCGATTTAAAATACCAGTAAGCGCATCCGTTAACGTATCAGAATGGAGCTTATCAATGGTATTTGACACGACACCCATAGCATTCAAAAAGCTCCGTCTTAAGTGCAACGCTTCAAAGTACCATGCATGAATACGGTTTAAATCCGATATCGTCGACTTGTGATTGCCAATTTTAGTAACAGCACTGGCTAGCTGCCAAAGGGGCCGAGATATCAAAATTGAAGCTCCCCAAATAAACATCAATGTCAGCACACCTATCGGGAAACCTTCCCAGAAAACATGAAGCATTAACTCATTAAGGCCGTTTAAAGCATTATTCTTTGGCTTTTGGACTATCACGCCCCATCCAGAGTTCTTTACTGGCGCGTAACCAGCCAACATATCAACACCTTGCGAATTGACAATGTCCCCATATCCACCTTCCCAGTTAACAACCGCGTTGATAGCCTCATTATTGAGTATCACTTGCCCGACTCTCCTCTTATCGGGATGATAAATGATGGTTTTATTCCGGTCGACGACATACATATACGAACCATCTTGATGACTATGTTTACCCAAAAGTCTTGTCAAGATATTTTGGCGTTCCAAATACAAAGTACCACTGACATACCCTAAATATTCGCCAGCTTCAGAATAAATCGGATGGGAGATACTCGTAATATAGTTGCCAGCTGGTGATACAAAAGGGTCCGTAATGAGAGGCGCTCTTGCGTTTAAAGATTGGCGAGCAGTGTCTTGTTTTAATGTAACGCCTTTCAATGCCAATGTTTCAGGTGATATGGCAATGATAGTGCCTTTAGAATCCACGACTACCACTGAATTGAATGCATTCGTCTGTAGTCTTAAACGTTCAACTTCATTGTCTAACAGTTGAGTATCGCCAATCTTTTTACTCAATATATTCGCACTAAAGTTCAACTGAGACATCGCGGTATCAATAAAAGCATCGGTCATGTCCGCCATTTTTTCGGCATAAACCCAATTGGATTCCATCGTATTGCTAAGAATCAATTCTTTTTGAACGCGATAAACTGTGTAAAAGGCATTCAATAAAGTAATAGCTACACTGAACATGCATAAAAAAAGTATCAACTTTCTTAAATTCAACTTATCAACCACTCTGGACAAATTACTGTACCTATTTTTAAGAGAAGAATAATCATTCTAAATGAACTAAAAAATATGTAATAGCAAGCATTACGATGTAACTATACCGTACTCATGAAAAAATGCGACTAACTGTATAACAGACTAACTATCATCGCGTTTTGCCTTGAGCGTTACTTGATGATTGTGACGGAGTATCGAGAAACATTTTATCTACATTCCCGCCATAGACAAAAGTCGGATACGTCTTCTACCCTGATGGCTAAAACGCTGGGCAAAATTCTTCTCTCCCCAAAAGATGCAATATGAAGCGTATATTTTTTCATTACGTCCTATTACAGCCAATTTTGCATGCATCTAACGTTTTAAGGACGACCAGATACAGATCACAACGTAGAGCATAGACCTAACCTGCATTGGTTTTTATTGAAATAGGAGTATGCGTCATAAAATCAAGTGCTTATATTACAACCCTACTTGATAGCTCTATAGATAACCGTTTAATAGAAGGCAACGTTGAATCCTCATTTTTATCTTTATCGTATCCGTCTTCAGTTATATGTTATTAAGAAAAACGCAAATAACGAATACTATCGGCTTGTTGGATTGAACCTACAAGCCGCACTGTTACATGAATTTATATCACTTCTAGCTGCATCAACAGCTAGCGAATCCGCTATCTCATTCCCTCTTACACCAGAATGCGCTCTAATCTTTTCGACTTCGACATACTTGCCAGAACGCAGCTCATCGACTGCCTGCCATAAGCGTCGATTCTTAATCTGCTTTATCGGCTCTACGCCAGCCTTTCTTTTCCAGCCATCACAATGCCCGAAGGCAGTGAAATCATCAAAAAAAGTAATGTTAATGCCAACAGCAGCAGTAAAAAACGACAGTGGAGAGCGTGATTGCTCCCCATTCTTTTTTTGCCTTAACGCATCTATTTGAAGGTATATGTTATAAGTAAAAAGCGAGTTAACTATATCAAGTACCAGTCAATACAGAGGGGGTTATTGAAGCTGGTACCATACATATCTATATTGGACATCAACGAAAAAGCACTTAGTCACTCGTACTCATGGGAAATAAACAACTATCAGGAAACAATAGTCCACTATGGCCGACTAAAAATGGCACATCGAATCCTTCAGGTGGTGGGCGCACCAACAACCCGCCAAGCAAAAAATAGAAGCAAACCTAGGCTGCTATAGCAGCCTAGGGAGCGTAACGCTGGTAACGACTTATCGTGTAGATATCAGAGAAAGAACTACTAGACCCTGTAAATAGTTCTGTGTAACTGTCGGGGGTTACATGTATTCAGTCAGTCGGTCTTCGAACATAATCATAAAGCGGTTTAGAGCTTGTCGCCAGTTTCTAATCGGCATCGTCCACTTCTTGGAAGTATCTCTGATATCTAGGGAGATCACCTTTCGAGCTGATGTAATGACCCAGTTAAAATTGGACAATCTAAGCCGCTAAAGCATATACCTCAGCAGGTGTTTTCATCTTAAGCGCCTGATGTGGACGCTCGTTGTTGTAGACGATGGCAAAGCGAGCTTCACCTAAAGAGCCGAAGTTATGCATCCAAACATACTGCTCTTTAATGGTTATTATAAGGCGTTCAACTATATACTTATCAACATACGTGAAATAAGTGCCGCTAGGGCTATAGCACCGCTATCCGTGCGATCGTATAATAAATATTCACTTGCACGCTTGTGCACAATGAGTACGAGGACAGCCATGCCAAAGTTAACCATTGATACCCAATATGGCATCATCATTATCCAAGATTTAGAGACCGTATTCGTCAATGAATACTACGCGCACCTGTATGGCTACTCTAGCGCCTCTGAACTCCTCAACTCAATAGACTCCTTTCTTGACTTGATTGATCCCTCTGACCATCCCAAAGCGATCGACAACTATTATCAAACGCTCAAAGGTGACGTTCTTCCCCGAGGGAGAAGCTTTCGTAATCGCGATCGCAACGGTCGGGAATTCTCAGTGTTTGCCATCGATCACGTGATTGAGTGGAACGGAAAACCCGCTTTACAAGTCACGGTTATCGATCTCTCAGCACAAGAACGAGCCCAACAGCAACTTCAGGAAAATGAGCAAAAATTTAAACAGCTGATCACCAATTCAGGGCAAGGCATTAGCGTCCACCGAGACTTTAAACCCATATTTGTCAATCAAGCTTGGGTTGACTTGATGCACGCCCCCTCCATCGACGCCGTACTCCGTGATGTCAACTTACTCACTTTACTACCTGAAGAAGAGCACGCCAACGCTCAGTCACGTTATCAATCACTCATTAGTGGCCGTTTATCCGGGGCCAAGACGGTTGTGAAAAATCGATGTTTTGATGGAGAGATTCGTTACTTTCGCGTCTACGACAGCCTGATTGAATGGGATGGAGCGCCAGCTGTTCAAGCCGTCATCGAGGATGTTACCGATCGAGTCATACTCGAAGCCAAGTTAAGACAGCTGTCGGTGACCGATCCACTGACCGATATCTATAACCGTCGGGAACTCGATCGTGTACTCAACCAAGAATTTCAAAAAGGGCAACGTTATGGGCACCCATTTTCGGTTATCCTCATCGACATCGATCACTTCAAGGTCATCAATGATACGTATGGACATGATGTGGGCGACAACACATTGCGAGCCATTGCCAACACACTTCGTGACACCCTACGCCAAACTGACGTGTTAGGCCGTTGGGGTGGGGAGGAGTTTTTAATTGTCTGCCCGTCCACTGACCTTACCGGTGCCTCGCACCTCGCCAACACCTTGAGATCACGTATCGCGAATCTAGCGCTAGACGTTACGAAGTCCGTTACCATCAGCATCGGCGTCGCCAGTCTAGACACTGACGACACACAAGTCTCCGATGTTCTGAAGAGAGCCGATCGCGCTCTCTATGACGCAAAACGTAACGGACGAAACCAAGTAAAGGTGGACCGCCCATAATATTGTCAAATATGGTCTACACTTAGTAAGAGCGATGTGTTCGAGCGATGTTCGCTTGGTGTACCAAACTGACTACTTTCGACAAACCGTAGGCGGTCAATTTACATTCGACAATCATCTAACACCACTATCGATTAATGAGACTACTACCTCTCAAAAATGAAACGTCGTGCATAAAACTTACCCAATATAAGGTGATATCAATCGGTGTGTACCCGTGACGCGTTGACTGTCAACACAACCTGAGTATGATTAACATAAATACGAGCGATGTTAGACATGAAGCAAGAGAGATTTTCCCCGCAGTGATGACGCAGCCCCATCGTAACCGTTTGTTAAGTTTTGAGGGCCAACAAGGCAGACTTACTGCTGAAGATTACCCCACGATACCTCAAACGCGCCCTTTTGATGACGTAGCTCGGTGCCTTATCGAAGCGCAACGCGATGAAAAGCTCTTAAACGCACTCACTCACTTTTTTAGCCATGCTGAGCATACAATGGCGCTTAACCCCGACGCTTATCAAAATTTCCGCTCCACGTTACGTGCCTTTCACACCTTAATAGAAAAGAGCACAGAGCAACAGCAACTGTTGGCGGCGCTCACTTTATGGATTCGCTGGCTTTCTGCGTCGCAAAAGCCGTCTACACCAACCGAGCCCATGGCATCGTTAGTGGTATTCGCTTCACAACGCCTCGCCGACGTCGCGGTCCCAATGCTCAGTGAACTGCATTCACACCACTATGCCTTCGAGCGACTCAGAGACAGTGAACGCCGGCTTCACGATGCCATGGATTACGCTCAAATCGGGCACTGGTCATCCCCTTATGAGGGCACTCGTTCTCAGTGGTCACCGCAAATTTATGACTTGCTCGGATTAGAAAGGACCTGCCCCCAGGCCTTGACACCCTAAAATCCGTCATCGATGAAGACTTCATGCCCGACTTCATAGCCGCTCGGCAGCGCTGCTTTGAGACGGGCGAAGACTTCTTCCTAGAGTGTCCAGTCACTCGCCAGAGCGATGGGGAGCGCCGTTGGATTGAGTGTCGTGGACAGGTGCATTACCTCAAGTCCGGCGAGCCTGAGCGATTGTCCGGCTTCATTCAAGATATCACGAGTCGTAAAGAGAGCGAGGAAACCATTACCCAACTCGCCTACTTTGACCCACTGACGTCACTACCGAACCGGCGTTGGTTATTGGATAAGTTAACTCAGCAATGCGACTCTCTCGCACATCGTCGCTCTTACTGCGCAGTTCTTCACATTGATATCGATGATTTTAAAAAAATCATTGACCTTTATGGTCACCCATGTGGCGATACATTGCTGATGCTCATCACAAAGCGTATCTGTGCGCTTCTTCGCCCCCAAGATACGTTAGCGCGCATCGGACATGACGAATTCATGTTGATGCTTTGTGGCTTACCTGAAAAATATCCTCTAGCCCTCGAACAAGTCGACCAATGGAGCACTCAGCTCCTAGAGACGTTGGCACAACCTTATACCATCGACGAACATAAGTTTGTCAACAGCGCCAGTATCGGGATGGCGCTTTTTAATGACAATTCCGTTGGCGCTGAGGAGCTCATTGATCGAGCAGGGATGGCGTTAATGTACGCCAAGCACGACGGAAAAAATGTGTCACATTTGTACCATAGCACGATACAAGACAAGCTATTGCAAAGACTCCATCTCGAGTCGTCACTGCGCCAAGCCCTAGAACTCAATCAGCTGGCATTGTTTTATCAACCTCAAGTCCATGGCACCCATCTAACTATTGGCGCGGAGGCCCTGATTCGGTGGTTCCATCCAGAACATGGACTTATCGCACCTGATGACTTCATTCCACTTGCGGAAGAAACGGGACTGATCATTAGTATCGGGGATTGGGTACTAGAACAAGCTTGCCTTCAACTCTCGCGTTGGCAATCTGACTTCCAATATCTGACTTTGTCTGTCAATGTGAGTTACAAACAGTTCACGCACCCAGATTTCGTGACGAAAGTCGAATCGGTTCTTGAACGTTATCCGATTTTACCTGGTACGTTAAAGCTCGAGCTCACTGAAACCCTGCTAGTCGATGACATTGAACTGACTATCGCCCACATGCAGGCCTTAAAAGTGCGTGGCATCATTTTTTCATTAGACGATTTTGGTACGGGCTATTCCTCTTTGCAGTATCTCAAG
Organism: Vibrio sp. Hal054; assembly: GCF_037162405.1. NCBI lineage: Bacteria > Pseudomonadati > Pseudomonadota > Gammaproteobacteria > Vibrionales > Vibrionaceae > Vibrio > Vibrio sp. Hal054. Next base: position 834,032 of record NZ_JARLUT010000001.1, on the reverse strand, counting down.
CGTCTGCCTATAAGTCAGATTAAAATCGATCGCTCCTTTGTCTCAGAGCTTGAAGATAACCCTAACGACCAATCCATTGTCACCGCGACCATTGCCATGGCCAAAGCATTGGGCATCGATGTTATTGCTGAGGGTGTTGAGACACATGCGCAAGCCGCCTTTCTTCGAGAGCACGGATGTGACACGCACCAAGGCTATTACTATAGTCCGCCTTTATCGCTGTGTGACTTTGAACGCTATTTACAGGCGAACGCCCGGAGATTGACCTAGCAAGCTCCCAACTTAAGATGAAATAGCAAACATCAGCGCTTCGCTAGCCATACAACTTAAACGCTCTTGGTATAGCAAACACTTTCGCCAATTGCCAAGCAAACTGACGTATCGATGTCCATAGTATTCCCTCCTTGCTAGTATTATCCAGCGCGCGGTCTGTCGGCTGCTTGCTCTTTACCACTGACGCATTTAACCACTTTATTTTTTCTCTTGGAGAAACAGGGAGTCCCAAAAACTCTGAGACTTCATCAGGCGAAGGTAAAAATGGGTTGCCCAGCCTGATAGCGGGCATTCTAAACTTTTCGTTGAGCATTAGAGATAAAGCGCTGGCACCTTTGTCTACACCTTCTAACTTTCAATTTGCAAATAACACACTCAACCGACTCGTAAGGATCAACTATGAACAAGCCAACTCTACTCATCGCTACAGCGTTAGTTTTCTCAACCTCTTCTCGCATTTTCTGGTGGAAGACTGGGCGGCAATCCATCCGCAGATGCGGGTGCAATTAACGTCAGTGTTGGCAAATGTACTCAATACAAAATGGATGTGAAAGCGGCGCAACAAAAAGGTAAGGATGTATCTAGCATCACAGTTCCTGAAGATTGCGAAGCCGTCAAAGAAAAGTAATGCCATAAGCAACAGTAAAATGACAATGGGGAGCAATCACGCTCCCCATTCTTTTTTTGCTTCTATACACAAGCGGCACAATCAATAAGCCAGCATTCTAAACTCATTTTTGGACAAAAGTGTGACAGCGATTTGGCTAAACTAGAAACAAATGAATAACCACAGGTATGGAAAGGTCGATTCGCAACGTATTCAATTTGGCTGGGCTAATAATTATGCTCTTGGGCTGTGACGGTGTACAAAATACAAATAACTGTCAAAACCGAATCAAGATCCAGCCTAGATTTAGGTAATCGTGCATTATAGTCTTTTTCTTGATGGTGGTAGCCCATGGCCAGTGCGACATCACATTGATACCCACCAAGTTCTCCATAAAACTCTTCGCTGATTTATTCAGAGTCTACCCCTTCCATTGTGGTAGAGTCGATTCCTAATCGAGCCAACACATGTAATGTATTACCCAATGCCAAATAAGTTTGTGCTTTGGTCCAAGCAGAGGTATCCCCAAAGTCATTTGTATTTAGCTCGGCAAATGCGAAGCTACCAAACGTTTGCTCTCGATTTTCTGGCAAGACTCGTCCATCTGCAACCCTTTAGCAACAACCTTCGCGTAATCTTCACGAGTATAGCTAGGGTTATGTGCAAACAGAATAATATGCGAGGCTGCCTTAATATGGGGCTGATTGAACTGATGTTTGTTTCTAAAAGTGCGGTGCATACGTTCTTTTGCCTCATCACTTTCAATAACAATAAATTCCCAAAGTTGTGAATTTATCGATGATGCAGACAAACGAATGGCTTCATAAATAACATTCAGGTGTTTTTTGGGAATGCGTTTATTTGAGTCGTACCGAAAAGTGATGACTAACCTCCAACTTTCACAGGAATTGGAAGTTAGTGACATCGAATGTTCGAAAAGCTATGACTTCAGCAAGCTAGCGCCAATGTCATTACTGTTTGTTTCCAGCCATAATTTAAGCTCTTGTGGCCACTTAATGGTAGATTCTGCAAAGAAGCCACGCAGTAGCGAAAAGTAGATAGCCTGATCAACCAAAGGCAGTGGCGATTTACCCACATTCGGTTGGATCAACGCTTCAGCTTTAACCAACTGTGCGTTCACATCTGCAACAATCTTCTCTGTGTTTTCTAACAGACGAACAAAGTTCAGCTCTTCTGTCTCTTTCTTCGCTTGCCATACAGTAACACTTGCTTCAGTAGCGAACTCTTTTAGATTCAGTTTCGTCCAGCGAGGGTAGCCAATTCTTTGAATCAATGGGAAAGTCTCACGCTGAAATACCAAAGTCTCCTCCGAAGGGGCAACTATCGCATCAATACCAGCTTGCTCGATAAAATAAGCAATGATATCCATGCTTTCCGCCATCACGCTGCCATCAGCTTTCTCCAATACTGGCACCATTTTTTGACCGATTAAATCAATCAGAGTTTGCGCATCAGCATAATCCACAACCTGGTATTCAACGTTAAGGTTGAGATCATTAGCAACATAAGCAACACGGGCACAAAATGGGCAATGCTCGTAGATATACAGTTTCATCAAAAATCCCCTTTTTATAAGTCTGAATTAGTATTTAATCGCAGTTTTGCCAATTGACGCGCTGCTTTCAATGCGCTGGTGTGCGTCTTTTAACGTCTCAACACCAAAGCCATTTAATGTTGTAGTGAGTGTAGACTTAATGCGACCAGCATCAATCAAGTTCGCCGCTTGGAATAGGATATCTTGCTGCTTCTGGATATCGTCAGTGTTAAACAGTGAGCGAGTGAACATCAGCTCCCAGATAAAGCCAGCTGATTTGCCTTGTAGTTTTGATAGGTCAACACCACCATCAAATTCTACAATTGAACTGATCATGCCTTGCGGAGCAATCAACTCGACCATTGCATCCCAGTGGCCTTTGGTATCTGCAACGTTGAAGATGTAGTCCACATGCTGAATGCCTTGCTCACGTACCGACTCCACCAGATTACGGTGATTCACAACATGGTCAGCGCCCATATCTCTTACCCACTGCTCGGTCTCTGGTCTTGAAGCGGTCGCAATCACTGTTAGGTTAGTAAGCTGTTTCGCCAGTTGAATCGTAATCGAGCCAACACCACCTGCACCACCAATAATCAAGATAGACTTCTTCTCTTCTGGACGAACACGTAAGCGATCAAACAATGCCTCCCAACCTGTCAATGTCGCTAGGGGCATAACGGCTGCTGATTCATCAGAAAGACTTTTTGGTGCATGAGCTGTAATTCGGTAATCGACCGCTTGGTACTCAGCATTCGCACCCATACGTGTCACATCACCTGCGTAATAAACACGGTCACCAATTTCGAAGCCTGAAACATTGTCGCCTTTATCAACCACTTCACCCACCGCGTCATAGCCCAATACTTTTGGCTGCTCTAGGGTTTTATCTTGTGCGTTGCGGATTCTAATTTTTGCATCTGCTGGGTTAATCGAGGTCGCGCTCACTTTTACTAGCAGGTCATTGTCTTTTAACTCTGGCAGGCTTGCTTCAAACTCGAATAAGCTGTCTTGCTCTGTAATTGCTAGTGATTGAGTAAAACCAATTGCTTTCATTGTTGTTGGTGCTGACATGTTCTTTCTCCTTTGATTGGACACCCTCATCATAGAGATTTTTTACCCTAGATAAACCGCCTAATTTTTTAATTACATTCAATTTATTTTTGACAATCACACTACTCGACCGTGTTGTGTTGAGATTCTTATCTGTTAACCTAGTTAGATAACACCTTGTGCAACTAACCATTCATACGTCACTTCATCTTGCGGTTTACCCTCACGGCACACTTTATAATCAAGCTCGGCAATAATATCGTTGGAGAAACGTAATGAATCTAAGGTTTTAAGCTGTTCATCAGTAAATGGATTTTTCTTATCATCTCTCAGTAACAGTACAGCTCGGTCTACAATTCCAAGCAAGCCTTTCGGCTCTTCAAGCTCGCGAATATCATAACGATAGTGAAGAAATTGCGGTTTCCATAGCGGCACAATGACCCACTCTTTATTTGCGACGGCATCTTCAAAAGCACTAAAACAGTCGTCTTCACTGCCTGTAAAAAACTCATAGCCTGCTTTACTTAAACCGTACTCTTCCATCATCTGGATAGAGAAGCGAGTGATCCCAGCTCCTGGATTAATACCTTGAATTTTAGGTCTCATTTGCTCGACGACTTCAGGCTTCAATAAATCCGCCACTTCAGCGACCATCTCTTCAGGTACGTAATCCGGCACGCCCCACAATGCGTAAGGTTCATAATGAAGTCCAAGCTCGATTAATGGCTCAACTTTTTCAACATCCGACTTATAGATACCATGGCTCGATGGTAACCAAGCAGAAGAGAGCATATCGATTTCACCCATTTTCAGTTTTTCAAAATTTTCCAGATGCGGGGAAAAGATTCGCTCAACTTCGAAGCTCATACTTTTCAATACATTGCTAACCAATGAAGCTGTCGTGCGATGAAATGATAAATCTGTTACACCCATTGTGATTTTTTTATTCATTGTTCTTTCGCTCTTATCGTTGCTGATAGATTGATAATAAAAGGCACTAGAGCAATCAAAAATAGCCCAATGTTTGAGTTATTATCAAAAATAAATTGATAGACACCGGTTTACACTTAATAAAAAAGCGTATGCATTGATGAAATACATACGCTTTATATTGACGTGTCTATCTACTGTCGTCTTAATCTAGTTTGATGCGTAACACATGGAATGGTTTGCTCGCACCTTCTTCGCCTTCATTAAGGGCTGGATTTAGATGCAGAGAGTTTTGTGTCACGTAGAGGTAACCACCCTGAATTGAGAAGCCATCAGCCCATGACAGCAATTTGTCATCTTGTGCAAACGTCTTGAAGCTCTCACTCGTTATAATGCTCACAGCGTTTTTCTCAACATCGCCGACATAGATATCACCGTTATCCGCAATGATCATACCGTCACTTGGGCGCTTTTCATTGTAGAACTCGATAGATTGAGCAAGCTCTTTATCTGTCAGTTTCTCGTTTGCAAGTGCCCCCGCTGGTAGTCGGTAAATCGCGCTGCCATTAACCGTGCCGAAATATACCCACTCGTTCGCAGCATCAATCGTGATTGGGTTCAGTCCAAGATAAAGCGTATCAGAGCTACCATCTTCACGCTTTGCCCCCATCAGTGAGCCATCAATAATTACGTCATGCTCTGGTGATATCAGCGCCTTGTAAGACTCAAGAACACGGCGAGATTCCCCCGTTTCTAAATCCACCACAACAAATGCAGGTGCTGGATCACCGAACAAGTTACCAAGGCTGGTATCTGCAATGTACATCTGGTTACGTTTGGTATCTAAAGCGAAATCCTGTAGGAAAGAGTTGCCGACAGTAACATCTTTGCTTATCTCGATGCGTTTAAATAGCTTGTTGTTTACTGTATCCCAAGCCACAATCTGCGCTGAAGCGTCAGCACTGCCCATGTCGAGAATCCAAACCACACCATCTTCGGTACTATCAATACCAATGACTGACGATAGACCAACCTTACCAGTCTCTGGACCATCCGCCCAATCTTCGCTTGGGAAAGGCTGAGTTGAACCATCTTTCATCAGTTCAACAACGCGATATTTTGGGCCATCAAGAGGCTGCATTGAAAGGAATGTGCGGCCTTGTTCAGTCACAGTGATGTTTCCAGGGCGAGTGCCGTCAAGCTCAGCGACGACTTCGATCTCTGCTGCTTGGGCGGTATTAAAGAGGGTTGCTACCGCAATAGCTAAAAATGATTTTACGTTTTTCATTTCATGTACCTTAGTGGGATTAACTTGATTTTTGGTTCGTAATAAATGGCTGATGCCCATCTAATGTAAAGTTAAGCTATTTGCGTCATTTCATTTAGCGTGAAACTTGCAACACACCCTTCCGTCGCTGCCATGTATTCTGCAAGGTGAGTATTCCCCATGTGTGCTTGCCATAGCTCACGAGATACCCAGTTCTCGTAAAACATGAAATGTGCTGGGTTTTCGTTGTCTTGATGAAGGTCGTAGTTAATGCAGCCTTCTTCAGCACGCGTGATATCAATCAGCTTTAATAGCTCTGCTTTAACCAGTTCAACTTTATCTTCGTTCGCAACAATATTTGCAACAATAGTCAATTTAGTCATTTAATCCCTTTATCTCTCTACTTGTTAACAATAATAATAACCTAAAAAAACAAAAACTTATTGCTGGGCGGTGCCGTAAGTACTGGCAAAACCAATCAGTTTAGACAATGAATTGTCATTGATTATCTAATTATTTTTTAAAAATTATCTAAAACAAATTGATAATCATAAACGTTATGCGCTAGGTCTTGTGTTTATCCGGGGTTATTTGAATGAAGTTATGATAGGCGAGTTATTGACAATGAAAAACAGACTTTAATTTGAATTATTATCAAAAATAATTTGAATACAGATTGTTCTGTCGTCAAGACTGCTTTATAAATAGTAGAAACGCAGCAAATACTGCAGTCCCTTTTTCGAATGAAGGTCTCATCATGCTCTTAGAAGATTTACAGGTTATTTTAAAAGTCGCGGAGTTTCGCAGCATCACCGGAGCGGCAACCAATTTAGATATGCGTATCGCCACAGCCAGTGCAGCGGTAAAGCGCGTTGAGGCATCATTGGGTACGGAGCTTTTTGTCCGTACAACCCGTCACTTGCGATTGTCCTCTGCTGGGGAGCGTTATTTACCTCAGTGTGAAGAGGCGCTAAAGATGCTTGAGCTGGCCAAAATGAATATGCATGAAGACTTGGGCATTATTAATGGTGAAATTCGTATCGCGCTATCGTCTGATTTGGGGCGTAACCTTATTACTCCTTGGTTAGATGAGTTTTTATTGCAGTACCCGAATGTCTCACTGCGTTCAAGTATTAGCGATAGCAATATTGATTTCTACCGTGATTCTGTCGACATGGCTGTGCGCTATGGCTCACCAACCGATGCCAATATGTATGGCTTTAAAATCTGTGATGTACCGAGAGTGTTGTGTGCAAGCCCTAGCTATTTAGCGGAAAATCAAGCACCCACTCAGCCAAACGATTTGCTTGAGCACAATGCGTTGTTTTATCAATTGCATGATGTATTGCAAAATGAGTGGTTATTCAGCCATGAGGATACGACTCATAAGGTAAAACTGAAAGGCAATAGAGCTTCGAATGATGGGGACCTGGTGAGGCGTTGGTGTGTTGCAGGTAAAGGTGTGGCAATCAAATCGTGCCTTGATATGTCTGATGACCTTTTAGCCGGTCGTGTAGTTAATATTATGAAGGAGTACAAACCAACGCCGACTGAACTCTGGTTGGTTTGTCCTAGCCGTCAGTCCATCACACCAACAGTTCGGCTGTTAAGGGATTTATTTAGAGAGAAAACGAACGTGATACTTGAGCAATTAGCAGAAAAAGGAGCGCTATAAGATACTGACGATGGTTTATAACGTAGCGACTCCGGAATACAACATTTTTATCGCCGTAATGAATAATACGCTGTAGCTGATTTTGTAAATTAGCTCTTGAGAGATGATGTTAACCAACCAAACACCGGTTCTCACTCCTAGAAATGCAATAGGTACAAGCACGAGTGATGTCATCAAGTTTTGTGTATCGAGTTGTCCCATATAACTGTATGGAACTAACTTAACAAAATTAAGCCCAGCGAAAAACACAACGCTGGTGCCGATAAGTTGCTCTTTAGGCAGTTTCTTGGGTAGCAAATACATACTTGCTGGCGGCCCCCCAGCATGAGCAATCGTACTCGAAAAACCTGATAATAGGTTTAATGCGTAGCCTTTGATTCGGTTAGGTGAACCTGATTGCTTCAACAATAATTTTTGCCCCAAAAAAGTCAGCGCCAATCATTAGTTCAACAATGTGTGTCGGAAGGCTGCCCATGAAGCAAGAAGCGGCCATAACCCCTAACACAGCAAAAGGTATCATGACTTTGAGTTCGGCATAATTGCAATTTTTACGATGATAAAACAGCGCCATTAGATCCATTCCACATAAAAGTGGCAATAGAATAGCAGCGGCTTGGACAGGCGAAACACTCATTGCCATTAGTGGTACAGAGAGGATACCCAAAATCCCTCCAACACCGCCTTTTCCCATCCCATAAAAGAACACAGCAGGTATCGCAGCTAGATAGAACCAGATATCAATAATCATTATTTTCACTACATCGACAGGAAAAAAAGAAGGTCATGATGACCTTCCTTCCAAACACTACAGAATCAAAAACTATTTATGCGATTTGCGTCATTTCGTTTAGTGTGAAGCTTGCCACTGAGCCTTCTGTTGCTGCCATGTACTCGGCTAGGTGCGTGTTTGCCATGTGTGTCTGCCAAAGTTCACGTGAAGTCCAGTTCTCGTAGAACATGAAGTGTGCTGGGTTCTCGTTATCTTGGTGAAGGTCGTAGTTAATGCAGCCTTCTTCAGCGCGTGTGATGTCGATTAGTTTTAGCAGTTCTGCTTTTACTAGTTCAATTTTGTCTTCATTAGCAACGATGTTTGCAACGATAGTTAACTTGCTCATAGGGTATTCCTCATCATAACGTTATGCAGCTTATCAAACGATGCCTTCGCTGCCTTGTTGGGTTGGATGTATAGTACGACACGCATTCACATCCATAAACAACCTCCCATTTGATTTATTATCAAAAATAGATTGATAATGGATTGTCTATTTTAATTTGATAATAAATCAAACTAGCCCCAGTTTTTACTGTGCTTTAAATTACGTAGCATGCGCTTATTGATTTCATTGATGGATAGATAAGCCATGACACAGATACAATTTCAACAAGGTCCAATACGCCCACCCTCTGAAGCAGACAGTTTGCTGATACGGACAACACAAGGCTGCCCGTGGAATAAATGTAAGTTCTGTACTCTGTTTGAAGGGATGGAGTTCTCTATTCGTCCTGTCGAAGAGATCAAACGTGATATCTGGGCGGCACGAGCCTTCTATAAAAACCGACAGTTTGAGAGCTGTTTTTTGCAAGATGGTGATTCCTTTGCAATGGAAACGGACGATTTACTGGATGTGCTCAATACACTAAAAGAGGCGTTCCCGGAGCTCACACAAATTAGCTCATATGGCAGAGCTCAAACCATGACTAAAAAGTCTCCAGCCGAGATGAGGGCTATCTGCGATGCAGGGTTAAACATGCTGTATTGCGGTATGGAGTCGGGCTCGCTTGAGGTACTCAAGTTGATGAAAAAAGGGATCACCCCTAAGTCAATTTTGAAATCAGCCGAGTACGCGAAGCAGGCGGGTATGAAAATGATGACATTCATCATTCTTGGCTTAGGTGGGAAGGCGTTGTCCGAGCACCATATCGCACAGACTGCCCAGCTATTAAACCAGATTGATCCTGAGGAGATCCGAATATTATCGCTAGCGGTAAAACCTGGTACTGAGTTGGATGATATGGTTCAAAACGGCCAGTTTACGCCACTTTCAGAGCGTGAGATGTTGGAAGAACAATTTCAATTGATCAGCCAATTAGATGGCATCAAAAGCAATTACGGTAATTATCATGGGATAAATTTGCTGACGGAACTCAATGGACAATTTCCGCATGATAAAGAGGCGTTTTTACGTACCATTGATCACTTCATGTTGATGAACGAAAACGATCAAAATAACTTTATTTTAGGTCGTCGTACCCACCACTATGCGACACTGAATGACATGAACAATAAGCTCATGTATGACACGGTGCAGCAACAGCTAAAGCGCATAGAGCAGCAAAAACTTGGCGACCTTGAAGATATTTTTTATAGCCTTCGCCAACGCATGATCTAAACCCAAGGAGTCCGAAATGAAGAATTTAAACGACTGGTACATTCAAAATGAGAACCCAAGCCATTGGTCATTTGATAACGGGCTGTTGTCGATGCAAGTGCAAGAGGGCAATATTTTTGGCGCGGGTTCAAGTGACGTGGATAACATTTTCATCTACCCAGTATCTCAACCCAATTATAGCGCAGAAGTAACCATCACCTTAGAGCCAACCTTGCCATTTGAACAAGCTGGCCTAGGCATTTACTGGGACAACGATAACTACATCAAAATTAGTAAAGAAATGTTCATGGGCGAGCCTTCCATTGTGTTTGTTGTAGAGCAAAATGGTCAACCAGAGATCAAACAACTTAGCACATTTGAAGGCACGACAGCCTCAGTTAAGATAGAAAAAAATGATGGTACTATCACTGCGTTCTTGGAATGTAATCAAAAACGCTCTTGGCAAGTCATTGGCTCTGCGAAGACATTAAACGGCCAAGCAAAAGGACTTATGCTTTATACCTTTAGTGGTAGTTCAAACACACCTAATTTTGCTAAGTTTAGTGAATTTCAACTAATGAGTTGAGCCAATCTGGTATATAGCAATTGACTTTTTGTATTAGTTTTAAAGTAGGTCAATTTATGACAAGAGAAATGTGTCCTAAATTTTAGGCTGGCAAACTTCGGGGCACTTTCGTGCTAGAAAGTGCCGAATGAAACAGTTCTGGACAAAAGATTGCCAGTGACTTTGCTAATTTAACGATCCTTGAATAACTTTTCGTATACCAAAACCTCAAAGACCACCGTTGGTCGCGGTGGTAGATTTGCGCTGAACTGGACAAAACCTTCCATCCTAGAACCGTAGCGTCAGATTCACTTTATGAAAAGCTTTCCTTGAGATATGCAATATACTGTCTCTGCAAATACTCGTACCTCAACTCAGGCTTCAATATTTTTACATATTGGTTTGTGAGGTACTGGAATCGCTGCGGATATAGCTATCAACAAGCTTACGCCACTCATCAGGCTTGCCATATAATTCAGTGTGAGGAAGTACTATAAACTTATTATTAATTTCAAGGATCAGTGTCGGATACCCATGAACCTGTAACTTCTGCATTAACAGTTGGCTTTTCTGTATTTCTTCCTGTTCAATACCTAGATTTGCATTCATCGCTTTATGCCAGTGTGCGCCCTCTAATCCTAATTTTGCTGATAGTTCCTCAAGGACTTCGGGATGATTGACCTGCTTACCATCAACATAATGGGCATGCTGAATGGCTTTCAACATATCTAAAGGGGCGATACCCAATTGCTTTGCAGTTAGAATTGCACGTGCTGTGATGAAAGAGTCCAAAATCATTTCATCGTTGCCTTTCACTCGCTGGATATATTTTTCTCCAAACTGTGCTCCCGTCATTTTGGCAATGCGCTCGTCATTGGCGAGGATATGGCTCCGAAAATTGGGCTCGATAGCCTTGTTGTCTATCATACCGCCAGGGTGGAGAGTCAGCATAATATCAGTGTTAGCTGCAATTGCAGCTAACAGAGAAGTAGCACCGTAACACCAACCACACATCGGGTCGAAAAAGTAGTGTACTTTTACCATTTCATTTCACCCATATGTACCTTAGCACCAATACTTAGAGCCATAGGCAGTTGTGCTTCGGGATAGCTTGTAGACATTTTGTTTATCAATTCAGCGCTATTCTGGCTACTACTTTTCGCCTGCTGGAAGTCTGCCAGATACTGCTGCGAATAACTGATAGTGCTTGCATCAAGTTTCGTTCCAGCTTTCATGTGTCCCGGAATGACTATCTCTGGATTTAGCGCCTGTAGTTCTTCCAATTGTTTAACCCATGCTTTCTGACTACCCTCAGATTGCGCGTCAGCCATCCAAAGATGCAAATTACCGTTTACGGCGACATTACCCAGAACCGTTTTGCTAGAAGGAATCCACAAGTAAGGACGATAAGCCAATTCTCCTTGAGTGCCACGAATCTCGATTTTGTGTTCATCAACTGTCAACACATTGTCTTCGATAGCTTGTGGTAGATAAGGTTCAACCGGAGCATTGCTCCCCATTTTAGGCCCCCAAAACGCTAATTTTCCTGCGAGCTTTTTCTCTATGACCTCAATGACTGCCGGGGTACTCAGAACTTGCGCTTTGGGGAATAATGCGTGTAGTACTTCTGCTCCAAAGTAATAATCAGGGTCGGCTTGACTAATAAAAATAGTTTTCAGCTCTTTGCCACTATCAAGAACTTTTGCTGCAATGCGCAGAGCGTCTGCTTTGGTAAAGCCCGTGTCGACTACCATGACTTCAGTTTCACCGATTACTAATGTTGAGTTTACGTGGAAGCTGTTCTTGTCAGCGTTATAAACATCAAAAGTTAGTGGTGTATTTTCTGCTGCGGTTGCATTTGCAGCCAGTAAGACAGATGTGGCCATTAGAGTAAATTTTTTCATACCGTTCTCCTTAAATGTGTTTGGGTACGGAGAAGATAATAGGAAATTGACGCGCTCAGAAAAACACACCAAACTGAGCATTATTGTTTCTTTATACGAGCGAATGTATGGATAGGCTAACAGCCGCAAAAGTATTTGTTGATGTGGCAACGACTTGCAGTTTTACCGCCACAGCAGATAGGCTGAATATGTCTCGCCCCATGGTGACGAGATACATTGAGGCTATGGAAGCTTGGCTAAAAACACGCCTACTGCATCGAACCACACGAAAAGTTTCTTTGACAACAGCGGGTGAAACATGTCTGGAAGAAGTTAAACAATGGATTGGGCAGGCAGAAAGCCTAAGCGGGCTATCAGACACCAGTGGTGAACTATCGGGTACAGTTCGGTTAGCAACAAGCATGTCATTTGGTTATTCCCAATTGATGCCAGCTATTCAAGAATTTATGGCGGAGAACCCCAAAGTAAAAATCGATATCGACTTGCAAGACTCAGTAACCGACCTGACTGAAAGGCAGATAGATCTTGCTATCCGAATCGCGTCGGCACCAGACCCATCTCTTATAGGTAAGCCAATATCGGTATGTGAGTCAGTTGTGGTAGCTTCGCCACAATATTTGACCAGAAATAGTACCATTTCTGAACCGAGCGATTTAACCAATCATACTTGTCTTGGGTATAAAAATTTCGAACAACATATCTGGCATTTGACAAAAGACAACTCGCAGCAATCGGTAGAAGTTAGATGTAATCTGACAGCAAATGAAACGACAACCTTACTGCATGCAGTATTGTGTGGCGCAGGCATAGCTATTCAGCCAACTTATCTCGCAAACCAATACGTTAAAAGTGGTCAGCTTCGGCAGGTGTTGCCGAATTGGAAACCAAATGACCTTACCATTTATGCTCTCTATTCTTCCAGAAAGTATATGTCACCAACTGTTCGTACACTGATTGATTATTTATCAGACTATTTTGCCGAAACTCGTTGGTAATGTTTTGCCTGATTTTTGCCATTACAAGAAACTAAACTGCTCTATTCAAACTGGCCCCACTGCCAGTCAGAGCACACAAGCGAATTATCATGCAAAAGTGATGTAGAGATTGAAATGTTAAAATGTGACAGCTTTTGGGTGATTACGCGCATCGGTGCTGTGCGGTCTGTCATTAGTAAAAGTCAGGTTATTTTCTGGTAAGAATTACCAACGTTCTGTTGCGCAAGCTTACAATGGGGCAGTTTTGTGCCAGCAGAAATCACGCTGATATATCGACTTAATGGTCAGATATTCGCCAGCAAAAGTCTCACTAAAACTACTTTTCTTTCAAATAATTCCTTAATCGGCTATGAACCAGTTTCTCAGTCAAATTATCTTTATAATTAAAGTAGATAATATCTATACCATTATCTTTACTTCGTTGTAGCTTTTCTTTGTCTCTCTGTTTAGTAGTTTGTAAACCTTCTCTCCCTCCAAACAGTTCTACGGCAACATAATGCTGCTGCCCCTGATACTCGATAGCAAGACCTAATTCAGGGATGAAAACGTCATATCTTTGCCTCTCTTGCGTATTTCGGTGATTGCGATCGCTCGTTTCGGTTTATTCCGAACACTTGATCCTGCCGTTTTTCTCTCTTCTTATTTTTACTCTAAGTGATCGGATTGTGCCAGTTTTCTCATTGACTCACCTCCCAGTTCTATTCGATGACTATTGTGTACCAGCCGATCCATTAGCGCGTCCGCGACGGTGGCGTTGCCGATCATGTTGTACCACTCCTTTACTGGTAACTGACTGATGACGATTGTACTGCTGTTTTGATAGCGATCTTCAAGCACTTCTAATAAGTGACCCGCATGCTCTTGAGTCAGTTTTTCCATCCCCCAGTCGTCGAGGATCAGTAAGACTTTCTTAGCCAACGATTGAAGTTGCTTTTGATAGCTACCATCTAAACGTCCTGCGGTCAGGTCATCAAGCAAGCGAGTTAATCGATAGTACCTAACCGTTTGTTGTTGGTCGCAGGCACTGGTGGCCAGTGCGCAGCCAAGATACGTTTTGCCTGCGCCCGTTGGGCCTGTGACCAAGATGTTCTGGTGTTTGTGCAGATAACTACCCGTCAGAAGTTCGCTCATCTGTTTGCGATTGAGGTTTCGCCCCTCCTTGTAGATGAGTTGGCTCGGTTGAGCATCCACTCTCAACTTCGCTTGTCGTTTTAAGCGTTGGATTTTGGTCTGATTGCGATTCAAGATCTCGCTTTCCAGAAGTAGGCTTAACCGTTCCTCGAAGTTCAACTCTGCGTAAGTGGTCAGTTGTTCTTGTTGCTGCTCTAACGCTTTCGCCGCATGGCTCAAGCGAAGGGTTTTAAGTTGGTCATTCAGTGCGTTCATATCCTTTCTCCTAGTGATAACAGTTCGGGCCACGAACATTGCTGTGAACAAGGTTCGGCGTACTCGCTTTATCTTTACTCAGTTGCCCTTCACGATTGTTCTTGAGTAAATTGTTGATGAAGGTGTAGTTGGGTTTTGTCAGCATCAGTGCGTCTTTACAGGCTTGCTCTAAGCGCGACCCGCCATAGGATTTGCTTAGACTGAGTAGTCCCAGACAAGCACGATATGCCTGCTCTGGATGAGGTTTTGAGTTCAGCATCTTATTGACGACTTCTCGTGTGGCTGGGCCGATATTGGCTCCCCAGTTGAGTAAGCGTCCAGGCGACCACTTCTGATGTTGATGGTTGCTTGGCATGTGCTCTGGTTGGGTGCTGTTTCCGCGCTCTCTTTGGCTACGTGGGTGCTGGGAGACCAAGTTACCTTGATGGTAGATCTGCACCAGACGATTAGAGGCTTCTAGTTCGACATGATGACCAACAAGTTGATGAGGAACCGAGTAGTAATGACGACGATATTCGATGTGATAGTCAGGGCCAACTTTGGCTCGTTTAGTTTCGGTATATAGGTAACGCTGCTTAGGTAATGGCTTTAATGCAGGCTTATCGAGTTTGTCGAACAGAGCTTTACGACTCGCGCCATACTGTTTCATCTCACGGTCGTTTAAGTCATTCATAAGCTCGCGGATGGCGAGGTTCAGTTCTTTGAAGGTATAGAAGGTTTGGTGCCTCAGCCGCATCATGATCCAGCGCTCGACGAGGAGCACGGCATTCTCTGCCTTGGCTTTATCTTTCGGTTTGTAAGGGCGAGCTGGCATCACTGCGGTTTGATAGTGATTCGCCAGCTTTTGATAGCTGTCGTTAAGCCTTGGCTCATAACGGTTAGCTTTGGTAACTGCGCTACGTAGATTATCGGGGACCAAGAGTTGTGGTACACCACCAAAGTGCTCGAAGGCATTAGCATGCGCCTCTAGCCAGTAGGACTTCCCTTGACTAGGGAAGGCTTCAACGTAGGTGTAATTCGATGCACCTAAAGTCGCCACGAACACTTCCGCTTCGCGCACTTCTCCTGTGTCAGGGTTGACCACCTGAAGCCGAGGCCCACAGTAGTCGATAAATAGCTTATCACCTGCCACATGAAGTTGGCGCATGCTGCGCTTTTGGGTTTTGAACCAACGAGTGAAGTGTTCGCAAAACTGAGTGTAAGCGTAAGCTTGTTCTTGATATTGCTCATGATATTCCTGCCAGAGCAGCATCTTCGTCATGCCTTTACGTCTAAGTTCGACAGCGTATAGAGTGAAGTCTGGCATGACTTTATCCCGACTGGCTTTCTTACCGTGATACAGTGCTTGAGTGAGTTCTGTGTCGCTGCAACTTTCGAGTAGAGGCCAGCCAAGTTGGCTTTGTTTAAAGCGAGTAAGGAGTTCCGATATGGTGGATGGGCCGAGTTTCAGGCACGAAGCAATATCGCGATTTGAGAGACCGCAGTCGTACTTTAGGCGTAATACCTCTTTGATTTTGTTCATTGGAGTTCTCTTTTTGGCCATGGTCACTTCCTTACCTTCTAATTTAAGAAGTAAAGGATAGCGAGCTATTGATTTAAAAGAGAAAAAGGAAGGGATTCGGGCATTCCGAACGCAGTTTTCGCTATTCCGATCACCGATTTCGGAGTTAGGCTAAAAGTGGTCGGATAATCGCGGAATCAGTGATCGGTTTAAACCGAAATGGGTGATCGGATAACCCCGAAATGACTGATCGGAATGCTCCGAAATATGCACTCTCTAACCAATAGGGAGAAGCCTCACGTTGTACTACATATTGAGGAAATAACACTTCGATATAGTTAAAGAGCAGGGTTTCATTTATCCATCTTTCTCCTATTCTTGCCACGCCTTTCAGCTCCCTGACTCGATTTTCTGCTTCTTTTTCGTCGATTCCTTCTTGAATCTCATATTTTCGAATATATGCACCATATTTAACTTTGAACGCAGACCCATACATTTTATGGCAAAACATAAGATCGGAGTTTTTTTCAGTACATAAGTGACAAATTGAATCTCTAAATGATTGATTAATTAGTGCGTCTTTAATATGAGGATGTTTTACAGGCAATCCTTGTTTATCCTTCGCGAGTGCGTCTTTAAAGCATGAACAGAAAAAGCTATGACCTGAAATTTTATTGTAAAAGGTTTGTCTCCACTCCCAGACTCCCAATTTTGAAGGCAATAGCAACTCTACAGGCGTTACAAGCAAGTTCAGTTTCTTCAAAAGAGCATGAGGAAACTCTACACTAAGCAAAGTAGTGGATGACTTGTTTTTTGTCTTCAGCTTACTGTTCTTAATTTTGTAACGCTGAGTTGCTCCTCCACCATATTTATGGCTACCCAAATGAATAAACGTAGGTAGGTAGATTTCAGTCACTTCTAAGTCTATATCTTTGCTACAACTCAACTCGAACTCTACGTATGGGAGTGTCAGCCTACCTCGATTTATGTATTCCCTAAGTGACAAATGCTCATCATAAAATTCTTGCTTATAACGATGCTTCACATCAAAAACAGGTATTAAATTAGGTGTATTAAGAAAATGACAAAGGGCTTCGTACAGATCTTCCGCTACCGTAGAATATTCTCGGTTGAGATTTTTAAGGCAAAGGTTAAGAAATTCTTCTTCGGAGAATTCGTACCGTAATTCCATATTTAAACCTTTTAAGTTTCGCCATAACCTGGACTGTATAACCACTGAGAATTATAGGTATCGGCATACCAAACTATTTATATAGTCAGTCATTAGAGAAAGTAGGTCAATTTATGACAAGAGAAATGTGTCCTAAATTTTAGGCTGGCAAACTTCGGGGCAAAGGTGAGCCAGTCAAGATTCGACTGACCCAAAGTGAGGCAATTTCTAAGTTCACTACTTTGCTAAAGAGGACTCTCTATTGATTTTTTAACTGTGCTTTTTAGGTTTTGCATAAAACATTTAAAGTGCGGCATGAAGTTGATGAACAGTGGATGCTTGCGATCCTTCATCATCACTGGGCCAAGTAAGCGAAGCGCCACTGCTACCTTTGTCGCATTCTCAGGCTCTAAACCACTGCCCTTTTTTAGGCCTTCTACGATTTTGAATAAATCTTCACGATCTTGATATTCAAACACTAGTGTTCTTGCTTCTTCCATGCCCACGTCTTCGATTGTGATGCGGTATTGTTTGTCTTTACGAATCTTCGGGATCATATCTGTTACCTTAAAATTATCGGTTTTGGTATCGTGTCGTGCTTTTGGTAAATCAACGATTGGCTTTTAAGCCATTAACTCTTAAGAAAGCGCTCTACCTTTGGCTTGATTGTCATCGATACGGTGATCATCAGTACTAGCGCCACTGGAAGTGCCCCTAGTACCCCGTCCATCCATGCTGTTACAAACTCTGATTGGTTATCCAAACCAACGCTGTTGTATGCACTGGTAAATGCCATGCCTGATTCCATAATAAGTGCCATGATCACGCCTACCAATGCATCTCGTGCTTTTGCTGCCATATTTGGTAGCAGCTTCTCTGCGCCTTTAGTTAACAGCGCCATCATGGTGAAACCCACTGGAATCACGGTCACTAGCGCGGTAAAAAAGTTCGTTGCCCAATCAAAAAAGAATGTCTCAGTGAAACCTAAGTTAAGGTACGTCATTGTACCGATGATCGTGCCACCCATAAGGCTAACCATGCCCAACATAACCAAGACTTTCTGAATGATTGGCGTCTTCTTTTGCTCTTGAATCTTCTTTTTAACAAGAGTTGATTCATTTATCACTGCTTCTACAGCCATTCGCTTCTCCGGTCTTGAATTGACCTTCAATTAAGTTGACAATATCAACCATAATCATGCTAGTTGATATTGTCAACTAGTTTTTGCCGGAGAAATTTATGTCTGATCCTAAATCCCTAGATACGCTGTTTAAATTGGTTCACGCACTCAAACGAAATGTGCACGAACATATTGAGAAATTAGATCTGGATATCGCACCTATGCATGTGCGCGTTTTGAAGATCATCGCGAAGAAACCACAATGCACTGCGGTCGACATCGCAAACTTTCTGGATAGAGACAAGGCTCAGGTTACTCGCCTATTAAGCAGTTTGATTAAACAAGAACTGATCGTAAAAGAGCCAAACCCGGAAGATAAGCGCAGCCAATGTTTACGTGTGACCCCAATCGGTCAAGAGATCATCGATAAACTTGATGGCGTGGATATTGTAATGTTTGAAAAAATGAAAGCGGGTATTAATGCTGATGATTTAGCGACTTTTAAACGTGTAGCGGGCTTGATGGTAGAGAATTTAAACTAAACCTTAAGATGTGGATTCGATATTGAATTATTAGTCTCTTTTTCGTGCTCTAGCTTGGAAAGGGGCAAAAACTTGCTAAGAGAGCGGTTGGTCTAATGCCCGTTCTCACTCCCACATCGCATCCACCTTCAGATATATGTTATCTAGAAAAATGCAAATAACTGGTAATAGCAGCTTGCAGTCATCACCCCTACAAACCGCATTATTACATCAATCGATATCACTTCTAGCAAGCATAAACTGCTAACGAATCCGCTATCTCATTTCCTCTGACACCAGAATGCGCTCTAACCTTTTTGACTTCGACATACTTGTCTGAGCGAAGCGCATCGACTGTCTGCCACAGGCGTCGATTCTTGTTCTGTTTTTTATCTGCTCTAAGTCAGCCTTTTTCTACAAGCAAGTATAAGAGGAACTCTCTAATCACTTGTTTAATAGCCTACAACTGTTACCAAATTCGCTTTTTCTACATCACTATTCTTTATCCGTAGAACACTAAGTGAATGTCACAATTAAAGATGGCAAAGGGGAGAAATCAGGATAGTCTCGGTTGACAGAGTTCCCAACAACTCTCGATCTCGTATCCGTATCCACCTTCAGATATATGTTATCTAAAAAAACGTAAATTACAGGCAATAGCGGCTTGTAGGGTTGTACCTACAAGCCGCCTTACTTATATCAGTCTGTATTGCTTCTAGCAGCTTCAACCGCTAACGAATCAGCTCTTTCATTCCCTTCAATGCCCGAATGTGCTTTGACCTTAAATACCTCGACATACTTCCTAGAACTCAACTCGTCCACTTGTTGCCAAAGCTGGCGGTTTTTAACCGGTTTCTTATCCGCTCGACGCCAACCTCGGTCTTTCCAATCGTCCATCCAGATGTTGAAACCTTTCACACAGTAATCACTGTCCGAATAGATAACATCTCCATCTTCTGCGTATTCCAATGCTTCAATTAAGGCCAGTAGTTCCAGCTCAGCATTGTCGGTTTTTCGATTGATGGTAAAACTCTCTTCATGAACAATCTCATTGTCTTCATCCATAACCACCAGCCCAATACCACCTCGTGTACATCCGTGTTGGTTGTTTGGTGCAGCGCCGTCTACGTAAATTGAATAACTCATTTTTTATCTCTCTCTAATTGCAAAAAGGGCGCATGACTTTGCTTAGCCAGCGCCCCGTTGATGGTTTATCTGATGTTTGTGTTACTGAAAGGATTCTGCGTTGTCTCGCATACTCAGACGCGATTCCATCCATTCCTCTATTTCACTTTCTACCCAAGCCACCGCTCGTCCACCGAGTGGCACACTCTTAGGAAAGTCGGTTTCATCGGCCATGAATTTATAGATAGTGGAGCGGCCTAGTCCTGTTAGTGACATCACATCTTTAAGTCGTAGAAATCTCATTGTCATTGGGAATCGTCTCCTTGCTTTGTATATACCCATGAGATAAGCCGCCACTGTAAAAAAGTGCAGTCGGTCTATTCCAAGCTAGAGCCAAAGCAGTAACGCTTTTCTTCCCACGCTTCAGCAAGGCTGCTCATGCGGTGGAAGACAGTGTTCTTTATGTTGGCGTCTTTGCTACGACAACGCGTTCCTACCCCATAATTGCCTCGGTCATTGAGAAACACCAATGAACGCGCTTCGCCGCTGTAGTGCTTTTCTATCGCTTCTTGCCAAGCCGTTTTAAGGTGCCCGACCATTTCATTGCGCTTATCCCAACAAATAGCGGGACCAAAATTCTGGCTATAGTCAGTAAACAGCATCACGCGATAGTTGTGGGATGGCACCTTGTCTTCCCGCTTACGCCATACATAAAACAGAGAATCCGTATCAAGCTTTTCTTTAAGCAGATTAAAGTAATCGTGGAGGGTACTGAGGTCGGTATCTTGATGGTCTTCTGGCAAAAACAAGTCCAAACGTGTGGCGAGAGCGATGTCAAACTGACTGAGTGCCTGTTCAAAGACATCGACCATCGAGGTCAGTGCTGACTCGTATAACCCCTTGTCGCTGTAATACAGCGGGTAATCTTCAAAAGTTCTATCAAGGGTAATGCTTGGGAGGTAGGTTCTATTCGCCATGAGTAATGCCTTTTTGTGTGTGAATGACATAGGCATTGCTCGCGTTGTATTTTTTAAGGTGAGTCGTGACTGCAACCAAAGCTCTTGTTGAAGTGATCGTTCTGGTTAGCAATGGGCTTCGCGAGACGACTGACTCGATAGAAGAACTCGTTTAACTGTAACGGGAACACTTCAGCGTCAGACAACAGCTCAAAACCTTCATTCGTAGGGGAATAAGCTAATCCTGAGCATGGTTGACTGTAATTAGCTTCAACCACCCTATCCCATGTCTTCCTCACTTTTTTGTAGAGAAAACGCCCCCAACCCTCTCGACCAGTGCCGAAGTTTTGAAAGAGATCCCTATCAAAGAGCAAGATAAGATGATGGTGATCGCTGGTGGACTCACTCGCCTTCCTCCAGATATAGCGAATGACCGTTTGCTGGTATTGATAAGTTCTGTCGGTGTATTTGTCTCTACAGAGCTCATTAGTCTCCGACTCCAAAATACGAAAGAAATGGGCAAACACCGCTAGGTAATCTCCCCCGAAGTCACTCGGTAGGTTTAGGTTGATGTGCACAGCAAAGATTCTTGGATATTGGTTTAGTGCTTCAGTCAGCACTCGGTCTATCTCCTCTAGGTATTCGAGGACGAGACCATTCTCAAAGTAGTAGAGTGGCTTCCCATTAAAGGTTCGGTCATGAGTGATGGTGTGGGCTCTTTGATGAGCTACGTTGAGTTGATGAGCCATGATTGGTTCCTGTGGTTTGTTGTGATTCCCACAGGAACTGGAACTACCGTAATTTTTAAGCTACTTATGACTATGGCCGAAATTTCGTCTACCGCTACCAAAGTGCTTAGTGTTCTCTTTTGCTAGATAGCTAATGTGCTTGAAGAACTCATCAAACGCATCATCAAAGTCATCAGAGTTACAATTCAAACGGTGGATGACCACACTGTCGCTATTCTTTCTCTTTGAAAAATGAACCAGTCCATTAGCTTCTTCGTAATCGACACCGGCCACCCTCGCCCATGCCTCTACGATAAAAGAGCCTAAGTTCTCCTGTTGCGTTTGAGTTTTCCCCAGCCAGTTAAATCTATCTTTGTTGAACATGAGTACTAGGTGATAGTGGTCGTTTATCGAGGTAGAGCGTTCCCTCACCCAAGCAATCCGCACTTTGCAGGGATGCACTCTAACACTCCCTTCTCTTTTCTTTCTCTTTCCCGAGTGATCAATCTGCGACTGTAATGAGCGTAAAAAGTCGGTCATCACATTACCGCTCTTTTCATTTTTCCTGAGCTTAGGAAACCTCAAATCCACGCGAATAGCCATCAGCCGAGGATACTCGTCCAATGCTAGATCAATCGTATTGTGCATTTTCTCTAAGTAGTCGATATAGAGTGGACCGTGCTCGGTCTGGATAGGTCTACCCAGAAACGTTTTCTTGTTGGTCAGTCTGAGGTTTTTGTTTTTGCGAGAACGTACATTCATTCCTATCTACTCCTGTGTTTAGGTTCATAGATAGGCCTGTGTCGTTAATTTTAATTGCGTACTGTGAGTCACTAGGGGTGACTCAGTAGAGGGTAATATGCCGATGTAATGGGTGAATAGGTATGGTAGATATGACTGTAATAATACTAACCAGACAGACATTAACGACACTTAATCCCGTTAACATTTAGCCCTTTCCAGACACACCAAAATTGAATCACGATTAACAATTACGCAAAATTTAAGAAACATTCAGCCTTGCATGGCAAAAAGCAAATTTGACTTACTATCAAATTAAAGGACAAGAAATGAGAGAAAAAAGAAGGGAGGATACCGTTGTGTTTAGAAGCAGTTTGCATCGCGGATAGTAATTTTCTTCGCGACCCAAGTAACAATGTCATTGTACTTCCATCGAGGAATGTCTTTCGAGACACACGGAGGAAAATCTCCAGCTTTAATCATTCGATACAAGGTATCTTTGTTAAAGCCAATCATGTTCAGCAACGTTTTCCGGTCAACCAACTTCATTGAATTTTCGAGATTCGGTGACGTTGTCATACCTTCATGCCAAACACCATCGACCCAGGCTTGTACTTCATCCACTATCCATGCAGAAGCACGTTTACCAATGTGAATTTGCCTTGGGAACTTCCCCTCTCCAATCAATAAGTATAAATGAGCTCGGCTGATGCCTGTCAGCTCCGATAGCTCTTTACGTCTGATAAGTTGCATGATGTGAATCCTTTGGTTATTTCGTTCACATCAAAGGCAAGCGCCGTTAATTTTTGCAGAACAACAGAAGCTCTAACTGCTCGTCTAAATCAATAACCGATTTGATCAAACATCAACAATTATTTGAAATAAAATCGAATTAACAACATAAGATTTCTAAAAACTACTTTTATAGCATTCAATCATCATACAAAGCCCAATAGCCCTCAATTTCAATAAAAAAATCGTCGAAATATTTCGAATTTTCTTGTTAAAAGTTTGCGATATTCAATCTAAAAACTTACTCTATTTTTCCACAAAGATTTAATGAGAACACATAAATCATGAAAGGTCCTACCTATCGATTCACTCTCATTCGAGATAACTCTGACGAAAGTGAATTGCGCTTTTACATCAGTTACCTGTATTTCCAAAAACATGGGAATCTATTAAACGGTTATGACTTATCCGTTCTACAACGCAGTGGGTTAAAACATCACTTCACCGAGATTGTTGCAGAAAGTCTTAGGATACCTGCAGAAAATTTAGAAAACGGAATTCTTGGGGATGAGAAAAAAAGAGATATGCGCGCTCTATTAAATGACCTAAAAAGAGCTACTCAAAAATACATGCTTCCAAATTATTGTACATCGTGGATCAACAGCTATAGAGCGCTTTTCTTTGTTTATCTAATCATTAAAATTTCAATAAAAAGCAACATTTTAATAACAAACACCCGTTTTTCTAAAGTGTACATAGGACAGTTTTTATGGCCCACGTTAAACTCACGTGGCCAGCAAGAAAGAAAAGAAGAACATGAAAAGAAAATTCGAAATATGTTCATTAGAGAGTTGAGTCAAGAAGACAGACAACGAAATTCATATTCTCGTGAAGACGATGGCAAACAGCCATATCTAACAGAAGAAAACCTTACCGATGAGAAAGTTGAACAGTATTTAAAAGACGAAGAAAAAACTATCGAAAAGATACGTAGTGAAGGTTCACCTTATCTAGACGCTTTAACAGAGTTGGAGAATTACGATCCTGTCAATGACCAATATGCCAGAAACAAAATCATTGACTATTTCAATGTCATTGCATTCACTCAAGAGGCATACCGAGTTGACAACGCTCGCTTCTTAGAAAATTTACAACGACTCTATAGACAATCCTACAGTGAATTGTCCTCATATCGAGGGATCATAAAAAATGACAACCACGAGTTAATCAACAAAACTTATGAGAGACTGATTAAGCAATTTGAGCTCCTTAGATTTTTTCCCCCTGTTGAAGACCCTGAGATAAGACAAGATTGTATCGTCGCTTTTCTAGATGTTCTTTGTATCACGACCAATAAGGATGAGTTCCAAGAGCGATTCAAACTCATAAGGGATAAATTTTCACTAGATAAAAGCGAATGTGAGGATTTCACTCTAGATTTTTCTAACAAACAATGGAACATGCTTGTTGATATCGCTGACTCTAAGTCTCATTCAAAGATAAAACAAGAACTCAATAAAATGATCCGAGCAAAACATAAGCTATGGAAAGCTGAAGAGAATATCAAAAACAAGGAAAAGGCTAGCGATTGACTTTAGGTACACAGATAGGTACATTTGCCTTAAACCTAAGCTATCCCAATATAGGCTTAGGCCAAGCAGGACATAGTATCTATCTGTTTGGGTTTTGCCCCTGCAGGGGGAGCCAAATTCAAGAAAAAAGACGTCCTAAGACGTCTTTTTTTGTATCTAAACCTAGCTAAACTGCCGTGCTTGTTCTTCGTTTAAGCTTAAACTCAAGCACAGTTGACGCTTCAAGTTCTTCGCCACCTATCGCGTTCAATAACATTTCCGCAGCTTTTTCCCCCATACGAACATAATCAAACTCAGCGCTCGTTAGGCTAGGATATGCATGCTCTGCCATCCCTGAACCTTCAAGGCATACGATGGCGATATCCCCCGGTACTTTTAACAATCGACGATGGCATTCAAATAAGGCACCAATCGCAATATCCTCGTGGCTACAAACCAAAGCATCGAGAGTTGAGTCACGTAACAATAGCTTCGCCAGTCCTTCCGCACCCAGTTTAGATGATGGCGCCTCTGGTGTGGTCAGAAAATGGTCTGGCGTTAAATAGTTTTCTATCATAGCGCTTTGCCAACCATGCAACTGGTGTTGCAGAGTAAAATGATCACCTCTTGCTCCGATAAAACCGATGTTTTTAAAACCTTGATCAATAAGATGTTTGGTACAAGATTTACCCGCCTCAAAATAATTAAAGCCAATATTCAGGTAATCATCTTTTGAACTTTTTTCAGCTATCTCTATGACCACAGCATTTGATGACTCAAGCAACTGATGAGTACGCTGACTATGTTCACGTCCAAAAAGTACGACTCCTGAAGGTCGGCTTTCTAAAAATGTTGAGAGTAATTTCTCTTCCTGAACCGGAGAGTAGTCACTATAACCAAGTAGCAACTGATAGCCCGCCTTGTTCAGAGCATGCTGAAAGCTAGGTAAGAAAAATGCGCAGGAATTTTCAAATAGAGAAGGGATAATTAGAGCTACGGAGTAGCTTTGAGCTGAAGCTAGTGCCCCCGCCGCCTTATTAGGTATGTAACCTAGGTCATCAACTACTTTCTGAATTTTCTCTCTCAGTTTGTCTGACACCATTTCTGGTGTTCGTAGCGCGCGTGATACGGTCATAGTACCAACACCCGCTTGTTTTGCTACATCGGCTAGCGTGACACTGCCAGTACTTCTTCGTTTACGAGGTTCGCTCATAGTTCCAGTTTAACTTTCTTGATGTTGCAACAGGGCAAGATACCACTGCACATTACTAATATTTTGGATAGTAACGCATAAGCTCCATGCACAAACGAATAAAGCTCAAGAGATGATGAAAAATATTATCATCGTCACACTAAATGATAGCGCTATCAGATAGCGCTATCATTTGTGACTGATTTCAAATTTTTCTCTCATATTGATCGGTAAAGTAGCCACAAATAATAAAACTGACTGGACCCACCAATGCTACGTGAACTGATTACCTCTGACGTTATTCGTATTTATCCAGAAGCAACGGACTGGAAAGACGCAATACACAAGTCCTGTGAAGCACTACTTGAAAGCAAAGCAATAGAACCTAGTTATGTCGATGCAATATGCCGCTCGCATGAAGAAATAGGGCCTTACTATGTTGTTGGACCCGGTATGGCGATGCCTCACGCTAGGCCAGAAGATGGCGTCAATCGCTTATCGTTGGCAATTACAGTGATTCAGAACGGTGTGACTTTTCATGCTGAAGAAAATGACCCAGTTAAGATGCTCGTTACGCTAGCGGCAACTGACAGCAATAGCCATGTAGAAGCCATCGCTCAACTGGCGGAACTGTTTATGAATGAAGAGCACGTTGCACAGATTTGTAATGCCAAAAACAAAGATGAAGTACTTGATGTCATTGGCAAATATTAACTTTACCTCCTGATATTCCCATCATCTGATGGGTAACCCCTACAAATACAAAAGGTATAAATTATGAAGATTATCGTTGTGTGCGGAAACGGCCTTGGCACCAGCCTTATGATGGAAATGAGCATAAAAAGTATTGTCAAAGAGCTTAATGTTGAAGCAACCGTCGACCACGTTGATTTAGGATCCGCAAAAGGAACAGATTGCGACATCTTTGTCGGTACAAATGATATAGCTGAACAGCTCAACACATTGGGTGTAGAGCCTCGTATCGTTGCTCTGAACAATATGGTCGACAAAGTGGCGATGAAAGAGCGCTTGTCAGTAGCACTTCAAGAGCTTGGTGTTTTATAAGGAGGGGATATGGAATTCTTTAATTTCTTGATGAATGATGTCCTTTCAGAGCCAGCAGTACTGGTTGGTCTCATCGCTTTGATCGGTTTAATCGCTCAGAAAAAATCGGTGACTGAATGTATTAAAGGTACGGTAAAAACCATTCTCGGTTTCATCATCTTGGGCGCAGGGGCTGGCTTGGTTGTCGGCTCTCTAGGAGACTTTGCTACCATTTTCCAACATGCATTTGGCATCACTGGCGTAGTACCAAACAATGAAGCCATCGTATCTATTGCACAAAAAGCATTTGGCCGCGAAATGGCGATGATCATGTTCTTTGGTATGTTGGTTAACATTTTAATTGCGCGTTTTACGCCATGGAAATTCATATTCCTGACAGGTCACCATACTCTGTTCATGTCTATGATGGTCGCTGCCATTCTTTCGACTAGCGGAATGAAAGGTGTTCCACTTATCGCATTGGGATCTGTCGTTGTAGGTAGCGTAATGGTGTTCTTCCCAGCGATTGCTCACCGTTATATGAAGCAAGTAACAGGCTCTGATGATGTCGCAATCGGTCACTTTTCTACCCTATCTTATGTGTTAGCTGGATTTATCGGCAGCAAATTGGGTAATAAAGAACACTCGACTGAAGATATGGATGTGCCAAAGAGTTTGCTGTTCTTACGTGATACTCCAGTCGCAATCTCTTTCACAATGGGCATTATTTTCATTATTACTTGCCTGTTTGCAGGTGGTGACTATGTTCGTGAAGTGAGTGGTGGCAAACACTGGTTCATGTTTGCATTGATGCAGTCCATTACCTTTGCTGGTGGCGTCTACGTCATTCTGCAAGGTGTTCGAATGATCATCGCTGAAATTGTGCCAGCATTTAAAGGGATCTCCGATAAATTGGTACCAAATGCAAAACCTGCATTAGATTGTCCTGTTGTATTCCCATACGCGCCGAATGCCGTATTAGTTGGCTTCTTATCGAGTTTTGCCGCAGGCCTTATTGGTATGCTTCTACTTTATGTAATGAACTTAACAGTCATTATTCCGGGTGTTGTTCCGCACTTCTTTGTTGGTGCTGCTGCCGGTGTATTCGGTAATGCTACTGGTGGACGTCGCGGTGCTATTTTAGGTGCATTCGCTCAGGGTCTGCTGATCACATTCCTACCAGTATTCCTATTACCTGTTCTTGGTGACCTTGGTTTTGCGAACACCACCTTTAGTGATGCCGATTTCGGTGCAATTGGTATCTTGCTAGGTATTATCGTTCGTTAATTCAAACGTAAGACTAAAATCCGATATTAGTTATCTAATATCGGATTTTTTACGCGTTTCGAAAGCGAACTAGCTAAAGCCTTTAGGCTTTATAACACCTTTAAAACTCTGGCAGAGATACCTAAAAGTAAGCGTCCAAAGTCTATCTGAGATACGGCAACTCAAAGACTATCCACGTCTTCTGGTATTAATCCACCAAGTAGTGCTTTTCGCCAATGTCCGGAATGTGGGTCGTAAGCACCAAAACCGGAGCTATACTCCCAATAATTCCAGCTATACCCTCTCTTTTCTGCTTCCCTTGTAATGAATGCAGTCCAAGCTTGCTGATCCTCTGGCGGAGCATATAGGCTGTATACCCCAAACTCACCAATATTTATCTCAAAGCCACGATTTGGTGCCGCATTCCATTTATCTACAACATTTAGGTAATCGAGCAACACGTTACGCTGGGATTGCGTCGCTAACCAACGAGTACCGATCCATCCATCTGCGCCTTCAACCCATGAAGCTCCCTGATGAGTAAATTTAAACGGTTCGTAGAAATGTACAGTGATGATTGTATTTTTGGGATTCGCCGCCCTCGGAAGTCGGAGATATGGCAGTTTCGCCACTCCGCCCCAATCCGCAGTTCCAATCATGACCTTGCGTTGCCCAAGAGCATTGTTTTGAGTGTTAGCATTCTTGTTCCAAACAAGATTGGTTAAATCTACAACTAGGCTATTCCATTCTCTCACCCCAACGTCTTCATGAGGTTCATTTAGAAACTCAAAAATCAGCTTCTCCTCTCCGTATTGACTTATAGGGAAACGGTTAGATATTTGCTGCCAGAACTTTAATAGCCGTGAACGCTGATAGCTATAATCTCTATCGTCATAAAATAGTTCATTAAAATGATGGGTATTAATAATTACTTTTAAGTTTTCTTGGATTGCTTGATCAACCACCTCTTGAACCCGTGACATGAAAGCATCATCGATAGTATTGGGATCGCTAGGCAGTGTATGTGCGCTCCAACGGATGGGAATCCTTACACTTGAAAAACCTGATTGACTGATGTTTCTAAAATCACTCGCCTTAATGGTCAGGTTGCTATTCCACTCTCCTTCGTAAGTGGGAGATTCCAGATAATTTCCCATATTAATGCCCCGTCCAAGTAGCGTGTTGCTCAGCCCTTTGCTTTCATTCCAGTGATACATATCTGTGTAATAGCTTTTTTCTAACACAACAGATTGCTCACCTAGCTTGAAATTATTTGCATCTGAGCCACACCCCACAACGGCGAAGAGACTAAAAGCCGCGATACTCATTATTTTTATTCTATAACTCATAAAAAAGCGTTCCCCAAAAATCACGTTCATTATGCATCACTTCAATGCTCTAAAAATAACTAAGCCCTACCTCCATAGAAGTAGGACTTATGTGAAGCCTGTGAATAGCAATGTTCCATCAATAATATTTGAATGTCTTAACAACAGTAATTATTTAGCATTCTTTCATTTAAAATATAAATAAAAATTAAAAATCCACCTTGGAGTTGCATATTTTCACACTAGGCGTTACTCATATGGAATAAATCTAACTGTTTTATATTTGGCATATACAGGATAACCATTGTAATAGCTTGGTGGAAATTGAGGATTGGCGCTTATCCAGTTATTAATAAAAATTTGCATATAGTCTGAAACTTTTTGATTCGCTCTTCGAACTTGAACCCATCTATTTTGATAGCGGCTGAATACTTCCCAAGTCACACCATACTCATCGATAGTAAATGCATATTTTTCCATGCTCCAAATCGACATACCATACTGCCCCAAGTCAATGTCTAAAGGGAACTGTTGACCGCCAATCCATACGTTAGTGTGCAGTAAATTGGTTCCTCCCATTAACTCAATATCCACTTCATAATGACTGTATGTGCCAGCTTCTCCCGCATAAGTAAAAAAGGAACTTATGGTTCCAGGTACAGCACCAGCCTGCATTTCGACTTCATAGCGACCACGTCGGACATATTGATCGGTTCGAATTTCAGAGCAACTCTTTCCATAAGACTCTGACTTTGCGTGCATAATTAATAAGTCAGCTTCGCGCCAAATATTTTGTGCTTTCCATGTACAATCAAACTCACTTCCCCCATTTTTCCAACCATCAGAAACAAGCCAGTTCATCCCGCTCCAATTCAAAGCGTAACTGGAAGAAGCAAACAAAATATTAAGTAGCACCGCATAACTACAGTTTCGTAGAATAGTGTTCATGGTTAATCTCTTAGCTAGGATAATATACCCGATGTATAACTTCATAGTTTTCAAGAACAAAGCACAACAGCAAAATATCTTTGTTTCCTCTTTTATTTCAGGAATAACTCTAGAATGATTTCTTAAAATTTGTCTATACCTATCTATGAAAATCGCAAACAAGTCATTTATGAAAACTTGAAACAATAGGCACTATCACAATTCCTTCTTCGTCATGAAATAGTTTCTTGGAGCTAGTAAAATTATTTAACTAGCAAACAAAATAAACATATCGTTGAAAACCATTGCCAAATACACATGAATGCCACTTGTAATATTCATAGACATGTCGTGTTATAAAAATCCAAATTTAAAAGCTAAAAATACATTTCTACCCCACAAGGGTTCACGACGAGAACAAAGATTTCTATTTGTATTGATAAAATTTCACGAGGTTAAAATGAATAAAAAACGGCTAGGTGTCGTTGCTATTGTTAGTTGTGGTTTTATTGGACTTAGTGGCTGTGCTGTTGAGAAAACTACGGCAAATAATACCAGCATGGGTCAAGAAGAGCTCATCACTAATGGCAACTTTTCACAGGGTACAGACGGTTGGTGGGCAGCAGGAGCTGATTTACAGGCTATCGATGAAATGGGCTGTATAACGTTTACCAAAAGGGGAAGTAACCCTTGGGATGTTATCCTTGGACAATCGGGACTGGCCTTGAAAAAGGGCGAAGACTACCATCTAAAATTTAGTGCGTTAGCGAAGCAGTCAATAAACGTCAAAGCGCTCGTTCAACATAATGGCGCGCCATACACCAACCATTTTGTTAAGGATATTTATCTCAATCAAGAGTTGAAACCGTTTGAGTTTTCATTCAAGCCATCTGGTGATGACGATAGTGTTCAGTTTCAATTTCAAATGGGAACGGAAACGCCAACAACAGTTTGCGTCAAAAATGTATCTTTAACCGGACCTCAATATGTTAAAGAAAGCGACCTTGCTAGCGTTAGAGTGAACCAAGTCGGCTACTTTGTCCGTGGCCCTAAACACGCAACGGTTGTTACTAAAGAAACATCACCTATGGATTGGAAGCTGTTAGACGCTGACAAGAAGCTAATCGCTAAAGGTCAGACGATTCCATTTGGCTTAAATAAAGCCTCTGGTGAACATGTTCAATTAATCGATTTCAGCAGCGTGCAAACTCCGACAAAGAAAACGACCTTGGAAGTCGACGGACACCAGAGCCATCCATTTGCCATTGATAACGCCATCTATAGCAATATGAAGTATGACGCTCTCTCTTTCTTCTATCAGCAACGAAGCGGTATTGATATTCTCCCTGAATTTGTTCAAAGAACCGATCTCGCTCGACCAGCTGGACACAAGCCAGAAGTCGTTACTTGCTTTAATAAAACCGATGCAAAGGGCAATCAGTGGCCAGGTTGTGACTTATCATTAGATGTCACAGGTGGCTGGTATGATGCGGGCGATCATGGGAAGTACGTAGTAAACGGTGGTATTTCATTGTGGACACTGACCAATTACTACGAAAGAGAAAAACTGGCCGCCCGTGCTAACGCTTTTGCGGATGGAAAAGCCAAACTTCCGGAAAACAAAAACAACTTCAACGATCTTCTCGATGAATCTCGCTGGATGATGGACTTCATGATGTCAATGCAAGCGCCTGAAAACAGCAAAGTTTCGGTTCCTGTTGGCGATCAATCCAACCAACTGGATCATTTGAAGCTAACGGAAATTGATGCCAGTGGTATGGCTTTTCATAAGGTCGCAGATGACGCTTGGACGGGAATGCCTTTACCTCCTCACAAAGATCCACGCGATCGCTTCCTGAGCTATCCAACAACCGCCGCTACACTTAATTTGGCTGCAACTGCCGCTCAATGTGCTCGAGTTTGGCAAGATCTGGATGCAAGCTACGCCAAGCGCTGCTTAACTTCTGCAGAAAAAGCATGGAAAGCGGCCAATCAGCATAAAAACGTGTATGCCTACGACAACTTTGTCGGCTCCGGTCCCTATGATGATACTCAGCTAGACGATGAGTTTTACTGGGCGGCAGCAGAATTATTTATCACAACAGGGAAAGAAGAGTACAAAAAGGCAGTTCTATCATCACCTTATTATCTCGTAACTCCGAAAGGAGATATTGAAGCGACCGGAGATCTCTACTGGCAAGGAGTGAGCGCTGCAGGGACTTTGTCTCTAGCGATTGTTCCAAATAGCTTACCGGAAAAAGAGATAGAAAAAGCGCGCGCTAACATTATCAAAACTGCGGATGCTTACTACCAGTCTATTGAGAGTGAAGGCTATCAAATTCCTTACAGCACAAAAGAGTACCCATGGGGTTCAAATTCAAACTTAATGAATCGCAGTATCTTCATAGGAGTTGCTTATGATTTCACCAAAGATCAAAAGTACATCGATGGCATCATCAATGCGATGGACTACATCTTAGGACGTAACGCTTTGGACCAATCATATGTTTCAGGCTACGGTAGCCGCCCGCTGCTTAATCCTCACCACCGTTTTTGGGCACATTCCGCGGACAGCAATTCGCCGTTAGTCGCTCCTGGTGTTATGTCTGGAGGCCCGAATTCAATCAACTTCAGTGACCCTGTTGCAGCGTCGATGAAGGGCAAGTGTATTGGGCAGACTTGTTGGAAAGATGATATTGGTGCATGGACACTGAATGAAATTACGATTAACTGGAATGCTCCATTCTTTTGGGCTGCGAGCTTCTTAGACGAAACAGTTCAGTAATTAACAGTTCTGCAATCAAATAATCATTAAGTTAATAAGCCGAAAATAAATCCTATTTTCGGCTTATTTTATTTATCGATTATCGATAGAAATGTCTAACTCACCCGCTTCAGCTCAATCAATATTGCGCTTTCTGCGTCGAGAATTGGCATAGTTAAGCCGACGTTCTGACACCACTCACCAGACATTTTACAACCAGATGCTGTCCATTCAGGTTGGCAAGCCACTATGTGGTTGAAGTTCTCCGGCTTATCAATCACTGATACTTGGTAAGTTGATTCTGGGTCTAATCCGACAATACGAAGATGACCACTTAATGAATACGTTGGCATAGCGAGCTGAGAAACCAATACTACCGCTTGTGATTTGTCTTGCGATACCACCGCATGAATTTGATGCGCTTTATCCTCACTTGGAATCCGCCAAGTTGTTCCGCTGTGCAACAATGGGCGCAGCGCTGTGTGTAGCTTCACATAGTGTTCAAAGCCTTGCTTCTCTTCTTGGCTCTCTTTTACAGGGTCTAGCTCAATACCCATATGGCCAAACAGAGCCGTTAAGCCTCTGAATTCAATACTGTGGCGACGACGTGTACTGTGGCAATGGCTAGCGCCGATATGACTCCCCATCACTTCAGGCGGGAAGAAATAGCTCATTCCTCGCTGAATGGTCTGACGCTCTAAAGCATCGTTGTTATCCGACGCCCAGAAACGATGAGTCCTTTTCAGTACCTCGTAATCAATACGGCCACCACCTGCGGCGCAGGATTCAATGTCCACATTCGGGTGCTTGGCGCGAACTTTATCCACCAGCTGGTAATAACGCTGCGTTTGCTTATGAGCAGCGGCCATCCCCCCATGAGCAGGCTGAACCACTTCCCTGTTCATATCCCATTTGATGTAAGCGATATTGTAAGTGGAAAGAAAATGATCTAATCGCTCAAACAGATAGTCAAAGGCCTCTTGGTTTTGCAGATCAATCACATACTGATTGCGTCCTGTAGGCTGCTCATACCCTTCCACAGCCAGCAACCAATCGGGATGCTGCCTGTAAAGGTCGGAATTTTTGTTAATCATTTCTGGTTCAAACCACAAACCAAATTCCATACCGAGTTGATTAACATGCTCAACAACTGGAGTGAGACCTTGAGGATATTTCCTTTCATCAAGGAACCAGTCACCCAACGCAGCTTTATCGTCATTTCGACCTTTAAACCAACCGTCATCAATAATAAAACGTTCGACACCCATGGCTGCCGCCTGAGTTGCCATTGACATAATGTATTCAGGATCGTGGTTGAAATAGATACCTTCCCACGTATTGAGGTGAATTGGGCGAGGCTTTGCTACAAACTCTTTCGGTAAAATACGATGACGTACATGAGCGTGAAACTGCTGACTCATGCCGTTCAGACCTTTATCACTGTAGCTGGCATACAGCCATGGCGATGTGACACTTTCTCCCTGCGCTAATGAAACTTCACCAGCGAAATAAATCACTTCAGCTTGCAAAAGGCGACGCCCATCGGCCTTAACATCCGCACGCATGCGATGGTTGCCGCTCCAAGCAAAATGGAACCCCCACACATCACCCTGCAACTCATCAAAATGCTGCTGGCCTGCAATCAATGCTGGATAATGTTCATGAGACGTGCGCCCGCGACGGTTTTCTTGCTGATAACCACCATGTATTAAAGGCTGGCGAGCAGTTTGAAACTCGTGAACCCAGCGGCCAAAAAATGTCATCAGTTCATTGACTCTAGCAGGCAAAGGTAAAGTATTGGCTAAGCG
This sequence comes from Vibrio sp. Hal054, assembly GCF_037162405.1. NCBI lineage: Bacteria > Pseudomonadati > Pseudomonadota > Gammaproteobacteria > Vibrionales > Vibrionaceae > Vibrio > Vibrio sp. Hal054. Next base: position 798,958 of record NZ_JARLUT010000001.1, on the reverse strand, counting down.
ATTAACCTGATAAACACCCGCCTTTAAATTGGTTAAAGTATGACGGGTTTTCACCACGTCATCAGCGTCTAAACACAGTTCCGTCGTCAGCGACAAACCTGCCAGTTCATCAACACTTTCAATACGCACCCCGGTGTCAATTTCTACTATTTGCTGAACAACAAAGACCGGAGCCCAGTCCAAGCCGTCGCGATGCCCTTCGACACCCGGACTACTGAAAACACCACGGCCCAATTCTGGGCTTAATGTCATTGAGACATCTTTATCGAGGCGACCAAAAGGCACAGGACGATACAAACTCTTCCTATAGTTTTCCAAAGCACCTTGAACGGGTTTGCCCCAATAGAGAATCTCTGCAAACTCTCCGACCTCAACGATGATCTGGCTCTGTTTACCGGTTAAGTTAATTAATACTGGCTCCGTCACTGTCTGTTCCCTTCAAACCTTTTAATTTTCGATATCATAAGCAAAACTGAAGAACTTTCTGTGATTAAAGCCATAATCATGGAAACGTTTCCATGCATCTGCAGGTTTCGCTATTTTTGTTAGAAAGTATGGAGTTTGAGAAATGCTGAACATAAACAATCCCAAAAGCTTGAGCTTGCGCAGTAGTTAGACTTTAAGCACTTGAGTTGTCTAAATAACCGATATTTAATGAGTGCCAGCTAAGGTCTTAGAACCTGAAAACATTTTCACAAACAGTAGAATCATGTTCAGAGAGCCGCTGAAATCACTTAAGCAAAACAACTTAAGCTTGTATGGCATAAGTACTAAACGTTCTCTTAGAAACCTAAGGTAAATATCACTATGGCGACCATAAAAGACGTTGCACGGGAAGCGGGTGTATCTATCGCGACCACTTCTCGCGTCATAAATAACGCCCCGCACACCAGTGAAACCGCCATCATTGCGGTTAAAGCCGCAATGGAAAAGCTGGGCTATCGCCCCAATGCAAATGCTCGCGCACTGGTAAGCAAATCTTCCAATGCCATTGGCGTTTTGGTCAGTGATGTGTCTGCGCCTTTTTTTGGCATCATGGTCAAAGCAATTGATACCATCGCCAGTGAGCAGGAAAAGCAGCTACTGGTTGGTAGCGGTTATCATGATGCAGAGAAAGAGCGTAACGCTATCAGTCTGTTAATTAACAGCCGCTGTGAATCGCTTGTACTGCATAGCAAAGGCATGAGCGATCAGGAACTGACAAAACTCGCCCAAGAAGTACCCGGAATGGTGCTGATCAACCGTGTTGTGCCTGACATCGCTTCGCGCTGTATCGCATTAGATAACCGCAAAGGGGCTTATATCGCTACAGAGTATCTGATTAAAAATGGTCATAAACACATTGGCTATATTGCCTCTAGCCATAATATTGATGATGCCCATGACCGACTAGCAGGTTACTTTGATGCACTGCGCGACTACGGTATAGAAGGGAGAGATGAGTATGTGGAGTACGGTGAGCCCGACGAGCTTGGCGGCGAGCAGGCAATGGTCAACCTGATGGCCAAAAATACCGACATTACTGCGGTCTCTACCTATAACGACTATATGGCGGCAGGTTGTTTGGTGCTGCTTCAAGAAAATGGCATTCGTATTCCTGAAGAGATGTCCGTAATTGGGTTTGATGACGGACACATGGCTCGCTTTGTTTACCCGCGTCTCACCACCATTCGTTATCCTATTCAATTAATGGCAAACGAAGCGGTGAAACTTTCTTTGCAACTAGCAAATAATGAGAACGTTGAACGCTCTGAGTGCAAACTGTTTATGCCGACCTTAGTGCGTCGTTCCTCAGTAGGCAGAGCGCAATAAGCTCTGCCCTATCAGGTTTAGCTATAGCGCTTGAAGGCGAGCATCTATCTCTTGAGCATAGTTGTTCGCTTTTACTCCATAGATAATTTGCACGTTGCTTTTGTCCAGCAGAACGACACCAAAAGCTCCGTTGCATTTTAAGTAGTCAACATCAACCAGAGCCGAATCATTAAGTTGCAATCTTAATCTTGTCGCACACGCCCCTGAATGGACGATGTTCTCTAGTCCACCTACAGCTTTTACGATGCCGTCAGTTTCCTGACCAATGTTCGGGTTTACTCTGACTAAAAAATTAAAAAACTGACGAATTTTATCAATCATAAAAACCTGCCGATAAATAAGATGATTTGCAGTAAATACAATAAATAACCCTACACTGTAAGTACATAAACCTAAATTACACCTTAGTCACACATACAGAACAATCAGTGTTTTCTGAACATGTTGTCATGCAATACAGAGGGAACATCATAACTGAGAGTTCTACGCGAATTCGGGCTACGAGTTCAATCTAGAGTGTAAAGTTTAAACTTTTTTTATTCTTAAATTGAAAACCTTATCTTTGGTTGGTTGTTATTGACTACGCAAAGCAGGATAATACCGAGATCGGAACGAAGACATTATATAATTATGACCGAATATCTTTTGTTGTTAGTCGGCACTGTGCTGGTGAACAACTTTGTACTGGTAAAGTTTTTGGGCTTGTGTCCTTTCATGGGCGTATCCAAAAAGTTAGAGACTGCAATTGGCATGGGGTTAGCGACAACGTTCGTTTTAACCTTAGCCTCCGTATGTTCGTATCTTGTAGAAAGTTACATCCTTAAACCATTGGGTATTGAATACTTACGCACCATGAGCTTTATCCTCGTGATTGCGGTTGTGGTTCAATTTACCGAAATGGTGGTGCACAAAACCAGCCCGACACTCTATCGTTTGTTAGGTATCTTCCTGCCTCTCATCACCACTAACTGTGCAGTTTTAGGTGTGGCATTACTTAATATCAACGAAAACCATAATTTCATACAGTCGATCATCTACGGCTTCGGCGCTGCTGTGGGCTTTTCACTGGTACTGATCCTGTTTGCATCAATGCGTGAGCGTATTCATGTAGCAGATGTGCCGGCACCATTCAAAGGCGCATCTATCGCCATGATCACGGCTGGTTTGATGTCGCTTGCCTTTATGGGCTTTACCGGATTGGTGAAGTTGTAATGAGTACGATATTAATTGCTGTATTAGCTATCGCGGTACTTGCTGCCGTTTTTGGCGCTATTTTGGGCTTTGCTTCAATCCGCTTCAAAGTTGAAGCCGATCCTATCGTTGACCAAATTGATGCTATTTTGCCACAAACCCAATGCGGTCAATGTGGCTACCCAGGCTGTCGTCCTTACGCAGAAGCGATTGCCAATGGTGACCAAATCAATAAATGCCCTCCGGGCGGTCAGCAAACGATCGAAAAATTAGCCGACTTAATGGGCGTTGACGTCCAAGAGTCCGCACACGATCTCGATAGCAAAGTCAAAACCGTTGCTTTTATTCATGAAGATATGTGTATCGGATGCACCAAGTGTATTCAGGCTTGCCCTGTTGACGCGATTGTTGGCGGTACCAAAGCACTTCATACCGTAATTAAAGATGAGTGTACGGGTTGCGATCTCTGTGTTGCTCCGTGCCCTACAGACTGTATTGAAATGATCCCTGTTGCAACAACCACTGAGACTTGGAAATGGCAGCTAAATGCGATTCCTGTGGTTGATGTTACAAACGCTGCAACCACTCAGCAAAACAGCGGGGATTAAGGATTCATATGTTGTCATTAATCGAACAAATCAGAACGGGTAGCCTGTGGACATTTCCGGGCGGCATTCACCCACCAGAAAACAAACAACAATCGAATCAATCCGCTATAGCTCAGGCTAGTATTCCAAGTGAACTTGTACTGCCTCTTAAGCAGCACATAGGTAAGCCGGGTGATCTACTGGTCACTGTTGGCGACAGCGTTAAAAAAGGTCAGGCATTAACTCAATATACCTCGACATTTATGCTGCCTATTCATGCTCCGACCTCTGGCATTGTAAAAGCGATCGAACCAAGAACGACAGCGCACCCTTCTGGACTTGCCGAGTTGTGCGTCGTTATTGAAACTGACGGAAAAGATGAATGGATTGAGAAAACATCCATTGAAGATTTTACTCAATCCTCACCAGATGAGCTGATTGAAATCATCCGCCAAGCGGGTGTTTCAGGCATGGGCGGTGCGGGCTTCCCGACAGCAAAGAAAATTCAATCAGGTCTGTCACGCACTGACATTCTGATCATTAATGCTGCTGAGTGTGAACCTTACATCACCGCTGACGATGTTCTGATGCGAGAAAACGCTCAAGAGATCATCCAAGGCATCAGCATTGTCGAACACATTCTAAAACCAAAACTGACCATTATTGGCATTGAAGATAACAAACCGAAAGCGATTGAAGCGCTGCAAAATGCGGCGTTGAATAAAGACATAGTTATTCGTGTTATTCCAACCAAATACCCGTCAGGTGGTGAAAAGCAGCTGATCAAGATTCTTACCAATCTTGAAGTACCGAATGGCAGAATCCCTGCTGATATTGGTTTGATGGTGCAAAACGTCGGTTCTATGCAAGCCATTAAACGCGCTGTTGTTGATGGCGAACCGTTGATTCGCCGCGTCGTTACACTCACTGGTAACAGTTTTAAAAAGCCGAAGAATGTCTGGGCACTGCTTGGTACCCCCGTTCAGGCGCTACTTGATGAGTTTGGCTATCAGGCTGATAAAAAGCTTCCGCGTCTGATCATGGGCGGCCCAATGATGGGCTTTACCCTGCCCCATGCCAATGTGCCTGTGACCAAAACATCCAACTGTATTCTCGCTCCGACGCGTCAGGAAATTGCTCCACAATCCTATGAAATGGCGTGTATTCGTTGTGGTCAATGTGCTGAAGTATGCCCTGCATCCCTTCTCCCACAGCAGCTTCAATGGCATGCAAAAGCAGAAGAATTCGACAAGTGTGAAGAATTGCACTTAAAAGATTGTATTGAATGCGGCGCGTGTGCGTACGTCTGCCCTAGTGAAATTCCACTGGTTCAATACTATCGTCAAGCCAAAGCAGAAATCCGTATTCGCAAGCAGGAATCTGAAGCGGCTGAGCGCGCAAAAATTCGCTTCGAAGAGAAAAAAGAGCGTATGGAACGCGATAAAGCGGAAAGAGAAAATCGCTTTAAAGCCGCAGCAGAAAACCGTCGTCAAGAGATGACCACCAGCGATGGTGAAAACGCGATTGCTGCTGCCATTGCGCGCGTTAAAGCACAAAAAGAACAAGCAACAGCAACGTCCGATTCAGCGGTTAAACCAGCCGTTGCCGCCGCTATTGCCAAAGCGAAAGCAAAACAAGCAGAAGCAGCGAAAACTGGCGTAGCTGAGCCTGACAACGCTGAAATGATCAAACTGCGAGAAGAGCGCAAGCGTCAGGCTCGTGAACGTAAGTTGGAAAAAGAGCAGCAAACCGACACATCAGAAGCACCAGCTAACGATAAAAAAGCAGCCGTCGCTGAAGCGATTGCCCGTGCAAAAGCTCGCAAAGCGCAGCAAGAGTCCGCGCCTGCTGAAGAAGAAGCTCTGGCTGAAACGGACACTTCAGAAGACCCGAAAAAAGCGGCCGTTGCAGCAGCGATTGCCCGAGCCAAAGCTCGCAAAGCGCAGCAAGAATCGGCATCTGCTGAAGAAGCTCAAGCTGAAACGGACACTTCAGAAGACCCGAAAAAAGCGGCAGTTGCAGCAGCTATCGCTCGTGCAAAAGCTCGTAAAGCACAGCAAGAATCGGCATCTGCTGAAGAAGAAGCTAAAGCTGAAACGGACACTTCAGAAGACCCGAAAAAAGCAGCGGTTGCAGCAGCGATTGCCCGTGCAAAAGCGCGTAAAGCGCAGCAAGAATCGGCGCCTGCGGAAGAAGAAACTCAGGCTGAAACGGATACTTCTGACGATCCGAAAAAAGCAGCAGTTGCAGCAGCGATTGCCCGAGCCAAAGCTCGCAAAGCGCAGCAAGAATCCACGCCTGCGGAAGAAGCTCAAGCTGAAACGAAAACTTCAGAAGACCCGAAAAAAGCAGCGGTTGCAGCAGCGATTGCCCGAGCCAAAGCTCGCAAAGCGCAGCAAGAATCGGCATCTACTGAAGAAGAAGCTCAAGCTGAAACAGAAACTTCAGAAGACCCGAAAAAAGCAGCGGTTGCAGCAGCGATCGCCCGCGCTAAGGCTCGTAAAGCAGAGCAACAAAACAAAAATACCGAGGAGAATAACTAGTGGCTTTCTTTATAGCTAGTTCCCCACATACTCATATTAAACGCAGCACTTCTGATTTAATGAAGTGGGTAGCGTTGTGCGCACTACCGGGCTTATTTGCCCAGACCTATTTCTTCGGTTTCGGTACCTTAATCCAGTTGGGATTTGCAGTTATTGTCGCGCTGTCATTTGAAGCGGCAGTGATGAAGCTACGTAAACGCCCTGCTCATCTTGCATTAAGAGACCACAGTGCCATTGTCACCGCTTGGTTATTGGCTGTTGCCATTCCACCAATGTCACCTTGGTGGATTGTGGTTATCGGTCTTATCTTCGCTATTTTGATTGCAAAACATCTTTACGGTGGGCTTGGTCAAAACCCGTTTAACCCAGCAATGGTTGCCTACGTGGTTTTGCTTATTTCCTTCCCTGTTCAGATGACAAGCTGGATAGCGCCACATCAGCTAGGCGCAGATGGCATCTCTTTTAGTGACTCGTTTTCTCTGATCTTTACTGGTTTCGACTCCGACGGTTTATCGCTGCAGCAAGTTCGAACTGGTATTGACGGAATGACGATGGCGACACCATTGGACTCAGTGAAAACTTCGCTTAAAGCAGGTCACACTTTATCTGAAGTAATGGCTCAGCCTCAGTTCGGTTCTTTAGCTGGCATTGGTTGGGAATGGGTCAATCTTGCCTATTTGGCTGGCGGGCTTGTTCTTCTGAGACTAAGAGTCATCAACTGGCATATCCCTGTTGCTTTTATCGCGAGCTTGTTGGTGATGAGCACATTAGCGACACTGTTTGCACCGGGTACAACGGCATCACCATTAGTTCATCTGTTGTCTGGTGCAACCATGTTGGGCGCGTTTTTCATTGCAACTGATCCAGTTACGGCCTCTACCACAGTGAAAGGGCGTTTAGTGTTTGGCGCATTCATCGGTGCTATGGTGTTTATCATTCGCAGTTGGGGTGGTTTCCCAGACGGTGTGGCATTTGCCGTTTTGCTTGCTAACATGTGCGTACCGTTAATCGACTACTACACTAAACCTCGTACTTACGGGCACTAAGGAGCAATTATGCTAACCGCAATTAGAAAAAACGGTCTCATCCTTGCTACTTTTGCCTGCTTATCGACAGGTGTCGTAGCACTGACTCATCAACTGACTGAATCGCAAATCAAAAAACAAGAGAAGATTCAGTTATTGTCGATTTTAAACCAAGTGATTCCTAAAAAGCTGCACGATAACGAACTGTCACAATCGTGCATCTTGATTAATGACCCAGCACTTGGCACAGATAATTTAATGCCAGCCTATGTGGCGACACTGAACGGCCAGCCTAGTGCAATAGCAATCGAAGCTATTGCTCCCGATGGTTATAACGGTGCGATTAAAGTCATTGTCGGCATTAAAAATGATGGCACGATTACTGGTACCCGAGTTCTGGCACATAACGAAACTCCGGGGCTGGGTGACAAAATTGACCTGAGAATCACTGACTGGATACTGAACTTTACAGGTAAATCTGTAACAGCAGACAACGAGGAACAGTGGAAAGTCCGTAAAGACGGAGGTCAATTTGATCAGTTTACTGGTGCAACAATTACCCCACGAGCTGTGGTGAAAGCAGTGAAGAACGCCGTGACTTACGTGAATCAAAATCGTGAAGCACTGGCGAAACAAACCTATAACTGCGGAGATCAGTAATGAACAATGAACATAAAGCATTGATGAAAAACGGCATGTGGGAAAACAACCCCGCCTTAGTACAGTTGCTTGGTTTGTGTCCGCTACTTGCTGTTTCTTCTACCGTAACCAACGCACTTGGTTTAGGCATCGCAACCTTACTGGTTTTAGTCGGTTCCAACGTGACCGTATCATTGGTTCGCGATTACGTACCTAAAGAAGTGCGTATTCCAGTATTCGTGATGATCATTGCGTCGTTGGTAACCTGCGTGCAACTGATGATGAATGCATACGCTTACGGGTTATATCTGTCGCTCGGTATCTTCATCCCTCTCATCGTGACTAACTGTATTATCATCGGTCGCGCAGAAGCTTTTGCGTCAAAAAATGACGTCCTGCCTTCAGCCCAAGATGGTCTGTGGATGGGGCTAGGCATGACTTCAGTACTGGTTGTTCTGGGTGCTATGCGAGAAATTATCGGTAACGGCACCCTGTTCGATGGCGCTGATCTGCTGCTGGGCGATTGGGCAAAAGTACTAAGAATTGAAATTTTCCATTTTGATAGCAGCTTCTTGCTTGCCCTATTACCTCCGGGTGCGTTTTTCGGCGTCGGCCTGCTGATTGCTCTCAAAAATGTGATTGATAAGCAGCTTGCAGCGCGTCAGCCAAAACGAGAAAAACCAACTATCGAACGAGCACGAGTCACCAACGTATCGTCTTAATAGAAAAACTAGAGAGACTGGAAACAGCGCAGAGCAATGAATAAAGATAAAAGAAGACAAATTCTCGAGCGACTGAGAGAAAACAATCCAAAACCGGAAACAGAGCTCAACTGGAATTCACCATTCGAACTGCTCATCGCCGTTCTGTTGTCCGCTCAAGCAACAGATGTGAGTGTGAATAAAGCGACAGACAAGTTGTATGCCGTTGCCAATACACCTCAAGCCATCTTTGATTTGGGCGTTGATGGCGTTAAAGAGTACATCAAGACCATAGGTCTGTTTAACTCGAAAGCCGAGAACGTGATTAAGACTTGCCGTATTTTGCTTGATAAGCACAACGGTGAAGTTCCCGAAAACAGAGAAGCACTGGAAGCGTTACCCGGTGTAGGCCGAAAAACAGCAAACGTCGTTTTAAATACGGCATTTGGCTGGCCAACTATCGCTGTAGACACGCACATTTATCGAGTGTCCAATCGCACCAAATTTGCAATGGGAAAAACTGTCGACGATGTCGAACAGAAACTACTGAAAGTCGTTCCCGCAGAATTCAAATTAGACGTTCACCACTGGTTAATTTTGCATGGTCGATATACCTGTATCGCACGCAAGCCTCGTTGTGGGAGCTGCATAATTGAAGATCTGTGTGAGTTCGCCTCGAAAACAGAACTGTAAATATAAAATTTACCCGGAAAGCTAGGAGTCCAAAATGTCAAACAACCGTGTTCTACATACCATGCTACGCGTAGGTGATTTAGACAAGTCTATCGAATTCTACACCAACGTAATGGGTATGAAGTTACTACGTAAAAGCGAAAATGCTGAGTACAAATATACTCTAGCGTTCGTTGGTTATGGTGATGAGTCACAAGGTGCCGTTATTGAGCTCACTTATAACTGGGGTGTAGAAGAATACGACCTAGGTAAAGGTTTCGGTCACATAGCTATCGGCGTAGACGACATCTACGCAACTTGTGATGCAATTAAAGCGGTTGGCGGCAATGTTACTCGCGAGCCAGGTCCAGTAAAAGGCGGAACCACACACATCGCTTTTGTTAAAGACCCTGATGGTTACATGATTGAGCTTATCCAAAATCGTCAAGCAAGCGCAGGCCTAGAAGGTTAATCTTTCTTTGTTCTGACGATAAAAAACACCGCCAGATGGCGGTGTTTTTGTTTTTCTCTTGTGCGTAACAAGTTCAACTCTAAATTTGAGTTCTACCGAGTGAAATCACCACACGGCGGTTTTTATCTTTGCCAATTGGCGATTCGTTGTCGGCAATTGGACGACGCTTACCAAAGCCCTGCACCTGAATTCTGTCTTCAGGTAAACCAAGTGACTTAAAGTAATTGCGCAGTCTTTCCGAGCGTTTCTCCGACAGGCTTTGGCTCTCGTTTTTGCTGTCTGCTGAGTCTGTATAAGCCGCTACCAACACTAGGTCGATATCTTTGTTGTAGCGAATGTACTCGGCAATCTGTTCTAAACGCTTTTGAGACGCTTTGTTCAGATCGACACTGTTACCGCGGTCGTAATGAAGTATCGTGAACGAGATATCTTCGAAACTGTATGGCAGTAAATTGGCAATACAATCACTGAATACGTTGTATTGAGCTTGGAATAATACTGAAGAGAGCGCCACTTCAATGCGTTGATCACGGCTTTGCCAATCCTGATAACTGAATGTCGGATAACGGCCTTTTTCCAGTTCACTCAATAGTGTCCACGCCGATTGGCCGCCAATATAACCATCAAACTGTTTAAAGAACTGAATATTAGTGATGCGGTCAGCGCTTTCACCCGGTCTCCATGCTGGTGGCATTGAAACTAGGCTTACGTTACGAGTGTCCCCCATCGGGCGGCGCATTTTCAGTTCAAAGTCCAAATTCATTTTCTTACTGGCGCGCGCAGAAAACTCCGCATCGCCGTAATTGGGGATAGGATGAACAAGCCGACACTCGAGTGGTGTGTTCGCCACCATCTGCCAAGTGGACTGCTGTGGCGTTGCCACATAACGCTTTTCTAGTGCCGAAGCGGCAACAGGCGTCAATAGAGTGGCAGCGGCTAAACTTGTCACAAGCCATTTATTCATAAGGACTTTTATCTCTTAATACTGCATGTCATCGTGGCGACACATTGCCACCAACGTAAATCTGAATAGAGTAATGCAAAAATCTCGCCAGCTTACCCCCGAGTTTCTAATCTAAAATCGATTGATAACCGATAATTCGACCCTATTTGATACCACCGAATAGTGAACCAATTAATTCCTTCTAAATAGAGTGCTCAGGTTTTTCTTATAGTCATAACATGCAATAATGCCGCCCTTGTCACAATAACTAGAGCCAGCATGACTGATTTAAAAGAAGCAAAGACATTAAAAGAGCGTTTCCGTGGTTATTTTCCTGTCGTTATTGACGTTGAAACCGCTGGATTCAATGCCCAAACCGATGCTTTATTAGAGATTTGCGCAGTGACTTTGCGTATGGACGAAAACGGCGATTTGCAACCTGCTTCTACCATTCACTTTCATGTTGAGCCTTTTGAAGGTGCCAATCTAGAAAAAGCGGCACTCGAGTTCACTGGCATCTATGACCCATTTAGCCCACTTCGTGGCGCAGTGTCTGAAGATCATGCGCTAAAAGAGATCTACAAGCTGGTTCGTAAAGAGCAGAAAGACTCTGATTGCAGCCGAGCGATCATCGTCGCGCACAACGCCAACTTCGATCATAGCTTTGTTATGGCAGCAAGCGAGCGCTGTAAACTTAAACGCGTTCCTTTCCATCCCTTTGCCACTTTTGATACCGCTACGTTAAGTGGTCTTGCTTACGGACAGACGGTACTCGCCAAAGCGTGTAAAGCAGCTGGAATGGAATTTGACAATCGTGAAGCACACTCAGCGCTTTACGATACACAAAAAACTGCAGAGCTGTTCTGCGGAATCGTCAACAAATGGAAAGCTCTTGGTGGCTGGCCTGCTGTTGATAACCAAGAAAACAACTAAAACCAAACACGACTTGAATTGAGAATTATATGAATCCTGTAGTCATTTCCGTTTGCGTCATGCTGCTTCTTGCACTGATGCGCGTAAACGTTGTGGTTGCCCTAACCTTCAGCGCCATTGTTGGCGGTTTAGTGGCAGGTATGAGCTTAAATGATACTGTAGCGGCTTTCGAAAGCGGCCTTGGTGGTGGTGCGACTATCGCGCTTAGCTACGCAATGCTGGGGACGTTTGCTGTTGCTATTTCTAAATCTGGCATCACTGATTTGTTAGCACAAAGTGTGATCAAACGTCTTCATGGCAAAGAGCATGGTGCGGCAACAACTGGATTGAAATACGCTGTCCTAGTTGCTTTGCTGTTGATGGCCGTCTCTTCACAAAACGTCATTCCGGTACACATTGCATTTATCCCAATTTTAATTCCGCCTCTATTAGGCGTATTTGCAAAGCTCAAGTTAGACCGTCGCTTAGTAGCCTGTGTTCTTACCTTTGGTCTGATCACTCCTTACATGGTGCTACCTGTGGGTTTTGGCGGTATTTTCCTCAACAACATTCTGCTTAAGAACCTACGTGAAAACGGTCTGGAGAACATCACTGCGAGTCAGGTACCTATGGCGATGTTACTACCTGCTATTGGTATGATCGCTGGTCTATTGATCGCGGTATTTTTCAGCTACCGCAAACCGCGTGAGTATCAAGAAACAGAGCTGACTGTTGTTCATCATCAAGCGAACGAAATCGACAAGAAACACGTTGGCATTGCCGCCGTCGGTATCGTGGTTGCACTAGCGGTTCAACTTGCGACAGGTTCAATGATCATCGGTGCATTAGCTGGCTTTATGGTGTTTACTTTCGGCGGTGTTATCGCATGGAAAGAGACGCACGATGTGTTCACCAAAGGTGTTCACATGATGGCAATGATCGGCTTTATCATGATTTCTGCAGCAGGCTTTGCCGCTGTAATGAAAGATACTGGCGGTGTTGAATCTCTTGTTAGCGCGTTATCAACCAGTATTGGTGACAACAAGCCTTTAGCCGCATTGCTAATGCTTGTAGTAGGTTTGCTGGTGACTATGGGTATCGGTTCTTCGTTCTCAACCATTCCAATTATCGCGACCATCTATGTGCCTTTGTGTATCGCTTTTGGTTTTTCTCCAATGGCAACCGTAGCGCTAGTCGGTACTGCTGCAGCACTGGGTGATGCTGGCTCACCAGCTTCTGATTCAACCTTAGGCCCAACCTCTGGTCTAAACGCAGATGGACAGCATGAGCACATTTGGGAAACCGTTGTACCGACCTTCCTCCACTACAACTTGCCGTTAGTTGCATTTGGTTGGATTGCGGCAATGGTGCTTTAACCGATTTGCTTTCAACTCCACATACTGAAATGGTGGGGTTGATAAAAAACGTAAGACATTAAAAAGGCTTCCCTCGGGAAGCCTTTCTGCTATTCACTGACTATCACGATGCTTACGCTAAAAGTGATTAAGCACCTTCGTTGTACAGTTCTAGACTTGCTAGATCCTGAATTTCACGTTGTGCCTTAACATCATCACCACGCATCGACTCTAGGTAGTCTAGGTATTGCTGGTCGATGTCGCCTGTCACATATTCACCGTTAAATACTGAAGCTTCAAATTTAGCGATATCAGGGTTACCTGCACGCACTGCATCTTCTAAATCTTCAAGAGTTTGGAAGATAAGCGCATCAGCACCGATTTGTTTACAGATATCTGCATTATCACGGCCGTGAGCAATCAACTCGTTTGCTGTTGGCATATCGATACCATATACGTTCGGGAAACGAATCTCAGGCGCTGCTGATACCATGTAAACTTTCGCTGCACCAGAATCACGAGCCATTTCGATAATCTGCTCAGAAGTCGTTCCACGCACGATTGAGTCATCAACAAGCAGTACATTCTTATCTTTAAATTCAGAACGGATAGCATTCAGTTTACGACGAACTGATTTCTTACGTAGCTGTTGACCCGGCATGATGAATGTACGGCCAACATAACGGTTTTTCACGAAACCTTGACGGTATGGTTTATCAATCGCTTGAGCGATTTGCAGCGCGATATCATTTGACGTTTCTGGAATTGGAATAACAACATCAATATCCAAGTCAGAAAACTCATTCTTAATACGCTCACCAAGACGTTTACCCATTTCAACGCGTGCGCTGTAAACAGAGATTTTATCGATGAATGAATCTGGACGAGCAAAATAAACAAACTCGAAAATACATGGAGTAAGACTTGGGCTATCAGCACACTGCTTAGTGAACAGCTCGCCTTCAAACGTTGCGTAGATAGCTTCACCCGGTGCAACATCACGTACAAAGTCAAAACCTACAGCATCAAGTGCTACCGATTCAGACGCAACCATGTACTCAGTGCGCCCATTCACTTCACGCTTGCCAAGGCAAAGTGGACGAATACCATGTGGGTCGCGGAACGCAATCATACCGTGACCAATGATCATAGCGGTTACTGCGTATGCGCCACGAATAGTGCGATGCACGTTTGCCACTGCACGGAAGACATCTTCAGAAGTAACATTACCTCTTACAGTATCAATCTCATGCGCCAATACGTTTAGCAGTACTTCAGAATCTGAAGTGGTATTGATATGACGACGATCTTTTTCGAATAACTTTTCACGTACAACATTCGCATTGGTTAGGTTGCCGTTATGAGCAAGCGTGATACCAAATGGAGAGTTTACGTAAAAAGGCTGAGCTTCAGATGCACTTGAGCTGCCTGCAGTTGGGTAACGAACGTGCCCAATACCCACAGAACCTTGAAGACGCTGCATGTGTTTGGCTTCAAAGACATCTTTTACTAAACCGTTCGCCTTGCGCAGACGAAAACGATTGCTATCTATGGTACAAATACCAGCGGCATCTTGGCCACGATGCTGCAATACCGTTAAAGCGTCATAAATAGACTGGTTTACAGGCGTTGTGCCCACGATTCCAACAATACCACACATGTCTTATTCCTCGATTTGCGTCAGTAACTGACGCGTTATATCGCGTCAGATAGAAAACTTGATGTTGCTTGTATGTGTTCGAAGAGAGGCGCAATCACACGGCTAAATTCCGGTACTAATTGCGAGCTCTTCCACCACTCAGAGCTTGGTAATGCAGTAAAGGTATCCACAAAAAACAGAGCTGCCGCTACGATTAGAACCCCACGTAATGCGCCAAATACAACGCCTAAGACTCTATCCGTACCTGATAAACCTGTTTTCTGAACCAATTGCGAAATCACATAATTCACAATCGCCCCCACCACTAAAGTTGCTACAAAAAGTGCAGCAATGGCGGCGCCGTTGCGAATCAAATCGTCTTTAATGTTGGTAAAGTACACCGCCAGTTTTGCGTAGTACTGTGAAGCAATAAAAAATGCACCACACCAGATAATTAATGACAAGGCTTCTTTCGCAAAGCCACGTACCAAACTGATCAAAGCTGACAAGCCGATCACACTTAAAATGACAATATCTAACCAATTCATGAGTTCTTACATCTTAAGTTGGCGCGCATTTTAACAGAAAAAAACGCGACGCAAACGTTTTCTTATGGGTTTAGTGGTTTAAATTTGAGCAATTGACCTTTTGAACCTGTAACTTTCTCTAATTCCAGTAGTTGTCTCTCAAGCTTACTTTTTGAGACATCAGGTCCGATGATCACTCTTGTAAAACCGTTTTCTTGTTTTGTGTGAGCTTGATAACCGCGTTTTTGTAAATCACTCACCACGTTTTTTGCGTTTTCTGCGTTCTTCAATGCCATCAACTGAATGATCCACGCGCTGTCTTGGTAGTCATTTTTCTCAGGTACTTCTTTGACGACGGTTTCCATCGGTTTATCGACTTTCGCGGAAGAGTTTGAAGACGGAGTCGTTTGTTCAGTGATAGAAACTGGAGACTCAGGTAAAGCAGCTTGATCTTCAACAGGCTCAAGTATTTCGAACTTTTCTACATCACTATTAAGCTCAGGCTTGATCGGAATGCTTGTGATCTCTTCTTGATAGTGCATTTTTTTGCCATCAAGAACATCAGGCAAAACGATGACACCTATCGCTACCAAAATAATAGTACCTACTAAACGGCTTTGAAATTTACTCGCCATTTACGCTCCTTTATTTTTCCAGTGCTCAAGCACTTCACCGACTGTGTGGAAAGACCCAGCAACGATTATGACATCACCATCCGTAACACTTGTCATCGCACTTTCAAATGCACTAACAGGGTTTGCATACTCAACCTGACCTTGTTCAAGGTGCTGGCACAGTTCACTCGCAGAAGCCGCTCTCGGGCCAGACAAAGAAGCTGGATACCAATGCTTGACCAGCGGTTTAAGCACATCAATGGTGGACTTAATATCTTTGTCATGCAGCATACCAAGCACCATATGTACGTTTTGCTCAGGGAACTGAGTACGAATCTGGCTAGCGAGATACTCTGCAGAATGAGGGTTATGAGCCACATCAAGCAATATTATTGGCTTATCGCTAATACGTTGCATGCGTCCCGCCAATTTCGCTTTGCGCAGACCTTCGACAATATTGACATCGCTGACTTCTAAACCTGAACATCCCAGAGCCATCAACGCAGTTGCGGCATTAGCAAGAGGAAGAGTTGGCACTGGCAGATCGGTGAGATCAAAAGGCCCGCTTCTCCACTGCCAAACCGTGTCTGACACTTTTTCATAATCAAACTGGATACCAACCTGATAGAAATCCGCACCAATATCATCGGCGTGAGCGGCAACTGTTGACGGAGGCTTAGGTTGACCACAAATAGCAGGCTTGCCTGAGCGGAAAATACCCGCTTTCTCAAAACCGATTACATTGATGTCGTCACCCAGCCAGTCAACATGATCGATCGCTAAGCTGGTAATAACCGATACATCGTGATCAACCACGTTAGTCGCATCTAGACGACCACCAAGGCCGACCTCTAACAGCACAACATCGACTTTTTCAGTTTGGAAAATGCGAAGAGCCGCTAATGTTCCGAATTCAAAAAAACTTAGGCTGATCTCGCCACGCTGTTGTTCAATATAAGCAAAAGCTTCTGTGTGTAGTTCATCACGAGCATCAACGCCGTTAATACGTACACGTTCGTTGTAGCTGATAAGGTGAGGAGAACTGTAGACACCGACCGAATAACCAGCATCCAGAAGAATACTTTCCATTAACGCACAGGTAGAACCCTTGCCGTTGGTTCCGGCAACAGTGATAACTGTTGGAGCGGGTTTAGTGAGAGAGGCTTTGTTAGCCACCGCTTGAACGCGGTCTAAGCCCAAATCAATTGCAGAAGTATGAATATGGGTTAAATAATCAAGCCACATCGACAGTGGGGATGTGGCTTGAGGAATTGGGTTTTGTTTCATCTAACGTAGAACCATTGTTTTCTTTGGTTTAGTTAGCGCCTACTTTACCCTTTTTTCTTCGCTTCTGGTACTGAATATGCTTCCTCTTGTGGAGCATCGTTCACAGAAACTACGAGTGGAGATTTTTGGTTGGTCATCTTCGCTAGTAAGCCAGCAATGCGTTGACGCATTTCGCGGCGGTCTACGATCATATCAATCGCACCGTGCTCTAGCAGGAATTCGCTGCGTTGGAAGCCTTCTGGAAGATCTTCACGTACAGTTTGTTCGATAACGCGACGGCCAGCAAAACCGATCAGTGCTTTTGGCTCACCGATGTTGATATCACCCAGCATTGCAAGACTTGCAGAAACACCACCCATTGTTGGGTCAGTCATTACCGAAATGAACGGTAGACCTTTGTTTGACAAGCGCTCTAACGCCGCACTGGTTTTAGCCATTTGCATTAGAGACATCAAAGCCTCTTGCATACGAGCACCACCACTTGCAGAGAAACATACTAGACCACAGTTTCTTTCAATTGCAGATTCAACGGCACGAACAAAACGAGCACCTACAACCGAGCCCATAGAACCGCCCATGAATGAGAATTCAAAAGCACATGCCACAAGTGGAATACCGTGCAGTTCACCATTCATAACGATAAGAGCGTCTTTCTCGCCGCTGCTCTTTTGTGCCGCTGCAAGACGTTCTTTATAACGCTTAGAATCTTTGAATTTCAGTTTATCTTGAGGCTCAAGCTCTTGTGCAATCTCTTGACGATTGTCTTCATCTAAGAATGTTTCAAGACGACGACGCGCTTTCATACGCATGTGATGATTACACTTAGGACAAACTTCGAGGTTGCGCTCAAGTTCTGCGTGGTAGAGTACCTGCTCACAAGATGTACACTTCGTCCAAACACCTTCAGGAATCGATGCTTTACGTGAAGTAACTATGTTGCTTTTTTCTAAAATCTTTTCAAGCCAACTCATAGAAGACCTTTTACTCTGTGCTCTCCCGCTCAATGCGAAAGATTTAAATTCGACAATAATGCGTGGGGATTAAAGCATAGAAAATGCCAACTGTAGACAAAAAACTGGTTGTACCTATTTCTTGCACCAGCCCCACACACCTAATTCTGCTCATTTTGAATGCTAATCAACTGATAACTTTGAGCCAATTACTACACTTTAGTTCAACATTAGTTCAAATGATCAGGTAAAAATAGCGGCCCTAAAGGTGGTTGAGGTAAATCAAACTCTTGTGGGTAATCCACAGACACCAAATATAAGCCTTCCGCTTTTGCGGTTGCACCTGCCAATGTGCGATCTTTCGCTTCCAGCAACCACTGGATCCACTCTGGTTCCTTCTCACCACGACCAACAGCAATAAGGCTACCAGTAATGTTGCGAACCATGTGATGAACGAAAGCATTCGCTTTAATATCAATCACTACGTAACGTTCATGGCGGGTAACATTTAAGTGCATAATATTACGCCACGGACTACGTGACTGGCAATGAACAGCTCTAAATGACGTGAAATCATTCTCACCCAACAAATATTGACCAGCCTGATGCATTCTTTCTGCATCAAGTTCCCCGTGATAGTGACTCACACCAGAAGCCAATATGCCCGGACGAAATTCATGGTTATAAATCACGTAGCGATAGCGGCGTGCTGTTGCTGTGAAGCGAGCGTGAAATTCGTCAGGCACTTCTTTTGCCCAACGCACCGCTATATTCTTGGGTAAGTTCGCATTGGTTCCCATTGTCCAAGCAACCATTTTGCGTGTCGCTGTTGTATCAAAATGCACTACTTGCCCAGTGCCATGTACGCCAGCATCTGTGCGTCCTGCACACTGAACTTCAACAGGATGGTTGGCGACGACAGACAGAGCTTTCTCTAGCTCTTCTTGAACACTTGCGACTTCTCTTTGACGCTGCCAACCAAAGTAATGAGTACCGTCATACTCAATACCCAACGCTATTCTCATGGTGTATCACTCTTAAAAACTATAGGTCTAAAGACCTTGGGGCGGGCAGTATAATATCAATCGCTTAAGATTTCTAACCCGCAAAATACATACAACGGTAAGATCATACCTGCTATTTAAGATAGCTGAATAAACAAAGAGGCAGCCAATGCTGCCTCTTTTACTATTACTGTTTACACTCGACCGTTAATGACATCAATAAGGTGTTTCGCTTGCTGCCTTATCTCATCACTACCATCCACGATTGCTTCTTCGAGTAGCTTAATCGCACCTTTATCATCGTTCATCTCAATGTAGATTTTCGCCAAATCCAGCTTACCTGCGGCTTCTGAATTACTGTCTACATCGATATCACCGACATCACCAATCACATCTGGGAACTCGTTGAGGCCGACATCTAGCTTTAACTCTTCATTATCAAGATTAAGAGTACTGCCATCATCGTTTTCAACCTGAGCCATTAAATCGTCGATAGTCATAAATTGACGACTAGCAGGCTCGAATTCAGCAAACTCTTCCTGATTACCCCAGTTTTCTTGGGCAACTTCTGGCTCTTTGACCTGAATCTCAGGATGCCACACGTCCTTCTCAGTCTCTGGTACTTCGTCAGGTATTGTCGCTTTTTGATCAGGCGTTAAATTAAAGCCATTCCAATCTTCTCCGCCCATTTCCAGCATGGCGTCAATGTCCATACCGGCACTGTCAACGGACTTCGCATCAATAGGCTTATCAAAGGTAAAGCTTGTTTCTGCTCGATCTTCATCAGACAACCAATCGGACAGCGCTTGTTCATCAAACTCTTGTTTAGAAACATCGCTAAGATTAACTTCTGTTGTCTCCGGCTCAGCCTCTGCATACAGTGAAGAATCATCTAAATGATCGTCTTCTGATTCATCCGACAGCTCATCCGTTTGGGAGAACATATCCGCTAAAGCATCTTCTTCCGTATATTCAGGCAGATCAGAATCATTAATTTCTACATCCGCAAGCTCTGCAGCGGCTTCTGGTAAGTCTGACTCTTCGGCGAACTCAGAATCCGCAAGCGCGTCTTCTTCTGTGTATTCTGGAAGCTCTAATTCGTCGAATTCCTCTGCAATGTCTTGCTCTGGCAATTCAGAATCAGACTCTTCTGCCAAGACCTCAGCAGGTATCACTTCGTCTTGCGCTTCAGGAGTTTCAGTTTCTACTGCTTCAGATTCAACATCTGCCAGCGCATCTTCTTCTGCGTACTCTGGAAGATCTAACTCATCGAACTCAGCGGCAATGTCTTGCTCTGGCTGTTCAGGCTCAGATTCTTCTGCTAAAAGCTCAGCAGGTGCCACTTCGTCTTGCGCTTCTGGAGCTTCAGTTTCTGCTACTTCAGATTCAACATCCGCCAGCGCATCTTCTTCTGTGTACTCTGGAAGATCTAACTCATCGAATTCAGCAGCAATATCTTGCTCTTGCAGCTCGGACTCAGACTCTTCTGCCAAAAGCTCAGCAAGTGCCACTTCGTCTTGCGCTTCTGGAGCTTCAGTTTCTGCTACTTCAGATTCAACATCCGCCAGCGCATCTTCTTCGGTGTACTCTGGAAGATCTAACTCGTCGAATTCAGCCGCAATATCTTGCTCTTGCAGCTCGGACTCAGACTCTTCTGCCAAAAGCTCAGCAGATGCCACTTCGTCTTGCGATTCAGAAGTTTCAGTTTCTACTGCTTCAGATTCAACATCCGCCAGCGCATCTTCTTCGGTGTACTCTGGAAGATCTAACTCGTCGAATTCAGCCGCAATATCTTGCTCTGGTTGTTCAGGTTTAGTCTCTTCTGCTAAAACCTCAGCTGGTGCCACTTCGTCTGGAGCATCCGTTTCTGCTGCTTCAGATTCAAAATCTGCCAGCGCGTCTTCTTCGGTGTACTCTGGAAGATCTACCTCATCGAATTGAGTGGCAATATTTTGCTCTGGCTGTTCGGGTTTAGTCTCTTGAGCCAAAACCTCAGCAGGCTCAACTTCGTCTTGTGTTTCCAGAGCTTCGGTTTCTACTGCTTCAGATTCAACATCCGCCAGCGCATCTTCTTCGGTGTATTCTGGAAGGTCTAATTCGTCGAATTCAGCCGCAATATTTTGCTCTGGCTGTTCAGACTCAGACTCTTCGTCTAAAACCTCAGCAGGTTCCGCTTCGTCTTGCGTTTCCAAAGCTTCCGTTTCTACTGCTTCAGATTCAATATCCGCTGTTTCTGTTTCTGTTTCTGTTTCTAGGCCATCAAAAACCCAATCGTCATCTTGTGGAACACCGAATTCATTCGCAACAACTTGCTCTTGCTCTGTTTCCGCTAGCTCTTCTTCCGACTTCTCTCCACCTTCAATTTCCGGATTGAACTCGAAGTCATCCAGATCAAAATCGTCTTCATTCAGTGCTGAAATAGATTCAAACTCTTCATCCAGTAACGGATCAGACTTAGGTGCATTGGTAATAAGGTCGTCAATGAAGTTTGCACTATTGAAATCTTCAACCAGTTCTTCAGATTCCGCGTTTTGTTCGATGGTCAGCAGCTCATCAAAAAGCTCTAAACTTTCATCTTTCTCTTCTGTGTCTTCCGATTCTGAAGTGACTTCATCAGCCAAGAAGTCTTCGTAACCTGTCGGTTCTTCACTAAGCTCACCGACAAAATCATCGAGCAGATCAGTACTGTTTTCATCAATCTCAGGAATATCTGAATCACCGCTATCTCCCAGCAGTTCATCCAGTTCCAGCATCATCTCATCGGCGACATTTTGTTCAGAATCAGCTTCGTCAAAACCGTTTTCATTTAAAAGCTCGTCTAGCAGCGCCGTGCTATTAGATTCAATTTCAGGCTCGTCTTCTTCATCTTCTAACAGCAACTCGTCTAGTAATGCCGTCTCATCTTTTGCATTCGCCTCTAAAGACTCCAAGTCAGCCTGAGCTTCTATGTTTGCAAATAAGTCGTCTAACTCTTCATCTGAAGTGAACTTAGCCGCTTCTGGCTCAGAATTAGTTTGCGATTTTTCATCATCAAGCAAGCTGTCGAAATCTAACAACTCTGAGCTTGTTTCATCATCTTCTTGTGCAGCAAAAAGTTCATCCAACATAGATTGGTCAAGAGAAGGTGAATCCAGCTCTTCAGAATCATCCGCAGCCAACAAAGATTCAATATCGGCTTGCGACATTTCACCATCATCAGATAGGTCAAAGCCGATCTCGTCGTCTTCATCATAGTTTTGTGATGCCTGGTCTAGAGCGCGTTCCATTTCCTCCAAACCAAGAGCTTTCTCATCCCCATTGACAGTGATGTCGTTATTACCAGAAGACAAATCACCAAAGTCAGTATCAAGGTCGCCTGAGTCATCAATAGCAGCAAATAAATCTTCGCCGTCTTCACCCTCTAAGTCGAAGTCTAAATCGCTCTCATCTAGGCCAGCAAAAATATCACCGTCATCTTCTTCTGATGTTTCTTCTTTCTTCTCTTCACCAAAGAGTGAGTCGTTGTCATCCATGCTGCCAAACAGGTCATCGTCCAGAAGCAATTCATCATCTAAATCTTCGAGCGACTGATCACCAACCGCTAGTGGAGCAGCAGCTTCAGCACTAGAATTCGCATTAAGTACTGTTTCTTGAGTAGGTGAATTTGACGCTTGATTTGAACCAGAACGACGTCCTAAAAATAGCACTACGAGTAAGGCGATTAATAAGCCCGGAATAAGAGCTAACCCTGCTACCATCCAGTTGTTCGCTAATAATTCATCCAACTTAGACGGTGCGAGACGTTGCATTTCTTCGCGTTTAATTCTCTCTTCAGCCAGCAGTTTTTCAACTTCAGAACGAATGCGGTTTTCATCGCCCAACTCTTGTTTTAAGCCACTCACTTCAGATTGTACTTCGGCGAGCATCAAACGCAGTCTGTGATTCTTTTCTTCCAGTGCCTGAATTTCATTTTGGTCGGCTGATGACGCTTTCATGCTGCCATCATTTTTCGCTTCCACAACAGGCTTTTCTGCAACGACAGGCTCTGTTGGTGTTACTTGCGCTTCTGGTGTCTGTGTTTCAGCAGGAGCAACAGCGGCTGGTTTCACATCTACTGTCGGTTTCGGTTCTGCTTTCGGAGTGTTTACGACGGGTGTTGCTGGCTTAGCAGGCTGTTGCGCGAGACGAGCTTTATGCGCAGCCATCACTTTGACCGCTTCTTCCGTTGAAACACTGCTCACTTGAGCGAGCGAAGGAATGCGTAATGTGCTACCTGGAATTAAGCTATGGATATTTTGGTTTTCAAACGCTTGAGGATTTAAACGATAAATTGCCAGTAGAGTCTGCTGTACAGATACTTGGTTTGAGGGACGTATACGTGACGCAATCGACCATAACGTGTCTTTTTCAGAAGTAGGGCCAATAACCTGTGAAGGCTCTGCCGTTGCTGTTGTTCGATTACGGACAATATCACTACTATATTGCGGCGCTGACTGAACTTCGCCAGTCGGACCAATAAGGCGAATACTCTCTGCACTAACGAAAGAAGTCTGAGTCACGGCCGCTACAGCGATTGGCAGTAACAGGCGTTTAAAAAATTGACGCATATAAGGCTCAGCTAGGTGCTATGAATTAATAAAGATAACAATCTGTTAAATATATCGGATAAGAGGAGCAAAACTATAGGAGATAACGCAAAAAATGTGTTCGTACCGTAATAATCGCAGCAATCTCACACTAAAAATCCATTTTTGCTACTCACGTCCGATACCATAATGACGATTCAAAAAATAAAAGCCAGCTTTAAGCTGGCTTTGCATCGTTTTACTTCGTCAGATATTACTCAGACTCAATTTTAGCCCAAGTATCACGTAGGCCAACTGTACGGTTGAACACTAGAGATTCAGGCGTTGAATCTTTGTTGTCTGCACAGAAATAACCCATACGCTCAAACTGGTAACCCACTTCAGCTTCTGCTGTCGCAAGGCTAGGTTCAACGAAACCATTCACCTTAACCAGTGACTCTGGGTTAATCGTTGCAGCGAAATCATCAGCTGCTGCTGGATTAGGTACAGTAAATAGACGATCGTAAAGACGGAATTCAGCAGGTAAACCTTTATCTGCAGACACCCAATGGATAACACCTTTCACTTTACGGCCGTCTTCTGGGTTTTTGCCCAGAGTCGCAGGATCGTAAGTACAGTATATCGTTGTGATGTTGCCATCTTGGTCTTTCTCTACACGCTCTGCCTTGATGACATAAGCGCCGCGTAGACGAACTTCTTTACCTAACACCAAACGCTTGTATTTCTTGTTACCTTCTTCGCGGAAGTCTTCACGCTCAATCCAGATTTCGCGGGTAAATGGTACATCACGAGAACCCATATCAGGATTGTTTGGATGGTTAGCAAGATTCAGAACTTCAACACTCTCTGCATCGAAGTTTTCGATAACAACCTTTACAGGGTCCAATACAGCCATTGCTCGTGGTGCATTAGTGTTTAGATCGTCACGAATACATGATTCAAGTGAACTGAACTCAATCATGTTGTCTTGCTTAGTAACACCGATACGCTTACAGAATTCACGGATAGAAGCAGCAGTAAAGCCACGACGACGTAAACCAGAAATGGTAGGCATACGAGGGTCATCCCAACCATCAACCAATTTCTCAGTCACAAGTTGGTTTAGCTTACGCTTAGACATTACTGTGTATTCTAGATTCAGGCGGCTGAACTCATACTGACGAGGATGGCAATCAATAGTGATGTTATCCAGCACCCAGTCGTACAGACGGCGGTTATCTTGGAACTCCAAAGTACAGATAGAGTGCGTAATACCTTCCAACGCATCCGAAATACAGTGTGTAAAATCGTACATTGGGTAAATGCACCACTTGTCACCCGTCTGATGATGCTCAGCAAAACGAACACGGTAGATCACTGGATCTCGCATTACAATGAATGACGAAGCCATATCGATTTTAGCACGCAGACATGCTTCACCTTCTTTGAAGCCACCTGTTCTCATTTTTTCAAATAGAGCCAAGTTTTCTTCTACACTGCGGTCACGATAAGGGCTGTGTTTACCTGGAGTGGTTAACGTTCCGCGGTATTCGCGGATCTGCTCTGGAGTCAGCTCTTCAACATAAGCCAAACCTTTGTTGATAAGCTCCAGCGCATATTCGTACAGCTTGTCAAAATAGTCAGATGAATAGCAGATATCACCAGACCACTCAAAGCCCAGCCAACTTACGTCTTTCTTAATTGATTCTACGTATTCGATGTTTTCTTTCTCTGGGTTTGTGTCATCAAAACGTAAGTTACACTGGCCCTGATAGTCTTGAGCGATACCAAAGTTCAAACAAATCGACTTCGCGTGACCGATATGCAGATAACCATTAGGCTCTGGCGGGAAACGAGTATGCACGCTAGTGTGTTTACCATCCGCTAAATCTTTATCTATGATTTGGCGAATGAAGTTCGATGGACGAGCCTCAGCTTCACTCATCTATAGCACCTCAAAATAATTTAATACTGGCAGAAAGTTTTCCTGTCTGGGCCAAATTAGCCGCAATCCACAGAAATATTGCGTTCAATGATCCACAATTCTGGGCATTTTCACAATAAAAACTGCGGATTTATTAGGAAATAATATTTACTTCGCTTGTTCTGTAGCCAACGTCTTACAAAGCAAAAAGCCTCCGCATATAGCGAAGGCTTTCATTTCAGCTAAAGAATTTTATCTATTATGGCAGTTTCACGCCAGATAGATCTTCAGTAGCACTGATTGCTTTCATTTCGCCCGCAACGATTTCCGCTAGTGGACCTAGGATAACTTGAAGGTTGTTTTCGCCAAGCTTAACCACTCCTTTAGCACCTAGTTTCTTCAATACAGCTTCGTCAGCTACTGAACGATCTTTCAGTGTTAGACGTAGACGTGTAATACAAGCATCGATAGTGGTTAGGTTTTCGTGACCACCTAGAGCTTTTAGGTATTGGCGCGCTAGATCACTCTTGTCTCCACTTGAGCTAGAAGGTGCTGCAACAGCTTCATCATCATCTTCACGACCTGGTGACTTCAAGTTGAAAGTACGGATTGCGAATGTGAATGTGAAGAAGTATAGAGCGAAGAACGCTAGACCAATGATAAGTAGAGTTACAGGTTTAGTTGCTAGACCCCAGTTTAGTGCGAAGTCGATTAGACCAGCAGAGAAACCAAAGCCGTGTAGCGTACCAAACATGTTAGCAACAACTAAAGCTAGACCAGTAAACACTGCGTGCATTGCATATAGTGCTGGTGCTAGGAACACAAACATAAACTCTAGAGGCTCTGTGATACCTGTTAGGAATGAACAGAATGCTACAGAGAACAATGCACCACCAACTTGATGACGTTTCTCTACAGGTGCTGCAAAGTACATAGCTAATGCTGCACCAGGTAGACCGAACATCATGATTGGGAAGAAGCCATTCATGAATACACCAGCGCTCTTATCGCCACCGAAGAAACGGTGTAGGTCGCCAGATTTCATTGTTTCAGTCACTTCTTTAACAACAGCTGTGATCTCAGGATTCACTGCATTTTGGAAGTTAAATGTGTGCTCTTGACCAACCACTAGAGCTTTAGCAATAGATGGATCCACACATAATTTTTGTAATGCAGGTAGTGCTTGACCAGCCGCTTGAGCCCCCGTTACCACGATTTCTTGACACGTACCCATACCGAACCAGAAGTAGGAGTTAAGCACGTGGTGCAAACCAACAGGAATTAGAGCACGGTTAAGAGTACCGTAAACAAACTGACCTACTGAACCAGAAGTTGATACTGCGTGAGCTAGAGTATCAAGACCACCTTGGATGCTTGGCCATACAACACCAGAGATTGCACCTGCAACCAGTGCAAACAGACCTGCCATAATAGGTACAAGACGCTTACCAGAGAAGAACGCTAACCATTCTGGAAGACGAGTAGCGTGAAAAGCGTTATAAGCGTGACCCGCGATGATACCTGCAAAAATACCGCCGAAGAACGACATGTTAATTGAAGGATCAATTGTTTTTGCTGTTGCTGTCAGTACGAAGTATGCAACTGCACCAGCTAGACCAGCAGCACCAGAACCGTCTTTAGAAAGACCGATTGCGATACCAAGGCCGAATAGAAGAGGTAGTTGCCCAAAAATCGCACCACCAGCTTCTGCCATAAATGGAATGTCTAGTAGGTCGCCCTGACCTAGACGTAATAAGATCGCTGCAACAGGTAGCGTTGCGATAGGTAGCATCAATGCTTTACCTAACTTTTGCGCATATCCAAGAATATTCACCGTAAGTTCCCCCTATAGGATTTTATAAATATCGGCAAACTTATTTTAGTCGCCCAATTTAGTCATAATCAGTGTATGACAATAATTTTGCTCCGCAAATTAAAAGCTCATCAATTGTGACCGTAATCACCTCAGAGCAGCATAATTCGAGGTTTTTGCTAGCGAGATCATAAAACTTATTTTACAATATAAAAAAACATGAATTTAACGGTACTATTCGGCTAATAAATAAGTGATGCAATGTCTTATAGCAAAAGAGATTATAGCTGCTAATAAACCTATTTTCCGGTGACAAAACCAGAACAAAAATAGTACCGAATAATCAGCTTGAAGCACCATTTGAGTGACCGCTGAGCACAAAGATATTTCGCGATTTGATAAAAGTTAGCAAAGAGTCCGTTCGTACCATACTCTTTAGAGACCATATCAGCTTATCGCTCCTAAAATTATAGAATGTCTATCGACGAGGATTCGTTAATTATGTACGCACTAACTAACTGTAAAGTATACACAGGCAGCGATGTACTAACTGGCCATGCTGTTGTCATTAATGCTGATACAATTCACGCTATTATCCCTGAAGAAAATCTTCCGAGTGACATAGAGCGCAAAGATCTCAATGGTGCAAACCTAAGCCCGGGGTTTATTGACTTACAACTCAATGGCTGTGGTGGCGTTATGTTCAACGATGAAATAACGGCAGATACAATCCATACGATGCACCAAGCTAACCTTAAATCAGGCTGTACAAGCTTCTTACCCACTCTCATCACCTCCTCTGATGAAAACATGCGTCAAGCTATCGCAGCAGAGCGTGACTACCGCCAAAAGTACAGCCACCACTCTTTAGGTCTTCACCTAGAAGGACCTTATTTGAATATCGAAAGAAAAGGTATTCATAGCGTTGACTTTATTCGTGAATCGGATGAAGCAATGATCGATTTCATGTGTCAGAACAGTGATGTCATTACTAAAGTAACGTTGGCGCCAGAAAACAATAATCCTCAACATATTGAAAAACTGGCGCAAGCAGGCATTGTGGTATCAATTGGTCACACAAACGCCACCTATCAAGAAGCTCGTAAAGGTTTTGAATCCGGCATTACTTTCGCAACGCATTTGTTTAATGCAATGACACCAATGCAAGGCCGTGAGCCTGGTGTTGTTGGTGCTATTTTTGACACACCAGAAGTCTACGCAGGTATTATTGCTGATGGTTTCCACGTGGATTACGCAAACATCCGTATCGCGCATAAAATCAAGGGTGAAAAGCTCGTATTAGTGACAGATGCCACAGCTCCTGCAGGCGCGGAGATGGATTACTTTATTTTTGTCGGTAAGAAAGTATATTACCGAGATGGCAAGTGTATCGATGAAAACGGCACACTTGGTGGCTCAGCCCTTACAATGATTGAAGCAGTTCAAAATACGGTTGAGCATGTCGGCATCGCTTTAGATGAAGCACTGAGAATGGCTACTTTGTATCCAGCAAAAGCAATTGGGGTTGACCATAAATTGGGTCGTATTAAGAACGGCATGATTGCCAGCCTGACTGTTTTTGACCGTGACTTCAATGTAAAAGCGACTGTGGTTAACGGACAATACGAGCATAAGTAATAATGAATGGCGGACAAATAGGTAACGTAGATTTAGTCAAGCAGCTGAACAGCGCTGCAGTATATCGTTTAATAGACCAGCAAGGTCCTATTTCTCGAATCCAGGTTGCCGATGTGAGTCAGCTTGCTCCAGCAAGTGTGACAAAAATAACCCGCCAACTTCTAGAGCGCGGCCTTATCAAAGAGGTCGCCCAACAAGCTTCTACAGGAGGTCGAAGAGCAATATCTTTGACCACTGAAGTGGCTCCGTTTCACTCTATTGCAGTACGCCTAGGACGCGACTACATTCAGTTCAGTCTATTTGACTTGGGAGCGAAAGAGATCGCTTCGGATTTTCAAGAGTTTCTCTATACCAATCAGACTGAGTTGGTGGATGGCCTTCTCAAATATCTTAAAGATTTCACTAATCAACATACCTCTTCTATTAGCCAGCTCATCGCGGTTGGTATCGCTTTACCAGGTTTGGTTAACCCAGAAACTGGTGTTGTTGAATATATGCCAAATGTCAAAATAGATGCTTTACCGCTCGGTGAAATCATCAAAGACAATTTCCACGTAGAATGTTTTGTTGGTAACGATGTTAGAGGAATGGCATTGGCTGAACACTATTTCGGTGTCAGTCAGGATTGTCAGGATTCAATATTGGTGAGTGTTCACCGAGGTACAGGTGCGGGCATCATAGTCAATGGACAAGTATTCTTAGGCTTCAATCGCAACGTAGGTGAAATTGGCCATATACAAATCGATCCATTAGGTGACCAATGTCAATGTGGCAATTTTGGTTGCTTAGAAACCGTTGCAGCAAACCCTGCAATCGTTAATCGCGTAAACAAACTTATCGCTCAAGGTTATGAATCAAGCCTATCGAAAGTCGATGGTATTACGATTCATGACATATGTGAGCACGCCAATAACGGCGATGAACTTTCGCAACAAGCTTTAGTGCGTGTCGGGAATCAATTAGGTAAAGCGATTGCGATTACCATTAACTTGTTTAACCCGCAAAAAATCATTATTGCTGGCGCGATTACAGAAGCAAAAGACACTCTGTTCCCAGCAATTCAACGAAATGTAGAGAATCAGTCTCTCAAATCGTTCCATACTAACTTACCCATTGAAGCTTCACTGTTAGATAAACAACCAACATTAAGCGCATTTGCTATGATCAAGCGTGCAATGTTGAATGGTGTATTGTTACAAAAACTTCTGGAAGATTAGGACTTATCCACATTGGTATAAGCAACTGATTACCCTATAATACGAGGCTGCGTCTATTAATTAGACACAGCCTTTTTATTTCTGGGAAGCAAATATTACCAATGGAAATTATTCTAATTACAACAGCATTTATCGCTGGTTTTATTGCGCTAAAGTGCAATCTCCCTCCCCTTGTGGGCTTTCTTATCGCCGGCTTTGCGTTACACGCTTTTGGCTTTGAATCAAACAAGACTATCTCCGTTTTGGCCGACCTCGGGGTTACGCTACTGCTGTTTACTATCGGTTTGAAGCTGGATATCAAAACACTGCTGGCAAAAGAAATCTGGGCAGGGGCAACGATACATAATCTATTATCAACAGCAGTATTTAGTATTGTTCTTATTGGTTTCAAATACCTAGGATTAGACAGTCTCGCACTCGTTTCAATCTCAAGCATTATTTTACTTGGTTTTGCACTCTCCTTTTCAAGTACCGTTTTTGCCGTAAAATCTCTTCAAGAAAAGGGAGAAATGAATGCTACCTATGGCACCATCGCCATCGGTATTCTTGTTATGCAAGATATCTTTGCCGTCATTTTCTTAACGGTTTCAACAGGTAAAATTCCAGAGTGGTATGCACTTGCTCTTTTCCTGCTCCCATTGATACGTCCTTTGTTTTTCAAAGTACTTGATTGGGTTGGACATGGTGAAATGCTCGTTTTGGCGGGGATTTTCTTTGCTTTAGTTGTGGGGGCAGGCTTATTTGAGTTCGTTGGCATGAAGCCGGATTTGGGCGCCCTCATTTTAGGCATGATGTTAGCCGGACACACTAAAGCTTCAGAGCTTTCAAAATCACTGTTTAATATGAAAGAGTTGTTCTTGGTCTGCTTCTTCTTGAACATTGGTTTATCAGAACAACCGACTGTCACAGGCTTCTTACTCTCACTATTATTACTACTGTTGCTTCCACTCAAAGGCGTGTTGTACTTCTTAGTGTTAAACAAGTTCCGCTTCCGTGTCCGTACGTCACTGCTCGCCACTATATCTCTCTTCAACTTCAGTGAGTTTGGCCTGATCGTTGGAGGACTGGCATTTAAAATGGGCTGGTTATCAGGGGACATACTTGTCGCCTTAGCCATTTCGGTGCCCCTATCCTTTATAGTCACCGCTCCAATTGTGCGTAAAGGACACGAGATCTACCATTACTCAGCTCATTGGTTAAAAGAGCAAACCGCCGAACGAATAAATATCAGAGATAGGTTTATCAATCCGGGCAGCTCTCAACTGATCATTCTTGGAATGGGACGTATCGGCACTGGTGCTTACGATGAGTTCCATTCACGCTATGGCAATATCTGTTTAGGCGTTGAGCTAAGAGAAGATACGGCTCAGGAGCACAGAAACGAAGGTCGAAACGTGATCTCTGGAGATGCCACCGACCCCGACTTTTGGGAAAGGATACTAGATACTGGTAACGTTAAAATGGTGCTGTTAGCAATGCCACACCATCAGGCGAACCAGATCGCTCTAGAGCAGTTGAAAAAGCGCTCATTCAACGGACAAATTGCAGCTATTGCAGAATATCCAGATCAGTTAGATAACCTTCTCGAAAAAGGCGCGCACGCAGCATTTAACATCTATCGAGAAGCCGGCTCTGGTTTTGCTCGCCATGTCTGTGAACAACTGAAGCCTGAATTTGTAAAACACTAGCCTTAATCCATTCATCCACTTAAAGAAAAAGAGCACCAAGTGCTCTTTTTTTATTCCAAGCGGTGTTTTTTTCATCATTATTTAAACTCCATCCACCAAAACAAACCTTTTGATAAATAAAATTCACTCATAGCAAGTTTATTTAAACTATTTACCAATCATGGGTTGTTTTTTTTAATCAAAATGGCAAATTGGAGTCATCTGATTAAAACTCGTTTACTAAGGGAAGTTGTATGTGTTCTATCTTTGGCATCTTGGACATCAAAAGTGATGCGGCTGCGCTACGCCCAGTAGCATTGGAAATGTCGAAAAAACTCCGCCACCGTGGTCCTGATTGGTCCGGTATCTATGCATCTGACAAAGCTATTCTGGCACACGAGCGTTTGGCTATTGTTGGTCTAAATAGTGGAGCACAACCTCTATACAGCCCTGATAAGAAACTTATCCTTGCAGTAAACGGTGAGATTTATAACCACAAAGAAATTCGTGCTCGTTACGAAGGTAAATACGAGTTCCAAACAGACTCAGATTGCGAGGTAATCTTGGCACTATACCAAGACAAAGGCGCGGATCTTCTTGAAGAACTCAACGGTATCTTTGCTTTCGTTCTTTACGATGAAGAGAAAGACGAGTACTTGGTAGGTCGTGACCACATCGGTATTATCCCGCTATACCAAGGTCAAGATGAGCACGGCAACTACTACGTTGCTTCTGAAATGAAAGCGCTGGTTCCTGTATGTAAGACCCTGAGCGAGTTCCCTCCAGGTAGCTACTACAGTTCTCAAGACAAAGAGCCAACGCGTTACTACGTGCGAGACTGGAACGAATATGCAGCGGTAAGTGGTAACTCTACGAGCAAAGAAGAACTGACAGCTGCGCTAGAAGCTGCTGTTAAGCGTCAATTAATGACAGACGTACCATATGGTGTTCTTCTGTCTGGTGGTTTGGATTCATCCATCACTTCAGCCGTAGCGAAGCGCTATGCTGCTATGCGTATCGAAGATGATGAAAAATCTGAAGCTTGGTGGCCACAACTTCACTCGTTCGCAGTAGGTCTTGAAGGTGCACCGGATCTTAAAGCAGCACGTGAAGTAGCTGAGAAAATTGGTACTGTTCACCACGAGATGACTTACACCATTCAAGAAGGTCTTGATGCAATTCGTGATGTGATTTACCACATTGAAACCTACGATGTCACAACCATCCGTGCTTCTACCCCTATGTACCTCATGGGACGTAAGATCAAAGCTATGGGTATTAAAATGGTTCTTTCTGGTGAAGGTGCAGATGAAATCTTTGGTGGCTATTTATATTTCCACAAAGCACCAAACGCTCAAGAGTTCCACGAAGAAACCGTTCGTAAGCTGCTTGCACTAAACATGTTTGACTGTGCACGTGCAAACAAATCGCTTGCAGCATGGGGCGTTGAAGGTCGCGTGCCTTTCCTAGATAAAGAGTTTATTGATGTAGCAATGCGTCTAAACCCTGCCGATAAAATGTGTGGCAACGGCAAGATGGAAAAACACATCCTTCGCGAGTGTTTTGAACACTACCTGCCTGAATCCATCGCATGGCGTCAGAAAGAGCAATTCTCTGACGGCGTAGGCTACAGCTGGATCGACACGCTAAAAGCAACTGCTGAAGCGAAAGTAACCGATCAACAAATGGAAACCGCGCAATACCGTTTCCCATACAACACGCCAACAACCAAAGAAGGCTATGTGTATCGTGAAATTTTTGAGGAGTTGTTCCCTCTAGAGTCAGCGGCTCAATGTGTTCCGGGTGGTCCTTCAGTGGCGTGTTCTTCTGCAAAAGCAGTTGAATGGGACGAATCATTCAAAAACTGTATCGACCCATCAGGCCGTGCAGTCAAAGCGGTTCACAACGAAGCTTACTAAGCTTCAAGAAAGACAAAAGGCGCCTAGAGCGCCTTTTTGTTGTATGAACATGCTGAGTAACTTTACTTAAGATCTAAATCTTTGTTATCAATACTCATCACTACTGGTTGGTTGATGAGTTTAATCAGCATTAATGATCGAGTTTCCCCATCCGATTCTTGATAAATGGCTTCTATTCCGGAAAATTGACCGCCTGTCACTTTCATAACTTGTCCTTGCGTAGGTACTTTAGACGCAGTCAAACTTTGCTCACTGGTATCCATCTGTTTAAGTTCATAAATCAGATCACCCTGTAACTCTTTAGGTTGACTACCAAAGCGGACAAAATCAGCCACTCCTCGAGTTGATCGAACCGTGGTAAAAGTGGGGCCTGCTTCAAAATCAAAACGCACGAACATATAACAAGGAAAAAGCGGTTCTTTCACTGATTGACGCTTTCCTCGCATGATTTTTTCTATCGTGACTTCCGGGTAATAACACTCAACGCCTTGATTTTCCAGATGAGCTTTCGCTCTAAGCTGCTCACCTCGTTTACAATAAAGTAGATACCAACGTTTCATATTCTTAACCAATAATTTTTTTGGCAATGCTATCACTATGACTATGTATAGTCATGATTAAAGACGCAAACAATCACACCTCCTCTCTCAGTTGACGAGATAACAAGCACTACTCCTGACTAAAGACCCCCAGCGCAAAATTAGTTTTCACAAATGATAGCTTTTTCAAATATCCTGAATTAATAACACCAACCAGAGCGAAAGCCCAACAAACATACTAATTTACAAAATTAAATCATTTGAAATATCTTAATGACCAATGTATATCTATCGGCCACTAAAAATATAATGATGACTTTAGTATCTAATATGCAAAACCAACAACAAATTTTTGGTCACCCACGTGGCTTATTCCTTTTATTTAGCACAGAGCTTTGGGAACGTTTCTCCTACTATGCAATGAGAGCGATTCTAGTTCTTTACTTGACTGACGCGACTCTTAACGGAGGTATGGGTTGGTCAACAAAAGACGCTCTCGATCTTTACGGTATCTATACTGGCTTGGTATACATCACTCCACTTATCGGCGGCTACCTAGCGGATAACTATCTTGGTCAACGCCGTTCAATTCTGATCGGTGGTGCATTGATGGCGATTGGTCAGTTCACCCTAGCAATGCCAGCTGAGGCGATTGGTATTTCACCAATGCACTCTTTTTACCTTGGTCTTGGGCTGCTGATTGCTGGGAACGGCCTGTTTAAGCCAAATATTTCAACAATGGTTGGTGACTTATACCAAGAAGGCGACCATCGTCGTGATGGTGCTTTTACCATTTTCTATATGGGTATCAACATTGGTGCTCTACTTGCTGGTGTTGTCGCAGGCTCAGTAACAAACTCTTTCGGTTGGAAAGCAGGTTTTGTCGCGGCAGGTATCGGCATGCTTATCAGTTTAGTAATGCAAATCTCTCTTGCTCAATCTTGGCTTGGTGATATCGGTAGAGTGCCAGCTGCTAAACGTGCAATGGAAAAAAACAAGTCTCAGACTAAGCAGCCGCTTACGAAAGAAGAATTTGACCGTATTAAAGTCATCTTAATCATGAGTCTGTTTACCATAGTGTTCTGGGCTGGCTTTGAACAAGCCGGTGGTCTGATGAACATCTACACCCAGCAATACACCGATCGTATGATTGGTAGCTTTGAAATACCTGCGGCTTGGTTCCAGTCACTTAACCCATTCTTTATTATTACTCTAGCACCCGTACTGGCTGTTTTCTGGGTAAAACTGGGCAAACGTGAACCTAACTCTCCCGTTAAATTTGCTCTTGCGATGTTCTTCTTAGCGCTTGGGTTCCTATGTATGGTTGGTGCGGTACTGCAACAAGGCGGAGACACCACAGTTAAAACATCGATGCTTTGGTTAGTGGGTGCATTTTTCTTCCATACCTTGGGCGAACTGTGTTTATCTCCAATCGGTTTATCACTAGTAACTAAGCTGGCTCCACTACGTCTTGCATCATTAATGATGGGTGCATGGTTTGGTTGTAACGCGATTGCAAACTACGTTGCTGGCTATGTTGGCTCTCATGTCGGTGAGTTAGGCGCAATGGCCATCTTCAGTGGTATTGCGGTTACTGCAACTGTCTCTGGTGTCATTCTACTGCTGTTTGCAAACAAGCTAGTATTTTGGATGCACGGAGCAGAAGGCTATGTTGAGACTGAAGCTGACGAGAAGCAAGCTGAAGTACAACCAGCTTAATACTGTTTGAATAGTAAAAAGGACCACTTGATGTGGTCCTTTTTGTTTCTCGAAACATTCGAACTTAGTTCGTTACAAGTGCTTTCATCATCTCAATGTGAGCATCATCTGCATTCAGACATGGAATGTAATTAAACGTCTCACCACCAGCTTCTATAAACAGCGCTTTGTTTTCTCCTGCTATTTCCTCAAGAGTTTCCAAACAATCGACAGAAAATGCCGGACAGATGATATCAAGCTTCTTAATACCCTTTTCAGGCAGTGATTCCATCGTTTTGTCGGTGTATGGCTGTAACCACTCTTCCTTACCAAACTGAGATTGGTAAGTCATCAGTACTTTTTCTTCAGCTAACCCCAGCTCTTTTGCAAGAAGGCGAGTTGTTTCTTCACAATGCAGAGGATAAACATCACCATTATCGGCGTATCGCTTAGGAATACCGTGGTAGGAACAAACCAATAAGTCTCCTTGACCATTTTGTTCCCATGATGCGCGAACGCTGCTCGCAAGCGCTTGTATGTAGAGAGGATGACTGTAGTAATCACGGACAAACGTAAGCTGAGGCATAGTTGGGATACCTTTTATCGCTTTTGCCAGCGCATCAAACACAGCAGCTGTCGTTGACGATGAATACTGAGGATATAACGGAAGAACAGTAACCTCTTCAACGCCTTGTTGCAGAAGTTTATCTAAGCCACTACTTAGACTTGGTTCGCCGTAAGTCATTCCTAACTCAACAGGAATATCCAGCAATGATTGCAGCTTGTTACGTTGTTGCTGTGAGAACACCATCAAAGGTGAGCCACCATCAAACCATACCGACTGATACAGCTTTGCTACTTTAGGAGAGCGAATTGGAAGAATGATTCCGTGCAGAAGCGGACACCACAACCAGCGACTCATATCGACAACACGTTTGTCATGAAGAAATTCAGCCAAAAAGCGCTTAACTTCAACGGCTGTGGGAGCTTGAGGTGTACCTAAGTTGGCTAACAAGACACCTTGTTTTTTTATAGTTTTCATAGCGTCCTTTTGTCTATTTCTAGTATTCCGGCTTAAGACTTAAAGAAAATGGGTGTATACCCCAATTAACTTGAGATGCATTTACTCGAATGTACGTAGATAACACTGCTGTAGCTTCAAGTCGTTTGGGTATAAAAAAAGCGACCTTTCGGCCGCTTAACTATAACAAAATTATTAAAAATTTTGATAATAGGTATTATCTATTAAGCTAATGCT
Source organism: Vibrio sp. Hal054 (assembly GCF_037162405.1). Lineage (NCBI taxonomy): Bacteria > Pseudomonadati > Pseudomonadota > Gammaproteobacteria > Vibrionales > Vibrionaceae > Vibrio > Vibrio sp. Hal054. Next base: position 761,868 of record NZ_JARLUT010000001.1, on the reverse strand, counting down.
TTTTCGATATCAGCACTAACTTCAGCAACTTGCTTAGTACCGTCAAATTTCAGGTACTTAGTGTTACCCGCTGCAGCTTCTTTACCGTAGTACTCGATAAGTGGCGCTGTTTGGTTGTGGTATACACCTAGACGTGCACGTACTGTTTCTTCTTTATCGTCATCACGAACAACAAGATCTTCACCAGTTACGTCATCTTTACCTTCAACTTTTGGCGGGTTGTACACTACGTGGTAAGTACGGCCAGAAGCAAGGTGAGCACGACGACCAGCCATACGCTCAACGATTACATCGTCAGCTACGTCAAATTCAATCACGTAGTCAACATCGATACCCATTTCTTTTAGGCCATCAGCCTGAGGGATAGTGCGTGGAAAACCGTCCAACAAGAAGCCTTTCTCGCAATCATCTTGCGCAATACGCTCTTTGATTAGACCAAGAATGATTTCATCAGAAACTAGCTGACCAGCATCGATAACAGATTTAGCTTGTTTACCAAGTTCTGTACCTGCTTTGATAGCGGCACGTAGCATGTCACCAGTAGAGATTTGTGGAATACCGAACTTCTCCATGATGAATTGAGCCTGTGTACCTTTACCAGCACCTGGAGCACCTAGAAGAATGATGCGCATGTTTAATCCTCTTTAGAAAATAATATTTATACCGAAGCTCACTATATCCTTTAGGGCAAGATCCTCTTGAGGAACATCCTTGATAGGGGAACGGTAAGTTTCGGTATAACAGTTGATACAGCTAGCGAATGCAAGCTGGCGTGCAAAATACACGCGTTGATAACCATATTCAAGCTTCGCATTCTATCACATAAATTTGTCTCTCAGGCGAATCTAAGACTAAAGAATGCAACTAGGCACTCAAACCTCGAGCTTGTTTAACACAAATCGACACAAATAAACGACGTTAGCTCACTTTTCAATAAAAAAAGCCCGCATTTCGCGAGCTTTTTGTTCATTAAGATTATTAAACCTTAGTCAGAAGTTTGTTCATAGCCGTCAAGAACTGAGAAGGATCAGCCATAGAGCCGCGCTCAGCCAACATTGCTTGACCCAGTAACACTTCCACCCAACGTCCAAATGCTTCTTCATCTGGCTCGTCAGACATCATCTTAACCAAAGCGTGGTCAGGGTTGATCTCGAAGATGTACTTAACTTCAGGCACAGCCTGACCGGCCGCTTCCAAAAGCTTCGCCATTTGCGTACCCATTTCGAAATCATCTGTTACAACAACCGCAGGAGTAGTCGCAAGCTTGAATGTTGTGCGCACATCTTTCACTCGGTCACCCAAGTAGCCTTTAATACGCTCCACAACTGACTTGAACTCTTGTTCCGTCTCTTTATGCTTCTCTTTTTCTGCTTCGTCTTCGAACTTACTTAGGTCTAGACCCGCTTTAGTGATTGACTGGAACTGCTTACCATCAAACTCTGTTAAGTAGTTCATCAACCACTCATCAATGCGATCGTACATCAGAATAACTTCGATACCCTTCGACTTAAATTGTTCTAAGTGTGGGCTATTCTTAGCTGCCGCATAGCTGTCCGCCGTCAAGTAGTAGATTTTGTCTTGACCTTCTTTCATGCGTTCAACATAAGAAGCAAGGCCAATAGTTTGCTCTGAAGAATCCACTTCTGTCGAAGCAAAACGCAGTAGGCCGGCAATTTTCTCTTTGTTTGCCATGTCCTCAGCAGGGCCTTCTTTCATCACAAGACCAAACTGCTTCCAGAAAGACTGATATTTCTCGGCATCATTACTTGCCATACGTTCAAGCATAGTAAGTACACGCTTAGTACATGCATTACGTAAAGATTGAGTAACCTTGTTATCTTGCAGGATTTCGCGTGAAACGTTTAGCGGCAGATCATTTGAATCTATCAAACCACGAACAAAACGTAGGTAAGACGGCATAAATTGCTCTGCGTCATCCATGATAAACACACGTTGGACGTACAGTTTCAGACCGGACTTATGGTCGCGGTTCATCATGTCCCAAGGCGCTTTAGAAGGAATATACAACAAGCTGGTGTAATCGTTCTTACCTTCAACCTTATTGTGGCTCCAAACGAGTGGTTCAGCGAAATCATGAGATACATGTCTGTAGAACTCTTGATACTCTTCATCTGTGATATCAGATTTGCTGCGAGTCCAAAGTGCTTGCGCCTTGTTGATTTGTTCCCACTTCTTGTTGCCTGTCTCTTTACCTTCGTCATCACGCTCTTCAGTCTGAATAAAGACGGGAATACCGATATGATCAGAGTATTTTGAAATCACATCGCGAAGACGCCATTCAGAAAGGAACTCTTCACCTTCTTCGCGAAGATGAAGAATGATATCCGTACCACGACTTGCCTTTTCAATCGACTCTACCGTGTACTCACCTTCACCTTTCGAATGCCATTGAACCGCTTCACTACTTGCTACTCCAGCAGCACGAGTGCGAACCGTTACCGCATCAGCAACAATAAATGCAGAGTAAAAACCAACACCGAATTGACCGATCAACTGAGAATCTTTGGTTTGCTCTTCAGAAAGCTTAGAGAAAAACTCCGCCGTACCGGATTTCGCGATAGTACCTAAATGCTCAATCACGTTCTCGCGAGTCATACCGATACCGTTATCAGAGATCGTTATCGTTTTTGTCTCTTTGTCGAATGACAGTTTAACGCCAAGATCTGCATCTCCTTGGTAAAGATCTGGATTTGATAATGCTTGAAAACGCAACTTATCTGCAGCATCTGAAGCATTAGAAATCAACTCACGCAGGAAGATCTCTTTGTTTGAATACAAAGAGTGAATCATAAGATGAAGTAGTTGCTTCACTTCCGATTGAAAACCACGTGTTTCTTTATTTGCTGTCGTTGTTTCGCTCATTTTAGCTCCATAACATCACATTAGAGATTTCCAGTCACATTGCACAAAAATTAGCCAGACTAGAAAGATAACCAATTTGCTAAATAAGTAGGGTCGGCGAATGTAAATTCAAGGTCAGTAACGTCAAAAAACACTGTTTTTTTTATATTTATTGATTATGCTTGGCACAGTTTTATATCAAGGAAGATAAATATTCATTGCAGTCTTAACTCCTCCTTAACTCGTTAGCATGGAAACTATCCTCCAGTTAGCCGTGATTTAAGACTCTAAAAATAAATGAAGAAGATATCGATGACGGGCATAGGCAATAAATTTCTTCTCGGAGACAGATTTACTTTCGATTCAATCAGCAACACTCTGATTGATAATATTTTTGACGATGAACTTGTTCGTTTGGGCAGCAATGAAAGTCGAATACTACTTCTATTCTGCCAGCGCCCAAATGAAGTCGTTTCTCGTAACGAACTGTATGATTTCGTCTGGAGAGAACAAGGCTTTGAAGTAGATGATTCCAGCTTAACTCAAGCTATCTCTACCCTGCGTAAACAGCTTAAGGATTCGACTACGTCGCCACAGTTTGTGAAAACTGTGCCTAAGCGTGGGTATCAATTAATTTCTACAGTCACAGATATTTCCGAGTTCGACGTAAGTGCTGATGTCAACGAACCAGAAAATCTTGAGTGGGATGGACAAGAAAACCGTAGTGATGTTTCAGATCAAGCTGCTCCGCTTGAAGTTGTAACACACATGGAGACAGACAACAGTGTATCTCATGATGACGAAGCAACTACAGCTGCACAGCAACCTGTTACGCCTAAGCAATCGATTGATCTAGTGACTAAGCTGTTGTTCTTATTCTCAGTGCTGCTACCAATATTTGCAGTGATGTTTACTAATCCTACTCAGTCCGAATTCAGAAGGCTCGCGAGCTATCAAGGTGTCGTGGTAGACACGCCCCAAAACCACCCTGACATAACGGAATGGTTACCTTCTATCGAACTGTGTATCAATCAATACATAACCCTGTACCAAGGCGAATTTGCTCTCGATAAAGTTATTGCAACTGGCGGATACAATGATGTGCTGACTTTGAATTACATCCATAAACCTGAGTATTCATCAGCCAACATCACGTTAAAAATTGTGGCGAATCAAGATGAAATAAACAAAGTTTGCCAGCGAGGTAAGTCATCATGATTAGAAGAATTGCGGTAGTGATGAGCATTGTTTCAGTAGCATTCAGCAGTTGGCTCTATTGGGGAAGTGATTTAAAAATTGAACAGGAATTATCTTCAAGAGAGTGGCAATCAGAAACGGTCACTTTGATTGAGAACACAACCACTCATCAGCCTATAGGCCCATTACGTCGCGTCGATATTTCTTCAAATGTGAAATATTTACCTAATGGTACCTATGTGCGTGTGTCTAATGTAATTTTATATGCAAACAATGATGACCCGCAGAACATCATGAATATCTCGGAAACAGGTAAGTGGGATGTCAGCGATAACTACTTATTGGTTTCGCCAACTAAGTTTAGGAATGTTTCACAAAGCCAGAACCAAGAATTCACCAAAGAAGAACTTGAATTGGCAACGCAGTTTTTCAAAATGGAAGCTCAGCAAAGCCGACGTGTTGATATTGTCAATAACAAGACTTTGCTGCTAACAAGCTTGAACCACGGTTCAACCGTACTGTTCAGCAACTAAGGAACATATGGACAAAGCAAAAATAGACATTTTTTACTGTCGCCAATGTAACTGGATGCTAAGAGCAACTTGGATAAGCCAAGAGCTTTTGCACACATTCAGTGAAGAAATTGAAACCGTATCGCTCCACCCAGATACAGGCGGCAGATATGAGATTTTCTGTAACGGGGTACAGATCTGGGAACGCAAGAAAGATGGCGGTTTCCCAGAAGCAAAAGAGTTAAAACAGCGCGTTAGAGATCTTATTGATCCTGAACGTGACTTAGGCCACTCAGACAGAAAATAAAAGAAGAGCTCATTTGAGCTCTTCTTTTATTTCAACCCATATCAGGACGGGTCAACAGTTTCTTTTGAAATGTCTGCTTGAGCAATCACATCACCACCATCAAGAGACTTAACCACAAGCCGGTTGTCTTCCAATAAGCCATAACTGGGTGCAAAGCCATTTCTTGGGAAAGTTACTGATCCCGGATTGAAGAAAAAGCCTTTTTCCCACTCGTGAGCAAATGGAATATGGGTATGTCCGTGAGCCAGAATGTCACGTTGCCCCATCGCAGGGCAATTTTCTTGGTTGTAAAGATGGCCGTGAGTGAGGAAGATTCTTTGTCCAGATTCAAGTATCACCCATGCGTAGTCAGACATCATCGGAAATGACAGCAACATCTGGTCAACTTCACTATCACAGTTACCTCGTACGGCTACTATTTTGTCAGCATAGTGATTAAGTCGCTCCACTACAGCTGCTGGGTTGTATCCTTCAGGTATCGGGTTACGAGGTCCATGATTTAAAAGGTCTCCTAGCAAGACGAGCGTTGTCGACTCTGATTGCTCAAACAAAGACAAGACTTTTTCAGTTGCAGGAAGAGAACCGTGCAAATCGGAAGCAAAAAACAGTTTCATCGTAGACCTCATAGCAAAAACCACATAAGTTTAATGGTTTAGCAACTAGTCGTCATCTCTTACCATGCCATTCACCACAATATTGTTATAACTCACCATGCCAATGATTCTCCCTCCGTCAATGACTGGCGCGCGGCTTATACCAAAGCGTTCAAACAGGCGCGCGCAATATTTCACATTCATATCTGGCGAAACAGACAGCGCTGGTTTGGTCATAATTTCATAAATATTGGTTCGCTTAGGCGAGCGATTCTTCGCCAGAACTTTTTTGGCGATGTCATTCATCAGCACAATTCCATACTCATCATCTTCATGGCGTTTATCGACGATAAGGGCTTTCACCTGATGCTTTTTAGCAAGGCATATACCTTCAAATACCGTGGTCAATCCATCAACCATTACATAGGTGCCCGCCATAACATCTCTGACGCGAACTTTGTCTTCTCGATTCATAGATTTTCCTCCACCACTTTCGTTAAACGTTCAACCTGATGCGCTACACCTACGGCATCTTCAATGTCAATTTGAATAGCAATGCCCTGCCCTGAAGTCGCATCAAATTCGCCCACTTCATTGATTGTTTCGAGGATATGCCGAGCTAAGTGCTCTTCAACAACTAACAAGATAACGTCTTTTTGAACTTCTAAAGTCAAACCAAAAAACGTTCGCTTCTTATTTAAACCTTCACCTCGCGCGTTATTAATAACCGTAGCGCCAGTTGCCCCCGCTTCTCTTGCGGCATCAAGCACTAAGTCCGTTTTTGCATCTTCGACAAATGCCAGAATTAACTTAAACCGCATTGTCTTTCTCCTTTCTAGTTGCATCTGTGCACTCAGATTTTCGATTAAGCCACTGAGTAATTTGTGCATATCCCATTACCGAAATAATAGGAAATAAGCTGGCAAATGCGATAAGACCAAAACCATCAATCATCGGATTTCGTCCTGGAACTGTCGAAGCCAGCCCAAGTCCCAATGCTGCAACAATCGGGACGGTTACAGTGGAAGTCGTTACACCTCCAGAGTCATAAGCTAAAGGGGTAATAAGTTGCGGTGCGAAAAAGGTCTGAATAACCACCACAATGTACCCGGCGATAATGTAGTAATGAATGGGGTCTCCGACCACAATCCGATAACAGCCAAGGGTAATACCTACCGCAACACCCAGCGCCACAGCCATTCTCAAACCATTGACCGATATTGCACCACCTGATACCTGATTTGCTTTGATAGCAACGGCTATCAACGAAGGTTCAGCAATGGTGGTACTAAAACCAATGCTGAAAGCAAACAAATATACCCAGTAGTAATCAACCCATTGCAATTTTTCGCCAATACTCAACCGGTATTCGGTCAGCAAGTCGGGCGAGGTTAATTGCATCGCCATGGTTTTCCCTAAAGGAAATAACGCAAACTCCAGCCCTAGCAGGAACAGAGTAAGACCCAAAATCACATAGGCGAATCCGATTAACACTCTCATTGGGTTCGCGAGTGGTTTACGCAAAACAACAAATTGAAAGCCTGCAATGATCACGGCTATCGGAAAGACATCCTGAAGAGTGGATATGAGTGTGGAATAGAAAGTGCCAAGTGAAATCATGTCATCACCATGCCGAATACCATGACAAAAATCATCGGCAATAGAGAGGCAAACGCGATAAGACCAAATCCATCAAGCATCGGATTTCTGCCTTTAATAGCAGAAGCAAGGCCAATACCAAGAGCTGTGACTAAGGGGACTGTAATGGTTGAAGTGGTAACACCGCCGGAATCGTAGGCAATACCGATGATGCTTGGTGGAGCAAAAGCTGTCATTACCACAACTCCAATGTAACCTATCGCTATCATGTAATGAATCGGCCAGCCTTTAACGATGCGAATAACTCCTATCACAATGGCAATACCCACAGATAAAGCAACGGTTAGCCTAAGTCCGTTAGCGTATCTTTCCATTTCTTGCTCTGAATGTGTAATCATCCCTCCTTCGGCGGCCACTTTGGCGGCTTCTGTTGCAATGGAGGTAAGTGCTGGTTCAGCAATCGTCGTTCCGAAGCCAAGACAAAACGCAAATGCCAGCAGCCAGAATGCGCTCCCCTTGCGAGCAAACGCTTGAGCCATCGATTCCCCTATCGGAAACAGCCCCATTTCTAAACCAAATATAAAAAAAGTAAGCCCCAAAACGACAAGGACCAGTCCAAATAAAACGCTTAAGAAATTAGGTAGAACATCTTGTAAAACAAACAATTGAAAAAAGGCTATAACCATCACGATTGGCATCAGGTCTCGCATACTCGCTAACATCGCTTTAAATAGTGCTGTCAATCCTGACATATTTCCCCCATAACAATTGTTATGACTCATCATGGCAAAAGAACCCTAAAGTTGGTGTGACCTAGGTACAGGGCTGAGTAAAAAATTATCACAAGTAAAAACAGTGTATTGGAAGTTCTCACTGAATCTCGTACTCTGGTAACAACAGCTGTGCTGCGAATGAGCTTGTAGATACTGCCTATACTTAGGTAGCAAAGGAGAGGCTATGAATATACTTATCACTGGCGGAACTGGTTTTATCGGGCGTGAATTGTTAAAGCTACTGATGACCGAACAAGTAACCGTATTAACGCGCAACACAGAAAATGTAAAGCGTCAGTTAAGCCATATTCGGAGTGGCAATCTCAACTTCATTAACTCTTTGTTTGATTTACAAGACCTCAATCATTTCGATGCGGTAATCAACTTGGCTGGCGAGCCCATTGCAAATAAACGCTGGAGCCGAAAACAAAAGTTACGCATATGCCGCAGTCGGTGGGACATTACCGAGCAACTGGTGTCGCTGATTCATGCCAGCACTAAACCACCAGCAGTATTGATCAGTGGCTCTGCCGTCGGTTATTACGGAGACCAACAGTCTCATCCTTTTGACGAAAGTCTGCATGTTCACCATCAAAGCTTTTCCCATCAAGTGTGTGACAAATGGGAACAAATTGCTCTGAGAGCGCAATCAGACAGGACAAGAGTATGCTTATTGAGAACGGGTGTCGTGCTTTCCCCCGCGGGTGGCGCACTACAGAAAATGCTCCCACCATATAAGTTGGGATTAGGCGGTCCTATTGGCTCTGGACAACAATATGTCCCTTGGATACATATGACAGACATGGTGCAGGCTATTGTGTTCTTGTTGAGGACAGAGCATGCTCAAGGTGCATTTAACTTATGCGCTCCACACCCTGCAACTAATGCACTGTTTAGCCAATGTTTAGCCTCTGCAATTAAACGCCCGCACTTTTTATTCACGCCTAAATGGGCGATAAAATTACTCATGGGTGAAGCTTCTGAACTGTTGATTGATAGCATGCGTGCAAAGCCCAAAAAACTGACTGAGCTAGAGTTCCAGTTTCAGTTTTCCCACATTGAACCCGCACTAAAAAACCTACTTCAGTACGCCAATTAGTTTTATTTAGGAATATTCATGACGCATTCAATATTAATCACAGGTTGCTCTTCGGGCATAGGTTATATGGCGGCTCACGCCTTGCATAAACGAGGGTATCAAGTGATTGCGTCTTGCAGAAAACAACAAGATGTACAAAGGCTCAACAACGAAGGACTAACCTGCATCCAACTCGATCTGGCTGATGAAGCGAGTATTAAACGAGCAGTAGAGCAAGCTCTTGAGCTTTCAAACCACAAGCTTTCCGCTTTATTTAACAACGGCGCCTATGGCCAACCAGGTGCATTAGAAGATTTACCGACCCAAGCATTACGCCAGCAGCTGGAAACCAACCTATTTGGTTGGCATACACTAACAACAGCGCTACTGCCTCACTTTCGCCAACAAGGACATGGGCGCATTGTACAAAACAGCTCGATCTTAGGTTTTGCCGCCATGAAATACAGAGGCGCTTACAATACCTCTAAGTTTGCTCTAGAAGGTTGGACAGATACTCTCCGTCTTGAGTTAAGACATACCAACATAAAAATTAGCATTATTGAACCGGGACCAATAGAAACTGAGTTTAGAGCAAATGCATTACAAGCGTTTAAACAATGGATAAACGTACAAGAGAGTGTTCATCACTCTGAATATGAAGCTCAGTTGGCTCGTTTAGCTAAAGAAACTTCCAATAATCGTTTCGTACTTCCCCCAGAGGCCTGCTTAGAACCGTTGATCCATGCTTTAGAGTCTGCCAAGCCAAAATTACGTTATAGGGTAACAACACCAACCAAAGTTGCGGCAATTTTAAAGCGAGTGTTACCCAGCGCGATGTTGGACAAATTGCTCTACAAAGCGGCGTGAAATTAATCAAATTTTTTTGTTAAAAATAGAATTGTCATTTATTCGCAACATTTACCATTGATACTGCGCAGATATTAAGCAAATTATTTGTATTGAGTAAGGTGTGTTGAGTTCATCTATGACATTAAACCAGTGTAATTGGCTTGGTATTTGTATTGCACTCATTTTAATTGTGACGCTCTAATACCCTGCTATATCAACAAAAACGCCACCAATTGGTGGCGTTTTTGTTTCTCTATTCTAGCCTTCATCTTGTAATTAGTGGCTTGAAATTCTTCATAGTGCCCCAATGTAAAGTACATACTACAGTGCTCAAAATTCAGGAGCGAAAAGGAATGTCCATGCAGTCACCATTTATCTTTGACGTTAATCAACAAAACTTTCGTCAGGTACTCGAAAGTTCAGCATCTACTCCAATTCTATTTTACTTTTGGGCGCCGATAAGCCAAGAAAGCGCGCAGATGATTCCGGCGCTGCAACAACTCACTCAGCAATACAATGGTGTATTTACACTAGCAATGCTGAACTGTCAGGATGAACAAGAGATTGCTGCCCAATTTGGTGTTCAGTCTTTACCGACTATCGCTTTATTTATCAATGGTCAGCCTGTTGATGGTATCGGTGGACCTCAGCCAATTGAAGTCGTGAAAGAAATGCTTAACCGTCATTTACCTAGCCAAGACGAAATGACGCTGAACCAAGCATTAGAGCTGGTGCAAGCACAACAACACCAACAAGCTCTTCCTCTGCTTCTTTCACTGCCAGAAGAACTAAAAAGTAAAGGCGATGTAAAACTTGCTCTTGCTGATTGTTTTATTGAATCAGGTCAGATAGAAGCAGCAAAAGCTGAGCTGGAATTCATCCCATTGGAATATCAAGACAGTTACTACAAAAGCTTAATGGCGAAACTAGAGCTGCATGATCAAGCGTCTAACAGCCCAGAAATTCAAGCATTAGAAGCTGCATTATCAGAAAACCCTCAAGATGCAAAAATCGCAGTTGAACTGGCCACTCAGTATCATCAAGTTAAACGAGATGAAGATGCCCTAGAACTATTATGGCGATTCCTAAAATCGGATCTGAATACCTTAGATGGAGAGATGAAAAAGACGTTTATGGACATACTCAGTGCTATAGGCCAAGGCAATAGCATCGCAAGCAAGTATCGCCGTCAGTTATACTCACTTCTTTACTAGTCAGTACTATAGATAGGCAGGTTAATAATACCTGCCTTTTTTCTGAACTTTACTACAAAACCCAAGCCTAAATATTGTTCAATCCTTCTCTATACCACACACTGCATTTAGGGAGTTTCCATCCCTTCTTACATAATTAACTTATTGAGGACATGTGTTATGGCTTTCGATTCACTCATTGCTATCGGCATTTTTGTTTTTCTAGCAATTGTTTTTATTTTTTCAGCAGTTAAAACCGTACCTCAAGGCAACAACTGGACGGTAGAACGCTTTGGCCGTTACACTCATAGCCTAAAGCCGGGGCTCAATATCATTATTCCGTTCATCGATCAAGTGGGCCGTAAAATCAATATGATGGAACGAGTGCTTGATATTCCAGCTCAGGAAGTCATCAGCAAAGACAACGCAAATGTTGTAATCGATGCGGTCTGCTTTGTTCAAGTCATCGATGCCGCTAAAGCGGCTTATGAAGTCAACGATTTAGAAAACGCGATTCGTAACCTGACTTTGACTAACATGCGTACTGTACTGGGTTCTTTGGAACTTGATGAGATGCTCAGTCAGCGAGATATGATCAACACTAAACTGCTGTCAATTGTTGACCAAGCAACTAACCCTTGGGGCGTTAAAGTCACACGTATAGAAATCAAAGATGTTCAGCCACCAACCGATTTGACAGAAGCCATGAATGCGCAAATGAAGGCAGAACGGATGAAACGAGCCTCCATATTAGAAGCTGAAGGTGTTCGCCAAGCTGAAATATTGAAAGCAGAAGGTCAAAAACAATCTGAAATTCTAAAAGCGGAAGGTGAAAAGCAGGCAGCCATCTTACAGGCAGAAGCCCGTGAGCGTGCGGCTGAGGCAGAAGCAAGAGCGACAGAAATGGTCTCTCAAGCCATCGCACAAGGTGATATGCAAGCGGTGAACTACTTCATTGCACAAGGATATACAGACGCTCTAAAAGCTATCGGTCAGGCAGAGAATGGAAAAATCATTATGCTTCCGCTAGAAGCAACTGGTTTGATGGGTTCCGTGGCTGGTATTGCCGAAATGTTTAAACAAACCAACAAAAAAGAGGCTGATTCTTGATTGAATTTTTAACTCAGCTAAACCATTGGCATTGGTTAGCTCTTGGCTTATGTCTGTTAGCCGTCGAACTGATTGGAACCGCAGGGTATTTTCTTTGGTTGGGGATCTCGGCGCTTATTGTGGGAGTTGTTGTCGTTTTCCTACCGATTGGTTGGCAACTGCAATGGATGTCATTCGCGAGTTTCTCATTAATCACCACCTGGTTATGGTGGAGGAAGCAACTCTCTACAGACAAGGAAGACGATGCGCACAGAGAACTTAATCAGAAAGACAAGCAACTCATCGGCAAAACTTCGGTTGTTGAACAGGATGTTGAAGCCGGTCAGTTTCGCTTGATTCTGGGTGACACCACATGGACAGCAGAATGCGATGTGCCGCTAAAAGCAGGAACGCGAGTCAAAGTTATCCATGTAGATGGTATTGTCGTGAAAGTTGAACCTATCTAAGCAAAAGTAAACCGCTGTCTAAATACAGAAAATGCAAGCCTACAACTTATGTGTTGGCTTGCATTATTTCGTTTTACAGCATTGTCCTTTCAAATCGTCGATGATCGGACATTCACTCCCCTCATCACCGGGGCATTCCTGAATCCATAGTTCTAACTGCTGTTTTATAACGGTCAGCTCTTTCAGCTTCTGCTCAACATTTTTTAGCTTCTGCTGTGCTTTTTCTTTCACCGCGAAACTACTTCTTTCAGGGTCATTGGCCAAGTTGAGCATCGCTTTACACTCATCAAGACTGAACCCAACCCCTTTGCATCGTGCAATCAAATTGAGATCGGCGACATGTTGCTCATGGTAATCTCGGTAGCCATTGTCTAAGCGATGTGGCGGTTTAATTAACCCTTTTTCTTCATACAGTCTGATCGATTTAGCTGTCAGACCTGTCTTTTTTGAGACTTCACTGATGTTCATTGTTCAACTATTACTAATAAAAGACATGGTTAAACCATGCCTCTAATTAGTCGAAATAGCAATTACTCCTGACGAATTAACCAAGCTAAGATTTCTGACTTCTCAGCCTTGCTTGCTTTGTCATACCAATAAGCCATCATTTCCACGGGCTTACTATCGGTCTTAATCATGTTCGTGACAGACGTTCTTTGGCTGAACGCCCAGTCTGCAAATTGTTTTTGCTCTTCAGCTGTACCTTCATTGAACCAGTATTGAACCATGTCTTGAGATTGACTCTTAATCTCTGCTGGTAGCGTAGTGACCGGAACGACTTGCTGAGGTTGTTTACTCATTGCATAAGCCGCTTCATGTTTTACCGCTTCAAAATAGGCTTTAGGCACAGAGAACTGCACAACATTCTTGTTAGTCTTAGAAGCTAAGGTGAACTCAACTTCATCACCTTTGAACTGGGATATTTTTTCTTCACTTAAAGGAAATTGGAACCACTGGGTAACAGTACAATGTTCAGTACAAGTCTCCGCAACAGGGCGGTAATCAACAATTGGATTACTTTCGTTACTCACAGTAACGTTATCAAAACGGTCGTAGCTTTTAAATGTTGTAACACTCATATCAACATACGACCCTTTCACATCTGCATTGGCTTCTTTTGCAAAATTGCCAACATAGAAGAGTGAAGATTTTACAACATCAGCACCGGTAACCGCTTTGGTATCCGGCATAATTTCTTTTGCGACAACCTGAACATAGTTATGTCTCTCTTTGACCGAGCTCGCGACATCATCAAATGTACTAGAACTATCTAAAGTGCTGCAGCCACTTAGAATCAACACAGTTGAAATTATTAATGATGTTTTATTTTTCTTCATACTTATTATCCTTGGGAGCTAGGTAAAACACCGGCACTAGGCCGGCGTTTTTATTAAGAAAGGTAATTAGCTACGATTAGAAGCCGTATTCCATACCGATACGTACAAATGCTTTCTTGTCGTCAGAGTTGTAAGCGTCATGTTGGCCCACACGTAGGTAAGGAACAAAACCGTTCTTCACATACATTAACTGAGCAGACAAAACTTCATCGTCATCGTTTTGCTTGGTGCTAGCCACTTCCGAATCTAGGTTAGCCGCGTAACCTACTTTCACGCCCCATGGGCCGTTCCAGTATTGACCGATGATAGAGTATTGACCCTGCTCACCTTCCTGACCAGCAACAGTTTTAGACTCACCTTCACTAAACTTGTATGCACCAGCTAAACCAAAACCAGCAGGTAGAGGCAGTTCAAAACCAACAATGTATGCTGTTGAATCAAAGGCTGTGCCATTGTATTTTGAATTCGACTCATAGCCACCATGTAATGTCACTATGTCAGCAACATTATAGTGAACACCGAAACCTACGTGGTTCGAGCCATCTACATCTTTATCACCACGACCAACAGACGCATTAAAAGTCAAACCACCAAATGCTGGTGAATCATAGCGTGCAATATCGCCTTTACGGTCATAGTGAGCTTTAACGTCGCCGCCCCAGTCAAACACACGGCCTAAACCAGGGTTTGAGTATGGCCAGTCAACGATTTCGTATAGAGGTGTTAACATACGACCAAAGCGAACTTTACCCCAGTCACCTTGCAAACCTAAGAAAGTATCACGAGCACCAAGGGTAGAACCTTTACCATCTTCGCCTACATAACCTGATTCGATTTGCATGAATACGTTAACGTTATCGAACATGTCTTTGCTAGCACGGAAACCAATGCGTGATTCGTTCTCATAGTCATAGCCATTACCATCTTCTTGATAGAATGCAGAGATAGCCGCAACACCGTATGCTTGAACATTAAAATCTGAAAGTACGCCGATTTGACCTGTTTCGCCTTCTGCGAATGCAGAAGTTGAAGCGATAGCGACTGCCGCACCGATAAGCGTGCGTTTAAATACTTTTTCCATGGAAAAACTCCTAAAAATAGACATAGCTGTTTGTTTCGTCTCTCTTAAGTTGGCCGCCGAAGAGAAGACTTATATTTCGAGCTTTAATGCGATTAACTTCGCTCTAAAAACTCTGAATGCACGAGTACATTCATGCAACTAGACTAACTTTATGGAGTAAAACATCAATGAGAACTTAATTTTCGACTAAAAAAATATGAACTTGAGCAAACTTTAATCGAGTAAGTGATCGAGATCTCAATCTCAAATACACAATATGAAACAAATGAAAATTTAATTTAAAAACAAACAGTTAAATAAATTCAATTTTATATTAGTTGAATTACATCGCATATTTTCCAAGAAGATTTCATAAAGATGCAAACTGTTACATTTGAAAGACTGGGGGAGAGAGTTGCGGTTGTAACGGATATGTTTAAAGTTATTTTACGCATAAAAATAAAGCCTCAGTAATAAATTACAGAGGCTTTTTGATAAATAACTGTTGTTACTTCATTAAGTCTAACAAATCTTGTTCGTTGCGAATCTCAATACCAAGCTCTTGCGCCTTTGCTAATTTCGAGCCAGCCGCTTCGCCCGCAAAAAGTATATCTGTATTCTTGGAAACACTTCCTGTCACTTTCGCACCTAAAGCCTGAAGAGCGGCTTTGGCATCATTGCGAGAAAGCTGCGACAGAGAGCCTGTTAGGACAACCACTTTTCCTGCCAATGGCTGAGGGGCGTCTTCGCTTTGAGGTTCTACATCACTCCACTCAACACCAAGCTCAATCAATTCCTCAATCACTTTATTGTTGTTCTCTTGGGCAAAGAAACTGTGAATATGATTAGCAACCACATTGCCAACATCAGGTACTGCGATTAACTGCTCCACTGAAGCTTGGCTAATCGCCCCTAGATTTGAGAAGTATTGAGCTAAGTTCAACGCTGTCGCTTCACCAACTTCTCTGATACCCAAAGAATAGAGGAAGCGTGGTAGCGTAGTTTGCTTAGATTTTTCAAGCGCATTGACGATGTTTTGCGCCGATTTTGGCCCCATCCTTTCCAAAATGGTTAATTCACCTGCTCGTAATTTAAATAAATCAGCAGGAGTCACCACCATTTCTTTATCTACAAGTTGCTCTATAACTTTGTCACCTAACCCATCAACATCCAAAGCTTTGCGGGATACAAAGTGCTTGAGCGCTTCTTTGCGCTGCGCTTGACAGACTAATCCGCCAGTACAACGCGCAACGGCTTCGCCTTCCACACGTTCAACTGAGGATTGGCATACTGGACAAGTGACCGGGAAAATAATCTCTCGAGCGGTTTCAGGGCGTAACTCTTGCACAACAGAAACAATTTGAGGAATCACATCCCCGGCGCGGCGAATAATAACCGTATCACCAACTTTCACGCCTAGGCGCTCAATTTCATCGGCATTGTGTAAGGTTGCATTACTGACTGTCACCCCACCGACAAATACTGGGTCCAATTTAGCCACAGGGGTAATCGCCCCAGTTCGGCCAACTTGAAACTCAACATCGTTCAAGATCGTCATTTCTTCTTGAGCAGGGAATTTGTACGCAATTGCCCAGCGTGGTGCTCGAGCAACAAAACCAAGCTGTTCCTGAAGCGCAATATCATCCAGCTTGATCACAACACCGTCAATTTCATAAGGTAGCTCAGCTCGACGCTGCAGAATATCTTGATAATAAGCTTTTACGTCATCAAGAGACTTAACTCTTCTGGTTTCTGGGCACATTGGTAGCCCCCAGCCTTTCAACTGAATAAAGCGATCGTAGTGACTCGATGAAAGCTCTCCACCTTCAATCACACCTACGCTGTACGCATAAAAAGCTAAAGGACGTTTTGCCGTAATGCGTGAATCAAGCTGACGTAAACTCCCTGCTGCTGCATTTCGAGGGTTAACAAATACCTTTTCACCTTTTTTCACCGCAAGCTCATTCATGCGTTCAAAACCCGCTTTTGGCATAAACACTTCGCCACGCACTTCTATGCGTAACGGCCATGAATCGCCTTGCAGTTTTAAAGGAATAGACTTTATAGTGCGCACGTTTTCAGTGATGTTTTCGCCCGTAGCGCCATCACCTCGAGTAGCTGCTCTGACTAAAACGCCATTTTCATAAAGCAGGCTAACCGCAAGACCATCGAGCTTAGGCTCGCAACAAAATTCAGCTTGCTTGGCAGCAGCAACACGGTCACCCATTCGACGATTAAATGCGTTTAACTCATCGTCATCAAATGCATTGTCCAAAGACAACATCGGAATTTCATGGGTCACAGGTTCAAACCCACTTAATGGAATGCCACCGACTCGTTGGCTTGGCGAATCAGCAGTAACTAACTCTGGATGAGCTTCCTCTAAATCGAGTAATTCACGCATTAAACGGTCATATTCGGCATCAGGAATGGTCGGATCATCTTCAACGTAATAGCGAATCGCGTGAATATGTAGCGTTTCTCTTAGTTCTTTTAGTCTTTGCTCTACGTTTTGCATTCTTATTCTCTCGAATCATGAAAAAAGGCTCCGACTTGGAGCCTTTTAATAATAACTGTTCACTTACTGCTGAGCAGCTTTGATCTTAAAATCTTGAATTTGTTTTCTATAAGCATCTAATCGATCTGGAGTCATCATGTTACGAGCATCGTCCAGTACGTTACCGCTCAGATCATCTGCTATTTGCTGTGCTGTTTTCAACATCAACTTGAAGTTCTGAGCAGGGTCACCGAAACAAGGCAAAGTCATAAAGAATGAAATACCTTTAGTCGTAAACTCCGCTGGGTCATCGTGCTTTAGTGTTCCAGGTTGCATCATGTTTGCAACGCTGAAGAGCACTTTGCCCGTTCCAGACATATCAGCATGGCGATGGAAGATATCCATTTCACCGTAAAGTAGACCGTTTTGTTGCATGCTATCGAACAGCTTAGTACCCACAAACGGTTCGTTACCTGCACAATGGACATTTAGAACGATGACTTCCATTTCATCCGATTTCGGCTCTTTGTTATCCGTTGCTGAAGGCTGTTCTTCAGTTACTGAATCAGTCACTGCCTCATCGTTGTCTTTCTCAACAACCATAGAAGGCACATCAAGTTCCATCTCATCTTCAACAGTATTAATAGCAGTTGTAGCATCAACGGTTGGTTCGTAATCAGAAATCAAAGGATCAGCTTCAGTTGCAGTATCGGACAAACCAAAATCAGGCTCTTTACGATCCTTACGAATGATCTCGTAGTCATCTTCAGGAGCAAATGCACGAGAAGGTACTGTATCTTCTTGTTCAACCTCTAATTTACCAAGTGGCTTATCACCGAACTTGGATTTCCCTTCTTTCTTACTGGTCCACAGACCATGAAATAGCAAAGCGGCTATCGCTAGCGCGCCAACAATAATGAGTACGAATCGCAATTCCTGCATCTTAAACTCTCGGTTTCTCGATTTTTGATGTCCTGAATTTCACGCTTTCTAAGAACGTCAACCAGAGGCAAAATTTCTTATATCCAGATACTCTACCAAAACTCTACCCCGATTTAGAACAACTTAATGTTATAAGTTGAGATAACAATGAGATTTTTAGCATTCTTTCATTCTGATTTAGCTTGGTTACAATAGAATGCTCATCCTTATGACACTTTAATAAGACACGGAATAAGCTATGCATTTGAAACAGCGCTCAGGCTTGGGTTATTTTTTCTACGGATTCGAACTGGCGGTATCACCCGGCATTCGACGTTTCGTGATTCTACCACTGCTGGCCAACATTTTATTAGTAGGCGGAGCCTTATATTATCTTTTCATCCACTTAGATGAATGGATTAACAGCTGGATGGGTCACATTCCTAGTTTTCTATCTTGGCTAAGTTACATTCTGTGGCCACTGCTAGTACTTACGATTCTTGCAACGTTTTCTTATTTCTTCAGCACATTAGCTAACTTTATTGCCGCACCGTTCAATGGGTTACTTGCTGAAAAAGTAGAACAGAAAATGATTGGGGACAAAGTGAATGATGACGGAGTGTTAGATTTCGTCAAAGACGTTCCTCGAGTTATGGCTCGCGAATGGCGAAAGCTGCTTTATGTATTACCGAAAGCGCTTGGGTTATTCATCCTGCTATTGATTCCTGCTGTTGGGCAAACCATAGGTCCTTTTGCATGGTTTATCTTCACCGCGTGGATGCTTGCCATTCAATACTGTGATTACCCGTTTGATAACCACAAAGTGTCCTTTCAGGATATGAGAAACAGTTTGAAACAAAAACAAAGCAAAGCTTATGGCTTCGGTATTCTGGTCGCTTTTCTTACAACTATACCTATTATTAATCTAATCGTAATGCCTGTCGCTGTTTGCGGCGCAACCGCGATGTGGGTGAATGAATTTAAACGCAACTACAAAAGTTAATAAGGCAATGTCATCGCTTAAGTTAGGTAAACTGCTGAAAGATCTCTTCTATCTATAAGATATAACGATTTAATCCTTTTACCTTTTTAAGTGAGCACATATGCTCTTTTTGTATCCGCTAACGTATCGTTATACCGATACCCAAACATGCGTAATGAAGGAATATAACAATGAGCAAAATCTACGAAGACAACTCTCTTACTATTGGCAACACTCCTCTAGTACGACTAAATAAAGTCAGCAAAGGAAAAGTATTAGCGAAAATTGAATCTCGCAACCCAAGCTTTAGCGTTAAATGCCGTATCGGTGCCAACATGATTTGGGAAGCAGAAAAACAAGGTACACTTAAGCCTGGCGTTGAATTAGTAGAACCAACAAGTGGTAACACTGGTATTGCTCTTGCGTTTGTTGCTGCTGCTCGCGGTTACAAATTGACACTGACTATGCCTGAGTCAATGAGCTTAGAGCGTCGTAAACTACTTAAAGCACTAGGTGCTAATCTAGAGCTGACTGAAGCAGCAAAAGGCATGAAAGGCGCTATTGCTAAAGCGGAAGAAATTGTTGCAAGCAACCCAGAAAAGTATCTTCTTCTACAACAATTCAACAACCCAGCAAACCCTCAGATCCATGAAAAAACCACAGGCCCTGAAATTTGGGACGCGACTGACGGCCAAGTTGATGTGTTCGTTGCAGGTGTAGGTACTGGTGGTACGCTAACAGGTACAAGCCGTTTCATTAAAGGTGAAAAAGGTAAAGCAATTATCTCTGTTGCTGTTGAGCCAGCGGAATCTCCAGTCATAACTCAAGCGCTTGCGGGTGATGAAATTCAGCCTGCTCCACACAAAATTCAAGGTATCGGCGCTGGTTTTATCCCAGGTAACCTAGATTTAGACCTAATTGACCGCGTTGAAACAGTAACTTCTGACGAAGCAATTGATATGGCTCGTCGCCTAATGGAAGAGGAAGGTATCCTTGCAGGTATCTCTTCAGGTGCAGCAGTCGTTGCAGCTAACCGTTTGGCTGAACTCCCTGAATTTGAAGGAAAAACAATTGTAACTGTACTGCCAAGTTCAGGTGAACGTTACCTAAGTACAGCCCTATTTGCTGGCATTTTCACGGAAAAAGAAAACCAACAGTAATATGTGGTTAAATCAATTTTTCATTTAAAAAAGCCCCTTGATGGGGCTTTTTTGTTGATCCTATTTCTACCTTTGGTAATATCACCCTGTTTTATTTTTAGCTTCAAAATAAAGAAGCAATAAAAATTCCAGTTCAATGGTAATCGCCAACTCACAGGCAATACGATTGACGAATTTTAGATCAGTATCAGTTCTAACACGAAAAGCACGTTACTCTGCTAGCAGAAACGCGCTTCTAAGGTTAAGCTAAAACTGGTTAATAAACTTACAAAAAATAAATTATTGGGGTATATCACATGTACGAGAAGAAAGTAGAAATTACTGCAGAAAACGGTCTTCACACTCGTCCTGCAGCACAATTCGTTAAAGAAGCTAAAGCTTTCGATGCGGATATCACTGTTACTTCTAACGGCAAAAGTGCTAGTGCTAAGAGCCTATTCAAGCTTCAAACACTAGGTCTAGTTAAAGGCACTGTAGTAACTATCTCTGCAGAAGGTCCTCAAGCTCAAAAAGCTGTTGACCACCTAGTAGCACTAATGGACCAACTTCACTAATCAGGTCTATTCCAATTCAAAGCCATTTTGGACAACCAAAGTGGCTTTGTTGGATATTATTCAAAGAATAAGCTAAAAATATCTTTAGCGCCTGCGTCCATTTATCTCCCGTTTACAGTTGACCAATTTAAGGTAAAGCTATGATTTCAGGTATCCTAGCATCTCCAGGTATTGCTATCGGTAAAGCACTACTACTTCAAGAAGATGAAATTGTCCTAAATACAAACACCATTTCTGACGATCAAGTAGAATCTGAAGTTGCTCGTTTTTACGACGCTCGCAACAAAGCTTCTGCACAGTTAGAAGTAATCAAGCAAAAAGCGCTTGAAACGTTTGGTGAAGAAAAAGAAGCCATCTTTGAAGGCCACATCATGTTGCTTGAAGATGAAGAGCTAGAAGAAGAAATTTTAGCACTCATCAAAAACGATAAGCTGTCAGCAGATAACGCTATTTACACTGTTATCGAAGAGCAAGCTTCTGCGCTTGAATCTCTAGACGACGAATACCTAAAAGAGCGTGCAACAGATATCCGTGATATCGGTTCTCGTTTTGTTAAGAACGCACTAGGCATCAATGTAGTTTCACTCGCTAACATCAATGAGCGAGTTATCCTAGTTGCTAACGACCTAACACCTTCTGAAACTGCGCAAATCAATCTTGATTACGTGCTTGGTTTCGCATGTGATATCGGCGGTCGTACTTCTCATACTTCAATCATGGCTCGTTCTCTAGAACTTCCAGCGATTGTAGGTACCAACGATATTACTAAACAAGTTAAGAACGGTGACATGCTGGTTCTTGACGCAATTAACAACAAGATTTTTGTTAATCCAACTGCTGCTGAATTAGCTGAAGCAGAAAAAGTACAGCAAGCTTTCATCGATGAAAAAGAAGAGCTAGCGAAACTTAAAGATCTTCACGCTGAGACTCTAGACGGACACCGTGTAGAAGTATGCGGCAATATCGGTACAGTGAAAGACTGTGACGGCATTCTACGCAACGGTGGTGAAGGTGTTGGTCTGTACCGTACAGAATTCCTATTTATGGATCGTACATCTCTTCCTACTGAAGAAGAGCAGTACCAAGCTTACAAAGAAGTTGCAGAAGCAATGGAAGATCAAGCTGTCATTATCCGTACTATGGATATCGGTGGTGATAAAGATCTACCATATATGGATCTACCAAAAGAGATGAACCCGTTCCTAGGCTGGCGTGCAGTACGTATCAGCTTGGATCGTCGTGAAATTCTACGTGACCAGTTACGCGGCATCCTACGTGCTTCTGCACACGGCAAACTTCGTATCATGTTCCCGATGATTATCTCAGTTGAAGAGATCCGTGCTCTTAAAGAAGCCATCGAAGAATACAAAGCAGAACTTCGCGAAGAAGGTCATGCATTTGATGAAAGCATCGAAATCGGTGTAATGGTTGAAACGCCAGCAGCGGCTGCAATTGCACACCACCTAGCGAAAGAAGTGTCATTCTTCTCTATCGGTACTAACGATTTGACTCAGTACACACTAGCAGTAGACCGTGGTAACGAGATGATTTCTCACCTATACAACCCACTGTCTCCAGCAGTACTAACTGTTATCAAACAAGTTATCGATGCATCACATGCAGAAGGTAAATGGACTGGTATGTGTGGTGAGCTAGCAGGTGATGAACGCGCAACACTTCTTCTACTAGGTATGGGCTTAGATGAGTTCTCAATGAGCGGTATTTCTATCCCTAAAGTGAAGAAAGTTGTTCGTAACTCTAACTTCGCAGAAGTTAAAGCAATGGCTGAGGAAGCGCTTTCTCTACCAACTGCTGCAGAAATCGAAGCATGCGTTGAAAAATTCATCGCTGAAAAAACACAATAATCTGTGAATACCAATGATTTAGACGACTAAAAGTAGTCGTCTATTGTTTTTGATTGGTATACTATACTTCGACAGAATATTTTAAAACGTTAGGAGCATGACACAATGGGTCTGTTTGACAAACTGAAAAAGCTAGTCTCTGATGACAGCGCTGACGCTGGTGCAATTGAAATCATCGCACCACTTTCTGGTGAAATCGTAAACATCGAAGATGTGCCAGATGTCGTGTTTGCTGAGAAAATCGTTGGTGACGGTATCGCTATCAAGCCATCTGGCAACAAAATGGTTGCTCCAGTAAATGGTACTATTGGTAAGATTTTCGAAACTAACCACGCATTCTCTATCGAGTCTGATGATGGTGTTGAACTATTCGTTCACTTCGGTATCGATACAGTAGAACTTAAAGGCGAAGGCTTCAAACGTATTGCTGAAGAAGGTCAATCAGTGAAAGTGGGCGACACTATCATTGAATTCGATCTAGCTCTACTAGAAGAAAAAGCAAAATCTACTCTAACTCCAGTTGTTATCTCTAACATGGACGAAATCAAAGAGCTGAACAAGCTTTCTGGTACTGTTTCTGTTGGTGAAACTGCCGTTCTTCGCGTAACTAAATAACTCGAAAGAGAAATAGTTAGTTCGTTGAATATAAAACGCTGCCTCGTGCAGCGTTTTTTGTATCTTGCGTTTGGTATTGAAATACCTACCAATGTGAATTGAGATCCATCTACAAACCCAACGCGTAACGTAATACTTGTTCTTTCGCAGGGCCGGCCTGTTCCGCCAGTTTTAATGCAGCATTACGAGCAAATTTGAGCGGTGGAATTTCATTGCTAAACGTCTTATAAAAGAAATCCATTCCCGTCTGCATCAATAAATTGTCAGGTCTTCTTTTGCGTTCGTAACTGCGAAACGCACCTGTCGTTAGCTCTTCTAAAGTATTAGTGCAATCCAGTAATGTGGCGACATCCTTGAAACCCAAGTTAACACCCTGCCCCGCTAGCGGATTAATGGTATGCGCTGAATCGCCCACCAAGACACAATGATTCTTTATGTAAGTCTGAGCATGACGACGCGTCAATGGAAAAGAACCTTTCTGTAGAACCTTAATATCCCCTAACTCTTGCGGGAAATGGTTAAGAATTTCCAGTCTCAGTTGTTCATTTGTCATCATGCCTAACTGTTTTATGCGACTTGGAGAGTCATACCAGACCAAAGAAGCCTGATTGCCATTCAATGGTAAAAAAGAGCGAGGGCCTGATGGGAAAAACTGTTGCCAAGTAATGTCTTGTTGTAGCTTTTCAGTTTCAACATTAATCAACATGCAGTGTTGACGATAATCCCAAGCAGTTACACCAATATTGGCACTGGCACGTACTTGCGAATTGGCACCATCCGCACCAATCACCCAATCGCAAACCAACTGAGATCCGGAATCCAGCTCTATGGATTGTCTATCGCCAAACTGAATATTAGATAACTTATCCGGACAAAACAGGGTTATGTTCGAATACGCTTCCATACTGCTCCATAAGCCCAACTGAATGACTCGGTTTTCAACCATATAGCCTAGCTGTTCTAAGCCTAGTGATTGAGCTGAGAAACGAGTTCGACATTCAGGATGTTCCCAAGTTTCCAGACGGCGGTAAGGGCACACACGCATGGCCTCAATGCTTTCCCATGCTCCCAGTGAATCCAGTAAATCAACGGAAGTCTGCGAGATAGCAGAAATACGAACGTCCATCGCTTGAGAAGGTTCAAACGTCTGCGGCTTTGCACCTTCTACAACCGCGACTTTCCGGCCCTGTTTCGCAAAACCAATCGCAGTTGCGGCACCCACCATGCCACCACCTATCACAACAATGTCAAAATCGTTCATCTTTCCAACTATTATCTCTATTCGTTAACGTGGCTTATTGTACGGAACAGCACTTTTTTTGCGAACGTTTTTGTCACAAAACCTTAGAGTTAACAGGGTAAAAAGCCTGATGTAGCAATGGATTTAAGAGATTTCACCCAATCACTAGTCAGTGACTTTTTAAAGCAGTACAATACGCGGCTTACCGCCGAGATGGCGGCTATAATTTGAGCTGAGAGCTGTTTACCTTTGAATACACAAAGGGTTTACACTCTCTAAAACGTTCAAGATTTATTTAAGAATTAACACGAGCGAAAGTGAAAATGAGTAAGAAACTGCTAATTAAAACCTGGGGTTGCCAGATGAACGAATACGATTCATCTAAAATGGCCGACCTGCTTAACGCTGCCAACGGCTATGAGCTGACTGAAGATCCAGAAGAAGCAGACGTACTTTTACTTAATACCTGTTCGATTCGTGAAAAAGCACAAGAGAAAGTTTTCCACCAGCTTGGTCGTTGGAAAACGCTGAAAGACAAAAAAGAAGGCGTTGTGATCGGCGTCGGTGGTTGTGTGGCAACTCAAGAAGGTGACCACATTCGCGAACGTGCTCCTTTCGTAGACGTTATTTTTGGCCCACAAACGCTACATCGTTTGCCAGAGATGATTAAACAGTCTCGCACTGACAAAGCACCGGTCATGGATATTTCCTTCCCAGAGATCGAAAAATTCGACCGTCTTCCTGAGCCTCGCGCTGAAGGGCCAACCGCTTTCGTATCAATCATGGAAGGCTGTTCAAAATACTGTACTTACTGCGTTGTACCATACACTCGTGGTGAAGAAGTTAGCCGTCCTATGGACGACGTGCTATTTGAAATCGCACAGCTTGCTGAGCAAGGCGTACGTGAAGTAAACCTGTTAGGCCAGAACGTAAACGCATACCGTGGCCCAATGCATGACGGTACTATCTGTTCTTTCGCTGAACTGCTGCGTCTAGTGGCTACCATTGATGGTATTGACCGTATTCGCTTTACAACAAGCCACCCGCTTGAGTTTACTGACGACATCATTGCTGTGTATGAAGATACTCCAGAGCTAGTGAGCTTCCTTCACCTGCCAGTTCAAAGCGGTAGTGACCGCATTCTGACGATGATGAAACGTCCGCACACGGCAATCGAGTATAAATCTATTATCCGTAAGCTACGCAAAGCACGCCCTGATATTCAGATCAGTTCTGACTTCATTGTTGCTTTCCCAGGCGAAACAGATAAAGATTTCCAAGACACAATGAAACTGATTCGCGAAGTGGATTTTGATATGAGCTTTAGCTTCATTTTCTCTCCTCGTCCGGGTACGCCAGCAGCGGATTACCCATGTGATCTGACTGAGCAAGAGAAAAAAGATCGCTTATATGAGCTACAACAGCAGATCAATTCTCAAGCAATGCGCTATTCTCGTTTAATGATGGATACAGAACAGCGCATTCTGGTTGAAGGTACTTCTAAGAAGAATCTGATGGAACTTCGTGGTCGTACAGAAAACAACCGTGTTGTAAACTTTGAAGGTTCACCAGATTTAATCGGTCAATTCGTTGACGTGAAAATCGTTGATGTATTCCCGAACTCACTTCGTGGTGAACTGATTCGTACAGAAAAAGAAATGAACCTTCGCGTTGTCACTTCTCCATCAGAAATGATGGCAAAAACAAAACGTGAAGATGAGCTAGGAGTAGCGACGTTTACTCCATAAGCTTTAACAGTCATAAGGTGTCCGGTCGAAATCGGACACCTTGATATGACCATACTGAGAGGCTAATTTGAGCAATAAAATTGTTACCCTAGAGATCAATCTCGAACCTTCTGATAACCGCCGACTTGCCAGTTTATGCGGTCCTTTCGATGACAACATCAAGCATTTAGAACGTCGTTTAGGCGTTGAAATTAATCATCGCAGCCAGTTCTTTACCATTGTGGGTAAACCTCATACGACGGCAGCAGCACTTGATATCATCAAATCTCTTTATGTTGATACCGCGCCTGTTCGTGGTGAAATTCCAGATATTGAACCGGAACAAATTCACCTCGCGATTAAAGAATCCGGCGTGTTAGAGCAAAACACAGACGTCGCTGAAGAGTTTACTCACGGCAAAGAAGTGTTTGTGAAAACCAAGAAAGGCGTTATCAAACCTCGCACACCAAACCAAGCGCAGTACTTGATGAACATGGCCACACATGACATCACATTTGGTATTGGACCAGCAGGTACTGGTAAAACTTACCTTGCGGTAGCCGCGGCCGTTGATGCGTTAGAGCGTCAAGAGATTCGTCGTATCCTGCTGACTCGTCCAGCGGTTGAAGCTGGCGAAAAATTGGGTTTCTTACCAGGCGATCTAAGCCAGAAAGTCGACCCTTATTTGCGCCCTCTTTACGATGCGCTGTTTGAAATGCTTGGTTTTGAGCGAGTAGAAAAGCTTATCGAACGTAACGTTATTGAAGTTGCTCCTCTCGCTTACATGCGCGGTCGTACTCTGAATGATGCATTTATCATTCTTGATGAAAGCCAGAACACGACAGTTGAACAGATGAAAATGTTTCTGACTCGTATCGGTTTCAACTCTCGCGCAGTGATCACGGGTGACGTTACCCAGATCGACTTACCTCGCGGTGCGAAATCCGGCCTTCGTCATGCGGTAGAAGTGTTAAGTGAAGTAGAAGAAATTAGCTTTAACTTCTTTATTGCTGATGACGTTGTTCGCCACCCAGTTGTTGCTCGTATTGTTAACGCTTATGAGAAATGGGAAGCACAAGATCAGAAAGAGCGTAAAGAGTACGAAAAACGTCGTAGAGAAGAGCGTGAGTCTAAACTGCTTGAACTTCAGAAAGAAGAACTTAGTTCATCCATAAAAGAGTCTGACCAACAATGAGTATTAAACTCGATTTACAATTAGCCGTTGAAGATGAAAACGGCTTACCTAGTGAAGCGAACTTTGCCACTTGGTTAGAAGCGGCGATCACTCCATTTCAAGAGCAAGCTGAAGTGACTATTCGCATCGTCGATAGCGAAGAGAGCCACCAACTCAACATGGATTACCGTGGTAAAGATAAACCGACCAATGTTCTCTCCTTCCCCTTCGAAGCACCTCCGGGGATGGAGCTGGATCTGCTGGGTGATTTGGTCATATGTCGACAAGTTGTTGAACAAGAAGCCAGCGAGCAGAACAAACCACTGCTAGCACATTGGGCGCATATGGTTGTACATGGAAGCCTGCATCTGTTAGGTTATGACCATATCGAGGATGACGAAGCCGAAGAGATGGAGTCACTCGAAACAGAATTGATGCAAAAATTGGGTTTTGAAGATCCCTATTTGGCAGAAAAAGTGTAAATATAAGGTCAAATTGGCCTTATATTTATTTGTGAGCTACCACACTTTGGTAGCGTTAATAATTTGAGAAATAATGAACGAAGACAATTCGCCCCCTTCTAACGAAGGCAAAAAAGAAAAGTCTGAAGGTCCGAGTAGAAAGTCCTTCTTTGAACGCCTGGGTCAAATGTTTCAGGGAGAGCCGAAAGATCGCCAAGAATTGGTTGATGTGATTCGTGACTCTGAAGTAAATGACTTAATTGACCACGACACCCGCGACATGCTCGAAGGTGTTATGGAAATTTCAGAGATGCGAGTTAGAGATATTATGATCCCTCGCTCTCAAATGGTCACAATTTCACGTACCGACGATCTCGATACGTTGATTGCACTCATCACCGATGCACAGCACTCTCGTTACCCGGTGATCAGTGAAGATAAAGACCATGTTGAAGGTATTCTGCTAGCGAAGGACTTACTCAAGTATTTAGGTTCCAATAGTACTCCCTTCGATATCGAAGAGGTGATACGCCCAGCCGTCGTCGTGCCTGAAAGTAAACGGGTAGACCGTCTACTAAAAGAGTTCCGTGAGGAACGCTACCACATGGCGATTGTTGTTGATGAATTTGGCGGCGTTTCTGGCCTTGTCACCATCGAAGACATTCTTGAAGAGATTGTCGGCGAAATCGAAGACGAGACAGATGACGAAGAACAGCTGGAAATTCGTAAGCTAAGCAAACACACTTACGCAGTCAAAGCGCTGACGACGATTGATGATTTCAACGATACGTTCAAAACACAATTCAGTGACGACGAAGTAGATACGGTCGGCGGTATGGTGATGACGGCATTTGGTCATTTACCGACTCGCGGCGAAGTGGTTGAAATTGGCAATTACAGCTTTAAAGTTACCGCAGCTGATAGCCGTCGGGTTATCCAGCTTCAGGTCACCATTCCAGATTTGGAATCGATGCCTGAAATTACTGAAGAATAATTCTTTTTGTCTCTTACCAACTAAGAGTCTATTAAAAGTAGCAGATGAATAATAACTTTACTCATCGCCTAATGCGGCCACTTGCGGCCGCTTTTGTTGGCGCTCTCACTACCCTGTCTTTCGCTCCATATCAAATTTGGCCGCTCGCCTTTATCAGTCCGGCTCTGCTGTTACTTCTTCTACATAAACAGTCTGCAAAACAAGGCGCGTGGATAGGCTACTTGTGGGGAATCGGACAATTTGCCACCGGGATTAGCTGGGTTCATGTCAGTATTGATACCTTTGGTGGCATGCCTAAAATCGCCAGCATCTTCTTGATGGTGCTCTTAGTCGCTTATCTGGCAATCTATTCGGCTTTGTTCGGATGGGTACTGAATCGTTATTTCCAAACAAATAGCCGAACTCGAGTACTGCTTGCCGCACCGATTCTTTGGCTCATCTTTGACTGGTTACGTGGTTGGGTTATGACGGGCTTCCCATGGCTGTGGTTAGGCTATAGTCAAATCGAAAGCCCACTCGCTAACTTTGCTCCCCTTGGTGGCGTAGAGCTTCTGACACTACTTGTTTTGGTGTGCTCTGGCTGTTTGGCGTATTCGTTTATCAATAAGTCTTGGTCTTTGTTGATAATTCCTGCCGTTATCTTTGCCACTGGATATGGTTTGCGCTCTGCGCATTGGGTCACACCACAAGCCGATCGTTCAACGAAGGTTGCTTTAATTCAAGGCAATATTGAACAAGCACTGAAATGGGTACCTTCTCATCGCTGGCCGACCATAATGAAGTACACGGATCTTAGTCGAGAGAATTGGGACGCTGACATTATCATCTGGCCAGAAGCCGCCGTACCCGCTTTTGAATATGAGCTGCCTTCTTATTTGAAAAGTCTTGATGAACTTGCTCGAGCTAATAACAGCGGCATTATCCTTGGCATTCTTAATCAAGATGAAAACAAAGCTTTCTATAATAGTGTGTTAGCCCTCGGCGGAACCAGTAACACCGCATATCAATATGAGACAGCAAGACGCTATAACAAACACCACCTACTTCCGTTTGGTGAATTTGTCCCATTTGAAGAGATTCTAAGACCGATTGCGCCTTTCTTTAACTTACCTATGTCTTCTTTTAGCCGAGGCAGTTACATTCAACCAAACATCGACGTTAACGGCCACAAGTTCGCTTCAGCATTATGCTATGAAATTATTTTCAACGAACAGGTGAGAGAAAACGTCAATGAAGATACCGACTTTATCCTGACGCTGTCTAACGACGCTTGGTTTGGTAAATCCATTGGTCCGCTTCAACATATGGAAATCGCTCGAATGAGAGCGTTAGAAATGGGCAAACCTGTCGTGCGATCTACCAACAATGGTGTAACCGCAGTGACCGATTACCGAGGCAACATTATAAAGCAGATCCCTCAGTTTGAAACGGGTGTGCTTAAAGCGGAGGTCATCCCAACTCGTGGACAAACACCTTACCATAAGTTTGGTAGTTGGCCGCTGTACTTGTGGGTGGTGTTCGGACTAACCTTAGGCTTGATTCTCCAGCGAAAGAATCATCATTAATTAAACGTCAAAAGAGCCCACGGGGCTCTTTTGTTCTATCACCTCAAAACGCAAGGTTCGCTAAGGTTTAAGTGGTAAGCGTCCAAACACTTTATTACCGCAACGAATGCAGGGAACAATTTCTGAAGGGTGGTTATATTGCACCTTGTGACCGCAGCTTTCGCATACCAGCACACCAAGCCCTATCATCTCTCCAGCATGATACAAGCCTTGGTGATCCAGATCTTGGAACAGCTCCACCCACTCCACTTTGGTTCTGTCGGTGATATCAAGCAACCCTTGCCAGATGGAATCGGTAATCATCAGGTAAAATGGGCCACTTTTACTCTCTTCATAACTTTCAGCGAACTCTTTTAAATCTGACTTAACATATTCAGAAATAAGGGATAATTCATCTTTAGTTAGATCATTAGCCGCACTGACAATTTTGCCAGAAGTTTCGACAATATGGCTGACTTCCTCACGGCTATGCTTGAGCGTTTCAACGACATCTTTCAGTAATGCTTCATAACCAGATTTTTGTTTTGGCATAAGACCTCTCTTTCAAATCGGATTGGCTATTGTTGTGCTGTGCTCCTTTATGTATTCTATGTCGATCTATAAGAGTCTGTTCAAACTGAACTCACAAATTCCAAGAGAACCGGATATCATCGATGCAAGAGCAATACAACCCGCAAGATATTGAACAAAAAGTTCAACAGCACTGGGATAACAACAAGACTTTCGTTGTAAGTGAAGACCCAAACAAAGAAAAATTCTACTGTCTGTCTATGTTTCCATACCCTAGTGGTCGACTGCACATGGGTCATGTTCGTAACTACACTATCGGTGATGTTGTTTCTCGCTTCCAACGCTTACAAGGCAAGAACGTTATGCAACCAATCGGTTGGGATGCGTTCGGCCTACCAGCAGAAAATGCTGCAGTAAAAAACAAGACAGCACCAGCGCCTTGGACATACGAAAACATCGAGTACATGAAAAACCAGCTTAAACTGCTGGGTTTTGGCTATGACTGGAATCGCGAATTCGCAACTTGTCGTCCTGAGTACTACCGTTGGGAACAAGAGTTTTTCACTAAGCTTTACGAAAAAGGCTTGGTTTACAAAAAAACATCTTCAGTAAACTGGTGTCCAAATGACCAAACTGTTTTGGCTAACGAACAGGTAGAAGATGGTTGTTGCTGGCGTTGTGATACTCCAGTTGAACAAAAAGAAATTCCACAATGGTTCATTAAAATCACTGCATACGCACAAGAGCTACTAGACGATCTAGACAAGCTTGAAGGCTGGCCAGAAATGGTTAAAACCATGCAGCGCAACTGGATCGGTCGCTCTGAAGGTGTTGAGCTTAAGTTTGAAGTAAAAGATGAAGCTCAAGATCTCGAAGTGTACACCACTCGTCCAGACACATTGATGGGCGTAACTTATGTAGCTATCGCTGCAGGTCATCCTTTAGCAACGAAAGCAGCAGCAAGCAACCCAGCGCTAGCGACTTTCATTGATGAGTGTAAAAACACCAAAGTTGCAGAAGCAGAACTTGCGACAATGGAGAAGAAAGGTATGGCAACTGGCCTTACTGCGATTCATCCATTGAACGGTCGTGAAGTACCTATTTATGTAGCAAACTTCGTACTGATGGATTACGGTACAGGTGCTGTAATGGCAGTACCTGCACACGACCAACGTGACTACGAATTTGCGACTAAATACAGTCTAGATATTGTTCCTGTAATCAAGCCTGTTGATGGTAGCGAGCTAGACATTTCTGAAGCGGCATACACAGAAAAAGGGGTATTGTTCGATTCAGGAGAGTTTGACGGTCTTGAATTCCAAGAAGCATTTAACGCGATTGCTGCGAAACTTGAAGCAGAAGGTAAAGGCGTTAAAACCGTAAACTTCCGTCTACGTGACTGGGGTGTCTCTCGTCAGCGTTACTGGGGTGCGCCAATTCCAATGGTGACGACTGAAGATGGTCAAGTTCATCCTGTTCCAGCAGATCAACTACCAGTGATTCTGCCTGAAGATGTAACTATGGATGGCGTAACCAGCCCAATTAAAGCAGACAAAGAGTGGGCAAAAACCACTTTCAATGGCGAGCCAGCACTACGTGAAACCGATACATTCGATACATTCATGGAGTCTTCTTGGTACTACGCTCGTTACTGTTCTCCACAAGCAGATGACATCCTAGATCCAGAAAAAGCCAACTACTGGCTACCAGTAGACCAATACATTGGTGGTATTGAACACGCGTGTATGCACCTGTTGTACTCTCGTTTCTTCCACAAATTGCTACGTGATGCGGGTTATGTAACCTCTGACGAGCCATTCAAACAGCTACTTTGCCAAGGCATGGTTCTGGCTGATGCTTTCTACCTGACAAATGAGAAAGGCACAAAAGAGTGGATCTCACCAACTGAAGTGAAGGTTGAACGTGACGGTAAAGGTAACATTACTTCCGCAGTAGATACCCAAGGTCGCAGCGTTGAACACTCAGGCATGATCAAAATGTCTAAGTCGAAAAACAACGGTATTGACCCACAAGAGATGGTTGATAAATACGGCGCAGATACAGTACGTCTGTTCATGATGTTTGCTTCTCCAGCAGACATGACTCTTGAATGGCAAGAATCTGGCGTTGAAGGCGCTAACCGCTTCCTAAAACGTGTTTGGAAACTGGCTCGTGAGCACTCATCGAAAGGTGCAGCTGTAGCTGTTAATGCCAGCGCACTAAGTGCAGACCAAAAAGCACTTCGTCGTGATGTTCACAAAACAATTGCAAAAGTAACGGACGATATCGCTCGTCGCCAAACGTTCAACACGGCAATTGCAGCAATCATGGAACTGATGAACAAGCTGACTAAAGCACCACAGGAATCAGAACAAGATCGTGCAATTTTGGACGAAGCAGTAAAAGCGATTACGCTGATGCTTTACCCTATCGCACCACACATCTGTTTTGAAATGTGGACAGCTCTTGGCGAATCAGAGATTGATAGTGCATCATGGCCTACGTTCGATGAAGCAGCGTTAGTGGAAGATGAAAAACTGATCGTTGTTCAGGTAAACGGCAAATTGCGCGGCAAACTAACCGTGGCTGCTGATGCGACTAAAGAGCAAGTCGAAGAGCTTGGTCTAAATGACGAAAACGTAGTGAAATTTACTGAAGGTTTAACCGTACGTAAAGTTATCTACGTTCCTGGTAAGCTGCTGAATATCGTAGCGAACTAATTCGTACTTATGTTGTCTGTAAACAGGGCTTTGTGCCCTGTTTACTTATGTTAGAACATAAACCTTTGTGTTCTAACATAAGTAATCTAACGAGAATAATAATCCCATGCGTTTTACATGTTCATCTTTCTTGAAATTGTCACTGGTTTTCCTCTCTGCGACCTTACTGAGTGCGTGCGGCTTTCACTTGCGCGGAGATTACGATGTGCCAGATGAACTAAGCAAACTGTCTATTACCAGTTATGACCAGTACAGTAACTTTACTCGCATAGTGACACGTCAATTACGCATGAACGAAATTGAAATCGTACAGCCAGCTGATGATGTACCTAACATTCATTTGATCAGCGAAGGGATAAGTGAACGAACGCTTTCTCTGTATCAAACCACACGTGCAGCAGAAAAAGAGCTGACCTTTAGAGCATCATACCGAGTGACGGTACCTGATATTGGCACTAAAACATTTTCAACTAGTGTTACGCGTAGTTACTTAGATAACCCTCTTACGGCTTTAGCGAAATCTGTTGAGCGCGACATGATTGAAGGCGAAATGCGAAAACTGGCCGCGACACAAATCGTTCGCCAAATGGGTCGACTAAAAGCGTCGATTCAGGCTGGTACTATGGATGAAATTTCAGAAGCTGAAGAGCCAGCTAAAGTACCTGCGACAAACGAATCGTATCTCATTGACACTATCGAAACTCACCAAGAGCCATCGGCTCAAACAACTGCTGAGTAATTGAAACAATGAGAGTTTACGCCGATAAACTTGCCGACTCGTTACAAAGATCGTTATTGCCCGTTTATCTTGTCTTTGGTGGCGAGCCACTGCTGACTCAAGAATCGGTCAAAGCGATAGAAAACAAAGCTCTCAGTGAAGGCTTTGAAGAAAAACATCATTTTACGGTCGATAACAATTTGGATTGGACGCAAGTTTATGACTGCTGCCAGTCCTTGAGCCTATTCAGTAGCCGACAAATTATCGTACTGGAGATTGCAGAATCAGGACTTAATGCCGCTTTGTCTAAATCTCTAGCGACTGTTGCTGATTACCTCAATCCAGATATTGTTTTGATTGTCATGGGCAATAAACTGACCAAAGCTCAAGAAAACACGGCTTGGTTTAAAGCACTGATGGCAAACGGCTGTCTGGTTAACTGCTTAACACCAGAATTATCTCGCTTACCACAGTTTGTTATGGCTCGTTGCCGCACATTGGGTTTAACCCCTGATGCCGAAGCGGTTCAGATGCTGGCGCAATGGCATGAAGGCAATTTATTTGCGTTGATGCAAAGCTTGCAAAAACTGGCACTCAATTATCCTGATGGCCAGTTAACCCTTGTTCGCCTTCAGGAATCACTTGATCGACATAACCATTTCACGCCATTTCATTGGATGGATGCGTTGCTTGAAGATAAAGCCAACCGTGCACAAAGAATTCTGCGTCAACTTGAAGCGGAAGCGGTTGAACCAATCATTTTGATGCGAACCTTGCAAAAGGAACTGTTTCTGTTACTGCAAATGAAACAGCAACTTAACACCATCGGGATAGGTGCTGTTTTTGACAAACACCGCGTCTGGCAGAATAAGCGCCCATTGTATTCAGCGGCTCTGCAAAGACTATCGCTCAGCAAGTTGCTGCACCTAATTAGATTACTTGCTCAAATTGAAGTCTTGGCTAAAACTCAATACGAGCAGCCATGCTGGCCACTTCTTCATCAAATAAGCGTAGAGTTCGCCGTACCTCAGGCAAACATCCCTTTGCCAGTTTAAACAGTGTTATACTGCGCGCCTAAATAGTAAAAATAGTACCAATAGACCACTTCAGAGGAATACCCCTTGCAACGCGAAGAATTAAATACCTTTCTTGCAGATAAAGTTGACGACATGAAAGCCGTTGACATCATCACCCTAGACGTACAAGGCAAATCAAGTGTGACGGATTACATGATCATTTGCACTGGCACTTCAAAACGTCACGTTTCATCGATTGCTGATCACGTCGCAAGTGAAGCGAAGAAAATCGGTTTCGACCCGCTCGGTATGGACGGTGAAAACGAAGGTGAATGGGTTGTTGTCGATATGGGGACAACCATGGTGCACGTCATGCAGGAAGAACAGCGTGAAATGTACCAATTAGAAAAACTTTGGAGCTAATGGTGAAAATTCAGCTTATTGCCGTTGGCACTAAAATGCCTAAATGGGTTGAAGAAGGCTTTCAAGAATATCGCCGTCGCTTCCCTCACGACATGCCACTTGAGTTAGTTGAAATCCCAGCTGGAAAACGCGGCAAAAACGCTGATATTGCAAGAATACTGCAAAAAGAAGGCGAAGCAATGTTGGCTGCCGTGCCAAAAGGCAACAGAATTGTTACCCTCGATATTCCCGGTAAGCGCTGGGATACAGAGCAACTTGCTGGCCAGCTCGAAAGTTGGAAGCTAGACGCGCGAGACGTATCAATTTTGATTGGCGGTCCAGAAGGGTTATCACCAGCTTGTAAAGCGGCGGCTGAACAAAGCTGGTCTTTATCACCTTTAACTTTGCCACATCCGTTAGTTCGCGTCGTCATGGCCGAAAGCTTGTATCGGGCGTGGAGTATCACTGCCAACCATCCATATCACCGAGAATAGGCATCGATGTTACGTAAGAGTAACCCGTTTCGAGATTACATTGCTGAAGCACGGCTTTTTAAAAGCCGTGCTGTGGTCTCGTTTGTTGGCATAGTGTTCATGATGGGTATTCTTATCGCGAACCTTTACAACATTCAGGTCAACCAATACCAAGACTATAAAACTCGTTCTAACGATAACCGAATTAAAGTTGTTCCTATCGCGCCAAATCGAGGTTTAATCTACGACAGAAACGGACGCCTATTGGCAGAAAACCGTCCTGTGTTTAACTTGGAGATCACGCCAGAGCAAGTGAAAGATATCGACGGCACCATCGCTCGCTTGCAAGAATTCCTCGAAATAACGCCGGAAAAAATAGCGACATTTGAGAAAGAGCGTCGCCACTCTCGTCGTTTTAACTCAGTACCTTTACTGACTCAGTTAACAGAAACTGAGGTCGCAAAATTCTCAGTACAACAACATAAATTTCCCGGCGTTACCGTTACTGCAAGCTTGAAACGCTACTACCCTTATGGCGAAGTGCTGACTCACGTTATCGGTTATGTTTCACGCATCAATGATAAAGACATCGAGCGCCTTGAAAGAGACGAACAAGTTGCCAACTACCAAGCAACTCGCGATATCGGCAAACTGGGTATTGAGCGCTATTATGAAAGCACACTTCACGGCACCGCAGGCTATCAAGAAGTTGAAGTGAACAGTCGTGGCCGTATAATCCGCACGCTCAAATATGTTCCGCCAATTCCCGGCAAAGATATTGTTCTTAACCTAGATATCGACTTGCAACTTTACGTGCACAAACTGCTGGATGGAAGGCGTGGAGCGGCGGTTGTTCTCGATCCAAAAGACAACGGCATTCTGGCTATGGTCTCAAGTCCTAGCTACGATCCTAACGCCTTTGTCCATGGTATCTCTGGTAAAGAATACAGTAGCCTGTTGAACGATAAGAACCGTCCACTGGTTAACCGAACAACGCTAGGTATTTATCCTCCGGGTTCGACTGTTAAACCTTTTATTGCGGTTTCTGCCCTGAAAGAAGGCGTTGTTACACCCAATACCACCCGAAATGACCCAGGTTATTGGAAGATTCCTAACTCAACCACACGCCCATTCCGCGATTGGTTGCGCTGGGGACACGGAAGAGTCGATATCATCAAAGCACTTGAAGAGTCGGTCGATACCTTCTTCTATCAAATTGCTTACGATTTGGGCATTGACCGTTTGTCTGACTGGATGATGCGCTTCGGTTTTGGTGACTATACAGGCATCGATATTTACGAAGAAAGTAAAGCGAACATGCCAACCAGAGAATGGAAAATGTCTCGTCATCGTACGCCGTGGTATCAGGGTGATACGATCCCTGTTGGTATTGGCCAAGGCTACTGGACGGCGACACCAATGCAAATCGCCAAAGCGACCTCTGTATTGGTTCACCATGGTGAAGTTTGGGCGCCTCATTTACTCCGTTCAACCATCAATAACGGTGAAGAATTCACTCGTCAGAAAGAGGCGGAATATGTCAGCTACCCGCCAATTACCGGCGTTCCTAAAAAATACTGGGAAATGGCAATCGAAGGTATGTATCTGGTAAACCACGGTAAAAAAGGGACAGCAAGACGAGCTTTCCAGAATCTAAAATACAAAAGTGCAGGTAAATCAGGTACTGCTCAGGTATTTGGTTTAGCGGAAGGACAAGAATATAACGCAGACGAACTGGCAGAACACTTACGCGACCACGCACTATTTACTGGTTTCGCTCCAGTTGATGATCCCCAAGCAATTGTTACCATCGTTTTAGAAAACGCCGGTGGTGGTTCAACCAATGGTGCACCAGTGGTTAGACACATATTCGATCACATCATAATGGGTGCTCAAGAGGACGAAGAATAATGAAACTGGATCCTTCAACCGGACAAAGTCGGGCTCTATTTGAAAGACTCCACATTGACCTACCTTTGTTGATTGGTATTTTAGTGGTTTTTGTTTTTGCGCTCATGGTTATGTACAGCGCCAGTGGACAGAGTATGGCGATGATGGATCGTCAGGCAATGCGCATGGTATTGGCATTAACCGTCATGATTGCTCTAGCGCAGATATCGCCACGAACTTATGAAAGCCTGGCGCCCCTGCTTTATTTTGCGGGCGTTATTTTGCTTTTAGGCGTGCTCTTTTTCGGTGAGTCCTCCAAGGGCGCACAGCGTTGGTTAAACTTGGGATTTGTGCGTTTCCAGCCATCGGAACTGCTCAAACTGGCGGTACCGCTAATGATTGCTCGCTATGTGGGTAAGCGTCCACTACCTTCTAGTTTTCGAACACTGGTTGCTTCCATTGTGATGGTATTGGTCCCTACCATCTTGATTGCCAAGCAACCAGACTTAGGCACATCAATATTGATTGCAGCATCGGGTATCTTCGTTATCTTTCTTGCTGGTATCAGTTGGAAAATTATCATCGCAGCGGCAGTTGGCGTCGGCGCTTTCATCCCTGTATTGTGGTTTTTCCTGATGCGGGAGTATCAAAAAGTCCGCGTACGAACACTGTTCAACCCGGAGTCCGACCCACTAGGCGCGGGTTATCACATTATCCAAAGTAAAATTGCTATCGGTTCTGGTGGTATTTCAGGCAAAGGTTGGCTGCACGGCACGCAATCTCAGCTAGAATTTCTCCCAGAGCGACATACTGACTTTATCTTTGCAGTTATCGCCGAAGAATGGGGCATGATTGGCATCTTAGGACTTCTATCTGTATATCTATTTATTATCGGACGAGGTCTCTATTTGGCG
The DNA here is from genome assembly GCF_037162405.1 of Vibrio sp. Hal054. NCBI lineage: Bacteria > Pseudomonadati > Pseudomonadota > Gammaproteobacteria > Vibrionales > Vibrionaceae > Vibrio > Vibrio sp. Hal054. The sequence goes on along the minus strand of NZ_JARLUT010000001.1, from coordinate 722,554 downwards.
AGCAATGCTCAAACTGCTTTTGGCCGCATGATGGCAGGCAGTGTTGTTCTTAGCTTCTTTGTTTACGTGTTTGTGAATATTGGCATGGTAAGTGGCATTCTACCAGTGGTAGGTGTTCCTCTTCCTTTGATTAGTTATGGCGGGACATCTATGGTTACCCTAATGGCTGGCTTCGGTATCTTAATGTCGGTTCACACTCACAGAAAAGCATTTTCAAAGGCGACTTGATGAAATTAAAAGCGTTTTTTTCCCGCTGTTAGTGTTGATGATCTTAGCTGGCTGTTCGAGCTCCGGCGGCCGCTACGATATTAAAGATGATGTAGCACCCAATGCCCCAATTTCGGTAGAACATATTGAAGATGCACACCCACAATATGAGCCATATAGCCGAGGCGGGAATAAGGACTACACATTACGTGGTCAAAAATACCAGATAGTTAAAAATACCGACGGCTTTAAAGAACAAGGCCAAGCATCTTGGTATGGAAAAAAATTTCATGGACACCTTACGTCCAACGGCGAGATTTATGATATGTACTCAATGAGTGCCGCACATAAAACACTGCCAATACCTAGCTACGTTAAGGTGACGAATCTTGATAACAATAAAACAGCCATAGTTCGAGTCAATGACCGCGGGCCATTCCATTCTGGTCGAATTATTGACTTAAGCTATGCGGCGGCTTACAAGTTAGATGTAATTAAAACAGGCACTGCTAACGTCTCGGTAGAAGTCATCAAAGTAGATAAACCACTGACAAACCAAGTTAAAAAATCAGATCCACGATATATAATTCAAGTCGCTTCTTCACAAAGTGAAGAAAGAGTTCGAACTTTATCGCAAAATTTGGGACAAAGCTTATCGGTGCAAAGTTTTATCGATAGTGGCAATGGTAGCCATAGGGCTGTTTTAGGCCCTTTTACTGACTATACGCTGACTCAAGAAACATTAGAGCGTGTAAAGTCCTTAGGTTACGAAACCGCATTTATTAAAAAGTACCAAGTTGCACAGTAATGACTGACGAGCCAAGGCATATCGGCTCTGGTTTGAATAGTCGTTTCTGTTAAGATATACAAAACCAACTAGATAACACGCATTTACCATGAAAAAATTGATTCTAAATTCTGTTCTGGCGTCGTCCACTGCGCTTTCTACTCTTATCTCATTCACAGCCGCAGCTGCACCTATAGTTATGCCAGACGCACCACAGATCGCCGCAAAAGGCTATGTTCTGATGGATTTTCATTCAGGTAAGATTCTGGCTGAAAAAGAGATGGACACAAAGCTGTCTCCTGCAAGTTTGACCAAAATGATGACGAGCTACGTTATCGGCCAAGAACTCGCGCGTGGAAATATCTCTCCTAATGACGATGTCGTGATTAGTAAAAACGCGTGGGCTAAAAATTTCCCAGACTCTTCTAAGATGTTTATCGAAGTCGGCACCACTGTAAAAGTGAGTGACCTGAACAGAGGTATTATCATTCAGTCTGGTAACGACGCTTGTGTAGCGATGGCTGAACACATTGCGGGTTCAGAAGATGCTTTCGTTGACTTAATGAATGCTTGGGCAAGCTCACTGAAGATGACCAACACGCATTTCGCGAACGTACACGGTCTAGACGATCCAAATTTATACTCAACACCTCACGATATGGCCCTGCTAGGTCAAGCGCTGATTCGTGATGTGCCAGATGAATACGCACTTTATTCTGAGCAAAAATTCACTTACAACGGCATCACTCAGTACAACCGTAACGGTCTGTTATGGGATAAGAGCATGAACGTTGACGGTATCAAGACAGGTCACACATCGAACGCTGGTTACAGCCTAGTAAGCTCAGCAACCGAAGGTAAGATGCGTCTTGTAGCCGTTGTAATGGGCACTAAAGATGCGAATGCTCGTAAATCTGAAAGCAAGAAGCTATTAAGCTACGGCTTCCGTTTCTTCGAAACCGTTGCACCACATAAGAAAGGTGAAACCTTTGTTGAAGAACAAATCTGGATGGGTGACAAGTCAACTGTTGCTCTAGGCGTTGATGAAGACACTTATGTAACTCTTCCACGTGGTCAAGCGAAAAACCTAACAGCAAGCTTTGTACTTGAAAAAGAGCTAAAAGCCCCAATTAAGAAAGGTGATGTAGTTGGTAAGCTTTACTACCAAGTAGACAATGAAGATGTTGCTCAGTACCCTCTATTAGCACTAGAAGATGTGAATGAAGGTAGCTTGTTCAGCCGCCTATGGGACTACATTGTTCTACTATTCAAAGGCTTGTTCTAATACCAATTCTAGCAATTGGGTATAGTATTTTAGTAATTTGACAGGGAAGCTGCTTTTTACTCAAACTACTTGGAACTGCAGGTAGGCGGCAAATAAGTGAGTCCCCATAAGCATAGATAACTATGTGATTGGGGCGAACGAATTCGGCCAACGCCACTGCTGCTTCAAATAGGAAGAGTAAAGCGGCTTTTTTGTTCACTTGAGATCCACTTCGATAGGCTGTAATATTCCGCACCGCTTAATCGAATGCCAAACTTGGAGTTTCCAATATGTTGACCATCAACTCTGATGCAAAATTAAAAGACCTGCTTGAGTTCCCTTGTTCTTTTACCTACAAGGTGATGGGCCATGCAAAACCAGAATTACCTGAGCTTATACTGGAAGTAATTCAACGCCACGCTCCTGGCGATTACAACCCACGAGTTAAGCCTAGTGCGAAAGGTAACTATCACTCAGTGTCAGTGACCATTACCGCCACTTCTATCGTGCAAGTGGAAACCCTGTATAAAGAACTGGGTGATATTGAAATTGTACGCATGGTTCTTTAACTGAACCAAATCAAATAATTCGATATCAATTAAAATATTTTTGAAAGCAGCATTAAGCTGCTTTCTTTATATTTATCAAAACGTTAAGAAAACATTACTTAAATTATGGTCAAAAAAATGCCCTCTATGAGTAGTTCCTCGCTCTTAAGGCGTTTATAATCACCAAAATTTTCACAACCACTGACGGAATATGACACTAGATAACCAGCTAGTTGTCAGACAATGGGGTCGACAAGACTACCATCCAGTTTGGCAGGCTATGCATGAATTTACCGATCAGCGTGACGAAGAGACTCGTGATGAAGTCTGGCTTGTCGAACACAACCCAGTATTCACACAGGGTCAGGCAGGTAAAGCTGAGCACTTGCTCAACACAGGTGATATTCCGGTGGTACAAAGTGACCGTGGCGGTCAGGTGACTTATCACGGCCCAGGTCAGTTAGTGGTGTATTTTTTAATTAACCTAAGACGTAAGAAATTAGGTGTTAGAGATCTGGTAACGGATATTGAAAATTTGGTTATCAATACTCTGAAAGCTTACAATATTTCGTCTGCAGCGCGTCCGGATGCTCCGGGTGTCTACGTTGACGGAAGAAAAATCTGCTCACTTGGTCTACGAATTCGTAAAGGCTGTTCATTTCATGGGCTAGCGTTAAACGTCAATATGGATCTCACTCCATTCTTGCGAATTAACCCTTGCGGTTACCAAGGCATGGAAATGGTACAAGTAAGCAACTTAGGTGGCCCGGCAGATATCCACCAAGTAGAAAAACAATTAATCCAAGAACTCGTACCGCTATTCGGCTACGAGCATGTCGAATTCAGCACTGAAGCACCCTCAATCGGTAACAAAGTATGAGCAAACCCATTCAAATGGAAAAAGGCGTCAAATACCGTGACGCTGATAAAATGGCACTGATTCCTGTAAAGAACATGCCGACAGAACAAAAAGAAATCTTGCGTAAACCTGAGTGGATGAAGATCAAGCTGCCAGCAGACAGCCAACGTATCCAAGACATCAAATCAGCAATGCGTAAGAACAACCTACACTCTGTTTGTGAAGAAGCGTCTTGCCCTAACTTGGCTGAGTGTTTCAACCACGGTACGGCGACCTTCATGATTTTAGGTGCTATCTGTACACGTCGTTGCCCATTCTGCGATGTTGCACATGGTCGCCCTGTTGCTCCTGAAGCCGATGAGCCGAAAAAGCTAGCGAAAACCATCAGTGATATGAAGCTGAAGTATGTGGTTATCACCTCTGTAGACCGTGATGATCTTCGTGATGGTGGTGCACAACACTTTGCTGACTGTAACCGTGAAATTCGCGCTTTGAATCCAAATATTCGAATTGAAACTTTGGTTCCTGATTTCCGTGGTCGTATGGATGTAGCGCTGGACTTGTTGAAAGACAACCCGCCGGATGTGTTCAACCACAACTTGGAAACAGCGCCTCGCCTGTACCGTAAAGCGCGTCCGGGCGCGAATTACAAGTGGTCACTACAACTGCTACAAAAATTCAAAGAGCAACATCCTGAGATTCCAACAAAATCAGGTTTGATGATGGGCCTTGGTGAGACAAAAGAAGAGATCATCGAAGTGATGAAAGACCTTCGTGATCACGGCGTTACTATGCTAACCCTAGGCCAATACCTAGCGCCAAGCCGTCACCATTTGCCAGTTGAGCGTTACGTTCCACCAGCAGAGTTTGATGAGCTAAAAGATATCGCGCTAGAGCTTGGTTTCACTCACGCGGCTTGTGGTCCGTTTGTGCGTTCTTCTTACCACGCAGATATGCAAGCGCAAGGTTTAGAAGTAAAGTAATCAATACTTGAACAACTAAATCAATGAAAAGGCGATATGTCTTCGGATATGTCGCCTTTTTTGTGTCTATGATTGAATAGATGCAAATAGTTTTATAGGCTAACCACTGACTCTTAAATCATGAAGGACAATGACAATGAAAAATTTAACGATGCTCGCTTTCGCTCTGACTACAGCAGCAATTACAGCCGGTTGTTCTTCGAACTCTCAGACAGACAACTTCCGCGAAGCTTCTTTTGAGTTATGTAATACAGAAGTCGATATCTACTCTGTCAGCGACGATGGCAAAGTTCGCATTGTCTGTTCAGATGGTTCTAAGTTTGCTCTGGCAAGTGAAGATACACTCGAAGTGATGCGCGAGATTAATATTGAATATTGTGATGGTGAAGGCTTAGGTAAGTTTACCGAAAGCAACAAATACTACATGTTCAAATGTAAATCCGGCACTTTGATCAGTATGGCTAAATAGAACTAACCACAGTTCTATGGCGATGTTATATAGCCAATGAATTCGCCAGTTTAAAGATGTAAAAAAGGCCTGCATTGCAGGCCTTTTCCATATGTTCAAGCGATTAAGCGTAAACTGGTAGACGCTTACAGATATCAAGCACTTTTTGTTTCGTTGCTTCGATAACCGCTTCGTCATTGATGTTGTCTAGAACATCACACATCCAGTTAGCCAATGCTTTCGCATCTTCCTCACTGAAACCACGGCGAGTGATTGCAGGTGTACCAACACGAATACCAGAAGTGACAAATGGGCTACGAGGATCGTTTGGCACTGAGTTTTTGTTTACAGTGATGTTCGCTGCACCTAGAGCTGCATCCGCTTCTTTACCTGTGATGTCTTTGTCGATTAGGTCAACAAGGAACAGGTGGTTTTCAGTACTGTTAGAAACGATTTTGTAACCACGTTCTTGGAACTGAGCAACCATTGCTTTTGCGTTCTTAACAACACGCTCTTGGTAAGCTTTGAATTCAGGTTCCATCGCTTCTTTGAACGCTACCGCTTTACCAGCGATAACATGCATTAGAGGACCACCTTGGCCGCCAGGGAATACTGCTGAGTTCAGCTTCTTGTACATCTCTTCACCAGCGTTTGAAAGAATCAAACCGCCACGTGGGCCTGCTAGTGTTTTGTGAGTTGTAGTAGTAACAACGTGTGCGTGTGGAATTGGCGTTGGGTATACACCCGCAGCAATCAGACCAGCAACGTGCGCCATATCAACAAACAGGTAAGCATCGACTTTGTCAGCGATTTCACGCATGCGTTTCCAATCAACGATTTGTGAGTAAGCTGAGAAACCACCGATGATCATCTTAGGTTTATGCTCAAGAGCAAGAGCTTCCATTTCGTCGTAGTTGATTTGACCCGCTTCGTCGATACCGTAAGGAATCACGTTGTAGTGTTTACCAGAGAAGTTTACTGGTGAACCGTGAGTCAAGTGACCGCCGTGCGCTAGGCTCATACCTAGAACAGTGTCACCTGGGTTTAGAAGAGCCATGTACACTGCGCTGTTTGCTTGAGAGCCAGAATGTGGCTGAACGTTAGCGTACTCACAGCCAAATAGCTGGCATGCACGGTCAATTGCTAGAGATTCCGCTTTATCAACGTACTCACAACCGCCGTAGTAACGCTTGCCAGGGTAGCCTTCAGCGTATTTGTTTGTTAGCTGAGAACCTTGAGCTTCCATTACACGCGGACTGGTGTAGTTTTCTGAAGCGATAAGTTCAATGTGCTCTTCTTGGCGAAGAGTTTCTTCCTGAATGGCAGCGTATAGCTCCGGATCATAATCAGCGATGTTCATATCACGCTTAAGCATCTGTATCTCCTGACTCAGATTTGACTGAAAGTAGCAAAAAACCACACAACGACCAAAAGCAAACGTTTTCGTCACCGTAATATGGCGCGCATTCTACATAATTTGATTTATATCATAAAGCCCAAATTGCAGAAATTATCATGCAGTTTTTTCATGTTGATTGACAACACCGCTCATCTTTTGCGCATTTAAGATGAGTGTCTACATTTTCTTTACACTATGTAAATTTGGGATTACATAGGTTTACCCTAATTTTTGTTCGCTAGCTACCGAAAAGATCAGGTTTTAATTAGTATCCACTTATTCTTTACCAATTACTTATTTTTTAGCAATTAGTGGCATCTTAAATGGAAACACATTCACGGAAGGAAGATTGGGTAGCGATCTTCACTGGCACCTTTATCGTGTCTCAGGGACTATTTTTTCTAAAAGCAGCCAATTTGATCACAGGTGGTACTGCGGGTTTAGCACTTTTACTGACGCATGTATTCCCTTGGAGCTTCGGCGCACTCTACTTCTTCGTCAACATGCCCTTTTACCTGCTTGCATGGAAACGCTTTGGGGTTAGGTTCTCGGTCAACACGGCTATCTCTTGCGCCTTGGTTTCAGTCTTTACTGATCACTTATCGAACTTCATCACTATCGAACACGTTGATCCCGCCTACTGCGCTTTAGCTGGAGGCCTACTGACAGGATTAGGTATGCTGATTCTGTTCCGCCACCGCTCAAGCTTGGGTGGTTTTAACGTGCTGTGTCTGTTTATTCAGGACAAATTCGGCATTTCGGTGGGCAAAACACAACTCGTTTTAGACTGCATCATTGTGTTTACTTCGCTGTTCTTCTTAACACCGTCAATTATTATCTTGTCTATCGCAGGTGCTGTTGTACTCAACATCGTATTAGCGATGAACCATAAGCCTTCGCGTTACTCGGTGAAATATATCTAGACACCGTGAAAGACAATTAGACGAAGTTGAACAAGAATTGAAAAACGAAAGCCCGCTATTTTGCGGGCTTTTTGATTTTGGCTTCAAGGATACGGGCTTAGTGAGTTGTTCGGCCTTTGTTATCGTGCCCCAACTCTCTGTTCAGTTCCGCTTCAACATGCCCCGGAGCTTGTGTCTTCGCTGAAATTAAACGGTACATTGCAGGAATAACAAACAAGGTAACCACGGTAGCGAATGCCATACCAAAGAAAATAACCGTACCCACAGCCACACGGCTTTCATAACCAGCGCCAGTAGAGACAATCAGAGGAATAGAACCAGCCAGAGTTGTAAATGCTGTCATCAGAATAGGACGAAGGCGTCGCGCAGAAGCATCCACAATCGCTTTTTCAAACTCAACGCCACGGTCGCGTAACTGGTTGGCAAACTCAACAATTAAGATACCGTTCTTGGTCACCATACCAATCAGCATCACCATACCTATTTGGCTATATACGTTCATCCCCTGCCCCATAATAAATAGGCCAAGGAAACCGCCGAACACCCCCATAGGTACAGTAAACATAATCACCATCGGGTTGATAAAGCTTTCAAACTGAGCGGCAAGCACTAAGTAAGCCACCAACAAGGCTAGTGCGAATACAACCGCAACACTCGACTGGTTTTCCTTAAAGTCTTTAGACTCACCGGAATAGCTGACGGAGATGTCGATTGGCAATATTTCCAAAGCTTTTTGATCCATAAAGTCCAGAGCCTGACCTAAGGTTGCCCCATCGGCTAAGTTCGCAGTAATGGTAATCGCTTTTTGCTTGTTGTAGTGCGACAGGCGAATCGCCGACGCCACTTCCTCGATTTTGGTGACGGTATCCAGAGTGACAAGATCGCCGTTTCCAGTACGCATATAGATTTGGCTTAAATCCGCAGCATTATTGAAGCTGTTTTCGTCACCGCGTAAATAAACATCATACTCTTCACCACGCTCGACGAAGGTTGTAACCGCCTTACCACCCAGCATAACCTCCAGCGTATCCGAAATATCTTGCACACTGATATTCAGTTCCGATGCTCTTTGTTTATCAACCGTCACCACCAGCTCAGGCGTTTTCTCCGAATAGTTGATATCCACGCCCGTCATGTAGGTTGAGCTTTCCGCTTCCGCTTCTAGTTTCTCAGCCCACTCTTTGAGCTCAGTATAATCTGAGCCACCAAGTACAAACTGTACCGGCTCATTGGAACCGCCGCGGAAACCTGGCATAAATGGAATCACACGGACATCGGGAATGCCTGCTAATGCTTTTCTTACCTCACCCAGTGCGTTTTGAGCAGTAATGCTGCGCTGATTCCAATCATCCAGCGTCATAATTACAAAACCCGTCTGATCTCCAGCATTACCACCAAATGCTGGCGACTGAATACTGAACGATCTTAAGAAGCCTTGCCCAAGCAAAGGTTTCAATCGAGCTTCCACTAAGTCCATATTGGCAGACATACGGTTGTAACTGGTTGCATCTGCGCCTCGTACAAATGCAAAGATAACCCCACGGTCTTCAGACGGTGTCAGTTGCGCGGGAACACTCTGCATAAACTGGTAACTGCCACCAATACAGCCAAGAATGACTAGAGGAGCAAACCATTTAAAGCGCAAAGCAAAACGCAGCATAGTGCGATAAGCCGATTCCAGTTTTGCGAATAACTTATCAACAAAGCGGTTAAAACCATTCGGTTTCACATTTGCTTTAAGAATCTTACTGCCCAGCACAGGCGTGAGGGTCAGTGCTATCAATGACGAGAAAATCACCGACATTGCCAGCAGCACCGAGAACTCAGTGAACAGCAAACCGACCATTCCATCCATAAAGGAGATTGGCAGGAACACCATCACCAACACTAAGGTCGTGGCAACAACAGCAAAGCCTACTTCACGTGTGCCTTTATAGGCAGCAAGTAAAGGTTTCTCGCCCTGCTCAATATGGTGGAAGATGTTTTCCACCACCACAATAGCGTCATCCACAACCAGACCGATCGACAAAATCAGTGCCATCAAGGTGATCAGGTTGATAGAGAAACCAAAGTAGTAGGCAGCTATAAAAGAAGAGATCAAGGATACCGGTACGGTAATCGCAGGGATCAATGTCGCGCGAGCCTGACCGATAAAGATATAGAGCACTAAAACAACCAGACCACCAGTAATAAATAAGGTGCTGTATACCTCTTCGATAGAACGTTCAATAAAGATGGTTGAGTCATAGTTCACCACCAATTTGGTGTTTTCAGGCAGGAATTTCTGAATGTTATCAACTTGCTGATGAACCCGTTGCGCCACCTCCAGCGGGTTAGCGTCTGACTGAGGAACAATCCCCATGCTCACGTTCACGACACCGTCTGTTTTATACGTCGAGTTTTCATTCTCAGCACCAAGAAATACATCGGCCACATCTTTAAGATAAATCGGCGATCCGTTAACGCGTTTAACCACTAGGTACTCGAAGTCTTGCGGCTTTTGATAAGTTCGAGCGGTACGAACCGACATGACCGTAGAATCGTTACGAACTTGCCCCCCGGGCTTTCGATATTCTCACGACGTAATGCAGCTGAAATATCTGATGTGGTCACACCCCGCCCCGCCATCAATTCTGGTTGCAATCGCACATACATTACTTTGTACAAACCGCCAGAGACGTCCACAGAGCTGACACCCGAGATCAGGCTAAATCGGTCAACCAGAACTCGTTCCATATAATCGGTTAACTGAGTTCGGTCCATGGTCGATGAACTCAAGTTAATATACATAGACGCTTGGCCAGAACCATTATTCTTAAACACTAGAGGGTCATCCGCCCCTTCAGGCAAAGAGCGCTGAGCCCGCGCTACCGCATCACGAATATCACTGACGCCGGTATTCAGGTCATAACCAAGGTTGAAGGTGACCGTAATACGCGACGAACCGTTACGAGTCACTGATGTAATTTCGTCGACGCCGCTGATACCCGTTAACTGTTCTTCCAGAACAGAGGTAATCTGGTTTTCAATAATGGTCGCGGAAGCGCCTTGATACCGAGTTGAAATAGAAACAACCGGATTTTCAATATCCGGCATTTCTCGCACAGCAAGCTTAGTAAAAGAGACAAAACCAAACACGCACAGCAGCATACTTAAAACAAGCGCGGCAACTGGACGTTTTACAGAAACATCAGAGATCAACATTAGTTGTCATCCTTGTTCACTGGCAGGCCCTCAGCGGTTACTTCGGACACTTTAGCGCCATCACGCATGTTAACAATGCCTTGAACAACCACTTTCTCACCAATTTCTAGCCCTTGCTCAATCACAACTTGGTTTTCAACACGAGCGCCTAGAAGCACTTCTGTTCGAACCGCTTTGTTTTCTTGGTTCACAACGTAAACATAACGCTTGGTGCCAGAGTATTCGAGAGCCTGAACCGGAATAATCGGCGCTTCAATTGCAGGGAAAGCTAAGTTCGCTGAAACCAACATTCCTGGTTTAAGTAAACCACCAGCATTGGAAAAATGAATGCGCACTCTTAAATTCAGCGTTTCAGTATTTACACGAGTATCGATACCAACCACTTCGCCTTCAAATGTCTTGCCCGGCCAAGCATGTGTTGTCCCAACCACTTTCATGCCTTTAGAAAGCATCGACAAATAACGTTCAGGAACCTGAAGATCCAACTGCATTAATGAAAGGTTATCTAACGTCATCAGTTCAGTGCTGGTACTGACAATCTTACCTCGGCTGAAATCGATAAAACCTACAGTGCCAGCAAATGGGGCTTTGATATGAAGATCATTCCAGTTCGCTTCTGCCGCTTCTAAGCGTGCCTGAGCAATATCAACACTGGTTTTCTGAGCATCAATTTCAGTCTGAGTGATGGCGCTTCTCTTTAACAAACGCTCGTATTCGGCCAGCTTACGTTTTTCATCACGCAAATACGCTTTTGCTTCGGCGACTGAAGCACGAGCTTTTTCGTCAGATAACTGCACCAATAATTGATTTTTCTTTACTTCCTGATTGGCTTTGACCGCAATAACGTCTACTTTTCCTGCCACTTCTGGCGAAATAATGACTGACTGTTCAGCTTCCAGTTTGCCAACTAAAGCAAGTGATTGAGAGATTTGATGAACTTGCACTAAATCAGTGACGACAGAGATAGCAGGTGCACTTCTTGGCCCCGCAGCGACAGCGCCTTGGCTACTTAATAAGGCAATAGCAAGAACAGCAGAAAGAATCGAAACGTTTTTCATAAACCACATCAAGCATATAAGAAAGAACTTTTATTATAACGAGTTATAGCACGTGGAAACGTAAAGGAACGTAAATTTGATATTGCCATCTCCTTTTCAAACCACTATTTCAAAAAGAAAATGGGGAATTACGGCCATCTTTGCCCAAAAAGCCAGCATTCAATTCAAAAAGACAAAAAAATGGTTTACACAAAGTCCGAGTTTGATAATATGCGCTCCGCACTTGATTGATGTGTTGGGAAAACTTCATTCAAGCCTTTTCTTGTAAAAGATTAGGAAAACACCCTGGAGGGGTTCCCGAGTGGCCAAAGGGAGCAGACTGTAAATCTGCCGGCTCCGCCTTCGATGGTTCGAATCCGTCCCCCTCCACCATATTTTCTTGTGAGACGATAAGTTCTTGTGAGAGCAAAACTTGATTGATGCGTTGGGAAAACTTCATTCAAGCCTCTTCTTGTAAAAGATTAGGAAAACACCCTGGAGGGGTTCCCGAGTGGCCAAAGGGAGCAGACTGTAAATCTGCCGGCTCCGCCTTCGATGGTTCGAATCCGTCCCCCTCCACCATATTTTCTTTTGAGACAATAAGTTCTCTCGAGAATAAAACTTGATTGATGCGTTGGGAAAACTTCACTCAAGCCTCTTCTTGTAAAAGATTAGGAAAACACCCTGGAGGGGTTCCCGAGTGGCCAAAGGGAGCAGACTGTAAATCTGCCGGCTCCGCCTTCGATGGTTCGAATCCGTCCCCCTCCACCATATTTTCTTGTGAGACGATAAGTTCTTGTGAGAGCAAAACTTGATTGATGCGTTGGGAAAACTTCATTCAAGCCTCTTCTTGTAAAAGATTAGGAAAATACCCTGGAGGGGTTCCCGAGTGGCCAAAGGGAGCAGACTGTAAATCTGCCGGCTCCGCCTTCGATGGTTCGAATCCGTCCCCCTCCACCATATACAGAAAAGCCAGCTCATTGAGCTGGCTTTTTTCATTTCAGAATACTCTAAAAATATCAGAGCATTAGCGCAAAAGAACAAGCCCCTATAAAAAGAGGCTTGTGTTTATTGAGACTACAGGGGGTGCTCAATCAAAATGACTCTGGTTTCGTAAGCTCTTAATCTTTGCTTAAACTCAACTAGCTGATTCTCAATGTCTGAATAATTGCCGATAAGATAACGTGCATTGTTCAGCTCAAGTTCTTGCGGCAATTCACACTCTGCTTCAACACCATAATAGTTGTTCAAACACACCAGCGTCTGTGTAGAGCTGCGTCTTTGATAAGCAAAAATGGCTTCATGCTCGGGCAGTAAATCTTGATAGTCACCGTCTGTAATAACGGTAATCTCCTTTCTCAACTGAATTAACTTTTGATAGTAATAAAATACCGAATCCTCATCACTTAAAGCTTGTTCTGCATTGATTTGAGGATAATTGCTGGCAACAGAAATCCAAGGTTCTCCAACACTGAAACCGGCATATTGACGATTATTCCATTGCATTGGCGTTCGGGAATTATCACGAGATTTCTGCGCCAGAATCGCCAACATATCTGCTTCACTGACACCATTCTGCTTGACCATAATGTCGTACATATTGGTACTTTCAACATCTCGGTATTGCGAAATATCGCTATACCCTGGGTTCGTCATACCAATCTCTTCACCTTGGTATATGTAAGGTGTGCCCTGCATCATATGTATTGACGTTGCGAGCATTTTGGCCGACTCAACACGGTACTCGCTATCATTACCTAAACGACTGACCACTCGGGGTTGATCGTGATTACACCAGAACAATGCTCCCCAACCTTTCCCATTCAAGCCAGTTTGCCAATGGTTAAATACCTGCTTGAGTTGTATGAAATCAAAGGGGGCTTTTGTCCACTTTTCTCCGTTAGGATAATCCGCTTTCAGGTGGTGGAAGTTAAACACCATAGATAACTCTTTGTTATTTAATGATGAATACTGCTGACAATGCTCCAATGTTGTCGATGACATTTCCCCTACCGTCACACTGCCATACTTTTGGAAAACGTCGCGGCTGATTTCTTGTAAAAACTCATGCACACGCGGGCCATCAGTATAAAAACGGCGGCCATCACCTACCTCGTCGTTTGGAAAATTCTGTTGTTTGGAAATCAGGTTAATCACATCCAAACGAAAACCGTCCACACCTTTCTCAGCCCAAAAGCTGATCACTTCTTTTACTTCATCTCGAACCAGAGGATTTTCCCAGTTCAGATCCGCTTGCTCCTTAGCAAAGAGATGCAAGTAATATTGGTTCGACTTTTCATCATATTCCCAAGCACTGCCACCAAACTTTGACTGCCAGTTATTCGGTGCTTTGCCATCAACGGGGGACTTCCAAATGTAGTAGTCACGATAAGGGCTAGTTTTATCTTCCAGCGCTGACTGAAACCACATATGCTGTGTCGAAGTATGATTCACAACAATGTCCATAATGATGCGAATGCCTTTCTGATGAGCCAGCTCAAGCAGGTTATCGAAGTCACTCATGGTGCCAAAATCATGATTGATCGAGTAGTAATCGGCAATGTCGTAACCGTTATCAATCATTGGTGACTGATAGACAGGCGTTAACCAGATGGCATCAATGCCCAGAGTTTGCAGATAGTCCAGTTTAGAAATAATGCCTTGGATATCTCCGGTTCCTTTTGCGCCACTGTCACAGAAGCTTTTAGGATAAATTTGATAGATAGATGCAGTTTTCCACCAGTCGGATTCACTATTAGCAAAGGCCATTCTTTTCTCACTTACCAAAAATCAAAAACAGAAAAAAAGAGTGGCAAAAAGCCACTCATAAAAACGTTATGCTGAAGCGGTAGATAAAGCGCCTTTGACTTGTGCACGCTTGTACATTACTAAAGTCAGTGCCGCTGGAACCACAATCGCAACTAACATTGCAACAAGGTAGATACTCCAGTACTGAGGCTGAATAGATAAAATGCCCGGCAGACCACCTACCCCGATACCATTCGCCATCACACCAGCACTACCACATACCGCCGCAGCCAAAGCACTACCAATCATTGCGGATAGCATTGGGAACTTGTATTTGAGGTTGATACCGTACATAGCCGGTTCAGTCACACCTAAGTAAGCAGAAATTGCCGCTGGTACAGAAATATCGCGCTCACCATGTTTCTTACTGATCAGAATAATACCTACAACAGCTGAAGCCTGAGCAATGTTAGAAAGCGCAATTAAAGGCCAAATTGGTGTGCCGCCCAACTCTTGCATCAACTGTAGATCAACAGCGTTGGTGGTGTGGTGGATACCAGTAATAACCAGTGGTGCGTACAAGAAACCAAATATCATCGAGCCCAGTACCGCGAAATCACCCGTCATTGCAGCTTTTGCAGCAAAGGCAACGCCATTACCTAATACACGGCCGAACGGTCCAATTAACGTATGCGCTAAGATGACAGCCAAAATTAATGAAACAAACGGTACAACAACCAGATAGAGATAAGCTGGAACCACTCGTTTTAGGGTGTTTTCAATAAAGGCAAGCATCACACCCGCTAAGATCGCAGGGATAACCTGAGCCTGATAACCCACTTTTTCAATTACGAATAGGCCAAAATCCCAGACTTCCGGCACTTGTTTACCAATCAGATAAGCGTTCATCAGTTGAGGCGAAACCAGTGTCACACCCAAAGTGATACCGAGAATAGGTGTTCCGCCTAACTTCTTCACTGTTGACCAACACACACCAACTGGTAGGAAGAAGAAGATAGCTTCACCAATCAACCATAAGAATGAGTGTACACTTGCCCAGAACTGACTGATTTCCGTTAAGGTCTGACCGTCGAACATCTTGATGTCGCCAATCACGTTGCGGAACCCCAAGATCAAACCGCCGGTAATAATCGCAGGAAGCAGCGGTACAAAAATTTCTGCAAGATGGGAGATACCGCGTTCCAAAAGATTCATGTTTTGGCGTGCTGCGAGTTTCGCATCGTCTTTTGAAGCGCCAGATTGACCAGTGATGTCCAAAAGCACTTTAAACACTTGGTCGACTTCAGTGCCGATCACGACTTGGAATTGCCCAGCGTTAGTAAAGCAACCTTTCACTAAGCTCAGCGATTCCAAACCTTGCTTATCAGCCTTTTCTGGTTCATTTAGTACAAACCGTAAACGTGTTAGGCAGTGGCTAACACTGGCGATGTTTTCACTACCGCCAACCAATTCAACAAGACGTTCTACATCTTGTCTCGCTATCTTACTCATACCTTTGTCCACCCTGTTACTTATAGCTTTTATATTAGTCTAATTGACAATGGGAACATTCCCATTAAGTTTTCAGTATAGTGGCACATACAAATCAGACTTAAAATGGGAACAGTCCCATAAATTGAGAACGATCACATTAGGCGGTGTTTTTTTCAACAAAAGATATGCAAGCTTTCACGTAAAAACAGAGAAATGATCAAAGCAAGAAGTGGTAAAAGAGAGAAGTGATCAAAGCGAATACTATTCAAAGCGAGAAGCTTTCAAGACGAAAAGCATTCAAGGCGAGAACGAATTTTCTCGCCTTATTGGTTAATATCGTTGGTGCTCAGAGGGCAGGAACTTGAGTGAGATGAACCAGATGTTGTACATCACCGCTAAGATGCGAAATTAACAGATTCGCAGCCTGTGCTCCCGCTTGTCGATAACCAGGATCGACAGTGTAGACTTTAGGGAACAAGAAAGTCAGTAACTCATTACCGCCGACACCTGTCACCACAACATCTTCACGCTGACACTCTTGCAAGCGCTTAATCACACCTAACGCTAGGGTGTCACTGGCACAGACGATGGCTTGAGTATTTTCAGACAGCACTTTATCAACCAATTGATAGGCACTTTCGTGTTTTAACTTACCCGTTTGATAACGGGGCGTAATTTGTTGCTCCTGACACCAATCTAGATAGGCTTGCAAACGCATTTCGCCGGTTGTGGCATCTTGAGGATCGACACCTATAAAGCTGACTTGATTTAGCCCTTGCTGCTTAACGTAATCCAATGCCTGATTGATGATACCGATATTATCGTAATTAATTGAGGAAACCTGCTCAGAATAAGTGGCGATCACCACCGATTTCAACTGCCAAGGTACCAAAGCTTGCGCATCTAAATCCGTAAAGCCAAAAATGATCACGCCGTCCACATTACGCTTCAGCAAGACGTCCAAATGTTCGTTGGTTTTCTGCCGATCGAACTGACTTTCCATGATCACGACGTCATAACCATGAGCGTAAAAAATCTCCAGCATGCTGCTGACAGAACGATTTTCAGAAGGCGAATCAAGGCGAGAAATAATCACACCGATAACTTTCTGGCTGCCGCCGCGCATCGACTGCGCCGATTTAGAAGGAACATATCCAGATTCAGCAATGACGCGCTCAACCTTTTCTCGAGTTTCAGGCTTCACTTTTGGATCATTGGTGAGTACACGAGAAACGGTAGATTTACCGACTCCGGAAAGTTTTGCGATATCAAGGATGGTGAGTTTTCTGCTCATGAAATATGGTCTGCAAGGTGATAAAAGCGGTGGAAAACCACCGCACTACTTCTACTCAAGGCCATATATAAGCAAAATTTCACTCAATCCGGCAAGTTTTATAAATAATACCTTTGACTTCTAACCTAGCGTCATCCCCTTTCGTGAACAAGGTAACAGGATTCACTACCGCTGAAGTGTGGTCATCCAATATGTACTTCGCTCCAGAGCCGGAAGGAATACGAACCAAGCGATACAGGCTTTCCGAGGTCTTTAACACTGCGTTTTCTTCAGATACGTAAGCTACATCAAACTGCTTCTCATCGTCGCAAAGGTAATGTTGAAAATCACTGTCCCTAACTTTAAGTCCATCGACTTCGGTTGAGCTTGAACACGCTGTTAGTGCAGTCAAGGGTAGCGCCACCAAGCAGAATGCGACTAGGATATCGTTTCTATTCATGATGATTCTCTCTTCAAATAATAGAAAAGGCCGCCTAAGCGACCTATTAATACCAACCCCAGCAATGTCTCAACTACCGATTACTAGTAATGGTATTATTTACGCTCTTTTAAATAGTTAGGCACTTCGCGCAAACTGTCCAGTACAACAGTGGCTAAACTTTCACCTTTTTCAGTCACGGGCTTGCCTGTACGAACTAAAATCTTGGTACCGACTCCGGCTGCTTCTGCGGCCATCATGTCTTCCGCTTTGTCACCCACCATCACAGAGTTCGCCATATCGATCTTCAAGAAGTCACGAGCAGAGATAAACATACCCGGCTTTGGCTTACGACAATCACAATCTTCTTTATACTTGCCTACACCATGCTCTGGATGGTGAGGACAGTAGTAGATGCCATCAAGCTCAACGCCATTATCAACGAAGTTCCAGTCCATCCACTGTGTTAATGACAGAAAACGATCTTCACTGAACATGCCACGAGCGATACCCGACTGGTTGGTCACCAATACAAGTAGATAGCCCATTTCATGCAGTGTTTTCGCGGCTTCAAATACACCGTCGATAAACTCAAAATCATGTTCGTCGCTTACATAGCCATGATCGACATTTATTACGCCGTCACGGTCTAAAAACACAGCTGGTTTCGCCAAAATATTCATCTCTTTAAAGTCAAACTAAGCGAATTATTGCACGCTTTATTTCTTTCATCACTATCTAATTACTTAACAGTATCACTCAAACAACCATTTAGACGTCTAGACGTAAAAATATCTATTGACTTGAACTTAGTTAAGCCATAGCATCCTCTACCAAGTTAGAACGAGTTAAATATTTTATTCTGTTGTTGCTATTTTTTTAGTAATACAAAGGTAACTCGTTACAAAACAACCAAGATTTATCCCTGCGCAGGTTTTTCAATGATTGAGATTAGTCACGTCAACAAGGTGTTTTATCAAGGCACGAAAGAAATCAATGCTTTAAAAGACATCAACCTTAACATCCAACAAGGCACGATTTTCGGTGTTATTGGCTCATCAGGTGCTGGTAAAAGTACGCTGATTCGTTGTGTGAACATGTTAGAACGCCCAACTAACGGTAGCGTTATTGTTGATGGTGTTGACCTTACTAAGCTGAGCTCGAAGCAATTGAGTGAAGCACGCCGTAACATCGGCATGATTTTCCAGCATTTTAATCTGCTTTCTTCACGTACTGTGTTTGAAAACGTTGCTCTGCCGTTAGAGCTTGCTGGTCAAAGTGTTAGTCATATTGAGAAGAAAGTTTCTGAACTTCTTCAGTTGGTTGGCTTGTCAGAGAAACGTGACACTTACCCATCAAATCTAAGTGGTGGTCAAAAACAACGTGTTGCGATAGCTCGTGCTCTGGCATCTGATCCAAAAGTATTGTTGTGTGATGAAGCGACCAGTGCTCTCGATCCTGCCACTACGCAGTCGATTCTTGAGCTTTTGAAAGAGATTAACCGTAAGCTAAACATCACTATCTTGTTGATTACCCACGAGATGGATGTAGTAAAAAGTATATGTCATGAAGTGGCTATCATCGGTGACGGTGAATTAGTAGAGAAAGGTTCTGTGGGCGATATTTTTGCTCATCCAAAAACAGAACTTGCTCATCAGTTCATTCGTTCAACGCTGGATTTATCGATTCCTGATGATTACCAAGCACGTTTGCAGCCAACACGAGTGCAAGGCAGTTACCCATTAGTTCGTTTGGAATTTACCGGCGCAACTGTTGATGCACCATTGATGTCGCAAATTTCGCGAAAATTCAACATTGATGTCAGCATTCTGAGTTCAGATCTTGATTACGCTGGCGGTGTGAAGTTCGGCATGATGGTAGCGGAAATCTTCGGTGATGAAGAAAACGATAACGCTGCAATTCAATACCTTCGTGACAATAAAGTAAAAGTAGAGGTGCTTGGTTATGTCCTTTAATACCATTGCTTACTGGTTATCACTAAACGGTGACCTGCTTTTAACAGCAACTTGGCAGACTTTGTATATGGTAGCTGTTGCTGGCGTTATTGGTTTCGCGCTGGGTATTCCACTAGGCGTTATTCTGCACACGACTAAAAAAGGTGGTTTGCTAGAAAACACTAAGTTGAACAGCATACTTGGCGCAATCGTCAACATTGGCCGTTCAGTACCGTTTCTTGTGTTGATGGTAGCGATTATTCCAGTAACTAAATTGCTTGTGGGAACGTTCATTGGCACAACAGCAGCAATCGTACCTCTAACTATCGGCGCAATTCCTTTTGTTGCTCGCTTGATTGAAGGGGCATTATTGGAAGTTCCAACTGGTCTTGTTGAAGCTGCACAATCTATGGGCGCAACACCAATGCAAATTATTCGCAAGGTGCTGTTACCAGAAGCAATGCCGACCATTCTAAACTCTGTAACTATCACGCTGGTTACTCTTGTGAGCTACTCAGCGATGGCTGGTACAGTGGGCGGCGGCGGCCTAGGTGATGTGGCTATTCGTTACGGCTTCCACCGTTACGATGTGGTGATAATGGCAGTAACCGTTGTCATGCTTATTGTTCTAGTACAAATAATTCAATCAATCGGTGATGCATTCGTACGCCGCGTTGATCACAGATAAAACGATACAAGAATTTCTAACAAGGAGATTACCATGAAATTCAATCTTAAAAGTTTACTGACCATTGCTGCTGCAGCATCTGCGCTTGTACTAGCTGGCTGTGGTGATAAAGAAGCTGATACCAGCAAAGTAAAAATTGGTGTTATTGCGGGTGCTGAAGCTCAAGTAGCAGAAGTGGCAGCGAAAATTGCAAAAGACAAATATAACCTAGATGTTGAACTTGTAACTTTCACTGACTACGTTACGCCAAACGCTGCACTTGATGATGGTTCAATCGATGCAAACGCATTCCAACACAAGCCATACTTAGATCAACAAATTGCTGACCGTGGCTACAAACTGGCTATTGCAGGTAATACCTTTGTTTACCCAATCGCTGGCTACTCTAAGCAAGTAAAATCTGTTGATGAGATCCAAGACGGTGACCGTATTGCAGTACCAAACGATCCGACTAACCTAGGTCGCTCTCTGCTACTTCTTGAGCAACAAGGTCTGCTAAAACTACGTGAAGACGTAGGTCTTCTAGCTACTGTTCGTGATATCGTAGAAAACCCTAAAAACATTAAGATTGTTGAACTAGACGCAGCTCAACTTCCACGTTCTCTTGATGACGTAGCGCTTTCTATCATCAACACAACTTACGCAAGCTCTATCAATCTGACTCCAGAGAAAGATGGTATCTTTGTAGAAAACAAAGAATCACCATACGTGAACCTGCTTGTTGCTCGTGAAGACAACGTAAACGCTGAAAACGTACAAACGTTCCTAAAAGCGTACCAAACAGACGAAGTAGCAAAAGCTGCATCTGACATCTTCCAAGGTGGCGCGGTTAAAGGCTGGTAATCGATAACCTTTTGTTATCACTATCAGTTATCAAAATAGTAAAGGGCTCCGATTGGAGCCCTTTTGCTTTTTGGGTTCAAAAGATGCTTGTAGGAATATTCCTTTTTCTACCTACAATGGCTTAATTATCGTCATTATTCGCTAAGCTTGAGCACCATTTATTAGACGATTATTTACTCAGCATGCACGACTTATCTCTTTCACTTCTAGAACAAATGAACATCACAGAGCACGAACTCGATCGTCGAAAAGGGCTGATGGACATTACGGAAGAAGATGAAGTTCTGTTAAAAGCATGTGAAGAGTGGTTGTTACCTCTCATCCCAACGGTTGTGCAACAGTTTTACGCACATCAGATAAAAATACCTGAAGTGGCTCTAACTATTGCAGACAAACAAACGCTAGGAGGACTTCACAACGCCATGAAGAAATATGTGGCGGATATTTTCTGTGGTAACTACAACCAAAAGTATGCTGAACAGCGTATAAAAATTGGCAAGGTTCATCAAAGAATGGGGGTAAGCCCTAAGTTCTATCTTGCCAGCGTCCAGCAGATACACTCGTTACTTAATCAAGAAATCAACAAACATTTTGCACAATGTGGTCGCAGCCCGATTTCAACACTCGCTGCACTGCAAAAAGTTATCTATTTCGATAATCAATTTATCTTCGACACTTATATCTCATCGAAAAATCATGAAGTTGATAATGCAAATAAGCAGCTACTTCAGTACGCAAATAGCATAGAAAGACGCATTAAAAAGCGAACCAGAGAGCTTGAAGAACTCTCAATGCGCGATTCTCTCACCGGACTATATAACCAGCGAGCTCTATTAGAAGAACTCAAAAAACTGTGGGCGCTAAGCTTCCGATCTGAGCAACACTTCACCCTGCTCTATATCGATTTGAACAGATTTAAACAAGTTAATGATAATTTTGGACACCTCGCGGGTGACCAAGTGTTGATTGATTTTGCCACTGCCTGCCAAAAGACCTTGCGCCAATCTGAAACAGCAGCTCGATACGGTGGAGACGAATTTATTATTCTATTACCTAACACCAGTATTGATTGTGCAAATGTAGTAGGCCAACGGTTGATCGATGACTTTACACAACGAGTACAACATGACGTAGGGTTAAGTATTGGTGGTGTCTCTTACTATCCTGACTCTGGGTTGAAAGCAGAAGATATTTTGAGTCTCGCGGATAAACATATGTACTCCGCAAAAGCGGAAGCACACAGGACTAACCTCAGTGCAATGAGCTTTGAAGCACGCTGGGACGCCTGCCAAATAACTCACATCGCCTAACACTGCCTCTTCAAAAAAAGAGCCGCTGATTTTAGACCAGCGGCTCTTATTGATTGTTCAAACTTGCCAATTACTTCAGATGATCCCAAGAGATATTGGATACGATTCGGCAGCTATCACATTTGAAATAAAAGATATCATGCAGAGGTTCATCCAGTAGCCATTCCCCGCCACATTTAGGACAAGGGCGTGCTTTTTCATCCGCCAAGCTTTTACCACCAACACGGTATTGATAGTAGTAAGTCGGTATTTTAGTAATGTATTCAATACGTTTACTTAAATCCCAACCACGACGGAATAAGTCACTGTCTACATCGCAAATCTCTTTCAAAGCTGCATGTTCCGCTTTGCAGCCCCCTGCCATTTGTAGCTCGTCACACGCCTGCCACTCTGTCTGCCATTTAACAACGGCCTTATGGTCGCCATTAAACGTCGCTTCATTGCGATAAAGAGGAATCGGCAACAAGGTTTCACCGCTACGCAGTGGAGAACACGTATGAACATAGGTGGTATAAAGAACCTGCCAGCTAGGTGTTTCCTCTTCCGCAGCTTGCTCAGAATTGATGTCTCTGCCCAGCAAGCGAAACTTAGGAGCAAGTAAGCAAGCATCTGCAAGTCGGTTAAAGCACACTTTAACAAAATCAGAATGGTTCTTTGGATGAAGGCTGTCTTTTTCAGGACACACAGCACGAACACTAAATTCTCCATCCCCCATGACGATGGGAAACTCACGACCTAGCACCTGACCGTTGTAGCGCAGTGCATCCATCAATCCATTAATCGCTTTATCTACCGCTGTGATCGTGGTGTTATCAAAACATTCAAACTCTAGCTCAACCACGTACATTATGCGTCTACCTCCGGCTCAAGTTGCAGCAGAAAGCTAGCAACATCCTCACTGAGCACTTGGCGGTTATCTGTGCCTAATTTTTCGAGAATAACGTTGCCAGTCAGATTACAAATCGATACCACTTCCATTTCATCGTCAGTGGTTGCAATAAATACCGTTGGTTTCTGTTTCAAACGACGCTGCATAACCAGATGACCGAGAATGTTCTCTTGCAAACGTTGATAATCTTCATCACTCCAAACTTGCAATAAATTAAGCGCATTGCCATTCCAGCTCGCAGCCATATCCGCACTGTATTGAATGCCGTAAAAAGCATGAATATCTTCATGCAAAGCAATCTCAATACCGTTCTCGACATTAGTAAGATCAGCGACTTCATCTCTGGCAACAGGCTGCCAATACACACTATGCTCAAACTTTTGCTTAACGCACGGCGAAACCCAGTCCGCCAACTCTTCATTTTCAGGTAAATGTTGGTGTGCGGCTTGATAAGCATCTAGATAGCGCTGACTAAAAGTATGTAAGGCTTCTGCAACAGAATGCGCCATGAAAATCTCCACTGTTCAAATTCGATTGAGCTAACTAGCAGCCCTTTGATGACACAGGCTGCGGTATTGCGTAAAATTCTGTCTATTCTAATCGAATTAAGCATTAAGTATGAGCAAATATTCCGATGCCAAAGAGTTAGCAGGTCTGACTTTAGGTAAAAAAACCGATTACTCACATCTGTATGACCCAACACTACTGCAACCTGTTCCACGTAGCTTAAACCGTGATGACCTGAATTTAGGTAGTGAACTGCCGTTTAAAGGCTGTGATATCTGGACACTTTATGAGTTGTCTTGGTTGAATACCAAAGGTCTGCCACAAGTGGCTATCGGTGAAGTCGCGATCCCAGCTACCAGTGCAAACTTAATTGAGTCGAAGTCGTTCAAACTTTATCTGAACAGCTTTAACCAAACTAAGTTTGAGAACTGGCAACAGGTTGAACAACATTTGATTACGGATCTCTCTGCTTGTGCTGGTGAAACCGTAGAGGTTAAGGTCAAGCCTTTAAGTGATTACACGGCAGAGCCGATTGTCACAATGAAAGGCGATTGTATTGACGATCAAGACATCGAAATTGATAGCTATGATTTCGACGAATCACTGCTAGAAGAGGCTGCGGAAGATACTATTGTTAGCGAAACTCTGCATAGCCACCTTTTGAAATCAAACTGTCTGATCACCAATCAGCCGGATTGGGGCAGCGTTGAAATTGAGTATCGTGGTCCAAAAATTAACCGCGAAGCGCTTTTACGTTATATAGTCTCTTTCCGTGAACACAATGAGTTCCACGAACAATGTGTTGAGCGTATATTTACGGACATCACTCGCTTCTGCAAGCCAGAGCAACTGACTGTATTTGCTCGTTATACTCGACGTGGCGGCCTAGATATCAACCCGTTCCGTTCAACAGAACAAGCCGCACCACAAGACAACAAACGTATGGCTCGCCAATAAAAAGGACACAATTAAGGATGGGATGTATTCGCTGGAAGCGTTGGTTTTCTCTAGCTCTTTTCTTTTTTTCAGTATTTTCACAAGCGGCAACGTATTCATCACCGACGCTAAACGAAGCTGAAAGCTTGATAGAAATATCGCCACAACAAGCTAAAGAACTCACAAGTGAGTATTTAACCGTAAGGAAGATGGCGGAGAAATCCGAGCAAAACCCATCCACCGTTGCAAGAGACGAAACCGACAGCCGTCTGCGCACGCCTGCGAGCACTGTAGCTGCGATGAAAATCCTCGCACAAGCCGAGTTTAATCTCGGCTATCCGATTGCTGCATTTCGACTATTGGATGACGCTTTTAACACCGCGCAAGAATTCAACCTACCCTATTTACAGTTAGACATTCAGTTGCTGCAAATTCGCCTGCGTTGGCTGGATAACGACGATGTCACTGATGCGCGCGAAAAACTGCGTGATATCACACAACAATACGAGTCCATCAGAAGCAAAGATTTCCCTGCTCGTGGAATTGGCTACAAAATTAAACTGTTACGGGCTGAAATAGCATCGAAAGCTAATGATGTTGAACTGGCCAACAAGCTGTTTATTGAGCTGAAAGAAGACTTGGAGTTTATCCAGTCTGAAGATACGAAGATCGACTATCACATCATGGTCGGCAGCCATTACTTAGACCATGAACGTTACAACCTAGCGCTCTCTGAACTGCTGATAGCTTACTGGAGCTCTATTGAGTCGAACTCAAGTGCCAGACTAGCCAGAACTAACACTTTACTTGCTCAGTTATTCTTTGAGCGACGCGTACTGGATAAAGCCCTTGTTCACCTATCGGAAGCAGCAGATTTTTACGATAACTATGAGAAATCACCAAAGCTTGCCATGGTGTTAAAACGCATGGGCGATGTCTATTTTGATTTAGGAAAGTACAACCTTGCGTTGGTAAACTATTTCAACGTGATTGATCATGAGAACAATAACAACAATATCGAAAGCGTTATCGGAACACGACTCAGTCTCGCCGCCACGTATATTCATCTCTATAACTACCCGCTCGCGGAACAGTATTTACAACGTGCCGAAGACCTTCTTCAGTACGCAGACATCCCTCATCTGAAAGGGAAAGCTGCGCTGCTTAATGCAAGCCTAGCTTACCATCAACATAGAAGCGAACAGGTTATTCGCAATGCTCAGAAAGCTTTAGTAATCAGTCAGTCGATTGCCAACCAAGATATTGAACAACAAGCCTATCGCCTGCTCTCTCAAGGTTATGAACAACTCGGAAAACATTCTCTCGCACTGGAAGCCATGAAACGCAGCTACGTGTTGGAAAGTCTCCATCAGGAAAAACTCAACCAAATCAGCGAAGATGCTTTCCGTCAGCAAAAAGAGTTTGTCGAGCAAACGCTGCACTTAGTGGGTCAGGAAAAAGAACTTAAAGAAACTAAGCGCCAATACTCAAAATTGCAAAAATTGACCTTTACCCTATTTATTGTGGCAGGAGCGCTATTTTTGCTAGTTTTACGCCGAAGTTACGTTATTCAGACTCAAAACGAAGAGATTGAAGAACTCAACAACAACTTGTTTACTCACTCTCGTTCACGCCTGCGCAACTTACGCATGTTGAATGCAAAACTGCCGAAATCACTGCAAAGAAGTAGTCAAAACTATGAACTTTGGCATGTCGGCGAACTGATTCATGAACCACTGAATGACCGTCTTCGTTTCGCCATGATTGACGTACCATTCCTGCGTAACATGTATCTTCAACACGGTTATACTGCTGGCTTAGAGCTAGAGCGAGCGTTTGGAGAATACTTAAAATCTAAAATTGATGAACCGACAAGGCTTTATCATTTTTCAGATTCAAACTTACTCTTCATCGAGCCAAGCACTGACAGAGACAGTCCGCCTGAAGAGATGTTTGAGAAGATTCAGCAATGGATTCGAGAGTTTCAACCTGAGCGCAAAATCAACCGAATTATTCGAATGGGGATTACCGATTATCCATTTTTGCCGAGAGCTTACACGGCAATTAACGACAAAGAGCTATTGGATATTCTGTTGATGGCAACCAGTGCTGCACGCGAACTGAGCATGAAGGAAAATTGCTCCCATTGGGTGTACTTGAAAGCGATTGATAATGCCCCTGCAGCCAGCTTCGCATCGAGTAACATGCGGAAATCCTGTAAGCACGCTATCAACCAAGGTTTGATAAAAGTCCACTCATCTCACAATAATGAGGAGAATATCAAAAAAATATTAAAAGATGGTTAGTTCCCAGCCGATTAACAAAGAGATACGATGACGTATCAAATAAATTTGCTATTATCGACAGATTAGTAAGTAGGATTAGATCTCCCTAAATATATAGCATTTTTATAAATGGGCGCATTAGAGCAAGATATCCAGATTCAGTTACACCAACTCAAAATGCAGTTGGAACAGACGCGTTTAACACATAGGGATAGCTCGCTCAAATTTAAACTAGAGCAAAAAGTCCTAAAACGAATCGTCGCATCACTCAGTCTTGCCTGTAAAGGTGAGGATAGTCGCCTCAACCAAAATTTGGTCGAATTACGAGAAGCGCTTGAGCAGCAGAAAGATGTCAGCATTTTAATTCCTCGCTTGGCCGTATTGGAGCGCATGTTGAAGAAGCAAACGTTAGACACCGAAAAGCAGAACCAACATTTAGATGAACAGGTAAAGCATAGCGGTGAAGTATTACTACGCATCCCTGGTTTACCGTCTAAAATCAAACGCGATCTTCGTGATCTTCTCAGTTTTTCGACTGGGCAGAATCTGTCTAAAGTAGAGCAAGCTTTACGCCTTCTTACTATCTATGAACGCTCAATAAAAATCATCACCTCAAATCCGAATGCCGTCGTTGAAGAGCTGACTCAAAGTGCAGACAAAGAAATACTTCTTAAGTTAAACGAAGAGCTACAACAGCTCATCACTGAGCTTGATTTTGAAGGTGAGTCTGGAGATTTACTGAGTGATATTCGAGCTAAGCTGCTGATCGGTGTTAGCTCACAAGTTTTACTCGAGCTCACACTAGAAGTATTGAAGCTGGTTGTCGCTGGCACGAATTACGAAAGAAAGACGTCTGAAAAGTTTTTAGAGCAAGTGAACGCATCTTTGTCCACCAGCTTAAAAAGTTCTGCATTGAACGTAGAACAAAGCCATAACTATTTCGAACACCGCAAAGATATGCATCGTGAACTGAGTTCTCTGGTCTCAAGAAGT
Source organism: Vibrio sp. Hal054 (assembly GCF_037162405.1). Lineage (NCBI taxonomy): Bacteria > Pseudomonadati > Pseudomonadota > Gammaproteobacteria > Vibrionales > Vibrionaceae > Vibrio > Vibrio sp. Hal054. The sequence continues at coordinate 694,535 of NZ_JARLUT010000001.1, read as the reverse complement.
CAGACTGCGGTTCGAGATGGTACTGAAATCAACGCTCTTAAAAGCACTTTAAATCCATTAATGAGCGAATTAGCTTCACTCTCTGAACGACTGACACTGGCAGAAGCTCGTGAACAAGCGCTAATTGAGCGTATGGATTACACCAAAAATCAAATGGAAACGCTTTTCGAAGTGACGCAAGATTATCGTCGTCGCCTAGAAGATCAAGCTCAGCGCATGCTGCAAGATCCGCTCACCAAGGTTTACAATCGCACTGCATTTAATGACCGTCTAGAACTCGAATACCGCCGTTGGATTCGCGCACAACACAACCTTCGCGTTGTTATGCTCGATATCGACAAATTCAAAGTGATCAATGACAGTTTTGGTTATACCGCCGGTGATAAAGCACTAAAAATTATCGCTCGCACTATCAAGAACAACATTGAAGATACTGATACTGTAGCGCGCTTTTCTGGTGAAGAGTTTGTGTTGTTACTGCCAGAGCGTTCTGATTCAGAGTGCTACCAGATTGTGCAAAAAATTCAGCGCAGCATTTCCCATTTGCCGTTTAAGTTCCGTGACAAAAACATCACTATCACTTTAAGCGCAGCAAGTACCTTGTTTAAAGATTCGGATTCTCCTGAAATCGTTCTTGAGCGCCTACATTTAGCGCTGAATAACGGGAAAAAATTTGGTCCAAATCAGATCACTTGGAAATAGCAGCAAGCAAGGCACAGCAAATAAAAGTAAACTGAGCAAATTTTAAGCAAACTCACTTCAATTACACGATACATATCACAGTTTATAGAGTATCGTGTTCTCCTTACTATACAAAGCACACTAGATTGAAACTTGAAATATCAACAAGTTAGCTTATTGATACTGATATACCCATCAAGAAACGGATTTGCTGCTTTTTATTCGCGTCTACGCCTTTTTTCATTGCATAGAAAATAATGCTAGTTATGAGGCTCTCGAATCTTCCTACGCACTTTCTGAGCACCTGTTCGTCTTGATTGGTATATGATGTGCTATCTCCACTAGCGTTTAATTAAGGTCCTCGCGATCTTCTTTCCCTCTAAATAAGGAGGCTCTCATGATCACTCAAGTCAGCCCGGCGGGGAGTATGGATTTACTCTCACAACTGGAAGTAGAACGATTAAAAAAACTGCATCCAGTGATCTTTACCAGCTGTACCGCAACTGTAGCCTAGCGGTACTGAACTCTGGAAGCCATACCGATAACTCAAAAGAACTGTTAGATAAATACACGAATTTTGATATCACGGTAATGCGCCGTGAACGTGGCGTAAAACTGGAACTCACCAATCCGCCAGAACACGCGTTTGTTGATGGCCACATTATCAAAGGGATTCAGGAACATCTGTTCTCAGTGCTGCGTGATATTGTTTACGTCAATATGCACATCGCGGAAGGACAGAAGCTCAATCTCACCAACTCAACACACATTACGAACTTAGTGTTTGGTATCTTACGTAACGCCGGAGCGCTTATTCCGGGTACGGCTCCAAACTTAGTGGTGTGCTGGGGTGGTCACTCAATCAACCCTGTCGAATATCAATACACCCGTGAAGTAGGTAATGAACTGGGATTACGTGAGCTAAATATCTGTACCGGATGTGGTCCGGGGGCGATGGAAGGTCCAATGAAGGGCGCGGCGATTGGGCACGCTAAACAACGCTATGCGGATAAACGCTATATTGGTTTAACTGAACCTTCAATTATCGCTGCAGAGCCGCCAAACCCAATCGTGAATGAACTGATCATCATGCCGGATATCGAAAAACGCTTAGAAGCGTTTGTTCGAATGGCTCACGGTATCATTATCTTCCCGGGCGGGCCGGGTACAGCTGAAGAACTGCTTTATTTACTGGGTATTATGATGCATCCGGACAACGCAACTCAGCCGATGCCAATCGTCTTAACTGGTCCGAAAGAGAGCGAAGATTATTTCCGTTCAATTGATGAATTTATTTGTGAAACATTAGGCCCAGAAGCCCAGAAACACTACACCATCGTGGTTGATGACCCAGCGGAAGCTGCGCGCATCATGAAAAATGCCATGCCTAAAATTCGTCAACAACGTAAAGACAATGAAGATGCGTATAGCTTTAACTGGTCATTGAAAATTGAGCCTGAGTTCCAGCTTCCATTTGAGCCGACTCATGAAAACATGGCTAACTTAGATTTGCACCTTAACCAACGTCCAGAGGTTCTGGCTGCAAACTTACGTCAAGCGTTCTCCGGTATCGTTGCGGGTAACGTAAAAGCGGAAGGCATTCGTGAAATAGAACGTCATGGCCCTTTCAGGCTTCATGGTGATCCGAAGTTGATGAAGAAGATGGATAAGCTGCTAAAAGACTTCGTCGAACAACATCGTATGAAGCTTCCGGGAGGAAGTGCGTATGTACCTTGTTATCGAATAGAAAGTTAGTCTGTAAATATGAAAGACTAGCTACGGTAGTAATCTCATTGAATTTCATTAGAATAAGGGGCAATCGCTCCTTATTTTTTTGTGTTTATGTCTATTCATCTTGTCATTATTGATGCTCTTAACCTCATTCGCCGCGTTCACTCTGCGCAGCCAGACCCTAATGATATTGAGCGAACCATAAACACGACCTCTCGAACACTCGCACGTATAATCAGCGAATCTGAACCGACACATATTATTGCTGTGTTTGATCACCACCTGCAGGACAGAGGATGGCGAGCAGATCTATTGCCGTCTTATAAAGAAGGCCGTAAGCCGATGCCTGAGCCCTTACAGCAAGGATTAGATCGTATTCAACAAGCTTGGTGGGAATTAGGCATTGATTCACTGCTTTCTGAAGGCGATGAAGCGGATGACTTGGTTGCAACGCTGGCGTGTAAAGTGGCAAGCCACAATGAAAAAGTCACTATCATTTCCACTGATAAAGGCTATTGCCAGCTGCTCTCTCCCACATTGCAAATCAGAGATTATTTCCAGCACCGCTGGTTGGATGCACCTTTTATTCAAAAGGAATTTGGGGTTAAGCCTTCACAGCTTGCGGATTACTGGGGATTAACGGGCATCAGCTCCAGCCAAGTTCCCGGCGTTGCTGGAATAGGCCCTAAAGCTGCCAAAGAGATCCTGACTCAGTTTGCTAGCATTGAGGAAGCCTTTACGAGTTCGGAACTTGCCCCCAAATACCGCAAAAAGCTCGACGAACATATTGAAATGGCGCGTATTTGTAAGCAAATCGCCACGCTGAAGACCGACATTGAACTTGGCTTTAATCTTCAAGACATTCGCTTTAACAAAGAGTGACTAGCACATACACAAAAAACGCGCTTAAGGCGCGTTTTTTGTATATATGGCTATCTTCTAACCAATTGAAACTGCAAGTACAAGTCAGGTTAATGAACGCAACCCCTACAGCTTCAATTTAGACGAGGATTAGTGTGGAGAGATCGTTTTTAACGTCTGCACATGCACGGTAATTTCTTCACGGTCATGATAAAGATGTTTAGCCTGAAGCTTGAACTTAACATTATGATCTTTTAGGAAAATCTTTAAGTTCTCAATATCTTGCAGCACTTCATCGTAACGACCTTTCATTGGCAGTTTAAGGTTAAAGATCGCTTCTTTCGCCCAACCGCTAATGATCCACTCGCCCATCAACTGTGCCACACGAGAAGGCTTTTCAATCATGTCGCAAACCAACCAAGTCACGTTTTTACGTGGCGGCTCAAATTTGAAACCATCAACCATATGATGTTTTACCTGACCGGTTTCCATCAAACTGTCTGCCATCATACCGTTATCGATAGCATGTACGAACATTGAACGTTTAACGAGTTGATAAGTCCAGCCGCCTGGGCACGCGCCCAAATCAACCGCCCACATGCCCGACGCTAAACGGTCATCCCACTCTTCACGTGGAATAAATACATGGAATGCTTCTTCCAACTTTAGTGTTGAACGACTTGGCGCATCCGCTGGGAATTTCAAACGCGGGATGCCCATAAAGAACTTAGAATTGTTCTGGCTGTATGAGTAACCGACGAAACAATGACCAGACTTAACAAAACACACATGCAGAACAGGCCGTTTGGCGTTGTCTTTTGCAGTCAGGATACCTTTACCACGCAACGCTTGGCGCAGTGGCACAGTGAACTTACGACAGAATTTCAGCAGTTCTTTCGCTTCATTAGTATCTGGCGTTTCAACACGAACATCTCCGCACATTGGAAATGCTTCGATGTCAGCAAGTTCAGATAAAATCGGCGAAATACGGTCTTCTGTTGGTAAAGCAGTAAACTCAGCCGCCACAGCAAACATCTGGCGAGAGAATATCAGCGCCTGAAAATCGATGTTCTTGATCAGTTTGTCTGCATCGCCGTCTTGGTAGCACTCAAACAAAACAAAGCCTGAGTTGTTAACGACACGAGGGAAACCAAAAACCTCAAGTTGGGTTGCTTTATCTTGGATCTCGCCTGCGCACTCTTTTTCAAAGCCCGCACGACAATAGAGCATCACTTGTTTCACTGTTTCACCTCATCAAAATTTATGGCAGCCAGAACAAACATCGCCCAGCCAATCATAAAGAGTAGACCACCCATTGGAGTAATTGGTCCAAACCACTTTATTCCTGTTAGCGCTAGCGCATATAAGCTGCCACTAAAACAAAAGATGCCGATGATAAAGCAAATCGCCGCGCGGCTAAAATATTTTTGCGCTTTTTCACTGCGAGATAAAACCAACAAAATGCCACAAGCAATCAAAGCAGCCGCATGGATGAACTGATACTGAACCCCTGTTTGGAACACTTCTAGCTGATACGGTGTGACATACGCCTTTAACCCGTGAGCAGCAAATGCTCCCAATGCAACAGCAATACCAGAAAACAACCCACCTAAGGTGAGCAAATACTTACTTTTCATTGTTCAGTTCCAGAATAAATTGAGTTAAATGTTCCACGGCAAGAGCAATATTACTGACTTCAGTATGACCGGATGACTTGCGAGGTTTGAAGCTGTGGTCGCCATCGGGGATATATTCAATCTTTACTTGGCTACTAAACTGGAAGCTTGAACACTCTTCTCTGCTACCAAAGGTATCGCGCTCACCTTGCAAAATCAGACACGTTTTTCCCAATGAAGCCAAATGCTCGCCCTTGTACTTTTCAACCTTACCCGGCGGATGGAAAGGAAAACCCAAACAAGCAATACCTTTGACCATAGGGTTATCGCTTAGCATCGAAGCCATTCTTCCACCCATGGATTTACCACCGATAACAATCGGTTGAGACGCATGCTCGGCAATGACTTGTTCGAATGCTTCCAAAAGTTTCGGCGCGCGGTCCGGCGGTCGACGTTTACCGTCTTCCGCTCGTTTTACCATATAAGGAAAATTAAAACGTACGACACGAATGCCTTTACTTGCGAGTCCTGTTGCCACTTGCGACATAAACTCGTGTTCCATATCTGCACCAGCACCATGGGCAAAAATAAACAGAGGGGAGTTCTCCTCCCCCTCTATTCTTACGTTATTCATCTAATATGACCTCTTGCTCGCTACGTGCTTTCTTCAGCATCCAGTCGCGGAATGTCGCAATACGCCCCATATCCGCTTGCTTCTCATGACAAACCACATAGAAGGCGTTCTTAGTCATTAGTACTTCATCAAACGGCGCTACAAGGCGGCCTGCGTCGATTTCTGGTTGTGCCAATACGTTGTTCCCCAATGCAATGCCTTGCCCGTGAACAGCCGCTTGTAGCACCATGGTTGAGTGGCTAAAGATTGGTCCGTGATTCACGTTTACACCATCGATATGATTCTCTTTGGCGAACTGTTTCCAGTCTCGACGTGAAGTATCGTGTAACAAAGTGTGTAGAGGAAGATCGCTTAATGAGTTCAGTGGCTTCTGACCCAGCAACAAAGAAGGCGAACAGAGAGGAATCAAAAACTCTTGATAGAGTTTGTCAGCACGTAAACCGGGCCAGTGACCTCGTCCATAATAGATAGCGACATCCACATCATCCGTCAGCGAGCCTTCTTCCATATCAACCGCTTTAATGCGTACATCAATATCCGGTTGCTGCTGGTTAAAGTCGGCAAGCCGAGGCACTAACCACTGAATAGCAAAGCTCGGTGGAAGGCTGATGGTCAACGCACCTTTTTCACTACGTTCCAATAACTTATCTGTCGCTTCAGCCAATGAACCAAAGATATCTTTGATGTCCAGAAAGTACGCTTGACCCTCTTCGGTAAGCAACAAAGAACGATTACGACGACGAAATAGCTTTAAGCCGAGAAACTCTTCAAGAGCCTTGATTTGATGACTCACTGCAGCTTGAGTCACAAAAAGTTCTTCTGCTGCACGAGTAAAACTCAAATGACGAGCGGCGGCTTCGAACACTTTTAGTGAGTTCAATGGAGGTAATCGTCTGGACATGGTTCAATCCTATGTATTGTTCCAAATATTCATTAGTTTTTTTATCTGAAACATTATAAATTGTCCATTGCTAACCAGCCAGAGAAAATCTATATTTCGTCCGGTAATATGAGCCTGAACGGCTTGATTCTCCTGAATCAATTGGCTTTATTATTACGATGTTGTGTTTGCATACTCGATTTTCGAGTTAGGTAGAATTCTACCACCTGTTTTGTGCAGTTATCCCCTGTTACAAAACATATACTTCCTGTATTTATTTTGACCTGTCTGTCAAATTTTTAGCACCGCCTATTGGCGGTGTTTTTTTATGCCTGAATATCCTTCAAAAATAAAAAAACGCAACCTGAATCAACAAGTTGCGTCTTTTCCACTTAGAGTGTTCAGCTAACGCTTATGGGCGATAAACTTTCACGTTCTTGAAACCTTGCTCTTGCAAGTACAGAGCTTGTAAACGGCTCATCACGCCACGTTCACAATACAATAAGTAAGTCTTAGACTGGTCAAGATCGCCAAACTGAGTAGAAAGTTTGAAGAAAGGAATGTGCTTCACTTCTACACCATCAATCTCTAGCGGCTTATCTTCTTGCTCATCTGCACTACGAATATCAAGTACAACCGCGTGTTCCTGAACCGCTGCAACTTGCTCTACTTCAGGCGCTTGCTCTTGGCTCTCTTTCTCAATGTCACGGATATCCATAACACGAGCGTCGTACACTACTTTGTCCAGAATAGAGAAGTCGAATTTCGCTTCTTCCGCTTCCAATTTCGCTTTCACCGCTTTAACCGTCGGGCTCTTTGAGATAACTCCACAGTATTCTGGCATTGTTTTAGCGAAGTCTTCAGTGCCGATTTCACGTGCAAGCGTGATGATGTCTTCTTTATCCCAGTTAATCAAAGGGCGAAGAATCAAGGTATCAGTCACACCATCGATATGGCGCAGGTTAGTCAGAGTCTGGCTTGATACCTGACCTAATGCTTCACCTGTAACCAAAGCTTCAATATTGAATTTTTCTGCGACCTGACCAGCTGCACGCATAAACATGCGCTTAAGAATAACGCCCATTTGGCCGTCATCTATTTTCTCAAGAATTTCCGCCACAACCGGTTCGAAATCAACAGAGATGAAACGCACCTTGGCAGAAGATCCATATTTGTTCCATAAGAAGTGGGCAACTTGCTTAACACCAATCTCGTGAGCAGGGCCACCTAAGTTGAAGAAACAGTAGTGAACTTTTGAGCCACGCTTAATGTGTAAGTAGCTTGAAACACCCGAATCAAAACCACCAGAGATCAGGCTAAGTACATCTTCTTGAGTACCAAGAGGAAAACCACCTAACCCTTTGTAACGTTTGATGATCTGGTTGAGCAACTCATAGTTAACTTCAACGTTAATCGTCACATCAGGATTGGTTAGCTTAACTTTTGCGCTTTCAACCGCTTGGTTTAGACCGCCACCAACGTAACGCTCAAGCTCGATTGAAGAAAAATCGTGTTTACCACGACGCTTAGCTCGAACCACGAAGGTTTTGTTTTCAATCAGATGACGGCTAGTTTCAAGCACTTGCTCGTAAATATCATGAAGATCTTTGAATTCTGACTGCTTAACTTCCAGAACTTGTTGAATACCCGGAGTTCTGGTCAAAATTTCCAGCGTTTCATTAAAGAAGCGGTCACTTTCAGAGGTCACTTCAATGTGGTCACGACGGTTAAATACAGCAACGCCTGTCGTACGGCTCTTTACGATATTGCGAATATTAGACTCAAGAATTTTCGTGAAGCGCTTACGCACCGACTCACTTTTAACAAAGATTTCTGGATGGGGCTTAACAATAAATTTCATAAGTGTCTTCGCAATTAAAGTATTAACGTAATAGTAGCTTGTACTTAGCTACATCTCTGAACTCAGCAATAACGCTAATTTCATCGACGACCAGAGTGGGTATCACTAAGGGGGCGAGATTATACACGATAATGACGCAACGATAAAAGCGCGCCAAAGAAAAAGGCAAGCCTGATGCTTGCCTTTGAACTGTATTTCGTCGCTTAGCTATTGAATTGAGCCAGCTTGTGCTGATGGTATTTCATCACTGTACATCGGCTCGCCCTGCATAATGCTGATTTCCACACGACGGTTACGAGAGCGTTGAGCCGCGGTGTCATTGGGTCCCAAAGGCTCGGTATCAGCCATGCCTCGTACCCGCAAGCGCTGATGTGAGAAGCCGCGCACCGATTCCATCTCTTGAGCGACCGACACGGCACGCTGAGAAGAAAGATCCCAGTTTGAACGATACAATTCCGAATCAATTCTCTGGTTATCAGTGTGACCAGAAACCCGAACGATACCCGGAACATCTTTAACCAGATCGGCTATCTGACGAACCAAAGGACGGAACTTAGGTTGCAAGAAAGCAGAACCTTCAGGGAATGCGCCTTTCTCACGAATGCGGATAACAATCTGCTGACCAAGGTTATCCACTTCGATTGCACCTTGCTCGATTTCCCGTTGCAGCGCGTTCTTAATGGTTTCCATCAAGGTCTCAGTCGCTTCAGAAGCTGCCTGAGATTGCTGTTGCTGAGATTCCGACTCAGTATTTTGATTGTCTTCGGTCGATGTTTCTGGGGACTGACCGCCAGTCATATCGCCAGCATCACGCATAGTACCACCAGCACGATCTTCATCCCCTTCGTGGAACTCTAACGTCTGCTGAGTGATGTCTATGGTTTGCTGCATAATCACATCGATAGGTGTAGGCTCAGGACGCCCCGGACGGAACTCCTGAGCAATGATGCTGGTACCTTTTGGAATGTCTTTCACTTCCAGACGGTTTTGCACACCAAAAGCAAATTTCATCGAGCCGGCAATCTGCTTGAACTTCAGTACGTCCATTTCCGAAAACGAAAGCAGCAGTACGAAGAAGCACATTAACAGGGACATTAGGTCGGCAAATGTCCCCAACCAAGCGGGAAGCCCCGGAGGTGGACATTTACACTTTTGGTCATCCATCATTTGCTCCGGTTATTCGCTATCAATATCAAGAGCTCGTTTGCCCTCGTTGAGGTAGTTCTTCAAGTAGCTGTCAATCACACGTGGGTTTTGACCATCTTGGATTGCCAGCACACCATCCATAATCAGACGGCGATTTAATGTTTCTTGTTCACGACGAAGCGATAACTTGTCTGCAATTGGGAAGAACACCATGTTCGCAAGAACCGCACCGTATAGCGTGGTTAAAAGTGCAACCGCCATTGCAGGACCGATGGCTTTCGGGTCATCCATGTTCGACAACATCGCGACCAGACCAACAAGAGTACCGATCATCCCCATCGCTGGTGCAACGTCACCAAATGCGCGGAAAACACCCGAACCAAATTCGTGTCGCTCATCCGTTAATGCAATGTCTTTTTGTAGAGTTGCGCGAACCACATCCGCGTCATGACCATCTACCAGTAAATCAATGCCCTTTTGCATAAAGCTGTTACTGATTTCCATCTCTTCCAAAGCAAGGAAACCACCTTTACGTGCAGCGTCAGCCATTTCTACGATTTTTGCGATCAAATCTTCTGGTTCATCGGCTTTGAACATGAATGCTTTACCAGCAATTTTAGCAGCTCCAAAAAACTGCCCCATGGTAAACTTCATCAAAACAACAAACGTAGAGCCACCGACAACAATAAGAATTGAGGTTACGTCGACGAACATCGTTAGGCTTCCACCTAAAACCATCGCCATAATAACGAAAGCTAGGCCACCAATCAGACCTATCAGCGTAGCTAAATCCACGAAGCACTCCTCAGACAATATGTTCGCATTGATTAGAGCCGAACGACTCTCAGTTATTCTCTTATCGACAAGAGAATCAAATTCTTAAATAGAAAATTGACGAAAGGACACTTGTGCCTCAATTACGCCAACAACAAGTTTATACTTAAAGCGTGCCAATATGCACCTTCGGTATTCATAGATTGCACAAAATGCTCATTAATTACGAATAACGCACCACCGTGAATTTTCATATTCGTTATCGGTATCGACTAAAAACCTCCGTAATTCTGACAAAATTGGTTGGTTAAATTTGACCATCAACACAGGCTAAGGTAACTTTCGTGCATCTTTCCCAAGGCAATAATATTATGGCGAGTAAAAAACCAGAAAACATGTCTTTCGAGGCGACCATTGAAGAGTTAGATCAAGTGGTCGAGCAGCTAGAAAATGGTGATTTAACACTAGACGATGCACTGAAAAAATTCGAACGTGGTATCGCTCTTGCTCGCTCAGGTCAAAGTAAACTGGATGAAGCGGAACAGCGTGTTAGCATTCTGCTAAGCAACACAGATGATGCGCCACTCAGTGAATTTAACGAATTACCTGAATAACTGATATTCATTGTTCTTAACTATTTATTGTCTCTCGTCGTTTTGTCTCTGATTGATAATGCGACTAGCGGCTGAACGAAACGTTTAAGAGTGTCCTATGATTGAGGCTCTAACCTCTTATCAACAACGAAATAATGAGCAGCTTGACCACTGGTTAAACCGCCTGCCCAACCAAGACTTAGCGCTGATTGAAGCAATGCGTTATGGCTTACTGCTGGGCGGTAAACGTGCTCGCCCCTATTTGGTCTATATAACAGGCCAAATGCTAGGTTGCTCTATTGAAGATATAGACACCCCGGCATCAGCAGTGGAGTGTATCCACGCGTATTCACTTATCCATGACGATTTACCGGCCATGGACGATGATGAGCTACGCCGTGGTAAGCCGACGTGCCATATTAAATTCGATGAAGCAACGGCGATCCTAACCGGTGACGCCCTGCAAACCCTAGCATTTACCATTTTGGCCGAAGGTACTCTGTCTGAAGAAGGCGAAGTCAATCGTATCAAAATGGTTCAGGTACTTGCTGAAGCTTCCGGTGCACAAGGTATGTGTTTAGGACAAGCACTTGATCTTGGCGCAGAGAATCGTCTTATTTCGTTGCAAGAGCTCGAAACAATTCATCGCAATAAAACCGGCGCACTTATGCGCTGTGCGATTCGTTTAGGAGCTTTAGCCGCTGGTGAGAAGGGCCTACAAGTTCTGCCACAGCTTGATAAATATGCCGATGCCGTTGGCCTCGCATTTCAAGTACAAGACGACATTTTGGATGTCATCGGCGATACCGAAACTTTGGGTAAACCTCAAGGTTCAGATCAACAGCTCAACAAAAGTACGTACCCAGCTCTATTAGGATTGGACGGAGCGATAAATAAAGCCCAAACTCTGTTACAGGAAGCACTTCAAGCACTTGAAGCTATTCCTTACAATACAGAATGTCTTGAAGAGTTCGCCCGATACGTCATCGAGCGCAAAAATTAACACTATAAGCGCGCATAATTATGACTCTTGATATTTCAAAATATCCAACACTGGCTCTGGCGAATACGCCGGACGAATTACGCAGTCTGCCTAAAAACATTCTGCCAAAGCTTTGTGATGAACTCAGAACGTATCTGCTTAACTCTGTTAGTCAATCAAGCGGACACCTGGCTTCTGGCTTAGGTACTGTTGAACTGACAGTGGCGATTCACTACGTCTACAACACGCCATTTGATCAGTTGATTTGGGACGTGGGTCATCAGGCTTATCCGCATAAAATCCTGACGGGGCGTCGTGAGCAAATGCCTACGATTCGCCAAAAAGATGGCCTTCATCCTTTCCCTTGGCGCGAAGAGAGCGAATACGACACCTTGTCTGTCGGTCACTCATCGACATCTATCAGTGCTGCTTTGGGCATGGCTATTTGTGCTGGCAAAGAAGGCGCTGATCGTAAGATCGTCAGCGTGATTGGTGACGGCGCGATTACCGCTGGTATGGCATTTGAAGCCATGAACCACGCTGGTGACGTTCACCCTGATATGCTGGTTATTCTCAACGACAACGAAATGTCGATTTCAGAGAACGTTGGCGCACTGAACAACCATCTTGCTCAGGTGCTGTCAGGCAGTTTGTACACTTCCATTCGTGAAGGCGGTAAGAAAGTTCTCTCTGGTATTCCACCAATCAAAGAATTGGTTCGTCGTACGGAAGAGCACCTGAAAGGCATGGTCGTTCCGGGAACGCTTTTCGAAGAGTTGGGCTTTAACTATATCGGCCCTGTTGACGGTCATGATGTGATTGAACTGGTCAAAACATTGAAAAACATGCGTGAGCTTAAAGGCCCGCAGTTCCTTCATATTATGACGAAGAAAGGCAAAGGTTATGAACCAGCGGAGAAAGATCCGATTGGTTACCACGGCGTGCCTAAGTTCGACCCAAGTCATAGCAGCTTGCCTAAGAGCTCAAGTACCAAACCGACCTACTCGAAGATCTTCGGTGATTTCCTGTGTGATATGGCTGCGCAAGATCCAAAACTGATGGCAATCACACCTGCGATGCGTGAAGGCTCTGGCATGGTTCGCTTCTCGAAAGAGTACCCATCTCAATACTTCGACGTGGCGATCGCTGAGCAACATGCCGTGACATTAGCAACAGGTATGGCAATCGCTAAATACAACCCGATAGTGGCGATTTACTCGACCTTCCTGCAACGCGGTTACGATCAGTTGATTCACGATATCGCTATTATGAATCTGCCAGTGATGTTTGCTATCGACCGTGCGGGGCTTGTCGGTGCTGATGGTCAGACTCACCAAGGTGCATTCGATTTAAGCTTTATGCGTTGCATCCCGAACATGACCATCATGGCTCCGGCAGATGAAAACGAATGTCGTCAAATGCTGTATACCGGTCATCAACATCAAGGCCCGAGTGCGGTCCGCTACCCACGAGGCAACGGTATGGGTGTTGAAATCAAGCAAGAGTTTACTGCGCTTGAAATCGGTAAAGGTCGCATGATGCGTCAAGGTGAAAAAGTGGCGATTCTAAGCTTCGGTTCCCTACTTCCTTATGCACTGGAAGCGGCTGAAGAATTGAATGCAACCGTGGCTGACATGCGATTCGTCAAACCATTAGATGAAGCACTAATCAAAGAACTTTCAGCGAGCCACGATATCATTGTGACACTGGAAGAGAACGTGATTGCAGGTGGCGCAGGCGCAGGCGTTGTTGAGTTTATGATGAAAGAAAAAATCATCAAGCCGGTGCTGAATCTTGGTCTTCCTGACCAGTTCATTGCTCAAGGAACCCAGGAAGAGATGCATGCTGAACTTGGTTTAGACGGTGCTGGCATCAAAACTGCCGTAGAATCCTACCTGAATAAGTAATCCAATAAGATTATTGCTACGAAAAAGCCTTCTCAGAGAGAAGGCTTTTTGCTTTGTGTAAGACCTGCAATTTAAGGCTGTGGATGGTTCCACTCAAACTCAGCAAACAACTTTTGCCAGCTTTCATCAAAAGAAGCCTTTAATACCAACTCTTGCTTAGTGTACGGATGGACAAAACGCAGTTCGCTGGCGTGCAGCATTAAGCGATGACAATCGTACTCTTCGCGATACAAGCGGTTATGTTTACCATCACCATGCGTGGTATCACCAACAATTGGATGACGAAGATGCGCCATATGACGACGCAACTGATGTTTACGCCCTGTCTTAGGCTTCATTTCAACTAAACAGTAGCGAGTAGTTGGAAATTTTCCGGTTGAAAACGGCACTTCCACCTTGGCTAATGGTTGGTACTCGGTCACCGCAGACTGTGCTTCTTTATCTTGCTTGGCAAACTTATCGGCAATTTTATCCAGCTCTTCTTTGAGCGGATAATCCAGCACATCGCCCTCTTCAATCCAACCACGGACAATTGCATGATACGTTTTCACCATTTCATGATTGGCAAACATCGGCATAACGTTGGAAGCAATTTCGCTCGATAACGCAAAAACCAGCACACCAGACGTCGGTCGGTCTAAACGATGCAATGGAAAAACATGCTGACCAATTTGGTCTCTCAATGTCTGCATCACAAACTGAGTCTCATGCTTGTCCAGCCATGAACGATGCACCAACATTCCCGCAGGTTTGTTTACCGCCACCAAATACTCGTCTTGGTAGATAATTTCCAACATTACTGACATACCCTATCAATATGGTTTACCACCAGCAAAACAGCCTGAAACTTATCTTGATGCTTCCAGACTTCCTCAAAATAAGGCGACAACTCAAACCCTCTTGGAATCGCTTGTCCTTCATCAAGTAACTTCTGCATTGTCGGGATAAAAACCCATTGAAGCCACTCATGCGGGTCGAGCGTATCGATGGAAAATGGCTCAACACTTTGCATCGCTTCCAAGCTCGGAGGCGTTGACTGCCATACTTCACATTGGCGCATTTCAGCTTCTAACTGCTCCAATGCTTGGGCCAGTTTTGTGTTAATTGTCATGATTCACCAAGTTTATTGGTCGTACACCTTGAAAAAGGGCCATAGAGTACCATTTATTGGGGAAAGAAGGGTTACTTGCCCCAAAGAAAAGTAGGAACATTTTGCTCCCATGGACAATATTCAAACTCTGACAGCGCTGCTAAAAAACAGTGGCTGCCAATATCAAATTTTCGACCTTGGCCGACGTATTCAACCGATCGACAACGATCAGTTTTCGCACGTAGAACAAGGACATCAAGCTTACCCATATCCTGTAAAGCGTACCGCTCACCTTGCTATTGCGTACTGGAATGAAACCAAACAACCCTGGATTTGGTTTCTGAAATTTGCTTTAGACGAACGAGGATTGTTGCTACAAGCGGATGTGGGGCAATTCATTAAGTACGTAGTTGAAGCTATGGGGACTCGTCTCAATAAAGAACTTACCGAAGAGCAGCAGGAAAAACTGGCAAACAATCCCTACACCTTTAAGCCATCTGAAGACAAAATGGCGGTCTTCCACAGCCAAATTCGCGCTGAGCTAGATATGCCTTGCAGCCAATATTACGAGCACGCACAGCACTATTTCTCGGGCGGTCTTGGCTGGAACAACTGGCAAACCGTAGGTCTGCAAGGTATTACCGATATCTGCGCACGCTTAAGCCAAGAACAAAACGGACCTATGGTGCGTAAAGCGCTTTCTCACTTACCCACGCAACCTCTTTATGCGCTGCTTGGAGCACTTGAGCATACTAAACCGCCCGCTAAACTGGCCGAGCGTCTTGAAGAATTTGCGCAGGCAGAGATTTCAAGCAAGGACCCAGATCTGTTTTTACTGTCGGCATTAACTCGTGCGCTTTCCGGTTCAGATGAAAAACTGCTGAGCAAGATTGTCGATGCTATCTTAGCAAGCCCACGTTTAAGCCATCCTGAAGTTCTGATTGCGATTGCAGGTCGTGCGTGGCACGTTTTGAACCTAAATTCGCGAGCAGAACAGTTCTTACTAAGGCTGGCACAAACAGGCAACCAGACTCTGTTCAATCAGCTATTTGCCGACTTAGTCATGTTGCCAGAGCTAAGAATGGTGTTATTACCACTTCTGCATGGCACACCATCTGAAGAGCTTGCTCAAGCGCTGATTAAACTTCAACAAGATACAAAGTCTTAGGATAGAAGATGATTGGAGACTTATTGGCAATATTGGCGTTGTGTTTTGTCTGTTTTCTCTTTTGGCAGCAAAGGCGTCAGTCTGAAATCGCAAAGTCACATGTATTGAGAAAGTGCGATCAGCTTGAACTCCAATTGCTAAGCGTCTCATTCGGCGGCCACAAATGGAAAACCAGCGATGGTCGCTGGTTTTGGCATACGGTTTACTTGTTTGAATTTTCGGCTTTAGGCGACGACTGTTACCAAGGAAAGCTGGAAATGCGCGGTTTCATCCCAATGCGCTTTAACTTGCCACCGCATCGGATGGTCTAATCCATTCGAAGTCATAACTCGGGGCGAAATATTCTTCATTTTCGCCTTTGTTTTCAAACCCTAAAGCTTGCAATATCTTAATCGCGGAGAGATTTTCAACTTCCGCACTCGCAACGACTCTCATCAGTCCTAATCGCTCACAGGCTTTGGGAAAAAACGCTTTTAATGCTTCAGACGCTAAACCTTGCTTCCAGTACAGCTTATCGAAAATAAAGCCCAGCTCAGCTTTAATGTCATCGCGCTCGATAAACACATGCCCCATAAACTCACGATTATAGTTATCCAGAACCGCCATTGCATGAATGGAGGAGTCATTGAGTACGCGCTTGAATAACTCTCTTGATGCCGAAACCGTTTTAGGGCCGTTCATATATGCCCTGTTTTTAGCACAGCAATTCAGCATCAAAAAGTCCAACTCGAACGATTCTGTATAGGGAATTAACAGTGTTCGTCGTGTCACTATTGTCACAAACAATCCTTGTTACAACATCAAATGAATAGCGTTTTTGCTATTACTAACAAAAACAAAAAAATTAAGCCACTGATTATTTTTATTATTTTACTGATTTTCGCATAGATAACGATAAAAAGGTCACTATGTGGTCGGTAGAAATTGTCGCAGAGATAACAGAATTTGAATTGGAAAACTTCAAATTAAGAAAAACCCCAACACCTAAGTGCTGGGGTTTAAGTCTTGTGTGCAGCAATCCGGCTACAAATACGTGCTTCCTGCATCATCCTTAAAAAACCGAATCCTTCAGTCAAATCCTTGCATCGCCTTCCTAGCGGTGTCCGTTTTCATCCTTTGTGCTAACTTTCCTGTTAGCGCTCATCACTTGTTCCTTGAGCGGTGTCCTTCCCATCGTCCTGATGGTGTCCTACCCTTTCCTAGGGTTTATCCTTTTTGCTTTCCTTGCCAACTAACTTCCTGTTAGCTGTTGAATCCGTTCGTATCCGTATCCATGTAGTGATTTATCCGTTAATCACTTTTTCGTCCTGAAATCACCGTCCAGTGGTGTATCCAATTCCGTGTCAGTTCCCTTCCGACGAGGTTTAATCTACGCCTTTGGATTTTTTGTGCAATTACCTGATCGCAAATATTTCTGCATACAAAGCAAGCAATCAATTTAAAACACTAAAATTCAATAAGTTATAACCATAAAGTAGCATTTTCCGCTTCACAAAACTCTGATATCTCACACTACTTGTAAGAGATCTCGCACAAGAACGTGTTACTTTCACTAGCACTCTTGAACTGAAGAAAAACGAACGAAGACACGCTAAAACTTTTAAGCAGGAATAATCCATCGATCTGATATAAAATCACGCCAACAGATAGAAGGATGACCTATGCTCACACAAGACGTCACTAAAGAGCTCGAAAGTGTGCTCACCACTCTGCAACAGCAAGGAAAAGAACCGACTGTTGCGTTAGTTAGAGCACGTATGAGCACATCAGTTCCTATGGCTGCCCTCATTGCCGCGATTAAAAGCTGGAAGAATGCTAACCGTGTTCCGAAAGTAGAAATTGCGGCAAAAACCAGTGGGGACACAGATCGTATTCATCAGCTAGAGCAGACCATAGCTCAGCTCACTAAGCGTATTGAACAGTTGGAACAACAAATTAACGGTAAAGCTCAATGAAGATATGGGTTGACGCAGACGCTTGCCCGAAAGTGATAAGAGAAACGATTGTGCGTGCTGCAGAACGCACAGGGATAGAGTGTACCTTCGTAGCTAATCACATCATTCCAGTACCTAAACGAGTCAATATTCACTCCATTCAGGTTCCTGCGGGTTTTGATATTGCTGATAATGAAATTGTAAGACGAGTAGAAGCGAACGACTTGGTTATCACTTCCGACATTCCCCTTGCCGACGAAGTTATTACCAAAGGGGCATTGGCGCTTAACTCACGCGGTGAGCTTTATACGAAAGACACCATTAAAGCACGCCTCAATATTCGCGACTTTATGGAAACAATGCGATCAAGTGGTATTCAAACCGGAGGTCCAAGTGCCCTGTCTCAGACTGATCGACGCGAGTTCGCTAACCACTTAGACAGATATCTGGCGAAGTTTAAAAAATAGCTCGATTCTAAATACAAAAAAACCTGCGAATCTCGCAGGTTTTTTCTTATCTATATAACTAATCAAGCTATATAACCAATCAAGGTATGTCGCTTAAAGCGAACATGACTTATGGCGTGTAGTACGTTGCAGCACCTGGGCCTACTGGTAGACCTAGCAAGAATACCCAAACGTAGAACAACAAGCTCCAACCTACGATAAAGCAGATTGAGTAAGGCAGCATGGTTGCGATTAGCGTACCAATACCTAGATTCTTCATGTAGCGAGTTGCAACCGCAAGGATCAGACCAAAGTAACTCATCATTGGTGTGATGATGTTAGTGGTTGAGTCACCGATACGGTAAGCCGCTTGAATCGTTTCAGGCGCATAACCGACTAGCATTAACATTGGAACGAAAATTGGTGCCGTTACTGCCCACTGCGCCGATGCTGAACCGATCATCAAGTTGATGAAGCCACACATCAGGATAAATGCGAAGAACAACATTGGACCTGTTAAGCCGATGTTTTGCAGGAAGTCTGCACCTGCAACAGCAAATACCTGACCGAAGTTAGTCCACTTGAAGAATGCAACAAACTGAGCAGCAAAGAATACCAATACGATGTACATGCCCATAGAAGACATAGATTTAGCCATCGCATCGATAACATCACGGTCAGTTTTCATCGTACCCACAACACGGCCATAAACGTAGCCAGGGATTGCGAAGAATACAAAGATGAAAGCAACAATACTTTTCAGGAATGGTGAACCCGCAACAGTACCTTCAGCAGAGCGAAGAACACCGTCAGCAGGAACGATAGTCCAAGCCAGAAGAGCACTTACTGCAAGTACTGCAATACCAGCCAGCTTCAAACCACGTTTTTCAATATCAGTCAGAGTACCCATCTTGTCTTTAGAAAGGTCTTCTGCAGCCTCTTCTGGGTTGTATTTACCCAATTTAGGTTCAACGATCTTCTCAGTTACGTAAGCACCCATACCTGCAATAAAGAAGGTAGAGACAAACATGAAGTACCAGTTCACTTCTGGGCCAACCGTGTATGTTGGGTCAATCATTTGTGCTGCTGTTTCAGTGATACCTGAAAGCAGTGGATCAACAGTACCAATCAGAAGGTTTGCAGAGTAACCACCAGATACACCTGCAAATGCGGCAGCCAGACCTGCCAGAGGGTGACGACCTAAAGAGTGGAACAACATAGCTGCAAGTGGAATCAATACCACGTAGCCAAGTTCAGATGCTGTATTCGAAATGATACCTGCAAATACAACCGTGACTGTTACCATGCGAGCAGATGCGCCCATAACAAGGCCACGCATTGCAGCAGATAAAAGACCAGAATATTCAGCAATTGCCACACCAAGCATAGCAACAAGCACTGTGCCTAAAGGTGCGAAACCAACAAAGTTTTTCACTAGGTTAGTTACGATCAGTTGTAGACCTTCAGCATTAAGCAGGCTAACAACGTGGATCATACCATCAGCGGCACGGCCTTTAGCGCCTTCTGGACGTGGGTCCATAACTGAGACTTCAAAATAGCCTGCAATACCTGATGAAATAAGAATCGCTAAACAGAAAATAGCGAATAAAGTAATCGGATGGGGTAATAGGTTCCCTAAATACTCAACACCATCTAAGAAGCGGGTAAAAAGTGACTTTTTAGGTGCTGGTTTGTTTATTGAAGCAGACGAACTCATCTGTTTCCTCCTTGTAGTTTTCTCTATGCATTTGTGACAAAAATGTCAAAAGCGCGGCGAAGAGTACTTGAGGGAGTGAACATTACAAAATCAAAGATGTTACAGATTATTTCAAATTAAGCATAAAATAATTCAAATCAGCACAATACGTAGTGTTATAAACCAAACAAATGTATTTAACGAATATTATAAGTTAATAACGATATTCAAGTCGTAGCAATGACTCATCTCTGCACTGCTTTAAACCTTGGATTAGCTTTACAGATAACGTAAAGACGCCCACGACGTTTTACAATCTGGCAACCTGGATGACGATTTTTTGCACTTTTCAGAGAACTTAATACTTTCATGGATGAAACCTCGCAATCAATTATTGTTATGTTATAACATAACAAAATAGAATTACTGTCAACAATAATTACTACTGTTCTCTGTTAGGTGTGATATTTTCACTTTTATTTCTTTAGCCAAACTCAATACACGCCAATGCACACCATCACGCCGATTGCTACCATCGAAACTCCATATAAAGAGAAGTTTGCCGTTCCCCGCCAGCCGCGTTTAGTGCCCAGCGCAACAGCACGCATCAAATTATTAGGCGAGCTGAACTGTATGGAAGCAGTACGTGAGTTAGAGCAGTTCAGTCATCTGTGGTTATTGTTCTTGTTTGATCAAAATCTTGAAGCAGGTTGGAAACCAACGGTTCGTCCACCACGTCTTGGTGGCAATGAAAGAGTGGGTGTATTGGCTTCCCGTTCAACATTTCGTCCGAATGGAATTGGTATGTCTGCGGTGGAGTTTCGAGGCATAAATAAAGAAGGCGATCAAATCTATATAGAAGTGGGCAGTGTTGATCTGGTTGATGGTACTCCCATCATCGATATCAAACCTTATATCCCCTATTCTGACTCAGTACCGGAAGCAAAAGGTGGATACGCAGATGCGGAGCCTCCAACAGTTGAGGTTGAATTCAGCCCTACAGCTCTGGCTATTTTGCAGTCGCTACCCGATTCAACCGTCAAACAAGCGGTGATTAGCGAAGTTCTAGCACAAGATCCACGTCCTGCTTACAAGAAAAATAAGCCTGACGATAAGCAATACGCAGTACATTTGTACAATTTGAACGTAAAATTCACCATATCTGGTAACTTAGTGACAGTTACTACTATTGAACACTTTTGACATTCGCATTTGGCTGATATTATTAGCGGCTAAATTTATTACCACCTTTGATAAACGGATACCATAAATGCGTACCAGTAAATATCTTCTTTCTACTCTGAAGGAGACTCCAAACGACGCAGAAGTAGTGAGCCACCAGCTCATGCTACGTGCGGGTATGATCCGTAAGCTAGCTTCAGGTCTTTACACTTGGCTACCTACCGGTCTTCGCGTACTGCGTAAAGTCGAAACCATCATTCGCCAAGAAATCGACAATGCAGGGGCTATCGAAACATTAATGCCCGTTGTGCAGCCGTTTGAACTATGGGAAGAGACTGGTCGCTCTGAAAAAATGGGCCCTGAGCTGCTTCGCTTTACTGACCGCCACACTCGTCCGTTTGTACTAAGCCCAACAGCAGAAGAAGTGATTACTGCTCTTGTGCGTAACGAGGTTAGCTCTTACAAGCAACTACCTCTAAATCTGTACCAGATCCAGACTAAATTCCGTGATGAACGCCGCCCTCGTTTTGGCGTGATGCGCTCTCGTGAATTCTCTATGATGGATGCATACAGCTTCGACATCGATAAAGAAGGTCTGCAAAAATCTTACGACGCTATGCACGATGCTTACTGTAAAGCATTCGACCGCATGGGTCTGGATTACCGCCCAGTATTGGCGGATAGCGGCGCTATCGGTGGCAGCGGCTCTCAAGAGTTCCACGTATTGGCGGAAAGCGGCGAAGACTTAATCGCATTCTCTACTGAATCTGATTACGCTGCGAACATTGAAAAAGCAGAAGCGGTTGCACTTGCAGCAGAACTTGCAGCACCAACTCAAGAGATGACTCTGGTTGATACGCCAAATGCGAAAACCATTGCAGAACTTGTTGAGCAATTTGAACTGCCTATCGAGAAAACAGTTAAAACGCTTTTCGTTAAAGCATCAGATGAAGTTGACGCAGACATCATTGCCCTGATCATCCGTGGTGATCACGAGCTAAACGAAGTAAAAGCAGAAAACTTGAAAGAAGTCGCTTCTCCATTAGAGATGGCTTCTGAAGAAGAGATTCGTGCTCTAGTCGGTGCAGGTCCAGGTTCTTTAGGCCCTGTAGGCCTAAAACTGCCATTCATCGTTGACCGCACAGTTGCTGTAACCAGCGACTTCAGTGCTGGTGCAAACGTTGATGGTAAACACTACTTCGGTATTAACTGGGGCCGTGACGTTCAACTAGGTCAAGTTGAAGACCTACGTAACGTTGTTGAAGGTGACCCAAGCCCATGTGGTAAAGGCACTATCATGCTTAAGCGTGGTATCGAAGTTGGTCACATCTTCCAGCTTGGTACTAACTACTCTGAGAAAATGAACTGTGGTGTTCTAGGCGCTGACGGTAAAAACGTTATTCTAGAAATGGGTTGTTACGGTATCGGTGTTACTCGTGTAGTGGCTGCTGCGATTGAACAGAACCACGATAAATACGGTATCATCTGGCCAGACGCTATTGCACCGTTCCAAGTGGCTATCGTTCCAATGAACATGCACAAATCTGAGCGCGTTCAAGAAGCCGCAGAGAAGCTATATGCTGAACTGACAGCTGCTGGTATCGAAGTTCTATTCGATGACCGTAAAGAACGCCCAGGTGTTATGTTCTCTGATATGGAGCTACTTGGTGTTCCTCATACGATCGTTATCGGTGATCGTAGTATGGACGAAGGTAATTTCGAATATAAAAACCGTCGCACTGGTGATAAAACTCCAGTGTCAATGACTGATATCGTCGAGCACATCAAGTCGCAAATGGCTTAATCTCGAACGTCTATCTTTGAAGGCTGCCTATTGGCAGCCTTTTTTATTAATGCTGGATTCATCATTTCTCTTCTACACTGCATAAAAACAAAAAGGAGAAAGACATGGATCTCAAAGCCCTACTCAATCAAGCACTCAACTCCAATTTGGTTCAATCCGGTAAGCAGCAAGCTCAGTCTTTAGCTCAGGATAAAAGCCAGCTTGCCACCCTTGGTGCAGGTGCACTCGGCGGAGGTATCATAGGCCTTTTAATGGGTTCAAAGAAAACCAAGAAGTTGGGCAAAAAAGCGCTCGCCATTGGTGGTTCTGCGGCTCTGGGGGCTCTCGCTTATAAGATGTATAACGACTGGCAAGCCAATCAAAATGAACCAACTCAGCCAGCGGCCTTTGACCAATCAAATCCTCGCCATGAAATACTCATTCTTAAAGCGATGATCGCTTCCGCCAAAGCAGATGGACACGTAGATGAGCAAGAAATGGCTAAGATAAACCAAGTGATTAATGAGATTGGTGCCGATAACGACGTTCAAACCCTGTTCCAACAAGAGTTGAAAAAGCCTTTAGATCCGAATGAAATTGCTGCGCTGGCGCAAACTCCGGCTCAATCGTCAGAGATTTATCTTGCTTCAGCCTTGGTTGCCGACGAGCAAAACTTTATGGAAAAAGCGTATCTTCAAGAACTGGCGAAGCAACTCGGTTTAAGTGAAGAGTTAGTAAATAACATTCATCAACAGATAAACGGTGAATAATTCACCGGCTGAAACTCAACATTGAGCCAGCTCAAAGGTAACTTTTGTCTTCATTCTGCTCTCTGTGTATATTGAGAGCAGTTATCATTTATAAGGCAGACGTCTCGTTCTGTATTATTCATTCTGTAAAAGTAGGTCGTTCTGTAAAAGTAGGATAGAGATATGCAAGTTTACGGTTGTTGTGATTTAGTTCGTGAGTTATACGCTCAAATTGGTAGTGGCGATCAAGCCTATATTCCTCAAGCAATTAGCTGCGCGGTTCGTGCTTTGAACGATGTGGCAGCGGATACTTCTTTACCAAAAGAAGTAAGAGAGAAAGCCGCCTTTGCTGCGGCAAACTTACTGATTTCTGATTTCGAGGACAAATAATGAATCTCGCGAATTTCGCCTCTATGGACACAGTCATGCTAATGAGCATTGTGAACATGAAGCTGCGGGACGACTTTAACGGTGATTTAGACAAGCTGGTTGCCTACTTCGATATTGACCGAACCGCACTTGAAGCAAAGTTGGCCACAGCGGGCTTTGAGTTTCTGCCAGAAGCAGGGCAATTTCGTTAATCTTCGAAATTGCTGATGTAGAATGTAAAAAAACGCAAACCCATGATAGTTTGCGTTTTTTATTATCTGAAATTTAGTAGCTTTAATTCACAGGTCTGTAATTAACCCAAGTTCTTGCGAGCGTTTTGGAACATACGCATCCAAGCACCGTTTTCGCCCCAGCTATCTGGATGCCAAGAGTTCGCTACTGTGCGGAATACACGCTCAGGGTGAGGCATCATAATGGTTACACGGCCATCAGCAGTTGTTAAACCAGTAATTGCGTTTGGCGAACCATTCGGGTTGTTCGGGTATTGTTGTGTTGGGTTACCCAAGTTATCAACAAAACGAACCGCTACCGTACCTGAGTTTTCGATAGCAGCTAGGTGTGCTTCATCACGAACTTCTACACGACCTTCACCGTGAGAAACCGCGATAGGCATACGAGAACCAGCCATACCGTCGAAGAACACAGAATCAGATTTCTGAACTTCTACCAAGCTAAAACGAGCTTCAAAACGCTCAGATTCGTTACGTACGAAACGAGGCCATAAGTCTGCACCTGGGATCAGTTCTTTCAGGTTAGAAAGCATCTGACAGCCATTACACACACCTAGAGAGAAGGTATCTTCACGGTTGAAGAAGGTTTCAAACTGGTCACGAGCCTGTGCGTTAAATAGCACTGACTTCGCCCAACCTTCACCAGCACCCAGTACGTCACCGTAAGAGAAGCCACCACAAGCCACAAGGCCTTGGTACTCTTCCAATACAGCCTGACCAGTCAAGATATCACTCATATGGATATCGGTAGCTTCAAAGCCTGCACGGTCAAACGCTGCTGCCATTTCAACATGCGAGTTAACACCCTGCTCACGCAGAATTGCCATCTTAGGCTTAGCACCTTTCGCAATGTAAGGCGCTGCTACGTCTTCGTTAGTATCGAAGCTGAGTTTCACGTTCAGACCTGGGTCTGAGTTGTCTTTCTTCGCTTCAAACTCTTGGTTTGCACACGCAGGGTTGTCACGCATCGCTTGCATTTTGTGCGTCATTTCAGCCCAGATAGTACGAAGTTCTGTTCTTGAACGGTCGACCAATACTGTGTTACCAGAAGTGATCACTAGCTTGTCTGAAGCTTCTACTGCGCCAATAACATGTGAACATGCTGCTAAACCGTTATCTGCTAGTGTTGCTAGTACAGATTCAATTTCATCGTTCTTAACCTGAACAACTGCACCGAGTTCTTCGTTGAACATCGCAGCCAGAGTATCCTCACCTAAAGCTTCGATGTTTGCCTTCACACCACAGTGACCAGCGAATGCCATCTCAGCAAGAGTCACAAATAGACCGCCGTCGCCTTTATCGTGGTAAGCAATCAACTTGTCGTTGCTAACTAGGCTTTGAATAGCATTGAAGAAACCTTTTAGTTGCTCTGCGTTATCTACATCAGCAGGCTTATCACCCAACTGCTTGTAAACCTGAGCCAGTACTGTTGCACCTAGGCGGTTTTTACCGTTACCTAGGTCAATAAGTACTAGGCTTGATTCGCCTAAATCTGTGCGAAGCTGTGGAGTTACTGTCTTACGAACATCTTCTACGCGAGAAAACGCAGTGATGATTAGTGAAAGTGGAGAAGTCACTTCTTTGTCTTCGCCATTTTCGTTCCACTTAGTCTTCATCGACATTGAGTCTTTACCCACAGGGATAGTCAGACCAAGTGCCGGACACAGCTCTTCACCTACCGCTTTCACTGCTTCGTATAGACCAGCATCTTCACCTGGGTGACCCGCTGGAGACATCCAGTTAGCAGATAGTTTAATACGTTTGATATCGCCGATTTCAGTTGCTGCGATGTTAGTGATCGCTTCACCAACCGCTAGACGAGCAGACGCACCGAAGTCCAGTAATGCTACAGGCGTACGTTCACCCATCGCCATGACTTCACCGTGGTAAGTGTCGTAACTTGCCGCTGTTACTGCGCAGTTCGCAACAGGAACCTGCCATGGACCAACCATTTGGTCACGAGCCACAAGACCAGTTACCGTACGGTCACCAATGGTGATAAGGAATGTTTTCTCGGCAACGGCTGGTAGACGAAGAACACGTTCAATCGCATCACCCAATTCAATACCTGAACGATCAATAGCTGGGCTGTTCACCTTCGCTGTTTTCGCATCACGGTGCATTTTAGGTGTTTTACCTAGCAGGATATCCATTGGCATATCGATAGGTGTGTTGTCGAAGTGTGTATCTTCCAGCTTCAGGTCACGCTCTTCAGTCGCGATACCTACAACTGCGTATGGAGCACGTTCACGCTTACAGATAGCATCGAACGCTGCCATGTTTTCTGGCGCAACCGCCAGTACGTAACGTTCCTGAGATTCGTTACACCAAATTTCCAGCGGGCTCATTCCCGGCTCATCATTTGGCACGTCACGCAGTTGGAAAATACCGCCACGCTCGCCGTCATCTACTAGCTCTGGCAATGCGTTAGAAATACCGCCCGCGCCCACATCGTGAATAAATGCGATTGGGTTTGCGTCACCAAGCTGCCAGCAACGGTCGATAACTTCCTGACAACGACGTTCCATCTCAGGGTTTTCACGTTGTACAGAAGCAAAATCGAGATCTTCCGCAGACTGACCTGAAGCCATAGAAGAAGCAGCACCGCCACCAAGGCCGATGTTCATTGCAGGACCACCAAGCACGATTAAGCTTGCACCTACTGGAATTTCTTTCTTCTGTACGTGTTCATCACGGATGTTACCTAAACCACCAGCAATCATAATTGGTTTGTGGTAACCACGGATCTCTTCACCCGCGTGAGAAGTCACTTTCTCTTCGTAGGTACGGAAGTAGCCTAAAAGGTTAGGACGACCAAATTCGTTGTTAAATGCTGCGCCGCCTAAAGGACCTTCAAGCATGATATCCAGAGCGTTAACGATACGACCTGGCTTACCGAAGTCCGTTTCCCAAGGCTGAACAAAGTTTGGAATACGAAGGTTAGAGGTTGTAAAACCAACTAAGCCAGCTTTCGGTTTACCGCCGATACCGGTTGCGCCTTCATCACGGATTTCACCGCCAGAACCTGTAGAAGCACCTGGCCATGGAGAAATAGCCGTTGGGTGGTTGTGTGTTTCCACCTTCATCAGAATGTGTGCTTTTTCGTGGCTGTAGCCGTATTGACGAGTCTCTGGGTTCGGGAAGAAACGACCAACTTCAGAGCCTTCCATTACCGCAGCGTTATCTTTGTAAGCCGACAGAACGTAATCTGGAGTCATCTCCATAGTGTTCTTGATCATCTTGAACAGCGATTTGTCTTGCTTCACGCCGTCGATTGTCCAATCTGCATTGAAGATCTTATGGCGACAGTGCTCTGAGTTTGCTTGTGCAAACATCATTAATTCGATGTCAGTTGGGTTACGCTCAAGCTTAGTCACAAAGCTTTCAAGTAAGTAGTCGACCTCATCTTCAGCAAGAGCCAGACCAAGAGTAACGTTTGCTTCTTCAAGCGCTTTACGACCACCTGAAAGTAGATCAACGTAAGCAACTGGCGCTGGTTCTGCAGATTTGAATAGTGCAGCAGCTTGCTCTTGTTCAGTAAAAACAACTTCCATCATGCGGTCATGAATTAAAGCGTTGATGCTAGCGATTTGGTCAGCTGAAAGTTCACCTTCAGACTCAATGTAGTAAGCCGTACCGCGCTCTAGTCGCTTAACATTTGCCAAGCCACAGTTGTTAGCGATATCTGTTGCCTTAGAAGACCAAGGAGAAATTGTACCCGGGCGAGGAGTAACAAGAAGTAGCAAACCTTGTGGCTCGTGTTCTTGAATTGTTGGACCGTAAGTCAGTAACTTCTCAAGTTTTTCGATTTCACTGTCGTCTAAATCTGCCTTGAGATCAGCAAAGTGCATGAACTCTGCATAGATACCCGTCACAGGTAAGTTTTGTTCACGACACGTCTCGAGTAGTTTATTGACACGAAACTCAGAAAGAGCTGGGGAACCACGCAAAATTCTCATGTGCAAAGGTCTCTATATCCATTGATTGAGGTGTAATTGGCATAAATTCATCTAATTATCAGTACGTTAAACTAATTAATTGGAACTTATGCCGATTTCATCTCTTTGATGCGAGCGCATTATAGAGGATTTTTTTTGTGACGTAACACCAAAAGCAACCGTTTGCGTCATTTTTTTCATTAATTTTGAATTTCACCCTGTTTGAACAATTTTCAGACACAACAAGCTTAGTAACAAGCTATCACTTTGCCATACGAGCAGCCTTTGATATAAAGGCACTAATTGATGTAAGAGATCTCAAATTAATGACAAAGCTTTTTTATCATTCACTCAGCCGTGGCTTCACTCTATTTTTAATGACTCTTCTCGTAAGTGGTTGCCAAATAGATTCCGAACCGAAAAGTGAACTTGACCAGATCCGTGAACGCGGAGTCTTGCGTGTTGGTACATTAAACAACCAACTCTCTTACTACATCGGTCCAGATGGCCCTTCTGGGTTGGATTATGAATTAGCCCGAGAATTTGCAGCACAACTGAATGTCAAACTTGAGATGAAGCCCGCTTATCGCCTCTCAAGTCTGTTTCCTGCTCTCAAAAACGGCGAGATCGATATCATCGCTGCAGGTCTTAGCCAATCGGAAGAACGTCTGAAAGACTACCGCGCCGGCCCTGCTTACTACTACGTATCTCAACAAGTAGTGTATAAAAAAGGCCAATGGCGTCCGCGTAATATTCAGCAGCTTGTCAATAAGCAACAAGAGCTTGAAGATCAAAATGACGGCCAATCTATTTTCAGTGTGGTTGATGATTCTCACTTTGAAACAACGCTCAACGGACTAAAGAAAGATTACCCTGATTTTGATTTCCATATTGATACCAATTCAGACGTCAACGATCTGCTCAAAAGCGTTTCCGAAGGTTCATTGCTGTTTACTATGGCAGATTCGGTAGAAGTTTCACTTTCTCAACGTATTTACCCTGACCTCGCGTCTGCCTTTGAAGTGACAGAAGACCAACCTATCTCTTGGTTTATGCGTCGTTCACAAGACGAAAGCCTGTATGCCATGATGATTGAGTTCTTTGGTGAACTAAAACAATCAGGATCGCTCGCATCATTAGAAGAAAAGTACATCGGTCACATTGGCACTTTCGACTATGTAGACACGCGTGCATTTATTCGAGCACTTGATAACCGACTGCCTAAATGGGCACCACTATTCCAGAAATATTCGGATGAATTTGACTGGCGCTTGATTGCGGCACTGGCTTATCAGGAGTCTCATTGGAACCCTAGAGCTAAATCACCAACGGGTGTACGTGGCATGATGATGCTGACGCTACCAACTGCGAAAAGTGTTGATGTCTCCAACCGCCTTGACCCAGAACAGTCGGTTAGAGGTGGTGTCGAGTACCTACGAAGAATGGTGGCGCGAGTTCCAGATTCCATTTCTGATCACGAAAAAATCTGGTTTGCCCTTGCTTCCTATAACGTCGGTTACGGACACATGATGGATGCTCGTCGACTCACCAAACTTCAGGGCAGTGATCCGGATACTTGGGCAGAAGTAAAAGACAGACTACCTTTGTTACGTCAGAAGAAATATTTCTCGAAGACCATCTATGGTTATGCTCGTGGTGATGAAGCGAGAAACTATGTTGAGAACATACGTCGTTACTATCAAAGTATCATTGGCCATTTAGAGCAACAGAAAGTGGTTAGCGTCGAATCTGGCACCGATGACATCACGGTGATTCATTTACCGGAAGAGGATGAAAGTGATGAAAGTACCCTTGATGAGTCTATTGATGATTCGCAAAACGATGAAGAGAGCTTAGATTCTGAGCAAGCAGAATCGGCAAGCGATAACCCTGCATCAATTCAAAAATAAACACTTGATTTTTTTCTTCGGAACCCATAAATAGATATGTGCATCCGCTCTTACTCTACAAATAAAAACAAGTAAGAGTCGGATACATAAAAACGTCAAATAAGTTTGATAGTTTGGCGCCCTGATTGGATGAATAATTGGGGTTTGTTGTGATAGTTAGTACTGAAAGGGGGACGTTTTATGCTTAAACGCAGGCCTAAACTCCTTAACAAAGCAGTATCAGCTAACCGCCGTCGCCGTATGCTAGCCAATACAAAAAAGAAAGTGCTAGCACGTCATCGAGCGTATGTACATTTGGAAGAACAGTACTTGTAATCAGCTGATATTTTAGGGACGCAAACATCTACAAATGTAGATGTTTGCCAAAGACCCACTACCACTCGTTTTATTCACTCGTCTTATTTTGTTCTATCCCGCTACTTCCCACTTGTTACTTTTATTTCTCAACTGTTTGATCTCGTTTCTGTTCATCTTTTAATGCTTTAATTTCTTTGCGACGACGCTTGAAGAAGGCCTGTAACTGCTGGCGACACTCATCCTCTAATAAACCTTTTTCTATCGTGGCGTAGTGATAAGCCGCAGGGCTGTCAAAGATGTTCAATACCGTACCTGCGGCACCGGCTTTAAGATCAGGAGCACCATAGACAATTCGCTTTACTCGACTATGCAATAAAGCGCCAGCACACATAGGACAAGGTTCCAACGTGACATACAACGTTGTATCGAGCAGGCGATAGTTTTCTAACTTCTCTCCCGCCTGACGTAATACCTGAATTTCAGCGTGAGCCGTTGCATCATGATTGCCAATTGAACGGTTCCAGCCTTGCGCGATGATTTCACCATCTTTAACCAATACAGCGCCCACAGGAACTTCTCCTTGCTCTTCAGCCTTAGCGGCTAAAGCCATCGCTTGGCGCATAAAGTCTTCGTCTTGTGGGCTAAATTCCGCTTGGGATTCCGTCATTATTCTCTCTCTTGTTGGACTTGGGTTTGTTTGCCCTTTATTGGACGAAATTATACAACAGCTTCGGCTGATAAGCTTTGCGCAAGGTAATCCACCAGCAGGCGGACTTTGGCCGAGAGATGCCGATTGTGAGGATAAAGCGCCCACACTCCTTCTCTGTCATCACGATACGAAGGAAGTACTTCGACTAATGCTCCTGAAGCTAAGTGTTCACTTACGTAGTAATCCGGTAGCTGAACCATGCCCATTCCACGCAGTGCAGCATCCAACAGAACGATCCCGCTATTGCAGTTAATATTACCTTTCACCCGAATAGAGCGTGACTGGCCGTGTTCCTTGAAACGCCAGTGATCATAAGTTCCAATCAAACATTGATGTTTATTAAGCTCAGACAATGTATGAGGCACGCCAAAGCGAGCCAAGTATTCTGGCGTTGCACAAACATATAACTGTCGATTACTCAGTTTCTTAGCCCGAAAACTGGAATCGTCTAACTGCCCCAAACGGATTGCCAGATCGACACCTTGTTCAATTAAGTCGAGCTTTTGGTTAGTGAGCACTAACTCTAAATTTAGCTGTTCATGTTGCTGAAGAAACTGATGAAGTAGAGGCGCAATTTTTTGCTCTCCGTAAGTCACTGGTGCTGTCACTTTTAGTTTGCCTTGCGGCGTTTGCTGCATTTGAGTAACGGTTTGCTCTGCTTGCTCTAAACCTTCAACCAACACTCGACATTGCTGAAAGTAAACCAGCCCTGCTTCAGTCAGAGACACCTTACGTGTCGTTCTTACCAACAGCTTCACTTTCAGTCGCTCTTCAAGCGTTGCGACACGGCGACTAATGTTCGCCACAGAAGTGTTTAAGCGCAACGAGGCCTGAGTGAAGCTTCCACACTCAGCAACCGCTATAAATTCGTTAATTCCTTCCCAACCTGCCATCAACAACTCTTTTTGATTATTACAATAGTGTAAAAGTTATTCTCATTTTCACCCAATTATTAACCAAAGAGAAGCTTCTATACTAAAAGACTACTAATGGTGTTGGGAGTACACCAAGCACTCCTCGTTATTGATTAAAAGGATGACCACATGTCACAAGACAAATTCATAAAATCACGCGCTGCGGTTGCGTGGGGTCCAAACCAACCTCTTAAAATCGAAGAAGTTGATGTGATGCTTCCTCGTAAAGGTGAAGTGTTAGTGCGAATTGTGGCATCAGGTGTTTGTCATACTGATGCATTCACGTTATCCGGCGAAGACCCAGAAGGCGTGTTCCCATCGATTCTTGGTCACGAAGGTGGCGGTATTGTTGAGATGGTCGGTGAAGGTGTTACTTCTGTTGATGTCGGTGATCACGTTATCCCACTTTACACAGCAGAATGTGGCGAATGTAAGTTCTGTAAATCAGGTAAGACCAATCTGTGCCAAGCGGTTCGCGAAACCCAAGGTAAAGGTTTAATGCCTGATGGTACGACTCGCTTTTACAAAGATGGTCAACCTATTTATCACTACATGGGTTGCTCAACCTTCTCTGAATACACTGTACTGCCTGAAATTTCTCTTGCGAAAGTGAATAAAGAAGCACCACTAGAAGAAATCTGTCTATTAGGTTGCGGTGTCACAACGGGTATGGGCGCGGTAATGAATACCGCTAAAGTGAAGAAAGGCGACACTGTCGCTATCTTCGGCTTAGGCGGTATTGGTCTTTCAGCCATTATCGGGGCTCGCATGGTCGGCGCAAGCCGTATCATAGGTATCGATATCAACGAGAAGAAATTCGAATTAGCGAAACAGCTTGGTGCGACAGACTGTATCAATCCGCAACACTTCGACAAGCCTATTCAAGAAGTGATTGTTGAGATGACAGACGGCGGCGTGGACTTCTCATTTGAATGTATCGGTAACGTAAACGTGATGCGTCAGGCGCTTGAATGCTGTCATAAAGGCTGGGGCGAATCCGTTATTATTGGTGTTGCTGGCGCAGGTCAAGAGATCTCTACTCGCCCATTCCAATTGGTCACTGGACGTGTATGGCGTGGTAGTGCATTTGGCGGAGTTAAAGGTCGTTCACAACTTCCGGGCATCGTTGAGCAATACCTTGCAGGTGAGTTTGGCCTACAAGAGTTTATCACTCACACCATGGCCTTAGATGAAATCAACGATGCGTTCGATTTGATGCATGCTGGCGAAAGTATTCGCTCTGTCGTTCACTTCGATAAGTAGTGTAGAACGATATAATAAAATCAGCGTATACCTTTTAATTTCGAGTGGCTGCCCGTTTAAGCGGTCACTTGAGACAACTGGGTATAGGAGGAAGAATGAGTTTAATTAATCATAGCCAAGCGAAAGTTTTCGATGGCTGGCACAAGCAATACATTCATCAATCCAGCACTCTCAATTGTGAAATGCGCTTTGCAATTTATCTGCCGTTAGAAGCGACCGAGGATAAACCAGTACCTGTATTGTATTGGTTATCAGGTCTCACCTGTACAGATGAAAACTTTATGCAGAAAGCGGGCGCTTTCAAAAAAGCCGCAGAGTTAGGGATTGCGATTGTCGCTCCAGATACCAGTCCTAGAGGCGAAGGTGTTCCTGATGATCCGGAAGGAGCTTATGATTTCGGCCTCGGTGCAGGTTTTTATCTTAATGCTACCCAAGAGCCATGGCAGGAACATTATCAGATGTACAGCTACATCGTTGATGAACTGCCGCTGCTGATAGAAGCAAATTTTCCTGTTAGTAAACGCAAAGCCATCTCAGGGCATAGTATGGGTGGTCACGGAGCCTTGACGATTGGCATCAAGAACCCAACGGCTTATTCGTCGATATCTGCATTTAGCCCTATATGTCATCCGATGGCCGTGCCTTGGGGACAAAAAGCGTTCCGCAATTACTTAGGCGAAGACAAAAGTAAATGGCTACAGTATGACGCAGTCGAGTTAATGAAAACTCACCTAATAACTGCGCCAATATTGGTTGACCAAGGAAACGCAGATAGCTTCTTAACTGAGCAGCTCAAACCAGAGACATTGCAATCAGCAGCGATTGAAGCAAAAGCAAACTTAACTCTGCGTATTCAGCCAGGGTATGACCACAGCTACTACTTCATTCAGACATTTATCGATGATCACCTAGAGTTTCACGCTAAATATCTTAAAACTGAGTAATGATTTATCTCAATTCAAAAAGCCCGCGACATGCGGGCTTTTGTATCGATTGATGCTTATAGCTCGCTCAAACACCTAGGTATTAAACTCACTGTATTTGGACAACATCGTTTGTAGAGAGACCGTTTGCTTACTTCCGTTTCGGTCAAACCAAGATACTTCCATAGTGATCGTTTTTACTGCCAATGTTGGATTGGGCTCATGAACATCCCAACTCACTTTGTACACAGGGTCTTCGTTACATACATAAGAAGCGATGTTCCTATCATAGTCAGGCGTTCTAACGCGCATATGAGCCGCTCTAGAACCTCGAGTTCGAAACCACTCCAGCCTCTGCTCTGCAACATTCAACGCTTTAATGCTGTGTAGGGCATAATCTGCACGTTGTTCAATATAAGCTTGAAGTTTGATAAGCCCTAAGGCACTAACCCCAATTAAAGCAAAAGTGATCATCACTTCAACCAAACTAAAACCTGACTGTTTGTTTCTATTCTGCATACCAAGATCCTTCTCTCCACCTTGGTGGATTAACATTTGCCTGTACGTTATTGATGACATCACCATTAAAATTGACTTCTAATGAATCATTAAATACTGCTGACTGCCCCGGTGTATCAAAGTATTGCCCACCAGATAAACTGAACGCACCATATTGATAATATGAAGCTATGTTTCGAAAAGATCGCTCAACAACAGAAGAAGGATGATTCAAAATCCTATCCGCAACAAAGCCTCTCCATTGAATGGGAGATGCAACAAACTCTCGATTAAAATGGAATAAAACCCCTTTGAACGGCTCAGACGAGCCACCGGGAGGCTTACCCATCACTGAAAAAACGCCTTCGTGAACAAGTATTAGAACACCGTCAGTAGCAGAAGCCGCATTGACTAAGTTATTGTATTCAGACATTTTGATCTCACATCCCCCTTCAACCCAGAGGAAATGTTTGCCAGAACGAATTTGCGATGCCAATGCGCTGCCGCAGTTATACACTTGCTTAGGATACCCAACGCCCTCCATCACAGTTACTTTGTCACTCATTTTCACCTTGTCATGTTCGTGAGCAGGGACATTAAAGAACTGTTCGAATAGAGATAAATGGGCATCTTGTACGAAATCTTTTCCTAAATGTCCCCACGATTGACCGAAAGAGCGATGAGAACCAAGACAGTCTTTGTAACCGGGGTTACTAAAATCTTCATAGGGTTTTCTGCCGTGAACCACTCCCTGATTAACCAACGATGGTGAATAAAAACGTCTCCCATAACGAAGAGCGACACACTCCCAACCTCTCTCCGTGAACTTACCAGGATCAGGCGTTGCAAATGACAAACTAGAATGAAAATACAAATCCGCATTGGACTGTATTGCCCCTGAGCTCAATCTATTCTTAATCAAGATTTCTTTTTCTACAGTACTGTAACCACTTTGTGCTACCACACGCTGACCATGAACAGAAGGGACAAAGGAAGCAATGACTCCATGCCCGGAACCACAATCAGTAATATTTTGTGGAACCTTATTTTCAGCTCGGAACTGCGCATAACCACACTCAATAGCACCTTCCGCTAACCAATGGTTTTGCCGAGATTTAATCTCATTTTGGGAGCGTTTAATTTGGTAAAAAAGCGATTTCTGAGTGCCCAACGTCACCGTTAATGCCACCATCAATAAAATGGAGGTGACAGCTAAAGTTGTAACACCTTTTTGTAAGCACCTACTCATTGCCAGTTCCTCTGCGTCACTTTGATCTCTAAATATTGATTAATTTCAGGCTCTTTCGTCAGATGAGCAGCCATGCGAACAATAACAAAGGCACTTTCGACATCATTACTATCAATCTGATGGCTAGTAACGGAAAATTGGTTCACGGATATTTGGTTAGGATCAAACACGGAATAGCAGTTACCAAATTGAGTTGCAGCAGAATAAACAGAGATCAACGTTGGCCGGCTTTTTTCGCAGAACATCAGACTAGAAGTTTTACTATTTAACCAATACAGCACATGTCTATATTCAGGAGGAGTGCTTGAACGAACTTTATACACATACCCCAATGCGTTAGGTTTGCTATGTACATAGGTGACCTTTGACTCGCCCAAAAATCGCGCTGAAGTATCAAATCCATCATCGAACCCAGCTCTTAATATGTCCTCTTTTAGTTGA
The DNA here is from genome assembly GCF_037162405.1 of Vibrio sp. Hal054. Classification (NCBI taxonomy): domain Bacteria; kingdom Pseudomonadati; phylum Pseudomonadota; class Gammaproteobacteria; order Vibrionales; family Vibrionaceae; genus Vibrio; species Vibrio sp. Hal054. The sequence continues at coordinate 658,059 of NZ_JARLUT010000001.1, read as the reverse complement.
TGCAATGTGCTTGATACGTTCTGTAACAGCATAATTTGTTTACTTTTTTCACTAGCAGATTTTTGCGTTGAAAGGAGCACACTACCAATAGTCGTTAATGCTATTCCTCCTAATAAAGCTGCAACCATGAATTCAACAATGGAGAAACCACTACATTTGCGAACTGCACTGCGAGTAACCATAAAACTCCCCTCCTTCTCCGCAAACAATGATTCGACTAGCACCAAACGAGCTTCTTAAATTCAATGGTTTCTCTATCAGATCAGTTAATGCAAAACGTAAGGTGCCATTACTTATCTTGCCTCTGATGCCATTGAACTTAATTTGATTCGATAGGTAATTGGATTGGAAATGTATATTTCTATACTTGTCTCCAACCATAACTTGTATCGTTTCCCCTGCTCCTGAAGTTTCAGAATCAGTCACACGTATAGACCACATCCCCGTTACCGTCGGATTACTATCCATTTCAATATGAGCCCAGAGATCTTTATTACGAAAGACAGCTTCTGATTTAGCCTGAACAAGAAACCCGTGTATTTCAGAAGCTAAATTCCTGATTTTGTGTTTCTGTTGGTAGAGATAAAGATTCGGCGCAGCAAAAGCTAACAACACCGACATAATAGAAATCGTGATGAGCATCTCTAGTAAAGTGAACCCGCGAAGCATTTCCCAAATTCCTCTGTAAGTCTTGCAATTAATATGAATCAACTTGCAAGGATACTAACAGGTACTAAAAATGGCGTAGGTTGATATGGAGAAGTAATAGAAATGATTCGTATATTTTACTGCAAGATAGCGTCACGTAAGCATCAAGGTTTGACACTCATCGAATTAATCCTCGTTGTGGCCATCATTGGAATTCTAGGTTCTATCGCCTACCCCAACTACAGTGACCACATTAGGAAAGCACATAGAAAGCAGGCAATGGCCGATATGTCTAAATTGCAGCTCTATTTGGAAGAAAACTACGACAATGGTTACTCAGCGGATACCATAATGACTAACGATATTTGCAACAGCTTTTGCGAAGTCGATCGTGATAGATATGAGATTTCAGCCACTGTCAGCAAAACGGGGTATCTGATTACAGCAACGCCTAAGGCGACGAAAGGGCAGAACAACGACACCTGCCTAGGCAAAGCTTATAACAAGTTGACGCTATCACACACAGGAGAAAGCTTACCCAGTGGTTGCTGGCTTTAAGCTTCAAATACAAATAAGGCCAGCAATGCTGGCCTTATTTTTATATCTAGTCACGAGATATTAGCTGGTTAGATCATCGAAGAACTTCTTAACACCGTTGAAGAAACCTTCTGATTTAGGTTTGTGCTTTTGACCCGCTTCGCCACCGAAAGAGTCTTCCAGTTCACGTAGCAGTTCTTTTTGACGAGAGCTGAGCTTCACAGGCGTTTCTACCACCAGCTTCACTAGCAAGTCACCGATTGCACCACCGCGAACACTCTTAACGCCTTTACCACGCATACGGAACATACGGCCTGTTTGCGTCTCTTCCGGCACTTTAAGGTTTACACGACCATCAAGAGTTGGGACTTCAACTTCACCGCCAAGGGCAGCCATAGCAAAGCTTACTGGCACTTCACAGTAAAGGTTGTTGCCATCACGTTCAAAAATGTGGTGCTCTTTCACGTGTACTTGTACGTACAAATCACCTGCTGGTGCACCCATTTCTCCCGCTTCACCTTCGCCAGATAAACGAATGCGATCGCCAGTATCCACACCTGCAGGGATCTTAACGTTAAGGGTTTTGGTTTTTTGCTTGCGACCTTGACCATGACAGTCATTACATGGGTCTTTAATGATCTTGCCTTTACCATTACAGGTAGGACAGGTCTGTTGTACAGCAAAGAAACCTTGGCGCATTTGCACTTGGCCGTGACCGTGACAGGTTCCACAGGTTTGTGCCGATGTGCCTTTCTTAGCACCAGAGCCATTACAAGTATCACAATGAACCAGTGTTGGTACTTCGATTTCTTTGCTGCAACCGCGAACCGCTTCTTCTAGAGTCAGTTCCATGTTGTAACGTAGGTCTGCACCACGCTGTGCGCGAGGACCGCCGCCACGACGAGCACCACCGAAGATGTCACCAAACACATCACCGAAGATGTCACCAAAATCGGCACCGCCACCACCAAAGCCGCCACCGCCCATACCACCTTGTTCAAAGGCTGCATGACCATATTGGTCATAAGCGGCTTTCTTCTGATCATCCGTCAGAATTTCGTACGCTTCTTTTACTTCTTTAAACTTATCCGCAGCAGTCGCATCACCCGGGTTGCGGTCTGGGTGAAATTTCATTGCTAGGCGCTTATACGCCTTTTTGATATCGCGCTCTGAGGCATCACGGCTAACGCCTAATACTTCGTAAAAATCACGTTTTGACATGTTTTAAACTACCAATTACTTTGAGCGAGAAGCGCATTGCTTCTCCGTCTTTTATCAATCAATCTAGATAATATTACTGACAACAAATTTAGGTTTTAATTAGCAATCAATATGTTGACGCTATCAGTTGACGAGCAAATAGTATTATCTAGATAGACTCTACAACTAGAAACATGCGGGCGAGAGAGAAACTCTGACGCCCGCAAGTAAATAGAATGAATCGTGAACACAGATGACTTGTCATTAAACAAGCCATCCGCTTACAACAAATTATTTCTTGTCGTCTTTCACTTCTTCAAATTCAGCGTCAACAACATCGTCTTCTTTAGAAGCTGATTGCTGCTCAGCGCCCGCACCTTGTTGTGCTTGTGCTTGCTGTTGGGCAATTTCCATTAGCTTTTGAGAAGCTTCCATCAACGCTTGAACTTTTGCGTCGATTTCTGCTTTGTCGTCGCCTTTCTTCGCAGTTTCTAGTGCTGCTACAGCGGCTTCAATTTTCTCTTTATCTTCTGCTGGAAGAGCTTCACCGGCTTCAGCAACTTGTTTTTGAGTTGCGTGAATCATTTGGTCAGCTTGGTTACGTGCAGTTGCTAGCTCTTCGAACTTCTTGTCCGCTTCTTTGTTAGCTTCTGCTTCTTGTACCATTTTCTCGATTTCTTCGTCGCTCAAACCGCCAGAAGCTTGGATAGTGATCTTCTGCTCTTTGCCAGTTTGTTTATCTTTCGCAGATACGTGCAGGATACCGTCCGCATCTAGGTCGAAGATAACTTCGATCTGAGGCATACCACGTGGTGCAGGTTGAATACCTTCTAGGTTGAATTGACCTAGAGACTTGTTATAAGTCGCTTGCTTACGCTCACCTTGCAGTACGTGAATCGTTACTGCACTTTGGTTATCTTCAGCTGTTGAGAACACTTGGTTCGCTTTAGTTGGAATCGTAGTGTTTTTCTCAATTAGCTTAGTCATAACGCCACCCATAGTCTCGATACCTAGAGACAGTGGAGTTACGTCTAGAAGAAGTACGTCTTTAACGTCACCAGCAAGTACACCACCTTGAACTGCAGCACCAACGGCTACTGCTTCATCAGGGTTCACGTCTTTACGTGGCTCTTTACCGAAGAACTCAGTAACTTTCTTCTGAACCATAGGCATACGAGTTTGACCACCAACTAGGATAACGTCAGTGATGTCGCCTACAGATAGATCAGCATCCGCTAGAGCAACTTTTAGTGGATCTAATGAACGTTGAACCAAATCTTCAACTAGAGATTCTAGTTTCGCACGTGAAACTTTGATGTTCATGTGCTTAGGACCAGTCGCATCTGCAGTGATGTATGGTAGGTTCACGTCAGTTGACTGTGCTGAAGAAAGTTCGATTTTCGCTTTTTCTGCCGCTTCTTTTAGACGCTGCATTGCAAGTGGATCGTTCTTCAGGTTGATACCTTGTTCTTTGTTGAATTCGTCAACCAAGTAGTTGATTAGACGGTTATCAAAGTCTTCACCACCTAGGTGAGTGTCACCATTGGTAGAAAGAACTTCGAAAGTCTTCTCGCCTTCAACTTCATCGATTTCGATGATTGAAATATCGAATGTACCACCACCAAGGTCGTATACAGCGATAACGCGGTCGCCGCCCTTCTTGTCCAAACCGTAAGCTAGAGCAGCTGCAGTTGGTTCGTTGATGATACGTTTTACTTCTAGACCTGCAATACGACCAGCATCTTTCGTTGCTTGACGTTGAGCATCGTTGAAGTAAGCCGGAACTGTGATTACAGCGCCAGTTACTTCTTCACCTAGGAAGTCTTCTGCAGTTTTCTTCATTTTCTTAAGAACTTCTGCTGAAACTTGAGGTGCAGCCATTTTTTGGCCTTTCGCTTCAACCCATGCGTCACCGTTATCAGCACGTACAATTTTGTATGGCATGATTTCGATATCGCGCTGAACTTCTTCGTCTTCGAAACGACGACCGATAAGACGCTTAATAGCAAATAGCGTGTTTTCTGGGTTCGTTACAGCTTGACGTTTTGCAGGTTGACCGACCAATGTTTCGCCGTCTGTATATGCAATAATAGAAGGGGTGGTACGCTCACCTTCTGCGTTTTCAATTACGCGAGGTTTGTCGCCGTCTAGTACAGCAACACATGAGTTAGTCGTACCTAAGTCAATACCAATGATTCTACCCATCAGGCTATCTCCGAAATAAATTCTCTGTTCGTTTGTTATGCCCTTATCGGGCTACAAAGCTAAACATGTATGTTTGCTTCTTGTATGCCCCATAGATAAGGGCGCCAAAAAGCATTTCAAGGGGAAAAATGAAAAAAAATAAAAATTATCGGCTTTTCGAGTGTTTTTTTGATGCTGGATAAAAACTCAGCGCTCTACCACCTGGTTTCACCCGATAACGATTGTCTTTCGACAAAGTAAACGGGAGGCTCTTGCCTCCCGTTTTCGTTCTTTTTCAGTAAGATTACTTAGCAACCATTACCATTGCTGGGCGAACTACACGACCGTTTAACTCGTAACCTTTTTGCATTACGAACATAACCGTGTTTGACTCGTGGTCTGGGCTTTCTTGAATTGACATCGCTTGATGGAATTCAGGATTGAAAGCTTCACCTTCTGGATTAATTTCTTTCAAACCGAACTTCTCAATCACACCAATGAAAGTTTTGTGTGTTAGTTCAACACCTTCAATCACAGGTTTAATCGCTTCGTTGTCCATGTCAGCCGCTTGAATCGCACGCTCTAGGTTATCGATAACAGGCAACAATTCTTCAGCAAAACGGTTCAAAGCAAATTTACGTGCTTTATCAATTTCTTGCTCAGAACGACGACGCATATTCTCAACTTCAGCTTTAGCGCGTAATACGCTGTCTTGCTGATCTTTCAAACGCTGTTCAGTCGAAAGCAATGCCGCTTCTAGTTGAGCAATTTTTGCTTCTTGCTCATCAAGCACTTCGCCTTCTTGCGCGTCATCTTGATTCCAATCGATATCAGCATCAGTGCCGACAGCTTCAGCTTCAGCTTCAACTTCAACCGCTTCTGGCTTCAGCTCTTCATCTTTAACTTTGTTTTCTTCGTTGCTCATGATATCTCCTGCATTCCTTCAGTTATCTCTTTTACGTAATAACCGCTAAGGAACTGAATTCTCTTTTACGTTCTTGACACAAAAATTCGCATAAAAGCGTAACTTGCCCTTATTATGGGGATGAAGAATTTTGATTCAAGCCTAATTCAGTTGGAAACTTATGAAAAAACCATTTGAAGTCATCGCCATCATTGGCAAGCCTAGAGATCAACAAGCAATTCAGACTCACAAAGAATTGTATCAGTGGCTTACAACTCTAGGTTATTCCGTATTTATTGACGACAGGCTCAAAGAAATTTTAACGGATATTCCTCAAGACCACTTCTCAAGTTTAATCGAACTTGGCAAGCAAGCAGATCTCGCGATTGTTGTCGGTGGTGACGGCAATATGTTGGGTGCCGCTCGCGTACTTTCTCGCTTTGATATCTCTGTGATCGGTGTTAATCGTGGCAACTTAGGCTTTCTGACCGATTTGAACCCTGAAGATTTCCAAACACACCTACAAGCAGTCTTGCAAGGTGAATACATGGAAGAAGAACGCTTCTTACTGGAAGCGGAAGTTCACCGCCACGGGCAAATCAAAAGCCACAATGCGGCTTTGAACGAAGCTGTGCTTCACCCTGGCAAAATTGCTCATATGATCGAGTTCGAGGTGTACATTGATGACAAGTTCGCTTTCTCTCAGCGTTCAGACGGTCTGATCATCTCTACCCCAACAGGTTCCACAGCCTATTCTCTTTCTGGTGGAGGTCCTATTGTCTCCCCTAGTCTCAATGCGATTACACTGGTGCCAATGTTCCCGCATACACTTTCTTGTCGTCCATTAGTGGTTGATGGTAAGCGCCGCATTAAATTAGTGGTGTCACCGGACAACAGAGGCACTCAAGAAGTCAGTTGTGATGGTCAAATATCGTTACCGGTGTCACCGGGTGATGAAGTGATCATTTATCAAAGCCCGAATGTTCTGAAGTTAATCCACCCGAAGGATTACAGTTACTACAGTGTATTGCGAAGCAAGTTGGGCTGGTCGAGTAAATTGTTTTAAACCAACCACTTTACCTTCTAATGACTATCGACCTCGATGAATAATATCGAGGTCTTTTTATAGGGAATTATTAATATTTAAAAGATTTTTTAATTTCCATTTATTTTCTATCATGAATTTATTTACCCTATACCCGACTATTTGTGAGCTATGATTTATTCCATATTCAAGTTAAGGACTTCGGTCACAATTATTATTTCTGTCAATTTACTTACCAATAAACTTGGTTAAGAATCCATCCATCAGTCAACCAGCTATAACTCACAGCGGATTTAGATATGAGTAAAAATCTAAAAATTCAAGATAAGTTATGGTCAAGCTCCCTAGCTTGGTACACGCACGACTATCAAATCTCAATCTTACCTTCTTTTGCACACGCCTAGTCTGCTTGGTTGTTTCTGCATTCTTACGAATCTTTTAAACAATCAGCATCAACACTAAATCTATTTATATCGTTTTTCGATACTTGCATTCCTCTTTATTAATTTAAAGTTGTCGCTTGGTTATTCTTAAATAGATTTATTTAACTCGAATTTTATCGCTAATTATTTAGCGCGATATTTTGCACCTTAAATATATAACTGGTGTCGAATAATATCGCCTGACGAAAATTAAAATATTCAAAGGTATTATCATGGAAAACTTTAAACACTTACCAGAACCATTCCGCATTCGTGTTGTTGAGCCAGTAAAACGTACAACTCGTGAATATCGTGAAGAAGCGATTCTTAAAGCGGGTATGAACCCATTCCTGCTAGACAGTGATGATGTGTTTATCGACCTTTTAACAGATAGTGGTACTGGTTCTATTACACAAAGAATGCAAGCAGCAATGCTCATGGGTGACGAAGCATACAGCGGCAGCCGCAGCTACTATGCACTTGCAAATGCAGTGAAAGATATCTTCGGTTATGAGCTAACTATCCCTACGCACCAAGGTCGTGGTGCAGAACAAATCTACATTCCAGTTCTGATTAAAAAGCGCGAGCTAGAAAAAGGCCTAGACCGTTCAAAAATGGTGGCGCTGTCTAACTACTTTTTCGACACCACTCAAGGTCACACTCAGGTTAACTGCTGTGTGGCGAAAAACGTCTATACCGAAGATGCGTTCGATACTTCTGTCAATGCAGATTTCAAAGGTAACTTTGACATCGCGAAACTGGAAATGGCGATTGAAGAAGCAGGACCTGCGAACGTACCTTACATTGTCAGCACGATTACTTGTAACTCGGCAGGTGGTCAGCCAGTCTCTATCGCTAACTTAAAAGCGGTATACGAGATTGCTCAACGCTACGATATTCCTGTCATCATGGACTCTGCTCGTTTTGCCGAGAATGCTTACTTTATCCAACAACGTGAGCCGGGTTACCAAGATTGGACTATCGAAGAAATCACTCGTGAAACTTACAAATATGCAGATGGCTTAGCGATGTCTGCTAAGAAAGACGCGATGGTTCAAATGGGCGGCCTGTTGTGTTTCAAAGATGAATCAATGATGGACGTTTACACTGAGTGTCGTACGCTTTGTGTGGTTCAGGAAGGTTTCCCTACCTATGGTGGTCTTGAAGGCGGTGCAATGGAGCGCCTTGCTGTCGGTCTTTACGATGGTATGCGTCAAGACTGGCTAGAGTACCGAATCGGTCAGGTTCAGTACCTTGTTGATGGCCTAGAAGCTATTGGGGTTGTGTGTCAGCAGGCTGGCGGTCACGCTGCATTCGTTGATGCTGGCAAACTATTACCTCACATCCCTTCACATCAGTTCCCAGCTCATGCTTTGGCTTGTGAACTCTACAAAGTAGCAGGTATCCGCGCGGTGGAAATCGGTTCGTTACTGTTGGGTCGTGACCCTGCAACCGGTAAGCAACACCCTTGTCCTGCTGAATTGTTACGTTTAACCATTCCTCGTGCTACTTACACTCAAACACATATGGACTTCGTTATCGAAGCATTTGGGAAAGTAAAAGAGAATGCTCACAACGTGAAGGGACTCGATTTCACTTACGAGCCACCAGTGCTACGCCACTTCACAGCTCGTCTAAAAGAAGTTGAATAATAACTACATCAAGCGCGCCTAATTGGCGCGCTATTTCCCTCTAAATCGAGCAAAACAAAATCTATAAATTTAGCGGGCTTTTTCCTCAACATGAAACTTAAACAAGAGTAACGATTATGAACAATAATCCATCTTTAGTAGGCGGAGCTTGTATCATAGCAAGTGTCTGTGTAGGGGCTGGAATGTTAGGTTTGCCAAGCGCGGGAGCTGGCGCTTGGACAACTTGGTCTCTTATCGCAATTACCTTCACCATGATCATGATGACACTCTCGGGTTGGATGCTATTGGAAGCATTCAAGCGCTATGAACTTAAAGTGTCTTTTAACACTGTAACCAAAGATATTCTCGGCGATAACGTTAACCGGATTAATAACTTAGCGGTTTATTTTGTTGGCGGTATCTTACTTTATGCGTACATCACTTCTTCAGGTTTAATTCTGGAAGGTGTTTTAGGTATCAATAATAAAATCGCGTCAGTCCTGTTTGTTGCTGTTTTCTCTCTTTTCGTTTGGCACTCTACTCGAGCAGTCGACAGGATTTCTATTGTTCTTATTGCCTTTATGGTGCTGAGTTTTATTTTTGGTGTTTCTGGTTTAGCCGTCAACATTGATGCGAGCGTACTGTTTGACCGTATCAGCGAAGAATCCAATTACGCTCCATACGCTATGGCTATGCTACCTGTGGCGTTAACTTCGTTTGGCTATCATCACTCAGTGGCCAGTATGCGTTCTTACTACGGATGTGAGCATCGCGCAAAATACGCTATTCTCGGTGGTACGGTTATCGCGCTATGTCTGTATTTCCTATGGATGGTTAGTATTTACGGTAACCTACCACGTAGCAATTTCGGCCCAGTGATTGAGCAAGGCGGTAACGTTGAAGTTCTGTTGTCGGCATTAGGTTCTGTGATCGATTCAGACAAGGTATCCCACGCAATCAACACCTTCTCAATGGCGGCCATTCTTTCGTCGTTCATCGGTGTTGGCTTAGGTGTTTTTGATTTTCTGGCAGACCTGTTCAAATTTGAAGACAACAAACAAGGTCGCACTAAAACATGGGTAGTGACATTTATTCCACCACTCCTCCTTTCTTTATTGTTCCCTTTCGGCTTTGTTCTGGCGATTGGCTATGCAGGTGCGGCAGCAACAATTTGGGCTTGTTTAATTCCAGCTTTATTAGCTCGTAAATCACGCACTTTAGAAGGTGGACAAGAAGGATTTATGGCTCCGGGTGGTAACGCCATGATCGGCATGCTGATCTTATTTGGTATCGCGACCGCTGTGTTCCACTTTATGTCAATGATGAACCTATTACCTACATTCAGCGGTTAAGTCAGTTTTACTAACCCAATGACAACCCACTAATTACGAGAATTACCATGGCAGAAATACTCAATACAACAAAAGCACCCCTGGCGATTGGACCTTATGTTCAAGGCGTTAATCTGGGTGGAATGGTCATTACTTCCGGGCAGTTACCAATTAATCCGGAAACGAAACAGATGCCTGAAGATGTTGCAGAGCAAACCTTACAATCACTAAACAATGCTTTGGCTATCATTGAAGAGGCAGGTTTAAGTGCAAGCAACATTGTTAAGACTACGGTTTTCGTTAAAGACTTAAATGATTTCCCATTAGTAAACAAAGTCTATGGCGAATTCTTTGAAAGCCACAAAGCCTCTTTTCCAGCGCGTTCATGCGTAGAAGTCGCTCGCCTGCCTATGGATGCGAAAGTGGAAATTGAAGTGATAGCGACAAAGTAAACGCTATTCGCTAGATAATAAAAAAGACGCTTGAAGCGTCTTTTTTATTTGAATTTATGCAATGTACGTTAGCCCTAATACACCAACTACAGCAAGTGTCGCGCCAAACATCATGACACTTGATAGTTTGTCAGCCAATGTCGATTGCGATTTACTTTTTCCCGAAGTGCTTTTCTTTTCTAATAGCGAAAGAAGTGCTGAGTTCATGATTTTCTACACCTTGTCACATTGTATACAGGTTGCGTATTCTATCTTTTTTGTGAACCTCGTCAAATTATTTAATGAACATTTAGTAATCAATTCAAAACTGATTCTCACATTGTTCAAAGGGCATATTGCTAGAAAGCTAGTGCTATCAAGCAACTCTACTTGAATCCCATTTAACGCATTAAACACAGCACCATTTCCAACACTAAAAATTTTCACACAGCCATCTTTACTGTATAAAGAAACAGTATATACTGTTCAAAAATACAGTATTATTTAATTGTACAGGTGACGAAAAATGCTGGCTCATTTAAGCGTAAACAACTTTGCAATCGTGAAATCTTTGCAGCTTGAGCTTTCACAAGGAATGACGACCATTACTGGCGAAACAGGCGCTGGTAAATCTATTGCTATTGACGCTCTAAGCTTATGTCTTGGTGGCCGTTCAGAAGCGAGTATGGTTCGACAAGGTGAAGACAAAACCGAAGTCAGCGCTTCATTCATCCTAGACAACAATATTAACGCCACCCGCTGGTTGGAAGATAATGACCTGCTGGACGGCAAAGACTGCATACTGCGTAGAACCATTACTAAAGATGGTCGTTCACGTGCATTTATCAACGGTAGTCCTGTTCCGGGATCACAACTAAAAGCGCTAGGTCAATTACTGATTAATATCCATGGTCAACATGCGCATCAGCAACTGATGAAGCCAGAGCAACAATTGGCAATGTTGGATCAATATGCTAACCATACAAGCCTGTTGGAAAGTACTCGTATCAGTTACCAAAACTGGCGACAGTCGAATAGCCAACTGAAGCAGCTCAAAGAAAACCGCTTACAAAACCAAGCACAATTACAACTTTTGGAATACCAAATTAAAGAACTGAATGAACTTTCAATTGGTGAAGAAGAGTACAGCGAAATAGAACAAGAGCATAAGCGCTTATCTAACAGCGGTGATCTTGCTTTGAATTGCCAAAAAGCGATCACTTTGATTGATGAAGGCGAAGAAGTTAACGCTCTAAGCTTATTACAGTCCACCAGTCATACCTTAATTGAACTAGCAGAAATGGACAGCTCGCTTTCAGCGCTACCAAATATGATTGCCGAAGCGATTATTCAGTTGGAAGAAGCAAATAATGAACTTCGCTCATACCTCGATCATATTGATGTAGACCCTGAGCGCATGGCTTATGTAGAAGAACGCTACTCAAAGATTATGTCTCTTTCACGTAAGCATCACGTTCTCCCTGAAGAGTTGTATCAGCATCATCAAGATCTACTCAAACAAATTGAGCAACTTGATAGCTCTGATGAAAAGTTCTCTGAACTGGAAGCTGATGTTGCGAAACAGTATCAAGAGTTTCTTACTCAAGCTGAGAAGTTAAATAAATCTCGCATACGCTACGCTAAAGAGCTGGATAAACTGATTAGTCAAAGTATGCATGAATTGAGCATGGAGAAAGCCCAATTCAAGATTGATATTAGTAGCCAAGTGGGTCACCCAACTCCATTAGGTATCGACTCTGTGACCTTCTTGGTGTCAACCAACGCAGGTCAACCGCTTCAACCTATTGCGAAAGTGGCATCGGGTGGTGAGCTTTCACGTATATCACTCGCTATCCAAGTGATCACTGCACAGAAAGTGGATACACCTAGCTTGATCTTTGATGAAGTAGATGTGGGGATTTCAGGTCCAACTGCGGCAGTCGTTGGTAAAATGTTGAGAAAACTGGGCGAATCTACTCAGGTTCTTTGTGTCACTCACTTACCTCAAGTTGCGGGTTGCGGTCATAACCAAATGTTTGTTGCAAAACAAACCAAAGGCGGTAAAACCGAAACGCAGATGGTGAAACTCAATAACGAACAACGAGTCTCTGAACTAGCACGTCTGCTCGGTGGTAGTCAGATTACTGAATCGACACTAGCCAACGCAAAAGAGCTGTTAATTGCTGCATAGCACACAAAAGTCGCGATTTTTTGTCTACGCTTTGCAACCAAATTCAAAATTCGTAGTCTCAATTAGCTCATAGTGATTTGATGTTTTTACATTCGCTGTGAGCTTGTTTATTATCTTGCGAGTTTTATTTTACGGTTTATAGAAGTTTGAATATGCAGTTTACCAAATGGCTTATTGCCATTCCCCTAGCAGTGACTACCTTGTCTGGCTGCTCATTACTAGAAAAATTGGTTTATCGAATCGACATCAACCAAGGCAACTATGTTGAACAAGAATCCGTAAATAAATTGAAATTTGGTATGAGCAAAGAGCAGGTACGTTTCGTTCTTGGATCACCAATGTTGGTAGAAAATGGTTACCCTGATACTTGGTACTACATCTATCACCATACTGAAGGGCACAAAGATTCTGAACAAAAAAACCTTATCGTCAGTTTCAACCCTGCGGGTACATTGACCAACGTTTCTGGGGATTTTCCAGCTGGTGATTCGTTTTTCGAAGGTATCAACTAGAGTAATTCCCATATAAGGTTTCTCTAAAGAATTTCAGATCCTAAATACAAAAAAAGAGCTTGTTTCATACAAGCTCTTTTTTATACTCATACATTATTTCGAACTGGCTGCTTGAGCTCTTTGCTGCTCTACTCGCTTACGGCGGATTTCTTTCGGGTCAGCCAATAACGGGCGGTAAATCTCAATTCTGTCTCTGTCACGAACTGTCGAGTCAAGCTTCACATTGCGGCTAAACACGCCCACTTTGTTTGCTTTCAAGTCAATCTCTGGATACATGGACAAAATACCAGACGTCTGAATGATCTCTTCTACCGTCATGCCTTTGTTTACGACAAGATTCAGCACTCGTTGTTCATGTGGCAAAGCATAAACAACATCAACATGAATAATATCCGATTCAATACTCATTATGCGTACACCTGCTTTGCGCGTTTCGTGAAAGCATTAACCATGTTGCTGGTCAGCTCATTAAAAATTTTACCAAACGCCAGTTCAATCATTTTGCTGGAAAACTCGAACTCCAACTTCAGTTCGACCTTACAAGCCTGATCGTCTAGTGGCGTAAAATGCCATCCACCACGTAAGGTTTTGAACGGGCCATCAACCAAATTCATCATGATCGACTCACCATGACGCAACTCGTTTGATGTAGTAAATGTTTTGCTTATACCGGCTTTAGACACATCAACAGATGCTATCATTGCCTCCGGCGATGATTCCAATACACGAGTACCTGAGCAACCCGGCAAGAATTCAGGGTAGCGAGCGACATCATTAACTAAATGAAACATCTGCTCTGCACTAAACGATACCAACGCAGAACGACTAATTTGTTTCATCTTTACTCCTCATCATTGCCCGGACATATCGGTTAGCGCTGATTGTACTGTCATACTTATGTCACCTCAAGTAAACGCACATTGCTACTTGTTAGGCAACGCAGTTAACCTTATGCTACGCAAAGAAAAGCATTTCCTATCTATTCACCAAATCCGTATAATGCGCCCACTATGGTAAAGAAAAATTCAAAGACAAAAGCGGGTAGCAACACTATCGCGCTTAACAAAAAAGCTCGCCATGAATACTTTATTGAAGATGAAGTAGAAGCAGGGCTGGAGCTACAAGGCTGGGAAGTTAAATCTCTTCGTCAAGGCAAAGCAAATATCGCTGAAAGCTACGTTTTCATGCGAGACGGAGAAGCTTTTGTTTCTGGTATGACTATTACTCCGCTACAACAAGCCTCAACGCATGTTGTCGCTAACCCTACTCGCGTTCGTAAACTGCTATTAAGCCGTCGTGAACTCGACAACCTATTCGGTCGAATTAACCGTGAAGGTATGACTTTAACAGCGTTGTCTCTTTACTGGTCTCGCTCTTGGGTAAAACTCAAAGTTGGCGTTTCGAAAGGTAAAAAGCTTCACGATAAACGTGATGATTTAAAAGAAAAAGATTGGGCGAGAGAGAAAGCACGCGTAATGAAGAGCTCATTGCGTTAATCTTGACCAAACAGACGCACAGCGCTAGACAGGCAATGCTTTTCTGGTACTATGCATCAACAACCTTGGGGCTGATTCTGGATTCGACGGGAATTTTGAAGTCTGAGGTGCATGCCGAGGTGCGGTAGGCCTCGTTAACAAACCGCAAAAAAATAGTCGCAAACGACGAAAACTACGCACTAGCAGCTTAATACCCTGCTAAGAGCCTCTTTGCCCTAGCTTCCGCTCGTAAGACGGGGAATAACAAAGAGTCAAACCCAAACAAGCTAGCTCGGATTCTCCCGCCTGAGAGATGAACAGCGAATTATAATTCAGGATAGTCATTCATTAGCGTGTCGGTTCGCAGGTGGGTGGCGAAATTAAAGATCGACTAAGCATGTAGTACCAATGGTGAATGATTTTCGGACGCGGGTTCAAATCCCGCCAGCTCCACCAATCACTAGTAACGGGACGTCTCAGGACGTCCCGTTTTCTTTTCTAAACCCTTGTCCTATCTAGCTTTAAGTGGTTCAGGGCGTCTCATCGAGATTCACTTAATCTCAGTCATTTAGTAACATTCTGCGTAACACTAACCAATAACAACACAAATTGGTGTTACATCAGAAAGGAACCATTAAAATGGCTAAGCAAATCAAGCCTTTATCATCAACTCAAGTAACCAAAGCTAAGCCCTTAGAGAAAGAATATTCGCTTGCCGATGGCAACGGTCTGTACTTACGTGTAAAGCCCAATGGCGCAAAACTTTGGATTTTCAACTACATCCATCCAGTAACTAAAAAACGCAAGAACATCAGCCTCGGCGCATTTCCTGATATCACTCTCGCTTCCGCGAGAGAAAAAACAAGAGAGATGCGACAATTAGTCGCGGAAGGTGTAGATCCTAAAACTCACAGAGATAACCAACGTTTTACTGCTCAGGTAGCACAGTCTCACACGTTAAGAGCTGTCGCTGAAGAATGGTTTGAAGTGAAGAAACACGATGTGTCAGATGATTATGCAGATGACATTTGGCGCTCTCTTGAGCTTCACGTTTTCCCCAATTTAGGAAATATGCCTGTTAACGAATTACTTACTCAAACAGTGATTCAAACATTACGACCTATTGAAGCGAAAGGAGCTTTAGAAACAGTAAGACGCGTCTGTCAGCGCTTGAATGAAGTTATGACATATGCACAACACTGCGGCAAAGTTGAATTCAATCGGTTCGAAAACATCTGGAAAGCTTTCAAAAAGCCAAAAGGTGAACACATGCTTACGATAAAGCCTGATGAGCTACATATTCTTATGCAAAAAATGTCATTGGCAAATATCAAGCTTACCACTAGGTGCGCCTTTGAGTTTCAGCTTCACACGCTAACCCGCCCAAATGAGTGCGCTAGAGCCGAATGGAATGAGATAGATTTCGAAAACAGGCTTTGGATCATTGGTCGAGATAAAATGAAAATGAAACGCGACCATAAGATCCCTCTTTCAGACGCTGCATTACAGCTATTGAACTTTATGAAGCCTATATCATTCGGTCAACGATATGTTTTCCCAAGCGCTAGCTCAGCAGACAAACACATGAACAGTCAAAGTATCAACGCTGCAATGAAACGTGCAGGTATGGCGGGAAAGTTGGTGAGCCATGGTATCCGCTCAATTGGCAGTACAGCGCTCAACGAACAGGGCTTCAACAAAGATGCTATTGAGCTGTGTTTAGCACACGTAGACAAGAACACGATTCGTGACATCTACAACAATGCTGAATACTTGGAAGAACGCCGCAAGATCATGGAATGGTGGAGTAACTTCATATTCGATGCTTCTAAAACTGCTAACACTATTGCAAAACCATCAAAATAAGTGACGCAAGTCACACTATAAACGAAATGTGGGTGATTTTGTATTGACGATGAGAATCACCCACATTATTTTAAATCGCGTCTAAATATTTAATTTTTACATAGGAAACAGACATTTAAAGTCCGCTACGCGGCGACGTAACTTATTCCCGTTAAACTTCGGTTTAACTATTTGTTTATTGTTTTGGTATTAACTTAACTTTCGGAGCCTTTTTTGAAGTCTTCACTATTCCATTACATACGAATACCTTCCTTTAATTGTTAAGGAATGAGTCTGTAACCCAATAGGCTTCAGTCCCATCTAGGTGTTCCTTCACTGATAATAAACTTCCGTGGATCAGTGTAAGTATTGGAATATAAAGTTAGTACTAGACATGAATTAATGTAGGTTATCGTTATGTCTGTAAATACAACTCCTCTTCTAAAAATCGTACGTAAATCTGACGTTCTACAGCGCGTTCCATTCTCAAGAGCGACTCTCCATCGCAAAATCAATGATGGAACTTTCCCACCGTCAATTCCTTTAGGCGCAAACTCTGTTGGTTTCTTGTCTCATGAGGTCGATGCAATTATCGCAGCCATGGCACTAGGCAAAGATCTACAGCAAACTGTTTCTCATCTTGTTGAGCAAAGACAGTCTCTTTTCGACAACAGTCTCTATGCACTAGCCGCATAACTAAAAATTCTCACTAAGCACAAATAAATCAATTGTTTACTGCATGCTTTAGCATGCTGGTAAAAGTGCAGAATTTTTTAGTTATATATATTATCTAGAAATTTTGCACTTTTACGTTCAAGCAGGAATTAGAATAAATGAACGTCATCGCGCAATCTCAAGCTACAGAACACACTCTACTTCAAACCTCAAAAGCTAAGTCGGTTTTCATTATGCTCGACCCGTGCCTTCAGCATCGCTCGAATGATCATCGAGTCGTTGCTCTACGCAACGACAGAAGCAATGCGATGGATGTCGTCCGATATTATCTAGATGCTGGCTATACGACTACATTAGTCGCCGATTCAAAGCTGTTCCCGACTCAAACGGCTAGATTAATGAAAAGCAACTACTGTGGAAGTCGTGTTCCAATGTTAGATAGCGCGACAGGGATTTACTACAGCCTAGAGAACTTTAGAAGCACTGTGACTTATCTAACCCTTTGCAACTCTCTATCACCGTGCAAAGAAACATCGCAGTGGCTTTCCAAGCAATTGATTCGTACTGTTCCTCTGACAAACAGCACAACCGAGGCATGTGTTAACACCTTTCTGTCTGATTTACAGGGCGTTCAGAGTATTGAGTTATTGAGAGCTGCACTTGATGAGCAACTCGAACAGAATCGCAATAGAGTGCGAAAGTTCATGTCTCCGACTCTTCAAACTAAGACCATCACCGTTGATTCATTGCGCTCTCCGCTGTGCTCACAGCTTATCAACGACAGCAAAACTCTTGCAGTAAGAGCGGCAACAGGTACAGGGAAGACCAAGCATCTATTTGGTCCATTAGCAAAAGCGGCTCGAAGCAAAAACAAGAAGATCGTTTATCTGTCTTACCTGACCGCACTGGTCGAACAATACTGCAATGACAATCTCGCAGTCAGCTACAACCAAGATTTATGCGAGCTAGAACAGGCGGATGCAATGGGGGTTGTTGTAAACAGCATTTGGAAATCTCATATTCGCTCTGTGCTTAATCAGGCGGATATTCTTATCATTGATGAGTTCGAAAAAGTACTGACGACTGTCGTATGTTCTGAACCCAGTAAACAGTTACCAAAACAACAAGTTTTTGAAAGCTTGTCAGAAGCCATTCGTAATGTCCCACAATTGATTGTGGGTGATGCAGATCTTTCAGACATCAGCTTGAGTTACATCAAAGAGTTAAGAAGCGAAGTGACACTATTGGATTGCACTGAGAACCCGTATTCTTCAATCAAAGCGGTGATCACAGATAAAAACCAGTACCTCTCTAACGTTTATCTCAAAGAGCGCCTTATTGATGAAGATAAAGTATTCCTGTTTGACTCTCTCGTCACACTTCGCCAGGTAACCCAATCACTGGGCTATAAAGATTCTAATAGGCTAGATTGTGAAGAAGAAGCACTAAAAGACGGGGTCTTAATTATTCACGCTCACAATAAAGACATGCCTGCTCAAAAAGCCTTTTTGGAGAATCCAAACGAAGAGATTAAGAAGTATAACGCTATCATGGCATCTCCTTGCTTAAGTTCAGGCTTTTCAATTACTACGCACTTTACTAACAAGGTTGTGGTTTTCTGCGATAAGACACTGACACCGTTAGAGCTGATTAATTTCGCACGTCGATTTCGTACAGCAAAACAAATTTGGTTTGCCGTTGATGCATACAAAGATTTCATTACGCCACATGCCAAAGAGACGACGTACAAACCAACAGTCCATGTTCAACCAACCGACAAGTTAAACATTGCATTCAACAACGTTAAAAAGCGCTTCTTCGCTCCTTTAGCCTTGCATTTACATTTAACGTTGGAAGAACTCGGTTTCATGACTACATCGGCCCCATCCTCATTTACAGCACAACTGTTTGCTCAAAAGAGTGTTACTCTGGCAGCCAAAGAGTACAAAGAGTTAGAAGTGCAAGCGATTGTATCCTCACCTGATTTAACTCAAGAACAAGCTTCCTGGTTATGGACTAAAGACAGAAGGACGTCTTCTGATAATGCTTCTTTAACTAAGTTTCAGATCAAGCGGGATTACGGAGTGAAAAAGGTTACAGAAGATGACGTTAACTTCCACTTCAAGTTCTTAGCCAATCGAAGTGTGTTTGATTCATTCCCGTTCGTGAATCGCTCTAGTGACAAAGTGGAAATCGAAACGAAGCACCATTCTGCCGCGATGTTCATCTATGACAATATTTTGAGAAAGTATGGGTTTTCTGTCGATGGTGACGCTTTTTGGATTCACAAAGACGATGTTCGCCAGATTGTAAAAGCCTGCTATTTGAAGCAAGAGGTATTAAACTGGGCTTTTAAAGATGGCTTACACATTAGCAAGCCTCTTCACCAAGAGGCAAAGCCAAACAAGGCAACGTCATACTTGAAAAGACTCTTAAACTCATTAGGCTTCGAAGTTGGGACATTCCGCAGCAGTAGCAAGAAAGCAAAAGTAGAGCTGCATAAAAACGCTCGTAATTATGCTTACTTTAAGACAGCCCCATCTGAAACTACCAAGTCCGCAGCTTAACAACCAACACTGCCCTGCTACCACGACACTCAGAAGGTAGCAGGGAATATCCCACATCAAATCATAATCTTACTACAGCGCTCAATTCCTGGATCTAAAGCCTCTCAATCGAAGCTTGTTGCGTTATAATGCCCACAATTTTGTTCTTCGCTCAAACCAAGGTTCTGAACGAGCCGTGAACGTTTAAGAGATTCTTATGACAACCAATACCGCAGTAGAAAAAATCAGCCTTGAAGAGCTAAAAACATGGCTTTGGGGCAGCGCAAACATCATGCGTGGCACCGTAGATAGCTCAGACTTCAAAAACTATATCTTCGGTCTCCTGTTCTTAAAACGTCTTTCAGACGTATTTGACGAGCGTGTAGAAGCCGTGATGGAAGAGGAAGGTTGCAGCGCTGAAGAAGCAATGGCGCTCATTCAGGAAGATAACCCAGAGCAATTCGTTCCTGTGTATGCACGTTGGAACAAGCTGGTCGAAAGAACGGAAAATATTGGTGAGTACATCGATGAAGCCTTTGCTGAAATCGAACATCAAAACCCATCACTAGAAAAAGTGCTTACCGCCATTCAGTTCGGTGATAAAGAGAAGCTCAGCAATGAGTTACTAACTCGCCTACTCCGTCACTTTAACCAGCACAAGCTGGGCAATAAAAACCTCTACAAAGCCGACCTACTTGGCGATGCGTACGAGTATTTGATTGGCAAGTTTGCTGATGATGCTGGTAAGAAAGGCGGCGAGTTCTACACCCCACACGAAGTGGTAGAACTTATCGTTAAGCTGATTGACCCACAGCCAGGCCATGAGATTTACGATTTGACCTGTGGGTGCGGCGGCATGTTGGTTGAGTCCGCTCGTCACATTAAAGAAAACTACGAGAATGGCACCATCATGGGTAAGCCTAACTGTAAACTTTACGGTCAGGAGAAGAACCTAGGAACATGGGCAATTGCTAAACTCAACATGTTCTTGCACAACCTAGATGGTGACATTAAGCGCGGCGATACACTGGTAAATCCATTACATAAAGATGGCGAAGGCCTTCAAACGTTCGACCGTGTGATTGCCAACCCACCTTTCTCTCAATCGAAGTGGTGGGAACCGCTAGAACTCAATGACGGTAAAATCATTGATGGAAAAAGTGGCAAAGAGAGAAACGTGAAATACAGCACTGACCTTAAAGATCCTTATGGTCGTTTTGGTCTTGGCGTTGCACCGAGGACAAAAGCAGATCTAGCCTTTGTGCAGCATATGATAGCCTCAACGAAAGATAATGGTCGCATCGGTGTTGTCGTTCCTCACGGTGTACTGTTCCGTGAAGGTGATGAGGGTAAAATTCGTAAAGGTATGCTTATCGGCAACGATGAATTTAAAGGCGACTTGATCGAAGGTGTAGTTGGTTTGCCGCCAGCACTTTTCTTCAACACAGGCATTGCGGCTGCGGTTTTAATCATCAATAAAGACAAACCTGCTGCACTGAAGAACAAGGTTATTTTCGTTGATGCATCTGCTGAGTTTGGTGAAGGTAAAGCGATGAACTATCTTCGTGAAAGTGATATCAAACGTATCACAACCGAGTACAGCAAAGCGAAACAAATTTTAGTTGATGCTGGAGAGCAAACGGAAGATAAACTTTCGGAGCTACTAGATTCTGTCTCGGTTGATAAATATCTACGCGTAGTCGATATCGCTGAAATCAAGCAGAATGACTTTAACCTCAATATCAGCCGCTATATCGATACATCAGAAGAAGATGTTCGCATAAACATAGAGTTAGTTTTGAGCAATTTAAAAAGCATTGACCAAGAATTGAGTGAAATCGATTCAAAGCTCTCTAAACACTTAGCTCAACTCAAAGGCATTTAATATGAACTCACCAGTTTGGAAAAGTGTGCCGTTGTCATCATGCATTGATAAAGTCATTGATTTCAGAGGCAAAACCCCAAAAAAATTGGGATGGAATGGGGAAATGGTTCAATAAGAGCGCTTTCTGCAAATAATGTTAAGCAGGGATATATCGACTTCAAACGAGAGTGTTACCTTGCTTCTGAAGAACTGTATGACGCTTGGATGACCAAAGGAGATTGCTCAAAAGGCGATATTGTTTTTACGATGGAAGCTCCATTGGGGAACGTAGCTCTTATTCCTGATGACAATAAGTATATTTTAAGCCAACGAGTAATCTTACTAAAACCAAATGAATCAGTACTTAGTGAGTACCTGTTTCATTTCATGTCTTCTGAAAGCTTTCAAAATGAGTTAAACGCTAACGCAACAGGGTCAACAGCTAAGGGCATTAAGCAAACAAGGCTAGTCAAACTAAAAGTTACGCTACCGCCAACGGAGGAACAACAAAAAATCGCGGAAATCCTTTCAACAGTAGATAAGAAAATCAACCTTATCGACCAGAAAATTGCAGAAACCGAAAAACTAAAAACAGGCTTAATGCAAAAGCTTTTTTCAGAAGGTGTCGGTGTTCAGGACGAGAATGGTAACTGGCAACCGCATACTGAGTTTCAGGATTCTCCATTTGGGAAAATTCCTCAACCTTGGAGTACTCTAGAGCTAGCTGAAATTGCTGATATTGAGGACGGTGACAGAGGTAAATCTTACCCAAAACAGGCCGACTTTTCAGACTTTGGATACTGCTTATTCCTCAGTGCTAAAAATGTAACGAAACAGGGCTTCACTTATGAAACAACACAGTTCATATCTCAGGAGAAGCACAATAAACTGAGAAAAGGGCAAGTCTTGCAAAATGATATTGTTCTTACCACACGAGGGACTGTAGGTAATTTTGGTCTGTTTAAACATGAAGAACTTTTTGATGCCGTGCGCATTAATTCTGGAATGGCAATCATAAGATGTATCGACAGCTCAATGCCCAACTATCTTTACCAGTTTATGCAATCGCCTCAGTTCAAAGCTCAAATAAGTAAAGTGGTGTTTGGAAGCGCACAACCTCAACTAACTATAAAGCAAATAAAGAAATTTAAAGTTCTAGTGCCAATTAGTGAAGAAAAAAAGTGGATAGAAGAAACGCTTAAACTCGTAAATGATAAGTTAACTTTACTTGAGCAACAAAAAGCCGAAACCCAGCAACTCAAAAAAGGCTTGATGCAGAAGTTACTTACGGGCGAATGGCGAGTTCCTGTTGAGGAGACTGAAGCAGCTTAGCTATCGCTCTATGATGCCTTCAACGAAGGCATCTAAAAAGCAAAAAACGTAATTTAAATGAACAATAAAAAATGAATAACAATAAATAAAGGAATAAGGTATGTCAGGTCAGGCTGAATCATCGAATCCAGAGCTAGTTGGGGTAGAACGCCCAGCGATTGAATGGTTAAAAACCCTTGGTTATCAGCACATTAAAGGTCGAGATGTAGAACAAACACACAAGACCGAGCCTGTTATTCTGGAATCTGTGCTAACTGACAGGTTACACGCCCTTAATCCTTGGCTGGCCGAAGTTCCGAACGGTGCAAGCAAAGCGATCAAACAGCTCAGAGACATATGGTTTGAGCATAATAGCGACTTAATGCTGGCAAACCATGCATTCTGGAAGCATGTTCTGTTTCAATCGAACCTGCAACAAAAAGACAAAAATGGTCAGCCTCGTAGCATCCGTTTTATCAACCAAACAGGTGCCGAGGGTAACTCATTCCATGTGGTTGATCAGTACGTCGGCAAGAATGCCAACGATGAGCTTTTTAAGCCAGATTTACTTTTATTCATTAATGGCTTACCCCTTGGCTTGATTGAGTGTAAAAACAGCTCAATTAAGCTCAGCAAAGGCATTGCACAAATTGATGGCTACCAAGGCACTTTCACTCAACACTTTGCCTTTAATATGGTTTGTGCCGCCATTAATCGCAGCCAAGCCAAGTATGGCGCGATCTATGCGCCAGAGCAGTTCTATCTAACTTACAAATTTGATCCGAAAAAGTCTGACGAGAACATTGTTCTTACCGAATTAGAAAATCAATTAGGCAAGCCCCCTACAGAGCAAGACAAACTACTGTGGGCATTATTCGAGCCTTCCCGCTTTGTGCGTTTAGTCTGTTTTTACCCTATGTATGAGATAGAAAAAGGCGTCATGATCAAGAAGCTGCCACGTTATCAACAGTGGCGTGCCGTAGAGAAGACGCTACTTCGTCTACAGGGGAAAGACCCGCAGCTATTAGGCCAAGAACTTGGCGGCGTGGTTTGGCATACGCAAGGGAGTGGTAAATCACTGACGATGGCGCTACTTGCCCGTTTAATGCGAGCCGAAATTTCTGGTTTCAATAACCCAAGTATCTTGATTCTTACCGACCGCACTGACCTTGACCGCCAGATCCACAATACCTTTACCAATGTCGGTCTTGAATCGATTAAAGCAGACTCCGTCGCAGGGCTAGAAGCCATGCTCAGCAATGACTACGGCACCATTTTCACTTCGACCGTTCAAAAGTTTCAAGAAAGCGATGGTAAGCAGATACAGGCCGCAAAAGAGTCTGAAGATGAGGATTCCATTGCAGACTCTAAAAGTCGCGTCAGACGCGTTTTGAGGAAAGATGATTCGGGGCAAGAACAGTGCTGGATTTTAAAGGAGAACAATGTTCTTCACGGTCAAACCGATGCTAATGGCAACCCTAAAAAAGCCAAATGGGAACTCGTGAGCGAAGAGAAAGTTGATTTTCGTGTTCTGAGTACCAAGCCAAACTTCTTCGTGATGGTTGATGAAGCTCACCGCAGTCAATATGGATTCCTTGCTGCATTCATGCGTGCATCTTTACCTAATGCGAAGTTCATAGCTTTTACTGGCACCCCGCTTTTTAAAGACGATAAAGAAACCTTGGGTACATTCGGCGGTAAGGAGTACATCGATACTTACCGCCTCGACGAGGCGGTTGCAGATGGCGCGACACTGCCTATTAAATATCTTGAAGGTATGGCGCAATGGGGTAGCGACGGAAAGCTAAAACAAGCTTTTGAGGATGAATTTGGTAATGAGCCTTTAGCCCGTAAGAAAAAGCTAAAGCAAGAATTACTCAAAAAACGTCGTGGTGCTATCGGTCGTATTGAGGAAAATGCTCGCCATCTCATCGAACATTTTCTATCAAGCGTGAAGCCTCGCGGATTTAAAGCCATACTGGTATGTGACGGGCGTGATATGGCTGTTCGCTATAAAGACGTACTAAACCAAATCATGCAGGAGCGTCAAAACAAAGGTCTGCCGACCTTTGAAAGCCGAGTGGTTATCTCTCTCGGTAGTATGACAGATAAGCGCACAGGTATTAGTGAACAACAAGCTCACTATGCATCAGGCTCAACCTCAAAACTTGAAACTATCGAAGAGCGTATCAAGCGGGAACTCAAACAAGGCCAAACACCGATAGCCGTACCATCTGAAAAGATCCCAAGCTTGGTGAATGATGAATTTAAGCTGCCTTATGGTGATGAATCCGCTAATACCAAAGAAGAAACCAAGTTTAACAACATTGGGTTAATCATCGTTTCTGACATGCTGTTAACTGGCTGGGATGCGCCTATTGTCAGCACTTTATATTTGGATAAACCGCTAAAAGAACATACTTTGCTTCAGGCTATTGCTCGTGTAAACCGAACTCGAAAAGGTAAGAAAGCGGGTTACATTGTCGATTATTTCGGTGTGGTTGAGTACCTAGATGAAGCACTGAAAGTTTATGGTGGTGACGTACAACCCGACCAAGTGTGGACGGACGTCGAAGCGGAGTTACCACGTCTTCAATCAGCTTTGACAAAAGTGTTAGACATTCTTCCGAAAAAGCACAATCCCGTGAAGCAACCAGAACCTTACAAAGAGGATGCCGATCTCTACCTAGATCCAGATACTCGTCTAGATATTGTTGAAGACTTCCTCGTTGCTCTCGCTGGATTCAATAGCCGCTTAGATATCGTGTTACCTGACGAACGCGCATCTAAATATCAGCCTTACTTCAAAGTGCTGAATGAGATAAAACTCCAACTGCGCAACAAAATGCCTGAGAGTGCTGATACGGTTCGCATTACGGCATCTGAATCTGAGCTGCTTAAAAACATGCTCGACGAGCATATAGAAGCAAGTGAAGTTAAGAGCTTGCTAGGTCGTGAAGTTTCAATTCTGGATGCTGCGGATATGGATCTACTCCGCAAGCAAAAAAGTGCTGGGAGTGCAGCATTGGTCATGAAGAACAAACTCAAGCACACCATTAAGACGGGTAAAGGTAAAGATCCTGCCTTCTTTGGTGACTTGGAAGAAGAGCTAGAAAAGCTTATCCAAGATGAACGTGAAGGACGTATTGAACAAGCTCTATTCCTTGAACAGCTAGAGCTTTTTGCTCAGCGTGTACGTGATAAAGATGCAAAGCCATCTGAAATGGGCTTGGGAACAGCAACAGAGCGAGCCGTGTTCAACTACTTGGAAAAGCAAGTAGAGGAAGCTGAAGCTCTGGCATGGACTAAAGGCCTCTTTAGCCACCCTGATATCGCTGAAGTCATGTTGTCACCGATATGGAAAAAACAGACTGATATTCACAACGAGATCAAGAAAACAATCAGAACGATTTTACGTGGTCTTGGTGGCTGGGATATGACCGTAGCACGTCAGCACTCTGCTGAAATTTTCAGTATTATGCTGAACAACTGATCCTTTGCTTCACCAAAGACGAAAGAAACACATGCCAATTTTTCAATACGGTACAACTGAAATCGAGTGGGAATTTAAGCTCGACTCAAAACTCAGTCACCACTACGTTACTGTAGAAAGAGGGAAGACTGTTCTTCTCAGAGGCCCAAGTGCCTCTGAGGACGAGCAACGAGAGCTGATTCGGTATAGAGCAAGGTGGATCAAAGAGCGCTTAGCGGAAGTCAATCAACCGTTAAAAGAAGAAATCGTCACAGGTAGCCGAGCGCCTTACCGTGGTCGTTCTTTCTATTGTGAAGTGATCCCTGCGCCAGAGTTATCGACGGTAGAAGTGAAGTTTAACCAAAGCCGTTTTAAAGTTCTTTCTCCCGAAGGCCACTTCGTCAGCCGTGAGCGATTCAAACCAGCGCTGGAGCGTTTCTACAAACAGAAAGCCTTAGAAAAAATCGCTTCTCGCTTACGCTATTGGCAACAGGAAACGGGCATGCAAGCCACAACTTTCCACATAAAAAAGTTTGATGCACGTTGGGCTAACTGCACCGAGAACAATGTTCTGGAGTTCCACCCTCGTTGCATGGAGTTTTCCAATAAGGTGATGGATTACATAATCCTTCATGAGCTATGTCATACCGTAGAGAAGAGCCATGCCAAAAACTTTTGGAAACTAGTCGCCAAGTATTGTCCTGACTGGAAAGAGCTGCATGAAGAGGTAGAGCGTTCTGGGATGGGAATTTAGCGGTGTATACTGCATTTTGAAAATGTCTGGAGGCACTGCCCACTGCTCTAAATCTTTCACTCTCCCTCTACTCACGACTTTTTATTCGCTAATTTAATTGAATAACTTTCATCTTTTAGTAACCTAGCGAGAACAATGTTCTCGCAGTATCAAACTTAGGTGTTCAAATAGGTTTATGATACATACACACCAATAAAACCACTCAACTAAAAAATTTTAATTCAATATAGTTTTTAATGTTTTTCATTATACATAAAAAACTTTTTAGTCAAGTTGAAAAAACTCTTGATTAAGAAAAAACAATCTAATATATTAAATCCCGTAGCAAGAAGCAGAGCTTCTATCTAGAAAGTGGCTTAAAGATATATTTAAACTAATATTACTTAACCTTTAAAAGTAAAAGTAATTCCTTCCACCTCACTGGTGGCTTAAAGAAAAATTAGTTTAATACAAGTAAATGTATCACTATTTTATCTACTAATAGATGGTTACACTTCCGCGCCAACTGGCGGTTAAGCGTTGGATAGAAGGTCGAGTTTATCTCGGCCTTCTTATTATTAATTGTAATACTGTTCTCAGAATTTTAAATCAATTCTATTTTTAGAAGATTATATCTTTAGTTTTAATGATTAACTCTGGAAGCATAGCTTATTAAAAGGAAGATCCTCCTACTTATCATTCGGAACATTGTTCTTCCACACAGTTTTTTATTGATTAATCAAATACCCAATCTTTACTATTTTAAGATTGGGATAAGAACATTGTTCCGAGTAAAGAGCAATTCACTCTCGATATGGTTATCATGCATCAATATTCAAAGCTAGCAAAAGATAAGACTTCTACTGAATGTCGGCGAGAGAACTTGGTATTATTCGATAAGCTAAGCAAGAACAAGGTTCTTGCAATATCGTTAACCTCTTAACGAGTAATGACTTCTGGCAGAACTCAATCTTACATTGTCATGGAACATTGTTCTTCATTGAATACTTTCAGTTAACCTCTTGTTCCAATGTCGCTTGACCGTGGGGACGGAGATGCCTAGAGCATGAGCTGTTTTAGATTGGCTCAGTCCCCTTGATCTACATTCTTGAACTTTTTGAGTTGTACTGATAGCTTCTGGTCGGCCAATCCGCTTACCCTCAGATTTAGCCCTAGCCTGCCCTTCCAACGTCCGTTCCCGAATACGGTTTCGCTCAAACTCAGCAAATGCTGAGAACATTTGTAGCATCAATCGTCCCTCTGCTGAGCTTAGATCAGCGGTAGGCAGATCAAGAGATATTGGCGTAACACCTTTTTCTAACAGCATACTGATCGTATGCTGAACATCAATGTTATCTCTTCCAAGTCGATCAAGCTTTAGTACCACCAGTTTGTCCCCTGGTTCAAGTTTATGCTCAATCAACATTTTGAACTCACGTCGTTCAGTTGCAGGCACACTACCAGAAACTGTTTCATGTACAATTCGGTGTTCTTGAATATCGTAGCCAGCATTTCTGATAGCTAAGATCTGATTTGACACAGTTTGCTCACTAGTCGATACACGACAATAAGCGAATGTCCGTCCCATACTATTCACTACTCACTCCTTTTGGCATCACAATTGGTATCATCAACCTGTTAGGTGTCATAAAAATCCGAACCCTACTTTATGAGACCGCAAACACTTCATTCCCGTCTGGTATCAGAAAACGGATGTTTGTTGATACTACAGGGATGTTTACATCTCGCTAAAGTTGACTAGTTAAGTCAATAATTTTGGCAAACCACCTTTGCCTTAATAAAAATCGAGTAAATAAATTATTACGCATAGATAAAAATCATTACTCTAAAGTTATTTATATATAATAAAAAACAAACTCAGTTAAAAAAACCTTGACATTAAAATCCAACATAAAAAATTAAATTTTATTTATTTAATTTTTTATGATATAACTATTATAACTGTTATAACTATTATAAAGTTATAATTCTAATATAAGGTTAGCTTTTACAAAAATGAAGGTTAAACCCAAATAAGTCTAAATTATTGCAGAAATTCTTCTGCCACTACTGGCACTTTCAATGCCAGTAGTGGCACATTGCTTGCCAGTCTTGGCAAATTCTCTTGCCACCTGCTTTAGTGACGGAATTTTTAAGGCTTTTATCATTTGCCTGACACAAGCTCACAGGCTTTAACGTTGTGCAAAAAAAGAACAACGTTAGAACACGTTGAATGTCTCATTTTTTCTTGACTTATAACGGTTACAACCATATAAGCCAGGCACTCGGCATTCTTTATCTTCCTTAATAGGTTGTCTTTTTAAACGAACTTGAGGAACATTGTTCTTTTCATCTAAATTAATAGAGTTTGCTCTACGTAATGCTTCTTCATCCGAAATATCGTTATAAACGACTTGAAATCTATTTGGCTTAGTTTCACGTTCTTCTCTTGCAGAGAGATAACTCATTTCACGATTACGTTTAGAATAAACCAAAACTTGAGACATATCGACAACCCTCTTAATATATATAGATAAATTCAATGACTATTATATTTATCAAGTAATATTCTCTTTGTAAAGGACCTTTAACCACTATTTTAAAAATCACATTAACATTTAATTATTAAATAAAAATTGTTTGATTTTTTAATTATTAAATTAGAGAAGTAATAATTAGTTAAACTCCTACCCAAATGAAAAAGATCGGACTCTGGGCTATTAGTGTTGCGATTATCCTCCTCAAAGAATCATATTTATCATCATAGATTCCGAGTTAGGATCCTAACCGAGAATGAATATCGGAGTCTGGCAGCGCTTAGTACTGCTATTTCCCTAGCCGAAAAGTAACCATATTCATCACCAAAATTCCGAGTTAGGATCCTAACTTGGAAAAACCACTCAGGGATCACGAAGGGTATTAGCGATCACCATTTGTTATCTTCAATAACAAATAGACAAAAATATATGTCATACTTACTTTTTGTGACTACTTATGAGCGTTGAAGTGAAGATTGAGGCTGCATTGGATCGCCTGCATAAGTTTGACAGGCAAGGTATACACGTTTACAGAAAAAGTGACCTCAGGAGGTTATTTTTTGATGATTCACCTACAGCATTCCAGCAAAGTTTACCCCGTTTGGTGAAAGCTGGAGTACTAGAGCGGGCGTGTAACGGTGTTTATGTATTCTCATACAGTAGTCATAAAGGTGGTTATACTATTGAATACATTGCTAAATGCTTGCGACGAGGAGAGTACAATTACATCTCTCTAGAATCGGCGCTTTCAGAATACAGTGTCATTTCTCAAGTGATGATTGATCGAATCACTATCATGACAACAGGGCGTAAAGGGGAGTTTAGAACTCCCTACGGCATCATCGAGTTCACACATACAAAACGTGATGATATTGACATTATCAGCAATACCATAACTTCAGGCCGTCCCTTGCGGATTGCGAAGAAAGAAGCTGCAATTCGAGATTTGAAAAGGGTTGGCAGAAACACGCACTTAATTGTGACAAATCACGATTAGGTGCATGCTGGCACTGCCAAAAACCACACAACTCACTTTTGGACATTTTCGCGTTGAACGAAGCCGCTCCGCGGCAGAAACGAATAAGCACCAACAATCATACTCTTTAGTAACACCATCATGTCGGTGGTGTGTTACTGGAGAGAACACTATGACCCCGTCTGAAAAAGAGCGCTTTGACGCCTTATATCAACAACATCTTACCCAACTCAAGCTTCAAGGTAAGCGAGCCAAAACCATCTCTGCATACTCTCTTGCTGTGCGACGTATCACCGAGTATTTTGATCGGTGCCCTGATACCTTGACCATTGAAGACCTGCGACGATATTTCAGCCAACTGATTGGTCAGGTCTCTTGGAGCACGATTAAACTTGACCGCTGTGGGCTTCAATTCTTCTACAAACATACGCTCAACAAACAATGGGAATGGATCGGCATCATCAAGCCTCCGAAAGTAAAACGTCTCCCGAATATCATTTCTCCTGAGCAAGTCGCTCAGATTATTAACACCACCCGTGAACCCCGTTACCGAGTGTTATTCTTAACGTTATACACGATGGGGCTTCGGATTAATGAGGCTCTCAATCTCACCATCTCCGATATCGACAGTCATAATATGCAAGTCCATATTCGCTATGGAAAAGGCGGTAAAGACCGACTGGTACCACTCCCTCACAGAACGCTTCACGCCTTACGCCGATACTGGTGTACACACCGACATCCCAAACTGTTATTCCCAAGCAAAGGTAAGTGTTGTGATGTCGCGTTTAATGATCAAGGAGCACAAAAAGCCCTTAAACAGGTTGTACAGGAATGTGGTATTCATAAGCGAATTACCCCTCACTCACTCCGACATTGCTTTGCAACCCATCTCCTAGAGCAAGGGCTTGACCTGCGTTCACTGCAAATCCTTCTTGGTCATGCGAGTTTAAATACAACGGCTCGTTATACTCAACTCACACAACTCAAGTTACATGATGCTAATCAAGCTCTCAATCAACTGGCTGACCGCCTGCATCTCGACTGGGAGTTGACCGTATGAGCACTTTTATCGACCTGTTGCGCCAACATCGTCACGAGCTTGAACAAGACTATGGTCATCACTTTAACAGCGATATCAAGCGAGCCATCTCCGCCATGTTACGGTGTAAAACAGATAAACAAGGACTCTCGCAGTGGTATTGCTCCCACTGCCACCATGATGACCGTCTCACTCTCTCGTGTGGAAATCGTCACTGCCCGCAATGTCAGCATCGTACAACATCAGACTGGCTTGAAAGGCAGAAAAGTAAGCTGCTTCCAGTTCATTACTACATGGTAACCTTCACATTACCTTATGAACTGAGAAGCTTAGCTTGCTCTGCTCCCCGAGCACTTTATCAAACCATGTTCCGCGTAGCTTCATCTACGTTAAAAGACTTTGCTCACAGGCAAACCCAAGGTGAACTGGGGTTTACTATCGTCCTTCATACACACAGCCGAAAGCGAGATCTACATCCTCACTTGCACGTTATTGTTGCGGGAGGGCAATATGATGCAAAGAGGCATCAGTGGTTTAAAGGGAAAAAGAATTACCTGTTTAATGAGTTCGCCCTCGCCAAGGTCTGGCGTGCTCGAATGCTAGAATCCATCAATCAGACAATACCTGCGGTTTTACCCCGAGATGTTCCCTCAAAATGGGTCGTAGACTGTCGGTGTGTTGGGTATGGGTTACCTGCTCTGCAATATCTGTCGCGCTATCTCTACCGTGGAGTCTTGCCAGACAAAGACATCAAATCTGTCACAGAGAATGAAGTCACCTTCGAATATGTAGATGGCAAAACGAAACAACAAAGATCCCGAACACTTCCGATAACACAGTTCCTATGGTTGATACTTCAACATGTTTTACCCAAAGGTCTTCAGCGAGTCAGAGACTATGGTTTTCTTCGCGGAAACGCCCATCAACTCTGCCTACAAATCCAGTTACTGTTTTTATCTGCAAGCAAACTTTACCGCCCTGTATCTAGGACAGAACAGTCGAAAGTGGTACGTAGTTGCCCTTGTTGCCATCATGAAATGGCTTGTGTTGGAGTGAGCCGACCGAGTTAGCCGAAAGGCAGAAAGAATAAGGATAATGGAGACAGTCATGACAGAAGGGTCGCCTATGAATAGAGCTTAACAGACTGTTCAACTTAAGGTGTGAAGCTATCAGGCCTCACATCATGACACCGTTCGCTTCAAGAAAAGTTACATCTTATCTAAACGCTAAACTCATCAGACACAATTTACATATAAAGAAGAGGCTCGGGCTTGTTCAACTCTGAATAAAGCTGTCGGCTGCGCGACAGCTATTCTTATTTGTTAGTGAAATCGATACTTTAGAAATTGGGGTGATTAGGATAAGTATGGCAACGTCAATGACCTAAGGTTATATCATCACAGAAGACTTCCAGATCCTTAATTAAATTGGATGGCTAAAGAAAAAAAGTTCGGTAAAATTTGTATGTGTATAGCTGGATATTTGGTGAGTTTTGGATTTATTGTTAGCTGAAAATTTAGAGTTAAATGTTCGGATTACCGAAGGTGAGTACGGCAAACTTAAAATTAACTACGGTCAGCTTCCTAAGCTGTCTCATGTTAGCAAGCATTCGTACTTTTATGAAAATAATGAAGACACTATTGAAGTAGAGGACTTTACCGAGCAGTTAGCTCCGAAGTATCTTTTATCAGGAACTATTAATTCTAGTTCCCACTTTTCCAAATTGTTTAGATACGTATATTCAGGTAAAGCTAATAGGGCTAAACTAAAAAAAGTGTATTTCACGTTTCCCGAACTAGCAGCGTATTTCAACAATGAAATTTCAAGAAACCTTGAGCAGAATGGTAATCTGAGCGGAAATGTCACTATAGTTCCACTGGAAACAACAGTATTCAAAGACGACCAATACGTCCAGATTGGATTGAACCAAAACTATCGACTCGCTGACACATCAACTAAAGATGGTTTTACATTTACAAGTTCCATGACTTTGACCTTAGAATTTGAAAACTCTATTACTTTCAGCGAAATAGAACACTACCTGTATAAATCACAAAACCTTTTCACTTGGATTACAGGTTTTCCTATTAAAGTGTCTAAAATCGAGGTGTCGGATGGCGAAAACAGAGGATCGTTATACATCCCAACAGTAAAAGATACTTTTGAGCATGACCTTTCATACCCAAATAGCTTAATGCTTTCAGAGCGATTGAGAGAGCATTTCCCAAAAATTTGTGATTCATACTTCGTAAAAAATGCGTTTGAATTTGAGAATATCTGGTCACGAACAATACCTTTATACAATTTCAATGGCGTTTTGGAGTATGAAACAATGCTTTATGCCGCCATTCTCGACAAGTATTGTAGTCACAAAGTCGACCAATTAAATCTTGATACCACGCTTGATGAAGATGAATATGTCGAGCTAACGGATAAAGTTTCAGCCTTGATATCTGGTGATACAGAGCTAGTCCATAGTTTTTCAAAAGGTATTCTGGCAGATCTGAGTAATGTGAAAGTACTTAGGGAAGCCTTACCTAACCGTTCTGCTGCAACCTTTAAACAAAAAGTTAAGAAATATATAAGCCACATAGGTAAGTACGTTACAGAGGTGTTCCTGTCAAATGATGACCTACATTTGATTAAGGAGGTCAGAGACAGAGCTGCTCATGGTGAAGTAGAGCAATTCACTACGGACGAAGTAAATAAAATATACTGGAAGTTAAGAATGTTGGTTATCTACTTAATCTACAGAGACTTAGGTGTATCCGATTGTGAATTTCTCAAAATTATTTCTTTTACATTAAACCCATTAGCTTTGAACTGTGATATAGACAAATTTAAATTGGATACCAAGCTAGATAAAGCCATTGCGCTACCTGTATCAGAATCAGTATTTAATGAACTATCATCTAAGCTACCACTGGAACTGGTTCTTACTCGGAATGAAAATATTTACGAAATTCATAAAGAATATACCGCCAAACTGTCGGACTATTTTAGTTTTAAAAATTCTAAAGATAGAAAAATATCGAACTTGGATGAGTATGTACAAACCTTGCTAGATAATCCTAAACTCGAAGCGAAATATGCTGGCAATGCATATGTTACTTATAAGAAAAAAGCCACAAATTACACAGTGTAATCCTTGTTGACACACCAAAAAAATTAAGAAGTTACAATTTCTTGTAAAAGAAAATATTTTATTATGCGGGAGCAATAAGTTTGCATCTTATCTTTTGCCATCCATAAGTTTAAGTAAGGTGAATATCATACGTTTAACTGATGACAAACCGATCACTAAATCATAATGGGGCACTTTCGTGCTAGAAAGTGCCGAATGAAACAGTTCTGGACAGAAATATTTCAGCCCGAATAGGCTGAAACGAAGATGGACAGAAACTCGTTAGATCTAATGCTCTAGAAAGTTCCTATTGGATTAGGAAAAGTATGTTGGAGATTTGAGCATTTATTAGCTGCTTAGCATATCTGGGTATATTGATACTCCATTGCCATTAAAACGAAAGTTATTAAGTGTCATAAATCCACTTCCATCACTGAAATCATATGATATCGCAAACTTATCCAAGATTGACTTTAGCTCTTCAATTTCGTTTGGCATTGTTGGCTCTACTATCCACAAACCAGCAATTTTAAAGGTGGGATTTTCAATTATATTCGTACAACAGTACTGATACGAGCCTAGCTCTTTGAGCAAAAGCTTTAACCCACCTATGCGCCTGCCATTACGAGCTAACGTTGCTTCCCAAGCAGTAACCATGATCATTTTTGAATAATCAATCGATACATCTGTTTTTTTATCCTCAGACTTTTCAAAGTTGACCAAATATGGTTGATCTAGAAACTCGCTTGAACGCTCATAAATAAGTTGAGATAGCATCTTAGGGTTAGTGGTATTGATCACCAGTTTGTCCACATCATTGACCAACACAATGGTTGAAATCACCACACCACTGACAGTAGCCAGCCATTTACGTAATGGATCTCGTCCAGAAAATCTTTTATTCATGCCGCCTCTATAATTCCTCGAGCATCGGATTGCCTTTTGCAAGGTCGCTGGAAAGGAAGCCTGACGTGCCATAAGGAAGTTTGAACACATGATTTGCTCCGCAAACTGAGCACTCAACGGTATAATTACTACTGAAGCTTAGTAACTTTCCAACTGGTAAATAACAATCAATTTCTGCCTGACAATAAGAACACTGAGTTTTGAATTGTTGATGATTCATATACCCCCGCCCAAAGTGTGATACAGATCACATTTTAGGCGAATAAAAATTAATGGTCAACTAGATTGCCATGCATAGGGTTTCATTCAATCCCTCCAAAACACAGTTCTGAATAATAACTTTGGCAACATCAACAAAATAGGATTAGGTCATGACTTCTAGCTATCATGAATTCAAGTATTGCAAAAAACGCGTATCTAAATTGAAGAGAAAAATTGTGCCAGCTCACTTTGGGGCAGAAACGAGTCTAACCGAAGCATGTCTATAAAATCGGTGGCTATTCAGATATCGTTGTTTCTCTTGACTTCTCGATCATGAAAGCGGCGTCGTCTGGTATCGTTGTTTTCCTTGACCTCTAAGATAGATTTTTGAACCTTCCCCAACGATGTTTATGATCGGTCAAAGGTTACGTGATCGAAAAATGTCACATTTTTCATTACTATCAGTGAGTTAATGACCATTTACAGTACTTTGGTATCGTTGTTCTTCTATTCTATCTAACCACTAACGAATCTCGTTCTGCTCGCTCCTGCACCTCGGCTTTTATGGAGAAGATCACTCATAGGCCACAGAAAATTGCTTTTTGAGATCGCTCGTAGACCTTAGGGGCTGAATCGAAAAGGGTTCGATGAGAGTAGGACATCGTTGTTTCTCTTGACCTCTCGATCATGAAAGTGGCATTCACTGGTATCGTTGTTTTCCTTGACCTCTAAGATAGATTTTTGAATCTGACCCAACGATGTTTATGATCGGTCAAAGGTTACGTGATCGAAAAATATCACAATTTCCATTACTATCAGTAAGTTAATGACCATTTGCAGTACTTTGGCATCGTTGTTCTTCAATTCTATCTAACCACTCACGTATCTCGTTCTGCTCGCTCCTGCACCTTGGCTTTTATGGTGAGGATCGCTCATAGACCACAGAAAGTTGCTTCTTGAGATCGCACGTAGACCAGGATCCTTTTTAAGAAATAATAATTTAAATACAATAGGTTATGCTCACATCCATCAGGAAGAGGATCACTCCTAGACCATATAAATCTGCTTTTAGAGATCGCTCGTAGACCTTAGGTCGCTGAATCGAAAGGGGTTCGATGAGAATTGGACATCGTTGTTTCTCTTGACCTCTCGATCATGAAAGTGACGTCCTCTGGTATCGTTGTTTTCCTTGACCTCTAAGATAGATTTTTGAATCCTTATCCAACGATGTTTATCGTTCGGTCAAAGGTTACGTCATCGCAACATATCACAATTTCCATTACTATCAGTCAGTTAGTGACCATTTACAGTACTTTGGTATCGTTGTTCTTCTATTCATCTAACCACTCACGTATCTCGTTCTGCTCGCTCCTACACCTGGGCTTTTATGGATACGATCGCTCGTAGACCTTAGGTCGCTGAATCGAAAGGGGATCGATGAGAATAGGATATCGTTGTTTCTCTTGACCTTTCTGTCATGAAAATGGCATCCATTCGCATAGCGAATATATCTATACACTTTTTCTTTCAAAACAGCGTCGTATACACTAGGGTTCTATTACTTCGTTCTGAGAAGGATACTCATGAAAGCTCGCATTGGGGTTGCATCGGAAGATCTCATTCGTAGGCACATGATTAGTGTGGCCGCAGGCAACATTAGCCATAATAAGCATCTACCTACATTTTGGTTCACGTCACTAAATGAAGCTTCAAAGCTACTATGTAATGAGA
Organism: Vibrio sp. Hal054; assembly: GCF_037162405.1. NCBI lineage: Bacteria > Pseudomonadati > Pseudomonadota > Gammaproteobacteria > Vibrionales > Vibrionaceae > Vibrio > Vibrio sp. Hal054. Next base: position 620,585 of record NZ_JARLUT010000001.1, on the reverse strand, counting down.
ATATCGAACTAATGCTGCTGATCAGTAGAGAAAAGCCTGAAACTCTAGCTGATCTTGCGGAGATTAGCGGTCATCATATCCACGAACTGTCACGAAAAATCGACGCCTTATCATCAAAAGGATTTATCCAGTTCGAGGAGAAAGGGAATGCTTGCCGACCTATCGCTCTATTTACTGACTTTGAGGTCCTTCTGGGCAAAGAATTGGAGATTACACTGCAAGAAAGCTATCTTGCATGATACCCACCATTCGTTACTGCGGCGCATGCCGCTTGGGTAGCACAGCTTTATGCTGTGCAGACTCGAATGGTGATTGTTCTTAATACTTCCCGTCTAGACCAACTTGATAGTCATCGATGATCTCTTCCAGTTCTATTTTGAGGGCTTCAGTTACTTCAACTAGCTTATCAGTATTGGTAGAGATAGCGTGATCAAGCAATTCAAGAAGTCCATTTAGCGTAACCTCACTATCCTTTGATTCGGCTTGCTCGTTATCACTTCTTGTATCCTTAGCCTCGTTCTTCATATCAGCCTCGCTCATAAAAATGCCTGCCGTAAGCACGGTTGTAGCACAATTACACTCTCGCCAGCCTCTTAGAAGTCGCCTCAGCAAAAAATCTTAATGATTTACAAAAAATATATTTAATTTCATTCAGTTACAGGCCACTAAGATTTAGACACTAAAAGTTAGTGTCTAAATCTTAGTGGCGAAAAATTAAACAACACGTCCAATGATTACCTTGTACAGAAGTAACCTTCAAGTAACTTGAGTAGAAGTGCTTAGCGTTTATCGAACCCTGTGAGATATCGAGGTAAAACCAAGATTAAATCAATTGCTCTTGGATTATTGATTCTGATGAAAAACCAAGTGCCCGATACCCTTTTTCTCGCTTATTGAACATCCTGAGCAGCATTGGAAGTTTTGCATCAACATAGTCGATCACTTTCACCTCCTCTTTTCCTTTGTAATCACGCTGTATTCGCCCTACATATTGGATTAACGATCCTTTCCAAGATACTGGCAACGCCAATATCAAAGTATCTAGGCGTGGAAGGTCAAAGCCCTCTCCTACAAAACGTCCTGTGGCAACAATGACTTGTGTACTGTCTAGCTTCGACATCACCTCAGCTTGCTGCTTTTTCTTCATCGAACCCACTAATATTTGGTGTGTAATCCCCGCATCATTAAGCAAACCAGCAATGATATTGGCGTGCTCTCTCCGTTCGGTTAATACGATCGGAACTCGGCCATTAGCGACTTCGTTTTGAATGCCCTCGACAATAGCGGCATTACGTACAGGGTGAAGCATTAACCAACGATAAATTTCAGAAATATGAGGTTGAGGTTCATTCGAAGATAAATGTAAAGGCACTTCCAGGGTCAGCTCTCGGCGATCTAGTACCTGAGCAAACTGATTGTTTCGGTCTAACTTTATGCTATGCCTTACTCTACCTGCTTGCATAAATATGATCGGTTGATGCCCGTCTCGTCTTTCAAGTGTTGCACTAATCCCAACGACGTACTTAGCATGCGCTTCAGATAACACCTGCTCATATTGTGGTGCTGATAGATGGTGGCATTCATCCACAATAATTTGGCCATATTCTTTCACCAGTGCATGAACACTATTGTCGCTTCTGTTTATCAAACTTTGATAAGTCGCGATATCAACTTGTCCTGTTGGTTTCTTCTTACTTCCTGTATATACGCCGATATCGACACCCTGGGTGAAAGCTTTTAAGCGCTCCTGCCACTGGTCAACAAGCTGCTTGTTATGCACTAAGACCAGGGTATTGACTCCTCGTCTTTCTATTAAACCGATTGCCGTTACCGTTTTGCCAAAGGCAGTAGGAGCATGAAGAACACCGATGTCATGCTGCATTAGCTCATCAATCGCTTTACTTTGCGCTGAGCGCAAAGAGCCAACGAATATCATGCCTGCTAGCGCCTGACCAACAAAACGATTATCCGTTACTTGGAGAGCAATACCTAATTCTGAGCAAATAGCCTTTACGTCATCCCAACAGCCCCTCGGCAAGCTCAAATAACCACTGTCTAACTCCGCCAAACATATAAAACGTGCAATTCCGTTGGTAGATAAACGCAACCCTTGGGCTTTGAAAAACTTAGGGTTCGAAAAGGATGCCAATTTCTTAAACTGGGCGATTAAAGAATTCGGAACTTGACTTATAGGTATGTACAATCGGTTAGCAAGAACAATGTCTATCGCCTTAGGTCTGTCTGGGATGGAAACGGTAGTGTTCACTGTTCGCTCCCAAGGCTTAATCGACAGACCATCCTCAGCACCATTTCGATGCTCCACTCTGCTTTCGAGAAGTAATTCTATTTTCTCAATAGATAGTCGTCCCATCGACGCTAACATCTCCCATTGATCAGAATATGGTGTAAAGGACTGATCAACAAACACCGAGTTTCCGTTTGCACGAGCTTGTTTTTGTAACGGCAACGCAATCAGATTCCCAATTCCTCCGATAGGTAGCACGTCTTGGTTGGGGAATAGGCGATCATAGGAATCAAATGACAAAGCGCCATGAATTTTCATCGCTTCATCAAGTAAATAGAACCCTAATTGTCGAGCCACTTTTGCATCAGCCGCTTGTGCAAAGAAAATCCATACATGTGCTCCCTGACCTGAACGAGATCGCTCTAATAAACAATCGATACCGTTTAGTTTGCACACTTCGACATACGCAAGAGAAGCTTCTTGCCAATCACTTTTGTCAAAATCAACCGCGAGTAGCCAACAGGTGTTGTCCGCTAGCATAGGATATAAACCAACAACTTCTTTGCCAGTAAGATGGGCATACACAGCGGCATCATCTAACGGCTTGAATGCTTGATTGGGACACTCCAAACACTTTACTTTAGGTTTGCCACATAGACCTTGATGCCACTCGTTTTCGCAAGCGATCGCATAACCACTTCTACCTTGTTGATTCTGCCACCTATGTGCATAGCATTGACTATTGCCTTTAAAATAACTCTGATAGATAGACAGTTTTTGTTGAGGTGACATTTCACATACAGGCTTCTTGTTAATCGCTTCCTGCGTCAATAGACGCTGCTTCTGCTGTTCAAGTTGAGCCAGATCCTTTTTCAGCTCATGAATCTTTTGCTCAATTAGCTCAAGCTCATCCATATCTATCCCCGACAATTACATCATTTTCATGCAGTTAATCATCGATTGTATAAAAGACAATACGAAAACAAAGGCACAATTCATAACCCATCTGACATATTTATAAAGCATTCTTGCCTAAAATCAGTACATACCGTCGCTAAATTGAGAGTTGTTCACGTTTTGATGATGCTTCAACATGTGCCTTTCGGCTTAAGAACTCAAGATCAGACATTCGTTGATGTCGCAGATGTTGTGCGAGGGAAAAATTGCGGCTGTATATGCCCTTCTTGCCATACACCACTGATTGCGAGACAAGGTGAAGAAAAGCAATGGCACTTTGCTCACGCGAGCCGCAAGGTTGAAGGAACTGATAAAGAATGTGATTTTTCTTTTTTTGTTTCTGTGCGCATGATGGCGAGACAAGTGATAGAAACTGGTATAGCTATTGTTCTTCCTGAATACAGGAGTTCTCTAACAAAACAAGTGAAAGGAAAGTGCTTCAAAGAAGATTTTTGGGTTGCTAAGTCATCCACCATCTTACTTGATAACGTCGATAAAGAAGCTTCATTTGAAAAATGTGTTGTAGACGTCATGGGCAGAGTCGGTGAGTTCACCTTTGTTATTTATTTCACCCACCCAAACCGTCCACTTCCAAGTGAATTGCTCACTCCACATAACAGGCAATGCGGTATACTCGAAATCAAGCTGGATGATACACATCACCTATTTACACGTAATAAAGTCTCAGGAATTCGGCAACTAGACAGACTGAAAGATTACCTTCAACACGATTTCGAATCTAAAGTGTGGGTATTTCACCCACGCTACGTTCAATTGAAGCAAGAAGCGACTGAGCGATTATCCTTAAAAGCATCTCGGTACACTCCGCCCCCTACTCCGAGTCTTCTTAATGACCAACTCCGCCATCGCAACCACAGGAGTTTCAAGCTTCATCGTTCCGACTCATGGCAACCAGCAACGAAAGCTATCCAGCCAGAACCTGTGCCAAGACGTTCAGCTCAATTTGAGTGCATCATGTGTCAATGCCAGTGGCAAGTTACGCTACCTAGTAAACCAATCTGTCCTAAATGCCGTAGCCACCTATACGCTAGCGAGATCTCATCAAGATAAGAACCACATCAAGCGTTCATTTTATTCTTTTGTTCATTTTTTATGAACAAACCGAAAAATGAACGCCGACAAATACTACTCTTAGTTTTGATTCTCAAAAACTAGAACTCGAAACGACATTTCGCTGCTATCTTTTCAAGCTCATTAGTTAGCTCTCCTTACAACGAACGAACACGGTGCCTTGCTCAAATTTCAATTTTCACGCTAAGAAATATTCTGTGGATTTACCAATTTTTTCAGATTTTAGTATTCCTGCTGTAACCATACCGTCAAGTTTTTGCTTCGCGCTGTTGTAGCTAATACCTAGTAAACTTTCGACTTCCCTCGCTGTTACCGTTGGCTTTTTACGGTAACGAGGCTCACCAGACACAAACCCGATGATCTTTCTCTCAATATCTTCTAAACCAGAATATCGCTCTTCCAACTCCTGCATTCGATGTGCCGCTCGTTCATAAACGGAAACAAACTCATCAATGGCGCGACTGATAACTTTCAGCTGATATTTAATAAAATACGTTAGGTCTAAGTTATCGTGCTCCGTATCTAGATAGCTCACACCATATTGAATTGGAGCTTTTTTAAGCAATGCTGATATCGCAATATAACGAAAGCCTGTATAACCAGATTTAAACATATACCAGTAAAACAAAGCCCTAGCGACTCTCCCGTTACCATCTCGAAACGGGTGAACATAACCGATGACAAAGTGAAGTGTGATGGCTTGAATAACAGGATGAACGCCGCTGCCATTAGCATTTAACCAATTCACGACCCGAGTGAGTAATCTTTCAATATCATCGTATTTAGGCGGTTGATGAACAACCTCCCCTTCAGCATCAACAACCGCAACATCATCCGTCGCTCTAAATAAGCCTGAGGTATATTTTTCTTGCTCTAGCGTTTTTGTTCCAGCACTGTGTAAATTTCTGATTAACTCAATGCTGAACGGCTCATCCCTAAGCTCCCACGCAATTTGCATTAAGTCAAAATTTCCAAAAATCATTCGTTCATCGTCAGTACGAGGCTTCCTTTTTTTCTAATCATTTCTTTCGCAAGGATTGTCGTCGTAGCCGCCCCCTCCAATTGACTACTCGATATCGCTTCATCATCCACAAGGTTATTCGCTAGATGCTCAAAATGCGCCCGTTCACCAATTTGTTCTAGGATACCCAGCATTGCACTATGCGTGGTATGTCGATCAATCTGTGATAACACACGACCAAACTCGTGCAAGTTATTGAATCTGCAATACTGTATATAGTCAGGAGAGTTTAATAGTGCTTGAATCACTTGTTCAGGTAAGCCAGGAGGCAATGGCTTGTCTTCTAATGGTGTTAGCTCAATCAAAGTTCTATCTCGGGACAAACGAGTTAGCCACCAACAATATTTGACATCCAAGCCAGACTTTACCCTGCGCCTAAACTCGTTAAATGAATAGTAATCACCAGATAACGGGTTAATGTAATCTGTATAGTCGTTAGGATTAAGTCCTTGATTACCAATCTCAAACAAAACGTCACTAATCGTACTAAACGGACACTCTGGCGGTGATAAATACTTACCTGACATGATTTTCATCTCAAAATCTAACAATTATGAGATCAGATTAATTAAGATTGCGTGATTTTGCTAGTTTTAATCACCCACGCCTGTGATGTTCATCTGTACTTTCGCTTGTACCTATCTTCCTGAAGAAAGCATGGCTCAAGTTAAATAGCATTCACATAGCTAATGAAGAAAAGCAACAATGGGCAGGTTTTGCTATTCAAAAATGGATTGCTTGCCAATTCTGCCTCTTCTCAAGATATACTATTCGAAACCGAGGCTTCGGCTTCTACAAGCCCCTATTAGGTGGATAAATTGAAATTTTACGCGGTATCTGATTTGCACTTAGATTTACACGGCATCCATCGAAGCTTCTGGCATAACTTCGATAATGACGCTGTCTTGATCATCGCAGGTGATACTGCCAATGCGCTTAATGGCATTGCGTATGTAAAAAATGTTCTTTGTTCTTACTTTAAAGCCGTTGTCCTCGTTGCAGGAAACCACGAGTGGTACAGCAGTAAAAGTAAATCTTACCGTTCTGGCTATCTGCGCAAACAAGATTCAATAAGCTATACAGACCGTAGATACTCCCCAATAGAAAAGCTCAAGGTGCATAATGACACAACTAAGAATTTGTTTTTTCTGGATAATGAGTCAATATACTTAGATGGGTATAGCATTTATGGGGGAACTCTTTGGTTTCCTATCCACACATACTCGTCTGCACTGATTGATGCCTACTCAGAACTGATGAATGATACAAAGTACATCAGCCATCAAATGATTGAAGAACAGTACAAAGCATTCATTAACAACTTTCCAGAGAAAGTTGATATAGCAATATCTCACCACCTTCCATCTAAAGAAGCTTTTGCTGTCGAGCAAAATGCCAGCAGCGATTATGCTCCGTATTATCATGCAGGGTTGAGTAATGAGTTGATCTCAAGAGCTAGGTATTGGGTGGCAGGACATCAACATGATGCTGTAGAGAAAGTCATCGCTGACGGTAGGACGACATTTATTTGTAACCCCAAGGGTTCTGTCCGCTTAACCAGTGGATTACTTACTAATAAAGCTTATTACCTATAAGAGCTAGCCAGCAACAAACTTCGGCATCTGAAAGCCCGCTAGGGCTTTCTCACTGTGATCATTGGCCTTGTGAAGCAACCAAACAGAAATGATGCATAGATCCATCACCTCCCCTCACAGCCCCAACACTATCATTCGCATAGAAATCACTAAAAACACTTTTACGCGCATAAAAGTGTTGAAATCCTCTTTTTTAAGCGCCAAAAAATGTTATACCTTGCATTTAATTGCGCATTTTTGTGTAATATACACTCAACCAGATAAGCTCTTTAACTGAGGTGGCTAGATGAAACGAACACTACTTGAAAACCTACTCACCTGGAAAGACAAGCCGACAAGGAAGCCCTTGCTGATTGACGGTGCTAGACAAACTGGTAAAACATTCTTATTACAGGAACTATTAGGAAGTACATTCGAAAATGTGATAAGAATCGATTTCCTAGAAAGCCCTGAGTTAATGGAAGCTTTTTCAGGCTCCCTAAACCCTAATGACATCATCACCAACATTGAACTATTAACAGGAGAAATCTTCGAACCATCGACAGATCTTCTTATTTTAGATGAAATTGGTGAATGTCCAAGAGCGGTCACCTCTCTTAAGTACTTTGCAGAAAAGGCTCCCAAAGCTTATGTTGCTGCTAGTGGTTCAAATATCGGATTGCTCACGTCCTTTCCCGTTGGAAAAGTTGAGCAACACAATTTAAGGCCACTGACTTTCAGGGAATTCTTGTGGGCATCTGGAGAAAAAGCACTGCAAAAAGCATTTGACCAAAAGCTGAATTCTCCAGCAGCTCATACAAAATTAATCGAACTACTGACCGACTATTATTTTGTTGGCGGCATGCCTGAAGCCGTAAACTCATGGTTCGAAAACTCAGAACTCAGTATTATTGAACGCATTGAAGCCGTGTCTGAAGTCCATAGGAACTTAATTGAGGGCTACATGCGTGATTTCGGAAAGTACTCTGGAAAAGTGGATGCACAGCTAATCGAATCTGTATTTCGAAGCATTCCCGCTCAACTATCTTCGGTATTCGACGACTCCGTTAAACGGTTTAAATTCAAGGGAGTTCACGAACGCAAGTCTCGCTATGCTGAGTATGAAAGTGCGATCACATGGCTTCACAAGTGTCGGCTTGCTTTAAAAAATCATCCTATTGAAGGACAGCCTCGTTCTCCTTTAGCTGCTTATCAGAAGGAAAATACGGTTAAACTGTTTCTCTTTGATGTCGGGCTATTGAACCATATGCTCGGCACTGGTTACCGTGAAATCAAACAGCAAGGCTATGAATACAAGGGATATGTCGCCGAAAACTATGTTCAACAGGAAATCGCTGCGCTAGGTATTGAACCAAGTTTCTCTTGGGGAGACGCAAGAGCAGAGATAGAGTTCATTATCGCTGATGACCTAGGTCGAATTGTGCCTGTAGAAGTAAAGAGTGGTAAGCGAACCCGTGCGAAATCATTGCAATCCTACATCGAGAAGTGCAAACCCCACAAGACAATCAAACTTACAGGTACTCAAGGCTCTCCAGCAACAGAGAAGGAGCACATCGTGATGCCGCTTTACTACACAGAATACTTACTTGATCACCTCAGAGATCTAGATAAAAGCTAAGTGAGTAAGAAAATACTCATTAACATCTAAGAATCAATGTTATGAGTAATTTTTTACTCATAACATTAATAACTAATTCATAAGCTTTAGAGGATCTGATGAAGCGAGGCTGCTATGAATAAAAGTGCTCCAGAAAAAAGAGAGTCTGTAGAAGAAGTCATAGCTCGTTTAAGGGCCAATCGAGATGCACCTCACGAGATATCAGAGAGATATGTCGTTAATACATCGCCCAAAACTTCAATAAATCAGAGAGTCTCAAAAATCGCCCCCTCCACTCGTCCATCAGAACGCAAAACCGAGGCAAGCAAAACCATCAAGCAACTCTTGCTTGGTAAACTTACGCAAGGTCAAGCGTTGAAATATTTACGTATTAATATACTGGGACTCAAACAGGATGTGTTCGCAAAACTCGTCGGTGTTTCAAGAAAAACACTCTCAGATATAGAGAATGATCGGGGCAGCTACAATACAGAGATTCTCAACAAGGTATTCAAACCATTTGGCTTAAAAGTCGGACTACTCCCTTCTTCTCCCGATGCGTTAAAATCGCTATTAATGGATGGTGAGGATGGGTAAAATGCTCAGTATCAGCCCTATTTATTTAGATTGAATTGCTATAACAAGCTAGTATTTTTAAATGATTTAGGAATACATGGACGCGGGTTCAGTTCCTTTTTAAGCAGGAAATTGATGTAACATTTGATGCAACACCAAATTGGTAACATCGATATAAGTTACTGAATCTATGAAAATTGAGAAACCATTTCAACTCCCGCCAGCCCACCAAACGTTTGGAAAGGGCGATAACTCTTAGAGTTATCGCCCTTTTTGTTACCACTCGTTGATAAGTAAACGGCTTTTCACACCTTTTACTTGCAACCCCATAGCTTCAAATACTTCTTCAAACTCAGAACATTGATGTGGAAGTGTTGGAAGAGACAATGACGCTTCTGAAAAGAATCGAGACTTCAAAATCGTATTTTCGCCCCAAGCCAATTGCCACCAATCAAGAACACGCTGTTTCGAGTCATGCAAGCGATGTGCAGTAGGCACCTTATCGCTTTTACTCAAATTCTCATCAGTAGTTGTTGGTAACAAGTTCCATTTATCGTTATTTGGCCAATAGGTAAACGGCAAACAGTGATCGACATGGAACTCATTTCTGAGTTTGCTCCCACTCCATACACTATGAATATCTATATCTTGCTTACGCAACTGTTCAACGCGTTTTCGGACATCTCTTGTGTCGTGATCTTTATCAATCCAAACTAAGCAATCAAAGTAAGTTTGCAGTGAAATCTCTCGATCTTTGTTTCTCTTGAATCGCTGCATTTCTTTTATCCACTGATTGATAACCAAAGGCTCGATCCATGAGTGGTATAAGCGAAAGCAATCCCACAAGCTTTCATCCAGAATAAACTTCCCGTAGCTTTGTAGAAACAAAGTATCTATGACGATCGAATCACCATGGTTAGACCTTTCTCTTTCTACAGTAAAGTAAGTTTTTCTGTTTTCTGCGCTACCTTGATAAGTAAACTTAACTGGATTGTCTTTAATCGTTGCAATTGAATCTCTAATCGTTTTATCAAACGCTTTAGCTTGTTCACCAAGGAACATAGCACCTATAGATAAATCATCAGCCCCCAGTTTAAACTCTTTTAGTTTTCCCCAACCGTCTGGCTTAATAAACCCCAAACCAATAGATGAATTCGAGTTTTGCTGAATGTCTTCTTTATCAATCAACCGTTTAAATTGTCGAATCCAATACAAGGCGACAAGTCCAAGTGGAATAGCTACTTTACCGTCACTACGATCAATAACAGCCCCAGAGTGGGCATCAGCGATTCTTAATAGTGTTCGAAGCAGAGCCAACTTATATGTAGCTGATTTACTGTCATTCACTATGATGTGTCGAATTTTCTTAAGATCACCAGTCCCATCATCAGGCAGAGTCATGACGGCGGTTTCCCACCATACGGTACGTCGCTTCATATAATCATCACTCTTTGTAACCTGAGTGACGTGAAGCGCACTACTTTTCGACAAAGTTTCGAGTTCCTCAACCGATACTTCATAGCTTTTGCGACCATCATCAAATTGACCATGACGTAAAGAAATCACCAATTTCCCATGAGGTGCTAATAGATTTGAAAGCTTACGAAACGCTCTTTCCCGATAGCTAGGAGCAATATGCATCCAAACAGCACTAAGCAAAATTAGGTCAAACTGGATACCCAAGTTCTCAGTCTTAGTTAAAGCTGGCAAAGAATCGTCTAACCATGAAACGTTTAAACCTGTTTTCTTTTGACCTAGTGTTCGCATAGCTACGCTGGGTTCTACAGCAAACACTTCACAGCCTTGTTCTTCAAACCATTTCGCATCTCGCCCAGAGCCAGCGCCTAAATCCAACACTTTTGAACCAGAAGCAGGCCAGTAACGTGACCACGACTGATGTACATCTTCAAATCTCAAAGCATCGTACTGGGAGCACAGATCTTGAGCATTTTTGTTATAGAAATCAGAATGTAGTGACATCGTAAGCTCTTAAAATTCAGTTTTCTAAATCATAAGTCGTGTCTGTTTTTAACGCGAGAAAGTTTGATAAAAGTATGAACAAACATGAGACAGCTCACCCAACCTCATTGTCTCTAACTTGCCTTTTCAGCCACTCAGTAAACACCGCAGTGGTTTCATTTGGGTTATGGGTGATCAAAAAGTACCCTGCGTTTGCGGGTATGGGGTTGAATGGTGAAATAAGCTTGCCTGTTTCCAGTTCATTTTGCAGTAGCATTGAGCGAGCCATGGCAATCCCTACCCCTGCTTCAGCAGCGGACATCGCCATATCGGTGCGGTTAAAGAAGTGCCCTTTGAGAGTCGAAATCTCAACGCCCATTTCGGACGCCCAATAAAGCCATTCATAATCTCTTGGTGCTTTTGCCCATGGCATTGCGTCATGAAGTAGGTTCACCTCATCCCAATAGTTTTTATTGTTACTAATATCTTCAAGCCATGGGTGAGCCTTTAAATAAGATGGACTCATGACAGGTAACAGAGATTCCGCCATAAGTAACTCAGAGTTTTTCCTGTTATAAGGAAAAGGGCCGTAATCTATTGCGAGATCGAAGTCCTTTCTTTCACTATCCACCAGCGCCCCTTCCGCAAAAAGCTGTACCTGAATATCTGGATTCTGATGATAGAAATCTTCAAGTTTGGGTAACAACCATTTGAACGCCAACGACGGAGTGAGTTTAAGGCGGATCTCTTTACGATTCTCACGTTGCTCCAAGTTATGTAACGACTCTTCGATGTCGTGAAAGCTGCGTTGGACAACCGCTCTAAGTGCCTCTCCTGCTTCGGTTAATTTCACCCCACGCGAATGGCGTTCAAATAGACTAAAACCTATTTTCGATTCTAATTGGAGTAACTGCTGACTAATTGCACCTGTCGTTATGTGCAACTCCTTAGCTGCTGCACTGAAACTTGGATATTGAGCAACTAACATGAAGGTGTGTAACGCTGATACTTGAGAACTCTTTAACATAGCTTTGCTTATAGTTTTACTAAACACTGCTGATAATTTTTATCGATTGTTAACAAAAGGTAAAGCAAAGAAACTACCGCTATAACAAATGAGGAGTTTCAAATGGAAGTTATCGTTCTTGGAAGTGGTGTCGTAGGTTTAACATCCGCATGGTATTTGTCTCAGGCAGGCCACAGCGTGACGGTAGTAGACCGCCAACCACGTAGTGCTGAAGAAACCAGTTTTGCGAACGCTGGGCAAATCTCATATGGCTATTCATCTCCATGGGCCGCTCCAGGCATTCCTCAAAAAGCGATCAAATGGTTATTTGAAAAACACGCACCTTTAAAAGTTAAACCATCGCTTGATCCTCAAATGCTGCAATGGATGACGCAGATGTTGGCGAACTGCCAACTTGCTCGTTACCAAATCAACAAGTCTCGCATGCTGGCCATTGCGAATCATAGCCGCGAGTGTTTGAAAGAACTTAAGAAGCATCACAACGTTGAATATCAAGGTCGTCAAAAAGGCACACTACAAGTATTCCGTACCGAAAAACAGCTCATTTCTATCGAAAAAGACATGAAGCTATTAGAGCAAAGTGGTGTGCGCTTTGAACTAATGGATGTGGCTTCTTGTATTAAACAAGAACCGGGCTTAACTCCAGTGCAGGATAAACTGGTTGGTGGCCTCTATTTGCCTGATGATGAAACCGGTGACTGTTACCTTTTCTGTCAGCAACTAACGGAGCTGGCGAAATCCCAAGGCGTACAATTCAAGTTCGATACTCAAATTCAATCACTAGAGATTGAAGGCAAAAAGATCATGGGTGTCCAAACGGATAAAGGCCTATTGAAAGCAGACGCTTATGTGGTCGCTTTAGGCAGTTTCTCTAAGCAGATGTTGAAGCCTTTGGGCGTAGACGTGCCTGTATACCCAGTAAAAGGTTACTCATTAACCTTACCGATTGTGAATGAAGAATTGGCACCAACCTCTACGGTAATGGATGAAACCTACAAAGTTGCACTAACCCGCTTTGACGACAGAATCCGCGTTGCAGGTACAGCGGAATTGGCTGGCTTTGATCCTTCTATTCCAACTGCTCGCAAAGAAACGATTGAGATGGTGGTGCGTGATTTGTTCCCACAAGGGGGCGATTTTAGTAAAGCGGAATTCTGGACTGGCTTCCGCCCTATGACTCCGGACGGTACTCCTATCATCGGCTCAACACCGATAGAGAACCTATACACCAACACGGGTCACGGTACTTTAGGCTGGACTATGGCTTGCGGATCAGGACAAATTCTTTCAGACATCATCACTCATGGTGATGCAAAAATTGATGTAACAGGATTAGGCGTTTCTCGTTATTACAGCTAAAAATCCTATCAATCACCAAAAAGGGTCTAGCCAGACCCTTTTTTATTAATGTATATACATATTATTCACCACAAAACATCGCAATTTCAAAACAACCTCAAAATGAAAATTTATTCATATAGGCATGCATAATTCTTATATAAGTAATATCTGATTTATAAAAGACCACTTTTTAACCAAATCTAGAATTTATAACTTACCGTTCACTCTTTAATCAGAATTTCGTGTGAAAAATCACAGTAATTAAGTCTTAGAGAAAATTTGGTTAACATTACTGTTACAAAAGATTATTATCTGACACGCAAAACAAACACAACTATCACTCAACAGGGAAAATACTAATGCAGTCATTTGTTGATTTTCTAAATGGAATTATCTGGAGCCCGGCGCTGATTTATCTGTGTCTTGGCGCAGGTGTTTTCTATTCAGTTCTAACTCGTTTCGTTCAGGTTCGTCATTTCTTCGAGATGTGGCGCCTTTTGCTTTCTGGCAAAAGTTCTTCTAAGGGCATATCTTCGTTCCAAGCACTTGCAGTTTCTCTGTCAGGTCGTGTGGGTACAGGTAACATTGCAGGCGTAGCAGCAGCAATCGGTTTTGGTGGTCCTGGTGCTGTTTTCTGGATGTGGGTTGTAGCATTCTTTGGTGCCGCGACAGCCTATGCAGAATCAACTCTCGCGCAAATCTATAAAGAAGAAGATAACCATGAGTTCCGTGGTGGCCCTGCTTACTACATCGAAAAAGCAATGGGTCAAAAATGGTACGCATGGATCTTTGCTATCGCGACTATTTTTGCTTGTGGTGTCCTACTTCCGGGTGTCCAGTCAAACAGCATTGGTAATGCCGTGGAGACTGCATTTGGTTCAGGACCAATGATTGACACTGCTATCGGTACATTCAGTTTCGCAAAAATTCTCACTGGTACGATTGTTTCAATCCTTCTTGCATTCATTATTTTCGGTGGCGTGAAACGTATCGCTAACTTCACACAAATTGTTGTGCCATTCATGGCTCTGGCTTATGTGGTAACTGCGTTCGTTATCATTCTGCTAAACATTGGTGAAGTACCAAGAATCTTCGGCATGATCATTGGAGACGCATTTACACCTATGGCTGGTGTCGGCGCTGCAATTGGTTGGGGTGTGAAACGTGGTGTTTACTCTAACGAAGCGGGTCAAGGTACTGGTCCTCACGCTGCAGCGGCAGCAAGTGTTGATCACCCAGCTCAACAAGGTCTTGTACAAGCGTTCTCTATCTACATCGATACACTATTAGTATGTTCGGCAACAGCATTTATGATCCTAATCACTGGTGCTTACAACGTACACGGTGGCGCTGAAGGTCTGTTCCTAGTTCAGAACATCGCAGCAGATGTAGCGGCGAACGGCCCTGCATTCACACAGATGGCGATTGAAAGTGCACTTCCAGGTGTTGGTAAACCATTCGTTGCATTCGCGTTGTTCTTCTTCGCATTTACAACCATTCTGGCTTACTACTACATCGCTGAAACTAACGTGGCTTACATTCGTCGTACTTTCAAAGTTGACGGCCTAATGTTCTTCCTAAAACTGGTGATCATTACAGCGGTATTCTACGGTACGGTGAAGACGGCAAACCTTGCATGGGCAATGGGTGACGTTGGTGTAGGTATGATGGCTTGGCTGAACATTGTTGGTATCGTGATTATTTTCTTCATGGCTAAACCAACAATGGCAGCGTTAAAAGACTACGAACAACAACAAAAACAAGGCGTAGAAGATTACCTATTTAACCCTGTAAAACTTGGCATTAAGAATGCGACTTACTGGGAAGAAAAATACAAACGTAGAACAGGTAAAGCACCAACAGCTGACTCAGATTCTGAACTAGAGCAGGTTTCAGGAACTCCGGCAGAACAATCTTCTAACTAAAATTAGAAAGATGAAAAAGGGTTAGCTAAGCTAACCCTTTTTATTTGCAGCGAAAACGGCAACTTAGCTTTTCACTGTTTCCTGAATAATGTCTTCACTAGCATTTGGACGTTTTGCCCAGTAACCAGCCAACACAGATCCTGATAAGTTATGCCAAATCGAGAATATGGTTCCTGCAACGGCTGATGCTGGGGTGAAGAACTTCATTGCCAATGCAGTTGCTAAACCTGAATTCTGCAAACCTACTTCAAACGCTACTGTACGACACACAGTTTCATTAAAGCCAAGTACACGGCAAATCCAATAGCCAGAAGCTAAACCGACACCGTTATGTAAAATAACGGCCAAGGCTACGATTGGGCCGATTGTCGCAAGGTTCCCAGCATTCAACGCCACAACAATGGCAATAATAAGGACAATAGCCGCCATTGAAATAAGTGGTAATACTGGCTCTAGTTTCTCAGTGACTGATCGTAAGAAGACATTCAACAGAACGCCACCAGCAACGGGTACTAGAACAATCTTCACTAAGCTCATCAGCATACTGGCAACAGGTACATCGACAGCTTTACCCGCCAATAACTCAACCAATAGAGGTGTCAGTATCACACCAAGTAAGGTAGATATTGATGTCATAGTTATCGACAATGCAACATCCCCTTTTGCTAGATAACACATCACATTCGATGATGTACCACCCGCTACACTGCCAACCAACACCATGCCGATAGTGAGCATTGGATCGAAACCCAGCAGTAAACTAATTAGCAAAGCAGTAATAGGCATGACTGAGAATTGTAAAATCAAGCCAACACCTATCGCCTTCTTATTATGGATAACATTGAGAAAGTCTTTAGGTTTTAGGGTTAACCCCATAGCCAGCATAATGATTGTTAGAAGTGGAACAATTTGGCCTTTGTGCTCAACGAATAAGCTAGGTACAAAATAAGCACAAAGAGAGAACAATATTGCCCATAGAGGGAATAGTTGCGTGATAATCCTTAACATATACATTCCTGTTTAATTTTATATTTATAAGCCTTACCAACTGACTTGCCACTTCCGTTAAAATGACATCATGGGATAAGGGATAGCTAGGCCCATAGCGCTAGTATCAGGAATACGTTACTCCACTCTTTGAATATAAAACAACCAGACATTTACTGTGGGTTAGAATTTACACACAAAAAAAGGCCGACCATAGGTCGACCTTTCTAGAAATCAAAAGTTAATTAAGCTGCAACTTCTTTCAGTTCAACTTTAACTTCTTCTTTAACGAAAGCTGGTTTACCAACTGGTAACACTTCACGACCGTATTCTGCGTTAAGAACTTGAGCCATTGCGAAGTAGATAGCGCTTGCGCCACAGAAGATACCTTCGAAACCAGCAATAGTGCCGATTAGCTCGCTACCAGTGAAATCACGTAGTGCTAGTAGAGCAAATAGGATAGTCAGTGAACCGAATACTACTTGTTTTGCAACTGGGTAGCAGCGAGAACCAATGAACATGAAACCAGTGAAAATCCCCCAAAGACCTAGGTACCAACCCATGAAGTGCTCAGGGCTAGCAGGCAGACCCATTTTTGGCATAACGATTAAACCAACAAGAGTTAACCAGAATAAACCGTAAGAAGTGAATGCTGTTGTACCGAAAGTATCACCACGGTTGTAGCACATAATGCCTACAATAACTTGACCTAAACCGCCGTAGAAAATACCCATAGCAAGAATCATAGAATCTAGTGGGAAGAAGCCTGCGTTATGGATGTTAAGCAGAATTGTAGTCATACCGAAACCCATTAGACCAAGTGGTGCTGGGTTAGCTAATTTAGTAGACATTACTCATGTACCTTAAAAAAAGTGGATAAAATTTACGCGCGGATTTTAATGGACGGCTAGATAAAATAAAGACTTCATTTACAAAAACTTAGATTTCATTTTTATAGCTATTGAGTTACAAAAAACCAAAAGCTATTTGTGCTGTACAGAAACAAAATAACCCTATTAAAAACATAGAATTAAAACACAAGCAAATTACCCACCGTAGGACAATTGCTTAATATTTGAGCTTTGCAATAACTCAGACATATTTTCTAACTGAAAAAAGAAAGCCCCAGAGGTTCTCTGGGGCTTAGTAATAGAGCTAATCGAATATTATTCCCACTCGATTGTCGCTGGCGGCTTACCAGAAATGTCGTAAACCACGCGTGAAATACCATTCACTTCGTTGATGATGCGGTTAGACACTTTACCTAGGAAATCATAAGGTAGGTGAGCCCAATGCGCAGTCATGAAGTCGATAGTTTCTACTGCACGTAGCGATACAACCCAGTCATATTTACGACCATCACCCATTACGCCCACTGAGCGTACTGGTAGGAATACCGTAAATGCTTGAGACACTTTGTTGTATAGATCCGCTGCATGTAGTTCTTCAATGAAGATAGCATCCGCACGACGAAGTAAGTCACAGTATTCTTTCTTGATTTCACCAAGAACGCGAACACCTAGACCAGGACCAGGGAATGGATGACGGAAAAGCATGTTGTATGGAAGACCAAGTTCCAGACCGATCTTACGTACTTCATCTTTGAACAGTTCACGTAGTGGCTCAACCAAGCCCATTTCCATATCGTCTGGCAAACCGCCAACGTTATGGTGAGATTTGATTACGTGAGCTTTACCTGTCTTAGATGCTGCTGATTCAATCACATCTGGGTAGATAGTGCCTTGAGCCAACCATTTTGCATTTTTCAACTTCTTCGACTCTTCATCGAATACGTCAACAAACACGTGACCAATTGTCTTACGTTTCTCTTCTGGATCAGACTTACCTTCCAGAGCATTTAGGAAACGCTCTTCCGCATCGACTTTGATGATGTTCAGGCCAAATTTATCGCCAAACATTTCCATCACTTGCTCACCTTCATTAAGACGAAGTAAGCCGTTGTCTACGAATACACAAGTCAATTTGTCGCCGATTGCACGGTGAACAAGCATTGCAACCACAGAAGAATCCACACCACCAGACAAGCCAAGGATAACTTCATCGTCACCTACTTGCTCTTTGATACGTGCTACTGCGTCTTCAATGATTGATTCAGACGTCCATAAACGCTCACAGGCACATACGCCAAGAACAAAGTTCTCTAGCATTTGCAGACCTTGTTTTGTGTGCGTTACTTCTGGGTGGAACTGAACACCGTAGTATTTCTTCTCTTCATTAGCCATTGCCGCGTAAGGACAAGTGTCTGTTTCACCTACTTTTACGAAGTCAGCTGGAATTTCAACAACTTTGTCACCGTGGCTCATCCAAACATCTTGGATTTCAGCAAGATCTTTGAATAGTGCTGATTCACCAGACACTTTAACTTGTGCGTAACCGAACTCACGTTCTTCTGAACTTGCTACGCGACCGCCTAGCTGTTCTGCCATGGTTTGCATGCCGTAACATACACCCAGAACTGGAACGCCAGAATCAAATACATATTGAGGTGCGCGAGGAGAGTTTTGTTCAGTTACACTTTCTGGACCACCAGAAAGGATAATGCCATCAGGGTTGAATTCGCGAATGTCCGCTTCTTCTACGTCCCAGCTCCACAGTTCACAGTAAACACCGATTTCACGTACGCGACGCGCGACAAGTTGAGTGTATTGAGAACCGAAATCTAGGATCAGAATTCGTTGATCATGAATGTTCTTTGTCATATTGAGCAATCTTATCAGCTAAATGGAGAATCGGAGGCGAGTCTACTCGCCTCTCTATAAGTCATCAAGTAAAAAAGCAAACGTTTACGTAAGGTGCATATTCCGCTAAGAAACTCGCCGTTACGATCAAACGTTTATTGAGCTAAACCGTCTATTAATCTAGACGCGGCTCTTAACCCATACGATAGTTTGGTGCTTCTTTAGTGATTTGAACGTCGTGTACATGAGACTCAGCCATACCAGCACCAGAGATTCGTACGAATTCTGCTTTAGTACGCATGTCTTCAATAGTAGCTGAACCTGTTAGACCCATGCTTGAACGTAAACCACCCATCTGTTGATGAACGATCTCTTTCAGACGACCTTTGTATGCGATACGGCCTTCGATACCTTCAGGAACGAGCTTGTCAGCAGCGTTATCAGACTGGAAGTAACGATCTGAAGAACCTTGAGACATTGCGCCCAAAGAACCCATACCGCGGTATGACTTGTAAGAACGACCATTGTATAGAATGATTTCACCCGGTGCTTCTTCAGTTCCAGCGAACATTGAACCAACCATTACACAAGACGCGCCTGCTGCGATTGCTTTACAGATGTCACCAGAGAAACGGATACCACCATCAGCAATGACTGGAATGCCGTATTCATTTGCTACTGCAGCAGCATCTGAAATTGCTGTAATTTGAGGAACACCGACGCCCGTTACGATACGAGTAGTACAGATAGAACCAGGGCCGATACCCACTTTCACAGCACTAACACCAGCATCGATAAGAGCTTTAGCTCCAGCACCAGTCGCTACGTTACCACCAATGATGTCTAGATCTGGGTAAGCTGCGCGAGTTTCACGGATGCGGTTTAGAACACCTTCAGAGTGACCGTGTGAAGAGTCGATAAGTAGAACGTCAACACCCGCTTCAACTAGAGCCGCAACGCGCTCTTCGTTACCAGCGCCTGCACCAACTGCAGCACCTACACGTAGGCGACCACGAGCATCTTTACATGCGTTTGGTTTACGTTCTGCTTTGTGGAAATCTTTTGCAGTGATCATACCGGTTAGCTGGAACTCGTCGTTCACAACCAGTACTTTCTCAACACGAGCTTCGTGCATTTTTTCTTGAACTTCAGCGCGGGTTGCACCTTCTTTCACTGCTGCAAGACGCTCTTTAGGTGTCATTACAGAACCAACTTCTTTTGTTAAATCAGTAACAAAACGAACATCACGGCCAGTAATGATACCAACAAGTTCGTTGTTATCCGTTACCACTGGGAAGCCAGCGAAACCGTGCTTTTCTGTCAGTTCAATAACATCTGCAATCGTCGCTTCTGGGTTTACTGTGACAGGGTCAACAACAACACCAGCTTCGAATTTCTTAACTTTACGAACTTCAGCTGCTTGCTGCTCGATTGACATATTCTTATGAATAAAGCCAATACCGCCTTCTTGTGCAAGAGCGATAGCTAAACGAGCCTCTGTCACTGTGTCCATAGACGCAGAAATCATTGGAATATTTAGAGTAATATTTTTAGTTAGCTGCGTATGTAGATCGGCAGTGTTTGGGAGAACGGTGGAGTGTGCTGGTACGAGTAGAACATCGTCGAATGTCAGCGCTTCTTTGGCAATTCTAAGCATTTGCAATATCTCACAATTTAGAGGGTAAATATAAAAACAATCCAAATGCCCTTTTCGTATAGAATGTTTAACCATCCCGAAAATTTACATTTGGATTAGATATTGCGGACGGATTATACGCCCGACGCAATCGCTTGGCTACACATTTTTTTCATTTTAATTTGCATTCCGCCCCTTGCTATGTATTATATTGCCGCTAATTTCCATACTCACGTCTGGTTGAAAAATTAGTGCCTTCCAATACCAATCCAAACATCTACACCGTTTCTCGTCTTAATGCTGAAGTCCGATTATTACTAGAAAATGAAATGGGCATCGTTTGGTTAATTGGTGAAATTTCCAATTTCTCAGCTCCTGTTTCTGGTCACTGGTATCTCACGCTTAAAGACTCTCGCGCCCAAGTAAAATGCGCCATGTTCAAAGGCAATAATCGCTTTGTGAACTTTAAGCCGAAGAATGGTCAGCAAGTATTGGTGAAAGCACGGTTATCCCTGTATGAACCGCGTGGTGATTATCAAATCATCATTGAAAATATGCAGCCTGAAGGTGATGGCCGCTTACAACAGGAATTCGACCAACTAAAAATGAAGTTGGCTTCTGAAGGCTTGTTCGCTCATACCTTAAAGCAAATCCTTCCTGAACATCCAAGATGCGTGGGTGTCATCACATCGAAAACTGGTGCTGCTCTGCACGACATTCTTCAAGTACTTAAACGCCGAGATCCGAGTTTACCTGTGATCATCTACCCTACTCTGGTTCAGGGAGAAGAGGCTGCGATTCAAATTGCTCAAGCGATTGGGTGTGCGAACTCACGAGCGGAATGCGATGTGTTGATCGTAGGTCGTGGCGGTGGCTCATTGGAAGATTTATGGTGCTTTAACAACGAAATCGTTGCCCGTACTATTGCAGCCAGTCAGATCCCGATTATCAGTGCAGTTGGACATGAAATTGATGTCACTATTGCCGATTTCGTCGCCGATGTTCGAGCACCAACACCATCAGCGGCTGCTGAACTGGTCAGTAGAGACAACACGCATAAGAAGCAAGCGTTTCAAACCTATCGTCACAAGATAGCCAGCGCTATGCGCCACTATTTTGCTCAGCAGAAAGTGGAGTTGAAACAGCTGCAACATCGTTTAGACCGACAGCATCCAGCCAATCGTTTACAACGCCAGCAGCAACAGTTAGATGAATACAGCATGCGTTTAGAGCGTGCGATTCAAGCTCAAATCAACAAAACACAACAACATCTCGATAAACAGAAACATCAGCTTCAGTTGCTGTCACCGGAAAAGATACTGCGCAATCAACAATATTTGTTAACCAGTAAACAAAAAGAACTGAATGATGCCATGAAGCGATATCTTGTCTCTTCTCACCACACGTTTACTCGCCTGACAGATAAAATGAACGCGGTTAGTCCGTTGGCGACATTGTCGCGCGGCTATTCAATCACTCAAAATGCTCAAGGTGACGTTATCCATGATGCCAATGATGTTAAGCAAGGTGATCTAATCGTAACTCGTCTCAAAGAGGGCGAGATTCGCTCAATCGTAAAATAGGCTCATCTCGTTATCCCGTTATAAAAAAGCCACTGAGGCTATCAGTGGCAAATATCACAGTGGAATCCCAACACAACTCAGGTCTTACTCAACCTTTAAGTTATCTTTTATTTTCTTGGTCAGATTTTCTACATCGACTGGGCGAGAGAAGTAATAACCTTGCAGTAAGTGGCAAGCAAGGTCACCAAGAATTTGCGACTGCTCTTTGGTTTCAACCCCCTCTGCCACAATGGTAAGCTGCTTGATGTTCGCAACCGCCAAGATACTTTTCACTAAGTTGTAAGCATCTTCATCTTCGACTAAATCATTGATAAAGCTCTTATCAATTTTCACTTCATCAACGGGTAACTTAGATAAATAACTTAGTGATGAGTAACCGGTGCCAAAATCATCAATTGAGAACTTAATACCTACGGCTTTTAGTTGTTCAATAACCGCAACTGTGCCTGGAATATCGTTTAAGAATGTACCTTCCGTGATTTCAAACACAATACGACTTGGATCAATACCTGTCGATTCAATGATCTCAATGGTATTTTCAACGAACCTTTTACTCATAAGCTGGTTAGGAGAAATGTTGACTGAAAGAGTCAATGCTTCTTCACCATTCGGGCTAACTGATTGAATGTCATTACAAGCTTGAGTCAATACCAGATCACTGATCTTACCAATGGTTCCTTTCTTCTCTGCGATAGGAATAAAATCCAACGGCGCAACTCGACCTAGCTCAACGTTATCCCAACGAACTAAAGCCTCAACGCCAATTATCTTACCGTTCAATGTACTTACTTGCGGCTGGTAGTGAACATAGAATTCTTTGTTTTCGATAGCGAAATCAAGAAGGTTCGAGATCTTAAAATGACGCTCTGAACTCTTAGACATAAACGAAGAATAGTTTACGTGAAATAAATTATTTGCCTTCGCATACTTCATGGCCAGCTCACCGTTACGAACAATGATCGAACCCAAAATATTTCTGTTCTTGAAGTTCACGACTGCATTACGGACACGTAGTGAGATCATTTCACCGCAGATATCAAACTTCTCAAACGTTTCTGTTTCTTTTGCTACATCGATACACAAACTGACTGACTTTTGGCAAATCACGGCAAATTGGTCTGCCGCAACATGCCCGATGAACATGGTTTCATCCTTTAACTCTTCAAGAGCACTGGTTACTTGGCGAAGTATTCGGTCACCAACGGCAAAACCATACTGGTTATTTACTTTCTGAAAGTCGACAATGTCGATCAATTGTAATTGGTATTCTTCGCCTTTTTCTTGCAGACATAGATTATCAATATAATCGGACGTGGCCTTTCTATTCGGCAAACCAGTTACATCGTTATAAAGAGAGCGGAAAGCAATTTCATTGTCCTTCTCTTCAATCTGGATAAGTTTTTCTTCGATCGCCGATTTATATTCGTACAACTTTTGGGATGTAATATTTTTTAGGTAATAAATGATGCCAGCGAAGATTATGAAAACCAGAATATGGAATAAGTTTTGATTGGACTTCTCATCTAGGACTAAATCCGTCACCAGTTTAGCTTCAGACTCGGAATAGTTTTTAATATCGTGTAAAAGCTCACCACTACCTAAAACAACGTCCCAATCCTCAACATAACGAATGTGTGTGATCTTTTGTGCTTCAGCATCACTCTTACGGTTATTAAAGGCTTTATCGCTATATTCAACCCAAGACGCGCCATTAATAGCGCTTTGATAAATATAGTGAACGACTTTATCGTCGATATCGTCTCTAAATAAATTGTCTGAATTTCGGTGTACTACGAAATTTTTGTTCTTGTTGATAACAAAAATATAGCCGTCATTATTTTCGTTTAACAACTGGAAAGAGTTCATTGTCTTATTGAAAAGCCCCGTCGGAATAATATCACCGTCAGCGAGACCGTTACTTTGGCGAATGACATCCAACATTTTGATTGTTGTATCAACTCGTTCAACAACTTCCGCTTTTCTCATGGCAATGTATTGTTCTTCGACACTAGTGATGACCGAAGCGATTAAGTTATTTGAAAATAACTGCTGATTTATAAAAGACGTACCAATGGCACACACCATAAGTATGCTTGGCAGCCAAAGTAAATATCGTTGCAACACTTTGTCGGTCATTTTCGCGAGTTCTTTCCGTTTCATTTCAGTGTTTATCCAACTTCATATGTGGATTCCCAGCTAACAAATGATACAGATGAAAAGCGAATAGAATAGATATCGAGGACTGATATAACTGTAGGGTAAATCTCACTCAGTCATTGAGTGAGATTTAATATTGAAAAGAACTTAAATAAACCGATTAGTCAACTTTTTGAAACTCAAAACGAATATGCGATTTTGACTTCAGCTCATTACAGGTATTGCAAAAATAGTTGGCAGCTCCACATGCTTGCAGTTTCTCTAGTTCGGCTTCGCAGTCGGGACAAAATCCAACCTTTTTAAAATGACTCTCACATGATGAACAGTGGTACTGTCCGTCCCACACAAGCTCTTTGTCACATTGAGGACACAAGTTTTCCATTACACTACTCCAACTTCTAATTCGAAATCTTTGGTTTAAACGCCTGCTTACATATTAAAGATCGTTAAAGAGATCTCAATCAGATCTTCCGCTTTATCTGCTTTGTTCAGCGATCTACCCTTAAAAGAACATTTATATAACCACACACCGAAAGCATAAGTTACATATTCTGCATTTGGATTTTAAAAAGAATAATAATCTACATATAACTTTAAAATCTCAACAAATCAGAACTTAACAAAAGGATCATTTTCCAATTGATGAGTTACATGCGTGTGCATTTCGATATGTTCACTGTCACGTTGTACTAGCTTCACTTGTATCTCTTTGAAGCTATCCAATGAATCACAATGCGTTCCACCGCAAGGGATTATCGCTATTTCACCTTCCTGCAAATCACACTGCCAGTAGCGTGAATCCGTCAGGTTTTCGCCTTGTCTGGTGATCTCGATTTTTGATCCCAGTGTTAACCAAGACATAAGCTGCGCATTTACCTGCTCTTCAATCTTAGCTAAGTTTTCTAGCATATCTGCGCTATTCAAACCGCGCTTACGCAATGTTTTCCCTAGACGATACGTGTCTACACAGCGATCTTCTGTGACAAAGCTCGTCACTTGCGCATAACTATTAAAATCATTGTGGCCGTGAGGGTCTTTCCTGTCTGCATCTTTACGCCAATATCCAGCCGCTAACACTTTATTTAACGCTAAGTAAGCTAAGTGACCTGCGCTATGACCACGGCTAAGCTGGTTCTGATAAATATCGTCAACAGTTAAACTCACTACATCATGAACTTTGACAGCATTTTCTTCTGCCTTGATTTGATGCACGACAACGAACACCCAACCGGGTTCATCTCGTTTTACGGGAATCTCTTTACCGACCAGGAACTGATGCTCGGCCTGATTAATAGCCCCTACAAGGCAGTGCTCAACTGTGTAGACATGCTCTCCGATAGCGAGTGTTCCTCGATCGGCTGGATGATCAGGCCAAATATGGCTCACAGGATGAAAAGGAGTCTGGGAGGTCACTATATAAAGTGCTTCTTCACTAACTCTAACAAACTGTACCTCGCTTGAGAGCTGATAAATGGATTGTGTAAAAGTGACTTGAGTAGGTGTATATGACATATCAAATTATCGGACGGTTATGATTAACAATCTCCTCCGCATAAAGCAGAGGTTTACAGATAACAGAAAAAAGCCCAAGCAATGCTTGGGCTCTTAAAAAGCGTTATTTTCTGCGACCTTTCATCATGGTCATCAGGCGCTTGCGTTTGCGCTCTTGCGATAACGTCATTTTGTTAGTTTTACCTTCAAATGGGTTTTCGCTGTTCTGGAACTGAATACGAATCGGTGTACCCATGATATCCAGTGACTTACGGAAGTAGTTCATCAGATAACGCTTGTAAGAGTCTGGTAGCTCTTTAACAAGGTTACCGTGCACAACCACGATTGGTGGGTTATAACCACCAGCATGCGCGTACTTGAGCTTCACTCGGCGGCTACGAACCATCGGCGGTTGGTGATCTTCAGTCGCCATCTTCATGATTCGAGTCAGAACCGATGTACCAACACGAGTTGTCGCAGACTTGTATGCCTCTTGAACAGATTCAAACAAGTGTCCAACACCTGTGCCATGTAACGCAGAAATAAAGTGAATACGAGCAAAGTCAACGAAGCCTAAACGACGATCCAGTTCTTTCTTAACATGTTCTTTAACGTCGGTGTTTAAGCCATCCCACTTATTGACGGCGATAACAATTGAACGACCAGCGTTAAGAGCAAAACCTAATAAGCTTAAGTCTTGATCAGAAATGTTTTCACGAGCATCAATAACCAGTAATACAACGTTGGCATCTTCAATAGCTTTCAACGTTTTAACTACTGAGAATTTCTCAACCGTTTCGTTAACGCGTTTACGGCGACGAACACCTGCGGTATCAATCAACACGTATTCACGCTCATCACGCTTCATCGGGATGTAGATAGAATCACGCGTGGTGCCCGGCATATCGTAAACCACGACACGTTCTTCGCCCAAAATACGGTTAGTCAGCGTTGACTTACCTACGTTTGGACGACCGATGATAGCCAGTTTAATTGGCTGATCTTGTAGACGCTTATACGCTGCTTCCGCTTCTTCTTCTGTATACTCTAGCTGTTCTTCTTCTGAATCTTCAATATCAGTCAGATCTTCCAGAAGTGCATCTTGAGCCTGCATCTCTTCCGCAATAGGGTTCAACGCACGGTCAATCAAAGCACCAACACCACGGCCGTGAGCTGCAGCGATTTGGTACATGTTTTCCATACCAAGTTGCCAGAACTCAGCGCTCGCTGCGTCTGCGTCAATACCATCCACTTTGTTTACAACCAAAATGCTGTTCTTTTCAATACGACGAAGATGCTGTGCAATCGCTTCATCTGATACGGTAAGACCAGCGCGGCCATCTACCATAAACAGTACAACATCTGCCTCTTCAATCGCAGCTAGCGACTGTTCAGCCATTTTAGTTTCAACACCTTCTTCACTGCCATCAATACCGCCAGTATCAATAACAATAAATTCGTGCTCACCTAGCTTTGCTTGGCCGTATTTACGGTCACGAGTTAAGCCAGGGAAATCTGCAACCAAAGCATCGCGCGTACGCGTTAATCGGTTAAACAGTGTCGATTTACCTACGTTAGGACGCCCAACAAGAGCAACAACAGGTATCATAACAACCTCTACAATTATTAATCATATGTAGTTATAGGTAATGACTGAGAAAACAACCAATCAGCTTTATACCAATATATCCGCCTACGCGAATTATACCCAAACTACTTGGAGTTGCAGGTAGGCGGCAAGTGAGTGAATCCCCATGAGCATAGATAACTATGCAATTGGGGTGAACGAACGTAGTCAACACCGCTGCAGCTTCAAGTAGGAAGGTTATATATAAGTATTACCTATAACCACACTATTTATTTCAATAAAACGGCTCCTAACTGTTTCCAGCTAGGAGCCGTTTGTGAATGATATCACAATTTACTTTTTGATCGTCAGTTTCTTTACATCGCCATCGCGAGTAACCAGAACATAACCGCCATCAATCACCATTGGACCAACAGCAAAACCGCTATCGTCAATCAACTGCTGAGCAACAAACTCACCAGAACTACGATCAATCCAGTGCAGATAGCCTTCGCTGTCACCAACAACTACGTAGCCTTCAATCACTTTTGGTGCGGTCAGCAAACGGTGCTCTAACTGGTCGTTGTTCCATAGCTCAGTACCACTGCGCGAATCAACCGCAACCAAGTGATCTTTATCCGTCACTAGGAATAGACGACCGCCATCAGTAGCCATATCGGTTGCTGATGAGTAATTACGTTTCCAGATAGGATTACCAGAACGCAGATCAACTGCAATTAGCTGACCGTTGAAACCAATCGTGTAGAGAGTTCCGCCGATGATCACAGGAGACGCATCGACATCCACCAACCGGTCTATTTCAGTCGCACCTTTCGGTTGGCCTACTGGTTGTTGCCAAATAAGCTGACCACGAGCAGAAATTGCCGCAGCTAGTCGACCACTTGGCGTACCCCAGAACACACCACCAGAAACAGCGGCTGGTTGGCTTTCACCACGTAGCGTTAAGTTCGGTACTTCAGTACTGATTGTCCATTTCTGGCTACCGGTCGCCTGATCTAATGCGACTAACGCACCACGACTGGTATTTACGATAACAAGGTTGTTGTCTGCTACAGGAGAAGCTAACACTTCACCTTCGACTTTCACTTTCCAAGACTCTTCACCAGTCTCAGCATTTAAAGCAATAACAACGCCGTTTTCACTGCCAATGTAGATTTGACCATACGCAGCAACGATACCGCCGGAAAGACGAGCAGAAACATCTTCTTCCAGATCGACTTTCCAGATCTCTTTGCCATTTTCAGGATCAAGCGCTTTTACAATACCGTCACGGCTTGCAACGAAAACTTTGCCGTAAGCAAAATCAGGTGACAGCTTAGAAAAGTAATGACCAACGCCATCACCGATAGAAGTACTCCACAGTGACTGAGGCGTAAATTCACTTTTCACCACTGGCACAGGTGCCATCACAACGTTTTCTTCTTCGCTGGCACAGCCGGCTAGCAGAGCTAACACAGCTGAGGACAGAAGCACTTTGTTGAACATCTTTTTCATCAACTTGTGCCCTTACTTGGCTAGGTCGTCCAGTTTAATTTGCAACGTTTGGCTTGCATCAGTCGCTTGTTGCGCTTCAGTGTAAGCGGCATAAGCAGCAGCAGTGTCGCCCTTACGCAGAGAAATATCACCGCGCAATTCAGCCACTCGGCCTGCCCAACCTTCTTCTGTAATATTGTTCAGCTCAGCTAATGCAGCATCAAAATCACCTTGCTCAGCCTGAACTCGAGCAACGCGTAAAGTAATCACTGGTTTTAAAGCCGCATCTTTAGTCGTGCTTTTCGCCCACTCAAGTTGTGCTAAAGCTTCGTCTAAATTACCTGCTTCAATTTGAACTTTTGCAAGTTGCATTGCTGCTAGTACGGAATACTCAGTGTCTTTATTTCCATCAATAAAGCTTTGAACATCACCGCTCGCATCAATGCCTTTAGAGGATAGAGACTGGATTGCTTGAGTATAAGCTTCTGAAGCAGCCTCTTTCGCTTCGGTTACGCTATCTTGATAAAAACGCCAACCAAAAAGACCACCTAAGCCAATGACAGCGCCTAGCATTACGGCTTTGCCATTTTCCTTCCACCAATCTTTGATCGCTTCTACTTGTTGTTCTTCAGTATCGTAGAGTTCCACTTCCTATCCTCTTTATAAATGCCAATGACGAGCATTGACATAATGTATCTCTAAAAATGCGCTATTAGATCAGATGAGCCAGCTTGCTCGCGATCTCTGCTTGAGAAATTGTTTCTTGCTCGCCGCCTGCTAGGTCTTTTACAACCACAGTGTTACCCGCAACTTCGTCTTCACCCAAAACTAATGCTATCGCAGCACCAACTTTGTCCGCACGCTTAAACTGTTTCTTAAAGTTTCCGCCGCCGAAGTGTGTCATAACACGAAGACCCGGAACTTGCTCACGGATTTGCTCAGCAAGCTTCATACCCGCAGACAGAGTACCTTCACCAGCCGTCACCATGTAAACATCAACGCTGCGACGAACATCTGTATTGCCTAATGTTTCCATCATCAATACTAAACGTTCTAGGCCCATAGCAAAGCCTACAGCTGGTGTTGGTTTTCCACCTAACTGCTCAACAAGACCATCGTAGCGGCCACCGCCACATACAGTACCTTGTGAACCAAGACTTTCAGTGATCCACTCAAATACAGTACGGTTGTAGTAATCCAGACCACGAACCAAACGCTCGTTAACCGTATATTCGATACCTGCAACATCAAGAAGTTCACATAAACCTGCAAAATGTTGTTTTGACTCTTCATCTAGGTAATCAGATAGCTTAGGTGCATCACCTAATACGGCTTGAACATCTGGGTTTTTAGTATCCAGTACACGCAGAGGGTTGGTGTATAGACGACGCTTACAGTCATCATCCAGTACATCCATATACTGCTCTAAATACTCAATTAAAGCGGTACGGTAGTTCGCACGCGCATCAAGTGAACCGATTGAGTTCAGCTCAAGGCGTACATGTTCAGAAATGCCAAGCTCACGCCACATACGTGCCGTCATCATGATCAATTCAGCATCAACATCAGGGCCATCAAGACCAAATACTTCCACACCACATTGGTGGAACTGACGGTAGCGACCTTTCTGAGGGCGCTCATGACGGAACATTGGACCCATGTACCACAAGCGTTGTTCTTGGTTGTACAACAGACCATTTTCGATACCAGAACGTACACAACCAGCAGTACCTTCTGGGCGTAGCGTTAAGCTATCACCGTTACGGTCTTCAAAGGTGTACATCTCTTTTTCAACAACGTCAGTGACTTCACCAATCGCACGGCTAAATAGATGTGTCATCTCAACGATAGGCATACGAACTTCGTTATAGCCGTAAGCACTAATTACGTTTTTTACCGTGCCTTCCACTTTTTGCCAAAGTGAAGACTGAGTTGGGAGACAGTCGTTCATGCCTCGGATTGCTTGAATAGTCTTTGCCAAAATAGTTACCGTAATATCGTTTAGATTAATCTTGTTCAAGTTGCTGAATGTTGATGCGGTTCTTCTCATCTAACATTGAAGCTTTGGCGCGAATTTTCGCTTCAAGCTGAGCAACTAGGTCGTCGTTGTCAAAACGTTCTTTTTGACGAACGCCGTCTTCATAAAATGCGCTTTTCTTATTGCTGCCTGCCAGACCTAAATGGGAAACTTCCGCTTCGCCCGGGCCGTTTACTACGCAGCCAATAATCGAAACATCCATTGGCGTCAAAATATCTTCCAATCGTTGTTCCAGCTCGTTCACAGTAGAAATAACATCAAACTCTTGACGAGAGCAGCTCGGACAAGCGATGAAGTTAATTCCGCGAGAACGGATACGCAGTGATTTCAAAATATCGAAACCGACTTTAATTTCTTCAACCGGATTGGCAGCCAAAGAGATACGCAAAGTATCACCGATACCTTCCGCAAGCAGCATGCCTAAGCCAACCGCAGACTTCACTGAACCGGCACGAGCACCGCCTGCTTCAGTAATACCTAAGTGCAGCGGCTGGTCGATTTTCTTCGCCAGCAAGCGATAGGAATCCACAGCAAGGAACACATCAGATGCTTTCACACTGACTTTAAACTTATCAAAGTTCAGGCGATCAAGAATATCCACATGACGCATCGCCGACTCCACCAATGCTTCTGGTGTTGGCTCGCCATATTTCATTTGCAGATCTTTTTCTAATGAGCCGCCGTTTACACCGATACGAATCGGGATATTTTTATCACGCGCGCAGTCAACAACAGAACGGATGCGAGATTCGTTGCCAATGTTGCCAGGGTTAATACGTAAACAGTCAACACCGTACTCTGCCACTTTCAATGCGATACGATAGTCAAAATGAATATCTGCAACGAGTGGCACAGAGACTTGCTGTTTGATGAGCTTGAAAGCTTCTGCGGCGTCCATCGTTGGAACAGATACGCGAACGATATCTGCACCAACATTTTCCAGAGCTTTGATCTGAGCGACTGTCGCTTCCACGTCAGTCGTTCTTGTATTGGTCATTGATTGCACAGCAATTGGCGCACCATCGCCAATTGGCACATCCCCTACATAAATACGTGTAGAAGGACGACGTTTGATCGGAGATTCGTGTTGCATAGTATTGTCTAAGGTAAGGTGAGTCTTGCTACTTTGCCTGAAGTATACCCAGAAAGGTCTACAGGTTCACTTGCAAATGTCATTGATACGCTTTCTGGAGCGCCAAGAATCACTTGTAGAGGTTTTTGTCCGCGTAAATTCAGTGTCTGACCCGCTTGTTTAATGCCTGTCGACAAGGTTTTACCCGTAGCATCTTTAACTTGAATCCAGCAATCCGCTGAGAAAGAAAGTGTTAGCAAGTTGCTTGCATCTGCTTGTTCTACAACAGGCGTCTCAACAACTGGCTCTTCAACAACCGTCGGTTCTTCTTCCACTGCAACAGGCGCTTGTTCGCTAATCGCAGGCTCAACGTCTTCAACTACTGGTTCTTCAGTCTGTTCTACCGCTTGAACTTCATCAGCAGGTGACGTTGGTTCAACAGGCTCTTCACCTGATTCTTCGGTTAATTCGCTGACCGTTGCAAACTCTTGATCGTTACGCGAATCCTGCAATGATGACTCATTGCTCAAAACTGCTGAAACTTCAGCATCTTTATCCGCTTCGAATCCACTGTCTCTGTGGTTCTGCCACCACCAAAGTGATGACATACCGATAAGAATCACCAAGATAACCCAAGTAATAGTCATAATATGGCTATCGTGTTTCGCACGCTTGGTTTTCTTTGAGAAGCTTTGCATGGTTTGCTCTTGAGGTTCCGAAGCGGTGCTTTTCTCATAAGCTTGCAAAATTTCAGATTCTTTTAATCCAACCGCTTTGGCGTAAGAACGCAAGTAGCCGCGAATAAAGGTAGCGACTAAATCAGATTCAAAGTTGTTGGCTTCTAAGTTTTGAACAATGGATAAACGCAATCTCAAACGATCAGCGACTTGTTGTTGTGTTAACCCTAAAGCTTCGCGCTTTTCTCTTAACAGGGTTCCTGGTTCTACAAATGCTGCTTCTTGTTCTACAGTTGATGTTTCTTCGACGATTGGGTTTTCTTGTTCTTTATGTTCAGTATTCATCCGCGATGTCTGTCTCGTGTTTTTGTGCTCAAGTATCGCTTCGTCGCTTTTATTATTGATTTGTTAGTAGCAATCAATGTCGATGACTTCAACAGGTGAAAATTCATTTATGTTGATATCGCCAGTAATTCGCATTTACTTTTGATAATAGTGAAACATTCTAATAGATATTAGCCTGTAAACAACAAGCATTTGGAAAAGAAATTACAGACACGTCAAGGTTTTTGCTTAAACTGACATCAAAAAGACATATTTTGTAGGATTAATTCCAAAAGTAAGTAAGCCAGAGTTCACTCTGGCTTACTAATATTTTTAACTAAATCTGTTTTACAGGGATAGCTTGCTCATCCACCTGCTTGATTTTAGTACGTTTGGTACGGTCAATAACATCACCGACCAACTGACCACACGCCGCATCAATATCATCACCACGTGTTTTACGGATCGTTACGGTATGTTCGTATTGCATCAGTGTTTTCTGGAAACGATCAATTCGTGAGTTACTTGGTTTCTTGTAAGGTGAACCCGGATATGGGTTAAACGGAATCAAGTTAATCTTACAAGGTGTGTCTTTCATTAGTTGCGCCAGTTCGTGAGCATGCTCGGTACCATCGTTTACATGATCCAGAAGTACATACTCAACCGTCACTTTGCCACGGTTTGCATTTGATGAAGCAATATAGCGACGAACAGACGCTAGGAAATCTTGAATATCCCAACGATCATTGATCGGCATAATTTCACTGCGCAGCTTATCGTTCGGCGCGTGAAGTGAAATCGCTAAAGCAACGTCAATTTGCCCCGTCATTTGGTCTAAGCCGGATACTACGCCAGAAGTAGAAACCGTTACACGGCGCTTAGAAAGACCAAAACCGAGATCATCCAGCATAATTTCTAGTGCTGGAATCAAGTTCTTCATATTCAGAAGTGGCTCACCCATGCCCATCATTACAACGTTAGTAATAGGACGACGGCCTGTTTCTTTTTCTAAGCCAATTTCA
The DNA here is from genome assembly GCF_037162405.1 of Vibrio sp. Hal054. Taxonomy (NCBI): domain Bacteria; kingdom Pseudomonadati; phylum Pseudomonadota; class Gammaproteobacteria; order Vibrionales; family Vibrionaceae; genus Vibrio; species Vibrio sp. Hal054. Next base: position 586,503 of record NZ_JARLUT010000001.1, on the reverse strand, counting down.
CGCGCTGCACGCCATACCTGACCAATAATTTCAGATACACGTAAGTTACGGTTAAAACCTTGTTGGGCTGTAGAACAGAATTTACATTCAAGCGCACAACCTACCTGAGAAGAGACGCAAAGCGTTGCACGATCTTCTTCTGGGATATAAACCGTTTCTACGTCCTGATCACCCACTTTCATCGCCCACTTGATGGTGCCATCACTGGAGTGTTGAGCTTCAGAAACGTACGGTGCACGAATTTCACACTTTTGAATCAGTTTTTCGCGCAGCTGCTTATTAATATTGGTCATCTTGTCGAAGTCGTCACAACCAAAATGGTAAATCCACTTCATCACCTGATCGGCGCGGAATGCTTTTTCACCCAGTTCATCAGCGAAAAATGAACGCATAGCCTTGCGATCAAAATCAAGTAAATTGACTTTTTGTGTGGTCATGTAGCCTCTCAAAGATGGAACTATAATTAAGGGCGCGAATTGTACAGCCTTTAGGCAATAACGACAAGGGCTGCAATACCATGAGTTTACTAGGGTATTTACAAGCCATTGAATAAAAAATAAACAGCAAATTAAAAAAATAGCAAACAGGCTTCGAGTACTAAGTGAAGTTGCTAAAAAACGGAGATTTCAGTGTTGAGAGAGGTATCTGGCGGGTACAAAAAAGCTCCCTTTCGGGAGCTCCTTAAAATTAAACTACAGCTTCTGAGCGAGGACAGATTTCTGATTCAGGGAAAAAGAATTCAATTTCGCGTGCAGCAGACTCAGGGCTATCACTGCCGTGTACTGAGTTATGGCGCATGCTGAGTGCGTAGTCAGCACGGATAGTGCCACATGCCGCTTCTTCAGGATTAGTCTTGCCCATCAGCTCACGGTAACGCGTAATGGCATCTTCACCTTCAAGAACTTGAACCATAATTGGGCCAGAAGTCATAAACTCTTTTAGCGGTTCAAAGAATGGCTTTCCTTCGTGTTCCGCGTAAAAGCCGCTTGCTTGTTCATCAGTCAGACGAAGCATTTTCGCTGCGATAATGCGTAGTCCAGCCTTTTCAATACGATGATAAATCTCACCGATTAGATCACGTTCCACGGCGTCAGGCTTAATGATAGAAAATGTTCTTTCTAGGGCCATAAGATGTCCTTTTACTTTACTTGTCGTTTTATTTTAAAAAGGCGGCTCTTAGGCCACCTTTAATTACTTCGATTACTTAGCTTGATCCATTAGTACGCGAGAGATGGTTCTTACGCCCATGCCCGTTGCACCTGCAGCCCATTTATCACTTGGAGACTTACGGTAAGTACCCGCACAGTCAAAGTGTAGCCAGCCTTTCTTGTGGTCTTCAACGAAGTAAGACAAGAATGCAGCCGCAGTACTTGCGCCCGGTGAGTAATCACCAGAGCTAATGTTAGATAGATCAGCGAAAGGTGAAGGCAACATCTCACGATGGAAATCCATCAGTGGAAGTGGCCATAGACCTTCATGTTCTTCTTTAGCCGCTGTCAGAGCTTGGTGTGACAACTCGTCATCAAAGCTCATCAGCGCATGGAAATCATTGCCTAATGCATTTTTTGCTGCGCCAGTTAGCGTTGCGCAGTCAATAATCAGCTCAGGTTTTTGCTCACTGGCGAACATCAGGCCGTCAGCCAATACCAAGCGGCCTTCCGCGTCAGTATTCATGATTTCTACTGTTTTACCGTTCTTGTAAGTGATGATATCACCCAGCTTAAGAGCACGACCTGAAACCATGTTTTCAGCACAGCATAGAATCAATTTCACGCGCTTATTTAAACCGCGAAGAATTGAAAGTGCCAGCGCACCAGTAATCATGCCTGCACCGCCCATATCTGCTTTCATCGCAGACATCATGCCAGATGCTTTTAGGCTGTAACCACCGGAATCGAAAGTAATACCTTTACCAACTAAACATGCGAACACGGGTGCGTCTTCTTTTCCTGTTGGGTTGAAGTCGAGTTGTAGCATTGCTGAGGTGCGGTCTGAACCACGACCAACAGCGAAAATGCCTTCCCAACCTTCAGCTAAAAGATCTTTGTCTTTTACGATACGGTAAGAAACTTGTTCAGGAGCCAGAGATTTCACGAACTCAGCCGCCATAGTCGCAAGCTGACGAGGTGCCACTTCTTCGGCACTCTTGTTAATAATGTCGCGAACCCAATCTGTGGTTTTAATACGAGCTTCTAGTTCTGCTTGTGCTTCTTGCTCCAGCGGTTTCCACTCAACTGTGTTTCTCTTCTTCGCTTCACGGTAGCCTTGATAGAAAGCCCAAATAGATTCGAGATCCCAACCTTCGCCTTCTAGAGATACAGAACGCAAACCTTGAGTATCCAGTTTACGAGCAGCGCGTTGAATCGCACCTAAATCGTGAGATTGAGTAAGGTGAATCGTTGTTCCTTGCTCAGAAAATGATAATAACGCCTTTTCTCCCCACTGAGGCTGGGCAGCTTCCAGGCTAATAAATACAGACATTTGTGTAGACATGGTTTCTCCTTGTCTTAGTAATGGCGTCTCTTCGCCACATCTCTTCAATAACTCGGGGATGTTAGCATTTTGTCAGTTAAAAATATCAACTTGATAAAAAAACGGGCAACTAGGCCCGCTTTTTTATTAAAACTGTTAACTTAGCGAGGCTAGGTTAGCGAATTTAATCGCGCTCATCCATCCAGCACATAATGATCGCTTCAAGGATTTTTTCGTTCGAGTGATTAGGCTCATCGTCAAAATCTTCAAGGTCCAATATCCACTGATGTAAATCAGTAAAACGTACGTTTTGCGGTTCAATATCAGGATACTTTTCGCAAAGTTCAATCGCGATATCGCGTGAATCTGTCCATTTCATAATGTTATTCCAGTGTCATATACTCAGGCTTGAATCAAGCCTGAGTGATAATTAGTGATCTTCAGATGCGTGATTCAAAGTGTATTTTGGAATTTCAACAACCAAATCTTCATCCGCGACTTTTGCCTGACAGCTCAAACGAGATTCAGGCTCTAAGCCCCATGCTTTATCTAGCATGTCATCTTCGAGTTCATCACTCTCTTCTAGCGAGTCAAAACCTTCACGGACAATGCAGTGACAAGTGGTACATGCACAGGATTTCTCACACGCATGCTCAATTCCGATACCGTTTTTCAACGCCACATCAAGAATCGTTTCGCCAGGTTGCGCTTCTAATACCGCACCTTCCGGGCAAAGTGTTTCATGGGGTAAAACAATAATCTTAGGCATTTTTTGTCTTCTCTTTAAATCTCGTCAACTGAATGACCAGCCAATGCGGCACGAATAGATTTATCCATACGGCGCGACGCAAAATCTTGGCTCGCTTTATCGGTATCTTTTATTCCTTGCTCAATAGCATCTGCATCATCACCGTTGCGTAATTCGATCAGTGATTCAATAGCATTAACTAAAAGCTGGCGCTCATCTTGGCCCAGTAATTCGTCACCATCTGCCTGCATTGCTGCAATCAGACCTTCGATGACTCGATCCGCTTCAACACGCTGTTCCATCAAGGCTCTTGCTTGCATGTCTTCTTTAGCATAAGCCATGGAATCACGCAGCATTTGAGCCACTTCATCATCGCTTAAACCGTAAGACGGTTTAACCTGAATTTCGGCTTGTACACCTGTGCTCTTTTCCATTGCAGTTACGGATAGCAGACCATCCGCATCTACTTGGTAAGTCACGCGAACATGTGCAGCACCAGCGGCCATTGGCGGAATACCTTTGAGTGAAAAACGCGCCAGTGAACGACAGTCATCCACTAATTCACGCTCACCCTGAACAACGTGGACACTCATCGCTGTTTGGCCATCTTTGAAGGTGGTGAACTCTTGCGCTCTTGCTACTGGGATCGTGGTGTTGCGTGGAATAATTTTTTCCACTAAGCCACCCATGGTTTCAATACCCAGAGACAGCGGGATCACATCCAACAATAGCATTTCAGAATCAGGCTTATTGCCCGCCAGAACATCTGCTTGAATCGCCGCACCAATGGCCACCACTTCATCAGGGTTGATACTGGTTAATGGCGTACGACCAAAGAACTCACCCACTTGCTCACGCACGTATGGAGTACGAGTGGAGCCACCAACCATGACCACTTCCAACACTTCATCTGCCGAAATCTGCGCATCTTTGAGCGCGCGGCGGCAAGACATCAGCGTCTTCTTCACTAGTGGCTGGATCAGTTCATTGAACTGTTGTTTGGTAAGCACGCCAGACCAATCAAGGACATTAACTTCTACTTGATCGCTATCTGACAGTGCAATTTTCGCAGCCGTTGCTGCGTTTAATAGCTCACGGTGTTTGCTTGAACTTAACTGGCCTTCAATACCCATTTGCTGTTGCAGGTATTCGGCTATCAGATGGTCGAAATCGTCGCCGCCCAATGCTGAATCACCACCTGTTGCGAGCACTTCAAATACGCCTTTTGACAGACGTAAAATAGAAATATCGAACGTACCGCCACCTAAGTCATAAACCGCAATCACACCTTCCTGAGCGGAATCCAGACCGTAAGCAATGGCTGCGGCCGTTGGTTCATTGAGTAGACGTAATACGTGTAATCCAGCTAGAGCGGCAGCGTCTTTGGTAGCTACTCGTTGAGCATCATCAAAGTAAGCAGGAACAGTGATAACCACGCCTGCCAATTCACCGCCTAATGTGTTTTCAGCTCTTTGGCCTAGCGTTCTAAGAATGTCTGCAGACACTTGAATCGGGTTTTTGTCACCGTGAGATGTTTGCATGATCGGCAAACCGTTTTCACTGGCTTTAAATTGATACGGCAGATTTGGATAACGAGACTGAATATCGGTTAATGAACGACCAACAAGTCTCTTTACCGAAATAATGGTATTAGCAGGATCAGCTTGCGCGTTGTCATGAGCGTCATAGCCGACCACTTTTTCTTCTTGGGAATAAGACACAACGGAAGGCAGGATGCTTCGTCCTTGCTCATCAACTAAAGTGGTTGCCGTGCCGCTTCTCACTGAAGCCACTAACGAGTTGGTGGTTCCTAAATCAATGCCTGCAGCCAGTTTATGCTGGTGCGGTGCAGAACTTTGACCCGGTTCTGCAATTTGAAGTAATGCCATCTATGGGTCCTTTTTTTAGAATTAGCCGAGGAGTTTGTCTTCGACTCGTTCTATTTCATTTTTTAATTTGGCAATAAATTTGAGCTTACGAACAGTGTCTGCTGCGGTATTCCACTGCTCACTGTTTAGCTCTTGCTCTACTTGAATTAAGTGCTGTTTATACATTTTCTCGACTTTACTATCAAAGTCGAACAGCGCACTTTCCGCATCAGAGCTGTCGGTAATTGCTTCAAGTTCTTCACGCAGTTCCATCTGTTCCATCAGGAACATTGGATCTTGAAGAGTTTGCTGCTCACCTCGGAGTTCAACGCCGTTAAGTGACAGCAGGTATTCTGCGCGAGAGATTGGGCTTTTTAAAATTTGATTGGCATCGTTAATCTCTGCCGTTTTTTGTACCGACATCAGTCGATCACGCTCAGAAGCCGTGGCAAAGTTATCTGGATGAAAACGCTTTTGCAACTCACGGAACTGAGAAGAAAGAAGGCTACCATCCAGTTGAAACTGAGTTGGTAGCCCAAATAATTCGAAATAATTCATGTAGATATCGGTCCTTTAATTCGATTTAGGATGAACGTTTGCTCACCCTAAATTCAGAGAACTCTTAGACGTTGAAGCTTTCACCACAACCACATTCGCCTTTGACATTTGGGTTGTTGAATTCAAAGCCTTCATTCAAACCTTCTTTTTTGTAGTCCAGCTCTGTGCCGTCCAAGTAAACCAAGCTTTTCGCATCAATGATAACTTTCACACCGTTATCTTCGAAGACTTGGTCACCGTCTTCAAGATCATCAACGAATTCTAGTACGTATGCCATACCTGAACACCCAGTCGTTCTTACGCCTAAACGTAAGCCGATACCTTTTCCTCGGTTATCCAAAAAGGTTTTAACTCGGTGTGCTGCTGATTCAGTTAGAGTAATGGCCATACTGCTACCTTTGGGTCTTCTGTTAATTAAAGTGGGAGTAACAAAGGGTTACTCCCCAATCATTTATTATTCTTGATGTTTTTTCTTGTAATCCGCAACAGCGGCTTTGATTGCATCTTCTGCCAAGATTGAGCAGTGAACTTTCACTGGTGGTAGCTCTAGTTCTTCCGCAATTTCAGCGTTTTTGATCGCTGCTGCTTCGTCAATTGATTTACCTTTAACCCATTCAGTTACAAGCGAGCTTGATGCGATTGCGCTACCACATCCGTAAGTCTTGAATTTTGCATCTTCAATGATGCCTTCAGGAGATACTTTAATTTGTAGACGCATTACGTCACCACATGCAGGTGCACCAACCATGCCGCTACCTACTGATGGATCTTCCTTGTCAAATGAACCTACGTTACGTGGGTTCTCGTAATGATCAATTACTTTTTCACTATATGCCATGATAGTTACCTCGAATCCTCTAAGTCGCTGGAAAGATTAATGATGAGCCCACTCAACGGTGTTCAAATCTACCCCTTCCTTGTACATATCCCATAGTGGCGACATGTCGCGTAATTTGTTGACAGCTACACGAATCAATTCAATCGCATAATCAATGTCTTCTTCTGTCGTAAAACGACCGAATGAGAAACGAATTGAGCTGTGAGCCAATTCATCATTAAGACCAAGAGCACGTAGTACGTACGATGGTTCAAGGCTTGCTGATGTACATGCACTGCCTGAAGATACCGCAAGGTCTTTCAGAGACATAAGCAGTGATTCACCTTCAACGAAAGCAAAGCTCACGTTTAGGTTGTTCGGTAAACGCTGTTCTAGGTCACCGTTGATCGAAACTGCTTCCATATCTTTGATGCCAGCTAGTAGACGATCACGCAGTTTTTTAGCGTGGTCGAAATCTTGTTGCATCTCTTCTTTTGCAATTCGGAATGCTTCACCCATACCCACGATTTGGTGAGTTGGAAGTGTTCCTGAGCGGAAACCACGCTCGTGGCCGCCACCGTGCATTTGCGCTTCAAGACGAATACGTGGTTTACGACGTACGTATAAAGCACCAATACCTTTAGGACCGTAAATTTTGTGCGCCGACATAGAGATAAGGTCAACTTTCATCTCTTGAACGTCGATTGGCAATTTGCCTGCTGATTGCGCTGCATCTACATGGAAAACAATTTTACGTGAACGACACAGTTCACCGATTGCAGTGATATCTTGAATAACACCGATTTCATTGTTCACATGCATGATAGAAACAAGAATGGTGTCATCACGCATTGCTGCTTCTAATTTATGTAGATCAATGAGGCCATTTGCTTCTGGCTCAAGATAAGTCACTTCAAAACCTTCACGCTCTAGCTGACGAGTAGTGTCCAGTACAGCTTTGTGCTCAGTTTTACAGGTAATGATGTGTTTACCTTGTTTTTGATAAAAGTGTGCAACACCTTTAATCGCTAGGTTGTTAGACTCTGTTGCGCCTGAAGTGAAGATAATTTCACGAGGGTCAGCATTCAATAGTTCTGCAATTTGCTCACGAGCAGTATCAACAGCTTCTTCTGCCTGCCAGCCATAACGATGAGAACGAGATGCAGGGTTACCGAAAGTACCATCCATCGTCATGTACTGAACCATCTTTTCAGCAACACGTGGATCAACTGGGCAAGTTGCTGAATAGTCTAAATAAATAGGCAGTTTCATTTTCTACTCCAATGCAATGTAAACGTCGTTCTTAAGAACGAACATTAATACCTACGGGTGCCGCACCAATGGTGACTGTGTTCGAATTTTTGTGTGCAATCCCGTGGTTAACCGCAAGATCGATATCTTGGCGATCTGAAATTTCTAGCACTTCATTATCAACCATCAGCTCACCCAGAGTGATGTTGTTAAGGAAGTCACTGATGCGAGAGCTTAGGTCGCGCCACAGTGTATGTGTTAAGCAGCGAGTACCACCTTGGCAATCACCTTTTCCGTGACACTTAGTTGCATCAACGGATTCATCAACTGCGGCAATCACTGTACCAATTGAAATCGAGTGGCCATTCATACCTAAGCGATAGCCACCGCCCGGACCACGAACGCTAGCAACTAAACCTGCTTTACGTAATTTCGAAAACAGTTGCTCTAAATATGAAAGCGAGATGCCTTGGCGTTCAGAAATATCTGCCAATGGTACTGGGCTTTGTTGCGAATGCAGAGCCACATCTAACATGGCTGTTACCGCATATCTTCCTTTAGATGTAAGTCTCATATCACACCGTATCCACATTGATTATGTGGTTAGAAGTTTCACATACCTGACTAATATGGTCAAGTATTTATTTGACTAAAATAGTCAGGTATTTAACCATTAACTAAAAATGGTTATTCTTTATTCTCTAGACTTTTTCCAACAGCAGTAAGAACGCCACGTAAGATGTTGAGTTCTTGAGCTTCTGGACGCGCACGATTAAAAAGGCGACGAAGTTTGTTCATCACTTGGCCTGGTTGTGCCTCTGAGATGAACTGGGTTTCAATCATTACTTTTTCAAGGTGTTCATAGAACATTTCCAGTTCTTTATGACGAGGGTATTCCTCTTCAGCTTGAGGCGCGTATTGAGATTGAACCTGATTTAAATGCGCAACGCGGATTTCATAACATATTGTTTGAACCGCCATGGCTAAATTTAGAGAGCTGTAGTCAGGATTTGCAGGGATGCAGACGTGGTAATGGCAAGTTTGCAGTTCTTCATTGGTTAGCCCTGTACGTTCACGTCCAAAAACTAAAGCAACCGGATGTTTTTGCCCTTCAATAGCAAACTTCTCACCGCATTCGCGAGGATCAAGCATTGGCCATTCAAGCGTTCTTGAACGAGCGCTAGAACCAACGACTAAACCACAGTCTTCTACAGCTTCTTCTAAACTATTAACAATTCGAGCATTGAGTGCGATTTCGCTTGCGCCAGCGGCCAATGCGACAGCTTGAGCATCCACCTCACACTGAGGATCAACCAAGACCATTTCGCTGAGACCCATGACTTTCATAGCACGTGCTGCAGAGCCGATATTGCCTGAATGAGAGGTTCCCACTAAAACCACTTTAACATTGCTTAACATGATGTATTTACGCTACTCAACTTATAACCTCAGAATATTAACATAAACCTAAGTAAAATGGTCAGAAGCTTCACTCCCCTCAGAACCGAATGAATAAAAAATAACCACTTCCATTTTGATAAACATTTGGTATACTGCGCACCGCTTTTTCGTTCTTTAACATCCGTTGGGAAATCCGTATGCATCCTATGCTAAACATTGCTATTCGCGCTGCGCGAAAGGCAGGCAATCATATTGCTAAATCTCTAGAAACTCCTGAGAAAATCGAAGCCACTCAAAAAGGCATGAACGACTTTGTCACTAACGTAGACAAAGAAGCTGAAAACATTATCGTTTCTACGATTAAAAGCTCTTACCCAGAGCACTGCATCATTGCCGAAGAAGGCGGTCTGATCGAAGGTAAAGATCAGGATGTACAATGGATTATTGACCCACTGGATGGCACGACAAACTTTATAAAAGGTTTACCTCACTTCTGCGTTTCAATTGCTGTTCGTATTAAAGGCAAGACTGAAGTAGCTTGTGTTTACAACCCAATGCTAAACGAGCTATTCACAGCTCAACGTGGCTCAGGTGCACAGCTAAACAGCGGTCGTATCCGTATCAAACAAATTAAAGACCTGCAAGGTGCCGTGTTGGCAACTGGCTTCCCATTCAAACAAAAGCAACACTCAGAATCTTACATGAAGATTATGACGTCTCTATTTGTTGAATGTTCAGACTTCCGTCGTACTGGCTCTGCAGCTCTTGACCTATGTTACCTAGCTTCTAACCGTGTTGATGGTTACTTTGAACTTGGTTTGAAACCTTGGGATCTTGCAGCAGGTGAACTAATTGCTCGTGAAGCAGGCGCAATCCTAACAGATTTCGCTGGCGGTACTGATTACATGAAATCAGGCAACATCGTTGGCTCTAGCCCACGCGGTGTGAAAGCTATTCTGAACCACATCCGTGAAAACGGTAACAGTGCGATTCTGAAATAACAGCTCCGTCACAGCTGATAAATAGAAAGCCCCTTCCTAACAGTTGGGGCTTTTTTGTGTCTGACTGTCACTGAAGAGACAAAAGAAAAGCCACTGAACTCAGTGGCTTTTTCATTTCTTCTTATGGCATCTCGTCGAACTCGGCACCTTCTTTCTCCACTTGTGGAGTCAGTAAGTGCTCACGAGTAATACCTAATTTCAATGCTAGGGCTGAAGCCACATAGATTGAAGAGTAAGTACCGACTGTGATACCGAGTAGAAGTGCCATCGCGAAACCGTGAATCATAGGCCCGCCTTGAACAAACAGAGCGATAACTACAAACAATGTGGTACCTGAAGTAATCAAGGTACGACTTAATGTTTGAGTGATCGAGTCATTCATAATTTCAGCAGGTTCGCCTTTACGCATCTTGCGGAAGTTCTCACGGATACGGTCGAATACAACGATGGTATCGTTGAGCGAGTAACCGACTACCGTTAGCAATGCAGCAACGATGGTTAAGTCCACTTCTACTTGCACTAGCGAGAAAATACCAAGTGTAATAATCACGTCGTGCGCCAGTGCTAATACCGCACCAGCCGCTAAACGCCACTCAAATCGCATAGACACGTACAGAAGAATACACAGTAGCGATACTAAAATCGCTAAACCGCCCGCTTCTGTTAGTTCGTCACCTACGTTAGGACCAACGAACTCGATACGACGCATTTCAACCGATTCACCAGTACCGTCTTTAATTGCGCTTAAGATTTGGTTACCCAGAGCTTCACTTGCCACATTTTCACGTGGACGAAGACGAACCATCACATCTCTAGCTGAACCAAAGTTCTGTACCGTTGCATCACCAAAGCCTTTCGCTTCTAGCGCAACACGGATTTCTTCAAGGTTTACTGGTTGTTCAAAACCAACCTCAATCAATGTACCGCCAGTGAAGTCTAAGCCCCAGTTCAGCCATTTTGTCGATAGTGTGAAAATCGAAGCTCCGATCATGAGTATCGAGAAAATGAACGCGAACTTCGACCAACGCATAAAGTCGATCGATTTATCTGTTTTCAGAATTTGAAACATACCAATTCCTACCTTTAGATCGACAATTTGTTAATGCGTTTACCACCGTACAACAAGTTGACGATACAACGAGTGCCGATAATTGCAGTAAACATTGAAGTGAGAATACCGATAGACAGAGTCACCGCGAAACCTTTGATCGCCCCCGTACCCACAGCAAACAGAATGATTGCAGTGATTAAGGTAGTGATGTTCGCATCGGCGATAGTACTGAACGCGTTCGCATAACCTTGGTGAATCGCTTGCTGAGGGTTACGCCCGTCACGCAGCTCTTCACGTATACGTTCAAAGATCAGTACGTTCGCATCCACTGCCATACCTACGGTTAATACAATACCCGCAATACCTGGTAGGGTCATTGTTGCACCTGGAATCATAGACATCACGCCGATGATCAATACAAGGTTGGCAAACAGTGCGACGTTGGCAATCAAGCCAAACTTACGGTAGTAAAGTAGAGTAAACAGCATTACTGCAACCATACCCCAGATACACGCTTGAATACCCATATCGATATTCTGTTGACCCATAGATGGACCAATGGTGCGTTCTTCAACAATCGAGATTGGCGCAATCAGAGCACCAGCACGTAATAGAAGAGCTAGGTTATGAGCTTCAGCCGCTGAATCGATACCGGTAATACGGAAGCTACGGCCTAGAGCAGATTGAATCGTTGCTTGGTTAACCACTTCTTCGTGCTTAACTAAGATAACTTTACCTTCTGGAGTCTTACGACCGCTGTCTTTGTATTCAGCAAACACCGTAGCCATCAGCTTGCCAATGTTCTTTTTAGAGAACGCTGACATCTTCGCGCCACCTTCACTATCCAGTGAGATGTTTACCTGAGGACGACCATATTCATCAGTGCTTGAGCTTGCATCAGTGATGCTTGAACCACCAAGAATGACACGCTTTTTAAGCACGGCAGGGCGACCTTCACGGTCAAACTTAACTTCGCTGCCTGCAGGTACACGACCCGCAGCCGCTGCTGCTAAATCTGCCTTGTCATCCACTTCGCGGAATTCAAGTGTCGCTGTTGCACCAAGAATCTCTTTCGCACGAGCAGTATCCTGAACACCAGGCAGTTCAACGACGATACGAGTTGCACCTTGACGTTGTACCAACGGCTCAGCAACACCCAGTTCGTTTACACGGTTACGTAGGATGCTGATGTTTTGCTCAACAGCGTAGTTACGAATTTCTTGTAGACGAGTTTCAGAGAATTGCGCTTTGAGAACGAATTGATTGTTTTCATCAGAAGCAATGAATGTCATATCGCGGTGTTTTGCTTCTAAAGAGGCTTTTGCTTGAGCAAGCTGCTCAGCATCACGTAACACCACTTCTACTGAATCTTTAAGAGGACGAATTGCACGGTAGCGAATTTTGTCTTCTCGCAGTTCACTGCGGAATGCTTCTTCTTGCTGACTGACCAGTTTTTCCATCGCGGCATCCATGTCTACTTCCATCAGGAAGTGAACACCACCACGAAGGTCGAGACCAAGCTTCATAGGTGCTGCACCTATTGCTTCAAGCCAATCAGGAGTTGATGCTGCTAGGTTTAATGCCACAATCGTGTCTTTACCCAGAGCTTCACTTACGACATCGCGCGCGCTGATTTGAGTATCTGTGTCATTAAATCGAACAAGGATAGATCCATTTTCAAGACCAATGGATTTATGAGAAAGCTGCGCTTTATCTAGCGCTTGAGTGACAGAATCCAGCGTTGACAGATCTACAGAGGCGCCACGCGCCCCTGTAATTTGAATAGCTGGATCTTCACCGTAAATATTTGGAAGTGCATACAAAGCAGAGACGGCAATAACAAATACCACCATCAAGTACTTCCATAACGGATAACGGTTTAGCACAGAGAAGATCCTCTAGCTGTTTATAGAGATTTCAGCGTACCTTTTGGTAATACTGCTGTAATAAAGTCTTTTTTAAGAACGATTTCGTTGTTCTCATTAAGAGCAATAGACACATAATCGTTGTCTTCTGCAATTTTAGTAATGCGACCTACTAATCCACCACTGGTAAGCACTTCATCACCTTTAGCCATAGAAGCCATTAGGTTTTTATGCTCTTTTACACGCTTTGATTGTGGGCGGTAAATCATGAAGTAGAAGATTACCGCGAACATGCCAAGCATGATTAGCATTTCAAAACCACCACCAGCTGAAGTACCAGCTGGAGCCGCGTGTGCTACAGAAATTAGACTCATTGAGAAACGTCCTCTAAGTTGTTTTGTCTAGTTTGAAATCTATTGGGTTGCGCAACGTTGAATTCAAGTCAGGAATAGAGATAAATCCAACTTAGCGCACGAAATTACGTTAATGCCAGCACACATGCTGGCATCAACATTAAGCTTTCTCTTTTTGTAGAGGTGGAACTTCACGATTGCGTCGTGCGTAGAACTCTTCTACAAATTGATCGAAACGGTCTTCATCAATCGCAGTACGGATACTTTCCATCAAACGTTGGTAGTAGCGCAAGTTATGAATGGTATTCAGGCGAGCGCCCAAAATTTCATTACAACGATCTAAATGGTGAAGATACGATTTCGAGTAATTTTTGCAAGTGTAACAATCACAATGCGGGTCTAATGGAGAAGTATCCGTTTTATGAACCGCGTTGCGAATCTTGATTACACCGCCAGTAACGAATAAATGACCGTTACGCGCGTTACGTGTTGGCATAACACAGTCAAACATATCGATACCACGGCGTACACCTTCTACTAAATCTTCCGGTTTGCCAACGCCCATTAAGTAACGAGGTTTGTCTTCCGGTAGCTGTGGACAGGTGTGCTCAAGCATACGGTGCATGTCTTCTTTTGGTTCACCAACCGCAAGACCACCAACAGCGTAGCCATCAAAACCAATCTCAGTCAGACCTTTTACAGAAACATCACGTAAGTCTTCGTATACGCTACCTTGAACGATACCGAATAAAGAGTTCGGGTTTTCAAGCTTGTCAAAATGATCGCGAGAACGTTGTGCCCAACGAAGAGACATCTCCATTGATTTCTTAGCTTCATCATGAGTTGCAGGGTATGGCGTACATTCATCAAAAATCATGACGATGTCTGAACCAAGGTCTTTTTGGATCTCCATAGACTTCTCAGCGTCCATGAAAATCTTGTCACCGTTTACTGGGTTACGGAAATGCACACCTTCCTCAGTGATTTTACGAATATCACCAAGGCTGAACACTTGGAAACCGCCTGAATCAGTCAAGATTGGGCCTTGCCAGTTCATGAAGTCATGCAAGTCACCGTGCATTTTCATTACTTCTTGACCAGGACGTAACCATAGGTGGAAAGTGTTACCCAGCAGAATTTGTGCGCCAGTATCAGCCACTTCTTCCGGTGTCATACCTTTTACCGTGCCGTAAGTACCGACAGGCATAAACGCTGGCGTTTGCACTGTGCCACGTTCAAAAGTCAGCTGACCGCGACGTGCATTGCCATTTTTCTTTTTTAGATTGAATTGTAGTTTCACAAAGCCTCCAAATGTCAGAGAAACAGTCTGACGGATTGATACCTACACCCAGCATTAAATTAACACTAGCCTAGGTACAAACAGCCACCCGGAAAAGTGTCCAGATAGCTTCAAATATAAATCAAGAGTATGACGCTTTTCGCTTCAAATAGTTCTCTTGGTAATGAACATTGCATCACCGTAACTAAAGAAACGGTATTGTTCTTTCACAGCATGCTCATAGGCCGCCATAGTATGTTCATAGCTTGCGAATGCACTTACTAACATAATTAGCGTTGATTCAGGTAGATGGAAATTGGTAATCAAACAATCCACTAACTGATATTGATAACCTGGGAAAATAAAAATCTCAGTGTCACCAAAGAAAGGAACCAACTCAGTACCTTTGCTTAAAGCATCTTGCGCAGCACTTTCTAAAGAACGTACAGACGTTGTGCCTACGGCAATAATACGCCCGCCACGAGCTTTGGTTGCAGCAATCGCATCCACCACTTCTTGAGGTACTTCTACGTATTCTGCGTGCATGTGATGATCGTTGATATTGTCTACACGAACAGGTTGGAATGTTCCAGCCCCTACATGCAAAGTGACATAAGCAAACTCAATACCTTTAGCTTTGATTTGCTCAAGCAGTGTTTCATCAAAATGCAGACCTGCCGTTGGCGCAGCTACCGCGCCTGGCTTCTGGTTATAAACCGTTTGGTAACGTTCTTTATCTGCATCTTCATCTGGGCGATCGATGTAAGGTGGCAATGGCATATGACCGATGTCATTTAAAATTTCCAATACGGCTTTTTCGTCCGTAAAGCGAATTTCAAACAGCGCATCATGACGCGCAACCATCACTGCATGATATTCATCATTTTCACCCAGATACAATTCTGTATTCGGCTTTGGTGGCTTAGAAGAGCGAACATGAGCAAGAATCGTGTGCTCATCAAGCATACGCTCAACCAATACTTCGAGTTTGCCCCCCGAGGCTTTACGGCCAAACATACGAGCAGGAATAACACGGGTATTGTTAAACACTAAAAGATCACCCGGTTCTACCAGGTCGAGCACATTTTTAAAGGTGCTATCGGTTAATGCACCAGTATTACCGTTCAACTGCAGCAAACGGCTGGCTGTACGGTCTGCTTTTGGATAACGAGCGATCAGCTCGTCTGGAAGTTCAAAATGAAAATCTGAAACTTGCATGACTGTATATTCGTTCTCTTCAGGGTTTAGCGATGAATCTTTTCGCGGCGCGGTAGTATATACCTAAGCCACATCAAGATACAGGATTGTGCACCACTAACCGCCAATGAATCAGCAATAGTTTGTAATCAACGATGAATTCGCTCAATTCGAGATAAAAGTGGTCAAGCTCTCAGATATTTGTCCGCAGAAAAACTATGCTTTAAACAAGAACCAACGCGTTATTACAAGCCTGAAGAGATAGGAGTTGGATATGATTAAAGTCGAAGACATGATGACTCGTAATCCACATACATTACTGCGTTCAAACACACTCTCTGATGCCAAACACATGATGGAAGCGTTAGATATTCGACACATTCCTATTGTCGATGCAAATAAAAGGTTACTTGGTGTCGTAACACAAAGAGACATACTGGCCGCACAAGAATCGAGTCTGCAAAAAACCTCAAGCACCACTTCGTATACGGACGACTCTCCGCTTTATGAAATCATGCATACCCAAGTAATGAGCGTATCGCCTCAAGCGGGGCTAAAAGAAAGTGCTATGTACATGCAGAAACACAAAGTGGGCTGTCTGCCTGTCCTCGCTAAAGGAGAATTAGTCGGAATTATTACCGATAGCGACTTTGTCTCGATTGCAGTGAGTCTTCTTGAGTTGCAAGAAGAAGTAGAACCTGAAGAAATTGAAGATGATCTATAACGATATTTTCATTTAATCAGCCCCTTTCTCATCATTTATGAAAGGTTAGTATTCAATAATATTAACCTTTACTTCTCTGCCTTACCTTACAAACCCCAGCCCTTGTCAGACAGTTCCTCCCACAGATGTAGGATTGTTTTTTTTGACCTGTGGTTATGTCATACAAAACAAATTTATCTATATAAAACAAAATGTTATAGAACACACTCAACTATGGACATTTTTGGATGATAGTGATTAGTTGTATAAAATTTGGCTAATTCCGTTTGTCCACATAGAAGAAACACATGCTTAATAGAATCACCAAGGTATCGTATAAAATATACTTAATCATTGCCTTTACGACGCTTTCAACTCTGATCATTTCAGGGGTTGCTGCGTTCGCGATCAAAAAAATTCAATCTGATTTCAATGATTTCAGACAAGCAAACCAAAACGCCATTCAAGCAAGTAACGTTCAAGAACACATGCTAACGGCACGCATTCGAGCTTTGACTTTCCGCGCTAGCGGCGACGATAAAAGCTTCAACGATGCAGTTAACGAACTCAAGGCAACGGAAAGCATTATTCAAACTGAGATCGCTAACAGCATTTATCCGCAGCAGGTGACACTTCTTACTGGTATGAAAAATAGTGTCAATAAGTACGAAGCTGAACTGAATGAAGTGAAAAATTTAATGCAGCGCAGAAATGAACTTGTGCGCGCGAACCAGTCTGTAACTGAAGAACTACAAAAGCATATCAGTCAACTTCGTAACAACAGCGCAAGCATCAATATGGACCTTTTTGAAAGTGTGATTGAAACGGAATATCAATTTACCATCGCGCTGCAACACGCTACTAACTTCCTCGTTGACAACGATGAGAAAGACTTTGAACTTTACCAAAGTGCATTTGCTCAACTGCAAAAAATGATGATTGAGTTCGATAAAACTTATCCGCAGTATCGTAATGGCACTGTCGTTAAACAAGTTGATGTCTTTAATCGCAACATTGAAGAGATATTTTCAATCATTGGTCAACGTAACGAAATTTGGTATGTAAACCTAGCCAATTTAGGGAACCAAATCACAAATAATATCGTTGACATTAAGCAAAACTCATTTGACAGCCAAACGAAGCTTGCACAACAAGTTTCAGATGTTGCTGAAAGTGCAGTATTAACTGTCATTATGGCTTTAGTGATTTCAATGCCGCTGGTGATGTTAATTTGTCAATGGGTTACTCGCAGTATCACAGGTCCAATTAATACCACCAAATCCATTATTGAACGCATGGCTAATGGTGAGTTACATACTAACCACACTGTCGAGGGTGTTGATGAAGTAGCACAAATGCGCATCTCACTGGGTCAAATGGAACAGAAATTCTACAGCACAGTAGAAGAGATTACACAAAACTGTGAAATGCTGGCTTCTGCTTCAGAGCAGCTATCGGCTATCAACCACGAAGTTTTGCAAAGCTCTATTACTCAGCAACAAGAGACTGATCAAGTTGCTACTGCAATGAATGAAATGTCTGCGGCAATTAATGAAGTGGCTGTTGGTGCGAATACTGCGTCTCAAGAAGCTGAATCTGCAACTGAAGAAGCAAACAAAGGCATGACAGTCATGTCATCGTCGATGGAGAAAATCAGTTCTCTTGCTCAACAAATGGGTGACCTAAGTGCAGAAATTTCAACTCTTCGCACTGGTACTGAAGAAGTTGGCGATGTAATGAATGTGATTCAAAACATTGCAGAGCAAACAAACCTTCTTGCACTCAACGCAGCGATTGAAGCGGCTCGAGCAGGTGAACAAGGTCGTGGTTTTGCTGTTGTGGCAGATGAAGTCCGACAGTTAGCGCAGCAAACGCAAAAAGCAGTTGAAAAGATTGAAGGTCAAATCACCACCCTTCAAACCAATACCTCTCATGTTGTAGAGTCTATCAATGCAAGCCAAACAATGCTTGAAGAGACGGTGACACAGTCTGAATCGGCAAATGTGGCATTCTCAACTATTACCGAGAGCGTCGCTCAAACCAACAACCTAAATACTCAGATTGCAACAGCAACAGAAGAACAAAGCACAACAGCAGAGATGATCAGTGAAAGCATCACGGTCGTTCGTGACAAAGTAGACCAAACAGTCAACATGGTTTCAGACAGTAATCAAGCATCACAAGAGCTGGCAAAAATGTCAGTGTCACTTGCGGAATTGATGCGTTTCTTCAAGCTGAAATAATCACCTTGGCAAACAGTGAAAGTAAACAGCTGGATTTTTATCCGGCTGTTTGTTTTTCTGCCGAAATAACCATTTTTCTCTCAATTCGTGTCTTCGTTGCAACCTTATGAAATTAAAAAAGTACAAATCTATCTCAGGCATAACCTCCTATTCGATGTCACTCATTGTTGCTCTATGCACTGTGATCAGTATTTTTTCAGCGCTTATTTTTATTTCTTTAGATAAAGATGCAGAAATTATTAATCTGTCTGGCTCTTTGCGAATGCAAAGCTATCGCCTTGCTTATGACATCACAACAAACAACTCAGAGAATAAACTCAAGTACATAGAGAAATACGACTCGGTACTGTACTCAGATGCTCTAAAATCCGTTACAGACTGGCACTCAACTAACGAAATCAAGACCCACTATTTTCAAGTGGCTAGGCACTGGGAAAGCATTAAAGAAAAGCTGCTCACACAAAGAGAACAAGAGGTTCTACTTATCATTCCGAGTTTTGTCGATATCATTGACGAGCTGGTATACAACATCCAACTTCACTCAGAAAACAAATTTCATTATTTGATCTGGATAAGCTCTATCGGGCTATTGCTAGTCGGGTTAATAGTGATTTACTTTGTGCATTACATTAACCATAAGGTTGTTGGCCCTATCGTTCAATTATCTAATGCAAGTCAAAACATTCGTCTGGGTAACTTCGGTATTGAGCTTGATTACCACCTCAACAATGAAATTGGTCTTCTATCTTCCACTTTTCATCGTATGGCGGAAAAGATGGGACATATTTACTCTGGGTTGGAGCTGTCACTTAGCCAAAACAACCAAGCCTTGGAACTGGCAGTAGAAGAAAACGTTTTGCTCTCCAAGCTCTCGATTATTCTTCTTAACTCTGAGCCACACCAAAATAAGCTGGAATCAGCTATCAGCCTTATTCAGGATTTAGATGCGGTCTCATATATAGCATTAGAATGGAAAAGCGCAGACAAAGAAGAGTCAATTGCAGTATCACAAGGAACCAAGAATAGCGAACTACTCTATACCTTTCCGTTGATGTACAAAAATGTCATTGTAGGAACGCTAAGCTGCCAGAGTGAATACAAGCTATCACTGCTAGAAACTGTTGCTCCCATTTTTGCCAAGTACCTGCATTCATTCAACAAATAAGGGTGCCTAAAACGGTCACGACAACTCAACACTTTGAGATCTAGCGACAAAAAAAGCTGCCTTATTGGCAGCTTTTTAGGATTACAAATAAATATGAAATATCTAACTAGAGCAAGATAGCTGATATTTGTCTCGGTATAAGCTTTCATCTGCTCGTAAAATGGCCGCTTCAATACTCTCAAACTCTTCTTTTTCAGTCACACCCGTAGCCACTGATACCCGCATACTCGTTGGTTCAATAACAGAAGAACGGACTTCACTTTTCAGTTGATCAGCGAGTGCTTCCGCTGTGTCTATGTCACAATCTGGTAAGACGACAATGAATTCATCACCACCGTTTCGAACCAAATAGCCATCATAACCAAATACGATTTTCATAGAGTCCGCAATATGTTTGATCGCTTTATCTCCAATCGCATGGCCAAACAAATCGTTAATTTTCTTTATTTTGTTGCCGTCAATTGCAATAACACTGGTTTTCTTATTTGATGTTGCAAAAATGAATTCGTCTTCTTTGAATATTTTACGGTTGTACAAGCCAGTCAGTTCGTCTTCATTTGCTGAAATAAGCACTTTCTTAAGCAGATTACGGCTATAGCGGGAATCGTCCCATTTCCAGTAAACAAAGAAAGCACAAACAAAGAGAATCGCCCATAGCCAGAAAAATTCAATGGCAATATTCGATGATGAGAGTTTATAAATGATCCGACTTCGATTATCAGTGATGTGTTCACGGGTATAAGTACGGCCAAAGTTAATATTCATATGCTCAAATATGGTACTTTTAAAGCTGTTGTTTTTTTCTGTTCTAAACGTTAAACCATGATCCCAAGACACCGGGATGTGAAGATCGACAACAAAGTCACCAACGATTTTTTTGGTGGAAAAGTCCCTTACCGGTGACGACATAGACATAATGTAAGCACCTGACAATAAGTCTTTATACACAGGGGAGACAATGACTCTATCGATCAATTGAAATGGCCGAGCATATATCGAGCACGTTTCGGTTATGCTACAACGTTCAATACCGAAAAGTTCTTCTGAAATTGGAAAGTCAGGGAGCAGTTCATGAGTAAAAATCTTCTTTCCTTCATAGGAACGAAAGTACATAAATACATCTTTGGAATCGAATAGCGAAGGAACATACTTATTGCTGAGCTGCATGACTCGGATGATGGTACGCTCATTTTCTGTCAGCTCTTCATGCCCTTCAACGGCATAACTGTAAACTTCATACTCCTCAAGATTTGAATCATTGATTAGCACAGGTAACTGACGCTCAGTTTCAGCCAGCAGCCCAAGAAGAATCATTTTCTGTTTTTTGATTTCTAACGTTTTTACGATGGAATCAACATGGGTGAATTTCCCGTTTACCAGTCTTTCCATATTGAAAGATATAATGGCGTAGAACAGAGAAGTGCTAACAAGAAGAGCAACAACTGAGATTTTAAAGTAGCGCATCATGGATGTGTAGTGAGTCAACTTAGCGCTGATGAACATCAAAAAGGCTGAGAGCTTCAATCGGCATTGGTCTCCCCGTCAAATATCCCTGACAGACATCCACACCCAAACTCTGCATTAGCTTCCAAGTGGCGTCGTCTTCAACCCCTTCAGATACGAGATTGATATGTAAACCTTTAGAAAGTGTACACATGCTGCGTATAATTGACTGCTTCGTGGTATTGCTCAGACAGCCAAAAACGAAATTCTTATCGATTTTAATTTCAGTAAATGGCAAATGAGAGAGCTTGAGATAAGACGAGCTACCAGTACCAAAGTCATCAATTGAGATACCCACACCATATAAACGCATGCGCGTTACATTGGTGATCATTTCAATCGATTCGTTGTAGATATCCTGCTCTGTCAGCTCAAGCGTTATCAGACTAGGATCAACCGCGTGATGAGTGCATTGCTCCAACAGGTAATCGGCAAAACTTGGAATCTCAAGATCTTGCTGCGTGACGTTAATTGCCACACGACATTGAATTCGATTTTCAGAAAGATCCGACAACACATTATCGAGAACGACTTTGAACAAGTGATACTCCATTCCTCCGTCATGCAACATCGGGATAAAGATATCGGGAAAAATCATACCTTTGCTCGGGTGAACCCAACGAGCAAGCGCTTCTAGCCCAACAATCTTGCCGGTGGTGTAGTCTAACTGTGGCTGATAGTAGTTTTTAAACTGACCTTGTTGTAGAGCATTAACCAACTCTTCCATATCAACCGATTTTAGTTTCTGTTTAATCGCAGTTTTCTTGATGATGGCTTCTTTTTGAAACATCTCTTCCAAAACAGAATCCAAAACAGGCTTCTTCAGTTCATAAACATTGGAAAAACCAAGTTTCTTACTCATGTACGTTAATGAGGAAATGATAGAGCTTTCGACACTACTGGTAATAGCCAAAGCACCTTGATAACCAATATTATCTAAGTTACGGATCAGAGTGATACCGTCCATTCCGGGCATCATGATGTCACTGAATATAATGTCAAACTGATGTTCAGAAACAGCATGCAATGCTTCCTGACCACTGTTACAGGTCATTAGCTTGGTCATGCCGAATTTGGTTAATTGGCGTTCCATCGCGCTTAACTGTATTGGGTTATCATCGACAATTAAAGCTGCGAGTTCTTTCATAGGTATCAATTTACTTTTACAACGTGAATGTTAACGAATTTATATAGCTTCACACTTAAACAGCTATGTAAACCACCGACGAACTGTGGATTGTTTATTCAGTGGGAGGTAATGTCAAACAATGGATATTTATATATTCATTTTAACTGATTGAATTAATTACACTTATTCAAATATTAAAAATAAGGCACGATAATAAAAGAATTTTCCTACGCCCTAGTTCTAATATTGACGACGAAATATATTTCTAGCTGTAACAATTTAACTAACAAAAAAAGAGCGGCCGAAGCCGCTCAAAGTTCATGCACAGAAAAAGTTATTATCAATGGTTTTTAAAACTGGTCTTCTTCAGTGGAACCAGTAAGGGCAGTAACCGATGAATTTCCGCCTTGGATAGTGTTGGTCATCTTATCGAAATAGCCTGTTCCCACTTCTTGCTGGTGAGCAACAAAGGTGTAGCCTTTTTCAGCCGCAGCAAACTCAGGACGTTGAACCATTTCAACATAGTGACGCATACCTTCACCTTGAGCGTATGCGTGTGCCAACTCAAACATGTTGAACCACATGTTATGAATACCCGCCAATGTAATGAACTGGTACTTGTAACCCATGTCAGAAAGCTCTTGCTGGAACTTAGCAATGGTTTCTGCATCAAGGTTCTTCTCCCAGTTAAATGATGGCGAACAGTTATAAGCCAGCAATTGATCTGGGTACTCAGCAAGAATTGCTTCGGCAAACTTACGCGCTTCATCCAGATCCGGTTTCGCTGTTTCACACCAAACAAGGTCAGCATAAGGTGCATACGCAAGACCACGTGCAATCGCTTGATCAATACCAGCACGTACACGATAGAAACCTTCGCTGGTTCTCTCGCCGACAATGAAGTCAGCATCGTATGGGTCGCAATCTGAAGTAAGCAGGTCTGCCGCATTCGCATCAGTACGTGCGATAACCAGAGTCGTTGTGCCCGCAACGTCAGCCGCTAAACGTGCAGCAATCAGTTTTTGTACCGCTTCTTGAGTAGGTACCAGAACCTTCCCGCCCATGTGGCCACATTTTTTCACTGATGCAAGTTGGTCTTCAAAGTGAACCCCTGCCGCACCCGCTTCAATCATAGACTTCATCAATTCATAAGCATTGAGTACGCCACCAAAACCCGCTTCCGCATCCGCAACAATCGGTAGGAAGTAATCAACGCCTTCTTCTGGAGTTACACCATTTGACCATTGAATCTGGTCCGCACGGCGGAAAGAGTTATTGATTCGCTTAACCACGCTCGGTACTGAGTCTACAGGGTAAAGTGATTGGTCTGGATACATTGTTGATGCCGTGTTGTTATCAGCAGCAACCTGCCAGCCTGATAGGTAAATAGCTTCAATACCCGCTTTTGCTTGCTGTACAGCCTGACCGCCGGTTAACGCACCTAAACAGTTCACATAACCTTTCTTGGCACTGCCATTAACCAGTGACCACAGTTTTTCTGCACCACGTTGTGCAATCGTATTCGCTGGAGTAATTGAACCACGTAGGTTCACCACTTCTTCAGCGGTATAAGTGCGTTTTACGTTGTTCCAACGAGGATTCGTTGCCCAATCTTTTTCTAACGCTTCAATTTGTTGGCGGCGTGTCAGTGTCATAATCTATCCCTCTTGATATGAGCGTCCTTTCGCAATCAGTACTGCATTCGCTGATTTTGATCTGACTATTTTTGTTTCACGTTAATGTTGTTATTGGTTATAGGTTTTGCTTAATCTAAATATTCGTAACCCGGTACGGTTAAGAAATTGGTCAACTCATCACTGGTGGTGAGTTTCTCCATCAGCTCAGCGGCTTCGCTAAATCTGCCAGAGTTAAAACGTTCTTCACCCAGTTCTGATTTCACCACCTCAATTTCTTCGCCAAGATACTGACGGAACAGCTCTTTGGTTACGGTCTGACCGTTATCCAGCGATTTTTCATGTTGTATCCACTGCCAAATTGAAGTGCGCGAGATTTCTGCTGTCGCGGCATCTTCCATTAGTCCGTAAATCGGTACACAGCCATTGCCGGAGATCCAAGCTTCGATGTACTGCAGCGCAACACGAATGTTGTGTCTCATCCCCTCTTCACTTCTTACACCTTCACATGGCGCTAATAGTTCTTCGGCGGTGATAGGCGCATCAGACATACGGCTGATGTCGAGCTGATTGCTGCGTTGACCAAGTACTTGGTTGAAAACATCCATTGCAGTGTCGGCAAGCCCAGGGTGAGCAACCCACGTGCCATCATGACCGTTATTCGCTTCTAACAATTTGTCATTGCGAATCTTGTCCTGAACCCGTGCATTCACTTGTGGGTCTTTGGCTGGAATGAATGCCGCCATACCTCCCATCGCAAATGCTCCACGCTTGTGACAGGTATAAATCAGTAAGCGCGAGTAAGCGTTGAGGAATGGTTTATCCATCGTCACAACTTGGCGGTCAGGGAGTACACGGTCAGCGTGTTTTTTCAGAGTTTTGATATAACTGAAGATGTAATCCCATCGACCGCAGTTGAGGCCAACAATGTGTTCTTTCAGTGCAAACAGAATTTCATCCATCTGGAAAACTGCAGGTAGTGTTTCAATCAGTACCGTGGCTTTGATGGTGCCGGTTTCTAAACCAAAGTAGTCTTCGGTGAAATGGAAAACATCACTCCACCATTTCGCCTCTTGATACGCTTGCAGTTTTGGCAGGTAGAAATAAGGGCCACTGCCTTTTTTCAACAGAGCTTTGTAGTTATTGAAGAAATACAAAGCGAAATCTAACAACGCTCCCGGAATAATCTGTCCGTCAAACGTGACATGTTTTTCACGTAGATGCAGACCTCGTACGCGACAAATCAGTACCGCTGGGTCTTCCTTGAGTTGATAGTTTTTGCCGTTGTCTGGATTGGTATAACTGATGGTGCCATTCACTGCGTCTCGCAAGTTGATTTGACCATCCAAAACCTTATCCCAAGCTGGAGACATTGAGTCTTCGAAATCAGCCATGAATACTTTTACGTTTGCATTCAGAGCATTGATCACCATTTTGCGATCAGTTGGCCCCGTAATTTCAACACGGCGATCCTGTAAATCATTTGGAATACCAAGGATTTTCCAGCTTCCTTCGCGAATATCTTTGGTCTCACTCAGGAAGTCTGGCAACTGACCGTTATCGATTGCTTGCTGTTTACGTTCACGCTCTGCAAGTAACTCATCGACTCTTGCTGCATAACGAACACACAGTTCCGATAAGAAAGCTTGCGCTTCACTAGGAAAAATTGCTTCGTGCTCTGAGTTGAGCTCTCCAGTGATTTTTAATCGGGAACAAAAACTAGCATCTCTCTCGAGAGCAATATTCGAATCTGACGTTTGAGCGAACATATCTTCTTCCTTTTTATTTAAAATTTCATTTGTAACTTTAAAACTACAAATTGAATTTTTAATTTCCTGAGCCTTCCTTGCTTCCCATGCCTATACAATCCCTCAAACAACATCAGACTGCAACGTATTTAAGACTAGACATAGGTCTACAAAACCTAAACAAACACTAACTTACAAAGGGGTTTAGTAAAAGCCCAAAAATGCATATCGGCAAAATTCAAAGTTTTGTTCGGTTGATATTTTAAGTACTTCGCAGGCAACAAAAATGTAATTAATTACGTAATATAATTACATTAAAAATCGAAGTGTAAAATCGCTTTAAACAACAGCAAAGGCGCTTTGAAGATCAAAGAGTGCAGAAGTGGTGGTAGCTTAGACGGAGAAAGCCGTTTTTCTTTAAACATCGAGCAAGACAAAAACTGTAAAATTTACTTTGTGAATTTTTACAATTTTATGAAAGCTTCATAATTTTTAGTCTTGTGAAATTTCACAGAAAAAGCGATTCGAAAAGTATAAAAAACTAAAAAATGCACCTTCACCAGTGCATTTTAACTATAAGATGATCGTCTATATTTGCGAACCAATTGAAGTTTCTACTCAGCAAAGAGCGAATAAGGTGTTCAAAGTCTGTAAAAAGCAGAAACCTCAACCGGCAGGACATGCGACTAAGCGCTACAACATCTCTGAAAGCAAATCCGCAAGGAGGTTAAAAGTATGACTGCGAGATGAACTTGGACGCCATATCAAACCAATCTCCCTATAGGCCTGCTGACCGGGAGGATCGATAACCACGAGATTCTGGTTTTCTAATAGACCGTGTTCAATCGCCATTTGTGGGATAAACGTCGTCCCCAATCCATTGGCAACCATCTGTACTAAGGTATGTAAACTCGTGGCTGTGAATGGATTAATCTTCTCTTTCTCTGTTAGCTTACAGGCAGAAACCGCGTGTTCCGTTAAGCAATGTTCGTTCTCCAACAAGAATACAGATTCATCAGGCAAGTCTGCGTACTTAATGGGAACTCGAATCGCATCGGCTTGATGTCGGCTGATCACCATACGAAAAGCATCTCGGCCGACAATGCGACTTTCCAGATTTCCAATATCCATTGGCAGAGCCAAGATCAGAACATCTAACTCTCCATTTCTCAGGCTCTGAAGCAGATTCGTCGTAGTATCTTCGCGTAGTAAAAGATGCAACTTCGGATAACGCAAGTTAACCTCTTGCACCAAATCCACCAGCAGAAACGGCGCTATTGTCGGGATACAACCCAGTCTCAGTTGCCCTTCCATCGCATCGGTTTGACACAGTTTACCAACTTCGACTAAATCCTGTCCTTTAGCGAGTAGCTCTCGCCCTCTTTTTACCACCTGCTCTCCGGCAAGGGTAAAAACCAGAGGACTTTTTTATCTTTCTTTTCATACAGCGGGCAACCAATTAACTCTTCAAGGTTTTGAATGCCTTTGCTCAAGGTAGATTGACTCACAAAACAACGTAATGCCGCCTCGCTGAAGTGGCGGGTTTCATGCAGTGTCACTAAGTAATGAAGCTGCTTTAAGCTTGGCCATTTATTCATAGTAATTATTATCTTTGAGGTATTTCGGTTCAGTGAATTATGATTTGGGCTATTATCGCTTTTTTCGATTAAGTTAATCTATTTAATTCGCTTTTTTCTATTTAAGAAAATGTACTATAGTTTGTCTCGTACATACATGGACTAAGCCGACAACAATGAAAGTCGGCTTATCATAATTTAATGCTTAGGAGCAAAAAAATGGTACTAGTAGGTCGTCAAGCCCCTGATTTTACTGCTGCTGCGGTACTTGGTAACGGTGAAATCGTTGATACATTCAACTTCAAAGAATTCACTAAAGGTAAGAAAGCAGTTGTATTCTTCTACCCTCTAGATTTCACTTTCGTTTGCCCATCTGAATTGATCGCATTCGACAAGCGTTTTGAAGACTTCCAAGCTAAAGGCGTTGAAGTGATCGGTGTTTCTATCGATTCTCAATTCTCTCACAACGCATGGCGTAACACTGCTATCGCTGATGGCGGTATCGGTCAAGTTAAATACCCTCTAGTTGCTGACGTTAAGCACGAAATCGTAAAAGCTTACGATGTTGAGCACCCAGAAGCTGGCGTTGCTTTCCGTGGTTCTTTCCTAATCGACGAAGACGGTCTAGTACGTCACCAAGTTGTTAACGACCTACCACTAGGCCGTAACATCGACGAAATGCTACGCATGGTTGACGCACTAAACTTCCACCAAAAACACGGTGAAGTTTGCCCAGCACAATGGGAAGAAGGCAAAGCAGGTATGGACGCATCTCCTAAAGGTGTTGCAGCATTCCTATCTGAGCACTCAGACGATTTAGGCAAAAAGTAATCACTTCTTAGCCCGCGCTCAACTCGGGTTAATGGTTGGACAATATATAAAGCGATAACGCACCGCCAATCAGTTAAGAAGTAAAGTCTTGTAAAAGCTCAAAGCATCCGCTTTGAGCTTTTTTATTGGGCAAAAGATCGCACAAGCCATTAGATAAAAACATCGCTGATTGGTATACACTTATCCCCACATCAAACAGCTGCGAGCCAATCATGAACTACAACATCGAAGTGTGTATCGACAATCTAGAATCTCTACATTTAGCGATCGAAGGCGGTGCCAACCGCATCGAACTTTGCTCTTCTTTGGCTTTAGGTGGACTCACACCAAGTTTTGGCATGATGAAGCAAGCTGCGAGAATTTCGTCTATTCCTGTTTATGCCATGATCCGCCCTCGCCAAGGCGATTTCCTTTACGATGAAGACGATATGGAGTCCATGTTGTATGACATTGATGCGGCGGCTGAAGCGGGCTTACAAGGTATCGTGTTTGGTATTCTTACTGCTGAAGGGAAGGTTGATATTCAGAAATGCGCCCGAATCGTCAATCACGCCAAACTCAATGGATTAGGTGTCACTTTTCATCGCGCCATCGATCAATGCCACGACTATCGCCAAGCATTAGAAGACATCATCGAACTCGGCTGTGAGCGAGTACTAACTTCAGGTCTCGCCAGCAATGCATTAGCGGGGGCAGATGTCATCGCAGACATGGTACAACTTGCAGATGGACGCTTATCCATTATGGCGGGAGCAGGTGTATCAAGTGACAACGTGGATGCCATTGTCACTCAAACCTTGGTCAAAGAAGTGCACTTATCCGGAAAATCAACGCGAGCAAGCCACATGACGTTGGTGGCAAACAGCGCCAAAATGGGCAATCAAAACCTCGATGACTTCATCGTCCCTGTGACGAATCCAGAAGCCATTCGCAAAGTCGTAGAAATTGTAAAATCGTTTTAGTGCTGACGATTAGCGTTCAATTTTAACGTAACGCATCGTCTATAGACTGTTCGCCCAAGTGGCGAACGTCTTTGCCTTTAACAAAGTAGATGATGTATTCACAGATATTCTGGCAACGATCGCCAACACGCTCAATCGCACGAGCTGACCACATCACTTGCAAAATATGCGGGATGTTTTTCGGGTCTTCCATCATATAAGTCATCAACTGACGAATCACAGATTCGTACTCTTTATCTAACTTATCGTCCAGCTTATACACTTCTGCTGCGGCTTCCACATCCATACGGGCAAAGGCATCCAAGACTTTGTGCAGCATGGCTACGGCACTACGACATAGCGGTTCTAGAGACACCTGAAAGTGACTCTCTTTAGAGGAAGGGCTTTCAATAGCCACATAGGCCATCTTGGTTGCAACATCACCAATACGTTCGAGATCAGTAATGGTTTTGATGATCGCCATAATCAAACGCAGATCTTTTGCCGCAGGCTGACGCTTAGCGATAATGCGAGTGCATGCTTCATCAATCGATACTTCCATTGCATTCACTTTGTGATCATCACGCACCACCTTTCTTGCAAGCTCAATATCCTGCTTATTCACCGCTTGCATCGCGAACGAAAGCTGCTGCTCAACCAATCCACCCATGGTTAACACATGCGTACGAATGGATTCAAGCTCAACGTTGAATTGACCAGAGATGTGGCGACCTAACTGCATGATGGTTCCTTAACTCGCAAAGTTCTTCTGCAAAAACTGCTTTTGTTCGTTTATCCGTATCGACCAGTAATGTAGTCTTCGGTTTTCTTTTTCAATGGCGAAGTAAAAATAGAGTCCGTATCTGAGTACTCGATCAATTTTCCCATATGAATAAAGGCGGTATGGTCACTCACCCTTGCTGCTTGTTGCATATTATGGGTAACAATCACAACCGTATATTTGGTTTTCAGCTCGTGGATCAGCTCTTCGATCGTCAGAGTCGAAATAGGGTCAAGAGCTGATGTCGGTTCATCCAGCAATAGCACTTCAGGTTCAATAGCAATCGCGCGAGCAATCACCAAACGCTGTTGCTGACCACCAGATAAGCCAAACGCATTTTCGTGCAGACGATGTTTTACTTCGTCCCACAGTGCCGCGGCTCGCAGAGAACGCTCCACCGCATCATCTAACGCTCGACTGTTCTTTATTCCCTGTAAACGTAGACCGTAAACCACGTTCTCGTAAATAGATTTAGGAAACGGATTGGGGCGCTGAAACACCATGCCCACTCGGCGTCTCAGTGTGGCCACATCCACATCCGGATGATAAACGTTTTTACCATGCAGCTTGATTTCACCTTCTACACGACACGCTTCCACTAAGTCATTCATACGGTTGATACAACGCAGCAAGGTCGACTTACCACAACCAGAAGGACCGATAAACGCCGTCACTTGTCCTTTAGGAATGCGCATGGAGATATCGCTCAACGCTTTTGTCTGACCATAGAAAAGGCTCAAACCTTCAATTGAAATTGAGGTTTGCTGGTCAGTTAGATTGTTGACATCCAACGGAGCTTGATAGCCCAAAGTTTGATTAACAGAAAACATGCTTAATCTTGTCCTAAAGTACGATATTTCTCGCGCAAATTATTACGAATGCTGATGGCGGTTAAGTTCAAAGCCACAATAACAGTGACGAGCAAAAATGACGTTGCATAAACCAAAGGGCGCGCGGTTTCGATATTGGTGGTTTGGAAACCTACATCATAAATATGAAAGCCCAAATGCATAAACTTACGTTCCAAATGAACATAAGGAAACTCTGCGTCCACTGGCAAGCTTGAGGCAATTTTTACCACCCCCACCAGCATCAATGGTGCAACCTCTCCCGCAGCACGGGCTATCGCTAATATCAGTCCTGTAATCATAGCAGGGCTAGCCATAGGCAGAACAATTCGCCAAATGGTTTCAAACTGTGTTGCGCCCAATGCTAATGAACCGTGGCGTACCGAATTCGGAATACGGGTTAACCCTTCTTCGGTGGTCACTATCACCACAGGCAGCGTTAATACTGCCAATGTCAACGCTGACCATAACAAACCCGGCGTGCCAAAGGTAGGGGCTGGTAAACGCTCTGCATAGAACACGCTATCGATAGATGAACCTATGGTGTAAACAAAAAAGCCTAAACCAAATACGCCATAAACGATCGACGGTACACCGGCCAAGTTGATGACTGCTACGCGAATAATGCGGGTAAAAGTATTGTCTTTGGCGTATTCATGCAGATAAACCGCAGCAACGACGCCAAGAGGCATCACGATAACCGACATAAGCAACACCAAAAAGACAGTGCCAAAGATTGCAGGGAACACACCGCCTTCGGAGTTAGATTCGCGAGGATTTTCAGATAAAAACGCCCAAACCTGTTTCGACCACTGGGTCAATTTTTCCAAAGCATTCATATCATTCGGATACCAGATATCCAGAATATGACTCACTGGAATTCTCACCCGAGTTCCTGCCATGTCTTCAACAATTAGAGTTTGCTGACCTAGCTGAGTTCTCAGTAAATCCAGATGTTCTTCAGCTTGTTTTCGTTTTTCATCCAGAACTTGCTTTTGTTGCTGATAGGCAACCTGATATTCATCGGTTAACTTACCATTGAGCTCTAAACGTCTTCTCTCCAGTCTCAACTTTTCTGAAGCACTGCTGACAACCCGAATCTCTTGTTCAATCACTGTATCGATCTGCTCACGCAGCGTCGTCACTTCTTGCAATCCTCGCTCAAGAAGCGTTGAAATATAAGCACTGCTCTCACCATCGGCTTTTTCAAATCCGACGGGCTTACCAAAAAACTGTCCGTCACGGGTACGCTCAATCACCGCCCAACCCGTTGGCTTTTCAGGCGCAGAAACGTTGTCTGCCAGCAGTGAAATAAAATCCGCCTGATAGAGGTCTCGGTTTGCAACTTTAATGCTTAAGCGCTCTGCTGTTCCCTCTTCCAAAGCTTCGGCAGACAGAGTGATATTCATCTCTTTCAAATGGCTGACAGGTACACTTTCAGAAGCATATAGCTGCCCGACGATCACTTTGTTAGGCTCTGCTAAGTTGTGCCATTGATACAGAGGTGCAGGCCAGAAATAGGTTAACCCTTTCCAGCCGATCAACAGCAATAATCCAAGAACCGAGATCAAACTTAGGCTCACCGCACCGCCGGTAAGCCATATCCAAGGAGAGCCCGATTTAAACCACTTCAATAACGACATTTAGCTATCCAACCCGTTACAGTGAACGATAACGAGCACGAAGGCGCTGACGAACCCACTCAGCGATCGAGTTCACTGCAAATGTAAACACAAATAAAAGCAATGCAGCCAAGAACAGAATTCTAAAATGCGAACTGCCTACTTCGGATTCCGGAAGCTCTACCGCTATGGTCGCAGACAAAGTACGCATGCCTTCCAGAATGTTCCAATCCATAATTGGTGTGTTACCGGTTGCCATCAAGACGATCATCGTCTCACCCACAGCTCGACCTAAGCCCATCATAATGGCTGAGAAAATACCCGGACTCGCGGTTAACAACACAACATTCATTAACGTCTGCCATGCCGTTGCTCCTAAAGCTAACGAACCGTCAGACAGGTGTTTCGGCACCGAGAAAATGGCATCTTCCGCAATGGTAAATATGGTCGGGATCACCGCAAAGCCCATAGCAAAACCAACCACCAGCGCATTTCTCTGATCGAAATCGATACCGTGTGACGCTAATAGCAAACGTACATCGCCATCAAACAACCACATCTCGATTTCACTGGTAAACGATAATATCAAAGCAACAAAAGCAATCAGCAGAGGGATCAATATTAAAGAGTGCCAGCCATGAGCTTTACGCATAATTGAACGCGGCAACCATGACCAAACCAGCCCCACAGTAAAAATAGCGACAGGTAATAGAACAAATAATGCAGTGATAGATGCCAGATTCGTCTCAACGATCGGAGCAAACCATAATCCAGCTAAGAAACCGATGATCACCGTCGGCAAAGCTTCCATCAATTCAATGGTTGGCTTTACGACGCGGCGCATTTTCGGCGCCATAAAATAGGCAGTATAAATCGCCCCTAAAACAGCAATTGGCACAGCAAACAACATCGCATAAAACGCCGCTTTCAATGTACCGAATGCAATAGGCACCAAACTAAATTTAGCTTCAAAATCATCGCCACCGGATGTCGACTGCCATACGTACTGAGGCTCTGGGTAACTCTCGTACCACACTTTCTGCCACAACGATGAAAATGATACTTCCGGATAGCCGTTATCCACCTCAGCGACACTGATAATGCCGTCAGAATAAGTCGCCAAATAACGTTCGTTGTCTGACATCGCAGCCAATGTCGGTGCTTTGGAATAGGCACGTTCAAAGATCACCAACTTTTCACTGGTGGTGTAATGACTTTGAACCGAACCATTTTTATAA
Source organism: Vibrio sp. Hal054 (assembly GCF_037162405.1). Lineage (NCBI taxonomy): Bacteria > Pseudomonadati > Pseudomonadota > Gammaproteobacteria > Vibrionales > Vibrionaceae > Vibrio > Vibrio sp. Hal054. Next base: position 552,679 of record NZ_JARLUT010000001.1, on the reverse strand, counting down.
AAACTGTAGAAACCTTTGCGATAGGTATCAGGCAGCAGCATCGTCATTTCTGATGCCAACTTAAACTCGCGGATATGCGTAAGCTTACGCTCGCCCTCTTGTGAATCTGTTGAATGCAAAACATCAAACCACTGAGAGACCAAACCGTCGCTATGAGAAACCAATAGAGAATGAGCACCGGACAGAAGCGTAATGGCGGTAACTTGGTGTTTACTATCACCAAGGCTCAAATCAACAACTTCACGAATGTGAAAACGTAACCCATCACGAAGCACCACCGCAAGGTCTGTGCCTGAGCGGATGTACAAGGTATTCGCATCCGGCGTCAGTACCAACTGGTCGACTTTGCCAAACTGAGTCGGGAATCGAAACTCTCCTTGCTGGTTTTGCGTGGAAGTATCCACCCAACGAACCAACACAGAGCTGTCATCAAGATAGCTGGCAAACACCGCCTCCTCTTCAGTAACTGAAAAGCTGAATTGCTGAACCGTTGACCCTTGAGGAGATAGCTTAAAGTTTTTAGGCAATGACAGATGTTCAAGTTCCGGCGTAAAACCTCGCCCTTGTTTGGTCATTGAATAAAGAAATTGGGGACGAACCACAACCACATTACGTTCGCTATCCGCCATAGCAAACCAGCCAGAATCTCGTGTTGCTGTAGCAAACACAGTCGGTTTTATGTTGAGGTGTTCAATCCAGATCGGAGAACTTTTCTCGTGGTTAAGCAACCAAAATTCGGCGCTCACATCTTTGTCGCTTTCGTTTGAACGAACAATAAAACCACGCTCGCCATATTCATCAATAGCCAGATACTGAGGTGCAGAAGCCGAAATAGGCTGACTGGCAAAATTAGGTTCCAACTTTGAATCTGAAAACAGAGGAAGAACGACCATACCAAGGTAGATAAAGATCAGTACCAAAGCCCCAAGCACACTGACGCCACCGCATGTCACTGCAAGACGAACCAAACGATCTTTGATTAATCGTTTCTGATCTCGTTCTTTCAATGAAAATGTGCTTTGAACCATTTAAAAATCTACCCAATTTGCCAGAATGTCATAGTATGTCGTTTAGGTGACAATTATATTACAAAGCGCATTAAACAACTGAAAATAAAACAACTCTAAGAACAAAAATACTCACTGCAATAAAAATGTCACATTGGAGCAATATTTTGCATGAGTTAGCTACCATAGTTAACGACCACAGTTATCAACGTCAAAGAACTAGTCAGTAGGTGTATCATGAGTACGGATAAGCTGTATATCGACAAGGAACTGAGTTGGCTTTCATTTAACGAACGTGTATTGCAAGAAGCCGCAGATAAAACCGTACCCCTTATCGAGCGCATTCGATTTTTAGGCATTTTTTCCAACAACTTAGATGAGTTTTATAAGGTGCGATTTGCGGATGTAAAACGCATGATCCTCATCAACCGCGAACGTGGTGGCAGCGATGAATCCAAACATCTGCTGTCGCAAATGCAAACCAAAGCCTACAAACTCAACCAAGATTTTGATCAGCTCTACAGTGATCTGATCTTAGAAATGGCAAGACGACGTATTTTTCTGGTTAATGAGACCCAACTTGATGAAGCTCAGCAACGTTGGATAACCAAGTATTTCCAGAAGGAAGTACTGCCTCATATCACTCCGCTGCTGATGCGTGACGACATTGACGTTCTTCAATTCCTGAAAGACGAGTACGCCTATATCACTGTTGAGTTGAAAAAAGGTGACCATTGCCAATATGCGTTGATCGAAATCCCGACCGATCACCTGCCTCGCTTTGTCATGGTGCCAGAGCAAAAAGGCAAACGTCGTAAAACTATTATCTTGCTCGACAACATCATTCGTTACTGTCTCGAGAGTATTTTTCAGGGCTTTTTCGATTACGACAGTATCGCGGGCTACTCAATGAAGATGACTCGTGATGCCGAATACGACTTAGGACACGAAGTTGAATACAGCTTATTGGAGCAGATGTCTGAAAGTTTGAGCCAGCGTATCACCGCAATGCCCGTTCGTTTTGTTTATGAACGAGAAATGCCAGAAGAAATGCTGCGATTCTTATGCGATAAGTTGAAAATTTCCCACTATGACAGTTTGTTGCCAGGCAGTCGCTATCACAATTTTAAAGACTTTATTGGTTTTCCAAACTTTGGCCGTGATTACTTGGAAAACAGACCGTTACCACCGCTAAGTTGCGCTGATTTTGATGGTTACCCTAACTCGTTTGAAGCAATCAAAGCCAAAGACATTTTGCTTCACTATCCATATCACAGTTTTGACCACATTACCGAATTTGTGAGACAAGCGTCTTTTGACCCAAAAGTCATCAGTATCAAAATTAACGTTTATCGCGTAGCAAAAGATTCACGCTTGATGAACTCATTAATCGATGCTGTCCATAACGGTAAACGAGTGGTTGTGGTGGTTGAACTGCAAGCGCGTTTTGACGAAGAAGCCAATATTGAATGGTCTCGAATTCTCACCGAAGCTGGCGTACACGTTATCTTTGGCGCGCCGGGTATGAAGATTCATGCCAAATTATTACTTATCACACGTAAAGAAGACGATAACTTTGTTCGTTACGCGCATATCGGTACAGGTAACTTCCACGAGAAAACAGCCCGTATTTATACCGACTTCTCTCTACTGACTGCCGATGAGGAGTTGACAACGGAAGTTCGCAGTGTTTTCAACTATATTGAAAACCCATTCCGTCCGGTTAAATTTAACCATTTAATTGTCTCACCGCGAAACTCACGAACCCGCTTATATCGTTTGATAGACAACGAAATAGCTAATGCCAAAGCAGGTAAAAAAGCGGCTATCACCATTAAACTGAACAACCTTGTCGATAAAGGTTTGATTAACAAACTTTATGGCGCCAGTGCAGCCGGAGTAAAAATCAGAATGATCATCCGAGGGATGTGTTCACTGGTTCCAGGTGTTGAAGGGGTAAGTGACAATATTGAAGTGATCAGTATCGTTGACCGTTTCTTAGAGCATCCGCGCGTGTTTATGACCCACAATGATGGCGACCCACAAATCTATATCTCTTCCGCAGACTGGATGACACGTAACATTGATTACCGTATCGAAGTTACTGCACCTATTCGTGATGAGCGTTTGAAGAAAAAAATCATCGATATATTAAACATTCAGTTTACAGATACTGTAAAAGCGCGTGTTATAGATAAAGAGATGAGTAACAGCTATGTGAAACGTGGCAATCGTAAAAAAATACGTTCTCAAATAGCGATTTATGACTATCTTAAAAATGTAGAGAAGCAGACACGTAAACAAGGGGCTAGCGCCCATCAAGAGTAAGTTACCGCCTATGAACCAACCCATTTCAAGCCGTGAAATTGCCGCCATTGATTTAGGCTCAAACAGTTTCCATATGGTCGTTGCTAAAGTCGTCGATCAAGATTTGCAACTTATCAGCCGTCATAAACAGCGGGTTCGTTTAGCATCTGGGTTGGATTCTCTCGGTAATCTTGATAATCCGTCAATTGAACGCGGTCTTGAGTGTTTAGCAATGTTCGCAGAACGAATTCAGGGCTTTGAACCTGAGAATGTTCGCATTGCAGCTACCCACACGCTACGCCGCGCCAACAACGCACACATTTTTATCCAGCGCGCTCGTGAAGTGATGCCTTTTCCAATTGAGATCATCCCCGGTAGTGAAGAAGCTCGTCTGATTTATCTCGGTGTTGCACATACTCAGCCTCAGTCTGATTCTATGCTGGTAGTGGATATTGGCGGTGGCAGTACAGAGATGATCATCGGCAAAGGCTTTGAAGCTGAGCTGGTTCACAGTAAACAGATGGGCTGTGTGAGTTACACCCACCAGCATTTTGCCAATGGCAAACTGTCGAAGAAAAACTTTGCGCAAGCCATCTTAGCAGCCGAGCAGAAACTTGAGTCTATGGCTTCTAAGTATCGTAAAAAAGGCTGGCAAAGTGCGTTTGGTTCTTCAGGTACCATCAAAGCAATTCACGAAGTTCTTATCGGTTTGGGCGACGAAGACGGCATTATCACTCCAGATCGATTAAACAAGTTGATCGACAAGTTGTGCGAATGGAACAAGATTGACGATATTGAATTGCCGACGCTGACCGATGATCGCAAGCCAGTATTTGCTGCGGGAGTGGCTATTCTGTCAGCGATATTTAAAGATCTTCATATCAAAGAGATGCACTTTTCCGACGGCGCATTGCGTGAAGGCCTGCTCTACGAAATGGAAGATCGCTTCAAGTATTCTGATATTCGTCTGCGTACAACAGAAAATCTTGCTGCTAAACACTTAGTCGACCTTGAACATGCCGCTCAGGTAAAAGGTTACGCGCGCGATTTTCTCGACAATGTCTCTTCTGAACTTGGCTTAAAAGCGGGCAGCGAACTGTTTGACCTACTGGAATGGAGCGCACTGCTTCACGAAGTGGGCTTGAGCATCAGCTTACAAGCATTCCATCGTCACTCTGCTTATATCCTGCGTCATACCAACATGCCGGGCTTTAACAGTGAACAACAACTGGTGCTTTCAACCTTGGTTCGTTTCCAACGCAAAGCGTTAAAGCTCAATGAAATGACAGACTTCTCTTTGTTTAAGAAGAAACACATTACTGGTCTGATCCGCGTTTTACGTCTGGCTATTTTAGTCAACGGACAACGTAATGATGATGCATTACCAGAACTCACCTTAAGCGCCAAAGATGATGAATGGACTTTAAGCTGTGTTGATAAAGACTGGCTGGAAAACAACAAACTGCTGCATGCCGATTTACTCACAGAACAAGAGTACTGGCGTGCCGTCGGTTGGGATCTTAAGTTCTAATTTTACCCGTTCATTAAAAAGCCTCGCATTTCGACGAGGCTTTTTTGTCCGTTACTCAATCCCTACTTTTTGCAGCTCTTGACTGGCGATTTCAGCGGAAATCGGCACATAACCATCTTTTACTACTAGGCTTTGCCCTTGTTTGGAGAAGATAAAGCGGATGAATTCCCGTTGAATCGGCGTTAAATCACGCAACGGATTTTTATTCACATAAACAAACAGATAACGTGAAAGTGGATACTGACCGGAAAGGATATTCTCGTGGGTCGGCAATACATAATCGGTACCAGATTTGGCAATCGGCAGAAGTTTCACGCCCGACACCTGATAGCCGACACCAGAATAGCCAATGGTGTTAATTGATGATGCTACCGACTGAACCACCGAAGCCGATCCCGGTTGTTCGTTCACATTGCGTTTGAAATCACCGCCGCAAAGCGCATTCTGTTTAAAGTAACCATAAGTACCGGATACTGAGTTGCGTCCAAACATCTGTATGCCACGCTTTGCCCAGTCATAGCTCAAACCCAGATCTTGCCAAGTTTGTGAAGACTTGGCCGCTCCGCAACGCAGTGTTTCCGAGAAAATGCTGTCTAGCTGGCTGAAGTTCAGCCCTTCAATCGGGTTATCACGATGGACAAATACGCCAATGGCATCAATCGCGACGCGCAACTCTGTGGGTTTGTAACCGTAAGCGCGCTCGAAGGCTTCAATCTCTCTCATACGCATTGGTCGGCTCATCGGGCCAAATTGCGCAGTGCCCTCGGTTAACGCTGGAGGAGCAGTAGCTGAACCGGATGCCTGCACCTGAGAATCGACGTTCGGATAGAGCGTTTGAAATTCTTCGACCCACAGTGTTGTCATACCTGCAAGTGTGTCTGAACCTACCGACAACAAACTGCCAGCAACACCCGATGTTTTGGTATAGTCCTGTAACTTCTCAACCGCATAAGCCATCTGAGCAAGCAATAAGGATGCAGCAATACAACACTGACTGAGTTTTATCATCGTACGACCAAACGTTTAGGCAGAACAAAAGAGAACTTACTTCCCTTGCCTACTTCACTTGCGATATCAAGGTGCGAATCATGATGTGATAGTGCGTGTTTTACAATAGCCAAACCAAGCCCACTACCACCAGTATCACGAGAACGAGCTTTGTCTACGCGGTAAAAACGTTCAGTTAAACGATGTAAGTGCTGTGGCTCAATGCCATCGCCCTTATCTTCGACTTCCAAACAAGCACCTTGCGCGCTTTGATACCAACGGACATAAATTTCAGCACCCGGAGGTGTATATTTCACCGCATTGTAGACAAGATTAGAGATCGCACTGCGCAACTGATCTTCGTCCGCCAGAACTTTAAGCTTCTTATCTACTTCAAAAGTGAGCTTGTGTTCGTCACTACCGCTGAGACTGATGGCTTCTTTTTCCAGAATTTCCAGCATGCTAGGTACATTAACCACTTCTTCAAGCTCGTGCATCGGTGCAGCTTCGATTTTCGACAGAGTCAGAAGCTGATTGACCAAACTGTTCATGCGGTTGAGCTGCTCAGTCATCACGCCATGCGCCTTGCCCCACATCGGCCCAGACAAGACTTCTGGGTCTTCGGTCATTTCCAAATAGCCCTGTAGCACTGTCATTGGTGTGCGTAGCTCATGAGAAACGTTGGCAAAGAAGTTACGGCGCATACCTTCTAGCTGTTTAAGCTGAGTGACATCACGAACCACCATCAAATGCTCACCTTCGGTATAAGGCACTATACGCAGTTCGAGCATACGTTCTACGTTGAGTGGTGAGCGCATTTCCAGAGGCTCGGAAAAGTCATCTTTTTGCAGATACTTGATGAAATCCGGCGTACGAATCAAATTGGAAATCGGCTGACCAGAATCGTCAGGCCAGCGAAAGCCGAGCAGGTGTTGAGCTAAGCGGTTACACCATACGATGTTTCCTTCGCTACGAAAAACCACCACCGCATCAGGTAATGATTCTGCACCGTTGCGGAAACGACGAATCAGGTTAGTCAGCTCTTTGCGTTTTTTGCGTTGGCGTTGTTGTAGTCGGTAAATACCGTTAAACAAAGACTCCCAGTTGCCAGAACCAGAAGGTGGGGTCAGGCGTTTCTCATCCCATAACCATGCCGACAAGCGCAACTGGTTATGCAGATGCCAGACAAGCTGAATCGCCGTTGCTGCCAGTAGCAACCACGGCATATATCCAAAAATCCATCCAACCACTATCCATGGAAGGTAAAAAAAGCCAGCTCCCAAGCCAGCTTTTTCCAAGTCAATCGTTCAACCATAATCTCTCGAACTTGATCCTTTTTAAGCCTTTTATTTTCAAGGCTGGCGCTTATGAGCCTAACTCTTTACGCTTTCGTTGAGAAGCGGTAGCCAGCACCACGAACCGTTTGTATCAACTTATCGTGCCCGGCATCTTCAAGGGCTTTGCGCAATCGACGAATGTGCACATCAACGGTACGATCTTCCACATACACATTGGTACCCCATACGTTATTCAATAGTTGCTCACGACTGTACACTCGCTCTTGGTGAGTCATAAAGAAGTGCAGCATTTTAAACTCAGTTGGCCCCATATCTAGCGGGACATCGTTGGCTGTCACTCGGTGTGAAACAGGGTCTAACTTCAAACCTTGCACATCGATCAACTCTTCCAATGCTGTTGGTGTGACTCGGCGGATCACCGCCTTCAAGCGAGCGACAAGTTCTTTAGGTGAGAAAGGTTTAGTGATGTAGTCATCAGCACCCACTTCTAATCCGCGAACTTTATCTTCTTCTTCACCACGAGCAGTCAGCATAACAACCGGAATATTACGAGTCAGCTCTTCACGCTTCATGTGTTTGATAAAGTTAATGCCACTACCACCAGGTAGCATCCAATCAAGTAGAACAAGATCAGGGAAGGGTTCAGCTAACTTCTCTACCGCAGTGTCGTAATCTTCTGCTTCCACTGCTTGGTAGCCTTTCTGTTCAAGAACAAAGCAAAGCATCTCTCGGATTGGCGCTTCGTCTTCAACAACTAGAATCCTTCTAGACATATTTGAATAACCTTTATATTTAATCAACGCTTTGCATTATGAAAAATGAATATGACACTTTTGTGACTATTGCAAACAATTTTTAATATAAGTTTCTTATCTTGTTCATGGTTTTATATTACTTGGCATAAGTTGATAATTTTTGTGTTTCGCCTAAGACATTGACGGGAAAATCCCCTATCATGTTGGCCTTTCGAACAAGGAAAAGAAAAGATATGTGGTTTAAAAACTGTATGGCTTATCGTGTTAATCGCGAAGTCAATTTCAACGCCGATCAGCTAGAAAAACAACTGGCAGAGTTCCGTTTCACGCCATGTGGCAGCCAAGACAAACAGAAATTTGGCTGGGTTCACGCACTGGGCAAACACGGCGACATGATGACTCACGTTAGCGAAGACCGCATTCTCATCTGCGCCAAGAAAGAAGAAAAAATGCTACCCGCTTCAGTGATTAAAGACTCTCTTAACGAGAAAGTCGCATTGATGGAAGCGGAAGAAGGTCGTCCGCTGAAGAAAACAGAAAAAGACAACATCAAAGATGACATCATTGTTGATCTTCTTCCTCGTGCCTTTAGCCGCAGCCATCTAACTTACGTTCTGATCATGCCAAAAGAAGGCCTAATTCTGGTTGACGCAAGCAGCTATAAGAAAGCGGAAGATGTGCTGGCACTACTGCGTAAGAGTATGGGCAGCCTGCCTGTGGTTCCTGCCATTCCTGAAGTGGCAGTAGAAACAACTTTGACTGAGTGGGTGAAAGACGGCAACTTGCCACAAGGTTTCCAGTTACTTGATGAAGCCGAGCTGAAATCTTTCTTAGATGACGGCGCAGTAATTCGTTGTAAGAAGCAAGAGCTGACCAGCGATGAAATCCTAAGCCATATTCAGGCGAACAAAGTGGTCACAAAACTCGCCTTAAGCTGGCAAGATCGTTTGAGCTTTGTGTTGGCGGAAGATTGCAGCATTAAACGAATTCAGTACAGCGATGAACTCAAAGATCAAAACGAAGATATTCCTCGTGAAGATCAAGCAGCTCGCCTAGATGCTGACTTATCTCTACTGTGCGGTGAATTCTCAGCATTTCTACCAAATCTGTTTGAAGTGCTTGGTGGTCTTCCACAAGCTGACGCTTAATTTCTTCATTTCTGACTCTGCCTTCGCGGAGTCAGTTTTTTCCTACTTTTCTTCCCCTTCTATTCTTAATCTTTACTAGGCACAGCTCACGTTTTGACGTAAAATTTGCGCCCCTTCCAATACCATCAGGTGGTATTGGCCTGACTTGTGATCAGATTGAGAAACAAACAATGACAACTGAAAATACTTTTGTACCAGAGCTATTATCTCCAGCGGGTAGCCTTAAGAACATGCGTTACGCATTCGCATACGGCGCTGATGCTGTTTATGCTGGCCAACCTCGTTACAGCCTGCGCGTACGTAACAATGAGTTCAACCACGAAAATCTACAGATCGGTATCAACGAAGCTCATGCTCTAGGTAAAAAATTCTACGTGGTATGCAACATTCAACCGCATAACTCAAAGCTAAAAACCTTCATCCGCGACCTTAAACCTGTAATCGATATGGGCCCAGATGCTCTAATCATGTCTGATCCGGGTCTTATCATGATGGTTCGTGAAGCGTTCCCAGAAATGGCTATTCACCTTTCTGTTCAAGCAAACGCGGTTAACTGGGCAACAGTAAAATTCTGGTCAACGCAAGGCGTTGAGCGTGTCATTCTTTCTCGTGAACTATCTCTAGAAGAAATTGAAGAAATTCGCGAACAGTGCCCTGAAATGGAAATTGAGATTTTCGTCCACGGCGCTCTTTGCATGGCTTATTCTGGCCGCTGCCTACTTTCAGGTTACATCAATAAACGTGACCCGAACCAAGGTACTTGTACTAACGCTTGTCGTTGGGAATACAAAGTAGAAAAAGGCAAAGAAGACGAAGCCGGTCAAATCGTAGAAGAGTTTGATCCAAATGCTGCGCAAGCTATTGAAGTTCAGGAAGAGCGTCCTGATAACACTCTCGGTTTAGGTAAACCTTCTGATGAAGTTGTACTTCTTTCTGAAGCTCACCGTCCAGAAGAAAAAATGGCGGCTTACGAAGATGAGCACGGCACTTACATCATGAACTCAAAAGATCTGCGTGCCGTTCAACACGTAGAGCGTTTGACTCAGATGGGTGTTCACTCATTGAAGATCGAAGGTCGTACTAAGTCTTTCTACTACTGTGCACGTACTGCTCAGGTATACCGTAAAGCGATCGATGACGCAGTTGCGGGTAAACCATTTGATGAGAACCTAATGGGTACTCTAGAAAGCCTAGCTCACCGTGGCTACACAGAAGGTTTCCTACGTCGTCACACTCACGATGCATACCAAAACTACGACTACGGCTACTCAGTGTCTGATGCTCAACAGTTCGTTGGTGAGTTTACCGGTAAGCGCCGTGGCGATATGGCTGAAGTAGAAGTTAAGAACAAATTCATGCTTGGTGACAGCCTAGAACTGATGACGCCAAAAGGAAACGTTGTATTCACTCTTGAAGCAATGGAAAACCGTAAAGCTGAAGCGGTTGATGACGCAAAAGGCAACGGTCACTTTGTTTATATCCCAGTGCCTCAAGACATGGATCTTAACTACGCGCTACTGATGCGTAACCTGAATGCTGGACAAGATACTCGTAACCCAGTAGGCAAGTAACCATGGCGTTATTGATCACAAAGAAATGCACTAACTGTGACATGTGTGAGCCTGAGTGTCCTAACGGAGCTATCTCTATGGGTGACAATATCTATGAGATCAATCCGAACCTCTGTACAGAGTGTAAAGGACACTACGAGATTCCGACATGTCAGTCTGTATGCCCGATAACCAACTGTATCGTGACGGATCCGGAGCATGTAGAAACGGAAGAAGAGTTGCTTGAGAAGTTTGTGATTATTCAGGGATTAGCGTAATCGCTCTCTAAACACTTTAAAACGAAGCCCAGTCAGTGACTGGGCTTTTTTGTTGCGTTCTAATCTCTATTATTTCTGAGCTAGACCTTTGTCATTCAGATAACCAAGCATATACGGTCTCGATTCCTGACTCAGCTTAGCAGTGATTTGATCCGACCAACCTTGTTGTTTCACATTGCTCGAACGACTTTGATAGTACTCAATCATCGTCTGATCGTATTCAGCAACCGCATCTTTGTTCAAAGGCTGATAAGTGTTCTCGTGAACAATCACATCCGCCCCTAAACGCGGTTTCAACTGAGGATCTTGGTCTGGGTGGCCCAGACACATGCCAAACAGCACTGCGCTGTATTTCGGTAAGCCCAATAACTCATCCACTTGCTGCGGAGAGTTACGTAGCCCACCAATATAAACACCACCTAGCCCCATTGATTCCGCAGCCAACAAGCAGTTCTGCGCCATAATCCCCGAGTCTACCGCCCCTATCAGCGTTAACTCCATAAACTCAGGCTTTACATTTGGGTTCATCTCATAGTGACGTTGATAGTCGATACAGAACACCAAAAATTCAGCGGCCTGAGCAACGTAATGTTGGTTGCCAGATAGCTCAGCCAGCTTCTGGCGCTTCTCTTTATCGGTTACGCGAATAATCGAAACCACTTGAAGCAAGCTTGAGCTGGAAGCCGCAATACCTGACTTAATAATGCTGTCTAACTGCTGCTGAGTAATCGGAGTATCTTTAAAAGCACGTATCGAGCGATGATTTAGAATCGTATCAATAACGGAGTTCATCAACTTACCCCTTAATAATGCTGAGCATTATCGTAGTAACCCGCAGGACTTAGAGCGGTAAAGATGACTGCAACATTTGAATCCTGACCAACAATGCCTTTCACTTGTTCGGTCACAATGGCTGCCACTTTATCTTGCACTTCCTGCCCACGATCAAACCACAATACTTCCACGAATGGGTATGCCGCTGTCACCTCTCCTTCTGCATAGAAAGTGGTGTAGATATATTCGAAAGTGAAATCTTCACGAGGAGAATTCATCAAAGACTGAAGTGAATCCGTGAGAGGTTTTGACAAGTTTTGCACTGTTTGAGGTTCTACAGCGCGGAAACGAAAATGTGGCATAACTTACTCCTTCTTTTTGAACATCATAACAGCTTCAAAAATAGGGAGCGATAGTAAGTAATGGCTCTTGTATCAAAGTTCAGGTCTTAACATTCAATACAAGAGCCACTTGGTTCCATTTACTATGCTTTTAAATGTTCACCGAAAAAGCTCAAGGTGCGTTCCCAAGCCAATTCCGCTGCTTCTTCGTTATAACGCCCCGTAGAGTCGTTATGGAAGCCGTGATTAACGCCTTTATATATGTGCGCAGTATAAGGAACTTTGTTTGCCATCAGCACTTTTTCATAATCAGGCCATGTAGAATTCACTCGCTGGTCAAGTTCTGCAAACTGCAATAACAACGGCCCTTTGACATTGGAACGAATGCTTTCAACTGCAGGTGTACCGTAAAAAGGAACTCCGGCATCCAGAGAGTCTGGCATCGTGGCAGCAAGCATGTTTACCACATAGCCACCAAAACAGAATCCAACAGCACCCAATTTGCCAGAGCTATTGGCATGGGACTTAATAAACATTGCGGCAGCAATAAAGTCTTCTTCAATCTTGGCTTTATCCATACTGCTTTGCATCGCTCGACCATCGTCGTCATTGCCCGGATAACCACCGAGAGGGAATAACGCGTCAGGCGCAAAAGCGATATAACCATTCATCGCCAGACGTCTTGCGACATCTTCAATGTAAGGGTTCAAACCTCGGTTTTCATGCACAACCAAAACTACTGGCGCAGTTCCTGTCAGCTCACGAGGCATAACCAAATAGCCTCGTCCTTTGCCATGCCCTTTTGGAGAATCAAATTCCACGTAAGTGGCTTTGATCTTTGCATCGTTAAAAGATACCTGTTCTGCCAAAGCGTAATTAGGTAGTAAAGCAGAAGTGAGTACTGTCATGCTAAACCCCAATACCGCGAGTCCAGAGAGTCGTCTCATAAACTCTCTACGGTCGATCAGACCATGAGCATATTCGTCGTACCAGTCAAAAGCTTCTTGCGGTATTTCCCTTGTTTGTTGGTGTTGGCTCGCTAGGGTATCAATACGTTCTGTCATGAAATGTCCTTAGTTCATTACGAATCATTCGCCTTTACTTAACAAATCTTAGACCATGCCCTGCGACTTAAGAGAACAAAATTTATCAAATTTGTAACAATTAAAAACGCGATATCAGGTTTCAGACAACCTCTTCCAACTCGCCATTTTCTCTGGCTGCTATAGCAAAATTAAAGGACCTCTATTTTTATGAAATGCATCGAAATAACATCCGGTACACCTTAAGTCTATTGGCTAAAAATTAATAAAATACCGTTTCTTTTTCCTTCAACGCTCCGTTAAGAACTATTTACCTCGCTTCAAAGTTAATTAGTGGTTAAGCGTTGTTCTCTTTCGTTCTCTAGGGCTTCATCAATGACCAAACTCTGCTCACCAGAATACAAACCTTGCCAATCACATCGCTCATTAGCCAGTAAACCAACGGTGAGTGCCAGCCATCAACAATTCTCTACGGCTGGTTTCTTTCACACTGAATCATCTCCCAGAGATCTGTTTAATTTTGGTACTGGTTGGCGATTCTTTAAGGGCTCACATCCTCAAGGGGGTGAACTGTCTTTGGATGACAGCCAGTGGGAAATCATCAACGCTCCGCATTGTGTTGAATTGCTCCCAGAGGATGCCAGCGGAAGTATTAACTATCAGGGAGAAGTCTGGTATCGCAAACACTTTGACCTGTCCGAAGGTTTCTCTAACAAACGTATTTTCATCAACTTCGAAGCGATTCAGGGCAAATCTCAGATTTGGATCAATGGGCAGAAAGTAAGAGAAAATTACGAAGGTTTTCTCGGTATGGTTTTGGATATCACCGAATATGTGAACGTTGGCTCCAGCAACCTGATCTGCGTAATGGCCGACAATAGCGATGATTCCAGTTTCCCTGCTGGTAAAAATCAGTCCGAGCTCGATTTTACCTATGTCGGAGGTATGTACCGACATGTTTGGCTGTATACCACAACTCAAACCTACATTACCAATGCCAATCAAGTCGATGAAGTTGCTGGCGGCGGCATATTTGTTCATTTCGAAAAGGTTTCGCCACAAAGCGCCACTGTAAATATCAAATCCCATTTAGCGAATACAGATGTTCAAGATTGCCCCCTGTCTCTACACACCTGCTTAGTCGATTCTCAAGGAAGCGAAATTACATCGACCAACACAGATGTTGTGCTAACAAGTCAGCAGAACCTACATGTAGAACAGTCGATTACGGTTGATAATCCAAAGCTCTGGCACCCTGACTCCCCGCATCTTTACTGGTTAGAGTGTTCGCTCTTCAATCAGGCAGGAGAAAAAGTGGATGAAGTCCGTATCAGAATTGGTATTCGAACTATCGAACTGCGGGGCGAAGATGGCCTATACATCAACGGACAAGCTTTTGAAGATAAGCTTATTGGTGTTAACCGTCACCAGTATCACGCATGTGTCGGTACTGCTCTGAGCAACAACTTACATTGGTATGATGTGAAAAAGCTTAGAGATGCAGGTATGCGCGTCATCAGAACAGCGCACTATCCTCAGTCTCCGGCTTTCATGGATGCGGCTGATGAACTTGGCATGCTGCTTCTCATTCCTTCCATCGGTTGGCAATTCTGGAATGATTCGCCGCAGTTTGTGTCACAAGCAAAATCCAATATCAGACAAAAGATCCGTCGAGATCGTAATCATCCATCGGTTATGGCTTTCGAACCCGCTCTTAATGAAACTCACCAACCGGAGAGTTTCCTCAAAGATATCTATCAAATAGTCCATGAAGAGCAACCGTATAGCGCTATCGTGCCTCTAGATAGCTACATCGAAGCCCAACAGTATTCAGATATGGTTTATGCCCACCCGAATCAAATGAGAAGTAACAAACTTTCAGCAGGAGATCTTGAGTTTGACCTATTCAAAGGCAAGGCCAGCTTTACCCGTGAATGGGGAGACAATGTGGATGACTGGAACTCTCATAATTCAAGCAGCCGCGTTCATCGCAGTTGGGGAGAACAAGCTCAAATTATCCAAGCCATGCACTATGCTCTCGGTTCTGGAGATGGTGGTCATCAATACGCAACCAGCATTAATACCCTTTATCAAACACCAAGACAGCATGTAGGCGGCACGCTATGGCATGGCTTTGACCATCAACGAGGTTATCATCCGGAACAGTTCTGGGGCGGAATCATGGATGCATTCCGTCAGCCCAAATACGCGTATGAGCTATTCTGCAGCCAACGTAATCCTCTTGTGGTACACCCTATTGCTGAAAGCGACTATCACATTGCGATTCTGCATGAAATGACGCCTATTTCTCCTTCAGACGTCATCGTGTGCAGTAATGCAGACCAAGTTAGATTAACTTTCTGTGGTGTTGAAGTGGGAACCATTTCAGTCAAAAACACCACCACAGGTATTCCATTTAAACCCGCCGTTTTTAAAAACGCTTATGACTTTATGACGGTAAAAGATAAACACCGAGCAGACTTGTTTGAGGAGGCTTGCCTTATTGCAGAAGGATTAGTTGACGGCGAAGTGGTTTGTCGTGAAGTTAAATATCCGGCAAGGCGCCCGACACGTATTCGACTCCGCTTATTGGATGAAAGCACACCTATCGTCGCAGATGGTTCCCAGTTGGTTACGATAGTAGCCGAAGTAACTGACGAAAGCGGCAACATCAAACGCTTAGCAAGAAACAGTATTACTTTTACGGTACTAGGTGAAGCCGAATTGATTTCGACAGAGCGCATGAGTTCGAATCCAAGATTAGTCGAATGGGGAACTGCGCCAGCAATGATCCGCACCTCGTTGCAAGCAGGAGAAATACGTATACAAGCCAAACCTAGCATAGAAGGCGTACATTCATTGATTCCTGATGAACTGGTCCTGCATTCAAAACCAAGCACTCATCAACTACTGGCAAAAGAACAACGAGAATGGCTAGTTGACGAAAAAGAACTGCGTGAAAAGACTTCTCAATTTTCTCTGGCTAAACGGAAAAAAATAACAGAATTAGGGGACATGACTTTGCGTCTAAAAGGCGTTGAAGCTCAGCAAACAGAATGCGGAGAAACCGCTGAATAAGTGTTAGTTGATTAGCGCAGATAAAATAACAAGGCCACACAGCAATAAGCGATGTGGCCTTGTTTTTTGTGTTGGCGGAATCCTCTTCTCTGTCAATTGAACATTCCAGCAACCAGCCAGACGACAGATGTGAAAAAGCCCCAGTCTTTCGACTGAGGCTTCTAATAATGGCAGAGGTGGAGAGATTCGAACTCCCAACACGCACTGATTTTTGGCATTGGCGGAATCCGCTGCTCTGCCAATTGAGGATTGCAGCAACTAGCCAAACGACAGATGTTAAAAAGCCCCAGTCTTTCGACTGAGGCTTCTAATAATGGCAGGGGTGGAGAGATTCGAACTCCCAACACGCGGATTTGGAATCCGCTGCTCTGCCAATTGAGCATCGCAACAACTATCCAAACGACAGATGTTAAAAAGCCCCAATCTTTCGACTGAGGCTTCTAATAATGGCAGGGGTGGAGAGATTCGAACACCTAACACGCGCTGATTTTTGGCATTGGCGGAATCCGCTGCTCTGCCAATTGAGCATCGCAACAACTATCCAAACGACAGATGTTAAAAAGCCCCAGTCTTTCGACTGAGGCTTCTAATAATGGCAGGGGTGGAGAGATTCGAACTCCCAACACGCGGATTTGGAATCCGCTGCTCTGCCAATTGGAGCTACACCCCTGCAGTTCGTTTTTAATGAGACGACTCTCACTTTCTATAATAAAAAAGAAGTGGCGGAGCGGACGGGACTCGAACCCGCGACCCCCGGCGTGACAGGCCGGTATTCTAACCAACTGAACTACCGCTCCGCATTGGTTAGCGCTTGGTGCTAAATATGAGCCTGGCGATGTCCTACTCTCACATGGGGAGACCCCACACTACCATCGGCGCTAATTCGTTTCACTTCTGAGTTCGGCATGGAATCAGGTGGGTCCAAATCGCTATGGTCGCCAAGCAAAATTTTAAAATTCGGAAAGCTGTTAATGTTCTCTACACATTCAATTCTGTTCTTGCTTTGAGTCCACAAAACCCCTTGGGTGTTGTATGGTTAAGCCTCACGGGCAATTAGTACAGGTTAGCTCAATGCCTCACAGCACTTACACACCCTGCCTATCAACGTTCTAGTCTCGAACAACCCTTTAGGACGCTTAAAGCGCCAGGGAGAACTCATCTCAGGGCTTGCTTCCCGCTTAGATGCTTTCAGCGGTTATCAATTCCGAACTTAGCTACCGGGCAATGCTACTGGCGTAACAACCCGAACACCAGAGGTTCGTCCACTCCGGTCCTCTCGTACTAGGAGCAGCCCCCTTCAATTCTCCAACGCCCACGGCAGATAGGGACCGAACTGTCTCACGACGTTCTAAACCCAGCTCGCGTACCACTTTAAATGGCGAACAGCCATACCCTTGGGACCGACTTCAGCCCCAGGATGTGATGAGCCGACATCGAGGTGCCAAACACCGCCGTCGATATGAACTCTTGGGCGGTATCAGCCTGTTATCCCCGGAGTACCTTTTATCCGTTGAGCGATGGCCCTTCCATTCAGAACCACCGGATCACTATGACCTGCTTTCGCACCTGCTCGAATTGTCATTCTCGCAGTCAAGCGGGCTTATGCCATTGCACTAACCACACGATGTCCAACCGTGTTTAGCCCACCTTCGTGCTCCTCCGTTACTCTTTGGGAGGAGACCGCCCCAGTCAAACTACCCACCAGGCACTGTCCTCGACCCGGATGACGGGTCTGAGTTAGAACATCAAACATACAAGGGTGGTATTTCAAGGACGGCTCCACACAAACTAGCGTCTGCGCTTCAAAGCCTCCCACCTATCCTACACATGTAGGTTCAATGTTCAGTGCCAAGCTGTAGTAAAGGTTCACGGGGTCTTTCCGTCTAGCCGCGGGTACACTGCATCTTCACAGCGATTTCAATTTCACTGAGTCTCGGGTGGAGACAGCGTGGCCATCATTACGCCATTCGTGCAGGTCGGAACTTACCCGACAAGGAATTTCGCTACCTTAGGACCGTTATAGTTACGGCCGCCGTTTACCGGGGCTTCGATCAAGAGCTTCGACCGAAGTCTAACCCCATCAATTAACCTTCCGGCACCGGGCAGGCGTCACACCGTATACGTCATCTTACGATTTTGCACAGTGCTGTGTTTTTAATAAACAGTTGCAGCCACCTGGTATCTGCGACTCTCATCAGCTCCATCCGCAAGGGACTTCACCGTCAAGAGCGTACCTTCTCCCGAAGTTACGGTACCATTTTGCCTAGTTCCTTCACCCGAGTTCTCTCAAGCGCCTTGGTATTCTCTACCCGACCACCTGTGTCGGTTTGGGGTACGATTCCTTACAATCTGAAGCTTAGAGGCTTTTCCTGGAAGCATGGCATCAATGACTTCACTACCGTAGTAGCTCGACATCGTGTCTCAGCCTTAAAGAGAGCCGGATTTACCTAACTCTCAAGCCTACGCACTTGAACCTGGACAACCGTCGCCAGGCCCACCTAGCCTTCTCCGTCCCCCCATCGCAATTGTAAGAAGTACGGGAATATTAACCCGTTTCCCATCGACTACGCCTTTCGGCCTCGCCTTAGGGGTCGACTCACCCTGCCCCGATTAACGTTGGACAGGAACCCTTGGTCTTCCGGCGAGGAGGTTTTTCACCCCTTTATCGTTACTCATGTCAGCATTCGCACTTCTGATACCTCCAGCATGCTTTACAACACACCTTCAACGGCTTACAGAACGCTCCCCTACCCAATACAATAAATTGCATTGCCGCAGCTTCGGTTGATTACTTAGCCCCGTTACATCTTCCGCGCAGGCCGACTCGACTAGTGAGCTATTACGCTTTCTTTAAATGATGGCTGCTTCTAAGCCAACATCCTAGCTGTCTGAGCCTTCCCACATCGTTTCCCACTTAGTAATCATTTGGGACCTTAGCTGGCGGTCTGGGTTGTTTCCCTCTCCACGACGGACGTTAGCACCCGCCGTGTGTCTCCCGGATAGTACTTACTGGTATTCGGAGTTTGCAAAGGGTTGGTAAGTCGGGATGACCCCCTAGCCTTAACAGTGCTCTACCCCCAGTAGTATTCGTCCGAGGCGCTACCTAAATAGCTTTCGGGGAGAACCAGCTATCTCCGAGTTTGATTGGCCTTTCACCCCTAGCCACAAGTCATCCGCTAATTTTTCAACATTAGTCGGTTCGGTCCTCCAATTGATGTTACTCAATCTTCAACCTGCCCATGGCTAGATCACTCGGTTTCGGGTCTATATCCAGAGACTAAACGCCCAGTTAAGACTCGGTTTCCCTACGGCTCCCCTATACGGTTAACCTTGCCACTGAATATAAGTCGCTGACCCATTATACAAAAGGTACGCAGTCACCCCACGAAGAGGCTCCTACTGCTTGTACGTACACGGTTTCAGGTTCTATTTCACTCCCCTCACAGGGGTTCTTTTCGCCTTTCCCTCACGGTACTGGTTCACTATCGGTCAGTCAGGAGTATTTAGCCTTGGAGGATGGTCCCCCCATATTCAAACAGGATATCACGTGTCCCGCCTTACTCGTTTTCACTCAAAATGACATGTCGGTTACGGGGCTATCACCCGGTATCGCGGCACTTTCCAGAGCCTTCACCTGTGTCATTAAAAGCTTAAGGGCTAATCCAATTTCGCTCGCCGCTACTTTCGGAATCTCAATTGATTTCTTTTCCTCGGGGTACTTAGATGTTTCAGTTCTCCCGGTTCGCCTCATTAACCTATGTATTCAGTTAATGATACTCACTTCTGTGAGTGGGTTTCCCCATTCGGAAATCGTAGACTCAAGTGGCTTTTACTGCCTTATCTACGCTTATCGCAAGTTAATACGTCCTTCATCGCCTCTGACTGCCAAGGCATCCACCGTGTACGCTTAGTCACTTAACCATACAACCCCAAGAGGTCTTATGTATGGACCATTTGATTTCACTTTTTAAAGTGAAGACAAACGAGCAACCAAGGTTAGTTGTCTCTCATTATTTGAATGAGCGAGAGACATTTCGATTTTGCCGGACTCAAATATGAACAACATCAATGATGTTATTCCCAAGAACACTTGAATGTGTATTGGTACCTACATCTCTAAGAGACATAGGATTTGAGAACTTTTAATAGTTAATAATTAATCAAATTATTAACTGTCAGCTTTCCAAATTGTTAAAGAGCAAGAGTTTTTATAAACAAAGAGTTTACGAAAACCATTTTTAAAAGCACTCATCGAATGCGCTTAAAGATGGTGGAGCTATGCGGGATCGAACCGCAGACCTCCTGCGTGCAAGGCAGGCGCTCTCCCAGCTGAGCTATAACCCCATCGTAGGTCATTTTCACAAAGGAAAATATAATCTTTTTTATTCAAGGCAAATTATGAGGAAGTGTATATCAATACACGACGAATAATTTAACAAAGAAGAAAGAAGATTTGGTGGGTCTGAGTGGACTTGAACCACCGACCTCTCGCTTATCAGGCGAACGCTCTAACCACCTGAGCTACAGACCCAACTTCTTGCTTCGTGCTTTTTCTTATTTCTGCGTCAGGCTGTTTATCCTCAGTCAGTCATTTACTTATGTAAACTCCTTTCTTCGTCAATTGCCTTCCTTGAACTAAGGAAAATCACTTTGCAATATACTCTTATCTAAACCTAATCAATCTGTGTGGACACTCATCAAGAGAATCTTTACGTAAGGAGGTGATCCAGCGCCAGGTTCCCCTAGCGCTACCTTGTTACGACTTCACCCCAGTCATGAACCACAAAGTGGCAAGCGTCCTCCCGAAGGTTAAACTACCTGCTTCTTTTGCAGCCCACTCCCATGGTGTGACGGGCGGTGTGTACAAGGCCCGGGAACGTATTCACCGTGACATTCTGATTCACGATTACTAGCGATTCCGACTTCATGGAGTCGAGTTGCAGACTCCAATCCGGACTACGACGCACTTTTTGGGATTCGCTTACTATCGCTAGTTCGCTGCCCTCTGTATGCGCCATTGTAGCACGTGTGTAGCCCTACTCGTAAGGGCCATGATGACTTGACGTCGTCCCCACCTTCCTCCGGTTTATCACCGGCAGTCTCCCTGGAGTTCCCGACATGACTCGCTGGCAAACAAGGATAAGGGTTGCGCTCGTTGCGGGACTTAACCCAACATTTCACAACACGAGCTGACGACAGCCATGCAGCACCTGTCTTACAGTTCCCGAAGGCACTCCCGCGTCTCCGCAGGATTCTGTAGATGTCAAGAGTAGGTAAGGTTCTTCGCGTTGCATCGAATTAAACCACATGCTCCACCGCTTGTGCGGGCCCCCGTCAATTCATTTGAGTTTTAATCTTGCGACCGTACTCCCCAGGCGGTCTACTTAACGCGTTAGCTCCGAAAGCCACGGCTCAAGGCCACAACCTCCAAGTAGACATCGTTTACGGCGTGGACTACCAGGGTATCTAATCCTGTTTGCTCCCCACGCTTTCGCATCTGAGTGTCAGTATCTGTCCAGGGGGCCGCCTTCGCCACCGGTATTCCTTCAGATCTCTACGCATTTCACCGCTACACCTGAAATTCTACCCCCTCTACAGTACTCTAGCTTGCCAGTTTCAAATGCTATTCCGAGGTTGAGCCCCGGGCTTTCACATCTGACTTAACAAACCACCTGCATGCGCTTTACGCCCAGTAATTCCGATTAACGCTCGCACCCTCCGTATTACCGCGGCTGCTGGCACGGAGTTAGCCGGTGCTTCTTCTGTCGCTAACGTCAAACAATATAGCTATTAACTATACTGCCTTCCTCACGACTGAAAGTGCTTTACAACCCGAAGGCCTTCTTCACACACGCGGCATGGCTGCATCAGGCTTGCGCCCATTGTGCAATATTCCCCACTGCTGCCTCCCGTAGGAGTCTGGACCGTGTCTCAGTTCCAGTGTGGCTGATCATCCTCTCAGACCAGCTAGGGATCGTCGCCTTGGTGAGCCATTACCTCACCAACTAGCTAATCCCACCTGGGCATATCCTGACGCGAGAGGCCCGAAGGTCCCCCTCTTTGAGCCGAAGCTATTATGCGGTATTAGCCATCGTTTCCAATGGTTATCCCCCACATCAGGGTAATTTCCCAGGCATTACTCACCCGTCCGCCGCTCGCCACCCGAGAAACAAGTTTCTCTGTGCTGCCGCTCGACTTGCATGTGTTAGGCCTGCCGCCAGCGTTCAATCTGAGCCATGATCAAACTCTTCAATTTAAGATTTTGTCGGCTCAACGAATACTGACTTCAAAACTGTTTTTACTCGAAAGTAAAAAGTAATTTTAAAGCTATTACCATTCCAACAGAACGGTAATGAATTGACTGTGCCAAATAACCGAAGTTATTTGTATTGGTCACTCAGTTCATTGAAACCTAAGTTGCTTTGTTACTAGAACAAAGACTTAACTTTGATTTTCATCAACGAGTGCCCACACAGATTGATAGGTTTAAATTGTTAAAGAGCTTGGTTTTGCGAGGTATTCCTCTCAAAACGGACGGTCATTTTAGCGAGTAAACATTCAGAGTCAACCACTTTTTTAGTTAATTTTCTTTAACTTAAGAAATTTAACTTTCCGTCATATTTCCCAACATTCTTTTATTCAGAATTGCTGGTCAACGGAGGCGCATTATAGGGAGGAAAAATGAGTTGGCAAGGAGAAATCAGCCTAAAAACCAAGTTTTCAGACTGATTGATTAAGAAAGAAACAAATCGTGTTTTATCTAAGCGAATTTGCCATAAAACAGCTTATAGAAACTCTAACTTTTGCACTCGTTGATTCAAGTTGGCGATAGAGTGACGTACTTCTTCAACTAAAGTGAGGTATTTCGCTTCGTCGCTATGGCGGTATGCAATCTTACCGTTGACGAAACTCGCTTTAATATAAGAAGGCTCTCCGGCCATTATCGGAGAGATTGATAAATCGTGACAGCCAGACAAACGCGGCTGGTTAATATCGTATAAGACAATATCAGCGGCATAGCCTACATCTATGGTTCCCACACCTTCTAAACCCAAAATATCTGCCCCACCTTTACTTGCCCAGGTAAGCACTTGCTCTAAAGTTGTGGCTTTAGGACCATTTTGCGCTCGATGAATCAACCAAGTAAGGTTTAGCTCTTGCAGCATAGAACCGGATTCGGCTGATGCAGAGCCATCAACGCCAATCGATATCGGCATTCCAGCTTTTTCCATCGCTATAACAGGGGCAATCCCACTACCTAATCGACAATTCGATGTAGGGCAATGAGCAATGCCTGTCTTCGTTTCTGCAAGTAGCTTGATATCTTGCTCTGTCGCTTTAACCAAATGCGCAAACCAAACATCTTCGCCTAGCCAATCACAGCTTTGTGCGAACTCAACAATGCCCATACCGTATTTCGCCAATGATTGCTCATTATCGAAATCCACTTCTAACATATGTGAATGCATACGTAACTTTTGGCTTCTTGCATATTCAGACAATAGACGAAGATCACTTGGAGTCGAAGAGTGAGCAATCGTTGTTGGGGCGACCACCAGCTTACGCATGGCAAATTCACCTTCTTGGTGATAACGACTGCGAGTAGATTCCAAGCGGTTTATCATCAACTCAACGGATTCAGGCTCAACGCCTGCTTTCGCTAATCCTTTATGTGTTCCTTTAACTGTCGCACCACCACGACATAAAACCAGCCGAATTCCCATTTCATCTGCGGCTTGCCAAACCGCCTCTTCTAATTCCATCGATGAATTGGCGTGATAGAGATAATGGTGATCCGCACAAGTTGTTGCGCCAGAACGCAGCAATTCATAGAAACCAAGCTTCGCGGCTGAAAACATGATCTCTGGCGTGATTTGAGGCCAGTAGCGGTAAGGAACATTTGCAAGCCAGTCGCCCAGCCCATCATTAATACTTGCGGGTATCCCTTTCAAGATTGACTGAGCAATATGATGATGAGTATTCACAAAACCCGGATAGATAACACAATCACTGGCATCAATAATTTCTTCACCCTGCTCTGGCAGCAAGTTCTGCCCTAGCTCGGCGATAATACCGTTATGAATTCGTATATCTTTACAGTCTTGTTTAGGAGAAAAGACACTGCTGGCATTTTTAATTAAGTAGTTCATCAAAACTTCCTTTTATACAAGCCTACTCTGTTACTTAGGCTTATTCGCTTTTGAGCAATGTCCCAGAGTTCGCTTACTCCTAACCGCTTCTACTCATTTAACATATACAAAACATTATCTGTTCTGAACGTTCAATCTTAATGTATACAATGCAAATTACAGACCACCACTCTCACCTTAGTCGTTACATTTCCAGCTCAGAAAACATGCACCAAGATTGAGCCTTACCACACTAAAATGCATTGCAAAGGTGCAATTGCATACAATATTTATCCGATATCTTACTTGTATTGTATACAACCCTATCTGACGATATTTCCTCTGCAACGCCCATCCGTTAACGGTTAGTTAACGTACAGTTAATTACCTCCCATTTGTTTTTCAATTTTTGGCACAACGATTGCTCTGTGAACAATGGAAGTGTGAGTAGAAGCGGTTAGATACCAATGACGGTATCGGGACATTGCTCATAGTTAGCTAAAGGATGCAGTCAACACTTGCTGCACTTTAGAGTGAAAAGGAAGACACGGAGTAACTATGAAAACTATTTCTAAATTCAACAAACTAAGCCTTTCGCTATCTTTGCTACTTACATCAGCGAGTAGCTTTGCTGCAGACAAAGTCACGTTTCAGCTTGACTGGCTTCCAGGCGGGGATAAGGCACCTGTCTATGTTGGCGTTCAACAAGGATTTTTCGCCGAACAAGACTTAGACGTAACCATTCTGGGAGGTAAAGGCTCTACAGATGCGATTACAAAGATTGCAACAGGCACGGCTGATATCGGTTCCGCAGATATTGTTGCTCTGTTAGTAGCGAAAGCGAATGACAACGTCCCAGTTAAAGCCATCTACTCTCTGTTTAGCAAAGCACCTTACGCATTCTACGTACTGGATGATTCAGGTATCAATTCAGTGAAAGATGTCTCAGGCAAAACCATCGCGACTTCTCCATTTACTTCAGCGAACGTTTTCCTTCCTTTGATGCTAAAGAAAAACGGCATTGAAGAAGAAAGTGTCAAAGTGTTAAAAGCGGATCCGGGCGCACTCAACCCAATGCTGATCACTGGTCAATCTGACGTGATGATTTCTTGGATGACAGACCGTGTTAAAAACGAACAGCAAGCCGCTGAAGCAGGGAAAAAGCTGACGGTATTGCCTTGGTATGACGCAGGTCTAGAGTTCTACTCTTCTTCTATTATTGCCAGCGACAAGTTTATGTCTGAAAACCCAGATGTGGTGAAACGCTTTGTGAAAGCTTATGCAAAAGCGGTCGAATACACCTGGGCTCATCCAGAAGAAAGTGGCGCGTACGTTACAAAAATGGTTCCTGAAGTGGACTCAAAACAAGCGGCTGACACCATTAAGTCGATTCATGGCCTCGTCATGAATGAAGTATCTCAACGTGATGGCGTTGGTCAGTTCACGCCATCTCGTCTAAGCGAAACATGGAAATGGACAGCAGAGGCTCAAGGTCTAGATCTCAGCAAACTTGACCCAGAAACAGCGGTTGATCGTCAGTTTTACGAGGGAGTGAACTAATGCAACCATTTGTTTCGTTCAAGCGTATAGGTCATACCTATAACTCTGACAAACATTCGGTTACGGTTCTCAACGATGTCGACTTCAATGTGGAAAAACATGAGTTCGTCGCCATCGTTGGACCTTCAGGTTGCGGCAAGTCTACCTTGCTGCGCCTACTGTCAGGGTTGATCATTCCAACACAGGGTGAAATTTCCGTTTTCGGACATGCAGTCACAGGGCCGCGAGAAGACATCGGTATCGTGTTCCAAAAACCAACACTACTGCCATGGAAAAACATCCTCGATAACATTCTGTTTCCGCTTAAACATAAGTTCAATTATGTCAGCCAGAAAGACCGTCAAAATGCCCAAGAGTTACTGAACACAGTTGGGCTATCAGGTTTTGAAAACAGCATGCCGGACCAACTTTCCGGTGGAATGCAGCAGCGTGTTGGTATTGCGCGAGCGCTGTTACTGAATCCAGACATTTTGATCATGGATGAACCCTTCTCAGCACTCGATGCGTTAACACGTGAAGAGATGGGCTTTGAACTGCAAAAAATCTGGATGGAGAAGCCGAAGACAGTACTGTTTATCACTCACTCCATTTCTGAAGCGGTATTGCTCGCTGATAAAGTGCTTGTGATGGGACCTCGCCCAAGTACCGTGTTGGAAGAGATCAAGATCGATCTGCCTCGACCACGCAATATTCATACGTTGCAAGACGCTAAATTTGGTACTTACACCAACAAAATTCGCGAGTATTTCTATCGTTCAGAAAAGAGCAACGTAACAAGCAGTGAAGAAGCGGATAGTCAGGATAAGGACAACGTTGAGCCGATTCGTCGCACAGTGGCTTAATTGGCTTAATTGGCTTAAACGAATTTGTCTCTTGTTAAAGGATTAACTATGAAACGCTATTTTTCTCAATGGTCACAAAACTGGCTGCCACTAATTGCAATATTAGCGATCATTCCTATTTGGGAAGCCATCTGTAAAATATTTTCAATACCAACGTTTATCTTGCCAGCGCCTAGCGATATCGCTATCGCTTTCACTCAGGTATCAATGGAACGTTGGCTCGATAACTTATGGGCAACTCTGCGCATTGCGTTGCTTGGCTTTATCATCTCGTTTTTGATTAGCATCCCTCTCGCTATCATGATGGTGAATTCTAAGTTCCTTACCCGTGCGTTATTTCCAATTCTGGTTGTGATTCAATCCACGCCAGTGGTTGCCATCGCGCCACTACTGATTGTGATTTTGGGAACGGGCGATGCACCTCGTCTCACGATTACTTGCTTAATTACCTTCTTCCCATTAGTGGTTTCAGCCACTACAGGTATGTTGGCTACGCCACCTGAACTTATTGAACTGTCACGTTCACTGAGCGTAAAAAACAGCAAAACCATCTGGCAGATTCGCCTGCCTTACGCCATTCCACATATTTTCAGCGGCGTGAAAGTTGCCATCACTTTAGCGGTCATCGGCTCGGTTATTGCTGAGTTCGTCGCGGCTGAAAAAGGTCTTGGTTACTTGGTTCAGTTCTCAACCTCATATTTCAAAATCCCACAAGCTTTTGCAGCACTGGTGTTCCTGTCTCTAGTCAGTATGTTGCTGTTCAAAGCTGTTAGCTGGGTGCAAAAAGGTTACTTCTCTTGGAGCCTGACTGAAGAAGAAAAGCAGCGATAACACAAGGAGAAATAATGCTTAATCAAGAAACGGATTTTAAGTTGTTGCGCTACAGTTTCTCTTTGGCAGAGGAAGCAAAAAAGAGGGGCAATCACCCGTTTTCAGCAGTACTGGTCGATGAACACGGTGAAATTTTACTGGAAGAGATCAACGGTTACTTACCCGATTTAGATATGACGGGTCATGCTGAGCGAGTGATCATGACCCGTGCCAGCAAACTGTACCGTCCTGATTTTCTTAACCGCTGCACTCTATATGTATCGGCAGAGCCTTGCGCGATGTGCGCGGGTGCTATTTATTGGGCTGGCGTTGGACGTGTTGTCTACGGTCTGAGCGAAGCCAAACTCAAAGAGTTAACCGGGAATCATCCTGAGAACCCAACTTTGGCACTTCCATGCCGAGTGGTTTTTGAATCAGGTCAGCGCGAAGTGGAAGTCATCGGTCCGCTACTTGAAGAAGAAGCAGAACAAGTCCAGCACGGAGTTTGGTAGAAAATTTCATTTTATATTTGCTCAATCTATTTAACGCCACAGCTAGGCGACAAGTGAATGAACACAGTCAACAACGCTGCAGCGTTAAAAGGAAGAGTAGAAAGACGGAGTAGAAGCGGTCTGTAATAACAAGAATAAGGTTCTTGGCTTATTGCTGGACATTGCTCCAATAACAAGCGAATGCTTAATTGGAGAACACAATGACTCAATCATATCTTTTAGACGAACTTAACTTTGAAACAACCATCGGTGGCAAAGGGGTAGAAATCACAGACACTGTGATCCCTCTTATCAACCTGCATGATTTTGATCAGCGTCGTGAAGAGATCACCGAACAGCTTTGGAAAGCTGCAACTGAAGTTGGTTTTTTCCAACTGGTTGATCACGGTATCGCTTTAGCCGATATCGAAAAATCCTTTAAGTTAAGCGAACAGTTCTTTGCACTTCCTATGGAAGCAAAACAGCAGTTTCCTTTAAAAGAAGGGTTAAATGCCGGTTGGGAATTCAAACAACAAGTTCGCCCCTCAACGGGCACAGCCGATCAAAAAGAGTCTTACCAAATTACATTGCCTCACATGAGTGGCCTTTGGCCCAGCAATGAACTTGTTGAAGATTTTGAATCGCACCTGCTTTCATTTGAATATCAAGCTTGGCAACTGGGGATGAAAATTCTTTCGTGCTTCGCGGATAAATTGGGCTTTGAGCGCGACTTTTTCACTAAAGCGCATCAAAGAGAGTCTGAAAATTACCTTAGCACCTTGCGTATGCTTCACTACTTGCCAATAAAAGAAGTTCCGCAAAACGGAACATTCTGGCGCGCCGGTGCTCATACTGACTTTGACTGTTTGACCATGGTATTTCAGCAAGAAAACCAAGGTGGACTTCAAGCCGCAGCAGGTAAAGACGCAAAAGAGAATCTAGTGTGGAGTACCATCGTACCTAAAGCCGGTGTGATTACGTGCAACATCGGTGACATGTTAATGCGCTGGAGTGATGATTTGCTGAAATCGACTCTGCACCGCGTCCGTATGCCAACTGCAGAAGAGAATCAAGATTCCCGGTACAGCATGGCGTTCTTCTGCCAAGCAAACCGTGACCAAATCATTCAAGGACCAAAGAAAGTTTACGAGCCAATCACAGCGCAGGACTATTTGAAAATGCGCATTAACGCTAACTTCTCGTAAAACTCATAGTTTCACCTACGTTTGAATGACTATGTGAACTCAATAAACGTAAGTTGCGAAGAAACAAAAAAGCCATGCTCTCGCATGGCTTTTTCTATTGCTGCTGACGACAACTATTGGCTAGCGATGATATTGCCATCGCGAGCCCCAAGCTGAATCGCCTTGCCCGGTACGAACTTCCCAGACAGAATCGATTTCGCCAACGGGTTCTCCACATTTTGTTGGATAGCACGTTTCAACGGACGAGCACCATACACAGGGTCAAAACCAACTTGAGCAATCAATTCCAACGCATCTTCACTCACGATCAAATCGTAGTCTTTTTCAGCCAAGCGTTTATGTAAACGCTCCAACTGAATAGAAGCGATAGACTTGATATGTTCTCTGCCAAGTGGATGGAAGACCACGCTTTCATCAACACGGTTCAGGAACTCTGGACGGAAATGTTTGGTTACCGTCTCCATCACACGCTCTTTGATACCTTGGTAATCCAGCTTCGCAAAATTCTCTTGAATGCTCGCAGAACCTAAGTTTGACGTCATGATCACCACAGTGTTACGGAAATCAACCGTACGACCTTGACCATCGGTTAAACGACCATCATCAAGCACTTGCAACAAGATGTTGAACACATCTGGGTGTGCCTTTTCCACTTCGTCCAGCAAAATCACAGAGTAAGGTTTACGGCGAACCGCTTCGGTTAAATAACCGCCCTCTTCATAACCCACATAACCCGGAGGCGCACCGACCAAACGAGCCACAGAGTGTTTCTCCATAAACTCAGACATATCGATACGAACCATGGCATCTTCACTATCAAACATGAAGTGAGCCAATGTTTTACAAAGCTCCGTTTTACCGACACCAGTTGGACCTAAGAATAGGAACGAACCAATCGGTTTATTCGGGTCAGATAAGCCAGCGCGGCTACGACGAATCGCATTCGCCACTACTTCAACGGCTTCAACCTGCCCGATAACGCGTTTATGCAGAACATCTTCCATGCGAAGCAGCTTCTCTTTTTCTGCCTCAAGCATTTTAGACACAGGAATGCCGGTTTGTTTGGACAGCACTTCTGCAATCTCATTGTCTGTAACTTTATTGCGTAACAGAGTCATCTCTTGCATTTCGGCTTGAGCCGCAAGATCGAGCTGTTTTTCCAACTCAGGAATTCGACCATATTGAAGTTCAGACATACGGCTTAAATCACCGGCACGTCTCGCAACTTCCAAATCCATACGCGCTTGGTCAAGTTCCGTTTTTATGTGCTGAGTTCCTGACAATGCTGCTTTTTCTGTTTTCCAAACTTCTTCCAGCTCGGCGTATTCACGCTCTTTGAGACCCAACTCTTCGTTAAGAATACTTAAGCGTTTTTCACTGGCTTCATCAGTCTCATTTGACAGCGCTTGCTGTTCAATTTTCAACTGAATAATACGACGTTCTAGTTTATCCAAAGCCTCTGGTTTAGAGTCGATCTGGATACGAATACTGGATGCGGCTTCATCAATCAGGTCAATCGCTTTGTCAGGCAACTGACGATCTGACACATAGCGATGAGACAGCGTCGCCGCTGAAACAATCGCAGGGTCAGTGATCTCTACATGGTGGTGAAGTTCATAACGTTCTTTCAAACCACGTAAAATCGCTATGGTGTCTTCAACACTTGGCTCATCCACCAGCACTTTTTGGAAACGGCGCTCAAGAGCCGGATCTTTTTCAATGTACTGACGATATTCATCGAGCGTCGTCGCACCAACACAGTGAAGTTCGCCACGCGCAAGTGCAGGTTTGAGCATGTTGCCGGCATCCATTGAGCCTTCACCTTTACCTGCACCCACCATAGTATGCAGCTCATCAATGAACAGAATGATGTTGCCTTCTTCTTTGGCTAGCTCATTCAACACCGATTTCAATCGCTCTTCGAACTCACCACGATATTTAGCACCTGCAACCAATGCGCCCATATCAAGAGAGAGTACGCGTCGCCCACGTAGACCTTCTGGGACTTCGTTATTGATAATACGTTGTGCTAAACCTTCAACAATTGCCGTTTTACCCACACCCGGTTCACCAATGATCACTGGGTTGTTTTTGGTACGACGTTGTAACACTTGAATGGTTCGGCGGATCTCATCGTCACGACCAATCACAGGGTCAAGTTTGCCCTGCTCTGCTCGTTCAGTCAGATCAATTGTGAATTTTTCCAGAGCCTGACGTAGCTCCTCCGCATTTGGGTCATTCACTTTCTGACCACCACGGATCTTTTCAATCGCATCTGATACTTTTTTCTCGGTTAAGCCAAACTCTTTCAGGAGCTGACCTAGCGGGCCACGATCTTCAATCGCCGCTAGAAGATAAATCTCAGAAGATATATAAGAGTCTTGGCGTTTTTGAGCGACTTTGTCACACAGATTGAACAAAGTGCCTAAACCGCTAGAAAGCTGTACATCACCACCGATCCCGCTCACTTTTGGCAAACGATCTAACGTTTCACCCAATTTAGAGCGAAGCTGCATGACATCGACTTCAAGCATAGTCAGCAATGGACGAATTGGACTGCCATTTTGATCAAGCAGCGCAACCATCAGATGCACGGGTTCGATGTACTGATGATCTCGCCCTAGTGCGAGAGACTGCGCGTCGGAAATCGCTATTTGGAATTTGCTGGTAAATCTGTCGAGACGCATAACAACCTTCCTAACCTCAAACTAATTACGTAAGGAAAGATGGTTACATACGCGCCACTTTTCAAGGTGGGAGTGGAAACTTTTTAGGGAATCCTAATTTTCATTGATCCAGATAAAGGTTGCTTGCCTTCCTGTTACACCATCGCGGCGATAGGAATAAAAACGCTGAGGATCTTGGTAAGTGCATAACCCGCTATCAAAAACCTGATCAATGCCGAGTTTAGCCATGCGCAAACGAGTAAGCGTTGCCATATTCGCCCACCATTTACCTTGCTGCTTGCCGGGAACAAATGCAGCTTCTGCTTTTGAGTCGTAGTCTAAAAATGCCTGTAAAACATCTTCACCCACTTCAAACGCTTGAGGACCAATAGCAGGACCGAGCCATAACATCACATCATTAGAAAAATGCGTTAGCGCATTTTCAACAATACCACCTGCTAGACCACGCCATCCGGCATGAACAGCAGCAACCTGAGTTCCTTGAGTATTGGTGATCAAGACAGGTAAACAATCCGCTGTCATCGCAGAACAAACCACATTCGGTGATGAGGTAATCACGCCATCGGCATCAAGAACATCATTGGTTGGCTGAGCAATTTCCAAAACCACGGTTGAGTGGGTTTGATTTAACCATACAGGAGCTGTCGGCATTTCGGTTTGCTGCTGCAATAGATCTCTATTGCTTTGCACAAGAATAGGATCATCCCCTACATGCATACCTAAATTAAGCCCTTCGTAAGGTGGTTTCGAACAACCGCCAATACGTGTAGAAGCAAATGCTTTGACTTGTTTAGGTGCATTCCAGTTAGGAGTGATCCAATTCATCTTAAAACCTGTTGATTAATACTCTTCCATAGGATTCTGCTGCGCATCAGCACGTAATGCTTCAGTCATAATAACCATATCTTCTGGCACTGGCGCATGAAATTCCATTTCTTCCCCAGTCGCTGGGTGTTTAAATCTCAACATGACAGCGTGTAGCGCTTGACGATCAAAGTTACGAATCATATCCGTTAACTCTTGAGATGCACCTTTTGGAATACGTGCACGACCACCGTAGGCAGTATCACCTAGTAGAGGGTGCTGCAGGTACGACATATGAACACGGATCTGGTGTGTACGACCCGTTTCAAGACGCAGGCGAATACGTGTATGTTCACGGAAATGTTCCGCTACACGATAGTGGGTGACCGCAGGTTTACCCATTGGCGACACAGCCATCAAAGTACGTTTAGTTGAATGACGACCAATTGGCTTGTCGATCATGCCACCAGCCGTCATTTTACCGATCGCGATAGCTTCGTATTCACGGGTAATATTACGTTTTTGCAGTTCACGTACTAATCGTGTTTGTACGGGAACGTTCTTCGCTACCACCATCAAACCTGTCGTGTCTTTGTCCAGACGGTGCACAATACCTGCTCGTGGTACTTCTGCAATTGGCGGATAGTGGAACAACAATGCGTTTAGCACTGTGCCATCTGGTGTACCTGCACCTGGGTGAACAACAAAGTCACGAGGTTTGTTGATAACGATAATATCGTCATCTTCGTAAACGATATCCAATGGGATGTCTTGTGCTTCCCAACGAACTTCATCTTCGAGTTCAGCTTGCACAGTGATCTCTTCGCCGCCCATCACTTTCGTGCGCGGTTTAGTGACAACTTGTCCATCTACTGTTATTTTGCCGTCAAGTAACCACTCTTTCAGACGTGAACGAGAAAAATCGGCGAACAATTCAGCCACAGCTTGATCTAAACGTTGACCAAGCTGGCTATCTTTTACTGTTTGAGTTAATTCAATCTGCTGAGCCATATCGAACTTTTTAAAAACCGTGAGACTAATACTCACTAGTATGGATAAAATAATGTCCGCCATTGTATCTGTTACGAAAGAGAAAGTAACCAAACGATTTGAGGAGCCCTGTTGTTCAAGCTAAAACAAGAAACGATTTTTCTGGCTTAAAACAGTTGCTCCAGCTTTAAGATGCTTTATTTTCAAGGAACCCACTCCTGACATGAAATACCAAACTTTATCAGGCTTGCTTGCACTATCACTTCTATTTGGTTGTTCAAGCAAAGATAACATCGTCCCTGACGTGCCACCTTCTGAGCTCTACACTGAAGCTCAATCATCATTACAAAGTGGTAACTGGTTAACTGCCATAGAAAAACTTGAAGCCTTGGATTCACGTTATCCATTTGGTGCTTACTCTGAACAGGTTCAACTTGACCTGATTTACGCTTATTACAAAAATGACGATCTTGCTCTTGGCTTAGCAACCATTGAACGCTTTAGCCGCCTTAACCCAACTCATGAAAAAATGGACTGGGTGCTGTACATGCGTGGCTTAACGCATATGGCTCAAGATCGTAACTTTATGCATGATTTGTTTAATATTGATCGTAGTGATCGAGATCCAGAGCCAGTAAAAGCAGCTTTTGCTGATTTTAAAAAGCTACTGCAACGCTACCCAGACAGCCCATACGCAGAAGATTCACAACGCAGAATGTTTGCGCTTAAGAACCGCCTTGCTGAGTACGACCTAGCGACTGCAGATTTTTACTTACGCAGAGAAGCATGGATCGCTGCGATTAAGCGTTGTCAGGAGCTGCAAAAAACTTATCCAGATACCGAAGCCGCGAGAAAATCACTCACGATCCAGCTTGCTGCCTATAAAGAACTGGGCTTAGAAGATTCTATTGCCCGTACTGAAAAGCTAATTCAACTTAACCCTGAAAACTAATCAGTCGTATATTCAAATAACGCCTTTCTATGAGCCACTGTTTTTACAGTGGCTTTTTTTCGTTTCCATTTGCTGATTTCTCCTTTTGTCCATAAGCTTATCTTTATTCAAACTGATTGATATGAATGCAAAGGAGCCGTATTTGCGTTGGTTACACCGAGGTCTTTTAAGCCTGTTTGTTTTGCTTCTCAGCCTCCCTGCGAACAGCATTGAACTATCACCATTAAGTGATAAGCCTTATCAAGGTGACTGGCCGATTCTTAAAGAGAAAGGTGTCATCCGTGTCGTCGTGTCTGCCGACTTAGGATTTTATTACGTGGAAGCAGGTCGTCCGAAAGGTATCGGAGCAGAACTCTTATATCACTTTGAAAAGAGCCTCAAAAAACAAGCCCCTTATGTACACATTCAAATCATCCCTGTTCTCAGAGATGATCTTATCCCTTCTGTCCAATCCGGTTTAGCTGACTTAGCAGTCGCAAACCTGACGATTACTCCTGCTCGTCTAAAAGAGATTGATTTCAGTAATCCTCTGACAAAAGAGATCCAAGAGCTAATTGTCACCAACAAAAGTTATCCTAACATCACCAATTTAACTCAATTGACCGGCAAAGAGATTTGGGTCAGAGAGAGCTCTAGTTATATGGAGAGCTTAGAAAAAATAAACAATTCGCTGATTTTGCAAAGCTTAAAGCCAATAAAAATTCATTTTGTTGAAGAAGCTTTGCAAGACTACGAACTATTGGAAATGGTTAATTCCGGACATATCCCTGCGACGGTACTCGATAGCCACAAAGCGGAAATGTGGATACATGTTATGGAAGACATAAAAGCACATACCGAGTTGCCGCTAAGAGAAAATGGTCAAATCGCATGGGCAATGCGTAAAAACTCTCCAGAGCTGAAAAAAATCGTAAACGGTTATTTGAGAACAGCGAAATCAGGTACCTTGTTAGGCAACGTAATTTTCAGCAAATACATCGACGATACCCGCTGGCTAACCAAGGCTCTCAATCCAGAAAAACTTAAACGCCTTGATGAACTGGCAAAAATATTTACTGAGTACTCCAATAAATATGAGTTTGAATATCTGATGATGGCAGCGCAAGGATTTCAGGAATCCGGTTTTGACCAGAGAAAAGTGTCACACAAAGGAGCCATAGGCATAATGCAGGTTATGCCTAGCACAGCCAGAGATCCGAACGTCAATATTAAAAACATCGAGAAGGTTGAAAACAACATCCACGCGGGTGTGAAATATATGCGTTTCATAAAAGACCGATACTTTTCCGTTCCTGAGATAAACGAAGATGACCAAGTTTATTTTGCACTGGCGGCATACAACGCAGGGCCAGCAAACATCAATAGAATGCGCCGACTAGCCAAAAAGCACGGGTTTAATCCGAATGTATGGTTTAAGAATGTGGAAGTGATTACACGAAGAAACATTAGCTCAGAGCCTGTTACTTATGTGGCGAATGTCAGTCGCTATTACGTAGTTTACAAACAGTTGGAACAACTCAAGCAAGCAAAAGAGGAAAGTTTAACCGCTACTCTGAACGCTATTGAAGGAGTGGATTCACAGACAAGTAGAAAAGAATGATTGGCAAAGTGATTACTATCGCAAATCAGTGTTGTTCAGGAATTAATCAGAGGTATTTAAAAGGCCGAATTAGCTCCCTAAAAATGGATGAATTTTCAGTAAGCTACCTCTCTAAATGTAGTCATAAACAACAAAATCACAAGCTTTTTTTACCCTCATCAAGACAACACTTTGCGGAAGATCACGTTTAAAAGCGATCAGAAATACCCCACAAAGAATAGTGATCTAGGTCACTATTTTTTATTTGGGAATGGGTAATCTGGAGTTAACCCATGAGGGATGACACAGAGGAAAAAGCATTATGAAAATGAATATCACTGGTAAAAACATCGACATTACCTCTGCAATCCGCGACCACATTGAGAGTAAATTAAAAAAACTAGAGAAATGGCAAGTAGACATTACAGGTTGCCAATGTAGCTTTAGTGAAGAACCAAACAAACAGATGAAGTTCGAAGCAACAGTAACGGTACCAAAAGGACAATTAGTTGCTTCCGCTGTTCACGAAGATTTGTACGCGGCCGTCAACGAAGTTGAACAGAAACTAGAACGCCAATTGAACAAACTTCGTCATAAACCAGAAGCAAGACGATCTGACAAACCAGAATTGGAAGAAGAAACTGAATAATATACAGCTTTAGAATTAGCGCCTTCGGGCGCTATTTTTTTGCTTGACGCTCTATGCCGCCTTGCTTATTGTGGGACTACCTTAACGACTTAATCGAAAATAATGACAAATACTCAACTGTTCTTTTTTGACTTCTTTTTTCTCCAATAAGCTTTGGAGGCTAAGTCGTTTAAGAAAGAAAAGTCAAAAACGAACAGAAAGCCTCCCACTGGGAGGTTTTTTTATAAGGATAATTTTCAATGACAGACAGACAATACTCTCTCGACGAGATTCGTTTAAGACTCAACGAGCTTGATGACCAATTATTAAGCTTGCTATCGGAACGACGTAAACTCAGTATTGAAGTAGCAAAAAGCAAAGTAGAAACCTCAAAACCTGTTCGAGATGCCGTTCGCGAGCAACAGCTGCTGGTTAAACTGATCAACTCAGGTAAAGATAAATACCAGCTTGATGCACAATTCATTACCAAGCTTTTTCACACCATCATCGAAGACTCGGTGTTACTCCAACAAGCTTACTTACAGAATTTAGCCAATCCTCAAAGCAGAAAACCGCTGGCACGAGTAGCTTTTCTCGGTTCAAAAGGCTCATACTCACATCTTGCCACTCGCGAGTATTTCAGCCGCAAAAATACTGAGCTTGTTGAACTCAACTGCGATCAATTCAAAGAAGTCACTAAGACGGTAGAATCAGGACATGCTGACTACGGTGTACTACCTATTGAAAACACCAGCTCAGGCTCTATCAACGAAGTTTATGATCTGCTTCAACACACCACCTTATACATTGTTGGTGAAATCACTCAGCCTATTGAACATTGTCTGGTTGCAACAAAAGACATTCGCTTAGAAGATCTGAAAGTGCTTTATTCACACCCTCAGCCACATCAGCAATGCAGTGAATTCCTAAGTCGCCTTAAAGGTGTGCAACTCAAAACATGCGCAAGTACTGCTGACGCAATGAAAAAAGTGCAAGAGTTAAATCGAGAGGATGTTGCCGCTATTGGCAATGCCTCGAGCGGTAAACTTTATGGTCTTCAAACCATTCAAAGCAACATCGCTAACCAAACAGAAAACCACACTCGCTTTATCGTGGTGGCTCGTAAGCCTGTCGAAGTCTCGACACAGATTCCAGCCAAAACAACCTTGATTATGTCTACTTCACAGGAAGCGGGGTCATTGGTTGCAACGCTGCTTGTTCTTCAACGTTTTGGTATCAATATGACCAAATTGGAGTCTCGTCCAATCATGGGGAATCCTTGGGAAGAGATGTTCTATGTGGATTTGGAAGCTCATCTGGATTCGGAAAATATGCAGCAGGCACTCGCAGAGTTAACCAAGTTAACCAAGCATCTGAAAGTCCTTGGCTGTTATCCAAGTGAGAACGTTAAGCCAACT
Organism: Vibrio sp. Hal054; assembly: GCF_037162405.1. Classification (NCBI taxonomy): domain Bacteria; kingdom Pseudomonadati; phylum Pseudomonadota; class Gammaproteobacteria; order Vibrionales; family Vibrionaceae; genus Vibrio; species Vibrio sp. Hal054. The sequence goes on along the minus strand of NZ_JARLUT010000001.1, from coordinate 514,487 downwards.
CAAGTACGGTTAAGTTAACCGTACTTAAATCAAACTATTGCGCCTAGTTTGACCGAAGTTGCATATTAGAACTTTATGATACAGAAATAGTTATACAATTTAGTTCAGATGAATTAGTGTTCTGTTGAGTGTTTTAAAAGTGAACACAGGGAAACACAATTCCTTAAAGTCATATAAGGCGCATTATTTGTGGTGAAGATTGGACGACTCATCTCCCTTATGCTCAGTGCTACTGGTCTCAGTAGCCAAGTCATTGCTTCAGAGCTAAACATCTACCTTTGGGAAGATACAATATCCCCAAGGGTCGTTGAGGCATGGAACAAAAGTCACGACACTCAGCTCAACTTCTATCATTTTGATAATGACGATGAACGTAGCCTCTTCATGCTGAGTAGCGATCAAATCCCATTTGATGTGGTGATTCTAGATAATGTTTCAGCACAGCTTTTCTCTCAGCAAGATAAATTTGAAGACCTCTCTTCATTCGACGCCAACCAAAATAACGCCCGAATGTGGCAACAAGCTTGTGGCTCACATAGCGTTCCTTATTTTTGGGGATATGTCGGTATTGTTTATCGTAAAAGTAAAATCTCTCAACCACCGACTCAGTGGCGTGATTTGGTCGATATTGACGAGAAAATGAAAGGTCATGTGGGTTTATTAGAAGACAGTGTAGAAACGTTACTTCCGGCACTTTACAGCCTCAACCTATCACCACTGACTGCATCCGTTGAAGACCTAAAGAAAGCGTATGAAAAGCTTGAAGCTGCCACACCGGATATTCTGACTTATGAATACTCACTAAGCTATGTTCGCAGCCATAGTAATAATAATGATTTATACATGGCGGTAAGCTATAGCGGAGATCAGTTCTCCCTCAATCGCTATTTCGACAATGATGATTGGAATTTTGTTCTTCCTGAAGGCAAACCTTATATTTGGGTGGATTGTTTAGCGTTGAACAGCTCCTCCCATAACAAACAGCAAGCTAAGTTGTTTCTAGAATTTTTGATGCAGCCTGAAATAGCGGCAATGAATGCCCAAGACATCAAAGCCGCAACACCGAATCTCAAAGCTTTGCATTTAATGCCTGCCAGCTACATCAACAATAAAGCCATTTTACTTACTGATGATTTGTTAGCACAAAGCATCATTGACAGTCAGCTTTCTTCATCCAATTTGAGTCAGCGGGCGAAAATCATCAACAGCCTGATCAAACAACATGAAGCTAAACCATAGAATTCTTTTACTGATCGCTCCGGTCATCATCCTCAGCTCTGCCGTGTCAGGTTATCTCATTTACGATAGCCAGAAAGACGCACTCGTTAAACGCATGGATAGCTATCTGCAGCTTGATATGGAGAAGCTTGCTAGCCATTTTCGACAAACCAAATCTCTGGTTAGCAGTTACACCTTTACGCTCGCCAATAGCGACATTATTCGCCACTATTTTTCTCACAGTAACAATCCATACCGAGAGTTAGAACTGGCTGAAAATATTGAAAAAACATTCAATGTCATGAAGTCCAATGAAAGAGATTCCGTTGCTCTTTCCATCTTAGATGGCGACAATAACATTCTCTATTTTGCCGACAATAGTGAAGACCCGTTCAGCAAAATCGACCCAACCGTTTTTAAGTTTGTGAAAAAGCGCTTCAACCAAACGTTAAAAACCTCAGACATCAGTTATACCGAGAACTCAAGCGGAGATGGAGTGTTAGTCCGTTATGATGTCTTAGACACCCGCACTCTTGGAACACCGTTGAGTTACAACCGAGACCGAATCTTCTTTATCGTCGTTTACGTGGTTCTTGATGAGTTTAACGCGCTGCGTAATAAACTGGAGTTTGATAACCAGAGCCCCATTTTCTTTAGTAAAAGACCTCAATCATTCTCAGAAGGCTTAACCCAGACGGTTGAACTTCAACCAGGCATGTTCGCAACACTTTCTCCAGCACCTATGCTGATGCGAAATAAGCTCAATGATATTAGACAAAACCTAGTAGCCGCTTTTGGTGGTTCTGCATTGTTTAGTTTGGTTTTGTTATTATCGTTACTTTACAGGCATGTAATAACCCCCATTTCTCGCTTAGATAAGCAGTTGCAAGAAGTCGAAAGCAAGCAAAGAAATAATATAGAAAGACTCTCTACTAAAGATGAAATCGGACGGTTATCTTCGCGTTTTTACGATATGTATAAAGAGCTCAACAACTCCTATCAAGAAACAAAAACACTGGCTGAGTTTGACCATTTAACTAAGTTGTGTAATCGCTACCAGTTCCAAATTCAGGCACAGACAACATTAAGAGAGTCCCCGATTAACAGCCATGTTCAAGTGCTCTATATCGATTTAGACAACTTCAAGTACGTCAACGATAAATATGGTCACCAAGTCGGCGATTCCTTGCTGATCAGTTTTGCCAGCCATGTGCGTGCACTTTCTGAAGAGTTTAACCTCAATCAACATGTTTACAGCCTTGCTGCTCGATTATCTGGGGATGAGTTCGCTATTCTGACTTGTGCGCCAAGCCGTTTGTCTGATTTTGCAGTTGAGTTTTCTCATCGTCTGTTACAACCAATTCAAGAGCATCATGATTCACCTCTAGGCCGATTCCCAATCACCGCGAGTGTAGGTATTGCCACTTATCCAGAGGATGGTATCGACATAGAAAGCTTACTGATCAATGCCGATACCGCTATGTATCAAGCAAAGAGTGCGGGTAAAAACCAAATTGCTCATTATTCCAAACAGCTTGATCAACAAGTTCAGCGCAGAAATGCTATTGAACGCGCATTGCGTCTGGAGAATTTTGATAAAGAATTCTCGCTGGTTTACCAACCTTATTACTCATGCAGCAATATGGAAATCGCAGGATTCGAAGTGCTGCTAAGATGGGACTCAGAACAGCTCGGCGAAGTCTCCCCCACCGAATTTATCCCGATTGCGGAGCAAACAGGGCTATTTGGAAAAATTGACCGATGGGTAATTACTCACGCGTTTAAGGAGTTTTCGTCACTGTCGGCAACGTTTGATTATCCAATCCATATTTCAATCAACCTCTCTTCCGCGGAACTAAACTCGGTTGATTTGGCCGATTACATTCGCGAGCAGGCGAGCAAATACAAAATTCGCCCTCACTGGATAGATTTTGAAATAACCGAAACTTTCGCCGCCGATTCTAAAGCAATACCACTGCTGTATGATTTGGTTGAACAGGGCTATAGCCTGACCATTGATGACTTTGGTTCTGGTTATACTTCGATTGTTCAGCTCGTTCAGTATCCAATTAAGCGCATTAAGTTCGATCAAGGCTTTTTGGAAACCATCATCGATAAAGGTAAGCAGTCGGTGCTTGAGCCTCTAATCCAACTCTGTCATTCTCAGATGATGAAAGTAACGGCAGAGGGTATTGAAAGCCGAGAAATGCAGCAGTGGTTAACTCATTACAACTGTGACTACATGCAAGGCTTCTTTTTAGCTCCCCCAATGTCATTACGTGAGATCCAATACTGGAACAATGACAACACAGAAGTAAGTTATGAAGAATGTAATTATCGCTTCTCTTAATCCGGCAAAAATTAACGCCGTAAAGAGCGCATTTGAAACCGCATTTCCCAATCAAGCTTTCAACTTCCAAGGTATTAGTGTACCTAGCGAAGTGGCGGATCAACCTATGACCAACGAAGAAACTAAAGCGGGCGCATTAAACCGTGTTCGTAACGCCAAACAAGCGTTAACAGACGGTGATTTCTATGTTGGCTTGGAAGCAGGTATTGAAGGCAACGTTACGTTTGCCTGGATGATTATTGAATCTCAAACCCATCGTGGCGAGTCTCGCTCTGCGAGCTTAATGCTTCCACCACAAGTGCTGGCTAAGTTGGAGCAAGCGAATGAACTGGGTGATGTGATGGATGAAGTGTTCGACACTGACAATATTAAACAAAAAGGCGGAGCGATCGGCCTGCTCACTCAGCATCAGCTCACTCGTAGCTCTGTCTACCACCAAGCTTTAATTTTGGCGCTTATTCCATTTACTAACCCAGAACATTTTCCAGCGAACTTGGTTTAGTGATCTCGGCAAATACATGTATGTTTGCACAAAGCAGAAGAAAGAAAGCCAGTCACTAGACTGGCTTTCTACTCCGTGAAGCTATGTGATGAACAGTTATTTGAGGATCAGTTTACTTAGAGTCTCTTTTTCTTGTTCTGAGCGAGACTTGAGTTCATTCGAACCTCGAGTGATGGTTGCGATACCAACACCGAGCATCTGACTCACTTGACGCTGTGACATCTCACCTTTGAGCAGTTCACAGAATATATTTACTCGGGCAACGAGCGCTTCCCTTTCATCCGGCGTCATTAACATGGTCAAGAGCATCTCATGCTGATCGTTATCTGCAGCTTGTTTAACTAAATCAATCAATTGAGACCAATCGCTGTATTCAGGTTGTTGAGACATAACTGTACTCGTTAAGTGATACACCCTCGTTATTCTAGTGATACCCCGAATATAATCAATATTTTGTCTTCAACTCATTTTCATTGAGAAAATCGCCTTGCAGACCCATTAAGTCTCGATAGTAGGTCTCGAACATCAAAATGTTTTGTACATAGCCTCGAGTTTCACGAAATGGAATAGCCTCAATAAAAGCATAAGCATCAAGCTTACCCTGAGTTTGCTCCCGCCATCGGTTTACTCGCTGTGGTCCAGCGTTATAGGCTGCAAATGCAAAGATCCGGTTATTGTCATATTGCTCGAGCAATCCGTTGAGATAGTGGCTGCCGATTTCAATATTCTTGCCGACTTCATACAGATCATCTGCGCCACTGTAGGTGAGTTGGTATTTTTTAGCCGTGTATTTTGCGGTCGCAGGCATGATTTGCATAATGCCGCGAGCACCGACAGGCGAACGTGCCTCTGAATCCATTGCACTCTCTTGACGAGCTAACGACATCAACATAATCGGGTCTATGCCATGCTTGTTGCCATAAAAATTAAACCACCATTGGTGAGCAACAGGGAAACGAAGCTGCAAGTTATCCCACAAGCTGGCCGATATCGAAGCGGTAACGGTCAAATGATGCCAATTCTGGCGCGAGGCATAAGCTGCAAGCATCTCTTTTTCGCTTTGATTAACTTTATCAAGCAGCCAGTTCCACTCACTTTTTGCCGCCGCAATTTTATCTCGCTCAATCAGCTCTTGAATACGAACTAAGCTTTTTTGATAAGGCTTAACCTGATTGAAATCGAACTCGACTGCAGTTTTCGGGTAGCGAATCGATTGTTTTACAATCTTCGCTGCTGCGACACTGTAAAAATTGCGCTGACCGACAAGCGCAAACAAGCGCTGCATCCCTTGTTCAGCATGACCATTTTCTATTTCGCTTCGACCTAACCAATACTGCCAACGCTGAGATTTTATCTCTTCTTCAGGTAAGCGGTTTATCCAGAACAACACTTGGGTCCAATCCGCATTGCGCAGTGCTAAGCGGATTCGAGATTCTGTGAGAGTCACGTTATCGCCCATCGCGATCACTTTATCTCTCCAGCGAATCAGCTTTTCGTCCTCTGAGTCCATCAGACGTAAGGCAATGAACTGCTCAATTTGCGCTTTCTGCTGAGATGTCCACGCAGGTCTTTTGGTGACTCTATCGACTAAAGCCTGTGCTTTCTCACTGTCAGCGCGAGCAAGTTTTTCCAGCGCGAACTGAGCCTGCTCAACCGACAAGGGATCACTGTATTTTTTTGCAAAACTGACCACGGTTTCTGGCTTATCATACAGAGCCAGCATGGCTTTGCCTTTTTCCTTAAACTGACTGCTGCTGAGCTTTTTCGATAGGTAAACCAATAACCCTCGATTTCGTCCGTCAAACGCTAACAGCATGCGCTTGAAAACCAGCTCATCGGTTAATCCGCCAGACTTGTCCCAAGCTTTGAATAGCGGGTCACAGGCATCTGAAATACTTGCGCCACTCATCCAGAGCTTTTTCGCTCCACCAAACGCTTTTTCACGCTTACCAACTTTCAAATGTGCGTTGTAATAGTGGCACTGATAGGTTTCACCATTCGGCTCTGAGGTCTGAAATTGCAGTAACGTACTCCACTTCTTTTGCTCAGCTAAAGCATCAAGATAGGGAGCACTAATACGGCCAGAGAATGGAAAATCTTTATGCCCGTCAATAAAAACTCTGACGGTGATGGGTGGCTTATCACCAATATCGATGAGAAACGCTCGATAATCTAAATACGGAGTCAGCGGGTAACTCGCGAGTTTTGGTCTCGCCTTTTCGAACTTTGAAACATTCTTATCATCCAACCACTCCTGAGCTTGATCATACAAATCACGCTGAGCATTAAGGTCGATAGAGTCGGAAAACGCTGTGCCGCTAAACAATGAACTGAATGCAATCATTGACAACAAAATACGAGACGGCTTTGAGGAATGCAGGGGCGCCATGAACTCTAATCCTTTACTGAGTACTACTTACGTTCCATTACGCTAATTCTAGTGGTAAATGTAAAGGGGTGGGATGTAAAGTTGATGTGAATAATGTGACAAAAATAATAATTCACCAATATATGCATTCGAACACTGAATGTTTAGCACTCTATTCACCTGAATATCGAATAACAAAGGTCAACAGCCCCTAGTAACAAATGCGATAACTTTGGTATAGAATAGCGACTTTATTCTGAACGATAGATTAGGAACAATCGGCAATGGCTGAATACGTATATACCATGTCGCGGGTGAGCAAAATCGTCCCGCCTAAGCGTCAAATTCTAAAAGACATCTCTCTAAGTTTCTTCCCAGGTGCCAAAATTGGTGTTTTAGGTCTAAACGGTGCGGGTAAATCTACCCTACTACGTATCATGGCCGGTATTGATAAAGACATAGATGGCGAAGCACGTCCACAACCAGGTCTTAAAGTTGGTTACCTGCCTCAGGAGCCTGTTCTTGACGAATCTAAAACCGTACGTGAAGTGGTTGAAGAAGCAGTAGCAGATGTGGCTGGTGCTCTAACTCGTCTAGACGAAGTTTATGCCGCTTACGCGGAAGAAGATGCAGATTTCGATGCGCTTGCGAAAGAGCAAGGTGAGCTGGAAGCCCTGATTCAAGCAAAAGATGGTCACAATCTGGAGAACGCTTTAGAGCGTGCTGCAAACGCACTTCGTCTACCGGACTGGAATGCAAAAATTGCTGTGCTTTCTGGTGGTGAACGTCGTCGTGTTGCTATCTGTCGTCTGCTTCTTGAAAAACCAGACATGCTGCTACTTGACGAACCAACCAACCACTTAGACGCAGAGTCAGTAGCTTGGTTAGAACGTTTCCTTGTGGATTACACAGGAACAGTAGTGGCTATTACGCACGACCGTTACTTCCTAGATAACGCGGCAGGCTGGATTCTCGAACTTGACCGTGGTGAAGGTATTCCATGGCAGGGTAACTACACCTCTTGGCTAGAGCAAAAAGATGAACGTCTAAAGCAAGAGTCTTCTCAAGAGAGTGCGCGTCAGAAAACTATCGAGAAAGAACTTGAATGGGTACGTAAAAACCCTAAAGGTCGTCAGGCGAAATCTAAAGCTCGTATGGCACGCTTTGAAGAACTTCAAAGTGGCGAACACCAGAAGCGTAACGAAACTAACGAACTGTTCATCCCGCCAGGTGAGCGTTTAGGTGATAAAGTTCTTGAAGTTCGCAACCTGACGAAATCTTTTGATGATCGCGTACTGATCGATAACCTATCTTTCAGCATGCCGAAAGGTGCTATCGTTGGCATTATCGGTGCCAACGGTGCGGGTAAATCTACCCTATTCAAAATGTTAAGCGGTGTTGAACAGCCAGATTCAGGTGAAATTGAATTGGGTACAACGGTTAAGCTGGCGTCTGTTGATCAGTTCCGTGACAGCATGAACGACAAAAACACCGTGTTCCAAGAGATTTCTGAAGGTGCTGACATCATTAAGATCAACAACTTCGAAATTCCTGCACGTGCTTACTGTTCTCGCTTTAACTTCAAAGGCGTAGACCAACAGAAAGTCATTGGTGAATTGTCTGGTGGTGAACGTAACCGTGTTCACCTAGCTAAACTGCTAAAAGCAGGCGGTAACGTACTGTTGCTCGACGAACCAACCAACGATCTAGACGTTGAAACGCTACGTGCTCTTGAAGAAGCGCTACTAGAGTTCCCAGGCTGTGCAATGGTTATCTCGCACGACCGTTGGTTCCTAGACCGTATTGCAACGCACATTCTGGATTACCGTGATGAAGGCCAAGTGAACTTCTACGAAGGTAACTACACCGAATACATGGATTGGTTGAAGCAAACGCTTGGCGCACAAGCAGCAGAACCACACCGTATTAAATACAAACGTATTTCTAAGTAACATTTAAATGATTCAAGGCCGCTTTATTGCGGCCTTTTTAATCTATGTATCTGTTTAATAGCCTAACCTTTGCTATGCTTTTGAATATGTTTAACGAGAGATACATTTATGATTGAACGCCGACGTTTTTCACGCATCATCTATCAAGCACCTGCTACGCTCACTCAAGGCGATTATCAGTTGGCCACTTGCATTCAAGACTTATCATTAAAAGGGCTTTTATTGTGGGCAGTTGATGAACCAGAACTGGATAAAAACGACATTGTAGACGTCACTTTCACACTCCCCGATAGCGATATCACCATCAGTCTCTCCGCAACACTTATCATGCAAAATGAGCGTATATTGCATCTCAAAATCGACCATATTGATATCGAAAGTATTGGCCACTTACGCCGTCTAGTTGAACTCAATGTCGGCAGTGATGAACTACTGCATCGCGAGCTGGAACACTTAGTGGATTTAGCTGACTGCGCTGAGTAGCAAAAGTTTAAGTTTCATTAACACCAACAAAAAAGCGCTAACCAACAGGTAGCGCTTTTTAGGTATTAGTGGTTATCACTTTAACTTGAATGAGGGCGATGAATTGAATCGTTCGCTTGTTTCAAAAGATTCTGGCTTTCCGTCATAAACTGCTGAGAGTAATCGCCAAACCACTCACTCACCTGTTCAAAACTTGCTACAAACCCTGCCTTATCACGGCTTTCAATCAGACTAACTGCCTCACCAAAACTACGCTGAAAACGCTGAATCATTTCAATATTTTCGTCAGACGACAGAATGATATCGCCGTACAGATTTGGATCCTGACCAAACAAGCGCCCAACCATTGCCAGTTCAAGACGATAAATTGGCGAGCTCAGTTTCAGCAGTTGAGCAATGTTGGGTTTTACTTTCGATAAGTGGTAGCCGTAAGCAAACGACGTAAAGTGACGCAGTGCCTGAATCAGAGTCATGCCATGATCGTGCTCTTCAGCATCAATATTGCACAGACTCGCTCCCCAAATAGAGAACTGCTTTAGCAACCATTCATACTGCTCTTTACCACGTCCATCACAATGAACAATCACCTGTTTCGCCAAGCTCGGTACATCAGGACCAAACATTGGGTGCAAACCTACCACTGGGCCTTTGTGCACAGCCATCATCGCTTTTAGAGGCTTAGATTTGATCGACGTTAAGTCACACAGAATGCAGTCTTCAGGCAGATTATTAAGCTTCTCAATTACACCAATGGTTTTGTGAATTGGCACAGTGACCACTACAAGACCTGCATCTTTCAGCAGTTCATCTGCATTGTCCCAATCTTGACTGCCAAGCACTTTCACTTGGTAGCCAGATAGTCTGAACATGCGCCCAAACAAGCCGCCTAGCTGACCTTTACCACCAATAATAACCACTGAACGTAGTTCCGGATTCAAACACTTAAATCCGGAATCTTTTTCACTGGCATAGGATTCACGCATGGTGCGACGAAGAATGTCTTCAATTAATTGCGGTGGTACGCCTTTTTTCTCAGCTTCTTCACGACGAGAAGCTAACATTGCCGCTTCGCGATCTGGAGCATAAATAGGAAGGCCGTGTTGGCTTTTTACTTCACCCACTTTTTCCACTAATGCCAGTCGACGAGCAAGCAGCTCTACCATCTGCTTATCAACCGCATCAATTTGATCACGCAATTCATTCAATTCAACAGCCATGGTTTATCCTTTTTATCCTTTCAGGCGGTTTTCGAGAAACGGAGTCAGCTCTTTGTGAGCCTTACGCAATAGTGCCTCAGTTGTATCCCAATTAATACATGCGTCTGTAATAGAAACGCCGTACTTCATCTCACAAATTGGCAGATCCGAAGACTGGTTACCTTCATTAATGTGGCTTTCGATCATCAAACCAATAATTGAGCGGTTACCTTCACGAATTTGGTGGATGGCATCTTCCGCTACCAGCGGCTGACGGCGGTAATCTTTGCGTGAGTTCGCGTGGCTACAGTCGATCATCAGAGCCGCATCTAAGCCCACTTTTGCTAAATCTTCTTCACACTCAGCCACAGACACAGAATCGTAGTTGGTTTGCTTACCGCCACGCAGAATCACGTGACCATTACCATTACCTTGAGTCGTCAACAGTGCCACTTGTCCTTCACGGTTGATCCCCATGAAACGGTGGCTTGATGATGCAGCTTGCATCGCGTTAATAGCGGTAGAAAGGCTGCCATCGGTACCATTTTTAAAACCGATAGGCATTGAAAGACCACTCGCCATTTCGCGGTGAGTTTGAGATTCCGTGGTACGCGCACCAATTGCAGCCCAGCTAAAGGTATCCGCTAGGTATTGAGGGCTGATAGGATCAAGCGCTTCTGTTGCCAGAGGGATATTCATTTCAGCCAGATCCACCAACAGTTCACGCCCCACATGCAAACCATGTTCAATATCGAAAGTGCCATCCAGATGCGGATCGTTAATCAAGCCTTTCCAGCCAACCGTAGTACGAGGTTTTTCAAAGTAAACACGCATCACAATGTAAAGCTGATCTTTCAGCTCTTCTGACAAGGTTTTCAAACGCTTGGCGTACTCTTTTGCCGCTTCAACATCATGGATAGAACAAGGGCCACAAACCACAAGTAAACGATGATCGCGTTTATGAATAATATCTGCGATAGTCTGACGAGATTCACGGATGAAACGACGGCTATCATCACTTAAAGGTAATTTCGCTTTTAGCGCGTCTGGTGTGATCAATACCTGTTCATCAATAATATTGATATCACTTAATTCACTTTTCTTCATCTTATCACCTGTATTAAAAAATTTACACTAAACTTATACACTGAAGCTAAAACTCAATAGAACACAACTTATCAGGCTACAAAAAGATTTCAAGTGTAAATTTAAAAAAACACATATGTATAAAATTATTTACACAAATATAAATACAAGCTTTAGGTCACTGAATGCGATTAAATCGTGTTTTATTGTCGATAACTTTCATAAAATACCCTCATTCTTCAACATTTGCTTGCTGGCTGAACTATGGATTTGATCCTTTCCTTATTACAACAGATGTGTGTCTACTTAGTTTTAGCTTACATGTTGAGTAAGACACCGTTGTTTCTCCCACTGCTTAATATTTCCAGCCGTCTTGATCATAAATTAAGTGTCTATACCCTGTTTTCACTGTTTTGCATCATGGGAACCTATTTCGGCCTGCAAATTGATGATGCCATAGCCAATACTCGCGCAATCGGCGCAGTAATGGGTGGTCTATTCGGTGGTCCTGTGGTTGGTTTCTTCGTTGGCCTAACAGGCGGGATTCACCGCTACACTCTAGGCGGGTTTACCGATTTAGCCTGTGCTATTTCCACAACGGCAGAAGGTCTCATCGGCGGGTTACTGCACACTTATCTGCTCAGAAACAGTAAAGGGCGACTGGTTTTTAGCCCTAGTATCGTTTTTGCCGTCACTCTGTTTGCCGAAATAGTTCAAATGCTGCTGATTCTACTTGTAGCCAAACCGTTTGATGAAGCTTACGACCTTGTCTCCACCATTGCAGCGCCAATGATCATTGCCAACTCAGTAGGTGCAGCGCTGTTTATGAGTATTCTGCAAGACAGAAAAACCATATTTGAAGAGTATTCCGCGACCTTTTCTCGTCGTGCTTTAAACATCGCCGAACGCTCTGTCGGTATTCTTGCTCAAGGCTTTAACCCTAAGAATGCCGACAAAATTGCCCGCATCGTTTACGAACTTACCAACGTTGGCGCAGTCTCCATTACCGACAGGGAAAAAATTCTCGCTTTCGTTGGCATTGGCGATGACCACCACAAACCCAATACTCCGATATCTTCTCAAAGTACGCTTGATGCGATTTCAGGAAACGCCATTATCTATCTCGATGGCAAAGAACAACCTTATCAATGTTCGTTATCGCCAACCTGTAAGCTAGGTTCTGCGTTAATTATTCCACTGAGAGCGGGTGACAGAGTCATTGGCACCATTAAGCTGTATGAACCAAAGCGCAAGCTGTTCTCAACTATCAATATGTCCATGGCGCAAGGTATCGCTCAGTTACTTTCCAGTCAGATTCTGTATGGTGAGTATCAACAGAAACAAATCCTGCTTTCCAGAGCTGAAATTAAGCTGTTGCAAGCTCAGATTAACCCTCACTTTCTGTTTAACGCTCTCAATACCATCAGTGCCGTTATCCGCAGGGATCCGACAAAAGCACGCGAATTAATTCAGCACCTATCGCAGTTTTTCCGCAGTAACTTGAAGCAGAATATCGAAACCGTGACACTCCGCGACGAGATCGCTCATGTCAATGCATACCTGACAATAGAAAAAGCCCGTTTCAGTGACCGCCTCGATGTCGAGATCGATATCGATAACTCATTATTGGAACGCAATGTGCCCACTTTCACCTTACAACCTTTAGTGGAAAACGCGATCAAACATGGTACGTCCAATCTGCTTGAAGATGGCAAAGTTCGTATATACAGCGAACCAGTGGAAAACGGCTACCGAGTAGTGGTTGAGGACAATGCTGGCAGCTATCAACCACCAAGTGATGATCATGATGGGTTGGGTATGCAGATAGTGGCGAAACGGCTAACCAATAAATTCGGCGACAACTCCGCACTGAAAATCGAAGTTGAACCGGGCCAATACACACGAATGAGCTTCCTCATTCCTAATCTAGAAAATTCTTAATTTAGAAAAGAAGTAAGGGTTTAGAAATGCTTTCAGCACTTGTGATTGACGACGAACTGTTCGCGCGTGAAGAACTGATGGAATTGCTTGAAGAAAGTGGCGAAATCAACGTAATTGGCCAAGCGAACAACGCAATTGAAGGTCTTAAAAAAATAAACCAACTCAAACCCGATGTTGTCTTTCTCGATATTCAAATGCCACAGATCACTGGTATTGAAATGTTGAGCATGCTCGATCCAGAAACCATGCCCAAGGTTGTGTTTGTCACCGCCTATGACCAATATGCTTTACAGGCATTTGAAGACAATGCGTTTGACTACTTACTTAAACCGATTGAAATCGCACGTTTGAATAAGACCATTCAACGTCTACAACGCAGCACAACACAGAAACAAGACTTTTCTTCCATCGCGCCCGCGATGCTCGACCAAGTGCCTTGTATCGGCTTGAACCGCATCATGATTATCCCAACCACTGAGGTGGAATACGCGTTTACTGATATCAGTGGCGTACATGTTCAAACCCATAACCAAAGAGCCACCAGCCAGCTTACGCTTAAGGTTCTGGAAGAGAAAACTCAGCTTCTGCGTTGTCATCGCCAGTATTTAATTAATCTCAAAGCGATTAAAGAGATAAAGCTGCTTGAAAATGGTTTAGCGGAAATCATTACCCGTTCAGAGCATAAAGTACCGGTCAGCCGTCGCTACCTAAAAGAGTTAAAAGAAAAACTCGGATTTCATTAAAAAAGGCTCCATATGGAGCCTTTTCTTTGCCGCACTGATCGCATGCTGATTAGCTGTGCTGTTCTATGATTCGTTGCATCGCCGAAACCGCTTGTTTCCACTCCTGCATCGCTTTTAAGTCTTGATAGCTAAAGTTTTGCTTCTTCAGTAACTGATGTGCTTGAGGAACGTCAACAAACGCCAAATTGTCCAGCACTTCAATCGCAGCTTCACGCTTATTGCACATCAGAATCATGTCACAGCCTGCATCCAGCGCTTGCAGTGATCGCTCTGCTGGCGATCCCATGATTGCCGCACCTTCCATGCTTAAATCGTCGGAGAAGACAATGCCTTTAAAGCCCATCTCTTGGCGCAATACCTTTTTCAACCAGTAAGGAGAACCACTGGCAGGCTGATCATCAAAATGCGGGTAAATAACGTGAGCAGGCATCATGGCATCAAGAATATCTGCCTCAATCTGAGCTTTAAAAATCGAGATATCATCACTGATGACTTCACGTTCATCGTAAGGGGTTTCTAAATGAGAATCTGCAATCACCGCACCATGGCCAGGAAAGTGTTTTCCTGTTGTTGCCATCCCTACCGATTTCATTCCCTGCATAAAGGCACTGCTGTATTTCAACACAGTCGAGACATCATCCCCGAACGCACGGTTACCAATTGCGCGACATTCAAAGCCTTTATCGAGTACAGGCGCAAAGCTCAAATCGACATCGTGAGCAATGAGCTCCGCTGCCATTAGCCATCCACCTTGCTTTGCCAGCTCAACGCCGTTGTCACTCTTTGCATACAACTGAGCGGCCGGAATCTTACTAAAACCTTCGCGAAAACGCTGAACTCGGCCGCCCTCCTGATCAACACCAATCAAGATAGGACGCTTTGCCGCTTGGCGAATCGCTTTGTTTAATGCCAACAACTGTTGGTTATCATGATAATTGCGAGCAAACAATATGACGCCACCAACCGTAGGGTGCTGCAAAATCTCGCGATCTTCTGCGGTTAATTCATAGCCTTCCACATCAAGCCATAACGGTCCCATTATTTCTCCTAATTTCAAAATTTGTCACTGCGGGTGAGGTTATTCAGTTTATTTTTCAATTACAATGAGTTTGTTTAGATCTGACGGCGAGATTACATAATGAGTGAGCGTGAACTGTACATAGGAATTATGTCTGGAACGAGTCTGGATGGCGTGGATACCGCTTTGGTGGCGATACAAGACGATAAAATAGAACTCATCGACCACGATTTCTTTCCTTTTCCCTCTGAGCTCAAATCGCGCGTTTTGAATATTTGTATTGGTCAGGCAACCCATTTACCTGAAATTGGCGAAATCGATCATGAGCTTGGTCACCTGTTTGCTGACGCTGCTTTAGCTCTGGTAAATAAATCGAATATTGATAAACAACAGATTCGCGCCATTGGCAGCCATGGACAAACTGTCTTCCACCAGCCTAATGGTGCAAAACCATTTACGATGCAGTTAGGCGACAGCAACATAATTGCCGCCAAAACGGGCATAACCACCGTTGCGGATTTCAGACGAAAAGACATGGCATTGGGCGGTCAAGGCGCGCCTTTGGTTCCTGCTTTTCACCACACGATTTTCCAAGTCAAAGACTCCAGTGTTGTAGTACTCAACATTGGTGGCATCTCAAATATCTCCGTTCTTAAGCCTAATGGTGAAGTTATTGGATATGACACAGGTCCGGGCAATATGCTGATGGATGCTTGGTGCCAAGTGAACTGGAATGAAAGCTATGACAAAGATGCTTCCAGAGCCAAACAAGGCAAAGTTATACCTGAGTTGCTTTCACGTTTTTGTCAGGAGCCCTATTTGTCTGAACCCGCTCCGAAAAGCACAGGGCGTGAGCTGTTTAACATGCCTTGGTTAGAACAACATCTCGAAAACACCCATTACTCACCAGAAGACGTTCTTCGTACTTTGTGTGAATTTACCGCTGTGACTATCTGCGAAGAAGTGGCTAAGTTCGCGATTGGATCACAACCCGAATTGTTAGTCTGTGGCGGCGGCGCGCAAAACCCTCTGCTTATGGAAATAATCCAATCTCTTCTGCCATATTGGGGCGTTGCTCCAACAATTAGCAAAGGAGTAGACAGTGACTATATGGAAGCCATGGCCTTTGCTTGGCTTGCCCAGCGCAGAATGCATAATTTGCCAAGTAATTTGCCTGCAGTTACTGGAGCCTCTCGCCTTGCAAGCTTAGGCGTCGTATACTTTTCGAATTAATATTCGAACTCAAAAATAGCAGTAACCATCACGGCTTAAATTAGAGGTTATTGAGGTGATTCATGGCTAACGACGCACTTTTATCCGCGCTTTCTCATATTGTGTCAAAAGAACAAGAGCTCAATGATTTAGAGCAACATTTTCAGTCTCCAAAACCTCACCACAAAGCTGAAAATGAACAAGAAAAACTAAAAAAACGTGCCGTGCGAATCGTCATGCAAGCCACAGACTGTGATACCCAAACCGCACAGTCTCTGTTACAAGAATGCGGGTATAGCGCCAAGGTTGCAATTTTGATGTTGCTGACGGGTGTTGATGCGGATCTGGCAAAAGAGAAGCTTTCTGAATCTGACGGTGTTCTGCACAAAGTAATCAAAGATCAGTAGCAACTTGCTACTCTGAAGAATCGAAAGCGAGCCTAATATTAGGCTCGCTTTTTATCAATGCTGTTCGTCCTAAGACTGGGCTTTAATCAGCGACACCACGGTTTCACCTTCTTTCGGCTCGAACGCGTTGAGATCAGAGCAGATCTGCACTCTATTGCGAGCATCAACCAAGAAAAGCGGTAGCACATAACTCTCCTGATGTTTCTTCAAGTAATCATCATAAGTGAAGTTTTCGCTCAGTTTGGTGTGCTTGATCTCTCCCCCTGATTGATCAAACTTGCCAGTTTCTTATAGCTGACATCAGCGCCCAGAAACGACAAACCATGGTACTCCTGCGCCACCACGTGTTTATCTTTGGTATTACCGTTGACCTTATCATGCAGGCAAAAAACGCGTTTCTCACCAAAGTCTGATAAGAACTGCATACACGCCATGATATTAAAGTGTTTATCTGGACTCAGGGCGACCACATGCCCGATACCGATTAAGTTCAGATATTCATCGGCATGGCTTGAAATCGGATTGCCGTAATAGTTCTCTAATCCCGCCATTCTCGCTTGACGGATATAGTCCCAGTTCGAATCGGTGAGCACCACACGACAATCATACTTCATGATCGCCAAGCCTAACTGACGAGCCACATCATTCGCGCCAATGATAAGAAAACCTTTAGGCGCTGGTTCTGCCACTTGTAGTGCTAATGCCATTGGTCGTGCCGTAGCGCTTTGCAAAACGACAGTACCGATAATCACCATAAAGGTCAGCGGCACCAGCAACTCAGCCTCAGTCATACCAATAGAACTCAACTTAATGGCAAACAATGATGAAATAGACGCAGCAACAATGCCTCGCGGCGCTACCCATGCAAGAAAGAGTTTTTCCTTGAACGCTAAATTGCTGCGTAAAGTGGAAAGCATAATAGACACAGGTCGGGAGATAAGCTGCATAACAACAAACAGCAATAACGCACTCCAACCTAGTGTCATAAAGTCACTCAATTGAATGCGCGCCGCCAACAAAATGAATAAACCTGTTATCAGCAAGATAGTCAGGTTCTCTTTAAAGTGCAGTATGTGGCGGATATTGACGTCTTTAGCATTGGCAAGCCACATACCCATCACAGTCACTGTCAGCAAACCGGATTCGGATTCTATGTGATTTGAGAGCGCAAAAATTCCCAATACCACACTCAGAACGCCAAAAGGTTGGAGATATTCCGGTATCAGCCCCTTGCGTAACACATAAGCAACCGCGGCTCCCGACAACACGCCAAACGCTAAACCTACCGCGATAATAAGAGCAAAGACGTGTAGACTATGCGCTTCACTGCTGGAGACAATAAATTCATACACCATCACAACGAACAATGCGCCTAGAGGATCAATCAGAATGCCCTCCCAGCGCAGTATGTTCGACAACCTTGTATTTGGTCTTACCGTTCTTAGCAGTGGAACGATAACGGTAGGTCCCGTCACCACAGTCAAACTGCCAAACAGGAATGAGAGGGGCCAATCAAACCCAAGTAACAAATGAACCGCAAAGGAAGTGATAGCCCAAGAGATCACTGCACCGATGGAAACTATGCTCCATACGGTGTTACTGACTCCGCGTATCTCTTTGAAGTTAAGCGTTAAACTACCTTCAAACAGAATAACGGCAACCGCTAACGAGACGAGTGGGAATAACAGTTCCCCCAACAATTGTTGAGGGACAAGAATGCCCGTGAGAGGGCCTGCAATAATGCCAGCAAGTAGTAAAAATAAAATCGCTGGTAAACGTAAGCGCCAAGCTAACCACTGACAAAACAGACCAACAACGCCGACACTGGCAAACACTAATGCGAGTGATTCATCGTGCATAGTAGCACCTCAACATCCTGAAACTGACGAGTAATAAAAGGGGAAAGCAAAACATTTCAGTTAGTTATTGTACTCATTCCAGCCACGTTGCCATTCCATACGAAATCGCTGCGCTTGATCAGTTCCTTCACAAACACCTTCATAATACTGACCATTCACGCCAATCTGATAAGCGACGTTAGGGTTGCAATACTCCGCGATGCCTTGCGAGTAGCCGTTTTCATAATCCGATTCTTGAACATCCCCAAGCTCTGACAATATTTTGTATGAACGTTGTGAATGTCCAACCATGCCATCTTGGTAGCCGATTTG
Organism: Vibrio sp. Hal054; assembly: GCF_037162405.1. Taxonomy (NCBI): domain Bacteria; kingdom Pseudomonadati; phylum Pseudomonadota; class Gammaproteobacteria; order Vibrionales; family Vibrionaceae; genus Vibrio; species Vibrio sp. Hal054. The sequence continues at coordinate 495,840 of NZ_JARLUT010000001.1, read as the reverse complement.
ATACCAGTTGCCCTCTTTCGCCAATTCGCTGTCCGTTGCCGCACACCCCAAAAGCCCTAAAACCATTACCACTGTTATTGTTTTTTTCATTATTTACCTTCAACTTAGCCAAAAATCTTTAGCTCTTTAGGTATACCACTGATTGTGCATTCTTTCCTGCTAAATCCTCAAATCCATCAACAGAACCGCTTACTTTCTCTGACTGCCACTGAACAATATCAGAGACCGCTTATTTACTTCAGAAACCACTTAATTCTCTATTCGACCACTCACTAGGAAAGCGAATGTTTCTAGTCTAGCAACCCTTTACTATGCAAATTGAGCTTATTTCATAATCCAATAACAAAGGACAATCGCTATGTTGTGGTTCCTAACCTGTGTAGCAGCACTGCTAGCTGGATATTTCATCTACGGTGCTATCGTAGAGAAAATCTTCGGCATTAACGAAAGCCGTAAAACTCCTGCCCATACAAAAGCTGACGGTGTCGACTACGTTCGCATGTCAACGCCTAAAGTTTACCTAGTTCAACTTCTTAACATCGCTGGTGTTGGCCCAATCTTCGGTCCAATCATGGGTGCTCTATACGGCCCTGCGGCAATGCTATGGATTGTTGTTGGCTGTATCTTTGCTGGGGCAGTTCACGACTACTTCTCAGGCATGCTATCGATTCGTAACGGTGGTGCATCTGTTCCAACAATGACAGGTCGTTACTTAGGCAATGGCGCAAAACACTTTATGAACATTTTTGCCATTGTTCTTCTACTGCTTGTTGGTGTGGTATTCGTATCAGCGCCTGCTGGCATGATTACTAACCTAATCAACGAACAAACTAGCCTGACTGTAAGCATGACAACTATGGTAGTCATCATTTTTGCTTACTACATTATCGCAACTATCGTTCCTGTAGATAAAATCATCGGCCGCTTCTACCCACTGTTTGGCGCACTGTTGATTTTCATGTCTGTTGGTCTGATCACAGCTATCGCATTCTCTAGCGAACACCAAATCCTAGGCGGCTTTGAACCAAGCGACATGTTCAGCAACCTGAACCCTAAAGATATGCCTTTGTGGCCAGCACTATTCATCACCATTGCTTGTGGTGCTATCTCTGGTTTCCACGCGACTCAATCTCCACTAATGGCTCGTTGTATTGAGAACGAAACCAATGGTCGTTTCGTATTCTACGGTGCAATGATTGGTGAAGGTATCATCGCGCTAATCTGGTGTGCTATCGCTCTATCGTTCTTCGATTCACTTGAAGGTCTTCAAGCTGCGGTTGCTAACGGTGGTCCAGGTAACGTAGTTTACAGCGCTTCATTCGGTCTACTAGGCGTATTCGGTGGCATCATCGCATTCCTAGGTGTGGTTATCCTGCCAATCACTTCTGGTGACACTGCGTTCCGTTCAAGCCGTCTGATCCTTGCTGAGTACTTCAACATGGAACAGAAAACAATGCGTAACCGTCTACTAATGGCTGTTCCACTATTCATTATCGGTGGCGTACTGACTCAAGTAGATTTCGGTATCATCTGGCGTTACTTCGGTTTTGCTAACCAAACAACAGCTGTAATGATGTTGTGGACAGCTTCTGCATACCTACTACGTCATAACAAGTTCCACTGGATTACAACGGTTCCAGCGGCATTCATGACTTCAGTTTGTATCACCTTTATCCTAAACAACGGTACGCTAGGCTTTGGTCAGCCAATGCAACTATCAACTATCATTGGTGTTGTCGCGGCGCTTGCTATCACAGCTTACGTAATTAAAATCTCTAAAGGCAAAGGCGATACTGAGTTTGCTGACGAAGAGAAACCTACAGGTGTGACTGAAACGGTTTAATCTGTATCAATAAAGTCTGATAGATACTAGAAGGGCTCCAATCGGAGCCCTTTTTCTTATTCACGTTTTGTATCAAGAAGATATGAAATTAATCAACCTGCTTGATTTGCAGTTCTTTTGGTACTTCGAAGAACATGTTTTCTTCGCGACCTAGCACTTCTTCTACAGAGGTAGCGCCAAGTTCTTTAATGCGATTAATAATTTGGTTCACTAACTCTTCAGGTGCTGACGCACCCGCCGTTACGCCCACTTTGCTCTTACCGTCGAACCATTCTGGACGTACATCTTCTGGGCAGTCTGTCAGATAACCTGGTGTGCCCAATTTCTCAGCTAACTCTTTCAATCGAGTAGAGTTAGATGAGTTTTTAGAACCGACCACAATCATCACGTCTACTTCACTCGCAAGGATACGTACGGCATCCTGACGGTTCTGTGTCGCGTAACAAATATCATCCTTACGCGGGCCTTGAATTTCAGGGAACACTTCGCGCAGTTTATCGATCACATCTGCCGTTTCATCCACAGACAAGGTGGTTTGGCTGACATAATGCAGATGGCTTGGATCTTTTACTTTCTCTACCAGAGCAAGAACATCATCTGGTTTTTCTACCAGATACATACCGCCTTTATCGCTGGCGTATTGCCCCATAGTGCCTTCAACTTCAGGATGCCCAGCATGACCGATAAGCACCACTTCCATATGCTTGCGGCTTGCACGAGCCACTTCCATATGAACTTTAGTCACTAACGGACAGGTTGCATCGAAGACGGTTAAGTCGCGTTCTTTCGCTTCCTGACGCACAGCTTGAGAAACACCATGAGCAGAGAAAATCACAATGTTGTTATCTGGAACTTCATGCAGCTCTTCGACAAAAACCGCTCCACGTTGTTTTAGCCCTTCAACCACAAAACGGTTGTGTACGACTTCATGACGAACATAGATAGGTGGCTGATACATTTCTAATGCACGTTCTACAATGCTGATGGCACGATCAACACCAGCGCAGAAGCCGCGAGGGTTAGCTAACAGTATTTTCATGTTGTTGCTCATGGATGTATTAATAAGTAATCAGTTATTCGACAGACAAGATTTCGACATCAAAGATAACATCTTGTCCGGCTAGCGGGTGGTTAAAATCCACCGTCACGGAATCACCGACAATCTCGGTGATGATCCCCGGAATTTCCATACCGTCAGGGCCACTAAACGCCATGATAGTACCCACTTCCACCTCAGTGTCGCCGATAAATTTCGCTCGGTCCATATGGTGGATGTTGTCTGGGTTAGGCTGTCCAAAAGCATCTTCCGCAATCAATTCGATCGCTTGGCTTTGTCCAGCAGTCATTCCGATAAGGCATTTTTCAAAGTTTTCACTCAGGCTGCCATCGCCAATCACAAATTTAGCTGGCTTACCTAAATTATGTGTACTGTCGGCCACAGAGCCATCTTTTAATTTGATAGTAAAATGCAGAGTTACAGCTGAGTTCTGATTAATTGTTGTCACGTTGGGCTTCCTTTAGATTGTTCGAGATCTTTTTCGTCTCGTTTATTTCTTTTATTTGAATTTAAAATATTGGCTGTTCTTCTAACAAAAAGCGCTCTCCGAATCAACGGACAGCGCTTAGGGTTATTAGGCTTTGATAGAACTTACGCCGCTTTTTTACTGCTACGGAAACTATCTAAGATAATCATCGCAGCACCAATACAAATTGCGCTATCGGCTAAATTGAAGGCCGGCCAGTGGTAATTACCCCAGTAAAAATCAAGATAATCAACAACAAATCCGTGAACAACGCGGTCAAACACGTTACCCACAGCGCCACCAATAATCAGCGCATAAGCGATGTTATTCCATTTATCACTAGCAGGTAGACGTCTCATCCAAAATGCGAGAAAACCTGTTACAACAAATGCAATTGCAGTAAAGAACCAACGCTGCCAGCCCGCTTGATCGCTCAAAAAGCTAAAAGCCGCGCCATAGTTATGAACATATAGCAGGTTGAAGAAGGGAAGAATCTCAATACGATTTTCCCAACCATAGCCCATGCTATTCATCACAACTAATTTAATGCCAATGTCTGCCACAAACACCAAGAGGGCCAGCCATAGCCAGCGCACTCCTGATTGTTTTAGCGTTAATGCTTGCTGTGTCATGTAAACGCCTTTGGTTATGCGAATTTACGAACTTCGCCTTCGCCGTCAACGTTCGACACACAGCGACCACAGATTTTCTCGTGACCAGCAATAGTGCCAACGTCTGCAGTATGGTGCCAACAACGGTCACACTTCTCTGCTTCAGTTTTGCTTACTTGAACGAACAAGCCTTCGATCTCAGTTTCATGTGCAGCTTCTGTCTTCTCAGATACTGGTTTAACCGCAGCTTTAGAAGTCAGTAGTACGAAGCGAAGTTCATCTTCAAGCTTGTTGAGTTTCTCTGCTAGTGCGTCATCAGCAAACAGAGTCACTTCAGCTTGCAGTGAACCACCAATAGTTTTCTCGTTACGTGCATTTTCAAGCAGTTTGTTCACCGCACCACGGATTTCTTGGATTTCAGTCCAGAACTCGTTGTTAAGCTCTTCGCCTTCAGCAAGACCAAACAGACCTTGGTACCATTCGCCAGTGAATACAAACTTGCTGCGCTCTTCACCGTTTTCTTGCTTAGCTGGCATTTCGTTCCAGATTTCATCCGCTGTGAACGACATGATTGGCGCCATCCAACGAACCAAAGCTTCTACGATGTAGTAAAGCGCTGTTTGACAGCTACGTTGAGCGTGACCGCCTTTTTTCGCTGTGTACTGACGGTCTTTAATCACGTCTAGGTAGAAAGAACCCATTTCTACAGAACAGAAATGCATTAGGCGTTGAACAACCGCGTGAGTGTTGTACTCATCGTATGCTTTCACAATTTCTTGTTGTGCAGCAAAGGCACGCGCCACAGCCCAACGATCCAGAGCAACCATATCTTCCGCTGCAACCATGTCCGTTGCTGGATTGAAACCGTTTAGGTTAGCTAGGAAGAAACGAGCCGTGTTACGGATACGACGGTATGAGTCTGCACTACGTTTCAGGATTTCATCAGAAACCGCAACTTCACCAGTGTAGTCAGTCGAAGCAACCCATAGACGAAGAATGTCTGCGCCAAGTTTATTGGTCACATCTTTAGGAGCAACCACGTTACCGATAGATTTAGACATCTTACGGCCTTGACCATCAACCACGAAACCGTGAGTTAATACTTCTTTATATGGAGCTTTGCCTTTCATCGCGATAGATGAAATTAGAGAAGACTGGAACCAGCCACGGTGTTGGTCAGAACCTTCTAGGTACATGTCCGCTTCCGCGCCGTTGAACTCTTCACGGTTATCAACTACTGCGTAGTGAGTAACACCAGAGTCGAACCATACGTCTAGGGTGTCTAATACTTTTTCGTATTTCTCAGCGTCCGCACCAAGCAGTTCAGCAGGTTCAACATCCCACCATGCTTGAATGCCTTTCTCTTCAACAAGTTTCGCAACTTTTTCAATCAGTTCAGCGCTGTTTGGATGAAGTTCAGACGTTTCTTTATGAACGAACAGAGCAATTGGCACACCCCAAGTACGTTGACGAGATACACACCATTCAGGACGGCCTTCGATCATGCCTTCAATACGGCTTTGACCCCATTCAGGCATCCATTGAACGCTCTTGATTGATTTCAGAGCTTGTGCACGAAGACCCGCTTGATCCATTGAAACGAACCATTGTGGGGTTGCACGGAAGATGATTGGTGTTTTATGACGCCAGCAGTGTGGGTAGCTGTGCTCATAAGCGTGATGATGCAGTAAAGCGCCTTTTTCTTTTAGCAACTCAACAACAGCATCGTTTGCTTTAAATACGTGTTGGCCAGCAAAGAACTCAGTGTCTGGAAGGTAAACACCGTTTGAACCTACTGGGTTCGCCACTTCTAGACCGTACTTCTGACCAACTGCAAAGTCTTCTTGACCGTGTCCAGGTGCTGTGTGAACCACACCAGTACCTGAATCCGTTGTTACGTGATCACCAAGAATCGCTGGAACGGAGAAGTCATAGAATGGGTGTTGGAACTGAGCCAACTCAAGGTCGCTACCTTTAGCAAAACCTAGATTATGGAAATGCTCGATACCCGCACGATCCATCACTTCTTTTGCTAGCTCAGAAGCAACGATAATACGTTCTGGCTGCTGATCTTTTTCAGAATCGCCTTCTACTTGAATAAGAACGTACTCAAGATCGTCACGTAGACACACTGCACGGTTCGCTGGAAGCGTCCATGGTGTTGTAGTCCAGATTACGATTGAAACGTCACCTTCGCCAGCATGATCAGATTTCAGATCAAACTTAGACAGAAGTGTCGCTTCATCTGCTGCTTTGAAACGCACATCAATAGAAGGAGAAACTTTGTTTTTGTACTCAACTTCTGCTTCTGCTAGTGCCGAACCACAGTCTGTACACCAGTGAACAGGTTTGAAACCTTTTAGTAAGTGGCCGTTGTCAGCGATTTTGCCTAGCGCACGGATGATGTTTGCTTCAGTTGCAAAATCCATAGTGCGGTACGGTTTGTCCCACTCACCAAGAATACCAAGACGTTTGAAGCCTTCTTTTTGACCTTCAACTTGACCCGCAGCGTATTCGCGACATTTTTCGCGGAACTCAGCAGCAGTCACTTTTTGGCCTGGTTTACCCACTTTCTTTTCGACCATCAACTCAATTGGTAGACCGTGACAGTCCCAACCCGGAATATATGGAGAGTCAAAACCAGAAAGCGTTTTAGATTTAATAATAATGTCTTTAAGAATCTTATTAAGTGCGTGACCAATGTGAATATCACCGTTGGCATATGGAGGGCCATCATGCAGGATGAAAGATTTTTTGCCTTTTTTAGCTTTACGGATTTCACCGTATAGATCTTCTTGGTACCAACGCTCTAACATTGCTGGCTCACGTTTGGCCAGATCACCGCGCATTGGGAACCCTGTCTCAGGTAAGTTCAGGGTATTTTTATAGTCACTCATCGATTCTTAATTCCGTTGTATTGGGCGAAGTTAGACATTATTTTAACCAGTGGAATCAACTGGCTAATTCTTAAACTGAAGCAACCACACCCTAGCCGCTTCAGCATCCAATTCTATTTGTTGTTTAAGCGCATCAAACGACTCAAACTTCTTTTCATCTCTTAGCTTATGCAAAAGAGCTACTTCTAACTGCTTTCCATACAAATTGCCTTGGAAGTCAAATAAGTGCACTTCTAGCTGCTGACGAACACCATTTACTGTTGGTCGTTGGCCAATATTCGCCACACCACCAATAGGTTGTTCACCGAGCCCATAAGCTTCGACAACATACACACCAGACACAGGTGAAACACAGCGTTTTAGTGGAATATTTGCCGTAGGAAATCCGATAGTACGACCAAGTTTTCGACCATGGGAAACTCGACCGCTAATACTATAGTTTCTTCCCAGCATTTCTGACGTTCCCGTCAGATCGTTTTCGGCCAGCGATTCTCGAATCGCCGTACTACTCACACGAAGCTCTTCTAAGCAGAAACTTTCCGTGCTAACGACTTCAAATCCGTACTTTTGCCCAGCCTCTTTGAGCATAGCAAAATTACCTTTGCGCCCACGGCCGAAACAAAAATCGTCGCCAACAACCAGAAACTTAACACCCAAACGTTTTACCAACAAGTCACGGATAAAACTGTCCGCATCTAGACTGGCAAAATGATGGTTAAAATTCACACACAACAGTCGATCAATATCCAGTTTACTCAGTTGAACAAACTTATCTCTCAAACGAGTTAACCGAGCTGGTGCTTTATCTTTTAAGAAAAGCTCCATAGGCTGCGGTTCAAATGTCATTACGACTGAAGGTAAATTCAGCTTTTTCGCTTGTTCAGAGACTTTCTGCAGAACTTGCTGATGTCCTAAGTGAACACCGTCAAAATTACCAATCGTCAACACACAACCATTATGCTGTGCTTTGATATTATGAATACCGCGTATTAATTCCATTGGAATACGTTTAAAACCTATAGTTCTCAGTTATATTGGTGCGAAACTGGCGGATTATACCCTAATTAACATTATTCTGTCGCCGCTTTTAAATCCTTTAGGCGCAAGCCTAGAATCAATGCGGTGAGCAAATAAACAATTGCACCTAAAGCAATCAGCGCAGCCAGCATTAATGCACGGCTGTGGAAGCTCCACTCAAGCCAAACCGACATATCTTCAAGTTGCCATAAAATCGCAGCCACCATAGCGCCACCAGCAACAATCAGTCGAGCAAAAAACAACACTGTTTTACGTGAAAGCTTGTAAACACCTTGCTGATGCAAACCGTTATAAAGCAAAGCCATATTAATGAAGGCAGATAGTGCCGTTGCCGCTGCCAAACCTACGAAGCCATAGAACCAAGCAAAGATGGCGTTAAAAACCATGTTACTCACCATAGCGATAATACCGTAGCGAACAGGCGTTCTCGTGTCTTGGCGCGAGTAATACCCCGGAGCAAGAACCTTGATCAGCATAAAGTTCAGCAGACCAGCAGCATAAGCCAGCAAGGACATCGAAGCTTGTTCAACGTCATTGGCCGAGAACTCGCCGCGCATGAAGAGTACCATCAGCATTGGTTTCGCCAACACCATCAACCCCAGCATGGCAGGTACACCTAACAAAGTGACCATGCGCACGCCCCAATCCATGGTATGTGAAAAGCCTTCACTATGGGCATCAACATGTTTGCGTGAAAGTGCCGGCAGAATAACAGTTGCAATCGCAATACCGAACAAACCTAGCGGAAACTCCAGTAAGCGGTCAGAGTAATAAAGCCAACTGATAGAACCCGTTTGCAAGAAACTGGCAACAAATGAGTCAAATAGAAGGTTAATTTGGCTCACTGACACACCAAACAAAGCCGGAATCATCAAAGTGCGAATTTTGACCACTCCAGGATCTTTCCACCCCCATTTTGGCTTAACTAAGGCTCCAGCTTTGATCAAAAACGGCAGTTGGAATAAAAACTGAACTAAACCGCCTAAAAACACACCTATTGCTAAACCAATTTCTGGCTGATCCAAGTTTGGAGAAATATACCAAGCGGATAAGATCATCATGACGTTTAGGAACACAGGCGTAAACGAAGAAACCGCGAACTTACCAAGGGTGTTTAATATGGCGCCCGACAGAGCAACAAAAGTAATGAACCATAAATAAGGAAAGGTGATTTTAAGAAGCAGGCTCGCCAGTTCGAATTTTGGCGCTGCGGGTCCATCATTTAACCAGTCCAGAAACCAACCTGCACCAAACAATGCTGTAACAACACCAGAGAACACAATACCCAGCACAGTTACAATAGAGACTAATACCCCTAATGTACCCGACGCTTTGGCTATCAGGTCTCGAGTTTTGTTCATATCACCAGAGGCATGATACTCAGTTAACACAGGAACAAAGGCTTGAGAGAACGCCCCCTCTGCAAATAGACGACGTAAAAAGTTAGGAATACGGTTGGCGAAGAAGAATACGTCTGCGCTGGCACCAGCTCCCATAAGATTTGCAACAACGATATCACGCACTAATCCCAGCACGCGGGAGATAAGCGTCATGGCACTGACAATCATGCCAGACTTGAGTAAGCGTTTGCTCACGATAACCTCGAAAAACAAGCTAAAACAACATAGTCGCCCACTGAATGCAAAGAATGTCATTCAGAGAGCAGATAAGTATTAGCATTGAAAAAAATACTGTTAGAATCCACGCCATCTTAACCGCGAAGGCCTTCTTATACCAAACTTGTTTGGTTCAGGTGGGTTTTTGCACAAATCATTTGACATTTTAGAGCAAATAGGGGATATTCCTCGCCCTTAAAATGTTACCTAACGAAAAGTTTTTGGGAGTTAGACCCTTGGCAAATAGTAAATCTGCTAAGAAGCGCGCTATCCAAGCTGAGAAACGTCGCCAGCACAATGCTAGCCGTCGTTCTATGATGCGCACTTACATGAAGAAAACTGTTGCTGCTATCCAAGCAGGCGACAAAGAAACTGCAACTGCTGCTTTTGCTGTAGTTACACCAATCCTAGACCGCATGGCGACTAAAGGCCTTATTCACAAGAATAAAGCAGCTCGTCATAAGTCTCGCTTCGCTGCAGCTATCAAAGCACTATAATTCTGGCTTGAATTATCAGCGATGAAAAAAACCGGCTTTTGCCGGTTTTTTTATTTTCTGATTTAACTCATTTTCTAAATCAGCTACTCACAGTACAGATTGTGAAGCAACTCAATCATCTTTTTCACTTCATCACTACTTAGAGTATAAAATACTGTTTGTGCAGATTTACGCGTGTTGACCAATCCATCTCGTCTCAACCATGCTAAATGCTGCGAAAGTGCTGATTGGCTTAATTCTAGTTTTCCGCATAACTCACCTACCGACAACTCTTGGTTGTGCAGCAAGCAAAGAATTTGTAAACGCCTTTCATTCGCCATCGCTTTGAGTAGAACAACCGCCTGAGCGGAATTCTTTTCCATTTCTTGTAGATTCATGAATAAGTCCCCTAGGAACAACTTCTAAAACGCTCTTAAGTCGGCATAATAAACTAATTCAAAATACCCTTTCTATTGAAGCAATAGCTTTGATGACGACGTTTACTTACCCAATAACATAATAGCTATGCTCATGGGTTCATTATCTTGTCGCCTGCCTTTACTTCAATTAGCTTGGCTATCGTTATGCGGCATATTAGCGGGGTAAAGTGTTTTGGTAATATCAGTTAATTTTATTTCTGCGACGCATCTGAATTCTTATTGATTCATAACTTGCGCCTTTATTGCTGCTCGAATTAATTAGCCCTGTGTAATAATTGTTCTTTTTATCAAATTGTGTGAAGTTAATCCAACTGTAAATAATGACAAAAGTCTCATTCGAACAATTTTGTGAAATCTGCGTCACATATATTTTTGACCGCCGGATGCTGAATCATCCGTTCAGCAAAGATAACGTAATACTCTTCCTTCACTTCTTCGATAGGTGCGATCAACTGCAGGGAAAAATCATCAACCACTTCGGTTACATAAAGCAGTGGCGCCAAGAAAATCGCTTCTGGGTGGTATCGAGCAAATGCTTTCATTAACGCAGAATCATCAAACTCGCCAAGAATGTTCGGTTGAATACCTTGGTGATCGAACCATTGACGGACTTTTCGCCCCATTGATGTACGACTTCCCGGCATCAGCAACTTACGTTCTTCTAAAACCGCAGGGAATGAAACTTTGCCAAGATGATTTCGAGCAAAGAATCCCATGTTACTTTCCCCCAGTTTTTTACTAAACAAACCTGGGCTTTGGCTTGAATCAACAGGACAATCAGAAAGAATCATATCCAGTTTATGTTGGGACAACTGCTCAAGGAGAAGTTCGTGAGTAGATTCAAAACAACGTAAATGAATACTGTTGTCTTCTGGAATGGTGGTCATCAGAATCTTACTCACCAACCTTTTAGACAGCGCATCCGCGACGCCAACATCAAAAAGAACATTGGAACGCTGACTGTAGTTAACGATATCAAGCATTTCATAACTTAAGCCAAACATTCGGTCTGCATACTTAAACACCAACTGCCCAAGCTCAGTAGGTTCAATACTTCTGCCATTACGTTTGGTCAGTTTGCCGTCCATACGCTCTTCAAAAGCTTTGATTTGACCTGTTACCGTTTGAGGAGTGAGGAACAAAGCATCTGCCGCTTTAGTAACAGAACCTTGCTTGCATACCATCCAAAAGTAATAAAGGTGGTTATAGTTTAAATGAGACATATTGCCGAAACTCAGTAGCCAAATAATCGCTAAGGTTAAACCAAACACCCACCATCAATCAATTAACTCGAAAAAACCGAATAAAATAAAGATTAACTATATTTTTTCCTACATCAGTTATTTTCTTTGTGACTCTTGCGTCATGTTTAGCTCATAGATGAGCAAAAAAATGGCATTTTACCTACTGCTAATCAAATCCAAAATACATAAAAATACTCTTAGTATTCATACAGATAAAAACACATCAAAAAGCTCACATGCTCCAAATTGAATCTAATTAACAAAAATATCTATTTATTACAAAACTGTCATATTACTGAAATATTCGGGTTCTACTATCGCCGACAGATTCAACAACAGACCAAATGTAGTTAATTAAGGTCAATGGAGAAAACAATGATAAACCAAGCAGCTTCAACAGCGGCTCCGATTTCGTCAACGACTCGTACGCTTCGCTGGACAAACTTGGCTTTCATGATTTATTTGCTATTACTTGCCGTAACAATGGTAGGCGATGGCTTTAAATGGGCGGCAGCTGAACAAGCAAAAGTGCTTTTTGAGTTTGCTTCACACCCAGTTGCAGGATTAATGATTGGCTTAGTGGCAACAGCCCTGATCCAATCTTCAAGTACAGTCACATCAATCATCGTAGGTCTGGTTGCCGGTGGTTTACCTATCGAAACCGCGATTCCTATGGTAATGGGCGCAAATATTGGTACAACAGTGACCAATACAATTGTTAGCCTTGGTCATATCCGTAATAAAGAAGAGTTCAAACGCGCATTTGCAAGTGCAACTATTCACGACTTTTTCAACTTGCTCGCCGTGTTGATCTTCCTTCCTCTAGAGATCATGTTTGGTCTACTTGAGAAAATTTCACACTGGCTAGTATCACCGTTCCTTGCAGGAGGTGATATGAGCATGAAAGGTCTGAACTTTATTAAACCAATCACTAGCCCTGTAGTAGGCGCTTTGAAGCACCAATTGGCTATTCTTGGTGATATGTTTGGCGGTATTGCATTAGTGGTTCTTGGTATTGCTACCATCTTTGTTGCGATTACCGTGATTGGCAAACTGATGAAGAGCCTAATGGTTGGCCGTGCTCGTGAAATTCTGCAACACGCTATTGGTCGCGGTCCGCTACACGGCATCGCATCAGGTACCGTTGTGACTGTATTGGTTCAGTCTTCTTCAACAACAACCAGCTTGATGGTTCCGCTGGTAGGTTCTGGTGTACTAAAAGTTCGCGAAGTGTACCCATTTACCCTTGGTGCTAACATCGGTACCTGTATTACAGCTCTGCTGGCTGCAACAGCGGTTTCAGGTGAGTTTGCAGTATTCGCACTACAGATTGCTCTGGTACACCTATCGTTCAACGTACTTGCGACAATCTTGATTTACGGTGTTCCGTTCTTACGCGAAATTCCGTTGAAAGGCGCCGATTACATTTCAGACATGGCGGTGAAAAGTAAGTCTGTGGTTGCAGGATACTTACTCTCAGTATTCATCGTTATCCCAAGCGTAATTCTTGCTTTGTCTTAAATCGAATCACTTCAAGAAGCTCTCCTACAAGGGGAGCTTTTTTTATATCTGGTTTTTATATCAGAAGTAAAACCAGAATCTTTGCTTATTGTTAAAAGTGGCAATTACAAATAATTGCGTTATCATTTGTTTAAAGTTTCTTATTTTCAAATCTAACAGTAAAACTTACTGATTATAGATTTGAAAATAGCAAAAGTTGCTTCGTATAACCCCACTGATACGGTGTGGGGGTCTCTACCAGAATCCGTAAAATTCTGATTACGAAGAGTTAAGCGAATAGGTTATCGCTTTCTCTTTGTATGGGCCCCATTTACCTCACATACCTATAAGGTAATAAAGGTAAAACACCACTCAAGATGAAAAGCGATTAATCACATGAGGATTAAGAGCATATATGAAACGATTTATCCAACAACTGCCAAAAGTTGAACTTCATTTACATATTGAAGGTTCTCTAGAACCTGAGTTGATGTTTGAACTGGCGAAACGCAACAACATCGACATTCCCTTCTCTTCTCCAGAAGAAGTTCATGCGGCTTATCAGTTTTCAAACCTACAGTCTTTTCTCGACATCTATTATCAGGGCGCTAACGTTCTGATTCACGAACAGGATTTCTTCGATATTACTTGGGCTTATATGCTTCGTTGCAAGCAAGACAACGTTATCCATACTGAGATTTTCTTTGACCCACAAACTCATACCGATCGTGGAATCGCGTTTGAAACCGTGATCAATGGTATTAGCAAAGCGCTTGATAAAGCGCAGCAAGAGTTAGGGATTTCTAGCCAGATCATTATGTGTTTCTTACGCCATCTGAGCGAACCAGATGCGATGGAAACCTTACGTCAGGCATTGCCATTTAAAGATAAAATCATTGGCGTAGGTTTAGACTCTTCAGAGCAAGGTCATCCGCCAGAGAAGTTTGAGAATGTGTTCCGTGAAGCGAGAAACGCGGGTTTTATTACGGTCGCTCATGCTGGTGAAGAAGGTCCGGCAATGAATATCCGTAACGCTATCGACCTTTTGGGTGTACAACGTGTCGACCACGGTGTGCGTTGTGTTGAAGATGCGGCGTTAGTGGAAGAACTTAAACAAACTCGTATGCCATTGACGGTATGCCCTCTTTCAAACTTGAAACTGAAAGTTTTTCAGCAGATGGAACAGCACAACATTGTACAACTGCTGCGTCAAGGGCTCTGTGTCACCATCAATTCTGACGACCCAGCGTATTTCGGCGGTTACATGACAGATAACTTCAACGCGGTTGCGGATGCTCACCCAATGTCTTACCAAGAGTTAGCGCAATTTACCTTAAATGCGATTGAAGCGAGCTTTATTTCTGACCTGGAAAAAGCGCGTATGACCGAACAAACTAAAGCTTACTTAGCTCAATACCTATAGTCACAAAAACAATCTGCCTCTCTGATCCCCAAAGAATCAAGAGAGGCAGAATACTAAATAAATTAAGACGCTTTAGGGGTAATAACCACACAGGCTGTATGTTTCTGCTTACCAAAACCTAAAATCTGGCACAGCGCCTTTTTGCCCAGTGGTACAAACGCTGAGGCAATAGCGTGTTCCTCGCCTTCAGCATGCGGATCATGGAAGAAGAAAAATTTCTCACTCATACCACTTAATACAATCCAGTGGGGTTCCTTCTTACCATCAAAGCGATACGTACTGATAAGCAGCAGTACACATGCACCTTGTCTTACCCACTCTTCCAACTGCTCTTGGCTTGGCGGTGCGTCAATGGTCGTCACATCTTGTGTTTCTAATTGCTGACAAAAATCCTGATGAACCAACTCGATCACCGCTTTCTTATTCGCATCACGCACACTATCAATGAACGGGGTACTCTTAGACTGACTCCATAACTCAACATGGAAACCGCGACGCGTCGCAGCGAGTGCTAAGCCTTGTCCGCTACAACCACCATGCCCAGCAGCCATGAAAATGGTCGTCGCTTCACGCCACAGTTGCATCTCCTGAATTCGTGTCGGTTCAAAGGTTTTATCCAAATAAGAAAAACTCATTAGCAAACAGGCTGCACCGCAAGTAAACGGCGTGGTTTGAACATACAACGGCATAGGTAACTGCACTTTCGGACCGTGCGGTGTAAGACGTTTCTGTAAGCGGCGGCCGTTGCACAAATCATCGTAATAATGAATCAGGACTTTCAGTGTTTTATAGCCCATTTTTTCATATAAATTTATTGCTGCCGTATTGTCTTCGCGAACTTCTAGCCTTAATGTAGTAGAGCCTTGATCAAGAGCTGCACGCTCACATTGCTCAACCAAATTCTGAGCAATTCTCCGTCCTCTGAAATCAGGTTTAACGGCAATTGAATACAACCTTGATAGCTGTGTACCTTGATGAAATAGTAGCAATGCATATCCAGCCAATTCCTCACCAGAATCTGCCACAAAAATGACAGCTTGGTTGGAGTGTAAAAAACGCTTCATTTGACGAGGAGAAATTTTATCTCCTTCAAATAGCTGTTGTTCTAACGCATTAAGCGCAGAGAGATCAGCACTTTTCGCAAGACGAAAGTCCATACGATGTCCTTATGGTTGTAGGGCTGTTGGCCGTTCAAGATTGCAACTCAATAATACACCCAAAGCAACTAAGCATGCAGCTAGGTAATGAACAATAAAATTCGAACGATTGTCTACACTTAATCGTATCGAACCGTTGGGAGTGATGAGCAGTAAAGCTGTTTACTGTGATGCGGGAATCTAATTTTAGCGTATATAGACTCTAGCAATAGGAATCAAAATAATATGGCAAACCTTTTAATCGTGACAGACCAAGCAAGCGACTGGCAACAATACTTCCCTTCCGAACAAGTTGTCAGCGTCGCCCAATACCTTGATGCAGACTGGAAAAACAACTTCCGTAGCGTTCAAGTGGTCAATTTGTGTCGTGATTATGATTATATGAGCAACGGCTACTACTGCTCATTGATGGCAGAGGCTCGTGGGCACCGCGTTATTCCGCGCGTCATGGCAATTAACGACATCAACCAGCCATTTCTGCTCTCTTCCGGTTTATTGAAACTCAATAAACTGTGCAAAAACACCGATTCTATTCACTGTAAAATCTACTTCGGACGCACGCCAGAGCCGGGGTTGGATAAGCTTGCTCGTCGCCTGTTCGAGCAGTTCATGGTGCCTGTTATTGAACTGAAAATGCACAAGTACCAAGGTCAATGGCAGATTAACCGAATTGCACCATACCCATTCCAAGATTTGGAAGATCAAGAGCAAGACTTCTTCATCGAGTCTCTGGAAATGTTCTCAACAAAAGTATGGCGTAAACCGAAGCAAGAGAAAAAATACCGCTACGATGTGGCAATGCTGGTTGATTCTGAAGAGAAAATGCCTCCTTCAGATGCTTCAGCACTGAAACGCTTTGTTCGTGCAGCAAACCGCTTAGGTATGAACTTGGAAACCATTTCACCTGACGACTTATCTCGCTTAGGTGAGTTTGATGGCCTATTCATCCGCGCTACGACCAACATCAGCAACTACACCTATCGTTTTGCCAAAACCGCAGAAAAGATGGGCTTAGTGGTCATGGACGATTCCGAGTCGATCATGAAATGTACCAATAAGGTGTTTTTAACCGAGCTATTGCAACGCAACAACGTGCCAGCGCCAAAAGGCGTGATTGTGAAAAGCTTTGATGAAGGCTGGAAGGAGAAGTTACTTTCTCAGCTCGAATTACCAATGGTATTGAAGATTCCAGATGGAGCTTTCTCTCGTGGCGTTGTAAAAGTGCGTACTGAAGAAGAGCTAGAAAAAGAAGCTTCCGCTCTGTTTGAAAAGAGCGCGTTGATTTTAGCTCAAGCCTTTATGCCTACTGATTTTGACTGGCGTATTGGTGTGATGAACCGACAACCAATCTTCGCCTGTAAATATATGATGAGTCGCGGCCACTGGCAGATTTATCAACACCACAATAGCGGCCGAGTTTCGTCTGGTGGTTTTGAAACACTAGACTTAAAACAAGTACCGAAAAATGTCGTGGATGTAGCGGTTAAAGCGGCCAACCTTATCGGTAGCGGCTTGTATGGTGTTGACCTAAAAGAGATTGACGGCCAAGTCTATGTGATCGAAGTGAACGACAACCCAAGTATTGACCATCATGTTGAAGATGCTTTCTTGGGCGACTTACTTTACGACCGAGTGATGACTGAGTTCCTGCGCCGCATTCAAATGCGTGGCTTCTAATCGCAATCACCCGTAGCCCAAGATCATCTTGGGCTACTTTTTATAAAAAACATAAGCTTTACCAAAGCCATTTTCAGCTCTAGTTTGAAAACAGAGGCTTTCAAAAAGCACGATTTGTAAGAGACAAACGCTTCAAAAGGATCACTATGGATTTTTTAATCGATCACTGGCAGTTTTCAGGGCAGCAAGCAACTCAACCAACGGGTAAATCAACCTCGCTCCAAGCTCATGATTGGTATCATTGCCAACGAGATATACCGGGGGTTCGTGAATGGCTTCTAGAGAATGCTATCCCCGCATCGATTGTCGACAGCTTGTTAGCTGAAGATACGCGCCCGTTGTTTGAGCAATATGACGAACAGAGTTTTCTGTTGATACTAAGAGGCGTCAATCTCAACGACAATGCCGATCCGGCAGATATGCTCAGTGTTCGCATTCTGTATTATCAAGGTGTGCTGATTTCCACGCGTAAGATTCCATCCAAAACCATCAATGCTATCCGTGAATCTCTAAAGCAAGGTCTAGGACCAAAAACGCTTGCGGATCTTGTGCTGAACATTATTGATGGGCTCAACAAAAACATCGATAACTACCTTAATTCTGTTGAAGACAGAATTGAAGCGTTTGACAGTGAGCTAGAGCTAAGTGAAGACATGATGGACACTCATAAAGCCCTGCTCAAAATCAAACGCTTCATCAAGCCTCAGCAGTACGCGATTGATGACTATTTGTCTTCAGATGTACCGTTAGCTAACTTCAAGAATATGCGCTTACGCCATAGCGTGAACACCATTACCCGCATTAATGAAACACTCGACTTTTTCCTCAGTGAGTTAGAAATCATTAAAGGTGAACTGCGCCAATACCACGCAGAAAAGATGAACCAAAACACTTATCTGTTCTCTGTAATTGCAGCTATCTTCTTACCGACCAGCTTTTTAACTGGTCTATTAGGTGTTAACGTAGGAGGCATTCCGGGAACCGAATCCCCTATTGCCTTTGCACTATTCTGCTTCGGGTTAGTAGGAATATTCGCTGTAGAGTTTTGGATACTAAAACGCCTGCAGTTTTTCTCGAAAAATTAATACCAGTAACAGGCAATAAATGAATTCTGCCCTAGGAACATAGGACACTATGTAATTAGGGTGAATGAATGCAGTCAACACAGCTATAGATTCAAATAGCCATTGAAACTCTAACTATTTGGATTTGTAGCAAGACGACAAATGAGTGAAGCCCTATGAGCATAGCTAACTATGTGATTAGGGTGAATGAATGCAGTCAACGCAGTTACAGATTCAAATAGGACGAGTACATGTATATTTTTGGCTACGGAAGCCTAATCAATTCACATTCCCGACAGCTCACTGGACAAACCGGAAGCGCCATTCCAGTTATTGCGCACGGGCTAGTTCGCTCTTGGGGGAAAATTGATGACACTTACACTATCTCTCCGCTAGTCGTGAACACTGGTGAAGGTCAGGTTAACGGTGTGCTGTTGGAAATTGATGACGCGGCACTGGTTGAGTTTGATCGTCGAGAAAGTGGTTACCAACGCGTTGCGCTTCACCCTGACCAAATTGAAACTGATATTGAGTTCGACAGAAACAAAGCGATCTGGGTGTATGTCACCGAGCAACATCTTCATCCTTGCGAGAAAAGTCCGATTGTTCAAAGCTATGTTGATACCGTGATTTGTGGTTGTTTAGAAGTCTCTGAAGCGTTTGCCAAACACTTCGTTCAGCATACTGTTGGATGGCATCATCCACTGCTCAATGACCGCCATAATCCTAAATACGTGAGGCTTGCCGGCGTTTGCCAATCTAAACATTCTTTTATTGATAATCTTGTTGCCAGCGTCCGTTAAATCTCTTTTCTCCTTCTATTTTCGGATAGGAGGAGAGTACGTTTACTAAAAACGTTTACACACTCTATTATCCCTTCTCAAATCTAAGCTTAATCTCTCATATCTGTACATTACTTAACGGATTCGTTGCCATATTTTCACTCACATTGTTAAATAACGTTTCTTATGTAGCGAGGTCTCTCATGGCAACCATAAAAGACGTAGCACGTGAAGCAGGCGTTTCAGTGGCAACGGTTTCACGCGTGATCAATAAATCTCCCAAAGCGAGTAAAGCTTCGATCGAATCAGTAACGAAAGCGATGAAAGATCTTGGCTACCGCCCGAATGCTGCTGCTCGCGCTTTAGTAAGCCAAAGTACAAACACCATTGGTGTGTTAGTGAGTGATGTGTCTGATCCTTTCTTTGGTACGTTAGTCAAAGCGGTTGATAATGTTGCTCATCAAGCGGGCAAACACTTACTGATCGGTAATGGTTACCATGAAGCAGAAGAAGAGCGCCAAGCTATCGATCTGCTGATAAACAGTCGCTGTGATGCATTGGTTATCCACTCAAAAGCGCTTTCTGATGAAGAACTGATTGCTTATGCTCACGAGATCAAAGCATTGGTACTGATCAACCGCCATATACCAGAGCTCGCAGATCGTTGTATCTCTCTAGATAACTACAAAGGCGCTTACTTAGCGACAGAATTTCTGATCCGACACGGGCATGAAAAGATCGCTTGTATCAGTTCTTCTCATCACATTGAAGATGCAGATCAGCGCATTGAAGGCTATAAAGACGCACTCGCTGCACACAACATTTCCCTGCCAGCAAGTTATTTGGAACTCGCCTCTCCGGACAGTGAAGGCGGTGAAGAAGCCATGACCAACTTACTGACTAAGTCTTTAGATATTACCGCTGTTGTTGCTTATAACGACAATATGGCAGCAGGCGCACTTTCGGTACTGGAAGAAAATGGGGTGAAGACACCACAAGATGTTTCGGTTATCGGATTCGATGACGGTTTAATTGCACGCTATGTGCGCCCTCGCCTCACAACGATTCGTTACCCAATTCAAATGATGGCAGAAAAGGCGGCAAAACTTGCGCTGCAACTGGCTAGAGATGAAGAGTTGGAACAAGAGCCAATGTGTTTCTCGCCAACGCTGGTACGTAGAGATTCCGTAGACAAAGCACCGTCTAGCAGCACGGTTCAGTAAGAAAAAAGCCCTCACTTCATAAGAAGTGAGGGCAAAATCGCTTTCCCCCAAGAACTGTAAACCTTATCCCCCCAGCCCTTGGGTTCACTATGCACCCTACGGGTTAGCTCGCCAAAACGTTGAACTTATACACAGTGGTAAAAGCGTATTCTTCGCCGGGAAGAGTCATACAACTCTCCTGAGGCCAATCTGCTTGATTCGGTGAATCAGGCAAAAACTGAGTTTCAAGAGCAAGACCTTGATACTGTTTGTATATCCCACCAGTTCTGTTTGGTGTTCCTTCTAAGAAGTTACCGCCATAAAACTGGATAGCCGGTTTGTCGGTAAACACATCCATCGACAGAGAACCGTCAGGCGCTTCAACGGTTGCGACCGTTTGCCCCGTTTTACAGCTGTCATCAAGTAAGAAGCTGTGGTCATACCCTTTACAGTTTTTCTGCTGTTCATCAGCCAACAAGTCTTCTCTAACTGTCTTAGCTGTACGGAAATCAAAACTGGTGTTTTCAACACTCGCCAGCTCACCCAAAGGAATACCTTCTGATGTGGTTGGCAGATAGTAGTCAGCATTAACTTGCAGTTTATGGTCGAGAATATCTGCGCCAGATTCTGCACCGAGCAAATTGAAATAGGCATGGTTAGTCAGGTTCAACGGAGTCGCTTTATCTGTCGATGCTTTGTAGCTAATCACGACCTGATTATCGTCTGTTAACTCATACGCCACCGATGCAGTCGCATTGCCCGGAAATCCTTGGTCACCGTCAGCAGAAAAGATTGAGAATTCTACTTTCTGTTTACTTTGAGCCACGATATCCCAGCGACGATGGCTCCAGCCATCTTTACCACCATGTAAACAATGCGCACCTTGATTACCATTTAAATGATAGGTTTCGCCTTGCCATGAGTATTGAGAATTAGCAATTCGGTTTGCATATCGACCAACTGTCACACCTAAGAAACTGCCGTGTTGCTTGAAATCTTCCATAGTACGTAAACCAAGCAACACTTCGCGCATTTCGCCTGTAACAGGAACAATACAACTCAACCAAGTTGCGCCAATGTCCATAAACACCACTTGCATACCACCAGCATTAGTGAGCTCAATCAGCTTAGCTTGTTGGCCATCGTAGGCTGGCGATTGTGTCATTGTTTCAAATAAAGAATTCGTCATCGATAAAGCCCTTATTGAATCAAACCGGCACCAGCTTTTGCCTGACACACATAGAAGGTTGCAGTAAGGCCACTTTGTTTTGGATATAGAGCTTCGACCGCTTTTTCCACATCGTTAACCAATGATGGCGGAACTAAAGCGACAATACAGCCACCAAAGCCGCCGCCTGTCATACGTACGCCGCCTTGTTCACCAATCACATCTTTCACGATGTCTACTAAGGCATCGATTTCTTTTACTGTGATTTCAAAATCGTCACGCATAGACGCATGAGATTGCTCCATTAGTTCACCCATGCGTTTTAAGTCACCAGCACTTAAAGCATCTGCCGCTTGCAGGGTACGTTCATTTTCTGTGATTACGTGGCGAGCGCGTTTAGCAACAACAGGATCGATCTGCTCTACTTTGTCGTTAAACATTTCGATAGAAACATCACGTAGCGCTTTCACACCAAAGATTTGTGCGGCCTCTTCACATTGCTGGCGGCGAGTGTTGTATTCACTGTCGACTAAGCCGCGTTGCTTGTTTGAGTTGATGATGACGACCGCCATATCTTCAGGCATTGAAACCGCTTTGGTTTCTAAACTGCGACAGTCGATAAGAAGCGCAGAATTTGCCTGACCTTCCGCAGAGATAAGCTGATCCATGATGCCGCAGTTACAACCGACAAACTGGTTTTCAGCTTGTTGACCGTTTAAGGCAATTTCAGCTTGGCTAATAGGTAAGCTGTAAAGTTCTTTAAATGTCTGGCCAATAACCACTTCTAATGCAGCAGAAGAACTTAAACCCGCGCCTTGAGGTACATTACCGCTCACTGCGATATCGGCACCGTTAAATGAGTAACCGCGTTCCATCAAGTACTTCACTACACCGCGAATGTAGTTAGCCCACATTTTGTTTTCGACAAAGGTAATTGGCTGAGTTAAATCGAACTCGTCAATCGCATTACCATAATCCACAGCAACTACTTTAACCTTCGAATCAGAACGAGGAGAGGCCGCAACCACAGTTTGGTAGTTAATCGCACAAGGCAAAACGAAACCATCGTTGTAATCAGTATGTTCACCAATCAGATTTACACGGCCAGGAGCCTGAATAAGATGGCTTGCCTTATAACCCAGTACTGCTTCAAATGCAGCTTCAACACTATTAATTAAGCTCATAATTGTTCCACTTATTGTTCTTTGTAATGTACGTCTGATAGCGATCGTAGTCGCTCTGCGGCTTGTTCTGCGGTTAAATCTCGCTGAGTTTCCGCCAACATTTCATAACCAACCATAAATTTGCGAATACTTGCGCTACGCAGCAGTGGTGGGTAGAACAAGGCATGTAATTGCCAATGTTCAACACTCTGACCATCTGTAAAAAACGGTGCGTAATGCCAACCCATTGAATATGGGAATGAGCACTCGAACAGGTTGTCATAACGACTGGTTAATTTTTTAATCGCAATAGCAAGATCATCGCGCATTTCATCACTAAGCTCGCTCATGCGGCGGATGTGGGTTTTCGGCAATAACATGGTTTCAAATGGCCATGCCGCCCAATAAGGCACTAGCGCGACCCAATGTTCTGTTTCAACGACAATTCTGGAACCGTCTTTTAACTCTGCTTGTACATAATCCACCAGCAGGTTTGAATTATTCTCTTTGTAATACGCACGTAAGTTATTGTCTTTACGTTCGATTTCATTAGGTAAAAAGCTATTTGCCCAAATTTGTCCGTGTGGATGCGGTTGAGAACATCCCATGGTTTCGCCTTTATTTTCAAAAGCCTGAACCCAAGGATACTCTTTGCCTAGCTCTTCAATCTGCTCATTCCATGTATCAATCACACCACGTATCGCTTGCGGAGCCAGCTCAGGCAAAGTCTTACTGTGATCAGGTGAAAAACAAATAACACGACTTAAACCGCGAACACCCTGCACCTTGAATAGGGGGTGTGCATTCTCAGGTGCATCAGGAGAATCAGGCATTAGCGCAGCAAAGTCGTTATTAAATACGTAAGTGCCTTTGTAATCTGGATTTTTATCTCCAGAAATACGTTCGTTAGTTGGACACAAAAAGCATTTAGCGTCATAAGAAGGAAGATCCGCAACCGATGGCTTTTCATCTTGCCCACTCCAAGGACGCTTAGCTCGATGAGGAGAAACAAGCACCCACTGCCCAGTTAATGGGTTGTAGCGACGATGCGGATGATCTACAGGGTTAAATTCAGTATTCGACATAACTTTTATTCATCTCTCAAACTAGTAACCTTGCGGGTTAGCAACCTGCCAACGCCAAGTATCTTCTGTCATTTCTTTTACGCTGCGAGTAGCTTTCCAGCCCAGTTCGCGCTCTGCTTTTTCCGTACTCGCCCAACATTCAGCAATATCACCAGCACGACGCGGGCAAACCTCATAAGCTACGTCTTTGCCGCAAGCTTGGCTGAATGCCTCCACCATATCGAGCACACTAGAACCTTTACCGGTGCCTAAATTATAGATATGTAAACCACTCTTCTGGCCAACGTGAGTTAATGCTGCAAGGTGGCCGTCAGCCAAATCCATCACATGAATATAGTCACGAACGCCCGTACCATCGGGTGTTGGGTAATCATTCCCGTACACTGAAAGTTTTTCTCTGCGCCCTACTGCTACCTGTGCGATATACGGCATGAGATTGTTTGGAATACCTTGCGGATCTTCGCCCATCAAGCCTGATGGATGCGCACCAACAGGGTTAAAGTAGCGCAGTAAAGTAATGCTCCAACTCGGATCTGCGTTGAAAAGATCCGATAAGCACTCTTCCACCATGTACTTGCTGCGGCCATAAGGGTTGGTCGTTGCTCCTGTCGGGAAAGACTCGGTAATTGGTACTGAAGCTGGGTCACCATACACAGTGGCAGAAGAGCTAAAGATGATGTTCTTCACTCCCGCTTTACGCATAGAACGCGCAAGAACTAAAGAGCCGTTAACGTTGTTATCATAGTATTCGAGAGGCTTAGCCACCGACTCACCCACGGCTTTCAAGCCAGCAAAGTGAATAACCGCTTTGATATCATGCTCAGCAAAAATGGAATCGAGCAGCGCTTCATCACGAATATCGCCGTGATGAAAAACTGGCGCTACACCAGAAATCATCTTAATTCTGTCCAACACCTTCTTTTTAGCATTACACAGGTTATCAAGAATGATCGGCTCCATCCCAGCGTCAATCATTTGCACGCAAGTATGACTACCTATGTATCCCATACCGCCAGTGACCAATACTTTCACTTCACTTACCTCAAACAACATCTCATTTAATGTGCAAGAGTTTAGCAGGCTATATCGTCAGCATTCTGTGATCACTGCTGCATAGTGGAAACGTTTACACAAATAACACTAAATTGTCATATACAGAAGGGGAGTTTAGATAACAAACATCTATGGCTGGCATAAGGTATTGCTCAAATGCCTTTATCTATAGGCGGTAAACGATTTCACATAAACATTTTGAAGCACATTTACTGGTTGTTTATTGAACAGAAAAAGGCAATCTCAACTAAACTTATTAAGTAGCTATAAGTTGCGTAATTAGGTTGATGAATTGAGTTGTCACCGAGGAAAAATTAGGGGGAGATGCCATGGACACGCACAGCAAAAATAGCGATCACAGCTATTTCGCATCTGCGGGAACTCTGAATAATCAGCTTACTGATATTCATGAGCGTTTGCGCGTGTCTGCTCCAGAAGTCGATCGCATTTCTTTTGCGCTTTACGATGAGGAGAATGATCACCTAAAAACCTATGCTGATAGCACCTTTCATGGCTTTGAACTCTTACACTACGAGTTTCCCTTATCAGAATTGCCAGCGTTAAAAATCTGTTCTGAAACTGGCGATTGTCGTTATTTAAATGATATTCCAAATCAGCTAGATGCCAAATTCCCTCATTCTAAATGGCTTATAGATCAAGGGTATCGCTCATCTCTGGCTGTGCCTGTTTTCCAAAACAAGAAGTTTATCGGTTTTATATTCTTAAATTCTTTTCAAAAAGATTTATTCAACCAGTCCATGACCGAAGCACTCAAACCGTTTTTGGAGATCATTCGTTTTGTTGTGACGTCAGAATATGACTTAGTGCACTCATTGATCGATTCAGCCAGCCTTGTTCATTCACAATCTCAAGAACACTGGCAAGAGTCGTCTGAACACAAAGAAAGAATCTGTCGATATGCCAAAGTCATAGCACTTGAAGTTGCACACATCTACGAATTAGATGATGAAAGCATTGAAAACATTACCCTGTTTTCTAAATGCCATGACATCGGAAAGCTGTCTATTCCGGTGAGTTTGTTAACCAAATCTAGCTCACTGGGACATGATGAACGCGATCAGTTAAAAGATCATGTGGAAAAAGGCGTAGAGATCATCAACAAGATCATTAATGAAATGGGCTCACCTGATCACCCTTGTGTAGCTGTACTAAAAGAGATCGTCGCTTACCACCATGAGTTTTTGGATGGTAGCGGTTACCCCTACGGTTTAACCCAAGAAGACATTCCAATATCTGCCCGCATTATCACCGTTGCCAATGTATTCGATGCGTTAACCAGCCACCGACCATACAAACAAGCTTGGTCGGTTCCCTTCGCGTTACTCGAATTAGAAAAGATGGTTGCCAACGGCAAGCTAGACAGACATTGCGTTAACGGACTCAGGTACCATCAGGAATATTTGAAGAAGGTAATTGAAGCCTATCCTGAGCCAGATCCCAAAGATAGGCTTGACCGTCACTGAGACATCATTTCTGCTTTTTCAGGTGTTTTTGCACGCACTTCGGCCAACGCACGTTCTAGATTTTCATTGGCAATCTTGTAGTAAGAAGTCTTTTTGTCGATGGCTTGCTGCAAATATGGGATCGCTTTTTCTGGTTTGCCCTGAAGCATTAAGAAATAGCCAACATTATTCAACGCTTCTGGAGCATCCATTCGGCGCATAAACACATTTAAAGCTCGCTGGGTTTCGCCTTTGGCTAAATAAATGAGTGCCAAGTTGTTTAACGCCTTCTCGTTATCCGGTTCTTGCTCAAGAGCGGCTAAGGTAAAGCGCGTCGCGTCGGTGTAATTCCCACTCATATAATGGGAATAACCCATATTCATCAGTGCCTTACTCGATTTAGGCTGAATTCTTAAAGCATGCTTGTAAAACGCCTGCGCTACTTCATGTTGCGCTTTGACATCATCGAGTATGCCTAATCCCATGTAGGCGCTAGCCGGAGAAAGGTTGTCGCTGCTTAATGCCTCTATCTCTGACACACTTGCGTCATCGTCCAGTTTTAATCTTGAACTCAAACGCAATTGATCGGCATTAATCGCTCGTAAAAAGTAGCTTCGACCTTCATCAACTTTACCTTGCTTACTATAATTCGAACCCAATTGCTCTAGAACCTGAACGTTATTAGGGTTGTGCTCTAACGCCAGCAGATAAGCTCGCTCTGCAAGTTCATAATTGCCACGAGACTGATGTATGCGGCCAATGGTATACAAGGTTTTGTCGCTATATTGTGAGTCAGGAAACTCTAGAGAACGAATATATTCGTAAAGCGCCAGATCAGAATTGTTTTGCCTTAACGCATAGTCACCACGTTTTATCGCTTCCGTTTCGGTTAGTGGTGCAGCGTCTGTACTAAAAGTTTCAACAGGCCTGCCATCATAAAGTTCACTATCAAACTTAGATTGTTTATCGGAATCGCTTGCACAGCCTGCGATAAGAGCGATCAATAAGAGAGTGGCATAATTATATTTTTTCATCATTCATCCTTTATTGCCCAAAAGCTTCCATTAACTTGATGATTGCCGGTCCAAGAACAACAATAAAAAATCCAGGCCAAATACAGACCAATAGAGGAAAAATCATCTTAGTGGGTATTTTAGCTGCAATCTCCTCCACTTCCTGATTTCGCTTGTCACGGTAATCTTCTGTGTAGTCACGCAATGTTTGAGATAAGCTGCCGCCGATCCTTGATGCATGAGACAGCATGCTGATTAAGCCAGCCAACTCCTCAACACCCGTTCGTTCAACAAACCCTTGAAACGCTTCTGACATATCGTAGCCCGCCTTGATTTTCAGGCAGACAGTATCTAACTCATCCGCTAAATCCATATGAGACATGCCAAGTTCTTTTGATACTCGCATCAAGCCAGCATTTAAGCCTAACCCCGATTCCGTACAAACCACTAATAGATCAAGCATATCTGGGACACCAGCACGAATGCGCGACTGACGTTTTTTAACTAAATGTCGTAAGAAAATATTAGGAATAAAGAGGCCGACTCCAACACAGATTATTAAGATGAACAGCGGATTCTGCCCACTGTCTGAAAACGTGTAGTAGAGCAATCCGGCAAAAAGCCCGATTAGCGTAGAAAGTGTTTTTGTCACATAGAAGTATGTCAGTGCCGTTTCATTGTGAAATCCCGCATGCATCAGTTGATGACGCACCGTTTCTTTTTCTTTAGCATTACTGGTAGTAAAAATCGGTGATAAAGATTCAAGCGCATTATCAATTTTGCTATTTTTCTTTGTTATCTCCGCTTCCATTGTGTAGGTTTGTAGGCGATTACGAACAGTAGACTGTTTAGAACGACCAAATACCAGTAAGAATATAGTAATGACCACCAGAATACTGGAAAACATTATCATCAGCAGAATGAGGTTTTCTTCTGTTAATTTAAAATTCTGTAGATAATTGACTAGGTCCTGCATATATCAAACCTCAAAGTTAATAATTTTTCTTATCCACAAAGAGCCAATAAATAACCCTATTCCACCATATATCAATAAGCGGTGACCCCGAGGGTCACTGTAAAGAGGGTCCAAATATCCAGGACTAATTACGCTTAACATAATAAATATAGCGAAAGGTGCTAACATTAATACCCAAGCAGACATTTTACTTTCAGCGGATAAGGTTTTTATTTTTCGCTGTAACTTGAATCTAGCACGTAATACTTTAGCGACTTTATCTAAATTTTCAGCCAGATCGCCGCCAGTCTCTTTTTGTAATAAAACTGCACTTGAAAAGGCAAACATAGATACGGTTGGATTACGCTCTACCATTTGCATCATGGCTAATCTGATATCGTAACCATAATTTAAAAGATTAAACGTATTCTTAAATTCACTGCCAACCGGCTCGGGTAATTCTTTTCCGACTTCATTAAACGAATAAGTAATAGGATGACCAGCAGATAGCATTCGCTTCATTATATCCAGAGCATCAGGAAAAAGTTCTTCAAATTTACTTAACCTTTTTGATATTTTTCCGCTAATAACAAAATACAAAATTAGCCAAACAATAAAACTAGCTGCAAAAGCTATATAAAGTTCTGCGCCTAAGAAAATAAAAAGAATCAGAACCAATACTTGACTTAAAACCGTATAGGTAACCACTTGTGTTAATGATTTTCCTATACCGGCAAGCTCTAGGTTTTTTTTCATATTGGCGAAATAACTGTAACTCACCAATTTCTGATCAATAGGAGACAAGCTCTTGATGTAATGTTCATTCAACAATGAACGACTCTGCTCATCGACCTGCGATTGACTTTCTTTCAACCGCTTACTAATGGCTTTGTGCTTTGCTTTATTGCCAGCCGCTGGCATTAGGAATGCTTGGGAAATAAGAAAAACTGCGACAAACAGTAAAGCAAAAAAATACAGTTGGTCCATTGCTCTACCCCTTATTCAAAGGTTTCATTAAAAATTTCGTAAGGTAAATGCCAACCACGTTTAGACAATGAATCATGGCACTGTGGGATGACTCCGGTCGCAGTAAAAAATCCGATGACATTGCCTTCCTCATCCATGCCTTGGCGTTGAAATTTGAAAATTTCTGACATGGTAATGATGTCACCTTCCATTCCATTGATTTCGGCAATACTGACCATTCTCCGTTTACCGTCTTCCTGACGCTCCATCTGAACAACCAAATGAATCGCAGAAGCAATTTGTGCCCGTAAGTTTTTGGTAGAGATGTTCCAGCCAGCCATAGCAAACATATTTTCCACACGGCTCAAGGCATCTCTAGGAGTATTGGCGTGAATGGTTGCAAGCGAACCATCGTGCCCCGTATTCATTGCCGCCAACATATCAACCGCTTCACTGCCCCGAACCTCACCTAATACAATTCTGTCAGGTCGCATACGTAGTGAGTTCTTAACTAAATCACGCTGGGTAATTTCACCTTTACCCTCCAAGTTTGCAGGGCGGGTTTCTAGACGAACAACATGAGGTTGCTGTAATTGAAGCTCAGCGGAGTCTTCTATGGTAATGATTCGATCGTCACTAGGAATGAAGCCTGAGAATATGTTCAAAGTGGTGGTTTTTCCTGAACCAGTACCACCAGAGATAAGAATATTGAGTTCGCCTTTAACGGCTGCTTCGACAAACTTTGCCATTTGCTCTGAAATAGAGTTAAAGGATAACAAGTTATCCATAGTGAGCTTATCGACAGCAAAACGGCGAATAGAAACTGAAGGTCCATCAAGTGCCAATGGTGGGATAATCGCGTTGACACGCGAACCATCAGCTAAGCGGGCATCGACCATAGGAGACGATTCATCGATACGACGACCAACCTGGCTAACAATTCGGTCAATGATGCTACGTAGATGTCGGTCATCGAGAAAGGTATAAGGCGTTCTTTCTAGTTTGCCTCGGCGCTCAACATAGACACTTTTTGCTCCATTAACCAGAATATCTGAAACCGATGAATCATTTAAAAGTGGCTCTAGAGGCCCCAAACCAAACACTTCATCTTCGATCTGTTTTATGACCCGTTTGCGACCCTCTGCACTCAAAGCATGACTTTGGTCTTCTGCCATTAGCTGAACCACTGCATCATGGAGATCTTTCTTAGCCCTGTCTTTTTCCAAGCTAGAAAGCAATGCCAAATCTAATGTTTCGAGTAGCCGGCGATGATAATAGTGTTTCGTTGCTTGCTCCTGTTCAAGCTGCTTACGGGTATCATCGATTTGTTTGTTTTTTGCTTCGGCTTCACGCAATTTGCGCTGAAGAGGGCTCTCATCCTGTTTAGGTGCTTCACTCTTTTCTTGATTTCCCAGTGCAGGACTAGATTTAGGCTTTACTGGTATATCAGCTTTTGGGGTGCTTTCTTCTTTTAAAAGCTCCTCTTGAAAATCAGAACTAATATTCTTACGTTTAAAAAACATACCCTCTCCCTAATCCATCAGGAAAATAGACGTCTCAGCCACCCTTTTTTCTCTTTAACTGGCGCTAATGTTTGTGATAAATCCACTACCGATTTAGTAATTGAGCTACCTTTTCTCGACTCTACAAATGGTTTCCCTAAGTTGGCACTTTCAATAGCCGCTTTAAAATCATTAGGGATAACATGTATTGGAACTCCTGAAATCGTCTGTTCGATATCTTTCAGTCGTATTTGCTGACGTTTTTCATAGCGATTAAGGATTATTTCAATTTGATCGCGCTGAATACCGTATTCAAAGGTCATTGCCTTTAGAATACGAGACATGTTTTTGACCGCGACTAAATTTTGTTGCGTGACCAAAAATGTTTTACTAGCTCGCGACAAAATAGGAGAAAACATTCGGTCGACACCACCGGAAAGATCAACAAATACATAAGGATAGTATTCCAATAACGTTGGTAATAACTTACCCATCTGCATCGCTTTATCAAAATTTTCATTATGATTTTCATGTTTAAAACTTAATACATGTAAACCAGATGGATGCTTAGAGACTAAAGCATGCAATGAAATTTCATCTAAATCTGACGCGTTCGCAATGGCGTCGTTAATGCTATAAGCTGGATTAATATTGAGATAATCCATGACAACACCAAAGTGAATATCCAAATCCAGCAATAACACTTTTTCTCTATGGTGCATGGCAACTTCAACCGCCGTATTTAAAGCTATTGTTGTCGCACCAGAGCCTCCTTTAGTATTAATAAATACAAACAGTTGCCCAAGTTTGCGTGCCGCTATTTTTTCCTCAGCAACATTTTTCAACAGAGGCATTAAATCCAAAATTGTGGCTTGATCAGATATAAAGTCTGTAGCACCTAGGCGAAGAGCTATTTTTAAAGCCCCATTATCACTCTCGTCACCAAATATAATTAATGAAGTACTAACTTCACTATCTTCAATCATTGGCCCGTCGTAATTTTGCAATTCCACTACTTTTTGTGCCCAGTTGGGACCTGTTTCTACAAAAATAAGGTCCGGTGGCGTAAAGTGTTTAAAACTGTCAGCAACAACACCATGAAGCGATATAGCTTCAAAATTTAAACTATTACACTGAGACAGCTCATTCATCATATGTAACTTGAATGCATCACTTGAATACAAAATCCATATAGACAAATTGGTCTTTATTCGAATGTTATTGCTGTCACCACGAGACAATTTAACTGCTTCTCCCATAGGGGCTCCCTTGATTATTTTTATTTGCAGTCAATATAAACTTTATCACCTGTTGATGAATCAAGTCGCCCTACCCCTAATGACTCTCTGACCAAAACTGTTTCAAATGCAGGAACCGATATGACACCATTATCTCCGAGAAAATTGAGTATTCCTGAAAATCCATAGTTGTAATCAACAACTTCCGCTTTGACATAATGAATCGGTGCATCATCGGCCAAAACATTTGGCACTGAGACTCCTTCAGCATCCAGATAATCGATCTTCAGATTTGCGTTAGTAAATCCTTTGGGCACAAATTCTGACATTGTCAAACTGCGTATTACATCACCGTCATCAACCTGACAAACTGTCGCGATACGAGCAGCTCTTCGAGTTAAGTCATTCAAAGCTTGTAAGTTAAAAGTAAAGTATCCGAGCTCCAAAATGGCGAATACAAGTAATAGCAAGGTGGAAGCGACCAATGTGAATTCCACGATGGTAATACCTTGCTGATCATGTAGTCTCCTCATGGCGCGACCCTCATTACTGCTGAAGAATGAATAGTTAAGTTATCCAGCGCATCGATAGGCAGCAGATTAAGAATAGACTGGTAGTCATAGTTCGCGCTGATCACCACGTAATTTCCCACAGGGGTCACCGAAATGTCAGCAAGTGTCAGCGAATCCAAAATCGGTGTAGGTGTTTCACCCTCAGGAAAAGACTTCTTGCCATACATCACCATGTTCTTTATATCGTTTTCATTCGCAATAGAACCTGATGTGGCTGTGCCATATATATCAACCACCGCATAACGAGCCGCATTTTGTACCGATTTGTTCAAGGTACTGTAGCGAATAAAAGCGTTACCAAATTCAATCACGACGGTAAAGATAAATAGCAAGACAGGTAACGTCACCAGAAACTCAGCGGCGGCAATACCGGATTGTTTATCGACAGAGCTACGCATTTCAGGACTCCTTATTGAAAGGATCGTCATAGAGCACAATACGATAGGTACCTAAGCTATTGCTGACGCCGTTATAAGGAACATTCGGCGTTGGGCATTTTTCCAAATACTCTCCGTAGATCTCTTGTTTATCCCCACTGTTGGTCGGCGCGCGTTGCAATAAGAAAAAACAACCCACTGATTTCACGTTGTAGTCACTAGCCCCAGTTGGGGATGGGTCACCATACGCATCGGCACTACAATCAATAATAGGCACAGCTAAACGGCGCCGGTCGTTTCCTGTATTTTGGTATTGCTCATAGTTTAAAGTAAGATCTTCTTGGCTATTGAGTGGATAATCAGCCAACACCGCTTCATATTCAGCAACCTCGGCGTCAGTAAGTTCTTTGTTATTTTTAGGGTTAATATTGTTTGCTAATGCAGTTTCTGCTTCCGCTATTTTTTCAAACACATCGGTTATCGTATTCACATCCTTGTGATCATTTTTATAGAGATCACTTAGCTCAGCTTCAGTCGTATTTGAATCGGCAGGAAAATCAGCCGCTTCAAGGTTCGATTTATCACCAAAGCGCATATTAAGACCATCCCCTACTGGCCCTACTGTATTACCTGGTTTTGACCTCACAGTATTACCAACGGAAGCACATCCTTGGAAGCTACCTGCAAGTTGCTCAGATAACTTATCGTCAGTGTCATAATTGAGTAGTTGAAAGTTACCAGCCCCCATATCAGATGTATTAGTAGCCAGTTTAAGAGCATAAACACTGTTGTAGTCAAAACCTGAGTTATCTGTGTCACTTGCGTCTATTTCACATACGGCCATTGGAACCAGATTACAGCTACCACCGCCTGCACTGGGGCCCGCAACCGCGCTGGCTGAAAGCTGTTTATTAAGACCAAATATCTGCATGACAAAACTGTTTAAAGATAAGTTGTTTACCGCAACCCTTACATAATGATCATCTCCTGCTGGATCATATCCTCCGGTCAAATCAGCTCGGTTTGCCAAGGTAATATTGACTTCAACAGGTGCGGAGACAAAATCTAACTCAGCATTTCCGTCTGCCGTCGCCATTTGTGCAAGAGCATCTTTGGCTGCGCCTGATGCGATAGCAAGAGCACTTGCTGCTGTGCCACTGGTAAAATCTGAGCGATCAAGTACCAACGCCGCAGCTAATGCTGCGGAGTCAACACTGTTTTGCAATTTAGTACGGTTCATGAGCGCATGGTTGATATCAACGGCTAACGCTGCAATCCCCATAAAGGAAAACAGTGCGATTGTTACAATCACAGCAACCAGACCTCGCTGTTTTCGCATACTGCGAACTGGGTGATGTGTTTTCATATTGGCCTCAACTTAATTAAAGCCTAACAGCACTTGGCTGCTAGAGCCGCCCTCTAGAGTTTCACCACTTTTGCCAGTATATGTACTGTAAGCGTCTTCCATCCGCTCACCATTACCAGATGGTATAACTTCTAAGTTATTGAGAGTGGCTGACGTGTCATAGGTTTGTTGCACCCTAAGCTGGGCAACGTGTGTTCCCAAACGATGTTGATTGGCACAACCAGTAAGCAAAAAGCTCAACGACACTAATATTAATGATGTGTATTTCATTTGAAGCTTCTCCTTACATATCGTGACCAAATGATCCTTCAGCACCACCTCGAGAGTTGTCCTGCAACTCGTCATATTGCTGAGGCTCGGCACGATGTACCTCATCCGGTTTAGCGATATATGCGCCTCGACCTAATAGGTAATATTTAACATCGTTTGGCTCAACGAAAGCATCAGTCGGTAATTTAATTCTAGAACGATCGATAGGTTTAGCCAGTCTCGGCGTAACCAAAATGACTAGCTCAGTTTCTCCAGAAATATATGACTGACTTCCAAATAGCTGCCCCAAAACTGGCACATCCCCTAGCCCCGGAAACTTAGAAGCTGAGTCTCGGACATTTTCACTAAGAAGACCTGCAATACCAATAGTTTGCCCGTCAGCCAACTCCAGTGTAGAAGAAGCACTTCGACGGGTAATTGGCGGAATATAGTAAGTGGCATTAGTTCCAGCCGTACTTAAAGACAAAGTTGTGGAAGTCGCTATCTCACTCACATCAACGGCCAAGTTTAAGTTAATTTTCTTATCACTGAGAATAGTCGGTATAAATTTCACTCCTACACCGTACTCTTTATATTCGATGGTAATACCTTCTTCACCAGGTACAGGAATCGGGAATTCCCCCAGCTAAAAATTCGGCTTTAGCGCCACTTAAAGCGGTTAGATTTGGCTCAGCCAAAACCTTGGCTACCCCAGTTTCTTTTGCGACATCAAGAGCTAAAGTAAACAGAGTATTCCCATCAATAAACGAAGATAGGACGCCTGTGCTTTCCGCCAGAGGCACACCGAGCACAGGGTTTACACCAAGGAAACCGCCACCAACAGAGGTACCACCAATTGAGAAGTTGCCGTTGGTCTGAAAGAAATTAAAGTTGGTACCAAAACGTCGCACTAAGCTGCGTTGCACTTCTGCTACGGTTACTTCAAGCATCACTTGCTGAGCACCACCTATAGTCATTAGGTTAACCACACCAGTGCTACCGCTTTCCTCATTACGAGTTGCAGTTTCACTATCTGCGGCCTGACCCGCAGCATAAGTTTCAGCCAAGCGTAATGCTAAGTTCATTTTTTCTAGTGAGCTTACCTGTCCACTTAAAATCAGACGATTTTGTGCACTTTGCACACTCACGGTTTCATCCGGCATTATCTCAAACAGCTTGGCCTTGAGATTGTTTACATCATGAGTCACTTCAATATTGATCGACTCAATTAACTGACCTCGACTATCCCATGCCATCAAGTTGGTCGAACCCAGTTTTTTACCGATTAAAAACAGTTCATCCGCTTTTAACATCACAATATCGAGAACATCAGGATCGCCCAAAGAAACTCGTGTCGCTTTGCCAGCAAGTTCAACAAAGGTCGATTTATGATGTGGAACATTGACCGTTTTACCGCTTTGAGTAGCCGCTATGACCCAGTGACTTAGTGCAAAACACAGTGTAAGTGCCGTTATTATTTTTTTCATCACTCACCTCACTCCCTGACCCGAACACTTGATGAATTCGTTCCTTTAATGATTGTCACTCGTGGAGCAACATACGGTTGAACAACTTTCGGTTCTATTGCTTGTGGATTACGCAGAGCCAATTGTATAGCCCCTTTGGTATTCGCACTCAGTAATTTTTCTGCTTCTTTAGGCGTTACTTCAAGAGTTACAGCACGAACAATAATCGGTTTGTTTTCTTTGGTTCTGGCCGTCTGGTCTACCGCCAACACTTTGATATCTTTCAAAACGGTGGTTGTAGATGCTGAGTTTTGTCCGTATTTCACAGTGCTAAGAATATCAACCCGATTTCCCGGAAGAAGAAATCCTGCTACACCGATAACATCATTGACTCGAATCGTCACAGCTCGTTTATCTTCAGGAATGAGTGTTGCGAGCGTTGCGCCTTGCCCTGGAGCATTCACATGTTGAGCAATAATAATTTCATCTGGGTATAAGTTGTCTGCGGCAACCATACCAACCAACTCCGCAACATCAGAAAACTGATTTTCCGAACGCCACGCTTTTTCCAGTAATTTGGTGGTAAAGTGTTGCTCGTCAAGAATAGTGCCTGCAGGCACTTCAATGGCGGCCACCACAACGGGTTCTCGCTCAACAACTTCAACTTCAGTTTGAGGCTGTGATTGCCTATCCATCCATTGCTTAGCAAAAAATACTGCACCCAAACCGAAGATAATTGAAAGTAAAAATAACAGGATTATTTGATTGCGACTCATCGAGCGCCTCCTCCTTTACCATCAGCAGTGAAGTAAACCTCCCAAGCTCGTTTCAATATTTCAGGAGTAATCACAGAGGTGGCTTCTTCAAATGCAATGATGTCTCGACTGATTCCTATAATGTCTTTCGGTAGACAAGGATAAAAACCCACACTATGTATTCTGTGCAGATCATACAAACTATCAAAAGATGCTGGTTGAACAGTTAGTGCTCTACTAATCGCCATGTTTTCCCACAGAGCGTGATACTCAGAACGCTCAAGCGGATGAAATTGTATTTTGTATCCCAATCGACGTAAAAAAGCAGGATCACTGATTTTTTCAGGATCTAGGTTAGTAGAGAACGCTAGAGTAAGAATGAATGGGATGGTGATTTGCTGTCCGTTAGGCAAGGACAAGTGGTCAAAAAAATACTCCATTGGCACAATCCAACGGTTCAGTATGGTATCCACAGGCATAGGTTGACGCCCTAAATCATCGATAACCAATATTCCATTGTTCGCCATCATCTGAAGAGGTGCCATCCAAACCCGATTGTGCTCTGAATGATTGACTTCCAGCATACCCATGGTCAGTTCTCCACCGACTTGAATGCTAGGGCGTTCACACAGCACCCATCGACCATCATACTGGTCTTTGTAAGTCAGGCTTACCAACTGTGAATCTTTACTCACTACTGGTTTATGGTGCTGCTGAGATAAAACTTTGATGATATTTCCCGCCGCATAAACCGCATAAGGAATATAGACCGAGGTATTTAGCGAATTTAGTAGCCGAGTAGCGACATAGGTTTTACCAGTACCTGCATCACCGTACAATAATAATGCACGGCCAGAATTGATAGCAGGGCCTAAAACCGAGATCATCCTTTCAGCGCCAAACACATCACTCATTGCCCTAGTTACATCTGGACGAGTGACCAATTTAGCACGTACATCCTGAGCCTTAACCATTGCAGTGTAGTCTTGTAAGGAAACCGGAGCCGGCCCCAAATAGGCATCACGCGCAAAAGCGTTGTCCGCTTCCTGCATTCCAGTTTCAGATAGACCATAGCGAACATGACCAGAAGATTGGGCAAGATAAGAATTGGATTCAGCTTGATATACTTCAACCAATGATTTTTTGCGTAAGACGGCAATCAACTCTTCGATCATATGGCTGCTGATTGCCATCAAGCGAGTGAGCTGCAAAATGTCAGATTTAGGGTAAGCCGCTAGCTGTTTAAGTAGTAAATTCTCAAGAACAGCTTGAGGAATATGAAGCTCATCAAAAGTAGTAGGAACTTTAGGCGCGGCAGCCTGAGGAGTTAAAACTCCTTTTTCACTTGGCTTGATCTTTACAACTTCATTGACCTCTGATTCCATTTGAGACTCCCTTGTCTCTATAAAAGATAGGCTTTATGAAAAATGAGAGAAATAACTGTTTATAGCTAAAGCAACAATCATTACCGGAGCTAGAGGCATATAAGTGGCATTGGTTTGCATCGGCTTCATACTTTTAAAACTAACACTCACTAAAACGGCTTGATATCCTAAGTACCCGTATTGCACATCAGTTGTTAAACGTTTAATCAATTGGAACATCACACCTATAAACAAACAACTAAAAGCAAATGCCCAACTGTAGCTAGCCAACTCCTCCCAACCCAATATATATCCAATCACAGCAGCTAATTTGACATCGCCTGCAGCAACACCACCAACTAAGTAAAGCAACAACATCAATATAAATAATAGGGCAAAGCCGTATAACCGCTCGCTGATATCGATAGGGGAACCTAACGAAACGACAATAGCCACACTTAATAGCAATAAAACCCAAAAATTCGGAATGCGATGTTCACGGGCATCATAAACACCAATAATAAAAAGAATTACCCAAGTAAATATAGACGGATAAAGCACAATCCAGTTCACCAGTTCATTCCCAATTCAAAGCATTACGAAGAAACAAAAAGCGGTTATCAATAACAGGACCCAATACTGCGAATCCCGCGACTAATACTGCGATTAACAACGAACCAGCAACAATGTACTCAACCGCACTTAACCCTGATTCGCTTTGCCATAAAGATAGTATCTTTTTCATTACGTAGCCTAGCGCTTTCTAATAAAGTTAGAGGAAGCACTTACAAAAGTACTTCCACTTATCAGTTTAAATACATTAACAATCAGAGTTATGAATATGTAACTGCTAATCTGCAGTTGCATCAGTTAATCCACCTGTATTTAAGTCAGCATTTAATCCATCTAAAGCTTCGTCTAGTCTTCCTCCCAATGAAGTAAAACCAACAACTAAAACACCCACAACAAGTGCACCAGCAACAACATATTCAACAGCACTAAGACCGTCTTCGTCTTGCCAAAAGGCTTTGGCTTGTTCAATAAACTTATTCATTAGAGGCCTCCTTAATAAATGGCTCATTTCTAA
Organism: Vibrio sp. Hal054; assembly: GCF_037162405.1. Classification (NCBI taxonomy): domain Bacteria; kingdom Pseudomonadati; phylum Pseudomonadota; class Gammaproteobacteria; order Vibrionales; family Vibrionaceae; genus Vibrio; species Vibrio sp. Hal054. The sequence goes on along the minus strand of NZ_JARLUT010000001.1, from coordinate 456,505 downwards.
TGTAGAGAGTTCTTAAGTTTGCGGTTAGGACTTTTTTGTTCTCTTTTGGCACTTTTTTATACTTAAAATCGGTCATCATAGGAAAAACAGCTCAACCTTTAGGATGGATTTGTACTAACTACAAAGTGTTAAATTCATAGCAAAGCCTTTATAAAACAAGTTTCAAATAAGTTGAGACAAACAGTTAGAGCTGAGCATATTACCTAGATTACAAGCCACACTATTTATACTTGTACTTTCTGATTCTTGAAATTATTGAAAAAAATTACATCAACAATATGAAGCAATATCACTATTAATACTTACATCAACACGCCATTTCTCTAGGTAAAACCTACAACTTTTAGATGACAACTTGCACTTTCCAGTCACAACTCTACGCTTACATTACCATGACAACAAAATGACAATGCTGACATTATTCTGACAAAAAGAAGCTAAGAACCTAGTTGATTATCTACGGAAGGATAAAAACTCACTTATGGCAACAAAACATGTCGCTCACTGGCTTGGAAGCCCTGTGAATCAATTGCCCCTGAGAGCGCAACACGCATGTAACTCTTTTTTTACCGTGATTGAACACGGTAACGATGTCTCTGTTTTAAGTGAACCCAACATCCACTATGCAGTGTTTTTTCTGCACAGAGATAAATGCCAAGAGTTATTGCTCACGGCGCTAAGGATTTGTGCGAATCTCAACAAGTATTTGGTCGTTATTCATGAAGGGAACTTTCTAAACTCAATTAATAGAAACGAAGCGATTTTTGGCATTATTGATATATCAAAAGAAGATCCTCATATCGCAGCGAGTTTGATCAGTGAAAAGCTAAATCTCAGTTTTTCTTCTGGCCGAAGATCCTTGGATCCAAGGTTACAACATACTCCGCCACATCCTCATACAATGAGTAAGGAGATGTTAGACATATTGCGACATATTGATCTCAACCTTACTCAAGAAATTAGGGAAGAAGATGTCGCAAGCTATTGTCACTACTCAATCTCCTATTTTTCCAAGCTGTTCAAAAGAATGGTGGGGGTAAGCTTCAGAGATTACATTTGTAGCAAGAGAATCACACTTGCAAAGCGACTTCTACTCGAAGAGCCAAATGCGAAAATCGCCTTTGTTGCCTATCAGTGCGGGTATCATGATGTATCGTATTTTTCCCGTATTTTTAAGAAGAAAACAGGTATCAGTCCGGGAGTGTTTAGGCAAATCAACGCTCCTTAAATTTACAAATTTTCACGTTTTGATCTTTTTCGAACCAACAAACCCGTGCTAATGTTAAGTTGAATTAACATTTTTATAACAATAATAAGCTGTTGTATGGAGTTCGAACATGATTCTGCCAAATGAGTCACATCAACCTTACTGCTCTCTCCCACCACCAAACGAAATGATTTTGAAATGGGCCGAAGAGCGACCTAATGACATTTATCTGAAACAGATAATCAACCGAAAATTCGTCGAATTTACTTATGCAGATGTTGCAGACAAGGCTTTGCGCTTGGTTTCAGCATTGCGAGCCCTAGGAGCCAAGCCCGGCGATAAAGTCGCGCTTGTTTCTAAAAACTGTGCGGAGTGGTTTATTTGCGATTTGGCGATGATGCTCGGTGACTATATCAGCGTTCCCATTTTTCCAACCGCAGGTTCTGACACAATCGAATACTGCCTGAATCATAGCGGCAGCCAACACATAATCATCGGTAAGCTGGATGATAATGAAGCGGTTATTGAAGCTATGAAGGCAACGCCGAACATCGTCAGTATCGCTTTACCTTACAGTTCTGCTCCAAAATGCCAATACGAGTATCAAGAGCTAATTAAACAGTACCCACCAAGCACAGAAAGAGCTCAGCATCACGATGATAAGCTGATGTCATTGGTCTATACATCAGGAACATCAGGTCAGCCTAAAGGCGCTATGCTCACCTACGGAGCTTTTACTTGGTCTGTCCAGCAATTAATAGATCTGATACAGATCGAAGACAACGATCGTTTGTTCTCTTATCTACCGTTAGCACACATCACCGAACGTGTGTACATTTTCGGAACCTCTATACAGGGTGGGGTCCAAACGGCCTTTCCTGAATCACTTGATACGTTTATTGAAGACGTCAGAATGCACCGTCCAACCTTCTTTATTTCGGTGCCACGTTTATGGACACTGTTCCAGCAAAGAATTCTAGATAAACTTCCTCAGCGAAAGCTCAACTTATTGCTGAAAATTCCGTTTGTAAACTCAATAGTCAAACGCAAGATAGCCGATGGTTTAGGGTTAGACAATGCAAGGATATTAGGCTGTGGTTCTGCACCTGTATCTCCTTCTTTGCTTAGTTGGTATCACCAAGTGGGATTAAACATAACCGAAGCATGGGGAATGACAGAATCATTTGCCTACAGCACTATCAACTACCCTTTCCGCGCAGATAAAATTGGTACCGTCGGTAATGCAGGGCCTGGAGTAAAAATAAAAATAGCTCAAGATGGTGAAATTCTTGTTCTCAGCAAAGGGCTTTTCTCTGGTTACTACAAAAATGATATTGCAACTAAAGAGTCATTTGATAATGAAGGATGGCTACACACGGGTGATATCGGCTCGATAGATAATGAAGGTTATCTGAGTATTCAAGGACGTAAGAAAGACACCTTCAAAACAGCAAAAGGCAAATTCGTTGCACCCGTACCGATTGAAAAGAAACTGTTTGAATATTCGCGTGTAGAAATGATGTGCATGATTGGTTTAGGCTTACCAGCGCCAATACTATTGGTGGTTCCTCACGCATTTCCAAATTTTGACCGTTCGCGTTACGAAAGGACGACCGAGAAAATCATTAAACGCATTAATTCTGAGGTAGAGACTCACGAACAAATTAAAGGTGTTTTGATGATCAAAGAACCATGGTCAATAGCCAATGGTATTCTCACGCCGACGTTAAAAATTAAGCGCCATGTTTTAGAGAAAAAGTATCATGAAATTGGACAAAACTGGCCTAAAGATCAATTGATCGTCTGGGAAAAGTAAGTCAATTAACCCACAGCTAACATCCTCTCTCCCAGTGAATGAGTCGTCTTTATCTGGGAGAGAGCATCGTACTCCACCTAAGATAAATTGTTCTCCGTCATTTGATTTAAACTTGTGTTGGAATAACCAATAAAACAAAAGCCCCATTCGCTTTCACGAATAGGGCTTAAAATACTTATTTAACTAATGACTAGTTAATTAGGCATTATTTCTTAGCGTTACGCTCTTTAACTTCAGCGATAACTTTTTCTGCTACGTTAGCAGGACATGGTGCGTAGTGTGCGAACTCCATAGAGAACTGACCACGACCAGAAGTCATTGTACGTAGTGTACCGATGTAGCCGAACATTTCAGATAGTGGAACGTCTGCTTTGATACGTACGCCAGTAGCGCCAGCTTGTTGGTCTTTGATCATACCACGACGACGGTTAAGGTCACCGATTACGTCACCAACGTGATCTTCTGGAGTGAACACGTCAACTTTCATGATTGGCTCAAGAAGTTGCGCGCCAGCTTTTGGCATAGATTGACGGAATGCGCCTTTCGCTGCGATTTCAAATGCGATAGCAGATGAGTCAACTGCGTGGAAGCCACCGTCGAACAGTTCAACTTCAACGTCTAGCGTAGGGAAGCCAGCAAGAACACCGTGATCCATCATGCTTTCGAAGCCTTTTTCTACTGCAGGCCAGAATTCTTTAGGTACGTTACCACCAACAACTGTTGATTTGAACGTGAAGCCAGAGTTTGGCTCACCTGGTTTGATGCGGTAGTCGATCTTACCGAACTGACCTGAACCACCAGACTGTTTCTTGTGCGTGTAGCTATCTTCAACCGCTTTAGTGATTGTTTCACGGTAAGCAACTTGAGGAGCACCAACAGTCAGTTCAACACCGTAAGTACGCTTAAGGATGTCTACTTTGATGTCTAGGTGTAGTTCGCCCATACCTTTAAGGATGGTTTCACCTGAGTCTTCGTCAGTTTCAACTTGGAAAGATGGATCTTCTGCAACCATTTTACCGATCGCGATACCCATTTTCTCAGTAGAACCTTTATCTTTAGGTGCTACAGCGATTGAGATTACTGGTACAGGGAAAATCATTGGCTCTAGAGTACATTCGTGCTTAGGATCACATAGAGTGTGACCAGTTTGAACGTTCTTCATACCTACGATAGCGATGATGTCACCCGCTTGAGCTTCAGTGATCTCTGTACGATCGTTCGCTTGCATCTCAACCATACGGCCGATACGCTCAGTTTTACCAGTTGCAGAGTTAAGAATGGTGTCACCCTTCTTAATGCGACCTGAGTAAATACGTACGAATGTTAGAGCACCGAAACGGTCATCCATGATCTTAAACGCAAGAGCTTTAAGTGGAAGTTCAGCGTCAACGATCGCTTTCTCACCAGTTGGTTCACCAGTTTCTGGGTTAGTTAGATCTTGTGGCTCAACTTCTGTTGGCGCTGGTAGGTAATCTACTACTGCGTCAAGAACAAGTTGCATACCTTTGTTTTTGAATGCAGAACCACAGAATGTTGGGAAGAACGCTAGGTCACGAGTACCTTTACGGATACAACGCTTAATGTCTTCGATAGAAGGTTCTTCGCCTTCCATGTAAGCCATCATTAGCTCGTCATCTTGCTCAACAGCAGTTTCGATCAACATTTCACGGTATGTTTCTACATCATCAACCATGTCTGCTGGAACTTCTTTGACTTCGTAGTTCTCTGGTAAACCAGAATCATCCCACACATATGCTTGGCGGTTTAGGATGTCAACAACACCAACGAAATCGTCTTCACGACCGATTGGTAGAGTCATAACTAGTGGGTTTGCACCTAGTACTTTTTTAACTTGCTCAACAACGTTAAGGAAGTCTGCACCCATACGGTCTAGTTTGTTTACGAAAATGATACGTGATACTTCAGATTCGTTAGCGTAACGCCAGTTAGTTTCTGACTGAGGTTCAACACCGCCAGAACCACAGAATACACCGATACCGCCATCTAGAACTTTAAGTGAACGGTATACTTCAACTGTAAAGTCAACGTGTCCAGGAGTATCGATAACGTTTAGACGGTGATTTTTCCATTCACACGTTACAGCTGCTGACTGGATAGTAATACCGCGCTCAGCTTCTTGCTCCATGAAGTCTGTAGTAGATTCACCATCGTGAACCTCACCAGTTTTATGGATTTTACCAGTAAGCTTAAGAATACGCTCAGTGGTAGTGGTTTTACCCGCGTCAACGTGCGCGAAAATACCAATGTTTCTGTATTTCGATAAATCTGCCATTGTCTTACTCTGTTAATAGGATATAAAATGCGCGCAGAGTATATCACAATCTGTCAAGACTGATACCCCCGCAAACCGCTGCCCTTAAAAAATATTTAACTACAGCTAATGATCGTGAAATATAGGCGATTCCATCCCAAGACGCGAGCTAAATCAAAAATATTTTCTCGACTTTCATCTTTGGGAATAACACACCTAAAGTTCATCAAATGCTTCAATTGCCTCTGAAAGCTTCTTAACGCCATGTATCTGCATTCCTGCAATACCACCTTTAGGCATATTTGCAGCAGGAACAATGGCCCTTTTAAAGCCGTGTTTGAACGCTTCATTCAAACGTTCTTGCCCGCTTGGTACCGGGCGAATTTCTCCGGCCAGCCCCACTTCACCGAAAATAACAACGTCTTTCGGTAGCGGTTTGTCACGAAAACTGGATAGAAGAGCCATCAATAATGCCAAGTCAGCGCTGGTTTCCGTTACTTTCACGCCACCTACTACATTGACAAACACATCTTGGTCAGCCATTTGCAGCCCACCGTGCTTGTGCAACACTGCAAGCAATAGTGACAAACGGTTCTGCTCCAGCCCAACTGCAACTCGCCTTGGATTCGCCAACTGCGAATAATCCACCAGCGCCTGTATTTCAACAAGCAATGGACGTGTACCTTCCCATACAACCATCACTGAACTGCCTGAAGTCTCTTCTTCTCCACGAGAAAGGAAAATGGCAGATGGGTTACTTACTTCGCGCAGCCCTTGGCCTGTCATAGCAAATACGCCAAGCTCATTGACAGCACCAAAGCGGTTTTTATGACTGCGTAAAGTTCGGAATCGTGTATCTGAACCACCATCAAGCAATACTGAACAGTCAATAATGTGTTCCAGTACTTTCGGACCAGCTAAAGATCCATCTTTTGTAACGTGACCAACAATAAATACCGCGACATTGTTTTGTTTTGCATAGCGAGTCAACGTTGTTGCTGATTCTCGGACCTGAGCCACCGTTCCGGGAGATGACTGAACATCAGCAACATGCATCACCTGAATCGAGTCAATCACCATAATTCTTGGCTGCTCTTTTTCAGCGACCTGACAAATTTTATCAACGTTGGTTTCAGAGAGCATTTTCAGATGCTCTTTAGGCAACCCCAGTCGAGATGCACGCATTGCGACCTGTTGAAGTGATTCTTCGCCAGTGACATAAAGCGTAGGCATTTGAGGTGAGAGCAAACACATGGTTTGTAACAAAAGTGTAGATTTACCAGCACCAGGGTTACCACCGATTAAAATTGCAGCGCCAGGCACCACACCACCACCAAGTACACGGTCCAGTTCTTTAAAGCCACTACTAAAACGAGGAACTTCCTGTAGATTGATTTCTGAAAGTGTTTGAACCTGTGATTCTGTAGCACTTCCCGCATAACCACTGAGTCGCTCATTACGCGCAACCTGTGGTGAAGCAGCCAGCCTTACTTCAGATATGGTATTCCATGCGCCACAAGCGTTACACTGACCTTGCCAACGGGGAAAATCTGCGCCGCAATCGTTACATACGTAAGCGCGTTTTGCTTTTACCATGCTTCCTCAAATTCATCTAAGTTGTGACATAGAGACTTTAATAATATGTTGAATCAATGCAACATATTGCTAAAGAAATCATTATCAATGCCGATTTTATTAAGTGGACATTACTCTAACAGAAAACTATGCAGCAATCTGAAATTCTCTCCCTCGCTGAACGGCTAATTCCCGCTTATAAATCAGCCGACTTTGAGCAACTCCTGAATAAATTCACAGGGGGACAGCCGCCGTCTGTCAAACTTCTGGTGAAGATGGAATTGAATCGAGTCATGGCTCCATGCTCCAAAAGCATTGATTTACGCGGGCGAGTTCAAGGTGAATGCAGAGAATATGAGTTAGACGGCAAAAAACATTGGCTGGATGATGTCGCATTTAATACCTATCACAAGAGTGTTAAGAAGTTTGGCGGTTACACCGAAGGGGTTTGGGAGAATTTAATTAATACTCGCAACAACTTTCGCGTTATGAATCAGCAAGGCACATTGAACAAAGGTAAGAGTGTCACTGTAGATGGTAGCTTTGAAGTTGAACCGATTAAATTGGGTTATGACCTTAAACGCTTAGAAAATCGCTTAAAGATTAATACTCAGGTCAAAATCCATCTGCCAAGTAATGAGCAAGTGGTTCACGGTTTGAGTGTCGATTTATCAGCATCTGGCGCCAAATTCAAAGTTCCTTCAGCATTCAACTACAAACTTGGCGATACCATTTGGGTTCAATTCACCGAACTCACGAAAAGCAGCAAGCTGGAAGAGCTAAACAAACCGATTGAATATCGTATTCTTGGTGTTGATGAATCTTACGATAATGACGCGATAAAGTATTTGCGTGCTTTGAAACTGTCAGAGAGCCTAATTATTGAAAAGGTGATTGAAGAATCGCTAAAAAATAACAGCCAGAAAGCCCGTCACGACAACCAAGATAAAATTATCCGCGCTCGGACTCGTGGTTACGAACACAGCTATTTAAAACATACCTGTAACTTGCCTGTATTTTTCAGTGGCAGCGAACTGAAATTGGCACTGCTCACCGAACACAATCATCAGCTTTGGCAATACTGGCACGACGAGCGAAACCAACAATCTTTAAGTAGTCTGTTCAATCAGACTCGTATGGACATGCTCACCAAACCAGGTGTAAGCGGCAGTAATAATGTCCTTTATGCTTTTAAACACGAGCATCAAGATAAGACGTTCTTCTTTTCGATGATGATGCCCGAAGCCACCAGCGACCAACGTAAACTGTTCTGGCATGTCGGCGCACGTAAAGAGAGTTGGAAAGCTTTCCGTTTATCGGTATTTGAGCTTTCTCAGGCGGAGAGAGAAGAACTGGCTAATCATTCCAGTGAACTTGCGAACCAGTCGCAAAAACTCACTCACTGCGGTGTATTACAAGAAATCAGTGATTTCAGCTCGGCGAAGGACTATTTACTAGTCGACAAACCTCAGTTGCCAACCAGTGATCTCAACCCATTTCGTCATCCCCGTAAGGTTATTGGCTCTCCTACAGGTATCTATTTTGACGCCCGCTCACGCCGTAAAGAGCCTCGCTACACACTGAAAACCCCTGTGAATGTCATTTTCAATGACCAAGTTCTTGGAGAAGGTGCTACTGTCGATCTTTCCAAACGCGGACTGAATGTGATTGTGAATACCCCTTTACAATTGAAAGCGGGGGACATGATCCACATCGATTATCTCGAGTTGAAGCTGTACGACAAAAATTTACCTCTCAATAATGTTCCGTATCGGGTAATTAGAATAAGTCCTGAAGGACAGCGGCTGCATCTTGTGATCGATGAAAATGCGCAAACGATGAAAACCATCGCTTTTTTCAATAGCATCATCGAAAGCAATCAAGACAAGTTAAAAGCAAAAGAAGAAGTTCTGCCTAGCCCACAGTTACTTGAAGGCTTACACAATATTTTGTTGGATAAGATTGTTAGCGCACCTATTTTTGTCGAGAAGAGCGGTCCTAGCCTGAAGCCTAGAGTGATTGGTGTAAATTACCCTCTTCCACCTCACTTGGCTTTGCTGGCCAAATTGGGGCAAGAAGGTCAGATATCTCTTGAGCCAATCTTTAAAGGTCACACCAACACCTTACTGGCGACACCAATGAAGCGAATTGATGGTGCTGAAGCTCAACACAATGAAGTCTATATTGCTGCAATCAAATTTGGCTCACGCATCCAGTCTGTTGAGACTCGATTGTTATCAGATTTTGCCAATACAAAAGAACGCATTAAGTTCATTCAAAAAGCACAATTGATGGGCGAGATTTTCATTCTAAGACTTTGCGGGGCTCCAGTGTTTGATCCATTCACAGTACTGTTGAGACGAGATATTGATGAGCTGGCACAAATCAGCCTCCATCAAGCCAAAAACTTAGAGAAAGAAATCGGTGCAATTGTTGGATATGGTGAGATTATCGATATTACTGAAGAAGTTCTTATCCGGTTGGAATTAACGAGCTAAAGCTTTTCTTGTTACGCAAATAAAAAATCCAGTGCTAGTACACTGGATTTTTTATTCTCATTTAATTTAGATTACTCGTTAGCCGTAAGCTCAGCTTTCTCTTTCGCTAGCTGAGCTTCGCGCACATCTTTGTAGATTCGCCCCAACTCAATAAACGAGTAACGATGTTCTACGTACTCATACACATTGAACGAGATAGCCAACTTATAAAGTGACACAGCATGAGCATAATCACCTTGCATGTGATAACGCTTACCTAGGTAGAAATAGGCTTCTGTTAAACGCTGCGCTAATACATTGTTGTCACGCGTACTCGCTAATATCGCTTTGAATAGTTGCTCTTCAGATATTTCGTCCAACATCATAGCAACCAACAACCATCCCCACTCTTCATTGTGAGATTTGAACTGTTGGCTTAGCTCGGCTTTTGCAGTATTTGGATCGAGATCCATTTTAATGATGTAGCGCCAAAGAGCTCGAAACGGATCGTTAGGATCCATTTGATAATGTTTGTCCGCTTCATCGAATGCAAGCTGTGGGCGCTCACCGTAATAAAGCGCAACCGCTCGGTTACGCATTGCATATTCATTGTTCGGATCAAGCTCTAATGTTGAATCAAAAGACTCGTAAGCTGCATCGAACTCACCAGTTTCAGTGTAATAAACACCTAACAGATTAAAGATATCTGATTGTGCGGGGTTTAACGCTAACGATTGGGTGAAATCTAAACGAGCTAAATCACGTAAGCCGACACTGTCATAAGCGTTGCCACGTTCAAAAAGCATTTTTGCTCGAACTTCGTCGGTTAAATCAGAGCGCTGTAATAGCTGAGTCAAACGCGCTATTTGAACTTCCTGCTGCACACTAGCCTGTAAAGGAATAGCCATTGGTGGATAAACCCAAGGTAAGGATTGATCCGATTCTGATGAATTGTTCGCACATCCAGCTAATAGCATTAACGCTACACTGGCCGCTGCGGTTTTGAACCATTTCACTAATAGATACTCCTGTATACCCCAAACGCATGAAAAAGGGAGCGAATCACGCTCCCTTTATAACACGCTTTCTAGATAAAATGCGAAAACAGTTCGCATTCCATCTTTTGCGTAAACTTATTCCGCTTCTGGAGCAGAATCAGTTGCAGCTGCTTCAACTGGCTTTTCTACTGCTTCTTTCATGCTCAGACGAACACGGCCTTGGCGGTCGATTTCAAGTACTTTAACTTGAACTTCTTGGCCTTCAGTTAAGAAATCAGATACTTTCTCTACACGCTGGTCAGCGATTTGAGAAATGTGTACAAGACCATCTTTACCAGGAAGAACGGTTACGAATGCACCGAAATCAGCGAGACGTGCAACTTTACCTGTATAGATCTTACCAACTTCAACTTCAGCAGTGATTTGCTCAATACGACGAATCGCTTCTTGCGCTTGCTCACCAGAAGTTGCTGCAATCTTGATTGTGCCGTCATCTTCGATTTCGATCGTTGTACCCGTTTCTTCAGTTAGCTGACGGATAACTGCGCCGCCTTTACCGATAACATCTTTGATCTTATCTGAGCTAATCTTCATTGTGTGGATACGTGGAGCGAATTGTGAAATATCGTCACGAGCACCAGAGATAGCTTCATCCATCACAGATAGGATGTGCTTACGTGCACCTTGCGCTTGGTTAAGTGCAATTTGCATGATCTCTTTAGTGATACCTTCGATCTTGATGTCCATTTGAAGAGCAGTGATACCAGTGTTAGTACCTGCTACTTTAAAGTCCATATCACCTAGGTGGTCTTCGTCGCCAAGGATGTCTGAAAGAACAACGAAATCATCGCCTTCTTTAACAAGACCCATTGCGATACCCGCAACAGAAGACTTGATTGGAACACCTGCGTCCATAAGAGCCAGTGAAGTACCACACACAGATGCCATTGAAGAAGAACCGTTTGATTCAGTGATTTCTGAAACAACACGTACTGTGTACGGGAACTCTTCTGGAGAAGGCATTACAGCAGCAATACCGCGCTTAGCAAGTTTGCCGTGGCCGATTTCGCGACGCTTAGGAGAACCTACAAAACCAGTTTCACCTACACAGTATGGAGGGAAGTTGTAGTGTAGTAGGAAGTAATCTTTCTTCTCACCAGTTAGCTCATCAATGATTTGCGCATCACGTTGAGTACCTAGAGTTGCCGTTACTAGCGCCTGAGTTTCACCACGAGTGAATAGCGCAGAACCGTGAGTACGTGGAAGAACACCAGTACGTACATCAAGTGCACGAACCATGTCTTTCTCACGACCATCAATACGTGGGTTGCCCGCGATGATGCTACGACGTACAACTGTTTTTTCTAGATCGTGGAAAATAGTGTGAACTTCTTTTAGGTTCAGCTCTTCATCTTCAGCAAGTAACTTTTCATTCACTTCAGCACTGATTTCGTGGATACGGTCATAACGCGCCATTTTTTCAGTGATTTGGTAAGCTTCAACAAGTTTAGTCTCAGCTAGCTCAGCGATTTTCGCTTTAAGCTCTGTGTTTTCTGCTGGAGCTTCCCAAGACCATGCTGGAGTTGCAACTTCTGCTGCAAATGCGTTGATAGCATTGATAACTGTTTGTTGTTGGTCGTGACCAAATACAACAGCAGAAAGCATCTCTTCTTCAGTTAGGTTGTCTGCTTCTGATTCAACCATCAATACTGCTGATGAAGTACCAGCAACAACAAGGTCAAGCTTAGACGCAGCAAGCTCAGTGTTGCTTGGGTTAAGTACTAATTGACCATCAATGTGACCGACACGAGCTGCACCGATAGGTCCATTGAATGGAATACCAGAAATAGCAAGCGCTGCTGAAGTACCAATCATAGTTACGATATCTGGTTGTACATCAGGGTTAACTGAAACAACAGTAGCGATAACTTGAACTTCGTTCTTGAATGCATCTGGGAATAGAGGACGAATAGGACGGTCGATTAGACGAGCAGTCAGTGTTTCGCCTTCAGAAGGACGTCCTTCACGCTTGAAGAAGCCACCTGGGATTTTACCTGCAGCGTACGTACGCTCTTGGTAGTTTACTGTTAGAGGGAAGAAGTCTTGACCTTCTACCGCTTCTTTTTTACCAACAACAGATACAAATACTGCGGTGTCATCCATAGTAACCATAACTGCTGCTGTCGCTTGACGTGCAATAACACCTGTTTCTAGCGTTACAGTGTGGTTGCCGTACTGAAACGTTTTAACAACTGGTTTTTCGAACATGTAAATATTCCTTGCTCTGAGCAGATGCTCAGATTTATTAAATGAATCTCACACATTACGAATCGCGACTAGTAAAAACGTGCTCAGTTCTTTATTGCAAGAAACGTCCGCAAAACACGCTTTGAATAGCCGCGACCGTTTGGTCGACGTGGTTGACTGTAATGTAGTGAGTATTGATTGGAAATCCTTACAGAGGATTTCGCCGTGCGTAGTATATACCCGCTTGCTTCAAGATGCTAATTTCAGGAGATAATTGGTGTGCTTTTTCCGGTATTCCAGATGCCTTATATACCATTAAAACGTAGGCTGAAATCTAGCTGCAGCGCGCGATTATATTAGATTCTGGATATTTGGTGGCGGAATTCAAAAATGACACTGTTAAGTAACTGAGTGTCACACTCTCAAATTGCAGACACAAAAAAGGGGCTAAAAAGCCCCTTTTTCTTCAAACCTGCTTGGCAGACGCGAATTAACGACGTAGGCCTAGGCGTTTGATTAGGTCGTGGTAACGATCTAGATCTTTACCTTTTAGGTAATCTAGAAGTTTACGACGGCTAGAAACCATACGTAGAAGACCACGACGGCTGTGGTGATCGCCTTTGTGTTCTTTGAAGTGACCTTGAAGGTGGTTGATAGAAGCTGTAAGTAGAGCTACTTGAACTTCTGGTGAACCAGTGTCGCCTTCAGCACGTGCATATTCTGCTACGATTGCTGCTTTAGTTTCTGCATTCAGAGACATAATTCTCTCCTAAAGAGTTAAGTTTATATTTGTGTCAGCCAATCTCTGATTCAGCCGACACGTGAGGGGCGGATTATAGGGAATATCCTGTAATCACACAAGCGCTATTTCACGGAATAGAATCTGTAACTTTGCGCTATAAATCAGTCATTGACCTTTCAGCTTCAAGTACGCGGTGGATAAACCACTAAACGCTTCGGCGCTACTTTCCCATCGTTATCGATTTCAGCAACGCCTAGGAATAGCTTGTCTTCACCACCCGTCATGCGAACTATACCGTCTGTTGGAGCACCAAAGACTTGAACCGCTTGACCATGCTGAACCATATCAACCAGCTCAACAACCAGATTTACTTCAGGCAAATCTTGTACTGCGGTATCCATTGGTAACAACAAAGCATCAAGAGCATCATAAGGTGAACGCTCTTCACGATGAGCCTGTTCAACAAGCTCGTTAAGCTGCTCTAGTGTCACCATATTTTCATATGGATATTTAGCAACACCAGTACGACGCAACATAGTGACGTGCGCGCCACAGCCTAGCATTTCACCTAAATCATCAACGATAGTGCGGATGTAGGTACCTTTTGAGCAGTGTACTTCCATCTCAACTTCATCGTTTTCAAAACGATGCAGAACAATATCGTAAACGGTGATTTTGCGAGATTCACGAGGAACTTCGATACCTTGACGAGCATATTCATACAGAGGACGACCTTGGTATTTCAATGCTGAAAACATTGAAGGTACTTGGTCAGTTTCACCCCTGAATTTTTCGATACAACGGATCAGAGTTTCGCGGTCTACGTTCACTTCACGAGTTTCAACTACTTCACCATCTGAATCTGATGTGTCAGTACGCTCACCCAATTTTGCGATCACGCGATAACGTTTATCGGAATCGAGCAGAAACTGAGAAAACTTAGTTGCTTCACCCAAGCAGATCGGAAGCATACCCGTTGCTAGAGGATCTAGCGCACCGGTATGTCCTGCCTTTTCTGCGAAGAAAAGGCGCTTAACTTTTTGCAGGGTATCATTTGATGAGATGCCGGTTGGTTTATCAATCAGCACCACACCATTTATCGGACGCCCTTTACGACGACGAGCCATTACTCTTCGTCCTCGCGACCCGCATCTTTTTGCTTACGCTTATCGGTACTGACTACTTCAGAAACAAGGTTCGACATACGCATACCTTCTACTAAGGTACTGTCATAGTGGAAACGAATTTCAGGTGTTAGACGTAAGCGAATACGTTTACCAAGCATCATACGAATATGAGCTTCATGCTCACGTAATGCTTTTAAACATGATTCTGGTGTTTGCTCGCCTACACATAAGAAAGTGACGAACACTTTAGCGTAAGCAAGGTCACGAGAAACTTCTACATCAGAAATGGTCACCATTCCTAATCGAGAATCACGAACTTCGCGCTGAAGGATCATCGCTAGTTCTTTTTGTAGTTGCTGAGCCACACGCTGAGTGCGGCTAAATTCTTTTGGCATAATTTTCTCACTAAATAGAAAGAATGGGGGAATGGTAATCCCACTCCCCCATGGCGTATTCAACAACCGAACATTGCCGTTTGTTCTAGTTGATGAGCCATTATGACTAACGAATAATCATTAGGTCTCATCAATTTTAACGAATTAATCGATGGTACGTTGAATCTCAACCGTTTCGAATACTTCAATTTGGTCGCCTACGCGAACATCGTTGTAGTTCTTAACGCCGATACCACACTCATAACCGTTCTTAACTTCTTGCATGTCGTCTTTAAAGCGACGTAGCGATTCAAGTTCACCTTCGTAAATAACCACGTTATCACGTAGTACACGAATTGGGCTGTTACGCTTGATTGTACCTTCAGTAACCATACAACCAGCGATTGCACCCAGTTTCGGTGACTTAAACACGTCACGAACTTCAGCAAGACCAATGATTTCTTGCTTGAATTCTGGAGCAAGCATACCGCTCATTGCCGCTTTAACTTCATCAATCAATTGGTAGATGATTGAGTAGTAACGTAGATCGATATTTTCGTTTTCAACTGCACGACGAGCTGATGCATCAGCACGAACGTTAAAGCCAACAACGATAGCGTTTGAAGCCGCTGCTAGTACTACATCTGTTTCTGTAATACCACCAACACCTGAACCTACAATGTTCACTTTTACTTCATCAGTAGATAGTTTCACTAATGAATCAGAAATTGCTTCAACAGAACCTTGTACGTCAGCTTTCAGTACGATATTCAGTTCAGAAACGTCACCCGCAGTCATATTAGAGAACATGTTCTCTAGTTTAGATTTCTGCTGGCGAGCCAGTTTCACTTCACGGAACTTACCTTGACGATAGTTTGCAACTTCACGCGCTTTACGCTCATCACGTACAACTGTCGCTTCGTCACCTGCCGCAGGAACACCAGAAAGACCTAGAATTTCTACCGGGATAGAAGGACCAGCTTCGTTAACTTCGTTACCAACTTCATCACGCATTGCGCGAACACGGCCATATTCCTGACCACAAAGTACGATATCACCTTTGTTCAGAGTACCTGACTGTACAAGAACAGTTGCAATTGGACCACGGCCTTTATCTAGGCGTGATTCGATGACAACACCAGAAGCCATACCATCTTTAACTGCAGTGAGTTCAAGAACTTCAGCTTGTAAAAGGATAGACTCAAGTAGTGAATCAATGTTTGTACCCTGTTTTGCAGAGATATGAACGAAGATGTTCTCACCGCCCCACTCTTCAGGAATAACATCGTATTGAGCTAGCTCATTCTTAACGTTATCTGGGTTAGCATCTTCTTTGTCGATCTTGTTCACAGCGATAATCAAAGGTACACCTGCCGCTTTTGCGTGCTGGATAGCTTCAACTGTTTGTGGCATTACGCCATCATCTGCTGCAACAACAAGAACAACGATATCTGTCGCTTGAGCACCACGAGCACGCATTGACGTAAACGCCGCGTGTCCAGGAGTATCAAGGAACGTAATCATGCCGTTTGGTGTTTCTACATGGTATGCACCAATGTGCTGCGTAATACCACCTGCTTCGCCAGAAGCAACGTGTGTACGACGAATGTAGTCCAACGTTGAAGTTTTACCATGGTCAACGTGACCCATAATGGTAACGACTGGAGCACGAGCAACTTTTTCGAACTCGTTGTCACGGTCTTGCATTACCGCTTCTTCAAGTTCATTTTCTTTACGAAGAACCACTTTGTGACCCATTTCTTCAGCAACAAGTTGTGCTGTTTCTTGGTCAATCACTTGGTTGATCGTCGCCATTGCTCCCATCTTCATCATCACTTTGATGACTTCAGTCCCTTTTACTGACATCTTGCTTGCCAGTTCAGAAACTACGATAGTTTCACCAATCACAACATCGGATTTAGCAACAACTGCACTCTTATCAAAGCCGTGTTGCATTGACGATGGCTTAGCAATCTTGCCAGCTTTACGACCTTTACCACCACGACGAGTATCGCGCTCTTGCTTATCGTCGCGATTAGACATTTTCGTCTTTTTCGTCTTAGCAGCAGCACTACGGCGACGAGCACCTTCTTCACGACGGTCTGCTTCATCTTCTGCCGCACGAGCATAGCTCGATGTGGTCACATGGTAATCTGTATTCTCTTCCATTTTACCCTTTTTCTCTTCTTCAGCAGACCAACGCTCATTATTCTGTTCAGCCAATTCACGTGCTTTCTCAAGCTGACGAAGACTCTCTTCTTCAGCTTTACGCTTAGCTTCTTCTTCCTGACGACGCTTCAGTGCTTCGGCTTCTTTTCGCGCTGCTTCTTGCTTCATTTTATCTTCAGCAGAACGTTCACGTTTCGCCCCACCCTGTGCATCACGATTAGCTTCTTCTGCTTCACGTTTTGCTTTTTCATTTGCTTCTCGTTGCGCTTTTTCTTCTGCTTCACGTTTTGCCTTTTCTTCGGCTTCACGTTTCGCAGCTTCTTCAGCTTCACGTTTCGCTAATTCTTCAGCTTCGCGCTTAGCAGCTTCTTCTGCTTCGCGTTTTGCTTCATCTTCAACTGCACTGCGCTTAACATACGTTCGTTTTTTGCGCACTTCAACTTGAACATCCTTACTTTTACCGCCACCAGCACTTACGCTTAGTGTACTACGGGTTTTACGCTGGAGCGTTAAACGAGTAGGCTCAGATCCTGAGCCCTCTCCATGTTCCTTACGTAAGTGATTCAGAAGTTTGCTTTTTTCTTCTTCTGATACGCTGTCTGAACTCGTTTTTTTCATGCCAGCATCAGCAAGTTGTTCTAATAAGCGGTCAACTGGAGTACCAATTTCTTCACTCAGTGCTTTAACTGTAAGTTGTGTCATGCCGCTTCCTCCCTTGCTGAAATTATGCGTCTTCACCGAACCAACAAATGTTACGAGCTGCCATAATGAGCTCGCCAGCGCGTTCTTCGGTTAGACCTTCAATACCTTCAAGATCGTCGATGCCTTGGTCTGCTAAATCTTCTAGTGTTACTACACCTTTAGCAGCAAGTTTAAATGCCATATCACGCTCAAGACCAGTTAGAGATAGTAGGTCTTCAGCTGGCTCTAGGCCTTCGAACGATTCTTCTTGTGCCAATGCAATTGTTGTCAATGCATCTTTCGCACGGTTACGCAGTTCTTCAACTAGGTCTTCATCCAGACCGTCTACTTCTAGTAGTTCGTTGACAGGAACATACGCAACTTCTTCTAATGTAGAGAAACCTTCTTCAACCAACAGCTCAGCAAAATCTTGCTCAACATCGAGGTACTTCATGAAGCGCTCGATAGCTGCCATTGATTCTTCTTGGTGTTTCTTGTTTAGATCTGCAACTGTCATTACGTTCAGTTCCCAACCAGAAAGTTGAGACGCTAGACGTACGTTTTGACCGTTACGGCCAATTGCTTGAGCTAGGTTATCTGCTTCAACAGCGATATCCATTGAGTGTGCATCTTCATCAACAATGATAGAAGCAACGTCAGCTGGAGCCATTGCGTTGATCACAAATTGTGCAGGGTTATCATCCCAAAGCACGATATCAATGCGCTCACCACCAAGTTCGCTAGATACAGCCTGTACACGTGCACCACGCATACCGACACACGCACCCACTGGGTCAATACGGCGATCGTTTGTTTTCACAGCGATTTTCGCGCGAGAACCAGGATCACGAGCCGCACCTTTCAGTTCGATCATCTCTTCGCCAATTTCTGGCACTTCCACACGGAACAGTTCAGCCAACATTTCAGGCTTAGAACGTGTTACGAATAGTTGGAAACCACGAGCTTCTGGAGCCACTTTGTAAAGTAGGCCACGAACACGATCGCCAGGACGGAAGTTTTCACGTGGTAGTTGGTCTTCACGTAAGATAACCGCTTCAGCGTTGTTACCAAGATCTAGGATAACAGTCTCACGGTTAACCTTTTTAACCACACCTGTTACTAGCTCACCTTCGTTGTCGATGAACTGCTCAACGATTTGTGCGCGTTCGGCTTCACGTACTTTCTGTACGATAACTTGTTTCGCTGTTTGCGTTGTGATGCGGTCAAATGTTACAGATTCGATTTGCTCTTCGTAGTAATGACCTAACTCAACTGAATCATCATCATAAGATGCAGCGTCTAGAGACATCTCTTTTGTTGGGTTTTCCACTTCGTCTACAACTAACCAACGACGGAAAGTTTCAAACTCACCCGTTTTGCGGTCGATAGCAACGCGAACATCTACGTCAATTTCGTATTTTTTCTTAGTCGATGTTGCTAGCGCAATTTCAAGCGCTTCAAAGATACGCTCACGAGGTACTGCTTTCTCGTTCGAAACAGCCTCTACAACCGCTAAAATTTCTTTACTCATTGTTATAGCCTCTTAAGCTCTTTTCTCTAGGAGAACTAAAATTTAGGGATCAGGTTAGCTTTTGAAATGTTGCTAATCGCAAAATGTTCTTCTTGACCATCTACAGTTATAGCAACAGTTTCACCATCAACTGAGTGAATGATGCCTTTCCATTTACGACGGTTTGCTACAGCCATTTTCAAAACGATGCTGACCTCGTGACCGATAAATTGATCATAATGTGCAGCTTTAAAGAGTGGTCTTTCCATACCTGGCGAAGACACTTCTAAGTTGTAAGCAACAGTGATTGGATCTTCAACATCCAATACAGCACTCACTTGGTGACTTACTTCTGCACAATCGTCAACGTTAATACCGTTTTCATGATCAATGTAGATACGTAGTGTTGAGTGTTGTCCTGCGCGAACAAACTCCAATCCAACTAACTCATAACCTGATGCCGCTACAGGCGCGTCAAGCATTTCTGTTAATTGTCTTTCTAAACCAGTCATTTAAACCACTCCAGAAACAAAAAAAGGGCATAGAGCCCAATTTAAATTCCAAGCAAAGCACCTGTATTTCACATTAAGAAACACAGATAACAAAAAACCCCGAAAGTCGGGGTTTTTGCTGCTGGACCCTGATAAATTGAGAATTTCTTCTCAACTGCAGTGAGGTAAACACTGCCAAACTTGCAACAATTAACTCTCTATAAAATAGAAGATAATTGGTTGCGGGGGCCGGATTTGAACCGACGACCTTCGGGTTATGAGCCCGACGAGCTACCAAGCTGCTCCACCCCGCGTCCGACTTGTGAGCAATTATACGCTCAACAAGGTGTTTTACAAGTTTGTAAACATGGTGCCGAGAGAGGGACTCGAACCCTCACACCGAAGCGCTAGCACCTCATGCTAGTGTGTCTACCAATTTCACCATCTCGGCATAACCTTTCTTACTTAAAAGTAAGATTATTGAGGAATTTCGTCGCCTGTTGAGGCTGGAGTTTCACTCAATGTACCTTCAGTAGTTTGCTCAATCACTTGACCTTTAGCAGGGTCAACCCATTGTGATTCAGTTTTATGTGTAGACATGTTGCCTAGCACAAGACTAAAGATAAAAAATATTGTTGCAAAAATTGCAGTCATTCGGGTTAGAAAATTTCCTGAGCCGCTCGCGCCAAACACTGTGTTTGAAGCACCAGCACCGAATGAGGCTCCCATATCTGCGCCTTTACCTTGCTGGATCAACACTAGGCCAATGATACCAACCGCTGCCAACAGGTAAATCACAAGTAGAACTGTAAACATCGCTTCCACCTATGTTCCAAATTGTTGAGCCAGCGCCGTTCTAATCATTTGCAATCATCGACAAGAACAAGGCTAGCGACCTCCTAACAGAAGGCGGACGCAATACTATCGAATGCGAGTATGACTGACAAGGGATATTTGTTAAAAATATCCCGTTTGCTTATCAAACGGTCAAAAAAGGCTCAAAGTGATATTAGTTTAAACTTGGCTCCAAATTTCTAACTCGGTTAAAAACTTAGGAACCAACAAAAACAAGACTTAACAGTTAGCTTTTACAGCTTCTGCAATTTTTAAAGCGGAAGATTTAACCAGTTCAGCATCTTCACCTTCTACCATTACTCGAAGCAAAGGCTCAGTGCCTGACTTGCGTAGTAAAACACGGCCTTTAGCGCCAAGTTTTGCTTCAACTTCTTTAACACTCGCAATCACAGCTTCTGCTTCTAACGGATTGGTATCACCACTAAAACGCACATTTTCCAACACTTGAGGATAGAGAGTCATTCCTTTGGACAACTCGCCTAGTGACATTTCACTACCTACAACTGAAGCTAAAACTTGTAGCGCGGCAACAATCGCATCACCAGTGGTGACTTTATCCAACAGGATTATATGCCCAGAGTTCTCAGCACCGATCTTCCAGCCTTTAGCCAGTAATTGCTCCATTACATAGCGGTCACCAACTGCAGCACGAACAAATGGAATACCCAGTTGTTTTAGACCATTTTCCATACCTAGGTTTGTCATTAGCGTACCAACAACACCACCTTTTAATTCTCCTCGACGCAACGCATCGCGAGCAATGATATAAGCGATTTGGTCGCCGTCGACCTTATTGCCATTCTCATCAACCATAATTAAACGGTCGCCATCGCCATCAAAAGCCAGACCTAGATGAGCTTGCTCTTCCACAACACGTTTTTGTAGTGCAGCGACATCCGTTGCACCTACTTTATCGTTGATATTTGTACCATTAGGTTCAATACCCATAGCAATAACATCGGCACCCAGTTCTTTAAACACATTCGGAGCAATGTGGTAAGTCGCGCCGTGTGCACAATCAACGACAATTTTCAGTCCGGCCAAACTTAATTTATTTGGAAAAGTGCTTTTGCAGAATTCGATATAACGACCAGCAGCATCAACTAAGCGTGAAGCTTTACCTAGTAGAGCAGATTCAACACAAGTGATCTCTTTGTCTAACTCAGCTTCAATAGCCAACTCCACTTCATCAGGCAGCTTTGTACCATCCGATGAGAAGAACTTAATGCCGTTGTCGTAATACGGGTTGTGTGATGCTGAGATAACAATCCCCGCTTCTGCACGAAATGTTTGAGTCAAATACGCTACCGCTGGCGTTGGCATTGGGCCAGTCAATACAGCTTTTAAACCCGCAGCTGCAAGACCCGCTTCTAGAGCAGACTCCAACATGTAACCAGAAATGCGGGTATCTTTACCGATGATCACTTGCTTAGTACCTTGTTTAGCAAGTACGCGCCCTGCTGCCCAGCCAAGCTTAAGTACAAAATCAGGAGTAATCGGGTATTGACCTACCTTGCCACGCACGCCGTCAGTACCAAAATAACGTCTTTCGTCAGACATAATGTATCCTTAACTAATTTTTATAACTTATTGTTACTTATAAATTGTTGTTCATTGTTTGGATGATTTTCATCGCTTCCAATGTCTCTTCGACATCATGAACGCGAATAATCTGTGCGCCTTTTATAGCGGCAATCGTTGCACAAGTCACACTTGCAACCATACATTCCGCTGGTTTCTTCTCAAGAAGCTTAAAGATCATCGATTTACGCGACATTCCAGCCAAAATAGGTAACCCCAAGCGATGTAGTTTTTCTAAGTTGGCGAGTAGATGATAGTTGTGCTCAATTGATTTACCAAAGCCAAAACCAGGGTCTAAAATGACGTTCTCTCTTGGAATTCCAGCTTTTTCACAAGCTGCTAATTTATCTAGCAGAAAGCTTTCAACTTCATCCAGAACATTATCGTATTCCGGATTGATTTGCATCGTTTTCGGTTGTCCTTTCATGTGCATGATACAAACAGGCACTTGCGCTTGAGCTGCAACTTCCAAAGCCCCCGGCTCTTGCAGGGAACGAACATCATTGATTAGGTCTGCACCAGCCGCTATCGATTGTCGCATCACTTCAGCTTTACTGGTATCAACTGATATCCAAACATCTTGGTTAAACTCTCGAATCGCTTTGATTGCTGGAATGACACGTCGAAGTTCTTCCTCAAGGCTCACGTCAGGAGCACCCGGTCTGGTAGATTCTCCACCAATATCGATAATGCTGACACCCGCCTCTATCATTTGTTTTGCACGAGCAATGACATTATCTATCGACGTATAACTGCCGCCATCTGAAAATGAATCAGGAGTCGTGTTCAGAATCCCCATAACATGAGGACGGTCGAGAATGAGTTCTTTAGTTGCTGTTGTTAATTTCATAAACGATGAATGTTTCCATAACCATGTTTCCATAACCCGGAAACAGAAAACCCCGAACAAGTCGGGGTTTTATAGGTGATATAAGATTACTCTGAATCTTTTTTCTCAGCAGATGAGTCTTCAGAATTATCTTCTGCTTTCGACTCTTCTTTTTTCTCTTCAACAGGCTCAGAAACTTTAGAAGCCTCTTCAGCATTTTCTTGCTGAGACTTAGCTTGATCGCCCCAACCTGCTGGCTGACGAATCTCTGATTTACGCTCCATCAGATCATCAATCTGGCCTGCATCGATCGTTTCATATTTCATCAATGCATCTTTCATTGAATGCATGATATCCATATTTTCGAGCAGAATCTTGCGAGCACGTTCGTAGTTGCGGTCAATGATGATACGAATCTCGTCATCTATCAACTTAGCAGTATCATCTGACATATGTTTGGTTTGCGTTACGCTACGTCCAAGGAAAACCTCGCCTTCCTCTTCAGCGTAAAGCATTGGACCTAATTTCTCAGAGAAACCCCATTGAGTGACCATCTTACGAGCAATATCAGTAGCTCGTTCGATATCGTTAGATGCACCAGTCGACACTTTCTCAACACCGTAAATCAGTTCTTCAGCAAGACGACCACCGTACAAGCTTGAGATCATCGACTCTAGATGCTGTTTTGACATACTTACACGATCTTGCTCTGGTAAGTACATAGTCACACCAAGAGCTCGGCCTCGAGGAATGATCGACACTTTATAAACTGGATCATGTTCAGGCACTAAACGACCGACGATGGCATGACCAGCTTCATGGTAAGCCGTTGATTCTTTTGTTTCTTCTGACATCACCATCGAACGACGCTCTGCGCCCATCATGATTTTGTCTTTAGCCAGCTCAAACTCGACCATAGAAACATTTCGCTTGTTACCACGAGCAGCAAACAGAGCAGCTTCATTGACAAGGTTCGCTAAGTCAGCACCCGAGAAACCCGGAGTACCACGAGCAATTAACGAAGGTTCAACGTCTCCTGCCAGAGGAACTTTACGCATGTGAACTTTAAGGATTTGCTCACGTCCGCGTACGTCTGGTAAACCTACAACCACTTGGCGGTCAAAACGACCAGGACGAAGAAGTGCAGGGTCAAGTACGTCAGGACGGTTAGTCGCTGCGATAACAATGATACCTTCGTTACCTTCGAAACCATCCATTTCAACCAGCATTTGGTTTAGTGTTTGCTCACGTTCATCGTGACCACCACCAACACCAGCACCACGTTGGCGACCTACTGCATCGATCTCATCAATGAAGATAATACAAGGCGACGCTTTCTTAGCTTGTTCAAACATGTCACGAACACGAGATGCACCGACGCCAACAAACATTTCTACGAAGTCAGAACCAGATATGGTAAAGAAAGGTACTTTGGCTTCACCAGCGATCGCTTTAGCAAGCAATGTTTTACCTGTACCTGGAGGACCAACCATCAACACACCCGTTGGAATTTTACCACCCAGTTTTTGGAAACGGCTTGGATCACGCAGATAATCAACCAGCTCTTTTACATCTTCTTTTGCTTCATCACAGCCTGCGACATCGCCGAATGTGGTTTTGATTTGCTCTTCGCTCATCATGCGGGCTTTGCTCTTACCAAAGGACATCGCGCCTTTGCCACCGCCACCTTGCATCTGGCGCATGAAGAAAATCCACACACCTACGAGCAGAATCATTGGGAACCAAGAAATGAAGATAGTTCCAAGTAGGCTTTGCTCTTCTGGAGCAGTACCTTGAACTTTCACATTTTGATTGATCAAGTCATCAAGTAATTTTTCATCATATACAGGCATATAAGTCACGTAACGTGCACTACTGCCTCTACGAGTAAAGCTTATCTCACTGTTATTGAATTGAGCTTCTTGAATCTGGCCTTGACCAACTTCTTGTACAAAGGTCGTGTAATCGATAGTTCTACCGTTGTTATCACCTGGACCAAAACTTTGGAATACAGACATCAACACAACAGCGATTACAAGCCACAGAATTAAATTTTTTGCCATGTCACTCAAGGTGTAAGCCTCTCGATAACTAGTTGTAATTAAAGGTAGGGTACTACAGTTTCTAGGCTGTAGCTATAGTGTTAACTTTTCTCACCAAGGTAAAATAGTTAACCTTTGTAACCAGTGGCGACGATATAAACTTCTCGAGAGCGAGCCCTTGAAGAATCTGGTTTACGAATTTTCACAACGTTAAACATGTCGCGGACATCTTTAACATATTGGTCAAATCCTTCGCCCTGAAACACTTTGACAACAAAACTACCATTAGGCGCAAGAACTTGTCGACACATATCTAATGCTAATTCCACCAGATACATCGCCCTAGGTTGGTCAACAGAAAGGTTACCTGCCATATTAGGTGCCATGTCAGACATTACGACATCGACCATATCAGGCTGAATTCTCTCTAAAAGCGCTTCCAAAACCGCCTCTTCACGAAAATCACCTTGAAGAAACGATACACCAGCAATTGAATCCATCGGCAAAATATCACAAGCAATAACTTGCCCATTATCACCGACAATACCAGCGGCATATTGTGACCATCCACCAGGAGCGGCCCCCAAGTCAACCACTGTCATTCCGGACTTCAACAATTTGTCTTTTTCTTGAATTTCTTCAATTTTAAAGATAGCACGTGAACGATAACCTTTCTTTTTAGCTTCATTCACATACTTGTCATCAAAATGTTCTTTCAACCAGCGGCCAGAGCTCGCTGAATGTTTTTGTTTACTCATTCTAATCCTAATCAAACAGCGTCTATCTGAGAAAGTATGGTAGAAAATATAGTCTTCAAAGATAGATGGCGCTAAAATAGCTTTTTTCAACCCTGATAATAAAGAAATTTGGGCGCGTAATGAACCTAAGCAACAAACAAAAGCAGCACCTAAAAGGTCTAGCACACCATTTAAACCCAGTCGTCTTAATGGGCGCTAACGGGCTGACCGAAGCTGTTCTGGCAGAAATCGAAATTGCGCTTGACCACCATGAACTGATTAAAGTGAAAGTGGTATCTGAAGATCGCGAAACAAAACAACTGATTGTTGACGCGATCGTTCGAGAGACTAAAGCAGAGAAAGTACAAGTAATTGGTAAAGTACTGGTTCTGTATCGTCCTTCAGAGCAACGTAAGATTGAACTACCTCGTAAGTAATAACTGTTCTGCAGTAAAAAGTGTTACTTAAGATTACAAAAAGGTCGCCTTAGCGACCTTTTATATTTTAAGAGAACTAAAACTCTACAGTTAAAGGTAATCTACTCTATCAATTTCAAATACTTTATCGCCACCAGGCGTCACGATGGTCACTTCGTCACCTTCGCTTTTTGCAATCAATCCGCGAGCAATAGGTGAACTAACAGAAATTCGACCTGCTTTGATATCTGCTTCATCATCACCAACAATTTGGTAAGTTTTTTCTTCATCTGTATCTACATCGATCAGTGTCACTGTAGAACCAAAAATAACCTTACCTGTCTTATCCATTTTCGTTACATCGATAACTTGAGCCACAGATAGCTTATATTCAATATCACGGATCTGCGCTTCACAAATGCCTTGCTCTTCACGAGCAGCGTGATATTCAGCATTCTCTTTCAAGTCACCTAGCTCACGAGCTTCTGCAATAGCTTGCGAAATTTGTGGGCGCAATTTCAATAATCTTTCAAGTTCGTCACGCAGTAATTTCTCACCGCGTACTGTCATAGGAACTTTTTCCATTTTATACCTCTACGCCAAAGCTGCCTTTGGACAAAACGAAACAGCCTAACCTCCCTAGAGAGATAGGCTGTATTAGATAAATGTATTTCGTCTAAGTGTAAACAAAGTTTCTGTCGAAATCATCCAAATTAAAAATTAGATACAAGAATTGGCTTTCCGCGCACAAACCTAGATTCCACAGCGATCTAGGTCACATTTTATCCAGTTCACATTTCCACCATTAAAATAAAAAAACATAAATATTTGCACTTAACATTCGATTAAAAAAAGATTAGAAAAACATATAAATCCTTTAAATACATTCACTTGATATTTTTTAAGCGCAATAAAACATCGTTCAATTGAGTTTTTTACATCATTTTACTAACAAGCACGGGAACTTTGCGGTTTAAATCTAACTACGCAATATCCGTAAGGTCTCTAAACTTGTTTATGCAACTTTCACATAAACATGACATAGGAATCTTGATCGGCTTAAGTATTCAAAGGACGATAGATATGTGCGTTGTAGTATATTCACACTCTATTTTCTATTTATGGACAGTAAATTAGGATTAAAAAATGAAAAAGACTCTAATTGCTCTAGCAGTGGCAGGCGCAGCAGTGGCAACAGGCGCAAATGCTAACGAACTATACAACAAAGATGGCGACACTCTTACTATGGGTGGCCGTGCTGAAGCACGTCTATCTCTTAAAGATGGCAAAGCAGACGACCTATCTCGCGTTCGTCTAAACTTCCTTGGTAAAAGCATGATCACCGACAGCCTATACGGTGTTGGTTTCTACGAAGGTGAGTTTACAACATCGGATCAAGGTAAAACTGACAGTTCAGGTTCAGATAGCCTAATGAACCGTTACGCTTATGCTGGTATCGGCGGTAACTTCGGTGAAGTCACTTACGGTAAAAACGAAGGTGCACTAGGCGTTATCACAGACTTTACCGATATCATGGCTTTCCACGGTAACTCAGCGGCAGACAAAATTGCTGTAGCGGACCGTACTGACAACATGATTTCGTACAAAGGTGCATTTTCTGACCTTTCACTAAAAGCTAGCTACCGTTTTGCTGACCGTACTGCCGCTGCAGATGGTGGCTATGCAGACAATGGTGAAGATGGCTACTCTCTATCAGCTATCTATGCACTCGGTGATACAGGCCTGAAACTAGGTGCTGGTTATGCAGACCAAGATACTCAAAACGAGTATATGCTAGCTGTATCTTACAAAATCTCAGATTTCTACTTAGCGGGTATTTTCACTGACGGTGAAAAAGATACAAACGTAGATTACACAGGTTACGAATTTGCTGCGGCTTATAAACTAGGTCAAACAGTATTCACAACTACTTACAACAACGAAGAAACTTGGGACAATACTACAGCAGATAATATTGCTGTAGATGCATCATACTACTTCAAGCCTAACTTCCGTGCTTATGTGTCATACAACTTCAACCTAATTGACGCTGGTGATGCATTCACATCTTCAGACTCAAACGGTGTTTACTCGCAAGGTACTGCGACAAAAGCTCAAGCTGAAGACGAAGTTGTGCTAGGTATGCGTTACGATTTCTAATCGTAAACAATGCCTTTTCTTAAAACGCCTGCTTTGCAGGCGTTTTTGTTTTTAGCACATAAAAGTTTAACCAAAACAGCAATGAAACTTGCTGCTTAACACATTATACTGACTGCACTTTTAGGCAATTTTGTAGTCCGTATGCAGCGTATCTTTTTAGCCAAACTCACCTTTGAAAAAATCGTTTTTAGTTTTGTGGTTGGATTGACGATCACCCTACTTTCCTTTCAGGCGCAGGCTAATCAAGTTGCTGCTCAGCTCCCCCTGCTACTCGTTATGCACTTATTGCGAAAAAGCTTACTGACAAGATTGAAACAGACACTCAGTCGACAAACCAATACTTCCCTCCTGCCAGTACGTTAAAAATCGTAACCGCGCTTGCCGCAAAACTGGAGTTGGGCGATGAGTTTCGTTTCCAAACAGCCTTATCACAGTCAGGTAATAGCTATTCTCTGGTATTTTCTGGAGACCCAACTTTATCTTCAGAAAACATCAAGCAACTGCTGGGTAATATAAAATCCACAAACTCGGGGTTAATCTCTGGCGACATTTGGTTAGATAACACAGCATTCACCGGATATGACAAAGCCGTAGGTTGGCCTTGGGATATTGTAGGGGTCTGCTATAGCGCACCAGCAAGTGCGATCAATATCGATGGTAACTGCATTCAATCTTCGATCTATACGGAGAAAGATGGAACCACTCGTGTTTACGTACCTGAACAATACCCTGTTTATGTAATGACCGATGCTGAAACGGTTTCTGAACAACAACAAGAGTCACGATACTGTGATTTAGAACTCTATCCGACACAAGAAAACCACTATCAACTGTCTGGATGTTTGGCTGAACGAGCAAAGCCACTGCCTCTAAAATTTGCGGTACAAAATACCAATCTTTATGCACAAAGAGTCGTGTATAAATTGCTCAATCAATTGGGACTTCAGCTTAAAGGTGAGATAAAAATAGGAAAGATGCCAAAGACAGGAAAAGCCATCGCAACTCATCAATCAGAACCTCTGCCCGTTCTGCTCGATACCATGCTCAAAGATTCTGACAACCTGATAGCGGATACGTTAACAAAATCTATAGGCAGACATTATTACCAACAAGCAGGTAGCTTTAACAACGGTACAGAAGCCATAAAGGAAGTGATCAGCAAGCAGACCGGTATTTCTCTTAAAGATGAGCAACTGGTCGATGGCTCTGGTTTATCACGCAATAACCGGCTTCAAGCATCAAGTATGCTTCAAATCCTGCATTACATTTGGAAACACGACAAAACCTTAGGTTTAATTAACCTATTACCGAGTTCTGGAGAATCAGGGACATTGCAGTATCGCCGTAGCATGCGAGAAGAGATGATTAAAGGAAGAATCAAAGCCAAGAGCGGCTCTCTCTACGGAACGCACAATATGGCTGGATATGGTTTAGATGAAAAAGGGAAACCAAGTGCTGTCTTCATCCAGTTTGTTACGGATTACTTCCCACCAGAAGTCGAAAACGAAGTCCCTGTAGAAGCTCCTCTGGTGACGTTTGAAAAAAGCTTTTATCGACAAGTTGTTGAGCTCAGTAAATAGCTTTAGAGCTAAGAAGCGCGTTGATTAAACATACGTATCCTTAAAACACAAAAAGCGCCGACAGGCGCTTTTTGATGTTCGATATGCAGCAAATTACTTCACAATTACTCGTGCAAATTTACGCTTACCAACTTGGTAAACATAAGTGCCCGCAGTTGGAACTAGCTTAGCATCTTCGATTTTTTCACCGTCTTGCTTAGCCGCGCCTTGCTTGATCATTCGCATTGCATCGGATGTTGAATTAACAAGACCAGCATCTTTAAGTAGGTTGGAGATTGCAATACCAGCTTCAAATTCGAATTCTGGCATCTCATCTGGCATCGCACCTTTTTGGAAACGATTGATAAACTCTTGTTCTGCTGCTTCAGCATCTTCTTCACTGTGGAAACGAGCAATGATCTCTTTAGCCAAAAGAATCTTAGCGTCACGAGGGTTTGCGCCATTTGCTACGTCTGATTTCAGTTTTTCAAGCTCAGCAAGAGGGCGGAATGACAGTAGCTCGTAGTAGCTCCACATCAGATCGTCAGAGATAGACATGATCTTACCGAACATCTCACTTGGAGCTTCACTAATACCAATGTAGTTGTTTGCTGATTTAGACATTTTCTTTTCACCGTCTAAACCAACTAATAGTGGCATCATTAGTACAACTTGAGGTTTTTGACCGCTAGATTTTTGCAGTTCACGTCCCATCAATAGGTTGAACTTTTGGTCAGTACCACCTAACTCAACGTCCGTTTCCATCGCTACTGAGTCATAACCTTGCAGGAGTGGGTACATGAATTCATGAATAGCAATTGGCTGACCGCCTGCATAACGCTTCTTAAAATCATCACGTTCTAACATGCGAGCAACCGTTTGGTTTGCAGCCAGACGAATCATACCTTCTGCACCAAGCTCAGATAACCATTCAGAGTTAAACTGAATTTTGGTTTTCGCTGGGTCTAAGATCTTAAACACTTGCTGCTTGTACGTCTCAGCGTTACGTAGAACGTCTTCACGAGTTAGCGGTGGACGAGTGGTATTTTTACCCGTTGGGTCACCGACCATACCGGTGAAATCACCGATAAGGAAAGTAACGTCATGCCCTAAGTCTTGGAAAGTACGTAACTTATTCAGAATCACAGTGTGACCTAAATGAATATCTGGTGCAGTTGGATCGGCACCTAATTTGATACGTAAAGGACGGCCTTCTTTAAGCTTAGCAATCAGCTCTTCTTCAGGAATCAGTTCCTCAACACCACGTTTAATTTCAGCTAAAGCCGCTTCAATACTCGCCATTCTTGTTCACTCCCACAGATTTGGCAAAAATTTAATAGTTCGACATATTACTTGAATAGCGATGCATTTTGAAACCAGTTAGACTACGTAACTGGATTTTTTATTAATTATTGACTGAATGACCTCCGAGTATGCTTTCTATTTTCACTCGTCTTCCATGGATTCATCGAACTTTAATCGCGTTATGCAGTGCGTTGATTGTTTTTGCTCTTTTATTTTTGCCTAGCCCAGAGTCTTTGCAAAAGAATCCAAACAAACTACAAGTAGGTCGTCACTACCCACTTGCTATTAATAGTGAAGCTCTCTCTCCGGGCTCGACGATTCTTCCTTCTGCGATTCTGCGCTGGGAGCAATACAAGGTTCGTTCCGGAGAAAGCGCCGCAGTTCTATTCCAACGTATTGGACTTAGTGCCAGACAGCTATACAGCTTAACGTCTAGTAACGATGAGATTAACAAACAGTTAAGCCGTCTACGTCCAGGCGATGAACTGCAGTTTGGCTTTGATGACAACAATGAACTGGTTCAACTTAAACGCAAACTGAGTGCTTACGAAACCTTTGTCATCACCCAATCTGAAAATGGTTACACCTCGGAAATAGACAAGAAAGAAGTCTTCTACCAATACAACTATGCTGAAGCGGAAATTACGTCAAACTTCTGGAACGCAGCAATGTCTGCAGGTTTAAGCGCCAACCAAATTATGGAGTTGGCAGGGATTTTTGGTTGGGATATCGATTTCGCTTTGGATATTCGCTCTGGTGACAGCTTCAAACTGCTCTATCAAGAAAAGATCGTTGAAGGGGAAGTGGTTGATCGCGGAAACATCATTGCTGCTAGCTTTATCAACCAAGGTACAAACTTTACTGCAGTACTTGATGACAATACGGGGAACTACTATGACCCAAGCGGTCGAGCTATGAAGAAAGCCTTCTTGCGCTCACCACTTGATTTTCGTCGGGTATCTTCCAACTTTAACCCAAGACGCTTACACCCAGTAACTGGACAAGTGAAAGCACACAGAGGTACCGATTATGTTGCGCCTATCGGTACACCTATTTGGGCTGCTGGCGATGGCGTGGTTGAAAAATCGAGCTATAACCAGTTCAACGGTAACTATGTATTTATCCGTCACAGCAATACCTACATTACCAAATACCTGCATTTGACTAAGCGAACCGTTAAAACGGGACAGAGAGTAAAACAAGGACAGATGATTGGAACCTTAGGCAGAACAGGCCGAGTGACAGGTGCTCATCTGCATTACGAATTCTTGGTCAATGGTGTTCATAAAAATCCACGAACAGTGTCATTGCCTCAATCTCAATCATTAACAGGCAAAGCAAAGCAAACTTTCATTGCTAACGCGGAAATTAGACTGCAGCGTTTAGACAGATACAGCCAGTTACTGTACGCAAAATAACGAGTTGTCTGTATCTATATAAACCAAAGATGAAGATGTCTAGAAGACAAAAAGGGCTGAATATAAACTCAGCCCTTTTGTTTTATGCGTTTTGTCAGCTTTTTTAACCGCTATTTTTGGTGCTTATTTCGTCCCAACATCAATAGACACGGCGTCAATACCAGAGTTAGAACTGTTGCAAATGCTAAGCCGCCAGCGACGGCTGTTGCTAATTGCGACCACCACTGAGTACTTGGTGCACCAAATTCAATCTTTTGGTTGATCAAGTCAATATTCATTTCCAGAACCATAGGCAATAAGCCAAGGATCGTGGTTATGGTGGTGAGCAATACCGGACGTAAACGTTGAACGCCTGTTCGGAGTATTGCCTCTTTCTTATCCAAACCGCGTTTTATCAGCTGATTATAAGTATCGATTAAAACAATATTATTGTTTACCACAATACCTGCCAGTGAAATAACGCCAATGCCGGACATAATCACACCAAACGGTTTCTGGAAAATCAACAAACCAGCGAAAACCCCAACCGTCGAAAACAGTACCGCACTCAAGATTAAAAATGCTTGGTAGAAGCTGTTGAACTGAGTAATCAGAATTACGGCCATAGCCACCAATGCAACTAAAAACGCCTTTTCTAGGAAAGCCGCCGAATGCTCTTGCTCTTCGTTCTGGCCTCTCATTCTAAACTCAACGCTTGGTGGTAACCCTAACTCAGCCAACGCTTGTTCGATTTTCGGTAACTCTAGCGCCAAGTTGTAGCCTTCGTTTAAATCAGCCATCACGTTGATAACTCGACGTCCATCAATACGTTCTATCGTATCTTGTTTATGATCTGGCTTGATTTCAGCAAAATTGGTAATCGGCACTAAACCAGCAGGTGTTTTTACCCGAAGTTGATCAAACCGCCCAATATCGCGCTTGTCTTCTGGGTAGCGAACAAGAATATCCACTTCTTCGTTGGCATCATCGGGTAAGTAATCACCAATTTTTAGACCATTAGTAACAAACTGAACTGTGTTACCCACCAAAGTTGCATCAGCAGCAAAGCGAGAAGCATCATCGCGACGAATATCAATCCGCCAGTCGATACCCGGCTTTGAAGATGAATCGCTAATATTGGTAAACGCAGCATTACTGTCAGCCCAGTGGCGAACTGTCTTAGCCGCCAACTCTAGTTCTTGAGCATTATTACCAGAAAGCTCTATAACCACGTCATGATCGACTGGCGGCCCCGCATCCGGAAACTTATATTCGATCTCAACACCAGAGAACTTATCTGTGGTCAGTTTTAGCTCATCAATTATTGCCATGACTTTACGACGATACTGCCATTCCACAGGTTTAACTTGAATTTGGCCGATAACATCATCCCCACCAGTTCGAGTGTAAACACTTTCAAATTCATCATGGCCTAGCATTACCTGCTCAATTTCGCGCATGATGGTGTCTTTCTCATTAATCGACAGATCACCGTAAGAGCGAACTTTCACATTGAAATATGGCGGATCAACTTCTGGGAAAAATTCCACACCGTTACCAGCTTTGACATAGGCAAATCCTATTGCGACAGACATGACAATCGCACTCAAAAGGATTTTCAGCGGGTGATGTAAAGCAACAGAAAGCGTCTGGTAATAAAGCTTGGTGATACCCGTCGCTTTATCAAATTCGCCTTCGTGTAGAGCCACCATATTGGCTCTCGCTTCGGGAGTTACGTTTTGAGGACGCCCCATTACGCTACCTAAAACTGGCACAAACAGCATCGCCATAATTAATGAAGCGGTCAACGTAGCAATCAGAGTCAGAGGTAAATACCTCATAAACTCGCCTGTTACGTCCGGCCAGAACAGCAAAGGGGCAAACGCCGCGAGAGTGGTCGCAGTAGAAGCCGTGATAGGCCATGCCATACGTTTCGCTGCATCGCGATAAGCTTCCCCTCTAGGCATTCCTTCCTGCATTCGCCTATCGGCAAACTCGGTCACAACAATCGCGCCATCCACCAGCATACCGACCGCCATAATCAGCGCGAACAATACGATGATGTTAACGGTTAATCCAAATACCGAAAGTGTCAGCAAGCCGATTAAGAATGAACCTGGGATAGAAACACCAACCAACAATGCTGTTCTCACTCCCAATACGGCAATGATAACGATAACAACAAGAATAATGGCTGATAACACATTGTTCTGTAGGTCATTAAGCATCATCTCAACATCTTGAGATTCATCCCACGTGTACTTGACCAATAAGTTGGATGGCCAATCTTCTCGCTTCTGCGCTTCACTAATAACAGTTTTGACCAGCTCTACCGTTTCAATGATATTCTCGCCCGCTCGCTTTTTAACATCCAAAACGATGGCTGATTTGCCGTCCAGTCTGGCGAACGAGCTTGGGTCTCTGAAAGCACGTCGTACTGTTGCAATGTCTCCGAATGTGACAACTTGCTTACCATCTACTTTCACTGGCAACTCTAAGACATCTTTTATCGAGTCAAACACTGAAGGAACTTTGACAGAGAATCGACCATATCCCGTATCTACAAAGCCTGCAGCGACGACACGGTTATTTAACGCTATCAGGTTGTAAATATCGCCCTGATCTAATCCATAACTTTCCATGAGCAGTGGATCGACAATGATCTCAACGATGTCGTCTCTGTCACCGGCAATATCCACTTCTAGAACTTGACGGAAACTTTCCAACTTATCCCTTAATAGACGAGCGATTTGTACTATGCCACGTTCAGGTACTGTGCCGTATAAAACAACAGACAATACTGGCTGTGCATTCGCTAACGTCACTTCGTTTACGGTTGGCTCATCACTGTCGGCTGGCAATTTCGGCTTAGCTAAATCTACCGCATCTCGCACATCCGCCATCGCCTTATCAAGATCGACACCGACGTTGAATTCAAGAACAACAGAAGCATGGCCTTCAGAAGAATTAGACGTCATCTCCTTAATGCCTTCGATGGAACGCAATTCTTGCTCTAATGGACGGGCAATCAAACGCTCCGCATCTCCCGGTGAAATACCTTGGTGAGAAACAGAAACATAGATGATTGGGATAGTAATATCTGGACTCGATTCTTTAGGAATCGTGACATAAGTTAATGCACCCGCTACAAGAATAAACACCAATAGCACGAGCATAGTTCGAGTACGCGACAGTGCCGCGTCAATTAACGCAAACATGTCGCCTCCTAAGGCTTACTGTCCTGTAACGGTTGGGTTTCTTTATCTGCTGTGTGCTTAATCGCTGCGACTTTATCACCATCACGCACAAAACCTTGTCCGCGTGTAATGATGTCGACTTCTTCACCCAATCCAGTTAACCAAACGCCGTCTTGCTCCGCTTTGACCAGTTGAATAGGAACGAAATGAACCCTGTCTTCAACCAAGGTTTTCACCCCTAAGTTTCCTTGATCATCAAGCGCAAGCATGGCTGGAGTAATTTTCACTGCCATTTGCGTTTCTAAATTCAGTTCAACTTGAGTGCTTACCCCTGCTGGGATCTGCTGGTTCGGATTAGGCACTTCCACCTCAATAGCGAAAGTATTGGTTGAAGGAGAAGAAAGCTGAGATAAATAACGCACGGTTCCCTGAGTTTGAGAACCTTGAATAAAGTGAATGGTTGCTGGTTGACCTTTAGTAATGCTCTGAATGTGGCGTTCACTCACGTTCGCTTCTATCACCAATTTATTAAGATCAATCAAGGTTGCTACTGGGTCGCCAACACCAACAAAATCGCCCTGTTCAATAAACAAGTTTTCAACTACGCCATCGAAAGGTGCAACAATTGAAGTGTGCGCTAGGTGCATTTCGACCGTTTTCACACTGGATTTGGCATCGGTAAGTTCTGCAAGAGCGTTTGTATAAGCGATTTCGCCCTGCAATCCACGATTTTTAAGCGACTCTGCCGCTTTGAACTCTTGACGTTTTACCGACAACACAGCCTTTGCTCGATCAAGCTGAGATTGCAAATCACCTTGATCAATAAGCGCAATTACTTGCCCTTTAGAGACTTTGTCACCTTTGTCGATTTTGGTGAGTAAGATCTTGCCTGCGATTTCCGCAGATAAGCGAGCTTGCTTATCTGGCGCTGTGCGGCCGTAAAGATCGATTTTCTTTTCCGTAGGTTCAGCATGGAAGGTTTGATACATCACTTTAGCAAGTGGGATAGTATCTGCAGATTTTTCTGGTGCTTGCTCTTGTGCGTTAAGTGAGCCAAGACTCAGCCAAAGGGTTAACAATATGATCAGTATGAAAGAAACGAGCCAAGGCTTTTGTGTAAAATGTCGCCCGCCAAGTAAGCTTCTCAATGAGACATGAGACATGGACAATCCTTTATATATATGTCCCTGCACAACAACTCAAATATGCAAGGAGAGTGAATCAGCTGTTTAGATAGCTAATTCACTCTACATCATTAGTTAAACACTAAACGATGCACCGCAACCACATGTGGTTGTTGCGTTTGGATTGTTTACAAAAAAGCGAGAACCTTCTAGCCCTTCCGTATAATCAACCACTCCGCCAATCAGATATTGCAGACTCATAGGGTCAACCACTAGGGTTACTCCGCTATTTTCGATTGTGGTGTCTCCATCATTTACATTCTCGTCAAATGTGAATCCGTATTGGAAGCCACTACAACCACCACCTGTAATATACACACGTAGTTTCAGTGCCGGGTTTTCTTCTTCAGCAATCAACGCTCTAACACGTGTTGCTGCTGCATCCGAAAAGGATAACGGTACATTTACATCACTCACAATGACCTCTCTCAGTCGCGTAAATGTACACCAGATATTATTCACTAGATCAATCTGATGGACATGACTCTTTTTTGATAATGCGGCGATTATCTAATACCTGACCTATACGTTCAAGTATTCACCGATACTTAGTTCAGAGTCTTCAGAAATGATGAGCTCCATTTTTGCTGATTAAACTAGATAACTCAGTGAGAAGGGTCAGAAATTTAGTTAAAACGTTTCACCTCTGCACTCACAAGCGTACAATGCACAGCAACTTGGTCCGAGACACAATAAAGAGGAAGATTCCATGACCAAATCAGCTGATCTCTATAACAAAGCTCAATCAAAAATTCCTGGCGGCGTTAACTCTCCTGTTCGTGCGTTTAACGGTGTTGGTGGCTCTCCAATTTTTATTGAGCGAGCAGACGGCGCATTCATCTTTGATGCTGATGGTAAAGCATACATTGATTATGTAGGTTCTTGGGGACCTATGATTCTTGGTCATAACCACGCCGTTATCCGCGAAGCAGTGATCAACGCGGCAAACCGTGGTTTGAGTTTCGGCGCTCCGACTGAAATCGAAATCACGATGGCTGAGCTAGTGTCTGAGTTAGTTCCTTCAATGGAACAGCTACGTATGGTGAGCTCTGGTACAGAAGCGACCATGAGTGCAATTCGCCTAGCGCGTGGTTTCACTGGTCGTGACAAGATCATCAAGTTTGAAGGTTGTTACCACGGTCATGCTGACAGCTTATTAGTAAAAGCAGGTTCAGGTGCCTTGACGCTGGGTCAACCAAGCTCCCCTGGCGTACCTGCTGATTTTGCAAAACACACATTAACGGCACGCTTTAATGATCTTGAATCAGTACGTGAACTGTTTGCTGCAAATAAAGGTGAAATTGCATGTATCATCGTTGAACCTGTTGCAGGCAACATGAACTGTATTCCACCAGTGGAAGGCTTTCACGAAGGTCTACGTGAGATCTGTGACCAAGAAGGTGCATTGTTGATTTTTGATGAAGTAATGACAGGCTTCCGCGTTGCACTAGGCGGTGCTCAAGCTCATTACAATATCAAGCCAGACTTAACAACATTAGGTAAAGTGATTGGCGGCGGTATGCCTGTCGGCGCATTTGGTGGCCGCAAAGATGTCATGCAATTTATCGCACCAACAGGCCCTGTATACCAAGCTGGTACATTGTCAGGAAACCCAGTAGCGATGGCTGCGGGCCTTGCGTGTCTGAGTCTTCTGAAAGAAGAAGGTAACGAGAAACGTCTTGCATTTAAAACTAAGCAATTAGCTGACGGTTTTAAATACCTTGCAGATAAACATGGTGTCCCAATGGTCGTGAACCAAGTGGGCGGTATGTTTGGCTTCTTCTTCACTGAGCAGGAAAGCATTACCTGCTACGAAGACGTGACCAAATGTGATATCGAACGCTTTAAGCGCTTCTTCCACTTAATGTTGGACAAAGGCGTTTACCTTGCTCCGTCTGCATTTGAAGCAAGCTTTACTTCTCTGGCTCACGGTTCAAGAGAAATCGAAGCGACACTTGAAGCTGCGGATCACTGTTTAGCTGTTATTGCAGCTGAAGCGAAGTAACCCATAACCAGTTTGAACAATAAGGCTGCTTCGGCAGCCTTAATTTATTTCCAGTTGGCAATAACAAGTACAACTAGAACGGCGACAACAACGCCAATCATTGAAATTCTGCGACGTCTTACATTCTTAGTTTCGCAACACTTCTCATCATTGCAACATCCCATAATACCCTCTTCATTGCTAACCGACTGAATTACAGCCATTATAAACATACTTATTTGATTCCAAGGACAGCCAAAAGTGCCAGAAAAAATCAAAATTTCATCCAGTCATTGGGTTCTTGTTATTGCCCTACTCGTCGCTGGTTTCGCCTGCTACTTACTCGTAGAACCCTATATCAATTCGATTGTTATGGCATTCATTATTTCCATGCTTATGATTCCTCTGCATGAAAAATTAGACAACATGATGCCCACACATAGAAACATCTCATCATTGCTCTCCTGCATTATTCTGACATTTATTATTGTCATTCCGCTGCTTTTCGTATTTGCGGCGATCGTTCAGCAAGGATCTAAGTTTTCTCAGAACGTTTATCAGTGGGTAACCCATGGCGGCATTCAGACTCTGTTTAACCATCCTTGGGTGGTAAAAGGATTAGCTTTAGCTAATCAGTATTTACCTTTTGATGGTATTAACCCACAACAAATTGCACAGAAAATTGCACAATTCGCGACCAGCTTTGGCACTAATCTGGTTGGCATCAGCGCCAAGATATTAGGTGATGCGACAAGTTTTATTATGAGCTTCTTCTTGATGCTATTTGTTCTGTTCTTCTTGCTAAGAGACAGAGAAAAAATCATCTCAACTATTCGTCATATATTGCCGTTGTCTCGTAGCCAAGAAGACCGCTTATTGGATGAGATTGAAAGCGTGTCCAAATCAGCAGTAATGGGATCTTTCCTTACGGCGATCGCTCAGGGCGTTGCTGGTGGTATTGGTATGTGGTTAGCAGGCTTTCCGGGATTGTTCTGGGGAACCATGATGGGGTTTGCGTCGTTTATTCCTGTTGTCGGTACCGCGCTCATCTGGATCCCAACCGCGACGTATCTATTCCTTACGGGTGAGATTACTTGGGCTATCTTCCTTACGGTATGGAGCGTTGCCATTGTCGGCTCTATCGACAACTTACTCAGACCTTTCCTGATGCAAGGCAGTGCGGGAATGAACACTCTGATGATCTTCTTCTCTCTACTGGGTGGTATTCAGCTGTTTGGTTTGATTGGTCTTATTTATGGTCCACTGATCTTCGCGATCGCCATCGTACTGTTTAATATTTACGAAGAAGAGTTCCACAACTTCCTCGATAACCAAGACAACAGCTAAAAAGCTTCATGCTTGGAGCCGACTATGCGAGAATCGGCTCCAAAATTGAACCTAGCTTAATTGAACCTAAAACCCTAGATTTTAAATAAACCACAGGCTCTAAATGTCTAATTACATTACCCCAAGCCAAATTGCTCAACGCCAGCTTGCGTACTTTGAGAATAAAAAAGTACTTGTAGCAGGTGAAGCTGAAGATCTGTTTCCTGTCGAACTTGCCAAGCACTGTGTTTCAGTTTCTGTGTTTACCACCAACTATGGCTACTATCGTCAGCTTAAATCGAAATCAGCGATTAGCGTCCATTTTGGTGCTGAGCTAGAAGGCGATATCGATGCAGATATGGTGCTTATCTACTGGCCAAAAGCAAAGATGGAAGCGGAATATCTGCTTGCTATGTTGATGGCAAAACTTGGAGTAAATACAGAGATCGTCGTGGTCGGCGAAAACCGCTCTGGTGTAAAAAGCATCGAGAAGATGTTTGCAGATTATGGCAGTGTGACAAAGTTCGATTCTGCCCGCCGTTGCTCTTTCTATTGGGGGCAATGTTTAGAACAGCCAAAAGCTTTCCAGATCGAAGACTGGTTCAAGTCTTATACCGTTCAATATCAAGAACATGAACTTACCATTCGTAGCTTGCCTGGCGTATTCAGCCATGGTGAGTTTGATCTGGGCAGTCGATTACTGCTCGATACCTTGCCGAATCTCAGTGGTAAAGTACTTGATTTTGGTTGCGGAGCCGGTGTTCTTGGCTGCGTGATGGCAACTTTGAACAAGGATATTCAACTGGAAATGTGTGATATTAGTGCGTTGGCTGTGCGCTCAAGTGAAGAAACACTGAAAGCCAACCATTTATCCGGTCGTGTATTCGCATCAGATATCTACTCAGATACCGCGTCAGACTATAACTTCATCGTCACTAACCCTCCTTTTCATGCTGGATTAGACACTAGCTATAACGCAACAGAAACCTTATTAGAGAAAGCACCGAGCAATTTAACCAATAAAGGTGAACTGTTCGTTGTAGCTAATAGTTTCTTGAAATACCAACCGATTATTGAACAATCATTAGGTAATTGCGAGACGTTAAATAAGACCAACAAATTCGCTATTTATCACGCAAAAAAATCCTAACACTTGGTTACAAATTAACTAAAAGTGAGCCTATGTCCACGCTTTAAGTGGGACTTACTTGTCAAAGAAAAAAACTTGTTAACTTCTGCGTAACCCGTTTTTACTCAATCACACAACTTGCAGGTTTTCCTGCAAGTTTCATTGAAAGAATTCTCTTTGATATGTTCAGGTTTTATCGCAGGCAAAAGTTTAAACGCTTACAAAACACCCTGATGCTGGCCTTTCTGGTTCTCAGCATTACTCCACTGACTGTCACAGCCATTTTCTTCTTGAAGTCTCATATTGACGATCTTCAAGAACAAAGTACCTCTCACCTACTGTCAGTTCGAGATACCAAACAACAACAAGTTATCGACTACCTCAACGCCAAAGAGTCTGAGGTGATGGGTTTTGTCCGCTCAGAGCTTGCTTACGCCAGTGGCGGACGATTTTATGGCCTAGTCAACGCTTTTACACGTTTGGGTGAAAATATTGAGCAAGCCAGAGAGAATGCTCAACAGCGCTATATACTAGGTTCCGGAGATCAAGTTAAAACGTCGGTGTTACCGCAATCCAGCAGTTATGTTGGCAGTGAGCGCTACCGCCTTTTGCATAAACGCTATCATTGGGCATACATGGAATTGCTCAAACGCTCTGATTTCGATGATATTTTACTGGTCGATTTACAAGGTAACGTCACTTATTCGATCAATAAAAATGAAGAGTTCGGTACCAACCTGTTTAGCGGAAAATTCAAAGATGCGAACTTAGGTCAAACCTTTCAGCGCTTGGAAAAATCCGTTTCCGAACACCGAGAAACCAACGAGGATTTTACCCCTGTCATTCAATCCGATTTTATTGAAGAAAACGCACAACAGTACGCTTGGTTTGGCGCACCAATTATCCAGCAAGGCTATCTACATAGCTACGCGATGTTCCGCCTGCCAAACAAAGGGATAACCAAGCTCATAGCGGATAGCAAAAACTCACCAATGCAGACACTTCTTGTTGGCCAGGATCACCGCTCGCGTACACTTTCTTACCTACAAGAAGATATAGATAAAAGCCGTGAAGTCATTAGCTTAGCCTTATCTGGCAAGCACGATGTAGGCACTTACACCGATGCCGTTGGTGAGAAGAACATCGCTGCTTATGCTCCAATTAACCTCAATAGCACACATTGGGCTATTGTCGTAGAGCTGCCAGAAAAAGAGGCGTTTGCACGAGTAAACCAGTTAGAAAAACTGTTCATTTTTGCCATGCTTACCGCCATCGTGCTAGTGGTTATCGCGTCACACATGCTTTCAAACTTCATTACTTCACCACTGTTAAGGCTAACGTGGGCAGCTGAACGTGCATCGGCAGGCGATCTCGATGAAAGTATGATTAATACCGAGCGTAAAGATGAAATTGGCCGTCTTGCTGTCAGTTTTGAACGCATGCAGCGGTCTATACGCGAAAAAATTCAACTCATCAAATCGCAAAATAGTGAATTAGAAAAAAACATCCAAATCATTCGCAAGCAAAACGATGAACTGCAGCTTGCAAACAAACTAAAAGATGAGTTTCTAGCCACCACCTCTCACGAGCTGAGAACTCCATTACACGGAATGATTGGTATTGCCGAAGCCTTAATATCTGGTGCTAACGGTCCAATTACTTCTGATCACAAATATCAACTTGATATCATCGCCACCAGCGGACAACGTCTTGCTCGCTTGGTTGATAACTTACTCGATTACCACAAAATGCGTTATGGCAATCTCGATATACAGAGTGATGCGGTAGATCTGTCCAGTTCAACACGTTTAGTGTTAGAACTTTCTAACCACTTGCTCGGTAAGAAGCCAATTCGGATCATCAATCAAATATCAGATAATCAATTCTGGGTCTTCGCCGATCCGCAGCGTTTAGAGCAAGTGCTGTATAACCTGATTGGTAACGCGATCAAATATACGTCGGAAGGCAAAATTGTTATCTCAGCCTCTCAAATTGATGATCAGATTCGTGTCCAAGTTGTTGATACTGGTCAGGGCATTCCAGCAGAACAATTGGAACATATCTTTGAGCCGCTAATTCAAGGAACCGTCGAAACTAACCGCTATCGCCAAGGTTCAGGATTAGGCTTATCAATTAGCCGACAACTGATTGAACTGATGAACGGCACTCTTTATGTCAGCAGCCAGCCGCTGGTTGGTACAACATTCAGCTTCACGCTGCCTATCGCTTCAGCAGAAGATATTGAACGAGCGAGACTGACTGAACAGCCTCACTATCAAGTACTTGAAGTTGGAGAGGTTGAGCTGCCCGATACCAGCAATTTGCCGGAGAACAGTGACGGACCGTTACTTCTGGTTGCCGATGACGAACCTGTAAACCTGAGAATTCTCGACAGCTTCTTACGCTTGGAAGGTTATCGCGTACGTACCGTTGCTGATGGTAACGAAGTGCTCAGGGCCGTTGAGAACGAAAAGCCAGAACTACTGCTACTCGATATTATGATGCCGGGCATGAGCGGTTACCAAGTGTGTGAAAAGCTGCGAGAAAAATACAGCCTCACCGATTTACCTATCATCATGCTTACTGCGCTGAATCAAACAGAAGATCGCTTAAGAG
The DNA here is from genome assembly GCF_037162405.1 of Vibrio sp. Hal054. Lineage (NCBI taxonomy): Bacteria > Pseudomonadati > Pseudomonadota > Gammaproteobacteria > Vibrionales > Vibrionaceae > Vibrio > Vibrio sp. Hal054. The sequence goes on along the minus strand of NZ_JARLUT010000001.1, from coordinate 412,502 downwards.
GCTTTGCCGCTGGCGCGAATGACTATCTGTCAAAACCGTTCAATAAAAAAGAGTTAGCAGCGAGGATTCATGCTCATATGGCTGCAAGTCAGGCAGAACAAAGACGACTAGAAAATCTTGAGTTACAAAACGAACTCAAGCAAAGAAATGTCGTCGAAGCCGATTTACTCGAAACGCAAGAACGATTGCTGGAACAGTTAGAATCGGCACCGGAGGCCATTGTGTGCCTCAAAGAAAACAACAAGGTTCTGTTCGCAAACCAAGCAGCATCCAGGCTGTTTAAGCGCACACAAGAGCAGCTAAAACGCTCAAGCGCTGAAGAGCTTTTTTCCCACAAGCATCTCAACATTACCCAGCAACACTATTGTGGTGAAGTCGATATTTTTGTCGGAGATTCACGCCTTCATTTACCTGCGGATATTCTAAAGCTTCCTAAAGGCTCTGGAATGCAGGCTATATACATTTTAAATGTTGGTGGGGCTCAGAGCGCACAAAGAATACAAAACCTAGAAACGGCCGTTGATGCTCTATCGAGTTATGCGTTTAGTGGCGATAAAGAAAGACTGCAGCAACTTAAAGAGTTGGGCGGAGAGTTCACCAGAATTGCAGATAAAGCAGAAGGCGATAATCAATCCAAGCAAGAGCTTATGCGTGCAGTACTTGTTGATGCGATGACAAGCGCCCTCAACTACTGGGAGAAAGCTCCCGGCCAAACCAAGTTCACTTTTGCAGAACAAAGCGGACTGTGGCGTGTTTACTTGGACAGAAGCACTTTGCAAACACGTACACTCGACAAGTATCTGCGTATCGAAACGCTGCCGAAAACCCCACGCTGGCGTACCGTACTAAACTCGCTCGATTACATCCTTGAGCATCACAATGAGCCGGGATCAGAACGTATTCACCTTGAAGCCCTGCGTAACAAGTTGCAGAAACTTATCGCTGCTATGTAACACCATGAACTGCGCGAATCATTAACTCTAAGAGCCCACTTACGTGGGCTTTTTTATGCGTGTTAGTTAAATCACTTCCCACCCCGTCTCACCCTCTTCGGTAAGGCTTTTTAGCTAAGAGGAGTCTTATCGACAAAAGCAGCCATTAGCGTTCTTTAGAGGCTCTCCTGACGTCATATCAGTAACTGAGAGCTCAAACTTAACCAAGCTGTAGACACGTTTCACTTAAGTTAATTTACGAAGAAAATTAATGCATTTATTTTTAGTTATTGTCGTTAGAATCACCCCATTTTCAGCCCGAAAAAGTAGCTAGAGATAGCATAAAAAGAACAAATTGTTTGTCCGTGGGATTTGAATCACAACAATTCGCCAGAATTAATTCATGAAAACAAATTAACGGAGAAAAGTGGTAGTGACAATAATCTCACTTTATTGAAAAGCAAAATAACACCAATAAAGTAAAGGCATTACAAGTAAGTAGACACTTACACCAAACAAAAAGACATGTAATTTATAAGCTTTTATGACCGAGATAAAACGGTTAAAAGACCATCAATCATAACTGATTTTGACGTTAATGACGGAGAATGGATGAGTTTTGACGTTTTTAACGAGAAATGGAATTGCTAAATGTTCATACAAAGTGTTTTCTTACCTCAGCCAACGGTTTACAGGCCACTCATATTCCACCTGCTCCTCCGCAGGTGGAACTCAATATGAGGTAAATCTTTGGAAATAGTTCATCCGTTGATGAAATTCATATCCATTCGTGAAATGAAGCAAACAGTAAGGAACAGCTATGCTTGCCAATATTAAAAAGACAGCACTTGCAACAGCCGTTATCGCTGGAGCAATTAGCGTCTCAGCTCCTGCACTAGCACGCAGTGAGCTAACCATAGTACCTGATTTCTACCCAACTATGGTTCGTAACTTCAACCCGTACCTAGCAACCAACCTACGTACAACCACAGATTTCATCTATGAACCTTTAGTGGTTTTTAACGAGATGAAAGGCAACACTCCGGTGATGCGTCTTGCAGAAAGCTACAAAATGGCTGACGACCTTATGAGCGTAACGTTTAACGTTCGTAAAGGCGTAAAATGGTCTGATGGCGAAGCGTTTACTGCAGATGACATCCTTTATTCTTACAACCTACTGAAAAACAAACCAGAGCTTGACCAACGTGGTATCAACAAATGGGTTAAGAGTGTAGAGAAAGTAAATGACTACACCGTGCGCTTCCAACTTACTGAAGCGAACTCCAACGTACCATACGAAATTTCGCTTGTTCCGATCGTAGCTGAGCACATCTGGAAAGATGTCAAAGAACCTACCACTTTCACCAATGAAAACCCTATTGGTACTGGTCCGTTTACTGAAATCGACACCTTTACTCCGCAGCTTTACATTCAGTGTCGTAACCCTAATTACTGGGATGCTGCAAACCTAGAAGTTGATTGTTTACGTGTTCCACAAATCGCAAACAACGACCAACTATTGGGTAAAGTTGTGAACTCTGAACTGGATTGGACTTCATCATTCATTCCTGACATTGACCGCACTTACGCAGCAGCAAGTCCTAACCACCACTACTGGTACCCAGCATCTGGTACTCAAGCGTTCGTGGTTAACTTCAAAAACCCAGATCCAGCTAAACAAGAAGCATTGACCAACGTAGATTTCCGTCGCGCTTTCTCTATGGCGATTGATCGTCAAACCATTATCGACATCGCATTCTACGGTGGCGGTACAGTGAACGACTTCGCATCTGGCTTAGGTTATGCATTTGAAGCTTGGTCTGATGAAACGGTTCACAACAAGTACAAAAGTTTCAACACATACGATGTTGAAGGAGCAAAAGCGCTTCTTGCCAAAGCAGGCTTTAAAGATGTGAACGGTGATGGTTTTGTCGACACACCTTCAGGTAAATCTTTCGAGTTACTTGTTCAATCACCAAACGGTTGGACAGACTTTAACAACACAGTTCAACTTGCTGTTGAACAGCTAAATGAAGTGGGTATTCAAGCGAAAGCTCGTACTCCTGAATTTGCTGTATACAACGAAGCAATGCTGAAAGGTACTTACGATGTAGCGTACACCAACTACTTCCACGGTGCAGATCCTTATACCTACTGGAATGATGGTTACAACTCTGCACGTCAAGTTGGTGAAGGTATGCCTCGCTTTGCGATGCACTTCTACAAAAACGACAAGCTAGACGGACTACTTGATAGCTTCTACAAAACAGCAGATAAGAACAAGCAAGTAGAAATTGCGCACGGTATTCAGAAGATCATCGCTGAAAACCAAGTGACTATCCCTGTATTGTCGGGCGCGTGGATGTACCAGTACAACACTACTCGATTCACTGGTTGGTGGAACGAAGACAACGCGAAAGGTCGTCCAAGTGTATGGGCTGGTATCCCAGAACGTCTACTTCACGTACTGGACCTAAAACCAGTTAAGTAAACGTTAGTTCTTTGCGGCGTACTCTGTACGCCGCCTATTTAAATCCCCCTCTATTTGAAAAACAGATGGCGTCATGCGTCAGGGGATTTCTCGCTCTAAATTTCGCTAGCACGTAAACAAATATCGGGTGAGTAAGGTGTAAGTTATGGGTTATTTTTTAAGACGTTTGTCATTTTATTTCGCCGCGCTACTTGTAGCGGCAACGATCAATTTCATTATTCCACGAGCAATGCCTGGTGACCCAGTTACCATGATGTTTGCTAACGCGACAGTGCAAGTCACGCCTGAACGTATCGCCGCAATGAAGGAGTTACTTGGATTCGTTGGTGGACCTTGGTACGTAGAATACGCCGTTTACATGAAAAGTATCTTTAGCTGGGAGCTGGGTACTTCAATTAAGTTCTATCCTCTGAGCGTTAACGAGCTTTTAGGAGGTGCATTTGGCTGGTCACTTTTCCTTGCCGGTACTGCCGTCATTATCTCTTTCTCAATCGGCTCAGTTCTCGGCATCTTTGCCGCATGGAAACGCGGTAGTCGTTACGACACATTCATCACACCGGGAATGCTCGTCATTCAAGCGGTTCCACAAGTGGTTATCGCCATGCTGGCCATGTTCATTTTTGCTATCGGCTTAAAGTGGTTCCCAACCGGCTATGCCTACACTGCAGGTACCATTCCTGACTGGACAAGCTGGGAGTTCATTAAAGATGTCGGTTACCACGCAATACTTCCACTTATCTGTGCCTCTATCGTTCAAATCGGTGGCTTCTTGGTCAACATGCGTAACAACATGATTAACCTACTTGCTGAAGACTACATCACGATGGCGAAAGGCAAAGGGTTGAGTGAAAACCGCGTTGTATTCAACTACGCCGCTCGCAACGCATTATTGCCAAGTGTCACTGCGCTTTCGATGTCATTAGGTATGGCTATCGGTGGTCAGCTCATTATCGAAATCATTTTCAACTACCCAGGTCTTGGTACGGTGCTGTTTAACGCAATCACAGCTCGTGACTACCAAGTTCTACAAGGCCAACTTCTTATCATGACTCTGTTTATGCTGTTCTTTAACCTGCTCGCAGACATGCTGTATGTCGTACTCGACCCTCGTCTACGTAAGGGAGGTAAATAATCATGAAAGCACTTTGGAAACTGTTATCAGGCAACCGAGTCGCCATGATAGGTGTCGCGATTCTCTCAGTATTCTTATTTATCGCACTTGCTGCACCGCTGATTACCAAACACGCACCAGATAAACGTACAGGCAATCCGCATGAGTACCCTTCGTTTGTTGTGAAAGCCGCTAAAAGTGACCCGAATGGCTGGGTTGCTGAGAATTTGGCGACAGACAGAAGAACTCTGACGATGTCGAAAAAAGCGGATCATACCCTTGGCACAACTCGCATGGGTCGTGACGTATGGTCACAGGTTGCTTACGGCGCACGCGTATCCTTAGCGGTAGGCTTTGGAGCGGGTATCACCGTTTGTTTCCTAGCAACCATCATTGGTGTTTCAGCGGGCTACTTCGGTGGAAAAATCGATGACTTCTTAACCGCCGCAATGAACATCATGTTGGTTATCCCTCAGTACCCGTTGCTGTTCGTGGTTGCCGCTTTCATTGGTGAAGCTGGCCCACTGACCATCTCCCTTATTATCGGGTGTACCTCCTGGGCATGGGGCGCCCGTGTTGTTCGAGCTCAGACACTTGCACTGCGTGAAAAAGAGTTTGTAAAAGCGGCTGAAGTATTAGGTGAGAGTTCATGGCGCATCATCTTCGTTGAAATCCTGCCAAACCTTATCTCAATTGTCGGCGCAAGCTTTATCGGCTCAGTAATGTACGCCGTGATGATGGAAGCCACTATCTCCTTCCTAGGTCTGGGCGATCCGAACACCATCAGTTGGGGCATCATGCTTTACAACGTGCAAACCTCTTCATCTATGTTGGTTGGCGCTTGGTGGGAACTGTTAGCTCCATGTTTATCACTGACGTTACTCGTCACTGGTCTGGCACTGCTTAACTTCGCGGTAGACGAAATCGCTAACCCACAATTGCGTTCTCATAAAGGGATGAAGCGTTGGAAGAAACTCGCTCAACAAGACAAATCACAGCGTGAGCCTAACCTACCACCTCAAAATGCACTATGGAGCGGAGACAAATAACATGACAGCACCACTTATCTCAATCCGCAACTTATGCGTGGACTACATTACTGATGCAGGCGATGTTCGCGCCTGTAACAACGTCAGCTTTGATATCGCACCAGGCGAAGTGTTTGGCTTAGCGGGTGAATCTGGTTGTGGTAAATCAACTGTTGCCTTCTCGTTGATGCGCCTACATAAGCCGCCTGCGTTTATTACTGGTGGCGAAGTGATCTTCAATGGCGAAAACATTCTTCAATACAGCGACGAAAAAATGCAGTCATTTCGCTGGAGCCAGATGTCGATGGTGTTCCAAAGTGCGATGAATGCTCTTAACCCTGTTCTCACCATGGAAGAGCAGTTCTGTGACGTGATTATGCGCCATACCAATTTGACTCGTGCGCAGGCTAAACGCCGCGCTGAAGGTCTGTTGGAAATTGTGGATATTCACCCGAGCCGATTGAACGACTACCCACACCAATTTTCAGGTGGTATGCGTCAGCGTCTGGTGATCGCGATTGCGTTAGCGCTTAATCCAAAAATGATCATCATGGATGAGCCAACCACTGCACTTGATGTGGTGGTTCAGCGTGAGATTCTGCAAAAGATCTACGCATTAAAAGAAGAGTTCGGCTTCTCTATTTTGTTTATCACTCATGACTTATCACTGATGGTCGAGTTCTCAGATCGTATTGGCATCATGTATTCCGGTGAACTGATTGAAGTTGCGCCTTCAAAAGAAATTCTACAAAGCCCATTCCACCCTTACACCAAAGGTCTGGGAAGCTCATTTCCACCACTAACGGGGCCAAAAACCAAACTTACGGGAATTCCGGGTAACCCTCTGAACTTACTTGAAATTCCGCAAGGTTGTCGTTTTCAGGCTCGTTGTGACCGTGTCCATGAAACCTGTACCAAAGTACCGACTCTGCTACGTCAAATAGAGCCGGGACGTTTTTCCAATTGCCACCTCTATGGTGAGCCGATTGCTCAGGTAAAGCTATAGCTTGAGACGTGTACAGCAACGCTATTCGAAAAGTTAGGGGTGGAAAGAAATATGAATATTCAAAACGAAAATCTATTAATTGAAGGGAAGAATCTGGTTAAAGACTTCCCGATCAACAGCAACACATTAAAGCAACCAATGATGCGAGCTATCAACGACGTGTCATTCAAGATGTACAAAAGTCGTGGACTTTCCGTGGTTGGCGAATCCGGTTCTGGTAAATCCACTACCGCTAAAATGATCGCCAAAATGTACGCTCCGACTTCAGGCAACATTGAGTACAAAGGTCGTGACATTCAAGAGATCAAATCTCGTTCTGATCTGATGCATTACCGCGAAGGCATACAAATGGTTTGGCAAGATCCGTTTGGCTCGCTAAACCCGACTCATACCATTTTCCACCATATTGCCCGCCCGCTTTTGATTCATAAAAAAGTGAAATCAGGCAACAAGAAAGAGCTTCAGGAACGTGTGTATGACCTGTTGGAGCAGGTGGGCTTAATTCCACCAAAAGAGACGGCAGCGAAATACCCGCACCAGCTTTCAGGTGGTCAGCGTCAACGTGTCAACTTAGCACGTAACATTGCTGTAGGTGCTGAAGTTGTGCTGGCTGACGAACCGACTTCAATGCTTGACGTATCAATCCGTGCCGGTGTTTTGAACCTGATGGAAGAGATGAAGTTTGAGAAGAAAATGTCACTTCTTTACATCACTCACGACATCGCCACTGCTCGTTACATCGCAGAAGATTTGGCCGTGATGTATGTCGGTCACATGGTGGAATGGGGAGATACCGAGCAGATCATTCACGATCCGCAGCACCCTTACACCCAGTTACTGGTTTCAGCGGTTCCGGATCCAAAAAAATCGATCCACGAAAAACTGAAAGGCAACAAAGGTGAGATCCCGTTGTGGACACCAGCTTCGGTTGGCTGCCCGTTTGCTGGACGCTGTACTCATGCCACCAGCAAGTGCCGCGAGCAATTACCAGCAATAACCCAACTGGCGGATAACCACTTTGTCCGTTGCTATTTATACGAAAACTAAGCGTTTAATAACAATTAATAGGCTCGCCTTCGTCTTGGGCGAATCTGATGTATTAAGAAGGCTCAGCGCTGCTAAGCAGTGCTGGTCAAAAGGCAACTGGAGACCTAAATGCAGTTACTAATCAACCACATTGGCTATGAAACATTGGGACCAAAGCAGGCAGTGCTTTTGAGTGGAACCTCAGAACTACCCTCTACTTTTGCTCAACTTGTTTGCAGTTATAGCCATAAGACTGTCGCTCAACTCCACATTGAGCAACAAGGTAAAGTGGCGAATTGGCATCACGGATATTTTCACCGTATCGACTTCTCTCAGTTTACTGGAGAAGGCAGTTTTTACTTACGTGTTGAAAACTCTCAATCTGAAAGTACGCAATCTGAAGTTTTTTCTATTGCTCAAGGTCTACTGATGCAGCGCACTTTTTCAGACGTGCTGCATTATTTCAAGTCACAACGCTGTGGCGGAATTTTTGACAAGCAAGATAAGTCTGTACCTCTGTTAGGCACATCATCCACTGCCGATGTGCATGGTGGCTGGTACGACGCTTCAGGTGACGTTAGCAAATATTTAAGTCACCTTTCTTACGCTAACTATTTGAATCCACAACAAACCCCCATTGTGGTATGGAACCTATTCAAAGGGTTAGCGATTTTAGACCATCGCTCGGAGTTTGCTGCATTTTCTCGCACTCGCCTTAAGGAAGAGGCGTTGTTTGGTGCTGATTTCTTAGTTCGTATGCAGCACTCCGAGGGATTTTTTATATGACGATTTTCGACCAGTGGAGTAAGGATATTAAGCGCAGAGAAATCTGTGCTTATGAAACTCAGCAGGGTCACAAATCCAACGATTATCAAGCCGGCTTTCGTCAAGGTGGCGGTGTGGCAATAGCCGCACTTGCAGCCGCTGCAAGATGCGATATTGATGGCGAATTCAGCCGTGAACAATATCTGGCTGCTGCTGAGAAAGGTTATTGGCATTTAAAAGAGTGCAATACCCGCTATCTCAATGACGGTGAAGAGAACATCATTGATGAATACTGCGCCCTACTCGCAGCATGCGAATTGTATCGCTCAAGCAGTTCAAAACAAGAGTATTTGCAAGAAGCTCAAGCATGGGCTGAACGCTTATGTGCAAGACAGCACAACGATGACAATCATCTTGGTTTCTGGTCTGCCAACAACGATGGCAGCCGTCCTTACTATCACGCATCAGAAGCAGGGCTTCCTGTCATTGCTTTGTGCGAGTATCTGGATATTGAAACGAACAAAGAACGTTTGGAAAAAGCTCGCACTGTCGTGGCTCAAGCATGTCAGTTTGAACTCACGATTACTCAGTCCGTTTGCAACCCGTTCGGCTACCCACGTCAATACGTTAAAGACGTCGATGGAGAAAAGCGCAGCGCATTCTTTATTTCACAAAACAACGAATCAGGCTATTGGTGGCAAGGCGAGAATGCCCGTCTGGCTTCGCTGGCAGCAATGGCTTATCAAGTACAACCGTACTTACAAGACCAACAACTAAAAAACCAGTTGCTCAGCTTTGCACAAAATTCGCTTAACTGGGTTACAGGCTTAAACCCTTACGACATGTGCATGCTCGACGGGCATGGACGCAACAATCCTGACTACTTACCACACCTAGGCTTTTTCAATGCCAAGGGCGGTGTCTGCAATGGCATCACCGCAGGTTTTGATGATCCGCAGGGCATTGCGTTCAATCCTGAAAAACAGAAAGACGACATGATGCAAAACTGGCGCTGGGGGGAACAATGGATCCCACATGGTGCTTGGTACTTAATGGCAATTATGAGCCAGTTTGTGCACTTCAAAGCAGCCTGTTCTGCACAGCAACAGGAGCAAAGCCATGAGTAATTATTTCGTTGGCATTGATGGTGGCGGTACCTCTTGTCGGGCTCGCATTCGCGACATTGACGGCAACCTCATCGGTGAAGGCAAAAGCGGCAGCGCCAACATCCTGCTGGGCGTAGATATTGCGTTGCGTTCAATCACTGAAGCCGTTCGTATTGCCGCAAAACAAGGTGGCTTGGATGAAACCTATTTACACAGAATGCATGTCGGCCTTGCTTTAGCGGGAGCGGAACAAAAGTCCGCATGGTTTGCCTTTATGCAGCAGCCTCACCCATTCGCTTCTGTAACCTTGAACACCGATGCCTACGGGGCATGTCTCGGTGCTCATAACGGCCATGACGGTGCGATTATGATTGCTGGTACTGGCTCTTGCGGAATTTTACTCAAAGACGGTCAACAACATGTGGTTGGAGGCAGAGAATTTCCAATTTCAGACCAAGGCAGCGGTGCCATGATGGGACTGAGACTGATTCAAAAAGTCATTCTGACTCAAGATGGCATTCGTCCTCATTCTCCTCTAAGTCAGCATGTCATGGAGCATTTTGATAACGATGTAGACCAGATTGTCGAATGGTCTAAATCGGCTTTACCTCGTGATTACGGACAGTTTTCTCCAGCCATTTTTTCTCATGCTCAACAACACGATCCTCTGGCGATTGAACTTCTTCAACAAACCGCTGCAGATATCGAAATGTTCCTCAATGCTTTACACCGCAAAGGGGCAGAGAAAATTTGTCTGATGGGCAGTATTGCAGAACGCATTTTGGATTGGCTATCTCCGCCCGTTCAACAATGGATTGTTACTCCTCAGTTCGACGCTATTGAGGGCGCACTGATGTTTGCTGGCAAACCAGCACACAATTTGTATTAGAAGAAGTTGTATTAAGAGAATTTCTATTAAGGGTTAATGATGAACTATCGAATTGACTTTGCTGTACTTTCTGAACAGAAGAATGATTGCCGATTTGGCCTGACACTACACAACTTAAGTGAGCAAGATCTAAGTGATTGGTCATTGCATTTCATCATGGATCGCTTTATCCAGCCTGACAGTGTCTCCAACGGCGAACTCCATCAGGTAGGAAGCTTCTGCAGCCTATTACCGCATCAAGCGGTATTGCCAGCTAATGGTCACTATTACTGTGAATTTCGCATAAAAACAGCACCGTTCCGCTTTTACAGTGACGGAATTAAAGAGGCGTTTGTACAGCTCAATCATACTGAAGCAACGGTTCGCTACGATGTCGCTGTCACTCCGATTGTTCTGGCTTCTCCATATCAAGAACGTAATGAGATCCCTGCGACAGAAGCGGCAGAGTTATGTTTGATCCCTAAACCGAACAAGGTTGAAAAGCAGACCGGACATTATGTTTTAGCATCCACCAGCCAGATTACACTGCACTCTACTAATGCGGAACAAGCTGCCTCGTGGCTGCAACAAGAACTCAAATATCTTTATGAGTTTGAACCTCAACCAATTGGCAATGCGGACATTGTCTATCAAAGTAATCCAATATTAGATGAAGAACACTATCACCTGACCGTTAACACCAAAGGCATACTCTTAGAAGCCAGCGGTCACGTGGGTTTTGTGCACGCTTCGGCGACACTGTTGCAACTCATTAAACGCACACAAGACGGCTTGGTTGTTCCGTGCGTCAAAATCAGCGATGCACCACGATTCAAATATCGCGGAATGATGCTCGACTGCGCTCGTCATTTTCATCCGGTTGAACGCGTAAAGCGTCTGATCAATCAGTTAGCTCACTACAAGTTCAGCACTTTTCACTGGCATCTCACCGATGATGAAGGCTGGCGCATTGAGATCAAATCACTGCCTCAACTGACTAATATTGGCGCTTGGCGCGGTGTAGACAAAGAGATTGGTCCTCAGTTCAGTACTGTCACCGATCAACACGGTGGCTATTACACCCAAGAAGAGATCAAGCAAGTGATCGCTTATGCCGGAGATCGAGGAATCACAGTTATTCCTGAGATCGATATTCCGGGTCACTGTCGCGCTGCGATCCGTTCGCTGTCCGAATGGCTGGAGGATACTGAAGATCGCTCTGAATATCGCAGTATCCAGAACTATAGCGACAACGTTTTATCACCAGCCCTTCCTGAAACGTATCGTTTTTTGGATCTGGTTTTGGAAGAAGTCGCCGCTCTGTTCCCAAGTCATTTTATCCATATCGGTGCTGATGAAGTTCCTGATGGCGTATGGATTAACAGCCCAAAATGTCAGGCGTTGATGGCAGAACATGGCTATGAGGATGCCAAAGAGCTGCAAAGTCACTTACTGCGCTACGTTGAGAAAAAATTACGTTCTTTAGGCAAACGTATGGTGGGCTGGGAAGAGGCGCAACATGGCAACAAAGTCAGTAAAGACACGGTTATCTATTCTTGGCTTTCGGAACAAGCGGCACTGGACTGCGCCAAGCAAGGTTTTGATGTCATCTTGCAACCGGGTCAGTACACCTATCTCGATATTGTTCAGGACTATGCACCAGAAGAACCCGGTGTTGCCTGGGCTGGCGTCACACCATTGGAACGCGCATACAGCTACGAACCTTTGGCAGAAGTTCCCGCCGACCACCCGATTCGCAAACGCATCTTAGGCATGCAAAGCGCACTGTGGTGCGAAATTATCAATGACCAATCTCGTATGGACTACATGCTCTACCCTCGCCTCACCGCATTAGCGGAAGCAGGATGGACACAGAATTCATTACGTGACTGGCCTGATTATCTGGCTCGCCTCAAAGGGCACTTACCATTGCTGGATAAACAGGAGATCCACTATCGATCTCCTTGGAAGTAACGTTATTCATTTTTGCCATTCCCATGCCAAAGCATGAGATGGAAGTAAGTACATATTCAAGTTCGCTAGCATCGACATTGACTGCGTTATTCGCAGTTTTAGAAAAAGGAAATCACCATGAAATACGGCTATTTCGATAACGATAATCGTGAATACGTCATCACACGTCCAGACGTACCTGCGCCATGGACCAACTATTTGGGAACGGAGAAATTCTGCAGCGTTATCTCTCACAACGCAGGTGGCTACTCGTTTTATCACTCACCTGAGTACAACCGAGTCACCAAATTCCGTCCTAACTTTACCCAAGATCGTCCGGGTCACTATGTTTATCTGCGCGACGACGAAACTGGTGATTTCTGGTCTGTTTCTTGGCAGCCAGTAGCAAAAAGTTTAGAGCAAGCCAACTACGAAGTTCGCCACGGGTTGTCATACTCAAAATTTAAATGTGATTACAACGGTATTGTCGCAAGCAAAACGCTGTTTGTACCTAAAGGTGAAGATGCGGAAGTTTGGGATGTTGTGATTGAAAACACCTCTGACCGTGCTAGAACTATCAGTGCATTTAACTATGTTGAGTTCTCTTTCAGTCATATTGCTTCGGACAATCAGAACCATCAGATGTCCCTTTATTCTGCGGGTACAGACTACAAAGATGGCGTCATTGAGTACGATCTTTACTACAACACTGACGATTTCCTTGGTTACTACTACCTAACTGCAACGTTCGATGCTGACAGCTATGACGGACAACGAGATACCTTCTTAGGTATGTACCGTGACGAAGCTAACCCAATCGCTGTTGAAAAGGGACAGTGTTCTAACCGCACACAAACCTGTTACAACCACTGTGGCGCTTTGCATAAGCAATTCACACTACAACCGGGCGAGAAAGTACGCTTTGCAGTCATACTCGGTGTCGGCAAAGGTAATGGCGAGAAACTTAGAGCTAAATACCAAGACCTGAACGAAGTGGATAAAGCCTTTGCAGGTATCAAACAACACTGGGATGAACGTTGCAGTAAGTTCCAAGTGAAGTCTCCGAATGCAGGCTTAGATACTATGTTGAACGCTTGGACGCTCTATCAAGCAGAAACCTGTGTGGTGTGGTCACGCTTCGCCTCTTTCATTGAAGTAGGTGGACGTACTGGTCTTGGCTATCGTGATACTGCGCAAGATGCGATTTCGGTACCGCATACGAACCCAGCGATGACGCGTAAACGTTTAGTGGATCTTCTGCGTGGGCAAGTGAAAGCGGGCTACGGTTTACACCTGTTCGATCCAGACTGGTTTGATCCAGAAAAAGCCGATGTAAAACCTTCAAAATCACCGACTGTCGTTCCAACACCTTCTGACGAAGATAAGATCCACGGCATTAAAGATACCTGTTCTGACGATCATCTATGGATAGTGCCAACCATTCTTAACTACGTAAAAGAGACGGGCGATTTCGGCTTTATTGATGAAGTGATCCCTTATGCTGATGGTGGTAACGCAACAGTTTACCAACACATGATGGCAGCTCTGGATTTCTCAGCCGAATACGTCGGACAAACGGGTATTTGTAAAGGCCTGCGCGCTGACTGGAACGACTGTCTGAACTTAGGCGGCGGTGAATCCGCAATGGTTTCTTTCCTTCATTTCTGGGCTTTGGAAGCATTCCTTGAATTAGCTAACTACCGCAACGATAGTGAGGCGTTAAGCAAATACCAAGCAATGGCTGACGGTGTACGTGATGCCTGTGAAACCCATTTATGGGATGGACAAGGCGAGTGGTATATCCGTGGTCTCACCAAAGATGGCGACAAGATCGGCACCTTTGAACAGGTGGAAGGCAAAGTGCATCTTGAGTCCAACTCTCTGGCCGTTTTATCAGGCGCGGTTTCTCAAGAGCGCGGTGAAAAAGCCATGGATGCGGTCTACAAATACCTGTTCTCGCCATACGGCTTACACCTGAATGCGCCATCATTCGCAACACCGAATGATGATATCGGTTTTGTTACTCGTGTTTATCAGGGCGTAAAAGAAAATGGCGCGATTTTCTCTCATCCAAACCCTTGGGCTTGGGTAGCAGAGGCGAAATTAGGCCGTGGCGACAGAGCAATGGAGTTCTATGACGCTCTTAACCCATATAACCAGAACGATATGATTGAGACTCGCGTTGCGGAACCTTACTCCTATGTACAGTTCATCATGGGACGCGATCATCAGGATCATGGTCGAGCAAATCACCCATGGTTAACCGGAACATCAGGCTGGGCTTACTATGCAGCGACTAACTACATCCTAGGTGTGCGTACTGGCTTTGATACCATAATCGTTGATCCTTGTATTCCAACCTCTTGGCCGGAATTTGAAGTGACTCGTCAATGGCGCGGCGCAACTTACCAGATCAAAGTGCTAAACCCGAATGGTGTAAGCAAAGGCGTTAAGTCAATAACGGTGAATGGTGAGCAGGCTGATGCAATCAACGCTCAACCACAAGGCAGCGTTAACCAAATAACAGTGGTAATGGGCTAGTACGCGCTTTGCGTTCAGCGTAAGTGGATATTGATAAACAAACTCTATGTGCCATGGATGGCACATAGAAGCTCCATGGAAGGATTCATGCGTGTTTGTGTTCAATATCCGCTCTAAGCAAGTCCAATAAGGAGAACAGAACATGATTCAATTTGGTACTGGTGGCTGGCGCGCATTCATTGGTGAAGAGTTCACCAAAGACAACGTGCGTTTAGTCGCCCAAGCGTTAGCCAATATCATTAATAGTGAAAATGTGGCAAATGAAGGTTTTGTGATTGGCTATGACCGCCGTTTTCTTTCCGACAAAGCCGCAAAATGGTTTGCAGAAGTGTTGGCTGGCAACGGAATTACCGTCAGCTTTATCGACAAATTCGTGCCGACACCTGTAGTGATGTATAAGGCAAAGCAGCTCGACTGCGCTTACTCTGCGTGTATTACCGCCTCTCACAACCCAGCCGACTACAATGGCGTAAAAGTGTTTATTCGTGGCGGCCGCGATGCCGATGAAATTATCACGAAGAAGATCGAACAGCAGATCGCAACACTGATGTTAAGTGACGTAACATCCATTGAATTTGATCAAGCGATTCAGGATAAACAGATTATTGCGATCAACCCAATGAATGAGTTCGTCGATTCGATCATCGACTTTATCGACATTGAAGCGATCAAAAAAGCCAACTTACGTGTACTGATCGATCCTATGTTTGGCGTAGCAAAAAATGCGCTGCAAACGGTATTGATCAATGGCCGCTGTGACGTCGATGTGATCAATGATGGTAAAAACCCCGACTTCGGAGGTTTGATGCCATCACCAAATGCAACGACCTTGTATCGCTTGCAACACCTAGTCAAAGATGAAGGTTACGATATTGGTATCGGTACCGATGGTGATGCTGACCGCCTTGGCATCATCGATGAGAAAGGTAATTTCATTCACCCTAATGAAGTATTGATGCTGCTGTACTACTACTTGCTTGAATACAAGGGCTGGAAAGGCTCAGTGGTACGTAACATCGCCACCACTCATCTGTTAGATAAAATCGCCGCGGATCACAACGAAAAGAGCTTTGAGGTTCCCGTAGGCTTTAAGCATATTAGCTCACAGATGGAAGCCGATGATTCACTGTTAGGCGGAGAAAGCTCTGGCGGTTTAACCATTCGCGGTCATATCAAAGGCAAAGATGGCGTGTTTGCTTCCAGCCTGCTGGTTGAGATGATCAGTGTTACAGGCAAGAAACTGTCTGAAATGCTGGACGAAATCTACGCTCGTTATGGCTACGCCTATACAGCTGAAGGTGACTGCAAATTTAAAGCTTCAGAGAAGCAAGCACTGTACAACAAAATCTATGTTGAGAAGCAATTGCCAGACTTTGAATTTGAAATTGAAAAAGTTAGCTACGAAGACGGCGCGAAGGTTTACTTCAAAAATGGAGGTTGGGTCATTGCCCGCTTCTCAGGTACTGAACCTTTGTTGCGTATTTTCGCAGAGATGGAAGACAAACCTACCGCTGAGCGTGTTCTGCTACAAATGAAGACGTTTTTGTCTTTGTAAGAAATCTTAAAATAATCAAAGTGGTTATGATGAAGCAAATAGACAAAGGCATGGATGCCCTTGTCTAAGCGAACAGGAAGTCTTGAGCGGTTTGCGTAATCATATCCACTTTCATTCACCGCACAACTACAGTCAACAACACTACAACGTCAAATATCGGGTAACTTAGTTAGTATTCCTCAAAGTAGTTGGCGTTGCAGCTAGGCGGCAAGTGAGTGAATCCCCATGAGCATAGGTCGCTATGTGATTGGGGTTTACGAAGGCAGCCAACAACGCTGCAGCGTCAAATACGAAGAGGATCAGAATGCGAGAATACCTTGCTCATCAATCTCCACTACCACCTTCTGCCCTACCAAAATAGCCTGAGCTGACGTCGCCAGAAGTTTAGTTCCGTGCACATCAATCACGTAACGACAGTGGTCGCCCATAAATTGCTGCTCTAGAACGGTGACTTCACCTTTATCTAAAGACTGAATCAATACTTGCTGAGGACGTAGCAATAGTTCACAGGAGGCGCCAAC
Organism: Vibrio sp. Hal054; assembly: GCF_037162405.1. Lineage (NCBI taxonomy): Bacteria > Pseudomonadati > Pseudomonadota > Gammaproteobacteria > Vibrionales > Vibrionaceae > Vibrio > Vibrio sp. Hal054. The sequence goes on along the minus strand of NZ_JARLUT010000001.1, from coordinate 395,599 downwards.
CGCAATTTCAGTCTGTACTTGCGCTTCCAAGGTTCCAAGAGGCGTGTCAAACAGACCTTGTGTATTACGAGTCGCTGGCAGATAGCTACCACCACCAAGAAAATCTGCAACAAACTTGCTTGATGGTTGATAGTAGAGCTCTGAGGCAGTGCCAAACTGTTCAATGACACCGTGATTCATCACGGCCATTTTATCGGCAAAGGCAAATGCTTCTTCCCGAGAGTGAGTGACGAAAATCGCTGTCACGCCCTGCTTTTTGAAGATTTTACGAATCTCTGCGATCAAATCGTGACGTACTTGAGTATCGATATTGGAAAACGGTTCATCAAGTAAAAGAAGATCCGGTTTGTAAGCCAGCGAACGTGCAATCGCAACGCGTTGCTGTTGTCCACCAGAAAGCTGATGAGGGTAACGATCACCAAATGAGCTAAGATGAACCAGTTCCAACATCTCCTGAACTCTGCTGTTACGTTCAGCCGCAGATAAGGTTCGCAAGCCAAAGCCAACATTCTCTTCAACGGTTAGATGTGGAAATAGCGCGTAATCTTGGAAAATCATACCGATATTGCGTTTTTCCGGTGCAAGCCAGTTGGCTCCATCATCGATGGTGACGCAATTTAAGCTCATATGTCCTGAAGTTAAAGGCAGTAGTCCTGCAATCGCTTTAAGCAGGGTTGTTTTGCCACAACCACTTGCCCCAAGTAAGCAAACAATCTCACCTTTATCAACTTCAAGTGATAGAGACTCCAGTACCGTTTGAGTGTCGTACTGACAAGTGAGGTCTTGAATGGAAAGTGCGCAGCTCATCAGTGATTTTGCTCCAGAGAACGGTTAACAATTACAAGCGGGATTAAACCAACCAGAACCAATAATACGGCTGGCAAAGCGGCAAGTTCTAAATGCTCATCAGAAGCATAGTTATAGACGTAGGTAGCCAGCGTTTCAAAATTAAATGGGCGTAGCAGCAATGAAGCATTGAGTTCTTTCATCGACTCAATAAACACCAGCAAACCAGCAATCAGAGCACCGCGACGCACCAGTGGGAAATGCACTCGCCACAGCATACTGTTTGCCTGACATCCCATTGTTCGGGCAGCCATATCCAGTGATGGAGAGACTTTGTTTAAATTGCTTTCGATACTGCCAATCGCAACCGCAGAGAAACGCACTAACATAGCGAAAATAATCGCAAACATAGTGCCAGAGAATATCAGCCCCGGTCTGCCCCACTGCATCGCTTTAGCGATATCGTTGACAATGTGGTCTAGCGTTAATACCGGAACCATTACGCCGATAGCGAGTACAGTTCCCGGAACTGCATACCCCATAGAAGATAAACGCATCAAAGCAACACTGGTTCGATTCTGTTTTAGGCGGGCATAGAAATTAAGAACCAAAGCAACGCTAACAGCGACAATCGCCGCCGTTAGCGACACTTTTAAACTGTTAAGCGCATATTGACGAAATTCTTCTGTCCAACTTTGCTCAAAGTAGGTGTACGCGTAACTGATCAACTGCATCAAAGGAAAAATGAAAGCCGTTGCGACTAATCCCCAACACCAAAACAGGGCAAGCCATTTTTTCCATCCACTCAAATCGTAACGGAAATCTTCATGGCTATTAAACTGAGTCTGGTAAAGCTTCTGCTTGCGTCGGCTATAACGTTCGGCGCTAAGCAATAGCAGCACTATTACCAACATAATGGCTGAAATTTTAGCGGCGGCATTAAGATTGGAATAATTTAACCAAGTGTCATACACCGCTGTTGTCAGTGTGCTGATCGCAAAATAATTAACCGTACCGAAATCACCGATAGTCTCCATTGCCACCAGCGATAAAGCAACCGCAATAGATGGACGAGCCAAAGGTAGAGAGATGCGTCTAAAGCTTTCCCATGGCGTGCATTTGAGCAGTCGCGCCGACTGTAGCAGAGAAACGTTTTGCTCCATAAACGTTGCTCGGCACAATAAATAGACGTAAGGATAAAGCACTAAAGCCAGCACAAGGCTGGCTCCGGCTAAACTACGGATATCAGGAAACCAATACTCTCCGGCTTGCCAACCGGTTAACTCTCTTAACCACACTTGTACTGGGCCAGCATAGTCAAACCAGCCAGTAAAAATATAACCCACGATATAACCGGGAATCGCTAAAGGGAGCACCAAAGCCCATTGAAGAATTTTTTCTCCGGGAAGCTTACACATCGCCATAATCCATGCACTTGGTATCCCAAATAGCAGAGATAAAGCCATCACACTGACGACAAGAACAATGGTATTTTGAGCATAGGTGGGCATCACTGTTGCCATCAGATGAGCGAAGACGTCATCCGTGTGGCCAACAGCGGTAAAAAATATGGCTAAGATCGGCAAAACCAGTAGTGCTGCCAAAACAACACTACTGGTTTTCCATACAAGATGTTTTTCTTTCATTGCCTATTACAACAAGACAATTTGAGATGCATAAACAGGTGCAAAGACATCTCATATCGCTTTTAAAAGAAGGGGGAAATACTCCCCTAAAAAACTAAAGATCGAATTTTACTTCATCCAGCAGCTTGATGGCTACCGTATGGTTGTCAGCAATTTCTTCTAAAGGTAGTGAATCAGACTTAAAATCACCCCAAGATGCGACAAGTTCAGAACGCTTCACGCCTGGTTTCACAGGGTATTCGAAGTTCACTTCTGCATACATATGCTGAGCTGTTTCACCCGTCAGGAATTCCATCAGTTTCACAGCATTGTCACGGTTTGGAGCGTATTTAGCCATAGCCATACCGCTCACATTTACGTGTGTACCTTGCGCATTTTGACCTGGGAAGTTGATGTATACTGACTCAGCCCAAGTTTTTTGCTCTTTATCTTGAAGCATTTTACCCAAGTAGTAGCTATTACCTAAAGAAAGATCACATAGTCCTTCTTTAATTGCACGCACTTGATCACGGTCGTTACCTTGAGGTTTACGAGCAAGGTTCGCTTTCAAACCTTCCAACCAAGTTTTGGTTTCTGCTTCACCGTAGTTAGCAACCATAGATGCAACTAAAGCGATGTTGTATGGGTGCTTACCGCTACGAGTACAAATTTTACCTTTATACTCAGGCTTTGCTAAATCAAGATAGTTAAAGTCGTCGCCCAATTTACCAACGCGATCACGTGAAGAGTACACACTACGAGTACGAATGGTGAGTGCAAACCACTCATCGTTGCTATCACGGTATTGAGCAGGAATGTTTTCATCAATGACAGAGCTGTTCACTGGCTGAGTTAATTTCTTATCAGACAGTTCAAACAGACGGCTAAACTCAGAAGTCAATACGATATCAGCAGGGCTGTATTCACCTTCTTGCGCCAACTTCTCTGCAATACCTTCTTTTGCAAACTTCACGTTTACCTTAATACCAGTTTCTTTGGTGAACTCATTAAACATTGGTTCAATAAGGAAAGGTTGGCGGTAAGAGTAAACATTCACTTCTTCAGCAGCCATTACAGAAGGGGCTAAAGTGCTTAATGCAAGTGCAGAAAGGGTAAGCATCTTTTTCATCAATTAAACCTAATATGTAGTGATAATGATAACGTTTTTTATTTACATAAATTATATTGAGCATTTTTCCGGAACACAATCGTAAATAATAAAAAAACCTGCTACATGAGCAGGTTTTTTAGACGAAGTTCTAATTATTGATTATTTAATTACTGAGAACTCTGGATAGGCTTCAACACCACAGTCATGCATGTCCATGCCTTCTAACTCTTCTTCTTCAGATACTCGGATACCCATTGTCGCCTTCAGGATAGCCCAAACCACTAGGCTTGCTGCGAATACCCAACCGAAGATAACCACTGCTCCTAGAAGCTGAGAACCAAATGATGCACCTGAGTTGCTTAGTGGAACAACCATTAGGCCGAAGAAACCACACACACCGTGTACAGAGATAGCACCCACTGGATCATCGATTTTTAGTTTATCTAGAGCAATAATGCTGAACACTACGATTGCGCCCGCAACCACACCGATGGCCACAGAGTAAAGTGGTGATGGTGATAGAGGGTCTGCAGTGATAGCAACTAGACCAGCTAACGCACCGTTTAGAACCATTGTTAGGTCAGCTTTGCCCCAAGTTGTTTTACACACAAGTAGTGCTGCAATTGCACCCGCCGCTGCTGCTGCGTTAGTGTTTAGGAAGATTTGACCGACTGCAGTTGCGTTCTCGAAATCAGAAACCATCAACTGTGAACCGCCGTTAAAACCGAACCAACCGAACCATAGGATAAATGTACCTAAAGTAGCAAGTGGCATGTTTGAACCTGGAATTGGGTAAACCTCACCATTCTTACCGTATTTACCTTTACGAGCACCGAGTAGGATAACACCAGCCAAAGCTGCTGCTGCACCAGCCATGTGTACAATGCCAGAACCTGCGAAGTCACTGAAACCAGCTTCAGATAGGAAACCGCCGCCCCAAGTCCAGTAACCTTCCATTGGGTAGATAAATGCTGTTAGAACAACAGAGAAGATTAGGAATGCCCATAACTTCATACGTTCAGCAACGGCACCTGATACTACAGACATTGAAGTTGCAACGAATACTACTTGGAAGAAGAAATCTGACTCTAGAGAGTGGTCAGCGCCTTCAGCTTGAGAGCCGATTAGTGTACCGAATGAAGGTAACCAACCCGCTTCTGCGTTATCTACGTACATGATGTTGTAACCAACGATTAAGTACATAGTGCACGCGATAGCGTAAAGCACAAAGTTTTTGGTCAGAATTTCAGTGGTGTTTTTTGAACGAACCAGACCTGCTTCCAGCATTGCAAAACCTGCTGCCATCCACATTACTAATGCGCCTGAAATTAAGAAGAAGAAAGTATCCAGTGCGTAGCGTAACTCCGCTACAGTTACTGACAGTTCCATAATAGTTGTCTCCAATCCCTGATTCTTAAAGTGCTTCTACGTCCATTTCGCCAGTGCGAATACGAACAGCTTGACTTAAGTCATAAACAAATATTTTACCGTCACCAATTTTGCCTGTATGAGCAGCTTTGATGATTGCTTCAACAACACGGTCTACGTTGTCTGCCTGTGTAGCGATTTCGATTTTTACTTTAGGTAGGAAATCCACTTGGTATTCCGCACCACGGTAAAGTTCTGTGTGACCTTTCTGACGACCGAAGCCTTTTACTTCTGATACTGTCATCCCTTCGATGCCAACATCAGCTAGCGCTTCGCGTACATCGTCAAGTTTGAATGGTTTGATGATTGCGTTTATGAGTTTCATCGCGTCCTCTCTGAAGCTGTAGTCCATTAACTCTAATCCCATTCTAGTAATCCAAGGTACGTGCCAACTTTTCAAGCCATTGATATATATAGATTTAGAGTGATATCGACTCCAAAAAAAGAAAGGGTTGCACAAATATTGTGCAACCCTTTCCCAATAACAATGCGTTAAAGCCATTCTTCACCACTTAAGTGCACATTGTAAAAGTCAGTCAACTAATAGGTTTGGATGAACTCACTCCACTGTCTCATCATTGATTCAAAATCTTCCAAACCACATTCTGCGGTGCTTTCACTATCGTAAAGCTCAAATTCGCTTTCAAACTCAATATCATGACTGTAGCCAAGCGCGTTTTCCTGCACGGTCACTTCACTCCCTAACACCGAAAGAGAGATCTCTTTTCCTGCCAGTTTCAACTCTTTTGCTGGACTTTGGTGCACTTGGTCGAGTAACAAAAACACTTGCTCAATCTTTGTGCGATCTTTACCTATCTCTTCCTGCAACCAACGAGCCACTATCTGGTGCTCCATATTGCAGCTAACGTAATACTCACCCATTAAGGTGTTTTTCGTAAATTCAAATTCCATGGGTTTCTCTATTGATAACGAGATCAGGTACTATTATCGGCAAATTCGTATTCTAACGCCATTCTCAGCATGAAACTAAACGAAACTATCGCTCGCCAAATCGTTGAACGCACCATGAAAATCATCCCTTATTCCGTCAATGTTATGGATGAACAAGGAAGAATCATTGGTTCAGGAGACCCGTCTCGCCTGCAACAAAAACACGAAGGAGCGGTATTAGCCAGTACTGAGCGCCGCGTGGTTGAAATCGATCAAGCCACCTCTGCCCGCCTTAAAGGCGTCAAGCCGGGGATCAATTTACCAATCGTGCACCACGAACAAGTATTGGGTGTTGTGGGGATTTCTGGCGAGCCTTCGCAAGTCCATCATTATGGTGAGCTAGTGAAGATGACAGCTGAGTTAATCGTCGAGCAAGCTGAGCTGATGGAGCAAGTGCAGTGGGATAAGCGTCATAGAGAAGAGTTGGTGATGCAACTGATATCTGCAGAAGAGAGCGACGAGCAAAAACTCACCACCATTGCACAACGTCTCGATATCGACATCAATGAGCCCAGAATCGCAACCATCATCAAGCTGATAGCACTGGACGATAACACGCTAACGCTAGAACATATGCAGCATCTTGTTCATCTGCTTGAATACCCTGAGCGTAATAATCTCGTCGGTATTTTATCGGTTTCAGAACATGAGGTGGTGGTACTCAAACCTGCATCGGTAATCGGTGATGAGTGGAATCCGGATAAAGAACGTCAACGCGTAAAATCATTGCTTAAACGTATCAATAAAGAAGCAGGATTTCGCGTGCGCGTTGCGGTGGGAGACTATTTCCCTGGCATCAATGGGCTCACTCGTTCATATCAAAGCGCGAAAACTACGTTACAAGTAACACGCAAACTAAAAGGTACGATTTTCTTTTTCCACGATAATCAATTACCCGTTTTACTCAGTGCGATGCAATATCAAAACTGGCAGAGAGAAAAACTGCTCACTCCATTATTGGAACTGCAAAAACATGACCGTCAGGGGATGCTGCAAAAGACTATCGAAACATATTTGTTATTAAATTGTGATCCAGCTAAAACCTGCCAAGAGCTACATATTCACCGAAATACTCTGCGTTATAGGCTTGATAAGATTAATGAGAACATATCACTAGATATCAATAAGTTAGAAGACAAAATACACTTATATTTGGCATTGAAATTGTACTAAATAAACGTAAAAAATGTTCAAATGCACAATTTAAATTCAATTTAACAACTCAATCCTGTGCAATTGCACAATTCAATTCATTTAAAAACCACGATAATGCCCCTAGCTAGTGAGAAACATACAAATAAACATCATCTCTCGTTAGCTAATTACTCGTCGAACCTGAAAGATCGACCAACAAACTTACCGTCCTTAACCCTACTCGGAGTTTTCACATGGAGCTGATACTCATATTGTTGGCGGTGATTGGCTTTATCGTCATCGCTACTACAAAGTTCAAGTTACACCCATTCTTAGCATTAATCAGTGCCGCTTTTATCGCTGCATTTGCTTACGGCTTACCCGCTGATAGCATCGCTAAAACCATAACCAGTGGTTTTGGTGGAATCCTAGGCTACATCGGTTTGGTAATCGTCTTAGGTACCATTATTGGTGTTATCTTGGAAAAAAGTGGTGCTGCTATCACTATGGCAGATAGCGTCATTCGTATTTTAGGTGACCGATTCCCTACCCTAACAATGACAATCATCGGCTACATCGTTTCCATTCCTGTATTTTGCGATTCTGGCTTTGTTATTTTGAACTCACTTAAAGAGTCACTCGCTAAACGTCTGCGCACTTCCAGTGTTGCAATGAGTGTAGCGTTAGCAACAGGCTTATACGCAACCCACACCTTCGTCCCACCAACACCAGGTCCTATCGCCGCTGCAGGTAACTTAGGTCTGGAGTCGAATCTTGGATTAGTTATTGGTGTCGGTGTCTTTGTTGCCGCAGTTGCTGCTCTTGCAGGTATGCTTTGGGCGAATCGCTTCAAAGACGTTGCCCCAGATAACATCGACGAAGCACATCAAGAACTAAACCAAGATTGGAAAGCACTGAAAGAGTCTTACGGTAAGCTACCTACGGCTGGTCAGGCATTCTCTCCGATCTTTGTGCCAATTCTGTTTATCTGTTTAGGATCTATTGCAAAGTTCCCATCTTACCCATTGGGTCAGGGAATTGTTTTTGATGTTTTGGCGTTCTTAGGCCAGCCTCTGGTTGCACTGTTTATCGGTTTGCTACTTTCTATCCGTCTGCTTAAATCAGACGACAAGGCAGAAGAGTTCGGTCAAAGAATCAGCCAAGGCATTACATCTGCTGCACCTATTTTGCTAATTACAGGCGCTGGTGGTGCATTTGGTGCAGTACTGAAAGCAACAGAGCTAGGCAGTTACTTGGGTGAGACCTTATCAAGCTATGGCGTAGGTATCTTTATGCCATTTATCGTAGCTGCCGCATTGAAAACCGCACAAGGCTCTTCAACAGTTGCACTGGTTACGACCTCAGCTCTTGTCGCTCCGATGTTAGCTCAACTAGGCTTAGATACTGAAATGGGCCGAGTTCTAACAGTTATGGCGATTGGTGCAGGTGCAATGACAGTGTCTCATGCCAACGACAGTTTCTTCTGGGTTGTTTCTCAGTTCAGCCGCATGAGTGTGGGTTTGGCGTACCGCGCACAGACCACTGCAACATTGATTCAAGGTGTTACAGCCATGGCGCTGGTTTACCTATTAAGCCTGATTTTACTGTAAGAGAGAGTTCATGAAGATAGTTATTGCACCTGATTCTTTTAAAGAAAGTTTGTCCGCAATGGAAGTGGCGACTGTTATTGAACAAGGGTTTAAACAAGTCTTTCCTCACGCAGACTACGTCAAAGTACCGATGGCAGACGGTGGCGAAGGCACGGTGCAATCCTTGGTGGATGCAACGGGTGGCCGCATTATCGCTTGCCAAGTAACCGATCCACTGGGGCAACCTGTTGAAGGTTTTTATGGACTATTGGGTGACGGTGATACTGCCGTCATCGAAATGGCTGCGGCTTCCGGTTTACATTTGGTTCCTCAAGCAAGCCGAAATCCACTGTTCACAACCTCATACGGTACAGGTGAGTTGATTCTGGCTGCTTTGAATCACAACGTAAAACGTATCATTGTTGGGCTCGGTGGCAGCGCCACTAACGATGCTGGTCTAGGCATGTTACAAGCTTTAGGAGTTAAGTGTTTGGATGCGCAGGGTTTAGCTTTGCCAGCTGGTGGTTCTTCGCTAAACAAGCTTGCCACCATTGATCTTTCAACCTTGGATACTCGTCTTCAGCAAGTGGAATTACTGGTTGCTTGCGATGTGGATAATCCACTATGTGGTGCTCATGGTGCTTCTGCCGTATTCGGCCCGCAAAAAGGGGCTACACCAGAGATGGTAGAAACTCTTGATCAGGCTTTGAAGCACTTTGCTGACGTGGTTAAAAAAGATCTTAATAAAGATATTTTGCCTCTTTCTGGTGGCGGTGCTGCCGGAGGAATGGGCGCCACTTTAGTCGGAGTGTTGAACGCGGAGCTACAACCGGGCGTTGATATCGTTATTGAAGCAATAAAGCTTGATAGCTTGGTACAAGATGCCGATCTAGTGATCACAGGTGAAGGGCGCATAGATAGTCAGACCATACATGGGAAAACTCCTATCGGTGTCGCACGCACAGCCAAACGTTATGGTAGAAAAGTGATCGCGATTGCAGGATGTTTTACACCTGACTATGGTGTGGTTCATGAGCATGGTTTAGATGCAGTCTTCGCGATTGTTAACCGCTCCGTTGATCTTGATACTGCATTAGAGGAAGCTGAACTTAACCTGCTGCAAACATCAAGCAACATAGCTAGGTTGCTCAAGCTCGCTTAACAATAGCAAGTTTTCTCCAACAGCTAAAAAGCCACTTATCCAAGTGGCTTTTTTATTTTTCATCAACAAGTGGCCATCTTTATCACTGCCATCCGCTTTGAATTGATAATAAAAAAACCGCCGATTTTCATCAGCGGTTTTAATCATTATAGTTTCACCAAGGTTACTTATGCTGGCTCTTGGAAAATTACCGTGTCAGCTTTCTTGGTGTAATCCGCCATGCGGTGGAAGTTTAAGTAACGGTATGTATCCGCAGCGGTTGCATTAATTTGCTCTGCGTATTGTAGGTACTCTTCTTTAGTCGGGATACGACCTAGAATTGCACCAACAGCTGCCAGTTCTGCTGAAGATAGATACACGTTTGCACCAGTACCGAGACGGTTCGGGAAGTTACGTGTTGACGTAGACATTACCGTTGATTTGTCCGCTACGCGAGCTTGGTTACCCATACATAGTGAACATCCCGGAGTTTCAATACGAACCCCAGCACGGCCAAAGATACCGTAGTAACCTTCTTCAGTTAGCTGATCGCGGTCCATCTTAGTTGGCGGAGCCACCCATAGACGCGTTTCTAGCTGACCATTGAACTTCTCAAGCAGTTTACCTGCCGCACGGAAGTGGCCAATGTTTGTCATACATGAACCAATGAACACTTCATCGATTTGAGTGCCTTGAACGTCAGATAGAAGACGAGCGTCATCTGGATCGTTTGGCGCACAAAGGATTGGTTCTTTGATGTCAGCAAGATCGATTTCGATTACGTGAGCGTACTCAGCATCTTTATCTGCACTCATTAGCTCTGGGTTCGCTACCCACTCTTGCATCGCTTTAATACGACGTTCAATGGTACGAACATCACCGTAACCTTCAGCGATCATCCACTTAAGCATAGTGATGTTTGAGTTTAGATATTCTTCGATTGAAGCTTGAGACAGTTTCACTGTACAACCTGCTGCAGAACGTTCTGCAGAAGCATCTGAAAGTTCGAATGCCTGCTCAACCGTTAGGTGCTCAACACCTTCGATTTCTAGTACGCGACCAGAGAATTCATTGATCTTACCTGCTTTCTCTACAGTCAGTAGACCTTGCTTGATGCCGTAGTAAGGGATGGCATGTACTAGGTCACGTAGTGTGATACCTGGCTGCATTTCGCCTTTGAAGCGAACCAAGATAGACTCTGGCATATCAAGAGGCATAACGCCTGTTGCTGCTGCAAACGCAACCAGACCAGAACCCGCAGGGAACGAGATACCCAATGGGAAACGAGTATGTGAGTCGCCACCAGTACCAACGGTATCAGGAAGCAGCATACGGTTTAGCCATGAGTGAATAACACCATCACCCGGACGTAGTGATACGCCACCACGGTTCATGATGAAATCAGGCAGTGTATGGTGAGTATTCACGTCTACTGGTTTTGGATACGCTGAAGTATGACAGAATGACTGCATCACTAGGTCAGCAGAGAAGCCAAGACACGCAAGGTCTTTCAACTCGTCACGAGTCATAGGGCCAGTAGTATCTTGAGAACCAACCGTTGTCATTTTCGGTTCACAGTAAGTACCCGGACGAATACCTTCTACGCCACACGCTTTACCTACCATTTTCTGAGCAAGCGTAAAGCCTTTGCCGCTGTCAGCAACAGGTACTGGGCGACGGAATACATCAGATGCGCTCAAGCCTAAAGATTGACGAGCTTTATCTGTTAAACCACGACCAACGATCAATGGGATACGACCGCCAGCACGTACTTCATCAATCAGTACGTCAGTTTTTAGTTTGAAGGTAGCCAGTACTTCACCTGTTTCGTGGTTACATACTTTGCCTTCGAATGGATAAACGTCAATTACGTCACCCATGTTCATTTTCGATACGTCAACTTCGATTGGTAGCGCGCCAGCATCTTCCATAGTGTTAAAGAAGATCGGAGCAATCTTACCGCCCAGTACATAACCACCAGCGCGTTTGTTTGGAACAAATGGGATGTCGTCACCCATGAACCAAAGCACAGAGTTAGTCGCTGATTTACGAGATGAACCCGTACCTACAACGTCACCAACGTACACTAGCTGATGGCCTTTCTCTTTAAGCGCTTCGATTTGCTTAATTGGACCAATGCTGCCTGGTTGATCAGGATTAATGCCGTCACGTTCGTTTTTCAGCATTGCTAAAGCGTGTACAGGAATATCAGGACGAGACCATGCATCTGGTGCTGGTGACAAATCATCCGTGTTTGTCTCACCTGTCACTTTAAATACAGTCAGAGTGATTTTTTCTTGTAGCGCAGGTTTAGACAGGAACCATTCTGCATCAGCCCAAGATTGAAGGACTTGTTTCGCGAATTCATTGCCTGCTTTTGCTTTCTCTTCTACATCATAGAAAGCATCAAACATAAGCAGAGTATGAGATAGAGCTTCAGCAGCAATTGATGCAAGCTCCGCATCATCAAGAAGTGAAACCAGTGGCTCGATGTTGTAGCCACCTTGCATGGTGCCTAGTAGCTTTGCAGCTTTTGCACGACTGACTAGAGGAGAGGTTACATCCCCTTTCACGATAGCGGTTAGGAAACCCGCTTTTACATAAGCAGCTTCATCAACGCCCGGAGGGATACGATTCTCAAGTAGATCAAGGATGAATTCTTCTTCACCTTGAGGGGGATTCTTTAACAGTTCAACAAGTCCAGCAACTTGCTCTGCATCTAGGGGTTTAGGTACAACTCCTTCTGCGGCACGCTCTTCGACGTGTTTACGATAGGCTTCAAGCACGACTTTTTCCTCTCATTGCGGTTCACCTAAATAATTATAAAAATGTAAGTGAACATCCTTGGAAACTTGGCTCTCCGTTGCCCTTGTTTTCATTCAAATTTGACTGAGAAACAGCGCCCTAGAGGCCAAACTGTGGGCGACAGAATAGCAAATTTAACGATAAATTAAAATCTCATCATTTTGACCAACATAGCAACTTAAGACTAAAGTTTGACGATTCTCATCATTAAACTTTGCTCTGCATTACTTAAATGTTGTTCCCAGAATCAAATATAAAGAATCAAAATTGCGCTCTGTACGTCCATAACCGAACATAATTGGCCCTATTGGTGAATCAACACCTGTAAACACAGACGCTGCACCATACAAAGGGGCCGAATGTAGACGTAAATCAGGGTCAGACCAAACGCCTCCGTACTCTATCGACGCCCCAAGATATACCGGTGACGTGAAGAGTCCGAAATCGTTGTCAAACCAGCGATAACGGTAAATCAGGCTAGTATACGCTTTGTTTTGTCCAATCAAACTGTTACGTGGAATGCCGGATAAATTCAAGAATCCACCAATAGTTTTAGGATCAATGGGTGTGGAAGAGTTCTTACTTTTTACAATTCCGTATTCTGCATTTCCGACCAAAGTATGGCGTTTATAGCTCTCTGCGGCGACGAATTTAGACGACATTTCATACACAGTATCTTCGCCATCTTCTTCCAACACAGACGAATTAGAGTAGGAATCATCATGAGAAATGAGAAATTCCAAGTCAAAATAAACACCTTGAGTCGGCAAACTGAAACTGTCTAAGGTGTCGACCCGATAACTAGCAAATAGCCCTTGGCGTTTAAAAGAGACATCACCAACATCAGGTAAATTTGACAATTCCGCACTACCGTCTGTGTAACGAATACCGATTTTCGCTTCATTCCACAATGCTGTCTGATACCCAACCGCCGCTTCTGCTACCCACTCCAAATAAGAGACAGGTACATAATTTTTGCTCGCTTCTAAATTAGTATCATCAAATCCACTAACCGGAACATTTCGCTTGTCGTTCGTGTAGCGACCTAACAGAGTGGTAAATGCTTTTTGAGTGGAGAATAAAGGAGAATAAAATTCAGCTTCAAGACGTTTATCCGTACCACCATCCAAATTAATCATCACTCCTGCACCACTAGAGTTCAGATCAGTAAAGTTAGTCGAGATACCAATCGAATATTGGCTGTCAGTGGTAAAGTCGTCTTCTAAGAAAAAGCGGAAATTGGCATAGTTTGGCCCCCACGATTTTTCTCTAACATCGACGACCAGCTCTTCATCACCCTCATTTTCTTGATATTTGTAACTGACCAGTTCAAATCTATCTAATGCATAAAGATTTTCAACGCGCGCTTCAATTTCTTCGGTCGTCAATGCTTTACCTTCTTCAAGATCCAAAAGGTTTTGCAGTAACAAATCGCTGTAATGAGTGTTGTTATGAAGAATAACTTTGTCGACAACAACTTCATCACCATGTTTCAGTTCACGTCTTCTTTCTTCTTTTTCATCAATGTATTTCTGATACTCAGCACTGCTCAGTGATAAATGAGATAACGCCTGCTGATTTTCCATCGCTGCCTGATAGCCCTTCTCAAAAGCATCTGGCATACGATCAAATTCCGTGGTCTCCATCTGCCCCACTTGAGGCTTCAGAAAAACATCATCGTCCGTCAACATATCAGCTTGGTCTTGAGTGCTGCGGCGAACAAGATAGTTTGACAGTTGATCGGCCATGGTTAAGAAGTTGGTAAAGTCTTCCTGAGCTTTGTAATCCGTACTGATATCTACCGCAATGACGATGTCCGCGCCCATTTCTCTGGCGACATCAACAGGCATGTTATTGGTGACACCACCGTCCACCAGCAGATGTCCATCAACTTCATAAGGAGGTAACGCGCCGGGAACCGACATACTCGCCATCATGGCGTCAACTAAATAGCCTTTATCGAGTACCACAGGTTGAAGTTCAACAATATCGGTTGCGACCGCACGATAAGGAATGGCCAGCTGATTAAAGGATTCAAACGGAGAGAGGTTGCCAGTAGTCACACGCAGAATGCGTAACATGTTCTGCCCTTGAACCACGCCTTTTGGAGCGCGCACTTCCCACCAGTGAATACCTAAATCCGTTGTCAGTTGATAACGGTCTTCGTACTCTTTATCACGCACAAGACGTTGGCTACGACTTACGCGATCGCGATAACCACTGTTCCAGTCAACGCTATAAATCAGGCTTTCTATTTCAGAGGCGCTCATACCCGTGGCATACAAACCACCAACATAAGCCCCCATGCTAGTGCCTGTCACGATATCGACAGGAATGTGCATTTCTTCCAGCGCCTTTAACACACCGATATGTGCCGCACCTTTAGCACCGCCGCCTGCGAGTACCAATGCAATTTTAGGGCGTTTGGGTTGGGGCTGCTCTATTTGAATAGACTTCGTTTGTGGATCCGCTGCGTTAGCGAAAACGCTAAACGGAGCCACCACATTCGCCAAGCAGATAAAACAGAGTAACTTATAAGTCACACTACGCCCTCAATCCCTTAAAATTCAAATTACTATAAACTTCGGTCTCTACCACTGGAAGAGTTTTTTTATCCATTCCACTGGGCGATTCTCACACTGCTTCTTCCAGTCGCCATTCGGATCCCAAACCGGAAGTTTAAAATCGTTGCCACAGTCCAGAGCGAGAGCACCACTGCTCTTGTTCGAGAAGCCCACCGTGGTGACACCATTCGGCCATGGCAGGATCAGTTTCTCTGGAATCCGATATTGCAGATATTGAGCATAAACACGCAGAGCACCACTTGAGCCAGTTAAAGCTGTGGGTTTGTTGTCATCTCGTCCGAGCCAGATTGTCGTTACTTCTCGACCATCAACACCAACGAACCAGCTATCTCGGCTGTCATTACTGGTACCTGTTTTTCCTGCTAGCGCAGCCCAAGCAAACTGGTTTTGCAGGTAACGTCCAGTTCCTTCTAACACCCCACGTTTCATGGCGTATGTGGTGAGCCAAGCCGCTTGTTGATCGACAGCTTGATACACTTTAGGAATCGACTGGTATAGAACATTGCCTTCTAAATCCAATACCGAACGTAGCGCAGACATCGGCGCTCTTTTACCTGAGTTGGTTAACGTCTGATACATCTGTGCCACCTGATAAGGTGAGAGCGAGAATGAACCAAGTAACATCGATGGCACAGGGCGAATTTCACTTTTATCGACACCCAGTTGCTGCAAGGTATCTGAAACCTTATCGATACCCAGTGACATCCCCAATTGCACCGTTGGCACGTTCAAAGATTTAGCCAGAGCCATGTACAAAGGCACATCACCGCGGTACTGGCGGTCAAAGTTTCTTGGACTCCAGACGCTACCTTCGCTGCTTTTCAAAGAGATCGGCTTATCGACTAAAGTTGTCGATAAATTGTATTTTTCAGGCTGAGCCAATGCGGTGAGATAAACCGCTGGCTTCACCAGCGATCCAATCGGTCTTCGCGCATTAAGCGCACGGTTGAACCCTTCATAGCCAGCTCGTTTACCGCCCACCATAGCGCGAATTTCACCACTATGACGGTCAACCGCAATCGCTGCGGCTTCCAAATCTTTGCCTGCCGTTTTTTCTAACTCTGGAACTTTATTAGCGATCGCTTGTTCCAGTTTGGCTTGCGATACAGGGTCAAGAGAAGTGAAAACTCGCAATCCTGAATCTGATTTAAAATCACGCCCCAGTTTTTCATTCAATTCAATAGAAAGCTGCTGGAAATACGCTGGCTGACGGCTGGCAATGCGCGCCACTTTTTGTACGTCCAACGGACGAGTCACCGCTTGCTCGTACTGCTTGGCGGTTAGGATGTCTTGATCCATCATCAGACGCAGAACTAAGTCTCGACGCTCTTTTGCTCTTTCTGGATAACGCATTGGGTTGTAATAGGAAGGACCTTTAACCATACCCACCAGCAGTGCCAGTTGATCAATGCGCAGTTCTTGTAGCGGCTGCCCAAAATAAAGGCGAGACGCCAGACCAAAACCATGCACGCCTTCTTTACCATTCTGACCTAAATACACTTCGTTCAGATACGCTTCCAGAATGCGGTCTTTGCTGTAACGGTAATCAATGATCAGCGCCATGTACGCTTCACGCAGCTTACGCCACAAGGTTCTGTCGCTGGACAAGAAGATATTTTTAGCTAATTGCTGAGTCAGAGTACTGCCACCTTGTACTGTACGACCCGCTTTGAGGTTCACCATCATAGCGCGCGCAATGGCTAGTGGAGAGACGCCATCGTGTTGATAGAAGTGTCTGTCTTCGGTGATTAACAGAGCATCGATCATCACTTCAGGGAACTGCTCGCGACGTAAAAACAGACGCTGTTCTTGAACATCTTTCTCAAGCATCCCAAGCATCTTGGGTTCTAAGCGCAGATAGCCCAGGTCACCCTTTTGCTCCAATGACTGAATACGTTGTACACCGTTTTCATCGAAGTTGATCATAACGTGACGATCTGGTTCAGGTCCGTCAGAAAACTCAAACGGACGACGAATCATCTCAATACGTGTTGAAGACGCGGAATACTCGCCAGCATATCTCGGGTTAGCGACTTTCCTATAGTTCAGTACATCAAGCTCATTACGAAGCTCTTTAATACTTAAATTGTCTCCGGGTGCAATCTCCAGAATTCTCGCGTAAACAACCGTAGGCAAATCAAATAGCTGCCCTTCAAAACGGTGCTTAATCACACTATCGAGATAAATACCGGCAAAGACCAACAAAGCGATGACGGCGACACCTACTTTCCAGCCAATCCCCCACAACCGCTTTAACCAAGACTTAGGGCGGTTCGGTTTGTTTGACGGAGTGCGAGATCTTGAAGACGGTTTAGCCGACGTTTTTCTTTTACTTTCCGATTTCGGGTTACTGCGTTTATTTGTCATGAATTCAATTGTCGTTTTGTTTTAGTAGTTGCAACGTGATTTGCAGGATCGTCTGGCCAAACATGTTTCGGGTATCGGCCTTTCATCTCTTTTTGCACTTCTTTATATGCACCAGCCCAAAAGCCAGCGAGATCGCGCGTCACCTGTAATGGTCTTTGCGCTGGTGACAGAAGTTCCATCACGATCGCTTGACGCCCTTTGGCAATAACGGGTGACGATTTTTCACCAAACACTTCCTGCATTCGAACCGATAACACCGGCTCTTTACCACATTGATAACGTATTCTCTTATATGTTCCGGTTGGCAATACATGGGCAACTGGCAACCATTCATCTAACTGCTGATTGAGCGGCCACCCCAACCGAGCATTAAGTGCTTCAATAAGCGGTACTTTCTGCAAAGCTTTCACTGAGGTAATGCCAATCAAGTAAGGTTCTAACCACTCTCTTAGATCGTTTAATAAGCTTGCGTCATCCATCGCAGGCCACTCTTCATCATCTAGCCATTCAATGCCACAGCGCACTCGTTCCAACCACTGTACGGTTTCTTCGCTCCAGTTTAAAACCGAAAGGCCTTTACGCTCGACATAATTAAGCAAGGCTTGCGTCATTTTTTGTTTATCTGGCTCAGGTAACGCTCGACGGCGAATAGCGAGCTCTCCTAAACAGCAACGCTCTTCAGCGACAAGCCGCCCGGCTTTTTCATCCCAATCCACCTGCTCACTGGTCACAAATAAAAAGCCAAACTGAGATTCCAAAGCATCGATATCCAGATCCAGTGCGCAAAAGATCCGGCTGGACTGGCTTATTTGGTTTGATGACCCCAGCGAACGCATAAGATCAAGAGCGACCACATAATCACTTCCCGCCAGAGGTTGTGACTCATCGATAAAAGCACCATGTCCGTTTGCCAGCAAAAACTGACCGTATCCCTGACCTCGCTTCTGAGCAATACGGTCTGGAAAAGCTAAACAAGCGACCAGAGGCAACAATGAACTCTTTACCTGACTAAGAGAAAAAACCGCATCCAGCTTATTGGCTAAGGTATTCGATCTTTGCGTCATTTGTTTAGATTTAGGGTGACTTCCCTGTTGCCAGCGATGCAAACTGTGTTGCAAATCGAGTATCTGTCTTTCAGGCTCTTCAAGCAGCGCGGCTAATGCTATTGCGCTATTAAAAAGTGCGGAATTCTCGTTTTCCACTTTTAGCAACATGGCTGCAATTCGGGGTTCAACACCCAAGCGATGCGCCTCTTTACCCATTGCTGTTAACTGATTTTGCTTGTCCATCAGACCTAAAGATTGCAACAGAGATGACGCCTGATTTATCGCTGATGTCGGCGGTAAATCTAACCATTGCAGTTCATTAGCATTTTTGACACCCCATTGAGCCAATTCCAGCATCAGAGGTGCAAGGTCACTTTGCAAAATTTCCGGCGCTGAAACTTTCGGCTGCTGATTAAACTGAGCTTCACTGTATAAACGTACGCAAATACCTGCTTCTAAACGACCAGCACGACCAGCACGCTGTTCGGCGGACGATTGAGCAATCCGCATCTGTTCTAAGCGGGTGATTCCGGTTTTCAAATCAAAACGTGCCACGCGTTCCAAACCAGAATCCACCACCATGCGAATACCTTCAATGGTCAGTGATGTCTCCGCAATGTTGGTCGCCAGAACCACTTTACGCTTTCCTTCTGGCGCAGGCGAAATCGCCTTTTGCTGTTCGGCAAAACTCATCTGTCCGTAAATCGGGCAAACATCGACTTCACTTGGAAGGTCATTAAGTTGCTCAGCTAAAGCCGTGATGCTGGCAGCACCCGGTAAAAAAGCGAGTAGAGAACCTTGTTCGTTAGATATTAAGGTTCTGATTTGTTTTGCCATTGCAGGAACCAAAGGCTCATTAACACCGATGGGCTGATAACGAACATCAATCGGATAACCGCGACCTTGTGACTCAACATATTCAGCTAAAGGTAATAACTGTTGCAGAGCCGCTTGATCTAACGTTGCAGACATCACGATGATTTTAAGATCGTCACGAAGCACGGATTGCACTTCTAAACTGAGCGCCAAAGCCGTATCAGCATGAATGCTCCGCTCGTGGAATTCATCAAAGATCAATGCACCGATGCAATCCAACTCTGGATCGTTTTGAATCATGCGCGTCATAATGCCTTCAGTCACCACTTCCAAGCGGGTATCACTGCTGACTTTTGTTTCTCCTCTCACCCGATAACCCACAGTTTTCCCGACTGATTCACCCAGTTGCTGAGACAGGTAACGAGCAATGTTTCTCGCTGCCAATCGTCTGGGTTCAAGCATAATAATTTTCCCATCAACTAAACCCGATTTCAGTAACGCGAGCGGGAAATAGGTCGACTTACCCGCACCGGGAGCCGCTTTTAAAATCAGTTGGGGAGAATGCTCAACACCTGCAAGCAAATCAGGTATTACTGCGAGAATCGGCAGCTGTGACAAGAGAATGTCCTTATGTTTAAATATCCCAAATTAACAACCAAAGCATTGTACATAAAAACAGTACAGGGATCTCGATGCAATTTATACCAGCGCTTGAACGCGCCACATTAATTAAACGCTACAAACGATTTCTGGCAGATGTTGAGTTAAAAGATGGAAAGCAAATCACTATTCATTGTGCCAATACCGGTGCGATGACGGGGTGTGCTGAACCGGGAAACCAAGTTTGGTATTCAACCTCCGACAATCTTAAGCGCAAGTATCCTAATAGCTGGGAACTAACAGAAACAGCGCAAGCCCATCGAATTTGCATCAATACTGCGCGAGCAAACCAACTTGCGGTTGAAGCAATCCAAAACGGCACAATTACAGAACTGCAAGGTTATGAGCAGTTACGCACAGAAGTTAAGTATGGTACTGAAAATAGTCGCATTGATATCTTGCTCTGTAGCGAATCTAAACCAAACTGTTATGTAGAAGTGAAAAGCGTGACTCTTTTGGATGAGCGCAATATCGAGACAGGGGAAGAGAATCAAAGGGTTGGACAAGGCTATTTCCCCGATGCCGTTACCACTCGTGGGCAAAAACATTTACGAGAGTTGTCGGAAATGGCACAAAATGGGAGCAGAGCCATACTTTTGTTCACTGTTTTACATTCGGGGATTGAAAAAGTCTCACCAGCTCGCCATATAGACGCGAACTATTCACAATTGTTAACAATGGCACAAGAAGCGGGCGTGGAAGTTCTGTGCTACAAAGCAGAACTTTCAGACAATGAAATACAACTTGTATCGGCAGTCGAATTTTCCCATCAATCGTCAAAAAATTGATGAAACCTCCACATTGACGATAACTTTGTAAAACAGTGTTTGCCTCAGTAACTTCTTTTTGCTATAGATACCCGCCTTAAATTGACTGCGATAGCAGTTGACTAGGTGTTAGTAGGAGATGCTGTATGCCAGAATCCAAAAAGAAAACGCTAGGCATCCTAGCCATTGCAGGTGTTGAGCCATACCAAGAAAAAGCCGGTGAAGAGTACATGTCACCAGAGCAAGTGGCTCATTTTACGAAAATTTTACAAGCTTGGCGCAACCAGCTCAGGGAAGAAGTTGATCGCACTGTTCACCATATGCAGGACGAAGCGGCAAACTTTCCAGACCCTGTTGACCGTGCTTCTCAAGAAGAAGAGTTTAGCCTAGAACTTCGCAATCGTGACCGTGAACGTCGTTTGATTAAGAAGATTGAAAAGACACTCGACAAACTAAAAGAAGATGACTTCGGCTTCTGTGAGTCTTGTGGTGTTGAAATCGGCATTCGTCGCTTGGAAGCTCGTCCTACTGCTGATCTTTGTATCGACTGTAAAACGCTTGCAGAAATCAAAGAAAAACAGATGATGGGTTAACCCCAACAGATGTCACGAAGGGAGCAATTGCTCCCTTTTTGTTTTGCTATTTTTTCACAAATGTCACTAAAGATAGCCAATAACAGCATAAAGTTTGATACTTACACTTCTTCTATCCATTTTGTTAAGCAAATATAGGCATTATGAGTTACGTTGGTCGTTTCGCCCCTTCTCCTTCTGGGCCATTACACTTTGGTTCATTAGTCGCCGCTTTAGGCAGTTACTTCCAAGCCAAATCGAAACTTGGCCAGTGGTTAGTAAGAATTGAAGACCTCGATCCGCCAAGAGAAATGCCCGGCGCCGCCAGCCTTATATTAAAAGCAATAGAGGCGTATGGATTAGAGTGGGATGGAGAGGTTGTTTATCAGAGTCAGCGCCACCATTTATATCAACAGCAAATCGATCAATGGCTCGCATCTGGCCAAGCTTATTTTTGCCAATGCACGCGTAAACAAATTAAAGCAGCGGGTGACTTCTATCTTGGAACATGCCGAGGTAAAGGGTTAACAAACCGCTCTGAATGCTCAGTGCGACTACGCATGGATCATCCGGTTGCGTCATTCATCGACCTGAAACACGGTGAGATGACAATACCAGAAGCACTAAGCAGAGAAGATTTCATTATTAAGCGTCGAGATGGTTTGTACGCTTATAACTTAGCAGTAGTGATTGATGACATTGACCAAGGCGTCACAGAGGTTGTACGAGGCGCAGATCTGATTGAGCCAACAGGCCGTCAAATCAGCTTGTATAAAACGCTCAACCAAGCACCGGTAAGCTATCTGCATTTGCCGCTTGCAATGGACATCAACGGCAATAAGTTATCCAAACAAAACCATGCAACAGCGATCGATCCTAACACCCCTAAACCAACGCTAATAAAAGCGATGCAGTTTTTAGGGTTTAAACTCCCCAAGGAAATCGCTGATGGTCGAATTGATGAGATCATCCATTGGGGAACAAAGAATTGGCATATTGAGCAGCTTCCACAGCAGATCGAGATCACACCAAGATTCTCAAATGACGCCTTGTAAGCTATTATTAGCCGCAAATCCAGCCAGTTTGGGTTGTAATCTAAAAGATGAACAACACAAAAGGCAACACCAATCATTGTAAAAAATACATGAATAACAACGACTTAAAAGAAAGCGAACATCACATATATCCAAGCTTAGCTTTGAATATCGTCACGCGCCAAGAACACAACATTTCGCGTAAGCAGATTAGCGATAACGCGTTAAAGGTGTTGTATCGTCTTCAGGGTGCGGGTTTTGACGCCTACCTAGTCGGTGGTGGTGTTCGAGATTTATTACTCGAAGAAGTACCAAAAGATTTCGATATCGCTACCAATGCAACGCCAGAAGAAATTCGTCAGTTGTTCCGCAACTGTCGTTTGATTGGTCGCCGTTTCCGACTTGCACATATCATGTTTGGACGTGACATCATTGAAGTTGCCACTTTCCGTGGTCATCATCAGGAGACAAACAAACAGCTGGCTGTGCAGTCAGAAGCTGGTATGCTGCTGCGTGATAACGTCTACGGCACCATTGATGAAGATGCAGAACGCCGTGACTTCACTATCAACGCTATGTATTACAACATCGCTGACTACTCTATCCATGACTACGCTGGTGGCATGGAAGATCTTGAAGATAGGCTAGTTCGTCTTATCGGTGATCCGGAAACTCGTTACCGCGAAGATCCTGTGCGTATGCTTCGCGCGGTTCGTTTTGCTGTAAAACTGGATTTCGATATCGAAGAAGATACCGCAGCACCAATTGAAGATTTGGCACCACTATTACGCGATGTTCCTGCTGCTCGTCTCTATGAAGAGATGCTGAAAATGCTGCAATCAGGGCACGGTTTGGAAACATACCACCTGATGCGTGAGTACAACCTGTTCCAGCAAGTATTCCCGACCATAGCGCGTCATTTCACCGAAGATTACTCATCACAGGCAGAGCACATGCTCGACTTAGTGCTTGATTCGACGGATCTGCGAATTGAAGAAGGCAAACGCATTAACCCTGCCTTTATGTTTGCTGCAATTTTCTGGTACCCGATGGTAAAACTCGCAGAAGAGATGATGGAAAGCCATAACCTCAACTTCTACGATGCGGTAATGGAAGCGAGCAACAAGATTCTTGATGAAGTGGTTAAGTCGATTGCGATTCCTCGCCGTCACACCGCCACTATGCGTGAAATCTGGCAGCTACAGTTACGTCTACCTCGTCGTAACGGTAAACGTGCTTTCCGTTTGATGGAACTGAATAAATTCCGAGCTGGTTTCGATTTCCTAGAAATGCGCGGTGAAGTCGAAGATGGTGAAGTCGAAGATGGTGAAGTGAAGCAACTGGCAGATTGGTGGCAAACGTTCCAAACTGCGGGTCGTACTATGCGACAAGCAATGGTGGCCGATCTAGACAGCGTTGCTAAGCCTTCTGGTACTCGTCGCCGTCGTCCATCGACACGCAAGAAAAAGAGCAAACCAGCATCATGACAGTAGCGTATATCGCAGTAGGCAGTAATCTCAGCGACCCTGTGACTCAAGCCAACAATGCTATTGAAGCACTAACCAAGTTACCGAAGTCGCGTTTTATCGCGGCTTCATCACTGTACAGCAGCACACCTATGGGTCCGCAAAATCAACCCGATTACATCAATGCTGTTGTTGCAGTTGAGACAGAATTAACACCTCTTGAGCTGCTTGATTGCACTCAGGCGATTGAACAGGAACAAGGACGAGTCCGTAAAGATGAGCGTTGGGGACCAAGAACTCTCGACCTCGACATCGTGCTTTATGGCAATGAAACCATCGATTCTGAGCGATTAACCGTACCTCACTATGGTATGCGTGTCAGAGAATTTGTCCTTTATCCACTTGCAGAAATCGCACCTGAGCTGCAACTTCCTGATGGCACTTCGCTGCAAGAGTTAATTAAATCTGTTCCGCTCAATGGGCTGAGCATTTGGCGATAGCCAAGCTCTGACCAATTGACTTAGTAAGGACATACAATGAAAAAAATAACGATCAACGACCTAATGAAGTGGAAAAAGAAGGTCGTAAATTTGCTACTTCTACTGCCTATGACGCGAGCTTCGCGCAACTATTTGAAAGCCAAGAAATGCCTGTTCTTTTAGTGGGCGATTCACTGGGTATGGTTCTGCAAGGTGAGACTGACACTCTACCCGTCAGCGTTGACGATATCGCGTACCACACGCGTTGTGTACGTAAAGGTAGCCCTAACTGCTTGCTAATGGCGGACATGCCGTTCATGAGTTACGCAACGCCTGAACAAGCTTGTGAAAATGCAGCAAAAATCATGCGTGCTGGCGCGAACATGGTGAAAATCGAAGGCGGTGACTGGCTAGTCGATACCGTTAAAATGCTTACTGAGCGTGCTGTACCGGTTTGTGCGCACCTAGGTTTAACGCCTCAGTCAGTGAACATCTTTGGTGGTTACAAAGTTCAAGGCCGTGACCAAGAACAAGCCGATCGTATGGTGAAAGATGCTATTGCACTGCAAGAAGCTGGCGCGCAAATCGTTCTTCTTGAGTGTGTACCTGCTGGTTTGGCTGAGCGTATTACCCAAATTTTGGATGTACCGGTTATCGGTATTGGTGCGGGTAACAGCACTGATGGCCAAATTCTGGTGATGCACGATATGTTCGGAATTTCAGCCAATTACATGCCAAAATTCTCAAAGAATTTCCTTGCTGAAACAGGCGACATGCATAAAGCTGTTGCAGCTTACATTGCTGACGTAGAAGCCGGACGCTTCCCTGATGAAGCACATACTATTGCCTAAGGAGTAGTTCATGCAGACATATGCTGATATCTCAGCTCTTCGCGAGCAGATCCAACAGTATAAGCGTGATGGTCGAAAAGTGGCGTTTGTTCCAACTATGGGTAACTTACACGAAGGTCACCTGACTCTCGTGCGTAAAGCTCGCGAATTAGCCGATGTTGTTATCGTGAGTATCTTTGTTAACCCAATGCAGTTTGAACGCGCGGATGACCTCAATAGTTACCCTCGTACACTGGAAGAAGACTATAACAAACTGACCAGTGAAAACGTGGAAATTGTATTCACACCGACACCTGAAATCATGTACCCATATGGTCTTGATAAGCAGACTTCCGTTGAAGTTCCAGGGTTATCAACCATGCTTGAGGGCGCTTCGCGTCCAGGTCACTTCCGTGGTGTCGCCACTGTGGTAACAAAGCTGTTTAACATCGTTAAACCTGATGTAGCCTGCTTTGGCGAAAAAGATTTCCAACAGCTAGCTGTGATTCGCCAAATGGTTGCAGACCTATGCATGGATATCGAGATTGTCGGCGTACCTACTGTACGTGAGATGGATGGTCTTGCGATGAGTTCTCGCAACAACTTGCTGTCTCTAAACGAACGTCAACGTGCACCAGTGCTTGCCCGTACTATGCACTGGATCAGCAGCGCTTTACGCGGTGGTCGTCGTGATTACGATTCTATCGTTGTCGATGCTCAAGACCAGTTGCGCGCGGCGGGTCTAGAACCGGATCAAATCTTTATTCGTGACTCCCGCACTTTGCTACCAGTTTCTGAAGAAACCAAGCAAGTCGTGATTCTGATGTCTGCATTCTTGGGTAAAGTCAGACTGATCGACAATAAAGTTGTCGATTTCGTATCAGAACAACAAAGCTAAGCTGATATTTAAATTCCATAATACTTTGGTTTAAAAAGAAAAAGGTCAACTTACGTTGACCTTTTTTATTGAGCTAAAATGAGCATCTAAATAAGTTATTGCGAAGATAAATGATTAACTGCGCAGACCTTTACCTTTAGTGACCAAGTAGTGAGCGACACAGTAAAGCACAACGACAAACACACTGAGTACACTGAAAGAAGTGACAATATCCACATCTGACACACCCAAGAAGCCATAGCGGAACGCGTTCACCATATAAACAATTGGGTTAACCTTTGACACGCCTTGCCAGAACTCTGGCAACAAGCTGATCGAATAAAATACGCCGCCTAAATAGGTCAACGGAGTAAGAACGAAGGTTGGAACAATTGAGATATCGTCAAAAGTTTTTGCAAACACAGCATTGATTAAGCCGCCCAATGCAAAAACGACCGAGGTCATAAATACGGTCAGGAAGATCACACCCCAGTGTTCCACATTCAGATGCACAAAGAATAAAGAAACAAAGGTTACCAACGTACCGACCAGCAAACCACGAGTTACACCACCCATGACATAACCAGCAATGATGACGTAGTTAGGCACAGGTGCCACCAGCAACTCTTCAATATTCTTCTGCATCTTGGCACTAAAAAATGAAGACGCTACGTTCGAGTAGGAGTTAGTAATCACCGACATCATAATCAAGCCGGGAATGATGTACTCCATATAGCTGAAGCCATTCATCTGACCGATACGAGAACCAATCAAGTTACCAAAAATGATGAAATAGAGGCACATGGTAATTACTGGTGGAACTAGAGTTTGCACCCAAATTCGCGTAAATCGAGTGACTTCTTTACCTAACAAGCTAACAAAAGCTGTCCAATAAATTTGATACATAGTGGTTCCTTAACTCTGTTCGCGAACAATTCGAACAAATAGCTCTTCTAAACGGTTAGCTTTATTACGCATCGACAACACTCTTACACCTTGCTCTGTAAGCTGGCTAAAAATGTGGTTTAGCCCTTCAGTTTTTTCGATTTCAATTTCCAGCGAACCGTCTTTCAAGGTTTGTG
This sequence comes from Vibrio sp. Hal054, assembly GCF_037162405.1. Classification (NCBI taxonomy): domain Bacteria; kingdom Pseudomonadati; phylum Pseudomonadota; class Gammaproteobacteria; order Vibrionales; family Vibrionaceae; genus Vibrio; species Vibrio sp. Hal054. Next base: position 368,448 of record NZ_JARLUT010000001.1, on the reverse strand, counting down.
AAATGACACCATCAAGCTCAGTTAACTGGCTTTCGTTTTCGATATCCAAGACAAAAGTTTCAACATGAAGCTTAGATAACAAGCCTTTCATGGTGGTATTTTCGATAACCTCACCACGGTTGATGATACCTATATTACGACACAGCATTTCCGCTTCTTCTAGATAGTGAGTCGTCAGAATAATCGTAATACCCTGCGCATTAATCTTCTTCAAAAACTCCCACATAGAGCGACGTAATTCGATATCAACCCCTGCAGTAGGTTCATCAAGGATCAGCAGTTGTGGCTCATGCATTAATGCGCGAGCGATCATCAGACGGCGCTTCATACCACCAGACAGGTTACGAGCACGCTCTTTGCGCTTCTCCCACAAATCCAGTTGGGTGAGATACTTCTCTGCTCTTTCTTTGGCTACCGCTTTGGAGACACCATAAAAACCCGCTTGCTGAATGACAATCTGCTCTACGGTTTCAAACTGGTTAAAGTTAAATTCCTGAGGAACTAGACCCAGTTGTTGTTTCGCCTGCTCAAGATGTGTATCAATGTCATAGCCAAACACCTTCACCTTGCCTGACGTCTTGTTAACCAGTGAAGAAATGATACCGATAGTCGTCGATTTACCTGCACCGTTAGGCCCTAGTAAGGCGTAGAAGTCGCCCTTTTTGACAGACACACTGATGCCTTTCAGCGCTTCAAAACCACCAGCGTAGGTTTTACGCAGCTGATCTATTTCTAATGCGTACATAATGGAGCTCTTTTTTTGGAGATACCGTATATGTGCCGATTTTAACGGCTGTTTTCAACCCCAAGCATTAAATAGTTTTCATAAACCTTCACAACAGTACATTTAAATATCCTTGCTAACTGAATGTTGTTAATTGATAGCAATCATGGATAATTTTCAACACTGCTCAGATGAGTAATCTCGAGGCGAAATAGTCAGAGATAGAAGGAATGACATTGTGTATAGTTGGTTTATACCCAAGTGCCCTCAAGATACAGGATTCAGAGCTTCATCAACGAGTTTAGTTCGAGTTAAATAACTGCAGGAATGGATACCCCTTTCAAAGTTATTTGACGCAGAAATTAGCTCGTTGATGAGCTCCCGAAGGGCGAGTTTTATTCGCTTTTATCCTATGTTACTGATTTTTAACGTAGAGAAACTATGTTTTCAAATCAGTGCCTTGACTAAAATCGAATAAATTCTCGCTGAACAGGTATCTAGAGGACACTTGGGTATAGTCATTAAGGGAAGTAACATGCCAGAGATTAAACAACTATTCGAAAACAACTCAAAGTGGTCAGAGTCGATTAAAGCTGATCGCCCAGAGTACTTTACAAAGCTCGCTGAAGGACAGAATCCTGATTTCCTATGGATTGGTTGTTCAGACAGCCGTGTACCAGCAGAACGTTTAACTGGTCTATACTCAGGCGAATTGTTCGTTCATCGTAATGTTGCCAACCAAGTCATTCACACCGACTTAAACTGCCTTTCTGTTGTTCAGTATGCAGTTGATGTACTTAAAGTGAAGCACATTATTGTTTGTGGACACTATGGATGTGGTGGTGTGACAGCCTCAATCGACAACCCGCAACTGGGCTTGATCAACAACTGGCTACTGCACATTCGTGATTTGTACTTTAAGCACCGCAAATACATTGAACAGATGCCGGAAACGGATCGTTCTGACAAATTGGCGGAAATCAACGTAGCAGAGCAAGTTCATAATCTTGCGAACTCGACCATACTGCAAAATGCATGGGAGCGAGGCCAAGAGGTTGAACTCCATGGTGTGGTTTATGGTATCGAAGACGGCAAGTTAGAGTACTTGGGTGTACGCTGCAACTCTCGCAAAACCATTAATAACAGCTACAACAAAGCCATGGAAAAGATCCTTAATCCAGAACACCAACTGCTTTGTCGCTAATTGCTTACTAAAAGCTAAGAACACAAAAAGCCCACTGATGTGGGCTTTTTCATTTTTAACAACAAAGGCGATTATTCTTGAGGAACAACTTTACCGATATAAGGCAAGTGACGGTATTTTTGAGCATAATCGATGCCCACACCGACGACGAATTCATCAGGAATTTCAAAACCTACCCAAGAAACTTCTACGTTCACTTCGCGACGAGAAGGCTTATCAAGCAGAGTACAAATATGAATTGATTTAGGCTCACGTAGAGATAGGATTTCTTTCACTTTATTTAGAGTGTTGCCGGTATCAATGATGTCTTCAACAAGCAGAACATCTTTACCTTTGATGTCATCATCTAAATCTTTCAGGATGCGAACATCACGAGAACTCGTCATTGAGTTGCCGTAGCTAGATGCTGTCATAAAGTCTACTTGGTGAATCAGCTCAATTGAGCGAGCCAAGTCAGCCATGAAAACAAAAGAACCACGCAACAAACCAACCAGCACCAAATCTTCGCTGCCTTGGTAGTGTTGAGAGATTTGCTTACCTAGTTCACGGATACGTTCCTGAACGTCTTGCTCAGAAATCATTACTTCAACTGTATGCTTCATACCATTCTCGTTTGCTTGGGGCACATTTCAATAATAGATGCGCCGCAGAATTTATTCGGCGCGTATAGTAACACTGCCGGACGGCAGAGTTAACCTTTTCTCCCCTTAGATGATGAGCCTATATCTATATAATTTGAACTTGTTGATAAAGCTCATTTTTAATAATGGGAGCGAATACCTAGTTCAAACATTGACCTTCAATATATGCACCAGTACACTCATAGAGCTTTAAGCAACTAACAAAATAATCATTAGAGTGGAAAACACTCAACTAACAACGTAACAACGAAAATGGCAGGACTTACAACTATGGACGCATCTATTGAGAAACGCCCGAGAACACGGCTATCTCCCCAGAAACGTAAACTTCAACTAATGGAAATCGCGCTAGAGGTTTTCGCCAGACGCGGCATTGGCCGTGGCGGACATGCTGATATCGCTGAAATCGCTCAAGTCTCAGTAGCTACGGTATTCAACTACTTCCCTACTCGAGAAGACTTGGTGGATGAAGTTCTTACTCACGTGGTTCGTCAATTCTCTAACTTCTTAACCGATAATATTGATTTAGACTTACCAGCCAAAGAAAACCTAAGCAACATCACCAAAGAGCTAGTAGAAATCAGTTATCAGGATTGCTACTGGCTAAAAGTATGGTTTGAATGGAGTGCTTCAACTCGTGATGAAGTATGGCCACTCTTTATGTCGACCAACCGAACCAATCAAATGCTGGTGAAGAACATCTTCAGCAAAGCGATTGAACGTGGTGAAGTGTGCGATAAGCATGATCCAGAAGAACTAACTATGCTGTTCCACGGTCTTTGCTACTCATTGTTTGTTCAGGCAAACCGAGTGGAAGACAAAGAGAGCATCAACCAGTTAGCGAACACCTACATGGATATGCTGTGTATCTATAAATAGCTAGCCGTTGATAGCAAACTTAACGTTTAGATATAAAAAAACCGCTGAATATTCAGCGGTTTTTTGTCTCTCAAGAAGAATTATTTCTTCTTAGCTTTTGCGTTTGGTAAGTCAGTAATTGTACCTTCAAACACTTCCGCCGCTAGACCTACAGACTCGTGTAGAGTTGGGTGAGCGTGGATAGTTAGAGCGATATCTTCAGCATCGCAACCCATCTCGATAGCAAGACCGATTTCGCCTAGTAGTTCGCCACCGTTAGTACCAACGATAGCACCACCAATAACGCGGTGAGTCTCTTTATCAAAGATTAGCTTAGTCATACCATCTGCACAGTCAGACGCGATTGCACGGCCTGATGCTGCCCAAGGGAATGTTGCAACTTCGTAGTTGATGCCTTCAGCTTTCGCTTCTTTCTCAGTCTTACCAACCCAGGCAACTTCTGGCTCAGTGTACGCAATTGAAGGAATAACTTTAGGATCGAAGTAGTGTTTCTTACCAGAGATAACTTCTGCAGCAACGTGACCTTCGTGAACACCTTTGTGAGCAAGCATTGGTTGACCAACGATGTCACCGATAGCGAAGATGTGAGGTACGTTAGTACGCATTTGCTTGTCTACATTGATGAAGCCACGCTCATCAACTTCAAGACCCGCTTTCTCTGCATCAAGAAGCTTACCATTTGGTACACGACCGATAGCAACAAGAACAGCATCGTAACGCTCAGCTTCCGCTGGTGCTTTTTTGCCTTCCATTGAAACGTAGATACCGTCTTCTTTCGCTTCAACTGCTGTTACTTTCGTTTCTAGCATCAGGTTGAACTTGTCTTTGATGCGCTTGGTGTAAACCTTAACGATGTCTTTATCCGCAGCAGGGATCACTTGGTCGAACATTTCAACTACGTCGATTTGTGAACCTAGTGCGTGGTATACCGTACCCATTTCTAGGCCGATAATACCGCCACCCATGATCAACAGTTTTCCAGGTACTTCTTTCAGCTCAAGAGCATCAGTCGAGTCCCAAATACGTGGATCTTCATGTGGAATAAATGGAAGCTTGATTGGGCGAGAACCTGCAGCAACAATAGCGTTGTCGAAGTTTACTGTTGTTTTACCGTCTTCACCTTCCACTTCGATAGTGTTAGGGCCAGTAAACTTACCAAAACCGTTAACAACCGTTACTTTACGCATCTTAGCCATTCCACCAAGACCGCCAGTTAACTGGTTAATTACTTTTTCTTTCCATAGACGGATTTTATCGATATCCGTTTGAGGTTCGCCAAATACGATACCGTGTTCTGCAAGTGCTTTTGCTTCTTCGATAACTTTTGCTACGTGTAACAGTGCTTTTGATGGGATACAACCCACGTTCAAACATACACCGCCAAGAGTGCTGTAGCGTTCAACAAGTACAGTTTCCAGACCTAAGTCTGCACAACGGAATGCAGCGGAGTAACCAGCAGGACCTGCACCAAGTACAACAACTTGGGCTTTAATTTCTTTGCTCATTTCGACCTCTTGTAGTCAATATCCCTAACAGGCTGAGTGGGTATGATATCTTTTTGTATAATACGTTTATTTTTCAGACCGCAACAGTTTACAGAGATGTTAATGGTGTGAAAAGTAAATCCATTTAGCCTGTGAGCTAGCCAACAATTCAAATGCAGGAAATTTTCCATTTTCAAGAAAACTGCCTTTTCAAATCGGTTGGATAAATACTGAATCAAGGCGGCTATTGCCGCCTTGTCTCTTTTTGATTACAGCACTAGACGACGAATGTCGCTTAGGCAGTTGTTCAAGTAAGTGATGAAGCGTGCACCTTCAGCACCATCGATCACACGGTGGTCGTATGATAGAGATAGTGGAAGTTGTAGGCGAGCTTCGAACTCTTTACCGTTCCAAACAGGCTTCATTTCAGACTTAGATACACCAAGGATACCTACTTCTGGCGCATTCACGATTGGCGTGAATGCAGTGCCACCAATGCCACCTAGGCTAGAGATAGTGAAACAGCCGCCTTGCATGTCTGCTGCAGTCAGCTTACCTGCACGAGCTTTCTTAGACACTACTGCTAATTCTTCAGACAACTCGTAAATGCCTTTCTTGTTCACGTCTTTGAATACTGGAACAACTAGACCGTTTGGCGTATCAACCGCGATACCTACGTTCACGTATTTCTTCAGAATCAAGCTTTCGCCATCTTCAGAAAGAGAAGAGTTAAATGCAGGGAACGCTTCAAGCGCTTTAGCAACAGCTTTCATGATGAACACAAGTGGAGTGATCTTCATGCCAGTGTCTTTCTTCGCTTCAATCGCATTTTGCTCTTTACGGAAGTTTTCTAGCTCAGTGATGTCTGCGTTATCCCACTGTGTAACGTGAGGGATCATTACCCAGTTACGATGTAGGTTCGCACCAGAAATCTTCTTAATACGAGATAGAGGTTGAACTTCAGTTTCACCAAACTTGCTGAAATCAACTTTCGGCCAAGGAAGTAGACCAAGAGCTGCACCGTCACCTTTACCAGAAGCTGCAGCACCAGATTCAAGACGCTTAAGTGCCTCTTTCACGTAGTTCTGTACGTCTTCTTTCAGGATACGGCTCTTACGGCCTGAACCTTTCACTTTCGCTAGGTTTACACCGAATTCGCGTGCTAGGCGGCGAACAACAGGTGAAGCGTGAGCGTAGTCGTTGTTCTCTTCAAATTCAGTTGCTGCCGGAGCTGCTGCTGGTTTTGCTGCTTCAGCTTTAGGAGCTGGAGCTGTCGCAGGAGCCGCTGCTTGAGCTGGTGCTGCTGGCGCAGGAGCTGCACCGGCTACTTCGAACACCATGATCAATGAGCCAGTTGATACTTTATCGCCAGCTGCAACTTTGATTTCTTTAACCGTACCAGCAAACGGAGCAGGTACTTCCATAGAAGCTTTGTCGCCTTCAACAGTAATCAGAGATTGCTCTTCAGTTACTGTGTCGCCAACTGCTACCATGATTTCAGTGACTTCTACTTCATCGCCGCCGATATCTGGAACGTTAACTTCTTTAACGCCAGATGCTGCTGGTGCCGCTGCCGGAGCTGCCGCTGCAACTGGTGCAGGAGCTGCTGCGCCTGAACCTGCAACTTCAAAGATCATCACTAGTGAGCCAGTTGATACTTTATCGCCAGCTGCAACTTTGATTTCTTTTAGAGTACCAGCAAATGGTGCAGGTACTTCCATTGAAGCTTTGTCACCTTCTACTGTCAGTAGAGATTGCTCTTCAGCGATTGAATCGCCAACAGCAACTAGGATTTCAGTCACTTCAACTTCGTCGCCACCGATATCCGGTACACAAACTTCTTTCAGTTCACTTGCTCCAGTAGCTGCAAGTGCAGCTACTGGAGCCGCTTCTGCCGCTGGAGCAGGCGCAGCTGCGCCCGCTTCTTCGAAGATCATGATCAGTGAACCAGTTGTTACTTTATCGCCAGCAACAACTTTGATTTCTTTTACGATACCCGCTTGAGAAGCTGGTACTTCCATAGAAGCTTTGTCGCCTTCTACCGTAATAAGAGATTGTTCTTCTTCAACCTTGTCGCCAACGCTTACAAGAATCTCAGTAACTTCAACCTCATCCGCACCGATGTCTGGTACATTAATTTCGATTGCCATTATTCTTTCCTACCTTCAATTAAGCGTATAGCGGGTTTGTTTTTTCAGTGTCGATGTCGAATTTCTTGATTGCTTCAACAACCACAGATTTCTCAACATCACCACGTTTCGCTAGTTCGCTTAGAGCTGCAACCACAACGTAACCTGCGTTCACTTCGAAGTGACGACGTAGGTTCTCACGGCTGTCAGAACGACCAAAGCCATCAGTACCCAGTACTTTGTATGATTCAGCTGGGATAAACGCTCGTACTTGCTCAGCGTAGTTCTTCATGTAGTCAGTCGCAGCGATTGCAGGCTCAGTACCCATTACAGTTTGGATGTAAGGTACTTGTGCTTGTGCTTCTGGGTGAAGCATGTTGTAACGCTCTACCGCTTGACCATCACGAGTCACTTCGTTGAAAGACGTTACAGAGTAAACGTCAGAAGCAATACCGTAGTCATCGCTTAGGATTTGAGCCGCTTTACGTACTTCGTTCATGATAGTACCAGAGCTCATCAGCTGAACTTTCGCCTTGTTACCAGCGTAAGTTTCTAGCTTGTAGATACCTTTACGGATGCCTTCTTCAGCGCCTTCTGGCATTGCTGGCATTGCGTAGTTTTCGTTCATCAGAGTTAGGTAGTAGAACACGTTCTCTTGATCACCATACATACGACGGATACCGTCTTGCATGATTACCGCAACTTCGTATGCGAATGTTGGGTCGTAAGAGATACAGTTCGGTACAGTACCAGCCATGATGTGTGAGTGACCGTCTTCGTGTTGTAGACCTTCACCGTTTAGCGTTGTACGACCTGCTGTTGCACCTAGTAGGAAACCACGAGCTTGTTGGTCACCAGCCATCCATGCCATGTCACCAACACGTTGGAAACCGAACATAGAGTAGTAGATGTAGAACGGGATCATTGGTAGATCGTTAGTGCTGTATGAAGTTGCAGCAGCAACCCATGAAGACATAGCACCTAGTTCGTTGATACCTTCTTGTAGTACCTGACCAGACGTTGCTTCTTTGTAGTAAGAAACGATGTCGCGGTCTTGAGGTGTGTAGTTCTGACCGTGCGGGTTGTAGATACCGATTTGACGGAACAGACCTTCCATACCAAATGTACGTGCTTCGTCAGCGATGATAGGAACAATGTTCTCACCGATGTTTTTATCTTTAAGCAGCACGTTTAGAGTACGTACGAACGCCATTGTTGTAGAAATATCACGCTTCTGTTCTTCAAGCAGAGGTTGGAAATCTTCAACAGGCGGAATAACTAGCTCTTTCGTGAAGTTAGGTAGACGCTTAGGCGTGTAACCTTTAAGAGCCTTACGACGTGCGTGTAAGTATTCGTATTCTTTCGAACCTTCTTCCAGAGTTAGGTATGGAAGTTCTTTCACTGCTTCGTCAGTTAGGATGTCTTGAAGACCTAGACGATCACGTAGGTGTAGAACGTGAGTCATATCCATCTTCTTAACTTGGTGCGCGATGTTCTTACCTTCTGCCGCTTCACCCATGCCGTAACCTTTAACTGTTTTCGCTAGGATTACAGTTGGACGACCTTTAGTGTCTTGTGCATTTTTGAATGCTGCGTACAGTTTAGAAGACTCGTGACCACCACGCTTAAGTGCGAAGATTTCGTCGTCAGTCATATCTGCAACTAGAGCTGCAGTTTCTGGGTACTTACCAAAGAAGTGCTCACGTACGTATGCGCCATCTTTAGATTTGAATGTTTGGTAGTCACCGTCGATAGTTTCGTTCATCAGTTGAAGAAGCTTACCGCTAGTGTCTTTTGCTAGTAGAGAATCCCAGTTGTTACCCCAGATAACTTTCACTACGTTCCAACCAGCACCTTTGAACAGACCTTCAAGTTCTTGAATGATCTTACCGTTACCCATAACAGGGCCGTCTAGACGCTGTAGGTTACAGTTGATTAGGAAACATAGGTTGTCTAGTTTTTCACGAGCAGCGAAAGAGATAGCACCGCGTGATTCTGGCTCATCCATCTCACCGTCACCTAGGAACGCATATACACGTTGCTCAGAAGTGTCTTTTAGGCCACGACCGTCTAGGTATTTAAGGAAACGAGCTTGGTAGATAGCAGAGATTGGACCAAGACCCATAGAAACCGTTGGGAATTGCCAGAACTCAGGCATCAATTTAGGGTGTGGGTATGAAGGAATACCTTTACCGTCTACTTCTTGACGGAAGTTGTCTAGTTGCTCAGCAGTTAGACGACCTTCAACGAATGCACGTGCGTAGATCCCTGGAGAAATGTGACCTTGGTAATAAACCAAGTCGCCGCCATCTTTCTCGTTCGCAGCACGGAAGAAGTGGTTGAAACAAGTTTCGTAGAATGCAGCCGAAGATTGGAAAGACGCCATGTGGCCGCCTAGCTCTAAATCTTTCTTAGATGCACGTAGAACGATCATGATTGCGTTCCAACGGATGATAGAGCGAATACGACGCTCTAGCGTTGTGTCACCCGGATATGCTGGCTCTTGTGCTGCTGGGATCGTGTTGATGTAATTTGTTGTAACGCCAGTAGGCATATCAACACCATCTAAACGAGCTTTTTCTAGCACTTCTTCAAGAATGAACTGCGCGCGCTCTACACCTTCTTCACGAACAACTGACTCAAGGGCAGCTAACCACTCCTGAGTTTCCAGTGCGTCTACGTCATGCTTCATGTCGGACATGGCGATCTATCCTTCTATTGGTTGGATTCTATTTATAATCGCAATAAACCGCTTACTGCGGCTCATTACCCTGTTGGATACGACGTAAAGAACGCTCACGACGAGACTGTTCTCGGGTCAGTTCCAACAATGTTTCTTCAATATAAGCTAAATGAGAATGTGACATCTCGCGCGCCGTATCAGGCTTACCAGAAACAATCGCATCCACGATGTTAGCTCGGTGCTTGTTTACTTTCTCAACCGCTTCAGGGCGGTGACGGAGTAATTTAAAATTCTGTAAAATGTTTTGCTCTAGCAAAGGCGCAAGGCTACGAACGATATGCAGAATGACCACATTGTGGGTCGCTTCGGTAATGGCAATTAAAAACTCCATTACGGTTGAAGCTTCTGCTTCAAAATCGTGCTTTTCTTGGGCTTCGCCAATCTTCAATACACTTGATTGAATACGAGCAAAATCTTCTGCTGTACCACGTAAAGCAGCAAAGTAGGCTGAAATACCTTCTAATGCGTGTCGTGCTTCAAGCAAGTCCAGCTGAGTTTCTGAATGGTTTGACAATAAATTTAGCAGAGGATCAGAGAAACTTTTCCAAATATGCTCACTGACGAACGTACCGCCACCTTGGCGACGGGTCAGTAGACGTTTAGCTTCTAAGCGTTGAATAGCTTCACGAACCGATGGACGAGAAACTTCAAACTGTTTAGCTAACTCGCGTTCTGGTGGCAGTTGCTGTCCTGGGGACAGAGTTCCTTCAATAATCAGTCGTTCCAACTCTTGTTCAATAACATCAGAGAGTTTCGGCTGACGAATCCTTTGATAAGCCATAATTTATTATTCTTCTACTCTTTATGCCTTGCTGGCAATTGGTAATACCAATTTCAAATTGACGAAGAAATTAACATATCCAACGTGTTAGTGTCCAGTCAATTATTGACCCAAATCATAAAACACAGACATTGGAAATACTTTATTAACAATAAAAATTATTTTTCAATACATCATTGGTCAGACCAATTACAAAATAGATACAGAACTGAAGTTATGGGTAATTAGTGTTACCAATTCATTGCATGAATGACGCAACGAGTTTTTTAAGATTGGAATCACAAATACTTGAGGGGTTGAAGGCGGCTCTAAACCAAGCCGCCAAAGAGAAAAGTTATTGAAATGTTAAGTTTATTTAGCTTCTAAATGGTCGATCATTAATTGTAAAGACTGATTTCCGCGGAACTCATTGATGTCCAACTTGTACGCTAACCGAACCGTTTTCACTGAAGCGTCGGGCCAACGTCGCAGGTCAATATTGAAGGCTATTCCATCAATCATAATATTGGTTGGATGACCTTTATGTAGCGGTTCAAGCATCAACTTGAGATGCTTTTCTCCCACTAGTTTTTGATGCAACACTTTAAATTCACCGTCAAAAATCGGCTCTGGGAATGCTTGTCCCCATGGACCACCAGCACGCAGTGTCTCTGCGGTATGCATCGAAAATTCTTCAGGTTTGAGTTCACCATCGGTCAGAATCACCCCTTTTAGCATCGCATCATCAAGCTCTTGGCGAACCACTTCATCGAACAATTTACAAAAGCGCTCGAAGTCTTTTTCAGCGATCGTCAAGCCTGCTGCCATCGCATGTCCACCGAACTTTTTGATGACACCCGGATTCTGAGTATCAATTTTGTCCAACGCATCACGCATATGCAGCCCAGCAACAGAACGGCAAGAACCTTTAATCAGACCATTTCCACCATCAGCAAAAGCAATCACAGGGCGGTGATATTGCTCTTTGATGCGCGAAGCCAGAATACCGATAACGCCTTGGTGCCAGTCTCTTTGGAACAGCACTAAGCCATACGGCAGTTCACTGTCTTTACCAAACTCTAGGCGCTCACAAAAGGCCATCGCCTCTTGCTTCATCCCCTCTTCGATATCTTTACGAGTCTGGTTTAAACCATCCAGTTCGCTTGCCATTCTGCGCGCAGCATGGATGTTGTTACACAGCAGAAGCTCAACCCCAAACGACATATCATCCAAACGGCCAGCAGCATTAATACGTGGACCAAGCGCAAAACCAAAGTCTGATGCCACCAGTTTGCTCGCATCACGCTTAGCAACTTCAATAAGCGCCTGAATTCCAGGTCTTGCCAAGCCAGCACGAATTCTCTGTAAACCTTGGTGCACCAGAATGCGGTTGTTTTCATCGAGTGCGACTACGTCAGCAACTGTACCTAAAGCGACTAAATCAATCAGTTCCATCAATTTAGGCTCTTGCATACCTTGTTCGGTAAAGTAGCCGACTTTGCGCATATGTACACATAAAGCCATCATCAGGTAGAAAGCAACGCCCACACCCGCCAATGCTTTTGAAGGGAAAGCACACTGCTGAAGGTTTGGGTTCACCATCGCATCCACTTCAGGAAGTTCATTTCCCGGCAAGTGGTGGTCTGTTACCAATACCTGCAAACCTTTTTGTTTGGCATAACGGACGCCTTCGATTGAAGAAACACCGTTATCGACAGTCATGATCATCTCAGCACCTAAGCTGATCGCCTGATCAACCACTTCGGGGCTTAATCCGTATCCATCTTCAAAACGGTTCGGAACCAGATAATCCACATTACGGCTGCCAAGCATACGCAAAGCCAGTACCGAAAGCGCAGAGCTGGTCGCACCATCGGCATCAAAATCACCAACAATGATGATGCGCGTTTGCTCTTTAATTGCTTGATATAAAAGTTCAACCGCCTGCTCGATACCGTGCAACTTTTGGTATGAATGCAATGCCTTAGCGGCTTTATTCAATTGTTCTAAATCAGTAACGCCACGGTTTAAATAAACACGTTTTAAGATGGGCGGAATAGAATCAGGAAGAAGAGATAAATCAGGTTCTGGTCTGCGTTGAATTTCGATCATGGCTGGATTTCTGTCATACATGCGCAGGCTTGAGTCTCCTCAAGCCTGTATCCTCAGTAATTATTGCTGTTGTAGGCGTTGTTCAAGTTGTGCAGGAGGCAAGTAACCGCCCACCATATCGCCCGAAGGTAAGAATATGGCTGGTGTACCGCTAATACCTAACTGACGGCCTAGTTGATAATGGTCAGTGATCATTTTTTTACATTGAGCGAGATTTTTACCTTGCGCGACTTCGGCGGGCTCACGGGTCACTTTTGCACTGTGCATCGCTGATGCAGGGTCTGCCGCACACCAGATTTTCGCCATATTGTCAGCGACTTGTCCACTTGGTCCCTGACGAGGGAAAGCCAGATAGCGAACGGTAATACCGCGCTTGTTGTATTCCTTCATCTCTTGATGCAGACGAACACAGTAACCACAGGTGATATCGGTAAACACAGTCACAGCGTATTTTTCATTATCCGCTTTGTATTCGATCATGCTGTCTCTGAATTGAGCAATTTTTTCAGCATTGATTGGTGCTTGGCGTTTTGCCATCACATCAACATAAGAGCCGTCTTCACTCAGCTCATAAAGTGTGCCGGCAATCAGGTACTTGGCGTCAGGAGACGCAAATAACACACCGCCTTCGGTATTAACTTCAACCAAGCCGTCAATCGAAGAAGGCACAACATCAATTACAGGCATTCCCAGTTTTTCAAATTTGCTGATGAAAGCTTCTTTATCAATATCGGTCGCCGCAGAAGAGCCTGCTGAAAAACCAGCTAAAGCGAATAATGGTAAGAGAGATAAAGTCAGTCGGCGTAATACGCTCATTAAAATCACCTTTAAGCCCTTGGATGGTGCTCACTATGTATTTGTTTAAGTCGCTCAGTTGCAACATGAGTATAAATTTGGGTTGTCGATAAGTCACTATGCCCCAAAAGCATCTGTACCACACGTAAATCCGCGCCGTGATTCAACAAATGAGTCGCAAAAGCATGACGCAAAACGTGCGGTGAAAGCTTCTCAACATCAATGCCAGCAATCACCGCATAATGTTTGATTCGGTGCCAGAACGTTTGTCTGGTCATCTGCTGCGCTCGTTTACTCGGGAAGACCACGTCTGAGGTTTGTTGACCTAATAATTCAGACCGCCCTTGATGGAAAAAAGTTTCAATCCACTCAATGGCGTTTTCTCCCATCGGAACCAGGCGCTCTTTTCCGCCTTTACCGATTACACGCACAACCCCTTGGCGCAGGCTGATATTTTCTGTGGTCAGAGATACCAGTTCTGTTACACGCAGCCCTGTCGCATAAAGCAGCTCCAGCATAGCTTTATCTCGAAGTTCAACGGGGTCATTCAGATCTTGGGCATTGAGCAGCGCTTCGACTTGATCTTCAGTCAAATCTTTCGGCAAGCGTTTAGGCAGTTTCGGACTGACCATTAAAGCCGTTGGATCATCACTGCGGATTTTTTCACGATGCAGATATTGAAACAAACGACGTATTGCAGAGAGCATTCGCGCACGCGAGGTCTGCTTGTAGTCTTGGTCAATTAACCATGTTTGATACTCTTGCAGACCCGATAAACTGATGTAGTTCAGACGGTAGTTATTCTTATTCATCCAGCCTAAAAGCTTTGTTAAATCATTACGGTAAGAAACTACCGTATTTTCTGACAAGCCTCTTTCCAGCCAAAGAGTATCTAAGAACTGCTCCATGATTCCTTGGTCAGGCAAAAATAATTCCGACACGTATTCCTCTTTTTCTTATCATTATGCGAGATATCGACAATATGCCAAATAGCCACTAAGGCTACGAGATATCGCATGGATATACCATAAAAATCGGGCATGCTCAGGATATTCGCTGCACTCTCGGTCATTTTATGTTTAGAATCTACCTTCCCAGAGAAAGAAAGAACTAAATAACGTATGAAGATTGGTCTATTTTACGGCTCAACGACCTGCTATACCGAAATGGCCGCCGAAAAAATGCGCGCGATTATCGGTGATGATCTGCTCGACATTCACAATGTAAAAGAAACACCGCTCAGCTTAATGAGTGACTATGATCTACTAATATTAGGCATCTCGACGTGGGACTTTGGAGAGATCCAAGAGGACTGGAACGAATTATGGGATCAAATAGATGGCGTACCGTTAAACGGCAAGTCCGTCGCATTGTTCGGCTTAGGCGATCAAGAAGGTTATGGCGAATGGTATCTGGATGCGATGGGACTGCTACACGACGAGATCAAGAAGACGGGAGCTAACATCATCGGTTACTGGCCTGTTGAAGGCTATACCTTTGAAGCATCAAAGGCACTGACTGAAGATGGGACTCAGTTTGTTGGCTTAGCGCTGGATGAAGACTCTCAATACGAACTCAGCGATGAACGCATTGCCACTTGGATTGAACAAGTTCTGACTGAGTATCAAGAGTCTCTTTAAGCTCAATCAAGCAAAGCGCGGTACTTTATCCAGTCAAAGACCAAACCTGGGTCTGTTTTACGCATCGGGGCAATGTATTGGTGCCCCGTTATTCTTGGCACCGTGATTTGCGGATACGCAATCATCAACTCTTGGCTGAGCTTGGCTAGTGCCTGATATTGCTCCTCGGTATAAGCGACATAATCTGTACCTTCCAGCTCAATGCCTATCGAATAATCATTACAACGCTCTCTGCCCGCAAAAGAAGACTGTCCTGCATGCCAGGCTCTGGCGGTAAATGGAACAAACTGCACCACTTCACCATCTCTTCGAATCAAGCAATGCGCAGACACCCCCATTTTATGGATCACTTTAAAAAATGGATGTTCATCCGGATTCAGCTTACCAGTAAAGAACTGCTCAATATGATCACTACCAAACTGGCCCGGTGGCAGGCTAATGTTATGCACCACCAGCAATGAGATGTCGTTAACGTCGTTTCTCTCATCAAAATACGGCGATGGCACTTTGCGCGCAGTGTGATACCAACCTTGGTTATCAATCATAAGAAAAGCCTTAATGCTCCAGATGAATAAAATTTAACTACTTATACTCAAACTAATTGGAGTTGCAGGTAGGCGGCAAGTAAGTGAATCCCCTGAGCATAGATAAACTATGTGATTGGGGTGAACGAACGTAGCCAACACCGCTGCAGCTTCAAGTAGGAAGAGTATAACAACGAAATGCGAGATTAAGGGCTGAATTTAAATCCTACTCATCGTATTATGCCTGCCTCTGTTAATCCGGACTAAGATTTGCGATGAAAAATACTCACAATAGCCAAGAGCGCCTCGATTACCTAAAACAACAACTACCATTGGAAATTGCTCGCACTGTTGAAGCGACCCTAAAGGAAGATTTAGGTGGAACTCTCGACCCTGCGGCTGATCTGACAGCAAATCTTATCCCTGCAGATGTGCAAGGCACGGCCACCATTATCACGCGCGAACACGGTGTGTTCTGCGGTAAAGCTTGGGCGGATGAAGTCTTCAAACAACTGGGTGGAGAAGTCAAAATCGACTGGCATGTGGAAGATGGCGACAAAGTCGAACCAAATCAAACACTGTGCACGCTTTCTGGCCCAGCGCGAATCCTTCTTACAGGCGAGCGTAACGCAATGAACTTTATTCAGACACTTTCAGGTTGTGCAACGACAACCGCTGAATATGCGAAAGCGTTAGAAGGTACTAACTGCCGCTTACTGGATACGCGTAAAACCATTCCGGGTTTACGTAGTGCTCTGAAATACGCAGTGGCTTGTGGTGGCGGCTATAACCATCGTATCGGTGTGTTTGATGCTTACCTAATTAAAGAGAACCACATCATCGCCAATGGTGGTATTACTCAAACGATTAAAACAGCGAAAGAACTTAATCCGGGTAAACCTGTTGAAGTTGAAACAGAAAGCCTAGAAGAACTGCGTGAAGCGATTGAAGCTGGCGCTGATATCATCATGCTCGACAACTTCACTATGGATATGATGCGTGAAGCGGTTACGATTAATGCAGGACGTGCGGCGTTAGAAAATTCAGGCAACGTCACCCTAGAAACACTGCGCGAATACGCGGAAACAGGTGTTGATTACATTTCTGTGGGTGCGTTAACTAAGCACGTAAGAGCCATGGATCTCTCTATGCGTTTCAAATAAGCGCTGTAAATAAGCATCAGCAGATTTGAGCCCAAATTTGTTTCAATTTTAAGACCCGCTTCGGCGGGTTTTTCGTTCCTTCTTGATACTCCATTCCAAACGAATGCGAAGCTGGTCGAAAGCTTTTGTTGAGGAGATGAAAGTCGTTCAATAAATAAATCTCATCACTCGCGCAACTGAACTGCTGTCGTTCTAAATATCAAACTAAGCACATAACCTCTTGCTCCGAATAGCCAAAACAAACGGAGAGAGGCAATGAAAACAAATCAGCTTAAAAAACAGAAAGGTTTTACCTTAATTGAATTGATGATTGTGGTTGCAATCATCGGCGTACTTTCTGCAATTGCAGTTCCAGCCTATAAGGATTACGTAAAGAAATCTGAAGGGGCAACGGCACTGGCAACAATGAAGTCTCTAATCACTTCAGCAGAGCTTTGGTATCAGGAAAAAGGCTCGTTTAAAAAAGATAGCGAGACAGAAATTTTAAAGAATCTTGGGGTTAAATCTGATACGAGCCCTTTAGGTAAAATTGAAGTTGAAGCGGACAACAAGCTTACATTCACCTTCAAAGAAGGTTCCGCTGTACCTAAAGACACAAAAATCACCTATACACGAGAAGCTGAGGCTGGTTGGAAGTGTGCGGTAAGTGATGAAGTGATAAAAACGACAAGTTGTCCTAAGGCTGGTAATGCTAATCAAGCAAGTAATGCTCAGTAAACCATAGCCTATGATAACCAACCTAATCGCACTGTTGCGCCAAGCGGAGCTATTGAGCTTGGCGCATGAGCACAGCGTGGTGAGTCATATTGAAGCTTCTGGCGCTAGTGTGCCGGAAGCTTTGATCCAACTTGGAATAATAGAATCATCCGATCTTACGAACCATTTAAGTCAGCAGCTACGAATGCCTGTGACGGCTCTTAGTGAGTTTGATTATGCAGATGTCTGTCAGCAACTTGGATTACGAGAACTGATCACGCGCTTTAATGCCCTTCCTATCCAAAACCAAAATAACCAACTGCTTCTGGCGGTATCTGATCCCACTCACCCGAGTGTAGAAGATGAGTTTCGCTTCACAACTGGCTTAAACGTTGAACTGGCACTCGCCGATCATAAATCATTGCAAGCCGCCATTCGTCGCCTATATGGCAAAACAATCAACGACGAAGCTAAGCAGAACAAAGAGATCAGCCAAGATGAACTGGCAAGCTTAGTTCAACTTTCTGATGATGAGCTGCAATCGATTGAGGATCTCAGTAAAGACGAATCACCGGTAAGCCGATTTATCAACCAAGTGTTGCTTGATGCTGTGCGCAAAGGGGCTTCCGATATTCACTTTGAACCCTATGAAGATGTGTATCGTATTCGCCTGCGTTGTGACGGTATTTTAGTCGAAACTCACCGCCCTGCGAGCCATCTCAGTCGGCGGCTTGCAGCGCGTATTAAAATACTTTCAAAGCTGGATATTGCCGAACGACGACTTCCACAGGACGGACGAATTAAACTTCGCTTAAATCGCGATACTGCGATTGATATGCGGGTTTCATCGCTACCAACTTTATGGGGAGAGAAGATTGTATTACGTCTGCTTGATAGCAGCGCAGCCAATCTCAACATCGACAAACTCGGCTATGACGAAGTGCAAAAGCAACACTATTTAGATGCCCTTAAAAAGCCCCAAGGCATGATCTTGATGACAGGTCCAACAGGAAGCGGCAAAACCGTTTCTCTTTATACAGGTCTACGCATACTCAATACCTCCGAAATTAATATCTCCACCGCGGAAGATCCGATAGAAATCAACCTCTCTGGCGTTAATCAGGTGCAGGTACAACCTAAGATAGGTTTTGGCTTCTCTGATGCGCTACGTTCCTTTCTTCGTCAAGACCCAGATGTGGTGATGGTGGGTGAGATTCGAGACCTCGAGACTGCGGAAATAGCGGTGAAAGCAGCTCAAACAGGACACTTAGTTTTATCAACATTCCATACCAACTCTGCCGCCGAAACCGTCATACGTTTAGCCAACATGGGTGTTGAACCCTTCAACCTCGCATCATCTCTGAGTTTAATCATCGCCCAGCGTTTAGCTCGTCGTTTATGCAGCCACTGCAAAATAGCCACCACGCCATCCGTCACCTTGCAAGCTCAGTTTAACTTGTCAGCGGACGAAACCATTTACCAAGCCAACCACTTAGGCTGTACCGAGTGCACCGGAGGATATTCTGGACGTGTCGGAATCTACGAAGTGATGGCTTTCAATGAAGCTCTTGCTGAAGCCGTCATGAATAAGGCAAGTGTGGCGCAATTCGAAACCATCGCTAAAGCCAATGGCATGAGCACTTTGCTGGATTCAGGCGTACAGAAATTAAAGCAAGGTGTCACCAGTTTTGCCGAGTTACAACGTGTTTTGTATTTCTAATCATTAGTGAGTATTTATATGAAAAAGAACTCTAGCCCTCAACTCAGTAGCTTTCGTTGGAGCGGAATAAACAGCACAGGTAAAAAAGTGTCTGGTCAGCTTCTGGCGCTGACGGAAAGCGAGGTTCGAGACAAACTAAGTGAACAGAGCATTAAAGTCAAAAAGCTCAAGAAAGGCAGTGCTCCACTCTTTACTCGACTGTTTCACCGAGTTAAGGGAAACGATATCACCATACTCACTCGCCAACTTTCTACCATGCTGACGACGGGTGTTCCTATTGTTCAAGCACTGAAACTGGTTGGTGACAATCACCGTAAGCCAGAAATGAAATCGATTCTGACTCAAATATCCAAAGGAGTTGAAGCCGGTACTCCCATTTCAAAAGCTATGCGTAACACCAGCAGCCACTTTGATTCCTTATATGTTGACTTAATTCAGACTGGTGAACAGTCCGGAAACTTAGCTGAAGTTTTTGAACGTTTAGCCACGTACCGCGAAAAAAGCGAAGAGCTAAGAGCAAAAGTAATCAAAGCATTGATTTACCCAGCGATGGTTGTGCTTGTTGCCCTAAGTGTCTCGTACTTGATGTTAACCATGGTGATACCTGAGTTCGAAGCCATGTTCAGTGGCTTTGGCGCTGAACTTCCTTGGTTTACGCAGCAGGTTTTAAAACTTTCGCACGGCGTCCAGGCTTATAGTTTGGTTGCCCTTGTTGTTGCCATTGCGTCTATTGTCGCCTTTCGTGCTTCAAGGAAAAAATCCTCACTGTTTCGCCTGAAAACCAGTCGCCTAGGATTAAAATGTCCAGTTATTGGCAGCGTGTTAGCCAAAGCCGCTATCGCCAAGTTCAGCCGCACACTGGCAACCAGTTTCAGCGCGGGTATTCCGATTCTCTCCAGTTTAAAAACCACTGCTAAAACCGCTGGCAATGTCCACTTTGAATACGCCATAGATGAAGTTCATCGTGATACCGCGTCGGGTATGCCTATGTATATCGCGATGCGAAATACGGAAGCTTTTCCTGAGATGGTATTGCAAATGGTAATGATCGGAGAGGAGTCAGGAAAACTCGACGACATGCTGAATAAAATTGCTTCGATCTACGAGTTTGAGGTGGATAATACCGTCGATAATCTGGGGAAAATCCTCGAACCTTTAATTATTGTGTTTCTTGGCGTGGTTGTCGGCGGGTTAGTAGTGGCAATGTACTTGCCAATCTTTAACTTAATGAGTGTGTTAGGGTAATATAACCATCACTAACGCATTCAACCGCTTAGTTTTTTAATCAATATCCTCCCTTTTACTGCGGCAAATGAGCGAACAAATGGAAATTTTTGAATACTATCCTTGGCTTTTCGTAGCATCTGCCTCTCTACTCGGTTTAATTATCGGCAGCTTTCTCAATGTGGTGATCTATCGGCTACCGAAAATGATGGAGCGAGAATGGCGTCAGGAATGTGCGGACTATTTTCCAGAATCCAACATTCAACCGCCAGAAGGCAAGCTGACCCTTAGCACACCACGCTCAACTTGCCCGAGTTGCCAAACACCACTGCGCATTATTGATAACGTACCCGTGATTAGCTGGCTGCTATTACGTGGTAAATGTGCCCATTGTCAGGCTCCCATAAGTGCACGTTACCCGTTGATTGAGCTACTTACAGCAGCGATGAGCTTTCTTGTCGCACAACATTTTGGCTTTAGTTATTTCACTATTGCCTTGTTGTTTTTCAGCTATGTTCTCATCGCAGCAACCTTTATTGACTTAGACACCATGCTGCTACCGGATCAGTTAACACTGCCTTTACTTTGGGCTGGATTATCACTGTCATTATTGGGTGTCAGTCCTGTTACGCTTCAAGACGCGGTGATAGGCGCTATCGCAGGTTACTTATCTTTATGGTCAGTGTATTGGCTATTTAAACTTGCTACTGGCAAAGAAGGTATGGGATACGGTGATTTCAAGCTACTCGCAGCGCTCGGAGCATGGTTGGGATGGCAACAGCTACCTTTGATTATTCTGCTTTCATCTCTTGTTGGTTTGGTATTCGGTATTATTCAATTGCGATTAAAGAAGCAAGGTATCGATAAAGCCTTCCCTTTTGGACCTTATATTGCCATTGCTGGATGGATAGCTCTGCTGTGGGGACACGAAATCATTGATAGCTACTACTCTTACTTATTGGGGTACTAAACGATGGCATTAGTGATTGGCTTAACCGGAGGCATCGCAAGCGGAAAGACCACTGTCGCCAATATGTTTCGCGACCACTTTGGTATTGAAATCGTTGATGCTGACGTGATTGCTCGACGAGTGGTGGAAAAAGGCAGTATCGGCCTCAACGCCATCCATCAGCATTTTGGCGATGAGATCTTAACGGCAGAGGGAGAACTCAACCGCGCTGAGCTTCGAACACGAATATTTGCCAATGAAGAAGAAAAAACGTGGGTTAATCAGTTGCTTCATCCAATGATTCGTCAACAAATGGAGCGAGACCTGCAACGAGTCACTTCGCCTTATGCGTTATTGGTCGTTCCGTTGCTTACGGAAAACAATCTACAGCATATGGCGGACAGAGTTTTAGTTGTTGATGTCGATGAAGAAACGCAAATTGAAAGGACAATGAGTCGAGACAAGGTGCCGATGGAACAAGCAAAATCGATCTTAGCTGCACAAGCCAGTCGTGAACAACGTTTAGCCATTGCCGACGATGTGATTAAAAATGACGCGAAAAACCAGAAACTTTTGCCTCAAATCACAGAATTACACAAAAAGTACCTAGCCATCAGCCGTAAAAATCTGTGAGAATAAGCCGAAAGGACGCAAGGCAAATCTGATGACGACACACAAGTTTGAACACCCTCTGAATGAAAAAACACGTATTTACTTGCGAGTTGAAGCTTTGCTGCACCAGATGGAAAAAGCATCAGCCTTTGCTGACAGTATTCAGCACCAGTTATTTTTCCGTTCTCTATTCGATCTGCTCGAAATTTTTGAACAAATACAACTAAAGAGTGAACTGGCAAAAGATATCGAAAAACAGCGCCTCACTTACCGCAGTTGGTTAAACGTGGACGGTGTAGACCAAGAGATGCTTTCAACGTTGCTTGCTGAAGTGGATGAAGTGCACCGCAATCTAATGAGCGCTGATCGTTTTGGTCAGTCACTCAAAGAAGATCGTTTCTTATCAGCCATCCGACAGCGTTTCAACCTACCAGGCGGTTCATGCTGTTTTGATCTTCCTGCTTTGCATTACTGGCTTCACCTGTCACCAGAGAAAAAATCTCAAGACGCCAACAAATGGATGAGTACCTTAAAACCATTGTTAGATGCACTAACTCTTTGGCTCAAACTGACTCGTGAAACAGGTAGCTTTAAACCTCGTGTCGCCCAATCTGGATTTTTCCAAAGCGACGCAGAAGACGCCAATATTTTACGTCTATCCATTCCGCTCGAATATGGTGTGTACCCAATGATCTCTGGGCATAAAAATCGTTTCGCGATTAAATTTATCGACTTTAAAACTGGGCAAGCCAGCTCTGAAGAGATACCCTTTGACCTTGCTGTGTGCTGCTGATTAAACGTTTCTTAGCAGCTAAACCATCATTAATAGGAAATATAGATGTCGTCCCCAAAGCCTACTGTGGTGAAATGTCCCCAATGCAAGCAAGAAGTTGTATGGAATGAGCAAAGTCCTTATCGCCCTTTTTGTAGTAAAAAATGCCAAATGATTGATTTTGGTGAATGGGCTGATGAAGAAAAAGCCATTGCTGGTGCACCAGATATGTCTGACTCTGACGGATGGACAGAAGACTACAACTCTTAATTCGATATTGAATTTGAACCACAAAAAAGCCCCGAATCTTCGGGGCTTTTTTACTTATACTCGTCAGCGTTAGCGTTACTCTTCGGACTCTGAGCTCGCTTCTATATTTGAAGTATCAATCTCGATCTCTGTTACGCGCTGCAAACCTCTTGGTAGAAGTCCACCACGACGGCCACGTTCACCTCGGAAATTATCTAAATCACTCGGTTTGAGACCAAGCTTACGCTTACCAGCATACAGAGTAACTGAAGCACCACTTGGTAACGCAATCAGATGTGACACAACTTCATCACGGGATTTCGCTTTTGCAGCCGGAATATTGATGATCTTATTACCTTTACCTTTGCCTAACTGTGGCAAATCTTTAATTGGGAACAACAGCATTCGTCCCAAGTTGGTAATGGTTAGGATCTCATCAGTTTCAAGGTTGCTGACCGCTTGAGGTTCCATAATCTCTGCGTTTTCAGGTAAGTTCACCAGAGCTTTACCACTGCGGTTTTTCGAAAGCAGATCGGTACCCTTACAGACGAAACCATAACCGGCATCAGAACCAACCAGCCATAGCTGATCTTCTTCACCCATAATAACCTGTCGGATCGTCGTTCCTTCAGCAACGTTCAATCGTCCTGTAATCGGTTCACCCTGGCCACGAGCCGAAGGTAAGGTATGTGACTCGAGCGAGTAGCTACGGCCATCACTACCAAAGAACACGGCTTGCTGGTTACTCTTACCACTTGCTTGAGCTAAATAAGCATCGCCTGATTTGTAGCTTAAGCTGGTGCCATCAACGTCATGACCTTTCGCATGACGAATCCAACCTTTTTCTGACAAAACTACAGTGATCAGTTCACTAGGCATCAAATCACGTTCAGTCAGCGCTTTCGCTTCTTCACGCTCTACTAATGGTGAGCGGCGATCATCACCGTATTTCTCAGCATCCGCTTTGATCTCTTTTTTCAGCAATGTATTCAGACGGCGTTCAGAGCCTAGAAGATCTTCCAGTTTTTTACGCTCTTTCTCTAACTCGTCTTGCTCACCGCGAATCTTCATCTCTTCCAGTTTCGCTAAGTTACGAAGTCTGGTGTCTAAGATCGCATCAGCTTGAATGTCAGTGATACCAAAGCGAGCCATCAATACTGCTTTCGGATCGTCTTCAGTACGGATAATTTCGATCACTTCATCAAGGTTAAGGTATGCAACCAACAAACCTTCCAAGATGTGTAAACGAGCCATGACTTTATCAAGACGGAATTGAAGACGACGTCGAACGCTAGTGCGACGGAATTCGATCCATTCATTAAGAATGTTAACTAGACCTTTAACCTGAGGACGGTTATCCAAACCAATCATATTCAGGTTTACACGGAAGCTTTTCTCTAAATCAGTAGAAGCGAACAGATGACTCATCAGCAAATCGCAATCGACACGATTTGAACGCGGAACGATCACGATTCGAGTCGGGTTTTCGTGATCCGATTCATCTCGTAGATCGTCAACCATAGGCAGTTTCTTCGCACGCATCTGGTTGGCAATTTGCTCCAGAAGTTTTGCACCTGAAACCTGATGTGGCAGAGCCGAAATAACGATATCAGAACCTTCTTTGTGCCAAATTGCACGCGCTTTAATACTGCCGCGACCAGTGCGATAGATTTTTTCCAACTCAGCTTGAGGAGAAATAATTTCCGCTTCGGTTGGATAATCCGGCCCTTTCACAAACTGCATCACATCTGACAGTTCCGATTTCGGGTTATCAATCAGATGAATAGTTGCTTCAGCAATTTCGCGTACGTTGTGTGGCGGAATATCAGTCGCCATACCAACGGCAATACCAGTAACACCGTTTAGCAGAATATGTGGTAGACGCGCGGGCAACATTTGTGGCTCTTTCATCGTGCCATCAAAGTTTGGTTGCCAATCCACGTTACCTTGGCCAAGTTCGCCTAATAGAACTTCCGCAAATTTAGATAGCTTTGCTTCTGTATAACGCATTGCCGCGAAAGATTTCGGATCATCCGGCGCACCCCAGTTACCTTGACCGTCCACCAGAGGGTAGCGGTAAGAGAAAGGCTGAGCCATCAATACCATAGCTTCGTAACATGCAGAGTCACCGTGCGGATGGTATTTACCCAACACGTCACCAACGGTACGTGCTGATTTTTTATATTTTGCCGCAGCCGAAAGCCCCAGCTCCGACATTGCATAAATAATGCGTCGTTGAACCGGCTTTAAACCATCACCAATGTATGGCAAGGCACGGTCCATGATTACGTACATCGAGTAGTTCAGGTAAGCATCTTCCGTAAACTTGCGCATCGGAAGTTGTTCAACACCCTCGAAGTTAATTTCAGTACTCATTCATTACACCTCAGCCAAATCGCCATTGCTTTGTAGCCAAGTACGACGGTCATCCGCACGTTTCTTGCCTAAAAGCATGTCCAACATCTCATCCGTTGCCGTTTCATCATCAATCGTGAGCTGTACTAAACGACGAGTGTTTGGATCCATGGTCGTTTCACGCAATTGAAGTGGGTTCATCTCACCCAAACCTTTGAATCGCTGAACGTTAATTTTGGCTTTTTTCTGGCTTAGTCTTTCCAAAATGCCATCTTTCTCTGCGTCATCTAACGCATAGAACACTTCTTTACCACAGTCGATTCGGTAAAGAGGAGGCATAGCAACATAGATATGACCCGCTTTGGTCAGTGCTTGGAAGTGCTTTGTAAACAGAGCACAAAGCAGCGTTGCGATATGAAGACCATCCGAGTCCGCATCGGCAAGAATACAGATCTTGCCGTAACGCAATCCACTTAAGTCATCACTATCCGGGTCAATACCCAAAGCAACAGAAATATCGTGAACTTCTTGAGACGCTAGCACCTGATCAGCAGACACTTCCCAAGTATTAAGAATTTTACCGCGTAGTGGCATCACCGCTTGGAATTCGCGATCTCGAGCTTGCTTCGCACTACCACCCGCAGAATCCCCTTCGACGAAGAAGATTTCAGTACGGCTAAGGTCTTGCACTGAACAGTCGGTGAGTTTGCCCGGTAGAGCCGGGCCAGAAGCCACTTTCTTACGGACCACTTTCTTACTTGCACGCATACGGCTGTGAGCATTAGCAATACACACTTCTGCTAGCTGTTCTGCAAGTTGCGGTTTTTCATTCAGCCACAGACTAAACGAGTCTTTCACCACACCAGAAACAAATGCGGCCGTTTGACGAGAAGAGAGACGCTCTTTGGTTTGTCCTGCAAATTGCGGATCCTGCATTTTCACCGAAAGAACATACGCACAACGGTCAAATACGTCTTCACCCGTTAGCTTAACGCCACGTGGCAGCAAATTACGGAATTCACAGAACTCACGCATTGCTTCGAGTAAGCCCTGACGCAAACCATTAACGTGAGTACCACCTTGCGCGGTCGGAATTAAGTTAACGTAACTCTCTGTGATTAACTCGCCACCTTCAGGCAGCCAAATAAGCGCCCAAGTTGCCGCTTCAGTTTCAGCCTTAAATTCTCCAGTGAATGGTTCTTCAGGTAGAACAATCGAATCTTTAACACCTTCGACTAAATAGTCCTTTAAGCCATCTTCATACAGCCAGCGGTACTCTTTATCGTTTACTTTATCGCTAAAAGTGATTTCTAAACCCGGACACAATACCGCTTTGGCACGCAAGTTATTAACTAAGCGTGACACCGAAAAGTTCGCGTAATCGAAATAAGAACTTTCAGGCCAGAAGTGAACGCTAGTACCACGATTGCGACGACCACAGGTTCCAGTCACAGTAAGATCGGAAACTTTGTTGCCGTGTTCGAAAGCAATTTCGTAAATTTGACCATCGCGACGTACAGCAACTTCAACGCGTTTTGAAAGTGCGTTTACTACTGAAATACCGACACCGTGAAGGCCACCGGAGAATTGATAGTTTTTGTTCGAAAACTTACCGCCAGCATGAAGCTTACAGAAGATAAGCTCGACACCAGAAATTTTTTCTTCTGGGTGAATATCTACAGGCATGCCTCGACCATCATCAATCACTTCTAATGATTGATCGGCGTGAAGGATTACCTGAACCTTTGTGGCATGTCCGGCCAACGCTTCATCGACACTGTTGTCGATAACTTCTTGCCCAAGGTGGTTCGGGCGCGTTGTATCCGTGTACATCCCAGGCCTGCGACGCACTGGTTCTAAGCCATTAAGGACTTCAATGGCTCCAGCATTATATTGTTCAGTCATAATATGTAATGCTTTTATCGATAAATAACGGAGGGTCTGTTGACTAAAAATATTCGAAACTTCAATAGACCCTAGAAACTTTACATCTCGTTTATTAACGCTTTATTTTTATAACAATACGCTAAGAATTAACGTGTTTTTTAACACCTAAACGAGAAAAGTCTAAGAGGAACATAGTCTGGAAGAGAACGACTGATGTCAAGAGACATCAGTCAGTGGCAAGCAAAATTATGACTCTAACCTCAATGAAAAGGCTATAAGTCTAAGAATTTGATGATTTGGGCTGGATAACGTTCAAAATCAATAAAACTGTGGTCGCCACCTGTTTCCACCGTCTGTTTTGAATCTGCATACTTTTCCACAGCTTGACGATAATCGAGTACTTCATCTTCCATTTGCTGCAGTAGCCAAAAATCTTGAGGCGAATGTAATTCTGGAATATCCAACGCTATGAGTTCTTGAATGTGGGACTCATCTAAAATGTAACGCTCTTGGGTGTACGGATTCTCTTGTTCACCAAGAAACGATGCTAAAAGCTCAAAAGGTTTCACAGCTGGATTGACCAACACCGCACGAAAGCCAAATTTTGCGTTTAACCAAGTGGAAAAGTAGCCACCTAATGAACTTCCTACCAAGCCAATTTGATAATCATCTTTATACTGATTTACAACATCCAAAAGATGCTGCGCTGCCTGAGCAGGAAAGCTCGGTAATTTGGGAACAACCACTTTGATGTCAGGACGATGATTCTTGCAGTACTCACTCATGACCTGCGCCTTATGCGACAGAGGTGAACTGTTAAAACCATGAATATAAAGAAGTAAAGATGGACGCTTTGACATATTAGTAACCGCTCGCATCAAAATCAGGCTGAAACACGCCATTTGCCAAGCGTTTCACCGCTGACTTCACAGTGCCATCAGCACATAACTCCAGTTCACGCCAACCTGGTGAGGTTTTATCTAACGCAAAATCATTCGAGTTAGGTTTGAACTGGATACAGGTCGAAGGTGTCGCCATGACTCTCACGCCCATATGTTCCTTGTCCATATTCTGATGTACATGGCCGCACAAGACCGCTTTAACATTGGAATGGCGCTTTACTACATCCCAAAATGATTCGCTGTCTTTTAACGTGTGTTGATCAAGCCAAGCGCTGCCAACCAACAGAGGATGGTGATGCAAAAGAACTAAGGTGTATCTATCCGGATACTGAGTCAGTTTCTCATCCAACAGAGCCAGCTGATAATCACTTAAACGGCCATGAGGAACACCAACAACCTGCGAATCTAGCAACACCATTTGCCAATGCTCGCCAAGCAATACATGTTCCTCAGTGCGAATCTGGGGGGATGGTAACACTGCGCCCATGTTAGGTTTGTAGTCGTGATTACCAGGCAGCCAAAAACAGTCTTTCTCCAGCATTTTAATGCTCTCTGAAAAACGTTGATAGGATTCAGCACTATGATCTTGAGAAATATCGCCCGTTGCGAGAACGGCATCATACTGAACTTTCTGAGTACAAATCTCTTTCACTACAGCGCGAAAGCTGTCAGCGGTGTTTACGCTAAGCAAACAGCCGTCATCTGGCGCGAATAAGTGAGTATCCGTTATCTGTACAAGCTTTATGCTATCTGGATTGTCTATACTGGGCGACACGTTCAAACTCGATAAACCTAACTATTATGGATGACTAAAATTAATCGGCTGGCGGCTAATACCATGCTTTAAGCAGAAGGTAAGCCAATCACCTAAAAAGCGATTAATTTGTGCCTTTTCGTCTTTTTGTACCATTTTCTCATTCGGATAATCATGGCGAGCTTTTATCCTGCTGAGATGATCGCTGGTGTGCACTTCTGCTACACGAGCATCGTGGTACAGCCTGACAGACATGGTTGGCAATGGAAACACTGAAATATCATCACTTTGACAAATCTCCACCAAAGTTGTGTACTTTGTGACTTCTAGCACTTGAAGTTGGTAAGTCATTTGAGCAGCTTGGTAGCAACGTAAATCATCGACACTTGGCTGCGTTGGCAACAAAGCGTTTAACTTGGCGTAGTTTGTTTCATAAACTCGCATTAATTCTTTTAGATCTACGTGATATGGTTTTTTCACCATTACTTCAGCCATTGAGTTCTCAAATTCTCGTAATTCAGTTCCAACCATTGTAGTGCAATGATCGATGCTCCATTTTCAATGACGCCGTCTTTTACCAACTGGTAAGCCTGCTCACGGCTCATTACATGCACTTTAATATCCTCTCCTTCATAGTCTAAACCATGAATACCTTTCGCTTGAGAGGAGTCAACTTCGCCAACGTAAACGTCTAATTTTTCAGAACATCCGCCAGCAGAAGGATAATATGAAGTCACCGATTCAATTCGGCCGATGTCTACACCCGCCTCTTCTACCGCTTCCCTTCGTACCACTTCAACAGCGCTTTCATCACGGTCGATGATGCCAGCCACAATCTCCAGTTGCCAAGGTCGTTGTTGTTCAAGTGTTCCAACTCGAATCTGTTCAATGATAACGACTTGATCTCGAACTGCATCATAAGGCAATAAGGCTGCCGCATGCCCACGTTCGAAAAGTTCACGCTCAATAGGTTCACTCCATCCGCCTTGAAATAGCTTATGTTTGAAGCGATATTTCACCATTCGGAAAAAACCTTGAAACAGTGTCTCTTTTGAGACGATTTCAATGTCTTGTGACGAAAACTGACCTAATGGTTTATCGGTTTGTGACATTCGAGAGCTCCCGACATGAATAAAGGACGGTTAAACGACGTAGTTTACTCGTGGTAACAGGTGACTTCCAAGGACATTGCTCAACTTTTTATACAAAATTTATATATATTTTTAAGTAAAGAAAAATATATATTGCACACCTGGATAGTTAAGTGTAAAAAAGTGCAAAGTTTCGAGTAAATTACGACCAAAATGGGGTAAACTCTTGAAACGCCCACCCTAACTTCATAATAGGCAGGAATAGGACCAATGAAAAAACTGCTTCCAGTATTTATTAGCGTAGCTCTTGGCAGCTTCAGTGCTGCAGTATCGGCTGACGATCTTGCTCAAATTTACGATCAAGCAAAAGAAAATGACCCTCAATTACTGAGCGCAGCGGCACAACGTGACGCAGCATTTGAAGCAGTAACTTCAAGTCGTAGTAGCTTACTACCACAGATCAACCTAACGGCTGGTTACAACGTTAACAACAGTGATGAACAAGCTCGCGATAGTGAACTGCTATCAGCAGGAATTTCCTTTTCTCAAGAACTTTACAATCGTTCAAGCTGGGTTTCATTAGACACCGCAGAGAAACAAGCTCGCCAAGCGGACGCACAATACGCGGTTGTTCAACAGTCATTAATCCTGCGTGTCGCTCAGGCTTATTTCTCAGTGCTCAGTGCTCAAGACAACCTAGAGTTTGTCCGCGCAGAAAAAGCGGCGGTTGGTCGTCAGTTAGAACAAACTAAGCAACGCTTTGAAGTAGGTCTTTCTGCAATTACTGACGTACATGATGCTCAAGCACAATACGACAGCGTTTTGGCAGATGAAGTGTTAGCTGAAAATACTCTGGTTAACAGCTATGAGTCACTGCGTGAAATCACTGGTCAAGATCACAAAGATCTAAGCATTCTCGACACTAACCGTTTCTCGGCTAGCCCATCAGAGACATCAATGGATGCACTGGTTGAAGAAGCTCAACAAAAGAACTTGTCTCTTTTGTCATCTCGCATTGCGCAAGATGTAGCGAAAGACAACATCTCTTTAGCGAGTTCAGGCCACCTACCATCGTTAACACTGGATGGTGGATACAGCTATGGTAAGCAAATGGATAGCAGCGCGAGTGCTTATAGTTTTGACGGTCACGACTACAACGATTTAAACATCGGCGTGAATTTATCTGTGCCTCTATACACAGGTGGTAACGTGACTTCGCAAACTAAACAAGCGGAATTTTCGTACGTTGCTGCAAGCCAAGATTTAGAAGCGTCTTACCGCAGTGTGATTAAAGCTGTTCGTGCAAACAACAACAACATCAACGCATCAATCGGTGCGTTACGTGCTTACGAACAGTCGGTAATTTCAGCTAAATCAGCGCTAGAAGCAACTGAAGCTGGTTTTGATGTTGGTACTCGTACAATCGTAGACGTACTTGATTCAACTCGTAGCCTGTACAACGCGAACAAAAACCTATCATCAGCTCGTTACGAATACATCCTGAGCGTGTTGCAACTTCGCCAAGCTGTGGGTTCTCTGTCTGAACAAGACATCCTTGATATCAACAGCGGCCTAAAAGCAGCGAAATCAGCAAAGACTAAATCTTAAGATTGGTTTTTAAGGACATAAAAAAACGCCAGCATGCTGGCGTTTTTTCTTTCTCGACATATCTAAACGCGACAAAGGCTAATTAACCTCTGCCACCTTTAATCGCTTCGATAATTTCTGTTGTTGAACAGCCATCTTCAAAGTTCAGTACTTTAACCTGACCACCAGCCGCGATCACTTCTTTACCACCAGCAATATCTTCTGGTTTGTAGTCGCCACCTTTTACTAATAAATCCGGCAACACTTCAGAAATCAAACGTTGTGGCGTGTCTTCACTAAACGGTACAACCCAATCCACAGCGCCTAGCGCTGCCAATACTGCCATACGGCGATCGGTCGGGTTCACTGGACGACCAGGTCCTTTCAAACGTTTTACAGATTCATCCGTATTGACGGCAACAATCAGGCGATCGCCTAGCTCACCAGCATGATTCAGATAAGAAACATGGCCTGCATGAAGAATATCGAAACAACCATTGGTCATTACAACTTTCTCACCACGAGCTTGCGCTTTACGCACAGCTTCAATCAGAGCTTGTTCACCAATTACACCGTAGTCAGTATCTTTGCTGCCGTGAACAGCTTCAGCCAATTCAATCGTCGATACTGTCGAAGTACCGAGTTTACCGACTACCACGCCTGCCGCTGCATTCGCCAACGCACACGCTTCGTCTAGAGGTTTACCCGCCGCAACCGAAGAAGCTAATACTGAAATCACCGTATCGCCCGCACCCGTTACGTCATACACTTCTTTGGCTTGAGTTGGTAAATGGAAAGGTTCCATACCACGACGCAGTAGTGTCATGCCATGCTCACTGCGAGTCACCAGCAGAGCATCAAGATCGAACTCTTCAATCAAGCCTAAACCTTTTTCAACTAAGTCTTGATCAGACTTCACTTTGCCCACTACGTGTTCAAACTCAGAAAGGTTTGGAGTTAATAACGTTGCACCACGGTAACGTTCAAAGTCTGCGCCTTTAGGATCAATAAACACTGGTACATTCGCTGATCGTGCTTTTTGAATAAACTGTTGTACATGTTCAAGAGCGCCTTTCGCGTAATCCGATAAGATCACCGCCTGCACATTTGGCAGCGCTGATTCCATACGCGATAGGATCAATTCAGGATCGGTGTTCTCAAACTTATCTTCAAAATCTAAACGGATAAGTTGCTGACCACGGCTCAGTACGCGCAGTTTTGTAATCGTTGGATAGTCTGGTAAAGCAACAAAATCACATGTCACTTTCAGTGAAGTTAACTTCTCACTCAGCACCTGAGCTGGCTCATCAATCCCTGTTAAACCAACGAGATGCGCATGACCACCTAATGAAGCGATGTTCATTGCTACGTTGGCAGCACCGCCCGGACGCTCTTCGTTTTTCTCTACTTTTACTACCGGCACTGGGGCTTCTGGCGAAATGCGGCCAGTAGGGCCATGCCAGTATCTATCAAGCATGACATCGCCAATAATTAATACCCCTGCATCACTGTAGTCAGGTAGGATTGGTTTCATTATGGATCTCCAATAACTGTTTCTGGGCGAAGTTTATCACAGCCCTATGAGCGGCTAAAGTTATCTAATATCAGAACTCTGTTATTAACCTAGCCACTGATTCCAAACATGTTTTACAATTTCACGCTCGTGGACAAATTTGCTTTCATCCACATCCGCGTCTTGATTTACTAAATTGCGGTGATGGATTTGATCTCGCATCGCCGTATAAGCATGAGTTAATGCCATCGCTTGTTCTTCATCCAGCACCCCCTGAATCAACAATGACTCAAAGATACGCACGTTATCAGACCATCGGGTCAACTTAGGCTGTTGATGGCTAAAACGTAAGACCAAGTACTGAGCCAAAAATTCAATATCCGTAATACCGCCTTCATCTTGTTTTATCATGAAACGGCCGGGCTTTTTGCCGCCGAGGTGATCGCGCATTTTTATACGCATATCAACCACCTCCTGCTTGAGTTTTGCTTCTTCTCTCGGCATAGACAAAATGTCATGGCGAATCTTGTCAAAGGCTTGCAGCAAAGGAGCATCACCATAAATCATGCGAGCTCTGACCAACGCCTGATGTTCCCAAGTCCACGCATCATTGCGCTGGTACTCTTCAAAAGCTTCTGTTGGACTGACAAGCAACCCAGAAGCGCCAGACGGTCTTAAACGTGTGTCGACCTCATATAGTATTCCAGAAGCGGTCCGCACAGAGAATATATGAACGATACGTTGAGCTAAACGCAGATAAAACTGACGACCATCTATCTCTTTAACACCATCAGTGTAGGCACTAACTGGACAGTCGTGCATAAAAACAATATCGAGATCAGAGTTATAGCCAAGTTCCCAACCACCGACTTTGCCATAACCAATCACGCCAAACCCTTTCCCTTCACGATCTTTTAAATGGGTCGGCTCACCGTATTTCGCAGTCACCTGCAACCAAGCTTGATTGACCACAGCGTCAACAATCGCTTCAGCAAGATAAGTTAAGTGGTCACTCACTTTCATCACTGGCAAAACATCTGCGATATCAGCGGCAGCAATCTTCAAAATACATATTTGCTTAAACTGACGCAGCGCTTCCATCTGCTGTTCCATATCATCTTCTGGAATACGTGCGAGAAAATCTCTCAGCTCTGTTTTGTAACTTTCCAAAGGAATCGGATTATAGAGATGTTGTGGATCAATCAACTCATCAAGAAGAATCGGGTAACGAGCCAGTTGTTCAGAGATCATCGAACTCGCGGTACACAGACGTACCAACTGCACCAGCGCAGCAGGGTGTTCATCGAGCAGTTCTAAATAAGTAGTACGAGTAGCAATGCTGTGCAACAAAGACAATACTCTTGATAATCCAAACTTTGCCTCAGGGTGATTGAAAATCGCTTGATACACCTTTGGCATCAAACGGTTAAGCACCTCTCTTCCGCGAGGACCTATGGTGCGTTTCGCTAAGTCCTCTTTGAAGCCGATGATGGTATCAACGATTTCGGCTCCATCTTGCATAGCGAGTTCATTCTCAACAATGCTTTCTATCAACTCGCGGTTATGGCTCATGTCCCACAATTCGTGGAAGTGAGCAGCAAGCGTATTTTCGTCTTGTTCATCCTCTTCACCAATCAGAGCTGCAAACACCACATGCACATTCGCCATCTGATGTTTTATCTGGGCGTTGAGTTGCTCCCAAGATTCATAGCCCATAGCAAAAGCCAGTCTCAACTGGTCGTCCGCTTTGTCAGGCAAGGTTTGAGTTTGTTTATCTGCTAATGCTTGAAGAAGATTTTCAAGACGACGCAAGAAGTAATACGCTTCGGTTAACTGTGCAACTTCCTTTCTTTCCAACAATTGCAACTCATCAATAGCTTGCAACGTTTCGAGTAATCCTCGGTGACGCAGGCTCGGCTCTCTTCCGCCCCGAATCAGTTGAAATACTTGGGCAATAAATTCAATTTCTCGAATGCCACCAGCTCCCAACTTAATGTTGTTACTGAGCCCTCTACGACGAACTTCACTGCTGATCATCGACTTCATTCGACGCAGTGATTGAATCGCGCTGAAATCAATGTAGCGACGAAAGACAAACGGACGCAGCATTTGGCGCAGCTCTTGATACTGAGAATACATCTCGCGCCCCATAACGCGCGCTTTGACCATTGCGTAACGTTCCCAGTCTCTGCCCTGCTCCTGATAGTAATCTTCAAGTGCTGCGTAACTCATCACCAACGGGCCACTTTCACCAAAAGGACGTAATCTCATATCCACCCGATAACAGAAACCATCGAAGGTCTGTTGATCGAGCATTTTAATGATCCGTTGACCTAGGCGAGTGAAAAACTGAGCATTAGCAATACTTCGACGCTGCCCCTGCGTCTCTCCATTCTCTGGATAGGTGAAAATCAAATCGATGTCGGAAGAGAAATTCAGCTCACCACCACCGAGTTTACCCATACCCATGATCAACATCGGCTGAGCCTCACCTTGAGCGTTACATGGCGTACCCCACTCTTGGCAACAGGCTTTGTATTGCCATTGGTAAGTTTCGAATATCAGAGCTTCCGCCAATTGCGATAAATGCTCTAGGCTCTCATTCAATGTCCAGGTACGTAAAAAATCACGCCAGGCGATATAAACCATCTCTTGATTGCGGAACTGACGCAAAATACGTAAACCACTTGTTTCATCTTCACAGGCGGAAAGCTGCTCAAAAAGATGCTCTCGATACGATTCACAACGCGAGTTTTCGCTGAGTATCTCAGGCAGAGCACGACACAAAGCGTCGTCACGCATCAGCGTTTCATGGACAAACTTGCTCAACCCGATAACGGTTTTTAGCTGAGCTTGTAGATCGCTATTCCATTGAGCAATCACTGGCTGCTGTTCTAGCAAGTGGCTGAACTGTTGACTCGCATAATCTTCAAGAAGAGATGGCAATGGCATGATATGTCCTTGTTGATGCTGGTAGCCCGAAGAAAGATGATGTAACTATACCCAAACTCATTGAAGGGTATATCAAAATTAGTGTAATAAAAAACGCCCACAATCGAATTGTGGGCGTTTATGCATGACTTCTTGATGCCAGAAAGAATTAAACTTTAAATTCAGTGATTTTGCTGTCTAATACTTGTGCATTTGCCTGCATCACTTCCGAGGTTTCAAGCAGCTCAGTAACAACGGTAACCGATGCTTCAACCAGCTCTCTCACGTTAGTTAAGTTCTGGTCCATCTCTTCTGCAACACTGCTTTGTTGGCCCGCTGCTGTAGCAATTTGGAAGTTCATATCGTTAATTTGCTGAACTTGAGCCACGATACCGTCAAGCTCGGTTCCCGCATTAGTCACCAGCTCAACGCCTTCAGCAACCTCAACAACACTCTTTTCCATCAACTCTACCGCTGAATTCGCACTGCTTTGCAGTTGTGAAATCATGTCTTGAATTTCTACCGTTGCCGTTTGAGTACGCTGGGCTAGATTGCGAACTTCATCAGCAACGACAGCGAAACCACGTCCAGCTTCACCAGCACGAGCCGCTTCAATCGCCGCGTTAAGTGCCAATAGGTTTGTTTGTTCAGAGATGCTTTGGATAGTACCAACAACACTGCTGATTGACTCAACACGCTCTTCAACTTGATTTACAGCCTGAGCAGATTTAGAGATATCTTTAGATAGCTCACTCATTTTACCTACGGTGCTTTTTACAAATCGTTGGCCAGTCTGAGCTTGTTTAGAGGCGTCTTCAGTTAACGAAGAAGCACTTTGCGCATGTCCTGCCACGGTTTGCACCGTTGAAGACATTTCACTCATAGCTGTCGCTAGCTGGTCGATTTCATTGAACTCTTCTTGGGCTGACTCTTTGGTTTCAGACATGCTCAATGTCATGATTTCCGTCATAGCCGTAAGTTCTTGTGAAGCATCGACCTGAGCAAGAATCAATTCTTTCAGTTGAAGACGTGTTTTTTCCAGCTCTTTCGCTAGTTCGCCGTACTCATCTTTACAGTCCATTTCGATAACTTCAGATAAGTCACGACGTGCCATCTGTTTGATCGAGTCACTAAGATAATGTGTTTGACGCAGCATGATACGTGCTGCAAAAAGAAGCAATACGACAAATACAGCTATCATCAAACCGGTTTGCCAAACCACTTGCACAATGTAGTCGTCATAATGTTTCTGTGCGACTTCTACATTTTGAGTTGCCGCCAAAAGAGCATTATAAAAGGTGTGAGCATCCCAAAGCTGCTTACCGATGATCAGAAAAGTACTGAACACCATCAGCATTACCATCTTAGGAACAAGGCGAACATTCGTTATTACTCGTTCCCATGGCTTAAATGCCATTGTTGTCATTGTCATGCCTCCACAATGTCTTATATATTGAAAATCACTTATTAATCACTAATACAGTGAAAAAATCTTCACGCACTTTGAATTATTTCGAGCCTCGTATGAAAAAAGATAGTATCAAAGATGAAACGAAACCTATGGGATTGTTATCACTCATTTTGTCTTTCTTAGCTCTATTTGTGATCTCAGGCTTACTATTTTTTCCAATAGAGCCAGAAATGCGCCATTTGTTTATCGGCCTAGACTTTCTTATATGTAGTATTTTCATCCTACAACTTAGCGTAGATTTGATCCGCTCGACAGATCGGGTGCAATTTATGAAACGACACTGGATCGATTTTCTTGCCAGTATTCCTATGATCGAGCCTCTGCGTTACGCGCGCATCTTTCACATTCTAAGAATTATTTTAGTTGTTCGTTCAGGAAGAGCGATCGCCAAACAGCTACTTTCGAATCGAAGAGAAACCACTATAGCGTCCATATTATTGCTGTTAGTTTTGATGATAACGCTGGGTTCAAGCTTTATGCTCTTTTTCGAAACCAAAGATCCGCATGCAAATATTCAATCCGGTGGTGATGCTTTGTGGTGGGCATTAGTGACCATTTCAACCGTAGGTTATGGTGACCATTATCCAGTCACTACGGCAGGACGTTTGATCGCGACAGCAATGATTCTGTGCGGCGTGGGGATCTTCGGTATGATTTCAGGTTTGATCACGTCACTGCTTACCTCTCCTGATAAAAAGCAGCTCTTAAATGCGCAGAGAGAACAGCAGATGCTGCATCAGATAGTTGTTCAGCAAAATGAAATTTTGCGCCGGATTGGAGAGCTGGAAAACAAACCAGATAATCCGCCACAAAGTAAACCAACGAAATAGAAAACAAAAAGGGATACTCACAAGTATCCCTGATTTCAAAACTCAGTGTCTTAGCTAGTCACGCCAGTAAGGATGAGCTTCTACGCCTATAATTCGAGTCTGCTCCATGGCATGTAAAATCGAATTCTCTTGGCGAATCAACCAACGTTGTAGCTGCTCTTTTTCCTCACCTTCGAGCTTCTCAACAAACGGTTCTAACGTTCTTAAGGTTAACAAATCGTCGATACCGTGTAGCAAATCCGCCCAAGGCATGCGGAAAGAATTACGTTCTTCAGCATCGTACAAACTTGCGAAACCAATTCCGGTATAAAGATTTCTCATCAAACGATACTGCTGATCAATATACTCTTGGCTACTCAAATGATGCTCTGGCGGGAACGACTCGATCAGTTCAGCCCAAGTTCGATCCAACTGCTTGGCAGAGAATCGAAGGATGTTGGTCGCCATTTTTTCACGCGCTTTTTCATCGAGAAACGGCTGCCATCCGCGAGTCAGGATCCAACGGCTCAAATCAAGCAACAAACCGGTATAACGAGCAGAGTTGAGCAAACGTAGGTTTTCTTCCCGTTGAGGCAAGTTATCTTGCTGCTCTTTCAGTTCAGCAATTAAAAACTTACGGGCATCCAGTTTGCGCAGCGCATAACCTTTGTCTTCAAGAAGATCATCAAGATAGTCGTAAGACTTCAACCAGCTCAGCTCTTCTTCCAACCACTTCAGTTCCTGGCGCAAAATCGCACTTGCTCGACGAGGAACAACGCCACCGTAGATGCTTAGAATCTGGCGAATAAAACGAATACTGTTACTAATTTCATGCAATGCAGGGATGGAATCACGCTCTGTATAGATTTGCTCATGGTAGTGCCAATGAGAAAGCGCATGTTCCAGTGAGTTAATCAAACAATACTCAACCGTGTCTTGATTACTGGTATTCACTAAACTTAGTGGTTTAACTTCATCGCCTTGATAATCGGCGGCCAGACGATAACCTCTTGCGGCTTTACTCAAGTTACCTAGACGCATACCACCGTTATCGCAGAACTGGCGAGCCAAGGTAAACAACGCATCGGTTTGCCCAGACTTGAGTTCTAACTCCACTTCGCAAATTGGATACTCTTTGTCACCCGCGACCACTAAACCTTGGTCAAAAGCGACTTCAACCTGACTACCGTCCTGCATGCCGATTAACCATTGTTCACGAGTAAAATTAGTAGAGAAGAGCGCGCTAAGCTCAGATTGCAGAACGTCAACCTCTTTACCTTGAGGCCAAATATCAGCAGGGTGAAGCGATAGTTCAGGTTCGTTGCTCTGATGTTCAGCATTGAATTCCGGTCTTTGATGTAAGCCAGCAACGACGCGTCCTGCGGTCTTGACTGTTTGGACATACACATCATCGAAACGTCGGATTCTTAACCCAATATCGTGTTGACGTAACCAGTTATCAGGAGTATCAAAATACGTATTACCTAACTCTCGACAACTGTGCTGAAGTACTTTTGTATCAGAAATCTTTTGACGTAAAATCTCTGAAAACTCTGGTGACACAAAAAACTTCAGTTCTATCTCGGTTTCCATATTTAACCCTTTCAAAGCAGATACCGAAAGGATATTGCCTAAAACGCGGCTGAGCAAGAGTGAAATATAGAGCGTTTGATGATCTAAAACAGTTTTCATGACACTGTTAATGGGTTAACATGCGCGCCTTTATAGCCATCGCTCAACATTTAGCCATACAATGGTGTATGTTTTTTTAAGGTTATAGTTATTAGGTTGAATGACCATGCCAGTAAATACAATTATGGGGTTATTTGCAAAGTCCCCTATAAAGCCTTTGCAACGACACGTAGTGTGTGTGAATGAATGCTGTTCTTATCTAGTGCCTTTCTTTGAAGTTTGTGCGACTGGAGACTGGGAAAAAGCATCTGAGATCCGCGCACAGATTTCTCATTTAGAGAAAGAAGCTGACGTGTTAAAGCGCGAAATTCGCCTTAAACTTCCTCGTGGTTTGTTTATGCCTGTAGACCGTACAGACATGCTCGAACTTCTTACTCAGCAAGATAAACTTGCGAACCTAGCAAAAGACATTTCTGGTCGTGTTGTTGGTCGTGAGCTTATTATTCCTGAACCTCTTCAAGCTGACTTTATTATCTATGTGAAACGTTGCTTAGATGCAGCGGATCAAGCACAGAAAGTTATCAACGAGCTAGACGAATTGTTAGAGACTGGTTTCAAAGGCCGTGAAGTAACACTCGTTGCTGAAATGATTAATCAATTGGATGAAATCGAAGACGATACTGACACCATTCAGATACGTCTACGTCAAAAGCTGAGAACCCTAGAATCTTCGCTTAATCCGATTGACGTAATGTTCTTATACAAGATTTTTGAATGGGTTGGCGGTATCGCTGATCAGGCGCAGCGCGTTGGTGCACGTCTAGAAGTGATGCTTTCTCGCTCATAAATTTAAAGTTAACCAAATAACTAAGAGCTATTTTATACAACTGAAGTAAGCGTTAAGTTTTTATCGCCAACGGTGTAAATTCGTGCCTAAAAACACGAAAAAATAGTTCCGCTTGTTATAAACAACTAGGTATAAAGATGGATATCATTGCTAACTACGGCACTGTCCTGATTATTGTTGCTGCCATTTTTGGTTTCTTAATGGCTATCGGTATTGGTGCAAACGACGTTGCGAACGCAATGGGAACATCAGTTGGTTCTAAAGCTCTAACCGTTAAACAAGCGATTCTTATCGCGATGGTGTTCGAATTTGCAGGTGCTTACTTAGCCGGTGGTGAAGTAACTGACACAATCCGCAAAGGCGTGATTGATACATCGCTATTTGCTAGTCATCCTGACGTTCTTATTTACGGCATGATGTCAGCTCTGTTAGCTGCGGGCACTTGGTTGCTGCTTGCTTCTTATATGGGCTGGCCAGTATCAACCACTCACTCAATCATCGGTGCAATCATCGGTTTCGCGTGTGTATCTTTCGGTACAGAAGCGGTGGATTGGGGATCAGTGAAAGGTATTGTTGGTAGCTGGATTGTTACCCCTCTAATTTCCGGTATCTTTGCATATTTCATATTCATCAGTGCACAACGACTGATTTTCGATACAGAAAAGCCGCTTCTCAATGCTAAGCGCTTTGTTCCTGTGTACATGTTCATCACAACGATGGTAATTGCACTTGTAACGATCAAAAAAGGTCTTAAACACGTTGGTTTACACCTTTCAAGCACAGAAGCTTGGCTATGGTCTGCTGGCGTATCAGCGGTAGTGATGGTTGGTGGCTACCTGTACATTCAGAAGAAATTTGCAAACCGCGAAGACGACCACAGTTTTTCTGGCGTAGAGAGTATCTTCAGCGTCTTGATGGTAATCACAGCTTGTGCAATGGCATTTGCTCACGGTTCAAACGACGTTGCTAACGCGATCGGCCCACTGTCTGCGGTTGTTTCTACTATTGAGCACATGGGTGAAGTTGCAGCGAAAAGCACTATCGCTTGGTGGATTCTGCCTCTAGGTGGTTTCGGTATTGTTGTTGGCCTTGCTACTATGGGTCACAAAGTAATGGCAACCGTTGGTACAGGTATTACAGAACTAACACCTAGCCGTGGTTTCGCAGCTCAGCTTGCAACAGCGTCTACAGTAGTATTAGCGTCTGGTACTGGTCTGCCGATTTCAACGACTCAGACACTTGTTGGTGCGGTTCTGGGTGTAGGTTTTGCGCGCGGTATCGCAGCACTTAACCTAGGTGTTGTACGTAACATCGTAGCTTCTTGGATTGTAACGCTGCCAGCTGGTGCTTTATTGGCTGTTGTGTTCTTCTACGCTATTCAAGGCGTTTTCGCTTAATTTATTAAGTCAGCGCTTTGTTAAGGTGATGTCATTATTGACTCAAACGCACATAAAGGGAGGCTTTGCCTCCCTTCTTTGTTGCACGCGAATAAGAAACTTTTTACTATTTGCCACATGAGTGTAAAGCTACATTTTATAACTAAGGGATTTACCGTGAAAAAACTTATCTGCATGGTGTTATTTTCCATGTTAGCAAGCCCAGCGTTTGCACAAGACCGTTACATCGCCGATAAGCTGTTTACTTATATGCATTCTGGTCCAAGCAACCAATATCGTATTATCGGCAGCATTGACGCAGGTGAGAAAGTTCAGCTAGTTTCAACCAATAAAGAATCCGACTATAGCGAAGTTGTAGACTCTCGCGGTAGAAGGGGTTGGGTGGAGAGCCGTTTTGTGACTCGCGATATCAGTATGGCAGTGCGTTTACCACAACTTGAAAAAGAGTTGGCTCAGGTAAAATCACAACTAGCGAATGCACGCCAAAGTGCAGATTCTGAAAAAGCTGGTTTGGTTGAATCTTTGGATGTTCGCAACCAACAAATTGCACAATTGGAACAAAACTACGGTGAAATCAGCAAGCAGCTAACAGCGTCTCAAACTGAGATTCGTGAATTACGTGCAAAACTGGATACACAGAAAGAAGACTTACTACTGAAATACTTCACTTATGGTGGTGGTGTTGCAGGTATCGGTTTACTGCTGGGTCTCATTCTTCCGCACATTATTCCACGACGTAAGCGCAACCCTGCAGGTTGGGCGTAAACGCTCTCAAATTGAAAAAGGTCACTCGCTAGTGACCTTTTTTGTTTACGCTGACCAGTGCTGACTGAGAGGCAGTAAAACCTATCCTTGCCAGTGGTAGAGCGCAGGAATTTCTATCAACTGTTGCTCGAACTGCACCAGTGTTGTTTGAGGGTTAATTTCTACCAACATCACACCATCTGACAACATATCCCCTTCGTGATATTCCACACCATTCATTTTTATCCAGCGTTTACTTTCAGAGCTAGCATAAACGTGGGTCTGAAAATCCATCGCGGGTAATTGACCTGAGTACTTATCAGCATTTTGCACCAAGGATATCGCTCTTGAGTGACTGCTTTTCGAAGCTGTGCCACTGCTTTTTATTGCAGACTCTACCCTCATCGCAAGCGCAGGAGATAAACCACTCAGATCCAGTTGTTCGAGATTTAACGGGGCATTCTCTTTCTGCACTGAAGTTGAGGACGCTGATGTTTGATCGGCTGTCGTTTCATTGGTTTGCTTAATATCGAATGATGGAGCGTCTTCCGTTTCAGCTAAAACCTGTTCAGTTTGAGCAGGAATGAGATAGGTACTTTTTAACTCTGTAAACTCAGGGTAAGGCAGAAACTCAGCAGGTGCTGGAATTTGTTCCACTAGCGCAGGCTGGTTCATTACTTGCCTGATATTCTGTTGCTGAAGTTGATAACTTTGATAGCTCAGCAGCGATACAGTTACTGCACTCGGCACAATCAGCAATAAGCTGTGATACCAACGGAAAAGCTGGGGCTTCTCGGCTGAGATAGTCGCAGAGCTATACCCATGAGTCATACTATTAGACTGGTAACCTTGGTGTGACGAT
Source organism: Vibrio sp. Hal054 (assembly GCF_037162405.1). Taxonomy (NCBI): domain Bacteria; kingdom Pseudomonadati; phylum Pseudomonadota; class Gammaproteobacteria; order Vibrionales; family Vibrionaceae; genus Vibrio; species Vibrio sp. Hal054. The sequence goes on along the minus strand of NZ_JARLUT010000001.1, from coordinate 324,646 downwards.
TTCAACGCATTCATTACTTGCGACATTATGCACCTCCTACCAAGTGTAACGAACCGAGTTTAGGAGCGTCCAGTTTAGGTGCATCTTGCTGAGTAAGCAGTTCTAGACGACGCAGAGTTTGCTCCCCCGCGATGCCATCCACATACATATTCTGCCAACGCTGGAATAAGGAAACCTTACGCTTTACTTCGTCATCAAACACTTGTGTTTCCCGTTCAGGCTCGCCCAGAATTTGCGATAACTTGCGGTCAAGAAGAGCTATTTCCTGCCCTTTCATTCCGCTCTTTAAGGTTTGTTTAAAACTGGCTTGCCAAGTTAGATGAAACTCACCATTCCACAACGGAGATATCCACTGTTTATCAATACGTATATGTTCACCATTCACCAGAAGCTCCAGCTCATCTCCATTTAAGCGATACAACACTGCGTAACTCGGCTTGTTATCAACCTCAAGCGTTAACACCACCGGCATATTGAGCTGAGAGAGAGTCTGCCAGTCACCTTGACTTGGCATGCATTGCAAAAGCGATGAGCTATCCGACTGACAAAAGGTATCTGTTACTGATGCCTTATATCCCCATACCGCATAAAGAGCACGCAGAGCACTGCTTAGGTCCTCAGATTGAATGAGAACCTCTTCTACTTGTTTTGGGAATACCGTTTCTTGCAGCGCTGGTTTTGCTTCTGGCAGAGGCCAATGATGAGCCACCTGCTCATTGATGATAGGTGAAAACCAATACGCACTTGCGGCAGCTAAAGAAAGGCCGATTAAACTGCACGTCACAGCAACGAAAGGGAAACGCGGAGAAGAAGGTTTTGCATCCGAGCGCTGGTAGACCGTTGATTGAAAGCTCATCACTTGCTGGCAAGCCCATTTTACTCGCTCTAAACCGAGTTCTTTTTCACCAGCTTTAAATGCACCTTTCAAGCTGTTGTCACAGACTAAATTAATAAGCCGCGGAATTCCGTGGGTTTCACGAGCAATCCACTTGGCGCATTTGTTAGAGAACAAATTCCCATCGCCACCCGCTTGCTGCAGGCGAAAACGTATGTAATGAGCCGTTTCGACTTCATCGAGAGGTAGCAGATGATATCGACCAGTAATTCGCTGTGCTAGCTGGCGAAGCTGAGGCAATTGAAGTTTCTGTTGCAGTTCAGGCTGACCTATGAGTAACACCTTCAACAGCTTTCGGCTGTCCGTTTCTAGATTGGTCAGCAGTCTTAGTTGTTCTAACACATCAGGTGCAAGGTGCTGTGCTTCATCGATAATCAGCAGGACCTGAATACCGTCGGCGTGCTTTTCCAAAAGAAATTGGTTAAGAGCCTGACTGAGTTTTTTGAGCGTCGTTTTTTTCCCGTAACTAACGGAAAATTCATCACAAATGGCTTCCAGTAGCTCTTGCTCTAAAAAGGTTGGATTAAGAATAAATCCAGCTTGAGTATTGGCAGGCAAATTATCCAGAATCGCTTTCGCTACGGTCGTTTTCCCCGTACCAACCTCGCCAGTCAACATGGCAAAACCACCACCGTCACCCAATCCTTCTTGCAGATGGGAAATAGCCTCTTGGTGACGTTGACTTAAATACAAATAGCGAGAATTCGGCACAATTGAGAAAGGTAACTCAGCTAAACCGAAAAATTGTTGATACATACCCCTGCCTCTATCAAAGTGATTAAGCGCAAAGTATCATTGCCACTGATGATTATCCAATGACATTAATGATTTTTGAGGCGGTTTAGTGCAAGTTTACCTAGTTGGCGGCGCCGTTCGCGACAAACTACTCGACATTCCGGTTTACGATAAGGACTGGGTTGTGGTGGGAAGTAGTCCTGATGAAATGTTAAGCCAAGGCTTTACCGCCGTTGGCAAAGAATTTCCTGTCTTCTTGCACCCTAAAACCAAGCAAGAATATGCGCTTGCCCGTACCGAGCGAAAATCAGGTGCCGGCTACACAGGCTTCGAATGTCACTTTGCACCAGATGTTACGTTGGAAGAAGATCTGATCAGACGCGATCTCACGATTAATGCGATGGCACAAGCTGAAGATGGCACACTTATCGATCCTTATGGCGGACAGCGTGATCTTAATGATCGCATTCTACGTCATGTATCCGACGCCTTTATTGAAGATCCTCTTCGTGTTCTACGCTTAGCCCGATTCGCAGCAAAACTTTCTCATCTTGGCTTTACGGTTGCAGAAGAAACCATGACTCTTATGGCTCAAATCACGAGTAGTGGCGAGCTTGAGCATTTAACCGCAGAACGTGTATGGCAGGAGTGGCATAAATCCCTCTCAACTCAGAATCCTGAAGTATTTCTTTCTGTACTGAGAGATTGTGGCGCGTTAAAGGTAGTACTTCCTGAACTCGATCGTCTGTTTGGTGTTCCTCAACCGGAAAAGTGGCATCCAGAAATTGATACAGGTATTCATACACTTATGGTAGCGAAGCAAGCTGCTCAGATCTCTTCGTCTCTGACAGTGCGATTTGCCGCGCAAGTGCATGATTTAGGTAAAGGCGTCACACCAGAGTCTGAATGGCCAAGCCATAAAATGCATTGCCATACAGGCATTAAAATCATCAAGAAACTGTGCGAACGAGTACGCGTGCCGAATGAATTTAAAGAACTGGCGCTATTGGTTTGTGAGCAGCACTCAAACGTCCACAGAGCGGCAGAGCTGAAAGCCAGTACCAAACTCAAAATTCTCAATAAACTCGACGTATGGCGAAAGCCAGAGCGTTTAGAAGAAGTGTTACTTTGTTGTCAGGCAGACCATTCAGGTCGTTTAGGTTGTGAAGAGAATCCTTACCCTCAAAAAGCAATATTTGAAGCTGCGTATCAAGCCGCACTCAGTATCGATGTGAAGGATATTATTGCCGATGGCTTTCAGGGCAAAGCGATTCGTGATGAATTAGAGAAAAGACGGATTGAGGCGATTTCGTCTTTGATTAGCGGGAAGGAATAGGAATACTTCCGCAAACCGTTCAAGACATCCATGTGCACTTAAACAAGGGCATCCATGCCCTTGTATGTTTGCTCCAGCATACCTATTCCCCCTTCAGCAAAATAATTCAGAACAGGTAGTTTCTGAAAATGTATAAGGAAGGTCAGTAAGTATCGATAAACAAACCTTATTTGCCATGGATGGCAAATTGGAGCTTCATGGATGAATTAATGCGTGTTTGTGTTCGATACTTACTTACCTTATCACCCGAGCCCCAAGTAAAAATCCACCTGCATAGCAGGTGGCTTTGAATAGCCCCCTATAAGGGGGCTCACTGTTAGTTCTCTAACCCTAAAAGCATTTGGCGCGCTTCTTCTTCCTTTCCCACACGATCTTGGTGCCTGACATATCTTCGAATAATTTCCTCGTTCATTCCTACCGAATCAACAAAGTAACCTCGCTGCCAGAAATGATTTCCCCAAAGCTTTTTCTTTCTCAAATACGGAAATTTATTAAATAAGCGTATCGCTGTACGTCCTTTCACAAACCCCATGTAACTTGAAATACTTAAGCTTGGAGGGAGCCTTACGACTAGATGCACATGATCTACCTGCACATTCAATTCGACCACCCTACAATTTTTCATATTGCTGTATACATAGATACTTTTGTATAACTCTTTGCCTATGTTGCCATTAAGGATTTTCAGCCTGTATTTGGGCGTCCAAACTATGTGATACTGACATCTATAGTAAACGTGTGAGCTTGAATCATATCTGCTCATGTTCTTTATCTCCTTGATTTGCTGGTTACAAACACTGGATATATTGAACATGAGCGTTCTTCGGGCATAGCCCAAAGGAACGATCACCACCTTCATAGAAGGTGGTTTAGGGTTAGAAAACAAAAAAACGCCCCACCGAAGTGGAGCGTTTCTAAAAGCTTTAAAGCTAAACTTTACTCAATTAAGAATTAAGCTTGGCCTTTAACTTCTTTAAGACCGCTTCTTGTAACAAGAAAGGGGAGCACGACCAGCTAGCGCTTCTTCGATACGGATAAGTTGGTTGCTTTCTTTTAGGTATAGCAGCAACACGGTCAGAACGGCTCATCGCTCTTAATCACCCGTATTAAAACAAAAACCCCCGCCGAAGCGAGGGTTTCAAAGTTTATATAACCAATATTAACTCAACTAAGAATTAAGCTTGGCCTTTAACTTCTTTAAGACCGTTGAAAGGAGCACGACCAGCTAGTGCTTCTTCGATACGGATAAGTTGGTTGTACTTAGCAACACGGTCAGAACGGCTCATAGAACCAGTTTTGATTTGACCTGCAGCTGTACCTACCGCTAGGTCAGCGATAGTTGCATCTTCAGTTTCGCCAGAACGGTGAGAGATTACTGCAGTGTAACCTGCATCTTTAGCCATCTTGATTGCAGCTAGAGTCTCAGTTAGAGAACCGATTTGGTTGAACTTGATAAGGATAGAGTTAGCAATGCCTTTCTCGATACCTTGAGCAAGAATCTTAGTGTTAGTTACGAATAGATCGTCACCAACAAGTTGGATCTTGTCGCCTAGAAGTTGAGTTTGGTGTGCGAAACCATCCCAATCAGACTCGTCTAGACCATCTTCGATAGAAACGATAGGGAATTTCTCAACTAGACCAGCTAGGTAGTGGTTGAACTCTTCAGAAGAGAAAGTTTTACCTTCGCCTTTCATGTTGTAGATGCCAGCGTCTTTGTCGTAGAACTCAGATGCTGCACAGTCCATAGCTAGAGTGATGTCTTTACCTAGAACGTAACCAGCAGCAGCAACTGCTTCTGCGATAACTTCTAGCGCTTCAGCGTTAGATTTTAGGTTAGGAGCGAAACCACCTTCGTCACCAACTGCAGTGTTGTAACCTTTAGACTTAAGAACTTTAGCTAGGTTGTGGAATACTTCCGCACCCATACGTACAGCTTCTTTAAGAGTTGCAGCACCAACTGGTTGAATCATGAATTCTTGGATATCAACGTTGTTATCTGCGTGCTCACCACCGTTGATGATGTTCATCATTGGTAGAGGCATAGAGAATTGACCTGCAGTGCCGTTTAGCTCAGCGATGTGCTCGTATAGAGGCATGCCTTTAGCTGCTGCTGCTGCTTTAGCGTTTGCTAGAGATACAGCTAGGATTGCGTTAGCACCGAAGTTAGATTTGTTTTCAGTACCATCTAGGTCGATCATGATTTGGTCAATAGCAGCTTGGTCTTTAGCATCTTTACCAACTAGAGCGTCAGCGATAGGACCATTTACAGCAGCGATTGCTTTAAGAACACCTTTACCTAGGAAACGTGATTTGTCGCCATCGCGTAGCTCAAGAGCTTCACGAGAACCAGTAGATGCGCCAGATGGAGCTGCCGCCATACCAACGAAACCGCCTTCTAGGTGTACTTCAGCTTCTACAGTTGGGTTACCACGTGAGTCGATGATTTCACGACCTAGAACTTTAACGATCTTAGACATTAATGTTTCCTCTCGTTGAATTTAAATGTCAAAACTATAAAGGACAGCTGCACAACTTAAAGCAACTGTCCGTATCCTTGTTACTTCTCAGATTCACCGCGTTGGAACTCACCCGCTGCTTTCACGAAACCAGCAAATAATGGGTGACCATCACGAGGGGTTGATGTGAATTCTGGGTGGAACTGCGCTGCTACAAACCATGGGTGAGCAGGGTTCTCAATCACTTCAACCAATTTCTTGTCAGCAGATAAGCCTGATACTTTTAGGCCAGCTTTTTCAATCTGCGGACGAAGATTGTTGTTTACTTCATAACGGTGACGGTGACGTTCATGGATCGTCGCGCTACCATATAGTTGGTAAGCTTTAGTACCTTTTTCTAGGTGGCATAACTGAGAACCTAGGCGCATTGTGCCGCCAAGATCAGAAGTCTCAGTACGCTCTTCAACGTTACCTTCACTATCTACCCATTCAGTAATCAAACCTACCACAGGGTACTTAGTGTTTTTGTTAAATTCTGTTGAATGTGCACCTTCCATACCAGCAACGTTACGAGCGAACTCAATAAGCGCTACTTGCATACCTAGACAGATACCTAGGTAAGGAACCTTGTTTTCACGTGCATATTGAGCAGCCATAATCTTGCCTTCAATACCACGGTCACCAAAGCCACCCGGAACCAATATTGCATCAAGACCGTGCAGAACTTCGAAACCACGAGTTTCTACGTCTTGAGAATCTACATATTTAATCGTTACATTCAAACGATTTTTTAGGCCAGCATGTTTCAGTGCTTCGTTTACTGATTTGTAAGCGTCTGGTAGTTCAATGTACTTACCAACCATACCAATGGTGACTTCACCCGTTGGATTCGCTTCTTCGTAAATAACTTGTTCCCATTCTGACAGATCAGCTTCAGGAGCATTGATACCGAAACGAGCACAAACTAAATCATCCAAGCCTTGAGATTTAACCAATTGAGGGATCTTGTAGATAGAATCTACGTCCTTCATTGAAATTACTGCTTTCTCAGAAACGTTACAGAAAAGTGCAATTTTCTTACGCTCGTTTGCTGGGATCATACGGTCGCTACGACATACTAGGATGTCTGGCTGAATACCGATAGATAGCAGTTCTTTTACAGAGTGTTGAGTTGGCTTAGTTTTCACTTCACCTGCCGCAGCAAGGTAAGGTACTAGAGTCAAATGCATGAACATTGCGTGTTCACGACCTACTTCGATTGCCAACTGACGAATCGCTTCCATGAATGGTAGAGATTCGATATCACCAACTGTGCCACCAACCTCAACGATAGCCACATCGTGACCTTCGGAGCCCGCGATTACACGGTCTTTGATAGCGTTAGTGATGTGCGGGATAACCTGAATGGTTGCACCTAGGTAATCGCCACGACGCTCTTTACGTAAAACGTCAGCATAAACACGACCAGCAGTAAAGTTATTGCGCTTGGTCATCTTAGTACGAATAAAGCGTTCGTAGTGACCAAGGTCAAGGTCTGTTTCAGCGCCATCTTCCGTGACAAACACTTCACCGTGTTGAGTAGGGCTCATTGTGCCTGGATCAACGTTGATGTAAGGGTCAAGCTTCATCATAGTCACTTTAAGACCACGAGCTTCTAAAATAGCCGCAAGCGATGCTGCTGCAATACCTTTACCTAGTGAGGATACAACCCCGCCAGTAACAAAAATATAATTTGTCGTCATGTTTAACCTGAAATTGGTTGAATGAGGGAAATGGATTTCTTCTGGACGGGACGAAACTATACCAGAACCCAATTACCGCCACAACGTGAAATCTATCACACTCAGTTTTTAATTTTTTGCTTCAAATCAAATAGCCTTATCGCAGAATGCAAACAAAGTAATTTAATTGGGTTAATTTTGTCTCAAAAGGCCGTATTCAGAACGTCATTCAAGACCTTTCTCCCGTCTTTTTACTCGCTCCCACATGCCATCTAACTCTTGCAATGAAAAGTCCGTCAAGGTTTTATCCTGCTCTCTTACTTGAGCCTCAACACCTTGAAAACGCTTTACAAATTTACGATTCGCCTTAGTTAGAGCGACCTCAGGATCTTTCTTGAGGTGACGGACTAAATTCACCGTGGCAAACAGCAAATCCCCCAGCTCCTCTTCGACTCTTTGCTCATCAACATCGATATTGATGGCTTCGGCAACCACTTCTTCAATTTCTTCATGCACTTTTTCTACAACAGGGCCTAAAGTCTCCCAGTCGAATCCGTATTTTGCGCATTTTTTTTGAATCTTATTCGCTCGCGATAACGCTGGTAGCGATTGTGGTATAGAGTCTAGAATACTTTGCTCGCTTTTGCCTACTTGGGCTTTTTCGAGGGATTTTTCCTTTTCCCAATTGGCATTCAGTTCTGCTTCATCAGCAAATTTTGCATCTGAAAAAACATGAGGATGACGGCGAGTCAGCTTTTCATTCACCGTCTCCACTACATCGCGAAAATCGAATAACCCTTGTTCCTGAGCCATCTGACTGTAGAAAATCACCTGAAACAGTAAGTCACCCAGCTCTTCTTTTAAATTGGGCCAGTCTTGATTGTGAATGGCATCTACCACTTCATAGGTTTCTTCAATGGTATATGGAACAACGCTTTCAAAGGTCTGCTTCTTATCCCAAGGACACCCTGTTTCCGGGTCACGCAATTTCGCCATAATGTCGACTAACTGCTCGATTGGATGACTCATATCTGTTTCCTTATAAATAAATATCCACCAGAAAAACCAGTGGTTTAGAGATAGAAAAGAAAAAGGTAAGTGGCGAACCACTTACCTTTCATTTCAATCTGTTATTTAGAGCTAGCCAAGGCGTTTGACGAGCATAACGTCTTTCACTTGTTCTAGTCGCTTAGACACACGAGCCAAAATTTCGATGTTGTTAACCTCTAGCTCGAAATCCATGATCACGATTTGGCGTTTGTAGTCACTACGGCTCTTCATGGTAAGTACTTTCACCTTCTCATTCGCCAGCAGACTAGTAATATCTTTTAGCAAGCCCACGCGCTCCATCGCTTCCACTCGTAAGGTCAGGATGTAAGAACCCATAAATCCAGCCCCCCAAACGGTATCAATGATACGTTCTGGTGCGTGGTGACTCAGTTCTTCCAACTGCTCACAGTCGCTTCTGTGTACCGAAATGCCCCGACCTTGAGTGATATAACCTTTGATTTCATCACCCGGAATCGGCTGACAACAACGGGCTAGATGAGTCATCAGGTTATCGACGCCTTCAACCACGACGGCATCTTTTTGCGGACGATGAAGAGTTGCGGATTTCGACTCATCTCCCTTGAGCTTCTCAAGTACCAGTTTGTCTTCTTCTTCCGCAGTCGGCTTATTCACTAGTGCATTGATGTGATTAACGATCTGGTTAATACGTAAATCGCCACTGCCAACACCGACATAAAGTTCATCAGCACTGTTAACGTTAAAACGTTTCAGAGCATATTGCTCCGCATCTTTCAGCGTCGCTCCGATTTTCGCTAACTCTGTTTCTAGAATTTCGCGTCCAGCTTCAAGGTTTTTCTCACGGCTCTGTTTACGGAACCAAGCATTGATCTTCGCACGAGCTCGGCCAGAATGAACAAAGCCCGTTGCTGGGTTTAGCCAGTCACGTGACGGGTTAGGTTCTTTCGCTGTGATAATTTCAACTTGGTCACCCATTTGAAGTTTGTGGGTGAATGGCACAATACGCCCACCGACTTTGGCACCGATACAGCGATGCCCCACTTCAGAGTGAATGTGGTATGCGAAATCCAGTGGCGTTGCTCCCATTGGCAGGTCGACAACATCACCACGCGGTGTAAAGGCGTAAACTCGGTCGTCAAATACTTGGCTGCGAAGTTCATCCAACATCTCGCCGGAGTCAGACATCTCTTCTTGCCAATCAATCAGTTTACGCAGCCAAGTAATTTTCTCGTCGTAACCACTGCGACCACTGCTAGCACCTTCTTTATATTTCCAGTGCGCAGCCACCCCAAGTTCAGATTCTTCATGCATCTGCTTAGTTCGGATCTGAATCTCAATGGTTTTGCCTTCAGGACCAAGAATCACCGTATGAATCGACTGATAACCGTTGGGTTTCGGGTTCGCTACATAATCATCGAACTCACTCGGTAAATGCTTAAACTGGGTGTGAACCACACCAAGTGCGGCATAACAGTCTTGCAGCTTATCCGCGATGATACGCACGGCGCGCACATCAAACAGTTCATCAAATGCCAGATTCTTCTTCTGCATTTTGCGCCAGATACTGTAAATGTGCTTCGGACGCCCACTCACTTCAGCATTGATGTTCGATGCTTTCATTTCCGCGCTCAAGTTATCAACGAAGTCACGGATGTACTGTTCGCGAACGATACGACGCTCAGAAAGCTGTTTCGCGATCTGTTTATAAGTATCTGGTTGTTGGTAGCGGAATGCATAGTCTTCGATTTCCCACTTAAGCTGACCGATACCTAATCGGTTCGCCAGTGGTGCATAGATGTTGGCACACTCTTTTGCCGCTGAACGACGAACCTCATCCGGTTGATCTTTCACTTCACGAAGGTTACAGATTCGCTCTGCAAGCTTGATGACCACGCAACGGAAGTCATCCACCATTGCCAGCAGCATACGACGTACGTTATCGACTTGTGCTGACGCTTCACTGCCTTGCATGGTGATATTGAGTTGACCAATCGCTGCCATCTCTTCGACGCCAGCAATTAATTTAATGATCTCTTTACCGTAATGTTCTTCAACTTCTTCGCGATCCACTAAGCCACTGGTCGCAATTGGGAACAGCAACGCCGCCACCAGCGTTGGACGATCCATCGATAAAGTGATCAAAATTTCGATCATTTCGCGACCACGCCATAACAATAGCGGGCCTTTAGCGTTACCCACCAAGAAATGCTCACATTGGTGATATACCTCTGTAAGCTTTGCCGCTGTTTTGGGGTCTTGCCGTAAACTAGAAATCCACTTTTCTAGCTCAAACTGTTCGTCTGGGTTTAAGTGTGCGCTACGTACCGCGACCATCTTTTTATCCTAATTCTTATAATTTGCGAGCTATTCTACTCTGGTTAGACAACAGAAGTCCGTTACCTAACCAAGTTTTACACTTTTGCTTTTTTACTTTTTACTGTTTACAAATAGCTATATTTTTACAAATAGAGCCATTGATTCTAAATGGCTGGTATGTGGGAACATATCCAACATACTGAGTTTTTTCAGCTGATATCCCTGCTCAAGTAAGCTTTGGCTATCACGAGCAAGCGTAGCAGGATTACACGAAACATACACAACTCGCTCAGCACCTAAACTGGCAAGTTGGTCAACAATACCTACCGCGCCTGCACGTGCCGGATCAAGCAGAACCTTATTAAACTGCTGCTGTGCCCAGATTTCTCCTGCGAACTCTTGTTCAAGGTTTGCCTGATAAAATTCAACATTCGCAATCTTGTTGTGCAGAGCATTGCTTTTCGCAATCTCTACCATTTCATCCACACCTTCAATACCGACAACTTTATCGGCTAACTTTGCTAACGGCAGGCTGAAGTTACCTAAACCGCAGAACAAATCTAACACACGATCGTCTTTTTGAACGTCCAACCACTCAAGCGCCTGTTCAACCATTTCTTGGTTAACTTGCTGGTTTACCTGAATAAAATTGCTTGGCAGAAACGGGATAGTAACGCCCACTTCTTGATAGTAAGCCTGTTCACCCAGCACTTTATCCAGTTGATTAGCATTCGGCATAACATAAAGCGTTAACTGATGCTTCTGCGCGAATTCTTTTAGCGCAGCAAGATCTTTATCCGCTAAAGGCGATAAATGACGCAGTACCAATACTGAAGTATTGTCGCCTTTCACCAGTTCAACGTGACCAAGCTGTTCTGGCTTTTTGAAGCCACTGAGCAGAGCTTTCATTTCCGGTAACAACGCATTTAAGCTGGGTTCTAACACAGCACAATCCGTCACGGTGACAATTTCTTTACTCTGCTTACGGCGAAAACCGAACTGCAGTTGTTGGTTTTTCTTATCCCACATCATGCTGATACGAGCACGGCGACGGTAACCTTTATCGACACCAGAAACCGGAGCGGAAAGCGCAAGTTCTTGGCCTGCGAATTTAGTCATCAACTGGCTCAGGGTTTGCTGCTTATGTTCAATCTGAGCGTCACGCGACAGATGCTGCAAATCACAACCACCGCACTGAGCATAATGAGGACAGAAAGGTACAGTGCGCTGCTGGCTTGGCTTAAGCACTTTAATCAGCTTTGCGCGTGCAAACTTACTTTTACTTTCCGTCAGCTGAATTAGCACTTCTTCATCCGCTAATGCGCCATCGATAAAGACGGGTTTCTTATCCAGATAGGCAATACCTGCGCCTAAATGATCGAGTTTCTGAACGCTCACTGCTTGATGTTTAGTCTCTAAAGCGCTGCGCTTTTTCGGTTGGAAGAAACGTGCCATGTTCTGTGCCTAATGTATTAGTTTTTGCCCCAGCGTCACTATTCTGCTTGGGGAGCATTGTCGAAGCTAAGGTTCTTGAATTAAGCTAACCATAATTTGAGTAGTTGGCTAGCTGCAAAGTTGGCTATTTTCCCATATCCACACCATGATGTTTAGACAATAATGACCAGATACGGCTTACGCGCACGTGTAATTACACTCACTTTGGCTCCAACCTTGATTATCGGGCTACTTTTGAGTGCGTTATTCTCATTCAACCGATATCACGATTTAGAGACACAAGTGCTCAACTCGGGTGCAAGTATTATCGAACCATTGGCAATTGCCAGTGAAGAATCGTTAAAAAACCAAAGCCGTGAATCGGTAAGACGCATCATCAGCTACGCACATCGTAAAAATTCGACCATAGTGCGCAGTATTGCGGTATTTGATGCCAACCACGAACTCTTCGTAACATCGAACTTCCATCCGAACTTCGAATCTTTGATGTATCCGAAAGATAAACCGATTCCGGTACTCAGCAGTTCTCAGCTCGATGAAAACACACTCATTCTGCGCACCCCAATTCTTGCGGAAACTCTGTTCAATGACAGCGCGGCAAAAACATCGTCTGCTCCGGTTTTAGGCTATATCGCTATTGAGCTCGATCTGTCTTCACTACGTTTACAACAGTATCAGGAAATTTTCTCAGCCTGTTTGGTGTTGATTCTTGGTTTGGTGCTGTCTGGCGTGTTTGCATTCCGCTTGATGCACGATGTTACCCGCCCAATTATTCATATGAAGAACGTGGTTGACCGCATCCGTCGCGGGCATTTGGATGTGCGAATTGAAGGTCGCATGCACGGCGAGTTGGATGACCTGAAAAAAGGTATCAACGCCATGGCTGTGTCTTTATCTGAATACCATGTGGAGATGCAGCACAGTATCGACCAAGCAACCTCTGACTTACGTGAAACTCTGGAACAGCTTGAGATTCAAAACGTTGAATTAGACATTGCGAAAAAACGAGCGCAAGAAGCCGCACGCGTGAAGTCTGAATTCCTAGCCAACATGTCACACGAGCTGCGTACCCCACTGAATGGTGTGATTGGCTTTACACGTCAGATGCTGAAAACTCAGCTAACCAACAGCCAAGCGGATTATCTGCAAACCATCGAGAAATCAGCCAATAACCTGCTGACCATCATCAACGATATTCTCGACTTCTCGAAACTTGAAGCAGGCAAATTGGCACTGGAAAATATCCCATTTGAGTTCCAAGACTCGCTAGAAGAAGTGGTCAACTTGCAGGCGGCGAGTGCACATGAGAAAGGGCTGGAAATCACACTCAAAGTGGATCCTAAAATTCCAGCGGGCTTGGTGGGCGATCCGCTGCGTATTCAGCAAGTACTCACTAACTTGGTTGGTAACTCCATCAAGTTCACCGAACGTGGCAACATTGATATTAGTGTTGAATTGCGTTCTCAGCGCGATGATTTCGTTGAGCTGCAATTCATGGTTCGTGATACCGGTATTGGTATTTCAGAGCGTCAACAAGCTCAGCTTTTCCAAGCTTTCAGTCAAGCCGATGCCAGTATTTCTCGTCGTTATGGTGGTACGGGGCTAGGTCTGGTTATTACCCAAAAACTGGTAAGCCAGATGGGCGGTGAAATTAGTTTAACCAGCCGTCTTCACCAAGGCTCTACCTTCTGGTTTAACTTACGTCTGATGACCACAGATTTGCCGATGCACGACTGGCTTGATCCGCAAGCTCTGCGCAATAAACAGATACTGCTTGTTGAACCTAACATGCAAGCGGCTTCTATTGTTCAGCACACCTTAGTTCAAGCTGGATTAAATGTGGTTTATCGTTCAGCGATTCCAACCGAATCTGAACAGTACGACTATGTTTTGCTCAACCTTGCGCCAAGTAAGGAAACGGATCAATCACTGGTTGAGCAATGGGTGGAGAAAGCGTTGTCTATCGCGGCAAACGTGGTTGTTGGCACGCCGAGTACCGAATTGGCACTGGCGGATCTGTTAATGCAGAAATATCCAGTGCAATGTATTACCAAGCCACTGTCTCGTAAGAAACTGCTACAGACACTGATCGCCAATCAGCCAACGCGAACTGAAAAAACTGTTGAGCTCATTCCTCATATTGTAAAATTGCCACTCACCGTTATGGCCGTTGACGATAACCCCGCCAACCTAAAACTGATCACCGCACTGCTGCAAGAATGTGTGGAAACGGTGGTCTCATGCAATAGTGGCGAAGATGCGATTGAACGGGCAAAAGAGTGCCACTTCGACATCATCCTGATGGATATTCAGATGCCGAAGATGGATGGTGTCACTGCTTGCCACGAAATTAAGAAACTTAAGCTCAACACCAATACACCGATTATAGCGGTGACTGCACATGCGATGGTTGGAGAGCGTGAAAGATTACTGAAAGCCGGTATGGATGATTACCTCACTAAACCGATTGAAGAGCATATCTTGCAGCAAGTGTTACTGCACTGGAGTCCGAAACCAGAAACGGATGAAACCATCACGCTTGAACCGCAAGAACCGCAAGAACCGATTGAACTGGAAGAGATTCAAGTTGAAAAACCAGCACCAGTCAATGCGACGGTTGCTATCGACTGGTCGCTAGCATTAAGGCAGGCGGCAAACAAGGAAGATTTGGCTAAAGACATGCTCAAGATGTTGCTCGCCTCTTTCAAAGAGATCAATCAAGTAATTGAGATAGCTCTCAACGATGATGAATACCCTGCCACAGATTTACTGCATCATATTCACAAGCTCCACGGTAGCTGCTCATACAGTGGCGTACCTCGTCTGAAGAAAGTTTGTGAGACCTTAGAGCACACCCTACGTTCAGGAGCCCGAGTGCAAGATGTCGAGCCAGAACTGTTTGAGCTTCAGGATGAAATGGAGAAAGTGGTAGCAAGCGCTGCCCCATACTTGGTTTAAACGCTATAACGGCTTTATTTAGCGTGAAAAAAAGAGGTGCTTAAAGCACCTCTTTTTATTGAATTTGAAAACTCTTATACGGATTAAGATTCGAGAATCACCGTTGCTACTGCGTAGTGACGTTCATCTGAAATAGTAAGGTGTACAGAACGCACCGAAGAGGCTTGAGCGATTTTCTGCGCTTTTCCAGATAGCGTAAGAACCGGTTTGCCATTCTCGTCATTGCTGATTTCAAAATCCTGAAAACTTACACCATGAGCGATACCTGTTCCTAACGCTTTTGAAGCCGCTTCCTTAGCCGCAAAACGCTTAGCCAAATAACGTCCTTTCTGCTTTAGGTTAGTAAACACTTCGAGCTCACTTTCAGTCAGAATTCGCTGCGCAAAAGCGTCACCACTGCGATTGAGCGCTTTTTCTATGCGCTCAATCTCCGCTATGTCTGTTCCTAATCCAACAATCATACCAATTAGCGACGCGCGTCCAGCATGATGGCTTTCATGTCTGCAACCGCTTTTGGCAAGCCATCAAACAATGCACGACCAATGATTGCGTGACCGATGTTCAACTCATAAATTTCTGGAATTTCAGCAATGGCTGCAACGTTGTGGTAAGTCAGACCATGACCTGCGTTTACTGTGATGCCTTGGTCAGCAGCGTAGCTTGCTGCCGCAGCAATCTTTTTCAGTTCGTCTTGTTGATCCGCTTCGGTTTTCGCATCTGCGTAATGACCAGTGTGAAGCTCGATAAACGGTGCGCCACATTTCTTAGCTGCATCGATCTGCTCACGGTCTGCATCAATAAACAGAGACACTTTGATGCCCGCTTCTGTCAGTTTTTGCGTTGCCGCTTTTACTTTTTCAAACTGACCAATCACATCCAAGCCACCTTCAGTGGTTAGCTCTTCACGTTTTTCAGGAACAAGACAAACAAACTCAGGCGCTGTTTCTAAAGCAATTTCAACCATCTCATCTGTTACCGCCATTTCCAGATTCATGCGAGTCTGAATGGTTTCTTTCAGAATACGTACATCACGATCTTTGATATGACGACGGTCTTCGCGAAGGTGAATCGTAATACCATCAGCACCCGCACGCTCAGCAATTTCCGCTGCATGAACTGGATCTGGGTATTGAGTACCACGTGCATTACGTACTGTCGCGATATGGTCAATATTAACGCCTAAATAAATTGAGCTCATTTTCCTACACTCCGTGCTCAAGAGAGAGTCCCTCTTGAATTTAATTTTAGGGGAGTTGCTTGTCTAAACAACTCTCTGCTTTTTAATGGTTTGCCGCCAAGATACGGCTTTAAAGCGATACGTGTAAAGCGTTTTGCCGCCTGAAGTTGCTCTTTCGTGCTAAAGCGCCGCTCACTGATCGCGATTAATTCGTTACCGAGGAATGTTAGATTATCGCGCCTCACCGATGCAATAAACCCTTTCTGCTCTCGATATCGATAAGTCATATTGGGGTCAACCGGTTCTCCGGTTCCCGCACAATGCATAAAATCAACGCCATAGCCCATGGCAAACAACAAAGCTAACTCAAAACGGCGCAATGCTGGCTCAGGGTTATCACTCTGCGCGAGTTCGGTCAGCGCGGTAAGATAGTCATGGAATAATCCGGGAGAAGGAACTTCAGGCATCAAGACTCGGCCAATAAGTTCATTCACGTACATGGCTGAATACAGACATATACCGGTTAACGGTAATCCAAGGCTGATGGCTTCTGCCTGACGTAAGGTTTTCATTGAGCCATTACCCGACCACTTCAATAGTAGTGGAGTGAATGCCTGCAATGCGCCTTTGGTAGTAGATCGCTTACTTCTCGCCCCTTTTGCCATGATGCTTAAACGGCCATATTCTTCGCTGAATACGTCCAGAATTAAGCTCGTCTCGCTGTATGGGCGGCGGTGTAATACAAAGCAGCGCTGTAAACCGTCAGACATAGTGTGGAAATCCGTAAGCGGAAATATACCAAGGGGAAATAGTAAACTGGCCCCAATACATGGAGCCAGATTACAGGATTATAGGTCGTCGATATAGCCTAATGAGCGAAGAGCTCGTTCATCATCAGCCCAACCTGATTTCACTTTGACCCAAGTTTCTAGGTAAACTTTGCGGCCAAACAGTTCTTCCATGTCCAAACGAGCTTCACGACCAATGGTTTTGATCTTTTCGCCGTTCTTACCAATCACCATTTTCTTCTGACCAATACGTTCAACCAGAATCAAGGCGTTAATATGGAAACCATCGGTATCAGGGTTGTAGTCGAAACGCTCGATTTCAACCGTTACCGAATAAGGCAGTTCTTCACCAGTAAAACGCATCAACTTTTCACGGATGATTTCCGAAGCCATAAAGCGTTGCGAACGGTCTGTCACATACTCTTCAGGGAAATGGTGAACCGCTTTTGGTAAATGCTCACGTACATGCTTACGCAGTACATCAACGTTTTTACCTAGTTTCGCAGAAATTGGCACCACATCAACAAAGTTCATTCGCTCAGACATTGCCTGCATGTGCAGCATCACTTCGTTGCGATCTTTCACGTTGTCGACTTTGTTTACACAAAGAATCACAGGGAAATTCGCTTTTTGAAGCTTCGTCAGAACCATTTCATCGTCTTCAGTCCAATGCGTACCGTCAACGAGGAACAGAACTAGGTTAACATCACTCAGAGAGCTGTTCGCCGCACGGTTCATCAAACGGTTGATCGCACGCTTCTCTTCAATATGTAACCCCGGTGTATCAACATAAATTGCCTGATAATCACCTTCTGTGTCGACACCCATAATGCGGTGACGAGTGGTTTGCGGCTTACGTGAAGTAATCGAAATCTTCTGACCGAGGATATTGTTCAGTAACGTAGATTTACCGACATTCGGGCGACCTACGATCGCAACAAAACCACAGTGCTGGTTTTCTGGTATTGACGCTTCAACTTTGGCGTCGTCACCTTCTGATGCAAAGAATGCATCAATATCAAATTCTTTATCAGCCATTGCTTAATTGCTCTAGTGCAGTCTCAGCAGCCGCTTGTTCTGCCTTGCGGCGGCTGGTACCTTTACCAATCACAGGCATTCCAATACCTGCTACATCACACGATACAGTAAATTCCTGATTGTGTGCTTCACCTTTAATATTAGTCACTGTGTAAACAGGTAGAGGCTTTCTTCTGCCTTGCAAAAATTCTTGCAGGCGAGTTTTGGGATCTTTCTGTGACACACCAGGCTTGATCGCGTCAAGGCGAGTTTGATACCAGCTTAAAATAATGCCGCGAACCGCTTCAGTACCACTATCTAAATAAATAGCACCTATAATGGCTTCCACTGCATCAGCTAGGATCGAATCACGGCGGAAACCACCGCTTTTCAACTCGCCTGGACCTAATTTTAAGTAATCTCCTAGCTCGAATTCACGACCTAGTTCAGCCAGTGTGTGACCACGAACTAACGTAGCACGCATACGACTCATATCGCCCTCGTTGATCTTAGGGAAGCGATGATACAGGTCGTCAGCAATGACAAAACTTAAAATTGAATCGCCCAGAAATTCAAGACGTTCATTGTGTTTACCATTGGCACTGCGGTGAGTCAGTGCCAAATCAAGAAGCTCAGGATCTTTAAACTGATACGTGAGCTTTTTTTCTAATCTACTTACTGGAGAAGTCATACTCTCTCGATGTGTTGCGGGGCTGAAAAATCAGCCCTAGTTAATGCCACCGATGCGGCTTAAGCGCACACCAGTTGGAATCCAAGCAGGAATTACACTATTAGGATCTCGGTCAAACTCAAAGCTCACCCAGATAGCAACAGCTTTACCCACTAAGTTGGCTTCTGGAACAAAGCCCCAAAAACGGCTGTCAGCACTGTTGTCACGGTTATCACCCATCACAAAATAGTGCCCTTGTGGAACAACCCATTCATTCACACCACTACGTGGCGCATAACTACGTACATCATCAATACGTAGAGGGTTGATCAAAATATTGTGCTTTACTTCGCCTAGCTGTTCATCAAGTTGCACCATTGGAATGTTGTTCTGAGTGAACTCACTTTCCTGCACGTTTGATAGCTTAATAGGTTTACAGGTTGACTCTCCTGCACTTTGCACACAAATCTGTTTATCACGGCTATAACGCACAATATCACCCGGCATACCAACCACACGCTTAATATAGTCAATGCTTGGGTTTTGCGGGAACTTGAACACCACAATGTCACCGCGCTCAGGCTTGCCCGTTTCCACTAACTGTGTGCGCCATACTGGATCTTTCAAACCGTATGCGTATTTTTCAACAAGAATGAAATCGCCTACCAGCAGCGTTGGCATCATAGAGCCTGATGGAATTTGGAACGGCTCAAATACAAACGAACGCAGAACTAACACGAATGCGATCACTGGGAAAATTGAAACGGAATTCTCAATCCACCACGGCTGTGGTGCGACTTTGGTCGTCAAACTGGTATCAATACTGTCGGGTTCGGCTTTTAACTGACGTGCCACGTTTTCATGGCGCTTCTTCGCCCAAACCCATTTTTCCAACGCCCACACAATTCCGGTAACCAAGGTTACAAGAACTAAGATGAGTGAGAATGTATTAGCCATTGACTTCCCTTATCTAAAAAATACGAAAGTGAAAGAGCCGAGACTCTTTCACTTGCGAGTTTACATGTAACAAATCGGCAGATAAGACAAAACGATTAGTCTTTACCTACGTGAAGAATTGCAAGGAACGCCTCTTGTGGAAGCTCAACGTTACCGATTTGCTTCATACGTTTCTTACCTTCTTTCTGTTTCTTCAATAGTTTCTTCTTACGACTCACGTCACCGCCGTAACATTTAGCGATTACGTTCTTACGTAGCTGTTTCACTGTTGAGCGCGCGATGATGTGGTTACCGATAGCAGCCTGAATCGCAATATCAAACATTTGGCGAGGAATGAATTCTTTCATTTTCTCAACTAGCTGACGGCCACGAGTCTGAGCGTTGTCATGGTGAGTAATGATGGCCAATGCATCCACTTTGTCACCATTCAATAGTACGTCTACACGAACCATCTTCGACGCTTCGAAACGTTGGAAACCGTAATCCAGTGACGCATAACCACGAGACGTTGATTTCAAGCGGTCAAAGAAGTCCAGTACCACTTCTGCCATTGGAATATCGTAAGTCAGTGCCACTTGGTTACCGTGGTAAACCATGTCCACCTGCATACCGCGTTTTTCGATACATAAGGTAATAACGTTACCTAGGTATTCCGACGGTACTAAGATATTACAACGCGCGATTGGTTCACGAATCTCTTCGATGTCGTTGATCGCCGGTAGCTTCGCTGGGCTATCAACATACATGACTTGTTTGTTGGTCATTTCCACTTCATACACTACCGTCGGTGCGGTGGTGATCAAGTCGAGATCATATTCGCGCTCTAGACGCTCTTGAATGATCTCCATATGTAGCATACCTAAGAAGCCACAACGGAAACCAAAACCCAGTGCTGCTGATGTTTCTGGCTCATAGAACAGAGAGGCATCGTTCAGGCTAAGTTTACCTAGCGCATCACGGAAGTTTTCATAGTCATCTGATGATACAGGGAACAGACCCGCATAAACCTGAGGCTTCACTTTCTTAAAGCCCGGTAGCGGTTTTTCACTGCCGTTTTTAGCCCAAGTCAGCGTATCACCAACAGGCGCACCTAGGATGTCTTTAATACCACAAACAACCCAACCCACTTCGCCAGTGTTTAGTTCGGTCGTATCAATCTGCTTAGGTGTAAAAATGCCTAAACGGTCAATGTTCCAAACCTGACCAGTACTCATGACTTTGATCTTTTCGTTCTTCTTCAAACTGCCGTGTTTGATACGTACTAGTGAAACAACACCTAAGTAGTTATCAAACCATGAGTCAATAATCAGAGCCTGCAATGGCGCATCTGGATCACCGACTGGCGCTGGAATTTTTGCAACGATTTCTTCAAGAACAAGGTCAACACCAAGACCAGTTTTCGCTGAACAGCGTACCGCTTCGATTGCATCGATACCGACAATATCTTCAATTTCTTCGGCTACACGTTCAGGCTCTGCTGCTGGTAGGTCAATCTTGTTTAAGATTGGCACTACTTCCAGATCCATTTCGATAGCCGTATAACAGTTAGCTAGGGTTTGTGCTTCTACGCCCTGGCCTGCATCAACAACAAGTAATGCACCTTCACACGCGGCTAGAGAGCGAGATACTTCGTAGGAGAAGTCAACGTGTCCAGGTGTGTCGATGAAGTTAAGTTGGTATGTTTCGCCATCATTTGCTTTGTAATCGAGTGTCACACTCTGTGCTTTGATGGTGATACCACGCTCACGTTCTAGATCCATAGAATCAAGAACTTGTTCTGCCATTTCACGATCACTTAATCCACCACATACTTGGATTAAACGGTCAGATAAAGTCGATTTACCATGGTCAATGTGGGCGATAATCGAAAAGTTACGAATGTGCTTCATAGGTTTGGGATGACTAAACTCTTTGCAAATTAGGACATATGAAAGGCGATTTGAAGTGCCCTTTCATTCAAGTTGGGCGATTCTACCCAATTTCCTTTGGGATCGCATCATAATTTAGGCAATTGGCTCTCCAAGCACTCTTAGCAGAACAACTTCTTGCTCTGTACGCTTTTCCAGCGAGCCAGACCAGATTTTAGCAAGGCGTATACCTAAACCGATAAAGACAAGTGAAGTTAAAATGATGATCCCCTCTCCCATACCGAGCATCGGGGCAAGCCAGCTGTCAGCAAGCCAGGCTCCAAGGATCATCATTAGAAGAGGGACTAAATAAACCAACGCAGCAGACTGCAACAGGCTTTTTTCTGGAAAACCAATTTCAACCACCTGACCTTGAGATACGCTCTTATCCGTATCTAAATGCCAGCGTAATGACTTACCACCAATTGCTTTAGACACAATGCCTGTACCACAGCTTTTCGCCGACGAGCAGCTGCTGCAACTGGTTTTCTGTTCGCAACTGAGCTCAACATGAAAACCTTGTTCTTTTGTTTGTACAGCCATCACTGTGGCAAGTGCTGTCATCATTGTGGTGTAGCCTTGGTATTATCAAATACAACCGATTGGGCAATACGTTTAGCCGTCTCTGGTGGAATATCACCCACAACAGAAACCTCACGATCACCCTTAATAAACGTTTGTAAAGTACGACGCCCCTGCCTTACCAATTGTCCTTGCAGTGAGTGTTCATCACTGGAAGAAACATAGACAGAGAAGCTGAATAAACCGTCTGAGAACATCTGATTCTCGACCACTCTTTCAGTATTGATCATTCGGTAGCGATTGAGATTGACAGATTTGAAGCCATCCGGCTTCCATCCTACCGACCAAAATGTCTCGTTTACCTTACTTTTAGGTAAGGATAGCACTTCAGGCAACTGAACATTATCAAAACCTGCCATCAACTCTGCCAGTTTGTCACTGACTGAATAAGAGATCGATCGATATTGCTCTAATACTTCACCGTAACGATCAACAAGATCAGCCCGCAACGGCAGGTGTGTTTTCTCGTCCACCCAAAGCATGTAGGAATATCTTAAACCGTCTTTAGGAACAATGCGCACCACTTGGCAAGGGGTTCCCGCTTCACGCGCTCGTCCCATTTTAACGAAGTCGTAAAACTGGCTAAGCTCAGTAACATTGCTATTGAGCATTGGTATGGTTGGAGCAACCATGTTGCCAGATTCGATAGTGAAAGGTTCTACTCCAGGTTCAATGTAGCTCACTTCATTATCACGCTGAAAAACTTCACGCATAGGGCCGCTCAAATAAACAAGATGAGCGTATTCCTTCTGCTCGTGTCGAGCATGACGATACAGCAAAGGTTCAATACTGTTTTTCTTAATCAGGATATAAGACAGTTCATAATTGAGATGTTGACTGGCCTCGTTCATTTGATGCAATAAAGCCTCTGCAGATTCGTCCTCTGCAAAGGCTGAAGTAGAGCTCAAACTGAACAGCGCCAACACACTGATCAGAAGTTTTTTCATTCAGTTACCGGTTCGATTGAGTCTTGGTGTTGTCCCAAGCCCTCACTGTTTAATCTCAGTTGCAGTTCATAATCCTGAAGCATAGCGTTAACACGACGACGCTGCTCCTGAGCATTTGATTCTATACTTGGTCTTACTGACTCACGAGTCAGACTCACAGGTTCTACACTGCCAGATAAAGGAACTGTTTGCAGTACGGGAAAAGGTTGATCCGCAGCTGAAGAACCACTTGCACCATATTGTTGAACACCGATGATAGCAATCAAAGAAACACAAGCAGCAACCGCCACCTGACCAAACGGCGATAACCATTTTGGTAGTTGTCGGCGCGCTTTATGCGGAGCAGGTTGTTCCTCTGCCACTCGCATACTATCTAAATCGGTAACATTGGTATTGTATGGGGTATGAGCTGGTTCATTTTCCAACGCTAATGCCACACTTTCAGCGATATTCCATTCAGGTCTTTCGGGTGCATCGCCACGCATTACATCACCTATCAGGTGGTAATTCTTCCACGTTTCGATACTTTCACGATCGTTGGCTAATTCTTGAATTAGCAACTTGTCGACCATCTCTCCATCCATGAGAGCTGAAAGTTGTTGTTTGTCCGCCATTATTTTCACCATTATTTTCCAATTACTGGGGTCTTACTGGTTCCAACGCTACAAAAGAGATTTGATTCTCTTTTCTACCGCCTCACGAGCACGGAATATACGAGAACGTACCGTACCAACAGGGCAATCCATAATTTCAGCAATGTCTTCATAACTTAAGCCTTCCAGCTCGCGTAAAGTCATTGCTGTTTTTAAATCCTCAGGCAACGCGTCTATCGCACTAAACACTGCCTTCTTCAGTTCTTTCGACAGCGTAATGTTCTCAGGGTTCGATATTTCTTTTAACGCATTGTTTGTTTCGTAAAATTCAGCTTCTTCAGCATCAACATCGGTGGCTGGAGGCCTGCGCCCTTGCGCTACGATGTGATTTTTCGCGGTATTGACAGCAATACGATATAGCCAAGTGTAGAACGCACTTTCACCTCTAAAGGTTGGTATAGCGCGATAAGCCTTAATAAAAGCCTCTTGTGCTACATCAGCAACATCTCCTGAATTGCTCACGTACCTAGAAATAAGATTGCAGACTTTATTTTGATATTTCAAAACTAAAAGATTAAATGCTTGCTTATCTCCATTCTGAACTCGCTCAATCAATACTTGATCGGTTAGCTGCTCGTTCATTCGAGCGGTTACTCCTATTGTTATCTCCCTTACCTTCTCAGATATGGGCTTTAATTATCCAGAATGTAGTATTGACACCACTGTTTACATGAGCACTATTGTGACTCAGTAAAAAAGATAAAGTTCAATTATGTGTTAATTTAATTGCCAAACATAATGCACAATGTGATGTAATCGAGGTTTGTAACCCCGAAACGATTTTGCGGATACAAATCTATAAAAACAATAGCTTTTAAAAACTATTATTTTTTAAACACATTATAAATGCGGGACTCACGTAGCTCGGTTTCCTAATTGCTTGATTCATCTTATAGTTTAGTCATTGGTATGACGCTCTTTTTCAATCAGGCTCATCAAATCAGCAAGTGAAAAATTTCAATATAGAGTAGGACGATTCTACTATAGTTCGGGAATTTAAAAGTTTTATGAACGAAAACCGAGAGCATCAATGTGATGTATTAGTGATAGGGAGCGGTGCAGCAGGCTTGTCGTTAGCTTTGCGTATCGCAAAACATTGCAAAGTCATCGTACTGAGTAAAGGACCTCGTAGTGAAGGTGCAACTTTCTACGCTCAAGGTGGCATTGCCGCTGTATTTGATGAATCTGACAGTATTGATTCTCATGTTCAGGATACGCTCATCGCTGGCGATGGTATCTGTGAGGAAAAGACCGTTCGCTTTATCGCTGAGCATGCAAAAGAGTGTGTGCAGTGGCTGATCGACGGTGGTGTACCATTCGATAAAGAAGAAGACAGTGATGACGACGATGACAACCCTCGTTATCACTTGACCCGTGAAGGCGGCCATAGCCACCGTCGAATCCTTCATGCTGCTGATGCAACCGGTATGGCAATGCAAACTTCATTGCAGGACAATGCACACCAACATCCAAACATCTCTATTTTTGAACGCTACAACGCGTTAGATCTGATTACCGAAGACAAAGTCGGTGGCGATAAAAATAAAGTCATTGGTGCGTATGTTTGGAACCGTAATGAAGAACACGTTGAAAGCATTCGTGCAAAATACGTGGTTCTTGCAACTGGTGGTTCTTCGAAAGTTTATCAATATACCTCAAATCCTGATGTTTCTTCCGGTGATGGTGTTGCTATCGCTTGGCGTGCAGGCTGCCGCGTGGCGAACTTGGAATTTAACCAGTTCCACCCAACCTGTTTGTACCACCCTGAGGCTCGCAACTTCCTGTTAACTGAAGCACTTCGTGGCGAAGGCGCTTACCTGCGACGTCCAGATGGTTCTCGCTTTATGCTTGATTTTGATGAGCGTGCAGAGCTGGCACCACGTGATGTGGTGGCTCGAGCTATCGACTTTGAAATGAAACGCCTAGGTGCAGACTGTATGTATCTCGACATCAGCCATAAGCCTTCGGATTTTATTGAAAAACACTTCCCGACTATTTATCGCCGTCTGATGGATTTGGGTATTGATATCACCAAAGAGCCAATTCCAATTGTCCCGGCTGCGCACTACACCTGTGGTGGTGTCATGGTGAACCAACAAGGTCAAACTGACCTCAAACACCTCTATGCAATTGGTGAAGTTAGCTATACCGGTCTGCATGGTGCAAACCGCATGGCTTCAAACTCACTGTTGGAATGTGTGGTTTATGCTTGGTCTGCGGCCAAAGATATTGTTAAAAACATTAAGAATATCGACATGCCACCATCGGTTCCTGTTTGGGATGAGAGCCAAGTAACCAGCTCTGACGAGGAAGTAGTTATCCAGCACAACTGGCACGAACTGCGCCTGTTTATGTGGGATTACATGGGTATCGTGCGTACAGATAAACGTTTAGAGCGAGCACTACGCCGCATCCAGTTGCTGCAACAAGAAACGCAGGAATACTACAGCAACTTCCGAGTTTCCAACAACTTGCTTGAACTGCGTAACCTATTGCAGGTGGCTGAACTGATGGTGCGCTGCGCAATGCAACGTAAAGAGAGTCGCGGATTGCATTACACCTTGGATTACCCAGACCAGTTAGAAAATAGTGGCCCGACAATTCTTTCGCCAAAAGAGTAACCCTTCTTTAAGCAAAAGTACCATGTATAAAATTGAAAACAGGAGCTAAGGCTCCTGTTTTCTTTTCAATCTCACCAATAACTGACGGTAAGTCACTTCCTCGCAACTGTCTCTCCACAGCAACCAATGTTTTCCTCTGGCGTGAAAAGATAAGAAAGCAAAAGAATGAAGATCGCTGACTGACAGGAAAGACTGTTTTTGATTATTCATTTTTAAATAGCCATCAAAACCAATCTCAACAGAACCGTGTAAAGAATCCGGCAGAAAAGTGCTCAACGGGCGCAATATGAAAAGAGATAATAACCACGCAGAGGCGGTAAGAGGAATGGCAGAAACAATGACTGCCCATATCAACACCATGAAAAAAATGGCAGCGAATACTTGGGCAGTA
Source organism: Vibrio sp. Hal054 (assembly GCF_037162405.1). Lineage (NCBI taxonomy): Bacteria > Pseudomonadati > Pseudomonadota > Gammaproteobacteria > Vibrionales > Vibrionaceae > Vibrio > Vibrio sp. Hal054. The sequence continues at coordinate 298,035 of NZ_JARLUT010000001.1, read as the reverse complement.
TAGGAATAGCAGAGTTCTAGCTTAACGGACTTTGCTGAGGTTATGAGCGACAATTTGATCAACAATAGCTGCGTGCCCTAAGTTTTCAGAGCGACCATGTCCCATAATCCAAGTAAACAAATCTGGGTCATCACATTCCAACAAAGAGACAAAATCCTTCTGCTCGGATTCAGTTAAGGAGTCAAAGCACTCTTCAAAAAATGGCATAATAACGACGTCCAGTTCCAACATACCACGACGACATGCCCATTTAATTCGAGCTTTTTCTTCAGCGTTATACATCTACCTTTCTCACTTTATAGTTATTTGGGCTAACAAACGGTAATTTTGCTAAGTCTACCAACAGACAGAAAAATCAACTAGGGTCTCAATCACAGTCCCAATCAAGCTGACAAAAAAACTTATCCGGATTACCATAGATCAATATCGTTCACTATGGTGAGTATCATGGATTGGAAAAACACTTTCTCTCCCCTATCTGTCAATGCTGATGACGCTTTGCCTGAGCTCATGCTCACACATCTAGCATCTTGGGGCACTATTCAAATTGTAGGTACAGATGCTAAGTCTTACTTGCAAGGCCAAGTTACCTGTAACGTGGTTTCTCTGGAAGCTGAACAAATGACTTTCGGTGCACATTGCGACGCAAAAGGAAAAGTCTGGTCTGTCTTTCGCATTTTCCACCATAACGGTGGTTATACGATGTTTCAGCCGCTTTCATCTATCGACGTAGAACTGCGCGAACTTAAGAAATATGCAATTTTCTCCAAAGCAGAGATAACCAACAGCAGCGATATTGCTCTGGGTTTAATGGGTGCACAAGCCCAAGCTTGGATTGATTCTCATAGCGAAACTCGTGACGATGTTCGCTCTATCGAAGGCGGAAGTGCTGTAAAAATTGATTCGCAACGCTGGCTACTATTGGTTGATAGCGAGCAAGCAGAAAAGATAGTCAATGGTATTGAAGCCGCTAAAGTTAATGAAGCGCTCTGGACACGATTTGAAATAGAGCAAGCTTACCCTGTGGTAACACAAGCCGAGCAAAATGAGCACATTCCTCAAGCACTCAACCTTCAAGCGCTAAATGGCATCAGCTTTAGCAAAGGTTGCTATACAGGCCAAGAAACCGTAGCTCGTGCCAAGTATCGTGGTATTAACAAGCGTGCAATGTATATCGTCAAAGGCAACATAGAATCGCCATTGAACAGTGATGACGTCGTTCAGTTGGAACGTTCTGTCGGTGAAAACTGGCGTTCAGCAGGCCAACTTATGGTTCATTACACATTTGCTAATAACACAGCGATTGGTTTAGTCGTACTGCCAAACAATTTAGATGAAGACACAGAATTCAGACTGTCTTCGCAACCGGACACTCGCTGGACCATCGAAGCGCTTCCTTATTCATTAAACGATGACGAATAAAGTTAGCGAGACAAAACTCACTCAATTCCTTGAGCAGCAGCAAGTGGCTTTCCGCTTGCTGCATCATCAAATACCCGCGACCACCATTGAAGATGCGGCAAATCAGCGTGGTATCACCCCAAATCAAATGGTTAAGTGCATCCTGCTTAGAGATATGGGTGGACAACTGGCTCTAGCTTGTGCTCCAGGAGACAAGAGTATTGATCCGAAAAAAGTTAGAACCTTTCTGCAATGGCGACGCATGACGTGCGTAAATATGAAAGATGTCGAATCAATCACCGGATATCAAATTGGAACAGTGACTCCTCTTTTGCTTAAAACGTCAATGCCCGTCATTTTTGATCATCAAATTCTTGAACAACCTATAGTCACCATTAGTAGCGGCTCCTCAATGGCTGGTATAGCCCTTCAAACTCACGACCTGATTCAGCTTTGTCGCCCGAGCTTTGCACACATTCAGCGCGAAGAATGAACTAAATTGATGCAATGCATTACAATTTAAAGCGATCAAAATCACACAAATAAAAATCACCAACTGAATTTTTACTCATTTAAGATCAATAAATAGTCATTTATATAATTTTAAAGTAATCTCCAACCGTTGGTTAAAGCTCATTCAGAATGTGTGATTCTGGGTACCCTTCACCAACAAAAAAGTGAATCCACTGATTGTTTCAGGACATCCACTTTTTGTGTAATGCATCTGTGACTTTTGCCCGCACATCTTTGCGGGCACTTTTTTACCTAAAGCTGGCACGAATTTCGCATTTATATTGAATAAGGGAATGTAAATTGGATTATTCTTTTTAGTGTCACATTCATCTGGCTCAATAAGCACGCCAGAAAATCTTGAGTTCAATTGATAATTTTCATTTGAGGTCCTGGTCACACAAATAAGGATATTTATCCAAAATTTTGCATAGAACCACACATTAATATAAATACGTCAGCAAAAACTGCATAAAGCACCATTGGAGTCACACTTACTTTATGACGGTTTTAATATAATTAAGGTGCTGAACAACGTAAGGATCGAAGTATGAGACTGTTTAAGCGCTACATGCCTGGAATGATTGCTAAACATGTTAGTCGTCTTTTTAAGGGAAGAATTTATATCTACGGAATTGGAACATTCGAATTTGATAACGGTAAGTTGATTTTGCCAGAACGCGCTGAGCATCGACATTTTCAGACCGTGAAAGAAGTGAATCTAGAAATCAAAAAATTGCGCTGTGCGTACGCTTAAGTCGAATGAGTTTCTGATCAAATTTAAAGAAGGGTTGGCAATTGCCAACCCTTTAACGTTTCTGACTTATCGGACTCATAAAGAGTTTTAAATCATAGGTTGAGCGTTATTTACTTTGGCTAAATCAGGCAAGTTGCCTTTTAATCCAAGCGCACGCTTCATGATTTCATCTTTGGCACCCGGTAACTGACCCGCTAAACGCATACCTATACCGCGGATCAACTTCTTGGCTGGATTATTCCCTTCAAATAAGTCCTTGAATCCTTGCATAGCTGCAATCATTTTTGCGGCTTCAGCCTTACGCCAACGCTCATAACTGCGTAGATTGCGCTTGCTACCAATATCTTCACCGCGATTCCAAAGCTCAATGACCTCTTGCGCTAAACTGGCGGCATCAAGGAAGCCTAGATTCACGCCTTGGCCTGCCAGCGGATGAATAGTGTGCGCAGCATCGCCAACTAAAGCCACTCGTTCTGCAACGAAATCTCGCGCATAGCGCATCTTTAAAGGAAAAGCGGTTCGTTCACTGACAACTTTACACAGCCCGAGTCTCGAATCGAACTCGGCGGTCAGCGTTTTATTAAACTCACTATCGCCCATAGCGACCAACTGTTCAGCTCGGTTTGGATCAGTCGACCAAACAATAGAGCTCATATTCGGATCGCCAAGAGGCAGAAAAGCCAGTGGACCTAACGGTGTGAATACCTGACGAGCCACTTGCTGATGCGGCGTATGAGTGTGAACATTCGCCACGACAGCACTGTGTCCGTAATCCCAATGAGTTAATGGAATGTCCTGTTGCTTGCGAACCCAAGAGTTTGCCCCATCAGCGCCGACGACTAGCTTGGCCGTAAGTGTCTGTCCATTATTCAGGGTTAGCCACGCTTCGCTTTCTCCGATCGCCATTTTTTCACAACTTGCAGGCATAAATAGAGAAACGTTGTCTTGCAGCTTCACTTGGTCAAGTAATGCCAGTTGAATGACGCGGTTTTCGACGATATGACCTAAATCAGGTTGAGTGAGGCTGTTCGCATCAAACTCTATTCGAGCAAAACTGTCTTGTTCCCACACTTCCATAGCTTGATATGGCGAAACTCGTCGCATGGTAATCCCTTGCCACGCGCCTAAATTTCTTAGGATCACTTCACTTGAACGGCTTAAAGCAGACACTCGGGTATCAGGTTGCTCACCCAAACCTTCATGAGGAAGATTTCCTTCAATCACTGCAATTCTTAAATCGGTATGCTTAAAGGCCGCAGCTAAAGCTAGGCCAACCATTCCGCCACCGACAATTGCAATATCTACACTTCGCATCATTTTCGAGTACCTTATCGATTAACCACACCCAAGGTGCGGCGTAACAGCGGAGTTTTTAGCACCGGAATGTTATCCATCACTGCTAATCCTAAATTTCTTCCAATACGCAGAGTTAGCCAGTCATTCGAAAACAGGTGAACCAGACTGGAAGTTAGCGTAATCGTTGCCGTTCTGTCGTTGTCACGTCTGCGCTTAAATTTTGTCAGAAGTGCGTAACTTCCCACATCCTCAGCATGAACGATCTCTTCAGCCAAACTGGCAACATCACGGATACCAAGATTAAAACCTTGCCCAGCAATAGGATGAAGTGATTGAGCGGCATTCCCCACAATGGCAAAACGATGTGAGATATTTTGTTCTCGATATCTCAATAACAACGGATACGCGCTTCTTGCACCCGTTTTTTCAAGCTTACCTAAACGCCAGCCAAACTCAGCTTGTAGTTGATTGAGAAACACATCGTCATCATAAGCCATAACGGTTTGTGCTTTATCTGGCGGTAAACACCAAACTAACGACATTCGGTTATCACTCATAGGCAATAACGCTATCGGACCATGAGAGGTAAATCGCTCAAACGCACGACCTTGATGAGCTTCGCTCGCAACCACATTGGCAATGATGGCGACCTGTTCAAAATCGTGTTCTTGCAGTGGTAATCCTACTTGTTCACAACAAGTGGACACCGCACCATCAGCCGCTACTAGTAGCTTAGCTTCTATTTGTTCACCATTAGATAAAATCGCTGTGACTTTATTGATGTTGCGCTCAATGCTTTGAATACTTTGCGGGCAATACAGAGTAATACTGGATGTTTTCTCGATTTTATCTGCATAGATTCGTCCAACATCAGCCAACTCAACTACATAGCCTAATGCGTTAACGCCCACTTCTTCTTTCGTAATATCCGTCATTCCTGCATGGGAACGATCAGAGACATGAATATGTTCGATAGGTGTGGCAACAGACCGCAGCGATGCCCAAAGTCCAAAACGTTGCAAGACTTGAACGGTTCCATAAGACAGAGCAATAGAACGAGCATCAAAACCGGGATGTTGCTGATGATCGGTTTGATAAGGCTCAACAACCGCAACAGATAAGCGTCCTTGGCTCAATTGATGCAATGCCAGAGCCAGCGTCGCTCCAGCCATAGCACCACCAGCAATAATCACATCAAACGATTTTACTTGGCTCACAGTCCTTGTCCTTAGTGAATGGTCGGTGCTTTGTCTTGCTCTGGTTTAATCCCTAGCTCAGCATGCAGAAGCAGAGCACAAGCTTTAACATGCTCCAGTACCTGTTCTAATAGGTGCGCTTGCTCTTCCAGATCATCGTCTTCATCAATGCCTAGCTTGGTAATTTCTTCAAGGTCTTCTAACGCTTCTTTTGCATCTGATGACGCTTTGTTCAGAGAAGCACCAGCTAAACCCAAACCTGAAATAAAGTGGTTTACCCAATCTGCCACTCCATCTGCAAAATCAAACAGCGCTTCTGGGCCATCACCAACCGGAAGAACAAGGCTCAACTCTAAAGTGGTGTCCGTCAACTCAGCATTGGTTGCCAATAAAAGCTGTTTTGCCATTTCAAGCGCTTTAATAGGCCAGCCCATGCCATCGTTTGTGTAGTCGAAAATCAAAGGCTGCCAGCTATCATCTTTCAAACTTAACCCACCAGCTAACATGCCGGTCAATAAACCGTGCAGCTCAGCGGGATTTATGCCTAACGAAGCTGATTTCAGCTCGCCAGATAAAATGTCGTAAGTCGGAAATGTAATGTCGCTCATAACGGGCTCATAATTAGAAAAATAAACCCAATCCTACCACTTCAACACTCATGCGAAAACGCTCAAGTTACCAATTGTGGCTAGCTTTTACGCAAATTGACTAAGAACTGAGTTTTCGTTACTCATTTTTGATAGATAATCGGGAAAAGCTTGAATCTTGAGAGCGCTTTACCTATAGTTTCCCCCACGATGGTCACTTGAGAAGTATCATCTTTGGCGATATGAATAGAGTTCATTTATCATGAGTAATCAAGCGGTTGACGTTGAAATTTTAGGTAAAATGACACGGGTAAATTGCCCAGCGGGTCAGGAAGACTCTCTGATTAGTGCAGCCCAAGATCTAGACCGACGATTAAAAGAAATGGCTGACCGCACAAAAGTAACCAATGAAGTGAAGCTCTTAACTATTGCGGCGTTGAACATTTGCTATGAGTTGCAAACTTATCAGCAGCAAAACAATGGTCAACAGCAAGAAATCAGTGAACGCATGGAAAAGCTCACCGTTTCTCTAGAAGAAGCTCTCAATAAGGTGACACTGGAACGAATCTAGACGTCCGCCATCAAAAGTATTTACCCTGGGGTGTTTGTCAGTGGATTTAAGTCCCCGAGCCGATAAGCAATACCCAAGGATTAGTACTTAGTAGCTATTGAGCAAGCTTGGCTCGTACCGAGAAGCCTACGGTTACCATTGCTGATCCGCCTTGAACTAGCTGGTTCAAGGGCCACAATCTACAACGGCACTCTGGGGTTCCCTAATGTTGTATTCACGACAAGAACTAAGAACACTTATCCGCGAAAAACGTAATCAACTTGCCAGTGATGTTCAGTTTCAGGCAAGCCAAGATCTTATTGAGCGTTTTTCCACTCTGCCAGAAATGCAAACATGCCAGAGGATTGCTCTCTATCTCTCAACCGATGGTGAACTGGATACCCAACCGTTAATTGAATGGCTTTGGTCACAAGGTAAAAGTATTTACCTGCCTGTCTTGCACCCTTTTTCTGCTGGTCATTTACTGTTTCTGCATTATCAGCCTGAGACACCGATGACTTACAACAAATTTGGCATACTCGAGCCTAAACTCAATCAAACCCTGATTTGTCCGGTCAAAGAACTGGATCTCATCTGTACGCCATTAGTTGCTTTTGACTCTCAAGGTCATCGATTAGGCATGGGCGGAGGCTATTACGACCGAACTCTCGAACCTTGGTTTAATACTGGTAAAGGAGCTTCTCCATTAGGTTTGGCCCATGATTGCCAACATGTAGAGCAACTGCCTACAGAAGAGTGGGATGTTCCCCTGCCAAAAATTGTTACTCCTAGCCAAATTTGGCAGTGGTAAGCTCCTTATTTACCACTTACAAGACCAAACATCACTGAAGTGACGCTACCTTCAATTATTCGGAAACCGAAGTACATCTCTCAATCTTTTGCGTATATAATCCCGCGCACGCTAACGTTTATATAAAACATACAGCTTTCACTTAGAAATCAAGTTTTCGCAAAAAATCGTCTCAGGAGATGGGCATGACTCAAGATGAAATGAAAAAAGCTGCCGGTTGGGCTGCACTTAAATATGTAGAAAAAGGCAGCATTGTCGGCGTTGGTACTGGTTCAACAGTGAATCACTTCATCGATGCTTTGGGTTCAATCAAAGATGATATTAAAGGTGCCGTATCAAGCTCTATCGCTTCAACTGAGAAGCTTAAAGGTTTAGGCATTGAAGTCTTCGATTGTAACGATGTTATGAGCCTAGATATCTATGTTGATGGTGCTGATGAAATCAACTCTCAACGTGAGATGATCAAAGGTGGTGGCGCTGCACTGACTCGTGAAAAAATTGTTGCCGCTATTGCAGATAAATTTGTTTGTATCGTTGATGGTACCAAAGCCGTTGATGTACTAGGTACATTCCCACTTCCAGTTGAAGTAATCCCGATGGCTCGTTCATACGTTGCTCGCGAACTGGTTAAACTTGGCGGCGATCCAGTTTACCGTCAAGGGGTTGTGACCGATAACGGTAACGTTATTCTTGACGTTCACGGACTACACATTACTCATGCTAAAGACCTAGAAGCTAAAATTAACGGTATCGCAGGTGTTGTAACCAACGGTCTGTTCGCTATTAGCGGAGCCGATGTGGTGATCACAGGTACTCCTGAAGGCGCAAAAATCGAAGAATAATTCTAAAAATCGAAGAATAATTCTAAAAATCGAACAATTTTCGTTATTTGATTACAAACGGCACCTCTGGTGCCGTTTTTGTTGCTTTTCTATTAAGAAAATTATTCCTTATTCCGTAATTTTCTTACCCAATCACAAAAAAATTTGATAACTTAATGGTCAGAACAAACGCAACGAAAACGTTTGCTTTTTTAATTTAGATTAATAATTGTGTAGTTCGCTTGATGTTTCACGCATCAGCCCTCCCTTTCCATTTTAAGGACGAGAATAATGGCCAAAGTTTCACTGGAAAAAGAAAAAATTAAGATACTACTCCTTGAAGGACTTCACCCATCTTCGGTAGAAGTTCTGCAAGCTGCTGGCTACACCAACATTGAATACCACAAGGGTTCGCTAGACGAAGAGCAATTGATTGAAGCAATCAAAGATGTTCATTTCATTGGTATTCGCTCCCGTACTAACCTAACAGAAAAAGTGATTAACGCTGCAGATAAACTGGTAGCGATTGGCTGTTTCTGTATTGGTACAAACCAAGTAGATCTTGATGCCGCCGCTGTGCGCGGTGTTCCAGTGTTCAACGCGCCATTCTCAAACACGCGTAGTGTTGCAGAACTTGTTCTGGGTGAAATCCTACTTCTATTACGTGGCATCCCTGAAAAGAATGCACTTGCGCACCGTGGTATTTGGAAGAAGAGCGCAGATAACTCATACGAAGCTCGTGGTAAAGCTCTAGGTATCATCGGTTATGGCCACATCGGTACTCAGCTAGGTATCATCGCTGAAAACTTAGGTATGCGCGTGTACTTCTACGATATCGAAAACAAGCTATCACTGGGTAATGCAACTCAAATTCACACCATGAGCGAACTACTGAATAAATGTGATGTTATTTCTCTTCATGTTCCTGAAACACCAGAAACAAAGAACATGATGGGTAAAGACGAATTTGACCGCATGAAGCCAGGTTCAATCTTCATTAACGCAGCACGTGGCACTGTTGTTGATATCCCTGCGCTATGTGATGCGATGGAATCTGGTCACCTAGCAGGTGCTGCTATCGACGTATTCCCAACAGAGCCAGGTTCAAACAAAGAAGCGTTTGAATCTCCGCTGATGAAATTTGATAACGTTATTCTGACTCCTCACGTGGGTGGTTCAACTCAGGAAGCACAAGAGAATATCGGTATTGAAGTTGCAGGCAAGCTAGCGAAATACTCAGACAACGGTTCTACGCTTTCAAGTGTTAACTTCCCTGAAGTTTCTCTACCAGAGCATCGTCAATGTTCACGTCTGCTGCACATTCACGAAAACCGCCCTGGTATTTTGACGCAAATTAACACCATTTTTGCATCAGAAGGCATCAACATCGCTGCTCAGTACCTACAAACAACCGGAAACATCGGTTATGTGGTTATTGATGTTGAAGCAGATCGCTCATTAGAAGCACTGGATAAACTAAAAGGTATCGAAGGCACTATTCGCGCACGTATCCTGCACTAATGTTTTAATCTCTAAAACTGACCACCAGCTGAAACTGGTGGTTAAGTGATAGAAAGTAAAAAACCAGCCAATCGGCTGGTTTTTCGTTCAATGGTTCTTCGACTATATAGAGAAGATATTAGCTACGTAATGCTCGTTCGCCACGTGCAATACCAACCACACCACTTCGAGCCACTTCAACCACTTCTGTTACTTCGGCCATTGCCTGAATAAAGGCATCGAGTTTTTCACTGGTGCCAGCAAGCTGAACCGTATACTGAGAAGCCGTAACATCCACGATTTGACCACGGAAAATATCTGTTGTGCGATTCACTTCGGTGCGAGCAAAACCTGTCGCTTTCACTTTAATTAACATCAACTCACGTTCGATGTGATCACCCTCTGTCACTTCCTGAACTTTAAGCACATCAATCAACTTATGCAGTTGTTTCTGAATCTGCTCAAGCTGCATTTCAGTTGAGGTAGTGGTTAGGTTCAAACGCGATAGAGTGCCATCATCGGTCGGAGATACGTTCAAGCTCTCAATGTTGTAGCCACGTTGAGAGAACAGGCCAACAACGCGAGACAAAGCACCAGGTTGGTTTTCCATCAATATTGAAATAATGTGTCTCATCTTAGGTTCTCTCCGTTTTGCTCAACCACATTTTATCCATACCCTCGCCTTTGATTTGCATTGGGTACACGTGTTCAGTTTCATCTACATTGATATCAACAAAAACCAATCGGTCTTTCATATCCAATGCTTTTTGCAGGCCAGCTTCTAGCTCATCAGGTGTGTTGATGCGAATACCAACGTGACCATAAGCTTCTGCGATCGCTGCAAAATCCGGTACTGAACTCATGTAGGAGTTAGAGTGTCGCCCTTGATAAATAATGTCTTGCCACTGTTTTACCATGCCTAGGAAACGGTTATTCAGGTTAATGATTTTCACCGGAATATCGTATTGCAATGCAGTTGATAGCTCCTGAATATTCATCTGGATACTGCCATCACCGGTTACTACTACCACTTCTTCTTGTGGCATGGCGAACTTAACGCCCATACCAGCTGGCAGACCAAAGCCCATAGTGCCTAAGCCACCTGAGTTGATCCAACGACGTGGTTTATTAAACGGATAGTAAAGTGCTGCAAACATCTGATGCTGGCCAACGTCTGAAGCTACATACGCATCACCATTGGTCAGTCTGAATAGGGTTTCAATCACTTGCTGAGGCTTAATGCGTTCGCTTGATGTTTCGTAAGACAAACATTTACGATCGCGCCACACTTGAATTTCGCTCCACCATTGATCAATGGCTTCCACATCGTTGCCACCTTCTTGTTCACCAAGAAGCTGCAACATGGTTTCCAAAACTTGATCCGCAGAACCTACGATTGGCAGATCAACTTTTACGTTTTTGGAAATGGAAGACGGATCGATATCGATGTGCATGATCTTCGCATTCGGACAATATTTCTCAAGATTGTTGGTGGTTCGATCGTCAAAACGAACACCGATACCGAAGATCAAATCTGAATTGTGCATCGCCATATTAGCTTCATACACACCGTGCATTCCCAACATACCTAGGGCGTTCTTATGTGTTCCCGGGAACACGCCTAACCCCATAAGGGTGCTAACGACTGGCAAATTCAGTTTTTCTGCTAGCTGCTGCACTTGTTCGTGAGCACCAGCGATAGACGCACCACCACCCACGTAAAGCACAGGTTTTTTCGCTTCTAGCAGTGCTTTTAATGCTTTCTTGATTTGACCTTTATGACCTGAAGTCGTCGGGTTATAAGAACGCATCTTAATTGATTCTGGGTAATGGTATGGAAGCTTAATCTGCGGATTCATTACGTCTTTTGGCAGATCGATCACCACTGGACCTGGGCGACCGGTCGATGCAATGTAAAACGCTTTCTTGATCGTTTCTGGAATATCTTCTGCTTTCTTTACTAGGAAACTGTGCTTAACGATCGGGCGAGAAACACCCACGATGTCACACTCTTGGAAAGCATCATTACCGATCAAATTGGTTGCTACGTTACCTGAGATTACGATCATCGGGATCGAATCCATATATGCCGTTGCGATACCAGTAACTGTATTTGTTGCACCAGGGCCAGAGCACACTAGCACCACACCCGGTTTACCCGTAGCACGTGCATAGCCGTCAGCCATGTGAGTTGCAGCTTGCTCGTGACGAACAAGAACATGCTTTATTTTTTCGGTTTTTTCGTGGAGGGCGTCGTAGATATCAAGAACGGAACCACCTGGGTAGCCAAAAATTTGTTCTACGCCTTCTTCGATCAGAGACTGAACGACCATCTCTGCGCCGGATAACATTGCCATATTTTCTCCTTACCAGAATCCGATTAACGCGGTCGGTTAATTGGTCTGGTTTTACATAGTCTAGGGCTTATTCGTAGCCTAATTCGAAAACTTTCCGCTATGTCCCGCTTTTGTCATAACAAAAGCTAAGGTAACGCAACAACTTTAACCCTTTCTTAGCATTAGGTCTAACCACTATTTTGATGCAATCTCGGCGATATATTGCAGAAGCTTATTCAACAAGTATCAACGATTACCTCAAAGCACCGATACAGAGGATAGTGTTATAACGAACATAAAAAACGGAACAAAATATTAACAGCTGTTGGGCAATGAACTGCGCTACTCTCCTCTTTCTGCCACATATAAAAAATCCCCAGTAAGAGAAAATCTCACTGGGGATCGATGTTTATCGTCAGTGTTTAAAAAACGGTAGCAATAACTACTTTTTCTTTTCCTGATACATCTCTTCAATCTCATCTTGATATCGAGAGTTGATCACCTTACGGCGCAGCTTTTGCGTCGGAGTTAACTCACCTTCATCCATAGAGAAAGCTTTCGGTAGCAGCTTGAATTTTTTCACCTGTTCAAACTTCGCTAAACCATGTTGAAGTTCATTAATGCGTTTTTCAAACATCTCTAACACTTCACTGTTTTTTAGTAGCTCCAAACGGTCGTGATATTTGATATTCAGCTCTTTAGCATGTTCTTCTAACGCATCAAAACAAGGAACAATCAGCGCCGACACAAATTTACGTGTATCTGCAATAACGGCAATTTGTTCGATGAAGTGATCTTTACCGATCGCGCCTTCAATAACCTGAGGAGCAATATATTTACCACCTGAAGTTTTCATTAGTTCTTTGATGCGATCGGTAATAAACAGGTTGCCATGCTCATCGATATGACCAGCATCGCCAGTTTTTAAGAAGCCGTGTTCATCAAATGTCTTTGCAGTCTCTTCCGGCATTTTGTAGTAGCCGCGCATCACCATTGGACCACGAACTAAAATCTCGTTATTTTCGCCAATCTTAACCTGAGCCCCAGGCATAGACAGACCAATAGAATCAGGATTGAAGCATTTGTCATCCCAACAAGAAACCGTAGCGGTTGTTTCGGTCATACCGTAGCCAAGTTTTACATTAATTCCGATGGCATGGAAAAATCGGCCAATGGTTTCATCTAACTTGGCACCGCCACATGGCATAAAATTGATGCGCCCGCCTAATAATCCTCTCAATTTAGACAGAACCGCTTTATCCGCGATGCCGTAGCATTGAGTAAGCAACCAAGACGGTTTACGGTGCTCTTGATGACATACCGCCATCTTCGCGCCCATGTTCACAGACCAAGTAAATATCACTTTGCGAATGAAAGAAGCTCTAGCCACTTTTTCATGGATAGCAGAGAAAATCTTCTCGTAGAAACGAGGAACCGCACACATTACTGTCGGACGAACTTCACTCAATGCTTCACGAACGTGAGAAACATCATGCAGGTAACAGTTGGTCGCACCTTTATAAAGCACGTAGAAAGTCCAAGCTCGCTCAAACACGTGAGAAAGCGGAAGGAAACACAAGGAAACATCGTCTTGAGTTAAGTTAAGACGCTGATCGTGTCCCTCTAACTGTGAACCGATATTACGGTAATCAAGCATGACACCTTTTGGCTGACCGGTTGTACCAGAGGTATAGATTAAGGTAATCAGATCTTCAAAATTGGCTTGAGCAACGCGAGTTTCCAGCTCTTCACGATCAGACTCTTGCCCCATCGCGATAAATTGTGACCAACGAATGGCATGTTCAAAACCTTTCAGGTCAATGCTGTCGTCCATAGCAACGACAAGCTGAAGTTGTTCACATTGTTCGAAAATGTCTAAAGCGATATCGTATTGTGGCTGCTCACCAACAAAGAGAATTTTGACATCTGCATCTTGTAAGATGTAAGCAGACTGATCGGCGGTATTGGTCGGGTAAATAGGGACAGTCACCGCTCTCAATTGCAATGCTGCAAAATCCGCAATGGTCCATTGAGGAATATTGTTGGAGAAAATACCAACCTTATCCTGAACGCCAATATGTTGAGAAAGAAGCGCTAACGATAACGCATCCATCTGCTGCCCAAATTGCGTCCAACTAATGCTTTTCCATGCATCCCCTAGTTTGTGTTTCAGGGCACTACGATCACCGTTGTGAGAGACTTGCTCACGAATACGTTTAACGATATGAAAATCTAAATTAGTCATCTATCTACCTATAGCTTACACCTGTAAGCTTAATCGAGCGCACAAGTGTACCGATTGAACTACAAAAGGCAACTGACAAACATCAAACTTATGGATAATTTTAGACATAACGAACAATAAAAAAGCCTTGAGTTGGTCTCCCCTCCCAAGGCTTTTTCTTAACGTCCTGTTTTAAATAGTTAACGTGCAATCACGTCTTATTTGCGAGCAATCACTTCGCGGCAAATCATCATCAATTGGTCTCGTAACCAAATGTGACCACGGTCTTTTTCACTCGACTCATGCCAGCTTAAGTAGCCACTGATTTTTGCGTTATCAAACGGAAAATCTAGGATTTGTAGCATGTCAGCATTTGCAACGTTTTCTACCATCCAGCGCGGAGCAACAGTGACAAGCTCAGACTGACCAACCACGTACAATACGTTGCTTAAACTCGTGCCTTCGTAACTTGAAGAGCAGTATAGCTCTTGATAAGCCTGCTCTGAAAAACTACGTTGGCCGTGGATTTTTGATAGTTTAGCGTGCTTCTCTTGCATCAGTTCATCGCGAGTGACTCGACCTTGAATGCGTGGGTGAGATTTTGCTGCAACAACCACTAACTCATCTTGGAAAAGCTCTGTGCTTGAGAACCCCTGACCATCGAAATGCGCATAGTCGATAACAAAATCAGTGTCTTGATAACGCATACGCTCCGCCAACATGCGGTCAAATTCTGCGTCTAGGTGCAATTGAATACTTGGCGCGATTTCATGAATGGTTTCCATGATCTTCGGTGCAAAACGAATATCACACGGGCTGCAAATAGCCAGTTTGAATAAGCGACTTGATGTTTCTGGCGCAAATACAGAACTTGGTAACTCATTACGGATAAGTTGAAGAGCTTGGCGAATTGGACCAAACAACTGACGAGCACGTTGTGTAGGCTGAATACCGCGACCTTGGCGCATGAACAGTTCGTCATTAAACATCACTTTAAGACGAGCAACCGCATTACTTACCGCAGGCTGCGACATACCAAGATTATGAGCTGCACGAGTAATATTTTGCTCTTGCATTACAGCATCAAAAACCGTCAGTAGGTTTAAATCGACACCACGTAAAACGCTTTCCATACGATAACTAGAAATGGCTCCCATGCCGCCGTTTTTATCTAACATTCGCTATACCTCTAAATTAATCTACCCAATCAAATATCAAACATTCGTAAGCGAATAGATAACCTGTACTTTTATTATTGGTTGTTTGGATATTTTCAAGCTGGCTCAACTATGATTCATTCGTTTGCCGAATAGCAATAGCATTAAGGAAAAGTCAGATTTTTTGATGCCAAAAAGAGGAATAAACCTACAAAACACGAGCTTTATCAAGCTCTCTCGTAAGTATAAAAAAAGATAAAAACCGACGTCTGAACGAGAGGATATAAATATAAAAACATTGATATTAACTATATTTAATTCCAATCATTTGGATAAATACAGTACCGAGAATTAAAAATTGCAGCGTATTCGCTGCAATTTTTAATTTTAATATCTAGCGGCTAGGTATTAATTAACCGAGGCATAACTTGGAAAATCAACTTGTTGCCATAAACCATCACACAAAGCTTGTTGATTAGCCCAATTACCTTGCAAAACCCATTCAACAATTGCTTGGGCAACATTCGGGTAAATGACCCTTTCAGCCTGTTTTTCATCTAGCCATTTACTCACAGCCGATACGTCTAGAAAATCCATCGCAGACGCCAGACCTAGCGTTTCCAAAGTAGCGACATTACTCTGCTGTTCAAACTGGCCAATCAAAGGCTTCAATAGCAGTTTTTTACCTAATGAAAGAGCTTCAGAAGGCAGCTCAAAACCTCCATTGGCAATCACGCCATCACAGCGATGAAGATGGTATTGAAAACTGCTGTGGCATAAAGGTCTTAACTCGACATTTTCCACCGTCTCCGGCTCAATAACTTGAGGGTGATAACAGATGAAAGATTTGTTCACGAAGCGGAATAACAGTTCACACACTTGGTCAACATCTTCAAAAGGCAGGTAAACCAAAATGAAATCTTGGTTGAGCATGTCTTGCGCTGTGGTATGAACAATCGGTGGCAGTATCGGTTGATCAAAATGGTACCAATGTAGGCCCAAGTTATAATTTGCTGGCGCAAAACGCTGCATAATTTGCTTATCTAGCCAGCTTGCACCTTTTAACGGTACTGGGTAGCGAAATGCATTTTGATGGCTGATACCAATCACATCCTTCTTTTGACGCTTCGCCGCCCAAGCAGACACGGGTTCAAAATCATTCAGAATCAGGTCATAACCCGATAGATCCAATGTACGGATTTCGTTCATTAATTGCATAGGGCTATTGTTCAGCGCTGTTTGGAGATAGTTTACCCGCCCTTGTTCAAACACAAAGGTTAAACCACGACGAACTTGGTAGTCGCCGAAACTCTCCATAGAGAAAAACTTTTGCGCTTCGCGACCGGAAAACAAAAAATCGACTTTCACATCAGTATGTTTGAAAGCTTCACTCATTGCCCGAGCGCGAGCAATATGCCCATTTCCGGTACCTTGAACACCATACAGAATCTTCAAAAATTCATCTCCAACAACTGCATTGAAATCGTTGCACAACTAGCACCAAGAATGGCGCCAATAATCACATCCGTTAAAAAATGGACGCCAAGCAGAATTCTCGCACTACCAATGAGTGCCGCCCACATAAAGGCAACTTCATAACCATCTGGATAGAACTGACCTATCAAGGTCGCCATCACAAATGCCGCAGCAGTATGGCCTGAAGGCAAGCTATAACGATCAGAAGGAGTAATAAAAGCAGTTAATACCGGCGAGAGTTCTTGAGGACGTCGGCGTTGGAAGCTGTTTTTTAGCAGCCAATACAGCGGTAATTCGATAGCAAATGCCACTAAACCCGCTGCTAAGAAATTTGAGCCATGGCTACCACCAATCGCCCAAGCTAATACACCAAATAGAGCATATAAATGTCCATCTCCGGTATGAGAGACCGCTTTACTGATCCTCGCGACTGGCTGATTGAATCTATGCTGCAGGCAAAGCATCGAAAAAGCTAAATCAAACTTTGCAATGGGCTTGATGGTTTTCATGGCATCCCCTTACTTTCAATTGAAAATGCTTCAAATAGAAATGTTCCTACCTCCAAGCTAAAAGCAATAGATTGCAAATCCGTGACTGTTTGTTTGTAAATGGATGACAGTTAGTCGTAGTACAGCAATAAATTTGTTTACCTTAGCCTTACACTCAGGTTCAAAAGGGCTACATTGGCGACATGCTTTCAACAACAAACTGCTGATTTTTACCTTGTTGACGAAGTAACTGCTCCGATATGAACAAAAAAACAACTTTAGGGTTGACGCGCTCGGTTGAGTACGGTACTAATTTGTTAATTCAAATTTGTGGATGTTAATAATGACAATTCGTTCTTCTCTACTCCTGAACCTGCTCCTTATCGTGAATCAATCGCGCGGGTAATGAGTGGACGGAAGACACCACAACAGATTTACAAGAACCCGCACACGATGCGGGTTTTTTTATAACTAAATTCAGGAAGTAAACGATTAACTCTTCGAGTAAGGAAGCAAACATGAACGATCAGGTCATCATATTCGATACAACTTTGCGCGACGGTGAACAGGCGTTGTCAGCAAGCCTAACGGTAAAAGAGAAGCTGCAAATCGCATACGCACTGGAACGCTTAGGTGTTGACGTGATCGAAGCGGGCTTCCCTGTTTCCTCACCGGGTGATTTCGAATCTGTACAAACTATTGCGAAAAATATCAAAAATAGCCGCATCTGTGCTCTTTCACGTGCCGTTGCGAAAGATATAGATGCGGCTGCTGAAGCGTTAAAAGTGGCTGAACAGTTCCGAATCCACACTTTCTTGGCAACATCGACCATTCACGTTCAAGACAAGCTTCGTCGTAGTTATGACGATGTCGTAGAGATGGCGGTGAAAGCGGTTAAACATGCTCGCCAATATACTGATGATGTCGAATTTTCTTGTGAAGATGCAGGTCGTACTCCAATCGACAACCTATGCCGTATGGTTGAAGCTGCTATCAATGCTGGTGCTCGTACTATCAATATTCCAGACACTGTCGGTTACACAGTGCCAAGTGAATTTGGTGACATCATCCAAACCCTATTTAACCGTGTGCCAAACATTGATAAAGCGATCATCTCTGTTCACTGTCACGATGACTTGGGCATGTCTGTGGCGAACTCCATTGCAGCAGTTCAAGCTGGTGCTCGCCAGATCGAAGGCACGATTAATGGTATTGGTGAACGTGCAGGTAACTGTGCTTTAGAAGAGATCGCCATGATCATCAAAACTCGTCAGGAGTTTTTGGGAGTTCACACTGGCATCAAGCACGAAGAGATTCACCGTACCAGCAAGTTGGTCAGCCAACTATGTAATATGCCGATTCAGAGCAATAAAGCGATTGTTGGTGCAAACGCATTCAGCCACTCTTCAGGCATTCACCAAGATGGTATGTTGAAAAACAAGAACACCTACGAAATCATGACGCCAGAGTCTATTGGCTTGAAAAACCAAGCGCTTAACCTAACCAGTCGTAGTGGCCGTGCAGCTGTGAAGAGTCATATGGACTCCATGGGTTACAACGAAAACGAATACAACCTAAACGCGCTATATGAAGACTTCTTGAAGCTTGCTGACCGTAAAGGCCAAGTGTTCGACTATGATTTGGAAGCATTAATGCACTTCTCAAATCTTCGCGATGAAGATGATTACTACAAGTTGAACTATTTGAGTGTTCAATCTGGTAGTGTTATGGCGACAACCAGCGTCAAAATGCTTTGTGGTGACGAAGAGAAATGTGAAGCGGCAGTCGGTAATGGTCCAGTAGATGCTTTATATCAATGTATCTACCGCGTGACTGGTTATGACATCGTGCTAGACAAATTCGACTTAACCGCAAAAGGCGAAGGCGAAGATGGTTTAGGTCAGGCAGACATCATTGCCAACTACAAAGGACGTAAGTACCACGGCACTGGCGTATCTACGGATATCGTTGAAGCCTCTGGTCAAGCGCTATTGCATGTTATCAACAGCATTCATCGCGCAAACCAAATTGAAGAAATAAAACAGAAGAAGAAAGTAATTGCTGGCGTTTAATTAACATAGCCTCCAGAAAACTTGGAGTTGCAGAGTGTTGAATGAACCCAGACACCACTTCTGTAACTTCAGTTGGAAGGACGTAAAGCAAACACAACATTGAACGAATATTATCAAAATTAGTGAAGGACTCGCATGACAGACAAAACGTATAAGATTGCCGTATTACCAGGTGACGGCATCGGACCAGAAGTAATGCAACAAGCACACAAAGTACTTGATGCTATCGAACAAAAACACAAGTTAACTTTCGTGCGTGAAGAACATGACGTAGGTGGTATTGCGATTGATAACCACGGCTGCCCACTTCCTGACAGCACACTTCGCGCATGTGAAGAATCTGATGCAGTTTTGTTCGGCTCTGTTGGCGGTCCTAAATGGGAACATCTTCCACCAAACGAACAACCTGAGCGTGGCGCACTTCTACCTCTACGTAAACATTTCCAATTGTTCTGTAACTTGCGACCAGCACAGATTCACAAAGGGCTAGAAGCGTTCTCACCTCTGCGTGCTGATATCTCTGATCGTGGTTTTGATATTGTTGTTGTTCGTGAGCTAACGGGCGGCATTTACTTTGGTCAACCTAAAGGCCGTGAAGGTGAAGGCGCTAACGAGAAAGCGTTTGATACTGAGGTTTACCATCGTTTTGAAATCGAGCGTATCGCTAAGATTGCTTTTGAATCAGCTCGTCTACGCCGTAAGAAAGTCTGTTCTATCGATAAAGCAAACGTACTTCAAAGCTCGATTCTATGGCGCGAAGTCGTCACTGAAATTGCCAAAGATTACCCAGATGTTGAGTTATCACATATGTATATTGATAACGCGACTATGCAGTTGATCAAAGACCCTTCTCAGTTTGACGTCATGTTATGTTCAAACATCTTCGGCGACATCCTTTCTGATGAATGCGCCATGATCACTGGCTCAATGGGAATGCTTCCTTCTGCAAGTATGAATGAAAGTAAGTTTGGTCTGTATGAACCAGCGGGCGGCAGTGCTCCTGATATTGCAGGTAAAAACATTGCTAACCCTGTCGCGCAAATCCTTTCTGCAGCACTCATGCTTCGTTACAGCTTAGGTGAAGAAGCCGTTGCACAAGATATTGAAGCCGCGGTAGGCAAAGCATTATCCGCTGGCGAATTAACGGCGGATCTATCGGGTAGCAAGCCAGCGCTGACCACCTCGCAAATGGGCGACAAAATCGCAGAATACATTCTTAATTCATAATAATTAGTACTCTCGCCAGCCAATGACCGATTTACCAGTCATTGGCTACTCAAGGAGAGCGAGACAAGGAAGCAAACACATGGGCAAAACATTATATGAAAAAGTCTACGACGCCCACGTCGTAGTTGCCGCGGAAGGCGAAAACCCAATTCTATACATCGACCGTCACTTGGTTCATGAGGTAACTTCACCTCAAGCGTTTGATGGCTTACGCGAGAAAGGACGCAAATTGCGCCAAGTAAGCAAAACCTTCGCAACCATGGATCACAACGTTTCAACCACTACGAAAGACATCAATGCATCGGGCGAAATGGCTCGAATCCAGATGCAAACACTAGCGAAAAACTGCGAAGAGTTTGGCGTTACCCTCTACGACATTAACCACAAATACCAAGGTATCGTTCACGTAATGGGCCCTGAATTAGGCATTACGCTTCCAGGTATGACTATTGTTTGTGGTGACTCTCACACAGCTACGCACGGCGCATTTGGTTCTTTGGCATTTGGCATCGGTACTTCTGAAGTTGAGCACGTAATGGCAACTCAAACGCTAAAACAAGCTCGCGCTAAAACCATGAAAATTGAAGTCAAAGGCAAAGTCGCTCCGGGAATTACAGCAAAAGATATCGTTCTAGCGATTATCGGCAAAACGACGGCAGCGGGCGGTACAGGCTACGTAGTGGAGTTCAGCGGTGAAGCGATTCGCGATCTTTCTATGGAAGGTCGTATGACGGTATGTAACATGGCTATCGAACTAGGTGCAAAAGCCGGTTTGATTGCTCCTGACCAAACAACGTTTGATTACATCAAAGGCCGTAAGTTTGCTCCAACAGGTACGGATTGGGATGCAGCGGTTGAATACTGGCAAACACTGAAAACAGACGAAGATGCGAAATTCGACGCGGTTGTAACGCTAGATGCAGCAAGTATTCGTCCTCAAGTCACTTGGGGAACCAACCCAGGTCAAGTTATTGCGGTTGATACACCTATTCCTTCACCAGAATCGTTTAGCGATCCTGTCGAGCGTGTGTCTGCTGAAAAAGCTTTGGCATACATGGGCCTAGAAGCTGGCAAAATGCTGTCGGATTACAAAGTCGATAAAGTCTTTGTCGGTTCTTGTACTAACTCTCGCATTGAAGATATGCGTGCAGCAGCAGCCGTTGCGAAAGGTAAGAAAGTCGCATCACATGTACAGGCGCTAATCGTTCCGGGATCTGAGCAGGTAAAAGCCCAAGCAGAAGCTGAAGGCTTAGACAAGATCTTCATCGAAGCTGGTTTTGAGTGGCGTTTACCAGGTTGTTCTATGTGTCTGGCGATGAACAATGACCGTTTAGGTGCTGGTGAACGTTGTGCATCAACGTCAAACCGTAACTTTGAAGGGCGTCAGGGTCGTGATGGTAGAACCCATCTAGTTAGCCCAGCGATGGCAGCAGCAGCAGCGATTGCTGGTCACTTTGTCGATATTCGTAACAACTAAGGATAGAGGAAATTTAAATGGCAGGTTTTCAAAAACATACAGGCTTAGTTGTTCCTCTAGATGCAGCGAACGTCGATACAGATGCAATTATTCCTAAGCAGTTTCTACAAAAAGTAAATCGCATTGGTTTTGGTAAGCACCTTTTCCATGACTGGCGCTTCCTTGATGATGCTGGTGAGCAACCAAATCCAGATTTCGTCATGAACCAACCTCGTTACAAAGGTGCAAGTATTTTGCTAGCGCGTGAGAACTTCGGCTGTGGTTCTTCTCGTGAACACGCACCATGGGCGCTTGCTGACTATGGTATTCAGGTGATGATCGCTCCAAGCTTTGCAGATATTTTCTATGGCAACTCTATCAACAACCAAATGGTTCCTGTTCGTTTAACGGAGCAAGAAGTTGATGAGATTTTCCAATATGTTCAAGCAAACGAAGGTGCACAGGTTACCGTTGATCTGGAAAAAATGATCGTAACGGCAAACGATAAAGAATATGGATTCGAAATCGATGAATTCCGTCGCCACTGTTTGCTAAATGGCCTAGACAACATTGGTCTGACTCTGCAACACGAAGCTAAAATTGCAGAGTATGAAGCGAAAATTCCTTCATTCTTAAGATAGCGAAATGAATATAGGGTTGCAGACAAGCAACCCTTTTTTATCGCTGAAATAAAAGCGTAGTAACCTTGGTCTTATTGTCTACATACCATTTAACTGACACTGTTTATGAAAAGACTCCTTGCGTATGCACTTATGCTGTTCTCACCACTTTCGTTTTCGGCACCTAAATCCGATTTATGGCCTTATTGGGATGTCAGCAATCAACAAAGCAGTACTTCACTATCTCACTACAAATGGCAAGCCATCCTAGACATTTATCTTATCTCTCAGGGTGAATACACCTTGTTTAAATACGCCCAAGTCACGCCATCCGATAAAGAGAAGCTCACGCAATATTTATCTGATTTATCGAATACTGATCCAAGAGAACTGAACAAAAAAGAACAGTATGCATATTGGGTAAACTTCTATAACGCACTCACAGTACAACTCATATTGGATAATTACCCTGTTGCCTCTATCACCAAAATCGGGAGTTGGTTTGGTTTTGGTCCATGGGATGATGAAATCGCAAATGTGGCAGGAAAGCCTCTAACGCTCAATGATATAGAGCATAGAATTTTAAGACCGATTTGGAGAGATCCGAGAACACATTATGTAGTCAATTGTGCCAGCCTAGGATGCCCTAACCTGCAACCGAAAGCATTCACCGCGGAAAACACCGAGCTTCTGTTAGAAAAAGCAGCTCGTGATTTCATCAATAGTCATACCAATCTAAGTAAAAATGTGATCTAATTGAGGCCATCCAACAATAAAACTGATTCTCTATGGATAGCCTCAATAATATCGACTTTAAAAAGCTCGCAAGCCAGCAGAAATCCATCCAGATGAAAATGAGACTGCTGGCCCTCGCTCATTTCAAAGATGGGCAATCACGCACACAAATCGCCAAGTTTCTCAAGGTAAGTCGAACCAGTGTCAATAAGTGGGTTCAAGCTTTTCTTGAAGAAGGGCTGGAAGGGCTACAAGAAAAGCCAAGAACTGGAAGACCGCCATTCTTAACTTCCGAGCAAAAAGAGCAATTGAGCCAATACATAAAAGATAAAGCCAATGATACACAAGGCGGACGACTGACTGGTGCCGACATCCACGCTTATATTGTGAAAGAATTCGGCCAGCACTACCACCCTGATTCTATCTATTACCTGCTCGACCACATGGGCTTTTCATGGATAACTTCCCGCTCAAAACACCCCAAACAATCTCAACAAACACAAGACGATTTTAAAAAAATTCAAAATCGAAACGATCCTTAAGATCCCGGGACATATAGCTTTAGAGTGTGTCGATGTCTGGTTTCAGGACGAAGCCAGATTTGGGCAACAAAACACGACCACACGTTTATGGGCTGAAAAAGGAACTCGCCCAAGAGCCGTGAAGCAACAACAATTTGAGTATGCCTATCTGTTCGGTTCAGTCTGTCCCAGCAAAGGAATTGGTGAGGCTATCGTTGTCCCTTGGGTTAGTAAAGACATCATGATAGAGCACTTAAAACAAATATCGGCAGTCACGGAGAAGGGACGTCACGCCGTCGTTGTTATGGATGGGGCAGGATGGCATACAGAAGACATTACCAATGACTTTAAGAATGTCAGTGTCATCAAACTTCCCCCTATTCTCCAGAGCTAAACCCTATCGAACAAGTATGGAGTTGGTTGAGGCAACGCTATTTAGCCAACCAATCTTTTACTGATTACGACGATATCATCGCCAAAATCTGCGATGCATGGAATCGTTTTTTGGATAGCCCTAAAAGAGTCACCAAAATGTGCTCAAGAAGATGGATAGACCTGACCAGTTAATTTTCCAGATTGGTATCATAAAGGTGTTTCGTATCGAGATGGTCATCTGACCCTTTCTTCTATTTATGATTGGTTTGCGGAAGATTTTGGTAGCAGAACTCAATTATTTGATCATCTGAGCAAATACCGAAAGGGAATAGCCCATTTTGAAGGGAAAATAAAATATGAGTACGACTGGAAACTGAATGAGAAGAAATAACGAACAATTCGAATAATGGATATGAAAAAGCCCCTGTATTACTACAGGGGCTTGGAAATAAAGCCTAGCGATGTCCTACTCTCACATGGGGAGACCCCACACTACCATCGGCGCTATTGTGTTTCACTTCTGAGTTCGGCATGGAATCAGGTGGGTCCACAATGCTATGGTCGCTAAGCAAATTTTGTGACCGCTTTTGACTTTCATCTTTTCAAAGATGAAGACAAACTTACAGTGCGTGTCGAATGCATGGTGCTGATACCCAGAATCGAACTGGGGACCTCATCCTTACCAAGGATGCGCTCTACCGACTGAGCCATATCAGCAAGAAGCTGTGTCTTATAAGACTAAAAAAGCCCGTTGTTAGACGGGCTCTCTTTAAATAAAAGCCTGGCGATGTCCTACTCTCACATGGGGAGACCCCACACTACCATCGGCGCTAATTCGTTTCACTTCTGAGTTCGGCATGGAATCAGGTGGGTCCAAATCGCTATGGTCGCCAAGCAAAATTTTAAAATTCGGAAAGCTGTTAATGTTCTCTACACATTCAATTCTGTTCTTGCTTTGAGCCCACAAAACCCCTTGGGTGTTGTATGGTTAAGCCTCACGGGCAATTAGTACAGGTTAGCTCAATGCCTCACAGCACTTACACACCCTGCCTATCAACGTTCTAGTCTCGAACAACCCTTTAGGACACTTAAAGTGCCAGGGAGAACTCATCTCAGGGCTTGCTTCCCGCTTAGATGCTTTCAGCGGTTATCAATTCCGAACTTAGCTACCGGGCAATGCTACTGGCGTAACAACCCGAACACCAGAGGTTCGTCCACTCCGGTCCTCTCGTACTAGGAGCAGCCCCCTTCAATTCTCCAACGCCCACGGCAGATAGGGACCGAACTGTCTCACGACGTTCTAAACCCAGCTCGCGTACCACTTTAAATGGCGAACAGCCATACCCTTGGGACCGACTTCAGCCCCAGGATGTGATGAGCCGACATCGAGGTGCCAAACACCGCCGTCGATATGAACTCTTGGGCGGTATCAGCCTGTTATCCCCGGAGTACCTTTTATCCGTTGAGCGATGGCCCTTCCATTCAGAACCACCGGATCACTATGACCTGCTTTCGCACCTGCTCGAATTGTCATTCTCGCAGTCAAGCGGGCTTATGCCATTGCACTAACCACACGATGTCCAACCGTGTTTAGCCCACCTTCGTGCTCCTCCGTTACTCTTTGGGAGGAGACCGCCCCAGTCAAACTACCCACCAGGCACTGTCCTCGACCCGGATGACGGGTCTGAGTTAGAACATCAAACATACAAGGGTGGTATTTCAAGGACGGCTCCACACAAACTAGCGTCTGCGCTTCAAAGCCTCCCACCTATCCTACACATGTAGGTTCAATGTTCAGTGCC
Source organism: Vibrio sp. Hal054 (assembly GCF_037162405.1). Lineage (NCBI taxonomy): Bacteria > Pseudomonadati > Pseudomonadota > Gammaproteobacteria > Vibrionales > Vibrionaceae > Vibrio > Vibrio sp. Hal054. Next base: position 272,117 of record NZ_JARLUT010000001.1, on the reverse strand, counting down.
AAGCTGTAGTAAAGGTTCACGGGGTCTTTCCGTCTAGCCGCGGGTACACTGCATCTTCACAGCGATTTCAATTTCACTGAGTCTCGGGTGGAGACAGCGTGGCCATCATTACGCCATTCGTGCAGGTCGGAACTTACCCGACAAGGAATTTCGCTACCTTAGGACCGTTATAGTTACGGCCGCCGTTTACCGGGGCTTCGATCAAGAGCTTCGACCGAAGTCTAACCCCATCAATTAACCTTCCGGCACCGGGCAGGCGTCACACCGTATACGTCATCTTACGATTTTGCACAGTGCTGTGTTTTTAATAAACAGTTGCAGCCACCTGGTATCTGCGACTCTCATCAGCTCCATCCGCGAGGGACTTCACCGTCAAGAGCGTACCTTCTCCCGAAGTTACGGTACCATTTTGCCTAGTTCCTTCACCCGAGTTCTCTCAAGCGCCTTGGTATTCTCTACCCGACCACCTGTGTCGGTTTGGGGTACGATTCCTTACAATCTGAAGCTTAGAGGCTTTTCCTGGAAGCATGGCATCAATGACTTCACTACCGTAGTAGCTCGACATCGTGTCTCAGCCTTAAAGAGAGCCGGATTTACCTAACTCTCAAGCCTACGCACTTGAACCTGGACAACCGTCGCCAGGCCCACCTAGCCTTCTCCGTCCCCCCATCGCAATTGTAAGAAGTACGGGAATATTAACCCGTTTCCCATCGACTACGCCTTTCGGCCTCGCCTTAGGGGTCGACTCACCCTGCCCCGATTAACGTTGGACAGGAACCCTTGGTCTTCCGGCGAGGAGGTTTTTCACCCCCTTATCGTTACTCATGTCAGCATTCGCACTTCTGATACCTCCAGCATGCTTTACAACACACCTTCAACGGCTTACAGAACGCTCCCCTACCCAATGCGATAAATCGCATTGCCGCAGCTTCGGTTGATTACTTAGCCCCGTTACATCTTCCGCGCAGGCCGACTCGACTAGTGAGCTATTACGCTTTCTTTAAATGATGGCTGCTTCTAAGCCAACATCCTAGCTGTCTGAGCCTTCCCACATCGTTTCCCACTTAGTAATCATTTGGGACCTTAGCTGGCGGTCTGGGTTGTTTCCCTCTCCACGACGGACGTTAGCACCCGCCGTGTGTCTCCCGGATAGTACTTACTGGTATTCGGAGTTTGCAAAGGGTTGGTAAGTCGGGATGACCCCCTAGCCTTAACAGTGCTCTACCCCCAGTAGTATTCGTCCGAGGCGCTACCTAAATAGCTTTCGGGGAGAACCAGCTATCTCCGAGTTTGATTGGCCTTTCACCCCTAGCCACAAGTCATCCGCTAATTTTTCAACATTAGTCGGTTCGGTCCTCCAATTGATGTTACTCAATCTTCAACCTGCCCATGGCTAGATCACTCGGTTTCGGGTCTATATCCAGAGACTGAACGCCCAGTTAAGACTCGGTTTCCCTACGGCTCCCCTATACGGTTAACCTTGCCACTGAATATAAGTCGCTGACCCATTATACAAAAGGTACGCAGTCACCCCACGAAGAGGCTCCTACTGCTTGTACGTACACGGTTTCAGGTTCTATTTCACTCCCCTCACAGGGGTTCTTTTCGCCTTTCCCTCACGGTACTGGTTCACTATCGGTCAGTCAGGAGTATTTAGCCTTGGAGGATGGTCCCCCCATATTCAAACAGGATATCACGTGTCCCGCCTTACTCGTTTTCACTTAAAATGACATGTCGGTTACGGGGCTATCACCCGGTATCGCGGCACTTTCCAGAGCCTTCACCTGTGTCATTAAAAGCTTAAGGGCTAATCCAATTTCGCTCGCCGCTACTTTCGGAATCTCAATTGATTTCTTTTCCTCGGGGTACTTAGATGTTTCAGTTCTCCCGGTTCGCCTCATTAACCTATGTATTCAGTTAATGATACTCACTTATGTGAGTGGGTTTCCCCATTCGGAAATCGTAGACTCAAGTGGCTTTTACTGCCTTATCTACGCTTATCGCAAGTTAATACGTCCTTCATCGCCTCTGACTGCCAAGGCATCCACCGTGTACGCTTAGTCACTTAACCATACAACCCCAAGAGGTCTTATGTATGGACCATTTGATTTCACTTTTTAAAGTGAAGACAAACGAGCAACCAAGGTTAGTTGTCTCTCATTATTTGAATGAGCGAGAGACATTTCGATTTTGCCGGACTCAAATATGAATACTTACTTAAAAAGTAAGATTCCCAAGAACACTTGAATGTGTATTGGTACCTACATCTCTAAGAGACATAGGATTTGAGAACTTTTAATAGTTAATAATTAATCAAATTATTAACTGTCAGCTTTCCAAATTGTTAAAGAGCAAGATTCTGTTTTCTATTTAAAGAAATGAACCATTTTTAAAGATTCTTAAGGAAGAACATTTAAAGATGGTGGAGCTATGCGGGATCGAACCGCAGACCTCCTCGCTGCCAGCGAGGCGCTCTCCCAGCTGAGCTATAGCCCCATCTGGAAAAGTTTTTCCTACTCTAAACTACTTAAACCTAATCAATCTGTGTGGACACTCATCAAGAGAATCTTTACGTAAGGAGGTGATCCAGCGCCAGGTTCCCCTAGCGCTACCTTGTTACGACTTCACCCCAGTCATGAACCACAAAGTGGCAAGCGTCCTCCCGAAGGTTAAACTACCTGCTTCTTTTGCAGCCCACTCCCATGGTGTGACGGGCGGTGTGTACAAGGCCCGGGAACGTATTCACCGTGACATTCTGATTCACGATTACTAGCGATTCCGACTTCATGGAGTCGAGTTGCAGACTCCAATCCGGACTACGACGCACTTTTTGGGATTCGCTTACTATCGCTAGTTCGCTGCCCTCTGTATGCGCCATTGTAGCACGTGTGTAGCCCTACTCGTAAGGGCCATGATGACTTGACGTCGTCCCCACCTTCCTCCGGTTTATCACCGGCAGTCTCCCTGGAGTTCCCGACATTACTCGCTGGCAAACAAGGATAAGGGTTGCGCTCGTTGCGGGACTTAACCCAACATTTCACAACACGAGCTGACGACAGCCATGCAGCACCTGTCTCAGAGTTCCCGAAGGCACTCCCGCGTCTCCGCAGGATTCTCTGGATGTCAAGAGTAGGTAAGGTTCTTCGCGTTGCATCGAATTAAACCACATGCTCCACCGCTTGTGCGGGCCCCCGTCAATTCATTTGAGTTTTAATCTTGCGACCGTACTCCCCAGGCGGTCTACTTAACGCGTTAGCTCCGAAAGCCACGGCTCAAGGCCACAACCTCCAAGTAGACATCGTTTACGGCGTGGACTACCAGGGTATCTAATCCTGTTTGCTCCCCACGCTTTCGCATCTGAGTGTCAGTATCTGTCCAGGGGGCCGCCTTCGCCACCGGTATTCCTTCAGATCTCTACGCATTTCACCGCTACACCTGAAATTCTACCCCCCTCTACAGTACTCTAGCTTGCCAGTTTCAAATGCTATTCCGAGGTTGAGCCCCGGGCTTTCACATCTGACTTAACAAACCACCTGCATGCGCTTTACGCCCAGTAATTCCGATTAACGCTCGCACCCTCCGTATTACCGCGGCTGCTGGCACGGAGTTAGCCGGTGCTTCTTCTGTCGCTAACGTCAAATGATGCTGCTATTAACAACACCACCTTCCTCACGACTGAAAGTGCTTTACAACCCGAAGGCCTTCTTCACACACGCGGCATGGCTGCATCAGGCTTGCGCCCATTGTGCAATATTCCCCACTGCTGCCTCCCGTAGGAGTCTGGACCGTGTCTCAGTTCCAGTGTGGCTGATCATCCTCTCAGACCAGCTAGGGATCGTCGCCTTGGTGAGCCATTACCTCACCAACTAGCTAATCCCACCTGGGCATATCCTGACGCGAGAGGCCCGAAGGTCCCCCTCTTTGAGCCGAAGCTATCATGCGGTATTAGCCATCGTTTCCAATGGTTATCCCCCACATCAGGGCAATTTCCCAGGCATTACTCACCCGTCCGCCGCTCGCCACCCGAGAAACAAGTTTCTCTGTGCTGCCGCTCGACTTGCATGTGTTAGGCCTGCCGCCAGCGTTCAATCTGAGCCATGATCAAACTCTTCAATTTAAGATTTTGTCGGCTCAACGAATACTGACTTCAAAACTGCTCTTACTCGAAAGTAAGACGTAATTTTAAAGCTATTACCATTCCAACAGAATGGTAATGAATTGACTGTGCCAAGACCGAAGTCTTGATTGGTCACTCAGTTCATTGAAACCTAAGTTGCTTTGCTACAAGAACAAAGATTTAACTTTGATTTTCATCAACGAGTGCCCACACAGATTGATAGGTTTAAATTGTTAAAGAGCGTTGCTTTGCAGAAGCTTTCTTCTCAAAGCGGAGGTGCATTCTAGCTAGATAACTGTCAGTGTCAAACACTTTTTCAATTTTTCTTTTTAGAAGTCTTACCCTCTACCAACACTTGCTGAAGCCTTGCGACGTCTGCCGTGTCAGTGAGGCGGCATTATAGGGAGATGGATAAACTTAGCAAGCGAAAAAGGTGAATTTATTTAAAAAAAACGTTCGTTTGTTTAAATAAACAACGAACGTCATTTTATGTACTCTTCACCCTCAATAAAGGAACAGGTTACTCACAAAATGCTGTGGATAACTATTCTTCACTATCAAAGAAGTAAGAGATCCTTGAGCGTGGATTTAAATACTCTCTCACTTTATCGGGAAGTTTATGAGGCAGAATAGCATTAACGATTTTTATATCTTTATCTGCTAAGTCAATAATAGGTGCTTGAGTTCTAGGTACCGACGGATCGTAAATAAGGACATTAGGATATAAAAGGCTATTCGCATTCACTGAAATTACCAGACCAACCATTTCATTAGACAACTGCACTACTGTGCCCGGCGGGAACACCCCCATAAACTTAACTAAAATGTTCAAGTTCTCATTGTTATAAATGTGCTTACAGTTCTTATATAGATAAGAAAGAGCGACATAAGGGATTTTTTGCTCACTTGGTACATTAGGGTGACACAAGTTATCAAAGGCATTAGCAACAGCAATAACTTGAGCGAGTTCATCAATATCATCCCCTTTCAAACCTAGAGGGTACCCAGAGCCATCAAGCAGCTCGTGATGCTGTTCAATCACTCTTCTTGCACTATCAGGAAACTCTTTAATGTTCTGAGAGATTTCCAATCCGTATTTGGTGTGCATTTTTAGGTAGTTTTTTTCAGGCTCGGTTAAAGGCGTTTGTTTACGAACGATAGCTGTAGGAATTCGGATTTTACCGATATCGTGAAAGAGAGAGGCAAAAGCTATCTCTTTTATCTTATCTGCAGGATATCCTTTCGCTCTGCCTATCATCATCGCGATTACTGATACGTTTAACGAATGGAAGTAAATATCTTCAAACTCACTTTTACCATTCATTAAATGTAAGGTGACGCTATCATCACCGAGTAGCTTATCAACAATATCATCGACCAACTGAGCAGCCTCATCGACAGCATCCATTGGTCGGTTGCGAATCTTGTTCATCACCGCACGCATACGAGCAAGTGAACGTTCGAATTCTTTTTCACAACTGATCACCCGACGACGATAGGCACTGAGTTTTTCAATTCTGTTTTGTTTTTCTTGCCACAATTTATCAGCTTCACTATTGATATCGCTTTCGACTTCATTTTCTTGATCATCAACAGGAGCAGTATTCGTTACAGGTGGAAGTGGTTGGGTATCACTTTGGCTAGGATTGAGAAACACATGTTGTATTCCCAAGTGTTTAATCAAGCGAATTTGTTCTTGGTCTTTAATCTTAAAACTATTGAATAAAAATGGATGCTCGTTCCACTTTACTGGCAAGCGTATATGTAACCCTGGTTGTAATCTATCGACCGTAATTTTTATACTCGCCACAATTTACTAAAACCTCTGATAACTTCAGGTACTCTTACTTAGAAGTTGATATTTGAACAACGTCTATAAAGGTACAACTTTTAACACTATTTATTAGCGACAATTATAGACACTATCCTTAGCGAGAGAAAATAGTCACAAGATAGTGCTACCAGCCTTTGTGACTACTTTTGCCTAAATTTGCGAGCTCTTTATGCAATATTGAGCGATAGAAAACTCAAGTAAATGCGCTATTGCATTGCAAAAACGAACACTCATTAGGAATTACGCTTTAATTTTGAAGAAGCAAAATGCTGAATAACACAGTTTGGAGTAACAATACCTTTAAAGATTTTACCTTCAGTAAGAACCCATGGAAATGCCAGTTCCTCTTCTTCAATCAAAGAACTGACATTACTGATATCTATTTTTGCGTCCAATTTGGTGAATGAGAGCTGCATAATTTGACTAACTGGTCGATGCCACATTAAGTTTTCCTGAGTAGTTTCAAGATCAGTCCCCATGCGTGGAGTAAGGTGTAGGTTCAAACAGGCCCGGTCAATAATACCGACACATTCTCGGTGGTTAATGACCGGAAGGACTTCAATTTCTGATGATAAAAAATACTGCTGTGCTGCAGCTACGGTATCACTTGGGTCGAGGTGTGGCATCTGTGCATGACACATGTTTTGTAAGGTGCTGATATTTTTCCCAACAACGCCCTCATCCTTAAGTAATGACGGCTTTAACGATTCAATCTTCTTAATCACTGTCGGAATAGCATCCACGCTTTCTGGACAAGAAAAGCATCCACCACTCATATAATCAAGCCCCAAATAAGCCAGCAATTTTGCATCATTAATGGCTGCAACTGTGTCTATTGCTACAGATACATTCAGCGAATGACATTCATCCACCAAGGTTTTAATGACTTTATGAATCATTTGTGAGTGAGCCAGCGACTCTAGATAGTTAGGATTGATTTTGAACAAATTATAACGTTCGGTTGGTAGGCTAGTTGAGATAGTGTTACTTATCTCAACATTATCCATCACAAATTTGATTCCTAACTGCTGCCACATATTTATATCTTGAGTAGCTATAGAACGAAGTGCATCAGGAGCAACCTGCAAATAAAACTGATGGGGGTCCACTTTATAATCCCGCATCTGGCGAACCAAGCAGTACAAGACATCGACAAAATTTTTAGCTTCGTGCTGGCACAGAATGTTTAAAGTTACCGTTATTGGTGACGAATGATAAGACTGAAGCAACGCCAGTTCTTTAAATACCTTTTCCTGAACGATGACATCTAACTCTGCCGACAAATTTAGGTCCTGAATAATACTTTCTAATTCCAAACGAGTTGAAGATAGAGCCGGAGGTAAAGGAAGTTCAAATAGAGCTTCGTATCCGGAGATGTTCCATGATTGAGTATCTAGTATAGGTTGATATTTTATTTCTACTTGCTTTGTTTCAATAAGATCAGAGATCAATTCTTCCAGTAGCTTCCTTTTCTTTATTTGACGATGTAAATCACTATCAAAAAAACGAATATGCTGTCCGCGATCCTCTGAATGCTGTTCTAGTATCGCCTGAACAGAATGAGTAACAGCCATTTTTGCATTGCTGGCGTCTACGCCAAGAACAGAAATACCAACCCTACCTTTTGCAACAGATTGATAAATTTCTGAATGTGCCGATTTCAATTCCTGAAAGAAATAGTTTATCTGTCGATGAAGGTAGCGGTATGGCTTTTCGTTCACAGGCGCAGAGCACTCAATACAAGCCAAATAGAAATTGTCTTTTATTTTGCCAAACATCCGACACTCTTTGAGTCGAGCCATAACATCATTAAGTGTGTTTTCGAAATTGGAAATACGGCTTTCAATACTCAACGTCATTACCACATAGATAGTATTGGCGATTTGTCGCTGATAAATAACATCCAATTGATCACCAAATGCTTTTTTCGTCAATATACTGCTTTCAATTGAGTGCTTAATGCTAGGCAACAATGAGAATATGGTAAAAGAAATATCAGGATGCTGTAAAAAGGCGAGCGAAATAGATGCAGCTCTGCACTGTCTAAGCTCCCCTGACGAATGCTTAATTAAGAAATTTCTGCTAGCTGAAGGTTTAGGTGTTTTTAATGAGCTAGGCTCTTCTTCAAACAGCAGAATACTATTCAAACTCACAAGATCGGCCAAACCAAACCCAGATAATTGCTCGAACTTTTTATTACAGGCTAAGATCTTGTTTTCACTATTGGTAATCAATACCCCGCAATTATCCTGCCTCAACATAAAATCAAACCAATGCATGGTCTGCCGATCTTGCTTCACTTCAAAAATTAGTTGCGTTTCTCCCTGAACAACATACTGAGAGAGTTTTTCAGCAGAAAACGAGGCATAAAAACCATGATGCCTATCTTCCCAAAGAGCAACAACACACGTACGTTTGTGTTGGTCTTGACACACAGATTCAAGCAGTTGCTCAGTATCGTGCCGATAAGAAGGACTCATTAATGCAAGCCAATCACCAAAACTATTTATAGAATGATTGGGGAATAAAAAAGGATGAGTTGCCTCTCTGTTGTAACTAAACTCCTGAGTAGCAATATTTAAAGTCCAATTAAAAGGCACCGCTTTTCTTTGCTCAGCCGCTGAACCAAGACCTTCTTGCATACATTCACCTTAAGTTGCAAAAACTTCAGCCAAGATAGCCACTCATAATCTGAGTGGCTTTACTTAACTATAGTTGACCAGCGCTTTAGATTGATTGAGCAAATTCAATTTCGTGACATTAAACTCTGCTTCAAAAGAACAAAGAAGCTTGCAAATCAAACCTCGACTACACCGTCTTCGACTTGTCGACGATACGAATAGGTATCTTCAAAGCGGGATAATATCCAGTCCCCTGCTGTAATCGGTGGATATCCACCTTGTCCTTGTTTTTCAGCCAAACATGAATCTAAAGTTACAATAGGAGTGTCATAGTTAGGCTCAACAAAAAAAGGCATAGAAAAGCGTGTCTTACCTGTAGTAGGACTAGCCACCCTATGTTTTGTCGAACGGTATATATCATTCGTCCAACGCTGCATTAAATCACCGATATTAACAACGAAAGATCCCTCAACAGGAGTTGCGTCAACCCACTTTTCTTGCTTATTCAAGACTTGTAAACCACCACTCTGATCTTGATACAGCAACGTAATACATCCGTAATCAGTATGAGCTCCCGCTCCATTCGTCTCCTCAGTTTGACTGGGGTAATGGAGCATTCTTAACACTGAAATTGGCAAACTGAAGCTTTGAGAAAAGAAGTTTTCCTTTTCACCTAATGCCAATGCCATCGCTTTCAAGATTTTTAATCCTACATCAAGAGTGAGGGAATAATGCTGTCCCACAGCCTGAGCAAAACCCTCAATATTAGGATATTGGTTTGGACCATATAATTTGGCACAACGGCCTACTTGAGAATGATATGGGGAAAGATCCAAAGCCATATCAAATGATTCTTTGCAATCCAGTTCTCCTAACGGATCAAGTTTTTCTGCACTCAGCCTTCCCCAACCACGGTGGTTAGAACTCTTTTCGATAGAAATTTTTTGTTTCTCTTCCTCGGGCAAACTAAACAATAAATTGGCCATCGATTGAATATGGTCGAACTGCTGTTGAGGGATGCCGTGACCAATAACATAAAAAAAGCCAAGTTCACGGCAAGCACTGTCTATCTGTTGAATAACAGGCTGCCAATCTTTTTTATTGTCAGAATTCAGTGGGGAAATATCGATAATCGGTAGCGTCATACTTTCTCCTTGTAGACAACTCTCTTCTACGAGCAACTTTCTAATTTGTAACCAAATAAGCAAAAAGCCGACCAAGTAGACAAGTAGTATCAATCGAGAACCAATAAAGCTTGGAGTAAATATTGAGTAGTGAGAAGAGGGAATACTGCACTAGATTAATGCAAGTGAATGAAGGGATGCACCAACCTAGCCTGTAGAGAGCGAATGATTAGGGATGAGACTTCTCTAAACCAGATACAACAAAGCCCCGACTTTCGTCGAGGCTTTGTCATATGAATTATGGTACCGGTAGGCGGACTTGAACCGCCACGCCCGAAGGCAACGGATTTTGAATCCGTCGTGTATACCAATTTCACCATACCGGCATCTAGGCTATCGCCTTTGATGGTTGGATTATACGGAAGAAACTAACGGGTGCAATAGCAATATACTGAAAACAAAATCGTTTGCTGAATATTTCGCCATATAGTGTGACAAAGCTAAGCTCAGAAGAGAAAATTAAATTCATATCCCCAAAAAGCCTCCCATCTAGAAAGTTTTAAAGGCTATACACCGTAATATCCGAAGCCTAGCCGTTAACAATGTTAGCTAGAACACCATATATCATTTCTGCTCGTCTTCTGCGTTCATGAAGCTGCTAGTATCCAAATTCTTCCAACTCGCTTCTCTGAACTCACCAAAGAACCGTAGATTTCATACAGTTGTTAGATACGACACCAGTAACATACAAGAATCAATTAAAGAGACAAAAATCACATTTAATACAATCCTCTACTGCTTTAAAAAAAATATTCGTGATATTCTGCGCAAAATTTTCAACAAAGCATTGCAGTTTTCAGTTTTCAATCGGACCACAGCTGATTAAGTATGAAACTAAACTCATAAAAGAATGGAGGCATGCTCACACTACGAAGTCGGATTCGAGTCGCAATACAATTACCGGAGTATTAACAATACAGAATATTGACACTTTTATTGTGTGTATAAAAAAATATCCAATTTATTGTAATTTTGTTGTGTTTTGTAGATGTACGCTTGTTTGAGGGTTAGTATTGGTCACTCTGATAACATCTAATGATAATGGAGCTCATCATGTTTTCAGTTGAAAATGTAAAAAGTGGAATAATAATAAAAAAAGGCTCTACTTATGCAGAATTAGATTTTTTAGTACAACCAATCGTTGATACCGAAAGTTCGGAGATTAGATATTTTGAAGTTTTATCTCGAGTAAGTAAACATTCGGGGGAACAGTTAAATAGCGAAGACTTCTTTAGTGAAATTGATGATGAATTTATAAAGCTAGTATCCATTCATCAGATTTATTACTTTCAGAGACATGGTATAGGCAAAGAATTTTCTATTAACTTAACAATGTCAACCCTACTTGACGAACAGTTTATATTGAGCTTGTTGAGTTTCAAAAAGAAGAACTTCATTTTAGAAATAAATGACGTAAACCATGATGTTAGATGTACCATCCTACTTAACAATATCGCTAAACTACAGAGATCTGGAATAAAGATATGGTTAGATGATTATTACCATGAGTACAATAGTGCAAATCTCACATTTGGTTTAATTACGTGGGATAGAATTAAAATCGACAAAAGTGTTTTACATCATAACTCAGACGTTAGTTTATTGGCCGATTCTATATACTATGTATTGCAGCCATACTGCAAAGATGGCTTGATTTTTGAAGGGATCGAGAGCTCATTTCAACACAATGTTGTTAAAGGAGAGAATATTTTAGGTCAGGGGTATTATTACGCCTATCCTGATACATTGAACTCATTCGAAGATAATACATTTCAGCTGAAAAAAGATAAAAATGCTACTTACTAGAAAAATTAAAATATATAACAGCAATTTTAAAGTTAGATTTTTTTCAAAGCATTATCACATAGTGTCAATTCAAGGTGCTATAGGATATATCTCTTATATAGGGAATGTAATAAAAATCCCTAATAATGGATGTGTACTTGTTCCTAAAAACAGTTTAGTTAATTGCGCTATTGTACCTATAAATGGGTGTGAGTTTTATATAAACATTTATAAAATACATAGAGTCCGACGAGACATATTTTTAAAAATAAACTTTGAAAACATATCTGCATTAGCTGAGGTTGAAAATTCAAATTTATTATCAAAGTCAGTTTTAATAGATGCTCTACATGAAAAAATTTATCATTCACTATCTAATGAAAACCGGATATCTGACCGTTCTTATTCTGGAAAAGTATTTAGTGTTATTCGAAAGGATTTATGTAGGCGTTGGGAGCTTGAAGATATATGTTGTATTCTCTATCTATCTAAAACAACTTTATGTAGAAGATTAAAGGAAGAAAATACTTCTCTTTCACAACTTCTAACGACAGCAAGGATGGCTAAAGCAGCGCATTTATTGAAACATAGCTATTTACCTATATCTACCATATCGGATAAGTGCGGGTTCAATAGTAGCTCGTATTTTTGCAAAAAGTTTAAAGACTCTTATGGGTTCCCTCCAAAAGTGTATCGAACTCTAGATGATTAAATACTCTTGACCAACTCCTTTTAATCTAGACTAGTCTGCACTTACCGTTGACCTTGCCGAGGATATGAAGACCAGAGACGATATGTATCAAACGATATTTTAGTATATTGAGGTTGATTATCATCGGACGAGAAGGCAAAGTGCTGTTGGATATCCAAGCCCTGTTAACTTTGAAAAACAAAATGACGCTTAATGAAGTGTCCAATCTGGCTGGATCAATATCCTGCGGCTATCTAATAAGGAATACTCGTTCGCTATGAATACTACTTTGCCACCCGCTGGCTTTTTTCGCCGTTTAGGCGCTTTAATTTATGACTCGTTGATCGTGCTGGCCATTCTAATGATAGCAGGTGGCGTTGTCGTGGCCTTGATGGAAGCTTTGGTTGCCGCTGGTTTAGTGAGCTACGCGCCTTATCAAGATGCCAGTGATCTATTAACAGGCCATCCCATTTGGAGCCCTGTTTATACACTTTACCTTGCGCTAGCTTGGTTATCTTTCTTTGTTTATTTTTGGACTCGAGCTGGACAAACACTCGGAATGAGAGCTTGGAAAATTGTTGTTCGAAATACTGACGGCAATAGAATCACGGTCACGCAAGCGCTAATTCGTCTAGCGACGGCATGTTTTGGTTTAGGCAATCTGACGGTATTAATTGACCCACAGAAACGCAGTTTCCAAGATATGTGGGCAAAGACAGAAGTGGTGGTGTTACCAAAGGTTCGCTAATACCAATTCACGATTTACAGACAATAAAAAGGAAGGCTTAGCCTTCCTTTTTATTTAGAGTTTTCTTCTTAACAACAACAGAGCAATGGTCAAGAACACCAAACTTGGAGCTATAGCGCCAAACACAGGCGGTATGTTGTATACCAAGCTAAGAGGTCCAAAGAATTCGCTGGAAATGTAGAAGGTGAAACCTGCAATTACACCAGACAAAATTCGAGCCCCCATTGTCACACTTCGTAGTGGACCAAAAATAAATGAGAGCGCCATCAGCATCATTACTGCAATAGAAAACGGCTGAGAAATCTTACGCCAGAACGCCAGCTCATAACGGGATGAGTCTTGTTCTGATGCTTTAAGGTAGTGAACATAATCATAAAGCCCACTTAACGCTAACTCTTCTGGTTTTACCGTCACCACAGCCAACTTATCCGGTGCTAAAGCGGTTTTCCAGCGGTATTCCGGCAATGAGTGTTTTGAAATCACGATGTCGTCATTCATATCTGTCACAACAACATCTTTCATTAACCAGTTATTTTCACCAATATAGTCCACTTGCTTTGCGTTATACACCTGACGCAGATGCTTGTTCTCATCAAAACGCCACATGTTCATACCGTAAAGTCGGTTGTCATTGATCTTACCAATAAAGATAAAATCATTGGCATCTCTAGCCCAGACACCCGTTCGAACAGATAAAATCTGTCCACCTGACGTCGCAAAAGAACGTAAATCACGAGCCATTTTCTGCGCTTGTGGAGCACCCCACTCCCCTAAAAGAGTAATGATGATCATGAGAGGGACTGCTGTCTTAAGAACAGATAAACCGATATCCAGCTTAGAGAAACCCGCCGCTTGCATAACTACAAGCTCCGAACTTGCCGCTAATGCACCTAAACCAATCAAAGCACCGAGCAAGGCAGCCATCGGGAAGAACATCTCAATGTCGCGAGGTACGCTAAGCAGGACGAAAATCAGTGCCTGAATCAAATCATACGTTCCTTCACCAACTTTACGCAGCTGTTCAACGTATTTGATAATTCCAGACAAACCGACAAAAGTAATCAGTACCAAGGTGCTCGTGGCTATGATTGTTCGTCCGATATACCAATCTAAAATCTTAAACACGACTTAAGCTACCCTTTTCTTTTGTTTGAATTTGTCTTTCAATCTTCTCACTGCAACACTGTCCATCAGGTTGGCCATAATCGCTGCTAATAACAGAGCTGCATTTATCGGCCACATACCGACAATGGTAGGAATGCTGCCATCTTCAATCGCCGATTTCGTTGCACTGATTGCCAAGAAGTAAGTGAGATAAATTAATATTGCTGGCCCCATCTTGGCAAAACGTCCTTGGCGCGGGTTAACTGCAGATAAAGGAACAACCAACATAGTTAGCAATGGAATACAGACAACCAGAGAAATACGCCACTGAAGCTCGGCTTGTGCTTGTCTGCTTGAATTCTTCACCAGTTCAAGAGTCGGTATCGCTTCCCAGTCTCGACCACGATCTTTGACTTCGCGTTGCCCAATCAAACCTTCGTATTCATCAAACTTGGTCACCATATAATCGACGCGAGTTGGCACACCTTCGTAACGGGTACCTTCGTACATAGTGATCACTTGTCGACCATCACTTAACTCTTTCACATTTCCATAATTTGAAAACATCACACTTGGAAGAATCGACTCACGCGGCGCCAATTGTGCTACAAACACATTTGAGAGTTTACGGTTTTCAATATTATCGATGAAAACGACCGAAGAACCGTCCGGTGAACGTTGAAACTGTCCTTTTTGCAACAAATCAACACTATTTTCAGACGCCAGTTTCTCCATCAAATGTGCTTCTCTATCTTGACTCCAAGGAGATAACCACATCGAGTTAAAAGCAGCCACACTTGCAGTAATAACTGCAAGATACAAGGCAGCACGTACCAAGAACTTATTCCCGATACCCGTTGCATTCATGACTGTTATTTCACTTTCAGCGTATAAACGGCCAAAAGTAAGCAAAATCCCGATATAGAGACTTAAAGGCAGCATTAATAAACCCATTGCTGGCATGTTTAGACCAACAATGGATAAAATCATTCGAGCTGGAATTTCACCGTCGGAAGCATCAGCCAAAACGCGAATAAACTTTTGGCTTAAAAACACTAAAAAAAGTACGAAAAATATCGCAAATTGGCTCTTTAGTGTCTCGCGGATCAAATATCTAACAATAATCACGCTGAAATTACCTATACAAAACTTGTTTTTTTGATGGAATCACTATAATTTCTCGTTGAATCTTTTATTTTTTTAATTTTTGACTAACTGTTAGTACACTTAACAAAGATGTAATCCTGATAAGGATTCAACAAGTGTAGATGCATTATCTAACATTTAGTTCTATTTGTCTTCAAGATGTAGGAGTACGCATGGAGTTCAGTGTTAAAAGTGGTAGCCCTGAAAAACAACGCAGTGCATGTATTGTTGTTGGGGTATTCGAACCACGTCGCCTTTCTCCAGTCGCAGAACAGCTCGATAAAATCAGCGACGGCTATATTAGTTCACTACTTCGTCGTGGTGACCTAGAAGGTAAACCAGGTCAGATGCTTCTTCTGCATCAAGTACCGGGTGTTCTTTCTGAGCGCGTATTACTAGTTGGTTGCGGTAAAGAGCGCGAACTAGGTGAGCGACAATACAAAGAAATCATCCAAAAAACCATCAGTACTTTGAACGAAACAGGTTCAATGGAAGCGGTGTGCTTTTTGACTGAGTTACACGTAAAAGGTCGTGATACTTACTGGAAAGTTCGTCAAGCTGTTGAAGCAACCAAAGATGGCCTATACACCTTTGATCAGTTCAAAACCATCAAGCCTGAAACTCGCCGTCCACTGCGTAAATTGGTATTTAACGTACCAACTCGTCGTGAATTAAGCCTAGGTGAGCGCGCAATTTCTCACGGTTTGGCTATTTCATCGGGTGTTAAAGCTTGTAAAGATTTGGGTAACATGCCGCCAAACGTAGCAAACCCAGCTTACTTAGCTTCTCAAGCGCGTCGCCTTGCGGATGATTACCAAACCGTAACCACCAAGATTATCGGTGAAGAAGAGATGGAAAAACTGGGTATGAGTTCATACCTAGCGGTTGGTCGTGGTTCGAAAAACGAATCAATGATGTCCATCATTGAGTACAAGGGTAACCCTGACTCAGAAGCAAAACCGATCGTTCTTGTTGGTAAAGGTCTGACTTTCGATTCAGGCGGTATTTCTCTTAAACCAGGCGAAGGCATGGATGAGATGAAATACGACATGTGTGGTGCAGCTTCAGTATTCGGCACTATGAAAGCATTGGCGAAACTGAACCTACCGCTAAACGTTATCGGTGTTCTGGCGGGCTGTGAAAACATGCCGGGTAGCAACGCTTACCGCCCAGGTGACATCTTAACGACTATGTCGGGTCAAACCGTTGAAGTACTGAACACAGATGCTGAAGGCCGTTTGGTTCTTTGTGATGCACTGACTTATGTTGAGCGCTTCGAACCCGATTGTGTTGTTGATGTAGCAACGCTAACTGGTGCATGTGTTATTGCATTGGGTCACCACATCAGTGGCGTGGTATCTAACCACAACCCTCTAGCTCATGAACTTGTTAATGCTTCTGAGCAAGCAAGTGACCGTGCATGGCGTCTACCAATGGCTGACGAATACCACGAACAGCTAAAGAGCCCATTTGCTGACATGGCAAACATCGGTGGTCGCCCTGGTGGCGCAATTACCGCGGGTTGTTTCCTGTCTAAATTCGCTAAGAAATATAACTGGGCACACCTAGATATCGCTGGTACCGCTTGGAAATCAGGCGCAGCGAAAGGTTCAACGGGCCGTCCGGTCTCAATGCTTGTCCAATTCTTGCTAAACCGCAGTGGCCAAGAGACCGAGGAATAATCCTCATAGATAAAAAGGGCCGAAAGGCCCTTTTTTAGTAATACGGTTCGATATACAGAAACACTATGTCTACAGCAACGTTCTACATCGTCAAAGAAGATAGCCAGCAAAGCTCTGCACAAGGGTTCAATGATTACGTGGTTTATCTCTGCCAGCACTTTTCCCGTCAAGGCGCAAAAGTGTACCTACAATGTGGCGATAAAGCGCATGCCGAAAGAATTGCGGAATGTTTTTGGCAAGTGGAAGCGAATGATTTTGTTGCGCATAATCTAGTGGGAGAAGGTCCGAAATACGGCACTCACATTGAAATTGGTCATGTAGGCGTGAAACCTTCTTGGAACCGCCAACTGGTAATAAATTTGGCCGATAATCATACAACCTTTGCGAACGCCTTCACAGAGGTGGTAGACTTCGTCCCCTGTGAAGAAAAAGCAAAACAATTGGCGCGTGAACGTTACAAAATGTACCGCCAAGCCGGTTATCAGTTGCAGACAATTGAAATCCAGTATCCTTAACACCAACTGGATAAGAACACATGTTCATCCTTATAGTTAAGCTCTCTTGAAAAAGAGAACTCACTTATAGCGATAGACTTAAATTAACCATCAAAGTATCCATTTAAGAGCACTATGGAAAAGACATACAACCCAACATCAATCGAACAAGATCTGTATAAGACTTGGGAAGAAAAAGGCTACTTTAAGCCTCACGGTGACACATCAAAAGACGCATACAGCATCATGATCCCGCCACCGAACGTCACTGGTAGCCTTCACATGGGTCACGCATTCCAAGATACCATTATGGATACCTTTATTCGTTGCCAGCGCATGAAGGGCAAAAACACCCTTTGGCAAGTGGGTACTGACCACGCCGGTATCGCAACTCAAATGGTTGTTGAGCGTAAGATCGCTGCTGAAGAAGGCAAAACTAAGCACGATTACGGCCGTGATGCATTCATCGATAAAATTTGGGAATGGAAAAACGAGTCTGGTGGCACCATCACTAAGCAGCTTCGTCGCTTAGGTGCATCGGTTGACTGGGATCGTGAACGTTTCACTATGGATGACGGCTTCTACAAAGCGGTTCAGGAAGTGTTCGTTCGTCTATACAAAGATGATCTTATCTATCGTGGTAAACGTCTGGTTAACTGGGATCCAAAACTGCACACAGCAATCTCTGATCTTGAAGTTGAAAACAAAGACGTTAAAGGCAACATGTGGCACTTCCGCTACCCTCTAGCTGATGGTGTTAAGACTGCTGACGGTAAAGACTACATTGTTGTTGCAACCACTCGTCCAGAAACCATGCTTGGTGATACGGGTGTTGCGGTAAACCCAGAAGATCCTCGTTACAAAGATCTTATCGGTAAAGAAATTATCCTTCCTATCGTTGGTCGTCGCATCCCTATCGTGGGTGACGAACACGCCGATATGGAAAAAGGTACAGGTTGTGTGAAAATCACACCTGCGCACGACTTCAACGACTATGAAGTCGGTAAGCGCCACCAGCTACCAATGATCAACATCTTCACTTTTGATGCTAACGTGCGTAATGCTGCGGAAGTATTCAACTCAAACGGTGAAGCGAGCGAAGCATACAGCACTGAACTTCCAGCTAAATACCAAGGTATGGAGCGTTTTGCTGCACGTAAAGCTATCGTTGCTGAATTTGAAGAGCTTGGCTTACTAGACGAAATCAAAGATCACGATCTAACCGTTCCTTACGGTGACCGTGGTGGTGTGGTTATCGAACCAATGCTGACAGACCAATGGTACGTGCGCGCAGGTATTCTTGCCAAGCCAGCGGTTGAAGCTGTTGAAAATGGCGACATTCAGTTCGTACCTAAGCAATACGAAAACATGTACTTCTCTTGGATGCGTGATATTCAAGACTGGTGTATCTCTCGCCAACTATGGTGGGGTCACCGTATCCCAGCTTGGTATGACGCTGAAGGCAACGTATACGTAGGTCGTACTGAAGAAGAAGTTCGTGCAGACAACAACATTCCTGCTGATGTTGCACTAAACCAAGACGAAGACGTTCTGGATACTTGGTTCTCTTCTGCGCTTTGGACGTTCGGCACTCTTGGCTGGCCAGAAAAAACAGACGCACTGAAAGTATTCCACCCATCAGAAGTATTGGTGACAGGTTTTGACATCATCTTCTTCTGGGTTGCTCGTATGATCATGATGACCATGCACTTCATCAAAGATGAAGACGGCAAACCACAAGTACCATTTAAGACTGTTTACGTTACCGGTCTAATTCGTGACGAAAACGGCGACAAGATGTCGAAATCGAAAGGTAACGTGCTGGATCCTATCGATATGATCGATGGTATTGATCTTGAGTCACTAGTAACTAAGCGTACTGGTAACATGATGCAGCCGCAACTTGCTGCGAAGATCGAGAAAAACACACGTAAAACATTCGAAAACGGTATCGAACCATACGGTACTGACGCACTTCGCTTTACCCTAGCAGCAATGGCTTCTACTGGCCGTGATATCAACTGGGATATGAAGCGTCTGGAAGGTTACCGTAACTTCTGTAACAAACTATGGAACGCTAGCCGTTACGTAATGATGAACACAGAAGAGCAAGATTGCGGTTTCGCAGCGGGTGCTGAGCTTGAATACTCTCTGGCAGACAAATGGATCGAGTCTCAGTTTGAACTTGCAGCGAAAGCATTCAACGAGCACATCGACAACTACCGTCTGGATATGGCAGCAAACACTCTGTACGAGTTCATCTGGAACCAATTCTGTGACTGGTACCTAGAGCTGACTAAACCTGTATTGTGGAAAGGCACCGAAGCGCAGCAACGCGCAACACGTCGCACGCTAATCACAGTACTTGAGAAAACTCTGCGTCTGGCTCACCCAGTATTGCCATACATCACTGAAACTATCTGGCAAAGCATCAAGCCGCTAGTAGACGGTGTTGAAGGTGACACTATCATGCTTCAGGCTCTACCTCAGTACGATGCTGCGAACTTCAACCAAGAAGCGTTAGATGACATCGAATGGGTGAAAACCTTTATTACTGCGATTCGTAACCTACGTGCAGAGTACGACATCAACCCAGGTAAACCACTTGAAGTGATGTTGAAAGTTGCCAACGAGCAAGATGCTGCGCGTCTTGAAGCGAACAAACAAGTACTGGTTTCTCTAGCGAAACTGGAAAGTGTTCGCGTGCTTGCTGCGGGTGAAACCACACCTGCATGTGCAACGGCACTGGTAGCGAAATCTGAGCTGATGATCCCAATGGCTGGTCTAATCGATAAAGATGCAGAGTTGGCTCGTCTAGCGAAAGAAGTGGCGAAAACCGAAGGCGAAATCAAACGTATCGAAGGTAAGCTAGGTAACGAAGGCTTCGTTGCTAAAGCGCCTGAAGCAGTTATCGCGAAAGAGCGTGAAAAGCTTGAAGGTTACAAAGACACTCTAGCGAAGTTAGAAGAACAGAAAGCAACAATTGCTGCGCTTTAATCTAAGCTAACAACCAAACTAAAAAGGCAGCCTAGGCTGCCTTTTGTTTATCTAGTGACGATTTCAAACCACTCTGTTTTGCTCTTTGCCAGCCACAAACGCCTCAATGTTGCTGATCAGAATCTGTGCAAGCTGGCTGATTGCGGAATCACTGCCCCATGCGACATGAGGGGTCAGTAGCAAGTTTGGCAGATCCATATTCGCTAACAGCGGATTATCAATATCCGCAGGTTCCTGAGTAAACACATCCACACCTGCCCCTGCAATTTGACGCTTCTTCAGCGCATCCACCAGCGCAATTTCATCCACCAATCCACCACGACCAGTATTAATAAGAATCGCGTTAGGCTTCATCTGAGCAAATTCTTGCTCAGCAACCATATTGCGCGTCTCTTCACTTAACGGGCAATGTAGTGATATCACATCCGCCTGCTTTAAAACCGTTTCAAATGGCAAGTAGCCATCTCGGCACTCTGCCGCGCCTTTACGCTCTGCAAATACAACATTCATACCCAAGGCTTTAGCCAACTCAGCCGTTGCTCGACCTAAGGCTCCACCGCCAATGATGCCCATTGTTGAGCCAGCTATATCACCAATAGGATGGGTGAAGAAACAGAACTGCTTATTACGCTGCCATTCTCCAGCAGCGATATCATGGTGATAGCCCATCAGATTACGACGAAGGGCAAACATCATTCCAATGACATGCTCTGGTACAGAACGAGTGGCATACCCTTGAACATTACTAACCGCGATGTTGTTGGCTCGGCAATGCTCAATATCTACGTTATTCACGCCTGTGGCTGAAACTGCAATCAGCTTAATATTTGGCTGCTGCGCCAAAACATCACCAGTGAGGACTACTTTGTTGGTTATGACGATATCTGCGTTGTAAATGCGCTCAAATACCTGTTCTGGGCTGGTAAAGTCGTATTCTTGCCACTCATGTTCTACGGTAAGGCGAGGTAACTCGATATGCTTGGGAATGGTTGCACGATCTAGGAAGACAATTTTCGGGGCTGACATAGTTTCTCCTTTATTACCCTTTCTCGTTGAACTTGCAGCGATTTAGCCTGCAACGCCAACGAGTTAGGGTAGCTACCTAGATTCAAGTTTTAGGTAGCGTTTTATAATCCGGTAATTTTCTCTCAGGATCGAAATGCTGCAAAATTTCTTCCTGTGCTTCGGGATAAAAGTCACAAGGTACAAAAATACTTCGTAGCCAGTGGCTGCGAGGGTGATAGAAACTCAACTCAGCAGCGTGTAGCTCCAAGCGGTCGGTATAATCAATGGCTTCTTGAGGCGCGTAAAACTCGTCGCCAACAATAGGGTGACCTAATGCCATCATATGAACGCGCAATTGATGAGAACGACCAGTGATAGGAAGCAAACGCACAACCGTGGTTTTTTCTTCACGCTTAACCACATGGAACATGGTTTGTGACGGTTTACCGTTTTCAAAGCAAACCATCTGTTTAGGACGATTTGGCCAGTCGCAAATCAATGGAAGGTCAATCATGCCTTCGTCCTGCTCAACAATACCCCACACGCGGGCGTAATAGATTTTATGCGTCAGGCGATATTGGAACTGCTTTTTCAGTGCCGATTCCATATAGGTATTTTTGCCAAACAGCATCAAACCGGATGTCGACATATCTAAACGATGCACGACTTTCACGTCTGGGTATTGTTCAACTAGGCGACTCCACATACTGTCATAATGCTCTTCCAGTCTACCGGGAACAGACAGCAATCCAGACGGTTTATTAACCGCAATAATGTAGTCATCCTCATATACCACATCAATCCACGGATCCGTTGGTGGGTGGTATTCAGTCATCGCCATGAAAGTCATCTCAAATAAAAAAATCGCCGCATTATAACAGCTAAACAGCCCACTGTTAGCTGCAAAATGGCGTAACTATTTGCACGCCAAATGTTTCAACCATACGGAATACGAAAAAATATGCCAATGGTTTGTAAATATAAATTGACACAAAAAGCAGCTGTGATATTGATGTGTAGTATTGACATTAAAGTCATCCTGACCAGTTCAGCTGGCGGGCTATAAAAATATATTGAACACAACATCATAATTCTAAGGAATAACAAGAATGGAAAACGCCGTATCATATCCATCAGAACAACGGCTATCTTTATCTCAATTACTACGCTCTTTAGGGCCAGGGATAATGATGGCTGCCGCGGCTGTTGGTGGCTCACATCTCGTTGCATCAACCAAAGCTGGCGCTATTTATGGCTGGCAATTGGCGATACTGATTCTGCTGGTAAACTTATTTAAATACCCATTTTTTAAAGCAGGTGTTCAGTACACCATGGGCACAGGTGAAAGCCTTGTCGAAGGTTATGCCAAGCTCGGTAAACCTTACCTATGGGTATTCACAATCCTTGCTGTATTCTCGGCTGTGGTAAACACCGCTGCGCTACTAATGTTCAGCGCGAGTTTACTTGGCTACTTCGTACCGTTTGATCTTTCGCTTCCTGTGTTATGCGGCATTGTATTAGTCACCTGCTTAGTGATTCTATTTGCTGGTCATTACAAGGCTTTGGACACGTTATCTAAAGTGATCATGGCAGTGCTGACCATTGCAACATTGCTGGCTGTTGTCATTGCAGCGGCAAACGCTGCGCCGGTTAGCGCTGTCGCTGCTGAAACGCCTTCTCCATGGACGATCGCTGCGATTGGTTTCCTCGTGGTAACAATGGGCTGGATGCCAGCACCAATTGAAATTTCAAGCCTGACTTCTGTATGGCTGAAATCTCAATGCCGCCATCAAAAAGTAACAGCTCAATCTGCATTGTTTGACTTCAATGTTGGTTATATCGGTACAGCAATTCTAGCGATAGTTTTCCTAGCACTCGGTGCATTGGTATTGAACGGTACTGGTGTGGAACTATCAAAATCAGGAATTGGCTTCTCTCATCAACTTGTTGGACTTTACGCGTCAACCATCGGTGAATGGTCTCGCTACCTAATCGCGGTTATCGCCTTCTTCTGTATCTTCGGTAGTACGATTACGGTTATTGATGGCTACTCACGTGTTATCGCAGAATCACAACGCTTGATCAAAGAAGACAAAGAGCAAAGCCCGAAAGTTCTACAAACATGGATGATTGTGGTTTCTGCAGCTTCGTTAGCAATTATTGTATTCTACGCGTCAGCGCTACTACCAATGCTGGACTTCGCAATGGTCATGGCGTTTATGACGACACCAATATTCGCTCTACTGAACTACATCCTAGTCACTAAAACTGTACTGCCAAAAGAGCTAGCGGTTGGTCCGAAACTGAAAGCACTGTCTATCCTAGGTCTGGTGTATCTGTTTGGATTCCTAGCACTGTTCATCTGGTGGAAGTGGATTATGTAATTTAGCCAGCGCCTTGAATTTCAAGTCGTTTGGATAGAGTACCAATAGATAAACAAAAGGCCTTCAGATGAAGGCCTTTTTACTATTTAGTGTTTTACTACTGAAAATGCTGCTTAGTTGTGTGCAACGACAATCAGACGAAGCGAATCTAGCTGGTATTGCGCTTGTGTGATGTAGCCAGAAAGCTCACTAATTTGCTGCTCTATGACTTCAATCTCTTCATCACGAATGTTCGGGTTGACCGCTTTCAGCGCCTGCAAGCGCTCCAGTTCAGAGTTTAAGCTGTGCTCCATCTCTTTCTGTGCTTGTTCACGAATCGCTTTCACTTCTTCAACAGCAAAAACTTCACTTGCTGTGATCAGGCGATGTACATCGTTTTGTACACTGCTAACCAGTTTGCTCGCCAAATGACGATTCACAGGGCTTAACTGACGGTTAAAGCCTTCAAACTCAACTTGGCTTGAAAGGTTATTACCACGAGCATCCAAAAGAATACGAATCGGTGTTTGCGGTAAGAAACGGGAAATACCGCTACGCTTCGGTGCCTGAGCATCCACTAGGTACACCAACTCCAACAAAATCGTACCTACTGGCAGAGATTTGTTCTTCAGCAGAGATACCGCAGACGTACCCACACCTTCACTCATCAGCAGATCAATACCACCTTGGATCATTGGGTGTTCCCAACTGATAAAGTGCATATCTTCACGCGACAGAGCCGTATCGCGATCAAAGGTGATCGTCGCACCTTCATAAGGTAGGCCCGGATAGCTTGGTACCATCATATGTTCGGATGGCGTCACTACAAGCGCATTTTCACCGTGGTCATCTTGGTTCAAACCAATGGTATCAAACAGGCTTAAAGCAAAAGTCACTAGGTTAGTATCACCGTCTGTCGAAGCAATCTTCTCTGCGATTTCCAACGCTTTTTCACCGCCATTCGAATGCATTTCCAGCAGACGATCGCGACCATGCTCTAACTGAGATTTCAGCGTTTTGTTCATTTTCGCTGACTCTTCAATGATCTCATCCAGATCATCACCGCCACCAGCAGCTAAAACAGGAACTAAGCGTGATACAAATGCATCATAAACCGCTCGACCAGTCGGACACGTTTCAGCGAAAGCATTCAGACCTTCATCGTACCAACGAGCCAGAATACCTTGAGATGTGCCTTCAAGATAAGGAACAAAAATATCAATGTCGCGCTGCTGACCGATACGATCCAAACGACCGATACGTTGCTCAAGCAAGTCAGGGTTAAATGGCAGATCAAACATCACCAGCTGACTAGCAAACTGGAAGTTACGACCTTCTGAGCCGATTTCGCTACAGATAAGAACCTGAGCCCCACCCTCTTCCTGAGCAAAATACGCAGCCGCTTTATCTCGCTCAATGATCGACATTCCTTCGTGGAATACGGTTGCGCGGATGCCTTCGCGTTCACGAAGCGCTTGCTCTAGTTGCAATGCGGTACTCGCGCGCGAAGCAATCACTAGGATCTTCTCGCTGCGTTTTTCTTTTACTTTTTCAATCAGCCAGTTCACGCGTGAATCAAACTGCCACCAGCTTGAGTTCTCACCTTCAAACTCTTGGAAGATCTCTTCTGGATAAAGCATTTTCATCGCACGAGCTTCAGGAGTGATCTTGCCGCCAATCAGTCCAGACACACGCATAGACGTTTCATACTGCGATGGAATTGGCATCGGCATCAAATGCACATTACGCGTTGGGAAACCTTTCACCGCTGCACGTGTATTTCTAAACAGAACACGACCCGTTCCGTGACGATCCATTAAGTTATCAACCAACTCTTGGCTTGCAGAAGCTTTCTCTTCATCGCTTGCCTGACTTTCCAGAACGCGGAATAGCGGCTCTACGTCTTGTTCAGAGAGCAGTTCGGTGATTTGGTTTTTTGCTTCATCACTGAGCTTCTGTCCAGAAAGCAAAGCGCTCACAGCATCTGCGACAGGCGCATACTGCTCTTCTTCCTGAACAAAAGCGTCGTAATCGTAGAAACGGTCAGAATCCAGCAGACGTAGACGCGCAAAGTGACTCTCACGACCAAGCTGTTCAGGTGTTGCGGTTAGAAGAAGCACACCCGGTGTACGCTCTGCTAGACCTTCAATCACCTGATATTCACGGCTTGGGTTATCCTGAGACCACTCAAGGTGATGTGCTTCATCGACAACCAGTAAATCCCACTCAGCTTCTAATGCTTGCTCAAAACGCTGACGGCTCTTACGTAAAAAGCCCAGCGAACATAATACGTATTGTTGAGTTTCAAATGGGTTGTCAGCTTCCGCGAAAGCTTCAACGCAACGCTCTTCATCAAAGATAGAGAAATGCAGGTTAAAGCGGCGCATCATCTCTACCAGCCATTGGTGCTGCAGTGTTTCAGGAACCACAATCAGAATGCGTTCCGCGCGACCAGAAAGAACCTGTTGGTGGATGATCATACCGGCTTCAATGGTTTTACCCAAACCCACTTCATCAGCCAGCAAAACACGCGGCGCATAGCGGCGACCCACTTCATGAGCAATATAAAGCTGGTGAGGAATCAAACCTGCACGCATACCACACAAGCCACGCATTGGGCTCTTGTGTTGCTGAAATTGGTTAGTCAAAGAACGGTAACGCAACACGAAGTTATCCATGCGATCAATCTGACCTGCGAACAACTTGTCTTGTGGCTTGTTGAATCGAATTTGGTTGCTCAGGAAGATTTCACGCAGAGCCACACCTGACTCTTGTGAATCTTCACGAGTTCCGAGGTAGGTAAGCAAGCCCTGATCTTCAACCACTTGCTCAACTTTGAGTGACCAGCCTTCTTGGCTATCAATAACGTCGCCGACATTAAATGTCACTCGTGTTACCGGAGCGTCATTGCGAGCATACACTCGGTTTTCTTCTGACGCTGCAAACATAAGAGTAACAGTTCGCGCATCCATTGCTACGACGGTACCTAAACCTAAATCGCTTTCCGTATCGCTAATCCAGCGTTGCCCCAAAGCAAAAGTCATTAATCGACTACCTCATCAATTTGGATTGGATAATTATAAGTAGAAATCTGCCGCATAGAGAATTCAGCTCCTAATTATGATCGCTTTAGGAGGGTGCAGCAGAAAAAGGTCGCTAATCTTACTTGATGGCGTGATACAGGTCACGTTGATTCCCAGCATTTTTTCTTCAAATGTCAGATGACATCAAACTGTAAGAAACCAGTGGCATTTCTTAGATAAGACGTTGCTATACTCAACTCAGATAAACAGATAAAACCGAGTGAAAATTTGGCACAAAGTCTGCTTATCAAAACAGTGAGTATCAACTCGGGTTTGCAGTAAGTCGCAATAGATCGAAAGCCTACCCAAAGCGTACGATTCGTTGCGACCTCTGGCTGCAGACATCCTCTGATAGCAAGCTATGCGATAGCAAGGAGACGCTTATGGGCGATACCGATCGGAAACTGTTTGTACTGGATACCAATATCCTACTTCATGAACCTCTAGCCATTTACTCCTTCCAAGAACATGATGTGGTCATCCCCATGACCGTCCTCGAAGAACTCGACCGAATCAAAGACAGCAAACGCGACGTTGCGCGTGATGCTCGCGTGGCGATTCGAGCGTTAGAGAATTTGTTTCACGATGCGACACCAGATGAGATATCAGAAGGGATCCCTTTTACCAAACAAAGCAGTGCGACCGGCACCATTTCAATCTTAGCCGACTATGACGTTCATGAAAGCGTGAAAGCTTTCACCGACAAAGAAGGCGACAACCGTATACTTAACGCTGTGCTCCACTTGCAGAACAAACGTGCTCCTCGCTCGGTTGTCCTGATCACCAAAGACATCAACATGCGTCTGCGTGCCAAAGGCGCTGGCGTACGTTATGTTGAAGACTATCGTACAGACCAACTGATTGATGACGTCCAGTACCTCACCAAAGGTTTCCAAACTCGACCGGGAAACTTCTGGGATGACATTGAGAATGTAGATAGTTATGCACTTGAAGGCAAAACCTACCACAAACTTGACCGAGAACCGTTTGAACCCACTTACATCAACCAATATGTGATTGACGAAGAGAGTGATTTTGCTGCGCGAGTAGAAACCATCTCAGAAGACAAAATTACTCTGCGAGACCTGAGCCGAGAGCGCATGATGCACCGCAAAGCTTGGGATATCACACCAAAGAATATATATCAGGCCATGGCGTTAGATGCTCTGCTCGATCCTGAAATTGATTTGGTGATTCTGACCGGTGCTGCCGGTAGTGGTAAAACACTACTTGCGATGGCGGCAGCACTAGAGCAAACCGTTGAGAAGAAGATGTTTGATAAGATCATCGTCACTCGTAACACACCGGATATCGGTGAATCTATTGGCTTCCTTCCGGGTACGGAAGAAGAAAAAATGATGCCTTGGCTGGCGGCAGTCACCGACACGCTTGAGGCTTTACATAAGAATGACCACTGCACTGAAGGCTCTTTGAAATACATTGTCGATAAAGCCAATATTCAGTTCAAATCAATTAACTTTATGCGCGGGCGCTCAATACAAGACGCCTTTGTGTTGCTTGATGAGTGTCAGAACCTTACGGCTTCACAAATCAAAACCATCATCACTCGCTGTGGTGAAGGCACCAAGATTGTGTGTTCAGGTAACCTTGCACAGATCGATTCACCATACCTAACCCCTGTTACTTCGGGTTTAACCTATATGGTTGAGCGCTTCAAAAATTTTGAAGGCAGCGCCAACATCCACCTCAACGGTGTCGTTCGTAGCCGCTTGGCTGAATTCGCCGAAGAGAATTTATAAGCACATTTGGCGAGATGTTAAGCACATCTCGCCTTTTATTTAAAATAATTATTCACTTTTATAGCATTTCTATGTTTAACTAGTCCTACTCGTTATTTGTATTTAAGGACTGAGTCATGGCTTTCAATTTACGTCACCGCAATTATCTTAAACTGCTTGATTTTACGCAGAAAGAAATCCAATTCTTACTGGATCTCTCTGCTGATTTAAAACGAGCAAAAAAAGCGGGCACTGAGCAAAAAAACTAATCGGTAAAAACATCGCGCTCATTTTTGAAAAAGCCTCTACTCGTACCCGCTGTGCCTTTGAAGTGGCCGCTTTTGATCAAGGCGCACAGGTCAGCTACCTTGGCCCTTCAGGCTCGCAAATTGGCGATAAAGAATCGATGAAAGATACCGCACGCGTATTGGGCCGTATGTACGATGGCATTCAATATCGCGGCTTCGGCCAGGAAATAGTAGAAGAATTGGGTAAATATGCTGGTGTTCCGGTTTGGAATGGCTTAACCGATGAGTTTCACCCAACTCAGATTCTGGCAGACTTTTTAACCATGCAAGAATACTCTCGCGGCAAACCACTCAGCGAAGTTAAGTTCGCTTACCTAGGAGATGCCCGTAACAACATGGGTAATTCCCTCATGGTTGGCGCGGCGAAGATGGGTATGGATATCCGCTTGGTTGCACCAAAAGCGTACTGGCCGGATGCCGAGTTGGTGCAAACATGCCAAGAATTAGCCAAAGAGAGCGGCGCAAAAATCACCCTCACGGAAAATGTTGCGGAGGGCGTCACAGGTTGTGATTTTCTTTACACCGACGTTTGGGTCTCTATGGGTGAAGCACCAGAAGCTTGGGATGAGCGTGTTGCTCTAATGAAGCCTTATCAGGTCAATATGGATGTGATCAAAGCCACTGGTAACCCACATGTGAAGTTCATGCACTGCTTACCAGCGTTCCATAACGATGAAACCACTATTGGTAAGCAAGTGGCTGAAAAGTTTGGTATGAAAGGCTTGGAAGTGACAGAAGATGTGTTTGAATCCGACTATTCAATTGTGTTTGATGAAGCAGAAAACCGCATGCACACCATTAAAGCAGTGATGGTTGCAACGCTGGGCGATTAGCGAGGAGATAAATTACGTAATCGCTTGCGTCACTAAAAACAAAGCGTATAATTCCCAGCAATTTGTCTAGGGGGCCCAATGAAATTGATGCATATTGACTATCGTGCAGCTAAAAATTTCGGTAAGCAATTACGCTTACAGGGCAAACTGTTTTCCCCCGTTGTTGAATTTTAAAGCCTCCCTTCTTGGGGGGCTTTTTTATGACTTTAAGAAAATGATAGGGAAGAAGATCATGGCTAACTCGCTTTATAAAAAGCACATCATCTCCATTTCTGAGCTTTCAAGACAAGAATTGGAATTGATTGTTCAAACTGCCGGCCAGCTTAAAGCTGAACCAAAACCTGAGCTGATAAAGAACAAAGTCGTTGCAAGCTGTTTCTTTGAGCCGTCGACTCGTACGCGCTTATCATTTGAGACGGCGATTCAGCGTATCGGTGGCAGCGTCATTGGCTTTGATAATGGCGGTAACACCTCGTTAGCAAACAAAGGGGAAACACTGGCGGATTCCGTTCAGATTATTACCTCTTATGTGGATGCATTTGTTATGCGTCACCCACAAGAAGGTGCAGCACGTCTTGCTTCTGAGTTTTCGAATGGCGTTCCTGTCATCAATGCGGGCGACGGTTCAAACCAACACCCGACTCAAACTCTTCTCGATTTGTTTACTCTGTATGAAACTCAAAGTCGACTAGACAATCTGAACGTTGCTTTTGTCGGTGACTTAAAATACGGACGCACCGTGCATTCACTTGCTCAAGCTTTGGCTAAGTTTGATAACAACCGTTTCTTCTTTGTTGCTCCAGACGCATTAGCAATGCCTGATTACATCTGTGAAGAACTGGATGAAGCGGGTGTGGAATACAGCTTACACAGTGATATGGAAAGCGTGATCCCAGAACTCGATATCCTGTACATGACTCGCGTACAGAAAGAACGTTTTGACCCATCTGAATACTTACATATTAAGTCAGCTTTCGTTCTGACCGCTGCAATGCTTGAAAATGCCCGTGAGAATATGAAGGTTCTTCACCCACTTCCTCGTGTTGACGAAATCACCACCGACGTTGATAAAACACCTCATGCTTATTTCTTCCAGCAAGCGAACAACGGTGTTTATGCGCGTGAAGCACTGTTAGCCCTAGTTTTAAACGAATCACTGTAATCGGAGACTGTCATGAGTAAAGAAACCAAACTACAAGTCGAAGCCATCAAAAACGGCACAGTGATAGACCATATTCCGGCACAAGTGGGCATCAAAGTTCTCAAACTGTTTGATATGCACAATACCCAGCAGCGAGTGACTATTGGTTTAAATTTGCCATCGTCTGCTCTTGGGCATAAAGATCTGCTAAAGATTGAAAACGTGTTCATCAACGAAGAACAAGCGAACAAGCTTGCACTTTACGCTCCACACGCAACGGTAAACCAAATCGAAAACTACGAAGTGGTGAAAAAGCTTGCTCTGGAGCTGCCAGAGAAGATCAACAGCGTGTTTGCTTGTCCAAACAGCAACTGTATTTCTCACAATGAACCGGTAGAAAGCAGCTTCCGTATTGTCGAAAAAAATAACGATATTCGCCTGAAATGTAAGTACTGTGAGAAAGTGTTCTCCCGTGAAATCGTGACCGAACGCGAGAACTAATCAAGGCTTTACGTTCTAGGGTATAAAAGGCAAACTGCTAGGGTCTGTTATTTGAGTGTTGATCGCACCGCAAGTAAACAGACCTTTTTAATTCGAATAATGAATGGAATAAGAACCATGACAAAAGTTTTGCACACAGAATCTGCTCCAGCGGCAATTGGTCCATACATTCAAGGTGTTGACCTTGGCAATATGGTTTTAACTTCTGGTCAAATCCCAGTAAACCCAGTAACTGGTGAAGTTTCTGACGATATCGCAGTCCAAGCGCGTCAATCTCTAGACAACGTAAAAGCTGTGGTTGAAGCTTCTGGCTTAACTGTTGGCGATATCGTAAAAATGACTGTATTCGTAAAAGACCTAAACGACTTCGGTACAGTGAACGAAGTTTACGGTAAATTCTTTGACGAGCACAACGTCGCTCACTACCCAGCACGTTCATGTGTGGAAGTGGCCCGCCTACCAAAAGATGTAGGTATCGAAATCGAAGCGATTGCCGTTCGTAAATAATTTGATTTGAGCAATCAGATCTGTTCTATAGCGTATGATTGTACAAACAAAAAGGGTTGCCTCAGCAACCCTTTTTTATTCCCAAAGAATAAACGCTATTTTTTCGCGTTGCGCTGAGCGACTTCTTTATCAAGCTCTTCCAGCTTCACTTTCATCGCTTCATGACACTGATTTGAAAGTTCACGTACTGACTTATCTTTGTATTCTTCTACAGATACAGGAGGCAGCATTTCAACAATCACGTGGCCGTTATTCCAACGATTTAAACGTAGCTTATAGGTTGAACTACAAACGATAGGAATAACAGGAACTTGAGCGCCCATTGCTGCATGGAAAGCGCCGGTTTTAAATGGTAATAAGCCTCGACCACGAGAACGAGTACCTTCAGGGAACATCCACACTGATACATCACTGTTTTTAATGCTATCAACGACTTGGTTGATTGTACCTTTCGCTTTTGTTTTGTTTGCTCGGTCAATCAGAATGTTACCCGTCAACCAGTACAACTGACCAAACAGTGGCATCCACGCTAAGCTTTTCTTACCTACAGTAACCACTTTCGGTGTCACTGCTGCCGACACAGTGAAAAGGTCCCAGTTGTTTTGGTGGTTCGCAATGTAAATAGCCTGTCCACGCTTGTAAGCATCTTCTGGAATACGAAGTTCCAACTTAATGCCAAACACTTTCGACATCGCTGCAAACATGCGACCAAAAGTGAATACATGCTTCGGATTACGCGGGCTTAACAAGCAGTAACCACATCCGAATACAAACATCACCACCGCAAAGATAGCGACAGCAATGATACGAAATAATGCAATCATCTGTTTTCTCCAAAGGAGCTTTACAACCCTAGTCTAGTTCAGACAAAAATCAAAACTCAGGTCAAAATAAAAAGCCGAAATCAAGAGACTTCGGCCTATATACCAAATTAAAAATTAACTTGCTGCATGCACGCGCTGAATATTTGCGCCAAGTGCCGAAAGCTTATCTTCAATACGCTCGTAACCACGATCAATATGGTAAATACGGTCAACAATGGTTTCGCCTTGAGCAATACAGCCAGCAATCACTAAGCTTGCAGACGCGCGTAGATCTGTAGCCATCACTTGTGCACCACTTAATGACTCTACATCACCGCAAATTACTGTATTACCTTCGATTTCCGCTTTCGCACCCATACGCATAAGTTCTGGAACGTGCATAAATCGGTTTTCAAAAATGGTTTCAGTAATCACGCCGCCACCTTTTGCCATCATATTAAGCAAGGTGAACTGAGCTTGCATATCGGTTGGGAAACCCGGATGCGGAGCCGTACGAATAGATACCGCTTTCAACTCACGTTCTGTCATATCCAAGCTGATCCAATCTTCACCAGTTTCGATATCTGCACCCGCTTCTTCAAGCTTAGCGATAACTGCTTCCAGTAATTTGGCGTTGGTTTTGCGACAAACGATTTTGCCTTTAGAAACCGCAGCAGCCACTAGGAAAGTACCGGTTTCAATTCGGTCTGCCACAACGGTATGCTTACCACCACCAAGAGACTCAACGCCTTCGATAGTAATAGTGTCAGTACCTGCGCCCGAAATTTTCGCACCAAGTTGATTTAAGAACTTAGCGGTATCGACGATTTCAGGCTCACGCGCTGCGTTATCTAGAATAGTTTTACCTTCGGCTAATGTTGCTGCACACATGATAGTGATCGTTGCACCAACACTCACTTTGTCCATCACAATGTGTGCACCTTTAAGGCGGCCATCAACGCTGGCTTTTACATAACCGTCTTCTAAAACAATCGTTGCACCCAGTTGCTCTAAACCGTGAATATGAAGATCCACAGGACGAGCACCGATAGCACAACCGCCAGGCAGCGATACCTGACCTTCACCAAAACGAGCAACCAGTGGACCTAAAGCCCAAATAGAAGCTCGCATTGTTTTTACTAAATCGTATGGAGCACAGAATTGATTTATCTGGCTAGGATCAACGTGAACTGAACCATTACGTTCTACCTTTGCACCTAAGCGCTTAAGCAGTTCCATTGTGGTATCAATATCACGCAGGTGAGGAACATTGCCCACCTCTACTGGCTCAGTTGCCAGAATAGACGCAAATAAAATTGGTAGTGCTGCGTTTTTAGCACCAGAAATGGTCACTTCACCTTGTAGCGGCTTGTCTGACCCAATTACTCGAAACTTATCCATTCACTAACCTTAAAGTGACATCAATTTTTTATCGCGAGCCCACTCTGCAGGCGTGAACGCTTTAATAGAAACGGCATGAACATCGTTGCGCTTAATATATTCCATTAATGGGCCGTATATTAGCTGTTGTTTCTTCACACGGCTCATTGATTCAAAGCATTCATCCACAGCGATAACTTCGTAGTGGCTACCTTCACCTTTACAATGGATCTCTTGAAGGTTGAGTGCTTGATCTAAGATTTCTTTAAGTTGTGTGCTATCCACAATTCACCCCGTTGGAAATTTGTATATGTTGAGACATCAACTCTTCAATATTGCTCAACTGAATTAGTGTGCGCAGCTCTTCTGGCACAAAGCTGAGCATTATATGGCAATTTCGTTTTTTTGCATGCTCTATTAGGTGAATCAACATCACCATACCAGCAGAATCAATACGTTCAACGTTCTGTAAAGAGACTTCAAACTGTTCTGTTTCCGGCTGCCATTGCTGCAACGTTTGCCACAAGAGCGGCACCTTATCACGATCCAGCGCTCCGGTCAGCTTCGCTATCGCGGAATTAACCATCTGCCATTGCGGATGCGTCATTGGGTTTTGCTCTCAAATCTAATCGGTTGTTTCGACAAATCCTGCAATTCTTTTGCAACAGCCAAAATGCCTTCTTGGCGAATTTTGCCATTCCATTCAGATTGTTTACTCGTCAGGAAACTGATGCCTTCGGCTATCATGTCGAACGCTTTCCAATCACCGGATTTTTCTTTGCGTAACTTAAATTCCAGCTTAATGTTTGGACGAGGTGAATCAATGATGTCCACCTTAATGCTCGAAATTCGGCGGTCATCTTCAAGCAAAGGCTCTGGACCAAACTCGATTTCTTGGTTGGTGTACTGAGTCAAAACTTGCGCGTAGTTTGTTACTAAATAAGCACGGAATGCTGAAACAAACTCACCCACATCTTCTCTTTTTGCACCTTTCAAATTTGAGCCAAGCAGTTTTAGCGCCGCATATTGATCATTGACGTAAGGCATTAGCTCTTCTTCAACGATCACTTTTAAGTAATCTGGGTTTTCTTGAATTTTGGGTTGCTCTGCTTTCAAACGCTTAAATGATCGCTCTGCAACTTGCTTCATCATTTTGTACGGGTCAGTGCGGTCAATTTCTTGTGCGTTCACTGTCCATGAAAAGAGCAATACCAACAATATGGTGACATAACGTTTCAACATGGTTTACTCCTTACTAGCCTTACTTTCTGAACCGCCCACGCTATACAGCACCTGACCAATCAAATCTTCTAGAATGAGTGCAGATTTCGTATCTTCAATAAGATCGCCATCTTTCAGCATCTCTTCATCTTCAAATACAAAGCCAGGAATAAGGCTGATGTACTGTTCGCCGATCAATCCAGCAGTTAAAATGTGTAAGCTCGAATTGTCAGGAAACTGATTGTATTGGCTATCAATAGCCATAGTCACAACCGGAAGTAAGCTCTTCTTGTTCAAAACGATGGATGAGACTCGTCCTACCACAACTCCCCCCACTTTGACTGGTGCTCGTACTTTTAAGCTACCAATGTTGTCAAACTCTGCTCGGAGTGAGTAAGTATCGTTTGTTCCCAACCCTTTCACGTCAGCGACTTGAAAAATCATTACCAGAATTGCGCAAATCCCCGCTAGCACAAAACTGCCTACCCAAAATTCTAGTTTACGTGTCTGTTGCATGATTAGTTCCCAAACATCAATGCAGTCAATACAAAGTCTAGCCCCAATACAGCTAGAGACGAATGCACAACAGTTCTTGTCGTTGCTCGACTGATCCCTTCCGAAGTTGGAACCGCGTCATAACCATTAAACAGTGAGATCCAAGTGACAGTGATGGCAAACACCACGCATTTAATCAAACTGTTACCAATATCTTCACCCAGTTCCACCGATGCCTGCATCGTGGACCAGAAGCTACCGTGATCGATGCCTTTCCAGTCAACACCAACCAACTGACCGCCCCATATGCCTACAGCCATAAAAATCATGGCGAGTAGTGGCATAGAAATCAAACCAGCCCATAATCTTGGCGCAATAACGCGCTTTAGAGGATCTACGGCCATCATTTCCAAGCTGGAAATTTGTTCTGTGGCTTTCATCAATCCGATTTCAGCCGTTAGCGCTGAGCCCGCTCGACCAGCAAATAAAAGAGCGGTCACCACTGGCCCAAGCTCACGTAATAGTGAAAGAGCAACCATTTGCCCTAAGCTGGTTTCGGCCCCGTAATCAACAAGGATCACGTAGCCTTGCAGACTCAGAACCATACCAATAAACAACCCTGATACGATAATGATCGCTAATGATTGGACACCAATGCTGTAGAGCTGCTTAACGAGAAGAGGAAAATTTTTGATGGGATGAGGAGGCCCAAACAGCGCCCCAGAAACCATTAAGCTCGCTCGGCCAAATGATTCACAAATGGTAAAAAAGCGACGCCCTAATAGGCTAACCCGTTGTAATAAATCAGCCAACATGGAAAAGATCCTTTTCGATTGGTTGAACAGGATAACGAAACGGCACAGGGCCATCCGCTTCACCTTTTAAGAATTGTTGAACGCGAGGATCTTCAGTCTTATACAAATCTTGTGGTGTACCTTGAGCGATCACTTTACCTTCTGCCAATAAGTACACCCAATCTGCAATGCTCATGACTTCCGGCACATCATGGGAAACAACAACAGAAGTGACACCGAGTGCTTGGTTTAAGTTTCGAATCAATTCAACCAATACACCCATAGTGATAGGGTCCTGACCAACAAAAGGTTCGTCATACATGATAAGTTCAGGATCGAGAGCAATCGCGCGAGCCAGTGCTGCTCGTCTTGCCATACCACCGGAAAGTTCACTAGGCATCAAATAAGCGGCGCCACGAAGTCCTACAGCTTCAAGCTTCAAAAGTACTAAAGTGCGGATCAAAGACTCATCAAGGTCAGTGTGTTCTCGGATAGGAAAAGCGACGTTGTCGAATACGTTGAGATCTGTAAACAGAGCACCAGACTGAAAAAGCATGCTCATTTTTTTGCGCGCTTTATATAACTTATTTCGACTTAAAGCGGGAATATTACTGCCATCAAACCAGATCTCTCCTGTTTCAGGATACAGTTGACCACCAATAAGTCGTAAAAGCGTCGTTTTACCAATTCCAGATGGTCCCATGATGGCGGTAATTTTACCTTTAGGGACACGAAGGCTGATGTCATCAAAAATGATTCGGTTAGATCGGGAAAAGGTTAGATTATTTATAGTGACTAAGTCAGTGTCAGACATACTGGCTATTCGCTGCTGTAAGATTCTCATCCATGTGATAGGCCATAATAAGCATATTCATCCCAAATTAAAAGCACTGTTCAATTGCAGCCACATTGAAACTAAAATCTGACTTTAGTTCCAGTTTTATCGGTCAATTTATTGATAAAAGGCCCATCTTTACGTTTTACATCAAGCGTAGGCGCATTTTTTCATTACCTCTACATTTGTATACAAATTTGCCCAAGACTAAAAACAATAAATTGGAACTTCGACTTCCCTTTTCCCTATCAAAGCGTCAAAATCGGCGGTTAAACATTTTAGTCGCTGATTAAGTATAGGAATCACCATGATCGAAGCTGTTGCGTTTCTAATTGTAGGTCTCATTATTTTAGTTTGGAGTGCCGATAAACTTGTCTTCGGTTCTGCAGCTTTAGCACGCAACTTCGGAATCTCACCACTTGTTATCGGTATGACAATTCTGGCCATGGGCTCTTCTGCTCCTGAAATGATGGTTTCAGCAACAGCAGCACTCGATGGCAAAACAGATACCGCCGTGGGCAACGTACTGGGTTCCAATATTGCGAACATCGCCCTGATTTTGGGTATTACAGCATTGATTAAACCACTTGCTATCAGTTCTCCAGTGCTTCGCAGAGAGTTCCCTCTGATGATCGCTGTGACTCTGTTAGCGGGTGTGATTATGTGGAATAACCACCTAGGCTTCTATGAAGGCGTATTGCTGTTCGCTCTATTCGGAGTATTTATCCTCGCAATGCTAAAAATCAGCCGCAACGAACAGACAAATGACGATCTTCTATTGAAAGAGCAAGAGTCGGAAATACCAGATGGCGTAAGCAATTCTAAAGCAGCCATTTGGATCGCGGTTGGTTTGATTCTGCTCCCAGTCTCTGCTGGTTTGCTTGTCGACAATGCCGTCATTATCGCTAAGTATTTCGGAATGAGCGATCTTGTGATCGGTTTGACGATTATCGCAGTCGGTACCAGTCTTCCTGAACTTGCCGCTTCTGTTGCTGGTGTTCTAAAAGGTGAAGATGACATGGCGGTTGGTAATATTGTCGGTTCAAACGTATTTAATATCTTAGCCGTGATGGGTATTCCGGGTATTTTGAACCCTTCGATCCTGAGTGAACACGCGATGGGACGAGACTTTTGGGTCATGCTTGGCGTCTCTCTTCTGCTAGTGGTGATGGCGTTGGGTAAATCGCGCAGCATAAATCGCATTGAAGGTGCGATTCTGTGCATCACCTTTTTGGCGTACCAAACTTATCTATTTATGAATATGGCAGCGTAATTGGAGCGTAATATGTCTAATAACTTTGACTACCGCAGTGTTGCTCAGCAAGTGCTGACAACGGAAATCGAAGCATTACAGCAGCTAGACCAATATATCAATGACGACTTTGTCCACGCCTGTGAAATGATGCTGGATAACAAAAATGGCAAAGTTGTAGTTATGGGTATTGGTAAATCGGGCCATATTGGTAAAAAAATAGCGGCGACACTGGCCAGTACTGGCACTTCAGCATTTTTTGTTCATCCCGGGGAAGCTTCTCACGGCGATTTGGGTATGATCGAACACGGTGACATCGTTTTAGCAATATCGAACTCAGGAGAATCAGCTGAAATTCTCTCTCTATTTCCAGTATTGAAACGATTAAACAATCGCATTATCAGTATGACTGGCAACCCTCAGTCAAACATGGCAAAACTGTCCGATATCCATTTACAAATTACGGTTCCGAAAGAGGCTTGCCCTCTTGGTCTAGCTCCAACATCCAGCACCACAGCAACCTTGGTAATGGGTGATGCATTAGCTGTCGCATTATTGCAGGCTCGTGGATTTACTGCGGAAGACTTTGCGCTTTCTCACCCAGGTGGTGCCTTAGGCCGTAAACTGCTAATGAAACTGGCCGACATCATGCATTTCGGTGAAGCTCTGCCAAAAGTAAAACCAACAGCATTGGTCAGAGAAGCACTTTTAGAAATCAGCCAGAAAGGCTTAGGAATGACAGCGGTAACCGATGAAGACGATCATCTGATCGGTATTTTTACTGATGGCGATTTACGTCGAATTCTTGATAAACGCATTGATATCCATACTGCAACCATCAGTGAAGTAATGACGAAGAACCCGACTGTGGCTTCTCCAAACTTACTGGCAGTTGAAGGCCTAAACCTGATGCAGGAAAAACGCATTAACGGCCTAATGCTGGTGGAAGATGGTAAAGTAGTGGGCGCACTAAACATGCATGACTTGCTTAAAGCAGGGGTGATGTAATGGCTCAGACTGTCGAAACGCTTTATGGCGAGGTTGACGCTTCTATTCTTGCTATCGCAAAAGAGATAAAACTGCTAATTTGCGATGTCGATGGTGTGTTTTCCGATGGCTTAGTCTATATGGGCAATGACGGCGAAGAACTGAAGACATTCCACACCCGTGATGGCTATGGCGTAAAATCACTGATGAATGCGGGAATTGAAGTCGCCATTATCACTGGTCGCCAATCAAAAATCGTTGAAAACCGCATGAATGCGCTTGGTATAAAACTTATTTACCAAGGCCAAGACGATAAAGTGAAAGCGTACAACGATATTTGCCAAAAATTAGCCATAGAACCGCAACATACAGGCTATATTGGTGATGACTTAATCGATTGGCCAGTAATGGAAAAAGTAGCGCTTAAAGTCTGTGTTGCAGACGGGCATCCACTGCTTGCTAAACGCGCTAACTATGTAACAACAATTAACGGTGGACGTGGCGCAGTACGTGAAGTGTGTGATTTGATTCTACAAGCACGTAACGAGTTGGACGTTCATAAAGGCTTAAGTATATGAGTTTGTCTCGTATTCTTTATACGATACTTCTGTTTGTCGCTTCATGGTCTGCTTATTACCTGTTCGACAAAGAACAAACGGCTGACATCCAAGTAGCTCCTAATTTGGAACTACCGATGTTTAGCGGAATCAATTTAGATAACGTCTCTTACAACGAGAGTGGCGTAAGAAGTTATGTGATCACATCGACACATTTGGATCACTATGCCAAGAGTGGCAATACCATTTTTGATACTCCGATATTAAAAATCTATCGAGAAGGAAGTAATCAAGAGTGGGAGATCACAGCAAAGCGCGGTATTTTAGCTAAAGATAACGTCTTAACGCTGTATGATGACGTTATCGTGAAGAATTTACTCGACGATTCTGGTTTTGATAAGCTCACGACAACAAGAATGAGCATTCATCTCAAGAACCGTGATTTTTGGGCTGATAATCCAGTAGATTTGAACGGTCCGCAATTTGAAACAAATGGACAGGCGATGAAAGGTAACTTTGGTGACCATTCGGCTGTTCTTTATAACCATGTACAAGGTAGATATGAAACTCTCACACCTTAGTCTTATTGCTTGCTTACTGACTTCTGGTCAGGCTCTTGCTCTATCAACCGATAGCCAGCAACCTGTGTACATTGACTCTGACAGCCAACAGTTAGATATGAAAAGTAACCGAGTTACTTTCCTTGGCGATGTAAAGCTGAAACAGGGCAGCATTAATATCAACGCTGATAAGTTGATCGTCATTCGTGATGCAAAAACCGGACAAATTGAAGAAATAGAAGGCTATGGTGATGTAGCAACTTTTTCTCAGCTGACTGACGATGGAAAAACACTGTACGGTGAAGCAAAAGAGCTGTATTACAAAATGGCTGCCGATGAGTTGACCATGGTAGATAAAGCCTTACTGTCTCAAGATGACAGTGAAATTCGTGGTAACAAAATTCGCTACCAAATTTCATCGCAAAAACTTATTGCTGACGGCAATGGCGGTGGTCGAGTATCCACTGTTCTTCAGCCACAAGCAGCACCAAAAGAATAACTATGGCGATCCTAAAAGCAGAACATTTAGCGAAAAGCTACAAAAAAAGAAAAGTCGTCTCTGACGTAAGCCTAAAAGTAGAATCAGGCCAGATTGTTGGATTACTAGGGCCTAACGGTGCCGGAAAAACAACCTCTTTCTACATGATTGTAGGCTTGGTAGCTCGTGACGAAGGTACCATCAGTATTGATGATAAAGACATCAGTATTTTACCAATGCATAGCCGTTCTCGTATGGGAATTGGTTATTTGCCACAAGAAGCGTCCATCTTCCGCAAACTTTCAGTGGAAGATAACATCATGGCCGTATTGCAAACACGTGAAGAATTGAGCCGAGAAGAACGTCAAGACAAGCTTGAAGATCTGCTCGACGAATTCCACATTCAGCATATCCGAAGCAGTGCAGGTATGGCATTGTCTGGTGGTGAGCGTCGTCGTGTTGAAATTGCCCGTGCTTTGGCTGCGAATCCGCAATTTATTTTGCTGGATGAACCCTTCGCCGGTGTTGACCCTATTTCCGTTATCGACATTAAAAAAATCATTGAACACTTAAGAGATCGAGGACTGGGAGTCCTGATCACTGACCACAACGTTCGAGAAACACTCGATGTATGTGAAAAGGCTTATATTGTAAGTCAAGGGCAGCTCATCGCTGAAGGAACGCCGCAAGAAGTGCTGAACAACGAACAAGTTAAGCAGGTATATCTCGGTGAACAATTCCGTCTATGATTAATATCATGGGCAATTCTAACAACAAGGTAGTCGTTACTGAATGAAACCCTCATTACAGCTTAAGTTAGGCCAACAGTTAGCTATGACACCACAGTTGCAGCAAGCCATTCGCTTATTGCAACTGTCAACACTCGATCTGCAGCAAGAGATCCAAGAAGCGTTGGATTCTAATCCTCTATTGGATGTTGAAGAGCCTGGAGATGAACTGTCATCGGTTGAAAGCTTGACGAACAGTCATGAGGAAAAAGATAACAGTGCCGACATCTTAGAGATTGAACCTCAAGATAGCTCTGAACTGATTGAAAAATCCGAAATCAGCGCAGAATTGGAAATCGACACTACGTGGGATGACGTATACAGCGCGAATACAGGTAGCACAGGTAT
Source organism: Vibrio sp. Hal054 (assembly GCF_037162405.1). NCBI lineage: Bacteria > Pseudomonadati > Pseudomonadota > Gammaproteobacteria > Vibrionales > Vibrionaceae > Vibrio > Vibrio sp. Hal054. The sequence goes on along the minus strand of NZ_JARLUT010000001.1, from coordinate 229,736 downwards.
CGCATTAGATGATGATATGCCTGTGTACCAAGGCGAAACGACACAAACACTGCAAGACTATCTTTTGTGGCAACTCGACCTTACGCCCTTCAGCGAAAACGATCACTCAATTGCTCTCGCGTTAATCGATGCCATTGACGACTACGGTTATCTCACCGTTTCTTTAGAAGATATCCAAGAGAACTTCCACAGCGAAGAAATTGAACTAGACGAAATTGAAGCAGTACGAAAGCGTATTCAACAGTTTGATCCACTCGGCGTTGCTTCTCTAAACCTCCAAGATTGCCTACTCTTACAATTGGCAACCTACCCTAAAGATACTCCTTGGTTAGACAGTGCTAAACAAATATTGGCTAATCATATCGATCAACTTGGTAATCGCGATTACAAACTCATATTGAAAGAGACTAAACTCAAAGAAGAGGACTTACGCGAAGTGCTTCAACTGATTCAACAGTTGGATCCACGACCAGGTAGCCGCATTGCCACTGAGCACGCAGAGTACGTCATTCCAGACGTTTCAGTGTACAAAGAGCATGGCAAATGGATTGTCACCATCAATCCAGACAGCGTTCCAAAATTGAAAGTGAACCAGCAGTACGCAAACCTTGGACGCGGTAACAGTGCAGACAGCAACTATATCCGCACCAATTTGCAAGAGGCAAAATGGTTAATCAAAAGCTTAGAAAGTCGAAACGAGACTTTGCTCAAAGTTGCCAAATGCATAGTTGAACACCAGCGTGATTTCTTTGAATATGGCGAAGAAGCCATGAAGCCGATGGTCCTAAATGACGTCGCTTTAGCCGTGGAAATGCATGAATCAACCATTTCTCGTGTTACGACACAGAAATACATGCATACCCCACGAGGTATATTTGAACTGAAGTACTTTTTCTCTAGTCACGTCAGCACTGACAATGGTGGAGAATGTTCATCTACCGCGATTCGTGCACTGATCAAAAAACTGGTTGCTGCGGAAACCCCAGCAAAACCGTTGAGTGACAGTAAGATCGCGGCTCTACTTGCTGATCAGGGGATTCAGGTCGCAAGACGAACGATTGCGAAATACCGTGAATCTTTGGGGATAGCCCCTCTAGTCAGCGTAAACGCCTGCTTTAAGGCCAAACAGAGAAGGAAAGTCTATGCAAATCAATATCCAAGGCCATCACATTGATCTTACCGATTCAATGCAAGACTATGTTCACTCCAAATTCGAAAAACTAGAACGCTTTTTTGATCATATAAACAGCATTCAAGTGATTTTACGTGTTGAAAAATTGCACCAGATCGCCGAAGCTACGCTCCACGTAAATCAAGGGGAAATCCACGCCACTGCGGACAACGAAAATATGTACGCAGCGATAGATGGCCTGGTGGATAAACTCGTTAGACAACTCAACAAGCATAAAGAAAAGCTAAGTAGCCATTAATCATGCAATTAAGCGAAGTACTTTCATTGAGCTGCACAAAAAGTGCAGTTCAATGCTCTAGTAAAAAAAGAGCCCTCGAAATCATCAGCGAAATCGCTGCAGAATACACCGGACAAAATGCAACTGAACTATTCGAATGCATGCTCAGCCGTGAAAAGATGGGCAGTACCGGTATTGGTAATGGCATAGCCATCCCACACGCCCGAATGGCATCAAGTGATAACGCTGTTGCGGTATTACTTCAATGTGAAGAACCTATCGAATTTGATTCTATCGATAACCGTCCTGTTGACCTTCTATTTGCACTGCTTGTTCCTGAAGAACAATGCAAAGAGCATTTGAAAACCCTTTCTTGCATGGCGGAGCGCTTGAACGACAAACAAACGTTAAAGCAGCTTCGTAACGCTCAAAGCGACGAAGAGCTTTACAACATAATGGTTCAGCCACCAATGGTTCAATAACCACTCTAAGGTATGCCTTATGCGTTTAATCGTTGTTAGTGGTCAATCCGGCGCAGGCAAAAGCGTTGCGCTGAGAGTTCTGGAAGATTTGGGTTATTACTGCGTTGATAACCTGCCTGTGGTGCTATTGGATTCATTTATCCAATCGGTACAAGGCAGTAAGCAAAACGTTGCCGTCAGTATCGACATTCGAAACCTGCCAAAAGAACCGACATTGGTTGAAGATATCCTTCAACAACTTAAGCAAAACAACGATGTGAGCGTATTGTTTCTCGATGCAAGCAAAGAGACGCTACTCAAACGCTATAGCGAAACTCGCCGTATCCATCCCCTTTCACTCAGTGACAAGAAGCCAACATTAGAACAAGCCATCGAGCTTGAAAAGCGCTTGTTGGAGCCTCTGAAAGAACAAGCAGATTTACTGTTAGACAGCACAGGTAAATCGCTGCACGATCTGAGTGAAACGGTCAGAATGCGTATCGAAGGCCGAGGACGCAAAGACCTAGTGATGGTGTTTGAGTCTTTTGGCTTTAAATACGGCTTACCGAGTGATGCCGACTACGTGTTCGACGTTCGCTTTTTACCGAACCCTCATTGGCAGCCAGAGCTTCGCCCGCTGACAGGGTTAGATGCTCCGATTAAATCTTTTTTAGAGAGCCATAAAGAAGTCATTGAACTAAAACAACAGATTCAGCACTTCTTTGAATACTGGCTCCCGCTGTTAGAGAAAAATAACCGCAGTTACCTAACCATTGCCATTGGTTGTACTGGCGGTAAACACCGCTCCGTTTATTTGACGCAACAACTGGGAGAATACTTCTCACTGTTGGGTCATCAAGTACAAATTCGCCATACTTCACTGGAAAAAAATCACTCATAGAGGATGCCCTATGCCGCAATCTAGCCGTACTGTTCTTATCCAGAATCGCCTTGGTTTACACGCACGAGCGGCAGTCAAGCTAGTAGAGTTGGCGCAGTCCTTTGATGCAATTCTGACCATTCAAAGCCAAGAGGGCAAAGAAGCGACAGCAGACAGTGTGATGGGTCTACTAATGCTGGAATCAGCACAAGGGCAGAACGTAACCATTTCAGCCGAAGGTTCACAAGCCGAACAAGCCCTCGATGCGGTTTGTCATCTGATTGAAGACAAGTTCGACGAAGACGAATAGCACACCACAATGAATATTACCTGCACATGCTCAGGAATATTTAGTCAAAAAATCGATAAGTGAAAACATCTCTATGAGCGCGATGAATAGAATTGCCCTATCCAATGTCAGCGTTCAGTTATAGAGAGACAAATAATTAATCTTTGCCAGCAAGTTACTATTAAATAAGGCATAGAATTAAGTTACTATGCTGCGCATTGTAACTATTCATTCACGAGGAGGAAGCCATGGCCGAGCAAATCGAGTTTGACCAAGCACATAACACCCTCCAAGAAATCACAGAAGCATTAGAAAATGGTCGCTTCGTCCATGTCCGTAGACAACTACAAGACATGGAACCAGAAGACATTGCACATCTACTTGAAGCCTCGCCTCGCAAAGCACGTAACGTACTGTGGCAACTGACCGATCCTGAAGATTACGGTGAAATTCTTGATGAACTAAACGAAGACGTCAAAGATGCCCTCGTATCGAAAATGGCGCCAGAGAAACTGGCAGAAGCGACCGAAGGCATGGACACAGATGATGTGGCCTACGTTCTTCGTAGCTTACCTGACGATCTCTCTCGTGAAGTTCTCGATCAAATGGACTCCGCAGATCGTCTGCGTGTAGAAACAGCGCTGTCCTACCCTGAAGATACCGCTGGCGGCTTGATGAACACCGACGTTATCACCATCCGTGGTGATGTTGATGTCGATGTTGTATTGCGTTACCTGAGAATGAAAGGTGAACTTCCAGAAGCCACCGATGCTCTTTATGTTATCGACTCGGAAAGCCGTCTGATTGGCCACCTATCGTTAACAGCGCTGCTCACCGCTCAATTAGATGTGTCTGTCAGCGATATTATGGAAGATGCAGACGAAGCGATTAAAGTCGATACCAAAGACTCAGATGTTGCAAGCCTGTTCGAACGTCGTAACTGGGTCTCAGCTCCTGTGGTTGATGAAAACCAACATCTTGTTGGCCGTATCACCATCGATGACGTGGTTGACGTTATCCGTGAAGATGCAGAGCACTCGATGATGAGTATGGCCGGTATGGATGACGACGAAGATACCTTCGCCCCAGTTGTTCAATCCGCTCGTAAACGCAGTATATGGCTTGGTGCGAACGTATTAGCGGCATTAGCTGCCGCTTCTGTATCAAACATGTTTGAAGCCACTTTGGACCAAATGGCGGCGATTGCCGTGTTGATGACCATTGTGCCGTCGATGGGCGGTGTGGCCGGTAACCAGACCGTCGCACTGGTCATTCGTGGCTTAGCTTTAGGTCACATCGGTGACAGTAACAAACGCGAGTTGTTACTTAAAGAAGCCTCTATCGGATTTCTAAACGGTATCCTTTGGGCGCTGATCATCGGGGCAATAGTAGTCGCATGGAAAGGTGAATGGATGTTGGGAGGCATTATCTCAGCAGCCATGATGACCAATCTCTTCGTAGCTGGCGTCGCAGGTGTAATGATTCCAGTCATACTGAAGAAAATGAACATCGACCCAGCACTGGCTGGCGGTATGGCACTAACCACCATTACCGATGTGGTTGGCTTATCGGTATTTTTAGGTTTAGCTACCCTGTTTATCTGAAAGGTCTGTTTATCTAAAAGCAAACATAAAAAAAGCGCTGATATTTCATCAGCGCTTTTTTGTTCTCTCAATTTTTATTCACCTGCGACTTTCATCGACTCAAGCAAAATAGAACCTGTCTGGATTTGCGAACGCGTTTCTACATCGCTACCGACAGCGACAATTTGATTGAACATATCTTTCAGATTGCCAGCAATAGTGATTTCCGATACCGGATACTGAATCACACCGTTTTCAACCCAAAAACCAGCCGCACCGCGAGAATAGTCACCAGTGACAACATTCACACCTTGCCCCATGACTTCTGTTACTAGCAAACCGGTACCAAGCTCTTTCAACATTTGCTCAAAATCCTGCCCTGTCGATTTCACAAAGCAGTTGTGAATGCCACCAGCATGTCCTGTCGGTGTCATACCCATTTTTCTGGCCGCGTAGCTGGTAAGAAGATAAGTTGAAAGTACACCGTCAGTAATGATTTCAGTATCAACGGTTCTCACCCCTTCACTATCAAACGGACTCGACGCAAGGCCTCGCAGAATATGAGGGCGTTCAGAGACGTTAAACCAGCTAGGAAGAATTTGTTTACCCAAGTGATCAAGTAAGAATGATGACTTACGGTATAGATTGCCGCCGCTGATGGCCATCACTAAGTGACCAAGCAGTCCCGTAGCCACATCGGCTGCAAACATCACAGGCAACTTGCCAGTTTTCAATTTTTGCGCATCGAGTCGGCTTACGGTTTTCTCAGCCGCGTCTTTACCAACGACTTCTGGAGACCACAAATCATCGCAATGACGAGCCACTGTGTAGCTGTAGTCGCGTTCCATCTCACCATTTTTGCCTTCACCAATCACACAACAACTAATGCTGTGACGACTGGACGCATAACTACCCAGCAGACCATGACTGTTTCCGTACACTTTAACTCCGTAATGGCTGTCATAACTTGCACCATCACTTTGTTTAATTCTGTCGCTAACATTCAGTGCTGCTTGTTCAGCGGCTATAGCAATCTTCGCTGCACTGTCTGGATCAATCGCATTTGGGTGGAACAGATCTAAATCAGGGATCTCTTTTACCATTAGCTCTTTAGGCGCAGGTCCAGCGAATGGATCTTCCGACGTGTATTTTGCGATGTCTAACGCTGCCATTACCGTCTGCTGAATTGCTTTTTCACTTAAGTCAGAAGTTGAGGCGCTGCCTTTACGTTGTCCACGATATACAGTGATACCTAAAGCACCATCACTATTAAATTCAACATTCTCTACTTCGCACATACGAGTAGAAACACTTAAACCAGTGCTCTTGGTAATGGCAACTTCAGCTGCATCTGCACTGGCTGATGCCATCTCTAGCGCTTTCGCAACTGCGGCTTCAAGTTCGGTGCGCTGCATAGCGACTTGCTGTTTTAAATCCATATCTCATCCAACTATTGAGCTTTCGAAATAATTACTTAGCCATAGAGTAACAAGAATTTCGCTTTCTCCCCACGATTCTTGCTAAAATAGCTGACATATACACCTCAATAGTTGAAGAAAATGGCACGTAAAAACCAAAAAGCTCCTTGGGAAGAAGAAGAGGAGATCATTTGGGTTAGTAAAACCGAAATGAAAAATGACATGACTGCGCTGCAAAAGCTCGGTGAAGAACTGGTTGGTTTGAAATCATCACAGTTATCAAAAATACCGATGCCTGAAGATTTGCTACTGGCAATCAAAGATGCGCAACGTTTCAACATGGAAGCTAGACGTCGTCAACTGCAATACATCGGTAAAATGATGCGTACTATCGATCCTGAGCCAATCCAAGCGGCGCTGGACAAATTACGCAACAAACACTCACAAAATACAGCGGTATTACACAAGCTTGAACAGATGCGTGATCGTATCGTTGAGCAAGGTGATGATGCTATTAACGACGCAATGGTTTTATATCCAGAAATGGATCGCCAACGCTTACGTCAACTTGCTCGCCAAGCGAAGAAAGAGAAAGAAGCGAATAAGCCACCAAAAGCGTCTCGTGAAATATTCCAAGTATTGAAAGAACATAACGACGCATCAATTTTGTAACGCGATTTCTTGCATTAGAAAAGCCTCACCAATGTGAGGCTTTTTATTATTCTCCAGCTCTGACGAAGTCACTGAGCAATGGATGCGAATGCGAAGATGACAACGCATCAACCTCATCAAACACTTGCACCTGTCCCTCAGCCAGAAACGCAAAATGTGAGGCTATCGCTTTAGCATCACTCAGATGGTGAGTCACCATCACCACGGTAATGTTGCGCTCAGTTGCTAAGCGTTTGACTAAGCTGAGCATCTCCTCTCGCAGCAGAGGATCCAACGCTGAAAACGGTTCATCAAGCAACCAAATAGGATGCGACTGAACAAAACATCGAGCGAGAGCCACTCTTTGACGCTGACCACCTGAAAGACTTTGAGGCAGACGATTCATGAACTCCTCTACCCCTACCTGTTTTGCCGCAATATCAACTTGTTCTTTTTGCTGCGCGGTTAACTTCAGACTTGGATTCAAACCCAACGCGATGTTTTCTCGTACCGTTAAATGGGCAAACAAGTTATGCTCTTGGAACAACATTGAGAATGGGCGCTGATAGGGTTCTTTACCCAGAAGTGACTCGCCTGCAACACTCACATTTCCACTGTTCGGCGCGATGAATCCAGCCACCAAACTGAGCAAAGTCGATTTACCTGCGCCACTTGGTCCCATCAAAGAAACAATCGCGCCTTGAGGGATAGTCAAACAAAACTCAAACCACTCATTTTGATATTCATAGCGTACGTTTTCTAAAACTAACATTCACGACCTCTGGAAGAATGAGCAATAAAGAGTTTTTCGATCACAACAAAACAGCCGACACTCATAAGTAACAAGGTGAGTGACACCACTGCAGCAGACTCCATTTGATAACTGCCGAGTAGCTGGAATAAATACAGTGGCAGAGTTCGGAAATCTTGACTGCCAAATAAAGCTATAGCGCTGAGATCACCCATAGAGAGCAAAAAGCTGATTGCAAACGCATGCGCCATCGGCTTACTCAACGCTTTTCCTTCAATTAATCTGATTCTATACCAGCCGCGAATACCCAACGACGCGCAAAGAAACTGATACTGTTGCTCAATATGCAGCAAGGGCTGAGCCAGTGTTTTTAACACGTAAGGCAAAGCCATCAGAGCATTAACAGCCACTACAACCCAAAATGCAAAACTGAACGCATCGGTAAAACTGCGCAGCAACAAAAATAACCCTGTACTGACGACTAATCCCGGAGTAACAAGAATGATGGTTCCGGTTAGTTCAAGCGTGGTCGCTTTTGCTGTTTGATATCGGATACGCCAAAAACGGGTTGTCATCAAAATAGCAATCCCCGCCACCAAAGCGAATGAAGACGCTAGAACCGCCACCTTCATGGATGCAGAAAACGCATTCCAGAACTGGCTATCCGATAACACTGAGAGAGCCTGCCAGTTAATACCACTTAACACCACCATCAATAGCGGCGGTACCACAAGCACAATAACGAACAGAATCCAGAACCCGTCCCAACAACGAGCCTTGGTTGAATCTCGGCTAACCACGGTGTGCGTTGCCACATTACCCGCGGTTACGGCTAGCGGCTTGGCGAGTTTCTGAATCGACAAATACAAAACGCTGCAAAGAATGATCTGCCATAACGCCAATAGAGCACCAGCTTGCAGGTCGAAATCAAACTTAATCGCTTGATAGATGGCGAGTTCAATAGTCGTCGATTTTGGTCCTCCACCCAGTGCCATTACAGTGGCAAAACTGGTGAAACACAACATGAAGACCAAACCACAGACATGAGGTAATTGCTGACGAATTCGTGGCCACTCCACCCAACGAAACTTATGCCAATGGCTCATCCCCAAATGCGCGCACAACTTATGCTGCTCATCAGGAATGGATTCTAATGCTTGCAGTAATAAACGACTGGCATAGGGAAGGTTAAAGAAAAAATGTGCCAGCAAAATGCCGTTCAATCCGTAGATAGAAAAAGGCAGGTTCAGTTCAAACCAACTCAGTACTTCCGCCAGCAATCCACTGTTGCCGTATATTGCCAACAGACCAAACACACCCACCAGCACCGGAAGCACCAGTGTTGTGGCAAACAGTTTGATCAGCAGGCTTCTCCCCCAGAATCGCCGTCTGTATAGCGCATGGGCAACCGGAACCGCGAAGCCGACACTGAGCAACATCGAGAGGCTGGCTTGATAAAAGCTAAACTGAGTGACGTGACGATAATACGGATCCTGCCAGACCTGAGCAAAGTTCAGGCTAGGTGCATGGAGAAGTAACGCGCACAATGCAGAAATGACAAAGGTCGCGACCAGTATCGCGACCCCAATGCCTATTTTAGGTACAGAGTTCAAACTCGCTTAAACCTTAGACGTTAAAAAGTTAAGGCGTTTTGCCATTCACGAACCCAAGCCTTACGCTCTTTTGCCACTTCGTCTGCGGTGAAAGTTAACGATTTTTGCGGTACTGAAAGTGAATCAAACCCTTCTGGCAGTTCCGTGTTTGTCACCGGATACATCCAGTTGCCTGTTGGAATCACAGACTGAAAATCATTGCTAAGAATAAAGCTCATAAACTCATCAGCAAGTTTTTGATGCTGGCTGGTTTTCACCTTCGCAGCCACTTCAACTTGCATATAATGGCCTTCAGAGAAGTCTGCCGTTGCAAAGCGAGCATCATTTTCAGCAATCAGGTGGTATGCAGGAGAAGTGGTGTAGGAAAGAACGAGGTCAGACTCGCCTTTCAAGAACATAGAATAAGACTCAGACCAACCTTTAGTCACAGTCACCGTTTTCTTCGCTAAGCTCTTCCATGCTTCTGTGGCGTTATCGCCATAGACAGACTTCATCCAAAGCAACAGGCCTTGACCCGGTGTCGAAGTGCGTGGGTCTTGATAAATCACTTTCAGATCATCACGGCTTTCAACCAGCTCTTTTAGGCTTTTCGGTGGATTGGCCAATTTTTCTTTGTTGTAAACAAAAGCAAAGTAGCCATAGTCGTAAGGAACGAAAGTATCATCGCTCCAGCCGTTCGGCACTTGAAGAGACTGTGTATCAACAGAGTGTGGTGCCAACAAGCCGGTTTGTTTCGCTTCTACCATAAGGTTGTTGTCTAAACCCAATACGATGTCTGCTTTGGTTTTATCGCCCTCTAGACGCAGACGGTTCAAAATAGATACACCGTCATCCAGAGCGACAAAATTTAAATCACAGCCACATTGAGCTTCAAATGCTTTCTCAATAGCAGGACCAGGTCCCCACTCAGCAGCAAATGAGTCATAGGTATAGACAGTTAGAGTGTTATCGGCAGCGAAAGCTGTACTAGATGATGTTGCAATAAACGATAAAGTTGCCAAAGCAATGGCAGAAAATTTGGTGTTCAAGGCTCGCTCTCCTCAGAGCTGACAGGCTTGAGGGAGGACAGGAATAATCGGATGTTTGATTATCACATTCCCAACTCAATTCCTACGCCAGCATTATCTGGTTCAGGTAAATACCACTATTAAAATAATAATGGACTGCGGGTCCCAAGCTCTGCTTGATCTCAGCGCCATTCATCTGGTGAATGGTTAGCCCCCGTGAGTAAAGTGGATTGTAAATGTAAACGAAAATAGATGCTACTTATACTCTTTCTACTTGAAGCTGCAGCGGTGTTGGCTGCGTTCGTTCACCCCAACCACATAGTTTATCTATGTTCATGGGAATTCACTTACTTGCCGCCTACCTGCAACTCCAAGTAGTTTGAGTATCTACGTTAACTACGTTGATCATACCCCCAGCGCGGTACAAGAGTTTGCTCAATGCCCAGATGATCCAATATACGAGCGACCATAAAATCAACCAGATCATCAATCGATTTAGGCTGATGATAGAAACCCGGAGCAGCAGGCATAATCGTGACGCCCATTTGCGAAAGCTTATGCATGTTCTCCAGATGCAATGTCGAAAATGGCGTTTCTCGCACCACCAGCAGAAGCTGACCACGCTCTTTCATCACCACGTCCGCAGCACGCTCAATAAGATTGTCCGACATGCCATGAGCAATAGCGGCCACACTACCTGTAGAGCAAGGACAAACGATCATCTGTTTTGGTGCCGCAGAACCTGACGCGACAGGAGAGAACCAATCTTCCTTACCACAAACGATCAACTTCTCAGCATCGCACTGAAGATGTTCGACCAGTGCCGCTTTTGCTGCATCAGGACCACTTGGCAGTTTCAGATCGTGCTCTGTCGCCAACACCACGCGTGCCGCAGACGAAATCAACAGATACACGGTGTAATCTGCAGCGAGTAGACATTGCAACAGACGCAGCCCATAAGGAGCACCTGATGCCCCTGTCCACGCTAAGGTAATCGCTTTGCTTTGATTCATATCGTTCTCATATTCTACTGTTTAGCTTTGAGTGCTGTGAGTAACTTATCGTGAATACCATTGAAGCCACCGTTACTCATCACCAGAATCTGATCGCCGACTTGTGCTTCAGAACAGATCATTGCAACGAACTCATCAATATTATCGCTGACCTGAGCCGGCTGTGCACACTGCTCAGCCACATCCTGAACAGACCAAGGGATCGTTGCTGGCTGGAACAAGTAAACCGAATCTGCCGCGTGAAGTGACTGAGCCAAGGTTTCTTTATGTACACCCAGCTTCATTGTCGCTGAACGAGGTTCCAATACCGCGATGATTTTCTTGTCACCAACTTTATTGCGCAGACCATCTAAAGTCAGTTCAATCGCCGTTGGATGATGAGCAAAATCGTCATACACAGTCACCCCCGCTGCTTCACCTTTGAGCTCTAAGCGGCGTTTGGTGTTGACAAAAGATCCCAAGGCTTCACAAGCCAGATCAGGCGTGACTCCTACATGACGCGCCGCAGCTACAGCCATCAGAGCATTGCTGACGTTATGATCACCCACTAAATCCCACTTAACCGTACCAACACGTGTGTTTTTAAACAGAATATGGAACTGAGAGCCATCTTTAGTGATCTTTTCCGCTTGCCAGTCAGCATTATCACCACTGAACTCAGTTTCACTCCAACAACCACGCTGCAAAACATCTTGTAATGCTTCATCTTGCATTGGTGCGAAGATACGACCGTTACCCGGCACAGTTCTGACTAAATGATGGAATTGACGCTTGATCGCTTCAAGATTGTCGAAGATATCTGCATGATCGAACTCCAGATTATTCATCACCAATGTTCTAGGATGGTAATGAACAAACTTAGAACGCTTGTCGAAAAAAGCACTGTCATATTCATCAGCTTCCACGACAAAAAACATGCTTTCGCCCAAACGCGCTGAAACACCGAAATTACCCAGTACTCCGCCAACCAAAAAGCCCGGTTGGTAGCCACAGTGCTCAAGCACCCATGTCAGCATGCTGGACGTAGTCGTTTTGCCGTGTGTTCCTGACACAGCCAGTACCCAACGATCATGCAAAAGAAACTCTTGTAACCACTGCGGTCCTGAAACATAACGTAAATTGTTGTTCAGCACATATTCAACACATGGATTACCACGACTCATCGCGTTACCAATCACCACCAAGTCAGGCTTCGGCTCAAACTGGGTAGTGTCAAAACCTTCAATTATTTCGATCCCTTGCGACTCGAGCATGGTGCTCATTGGCGGATAAACATTGGCATCGCTACCGGTAACTTTGTGACCCAACTGACGCGCCAACATCGCAACGCCACCCATGAATGTGCCACAAATTCCTAAGATATGAATATGCATAGAGCTTAATCTCTTCACGCTTTACTGTATTGGCTCCCATTATCCTCATTCGCATCGTAAAAGCGAGCATCGAAGATCAGAGCAATGTAATTTGTAATAAGTCGACATAAAAAATGAGATATCAAGCAGTTAGTTCAGTACCCGTAAAAAGATAAAAGACCTAAACTCTTTGCGGGCGCGCGTGTCAAAAAAAGTTCCAACAGAGAACACCTCACAGCCCCACTAAAAATCCCCCGAAAATATAGTGTTAAGGAAATAACATGTCTGAGATGCGCACCCTTGGTGAGTTCATTGTTGAGAAACAACACGACTTCCCCCATGCAAGTGGTGAACTATCGTCCCTACTGGCTTCTATTCGTCTTGCCGCGAAGATTGTAAACCGTGAAATCAACAAGGCTGGCCTTGCTGATATCACAGGTGCATCTGGTCAGGATAATGTGCAAGGTGAAGAGCAGCAAAAACTGGATGTTTATGCCAACGACAAATTTAAAGCCGCGCTTGAAGCGCGTGACCAAGTTTGTGGCGTAGCCAGTGAAGAGGAAGATGAAGCTGTAGCCTTTAATAAAGACCTCAACAAAAATGCGAAATACGTTGTCTTGATGGATCCGCTTGATGGCTCGTCAAACATTGATGTTAACGTATCCGTTGGCACAATTTTCTCCATTTATCGTCGTATTTCTCCGGTCGGCGCTCCACCGACAGCAGAAGACTTCTTACAACCGGGCCACAAACAAGTTGCTGCAGGGTATGTGATTTACGGCTCTTCGACCATGTTGGTTTACACCACAGGTAACGGTGTCAATGGCTTTACCTATGACCCTTCGATTGGTTCTTTCTGTTTATCGCATGAAAATATGCGTATTCCAGAAAGCGGTAAGATTTACTCGATTAACGAGGGTAACTACATCCGCTTCCCGACTGGCGTGAAGAAATACATAAAATTCTGCCAAGAGAATGTACCTGAAGATAATCGTCCTTATACATCACGTTATATTGGCTCTTTGGTTGCTGACTTCCACCGCAATCTGCTGAAAGGCGGCATCTATATGTACCCGAGCACAGAGAGCCATCCAAATGGAAAATTACGCCTTCTGTACGAGTGCAACCCAATGGCATTTTTGATGGAACAGGCTGGCGGTATTGCCTCTGATGGTAAGAATCGTATTCTTGATATCAAACCAACCGAACTGCACCAACGTGTGCCTTTCTTTGTTGGTAGCCCAACTATGGTCGACAAAGTCGAAGAGTTCTTAGAGAACTACCCAGACTAAGAACTATTCTTATGAACAGTTATAACTGACTGACGAGAAAGCGCCTTACAAAGGCGCTTTTTTTATCTCTCTTTCATCAATCAATTACGCATTTTTTGACCTACAATTGCATCAATTAGACTTAGGTTTGCTTGGGGATCGACTCATTTACGGGTAAACTCTAGCCTTTGCTATGTCGCGGCCCTTTGATGCCCACACATAACATGTATAACAATAAGTCTTGATTCTTGAAGTCCGGCTAACGAAAAGGAAACCTTTAATGAGCTTAAACAATGTGCCAGCAGGCAAATCTCTTCCAGACGATATCTACGTTATCATCGAAATTCCAGCTAACGCAGACCCAATCAAATACGAAGTAGACAAAGATTCTGGCGCTGTATTCGTAGACCGTTTCATGTCTGCTCCTATGTTCTACCCATGTAACTACGGTTACGTGAACCACACTCTATCTTTAGACGGTGACCCAGTAGACGTATTAGTACCAACGCCATTCCCTCTAATGCCTGGTTCAGTAATTCGCTGCCGCCCAGTTGGCGTACTAAAAATGAGCGATGAGTCTGGTGAAGATGCGAAAGTTATCGCTGTACCACACGAGAAACTTTCTAAAGAATACAACCACATTCAAGATGTGAACGACCTTCCAGAGCTTCTAAAAGCACAAATCACTCACTTCTTCGAGCGTTACAAAGACCTTGAAGCTGGCAAATGGGTGAAAGTTGAAGGTTGGGAAGACGCAGCTGCAGCTCGTGAAGAGATCAAAACTTCATACGAACGCGCACAGCAAAAATAAGCGTACCGAACAAATGGAAAAGCCAGCATTTCGCTGGCTTTTTTTGGCTGAAAAATGGATTAATCAGAAATGTCTGCACCGTGATCCCACCAAGTTCCTTCAACGTAAGCTGCTCGAAAATCTGGGTTCACAGTGTCACAAACACCACGATAAGGACGTTGTAATTTACCTAGTTCAAAAGCATCTTGCTCACAGTATTCTTGAAGACCTAGCTCATAACCTTGTGTATATGCGCCACTATCGCCGTTTACAGATGTAAGCTGCACTCGACCTGCTGCGCCTTCTTCATAACCGTATGCTTGCCAATCTGCAGATGTGAAAGATGCAGTATCAGGCTGTGCACTACAACCTGCAAGAATCGCGACTACTACCACTGCTAACCATTGCGTTTTCATGGAATATCTCCTTTATCAAGTAACCGTATATATATTAGGGTTAACTAATGCATTTTTCCGTACAGTTACTGTAAAAGAGAGTAAAGCAATCCTTTACACTCGTTGACACCAGTCTCCAGAGTCAATGAGAGCCTCTTGTGAAGTCGATTCTTGATAGATGTATATCCATGCAATGCCAAAAGGCGTTTCTATAGTATCTCGGCGATACTCCACTGGAACGTCTTCCAAAATATCCAACTTAGCCAACGTCTCTTCATCCACCAAATACACTTCTCCAGAAATAGTATGGTGCCCCTCGATTAAACCCGGATAAGGTCCTAAGTCATAAAGTGCATACTCTGGCTTGGTAACGTATTGCCCCAGCAATTGACTACTTTCCAAAAAGCTATGATTGCTTTCTCCTTGGCGTAAAGTGCCATAAACAAAAACTAAATGTTGCACTTACTTCTCCTTAAGATATACACCCGAGTCAGCGTAAGACTAATGGGTATAACAGCCTCAATTCAATTCAATTCAATTCAAATTGATACAGCAGATCAACCGCACTATCTAAGCCAGATACCGCTTCCACATACAAATCTGTCATTAAACGATAGCGGACTGTAAACTCCCCTACCGAGTTAAAAATACCTACGCCGTATTTTACTTGCAGCCCCGGACGAATGTAACCACTTACCGTCACCTGAGAATCATCACCGGATCCAGCCGTGTCCAGCTTCAAGTCTTGTACACCAAAAGCACTTCCGATTTCACTCACTACTTTACCGCTTTTCGCAAGGCTCAAGCCTATCAATGCGGTGGTCATAGCATCGCCACCAGTTTCACTGTCGATATCTTGCCCGCGCAGTAAGTATGACAAAGCATTTGCTTGAGGCATGCTCGGTTCTGAGAATATCGAAACAAGAGGCTCGTTAGCAGGGCCGGTAACCTGTACGCCCGCAATCACTTCATCTTGTGTATTTTCTGGATTACGAATCGCTTTGATCGACAGATAAGGCTGATCGACAGGGCCATTCATTAAAATCTTCCCTTCTTGAATAACCAGATCCTGACCAAAGGAGCGATATTTACCGTTTTGGATATTGATCTCACCGTTAACCAGTGGCCCCTTATCCTTTTGAACAACGTTGACACGGCCTACCAAATCGCCTTCCAGACCAAACGCCTCTAGCTTGAAGTCGTCGCCAATAGTAATCGACACTTCCGTTTCAATATCAAACGGCAGCGTATTCTGTTCACTTACTGGCGTTAAGTCCTCATTCAGTAATACCTGATCTTTTGATACACTCACCGCACTTGGTGGTAATTCTTCGACAACTATGCGTCCCCAAGGCAACGCAATATTTCCAGTAACTTTAGCCAACTTTGGCTGCATGTTCAGTGTCAGATCTGGTACAACTTTAACTTTGACTATCGGTGGTAAATCCACCAGCAATGATTTGGCAAATACGTGGCTATTCACTCTCCAATCATCGATGTTTTGCCAGTCTGCATCCCCTGTGATCTCAAGTTCACCATCTTGTGTCAGCACATTGGCATTTAAACTTGCCTGATAACCTTTGAAAGTCAAAGTGACGAGACCTGATTCAACTTCTACCGGAGAAATATCCCCTTTCACCTGAATACCATCAACGCTTAGCACACCGTCGACCTGTGGATGAAGCATGTCGCCTTTAAACTTGAGATCAGATTCAATATTCGATTTCAGAGAGCTGTATTCTCCCACCAAAGGTGCAAGAAAATCTAAGTTAAATGTGGAGAGCTTGAGATCCCCTTCCATGCGTTTGTTTTCTTTGGTGACGTCTGCAATGATAACTTTCCCAGACAAGTCGCCATTGTCCGTCATATCGACATTCCAATAAGCTTGCAGACGATTACGAATGAGAGAGGCTTGTAGAGAGACTTTATCCCACCCCACAGTTAACGGCTGTTCTAGATTTTGTCTTACAGAGCCCTTAGGTAAATTCAATTCTAGCTTAGCCTGAGGAGGCTGGTTTGCTTGCCATTTTGCCCAAACTGTCGCATTCGCCTCGCCATCGATATTGGTATCTGGCGGCATGAATGCTTTGACTTGCGAGAAATCGAACTGATTTACAGAAAGCTGAACTTCACCGCTTTCACCCACGGTGGAAGGCTTGTCGAGACATACCGACGAGCCAGACTGAGTCCAGCAGTGAGCAGCAAGAGTGGCGTTTTGTTTATCAACATCCACATTAATGCTCATCGGTTTATCCAATGCCCAGACACCTTGCTCAGTTTCCAGCGTCATACGGTTTAACTGACCATCCCACAACAATGATGGCTTATCTTTAAGACCGCCTTGAATGTTTAAACTGGTCGATACAATGTCAGATTGAACGTCCAGAGTGAGTTCATGCTCTTTCTGCTCACCGCTAAAACGCATCACTACGGAATTGATTAATTGATCTTGATAAGACGCCAGAGTCACCTTTAGGCGTAAGTCAGCTTGCGGCTTAGGCAATGGCGTCACACTGCCCGTTAAAGTAACGTGCTTCACCTTGGCGTCTTGCTGCCAAGCGATAGAGTCTGCATCCAAAGAGAGTTTGATTTGCGGCTCGCTCATTGCACCACGCAGTAATACATCACCAATCACTTTGCCTTTAAGATCCGGCACGCTTTTAGACAAATCCGGCAAATTAAGTGACAAAGACATTCGCCACTCTTTATCTAGCTTACCCTTAGCCGTGACCTTATTTGGACCATGGGCAAGATTGATTCCCTGCGTAGTAACCTCATATCGCCCTTTACCTGAAATATCTGAAGCATCAATCTGACCATTTAAATGCAACGGATAATCACGCACTAAACCATTGACGGAGAGTTGCGGAACTTTCACTATCCAACCGCCTTGGCTAGTCAATTCGCCTGATGTTTCGATTTCACCACTGACAATACCTTCCGCTTCTGGCCATTGCAGACCGGGCTGAATTAGATTCATGTCCAGCTTTGCTTGCCAGTTAATCGGCTCGTTCCAATTGGCTTTTATCTCTCCGAGAATACGTCCGCCGAGTGTATCAATCTGTATATCACTTAAGGCGATTTCACTTAGATTCCCCTCACCTTTGGTGTCAATCGCAACATCTGGCAGATCTTTCCCTTTCAGTTGCCCGACTAGGCCAAACTGATAGTGCTCTAGCGAACCTTTACCATAGAAATGGGAAGCATCAATAAAGTAATCCCCTTTGCCAACCAGCGGCCATTGTCCGTGCAGATCTTTTATGTCGATATCAAACGGCAATTGAGGATCCAACGGTTGCAATTTTGCTTTAATACTGGCTTTTGCCAGATCGGTCAGTTCAGCTTGTACACTTAAATCCGCCACACTGCCTGATGCATTCAAACTAAGAGCTTGCCCCTTTGCTTCAGCTAACTTGACTTTCGAGGTCAAATCTAACGACAGAGGATAGTTATCTTTGAGTTTTACTTTGGTTTTTAGCTGAGCATCCACTTCTGGGGTATCAAGTTCCAACGTATCAACCGACACATCGTATTGATAAGCCGTAGCTTTGAGGCCGAGATGATTCACCACCACAGGTGTTTCTTGGTGAAGCGTGAAGTCATTAATGTCTAACCGCGCTAAATTAATTCTCAGCGGTATCAATACATCCGGTAACGCTATCGCCTGAGGTTCACTTTGGGCTGTAGGCTCTGCTTTTTGTTGGGGTTCAGCTTTTTCAGCCTGAGGCTCGTCTTGGCTTTGCGCCAACGTGACATCAATCTTATTCCATAAGGTTTTCCCTATGGTGAGGTTGTTGCCTTGAAACGAAGCTTGAGTAGAGAAATGCTGCCAAACCACACGATTGCCTAAGATATCGAGATCAATGTCATTTAGCGTTAGACGATTGAGACGGATAGGCACTGGTGTCGTAATGCTCGTCAGTGGCTCCGAACTTGGTTCATCTGTTGTGGTTGACGTTTCTGGAACAGACGGCAAAGAGAACTTCATCCCCGAAAGACTAATGTCATTAATACAAACTGAAGGTTCTAAAAAGCAGTTGCCATTGATCGCCAGAGTTGCACTTTGCAACTGCATATCAACATTCAAAGAAGGATCAACAAAGCTCACTTCATTTAAAGTGAATCTTGGGAACAAAGAGCCTTGGGTTGATTTCACTTGGAGCTGTGGAACAAATTGATTTACACCCCACAAGGCAAAATTAAGCCCTGTATTAGTAAAAAAAAGCCCTGCAACAGACAGCACTAAGACGACCAGCAGTGCTATCACCCCCAGAGAAATCCATTTGCTCCATTTCAAAGCCAGCTTAATCATAGCTCTGGCCCTAATGAGAAGTGAATTCGGAAACGCTCACCGGGGTCAGACTCCAGTCCCCATGCAAAATCAAGACGAAGTGGCCCCACTGGAGATACCCAACGAACACCAAAACCCGTACCCGTTTTCCATCTGGGCGTGTAATCAAACGCATCACCGCCATCGACGAATACCGCTCCCCACCAGTTTCCTGCTAGACGATATTGATATTCCACCGAGCCAGTTGCCATATATTTCGCACCAGCCAATGCACCACTGGAGTCCCGAGGTGAAATCGACTCATATTCATAACCACGTAAGTTATTGTCACCACCAGCGAAAAAACGTAAAGAAGGCGGCAATTTATCGAAGTCCTCGACAAAGTTAGCCCCCCACCCATTCGGAACACGCCACGATGATTTTCACCAGCGGTACGAATCCAAGACGTTCCCGCTAAAACCCGTACCACATTCGTTTCTGACACAAATGAGTCTGAGCCATATTCTATCGTAACGGTTTGCTTGTCACCCCAAGTAATCAATGAACCACTGTTGCGGGCTCTGGTACGACTAAAGGTAAAACCGGGCAACACGAATTGCCCAACATCATCCAGCACACCTTGTTCATAGCTTTCGATAAGGTAACGAACAAACATGGTTCGGTGCCAACCACTGTCCACTAGCCAATGTCTTTCTACAGATAGATTGGACTCCAGACTTTGCGTATCGCGGTTATCGACCTTCTTCAAGCCATACTGAACTCGGTAATACTCATGCAGAACATCTTCCAACGGAATTTTATAGCCGGCAGTAATGTACTGCTCTGGCTCTGAAATAGAAAAGCTGCTGTCAAAGCTGTGTCCGCGCGAGTTGATCCAAGGCTTCTTCCATTTAAACGTGCCTCGGGGCCCAACGTCTGTGGAGTAGCCAAGACCCGTTTCAAATTTATTGCGCGCCTGTGGTGCCACAGAGACTTTCATCGGCAGCTCACGACCACCGTCCAAATTGTTTAAGTCCGGCTCGACAAATACTGAAGAAAACCATTCGGTACTCGACAGGTTCTGGTTATGTTCGCCGACTTTAGACACCAAATATGGGTCACCTTCTTTATATGGCTGCAACGAAGCGACACGATTCTCATCAATTTGACTTCCTTCTACGCTCGTCGCGCCAAATTGATATCGAATGCCACTGTCATAATGAATACGAATAAAAGCTTGATTGAGTTCAGGAGCAACTTCCAGACGGCTGGTAATATAATTGCCGTTGAAATAGCCTTTTTGCAGCGCCAAGTTACGTAACGATGATTTTAAACTGTCGTATTTACCATGATTCAGCGGCTCACCTTGTTTAAGACCACTTTGACCAATCACTCGGATAAAATCGGGGTCATTTTCAGCTTCACCTGTGATCACAATGTCAACCAGCTCTAGTCGCGTCACTTCACCAGCGTCGACATGAACAGCCAGCACAGAGCCTGACTCTTTAACTTCAAAATCGATTTGCGGGTGGTAATAACCAAGTGCATTGAGCGCCTCAACGATATTTTTTTGCAAACGCGATTGAAAGCGTAACTGAGTGGAATAATCAGATTCGGGAATCGAAGAGAGATAAGCATCGACGTTATCTTTTAGCTCTTTTTCTAGGCCATCAATCTCCAAGCTAACCTTGGCGAAAGAAGCAGCAGAAAAGAGTAAAGCGGCGAATAGCACTGGTAATGATTTTCGTCTCATGCTTAATTATGGCGTCGTTATACTAGGCTTATTGTTGAGCGTTAGTGAAATCATAACGCCAATGCTCATAATAGTCTGTACGAAATCAGTCAATTATCAGGTCTATAGCTATTAATTAAAAAAATAATCATCGCAAGCCTGTATTTTCAAACCCAGCTTTTAAAACAAAGGAAGTTCCATGTTAGATAAACAAACTATGGTTACGGCAGACTCCGCACTGCCTGGACGTGATACTCCAATGGCTATCGAAGACACTCACTTTGTCAATCAATCAAGCCTGAGCGCAGCGCCAAAAAACGGTGAAGAGCAAATCTTAATTGGTATGGGCTGCTTTTGGGGCGCTGAACGCCTGTTTTGGGGACTAGAAGGTGTCGTTTCGACTTCCGTGGGCTATTCAGGTGGTTTCACTCCAAACCCAACCTATGAAGAAGTCTGCACAGGACACACAGGTCACACTGAAGTCGTTCGTGTAATTTACAACCCTAGTGTTCTGCCACTAAAACAGTTGCTTAACCATTTCTGGGAGCGTCATGACCCAACTCAAGGTATGCGCCAAGGCGGAGACTTAGGCACTCAATACCGTTCAGCACTCTATGTGTACGATGAACAGCAAAAGTCTATCGCTGAACAGAGCAAAGCAGAATATCAGGCACTTCTTTCACAACAGGAGAAGGCGCAGATCACCACCGAAATTCTTCCAGCAGGTCCTTACTACTTTGCTGAAACTTACCACCAGCAATACCTAGCTAAAAACCCTCAAGGCTACTGTGGTTTGGGTGGTACTGGTGTTTGTTTCCCGCCAAGCTTGAGCGAGTAATCACTCTATTCAGAGCAAAAAATTGCAGGCACCGTCCTGCAATTTTTACTTATCCTTAAAATACTCTCAAAATTCTGTGCTATACATTCTGTGCTTATTATAAAGGAATCAAACACATGAAAATGAAAGCACTACTGCCGTTTATCCTAGCTTGCTCTCCAGCGATCGCGTTCGCGCACAACATTCAAATGAATAGTTCTGTGCCAAACGTGAAGGTTGAAACATACGGCGAAATACTGGTTGAAGGTAAAGACACAGTTTTCCAAGCTTGGAATAGCGAACAAATGAAAGGCAAAGTTCGAATCATCCAAGCCATCGCGGGTCGCAGCTCGGCGAAAGCGATGAACGCTGATCTTATGGCGGCAATTACTGCTGCTCATTTTCCAGAGCAGGAGTATCAAACAACGACCATCATCAATCAGGATGACGCTATCTGGGGAACAGGCTCTTTTGTTAAGTCGTCAGCACAAGACAGCAAACTTGAGTTCCCTTGGTCGTCGATTGTTTTAGACGAATCTGGCAACGTAGCAAAGAGTTGGGATCTTCAACCTGAGTCATCCGCTATCATCGTTCAGGACAAGCAAGGTAACGTGCTGTTCGTTAAAGAGGGCGCGTTAAATGAACAAGAGATCCAACAAGTTTTAGAGCTTGTAAAAGTCTCTCTCTAGTTCTCTTTCAACTTGAAAACCTCCCTACAATTAGGTGAGAAGATCGTCTTCTCACCTAAATCATCGCTTGCCTGATTTTTTTACTGTTATATTATAACAATTCTTTATTTTAACTCTGTGATGTCAATGTTTTCGACCCTGCACTCTTTACGCGCTAAAGCTAAGATAGTCGCTATTCCGGCTATCTTGTTGATGGTGTGGCTAAATATTGCATTTATTGAACATCAGCTCGACGCCTCTCCAGTTCATCACAGCGAGCATCATTGCCAACTTTTTTATAGTGCCAACCAAGCGTTAGCGCAGCATATTCCTGAGTTACCGATTTGGGTTTCGCATAACTACCTTGATCCTGTAACTCAAATCGCCAACATCTCGACCTTGTACTTGGCTTATCTCGCACGTTCACCGCCAACTCCAGTGTAATCACTTACGTTCAAATCAATTGATAACCAGTATTACTATTTTTATTTGGAGTTTCCGATGTTTACTAAACCACTATTAGCCCTCAGCATTACTGCTGCTTTCGCCACTTCTGCATTTGCTCAGGATGAATTTCGCCAACATGAAGCACATGTTCATGGCCATGTTGAATTTAACATTGCACAGGATGGTCACGAGCTACTGATGGAAATCACCGCACCGGGTGCCGATGTTGTGGGCTTTGAACATGCCCCTGAGAACGATGAGCAACAGGCAGTTCTCTCAAAAGCATTAGAAACATTAAATCAGGCCGATTCTGTTTTCACTTTATCAGCCGCGGCAAAATGTCATATCGAAAGTGCCAGCGTTAAGCACAATTTGGGTGGTGAACACGAAGAGCATGAAGGTCACGATCACGAAGACCACGACCACGACCACGATGATCATAAATCACATGATGACCATGAGCATAAAGACCATGATGACCACGCAAACCATGATCATGACTCGCACGAAGGTCATGAGCATGAAGAAGGCAGCTCACACGGTTCATTCACCGTTCAATACAGCTTCCACTGTGATGACATTGTTAAACTGAGCCAGATCGAAACTCAGTGGTTTAAGCAGTTCCCTGCAACTCAGGAAATTGATGTGAACTTACTGACAGACAAAGCACAGACCGCTTTGGAACTAAAACCGAGTAACACCATCATTTCTTTGTAAAGAATCCTTTATAAAATTCGACCTATGGGTAAGCACTCACTTACCCATTTTTATAGGGAGCAGTGATGTCCAGTTTTCAAATCGATTCAAACCAAGCAGTAATTGAACTGAATAAAGTGATCTTTCAGTGGCCGAATAGCGATAGCGCAACACTCGACATTGAACACTTAAGCGTAAAAGCAAATGAGCACGTATTTATCAAAGGCCCTAGTGGCTGCGGCAAGTCCACTCTGCTCAGCCTGTTAACAGGAATCAATGTCGCGACTCAAGGTGAAGTGCAGCTACTTGATAGCAACCTTACCCAGCTCTCTTCGAGTCAAAGAGACCGCTTTCGCGCCGATAATATTGGCTATATTTTTCAACAATTTAATTTACTGCCTTATCTCTCTGTAGTGGAAAACATTGTTCTTCCCTGCCAGTTTTCCAGCCAACGTAAAAGCAATGTCACCGGCAGCCTCGCTCAAAGAGCCCATGAGTTATTAGACAAACTTCATTTACCTAAATCGGTACGAGAAAAGCCGGTCATTGACCTCAGTATTGGTCAGCAGCAGCGCGTTGCAGCGGCAAGAGCATTAATTGGTGAGCCTAAAATTGTTATTGCTGACGAGCCAACGTCTGCACTCGATTACGATAATCGCAGCGCTTTCATTGAACTGCTGATGGAAGAAGCTAACCGTGTTGGTTCAACGCTGGTGTTTGTCAGCCATGATCCAACATTGGAGAGTCTGTTTGAGCGAGTTATACACCTGCCAACACTCAACCGAGCAGGAGACCAACAATGAAAGTGATCGCCAGTTTAGCGTGGAAAAGTTTACTTAATCGTAAAACCACGGCTCTGCTAACCATCATGACGGTGGCTATTTCCGTTATTCTGCTCATGGGTGTTGAACGTATTCGTACTCAGGCCAAAAGCAGTTTCGCCAATACCGTATCAGGAACCGATCTTATCGTCGGTGGTCGTTCTGGTCAGGTGAACTTACTGCTCTACTCAGTATTCCGCATTGGCAACGCCACCAACAATATTGACTGGAAAAGCTACCAAGAATTTAGTCAGCATAAATCCGTTAAGTGGGCGATTCCTATTTCACTGGGTGACTCGCACAAAGGTTTCCGAGTAATGGGAACTAACCAGAGTTATTTTGAACACTTCCGTTATGGAAGTAAGCAACCACTCACTTTTACTCAAGGTAAAGAGTTTAAAGGCTTATTTGAGACGGTTTTGGGTTCTGATGTTGCCAAGAAACTGGGGTATCACATAGGCAGTGAAATCATTATCGCTCACGGTATCAGTGATGTCGGTTTCAGTCGTCACGACAACTTGCCTTTTAAAGTGGTAGGGATTCTTGCGCCAACCGGCACTCCGGTAGACAAAACTGTGCACGTTTCTCTGCAAGCCATTGAAGCGATCCATGTTGGTTGGGAATCTGGCGCACACTTAGGTCATTCACCAGACCAAGCTCAACTGGAGCATCACCAGTTTGAACCTAAACAGATCACTGCCATGATGATCGGTTTAAAATCCAAAATTCAGACCTTTGCTTTGCAAAGACAAATCAATGAGTACCGTAAAGAGCCGCTTAGCGCGATTATGCCGGGTGTCGCGTTACACGAGTTATGGGGCATGATGTCCGTAGCTGAGCAAGCGTTGATGGCGGTATCGATTTTCGTTGTTGTCGCAGGCTTACTTGGTATGCTCAGCAGCCTGTTAACCAGCTTGCAGGAGCGCAGACGTGAAATGTCGATACTGAGGGCTATGGGCGCAAGGCCAAAACATGTATTCTCCCTGCTAGTCAGTGAAGCAAGTGTCTTAACTTTGCTCGGAATTACTGTTGGTCTTGTCGGTTTATATGGCTTGCTGGGTATCGCCGCGCCATTAATTGAAAGCCAATACGGTATTCAGATCGAACTCAATGGAATTACTCGCTACGAATGGCAGCTTCTTGCTTATGTACAGAGCGCTGGCATCTTAATTGGGTTTATTCCAGCAATCAGAGCTTACAGACAGTCACTCAGTGATGGTATGACGATCAGGCTCTAGTGTAGGAACAAATATGAAACAACTGCTTTTAAGTTTTATTCTGGTACTGCTACCAGCTTTTACAGCGACAGCTCAAAGCGCTGAGGATATTCTAACTTTAGATTGGATTGACTTGGTTCCCGAAAGTGAGCGCAACCAGTTCAATCAGCAAGGCATGCCAGCCGCAAATCATGATGGAAACGCGCCGGCACAGCAATCTCAGCTAGGGGCGGTTCGCCCTGAGTTAAACGGCAGCACGGTAAAAATTCCAGGGTTTGTGATCCCTTTAGAAGGGGATGAGAATACAGTGACCGAGTTTTTGTTGGTCCCGTACTTTGGAGCCTGTATTCATGTGCCACCGCCGCCGCCAAATCAAATTATTTACGTGAAATTCCCACAAGGAGCGCCAATCCAACAACTTTGGGATGTGGTATACGTGATAGGAACGCTCAAGACAGAATCTATGAGCGTTGAACTGGCGGACACAGGTTATGTCATTGAAGGCACAGAAATAGCCGAATACGATGACATGTAAATTTTGTTAAAAAATTGAGCACCTGTTTAGTGACTAAACTCTAGGAAATGTAGGTAGACAAGTATCCCAATACTGATATGTATACCGCAAAGAGTAAAGCTGTCGACAGGTGCTTTTTAAATCTATTATCTTTCCAATACTTCATAAGCACCTCACAAACGCTATAACAATTTTAACAACTTATTATCATTTGTGGTAGCGCAAATTTATGCACATTATTCAATAGTTTCACTAGCCGACTCTACTTTTACAGAGTACATTTTATTCCATGTCTGAAAGTAGCATCCTCAGGGACCCCATGGCCGAACAGAAACAACCTGTTGTTATTGAACACGAAGCAACAACGGAAAACAGCCAAGACAACAAATCTAACTATGTAAAAGACAGCGCGAGCCGTATATACGCGATCGCTCAACAACATGGTATTGATGCTCTGCTACATAAAGTTCCACCGCAAAAAACACCTTTAGAACGCGCATTGAAGCGTGAACAAGAGATCAAAGCTCAGAAGCAGAATAATCTGGAACAAATTGTAAAGCTGGCGCATGTCTCTTGTAGAAACGAAACCGCTGGCGATCCCGATCAGGATTGGCTCTACCGTTTTTTCGAAATGGCACAAGACATCCACAATTCCTCAATGCAACGTCTTTGGGCTCAAGTGCTAAAACGCGAAACCACCAATCCAGGGTTCACCTCAATGAAGGCGTTAAAAATACTCAAAGATATGACGCCGAAAGAGGCGCAAATTCTTCAGCGAGCAGCGGCACTTGCATGCAGTTTTGGTACGGATTCGAGCTTGAAGCTTCTGTTTGGGATGAAGGTACCCAGTGGTATGTTCAGCCTCAGTAAAAGAGACTCAGTGACAACGATTAATATCGGTAACCACCAGCTTCCCTACTCCAGTTTACTGGTGTTAATCGAGCTGGGACTTGTGCACTCCACAGAGTTGGAATCCGGTGAGATTGAACTGGACCCGCCACTATTACTCACTTATCAAGGCACGAGCTTATCCTTGCAAGCGTCAACTAAAGGCGTGAGATTGCTCTATTACCGTTTTAGTCCAACGGGTAATGAGCTGTGTCGACTGCTCGGCCACAAACCAAACTCCCAGTATTACGATCAAGTGGTCGCGATGTTGAATCAGAAATTTACAGTACATACCGACGTGAAAAGTTCCATTCACCACACCGTATAAAAGAAAAAGTCAGGCTCTAGGCCTGACTTTTTACTTGATGCGATTTCTATTGAAAGATGATTTTGCGTTTCGCCATCTCAGCAATGCATAAATCAACCAGCGTATCGATATTCTCGTCACCTGCGGGTAAGTCAATTTCTGGGTCTAGAGGCGCTTCATAAGCGGAATCAATGCCAGTGAAGTTGGCAATTTCTCCAGCTCGGGCTTTCTTGTACAAGCCTTTCGGGTCACGCTGTTCACACACTTCCAGAGAGGTGTTCACATACACTTCCATAAATTCACTTTCAGGCAATAAATCACGCACCATTTGACGCTCTGCCCGATGAGGTGAAATAAACGCCGTCAACACGATAAGCCCTGCATCCGCCATCAGCTTAGCCAGTTCACCGATGCGACGAATGTTCTCACGGCGGTCTTGCTCAGAAAAGCCAAGATCAGAACACAAACCATGACGAACATTGTCGCCATCCAGTAAGTAGGTGTGGTACCCCAACTGAGCGAGACGCGTCTCAAGTGCGCCCGCAATCGTCGATTTACCCGCGCCAGAAAGTCCGGTAAACCAAAGTACAGCGGGCTTTTGCTGCTTTAACTCTGCACGCAGGTTTTTATCTACCGAGTGCTGATGCCAAACGATATTCTCATCTTTATCACTTGATGAAGAATCCATAACTATTTCCTTATTCTTCTGACTGTTATGACTTTAGCAGCTGAGTTAAATCTTTCGCATCCCAATGTGGGAAATGTTTGCGAATCAATGCATTGAGTTCTACTTCAAACGCAGAGAACTGACCTTGTTGTTGCGCTACATTCTGTAAACTGTCACGAACTAATCCAGCACCAACGGTAACGTTAGTCAGACGGTCAATCACGATGAAGCCACCGGTATCCGCACAATCCAGATATTTGTCTAAAGCAATCGGAGCGTTAAATGTCCATTCACACAGACCAATACCATTCAGTGGTAATTCTTCAGTCTGGAAAGTAGACAGATTATTGATATCGTACTGATGACGAATAGAGGTAATCTGACCGACGCTCTTCTTACCTGCGATCTTAATGTCGTACTCACGGCCAACTTTGAGCGGCTGCTCAGTCATCCACACCACATCGGCAAGCAGATGGTTGGTTGATTCAACCTGCGCGTTTTCAAGCACGATCAAATCACCTCGGCTGATATCAATTTCATCAGCCAGAGTCAGCGTGACCGCTAAACCTGCCTGTGCAGTCTCTAAATCACCATCAAAGGTTACAATGCGCTTAACGGTAGAAGTTTTTCCTGATGGCAACGCTTTGATTTTGTCACCAACATTGACTGAGCCAGACGAAATAGTCCCTGCAAAACCACGGAAATCGAGATTTGGGCGGTTAACGTACTGCACAGGGAAACGAAATTCACCGCTGCCTTTTTCATGATCGATATCGACTGTTTCCAATAGCTCAAGCAGTGCAGGACCTTTATGCCAGCCGAGGTTTTCACCTTTCTCAACAACGTTATCTCCCTCTAGAGCAGAGATAGGAATGATTTGAATATCTGTCTCGCCTTGCAGATGTTTAGAAAACTCCAGATATTCTGCGCGAATCTCTTCAAAGCGTTGCTGTGAGTAATCCACGAGATCCATCTTGTTTACTGCAACGATGAAATGCTTCAAGCCCAGCAGGTTAGAGATAAACGAGTGGCGACGAGTCTGATCCAAAACGCCTTTACGCGCATCAATCAAGATAACCGCCAAATCACAGGTTGAAGCACCTGTAGCCATATTGCGGGTGTATTGCTCATGTCCCGGAGTATCTGCAATGATGAACTTACGTTTCTGCGTTGAGAAATAACGGTAAGCCACATCAATGGTAATGCCTTGCTCACGTTCTGCTTGCAGACCATCCACCAGCAATGCGAGATCAGGACGGGAACCGGTTGTACCAACGCGCTGACTGTCAGAGTGAACCGCCGCAAGTTGATCTTCATAAATCTGTTTTGAGTCGTGTAGTAGACGACCAATTAAAGTACTTTTGCCATCATCTACTGAACCACAGGTTAGGAATCTAAGTAGCGATTTGTGTTGGTGTTGACTCAGGTAACCTTCGATACCGAGCTCTAAAAGCTCTGCTTGAACTGCACTATTCATTCTATTTCCTTAGATCCTTAGAAATAACCTTGGCGTTTTTTCAATTCCATTGATCCAGACTGATCATGGTCGATCGCACGTCCCTGACGTTCACTAGACGTAGCGACTAACATCTCTTCGATGATCTCAGTCAACGTGTTGGCTTCTGATTCGATAGCCCCTGTTAGTGGGTAACAACCTAGAGTACGGAATCGAACACTCTTATGTTGGACTTCTTCATGAGGTTGGATTTCCATACGCTCGTCATCCACCATGATCAGCATGCCGTCTCTTTCCACGACTGGGCGAACCGCAGCGAGATACAGCGGAACGATTTCGATATTTTCCAGATAGATGTATTGCCAGATATCCAGCTCAGTCCAGTTTGAAAGCGGGAACACACGAATACTCTCGCCTTTGTTAATCTGGCCGTTATAGGTTTTCCAAAGCTCTGGGCGCTGATTTTTAGGGTCCCAAGTATGGTTCTTATCGCGGAACGAATATACGCGCTCTTTTGCACGAGACTTCTCTTCATCACGGCGGGCACCACCAAATGCAGCATCAAAGCCGTACTTGTTTAAGGCTTGTTTTAAGCCCTGAGTTTTCATGATGTCAGTGTGCTTTGAAGAACCGTGTACGAACGGGCTGATGCCCATTTCAATACCTTCTGGGTTCTTATGTACCAAAAGCTCAAAACCATACTTTTTCGCTGTCGCGTCACGGAACGCGATCATGTCTCGGAATTTCCAGTCAGTATCAACATGGAGAAGAGGAAATGGGATTTTGCCCGGATAAAACGCTTTACGTGCCAAATGAAGCATCACGGATGAGTCTTTACCGATGGAATACATCATCACTGGGTTTGCAAACTCCGCAGCAACTTCACGAATAATGTGAATGCTTTCGGCCTCAAGCTGTTTTAAATGGGTTAAGCGTTGTTGATCCATTTTGCGTGCTTCCTTTTAGCTGCCTTATGGCTTGGCGGGCTTTTGGTTTATAAAATTAATAAGCCCAACCAATAAATGTATTTATGCGTATTGATACTGTTCTTGACGTGTTGAGCTGTCGTTGAACCATTGAAGTTTGTCTGCCAAGGCCACAACTTCACCAATCACAATCAGTGACGGAGACTCGGCATGAGCGGCAAGCTGGGGCAATTCGCTAAGCTGACCACGGAACACCTTCTGGGATGACTGAGTACCACGTTCAATAATCGCAATCGGTGTTGATGCATTTCGGCCATGTTCAATGAGCTGCTGAGCGATGGTGCTCGATTTCATCAACCCCATATAAATCACTAAAGTCTGATTACCACGCGCCAGCGTAGACCAGTCCATATCCGCCGCTTCAGCTTTGAGATGACCAGTGACAAACAGAGCAGACTGAGCAAAATCACGATGAGTGAGAGGTATACCAGCATAAGCGGTCGCCCCTGCGGCAGCGGTAATTCCCGGAATGACCTGAAACTTAATACCCGCATCAAACAACACTTCCAGCTCTTCACCACCGCGACCAAACATAAATGGATCGCCACCTTTAATGCGAACCACTCGATGACCTTGCTTAGCAAAATCCACTAATAGTTGATTGGTTTTTTCCTGAGGAACGCTGTGGTGACCTGCTCGCTTACCGACACAAACCAAAATAGTGTCCGTTGGAACCAGAGCCATGATGTCGTCAGAGACGAGGTAGTCGTACAAAACCACATCCGCCTGTTGCAGCAAGTTAAGCGCTTTAATCGTCAGCAGTTCTGGGTCTCCCGGTCCTGCTCCGACTAATGCAACTTCACCCGCCTGAAGCTGGCTGCGAGAAAGACTCGTCCATTTGCTTTCTGGTGCAGCGCCATCAACAGCGACTAAGCGTGTTTTTTTCTGCTTTGGCAGCGTTGAAACGTTTTCTGAGCCAGCCATGATTGTCATCCTTTACCAATTGATGAAAGCATTATGGTGTCTTCTTCTTATTACCTGAAATTCTAAAATTTCATTTTTTATTCGAAAAGCTGATAAGTAGTTGGCATGGGGAGGCAGCAAAGGGAAAAAGAGCTTCTATATTAAGAAACTAGGAGTGTGACATCTTGGGGCGAAATAGTGACAACTGGCACCAAATCGGACCATTTGAACGCCTAACATCACACTTTTATAGAATATGAAATCATTGTTTCATAATAACTTGATACATTTATCGAGTTATCACTTTCCCTATCAATTGGAGTACACAATGACAGTTGCAGTCAAACCTCTATCGATTGCCATTTTAGGTGGTTTGTTGACCATGGCCGGTCCCTCTATGGCGGATACGATCAAACTACGTATTATCGAGACAACTGATATTCACACTAACGTGATGGATTATGACTATTACAAAGACAAGCCATCAGAACAAATTGGTTTGACTCGTGCAGCAACATTAGTAAAACAAGCACGCGAAGAAGCAACCAACAGTATTCTGGTTGATAACGGTGATTTGATCCAAGGTAGCCCAATGGGTGACTACATGGCAGCGAAAGGTATTAAAGCTGGCGAAGTTCACCCTGTCTATAAAGCAATGAACCAACTCTCTTACGATGTAGGTAACATTGGTAACCACGAATTTAACTATGGTTTGGATTTCCTCCAAGAAACCATCAACGATGCGAAGTTCCCTTACGTCAATGCCAACGTTTACAACGCGTCAACTGGTGAGCACCTATTCCAGCCTTACATCATTAAAACGCATACCTTCAAAGATACTGACGGCAAAGCACACGAAGTTAAAGTCGGTTACATCGGTTTCGTTCCACCGCAAATCATGGTGTGGGATAAGAAGAACCTTGATGGCCGTGTGATTGCCCGCGACATAAAGAAGACAGCTGAAAAGCTGATCCCAGAAATGAAAGCGAAAGGCGCTGACGTCATTGTTGCGATTCCACACTCAGGTATCTCTACCGAAGAGTATCAATCAGGTGCGGAAAACTCGGTTTACTACTTAACAAAAGTAGCAGGCATTGACGCTATTGCATTCGGTCACTCGCACGCGGTATTCCCAAGTAAAGAATTTGCAAAAGTTGCTGGTGCAGACATTGAGAAAGGCACCATCAATGGTGTGACAGCTGTTATGCCTGGACGTTGGGGTAGCCACGTTGGGGTAATGGATCTGACTCTTGAGCAAAAAGATGGCAAGTGGGCAGTCACCAATGGTCAATCTGAAGCTCGTCCTATCTTTGATAAAGCGAGCAAGAAAGCTCTGGTTGAAGCGGATGCGGGTATCGTAAAAGCGCTTGAAGCAGACCATAAAGGTACTCGTGAGTTTGTTAACCAACCGATTGGTAAATCGAATGACGTGATGTACAGCTTCCTAGCGTTAGTACAAGATGACCCAACAGTTCAAATCGTAAGCTTGGCACAAAAAGATTACGTAGAACGCTTTATTCAAGGCGATCCAAACCTAGACGGTTTGCCTGTGCTTTCAGCAGCAGCGCCGTTCAAAGCGGGCGGTCGTAAGAATGACCCATCAAACTTTACTGAAGTGGAATCGGGTGAACTGACTTTCCGTAACGCAGCGGACTTATACCTATACCCTAATACGCTAGTCACTTTGAAAGTGTCAGGTAAAGAAGTTAAAGAGTGGCTGGAATGTTCAGCGGGTCAGTTTAAACAAATTGATGTGAACTCAAGTGAGCCGCAATCGCTTATCGATTGGGATGGTTTCCGCACTTATAACTTCGACGTTATCGATGGCGTAAACTACCAAATCGATATCACTAAACCAGCGAAATACGACGGCGACTGTAAAGTTATCAATCCTGATTCTCAGCGTATTGTTAACCTGACTTACAAAGGTAAGCCAATTGATACTGCGCAGACGTTCCTGATTGCGACTAATAACTACCGTGCATACAGCAACAAGTTCCCGGGCACTGGTTCAGATTTCATCGCGTTTGATTCACCAGATGAAAACCGTACTGTAGTCGCAGATTACATTGCTCGCGTAAGTAAAGAGCAAGGTGAAGTGACACCAAGTGCAGACAATAACTGGTCATTTGCGCCTATTAAGTCTAAGACCAAACTGGATATTCGCTTCGAAACGTCACCAAGTGAAAAAGCAGCGAAGTTCATCAAAGATAAAGGTCAGTACCCAATGGAACTGATAGGAACGGATGATGTAGGTTTCGGTATTTACCGTATAGACCTACAAAAATAAATCCAGATTCCGTAAAGTATCAGCCGCAGCATCCGCTGCGGCTTTTTTATTCGAGGCAAAAGAGTAATGACGATACAGGATCAAGCTATCTACGATAATTTTATAAAACAAATGCTGGAATACGGTTTTAGTAGTGAAGAAGCGCACCAGTTATTTGAAGTCTCTTCACCGCTTGAGCTGCCTACTCGTCACATTCTGGTCAATCAAGGACAAATGGCCAGCCATCTTTATTTTGTCAGTCACGGAATTTGTCACGCCAGCTATCTCACAGAAGAGGGCAAAACGTTCAGTAAAGAATTTTATTGGGAACAGGACTGGATCATTGGATTTGAAAGCTTAATAAAACAAACGCCATGCCCATATTTGCTTGAAACACTCAGCCCAGTCACTCTGCTATGCCTGCCAATAATGTACCTGAACCAGTGGAGAGAGACTTCGCATCCGCTTTATATCAAGTTACTAGAAACTCAATTGATGCATAAGGAGAACAAAGAAAGGTTTATGTTGTTGTATCGCCCTGAACAGCGCTATCAAATTATGTGTCAGCAGTTTCCTGACTTAATGAAGCGGCTCAGTGATAGTCATATAGCCGCCTATTTAGGGATAACCCCTATTAGTTTAAGCCGTATCAAAGCACGCATAAGGGATGCTTAGATATTTTTAGCCAGAGCTAAAAAAGAATGGGTATCGATAAATAAACTCGATACCCGTTCAATGCTGCAAACTATTTTATAAAACGAGCGCGGAACTGACGCCCTTTCATCTTACCGTTTAACAACTTATTGAGCGCCTTTTTAGCAATGCTCTTTTCTACAGCGACGTATGAACGCATTGCGGATAAGTTAATTTTACCGATACGGCTGCCGGCAATTTCACCATCAGAAGTGAGAGCGCCCAGAATGTCGCCCGCGCGTACTTTTTGCTTCTTACCACCATCAATTTGAATCGTTACCATTGATGATTGATAAGGAGTAGCACCTGCTGGCTTTTCGGGCAGAGACGAAGGCTCTATAGCTATATCCATGTACTCATCGATTTGCGCGACGCGGTGCATTTCTTTGTCACTAAAAAAGCTGAACGCTAAACCTTTACTGCCAGCGCGACCGGTTCGACCTATACGATGAACGTGCACTTCTGGATCCCGTGATAACTCAAAATTAAATACCGCATCAAGGTTATCCACGTCTAAGCCACGAGCGGCTACATCGGTCGCCACCAGAATAGAAATACTCTTGTTAGAAAACTGAACCAATGCCTGATCTCGTTCACGCTGTTCCATATCGCCATGCAATTCAATCACGCTGAACCCATGGTGATGGAGTTCGTCAGCAACATGCTGAACTTCTCGCTTAGTGTTGCAAAATACAACGGCAGACTCAGGTTGATGTTTCAACAACAGGGTTTCTAGTGCTTCATCACGCGCTTCACTGCCTTCTACTTTGTAGAAGTACTGCTTAATACTGGAAGTATCGAGAGCCGCTGCCACTTTAATCATCAACGCATCTTTTGTTACGCGCTGAGCTATCTGCTGAATTGATGCAGGGTAAGTCGCGCTAAATAATAGCGTCTGACGCTGTGTTGGTGCCTCATCAATAATGGCTTCAAGCGCATCTTGAAATCCCATATCCAGCATACGGTCGGCTTCATCCAGAACTAATGTATTCATCTCACTCAGATCAATACGTCCTTTACCCAAGTGATCGAGTATCCGGCCCGGAGTACCAACCAGTATATGCGCACCGTGCTCTAAAGAACCGATTTGAGGCCCCATAGGCATACCACCACAAAGAGTTAGCACTTTAATATTGTGAATAGCACGAGCTAATGTTCGAATATCTGTCGCTACCTGATCCGCCAATTCGCGTGTTGGACACAAAACAAGGGCTTGTACACGAAAGCGTTTCACGTCCAAGTTTTGCAAAACACCTAGACCAAAAGCGGCAGTTTTACCTGAACCGGTTTTACCCTGGCCAATGACATCCTGTCCTTTAAGAATCGCTGGCAACGATTGTGCTTGTATCGGAGTCATTTTGGTAAAACCGATAGTATCAAGGTTAGAAAGCAATTCTGGCTTTAAATCTAAAGCCGAAAATGAAGTATCACTCAAGGGGACGTCCTTTAGGCTCATGGCCCTAGCTATACGAAAAAAATAGTCGCCTATTATCGTTACTTTTACCCCTTACCACCAATGAATATTGGATTAATTTCATCAATGGCTATCCAATTAACTTTTGTTAATGCCATATAAGTATCCAGCTGATAGATTATTGCCGACCATAAATACAAGGAGTTAGTAGTCATGCTCAACTGGCAGTGCCTTTCGTTTTCAGAACTCACCACCACGCAACTTTATGAATTACTTAAATTACGTGTCGATGTGTTTGTTGTAGAGCAGACTTGTCCATATCCCGAACTGGATAACAAAGATAGAATTGATGGTGTTTTTCACCTACTTGGGTACCAAGGACAGGAACTGGTTGCTTGTGCGCGCTTATTACCGAAAGGCGTTAGTCACGCCACGATAAGTATCGGCCGAGTGGTGACCAAAAAAATGCACGTGGTAGCGGTTTAGGTCACCGACTCATGACACAAGCTCTGCAAGAGTGCCAGCAACGCTGGCCAAATGAAGAGATACAAATCAGTGCTCAGCAACATTTGACCGATTTTTATCTCCAACATGGCTTTGTACAAATGTCCGAAATGTATTTAGAAGATGATATCCCGCACATTGAAATGAAGCGTGAACTTTAATGTCAGCTTACTCGGTTGCTTTAGTTGCACTTATTCTTGGCAATCTTGCAGCATCGCTTTCTGACGTTTCAGTAAAAATGCTTAATGGTAATGTATCGCCATTCCAATATATGTTTGTACGCCAATTAGTTTCACTGCTCATCATATTTCCACTTTGGCTTAGGCAACCTCGGCAACAAAGACAACTATCGAATATAAAAACAACGGCACTGCGTGCTCATTTGGTACTGATTGGTAGTGGCTGTATGTTAGTGGCTATCACCTATTTGCCTCTGGCGACAGCGAATGCAGTTTTCTATGCAGCACCAATCTTAATGTTGCCGCTTTCTATGTGGTTACTAAAAGAAAAGCCCACTAATAATAAAATATTGGCGACGTTGTTTGGTTTCTGTGGCGTACTGATTGTATTGCGTCCGCAACATTTTCATTGGGCTGCAGGGTTTGCTTTGGTGACCGCATTTACGTTGGCTCTGTTTAATATTTTAGCCA
Source organism: Vibrio sp. Hal054 (assembly GCF_037162405.1). NCBI lineage: Bacteria > Pseudomonadati > Pseudomonadota > Gammaproteobacteria > Vibrionales > Vibrionaceae > Vibrio > Vibrio sp. Hal054. The sequence continues at coordinate 192,934 of NZ_JARLUT010000001.1, read as the reverse complement.
AACGTATTCCTGCTCAACAAACCGTTGTCACGACATTGATGTGGACCAGCATGTTTTCACTCCCCATAGCTGCGATACTCGCTTCATCCAACTGGCAGCCAATGACGTTCGGTCAAGCTGGCTGGATCGCGTTCAGCGCTTTACTAATTTTGTCATACAATGGATTAGCTGTATTTGCGTATCAGAAAGCGGCAGCAAACCAGATTGCTCTGGCTGAATACTCTGGTTTACTGTTCGTCGTGTTCTTTGGTGTTATCTGGTTCGATGAAATACCCGATGCACTAACATGGTTGGGAATAGTGATGATAGTGTTGCCGCTGCTTCCTAAAATAAAAATATTTGGAAACCGCGACAAGAAAAAAACATATCAGTGCCAGTAATCAGATCGTTGCTGGCACTGGTATTATTTACTACGGCCAAAACCGCCTTCTGAAAGCCGGAAAAACATCACGGATTGACCATTTTTTTCCAACTGAAGGATATCTAACCTTCCTTGTTCTGCCATTTTAAAGCGAATGAGCTGACCTTGCTGAATATGGCTTAAGGGCTTATCTGAACCTTCGATCTTCACTAAAGCATTTAAGTCAGCCATAGGTAGATTGTTGACTCGGAATACCTGAGAAAGCGTATCGCCTTTCTGAACGGTGTATTCGCGCCAAGCATTCAAGTTGGTCGAAGAGTCAGTTGTTTCTCTCTGCTCACTAAGACCTCGCGTATTGATGTCTAACTCAACTCGCTTATTAGCTGGTTCACTGGAACCCGATTCCGCCATATTGGGAAATGGGATAACCGTAATAATGAACACTATGGGCACTAACACCATTAATGCTCGCTGGTGAAATCTGGGTAATTGTCCCCAAGAAGACTTCGCTTTATTTAGATAATCCTGCCAATCGATGGCACTCCACTTAGTCTGAATCTGTGCGAGATAATCTGTCTGCTGCTTTTTCTTATGTCGACGATTCATTTTTATCCGTTCCTTAACTTTATAGGCTCAGTATAAAAACTCATGAGCTCAGAGTATAGAGCATCGCCCTGTTATCTAAGAAAGCTTGACACAATCTTGAAGATTTTTCCTTTGTATTCTGCGCTCAGTCACACCTTATCATGATTATAAAAGGAATTATTATCTGGCGTTTCATCACTAGCTCGAAACTGGTATCCTTTGGACTTTGTTTTATCTTAAAAAGAGTGACATTTATGTCTGAAGTTAAATTTGAAACCGTTGAGCAGAAAGCTAGCTACGGTATCGGTCTACAAATGGGCCAGCAACTAGCAGGTAGTGGCCTTGAAGGTCTTAACGTTGACGCTATTGCTGCTGGTATCGCAACAGCTCTAGTGGGCGACATGCCAGCTATCGAAGTAGACGAAATCAACAAAGCTCTACAAGCGATGCACTCTCGTGCAGAAGAAGCTCGCCAAGAAGCGGCTAAAGTAGCTGCAGCTGAAGGCGAAACGTTCCTTCAAGATAACGCGCTACGTTCAGAAGTTACTGTTCTAGATTCAGGTCTACAATACGAAGTGATTACTGAAGGTACTGGTGAAATCCCATCAGCAGACAAATCTGTACGTGTTCACTACCACGGTGAGCTTGTAGACGGTACTGTATTTGACAGCTCTGTATCTCGCGGTCAGCCAGCTGAATTCCCTGTAACTGGCGTAATCAAAGGTTGGGTTGAAGCTCTACAATTGATGCCTGTTGGTTCTAAGTGGAAACTGTACATCCCACACGACCTTGCATATGGCGAGCGTGGTGCAGGTGCAGCGATTCCTCCATTCGCAGCTCTAGTATTCGAAGTAGAACTACTTGCTATTCTGTAATTCAGAACATTGCGAAATTTGATGATTAAAGCGACGCTCTGCGTCGCTTTTTTTATCTAGACTTAAGATATTCAACTTTATTCGTCCGCGAGAATCAGAATGAAAAAATCTATCATAGTCACTGTGCTTGCTAGCACCATTTTTACCGCTCCTAGCTATGCATTCTTGAGCAAACTCAGTGAAAGTAACGATCTCTCAAGTATGGTTAGCAATACTTTATCTCAAACAGAATCTAACTCTGCTTTACTGACACAAATTACCAGTCAGCTTCCTGTTTCTGATACACAAGCAGCCGGAGGTGTTGGTAGCTTATTGGCTTTTGCTCAAAACCAACTTTCGGACGCTAACAGCTCTGAACTTGAAACCTTATTACCCGGGCTAAATCAACTGACCAGCCTGTCTGAATCAAGCAGTGCAATAGCCAAAATTGCCGATATGGAAGCGGTGAATAATGTGTTCAATAAACTTGGATTAGATTCCAGTATGGTTTCCCAATTTGCTCCGCTGGTCTTGCAGTACTTAACCAGCCAAGGCGCATCTTCAGATTTGTTGGGTTCACTAAGCTCTTTGTGGCAATAACCCTTCGCACTAGCGCGTCACATAAACACATTTGTGACGCGTTTATTACTGCATAAAAAACAAACACACTTCTTCTTGTCTGTTGCCTAATCTGTGTGCAATTCTTTTATTTTTCCAAGGACGAGTAAAAGAGTAATGAAAGACGAGACTTTAGCTATACATTTCGGCTACGAGACCGATCCCACCACTAAATCTGTGGCAACACCTATATATCAAACAGTCGCCTACGAGTTTGATAATGCTCAGCACGGCGCTGACCTGTTTAACCTCGCCGTCGCGGGTAACATCTATACTCGCATCATGAACCCAACTAATGATGTGTTAGAAAAGCGTATGGCTGCATTAGAAGGTGGCATTGCAGGTCTGGCTGTTAGTGCAGGAAGCGCAGCGATTCATTACGCAATTCTAACTTTGGCTCAAGCTGGCGATAATATTGTTTCCACCCCGCAACTCTATGGTGGTACTTACACTTTGTTTGCCCACATGTTCCCTAACATGGGCATTGAAGTACTCTTTGCCAAAGATGACCGTCCTGAAAGCCTAGCGGCATTGATTGATGAAAAAACCAAGGCCGTTTATTGTGAATCTATTGGTAACCCAGCAGGTAATATTGTTGATTTAGAACGAGTGGCTGAGCTAGCACACGCGCAAGGGGTTCCAGTTATTGTAGATAACACCGTTGCTTCACCAGCAGTATGTAAACCGATTGAGTTTGGTGCAGATATCGTGGTGCATTCATTAACCAAGTATGTAGGTGGTCATGGCACTACCCTCGGTGGAATGATCGTTGATTCAGGTAAGTTTCCTTGGACTGAACACAAAGAACGCTTCCCAACCTTAAACAGCCCTGAACCGTCATATCATGATGTGGTTTATACCGAAGCTTTCGGACCTGCTGCATTTATTGGTCGTGCTCGTACCGTACCACTTCGCAACACTGGTTCTGCCATGTCACCCATGAACGCGTTTATGTTAATGCAGGGCTTGGAAACACTATCACTGCGCATGGAACGACACTGTGAAAACGCCCTCAAAGTCGCTCAGTATCTGAAAAACAACGACAAAGTGAGTTGGGTGAGCTATGCAGGGTTAGAAGACTCAAAATTCTATCCACTTGCCCAGAAATACATGAAAGGCAAACCTTCCGGAATTTTATCTTTCGGCCTTAAGGATGGATACGACGCCGGTGTTCGCTTTTACGATGCTCTGAAGATATTTAAACGTTTAGTGAACATCGGTGATGCAAAATCACTGGCTTGTCATCCTGCCTCAACGACACACCGTCAGCTATCTGAAGCAGAACAGAAACAAGCAGGCGTTTCTCCAGAAATGATTCGTCTGTCGGTCGGCATTGAGCACATTGATGACATTCTTGAAGATTTGGAACAAGCGTTAAACGCTTAACAGAAGTACAGCAAGATAGCCTATATCCCTGTGAAAGCGGGGATACGGTTCATTTACGCAGGCTTGTTTATTCGATTCAGACATTTTCAGCAGTGACAACATCTAAACCTGTAGATGGGAGAATTACGGCTATTCTAGTGCGATTAACGAAGAACAAGCATCTCAAATTTCAGATACAAAAAAACCGAGCATAAATGCTCGGCTTTCTGTTTAGCGAACTTACTGATTACTCAGCAGCAACTTCTGCTTCTGGACGATCTACAAGCTCAATGTAAGCCATTGGAGCTTTATCGCCAGCACGGAAGCCAGCTTTTAGGATACGAGTGTAACCGCCCTGACGAGCAGCAAAACGTGGACCTAGTTCGTTAAATAATTTTGCTACAACTTCGTTATCACGAGTGCGAGCAAATGCAAGACGACGGTTAGCAACGCTGTCAGTCTTAGCTAGTGTAATCAATGGCTCAACTACGCGACGTAGCTCTTTTGCTTTTGGCAATGTAGTCTTGATAACTTCATGACGTACAAGAGAGCTAGCCATATTGCTGAACATCGCTTTACGATGTGAGCTGTTGCGGTTGAGTTGACGACCACTCTTACGATGGCGCATGACCTAATCCTTCTAACTAATATCGATTAATCTTCAGCGATAGACGCTGGCGGCCAGTTTTCTAGGCGCATGCCCAGAGAAAGACCACGTGATGCAAGCACGTCTTTAATCTCAGTAAGAGATTTTTTACCAAGGTTAGGCGTTTTAAGTAGCTCAACCTCAGTGCGCTGTACTAGATCACCGATGTAGTGAATCGCTTCTGCTTTCAGACAGTTAGCAGAGCGAACTGTTAGTTCAAGATCGTCTACAGGACGGAGTAGGATCGGATCGAATTCCGGCTTCTCTTCTTTCTCCTCAGGTACACGTACATCACGTAGATCTACGAACGCATCCAATTGTTCAGCAAGAATAGTTGCTGCACGACGGATTGCTTCCTCAGGTTCTAAAGTTCCGTTTGTTTCCATATCGATAACAAGCTTGTCTAAGTCAGTACGCTGTTCAACACGAGCTGCATCAACCGAGTAAGCAATTTTGTCTACTGGGCTGAAAGTCGCATCTACAAGCAAACGACCGATTGGACGCTCATCTTCTTCAGTATGGATACGGGCTGAAGCTGGAACATAACCACGACCACGTTCTACTTTAATACGCATAGCGATTTCAGCATTGCTATCTGTAAGATGGCAAATAACGTGTTCTGGGTTAGCGATCTCTACATCACCATCATGGGTGATGTCACCTGCAACCACAGGGCCCGAGCCTGATTTGTTTAGTGTAATGAACACTTCATCTTTGCCTTCGGCAACGCGAACAGCCAAACCTTTAAGGTTTAGTAGGATCTCAAGAATATCTTCCTGAACGCCTTCTTTAGTGCTGTACTCATGAAGTACGCCTTCAATTTCTACTTCTGTTACGGCACAACCCGGCATAGAAGATAGTAAAATACGGCGAAGTGCATTACCAAGAGTGTGGCCAAAACCACGCTCTAATGGCTCAAGAGTTACTTTTGCGTGTGTCGTGCTGATCTGTTCGATGTCAACAAGACGTGGCTTAAGAAATTCTGTTACAGAACCCTGCATTGTGTCCTCTCTTTAGTTTAAACCTTACTTAGAGTAAAGCTCGACGATCAATTGTTCGTTGATGTCAGCTGATAGATCAGAACGTTCAGGCAAACGCTTGAAAGTACCTTCCATCTTGCTCGCATCTACTTCAATCCAAGTTGGTTTTTCGCGTTGTTCTGCAACTTCTAGAGCAGCAGCGATACGTGATTGCTTTTTAGCTTTTTCACGAATAGTAACAACGTCGTTAGCCGCAACATTGAAAGAAGGAACGTTTACAACTTTACCGTTTACTAGGATAGCTTTGTGGCTAACTAGCTGACGTGCTTCTGCGCGAGTTGCGCCAAAGCCCATGCGGTAAACTACGTTGTCTAGACGACCTTCTAGAAGCTGAAGTAGGTTTTCACCCGTATTGCCTTTAAGGCGAGCAGCTTCTTTGTAGTAGTTACGGAATTGTTTTTCTAGTACGCCGTAGATACGACGAACTTTTTGCTTCTCACGAAGCTGAACGCCATACTCAGATAGACGACCGCGACGAGCGCCGTGTACACCTGGTGCGTTCTCAATTTTACACTTGGTATCGATCGCGCGTACACCAGACTTAAGAAATAAGTCAGTGCCTTCGCGACGGCTAAGCTTAAGCTTAGGACCCAAATATCTTGCCATGATCTTTCTCCAATGTTCCCAGAAACGTTATACGCGGCGTTTCTTAGGTGGACGACAACCGTTATGAGGGATTGGTGTCGCATCAACGATGTTAGTGATACGGAAACCAGCTGCGTTCAGTGCGCGAACAGTAGATTCACGACCTGGACCAGGACCCTTAACCATAACTTCCAAGTTCTTTAGACCGTATTCTTTAGCCATTTCAGCACAACGTTCTGCAGCAACCTGTGCAGCGAACGGAGTAGACTTACGAGAACCACGGAAACCTGAACCACCTGCAGTAGCCCATGCTAGAGCGTTACCTTGACGGTCAGTAATAGTCACGATTGTGTTGTTGAAAGATGCGTGGATATGCGCTACGCCATCAGCAACTTGCTTGCGTACGCGCTTACGTGCGCGTGTTGGTTGTTTAGCCATTGTACTTACCCTTCCCGATTATTTCTTGATCGGCTTACGCGGACCCTTACGGGTGCGAGCATTGGTTTTAGTACGCTGTCCACGTAGTGGTAGACTGCGACGATGACGAAGACCACGGTAACAACCAAGGTCCATAAGACGCTTGATGTTCATGGAAACTTCACGACGTAGATCACCCTCTACAGTGTATTTAGCTACACCATCACGCAGTTGATCGATCTGCTCTTCAGTTAGTTCACTGATCTTAACATCTTCAGCAATACCCACTTCAGCAAGAATAGCTTGCGAGCGAGTTTTACCGATGCCGTAGATCGCAGTTAATGCGATAACAGCATGCTTTTGATCAGGAATGTTAATGCCTGCTATACGGGCCACTATTCACTCCTAGGTACTTTATATAAAGAATTATCCGCAGCAAAGCCCGTAGAGGATACGCTGCGGCATACTACTTCTTTTGCACGCAAAAGGTAGGCCGAGGAATATACTCGACCAACCTTTAATTTTCAAGTAAAAATTTCTGCTAATTAGCCTTGGCGTTGCTTGTGCTTTGGCTCACTGCAAATCACGCGAACGACACCGTTACGCTTGATAACTTTACAGTTACGGCAGATTTTTTTAACGGAAGCACGAACTTTCATTGCTAAACTCCGTAAATCTGACCTGAAGGTAGTATAGTCGAATTATCGACCGTAGCCTTTCAGGTTCGCTTTTTTCAACACAGACTCATATTGATTGGACATCATATGTGTCTGAACCTGTGCCATAAAGTCCATGATTACAACAACTACGATAAGTAGTGATGTTCCGCCGAAATAGAAACGTACGTTCCATGCGACCATCATGAACTCAGGGATCAGACAGATAAAGGTAATGTATAACGCACCCGCTAAGGTTAAACGTGTCATCACTTTATCGATATATTTCGCTGTCTGTTCTCCTGGGCGGATACCGGGTACGAATGCACCTGACTTCTTCAAGTTATCTGCTGTTTCACGTGGGTTAAATACCAACGCTGTGTAGAAGAAACAGAAGAATATAATCGCTGCAGCATAAAGCATTACATACAGAGGTTGACCTGGGCTAAGAGCCAAAGACACATCAGTTAACCAACCAAATGTGCTGCTCTCACCGTTCTGACCAAACCACTGAGCCAGTGTTCCTGGGAACAGGATAATACTTGATGCAAAAATCGCAGGTATCACACCAGCCATATTAATTTTCAATGGCAAGTGCGTGCTTTGCGCTGCAAAGACTTTACGACCTTGTTGGCGTTTCGCATAGTTAACGACGATTCGACGCTGACCACGCTCCATGAAAACAACGAAGTAAATAACAGCAAAAGCAACTACCGCAATCAACAACAGAAGAAGTACATGCAGTTCACCTTGACGCGCTTGCTCGATAGTATGTCCGATTGCTGAAGGCAATCCAGCAACAATACCTGCAAAGATAAGTAACGAAATACCGTTACCAATTCCGCGCTCTGTAATTTGTTCACCTAACCACATCAAGAACATGGTGCCAGTTACTAAACTCACGGTAGCAATTAGGGTAAACATGGTTTGGTCGATAACAACCAGATTGTTGACCATGTTTGGTAGACCTGTTGCGATACCAATAGCTTGGAATGTTGCAAGTACAAGCGTGCCATAACGCGTATATTGGCTAATCTTACGACGGCCTGCTTCACCCTCTTTCTTGAGTTCCGCTAACGCTGGATGAACTACTGTAAGCAATTGAACAACAATAGATGCCGAAATATACGGCATGATGCCCAATGCAAAGATAGATGCACGCGAAAGAGCACCACCGGAGAACATGTTAAACATTTCAACGATGGTACCTTTTTGCTGTTCGAACAAATCGGCAAGTACAGCTGCGTCAATACCAGGAATCGGCACAAAAGAGCCCGCTCGGAATACTAAAAGTGCACCAATTACGAATAATAAGCGCGATTTTAACTCACCCAAGCCGCCCTGAGCACTACGAAAATCTTGTCCTGGTTTCTTAGCCATCTGTACCTCAATCCTCGAGATTATGCCTCGATTTTACCGCCTGCAGCTTCGATTGCAGCTTGCGCGCCTTTAGTTACACGCAGACCTTTTACAGTCACTGCCTTGCTGATCTCGCCAGAAAGAACAACTTTAACAAACTCGATGTTCTTTGTAACAACGTTTGCAGCTTTCAAGCTGTTTAGATCAACCACGTCACCTGTTACTTTCGCTAGCTCAGCTAGACGAACTTCAGCTGTCACTAGGCTCTTACGAGAAGTGAAACCGAATTTTGGTAGACGTTGTTTCAATGGCATCTGACCGCCTTCGAAACCTGGACGAACTTTACCGCCTGAACGCGACTTTTGACCTTTATGGCCACGGCCACCAGTTTTACCTAGGCCTGAACCAATACCACGGCCAACGCGCTTCTTAGAAGGCTTTGAACCCGCAGCTGGTGCTAGAGTATTCAAAAACATTATGATTACTCCTCAACTTTAACCATGTAGTAAACCTTGTTGATCATACCGCGTACACACGGAGTATCTTCAAGTTCTACTGTATGGTTGATTTTACGAAGGCCTAATCCGCGCAAAGTAGCTTTGTGCTTAGGTAGGCGACCAATTGAGCTTTTAGTTTGAGTTACTTTAATAGTTGCCATCGTGTTCTTACTCCGAAATAGATTCAACAGTTAGACCACGCTTAGCAGCAACCATTTCTGGTGACTTAACGCTAGCTAGAGCATCGATCGTTGCACGAACGATGTTGATAGGGTTCGTTGAACCGTATGCTTTAGATAGAACGTTGTGTACACCTGCAACTTCTAGTACTGCACGCATCGCACCACCTGCGATAACACCCGTACCTTCAGCAGCTGGCTGCATGTAAACTTTAGAGCCCGAGTGACGACCTTTCACCGGGTGGTGAAGAGTGCCTTCGTTAAGCGCGATCGTAGTCATGTTACGACGTGCTTTTTCCATTGCTTTTTGAATCGCAGCAGGTACTTCACGAGCTTTGCCGTAACCGAAACCTACACGACCGTTACCGTCACCAACTACAGTTAGTGCAGTGAAGCTCATGATTCGACCACCTTTAACCGTTTTAGAAACACGGTTAACAGCGATTAATTTTTCTTGCAAATCATTCGCTTGAACTTGTTGTTCTTTAGCCATCTTCCAACCCTACCTTAGAATTTCAGACCAGCTTCGCGAGCAGATTCTGCTAGCGCCGCTACTCGACCGTGGTATTGGAAACCAGAACGATCAAATGCAACAGCTGTTACGCCTTTTTCAAGAGCGCGCTCAGCAACAGCTTTACCAACTGCCTTAGCTGCATCAACGTTACCAGTGTATTTAACTTGCTCACGGATCGCTTTTTCTACAGTAGATGCTGCTGCGATAACCTCAGAGCCGTTAGCTGCAATCACTTGTGCGTACACGTGACGAGGAGTACGGTGTACTACTAGGCGAGTTGCACCCAGTTCTGCAATCTTACGACGTGCACGTGTAGCACGACGGATGCGAGATGCTTTCTTATCCATAGTGTTACCTTACTTCTTCTTAGCTTCTTTAGTACGCACATTTTCATCTGCGTAACGAATACCTTTACCTTTATAAGGTTCAGGCGCGCGGTAAGAACGAATGTCAGCCGCAACTTGACCAACTACTTGCTTATCGCAACCAGTTAGAACAATTTCAGTTTGGCTTGGACACTCGGCTTTAATACCCACTGGCAACTCGTGCTCAACTGGGTGAGAGAAGCCTAGAGTTAATGCTACAGCGTTGCCTTTCATAGCAGCACGGTAACCAACACCCTTAAGAGTTAGCTTCTTAGTAAAGCCTTCAGTAACACCAACAACCATGTTGTTTACTAGTGCACGAGCAGTACCTGCTTGTGCCCAAGCATTCACGACACCTTCTTTAGGGCCGAATGTTAGGTTGTTTTCAACTTGAGCGATCACAACTGCATCATTAAGAACGCGAGTTAATTCACCCTTAGCGCCCTTTACAGTGATCTCTTGACCGTTCAATTTCACCTCTACGCCAGCTGGAATAGCGACAGGTGCTTTAGCAACACGAGACATGTTCTACTCCTTAATTATGCTACGTAGCAAAGGATTTCGCCGCCTAGACCTGCTTTACGAGCAGCACGGTCAGACATAAGACCCTTTGACGTTGAAACAACAGCAATACCAAGACCACCCATTACAGAAGGTAGTTCGCCTTTCTTCTTGTAAACACGAAGACCAGGACGTGAAACACGTTTGATTTGCTCAATTACTGGTTTAGCTTGGAAATACTTAAGAGTGATTTCTAGCTCAGGTTTTGCTCCGCTTTCTACAGCGAAGTCTGCGATGTAACCTTCAGCTTTAAGTAGTGCAGCAATTGCAACTTTAAGCTTTGAAGAAGGCATTTTTACAGCAACTTTATTTGCTGCCTGACCGTTACGAACACGGGTCAGCATATCCGAAATCGGATCTTGCATGCTCATAGTCTTTACTCCAAATGATTAAGTGGCAATTACCAGCTAGCCTTACGAAGTCCAGGAATCTCGCCTTTCATGCAAGCTTCACGAACTTTGATACGGCTTAGACCGAATTTACGTAGGTAACCGTGTGGGCGACCAGTTTGGTTGCAACGGTTGCGCTGACGTGATGCACTTGAGTCACGTGGAAGAGTTTGCAGTTTAAGAACCGCATTCCAACGATCTTCTTCTGATGCGTTTACATCGCTGATGATAGCTTTAAGCGCTGCACGCTTTTCAGCGAACTGTGCTACTAGCTTCGCACGCTTAGCTTCGCGCGCTTTCATTGAATTTTTAGCCATAACAGTAACCCGTCACCTTACTTGCGGAATGGGAAGTTAAAGGCAGCCAGCAGAGCTCGGCCTTCCTCATCGGTAGCAGCAGACGTCGTGATAGTGATATCAAGACCGCGTACTCGATCGACTTTATCATAGTCGATTTCCGGGAAGATGATTTGCTCGCGAACGCCCATGCTGTAGTTACCGCGACCGTCAAAAGACTTAGCGCTAACACCACGGAAATCTCGTACACGTGGAAGAGCGATAGAAATCAAACGCTCCAGAAAATCCCACATGCGCTCGCCACGCAAGGTTACTTTACAACCAATTGGGTAGCCTTCACGGATTTTGAAACCAGCAACAGATTTACGCGCTTTAGTGATAAGTGGCTTTTGACCAGAGATGGTCGCCATATCAGAAGCTGCGTTTTCTAGTAGTTTCTTATCGTTGATTGCTTCACCAACGCCCATATTGAGGGTGATTTTCTCAATTCTAGGGACTTGCATGACGCTTGTGTAACTGAACTGTTTGGTCAGATCAGCGACTACAGACGACTTGTAGTAATCATGCAGTTTCGCCATAGTAGAACTCCAAATTACTTCTATTAGTTAGAAACGATTTCGTTGTTAGATTTAAAGAAACGAACTTTCTTACCATCTTCGAAACGGAAACCGATACGGTCAGCTTTACCAGTAGCTGCGTTGAAGATTGCCACGTTAGAAACGTCGATCGCTGCTTCTTGCTCTACAACACCACCTTGGATGCCTAGTGCAGGAACAGGTTTCTGGTGTTTCTTAACAAGGTTAATACCTTCTACGATAACTTTACCAGTTGCTAGTACCTTAGTTACTTTACCTTTCTTGCCTTTATCTTTACCAGCAAGAACGATTACTTCGTCATTACGACGGATTTTAGCTGCCATCTTTTTACGTGCTCCTTACAGAACTTCTGGAGCCAGTGAGACAATTTTCATGAATTTCGCAGTACGAAGTTCACGTGTCACTGGACCAAAGATACGTGTACCGATAGGTTGCTCACTGTTGTTGTTTAACAGTACGCAAGCGTTACGGTCGAAGCGAATGACAGAACCGTCTGGACGACGAACGCCTTTACGGGTGCGAACTACCACCGCCTTCAGTACATCACCTTTCTTAACTTTACCGCGAGGAATTGCTTCCTTAACAGTAACTTTAATGATGTCGCCAACGTGGGCGTAACGACGGTGAGAGCCACCCAGAACCTTAATACACATTACGCTGCGAGCGCCTGAGTTATCAGCTGCGTCCAGCATACTTTGCATTTGGATCATGTTAGTGCTCCGCTAAATATTAAAAAACTAGACCCATCTCGGGTCGGGCTGCCTCTTTAAAGGGACGCGAATTGTACCACCCTTTTTTTACATTGGGTAGTCAAAAAATAAACGGCCCCAAAATTATTTTTGGAGCCGTTTATTCAGTCAGAAAAAACTAATTAAATCTTAGCTTTCTCTAGAACTTTAACCAAAGTCCAAGACTTAGTCTTAGACAGTGGACGACACTCTTTGATTTCAACTAAGTCGCCTAGGCCACATTCGTTGTTCTCATCATGTGCGTGTATTTTAGTCGTGCGCTTAACGAATTTACCGTAGATTGGGTGCTTTACGAAACGCTCGATAGCAACAGTGATAGACTTGTCCATCTTGTCGCTAGTAACACGACCTTGTTGGGTACGAATTTTGTCGCTCATTATGCGCCTGCCTTCTCAGTCAAAACAGTTTTCACACGTGCGATATCACGGCGGACAGCTTTCAGAGTATGAGTTTGCTGTAGTTGACCAGTCGCAGCTTGCATACGCAAGTTGAACTGCTCTTTAAGCAACGCTAATAACTCAGTGTTAAGCTCTTCAACGCTCTTTTCGCGTAGATCTTGTGCTTTCATCACATCACCTGCTTAGTTACAAATGTAGTCTTGAATGGCAGTTTACGAGCCGCTAGGCGGAACGCTTCACGTGCCAATTCTTCAGGTACACCATCAACTTCGTACATAACCTTACCAGGTTGGATTTGGGCTACCCAGTACTCAACGTTACCTTTACCCTTACCTTGACGAACTTCAAGTGGTTTTTCAGTGATTGGTTTGTCTGGGAACACACGGATCCAGATTTTACCTTGACGCTTAATGTGACGTGTCATCGCACGACGTGCCGCTTCGATTTGACGAGCAGTTAGGCGACCACGGCCTACAGCTTTCAAACCAAAAGAACCAAAGCTAACTTCAGTACCTTTTGCTAGACCACGGTTACGACCAGTATGAACCTTACGGAACTTAGTACGTTTAGGTTGTAGCATCTGTCGACTCCTTACTTACGGCCTTTACGCGGTTTCTTCGCAGGCTTGTCAGCCTTAGGCTCAACAGCGTTTGCAGCTGGCATACCACCAAGGATTTCGCCCTTGAAGATCCAAACTTTAACGCCGATTACACCGTATGTGGTGTGAGCTGAAGAAGTTGCGTAATCAATGTCAGCACGTAGAGTGTGTAGAGGCACACGGCCTTCACGGTACCACTCAGAACGTGCAATTTCAGCACCGCCTAGACGGCCACTTACTTCCACTTTGATACCTTTAGCGCCTAGACGCATAGCATTTTGTACCGCACGCTTCATAGCACGACGGAACATAACGCGACGCTCTAGTTGAGACGCGATGCTATCAGCCACTAATTGACCGTCTAGCTCAGGCTTGCGTACTTCAGCGATGTTGATTTGCGCTGGTACACCTGCAATTTTAGCTACAGCTGTGCGTAGCTTCTCAACGTCTTCGCCTTTCTTACCGATAACAACGCCAGGACGAGCAGTGTGAATAGTCACACGGATGCTCTTCGCTGGACGCTCGATAACGATACGTGAAAGAGACGCTTTTGACAGTTCTTTAGTTAGGAACTGACGTACCTTGAAGTCGCCGTCTAGGTTGTCAGCGAAATCTTTGGTATTAGCAAACCATGTAGCATTCCAAGGCTTAACGATGCCTAGACGAATACCATTAGGATGTACTTTTTGACCCATTGCTTACTCTCCTAGTCTCTTAGCGATCTGCGACAACCACAGTAATGTGGCTTGAACGCTTCAAGATACGATCCGCACGGCCTTTAGCACGAGGCATAATACGCTTCATGACAGGGCCCTCATCTACGAAGATTTTAGCGACACGTAGATCGTCAATGTCAGCACCTTCGTTATGTTCCGCGTTAGCGATTGCTGACTCAAGAACTTTCTTAACTAGCTCAGCAGCTTTCTTGTTGCTGAATGTTAGAAGTTCTAGAGCTTGGTCAACTTTCTTACCGCGAATTTGATCTGCAACTAAGCGAGCTTTCTGAGGCGAAATGCGAGCAAAGTTATGTTTAGCTAATGCTTCCATCATTTACTCCTTAACGCTTCTTAGCTTTCTTATCCACGACATGGCCGCGGTAAGTGCGAGTTGGTGCAAATTCACCAAGTTTGTGACCGATCATCTCGTCAGTTACGAAAACTGGAACGTGTTGACGACCATTATGGACAGCGATGGTCAAACCGATCATTGTAGGAATGATCATTGAACGACGGGACCAAGTCTTAATAGGCTTTTTGTCTCCGCTTTCCACCGCTTTCTCTACCTTCTTCAGCAAGTGTAGGTCAATAAATGGACCTTTCTTGAGAGAACGTGGCATGGCTTATCCTCTTAAATAGATTACTTATTGCGACGACGTACGATGTACTTGTCAGTGCGTTTGTTGCTACGAGTCTTGTAGCCTTTAGTTGGCATACCCCAAGGAGAAACTGGGTGACGACCACCAGACGTACGGCCTTCACCACCACCATGTGGGTGGTCAACCGGGTTCATTACCACACCGCGAACGGTAGGACGAACACCACGCCAACGGCTTGCACCAGCTTTACCTAATTCACGTAGCATGTGCTCTGCGTTGCCTACTTCACCGATTGTTGCACGGCCTTCAGACAATACTTTGCGCATCTCGCCAGAACGTAGACGGATAGTTACGTATGCACCGTCGCGAGCAACGATTTGAGCATATGCACCAGCCGAACGAGCTAGCTGACCACCTTTACCAGGCTTAAGTTCAACGTTGTGTACAGTTGAACCTACTGGGATGTTACGCATTGGCATTGCGTTACCAGCTTTGATTGGCGCATCAACGCCAGACTGGATAGCATCACCAGCTTGAACACCTTTAGGTGCTAGGATGTAACGACGCTCACCGTCTGCGTACAGAACTAGAGCGATGTTTGCGCTACGGTTTGGATCGTATTCAAGACGCTCAACTTTCGCTGGGATACCATCTTTAGTACGTTTAAAGTCAATCAGACGGTAGTGTTGTTTGTGACCACCACCGATGTGACGTACTGTGATACGACCGTTGTTGTTACGACCGCCGTTCTTAGAGTTTTTCTCTAGAAGTGGCGCGTAAGGCTTACCTTTATGTAGGTCAGCATTAACAACCTTAACAACGTGACGGCGACCAGCCGAAGTCGGCTTACATTTAACAATAGCCATTTTTCAACTACTCCTGTTATTCCGCGCCGCCAACAAAGTCAAGATCTTGACCTTCGTTCAAAGTAACGTACGCTTTTTTCACGTCTGAACGACGGCCTTGGCGTAGCCCTTGACGCTTGGTCTTACCCTTAGTGATAAGAGTGTTTACAGACTTAACTTCAACTTCAAATAGCTTTTCTACAGCTGCTTTGATCTCTTTTTTAGTAGCATCCATTGATACTTTGAAAACGATAGTGTTCGCTTTCTCAGCAGCCATAGTTGCTTTTTCAGAGATGTGCGGTGCACGTAGAACTTTTAGTAGACGCTCTTCACGGATCATGCCAGCATCTCCTCAACTTGCTTAACTGCATCAGCAGTCATAAGAACCTTGTCAAATGCGATTAGGCTAACTGGATCGATACCAGTAACGTCACGCACGTCAACTTTGTACAGGTTACGCGCAGCTAAGAATAGATTCTCGTCTACTTCACCAGTAACGATTAGAACATCGTTAAGTTCAAGTTCTTTCAGCTTAGCTGTTAGCTCTTTAGTTTTTGGTGCATCAACTGAGAAGCTTTCAACAACGATTAAACGCTCTTGACGAACTAGCTCAGAGAAGATGCTCTTCATAGCACCACGGTACATTTTTTTGTTTACTTTTTGGCTGTGATCTTGTGGTTTCGCAGCAAAAGTAACACCACCTGTACGCCAGATTGGGCTACGGATAGTACCAGCACGCGCACGGCCAGTACCTTTTTGACGCCATGGCTTAGCGCCACCGCCAGAAACTTCTGAACGTGTTTTTTGAGCACGAGTACCTTGACGAGCACCTGCTGCGTACGCAACAACTACTTGGTGTACAAGAGCTTCGTTGAACTCACGTCCGAAAGTAGTTTCGGAAACAGTTAGTGCGTTAGCACCTTTAACCATCAATTCCATTACTTACTCCTAGACGTTATGCTTTAACTGCTGGTTTGACGATAACGTTACCGCCAATTGAGCCAGGGACTGCACCTTTAATAAGAAGCAGATTGCGCTCAGCGTCAACACGTACGATCTCAAGGTTTTGAGTCGTTACACGCTCAGCACCCATGTGACCAGACATTTTTTTGCCTTTAAACACGCGACCTGGAGTCTGACATTGACCGATAGAACCAGGAGCACGGTGAGACAAAGAGTTACCGTGAGTCATATCTTGAGTACGGAAGTTCCAACGTTTAACAACGCCTTGGAAGCCCTTACCTTTAGATGTACCAGTAACGTCTACTTTTTTGATTTCGTTGAAAAGTTCAACAGTTAGTTCAGCACCAACTTCAAACTCTTCACCGCTTTCTAAGCGGAATTCCCAAAGACCACGACCAGCTTCAACACCTGCTTTCGCAAAGTGACCAGCTTCTGGCTTTGAAACACGGCTAGCTTTCTTAGCACCAGCAGTTACCTGGATAGCTGTGTAACCATCGTTCTCAAGAGTTTTAACTTGAGCAACGCGGTTCGCTTCAACTTCCACAACAGTTACTGGGATAGAAACGCCTTCTTCAGTAAATACGCGGGTCATACCCACTTTACGTCCGACTAGACCAATCATTCTTCTAATCTCCCTTAACCTAGGCTGATTTGAACATCAACACCAGCAGCAAGGTCTAGACGCATTAGAGCATCTACAGTCTTGTCAGTTGGTTCAACGATGTCGATCAGACGCTTGTGAGTACGAATTTCGTACTGGTCACGTGCATCTTTGTTTACGTGTGGAGAGATAAGAACAGTGAAACGCTCTTTACGAGTAGGTAGTGGAATAGGACCACGAACCTGCGCGCCGGTACGCTTAGCTGTTTCAACGATTTCCGCTGTAGAAGCGTCGATTAGTTTGTAATCGAAAGCTTTTAGGCGGATACGGATGCGTTGGTTCTGCATGAGACAGAGCTCCAATAATTAAAAATTACACAAACAATATCGCCACTCAAACTCGTTAAAACGAGAGAATGCCGATTGATTTATGTGAAACCGTAGTACCCAGATTGGGCACATTGTCAGCTAATAGGTGATTAACCTCAGTTATCTAAATTAGATAACTATGAGCTAAATTTTAATTAACTGCGAACATAAGCTGAGTATACATTACCTGACAAACCTGAATTTTATAAAAAACCTAGGATTTATCAGCTCCTCGCTGCTCATTGGTTCACAACTGGCTTAACCAGTGCGCTGCATTATACAGATCACAATTTTACATGCAAGGGCTGTTTGAAAAATAAACGAACAAAATTCAACCAAACAAAAGACAGGATAAGTGGAATGAAAGAGGGTTGATAATGACTATCAACCCTCTTTATATATAAGATATATGAGCTTTTTATTTAGCCGCAATACGCTGACGCACGGCTTCAAATAAACAAATTCCCGAAGCAACAGAAACATTCAGACTTGATACTGAACCCGCCATTGGAATCTTTATCAGGTCATCACAAGTTTCTCGGGTTAAACGACGCATACCGTCTCCCTCAGCCCCCATGACGATGGCTAACGGTCCTGTTAATTTGCTTTGGTAGATATCGTGAGTCGCTTCACCAGCCGTACCGACAAACCATACGCCTTTTTCCTGCATCGCACGCATGGTACGAGCTAAGTTAGTAACGCGAACAAGTGGCACCGTTTCTGCTGCGCCACATGCCACTTTACTTACCGTCGCAGTCAATGGTGCTGATCTGTCTTTTGGTACGATAACCGCAGCCACACCCGCGGCATCAGCATTACGCAGACACGCGCCTAAGTTATGTGGGTCAGTGACACCATCAAGAACTAAGAATAGCGGTTGCTCAGCTTGGTCAACTATAAGCTCTAAATCGTGCTCGTTGAGCTGTCTAGCTGGTTTTACTTTGGCTATCACGCCTTGGTGGTTAGCACCTTGTGCTTTGTCATCCAGAACTTTACGGTTCATTTCCTGAATCGACACGCCTAGACGTGCAAGTTCATTCAGAACAGGCAGTAATCGATCACCCTGACGACCTTTCAGTACATAAGCTTCCACAAAACGAGCAGGATCTCGTTCTAACACCGCTTTTACTGCGTGGATGCCATAAATTAATTCGTTACTCATGAGTTACCTATTTGTTCTTTTTTGCTCTTGCTTTGCCAGCTTGAGCTCGAGCTTTCTGTTTACGAGACTTAGCGGATTTACTCGTTTTGTCTTTTTGCTTACCACTACCGTCATCTGGACGTTTAGTGGGTTCAATCATTGGTACAGCTTTACTACCAAGGTTTGCAGCCGCTTTTTTGCCTTTCGCTTTTGCTTTCGATTCTGTCGCTCGTTTCTTAGCAGTCTTACCAGCGCCGCGTAGCTTACGACTTGTTTCAACGATTTCAAAGTCAATTTGTCTATCATCAAGGTTCACTGACAACACTTTAACTTTGACAGAATCGCCTAAGCGGTAGGTATTACCAAACGACTCACCGATAAGTCTTTGACCAATCGGGTCAAATCGGTAGTAGTCATTCGCTAAAGTAGAAATATGCACCAAACCATCAATGTGCAAATCAGCTAAACGAACGAAGAAGCCAAATCCAGTCACGTTGGCAATGACACCTTCCAGCTCTTCACCAACATGGTCTTGCATGTACTCACATTTCAGCCAATCGGATACTTCACGAGTAGCATCATCTGCGCGGCGTTCAGTCATTGAACACTGCTCACCATAGTAGTTCATATCGTCAAATGAATAGTGGAAACCACCCGTTGGAGTCCAACGGTCTTGGTTACGACCTTCATGTTTAGCAATTAGATACTTGATAGCACGATGCAACAACAAATCTGGGTAACGACGGATCGGCGAAGTGAAGTGAGCATAACGTTTCAACGCTAAACCAAAGTGACCAGCATTGTCAGGGCTGTATATCGCTTGCTTCATCGAGCGCAGCAGCATAGTTTGAATCAGTTCTTTGTCTGGACGCTCACCGATCTGTTGCATCAAATGTGCATAGTCGGTTGGGGATGGTTCAAGGCCACCAGACAGCTCTAAGCCTAATTCACCAAGGAAATCTCTGAAGCCCATCAGACGCTCTTCGCCCGGAGTTTCATGAATACGGTATAACGCTGGCTCTTTTGCTTTTTCCACCAATGAGGCAGAAGCAATGTTCGCCATGATCATGCACTCTTCAATCAGCTTATGGGCATCATTACGGATAAGTGGCTCAATACTGTCGATCTTACGATCTGGCGTGAAAATGAACTTGGTCTCGACGGTTTCAAATTCGATTGCACCACGCTGCTCGCGCGCCACTTTCAATACCTGATACATCTTATGCAGTTCTTCAAGGTGCGGTACTAAATCACGGTAACGCTCACGTAGCTCTTCATCACCTTCTAAGATCTCATGCACTTTAGTGTACGTCAGGCGAGCATGTGAATTCATCACCGCTTCATAGTGTTTGTAACTCGATAACTTACCACTTTCAGAAATGGTCATTTCACACACCATACACAAGCGATCCACTTGTGGGTTCAGTGAACATAAGCCATTTGAAAGCACTTCCGGCAGCATAGGCACGACTTGTGACGGGAAGTAAACCGAGTTACCACGATTAATCGCTTCTTTATCTAGCGCGGTATCAGGGCGAACGTAATAACTTACATCTGCAATCGCTACCCATAAACGCCAGCCGCCTCCTTTTTTCGCTTCACAGAAAACCGCATCATCAAAGTCTCGCGCATCTTCGCCATCAATGGTCACTAACGGTAGTTCACGCAGATCGACTCGTCCCACCTTAGCTTCTTCTGGCACTTCTTCGCCTAAGCCTGCAACCTGTTTTTCAACTTCGTCCGGCCACACATGAGGAATTTGATGCGTACGGATGGCAATTTGTGTTTCCATTCCCGGTGCCATGTTTTCTCCGAGTACTTCAACCACGCTACCCATCATACCGCGACTACGTGAGCCTCGGTCTGTAATCTCAATCACCACTACATTGCCCATTCGAGCACCGCTACGCTGCTCATTAGGGATCAAAATATCCTGATGAATACGTGAGTCATCTGGCACCACATACGAGTAACCATGCTCGAAGAAGAAGCGACCGACGATTTGTGTTTTACGTTCTTCCAATACGCGAACTAAGCGCCCCTCTTTTCTTCCGCGCTTATCCGTACCTGCTGGTTGAACCAACACGTAATCACCATGGATGATGGTTCTCATCTGATGGTGAGGTAATAAAATGTCGTTGTCTTTGTTGGTGTTGCCTTCTGGACGTACCCAACCATAGCCATCTTTGTGACCAATTACATACCCTTTAATTAGTTCTAGTTTTTCAGGCAGTGCATAGCATTGACGACGAGTAAAGATGAGTTGTCCATCTCTCTCCATAGCACGAAGACGTCGACGAAGACCTTCATACTGATCTTCGCCGGTGAGTTTTAGTGCTTCAAACAAATCATTGCGATTCATTGGCACATTAGCTTGAGTTAAAAATTCGATGATGAACTCACGACTCGGGATCGGATTTTCGTAATTATCGGCTTCGCGCTCCGCAAACGGATCAATATGGGTGGAATCAGACATAGGCAGACCTACTTAAAGTAAGAGGGGAATTAAAGTATATCCTACTGCGTGGTTAAGCTTAAGGATAAAAAGTGAGTAATACTAATAAGATAGTTCTGTTGCACTATCTTTGAAGTAATAAAAGTGAAATACAGTGAGGAAAGGCAAGATATTCATGTTCAACCCTAGAGGCTGAACATGAACAGATAAATGTGTTTGCAGAATCAATTACGAGCTTTACCAGAAGGTTTCACGACGCTTAGCGCGCGCAATAATGTTCTCTGGCATTCGCATCTCTAACCCCTGTCGTAAGATATTAATACGACTATGCACCCTTTGATCTGCGGTTGCAGAGTTGTAGAGCCAACGATAAGCATCTTCATAATCCAGAGGGCTACCGTAGTCTCTCAACAGTAATTCAGCCAACTGAATACGGGCGTTCAAATTTCCCATAGAAGCGGCTTCACGCAAATAAGGTATAGCGCGCTCTTTATCTTGCTGTACTAACGTTCCGCGCGAGTAATAACGACCTAGCTGCTCAAGTGCGGTTGGCAAACCTTGATGGGCAGCATTTTCCATGTAATACAAACCGAGCTCGACATCCTGATCGACACAGACGCCCCACGCCAGCATATCGCCATACAAAAACTCGTATGACGGTAAATTGATGCGAGTGGCACGTGCAACGATATCTTCCACCAACTGACAGTTGTCGGCTTTGACACGTTCCAAATGCTTGTTTTCTTCAATCAATTTTATGAGTTCAGCTTCTGTATAAATTGGTACAGGCTCCCCCACATCGGCCACAGCAGCGTGACTAAACGAGGAATGCAATGCCAACAATAGAGAAGCTGCCACCGTTCGTAGCTTCATACATGCACTCTTACTTAATTCCGATAGCCACACAACACCGCTTTTTGAGTATAGCGTTATTACGCATAATGGCTGGTTTGATTTTTTATCGGCGATTAAGTGGATCTCTTTAGGTCAATCTTGTAAATAATCGGCAATTAATTGCCACCGACGTACAAAATAGCATCACTTGCGGCATAAAAAAACCGGCTCATTGAGCCGGTTCTATAAACAAATATCTAGTTTACACGCTGAATGGGTGTACTTTGATGATAGTTTCGTTACGGTCTGGACCTGTAGAAATGATGTCTACTGGAACGCCTGTTAGCTCTTCAATACGCTTGATATAGTCAAGTGCAGCTTGAGGAAGAGCGTCGATAGACTTAGCACCGAAAGTTTTTTCAGACCAACCAGGCATGGTTTCGTAGATTGGCGTTACGTTATCGTAAGCATCTGCTGCCATTGGTGAAACTTCAGCGATTGAGCCATCAGCCATTTGGTAACCAGTACAGATTTTGATTTCTTCTAGACCGTCTAATACGTCTAGTTTCGTCATACAGAAACCTGTAATTGAGTTGATTTGAATTGCACGACGCATTGCAACAGCATCGAACCAACCGGTACGACGTAGACGACCCGTTGTTGCACCAAATTCAGCACCTACAGTACCTAAATGCTTACCAACTGGATCTTGCTTCTCTTTACCATCATACAGCTCAGTCGGGAAAGGACCAGAACCTACACGAGTACAGTACGCTTTAGCGATACCTAGAATGTAACCTAGGTGACGAGGACCAAAACCAGAACCTGCAGCAACACCACCAGCTGTCGTGTTAGAAGAAGTTACATATGGGTAAGTACCGTGGTCGATATCAAGCAGAGTACCTTGAGCGCCTTCGAACATGATCTTATCGCCACGCTTACGCGCTGCATCAAGTTCGTCAGTTACGTCGATAACCATTGACGTTAATAGGTCAGCATAACCCATTGCTTGCTCAAGCACGTCTTCGTAGCTTACTGGCTCAACTTTGTAGAAGTTTTCTAGTTGGAAGTTATGGTAAGCCATGACTTCTTTTAGTTTCTCAGCGAATGCTGCGCGATCGAATAGGTCACCAACACGTAGACCACGACGAGCAACTTTATCTTCGTAAGCAGGACCGATACCACGACCAGTCGTACCAATTGCTTTATTACCACGAGCAGTTTCACGCGCTTGGTCTAGAGCAATATGGTATGGAAGAATTAGAGGACAAGCTTCAGAAATGAAAAGACGCTCTTGAACAGGAACACCACGGTCTTCTAGACCTGTCATTTCTTTGATTAGTGCATCTGGTGAAAGTACAACACCGTTACCGATAATGCATTTCACGTTATTGCGAAGGATACCTGATGGAATCAAGTGAAGAACTGTTTTCTCGCCATCAATAACTAGAGTATGGCCAGCGTTGTGACCACCTTGGTAGCGAACCACATATTTTGCATCTTCAGTTAAAAGGTCTACGATTTTACCTTTACCTTCATCACCCCATTGGGTGCCAAGAACGACTACGTTATTACCCATCTTTCCAAATCTGATTGCTAGTTAAAAATGGATTCTAGCATCGAATTTGATTCGTTGCAGTCATTTTTTAGGCAAAAAATAGTCGAATAAATTCGTGCGCAGCCATTCTCGTTTTTCAGATTAAAACTCAATCATCTGCATATATTTTGATGAGCAGATCACCTTTAGTATCAACACTTGCTCGATACATTCCTAAGCTATTCATCGCAAAGTGAATTTCACCATTAGCATCAACCGCAATAAGGCCGCCCTCACCGCCAATTGCCTTCAAATCACCTTGAATAATGTGTTCACAGGCGGTGTGAATATCTTCTTTTAAATAGCGCATTCTCGCCGCTACATCTGATGCGACCATTTTGCGAATGAAGAACTCGCCCATCCCCGTTGTTGATACAGCAACATTGCCATTTTCAGCAATCGTACCTGCACCTATGATTGGCGAATCACCAATGCGGCCAAACTTTTTGTTGGTGATGCCACCAGTACTTGTAGCTGCTGCTAAATTGCCTTGCTGATCAAGCGCTACCGCGCCAACCGTGCCAAATTTTTTGTCGTCTGGATACTGTTTTTCTGTCGAGTACTTAGCTTCCGATAGTGCAAACAGGCCTTTCTCTTTCATGGACTGCAGTTGTTCATAGCGGCGTTCAGTAAAGAAGTAATCCTGCTCGGTATACTCATAACCCAAGCTAAAAGCGAACTCTTCGGCTCCTTCACCCATCAACAAAACATGGTCGCTTTTCAACATCACATCACGTGCAAGTTCAATCGGATTTTTAATATGGCGAACACCCGTTACGGCACCTGCATCCATCTCTCGTCCATGCATCACGGAAGCATCCATCTCAACCATTTCTTTATTGGTTAATACCGAGCCTTTGCCTGCATTAAACTGGGGCGCATCTTCCAACACTTTTACCGCTGCGACCACAGCATCTAAAGCATCGCCCCCTTGCGCAAGAATGGCATGCCCCGCTTTAACCGATTTCTCTAACGCAGCCTCGATTTCACCTTTGAGTTCATCACTCATTTGTTCACGCAAAATTGTTCCGGCACCACCATGAATCGCAATAGAAAAAGGTTGTGGCATAAAAAGTCCTTACATATTGATAAAGCGAAAATAAAAAAAGCGTGAACCGATTGCTCGACTCACGCTTTCTTTTATAGGGCTAGGAGCTGCTTATAGCAAGCCCACCGCACAGTTTAGTGGCAGTGACCGCCGCCACAACAACCATCTTTGTGGTCATGGTCGTGATCATGACCACCACAACATTCGTGGTCATCATGATCGTGACCGTGGCCGCCACAGCCACCCGCTTGGTGTACGTGACCGTGCTCAAGTTCTTCAGCAGTTGCTTCACGAACTGCAACAACTTCTACATCGAAAGTCAGAGTGTGACCAGCAAGCATATGGTTACCGTCAACCACAACTTCATCACCATCAACTTCTGTAATTTCTACAGGAATTGGACCTTGGTCTGTATCCGCTAGGAAGCGCATACCTACTTCGATCTCATCAACACCTTGGAATACGTTTGCAGGAACGCGCTGAACAAGATCATCGCTGTGCTCACCGTATGCATCTTCAGGTGTGATAGTTGCAGTGAACTTGTCACCTGCTACTTTGCCTTCTAGCTCTTTTTCAAGGCCAGTGATTAGGTTGTTGTGACCATGTAGGTAATCTAGTGGTGCTTCCACTGTGGATTGGTCAACAACGATACCATCTTCCAGTTTTACTTGGTAAGCAAGGCTTACAACCACGTTCTTTTCAATTTTCATAACGGCTCCAGGGCGGTTTTGGTGCTTTTAGACACATAAAGTCATGCCTAAAAATAATCTAATGGTGGATATTATGGGGATCGTGAGCAGAAACTCAATTATTCCGGCTTAAAAATACCGATCATTTGCTCTTGACCGTGTTCACTTTTCTCTACAGCTTTTGGTTTACGCTGTTCTGAATAATCACACTCAACGCATTCCACCAGCTCTATGTTGTTCTCTATCCACCAGCGTAAGGTATCTTGAGCTTTACAACTCGGACAACTCGCCCCTGCAATAAAGCGTTTTTTTATATTCACGTATTGGTTCCTACTACTTACTTGTTCTTTTAGTCTTTTTCCCAATAGCTACGAGACTGTTTATCACCGTCCATCTCGCGGCCAAAAATTTCTTCCAATTCTTTACGAGCTTCTTTGGCTCTTAAGTTAAGCCGTTTACCTTCATTGTGTTGAGGTAGCAACTCTTTAAGCATTGCCATGTCCAACTTGCGAAAATGAGCTTCGGCTCTTTTAGCTTCATAAGGATGCATACCCAGCGAGATTAACGTTTGTCGACCAAGATCCAAGGCACCTAAAAAGGTTTCGCGAGAGTAACGCTCAACACCGTGATTCATTAGTTGGTAGGCTTCAACACGGCTACGTGCACGAGCCAATATTTTCAATTTAGGGAAGTGATGTTTGCAAAGCTCAACAATTTTCACCACTTCATCAGGCGCGTCGGTACAGATAACAATTGCCTCTGCTTCATCTGCGCCCGCCGCTCGCAATAACTCAAGCTGAGTGGCGTCGCCATAGAATACTTTATATCCGTATTTGCGTAGTAATTTTATTTGGCTGGCATCACTTTCTAATACCGTAATTTTGATCTTGTTGGCATACATCAAGCGGCCAACAATTTGCCCAAAACGACCAAATCCAGCGATGATAACTCTCGGTTCTTTATCAAACACGTCCGATGCCAACTTTTCTTCATCGGAGCTATTCAAATTACGCGCAAACCAACGGCTTTGAGCCGATAGCAACAACGGCGTGGTCACCATCGACAAGCTCACCACAACGAGTAAAAAGGCAACTTGCTCTGATTTGAGTAACCCTTGACTGCTCGCTGCAGTAAAGATAACAAAAGCAAACTCACCGCCTTGGCTCAGTATTGCAGCCATTCGGCTGCGAGCTTTAGCCCGAGTACCAGAAAAACGGGCGAGCACATAAAGAAGTAAACCTTTGACTGTCACCAGAGCGATCACAGCCAGCAATATGCTTAATGGTTCAAGAGCCAACAACCCTAAATCAACCGCCATTCCGACAGAGATAAAGAACAGGCCAAGCAACAAGCCTTTGAAGGGCTCGATAGCAATTTCCAGCTCGTGACGGAACTCACTTTCGGCTAACAACACCCCTGCCAAGAAGGTACCAAGCGCCATAGACAAACCTAATTGCTGCATCAACAGAGCGATACCAATCACCAGCAGTAGCGCAGCAACGGTAAACAACTCTCGCACACCACTTAATACGATGTAGCGAAACAGAGGGCTCAGAAGGTAATGACCACCCACCAATAAACCGACAATGCCACATAACATCCACACAACATCAAGCCAGCTTCCGCCAGTATTGCCCGCCAGTACGGGTAACAACGCCAGCATAGGAATGACCGCGATATCTTGGAATAGCAGAACAGCAAAACCGGATTGCCCCGTTTCCGTTCGAGTTAAACCTCTTTCTTCTATCACGCGTAATGCAATTGCGGTTGAAGAGAGCGCTAACCCCATGCCAATAACTAAACTGCTTTGCCAGCCGATACCCAGCAACGAAGTCAGGCTGGCAATCACAGCGGTCGTCACCACAACCTGCGCCCCACCCAGTCCCAAAATTGGCCCACGCATTTGCCACAGTTTTCTCGGATTTAGCTCTAAACCAATCAAAAACAGCAGCAAAACCACGCCAAACTCAGCAAAGTGCATAATCGCTTCAACATCGCTGATTAAACCCAATCCCCAAGGCCCGATGATCACACCCGCAAGTAAATACCCCAGAACAGAACCAAGCCCTGCCCTTTGTGCTAAAGGCACAGCCACCACAGCAGCGGTAAGGAAAACGGCTGTACTTTGTAGAAAATCACTACTTACTTCAGCCATGATGCTCTCCTTGCTCAGCTAACGGATCCAATAACCACTGTCTATAGGCTTCTGCATGTTGATATCGCTCAATGTCGCTAACATTGCGTGACCAATACAGCACCATGGGTTCTAACCATTGCATACGACACAATGCCGCTGTCAGCTCAAAGGGTTGTAAAATGTCTTTCAACGGATAACGGTTATAGCCCTTCTCACCAAAAGCATCGATGTTACCGCCAGTGGTGATGACACTGCGCCAGACTTTCCCCTGCAGCGCACTTTTGTTACCGAAAGCGAATCCTTTTGCCAGTATTCTATCCATCCATTCCTTAAGTAGCGCCGGACAGGAATACATATACAAAGGGTGCTGAAACACAATCACATCATGCTCTAACAAGCGCTGGCGCTCAGCTTGAACATCGATAAAAAAGTCTGGGTATGTGGCATAGAGATCAAGAATAGAGACGTGCTCAAGTGAAGAGATCTTTTTAATCATCACTTGGTTTGCAATGGAGTGATGTGGCTCAGGGTGAGCATAAATCACTAATACTTTAGGCTTTTGTAAAGCAGACGGCGTATCTTGTGTCATTCCTTGACGGCACTCCGTAACGTTATCAAATTGGTAACTGTTGCTTAGCATCATAACGTAAATTGCATAATGATCGACATTTATCCTCGTTGCCCCTACTATTCTGGGCGAAATCTCAACGGCAACTCTATTAATAGCTAAAACAAATTTATGATTATCTTCTCGGACATCCAACTACTACGTGGCGGAAAACCTCTGCTCGACCAAGCATCAGCAACCATCAACCCAGGCGACAAAGTGGGTCTAGTGGGTAAAAACGGTTGTGGTAAATCCACCCTATTTGCCCTCTTGAAAGACGAATTGTCTATTGATGCTGGCTCATTCAGTAAACCTGCTCAGTGGGAACTGGCTTGGGTAGCACAAGAAACGCTGGCTTTAGAACGCAGTGCTTTGGAATACGTTATCGATGGCGACCGAGAATACAGAGATTTAGAACGTCAGCTTGGTGAAGCAGAAATTGCAGACAACGGCACACTAGTAGCTGAGCTGCATGGCAAAATCGAAACCATTGGCGGTTACAGCATCCGAGCTCGCGCTTCAGAGCTACTGGACGGTTTAGGCTTTAGCCAAGAACAGATGTCATGGAACCTGACTCAGTTTTCAGGTGGCTGGCGTATGCGTCTTAACCTTGCACAAGCACTGATTTGCCGCTCTGATTTGCTATTGCTCGATGAACCAACTAACCACTTAGATTTAGATGCCGTGATGTGGTTAGAGCGCTGGTTACAAAGCTATCCGGGAACTTTGATTCTGATTTCCCACGACCGAGATTTCTTAGACCCGATCATCAACCGTATCATTCACATTGAGAATCAGAAGCTGAATGAATACACGGGCAACTACTCTTCGTTTGAAAATCAACGCGCGCAAAAGATGTTGCAACAGCAAGCTATGTATCAGAAGCAACAAAAGCAGATGAGTCACATGCAGAGCTACATCGATCGTTTCCGTTACAAAGCGTCTAAAGCTCGTCAGGCGCAAAGCCGGATTAAAGCTTTAGAACGAATGGAAAAAGTGTTGCCAGCACAGTTTGATAACCCATTCAGTTTTGAGTTTCGCGAACCGTCTGCACTGCCAAACCCAATCTTGATGATGGATGACGTGAGTGCGGGATACGACGATAACCTTATCCTAGAGAAGATTCGTCTTAATCTCGTTCCGGGCAGCCGTATTGGTCTGCTTGGTCGTAACGGTGCGGGTAAATCAACCCTAATTAAGCTGTTATCCAATGAACTGACTCCGCAAGGTGGTGACCTATCCTACTCACAAGGGGTGAAAATTGGTTACTTCGCGCAGCATCAGCTTGAAACGCTTCATCCAGAAGAGACACCTTTGCAACACATGATGCAAATCGCGCCTGAGAAAAACGAATTAGAACTGCGCAACTATCTGGGTAGTTTCGGCTTCAACGGTGATAAAGCACTAGAGAAAGTTGGACCGTTCTCGGGCGGTGAAAAAGCGCGCCTCGTGTTGGCTCTTATTGTGTGGCAAAAACCAAACCTGCTATTACTTGATGAACCAACCAACCACCTTGATTTGGATATGCGTCAAGCCCTGACTCTTGCACTGCAAAGCTTCGAAGGTGCGATGGTTATTGTCAGTCACGACCGCTACCTACTGCGCGCTACAACCGATGATTTGTATCTGGTTCATGACCGCCAAGTGGCACCGTTTGATGGTGATTTAGTAGATTACTATAAATGGCTTCAGGATCAGCAAAAAGCAGAACGCAAAGAACAACAAGCTCAAGCTGCACCAAAAGACAATGCTAACAGCGCTGCAGCGAAGAAAGATCAAAAACGTCGTGAAGCAGAACTTCGCAAGCTGACTGCGCCAATTCGCAAAAAGCTGACACAACTCGAAGCGAAAATGGATAAGTTGAACGAAATTGTCGCGGACTCTGAACAACAATTATCGGAGTCCTCACTGTATGATGCAGAAAACAAAGCTAAACTTAACCAAGTTCTCGCTACACAAGCTCAGGCGAAATCCGAACTCGAAGAGATCGAAATGGAGTGGATGAGCGAGCAAGAGACGCTGGAAGAAATGGAACAGGAGTTCAACAGTCAATGACCCAAGAGCACGTCAGAATTTCACTCACGTTGGAACGACTATGGCAATTCATCTTGCAGTACTACAGCGTTCGAGAAGTCAAAGAGGCGTGCTTACACCTGCAAAACCACTATAACGGCAACGTTAATTTGCTCTTGCTGCTCAAATGGCTTGATGAGCAGCAAGTAGCGTTTCACGAGCAAGATTGGCAAACAGTTATTGAATGTATCGGACGCTCAGAAACACTGCTGCATAGCTACCGGGAGTTACGACGTAAACTAAAAGCCACTCTGCCGGACACCCTATATCGCGAAGCACTGCAATTCGAATTGCAGCTGGAAAAGCAACAACAGTCGGATTTAGTCGACTGCATCAATAGTCTAACTTTGATGAACAATAAAGACGCACCTCTTACTCAACGTTACTGCCGACAACTCGGTGCCGAAAACCTCGCTAAACAGTTTGCCAAACCTGCACCCAAGAACTGAATCTTCCCGCTTATTTAATTGGGTATATACTCAATATAAACAGACCACTTAAAGTTGCAGTCACCAAAACTGCATCATTAAATAGGCAAAAATAATTGAATTAATTTGATGGTTAGCCGATGACCCAATTTGTTGCCGCTACAGGCTTGAAGAACCCACATTTACAGACATTAGTCCCGCGCTTTATTCGTAAGAAAGCGCTGTTTGAACCCGTCTGGCAAACGCTCGATACACCTGACGGCGATTTCCTCGACTTAGCGTGGAGTGAAGATGCACATAGTGAAAGCGCAGCGAAGAAACCCATTTTCATCCTATTTCATGGTCTGGAAGGCTGCTTCTATAGCCCTTATGCCAATGGCTTAATGCAAGCCTTTGCCAAAGATGGCTGGTTATCGGTCATGATGCACTTCCGCGGTTGTAGCGGTAAGCCGAATAATTTGGCTCGCGCATACCATTCCGGTGAGGTGGAAGATGCCCGTTTAGTTCTGGAATATTTGAGAGAACAGTTTCCGAATCGCACTATCGTCGCTACTGGTATTTCTCTTGGAGGCAACATGCTGGTGAACTACTTGGCTGATTACAATCAAGACCCAATAGTCACAGCTGCTACTGTCGTGTCTGCGCCTTTGGACTTAGCGGCTTGTGCTCAACGGATTGAACACGGTTTTTCAAAAATCTATCGCCGTTATCTGGTCTCATCACTGAAAAACAGTGCAATGAAAAAGCATCATCTGCTCAAAGGTGAACTAGGGCTTTCCTATCAGAGCATTAAACGCGTCACTCACCTCAGTGATTTCGATGACTTAATCACAGCGCCCCTGCATGGGTTTAAAGATTCGCAAGACTACTACGAGAAATGCTCTGGTATTAACAAACTACAGCAAATTAAAGTACCCACTCAGATCATTCATGCTAAAGACGATCCATTTATGAATGAATCTGTGATTCCCAAATTCATCCTACCTGACAACATCGACTATCGCTTGTTTGAGCAAGGCGGGCACGTTGGCTTTGTATCCGGAAGCATCCTAAAGCCTGAATTTTGGCTGGAAAAAGCATTGCCTGCTTATTATGAAAGTTTGAAAGACGCTCAGGATTAAATATTCGTCAGCATTAAAAAATTCGCACCTCCATTAATGGGCTGACGTGCGTTATATTGACGAAACAACATTAAGTAGAATTACGAGCAAGTTATGATTGTACCTTGGCAAGATATTGCACCAGAAACATTAGAAAACCTCATCAGCGAATTTGTGCTCAGAGAAGGCACAGATTATGGCGAAGTTGAAGTTTCTCTGGAGCATAAGATCGACCAAATCAAAGCATTACTAAGGAGCGGCGATGCGGTGATTGTCTATTCAGAATTACACGAAAGTATTGATATCAAAGTTAATAATCGATAATCAGTGACAATTGAAATTCCATGTTATAGTGGCTTCAACTCGGGCGATGAACAGATTTCAACGCCTTATTATAGGATTTTTGGACAAGGTTAGTCATGTCAGCAAAACACCCAATTATTGCCGTAACTGGTTCATCAGGTGCAGGCACTACTACAACGTCAGAAGCATTCCGTAAAATGTTCAACATGATGAGTGTTAAACCCGCTTGGGTTGAAGGTGATAGTTTTCACCGTTTCACTCGTCCAGAAATGGATATTGAAATCCGTAAAGCCCGCGAACAGGGTCGTCATATCAGCTACTTCGGCCCAGAAGCCAACGACTTTGGTGCTTTGAGCGAGTTTTTCCGTCAATACGGTAAAGCAGGAACAGGCCAAATCCGACGCTATCTGCACACCTTTGATGAGGCCGTGCCTTATAACCAAATGCCCGGAACATTCACTCCATGGCAAGAGCTTCCAGCTAGTACAGACGTACTCTTCTATGAAGGGCTACACGGTGGTGTGGTAGACGGTGAGGTTAATGTGGCGCAGCATGTCGATTTCCTGATTGGCATGGTACCGATTGTTAACCTTGAGTGGATTCAAAAGTATGTCCGTGACACCCGTGACCGGGGGCACTCGCGCGAAGCCGTGATGGATTCGATAGTTCGCTCAATGGATGACTATCTCAACTACATCACACCACAATTTTCGCGCACGCATATTAACTTTCAACGGGTGCCGACCGTAGATACATCCAACCCACTGAATGCCAAAGGCATTCCTAGTCTGGACGAAAGTTTTGTAGTCATTCGCCTACGTGGAATTAAAAATGTCGACTTCCCATACTTACTGGCAATGATCGACGGCTCCTTTATGTCTCGCCACAACACCATTGTGGTTCCGGGAGGAAAAATGAGTTTTGCCATGGAATTGATTGTAAGACCAATCCTACAGCAACTCATTGAAACGGGGAAAATCGGCTAATCGAAACAAGCTTTTTGCGTTTAGTTTCCATACCGTGACCATGTGCACATTTTTGCGTAAAAAATCAAGGTAGGGACACGATTAAAATCAAGAAAATGTCGCTGAAAAAGGATACTATTCTTAACCGAAACACAAGATAGCTTGCAGCGACCATAAAGTCCTCTTATTCTAGTAAATCTATTTTAAGCTTTGCTAAATATGGATAGCAGCAAGCGTACCCTGCAGAGGAAGTGAGATATTATGGTTCTAGGTAAACCTCAAACCGACCCAACATTAGAGTGGTTTCTTTCACATTGTCACATTCATAAGTACCCTTCAAAAAGCACGCTGATTCACGCGGGCGAGAAAGCAGAAACTTTGTACTACATTGTTAAAGGTTCTGTTGCGGTACTGATTAAAGATGAAGAAGGAAAGGAAATGATCCTTTCTTACCTAAACCAAGGTGACTTCATCGGTGAACTTGGCTTGTTTGAAGAAGGTCAAGAGCGTACAGCATGGGTTCGAGCTAAATCTCCATGTGAAGTTGCTGAAATTTCATTTAAGAAGTTCCGTCAGCTTATCCAAGTTAACCCAGATATTTTAATGCGTCTTTCTGGTCAGATGGCTCGTCGTCTACAAGTAACAAGCCAGAAAGTTGGTGACCTTGCGTTCCTAGACGTAACAGGCCGCATTGCACAAACGCTTCTTAACCTAGCGAAACAGCCTGACGCAATGACTCACCCAGACGGCATGCAGATCAAGATCACTCGTCAAGAAATCGGTCAAATCGTTGGCTGTTCTCGTGAGACAGTAGGTCGTATTCTGAAGATGCTTGAAGAGCAGAATCTAATTTCAGCTCACGGTAAGACTATCGTTGTGTACGGAACTCGTTAATAGCTAACGCTATTACAAAAATTCAAAAGCCACCTTCTGGTGGCTTTTCTTTTTTCTGCTCTATTCGCTAACACATAAAGCTCGGTAAGTGATCACTCTTAACTAGGCAAGAGATTTACTATCGGTACTTTCAAAAATCTTATCCGCAGACGCAGCTACAAATCCTGTATATAGCTCTCCGTTTACCATTGGATAGCGCTTCGCAAACTCGTAGAAGCCACCAGGAACCGTTTCAGTGCCATCACTAAATGTTACTGGAACTTTATCTGCCATGGTTGAAGACTGCTCAAGTAGAACCTCTGGTGTTCCTTTCACTTCACCGCCAGACTCATTGATGGTGAAGCCTGCACCACGTAAATGGTCATTCACTTGTTTCACTTCAGTAAATGCCTTGAGCTGGTTTACGTTAACCGTAAAGTGGTTCGCTCCATAACCATGCGCAGCTAACCAAGAAGCGTACTCGCTCTCTTCTGCCAGCAACTGGTAATCTGCAAAACTGATATCCCACAAGCGACCACCATAAAGGAATGCATCACCTTCGAGCTTAGTTGCATCTACTTGCTCAACCAACTTGGCAACAATCTCTTGTAGCTGTGGTGAACACTCTTCAACTTTCAGTTCACTAATGAATACTTTTGGCTGAAGTGGATCCGGATGTTCAAAGTGTTTAGCAACCAGTTTTTTGCTTTCAAAAACATAGTCACCACAATCTTTGTAGCCAAGGGCTAAGAAAGGTTTTGCTAACGTTTCTAGACCAAGAGGAGCAACATTGAAAGTACGTAGTGCAATATGGTCATTGATTAGCGCTTCATCTTCTTCTAACAAGCTATGAACTTTATCTGCGGAAGGACAAAGGCGAGTGATGTAATCATTCCACAATGATTGAAACAGAACTTCTGGCGTCATAGTGCCTCCTTGGCTTCATGAACACGACGTATTGGATTGGAAAAGAGGCTAACTAAAGCCGGTTACTATTCTTTTATAGATTTAAGTTGTTATTAGTTTTCAGGTTTAAACAAATAGGCTTCACCTTTCGATGAAGCCTGAATAACTTTGTTATAACTCTACACCTGGGCTTAGTGTCGCTGGAAGCTCGGTTGCAGAGCCTTCCATTGACGCCATTGGGTATGCACAGTAGTCCGCTGCGTAGAATGCACTTGGACGTAAGTTACCCGAAGCACCCGGACCACCAAATGGAGCATCACCACTCGCACCCGTTAGCTGACGGTTGCGGTTCACGATACCTGCACGAATATGGTCAACAAAGTATTCCCACTCCGCATCTTCTGTTGTAACTAAGCCAGCAGACAAACCAAAGCGAGTATCGTTAGCCAGCTCAACCGCTTGCTCTAGAGTTTCGTAGCGCACTAATTGCAGTAGCGGGCCGAAGTACTCTTCATCTGGAAGCTCTGCGATAGCAGTAACATCAATAATACCCGGTGATACGAACGCAGCACCTTTACTTTGCGCTTCAACAAGGCTCTTACCGCCTAAAGATTGCAGGTTAGATTGCGCATTGAGAATGAAGTCCGCCGCCGCTTTAGAGATTTGAGGCCCCATAAATGGTGCTGGCTCAGCAAATGGCTGATCCATATGCAGCTTCTTCGTCGCTTCAACCAAGCGAGCAACCAGTTCATCGCCTTTCGCACCAACAGGAACATACAGACGACGTGCACAAGTACAACGTTGACCAGCACTGATAAATGCAGACTGAATAATGGTGTAAACCGTTGCGTTCAAATCACCAAAATTCTCAGAAATCACCATTGGGTTGTTACCACCCATCTCTAGCGCCAGCATCTTGTCTGGCTGACCAGCAAACTGGCGATGAAGAATGTGCCCTGTATTCGCGCTACCCGTAAACAACAGGCCATCAATCCCTTTAGACTGAGCCAAAGCAATACCAGTCTCTTTGCCGCCTTGAACTAGGTTGATAACACCCGTTGGTAAACCAGCGGCTTCCCAGAGCTTCATAGTGACTTCTGCCGTCCATGGTGTTTGCTCTGACGGTTTGAACACAACGGTATTGCCCGCTAGTAGAGCAGGAACAATATGCCCATTCGGTAAGTGGCCAGGGAAGTTGTAAGGACCAAACACGGCCATAACACCCAGTGGGCGGTGGCGCAGTACAATTTGGTTGCCTGCAGCTTCACGTACGGTTTCACCAGTGCGGTCATGGTACGCACGAATAGAGATAGCAATCTTGCCAGCCATAGCAGCTGCTTCAGTGCGAGTTTCCCAAATTGGTTTACCCGTTTCTTTCGCGATCACTTCTGCAATTTGCTCACTGTTCTCTTTAATTTTTTCAGCAAAAGCGAGCACCACTTTTTCACGCTCAGAGAATGGAAGCTTTTTCCATTCAACAAACGCTTTACGAGCTGAAGAAACAGCTTGTTCAACTTGCTCTTGTGTTGCACTTTGACCTTGCCAAATGACCTCATCGTTATAAGGGCTTAAAGATGAAAGCATTTCACCTTTACCTTCCAACCACTGTCCTGCGATCCACTGAGTCATAATGTGTTCCTTAAATTCTTTTACTGAGCCAAAATTCGAATAAAGTCGCCATTATCTACTTTCAGTGCATTTGCTACTTTTGGACAGATAATTGCGCTGCCGTTTTCACGGTTGAATGCTGCTTTTGCGGCGGTCGCTCGAAAGTTTTCAAACGATGTATTACAGATTAAAAAATCTTGCGAGCTTGAGTGTTCAGCAATAATGACCTTCACTCGAACTGAGTTACGTACCGAGTCGATATTGTTGATATCACACTCCACACTTGGGCCCGCATCAAAAATGTCGACATAATTGCGACAGGTAAACCCTTCCTTCTCCAACAATTTAAGAGCAGGTCGTGTCTTTTCATGCACCTGACCAATAACTTCCTGTGCTTCTTTGCTGAGCAAATTGATATATATCGGCAGTTTAGGCATCAAATCCGCAATAAAGCCTTTCTTACCAATGCCGGTCAGATAGTCAGCCATGGTGAAATCAATTGAGAAAAAGTGTTCTTGCAGCCATTGCCAGAATGGCGAATTGCCATCTTCGTCGGAGACACCACGCATCTCAGCGAAAATAGTCTTAGAGAATCGATGTGGGTGTTCGGCCATCATCAAGAATCGGCATTTAGACATCAGTCTGCCGTTGAGACCTTGACGGAATTCTGGGCGTAAAAACAGTGTGCAGATTTCCGAACAACCAGTGTAGTTATTACCAAAAGTCAGCAACTTAACCACATTGTTTACATTCAGCTTTGGTGATGAATGCACTATGGTGCTGATGTGATAGGAATAAAACGGAACATCCCAACCGACAGCGGCTTCTATTCCCGTTGTCCCAGCCACTTCACCCGTTTCTGAATCAAAACCGACCATCAGGTAGCCTTCATCCGATGGTGAAGTAACGTCTGGTTTAGTAAAACTGTATTCAGAGTGTTTGATACGGTTGGTTAACAGTTCTTCGTTAACCGGTAATGAAGTGAAACCATGACCAGATTCGACAGCACAAGTGTGCAACGCGTCGTAATCGGACATAGAAATTGGGCGTACAACTAGCATCAATACTTCCCTCCAGATGCATTTAGGGCCTAATCATTAGGCCCTTGTAGGCTCACTCGATTTGGTGAGCCTCGTAGCTTAGTTTTTACACAAGTGATGCGATTGCTTTATCCAAACGCGCTAAGCCTTCTTCAATTTCCTCTTTTTCGATAATGAGTGATGGTGTCATACGTACCACGTTTGCACCCGCCATCAGAATCATCAGACCTTGTTTACCAGCGGCAACAAGAATGTCACGCGCACGACCTTGCCACTCTTCATTTAGAGCTGCGCCAAGAAGCAAACCTTTACCACGAACTTCAGAGAACACATTGTACTTAGCATTGATCTTCTCTAAACCTTCACGGAACAGTGCTTCACGCTCAATAACACCCGCTAGAGTTTCTGGCTGGCTGATGATGTCTACTACTGCTTCTGCAACCGCACATGCTAGTGGGTTACCACCGTATGTAGAACCGTGAGTACCTGGCTTAAAGTGCTCAGCCAGCTCAGTGGTGGTTAGCATTGCGCCGATAGGGAAACCACCACCAAGAGACTTAGCAGTGCTTAAAATATCAGGAGTAATGCCTAGACCTTGATAAGCGAAGAAGTGACCAGTACGACCGTTACCTGTTTGAACTTCATCAAAAATCAGTAGCGCATTGTGTTTATCACACAACTCACGAACAGTTTGAATGAACTCAGGTGTTGGAGACACAATACCGCCTTCACCTTGAAGCGGCTCGATCATCACAGCACAAGTACGATCTGAGATGTGTGCTCGCAACGCTTCAACGTTGTTGTACTCAAGGTGAGTAATATCACCCGGTTTTGGGCCAAAGCCATCAGAGTAAGCCGCTTGGCCACCGACAGTGACGGTAAAGAAAGTACGACCGTGGAAACCTTGTTTAAAGGCGATGATTTCAGATTTTTCAGGGCCGAATTTATCTGCAGCATAACGACGAGCTAGCTTTAGTGCTGCTTCGTTTGCTTCTGCACCAGAGTTCGAAAAGAACACTTTTTCTGCAAAGCTGACTTGTGTCAGTTTCTTTGCCAAACGCAGTGCAGGTTCATTTGTCATAACGTTGCTTAAGTGCCAAAGCTTGTTGCCTTGTTCAGTCAACGCTTTAACCAACGCAGGGTGACAATGACCTAAACAACTCACAGCGATACCACCAGCAAAGTCAATGTACTCATTGCCTTGTTGATCCCATACTCGTGAGCCTTGTCCCTTAACCGGGATGAATTCCATCGGGTTGTAACAAGGTACCATTACCTCATCAAACAGACCGCGTTCTACATTAATTTCAGTTGTCATTGTTCGTCCCTTTCTTGATACCGCATGCTTTGTAGATCGTCGACCTAACTACAAAAGTATAAGCTTGAAATTTTGTATTGCATTTCAGTTAATGCAGCATTGTATTTACAAATTATTAACTATTTCAATAGTGATTTATCCTTTGTCAGCCATTTTCAGACTGATAAATGACACCACCGTTGAGTATTTATGCAACAAGCCATCGCTTTTATGAAGTATTTTCTTTATTCCGTCACAAAATAATTAGTCGAACCCCATTAGAACCAAGGAGTCCAGCTAAATCGAGAGGAAATATCACGAATAAAATTGCATCAAAGACAAATCGTATTTTTGATATTAGGAAAATGAAGAATAGTGATCGCGGTCAGGAAAAGTTCACTTATTTGCTACAGAAAAATATTGCAGCAGCGGTAATTACTCCACAAATAGTAGTTATGCAGTAATTAGAGCTGAGAAATAGCCTCTACTTCCGACAAATAGTTATATTTAACAACCGAAGACTCTAGCGGCGCAGAAAGTTGGCAAGCAGCTCGTGGCCCTGTTCTGTCTTGATCGATTCAGGATGAAACTGAACCGCATCAATCGGTAAGCTCTTATGTTGATAACCCATGATTTCATCCAAACTACCATCAGGTAATTCAGTCCATGCGGTTACCTCTAGACATTCTGGTAGAGAATCCGTTTTCACTACCAAAGAGTGATAACGAGTCACAGTGAGAGGATTATTCAAACCAGCGAAGACACTTTTACCCGTGTGCGTAATTGGCGAAGTTTTTCCGTGCATCACTTGGCGCGCACGAACCACTTCTCCACCAAATACCTGTGCTATCGCTTGGTGCCCTAGGCAGACACCCAGAATCGGCAATTTTCCGGCAAAGTATTCAATCGCTTTTAAAGAGATTCCGGCTTCATTAGGTGTACAAGGTCCCGGAGAAATAACGAGATGGGAAGGGTTCAAATCCTCAATCTGTTGCAAGGTGATCTCATCATTGCGCACAACTTTCACGTCAGCACCAAGCTCGCAGAAGTATTGGTACAAGTTATACGTAAAAGAGTCGTAGTTATCGATGATGAGTAGCATAAGCCAAGGTATCTGTTGCAATGAAAACACCCCGCATTCTACGAATCCACCGCTAAGATTCAATCAATAAGTTTACTGGTGTTACATTGACAATCGCTCTCTGCGCACATTTTTTAAACAATTCTCTCTAACCTTCCATTAATTAGCTAACATTAAATTAGATAATTCTAATTTAACAAAAAGGACGAGAGAATGAAAAGGACAATAGTTATCGGTGCCGGTTTAGGCGGTATGTCATACCAATCTGGAAAATTAACTGGTCAGGTCTATCCATCTTCTTGAGCACATTTTGGTGACTCTTTTAGGGCTATCCAAAAAACGATTCCATGCATCGCAGATTTTGGCGATGATATCGTCGTAATCAGTAAAAGATTGGTTGGCTAAATAGCGTTGCCTCAACCAACTCCATACTTGTTCGATAGGGTTTAGCTCTGGAGAATAGGGGGAAGTTTGATGACACTGACATTCTTAAAGTCATTGGTAATGTCTTCTGTATGCCATCCTGCCCCATCCATAACAACGACGGCGTGACGTCCCTTCTCCGTGACTGCCGATATTTGTTTTAAGTGCTCTATCATGATGTCTTTACTAACCCAAGGGACAACGATAGCCTCACCAATTCCTTTGCTGGGACAGACTGAACCGAACAGATAGGCATACTCAAATTGTTGTTGCTTCACGGCTCTTGGGCGAGTTCCTTTTTCAGCCCATAAACGTGTGGTCGTGTTTTGTTGCCCAAATCTGGCTTCGTCCTGAAACCAGACATCGACACACTCTAAAGCTATATGTCCCGGGATCTTAAGGATCGTTTCGATTTTGAATTTTTTTAAAATCGTCTTGTGTTTGTTGAGATTGTTTGGGGTGTTTTGAGCGGGAAGTTATCCATGAAAAGCCCATGTGGTCGAGCAGGTAATAGATAGAATCAGGGTGGTAGTGCTGGCCGAATTCTTTCACAATATAAGCGTGGATGTCGGCACCAGTCAGTCGTCCGCCTTGTGTATCATTGGCTTTATCTTTTATGTATTGGCTCAATTGCTCTTTTTGCTCGGAAGTTAAGAATGGCGGTCTTCCAGTTCTTGGCTTTTCTTGTAGCCCTTCCAGCCCTTCTTCAAGAAAAGCTTGAACCCACTTATTGACACTGGTTCGACTTACCTTGAGAAACTTGGCGATTTGTGTGCGTGATTGCCCATCTTTGAAATGAGCGAGGGCCAGCAGTCTCATTTTCATCTGGATGGATTTCTGCTGGCTTGCGAGCTTTTTAAAGTCGATATTATTGAGGCTATCCATAGAGAATCAGTTTTATTGTTGGATGGCCTCAATTAGATCACATTTTTACTTAGATTGGTATCAATCGTGTATGAACTCAGACAAAAACTGCCCAAAGACCATGAAGTTATGCTCATTAATGAAAGTGAAGAGTTTC
Organism: Vibrio sp. Hal054; assembly: GCF_037162405.1. Classification (NCBI taxonomy): domain Bacteria; kingdom Pseudomonadati; phylum Pseudomonadota; class Gammaproteobacteria; order Vibrionales; family Vibrionaceae; genus Vibrio; species Vibrio sp. Hal054. Next base: position 151,588 of record NZ_JARLUT010000001.1, on the reverse strand, counting down.
ACTTTATTCCATCAAACCCTTGGGTTGCGTTAGGCGAAAGAAAAAAAGAACAGGTCGTACTCGATCTCAGACCTTATGTGGATAAATTCAATATCCCATTCAATACCTCTGGGGTTGCTGAGATCTTACCGAAGGAAAAGCGCTTAATCACAGTTGACGGGAACGAATACAGCTATGACTATCTGGCTATTTGTACTGGGCCTAAGTTGGCATTCGAAGCCGTAACAGGTGCCGGACCGGACAACGGATTTACTCATTCGATCTGTACTGTCGACCATGCCGTGAAATCACATCAGGCATTAGAAGAGTTGGTTAAAAATCCCGGCCCTGTACTTGTTGGTGCATTACAAGGGGCAAGCTGCTTCGGCCCTGCATACGAATACATTCTTTCATTGGAAACTCATCTGCGTAAGCTCAAAGTCAGAGATCAAATACCCATTACCTTTGTGACCAGCGAACCTTATATTGGTCATATGGGATTGGGTGGTGTCGGTGACTCAAAAGCGCTTATGGAGCATGAGTTCCGTGAACGCGGAATCAAATGGATATGTAACTCTAGGGTCAAAGAATTTGAATCGGGTATGGCGCATATCGAAGAACTCAACCGCAAAGGCGAAGTGGATTTCGAGCATAACCTCCCCTTCTCCATGGCGATGTTCTTACCGCCATTTAAAGGATCTCCTGCTGTAGCGGCTGTTCCTGAACTTTGTAATCCGAAAGGTTTCGTCATTACAGACCAGTTCCAGCGTAGTCCTGTTTATCCGGAGATTTTTGCCGCTGGAGTTTGCGTCGCCATTCCACCATTGGAAGATACACCCGTTCCAGTCGGCGCGCCAAAGACGGGTTTTATGATTGAATCGATGACCACTGCGATTGTCGAAAACATTCTTAGCCTAGAACGAGGCGAAGAAATGCACACCAAACCTACGTTGAATGCGCTGTGTTTGGCAGACATGGGGGATAAAGGCGCGGCGTTTATTGCTCTGCCACAGAACCCGCCACGCAATACCAACTGGACTTCAATGGGGCAATGGGTTCACATCGCCAAAATTGCCTATGAGAAATACTTCCTCTACAAAGTGAAAAAAGGCACCAGCGAGCCTATTTATGAGAAGTACATTCTCAAAGCCGCCGGAATTACCCGAACTAAAGAGTAATCCAAGTACGTCAGATACAACAAAGGCCAGCAAATGCTGGCCTTCTGATATTGAAACCGATTATCGGTACAACACGAAATTAGTATGGACGCGCAACGAAACCAACCGCTTTGTATACTTTTTTCAGCGTTTGCAGTGCACGAGCCGATGCTTTTTCCGCGCCATCACGCATAACACTGTTTAAGTATTCGCGATCGTTACGGATACGTGCATATTCCGTCTGTACAGGTTCAAGCATAGCGACCAAAGCTTCGCCCACATCTTTCTTAAACGGACCGTACATTTCAACACCTGCATACTCTGCTTCAATCTCAGCAAAAGTTTTACCTGTTGCTGCAGAGTACAAACCCATTAGGTTAGAAATACCCGCTTTGTTCTGCACATCGTGTGCAATACGTGGCGGTGTTTCTGTATCGGTTTGTGCTTTGTTGATCTTCTTGATGATCGACTTAGGGTCTTCCAGCAGAGTAATTACGTTTTTACGGTTATCGTCTGATTTAGACATCTTCTTCGTCGCATCCTGCAAGCTCATCACTCGTGCATTGACCGTTGGGATGTAAGGCTCTGGTACTGTGAAGATTGGCGCTTCTGGCGCATAGATGTTGTTAAAACGCGTTGCGATGTCGCGTGCCAACTCTAAGTGTTGCTTCTGGTCACTGCCCACAGGAACTTGGTGCGCACCATAAAGCAGAATATCAGCAGCCATCAGCACTGGGTAATTAAATAGACCAGCGTTCACATCATTAGCGTAACGTGCTGATTTGTCTTTAAACTGAGTCATACGACTCAGCTCACCCATTTGGGTGTAACAGTTCAATACCCAACCAAGTTGAGCATGCTCCGGTACGTGAGACTGAACAAAAAGCGTGCTCTTCTTCGGATCAACACCAACTGCTAAACAAATTGCCAACGCGTCCAGAGTCGCTTCATGCAGTGCTTTAGGATCTTGGCGAACCGTAATTGCATGTAAATCAACAACGCAGTATTGGCAATCATAGTCATCTTGCATTTGTTGCCATTGACGTAGAGCACCCAAGTAGTTACCGATACTTAGTTCGCCGGATGGCTGAACACCACTCAATACGATGGGTTTGCTCATGGGTATGATTTCCTTGTTACTAATAAGAATAAAGGTCTAACAATCTAATGCGCTGATTCGGTCTATACCTGATTATTTCAGCGCGATTTAGCAGTGTACTCATTAACGAGTATTTTTCTAGTTTAGAAAATGGTTTTTATGCTGAAACTGCAACGATATCGAGTAATTGTGCAATATCATCAGCGACAAAATCTGGCTTCGCATTCGCAATAGGCTCACCGTGGTTGTAACCGTAAGTTAAACCAAACGATGCACAACCCGCGTTTTTGGCCGCAAGAATGTCGTTCTTAGAGTCGCCTACCATCAGCATTTGGCTAGCATCAACTTGGTGCTTTTCCAAAAGCCAGTTTAAAGCCATAGGGTCAGGCTTTTTATTTGGGAAAGTGTCACCACCAATCACATCAGTAAAGTACTGAGCAATGTTGTGTTGTTCCAGTACGTGAGGAACAAACTTTGATGGTTTGTTGGTGACCAACGCCAAAGTGAAACCCGCTTGATGCAGAGAGGCTAGCGTCTCTTTCACATTGCTGTAAAGGTGACTTAGCTTGTGCCCTGTTTTTTCGTAAAAATCATCAAACAGCTCACGAGCTTTTGCATGCACATCTTTATCCAATTCAGGATCGATCACCAGGCTGCGGCTCAGAGTTCTGCCGATAAGAATATCAGCACCGTTGCCAACGTAATCTCTCACTTCAACTTCAGTGACACCCGGGTAACCTAATGCTTGTGCTGCTTGGTCAGCTGCAACGGCTAAATCTGGAACGCTATCTAATAAAGTGCCATCTAAATCAAAAGCTATCAGCTTAATTTGGTTCACTATCTACTTCCCTAACTTTCTCTTTGTATTAATAATTATTTTTCAACACGAGCCAGTTCAGCGCGCATGTCATCAATGACTGCTTTGTAATCTGGTTGGTCAAAAATCGCTGAGCCAGCAACAAACATATCTGCACCTGCTTCAGCGATTTCACGAATGTTATCCACTTTCACGCCACCATCCACTTCTAGGCGAATGTCACGGCCACTTTCATCAATCAACTTACGCACCGCGCGCAGTTTATCCAAAGTGTGAGGAATGAATGACTGGCCGCCAAAACCTGGGTTTACCGACATAAGCAGAATCATATCCACTTTATCCATCAGGTAATCCAAGTGACTTAACGATGTCGCAGGGTTTAAAACCACGCCCGCTTTACAGCCGTGTTCTTTAATCAGTTGCAGTGTACGGTCAACGTGCTCTGAAGCTTCCACATGGAAAGTAATCATCGATGCGCCCGCTTTAGCAAAATCAGGGATGATGCGGTCGACTGGCTTCACCATCAAATGCACGTCGATTGGGGCGGTAATACCATAGTCACGCAGAGCTTTACAAATCGGAGCACCAAAAGTCAGGTTAGGTACATAGTGATTATCCATCACATCAAAGTGCACAACGTCAGCACCCGCTGCGAGTGCTTTTTCGACATCTTCTCCCAGACGAGCTAAATCTGCGGAAAGAATGGATGGAGCAATGAGAAAATCTTTCATACCTGACCTCTTAGGCTTATTGAATGGAAGCTGAACACAATGTGTGCGCCATTCTACCTAAGGGAGGCTGGAGATCCTAGCGTTAAGGTTTTTTCGTTTATCGAAGAAGAGATGTATCAGGAAGAGACTTAAGGAAGATTTGTCTAAGGAAATCTTCCCTTGCTTTTAACAGCGAATTACGACCGTTAAGAACCCGCTTTGAACAGAGCCAGCAGCTCGTCCACTTTGTTACGTCCAGAACCGTTGCGGCTAATGGTACGCTTCACTTTAACTACATTTAGCTGGGCACCGTGGTACAAACGGCGGGTCAAAATCGTATCGTGGTTAGAAATCAAGACTGGAATATTACGTTCTGTCGCGGTTTTTTCTGCGATATCCGCCAAAGCAGCTTGGTCATCTAACGTAAAACCGGCACCTGAATAAGAGGTGAAGTTCGCCGTGTTTGACAATGGCGCATACGGTGGATCACAGTAAATCACACTGTTACTAGCTGCTTTACGGAATGTATCTTCGTATCCAGCGCAGATAAAGGTAGCTCTCTGTGCTTTCTGAGCAAAAAATTCCAGCTCTGATTCAGGGAAATAAGGTTTTTTATACGAACCAAATGGGACGTTGAATCCGCCTTTTTTGTTGTAACGGCAAAGACCGTTAAATCCAAAGCGGTTCATATATAAGAATGCCAGTGAACGATACAGAACATCATCAGTACTATTAAACTGCGAACGAACATCGAGATAGAACTCTTTGCGGTTGTTCTCAGCCACAAACCAACGTTTGGCTTCTGAAATATAGTGCTGTGGGCTCTCTTTCAACAGATTGTAGAGATTGACCAAATCTGGGTTGATATCCGCCAACAGATAGTGCTTATACTCTGTGTTCAAGAATATAGAGCCTGCACCAACAAATGGCTCTACCAACTCTTCAGCAGATGGTAAGTGGCGTTGGATGTCTTCGACTAGGCCATATTTACCACCAGCCCATTTCAGAAAGGCACGCTGCTTTTTCATCTACTGCTCTAATTCTTTACCACAAAAATAAGGCTGCGAAATGTAACACATTTTATCAGTGAGCTCAGGTTTATTTCGCACGATCTATCTCTCTATGCACTTGGCTTAAAGATTTTGCCCAAGGACCAAGTTGTTGCAAAGGTTTCGACAAGGTTTCCACCGCATCTCTTGCCAACTGGATAGTTGGATAGTTGCTATAAGTAATGATGTACCATTCCACATCATTTCTTAATGTCGGGTAAACATTGACTTTGCCTTGTAGCTGATACTGATTGATAAAGCGCTGCGCATCAGGAAGCGAATTTACCGCAGCCAATTGCAAGGTATAGCTACGAGGAGACATTGCTTTTAACTCTTCACGTGCAAACGAGAAGGTAATTTTCACTTCAGGTGGGTTCTCTGCCGCTGGTGCGACTTGAGGCTCAGCTAGTTTAGGTTGTTCGATATCTACCGTCTGCGCTGGTGTAGATGTTTCAGTGGTTTGAGATCCAGAGGTTTGAGGAACCGCACTTTCTTCCACTAGATTATCAATCTTCGAAGTATCAACGTTTTCTGGTTTGCCTTCTAGCAGCGCATCAACAACATCAGACGTGATGACAACGCGTTGTTGTTCGTCATCAGACATACCCACGCCCTGTTTATCCTCAACAACATCTGGAGGAAGCGCACCAGAATCATCAGTAGCACCATTGCTTGTTAGAGTAGACGAGTTACTGTCGGCTTCGTTGTTCGTGTCCACCGTCTGACTATCTTCATTCAGCGTAGGAATAACCGTTTGTTCTTTTGTCAGTGTCAGTTGCTGCGCTTTGTCGTCTGGGGAAGGTTGTGATAACCACCACCAGTAACCACCACCAATCAATAGAATCAGTGCCAGTACCAGTAGCGCGGCTTTCATTGGCGAGCCAATGATTGAACGAATCACAATACGTTTTTCCATTTTCTGTTCTCCCAGCGCCATAATCTCTCCCGGTAAGTTTTTCACTTTTTTATAAGCAGCTCTTACGCGGCGTTCATGTTCATCATCAACATAACGCATAACTCGTTGTTCAAACAAGCGATCTGCTTCATCGCGGCTTAAAAGTTCAACTTCTAAATCAACTGGTTTGTGTTCCTGTCCGTAGCTTAAACGCGTTAGGACGGCGTCTAAACCGGTAGACTGAGCGAATAAAACTACGTTCACTGTCCATAATGGATTGGTTTGAGATTCTAAGATCCACATCCACAATTCAGAGACCAAAGTCTCAGACAACAAGTGCGCATCATCAATCACAACCACGATGTCGCATTGCGTCTGCTCGAACAGGTGTGAAAAACTTTCGACTAGAGAGTCTTTGGGATTGAACAGAGATTCAGAGCTAAGCTGAGAGAGAATGGTGGTACGGCGTTGTTCGTCGTCTTGATTAGGATGACACATGAGCAAAGACTGATTCTTGTCATTTGCCCACGCTTCAAGGTAACGCTGTGCCAGCCAAGATTTACCTGCACCTTGGCTACCACAAACATTGATTAAATTTGAGCTAAAACGAGTAAGAAGCTGCAAACGCTCCAGTAACTCGGTCTGAGAATCTAACTCCAATACATGTGCCAAATTCATCGTTCATCCTAAAGGAAACAGCATTACCCTAAAGTAAGCACCCCGCTATAAGGTGCGGCAATAATCGATCGCCTGCTCAATAATGGTTTCCGGCACGCCTTTCACTACGTCAGAACTACCAATGCTGGTTGGTAATACCAAACGTAACTCACCCGCGAGTACTTTCTTATCGCGCATCATATGTTTCATGAAGTCATCGAAAGACATACTTTCTGGGGTTTGTACCGGCAATTTTGCTCTTTTAAATATAGATAAGATTCGTTCAACTTGTTGTTCGGTAATTAAACCTTGTAGTTGGGCAGTTTTCGCCGCCATCATAGTGCCAGCAGAAACTGCCTCGCCATGTAACCAGTTGCCATAACCCAGTTCCGCTTCAATCGCGTGACCGAATGTATGACCTAAATTCAACAATGCACGAATGCCTGACTCTTTTTCATCTTGAGCAACAACTTCTGCTTTAATCTGGCAACAACGAGCAATCGCATACGTCAGAGCTTGCTCATCCAACGCATAGAGTTCATCCATATGTTGTTCTAACCAAACGAAAAAAGCTTCGTCGTAGATGATACCATACTTGATCACTTCAGCCATGCCTGCGGCGAATTCTCGCTCAGGAAGAGTGGCAAGACAGTTTGTATCAATGATGACCGCTTTCGGTTGGTAAAACGCACCGATCATGTTTTTACCCAAAGGATGGTTAACTGCGGTTTTACCACCAACAGAAGAGTCCACTTGAGAAAGCAAGGTAGTCGGTATCTGAATAAAATCGACACCACGCTGGTAACAAGACGCAGCAAAACCAACAAGGTCACCAATAACACCACCACCCAAAGCGATAATAACAACATCTCGGCTGTGATTATGCTCAAGCAGGAAGCTCAAAACCGTATTGAACGTTTCTAAGGTTTTGTATTTTTCACCGTCAGGCAGTTCTAGAACTGAACTGATACAACCTTTCTGGTCAAGTAACGCTGTGATCTTATCCGCATACAATGGCGCCACTGTATGGTTAGTGATGACAACGACTTTTTGTTTTGGGGAAAGAGAAAGAAGAGCCGGATCATTAAATAATCCGGCACCAATTGAGATTGGGTAGCTACGTTCACCTAAGCTGACCGTGATCCGTTCCATGGTCTGCACTCCAATAAAAAGAACAAATTAATGTTCTTCTAGCATTTTTACGATCTGGTTGGCTACCACTTTTGCACTTTGATCATCTGTACGCACGGTAATATCCGCGATTTCTTCATACAGTGGGTTACGATCATCAGCGAGACTTTCTAAAACATCTCGCGGGCTATCCGTTTGCAGCAAAGGACGCTTTTTGTCGCGGTTTGTGCGAGCAAGTTGCTTTTCAATGGTGGTTTCTAAATATACGACAATACCACGTGCAGATAGGCGGTTACGGTTTTCTTTGCTCAATACTGAGCCACCACCCGTCGCTAAAACGATACCTTGCTGTTCGGTGAGATCGTTAATCACAGTTTCTTCGCGCTTGCGGAAACCTTCTTCACCTTCAACATCAAATACCCATGCGATATCTGCACCAGTGCGCTCTTCGATCACTGTATCAGAGTCTAAAAACTCCATATGCAGTTGTTGAGCTAGGTGTCGACCAATTGTACTTTTGCCGGCGCCCATAGGACCGACAAGAAAAATATTGCGTTTCTCAGCCATGTTTAGCAGTAATTTACAACGTTAATTCAATGACATCGCCACAAAATTCGCCGGACATAAGTCAACGATAGGAATGCTTGTGGCACCTATTCCTCACAGATATTTCGTGATAAGACCCGAAATTATCTAGATCTGGTGGCACTAATGCAACTTTAATTTTCTTTGATAATGAATAAAGGCGATAAGTTATTGAATAACCACCTTAGGCGTAACGAATATTAGTAGTTCACTTTTGCCCATTTTTTCGTAGCTTCGACGGAATAAAGCACCTAATAGCGGAAGATCACCTAATAAAGGCACTTTCTCAACCGAGCTGGTTAGGCTGTGCTGAAAAATACCACCCAATACGACTGTTTCACCATTGTTAACCAATACTTGGGTACCGATTCTCTGCGTATTAATCGCAACCGCTTCACCTGTACCTGTTTTTACGACATCTCCTACACGGTCTTGAGTCACACTGAGGTCGAGAACCAAACGGTTATCGGGTGTTATTTGTGGCGTTACCATTAAGCTCAACACCGCCTTACGAAATGAAACGGTGGTCGCACCGCTGGAAGAGGCTTCTAAATAAGGTAATTCCGTACCTTGCTCGATATATGCAGGCTTCTTATTGGTAGTGATCAGTCTCGGGCTGGAAATAATTTCGGCTTTAGACTCTCTTTGCAACGCAGAAAGCTCCAAATCCAACAGTGTATCTGCACCCAACTTAGCGATTTGGAAAGCAATGCTTGATGCGCCCGCAGTAGTCGCGGCTAAATTTACATTCAGAAAATCGTCTAGCGGAACCATACCTTTCCCGCTATCACCGCCTTCACCACCAGATTCATACAGATCCGAGACAAACAGGTTACTTTCAATACTTCCTCCGGATGTATGACTGCCATTAGTTGACGTGAATCCCCAACGAACCCCAAGCTCTTCTAGGTCACCTTCATTGACCGTCACGATTCGGGCTTCAATCTGAACTTGTTTCACGGGTACATCCAAAGACTTTACGATGTCTCGAATCACGCTAATGTTCTCTGGCAATTCACGAATCAATAATGCATTAGTTCTTTCGTCAATACTGATTGAGCCTCTTTCAGAAAGCATACTTAGCGTCCCTTCGCCATTAATCATCTCGGCGATATCTGATGCTTTGGCAAAGCTGATTTTAATGATATCGGACTGTAAATCGCCCAACGCTTCTTCCATACGCGCTTTCTCAAGTTCTTGTTGCTCACGCAAATCAAGCTCGCTCTTTGGTGCGACCAAAATGACATTACCATCGATTCGTTTGTCCAAACCTCTCGCTTCAAGAATGATATTGAGCGCTTTTTGCCAAGGCACACCATCCAAGCGCAGTGTCATATTGCCTGTTACCGAATCAGAAACCACTAGGTTAAAGCCGTTATAGTCCGCAATGAGCTGTAATACATTGCGAACAGGGATATCTTGAAAATTAAACGAGATAGGCTTGTTGTCCTGTTCTAACAATGGTTCTTGGTTTTGTTTAGGTTGTGGCTCAGACTTGCGGATCACCACCTCTAATACATTCTTATTTAGCTGGTAGTCGTATTGATAATCCCCTTTCACTTTCACCTCAAGAAGACCATTTGGTTGCTGACGAAATACTTCAATCGTCTCTACAACAGTAGCGAAATCAGAGACATCCAGAACAAACAATTTATCGTCTGAAATTTGTGTATTAATTAGCTCAACATTTAAACCTTTGTCGTTTTTTGAGACATCCACAACTGACGATGCAGAGGCTAGCTCAATGATGATCACCGCCGCTTTATCTGCATTAATTTTGAAATCAATATTGTTGAGTTGGTTTGGAATCGCATTATCGCCATTTGCTAGTACCACAGGTGCAATAAGACAAAGACTGGTGGTTACCAACACACGCCTGAGAGCTAGAAGCCCTATTTGAAGCCATTTATTCATGATCGTTTTCTCCACAATCTACTTCAGAGCCAGCTTGATGCTGCGCTGATTCCAACACCCTAAGCCATCTGGCAAAGTCTCTTTGATTAACAAGTATTGCTTGGTGACCTCATACACTTTTCCATGATTGATGCCGATGTATTGTCCCTTTGCTACATAAGCCAGCTTTCCTTCTGGAGTCTGAATCAGTGCTGACGTACTTTTGCCATTACTCATTACGCCTTTAAACTTCAATTGGCTTAGCGCAAAGCTTTCTAAAGGATCCTTTTGCTTACGCAGCGCAGGTTGCCAACAATCTTTTTTCGCCTTGGGTTGATTTTGAATCACCGCTTCTCTTGGAAGATCGAAAGGCTCTCTTGCATTGGTATTCACGTATAAAAAGGCTTCAAAAGGTACGATTGGTTGCCGTGGAACGATCTCCTTTCGCGCTTGAAGCGTGACTTGCTCGATATAATCTGAAAGTGAATCTTCATTCGCCTGACACCCCATCAATCCGATACATATCAAGATCCAACAACAGGATTTACTCTTCATTGTTGACCTCCTGAGGTTAGCGAATCCGGCTGATACTGATAGGTAAAGGCTCGTACATTGACGCTCAATTTCTGACTGTCTTGACTGGCTCGCTGAAAGTCTACGTGCTCGAAATAGATAATCCTTGGCAACTGTGCAATCGCTTGTGAAAACTGGCCAATATGGTGATATTCACCTGTCAGCTCAAGATTCAAAGGCAAGCGATATAAAAATGCTTGTTGTTCTTTTTCACCCCAATCCATCCGATTGAAACTCAGTTGATGTTTGATGCCCAGTTCATTGACCGCCGCCAACATACTGGCCAGCTCTTTCTGCTCGGGTAGTTGCTGTAACAAATAGTCATAACGTTCTGATAGCTCATCGAGTTGAGCTTTGAGTTGCGGCAGAGTTGCAGCTTTATGCGCTTTAATTCGAATGGTGGATTTTAGCGTTTGTTCTTCTTCAATGAGCGCGCTCAAATGCTCTTGCTTGGGCACAAGATAAAACCAATATCCCGCACCTTGAATCAGCACCACGACAAGTAGCAACACCACGAGCTGTGGCAATCGTGGCCAATCCAATATTTCGTCAAGCTCTAGGTTTTTAAAATCACCCATTCGTCACCTCCTTTAAAGGTGCTGCGTCACTTGCTTCCATATGGAACGAAAACGACACTTGAAAGCTCTGAAATTGCTTGCCAAATCGATGACTGCCAGACACGATAGAATGCATTTCAACATCTGAGATATAAGAAGAGTTCTCCAACAGATCCAACATCGTCGCAAGTCGCGCAGTGCTGTCACTGATACCCCGAAGCTCAATGTTGTGACCATTCATGCTCATTTGGTCTACGTACACCCCCTCTGGAATGAGTCGAGGGATGTGATCCATAAACTGAGTGGTTTTGTTACGCTTTTTCTGCAGTGACTCAACCATATCGAAACGAACCATCAGGTCCTGATACTCTTTTTCAACTTGCTTGAGTGAATTGATTTGTCTATCCAGTTCGGCGATGTGCTGATTTAAAAACTCTACACGACCTCTCTCTTGAGTCACTTGATCATCGATATACCATCCCGCAGCCCATTGCATACCGACAGCGAGACCAACCGCCAGTAAAGAGATATGAATAAATTGCTGCCTGTGAGCTTTCTTTTGAGCCTCTCGCCACGGAAGAAGGTTAATGCTATGCAGCATGTTCAACCTCCAACCAATTGATGCCGCGTGCGGCAAGTCCTGCCGCTGTGGCAAAAGCCGCTACAGGCAATTCAGAACGGTAACGCTTGCTCGCTTTGTCATGGAATACGCAAAATGGGTCTAACACGCCACACATGAGATCGACCTTCTCTATCAACGCGCTTTGTATCGCGTCGATATTTGCCCCACCACCGGTTAACCAGATTCCAGTAAGACTTGCCGCACCGTTCACCGATATGAACAACTGAATTTGCTTGGCGATCTTCTCCACCAGCTCATTGACGTTGTCTTTTATTACAACAGAATCTTCATTTTCTGATTGAGTCGACACCTGAGAAACACCTTCTGCAATCAGCTTATAAAAAGGTGCTTTATTGGCAAAATCTAAGCACAAGGTGGTTTGGGTATGACCGACATCCACCAGCAACCAATCAGTGCGTGCATAAGTTTTACTGAACAGTTGCCACAACTGAACTAAAGCATGAGTTTGCACTTCAGCCAGAATCGGCTTAAAACCCGCTTTTTCCAAAGCCACTGTACGGCTCTCTACAACGTCTCGCTTAGTGGCATACACTTGGTAGGCTGCTATATTATTTTGGCTAGTTTTTGTCTCAGGCGATGGATGCTTTATGACTGGAATAAAATCCAGACTGACCTCTTCCATCAGGTAAGGAGATTGATGAGAAAACGCTTGATGAATAGCGAACTCGCGTTCATTAGGTTCAAGCTCACTATCTATTTGTAATACTTTACTAATTACGGTGTTATCGGGGATGGCAATAACAACTTTTCGACTAAATAAAGGTAAACCCTTTTTTAGTTCTTTGAGTTTCTTTACAATTTTCTGATAAACCAAGGCATGGTTATCAGCGAAAATATCGTCAGCAATTCGTATTTCCTTATAACCTAACAGCGTATACTTATTGCCTGCAGGTTTTAGGACCACTGCTTTAATACTATGGTGGCCGATATCGACACCCATAACTAATGATTGAACCATATAGCTCTACTCCAATAAGAAAGCTCCGCTCATTACGCCTATTAAATGGGGAAATAAGCGGTAACTACTTTTGAGAGCTAAATTTTTAGCTTAGAGTACTAGGGTTTGCATTAAGGCAGCCTCTACTAAACAGGGATTCTCCGGTGAAGTTCATAAAGCGTTTAATAATTTTTTCATTGATTTGCACAGCTCTTGGAGTCAGTACAATTTTTGGTTTCTATTTATATGTAAAACCAGAGTTGCCTGATGTCGCTACTTTGCGTGACGTTAAGCTGCAAACGCCAATGCAAGTCTTTAGTAAAGATGGCAAGCTCATCGCTCAGTTCGGTGAGAAGCGTCGTATTCCTCTTAAACTGGAAGAGATGCCAAAAGAGCTGATTGAAGCGATCATTGCAACCGAAGACTCTCGTTTCTATGACCATTATGGTTTTGACCCGATTGGTATTACCCGTGCGGCCTTTGCGGTTGTCGCATCTGGCAGTGCTTCTCAAGGTGCAAGTACCATCACTCAGCAGTTGGCTCGTAACTTCTTCTTGTCTAACGAGAAGAAAATCATGCGTAAAATCAAAGAGATTTTTATCGCAATCCATATTGAACAGCTGTTATCAAAAGAAGAAATTCTTGAGCTATATCTGAACAAAATCTATTTGGGCTATCGTTCATACGGTGTTGGGGCAGCCGCGCAGTCTTACTTCGGCAAAGAAGTAAAAGATTTAAGCTTAGGTGAAATCGCGCTTATCGCTGGTCTACCAAAAGCACCATCAACGATGAACCCTATCTACTCTTTAGAACGCGCAACTAACCGCCGTAATGTGGTTTTGGCTCGTATGCTTTCTGAAAAGTACATCACTCAAGAACAGTATGAACAAGCTCGTGCTGAGGTTCTACCAACCAATTATCACGGCGCAGAAATCGAACTTAACGCGCCATATGTGGCAGAGATTGCACGTGCGTGGATGATTGAACGCTACGGTGAAGATGCTTATACCTCAGGAATGAACATTTACACCACGGTAGATTCTAAACGCCAACAAGCGGCGAACTTGGCCGCAATTCATAACCTGATTGCCTACGATGAACGCCACGGCTACCGTGGAGCAGAAAAAGAGTTGTGGAAATCTGGTCAAGCGGTTTGGACTGAAGAACAAATTGTTGAACATCTTAAAAACGAACCGACTTATGGTGAACTTTCTCCAGCGGTTGTTCTGAGCACTGAAGCAAAATCAGCGACAGTTTGGGTTAAGAACCAAGGTGAATTCACTATCGATTGGAATAACATGAACTGGGCTCGTCGCTTTGTTACTGACGATCGCCAAGGTCCTCTTCCAACCAGTACCAAAGAAATCCTAACAGCTGGTGAACAAATCTGGGTACGTAAAGTCTCTGAAGATGAGTCCGAAAATCCGGTTTGGCAGTTAAGCCAAGTTCCGAATGCCAACACGGCTTTTGTTGCTATGGATCCAGAAAACGGTTCGATAGAAGCGCTTGTCGGTGGTTTTAACTTTGTTCACAACAAGTTCAACCGCGCGACTCAATCTGTACGCCAAGTGGGTTCAAGTATTAAGCCGTTTATCTATGCCGCAGCTATAGATAAAGGATTAACACTGGCAACACTCATCAACGATGCGCCGATTAACCAATGGGACGAAAGCCAAGGCACAGCATGGCGTCCTAAGAACTCACCACCAACATACACAGGTCCAACGCGTGTACGTATCGGTTTGGCGCAATCTAAGAACGTAATGGCCGTTCGCGTCTTGCGTGAAGTAGGCTTGGAAGATACTCGCCAATACCTGACTCGCTTTGGTTTTGATATCGACCAACTACCAAAATCTGAGACTATTGCGCTTGGTGCAGGCAGTTTAACGCCAGTAAAAATGGCGCAAGGTTATTCGGTATTTGCCAATGGTGGTTACTATGTTGAGCCATACTACATTCAAAAAGTAGAAGGCCCATACGGTGAATTAGAATTTGAAGCCGAGCCTACGATTGTTTGTCGTCAAAACTGTCCAAAAGCTACAAACGAGTTTGATGAGCAAGACGCTGAAACTCACATTGCTAAGCAAGTTATCTCCGAACAGACTGCATTCCTTGTTCGCGAAATGATGTACAGCAACATTTGGGGTGGCGGTAACTGGGCTGAGAAAACAGGTTGGAACGGCACAGGTTGGCGTGCTCAAGCCCTTAAGCGCAGAGATATCGGCGGTAAAACAGGTACAACCAACGACTCTAAAGATGCTTGGTACAACGGTTATGCTCCGGGCATTGTTGCGATTGCTTGGGTAGGTTTTGATGAACACAGCCGAAACCTAGGTAAGACAATACCAAATCCAAATATCGAAGATGATGTGGCAGGCGCTGAAGCGGGTGCAAAAACGGCTCAACCAGCATGGATTGAGTTTATGAGCCAAGCACTTGAAGGTGTACCAGAACAAGAGAAAGCTTTGCCAAACAACATTGTTCGCGTGCGTATTGACCGCGATACAGGCTTACTGACGAACAAACAGGATGAGACCTCAATGTTCGAGTATTTCTTGAAAGGTACGGAACCAAAAGAGTACGTTCAAGAAAGCCTATCTGGTGATATTTACTCAAATAGCGGTGGCGACGAGTTGTTCTAGACAACTCTGCCGCACAAAACATAAAAAAGAGGCTTAACAGCCTCTTTTTTATGCACGTTATTCTTGTCAGGCTTGAGCTTCTAAAGTTTCTTTCATCAACTTAGCTAGAGTTTCAAAGCGCTGACGCAAAGGTGAACCCGGTCGGTAGGCCACCACAAGCCGACGTGAAGGCTCAGGGTTTACCGCTTTTATATAGCAAACACCGTCTTTGACCTTTTCTTTAGGCAGAGAAAGCTTCGGTAACAAGGTAATTCCTGCTCCTGCGGCGACCATATTGCGCAGCGTTTCTAAACTGGTGGCTTTAAAGCGAACATCATCTTTTGCGCCCGCTGCAAAACAGAAACCTAATGCCTGATCTCGCAGGCAGTGCCCATCACCAAGCGCTAACACTGTCTTGCCATTAAGATCTAACATGTCGACTTCATCACGAGTAGCCCAAGGATGATCACATGGAACAGCGATGCTCATTGGTTCGTCATAAACTTCAATCTCTTTAAACTGAGCGGTTTCATCCACTGCAGCCAGAACTAAACAGTCCAACTTACCATCTTCCAACTGCTGCACAAGCTGGTGAGTTTGAGCTTCGTGTAGAAAAAGCTCCAGTTCAGGGAAATGCTCTTTCAGAGATGGCACAATCCTAGGCAACAAATAAGGTCCAAGAGTTGGAATAAAGCCAATATGCATCGGTCCCGTCATTGCGCCAGTCTGCTTACTCGCCATGTCCTTGAAAGTTTTTACTTCACTTAAGATGCGTTTTGCCTGATCAACCAATTGCAGACCAGACTCAGTAAAAAGTACCCGTCGACTGCTTCGTTCCAGTAAAACCGTGCCCAGTTCATCTTCTAATTTACGAATCTGACCACTTAGTGTTGGCTGACTGACAAAACACGCTTCCGCTGCTTTGCGAAAATGTTTGTGCTCAGCCAACGAAACCAAATATTCAAAGTCCCGAATATTCATTATTCACCCCGATAGAATTGAACTATCAAAACCATAACATTAACTGATTGGGTCTATCAAAGATTTTATGACTAATTTAATCTATATGACGATAATGAGGTTAAACCCGATACGATGATTTCTTTAAGGTAAGAGAGATGGCTTGCAATAACTGCCAACAAAATTGGTTTTGGAAGAAGATAGGTAAATGCCAGCGCTGCATGGATCAACTCACTGTTTTGTCTGTACTTTGCTGGGTGGTATGGTTTTTCTTCTTTAAGCAAAATCCACGCAGTATTGAATCTATCGCGCTGATGATCGCAGGCTTTGCCTTTAACGCTTTGCTTTTTCTTCACTTATGGATGAAATTCGTCATTCTTCCTTGGCGAAAACGACAAGGGAAAGATGATTAAACACTCTTGAAGAAACATTAATTCGTCACGGCATCGCGGCGGAGGAAAAAAGTGACGGAGGAGAAAATGGCGCTTCTAGAAAAAGAAAAAGAAAAAGAAAAAGAAAAAGCCCTAAAATCAATAATTGTTTTAGGGCTCTCTTAGATTCTTCTAAGAAAAAGCAGTGGTATTAAAGTAGACCGTGCTTTTTCTGATTGGTTCCGGAAAATTTTGATCTTTTTCGATCTTATTTTCCAGACTTAAGATTCAATAGCTTATGCAACTTTCATCTTAGTAATAAGCTGCTCTGAAACATTCACTTCAAGCGCAACTTCATCACAAGCATGCTGACGAGGACATTTCTCGCAATCTTTAAGAACTTTCTCAGGCAACAAAGTTTTTGACGTTGGAATAAAGTCTAGCTTCATAAAGAACTCAGGGGTACGAGTCAGAACGAATACTTTCTTGATCGCCATTTGGCGCGCTTTACTCACTAGATATTGAACAATCGCCGTACCCTGCCCTTGACCTTGCCAGCCCGCTTCAACGCCGAGTGAACGAATTTCAGCTAAGCCAGAGTCATAGACATACAGAGAAGCACAGCCTGTGATTTCGCCATTATGTTCCGCTACCGCAAATGAACCAATATCACGCACAATTTCATTACGAGAACGCGGCAGATTTTCACCCATATTCGCCCAGTAAGTTACCATGCCTTCTAAAGCTTCGATGTCTGTTAGACGAGCAGGACGCACCTTAACAGATGTAGCATCTCGTTTAGATAGACGCGACTCAGCTTGTTCTACTGCGTAAGCGACTTGATGCGGTGCGACACCACCCAGAGCGCTACGTTTTTCTAAACAGGATTCAATGGTCAGAATCGCATACACGTCGTCTTCAATCACTGGTGAGAAGGCTTTCAGCTCTTCTAGAGTCAGTTCTTCCAACGCGCATCCTTTCGCTATGGCAGCTACCACAGTGACACCCACAATATGGTGTGCTTCACGGAATGGAATGCCTTTCGCAACTAAGTAGTCCGCCAGTTCTGTTGAGTTAGCATAGCCTTGTTTCGCCGCTTCTAGTGTACGTTCACCGTTCACTTTGATGCCTTCAAAGCACAGTGCCGCCATTTCCATACAATCATTCCAAGTATCCAAAGCGTCGAACAGACCTTCTTTGTCTTCTTGCATATCTTTGTTGTACGCCAGCGGTAGCGCTTTAACTGTCATCATCATGCCCGCCAACGAACCGTAAACACGGCCGGTTTTACCACGGATAAGTTCAAGCGCATCTGGGTTTTTCTTCTGTGGCATCAAAGATGAACCTGAAGTCACAGTATCCGCCAACTCGATAAAACCAGACTCACCTGAATTGTAGAAAATCATATCTTCAGCCAGACGAGAAAGGTGAAGCATAGAGATGGAGGCGACTGACATCAGTTCCATCACGTGATCGCGGTCTGATACTGAATCAAGAGAGTTACGCGTTGCACGACGGAAGCCAAGGTTATGAGCCAGCTTTTCACGATCCATTGGATACGCTGTACCAGCAAGAGCACCAGAGCCTAGCGGACAAGTATCAAGACGCTTAATTGCATCACTCACACGTGAATAATCACGCTCAAACATCTCAACATAAGCTAGACACCAGTGAGCAAAAGTCACAGGCTGAGCACGTTGCAAGTGGGTATAACCAGGAAGCACGGTGCCTTGATGTTCTCTTGCTACTGCAACCATTTTGCTTTGTAAACGATCAAGAGCGATAAGCAGTTGTTGACCTTGCTGACGGCACCAAAGTTTCAGGTCAGTCGCTACTTGGTCGTTACGTGAACGGCCAGTATGAAGCTTTTTACCTAAGTCACCGACTTTACCGATCAGTTGCTGCTCTACCCATGAGTGGATATCTTCAGCATCTGAACGCAAAATCTGCTCAGGGTCTTCCATCACTTCAAGCTTGAGTTCATTCAATGCCAACTCAAGTTTTTGCTGTTCGTCTTCACTCAGAACATTGACAGAAAGCAGAGCTTTCGACCACGCAATAGAACCCACAATGTCTTGCTCAGCCAGTCGGTAGTCAAAGCGCAATGAATCATTAAACTCTTTGAATCTCGTATCTGCTGCCTGGGTAAATCTTCCGCCCCATAATGCCATTGTGCTTCTCCTGCATCTAATTCCTTGGTTAATTGACCAAAGAATACTTCATTTCTGCCAGTGTTTAAGTGTTTTTTATAATTAAGGATCGCGCTTGAGCGATCCTTTTTTTGTTTCTATTTTAGTTCCCTTTGACGGGAACTTAGGGATTACTTCTTAGCTTCGTTCAATGCTTTGATACGGCTAGCCAAAGAGTAAAGACGGATGAAGCCGCCTGCATGGCTTTGGTCGTAAACTTCATCAGCACCGAAGGTTGCAAACTCTTCTGAGTACAAGCTGTTTTCAGAACGTTTTTGTGTTGCAGTTGCTTGGCCTTTGTAAAGTTTGATCACCACTTCACCGTTAACGTCTTCTGCTAGTGCATCTGCCGCAGCAAACACTGATTTACGTAGCGGAGTGAACCAACGACCGTCATAAACTAGGTGAGAAGCTTTGATACCGATTTCTTCGCGGAATTCAAATGAAGCTTTATCCAGTACAAGTTGTTCAACTGCACGTAGCGCTTCCATCATGATCGTGCCTCCCGGAGTTTCGTAACAACCACGAGACTTCATACCTACCAGACGGTTTTCAACGATATCGATACGACCAATACCATGTTTCACGCCTTTGTCATTCAGAGCAATAAGCGCTTGGTATGGAGAAAGTTCTTTACCATCTACAGCTACCACTTCGCCTTTTTGCACTTTCAGAGTGACGTATTCCGCTTCATTTGGCGCTTGCTCTGGGTCAACAGTCCACGCCCAGCAATCTGCGTTTGGTGCATTCCAAGTGCTTTCCAACACACCACCTTCTGTTGAGATGTGCCATGCGTTTGCATCACGAGAGTAGATTTTAGTCAGTGATGCTGCACATGGGATATTGCGTTCTGCTAGGTAGTCAAGACACTCTTCACGGCTAACAAGATCCCATTCACGCCAAGGAGCAATAACATGTAGATCTGGTGCTAGTGCTGCAAATGCACCTTCGAAACGAACTTGATCGTTACCTTTACCAGTACAGCCGTGAGCAAGTGCGTCTGCACCTACTTTACGTGCTACTTCTACTTGCGCTTTTGCAATCACAGGACGAGCCATAGAAGTACCTAGTAGGTATTTACCTTCGTAGTATGCACCTGTTTTTAGCGTTGGGTAAATATAGTCTTTTACTAACTCTTCTTTCAGGTCAACGACGTAACACTCTGATGCACCAGAAGCGATAGCTTTTTCTTCGATACCAACTAATTCTTCTGCGCCTTGACCAACATCAGCAACGAATGCCACTACTTCACAACCATAGTTTTCTTTCAACCATGGAATGATTACAGATGTATCTAGACCGCCAGAGTAGGCTACGACAACTTTTTTGACTTGAACTTTGCTCATTTTATATCTCCAAATTTCTGGCTCTGCACTTGGCGGTCAGGGCTCAGGATTCCTTTAAATTCTTTTGTTTAAAGAGCAACGTTAACTAATCGATTTAAATTTGTTGCTCTTTAATAGCTATTTCTAAATAATTACTGAGGTAAAAATTGAGTACCGATACTTTCACCTGAAAACAACTTGGCAAGCTTTTCTGGATAACGCCATGTCGCGACTTCAATCGGGCGACCAAGCTCTTTCGCGGCATCCAATGCGGCATTTACTTTTACGATCATGCCATCGGTAATCACTTTACCTTCAATTAAGCTTTTTGCTTTTGACTCATCAAGGGTTGCAATCAGATGACCTTTACCATCCAGCACACCACTCACGTCAGA
Organism: Vibrio sp. Hal054; assembly: GCF_037162405.1. Classification (NCBI taxonomy): domain Bacteria; kingdom Pseudomonadati; phylum Pseudomonadota; class Gammaproteobacteria; order Vibrionales; family Vibrionaceae; genus Vibrio; species Vibrio sp. Hal054. The sequence goes on along the minus strand of NZ_JARLUT010000001.1, from coordinate 131,045 downwards.
TAAAAGAACTAATTCAGCACCTAATGCGCTGGCAACAGATACTGCTGCTTGGTCTGCATTTACGTTCATCATTTGACCGTCTTTTGTCAGACCAATCGAGCTGATAATAGGAACTACGCCAGCTTCAAGCAGAAGCTTAATCACAGTGCCATCACCCGCTGTTGATTTACCTACAGCACCCAGTTCCGGATCCAGCTCTTCTACAACACATAAACCACCATCAGCCAGACATAAACCCACAGCGTTTAAGCCATCTTTAATTGCCTGACCTTGTAGCATCTTATTCGCAGTGCCCGCTAGCGCACCAGCAATCACACCAATTTGGTCGTAAGGAGTTACACGTAGACCGTCTTTTTTAACAGTTGGTAACTGCAACTTCGCCATGAGATCATCCACAAGGTAACCGCCACCGTGAACGATAACAATTCGTCGCTGAGCTTGGGCTTGATACTGTGCGATTGCGCTGAAAAGCTTACTTAGCGTCTCTGAACAAGACAGAGCTGCGCCGCCTAACTTAATCACCAATGGATCTAGTTTTGTATCCGTCATATATAACCCTTACACCAGAGCTGTAAGCTCATCGAAACCGTAGTGAATGTTTAAACACTGCATCGCTTGACTCGATGCACCTTTTAATAAATTGTCGATTGCTGAAACGACAATGATATGTTCGCCCTGCACTTTCCAACCGATATCGCAGAACGGAGTAAATTCAACATCTTGGATGCGTGGTAAAGAATCCAAGCGCAGACGTACAGCAGGTTTACCTTGGTAAGCTTGAGTGAATGCTTGGTTCACTTGCTCAGCGGTTACACCTTGTGCCAGCTTCATCGTGATAGTGGCTAAAATACCGCGTTTAAAATTGCCTAAATGTGGTGTAAATATCACTTCACGACCAAGGTGAGTGGCAATTTCTGGCTGATGACGGTGGGTAAACACGCCATAAGGCTGCAAGCTCACTTCACAGAAGCTGTTTGTTAGAGTGGCTTTACGGCCAGCACCCGATACACCACTGGTCGCATTGATCACAGGCCACTGTTGTACATCTAATAAATCACTTTCAATCAGAGGTTTAATCGCTAGTTGAGAAGCGGTTGGGTAACAACCAGCTACAGCAATCAGTTGACTCTGTTTGATGTTTTCTAGGTTCCACTCAGCCAAGCCATAAGCCGCTTTTTTTAACCAATCAGCATGCTGATGTTCAAAGCCATAGTATTGAGTATAGAAACTCTCACCATCCACACGGTAAGCGCCAGAAAGATCGAAAACTTGGCAGTTGTTGGCCAGAAAAACAGGAGCAAGATCATGACTGACTTCATGTGCAGTCGCGAGAAAGACTACGTCACTCTCTTGTGCCACTTTCTCAACATCCACTAAAGGTTGTACTGGTAAATCGAGCAAACCTGTTAGCTTGCCGTGTAACTGACCAATAGACTTTCCTGCATCAGCGCTGTTGGCTGAAACGTATAAACCTGATAGCGTGAGCTCAGGGTGTTTGTGCACCATAAGAGCCAGTTCTGCTCCGGTATAGCCGCTTGCGCCGATGATGGTGGTTTTTAACATCTCAAAACGTCCTAAATCGAGTAAAAAATCGACAATTAAAAATGACTATAAATCTTTAAAATTGGCACTTTTATCGGTTTTTTATTCACTAAAAGTGATTTAATATGTGTTTTACAGTTTCAACGTAATTCTGTCAATAGTAGGAGCAAATAATATATGCAATTGCCAAGTTTCCTTGAGGTTTATGAAGGTCTTATTTCAACCTCATCCATCAGCTCCACCGATAGTCGTTGGGATGAAGGCAACGAACAAGTCATTTCTAAATTGGCAGACTGGTGCAGCGCTTTAGGCTTTCAAGTGGACGTGGTTCAAGTTGCGCCAGGAAAACAGAACCTGATTGCTAAAAAAGGCGAAGGTGAAGGTGGCTTATTACTATCCGGTCACAGTGATACCGTTCCTTTCGACGAGGGTCGCTGGAACTTTAATCCGCATGCGTTGACTGAAGCAAATAACCGCTTTTACGGTTTAGGCACTGCGGATATGAAAGGCTTCTTTGCTTTTATTTTAGAAGCAGTGAAGAAAGTGGACTGGAGCAAGCAAAAAAAGCCTCTTTATATATTGGCTACGTGTGATGAAGAAACAACCATGCTCGGAGCGCGTCATTTCACGCAAAATACGCCATTCAAACCTGATTACTGCATTATTGGTGAGCCAACCAGCTTAGTGCCAGTTCGTGGTCATAAAGGACATGTGGCAAATGCCATTCGTGTTACGGGGAAATCGGGTCACTCTTCAAACCCTGCACTAGGCGTGAATGCAATTGAGATTATGCATGAAGTGCTTTATGCACTAATGCAACTACGCGACAAATTAGTCAAAGAGTATCACCACCCCGGTTTTGATATCCCAAGTCCAACCTTAAACTTAGGACATATCCACGGAGGCGATAGTCCAAACCGTATCTGTGGTTGCTGTGAACTGCACTATGATGTTCGCCCTCTCCCCGGCATTAGCCTTGATGGTTTGGACAACATGCTGCGTAGCGCACTGACTCAAGTACAAGAGAAATGGCCGGGACGAATTGAGATCGAACCTCTGCACGATGCCATTCCTGGCTATGAATGTGAGCATGACCATCCTTTTATTGCAGGGATCAGCGAAATCACCGGCGTTGAAGCTCAAACGGTAAACTATTGTACTGAAGCTCCTTTCCTACAAGAGTTATGTCCGACACTGGTCATGGGACCGGGTTCTATCGACCAAGCTCACCAACCAGACGAATTTTTGGCCTTCGAGTTTATCGACCCAACCATTAACATCCTTTCTAAGGCGATGTACAAGTACTGCTTCTAGTTCACGACTTATAACCGCCAAACAACAAGGCGTAACACATTAATAACAATGTGATTAACGTCTTGTTGTTTTGTAAGAAAATTCCAACAAATCACTCAAATTGAGCAAACTTACATTGCACACAAACAGGTAAAAACTGGCAAAGATATCACCAGCATCATTTGACTAGACTGGGCAAACTTAGATAAATTGTCTTTCTAACAAGGAACACAGGATGTAATTTTTTTACAAGGCAGGATGACAATGAACGAACAATACTCTGCACTCAAAAGTAACGTAAGCATGCTTGGGCATCTATTGGGTAAAACCATTCAAGATGCAGATGGCGACGTTATTTTAGAGAAAGTGGAAACCATTCGTAAGCTTTCAAAATCTGCAATGGCAGGTAATCAAGCGGATCGGAATCTACTGATTGAAGAGATAAAAAGCCTTCCCAACGAGCAGTTGACTCCAGTGGCTCGTGCTTTTAACCAATTTTTGAATTTGACCAATATCGCTGAGCAGTACCACACCATTTCACGTCATTGTGAAGAGAATGTGTGTGAACCAGATTCAATCCATGCTCTGTTTTCAAAACTCAGCCAAAATTCTATTAGTAAACTCGATACCGCACAGGCACTACGCGAACTCAACATTGAACTAGTATTGACCGCTCACCCAACAGAGATCACTCGTCGTACGATGATCAACAAGTTGGTAAAAATAAATGAGTGTCTATCTAAACTCGAGTTAACTGAACTCTCTTCTAAAGAGCGTCATAAAACTGAACGCCGTCTAGAGCAATTAATTGCTCAAAGCTGGCACTCAGACGTCATTCGTCAACAACGCCCTACACCGTTAGACGAAGCCAAATGGGGCTTCGCTGTTGTAGAAAATTCTCTATGGCAAGCCGTACCTGAGTTCCTACGTGATCTTAATGAACGTGCAAAAGAGTACTTGGGTGAAGGTCTACCTCTAGACGCTCGTCCAGTTCATTTCTCATCTTGGATGGGTGGTGACCGAGACGGTAACCCATTTGTAACTCACACCATCACTCGTGAAGTATTGCTACTTTCTCGCTGGAAAGCGGCTGACCTTTATCTAGGCGACATCAACGAGCTGGTTAGCGAGCTATCGATGACCAAATGCAGTGATGAGCTACGCCAACTTGCGGGTGAAAATGAACATGAACCGTATCGTGCAATTCTAAAAGGCTTACGCTCACTGCTCCAAGAAACTCTCGAAGTTCTGGATGCCAAAGTGCACGGTGAGAAGCTTCCTAAAAAAGCTCCACTTCAGGACATCAGCCAGCTTTGGGACCCGCTTTACGCGTGTTATAAGTCACTGCATGAGTGCGGCATGGGTGTTATCGCTGATGGTTCATTGCTAGACACTTTACGCCGTATCAAAGCATTTGGCGTTCACTTAGTGCGTCTTGATATCCGTCAGGAAAGTACTCGCCACGCGGATGTTCTGTCTGAGCTGACTCGTTACCTAGGTATCGGTGATTACAATCACTGGAGTGAACAAGACAAGATTTCATTCTTAACCAATGAATTGAGCTCTAAGCGCCCTCTTCTTCCTCGTGATTGGCAGCCTTCTGAGCAAGTTCAAGAAGTTCTTGATACTTGTAAGATCATTGCGGCACAACCACGAGCAGCGTTTGGTGCATACGTTATTTCTATGGCTCGTACAGCGTCTGATGTACTGGCAGTGCACCTATTGCTTCAAGAAGCAGGCTGTCCTTACCGTATGGACGTGTGTCCGCTATTCGAAACATTGGATGACTTGAACAACGCTGAAGACGTGATCAAGCAACTGATGAGTATCGACCTTTACCGAGGCTTCATCCAAAACCACCAAATGGTCATGATCGGCTATTCAGATTCAGCGAAAGATGCGGGCGTAATGTCTGCTGGCTGGGCGCAATACCGTGCAATGGATTCACTGGTGAAAGTGTGTGACCAAGAAGGCATTGAACTGACTCTGTTCCATGGTCGTGGCGGTACAATCGGTCGTGGTGGTGCACCTGCACACGCGGCACTGCTTTCTCAACCACCGAAGAGTCTTAAAGGTGGTCTGCGTGTAACCGAGCAAGGTGAGATGATTCGCTTTAAACTTGGTCTGCCAGAAATTGCCGTGAATAGCTTCAACATGTACGCAAGTGCAATCCTTGAAGCAAACCTATTGCCACCACCAGAGCCAAAACAAGATTGGCGTGACTTGATGGATGCACTTTCAGAAGTTTCTTGTGAAGCCTATCGTCAAGTGGTTCGCGGTGAGCCTGATTTTGTTCCTTACTTCCGTCAAGCAACACCTGAGCTTGAGCTAGGCAAATTACCTCTGGGCTCTCGTCCTGCCAAACGTAACCCGAATGGTGGCGTAGAAAGCTTACGTGCGATTCCTTGGATCTTCTCTTGGAGTCAAAACCGTTTGATGCTTCCTGCATGGTTAGGCGCTGGTGAGGCAATTCAGTTCTCGATTGATAAAGGTCACCAAGCTCTGCTTGAAGAGATGTGTCGTGAATGGCCATTTTTCTCAACTCGCCTTGGTATGCTTGAAATGGTGTACACCAAATGTAGTGTTGATTTGGCTCGTTACTATGATGAGCGTCTGGTTGATGAGAAGCTACGCCCACTCGGTCAACGTCTGCGTGATCAGCTACAAAAAGACATCAAGACGGTGCTGAATGTAGAGAACAACGAAAACCTGATGCAAAGCGATCCTTGGGGTCAGGAATCCATTCGTCTACGCAGTATCTATGTAGAGCCATTGAACATGCTACAAGCAGAACTGCTGTACCGTACTCGTCAAACGGAAACACCTGCGACAGAGCTGGAAGAAGCACTGATGGTAACCATTGCAGGTATCGCAGCAGGTATGCGCAACACAGGCTAATTAGCAGTATAATATTTCATAAAAACACCAAAAGGTCGCAATTTAGCGACCTTTTATTTTGCTTGGAGATTTTATTGAGAATAATATCAGTTTTTTGTATCAAAACGTCCTTGTATTCTACTTTATGCTTATTATTTAGATATACTACTGCACCTCTGCGATACCGAGACTAATAAAAATACATCGTAGCGAGGTATGCATACGCATAACTACCTCTAGGTGATAAACGGCTTTAAAGGTGACATGAACAGCACACTTGTGCTGAATTTGCTTAAGTTTTCTAACTATTAAGTTTTTAACTATTTAAGTTAAAAAAAGCGTGCCAACAGAAGCACAAACGATAGTTAAGCAATTTTTAAACTTACTTAACCAATTTGGATAAAAAGACATGTCATTACCACACGTAATTCTCACTGTTCTTAGCACACGTGATGCGACGGGATACGACATCACTAAAGAGTTTTCAGCAAGTATTGGTTACTTCTGGAAAGCCAGTCATCAACAAGTTTACCGCGAACTAAACAAAATGGGCCAACAAGGTTTGGTCACTTGTGTTTTGGAGCCGCAAGAAGGTAAACCAGATAGAAAAGTCTATTCAATTACAGATTCTGGACGTAGCGCATTGGGCGATTGGTTTGAGCAACCAACAGCTCACCCTACGGTACGAGATGAATTTAGTGCAAAGCTTATTGCTTGCTCGGTTCAACCATCAGCACCTTTTAGATCTCAACTAGGTGAACTGGTTGAAGAGTCTCGCAAACTAGTTGCACACTATCAAGAAATCGAAGCTGCCTACTACGCTACACCTGCGGTATTAGATAAGCAGCAACGTTTAGAGCGTTTGACGCTGCGTCGTAATCTACTTCTTCGTCAAACTTGGATTGAGTGGGCAGAAGAAGTCATGGCTGAGCTTGATGCTATTGGCTAATACGCCAGCGTCATACTTAATCTGCTTTACGAGATAAAGAAAAGGGATAATGCTGAGCATTATCCCTTTTTGTTTTTCTGTTTACGCCACGAGCTAAATGCCGTCGCCACCTGTAAATGTCTGCACGCGACCGTTAAACTGCTGATCCATATCGAAGGACGGTTTTTCAGACTTAGGTCGACCAACGATTCGTGCTGGAACACCAGCCACTGTCGTATGCGGAGGAACAGCTTGCAGTACCACAGAACACGAGCCAATTTTCGCCCCTTCGCCCACTTCAATGTTGCCCAGAATCTTGGCACCAGCACCAATCATCACACCTTCACGAATTTTCGGATGGCGGTCACCACACTCTTTACCTGTACCACCAAGGGTCACGTCTTGAAGAATAGAAACGTCGTTTTCAACCACAGCCGTTTCACCAATGACAATCCCTGTTGCGTGGTCAAGCATGATGCCTCGGCCAATACGCGCAGCCGGATGGATATCCACTTGGCAAGCAACCGAAATTTGGTTTTGCAGGTAAGTAGCCAGCGCCACACGGCCTTGTTTCCAAAGCCAGTTGGCAACGCGGTATCCTTGCAAAGCATGATAACCTTTGAGGTAAAGCAGGGGCATTGAGTACATCGACACCGCAGGGTCACGGTTAACCGTCGCGCAAATATCACACGCAGCTGCTTCCGTAATACTAGGATCCGCCGCAAAGGCTTCTTCAACCACTTCACGCACTGCCATGGCAGGCATTGAAGCAGTGTTTAATTTATTCGCAAGAATGTAGCTCAATGCAGAAGCCAAACTATCATGCTTAATAATGGTTGCATGATAGAAACTGGCGAGCATTGGCTCCTGTTCAGACTGTTCGCGAGCTTCCTTAACGATGGTCTGCCAAACTTTCTCTTTTTCGCACAATTTCATTGGTTTATGTGTCCCGGACGTTCATTCAAAGTCAGGTCTGTATTTATTGTAATATCGAGTGAGATCCTGACTTATGATACAAGGTTAACGTTCCGCTTTTTTGTCTCGCGCAAGCAAATCTTGTGCGGCTAAGCGTGCATCCTTCCCTTGATACAATACTTGATAAATTTGTTCAACTATAGGCATTTCAATACCAATACGCTGAGCTAGCGCCCACACTTCTTGGGTATTTCTATAACCTTCAACAACTTGACCTATTTCCACCTGGGCAGTATCGACATCTTTGCCTTGGCCTAAAGCCAAACCAAAGCGACGATTTCGTGACTGGTTATCAGTGCAGGTCAACACTAAGTCACCTAAACCAGCCATACCCATAAAGGTTTCAGCTTCAGCGCCTAACGCAATACCTAGGCGAGTCATTTCAGCAAGGCCACGAGTAATCAGTGCTGTACGCGCATTGGCACCAAAGCCAATACCATCAGACATCCCCGCACCAATCGCAATAACGTTCTTCACTGCGCCGCCAAGCTGCATGCCAATAAAGTCGCTGTTTGCATAGACTCGGAAAGTTTTACTACAGTGGATTTTCTCTTGCAGATCTTTCACAAACTGCGCATCTGGGGACGCCACTGAAATTGCTGTCGGCATGCCCATTGCCAATTCTTTGGCAAACGTCGGCCCAGATAACACTGCCAATGAGTGAGAGTCACCAATCACATCATTAGCGACATCTTGTAGCAGTCTGCCTGTTTCTGGTTCCAAACCTTTGGTTGCCCAACACAATCGAGTGTCAGGACGCAAATACGGTTTCAGACTTTTCAGTACGATACCAAACACATGGCTCGGCACAACCACCAGTAGATCACGACACGCTTCCACCGCTTTTTTCAAATCAGATTCAACAATCAAAGAGTCAGGGAAATCAATACCCGGTAAAAACGCTTGGTTAGCGCGATCAGCCTGTAATTTAGCCATGTGCTCTTCTTCGTGCCCCCAAAGAACAATGTTAGCGCCATTACGTGCTAATGAAATTGCTAGCGAGGTTCCGTAAGAGCCGGCACCAATAACTGTCATGGATACCGTTTTACCGTAAGCATTATTTACTTGTGCGTCTGTCATTGTTCCGCCCGATGAATAATCGTTTGTTAACACTAATTTTATACCCAAAGTTCAATATGCCAATCCTACTTAATGATTTGGCTGAGTTTGGGTCAAAATAAAAATGCACATCGTACTCATGAAGTACGCTGTGCATTCATTGCCACGAATGGCTACATATTTAAACCGCTATCGCCTTAAGCTTCAGCGCTTTCTGTACCTTGACCAGCGGCTTGCTGTTGTAGGTAGTTCATGAACAATGCATCAAAGTTAACTGGTGCTAGGTTCAATTGTGGGAACGTACCTTTAACCACTAGGCTAGAGATAGTTTCACGCGCATATGGGAATAGAATGTTCGGGCAGAATGCACCTAGACAATGAGCTAGCTGACCTGCATCCATATTCTCAACAGTAAAAATACCACCCTGTTGAACTTCACATAGGAAAGCTGTTTCTTCAGCATTCTTAACGGTTACTGTTAAACGTAGAACAACTTCGTAAACGCCTTCACCCAGTTCACGGCTTTGAGTGTCTAGATCCAGTTTTACATCTGGGTTCCACTCTTTTTGGAACATTACTGGAGAATTTGGCGCTTCAAAAGAAACATCTTTTAGGAAAATACGTTGAATTGCGAAGTTTTGTTGTGCGTCTTGTGTTGCTGCTTCAGCCATTTTTGAATCCTTAATACTGATAAATTCCGGTCAAGGTTGATACCCTGAGACTAACCGAGAACGTTCTGAATCACGAGGCTGAGACACCAATACGTGGAAAACATCACATCTCTTTCAATCAAATGCTGCCTTTTTAGACAGCATTTCAAATCGGTTATGGGCGTTATTTCTTACCACGAACAAGCGGAAGTTTTGCATCAACCCAGCCTGTAATACCGTTTTTAAGAACACTAACGTTCTCAAAACCAGCTTTAGTAAGTAAATCTGCACTTTCACGAGCAGTTTGTCCCATCTTACATACCACAATGATTGGGTCAGATTTATGACTTTCAAGCGCACCAAAGTTATTCGCTTTGATATCAGTCGGCAAAATGTGAAGTGCGTCAGTAATGTGACCACGTTTGAATTCGTCTTTCGCACGAATATCGACAACAACACCATTCTCGCGGTTTAAAAGCTGAGTCACTTGTGGTGCTGTGAGCTCTTTGTATGTTGCTGTTGCTGATTTATAAATATTGAAAATCAATGCAACTAAAATACCGACCCAAGCTAGTGATAGGATCATATTTTGTTGGAAAAACTGAATGTATTCTTGCATGTCCTGCGCTCTTACCGTTGTATATCAAAAAATGGTGGTTCAAAATCAGACAAGGAGTATAACGAGGTTAAACGCCTGAGGCGAGTAGTTACCACGTATAATCCTTGGCATGTGTCATGGTTTCAGCTTCTTTCCCCACATTTAAGGCAATATGAAGCAAACTACGCTCGTGGGAAGGGAAATGCTGTCACTTTATCAATATGGTCTTCACCCAATGCCAACATAATCAAACGATCAATACCTAAAGCAACACCTGCGCATTCTGGCAGCCCCGACTCAAGAGCGGCTATCAGATGATAGTCGATAGGTTGTTCCTCTAATCCCATCTGCAATCGCTTACAGTTATCTTGCTCAAAACGCGCTAACTGTTCTTTCGCGTTGTCCAGCTCATGGAATCCGTTTGCCAGTTCAATCCCTTTAAAATAGACCTCAAAACGGTCTGCAACTCTAGGATCGTGCGGGTTAATTTTCGCTAATGCTGCTTGAGATGCAGGGAAGTCGTAAACAAATACCGGTACTTGCTGCCCGATGTGCGGTTCAACACCAATACTGAACAGAAGCTGCAATAAAGTGTCTCTGTCGTCTTCTGGCTCAGCGATATCACTTAAGCCTAATCGCGCAGCCACTTTTTTCAGCTCAACCATAGAACCTTCAAGCGGACAAACCTTTAACACTGTTAAAAATGCATTTTGGTATGTCATACGCTCTGCAGCGCCCACTTTTAATACCATTTGCAACAGGTCATCCATTTCATCCATCAATTCATGATGGTTAAAACCAACACGGTACCACTCCAACATAGTGAACTCTGGGTTGTGATAACGACCATTCTCTTCGTTACGGAACGCTTTGTTGATTTGATAAATAGAGCCACTTCCTGCTGCCAACAGTCGCTTCATATGAAATTCAGGGCTTGTCATTAGATGCAGGCGGCTTCCGTTGGCGTACTCAGGACCGACAAACTCTGTTTGAAAGGTATGCAAGTGGATATCCGTCACCGTAGCGTGACTCATTGCAGGGGTGTCGACTTCCAGCACATCTCTTTGCGCAAAGAAATGACGTATTGACGTTAAGAGCTGTGCACGTTGCTTAAGTTGCTCTATTGATGCTGTTGGCATCCAATCGGACTTATTCATTTGGTTATTCACTTAATCAGGATTGAATAGATTTTACCTTTTCGGATCAAAATACAAAACCCAAACGTGATGCCAATCACACAAGATAAAATTTGTATGCTTATGTTTGCACTACCTAAGCAAAAACCCAACAGAATCAATTTTTTCCTCTCTGACCTCTCCTAAACTGGGTCTACCACTTTATAAGTGGATTTGGTTTGATTCGGAGGCGCGGCAATCCTTTAGCGTTCAACGAACAACCCCCCAATATAACGAGGAATGAGCACCATAGCTCATCATCAACATACAATACACTGGAGGATAACTGTGCAGACAATTACCACAGATATCGCAGTCATCGGCGCAGGTGGTGCGGGTCTTCGTACTGCAATTGCAGCAGCTGAAGCGAACCCGAACCTAGAAGTTGCCCTGATATCTAAAGTTTATCCGATGCGTTCTCACACGGTAGCCGCTGAAGGCGGTTCCGCAGCAGTTATCAAGGAAGAAGACAGCCTAGACAACCACTTCAACGACACCGTTGGCGGGGGCGACTGGCTATGTGAACAGGATGTTGTGGAATATTTTGTGAAAAATTCCACTCGCGAAATGATTCAAATGGAGCAATGGGGTTGCCCATGGAGCCGTAAAGAAAATGGCGAAGTTAACGTTCGTCGTTTTGGTGGTATGAAAGTCGAGCGTACTTGGTTTGCGGCCGACAAAACTGGCTTCCACATGCTACATACTCTCTTCCAAACTTCAATTAAGTATCCTCAAATCAAACGATTTGATGAGTATTTTGTTGTCGACCTTTTGGTTGTTGATGGCGAAGTTCAAGGACTTGTTGCCATTCATATGTCTGAAGGTGAATTAGTTCTCATCAAAGCGAAATCGGTTGTATTAGCAACAGGTGGCGCGGGCCGTGTTTATCACTGTAACACTAACGGTGGCATTGTAACTGGCGACGGTATGGCAATGGCGTATCGCCACGGCGTGCCACTGCGTGACATGGAATTCGTTCAGTACCACCCAACGGGTCTGCCAGGCACTGGTATTCTGATGACCGAAGGTTGTCGTGGTGAAGGCGGTATTATCGTCAATAAGAACGGTTACCGTTACCTACAAGATTACGGCATGGGTCCAGAAACACCTGTGGGTCAGCCGAAAAACAAATACATGGAACTGGGTCCTCGTGACAAAGTTTCACAAGCATTCTGGCACGAACAGCAAAAAGGCAACACCATCAAGCACCCACTCGGTGATGTTGTGCATCTCGACTTACGCCATTTAGGCGAAGAGTACCTGCAAGAGCGTCTGCCATTCATTTGTGAACTAGCAAAAGCCTATGTAAACGTAGACCCAGCGAAAGAGCCAATTCCTATTCGCCCAACAGTGCACTACACCATGGGTGGTATTGAAACCAACGGTCAATGTGAAACTCGTATTAACGGTCTGTTTGCCGTAGGTGAGTGTGCATCTGTAGGTCTTCACGGTGCAAACCGTCTGGGTTCTAACTCACTAGCAGAATTCGTGGTATTCGGTCGCGTTGCGGGCGAACACGCAGTGAAACGCGCACAAGAATTCAAAGGCTGGAACGACAAAGCTATTGATGAACAAGTGAAAGCCGTTGAAGCTCGCATTCAAGCACTCCTAAACCAAGAAGGCGATGAAAACTGGGCGGATATCCGCACTGAAATGGGGCATACCATGGAAGCGGGTTGTGGTATCTACCGTCAAGAAGACTTGATGCAAGAAACCATCGATAAACTTACCGAGCTTAAAGAGCGCTACAAGAAAATCAGCATCAAAGATAAAGGTAAAGTATTCAACACTGACCTGCTTTATGCGATTGAAGTTGGCTACGGTTTAGAAGTAGCAGAAGCGATGGTTCACTCTGCATTGCTGCGTAAAGAATCTCGTGGTGCCCACCAGCGTTTAGATAACGGTTGTACCGAACGTGATGATGAGAACTTCCTAAAACACTCACTTGCGTTCTATCAAAATGGCGATGCGCCGAAAATTGATTACAGCCCTGTGACCATCACTAAGTCTCAACCTAAAGCACGACTCTACGGTGAAGCTGCAGAAAAAGCCGCAGCTGCAGAAGCGGCGCAAGAAGCAGGTGCAAGTGCGGAGGATCAAGAATAATGGCGAATCGTATTCAAAAAGTAGAGATCTTACGCTACGACCCAGCGAGAGATGCTGAACCTTATCTACAAAAGTTTGAAGTGCCTTTTGACGAAACCATGTCAGTACTCGATGCCATTGGTTATGTGAAAGACAACTTAGATAAAGAACTTTCATACCGCTGGTCTTGTCGTATGGCGATTTGTGGTTCATGCGGCATTATGGTTAACGGCGTGCCAAAACTGGCGTGTAAGAGTTTCCTACGTGACTACCCGAATGGCTTAAAAATCGAGCCGCTAGCGAACTTCCCGATTGAAAAAGATTTGATTGTCGATATGACTCCGTTTATCGAACGTCTAGAAGCGATCAAACCTTACATCATCGGTAATGACCGTACACCTGAAGATGGTCCAAACAACCAAACACCTGAGCAAATGGCAAAATACAAGCAGTTCGCTGGCTGTATTAACTGTGGTCTGTGTTATGCAGCGTGCCCTCAGTTTGGTCTTAACCCTGAGTTTATCGGTCCTGCGGCACTGACATTGGCTCATCGTTATAACCTAGATTCTCGTGACAATGGTAAAGCAGAACGTATGAAGCTTATCAATGGCGAGAATGGCGCATGGGGTTGTACTTTTGTCGGTTACTGCTCTGAAGTATGTCCTAAACATGTCGACCCTGCGGCGGCGGTAAACCAAGGTAAAGTGGAATCGTCAATGGACTTCGTGATTGCAATGTTGAAACCAGACGGTTCAACAAACAAAGTGGAGGGCTAAGGATGAGTAACCGTAAACCTTATGTTCGTCAGATGAAACGAACTTGGTGGAAAGATCATCCTTTCTATCGTTTTTACATGGTACGTGAAGCAACGGTTCTGCCGCTGATTCTTTTTACCCTGTTCCTGACCGTAGGTTTGGGGGCATTGGTTAAAGGCCCTGAAGCTTGGAATACTTGGCTTGCATTTATGGCACATCCGGTCGTTATCGCAATCAATATTGTTGCGCTAGCAGGTAGCCTATTTCATGCGCAAACCTTCTTCAGCATGATGCCTCAAGTGATGCCAATCCGCATCAAAGGCAAATTGTTGGATAAGAAAATCATCGTATTGAGTCAGTGGGCCGCAGTTGCCTTCATCTCTCTCATTGTTCTGATTGTGGTGTAAGGAGCTTATTGTGATTAATACCAATCCAAAACGTTCAGATGAACCTGTATGGTGGGGACTGTTTGGTGCTGGCGGTACTTGGTTTGCCATGATTACCCCAATCACTGTGTTCGTATTAGGTATCTTAGTTCCGCTAGGCATTATTGATGCTGAAGCATTGAGCTACGAGCGTGTCACTGGTTTTGCGACCAATATTATTGGCGCGCTGTTCATTATTGGTACTCTAGCCCTACCAATGTGGCATGCGATGCACCGTGTTCACCACGGTATGCACGACCTAAAATTCCACACAGGTATTATCGGCAAAATTGCCTGTTATGCATTTGCCGGATTCATCACACTGCTTGCAGTCGTGTTTATTGGAATGCTAATGCTGTAGTGGAAATATTGCTGGCTTATTGAAACCAAGAGCCAGCTATAACACATACAAAAAGACCAGCTATCTCTGCTGGTCTTTTTTGTATTCAATAAGTTGTACTAGAAATTTCCGTACAAACTACAGCAATACTTATTTCACGCGGCTTACGTATTCGCCACTACGAGTATCCACTTTCACTACTTCACCGATTTGGATGAATAGAGGTACACGTACAACAGCACCTGTTGCTAACGTTGCTGGTTTACCGCCAGTGCCTTGAGTATCGCCTTTCAGACCTGGATCTGTTTCAGTCACTTCTAACTCTACGAAGTTTGGTGGAGTAACAGAAATTGGGTTACCGTTCCAAAGTGTTAGAGTACAAGTATTGTTTTCTACCAACCACTTAGCGTTGTCACCAACAGCTGCAACGTCTGCTGCAATTTGTTCGAACGTTGTGTTGTTCATAAAGTGGTAGAATTCACCATCTGAATATAGATAATCTAGGTCGATATCTACTACATCCGCAGTTTCTACAGAGTCACCAGACTTAAAAGTTTTCTCTAGAACTTTGCCAGAAAGCAGTTTACGGATTTTTACACGGTTGAAAGCCTGACCTTTGCCCGGTTTTACATACTCGTTTTCGAGAATGACACAAGGCTCATTATCAAGCATAATTTTAAGACCGCCTTTAAATTCATTCGTGCTAACAGTAGCCATATTTCCTCTTACATTCTTCGAGTTAAAATTAATGCCGCACATCATAACCCGAAAAGTCGATTCTGTTGAGAAAAACTGGATCAAACAACTAGCAAATGCTATCTCAGATCCCACTCAATTGCTCAACGAGCTGGGTATTGATCCTACGCCTTGGCAAGACGGGTTTGCTGCGCGCAAATTATTTGCCCAGCGAGTACCGCAAAGTTTTGTCAGCAGAATGGAGAAAGGTAATCCGCACGATCCTTTGCTGCGACAAGTTTTGCCATTAAGCGAAGAGTTTGAAGTACACCAAGGTTATTCAAACGACCCTCTTTCTGAGCAGAATAATGACATCCCCGGGTTACTGCATAAATATCGTAACCGAGCGCTCATGATCGTGAAAGGCGGCTGTGCTATTAACTGTCGTTACTGTTTCCGTCGTCATTTTCCTTACGAAGACAACAAAGGCACCAAATCGGTTTGGCAACAAAGCTTGGATTACATTGCCAAGCATCCTGAACTGAATGAAGTCATTCTCTCTGGCGGAGACCCTTTGATGGCGAAAGATCACGAGCTGGCTTGGCTGATCGACAAGATCACTGCGATCTCTCACATCAAGCGTCTGCGCATCCACTCTCGCCTGCCTGTAGTTATCCCTGCTCGTATTACCGATGAGCTGGTAGACACACTGGCACAGACCCGCTTACAAGTGGTACTTGTCACTCACATCAATCATGCGAATGAAATCAACCTTGAGTTAAAGCAGCAAATGTCTCGACTGCGTGCGATTAACGTAACTCTGCTCAATCAGGGAGTAATGTTAAAAGGGGTAAACGACTCGGTGGAAGCTCAGGTAAATCTGAGTGAAAGCCTATTTGATGCAGGTATCTTGCCTTATTACATCCATGTATTAGACAAAGTGCAGGGCGCGGCTCACTTCTTTATTGATGACCACACGGCAAAAACCATCATGGCCGGTGTCATTGAACGTGTATCTGGTTATTTGGTGCCAAAACTCACCCGTGAAATTGGTGGAAGAAGCAGTAAAACGCCACTCGATTTGCATCTTGAGTAGTTCTATAGATATTGATTATCTAGCCCATAAAAGCTTTTGTTAGATCGTAAGTACGATTCGCTGCATACTGCGCTTCTTCACGCCTATATGCATTGAGGCTGCCATGCTAACTTTGGATTCTATTTTAGACCTTGGGCCATTCCAATGGTCCGCTTTACTTTGCTGTATGATCAACGGCTTACTTATCGGTATTGAACGCCAAACCCGAGGAAAACCAGTGGGTATCCGCACCTCAATACTGATTATTTCCGGCACTTACTTTTTTATGGCGATGGCGGTGTCTTTGTCCCCAAATACTCTTGACCAAGCTCGTGTGCTTGGGCAAATCATCACGGGTGTCGGCTTCTTAGGTGCGGGTGTGATGATGACGCTGGATGGTAAAATTCACGGAGTTACCTCTGCGGCAGTTATCTGGGTATTGGCAGCGTTAGGGCTAATGATCGGTTTAGGCTACTTAACACAGTCTGTCGTGATTACTTTTCTTGCACTTAGTGTGCTTTACGGCGTTGATAAGGCAGAAAACACCTTCCATAGTCTGCGTCGAGGCGTCCATCAGAAACTCAGACGTCGTCACTAACCATTGAAAAGCGTTGCTCTGGCAACGCTTTTTTCTGGGCGTTATGGCTGATTCGAGTATATGTTGACTCGGTATCCCTCACCTTGTTGGGCAACAAAATCCACAAAGTGATGGATTGCATCTAGCGAGTCTTCTTCATGATGAGTCACATATAGCAATTGGCTGATATTTGCAGAAGCTATGCGATTTAGAGCTCTGAACACTAACTTGCGGTTGAGGAAATCCAACCCTTGATAAGGTTCATCCAAAATCAGCAGTGCGGGCAGTTTGATTAAGGCTCGGCCAATTAACAGCAGTCGCTGCTGTCCGTAATCCAGATTTCGAAAACCCACTTTTTCAAACTGACTCATTTCTAACAGCTGCAACCACTCGCGCGCATACATAATCTCTTTCTTACTCGGCTGCTGATAGAGGCCAATTGAGTCGTAGAATCCGGAAATCAACACTTCGAGAGCGGTACAATTGACCCGATATTGAAGATGCAAAGCCGAAGAAACCACACCAATGTGACGTTTCACATCCCAGATAGTTTCACCGCTGCCTCGTTTCATGCCCAATACCGTTACATCATTGCTGTAACACTGAGGATGATCCCCAAGAATTAGTCCAAGTAGCGTACTTTTACCACAGCCGTTAGGACCTCGCACTTGCCAATGCTGCCCTTGCTCAATCTGCCAATTCACACCTGAAAAGATTTTGGCATCCACATATTCCACCGTGACGTCATTCATAATAACTAACGGATTTGGGTACTGATGCTGTGACTGGTGAGCTTGCAGCAGCTCGAACATCGCATCACTCTTTTGCTCAGATAACGCCAGCATCTGCGCCATCACTGGGTGGTTCAGCCACTCTTCACGACTTAATGTTTGAGCAAGTTTCTGCTCGTCGAACAAGGCCACATGCGTAATAAAAGATGGTAACTCGTCTTCACGGGATGTGATGATGACCAGTTGAATATGGTTCGAACACTGCTGTAACAGCTCGGAAAGGCGCTGACGGTGCGCAATGTCTAAGCCGGAATAAGGCTCATCCAAGATCATCATTTGTGGTTTTAATGCAAGCGCACGAGCGAGCATCACTCGGCGTGTTTCTCCTGTGGAAAGCTGACGAAAACCACGAGTTCTGATGGCTAATAAATCCGTTGTCGCTAATAACGACTCAAGTTCATCACCAGTACAACCCACTTCTGCCACCAGCTCTTCCACCGTTGAACCGTAGTCAATACGATCCATAAAATCGGTATCATCTTTTTCCAGCTCTAAATCCAGCAAGCGTTGCTGCTCATGCAAAGAGACACAGGCAATTTTTTCAGGAAGATCAGAGACCTCACCTTGTTGAGGTTGCAACTCACCACTCAATACTCGCACCAGTAGCGACGCCGCATGGTTATGAGTTGAAAACATGCCCCAATGTTCTCCGGCTTGTAACTGCCAGTTATCTATAACCAAAGATACCGATTCTGTTTGATGTTTAAGCTGCTGAATTTGCATTAGTAACCTTCCATGGAAAACCAATCTTCATAGTGCATAACTTAGCGGCTAATTTCTAGCTATCCGATAGTCTGAGTTAATTGAAACTGCAAAACCGAAGCGACTGTTGAATAAACTTAATCCAATAAAAAAGGCAGAACATGTAAAACACGTTCTGCCTTTAAGAGGTTTATGCTCGACCTAACTATGAGGTCTCGTCAGCATAAGGGGGAATTACATCATTCCGCCCATACCGCCCATGCCGCCCATATCTGGCATAGCTGGAGCGTCTGACTTAGGTTTATCAGTTACCATAGCTTCTGTTGTGATCATTAGACCAGCAACTGATGCTGCAAACTGAAGAGCGCTACGAGTTACTTTCGTTGGGTCTAGGATACCCATTTCGATCATATCGCCGTACACGCCAGTTGCCGCGTTGTAACCGTAGTTGCCTTCACCGCCTTTAACGTTGTTCGCAACCACAGACTCTTCATCACCTGCGTTCTTCACGATTTGACGAATTGGCGCTTCCATTGCACGAAGTGCTACGCGGATACCCACGTTTTGTTCTTCGTTGTCACCAGTAAGCTCAGTTAGCATTGAAGCTGCGCGGATAAGTGCAACACCACCACCAGCTACAACACCTTCTTCAACCGCTGCGCGAGTTGCGTGTAGAGCGTCTTCTACGCGGTCTTTCTTCTCTTTCATTTCAACTTCAGTTGCTGCACCAACTTTGATTACTGCAACACCGCCTGCTAGCTTAGCAACGCGTTCTTGTAGTTTCTCTTTGTCGTAGTCTGAAGTTGCTTCTTCGATTTGTTGACGAATTTGTGATACACGACCTTTAATCGCATCTTCTTCGCCAGCACCGTCGATGATAGTTGTGTTTTCTTTAGTGATAGCCACACGCTTAGCTTGACCTAGATCTTCTAGAGTCGCTTTCTCTAGCTCAAGACCGATTTCTTCAGAAATCACTGTACCGCCAGTTAGGATAGCGATGTCTTGTAGCATAGCTTTACGACGGTCACCGAAACCAGGCGCTTTAACCGCAGCTACTTTTACGATGCCACGCATGTTATTCACAACTAGCGTTGCTAGTGCTTCACCTTCAACGTCTTCCGCTACGATTAGCAGTGGACGTGAAGCTTTTGCAACACCTTCAAGAACTGGAAGAAGTTCACGGATGTTAGATACTTTCTTATCAACCAATAGGATAAATGGGTTGTCTAGGTCAACACTGCCCGATTCTTGGTTGTTGATGAAGTATGGAGATAGGTAACCACGGTCGAATTGCATGCCTTCAACAACGTCTAGTTCGTCTTGAAGAGCTTGACCTTCTTCAACAGTGATAACACCGTCGCGGCCTACTTTTTCCATTGCTTCAGCAATGATGTTACCCACACTTGAGTCTGAGTTAGCAGAGATTGTACCTACTTGTGCAATCGCCTTAGTATCAGCACATGGTACTGATAGTGCTTTAAGCTGTTCAACTGCTGCTACTACTGCTTTATCAATACCGCGCTTAAGATCCATTGGGTTCATACCCGCAGCTACCGCTTTAAGACCTTCATTAACGATAGATTGTGCTAGTACAGTTGCTGTTGTTGTACCGTCACCCGCTGCATCGTTTGCTTGAGATGCAACTTCTTTAACCATTTGTGCACCCATGTTTTGGAATTTGTCTTCCAATTCAATTTCACGAGCAACAGATACACCATCTTTAGTGATAGTTGGTGCACCGAAAGATTTGTCTAGAACTACGTTACGACCTTTAGGGCCAAGAGTTACTTTTACAGCGTCAGCTAGAATGTTTACACCTTCCAGCATTTTTACACGTGCGTCATTGCCAAATTTTACGTCTTTAGCAGCCATGTTGTATTTCCTCTTAAGAATTCGTTTATTGATAAATGATAGAGCGAACTTTTAGTTCTTTTGGGAACATAAGAGCTCAGAGCAATTACTCAACGATTGCTAGAATGTCGCTTTCAGACAGAATAAGAACTTCTTTGCCGTCGATCTTTTCTGATTTAGTGCCGTAGCTTTCAGCAAAAATCACAGAATCGCCAACTTTTACGTCCAGTGGAAGAACTGTACCGTTTTCTAGAATGCGGCCTTTACCGACAGCAAGCACTTTACCGCGCGTTGATTTTTCCGCAGCAGAACCAGTAAGAACAATGCCACCAGCAGACTTAGATTCAACTTCTTGGCGTTCAACGATAACTCGATCATGTAATGGACGAATATTCATCGGTCGTCTCTCCTGATTAGATTTCCATTTGGTTAATAAACACTGAGTTAATAAATGGGTCACCAGACCCAAACAGCTTGTGAATGATATGTGGGGGATACTCGATGATAACCCAAGGGGCAAACGCGAAAAAAATGTGACGAAATTAACGATTCAATGGAGAAGTACTCTAATTAACCTCAGTGCTGGCACCCGATAAAAAATTCCCTTCGATAAAAACGGGCAGATGAAAACAACCGGAGAGCAATGACCAGCCAAATCAGCCGAAGTCGAGAGCATAGTAAATAATTTGCTTTATTAAGAACTGAATTCATAATAAGCAGTGTCTAGAGAGGGAAATAATGAAAACTATCGATAGGATTTTACACACCATCAAACGCGAAGGTGCAGTTACTGCCAAACAGCTTGCCGATGATCTTTCCATTACCACAATGGGCGCTCGTCAACATCTGCAAAGTTTGGAAGAAGACGGAATCTTGTCGTTTCATGATGTGAAAGTCAAAGTCGGTCGCCCCACTCGTCACTGGTCCTTAACCAAACAAGGTCACGATCAATTTGCCGACAGGCACAGTGAACTCACCATTCAGGTGATGGACGCAGTAGAGCATATCTTTGGCAAAGAAGGGCTCGCTAAAGTTGCAGCAGAGCGCGAAGCGCAAACCTTATCAACGTATAAAAAAGCGCTGGCTGATCTCACGGATATCGAAGAAAAGCTGAACGCTCTAGTCACCTTACGCGAGCGAGAAGGTTACATGGCGGAGCTTGAAACAACAGAGCACGGTTTTATGCTGATTGAAAACCATTGCCCTATCTGCAAAGCCGCAACCCGTTGCCCAAATCTGTGTCAATCTGAACTCAATATATTCCAGCACTTGTTAGGCCATGATTATCAGGTCGATCGCCAAGAACATATTATCCAAGGTGAACGTCGCTGTACGTATCTCATCACAAAAGCATAGTGACTGCTCACACTGGCAAATCTGTCTTAAATTCGAGAATTGGGATTTTCCCCGCACCACGCTAAAAATCCTCACTTAAGCTTATAGTGTTGATTATTTCATCACTAATTTGTTCTCCCAGCCCTCATATCGGTCATCACAGCGGTTCAATGGGTTGGGAATCGAAGAGGAGCCTTTTATGCCCCAACCTCAGTCGCAACCATATCAACAAGAACTTCCTCCATTTGACGAACTCGTTGCGTTGGCAAAGCAAAATCCGGAGGCTTTCTCTCAATTCAAACGCCAAATGTGTGAAGAGATGATTTCGTCAGCTTCACTGAACATGCAACAGAGATTACGGGCACAACAAAGTCACATTGATTTAGTTGTAAGCCAGTGCAAAAACCCTAATCACATTAACGTCATTTTGATGCGGGAAATGACCATTCAAATGGTGAAATTCCGTGATGCCTTAGAAGGCGAAGTTTCTCAACAACAGGCTGTTGTCATTCCTTTCAGACGCAACAGTGATGAAGAATGGCGCTAAAAACCAAACACTAAGAATATAAAAGGGAGCCTATGCTCCCTTTTGTTGTTGTTTATTCCAGCTGAAACTAAACAGGCTCTTTGCCAAATCGGTTGTCACCATTGGTGCCTTTCATAAAGCCACACTCAATCAGAATCCAACTGCCACAGATTAACGCAGCGACAGAAATAATGGTTTCATACAACATGGGTTCATTGGCAGTCAGAGCGTTAGCGCCAACAGGCACACTCATACGACCAATAACCAAAGGAATATTCAGCAGTAACCACCAACTGTTTTTGTCTCTGTCATGCCAACGCTTGGCCGTGATCGCTAAATCAGGAATCAATATCAGCAGTAAAAAAACCGGCAAAATCAGCGAAGCCAATCCCGGGAAAAGCCGATTCACACCGACAACAAAGCCAAGGATCATGGCATAGTAGCAACAGTTCCAAATCCAATAAGTCTGGCGTCCTATTCGGCCTTGGAAGGAAAAAAGTAAAGTGGTTATTGGCATCAGTGTTACCCGTTAATGACTTTCATAAAGTAGTCTTTATCCATATCACGAACATCTACCGTCAAACTGTAGATATGACTCGCCTGAGATACCAGCACATCCATGAGCTGTTGTGATAATTCTCGTTTTTGCGCAGGGGTTCTCCCCTCAAGCAACTCAAATTGAACATGGATAAAATCTTCACTATCCGCGACATCACCCACCAACCAATGGTGACATCGTAAAGTGCGAGATTTTACTGAGCTTGTCTCAAAAAGTCCGCTGTTTAATGCTACTTGATGTAAATCCTCAAGCAGTCCCTGAACATTTATTCGCTCTTCAGCGGAGTTGGAGTACTCCAGCACTAAATTGGGCATAGTCACTTCCTTTGTTTATCTTCCACTATAATTGACACTCAGTAATAACAAGGTAACGGGTAAAAACCGAGTATAGACCGCTGATTATGTCAGAGGGATCACGACGAATGAGGTCTAAGCAGTTATCAAGATCCAAGAAAGTCATGACCCTAGTCATGATTTGCTAAATTTTATCTGCTATATTCTGTCGCAATCACATTTCGTTTATATTTTTATAGACTTTCATTTTTTAGATATTGGAGATCTTTCTATGCGTCGTCCTGTCGTAATGGGTAACTGGAAACTAAATGGCAGCAAAGCAATGGTAACTGAGCTGCTAAATGGCCTTAATGCTGAACTTGAAGGTGTAACGGGTGTTGACGTAGCTATCGCTCCACCAGCGCTTTACATCGATCTAGCTGAGCGTCTAATCGCTGAAGGTGGCAACAAAATCATCCTAGGTGCACAAAACACTGACCTAAACAACAGCGGTGCTTTCACTGGTGATATGTCTCCAGCGATGCTGAAAGATTTCGGTGCTACACACATCATCATCGGTCACTCAGAGCGTCGTGAATACCACAACGAATCTGATGAGTTCATTGCTAAGAAATTCGCATTCCTAAAAGAGAACGGTCTAAAACCTGTTTTCTGTATCGGTGAATCTGAAGCTCAAAACGAAGCTGGTGAAACTGAGGCTGTATGTGCTCGTCAAATCAATGCTGTTATCGATGCATACGGTGTTGAAGCGCTAAACGGTGCAATCATCGCTTACGAACCAATCTGGGCTATCGGTACTGGTAAAGCAGCAACTGCAGAAGATGCACAACGCATCCACGCTTCTATCCGCGCGCTAATCGCAGCTAAAGATGCAGCAGTAGCTGAGCAAGTAATCATCCAATACGGCGGTTCTGTTAAGCCAGAAAACGCTGAAGCTTACTTCTCTCAACCAGACATCGACGGTGCTCTAGTTGGTGGTGCATCTCTAGATGCTAAGAGCTTCGCAGCAATTGCTAAAGCAGCAGCGGCAGCAAAAGCTTAATCAAAGCTTTAAAAATACCTAAGGCCAGCATTGCTGGCCTTTTTCATATCCCCGCAACACGCAACCGACTGGGTAGTCCATAACGCCAAGATAGAGTATTCTAGCAACTACTTTATCGCCAACCTGTTGTCTTTATGCACGATAAACACGGCCTGCTTTCTGCGCCCATTCCCACTGTATTGCGTCAAATGACGGTACCGATGATATTCGGCTTAGTTGCGATACTGATGTTCAACCTAGTCGATACCTTTTTTATCTCCTTACTGGGTACAGAAGCGCTGGCTGCGATCAGTTATACCTTTCCGGTCACCTTTGTCGTCAACTGTATTACCATGGGCATCGGTATTGGTTTATCCACCAATATCGGGCGATTACTCGGCCAAGGCTCTGCAAACAATGCTGCTCGCTTCTCCAGCCACGGCATTCTGCTGGCTGTCGTTTTAGTTATCGTCGCCTCTTCAATTGGTTTTATCACCATAGAGCCGCTGTTCTTATTGCTCGGGGCAAAGCAAGAGCTTATCCCTTTGATCGAGCAATACATGCAGGTGTGGTATCTCACGATTCCTCTTTTGGTTGTTCCTATGACAGGGAACAGCGTCATTCGAGCAACAGGTGATACCAAAACACCGGCGAAGATCATGATGTTGGCGGGCATAATCAACGGCGTATTAGACCCGCTGCTTATTTTTGGTTATGGGCCGTTTCCTGAGTTAGGAATCCAAGGTGCTGCCATTTCAAGTGCGTTTTCTTGGCTGGGCGCTCTGATTTGCTCTTTCTATGTGCTGATTAAGCGAGTGAAATTACTCGCTGTTCCGCACTTCCCGAGTTTGTACAAAGATTGGAATCAAATCTTGAAGATAGGGACGCCTGCTGCGCTCTCAACAGCGATGAATCCAATCTCTGGGGCATTACTCATGATGATGCTTTCTAGCCATGGTACAGCGGCTGTGGCGGCTTACGGTGCAGCGCAGAGAATTGAATCGATTCTGATTCTGGTGTTGATGTCTCTGACTTCTTCTCTGACGCCTTTTATGGCGCAGAATCTAGGTGCGAATAACCCCACTCGAAGTTTCGCTGGACTATTCATCAGTCTGCGGTTTTCTCTGCTTTTCCAGTTAATGATATTTGTCATGATGGTGCCGCTAAGCATTCCACTTTCAAAACTGTTTTCTCAAGAAGCAGCGGTTCAGGATTTGCTTTGGCACTACCTGCTCGTAGTCCCTTTCAGTTACGGCTTCCAAGGGGTGGTTATGATGCTTATCTCTGCCCTCAATGCTCTTCATTTACCAATTAAAGCATTCCAGTGGAGTTTTATGCGTCTGTTTGTGTTCACACTTCCAGTAGCTTGGATAGGTTCTGAAATTTATGGCATTGAAGGGCTATTTATCGGGATTGCGGCAGGGAACATTGCGGGTGGATTACTGGGCTATCTCTACGCGCTTTGGCTGAGAAAAACGCATTGCGTTGAAGCTTCGCCAAGCGAAAACTCAGCGTCTTAAAATCTTTTATCGCCGTTAGGCTCAGCGGTAAAACAACAAAGCCGATGCATGGGCATCGGCTTTGTTGTTTTTATCGTTGAAGATTACAAAATATCATCTTCTTCAATAACGTCTTCTTCAGTATCAAGATCGACGTTTAGTGGCTCTTGAGAAAGGATTACGCCAGTATTGTCGGCATACAGGTAGTCTTCAGGCAGGAAAGTTACACCGCCGAAATTCACCGGAACATCCACTTCACCAATACCTTGGCTATTTGCGCCTACTGGAATTGCAGCCATAGCTTGAATACCGATGCTCATGTCTTCCAGTTCGTCCACTTCGCGGACACAACCGTAAACAACGATACCTTCCCACTCATTTTCTTCCGCAAGCGCTGCTAACTCAGCATCAATCAAAGCACGACGCAGTGAACCGCCACCGTCAATAAGCAGCACGCGTCCCACACCATCTTGCTCCAGTGTTTCACGAATCAGCCCATTGTCTTCAAAACACTTCACTGTTGTGATTTGGCCTGCAAACGATGCGCGACCACCAAAGTTACTAAACATAGGTTCTACCACATCAACTTGATCGATGTAGATATCACATAGTGCAGAGGTGTTGTATTCCATAGCCTTGCTCTCTTTACGAAAAGTCTTCCAACGAGTATATCGGGTGATGAAGCCAATGCAATGATACAGCGCAAATTAACTTGTCAGAGTTTGAGCGATAACCACGCCAACAAACAATAAGTTAGTAATCAAAGAACACTTTACTATCACAGGTAGCATAGGTGCGATCTGTGCAGGCTTTTCACTTTGCCACACATCTCGTCCATGTTTCGCCACAAAAATCAGGCTGAGTAAGAACGGCAAGCTAATCCACAGCGGCTTACCTTGCATAAGGAGATAAGCGCCGAAAGCAATCACCGCACCTGATAAAAGCAGGAAGTGATATTTCTTTGCTCTCATCTGCCCTAAACGAACAGGAACCGTGCGTTTGCCACACTCAGCATCATTCTCGATGTCTCGCATGTTGTTGACATTAAGCACCGCAACCGCCATCAAACCACAACCGAGTGACGGTAAAAACAGACTCCAGTCTATATTGCCAGTGTGAAGAAAATATGTCCCAGACACGCCCAGTAAACCGAAGAACAGGAAAACCGATAAATCGCCTAGTCCCAGGTAACCATAAGGTTTGTTTCCGACGGTATAAGCAATCGCTGCCAACATAGCCAGCACGCCTAAACCAATAAATGCAAGGATGCTTTGCAGACTATCCAGAGCATAAAAAACCAGCATCAACCCAGCCACAACCGTCATAAATACATTGATAGCAATGGCTTTCTTCATGTCACTCAAACTCACAGCACCAGACTGTATAGCGCGCATCGGGCCGATACGTTTTTCGTTATCAGTCCCTTTAACAGCATCACCATAGTCGTTGGCTAAGTTCGATAAAATCTGCAATAGAGTCGCGGTCAGCAGCGCCAGAAGAGCGATCGGCAAAGAGAAGTGTCCAGAAGAAAAAGCTAAAGCACTTCCGGTAAAAATCGATACTAATGCGAGAGGAAGTGTTTTCGGTCGCGCAGCATCAAACCATATTTGCAGAGAGTTATTCATGATTATGCTAAGTAGTTCAAACAATGTTGCCAGTATATACCCAAAGCGCATACGGTGTCAGCGGGCTCAGTACCCTTGGCTCAGAACGAGAAATGGCTAGTTGTAAAAAAGCCCGCTTCGATATCAGCGGGCTTTTGGGGTTTACAGAATGAAGCGACTTAAATCTTCGTCGGCAACTAACTCACCGAGTTTGCTCTTCACGTAAGTCGAATCAATGGTTAGCGATGACCCCGACTTATCCGTTGCATCGAATGAGATTTCGTCCATCAGACGCTCCATCACCGTATGCAGACGGCGAGCACCGATGTTCTCGGTAGTTTCATTCACTTGCCACGCAGCTTCAGCGATTTGTTTAATACCGTCTTCGGTAAACTCAACATCCACCTCTTCCGTTTTCATCAGAGCGATGTATTGTTCGCTCAATGACGCTTTAGGCTCAGTAAGTATGCGTTTGAAGTCATCACTCGAAAGCGCTTCAAGTTCGACACGAATTGGCAGACGACCTTGCAACTCTGGGATCAGATCCGACGGTTTTGCCACTTGGAATGCACCTGAAGCAATAAACAGGATGTGGTCAGTTCGCACCATACCGTGCTTAGTAGAGACCGTGCTACCTTCGATAAGAGGCAGTAAGTCACGTTGAACACCTTCACGAGAAACATCTGGACCAGACACTTCACCGCGTTTACAGATTTTATCGATCTCATCAATAAACACGATACCGTTGTTTTCAACGCTGTAGATCGCTTGCTCTTTCAACTCGTCTTGGTTAACCAGTTTCGACGCTTCTTCTTCCGTTAACGCTTTAAAGGCATCTTTGATTTTCAGTTTACGTTTCTTCTTAGTGTTACCCGCTAAGTTCTGGAACATACCCTGTAGCTGGTTAGTCATCTCTTCCATACCCGGAGGCGCCATGATTTCCACGCCCATTTGAGGTACAGCAACGTCTAACTCAATTTCTTTGTCGTCTAACTTACCTTCGCGTAATTTCTTACGGAATACCTGACGAGTATTTGAACTCTCTTCACTTTGCTCAGCTTTGCCCCAAGCGTCACGGGCAGGTGGAAGAAGTGCATCCAAAATGCGCTCTTCTGCTAGTTCTTCAGCACGGAATTTTACTTTTTCAGTCGCTTGTTGATGAGTCAGTTTTACCGCCACATCCGTCAGGTCACGGATAATTGTTTCAACTTCTTTACCTACATAACCCACTTCTGTGAATTTAGTGGCTTCTACTTTAATGAAAGGGGCATTCGCCAGCTTCGCTAAACGACGAGCAATCTCTGTTTTACCTACACCCGTAGGGCCAATCATTAAAATGTTTTTTGGTGTTACTTCTACGCGCAAGCTCTCTTCAAGCTGCATACGACGCCAGCGGTTACGAAGAGCGATCGCTACAGCGCGCTTAGCTTTATCTTGACCGATGATATGGCGGTTAAGTTCATGAACAATTTCACGAGGAGTCATTTCAGACATAATGAATTCCTTTAATTCTAATCACACTGTTTTATGCTTGGTCTTTAGCGATGAGCTCTTGTGGAATTTCCAGCTCTTCGATGGTGTGATGATGGTTGGTGAAGACACAAATATCGCCAGCAATATTTAACGCTTTTTCCGCAATTGAGCGTGCGTCTAAATCGGTATTCTCAATCAATGCAATCGCGGCGGCTTGTGCAAAATTGCCACCGGAACCAATAGCAATTAAATCATGCTCAGGCTGAACCACATCACCGTTACCTGTAATGATCAAAGATGCCGTTTCATCGGCAACCGCCAAAATGGCTTCTAAACGACGTAATGCACGGTCGCTACGCCAATCTTTTGCCAGCTCAACCGCAGCTTTAGTTAAATGACCTTGGTGCATTTGCAGCTTGCTTTCAAAGCGTTCAAATAGTGTAAACGCATCCGCTGTACCGCCTGCAAAACCAGCTAATACTTTATTGTTGTACAAACGACGAACTTTCTTCGCGTTGCCTTTCATTACTGTATTACCGAGCGATACTTGCCCGTCACCTGCGATGACAACTTTATTGTTACGACGTACAGATACGATGGTAGTCACGAGAGGGCCTCTTAATTATTTTCA
This sequence comes from Vibrio sp. Hal054, assembly GCF_037162405.1. Taxonomy (NCBI): domain Bacteria; kingdom Pseudomonadati; phylum Pseudomonadota; class Gammaproteobacteria; order Vibrionales; family Vibrionaceae; genus Vibrio; species Vibrio sp. Hal054. Next base: position 101,731 of record NZ_JARLUT010000001.1, on the reverse strand, counting down.
CGATGGAGATGCAAGTTATATGAGGATAAGAGGAAAAAAATCAAGGGAGAGAGAAAGCAAAACGCCCAGATCATTGTTAACTTTTGTCGCTAACTGACTGGGCGTCTTCTAAATTTTTACAGGTCAAATTTCAGTGAAAGAATTTACTGCCGCTCTTTCCAGATTGCGCAAGGCTCGATTTTCGCTCGCTGCAGTTTGTGTTTATCACGTTCAGCATCACGCTTAAACTTGTAAGGACCTAACACAACTCGGAACCAACTGCTGTCTTCTTTCTTACGAATTTTACTGTTGATACCCTGGAATGCGATATCCAGCTTCCGTGATTCTGCTTGCTGCATATTCTTATATGCGCCGCACTGCATGATATATGGAATGTCTGAGACTTCTTGTTCTTTCGGTATCACTTCAATTTCGCGTTTTGGCAGAGTATCCACATAATCCCACTTCTCGGTTGGAGGTGGTGGAATGGTCTCCGTTTTCTTTGGTTTTGGCTTAGGTTCAGTTTTCACCACAACTGGTTTCTTCGGCTCAGGATCATTGCTTAAGGTATATAAACCGTAACCGAGAAGTCCAACTAACACGATTGCAATAAGTCCACTACGCCAAGGTTTACGACGAGATGTTGTTTTCTTAGGGGCCGGCTTTTTCTGACTACGACCGCGTCTTACATAATCTTTATTAGCCACTGGAAATGTTCAATAGTTATAAAATCTGCCCACATGTTAAAGCAGTTTAAAGCGAGTTAACAGAGTATTCAGGGCAGTACTGTCTTTCGTACTGCCATTCATCTTATTAATTTCAGTGAGAACGAGGAGGTGCAGCACTCTCACGCACAATCAAATGGGTTTCTAATAGGCGAGAACCCGCTTGCACGTCATGACCACGCAATAGCTCCAGCATCATTAACATGGCTTGTCGGCCAATTTCATAACGAGGCTGAGAAATCGTCGTCAACGGTGGATCACAGTATTGTGAGAACTGGATGTCATCGAATCCGACCACAGAAAGGTCACGAGGAATACGCAAACCTAAGCGCTTAGCTTCCTGCATGGCACCAATTGCCATAGTGTCGTTGTGACAGAAGATGGCAGTTGGAGCGTCTGGTAATGAAAGTAACTGACGTACAGCCTTCACCCCTGACTCAAAAGTGAAATCACCATAAGTTGTATAAGTCGGATTCATAGTGATACCCGCTCTACGCAGTGCTTGTTGGTAACCTTGATGACGGAATTGGCAAAGTGTCGCACTTTCTGGACCAGAGATTTGAGCAATTCGCTTATGTCCAAGCTGAGTCAAATAATTTACAGCTTCAAATGCAGAGGTTAGGTTATCAATGTGAACCGTTGGTAACTCCAGTTCCGGAGCAAATTCACAAGCCATCACCATTGGTGGAAGATTTTTCTGTTCAGGCTTACTCACATCAAATGGTAAATCTGTACCTAGTAACAGCATTCCGTCCGCTTGTTTGGTGAAAACTAGATTAACAAATGAGCTTTCACGTTTCTTTTGCTGACCACTATCCCCCAGTAAAACAAGATATCCGTGCTCCATTGCCGCATCTTCAATACCACGAATAATTTCTGTGAAATAAGGATCACAAATATCCGGGACAATCGCTACGATCGTTTTCGACTCATTTCGACGCAGATTTCTCGCCAAAGAATTCGGTGAATAGCCAGCTTCTAAAACCGCTTCTTCTACGCGTTTGCGAGTCGAAGACGATACTTTCTCAGGATTCATCAGAGCCCGCGACACCGTCGCGGTCGATACGCCAGCAAGCTGGGCAACATCCTTCATTGTCGCCATGTTAAATAGCCCTCTTTTCTATTCCTTTGTGATGCTTAAGCAAACTACGCTTAAAACACCTTTTGTAATTATGTTAATGGCGTATAAGTTGTGGGATACACACCTAGCCTTCCAGTGAGAAAAATACATTTCACAAAACGAAAACGATTCACTGAGGAAATTGTACCGTTAGTCTATTCATTTCTAAGCAGAAAGTTACGGTCAAATTAACAAATATTGCACTACAAGCGTGATTTTTATCACATTAGAGAATCTTTATATAGTACAGCATATTCAGCTCACTATTTTAAGCCATTATAAACTGCCGAAATTAGCTTAAATCTTGAGGCTCTATGTCCAGAGTCCAACGAACTTTGCTCGCCAACGGCAGCATTGAAATAGCAGGTTTAGCGCTCATCAACAATTTTTGCATCACCGATCGAGCTTCCGTTTGCAAAAGAAGTTGCCAGCGATATTTCCCTGCACGTTTGGCCAAAGGCGCGGGGGTTGGCCCTAACACCATACAGTGTTGATCAAACAATGGATGTGCTTCCAACGTTTGCCGCACCTGACGCAAGAAATCTTCCACCATTTGCGATTGATTCGCTTCCGCTCGGAACAAGGTTAAATACGTGTATGGAGGTAGCATTGCCAGTTTGCGCTCAGCCAAAGCAGTCAAAGCGAAATGGTGATAGTCACGTTGCAGAAGATCCTGCAAAAGACTGTGTTCAGGATGGTGCGTTTGCAATATCACTTCACCGGGTTTACTTGCTCGTCCTGCTCGTCCTGCTACCTGAATAAATAACTGAGCGAGTCTCTCAGACGCTCGAAAATCACTGCTGTAAAGCGAGCCGTCCACATCCAGCAGCGCCACCAAAGTCACATCCGGAAAGTGATGACCTTTCGCCAGCATTTGAGTGCCAATTAAAATCTTATACTCGCCTTTACGTATCGACTGTAATGCCGACTCTAAACTGCCTTTTCGGCGAGTACTGTCTCGGTCAATACGAATGGTTTTGTAATCAGGAAATAGCTCCGCCAGTTGCTTCTCTAACTGCTCCGTACCAACCCCAACGGTTACTAACTGGGTTGAACCACAACTTTGACACTGATGCACAACGGGTCGCTGTGAGCCGCAATGGTGACAGCGCATTTCATTACTGTACTGGTGGAAGGTGTAATAAGCGTCACAACGCTGACAGTCTGCAATCCAGCCGCATTCGTGGCACATCAAAGCGGGTGAAAAACCACGACGATTGAGAAACAGCAGAACTTGGTTACCTGCCGACAGATGACGGCGCATGTCTGCAATCAAAGGGGCAGATAAACCGCTTTCCAAATATAAACCTTTTACATCCAGTACACGGTTGCGAGTGGGTACAGCCACCCCTGCTCGTTCAGTCAGTTGCAAATGATGATATTTACCCGTTAACGCATTATGTAATGTTTCTAACGCTGGCGTTGCAGAGCCTAATACAATCGGAATCTGTTCTTGGTTGGCACGCATCACTGCGACATCGCGAGCATGGTAACGGAGGCTATCCTGCTGCTTATACGAGCTGTCATGCTCTTCATCGACAATAATAATGCCAAGTGAAGCGAACGGCGTTAACAACGCTGAGCGTGTACCTATCACAATCCCAGCGACCTTATCCCGCGCCGATAACCACGCATTCAAACGCTCAGTATCATTAAGCCCTGAGTGCACCACCTCAACCGGCACATTAAAACGCTTTCTAAAGCGGTTGATGGTTTGTGGTGTTAAACCGATCTCCGGCACAAGCACTAGAGCCTGTTTTCCTTGTTCCAGTACAGGTTTAATCAAATTGAGGTAAACCTCTGTTTTACCTGAACCAGTAACCCCTTCCAACAGATAACAGCCAAAACCTTTATTGCTATTAACCGAAGCAATCGCGATAGCTTGTTCTTGGTTTAATTTCGGCTTTTCAACATCCGCTTCAATCTGCTTAGGCCAGGCTTTGAATTGCGGCTTATGCTCACTAACCTCTATCCACCCCTTCTCTTGCAAAGTTTTAAGCGTGGTTGCACTGACTTCTTCTTCTAGCAGTGTAGAGTGAGACACAGGACCAGATGCAAGAAGATTCATCACCTGAGCCTGTTTGAAGGCTCGGCCAAAGCCTTGCATCATTTGATCTCGACCGCTAGGGGTTATCTGCCACTCTTTACTACTGGCAAAATCTGCGGGCTTTCCTTTTCGTAACGCGCTCGGCATCGCATTAGCAAGAGTGTCGCCCAGAGGAAACTGATAAAACTGACTACACCACTTTAAGAGTGAATAGAGTGTATCTGACCACAGCGGTTGAGAATCTAAGACTTCTTTGATCGATTTAAGCTGATCTGCTGAGAACCCCGACTCCTGCGCGAATTCCGTTACAACCCCCACCAATGTTTGACGGCCGAAAGGCACAGATACTCGCCCACCAATAATCGGAAACAGATGACTTGGAATGAGATAATCAAACTGTTTGTCTAACGGTACAGGTAGTGCAACACGAGCTATCGTTGGGCGCATAATTACTTTAGAGGGTAAAAATCAGAGAAAATACAGTCTACTGGATGACGCCGTTAAATTCGAGCAACTAAAGTGGTGAAAATAACAGCGAAAGCGGTTGATCAGTAACTCAGGATTCATTAATATATCGCGCCTTGACGAGACGCTTGTAAGAACGCTCTTCAAGTGTCACCAATTATTTATTAATTTACGTGTGGTGTCCGGCTCAGATTCGGATAGCGACACGGCCTAATTTGAGGTTATCCCATGAAAACTGGTATCCACCCAGAATACAAAGAAGTAAACGCGACTTGCTCTTGTGGCAACTCTTTCGTTTTCAAATCTACTCTAGGTAAAGATTCAATGCACCTAGACGTATGTGACAAATGCCACCCATTCTACTCTGGTAAGCAACGTATCGTTGATACTGGTGGTCGTGTTGATCGCTTCAACAAGCGTTTCGGCGCTCTATCTAGCAAGAAGTAATTTTACTTTACGCAAAGATTTAAAAAAGGACGCTACGGCGTCCTTTTTAGTTTTCGCTTTCTTCAACCAGACACATGTCGAACTCAATAATCTGGTCTTAGGAGCTATATTTCTCACTTATCATAACTATGAAGATCCATTGACATACTCTAGAATGAGTGGCCTTAACAAAAACAATAAGGCTCCACCAAATGTCCAATAATGATCGCCATGAACTCAACGAGGAAGAAGCTTTTCGTCAGCAAGCCCTCGACTACCACGCTCTGCCAATTCCAGGCAAAATTGCCATCGCTCTCACAAAACCAGCAGATTCAGCAAAAGACTTAGCACTAGCCTACAGCCCTGGTGTTGCAGAACCTGTTCGCGAAATCGCACAGAACGTTGATAACGTTTATAAATACACAGCAAAAGGCAATACCGTCGCCGTTATTTCTAACGGTACCGCCATTCTTGGTTTAGGTAATCTTGGACCGATGGCTTCAAAGCCTGTTATGGAAGGTAAAGCTTTGCTCTTCAAACGTTTTGCAAACCTAGATTCCATCGATATCCAAGTAAAACACCGCACTATCGATGAGTTTGTTGATACCGTAGCCAACATTGCCGATACCTTTGGCGGTATCAACCTAGAAGATATTAAAGCACCTGACTGTTTTGAAATTGAACGTCGCCTGATTGAACGTTGTGATGTGCCCGTCTTCCACGATGACCAACACGGTACTGCGATTGTTACGGCCGCAGGCATGCTTAACGCTATTGAACTGCAAGGCAAAGAACTCAACGAATGTACTATTGTTTGTCTAGGCGCAGGTGCAGCGGCCGTCGCGTGTATGGAGCTGCTGATTAAATGTGGTGCTATGCGTGAAAAAATCTACATGCTTGACCGTAAAGGTGTCATCCACACTCGTCGCGATGACATCAATGAATACAAACAGTTATTTGCCAATAACACAGACAAACGTACGTTGGAAGATGTGATTAAAGGCGCTGATCTGTTCTTAGGCGTTTCAGGCCCTAACCTACTGACGGCTGATGAACTCAAATTGATGGCGGATAAACCTGTAGTGTTTGCTTGTTCAAACCCAGATCCAGAAATCAAACCTGCACTGGCCCATGCTGTGCGTGACGATTTGATTATGGGTACAGGCCGAAGCGACTATCCAAACCAAGTTAACAACGTGCTTTGTTTCCCATTTATTTTCCGTGGTGCGTTAGACGTGCGCGCGAAAGTGATCAACGATGAAATGAAACTGGCAGCAGTTGCAGCCATTCGCGAGTTAGCGAAAGAGCCTGTGCCTGAAGAAGTGTTAAAAGCCGCTGGTGTTGATACATTAAGTTTTGGCACAGAATACATTATTCCTAAACCAATGGACCCACGCTTACTTCCTCGTGTGGCAAGAGCTGTGGCTCAAGCGGCTATTGATTCTGGTGTTGCACGTATCGAGATGCCAGAAAACTACATGGCGAACTAGTTTTGAGCCTAGTGGTTTAATTACTCGCTAATGCCACTTGCTAATGCATTGCATCAAAAAAGCCCTGATTCGTATCAGGGCTTTTTATATCTATCTGCACAATTAGGCGTAAAAACAGATTATCGACAACAATTAGTCGTCGTAAGCCTCGAATTCGATACCCATTTCAGTCATTAACGCTTTCACTTCAGCTGGAATATCATCCGGACGGTCTTTACGCAGGTCTTCATCCGTTGGTAGCGGCTGGCCTGTATATGCGTGCAAAAACGCCTCACATAAAAGCTCACTGTTGGTCGCATGACGCAGGTTATTGATTTGGCGGCGAGTACGCTCATCTGTGAGAATTTTCAATACCTTAAGAGGAATTGATACGGTAATTTTTTTCACCTGCTCACTTTTCTTCCCATGCTCTGCATAGGGGCTAATATATTCACCGTTCCAGTCTGCCATTGCGCACCTTCATTGTTCGAATTCGAGTAATAATTCCAAAGGCTAGATTTTAGCGGGATTTACCGCCATAAGCAAAGACATATAGACGTCTAGAAGTGTTGACGTCTTTAAATAAGATAAGTAAAGTATGATGCAATTCCCCAATATAGACGAACACATGTATTCTTACTGTAAATTTGGATGTCTATACACAAACTAATTGTAGTTGCAGTTAAGTGACAAGCGAGTCAGCAACAATGCAGCTTCAAATAGGACGGGTATATTTAAGAGTCTTAGGAAAGGAAACACTCATGACCAAACGTAAGTCAGCTACCATCGCAGTTCGTACCGGAATCGAATCAGATACTCAATACCACGCGGTCGTTCCACCCATTTATCTCTCGACTAACTACGGCTTTCCTGCGTTTGGCGAAGTTCCACAATATGACTATACCCGCTCTGGCAACCCTAACAGAGGTCTGCTAGAAAAAGCGTTATACGAATTAGAGAGCGGTGAAGGTGCAGTGGTGACCAACTGCGGCACTTCAGCTTTAAACCTGCTTGCGTCAACGTTTCTTAGTCCTAACGACTTAATTATCGCTCCTCATGATTGCTATGGCGGAACTTACCGTTTATTCAACACCCGTTCGAATAAAGGCGACTTCAAAGTTCAGTTTGTTGATCAATCGGATCAGCAAGCACTTGCAGCAGCATTGGCGAAAAAACCAAAACTGGTGTTGTTAGAAACACCTTCTAATCCACTAGTGCGAGTGGTTGATATCGAACAAATCTGCCAGCAAGCAAAAGCGGTTGGTGCTTTAGTGGCGGTAGACAATACTTTCTTAACCCCTATATACCAACAGCCCCTGACACTGGGCGCTGATTTTGTCATTCACTCTACGACTAAATTTATCAATGGTCACTCAGATGTGATTGGTGGTGTCGTGATCAGTAAAACCAAGGCTCATGCTGAAGAGCTTGCTTGGTGGGGGAACTGTATTGGCGCTACGGGAACACCGTTTGACAGCTATATGACACTGCGTGGTATTCGCACCCTAGGTGCACGCATGCGTGTGCATGAAGAAAGCTCTCTGCAAATTTTGGATTATTTGAAATCTCAATCATTGATTAAAACCATATACCACCCTAGCCTACCAGAGCACCCAGGGCATGAGATTGCGAAGAAACAGCAGCTTGGTTTTGGTTCAATGCTCAGTTTTGAATTTGCAGGTAGCTTCGATCAACTAAAATTCTTTGTGGGAGAATTAAAACTCTTCTCACTCGCTGAATCTCTTGGTGGTGTGGAAAGTTTGATTTGTCACCCAGCGAGTATGACTCATCGCGCTATGGGCGAAGCTGCTCTTGCTGAAGCAGGTATTTCGCATCTGTTATTGCGTTTATCGGTTGGCTTAGAAGATGCTTCTGATCTCATCGCTGATTTGGATCAGGCCTTTACCAAAGCTAAGGAGAAGTTTTAATGACGGTTTCACGCCAACTACATAAATTTGGTGGCAGTAGCTTAGCGGATCCTGAATGTTATTTACGCGTAGCGAACATTCTTAAAGAGTACTCACAACCTGAAGATTTAGTGGTTGTTTCAGCGGCAGGCAAAACAACCAACCGCTTGATTGCATTTTTAGAAGCATTGAACAAAGACGGCCGTGTGGCCCATGAAACATTGCAATCACTGCGTCAGTTTCAATGCAAATTGGTTGAAGACTTACTGGAAGGTGAAGTCGCAGATAACTTGTTGACGCAAGTGAATGGCGAATTCATTCGCTTAGGCGAACTGACGGCTCCGTTGTCAAAAGCGGAGCAAGCCGCTGTTCTCGGCCACGGTGAAGTATGGTCTGCTCGTCTGTTAGCGGCGTTACTCAACCAGAACAGCTTACCTGCAGTTTCTCAAGACGCTCGTGAATTTCTTCGTGCAGAAGCAGGTACGCAACCAGAAGTGGATCGCTCACGCTCTTATCCACTTATTAAGAAAGTACTGGCGCAGCATGCACATCATCGTATCGTGATTACCGGTTTTATGGCGCAGAATGACAATGGCGATACTGTACTGCTTGGACGTAATGGCTCTGACTACTCAGCAACAGTCATTGGTGCTTTAGCCGATGTTTCTCGTGTCACAATTTGGAGTGACGTTGCCGGTGTTTATAGCGCAGACCCTCGCATCGTAGCGAATGCTTGTCTGCTGCCTTTGCTGCGTTTAGATGAAGCGAATGAACTGGCTCGCCTTGCCGCTCCTGTGCTACACAGCCGCACATTACAACCGGTAGCTCAAAGTGCAATGGATCTTCAACTGCGCTGTAGCCATAAGCCAGAGTCCGGTTCAACCAAAATTGAACGTGTATTAGCCTCTGGCCGTGGTGCTAAAATCATCACCTCATTGGATGAAGTGCTGCTGATTGAACTGGAATTCGGTCACGGACATGATTTCGCCCGCATTTACGATGAGACACTTGAGAAGCTAAAACGCGAGCAACTTGAACCTCTCGCATTTGAAGCCCAAGCAGACCAGCACAAACTCCGTTTGGCTTATACCGCAGAGATCGCGTCGGGTGCTTTGTCATACCTGCAAGACATTGCGACTGCTGCAGATATAAAACTGAGAGAAGGCTACACCTTAGTCGGTGCTGTCGGTGCTGGCGTCACCAAAAATCCTAATCACAGTTACGGTTTCTACCAACAGTTGAAAAATGCACCCGTTGAATTTATCTGCGAAGCCGAGTCAGAACTGAGCTTAGTGGCGGTACTCCGCCAAGCGCCAGTAGAGAAACTCGTCGTCGGTGTACACAACCAGATTTTCCAAGCTCAGAAACGCGTAGCACTTGTTCTATGCGGGAAAGGCAACATCGGTTCTAGCTGGCTGAAGCTGTTTGCAGAACAGAAAGAAGAACTCGAAAAGCGTCGCGGAATGAACTTTGAACTGGTCGCGGTCGTGGACAGTCAGACTTACTGGTTTGACCCACAAGGCATAGACCCTGAGACAGTGCTGAATCGTTACCACGATGAAGCGATCCCGAATGAGGACAATAGCTGGCTGTACAAAGTTGGCAAACTGCAAGGCTACGACGATGCTATTGTGCTGGATGTGACTGCAAGTAAAGTTCTGGCTAACCAGTATCTGGATATCGCAGAACAAGGCATGCACCTTATCTCTGCCAATAAAGTAGCGGGTTCCGCATCGACTGAATACTACAACCAAGTGAAAGATGCCTTTGCAAAAATCAGCCGTCACTGGTTGTACAACGCAACGGTAGGCGCTGGTTTACCTATCAACCACACTGTTCGTGATTTACGAGAGAGTGGCGATGACATTACTGCCTTGTCAGGTATTTTCTCTGGCACTTTGTCTTGGCTGTTTCAACAATACGATGGCTCTATTCCGTTTAGTGAACTGGTTGATCTCGCATGGCAGCAAGGGCTGACTGAACCGGACCCACGTAACGACTTAGACGGTTCAGACGTCATGCGTAAGCTGGTTATCCTTGCCCGAGAATCCGGTCTAGACGTTGAGCCTCAGAGCATTCGCGTTGAGTCTTTGGTTCCAGAAGAACTGCGCGATATCTCGTTGGATGATTTCCTCGACAACAGTCAGTTACTCAATGAACGATTAGCTGAGCGTCTGGCTAAAGCGCAAAAGCAGGACAAAGTGCTTCGCTATGTTGCTCGTCTGGAAAAAAACGGTAAAGCAAGCGTCGGCGTTGAAGCTCTGGAAAAAGATCACCCACTGGCGAACTTATTGCCTTGTGACAACATTTTCGCCATCGAAAGCCGCTGGTATAAAGACAATCCGCTGGTCATTCGCGGGCCTGGGGCAGGTCGAGAAGTGACTGCTGGAGCGATTCAGTCTGACCTCAACCTACTTTCCAGCTTCTTATAACTTTATAAAACTCGCCGTAACTGGCGAGTTTTATTGTTTATAGCTAGCAAACTATCTCAAGCCAGAATATCACTCGAAGTTGTCGGCTTTTGATATGAAATATCACCTTTTGGAGTTTAAAAGAGTTGAATTGGCTTCACGATCAACATGAGAAAAATTCATAATAGTTAAGTTGACATTAAAACGTATTCAATACATCCTGTAGCCATATAGACGTCTAAACGTTAATTTAAACGAATATCAGCGTTTGTAGTGCAAGCTACAAGGAGAAAAAAGATGGGATACACACACGCAGGCCATATCGACGCTTTAAATCAGAATATTTCTGAACTTTCTAACATTAATGTGTCTTTTGAGTTTTTTCCGCCTAGTTCAGAAAAAATGGAAGAAACCTTGTGGAACTCTGTACACCGTCTAAAAACTCTTCAACCAAAGTTTGTCTCTGTAACCTATGGTGCAAACTCTGGTGAACGTGACCGTACCCACTCGATCATCAAAGCAATCAAGGAACAAACTGGCCTTGTTTCTGCGCCACACTTGACCTGTATTGACGCTTCTCGTGAAGAACTGATCAACATCGCTGATGATTACTGGGCAAACGGCATCCAAAACATTGTGGCACTGCGAGGTGACATTCCTCCTGGCGGTGGCAAACCTGAAATGTACGCATCCGATCTGGTTGAGTTACTGAAATCTCGCCACGATTTTGATATCTCAGTAGCGGCTTTTCCAGAAGTACACCCTGAAGCAAAAAGTGCTCAAGCGGATTTACTGAACCTGAAACGCAAAGTCGATGCAGGTGCGAACCGTGCCATCACTCAGTTCTTCTTCGATGTAGAAAGCTACCTGCGTTTTCGTGATCGTTGTGTCATGGCTGGCATTGATGTGGAAATCGTACCGGGTATTCTGCCAGTATCTAATTTTGCTCAGGCGTCTCGCTTTGCTGCACAAAACAATGTGAAAGTACCAAGCTGGATGGCAAAACAATTCGAAGGTTTGGAAGATGATCCTGTGACACGCCAGCTAGTAGGTGCAAGTCAGGCAATCGATATGGTTCGTGTTCTTTCACGCGAAGGCGTAAAGGACTTCCATTTCTATACGCTAAACCGTGCAGAAATGACTTATGCGCTTTGCCATACTTTAGGTGTTCGCCCTACTCGCTAACATCAAACAAAGCTGTTCTAACTGGATATTCGAAACATAAAAAAACGCCGATAATCTTCGGCGTTTTTTTGTTTGTGAAAAGCGCAGGCTTATTCCACATCATCCATTTTGCCAAGCAGGTTACGGATGCGTTCTTGCCATTGGTCGTGCTCTTGTTGAATTTGTTGTGCTTTTTGAATAGAAGCTTCGTGGTTTGCTTTTAACTCATTCGCTTCTTCAACTAGCTTTTGCTTCTCTTCTTTAAGCTCTTCAACTTCCATTTGCAGTAGAGCGATTGTGTCAACCGCAGTTTGAATTTTTGCTTCTAGTTGTTCTAGTACTTCAAAAGACATGGTACTTACCCTTTATTGATTCGGTTGCAATGGACAAAACGTCACTGATTGCCCCATTCTACTCAGCCCAGCCCAGAGAAACACTCACTATATTCGATCTTTTTCGCTATTCGCTTAAAAAAACAGCGCAATTTTACCTAACGCTAACTTTCATCTAAGAAAGTGACTACAGCTCGATCGGAATACGCCCAGTAACGTGTTAAATCTCACTATCTTTTGATCCAATACAACTCTCTGCTAGGCTAATTAGCAAACGTTTTCCTACTATTATGTTAGAATGCCGCCCAAAATTATCCCCTATCGTTCTGAGTTGGAGTGAAAATGAAACGTGATTTAGCAATGGCTTTTTCCCGAGTCACAGAAGGTGCTGCACTAGCAGGTTATAAATGGCTTGGTCGCGGCGATAAAAACGCTGCTGATGGCGCAGCCGTAGAAGTCATGCGTACACTACTGAATCAAACAGAAATCCAAGGCGAAATTGTTATTGGTGAGGGGGAAATCGACGATGCTCCTATGTTGTTCATCGGTGAAAAAGTTGGTTTAGGTGGTGATGAAGTCGATATCGCCGTTGACCCAATCGAAGGCACTCGTATGACGGCGATGGGACAATCGAATGCACTAGCGGTACTTGCGGCTGGCGAAAAAGGCAGTTTCTTGAAAGCACCAGATATGTACATGGAAAAACTGGTTGTTGGTCCGGGTGCGAAAGGTTGTATCGATCTGAATAAACCGCTAAAAGAAAACTTAGAAAACATTGCTCAAGCTTTAGGTAAATCACTTGATACGCTTGTTGTTACAACGCTTGCAAAACCTCGTCACGACGCGGTAATAGCGGAAATGCAGCAAATGGGGGTTCGTGTATTTGCTGTGCCAGACGGCGATGTAGCAGCTTCTATTTTGACATGTATGCCAGATAGCGAAGTGGATGCAATGTACTGCATCGGCGGTGCACCTGAAGGTGTGGTTTCAGCTGCTGTTATTCGTGCTCTTGACGGCGATATGCATGGACGTCTGCTTCCTCGTCATCAAGTGAAAGGTGACACAGAAGACAACCGTATTTGGGGCGCAAGCGAGCTTGAACGCTGCAAACAAATGGGTGTTGAAGCAAACGTAGTTCTAAAGATGGAAGATATGGCGCGCAGTGACAATATTATCTTCTCAGCGACAGGTATCACTAAAGGTGATCTGCTAGAAGGTATTTCGCGTAAAGGCCATATTGCAACAACCGAAACTCTGTTGGTTCGTGGGCGTTGCCGTACTATTCGTCGTATCAAATCGATTCACTACTTAGAACGTAAAGACGCAGAAATTCGCGATATTATTCTCTAAAAATTAAGCATAAAAAAAGACCGCACTAGCGGTCTTTTTGTGTTTAATCTTTGTCTTCAAACGTTGCTTAGAATAACTCTTCAGCCACTTTGTAAAGATCTGTACGAACTGGACGACGCATGTTTTCAATCGCATCGATGATGTCATGGTGAACCAATTCTTCTTTTTGGATACCAACACAACGACCACCGTGGCCTTCCATTAATAGGTGAACTGCGTAGTTACCCATACGAGAAGCCAATACACGGTCAAACGCTGTTGGTTTACCACCACGTTGGATGTGACCAAGAATGGTTGCGCGAGTTTCACGCTTAGTTGCTTTCTCGATCTCTTTCGCCAGTACATTTGCATCCACCATCAACTCAGTAAGAGCAATGATTGCGTGCTTCTTACCTTTTTTGATGCCGTCTTGAATGTTTGAAATCAGGCTATCCATATCTAAGCCTGTTTCAGGAGTAATGATGTACTCACAACCACCCGCAATTGCAGATGTCAGAGTTAAATCACCACAATGACGACCCATGATTTCTACGATAGAAATACGTTGGTGAGATGAAGAAGTATCACGTAGACGGTCAATAGATTCGATAACAGTATTAAGTGCTGTTAAGTAACCGATAGTGTAATCAGTACCTGCGATATCGTTATCAATTGTGCCCGGAAGACCGATACATGGGTAACCCATTTCAGTCAGTTTCTTAGCACCCATGTACGAACCATCACCACCGATAACAACAAGCGCTTCGATACCGTGCTTCTTCAAGTTTTCGATAGCTTTTTCACGTACTGCGACTTCTTTGAACTCAGGGAAGCGAGCTGAACCTAAGAAAGTACCACCACGGTTGATTACATCAGAAACACTTGAACGGTCAAGTTTCTTAATGCGGTCTTCATATAGACCGTGGTAACCGTCATAGATACCATAGACTTCAATGCCTGCGCTTAACGCTGTACGTACTACACCGCGAATTGCCGCGTTCATACCCGGAGCATCGCCACCACTAGTCAAAACACCGATCTTTTTTATCATGATCACCCTCAATTTTTTGAAATTTGTATAGCTATTTTTGGCGCTGCCCGAAATTGTATTCGAACAGCAGAATCTTGTAATTATGTTTGTATGTTAGAAGAACTAACTTGCTTAGCATGCGCTGCTATAAAGCTTTTTACCCAGAAACAGTATTACAGTTTTGCACTATCCCATCGTTGATTCACATCAGATTCATGCATTTTATTCATACCGCAAAAAAATATAGTCGATCTGACAAGCTTTGTCGCTACCACGGTTGAAGTTTTTGTTTCCTCTCAGGGCCAAACATTAACGAGTACGGATCTTGGTGAATCAAGACATCCGCCCCCGGAAAAGCCTTACATAATTTGTCATCGACAACGTCTGCAATCCGATGCGCTTCAATCAAAGGCATCTTGTCATCCAGTTCTAAGTGTAGCTGAATAAATCTCACTGGCCCTGACATGCGAGTTCGCAGGTCATGAACCCCCATAACACCTTCTACAGATAGAGAAATCTGACGTATCTGTTCTCTTTCCTCTTCAGGAAGTTGCCTATCGAGTAACGTTTGAATAGCTTCTTGCACCATTTTGTAAGCACTGAATAGGATAAAACAGCCGATACCAATTGCAAACACCGCATCAGCTTGTGTCACACCAAACCAGCTTAGGCCTAATGCAATCATAATCGCGCCATTCATGTATAAGTCTGACTGATAATGCAGTGAATCCGCAGCAATGGCCTGACTGCCTGTCTTCTTAACCACATGACGCTGAAAAAGCACCAGACCAAAGGTCACGATGATCGCCAATAAGCTGACATAAATACCGTACTCAGGGGTTTGCAACTCATGCGGGCGGAAAAAGCGATCGACACCATTAAGAATGAGGAAACAGGCCGAACCAGAGATAAACATAGCTTGAGCAAGCGCAGCCAAAGACTCCGCCTTGCCATGACCAAATGCATGTTCTCTGTCTGCCGGCTGAAGGGAATAGCGCAACACCACAAGGTTTACCACAGAAGCGGCGATATCCAACATTGAGTCGATGAGAGATGCCAATAAACTGACCGACCCGGTTACCCACCAAGCCGCAACTTTAATGATCAAAAGTAAGGTAGCAACACAGGTTGCTGTCCACGCAGCAATGGTGACTAAACGTGCGTATTCCTTTTTCATAACGTCTTACCTTAACAAACAATGCATTGATTATACCTAAAAGCTCTCAGGATGCTTGTTTGAGAATAAAATTAGTCACAGGTTTAACCAGAAGAGAAAAGGCAGCCTAAGCTGCCTTTGAATCACTGCACGCATTCAATACGTGACTTATTGCATCATAGGTGCCATGGATTGGCCTTGAGGGCCTCCACGCATCATGCCTTGGCCGCGTGGACCTTGACCACCTTTTCCACCTTGACCGTTAGGACCACCTTGTCCAAACAACACACATTCGTTCATACGGTCTTGTTGAATAGATGCCAGTTTTGTTTTTTGATCTGCAGTTAACACGTTCATCATCTCGTTGCGGTGCTGCATCATAGCCACACGCTGCTCTGCGCGAAGTTGAACCATTTGTTCTGCCAGTTTTTTCGCTGCGGCTTCATCGAAGTTTGATGACATCACCAAATCGCGTTCTTGCTGTTTCAAAGCGCGCATTTCAGAGTGTTTGCCACTGCGTTGTGCATGCATCGCATCACGTTGTTTTAGGCGAAGCTCTGCCATTTTTGCTTTCTGCTCAGGAGTGACATTCAATTGAGAAAACATTTCTGGGTTCATCATGCCACCACGTCCACAGTCACCACCAAAATCGCGACCCGGACCTTTACCCCCACCAGCTGCAAATACAGCGGCTGAGCCTAAAGTAATTGGTAGAACAATAGCTGCAAGGATCATTTTTTTTGCCAGTTTCATAATCTTTTCCTTCTCGTTGGGACTTGAATCGGCTGCCTGTGCAGCGCTTAAATTTATAATACGACTTGGCATGTAAAGCAGTGTTTAAGAAGCGTAAATAATCGTAAAGGGCGAGTTTAGCTATGATCCCAAAGCTTAATTCACAGTACACTATATTCAGCAACCACCGTTTTGATTGAACGGTTTATATTGAACGACTGTTGGCAGTAAACGATGGATTGGCAGTTCGTAATGTTTTGAGGTAACCATGGCACACATCCTACTGATTGATGACGACACAGAATTAACCGGCTTGCTGAAAGAAGTTTTAAGCTATGAAGGGTTTGACGTATCCGAAGCTAACGATGGAGAAGCAGGGCTACACGCGGTCAATGACAGTGTCGATTTAATTTTGCTCGATGTCATGATGCCTAAGCTCAACGGCATGGAAACGCTGAAAAAAATACGCGAAAAATGGCAGACACCCGTGCTGATGCTCACCGCCAAAGGTGAAGAAATTGATCGCGTGATAGGTTTAGAACTGGGGGCTGATGACTATCTTCCAAAACCGTTTAGTGACCGAGAATTATTGGCAAGAATTCGTGCAGTACTGCGCCGTACTCAGCAACATCAAAACAAACATTCAGACATGATTGAATGCCAAGACATTCAGGTTTTTCCGGGTAAGCAAGAAGCTTACTGCCAAGGTGAATTGCTCGATCTCACGTCCACAGAGTTCGCCCTATTAACCCACTTTGTTCAAAACCCGGGCAACACCATCACCAAAGAAGATTTGAGTCTTGATGTACTGGGCAAAAGGTTAGCCGCTTTTGACCGCGCCATAGACATGCATGTCTCCAACCTTCGTAAAAAACTGCCTGAACGCGCAGATGGAAAAGCGAGAATCAAAACGCTTCGAGGGAGAGGTTACCTAATGGTGTTGGAGGATTAATGCGTTTACCAACATTCAACAATCTCTATGGACGTATCTTTGCCATATTCTGGCTCACCATGTTTTTGGTGTTGCTGGCAGTATTGGCCATTCCCCATTTAGATCCGCGAAAATCTCGCGACTTACCGCCAGAGATGCATCAACGCATCATCGTGCAGAAAGAGATGCTTGAAGAGCATTTTAGAGACGAAACCAATCTCACGCGTATTCTGATGTTCCTTGAGGGAAATGGAAACCGTGGTTTCGGGCCGATGAAACATAATGAAAACCGAGATGAGCGACCACGTTTCTTTGTCACTGACTTGGATGGCAACGTGTTAACCGCCCGCGAGCACCCAGATTTCAAATACAAGGCACTGCAAAACTTTGCGACCAGTATTGAATCCATCGATAAGCCGCAGCAACGCCTATATGGTCGATACATGATTGCTGGGCCTGTGCCAGTTGTTTTAGCCAAACGAGACCTGTTGCTCTATGTCGGTTTCCGCTGGGATCTACCACCACCTTTGTTACTTCAGTTGTTTGATAAACCAGTACAACTACTGTTAGCCGTTATGTTAGTCAGTACTCCGCTTCTGTTATGGCTTGCCTGGGCACTGAGTAAGCCAGCACAACGTCTGGCACAAGCCGCTCAGCGCGTGGCGCGTGGACAATTTGAAGCAGACCCAGATCTTGAGAAAGGTACTATGGAATTTCGTCAGGCTGGCCGTAGCTTCAACCAAATGGTTGAAGCCGTAAATCTAATGATCTCTGGCCAGCAGAGACTACTGTCTGATATCTCCCACGAGCTGCGTTCTCCACTTACCCGCTTACGTATGGCTAACGCACTGGCAACCCGCAAACAAGGTACCAGTAGCGAACTTGAGCGAATAGACACCGAAGCTCAGCGCTTAGAACAGATGATTGGTGAATTGCTCGAACTGTCGAGAATGCAGACGAATAGTCACCTGAGTAGTGAAGAGCAACCTCTGCGTAGCCTGTGGGAAGAATTGCTTAGCGATGCTCAGTTTGAAGCAGAGCAAATGAATAAAAAGCTGCATTTTGATGATATTCCTAATGTCACTATTTCTGGTAACCCAAAACTATTAATGAGTGCCTTAGAAAACATCGTTCGCAATGCTATTTATTACAGTAAAGACAACATCGTTGTGCACTTTTCTGCCACAGATAATCAGTTAACAGTATCGGTAGAAGATGACGGAGATGGTGTACCCGACGACGAGTTGTCGCAAATTTTCCGCCCGTTTTATCGCGTTTCAACAGCGCGAGACAGACACAGTGGCGGCACAGGTTTAGGTTTAGCCATCACCGAAAGTGCGATTCGTCAGCACAGTGGTGTGATTGAAGCTAGCCGCAGCTCACTCAATGGCTTAAAAGTTCAGTTCACTTTGCCAATCTAATCAAGATTTACTGTAACTTGTGATTTATGGGGCGAGAGATTTATACTCGCCCCTTATTTAACAGTCCTACCACAAAAGATTAGGTCTTGTGACTTCACAAACCTAGTAAGGAAATTAACCGTTATGTTTGATATTGCCCTGTACGAGCCAGAAATCGCCCCTAACACAGGAAACATTATTCGTTTATCCGCAAACTGTGGTGCGAACCTTCATTTAATCGAACCTCTTGGCTTTGATTTAGAAGAAAAAAAGGTACGTCGCGCCGGTCTGGATTACCACGACTTAGCACGAGTGACTCGCCATAAAGACTATAACGCCTTTCTGAACTACCTAGCTGAGCGTGGCGACTACCGCATTTTCGCCTGTACCACCAAAACAACAGGGCATCATGTGGATGCCAAATTCCAAAAAGGTGATGTGCTACTTTTCGGTCCTGAAACACGCGGCCTTCCAGCCGAAGTTATCGAGAGCTTACCGATGGAACAGCGCATCCGTATTCCAATGATGCCAGATGCGCGCAGCCTGAACCTGTCTAACGCTGTTGCCATCATTGCGTTTGAAGCGTGGCGACAAATGGGATTTGAAGGAGCGTTGTAATCTCTGTGTACTCTGCTCATAGCGGTAAAAAATGATAGATCAAAAAAGCTCTGGCACAGACCAGAGCTTTTTTATTGGGTATTCAATACTCAGTGAAGGCGATGATTTGAATTCTGCTCATCATCATCGTCTTTTTTCTCGAATTCACCATCAAAGGTCTGTCCCTGATGGGAATCATGCGGACGGTACGGATCACGCTCAAAATGGCTGGAATGAAAACCACCTGACAGATTTGACACCACCACTTTGCTCATTAGGTATTTGGCAATCATCGCGCGCGGCGCTGGTAATAGAACCAACATACCCATCGCATCTGTCATAAAGCCAGGAGTAAGAAGTAAAACACCCGCAACAGCAAGCATCACACCTTCAACAATTTGCTGTGCTGGCATTTCACCACGTTGCATGCGTTGTTGAACAGTAAGCAGCGTTTGCAAACCTTGGCTTCTGACCAAGGAAGCCCCGACAAACGCGGTAATCAAAACCAAAGCAATCGTCGGCCACAAGCCCAACATACCGCCGACTTGAATAAACAAGCCAATCTCGATAATAGGCACAGCAATAAATAGAATTAGTAAAATCGGAAACACGGCTCCTCCTTATTTTGCTACACCTTAGCGCCAACAATTCGCCAGCGCAATGGAAAAGCGTCTTAGGCTCAACTACCTTTTAAGTAGATTTTGAGCCAGAACTATAACTATGAAGCGAATTTCCAGCACTATCAAAACCGGTATTGTGTTGTGGCTTGTGTTGTCACTCGTTCCGCTCGCCTATTACTTTCATCTTAAAGACAAAGCTCATCAGTTTTTTATCGCTCACTTAGAAGCACAAGGGCTGCAGTTCCTCTCGTATGTAGACTCCAAAGCTCGACGTACACACTCGCAAATTCAACAGACTTTTTATGAATTAAGCCATTCGTCTCTGCTCAATGATTTTGCCGTGAACAGAAATCCTCAATTTCGTCATTATCTTGAAAGCCAGTGGTATCTGGCAGCCTTCAACTCAACGCTTTTTTACCAATTGCGTTTTATCGATAACCGAGGCTACGAGGTAATTCGGGTTGATTACATGCCCAACATGTCCCATCCCTATGTGGTACCCAATGACCGACTACAAAACAAAAGCAATCGCGACTATTTCCTTTACGCCCAAAAACTGGCGAATGGAGAGCAAGGGCATTTCGGTATTGACTTAGAATTTGAGAACGATAAACCCATCATTCCCTACAAACCCGGATACAGAATCATTTACCCAATTATTGCCAACTCAGTCAGACAAGGGTACTTCGTTGCCAATCTAGATGTTATGACCATCATCGAACAAATCACCAGCAACACCCAAAACCTGAATGTCGATTTCATCGATAATCACGGTTACTACATCATTAGCAGCGACAAAAATAAATTGTTTGGTGATCTAATTCAGTCTCGCTCAGATAACAATTTATCCTTAAAAAACGGAGAGGTTTGGCGAGCCATTCAACAGAACCAAAGTTCCGGTAATAGCGTCTTAACAGACAGAGGGTTATATATTTTCCAGCGCTTTAGCAGTCCCTTATTTGGTTCACAGAATACTTTAACCATGCTGACCATGTATCCACCGTCTGCCATTTCAGGGCTACTTTCAGAAAGAACCAAACAGCTCAAAATTGAAGCCACGGTTATTTGGTTATTTCTGGGGCTTCTCTCAATTATAATTGCGATGTTTATGGATGCGTTTCGACGCATTAAGGCCGACCAAACCTATGCTGAATATGCGATAGAAAACAGTATGGCAGTGGTGGTCACCGATAAGAATATGAGAATACTGAGGGTTAATACTGGCTTTTGTAACTTGGTAAACAGCGATGTAAGCTTATTGCATGGTGGCAACATCATCGATTTCTTTGAGTCTCAAACGAAACAAAGTCTGATTCAAAGGCAGCTTTCGATTCGCGGGATGTGGCAAGGACACCTATCCTTACACACGACTGATAATAAAGAAGTCATTTGCCAAACGGAAATACACGCGATTTTGGGTAAACTGAAAAACATTCAATACTATGTCTATTCCTTTACAGACATTTCCGAGCATCACAACACCATTATCACACTCAAGGAGCGCACAGAACGCGACCCAGCGACGTCTTTGTGGAACAAGAAGAAATTCGACCAGAACATCCAATATCAAAGTCGCTTAAAACAACGCTATGCCAATCATCCAACTTGCTGCCTTGCTGTGCTGGATATAGATTCGTTCAAGCAAATTAACGACACATTTGGACACACCGTTGGCGATGAGGTCATTTTGTATATCGCCAATCAACTGCGCATGGTACTGCGCGATACCGATTTTATTGCACGAATTGGTGGCGATGAGTTTGCCGTTCTGATTCAACACACGGATCTTGAAAAAGCCAAAGCACTTATGCAGCGTGTCACTACAGATATTAGAAACTGGACACTTTATGATGTGACAATCAGCGTTGGGTTGGCCGAAGTGACATCCGATGCGAACCAGACTTTCTCAAACGCAGACCAAGCCATGTACCGCTCTAAACGCAAAGGAAAGAACTGTGTTTCTATTCACGGCCAAGAAACTTTGAACGTTTTAGAGTCACACTCTCCATAAACTTGATTTTTACTGACATAAAAGGTGACGAAGTTACTATTTTTTAATTACAACTTAAGTATCATACGTTGCTATATCAGGACGGTTTTCCAGCCAATTATTCTGATGAATGGATTCTTAATACAGATACGGCTTACTGTAATCAATATCAATAGAATTATTCTCTAAGGATCCAACTATGGCTACTCTATTTGAAGCTACACAAACAGCTCAACCAGCCAATCGTATTGAAGAAGATCTACTAGGTCAACGTCACGTCCCTGCTGATGCCTACTACGGTATCCATACACTTCGAGCAATTGAAAACTTTAACATTTCCAGTGCAACGATATCTGATGTTCCTGAGTTCATTCGTGGCATGGTAATGACCAAGAAAGCGGCCGCTCTTGCAAACAAAGAGTTAGCCGTTATTCCAAAAGATGTCGCAAACTACATCATTCAAGCGTGTGATGTGATCCTTGAAACAGGTAAGTGCATGGATCAATTCCCGACAGATGTATTCCAAGGCGGCGCTGGTACTTCAGTCAACATGAATACCAACGAAGTCATTGCCAACTTAGCGCTAGAGCTAATGGGCAAAGAAAAAGGCCAATACCAGTTCATTAACCCGAATGACCACGTAAACCGCAGCCAATCTACCAACTGTGCTTACCCAACGGGGTTCCGCATTTCTGTATACAACAGCGTGCTAAAACTGATTGAAGCGATTGAGTATTTGAAAGGCGCGTTCGAACTTAAGAGCCAAGAATTCACCACTGTAATCAAGATGGGTCGTACACAGCTGCAAGATGCTGTACCAATGACTGTGGGCCAAGAGTTTCACGCTTGGGCGGTAACATTGAACGAAGAAATTCGTGCTCTGGAATACACCTCTAAGCTACTGCTTGAAATTAACCTAGGTGCAACCGCAATCGGTACTGGCTTAAACGCAGCACCGGGTTACCAAGCTTTGGCAGTAAAACACTTAGCAGAAGTAACAGGTTTAGAAGTTGTACCGGCTGAAGATCTTATCGAAGCAACGTCAGACTGTGGTGCATACGTAATGGCTCACGGTGCGTTAAAACGCCTAGCAGTGAAACTGTCTAAGATTTGTAATGACCTACGTTTGCTTTCTTCAGGGCCTCGCGCGGGTTTAAATGAGATAAACCTTCCTGAACTTCAAGCAGGCTCTTCTATCATGCCAGCGAAAGTAAACCCTGTTGTTCCAGAAGTGGTAAACCAAGTGTGCTTTAAAGTACTTGGTAACGACAACACTGTGTCTTTTGCAGCTGAGGGCGGTCAATTACAGTTGAACGTAATGGAGCCAGTAATTGCTCAAGCGATGTTTGAGTCAATCTCACTGCTTTCAAATGCGTGTGTAAACCTTCGCGACAAATGTATTGACGGTATTACAGTCAATAAAGAAGTTTGCGAAAACTACGTGTTTAACTCTATCGGTATCGTGACCTACTTGAACCCATACATCGGTCACCACGAAGGTGACATTGTAGGCAAAATCTGCGCCGAAACAGGTAAGAGTGTCCGAGAAGTGGTTTTAGAGCGTGGACTACTTACGGAAGATGAGCTTGATGACATTTTCTCTGTAGAGAACTTAATGCGCCCGCAATATAAAGCTAAACGCTACGAGTAATTCTCTGTTCATTGTTGATATAAAAAAGGAGCTTAGGCTCCTTTTTTCTCTTCTATAACAATTAAATTGATTCATATCAAAAAAATCACTAATAACTTTAACTACATACTCTTGAATAAAATTCCATAAAAATCTTAAAAGAAAACAATAACAGCCAAAAGAAAAAGAGAGCAAACAAAACTAAAGAATAGAATTTCATTAAATATAACAAAATACCCCGAAATTATTTTTCAATTATTCTCTCCAAAATCCCCCTCCATTGTTTTGTGAGGAAATGCAAAGTTAGTTATATCTAGCCAAATTAAAATCCCAATAAGAATTAAATCGAAAGCCTAACAACTAAATAAACTTATTATTTTTATAATGAAAAATAATACTTTTCTAATGCGTAGTAATTAATTCACTACTTCATAAGATTTTAATATCCAATTTATTGAAATAGGGAATAATAATTTTAGCCACTGAAAACATTGGGATTATAGGTCCAAATGTAAGGAGATAGCTATGACAACCCAAACAGTATCTACGGAACCTAAAGGTGGATTCTTTTCTAACTTTAAATTTCCTTCTGCTTATACAATCTTATTTTTATTAATTGCTCTCGTAGCAGCCCTTACTTGGGTTGTTCCCGCCGGACAATACGAGCGCACAATGAACGAAGATTTAGGCCGAGAAGTACCTATTGCTGGTACATATCAACCTACCGAAGGAAACCCTCAAGGAATCATTGATGTTTTAATGGCACCGATTGATGGCTTCTACAATCATAATAGCTACGAAGCAGCGGCTATTGACGTATCACTGTTCATTTTGGTTATTGGCGGTTTTCTAGGCCTTGTGACAAAAACAGGGGCTATAGATGCGGGCATTGCACGAGTAACAGCGCGCCTTGAAGGCAGAGAAGAACTGATGATTCCAATCCTAATGGCCCTATTTGCCACAGGAGGAACTGTCTATGGCATGGCAGAAGAGTCACTTCCGTTTTATACCCTGTTAGTACCTGTCATGATGGCTGCAAGATTTGACCCCGTTGTCGCTGCAGCAACAGTGCTACTTGGCGCGGGCATTGGCACTCTCGGTTCAACCATTAATCCATTTGCAACGGTTATTGCCGCCAATGCGGCAGGAATCCCGTTTACTGATGGCATTTTGTTAAGAGCCGCCATGCTTATCATTGGCTGGATTGTTTGCGTGCTCTACGTTATGCGTTACGCGAAAATGGTTCGAGCTGACCAAACAAAATCCATTGTGTTTGACAAATTTGAGGAAAACAAAGCGCACTTCCTCGGGAGCCAAAGCGATGAGTCTATCGAATTCACTGGCACTCGAAAGCTTATCCTAACGATATTTGCCGCTGCATTCGGTGTGATGATTTATGGTGTTTCCGTTGCAGGTTGGTGGATGGCAGAAATATCAGCCATGTTCTTAGGTGCAACTATCATCATTGGTTTGGTAGCACGCATGAGTGAAGAAGAGTTCACTAGTAGCTTTATAGACGGAGCTCGAGATTTACTAGGCGTTGCATTAATTATTGGGATTGCTCGAGGAATAGTCGTAGTAATGGATCAGGGAATGATTACCGATACTATCCTAAACTCTGCTGAACAAGCAGTGACAGGGCTTTCTTCAGTAATTTTCATCAACGTAATGTATTTATTAGAAATTCTACTCTCTTTCCTCGTCCCGTCATCATCAGGCTTAGCGGTGCTAACCATGCCAATCATGGCTCCACTAGCCGATTTTGCTGGAGTAGGAAGAGAGTTGGTAGTCACCGCTTACCAATCAGCATCGGGTATTGTGAACCTCATAACTCCAACCTCAGCTGTTGTTATGGGTGGTTTAGCAATTGCGCGTGTTCCTTATGTTCGTTGGATAAAATGGGTTGCACCTTTATTGGGTATTCTGTGTATTTTAATTATGGCTACACTAAGCATTGGTGTTTTCCTGTAGAGCTTTCCTGCCCCATCAGCCGCGCTAAGCGCGGCTTTTTTATTGCCGAATGTAGACTTCACGTCAATGCGTTAGCGCCCTCCTCCAACACTCCCACTTATATTTATTGCCGCAATTTCTCTTAAACAAGGCGGCTCAAATAAATACGACTCCTGTCGTTCAGATATCAATCATGCTGATAGCCCCTTTTCCAACGAGGCAGCTTCCATCTGCCCAACAACGTCGCTCATTCACTTCCATCCTTTTTTAAAAGAAAATTTGATATTCGGGATAATTAGCACACATATCGGAAATATTATTCTAAATATATTTATCACAATAATTGTGAGATTACTTTTTATAATTAATAGAATACAAAATGTAATCCGAAGATAGAAACCACTCTAAAACACACCTAAAAAACAACTTGCTTTAGATCAAATTTCATCAATTTATTTTGTTAACAAACACAAAATAAAGACTAAAGAAGTAACTAGCTACTCTGATTTCCTGCATATAAAAATAAAAAAACCATGCAAAAGACGTCTAGAACAGTGAATAAAATTCCCATTGATTCACCGCACGCATATACACAATAGATAAATACATGTGTTCGCCAATGAGTAAATCGACTTATTTTTCATTAAATCACTTCATTTACCCAAACAAAAATAGAAAAACAAAATGAATAATTTTTGTTAAAAACACTTTTCAACCACAATAAATCCATAAATAACAATTTGTGATTAATATCCAAGAAAGGTAGAAAGCCCACCGTAATATAAATATCAGAACAAAGAAAAAACTAATTATAAACACCCTATAAACGCTATTAAATAATTATGTATTTAATAGGATTGGAAACAAAGAATATAGAGAGATACGATTATGAGTAAGTTATATGTAGGTTCAGAAATCGGTCAGCTACGTCGTGTATTAATTCATCGCCCAAGACGTGCGCTCTGTCATTTAACTCCATCAAACTGCCATGATTTACTGTTTGATGATGTATTGGATATCGAACGTGCGGGTAAAGAACACGATATTTTTGCCAATACTCTACGTAACGAAGGTGTTGAAGTACTGCTACTCACTAATTTGCTCGCTGAAACATTGGACGTTCCTGAAGCCAAAGAATGGCTACTCAACACGCAAATTTCTGACTATCGCTTCGGTCCAACGTTTGCCAACGACCTTCGCTGTTATCTAAATGATCTTCCAACTATCGAATTAGCCAAAATACTCACGGGTGGACTTTCATTCGGTGAGATGCCTATGAAGTCATCTTCCTTTATTCAGCAAATGAATAAAACCAATGACTTCATTATTAAGCCATTGCCAAATCACTTGTTTACCCGTGATACCTCTTGCTGGGTTTATGGCGGTGTTTCAATCAACCCGATGGCTAAAGTCGCTCGTCAAAGAGAAACGAATCACTTACGCGCAATTTATCGCTGGCATCCAACTTTCGCAGGTCAAGATTTTGTTAAGTACTTCGGTGATGAAGAACATAGCTACGACAAATCTACAATTGAAGGCGGTGATGTTCTCGTTATTGGTCGTGGCGCTGTTTTGATTGGTATGTCAGAACGCACGACACCTCAAGGGGTTGAACAACTAGCATCATCCCTATTTAAACACGGACAAGCGAAAGAAGTGATTGCTCTAGAACTGCCAAAAGATCGCTCATGCATGCACTTGGATACGGTAATGACACACATGCGTGAAGATACATTCTCTGTGTATCCCAATGTAATTCCTGATGATGTGAATTGCTGGAGCTTAACAGGCGATGAATCAGGAAGAGTAAAAGCAACTCAGAAAGACTCCTACATTCACACCATTGAAATTGCGTTAGGCATCGACAAGTTAAACATGATCACTACAGGTGGCGACAGTTTTGAAGCAGAACGCGAACAGTGGAACGATGCGAACAATGTTCTAACCGTGCGTCCTGGTGTTGTGATTGGTTACGAACGAAATACCTATACCAATGAGAAATACGATAAAGCAGGTATCACAGTGTTGCCTATTCCTGGAGATGAGTTAGGCCGTGGTCGTGGCGGCGCTCGCTGTATGAGCTGCCCAATTGAACGTGACGATATCTAATCATTAAATTCGGGTTGTGGTGCGTTTATCCCTACCACAACCTAAGCACAAGGATAATAACTCATGACTAAACAAACAGTCGTCGTCGCTTTAGGTGGCAATGCCTTACTCCGTCGGGGTGAGCCTTTAGAAGCAGACATTCAACGCCACAATATTGAAATCGCCGTCAAAACGATTTCTGAAATAGCTCAGGAATATAACGTGGTATTAGTGCATGGCAATGGCCCTCAGGTTGGGCTCCTAGCGCTACAGGGACTGGAATACAAGAAAGTAAACCCTTATCCACTTGATGTTTTAGGTAGTGAAACACAAGGCATGATTGGCTACATGCTAATGCAGGAGTTCAAAAATCGGTTACCAGAGAGAAATGTCACTTGCATGCTTACTCAGATGACAGTTGATCCCAAAGATCCTGCATTTATTAACCCAACGAAGCCTATTGGCCCTATTTACCAAGAAG
This sequence comes from Vibrio sp. Hal054, assembly GCF_037162405.1. Taxonomy (NCBI): domain Bacteria; kingdom Pseudomonadati; phylum Pseudomonadota; class Gammaproteobacteria; order Vibrionales; family Vibrionaceae; genus Vibrio; species Vibrio sp. Hal054. The sequence continues at coordinate 73,752 of NZ_JARLUT010000001.1, read as the reverse complement.
CGGAAGCCCGTGAATTAGCAGAAAAATACTGTTGGACAGTGAAACCTGATGGTAGCCACTTTCGCAGAGTGGTTCCAAGTCCAAAACCAACTGGAATCATTGAACATGAAGCCATCACTCAATTAATTAACCAAGGCCACTTAGTCATCTGCACTGGCGGCGGCGGTATTCCGGTCAAACGAGAGAACGGAAAGCTGATAGGAGTAGAGGCCGTCATTGATAAAGATATGTCTGCTGCATTCCTTGCGAAACAGATTGGCGCTGATGCGCTGTTAATTCTGACCGATGCAGATGCTGTCTATTTGAATTGGGGGACGCCAACTCAAACAGCCTTACGCAGTACAACACCAAGTGAGCTATCTCATTACCAATTTGATGAAGGTTCAATGGGTCCAAAAATTGAAGCCTCTTGTGAATTCATCAAACAAGGCGGCACCGTCGTAGGTATTGGCGCTTTAGAAGATGGCCTTCGAATTTTACAAGGTGAAGCGGGAACCAATATTACTCGCGACTAAAAACAAATTAACAAGATAACTTAATGATTATTCGAGCGGTTACTTCAATCAAGTAACAGCCGAACAAGAGGATAACATCATGGCTTTTAACCTACGCAATCGTAACTTCCTAAAATTACTCGACTTCACTCCACGCGAAATTCAACACATGTTGGATTTAGCCGTGGAACTCAAAAAAGCCAAATATAACGGCTATGAACAACCGCGTTTAAAAGGAAAAAATATCGCTCTGATCTTTGAAAAAACCTCAACCAGAACACGATGTGCATTCGAAGTCGCCGCGTTCGATCAAGGCGCGCAAGTCTCTTATCTTGGTCCTTCAGGCTCACAAATTGGTCATAAAGAGTCAATGAAAGACACAGCTCGAGTACTGGGCCGTATGTACGACGGTATTGAATACAGAGGCTTTGGCCAAAGTATTGTGGAAGAACTTGGCAAATATGCCGGTGTTCCAGTGTGGAACGGGCTAACTAATGAATTCCATCCTACCCAAATTCTTGCTGATTTTATGACCATGCTAGAACATGGACGCGGTAAACAGCTTCATGAAATTAAGTTCGCTTATCTTGGTGATGCTAGAAACAATATGGGTAATTCTCTCATGGTTGGTGCGGCCAAAATGGGTATGGATATTCGCCTTGTCGCACCAAAACAGTTCTGGCCAACGGAAGAACTTGTTGAAACCTGTCGTTCTATTGCTAAAGACACCGGTGCAAAAATTACATTAACAGACGATGTTAATGAAGGCGTTATGGGATGTGATTTCCTTTACACAGATGTTTGGGTCTCTATGGGTGAAGCCAAAGAAGCATGGGCTGAACGTATTGACCTTATGCTCCCTTATCAGGTCAATATGGGAATGCTTAAAGCAACGGGTAACCCACATGTGAAATTTATGCATTGTTTACCAGCATTTCACGGTGAAGACACAACGGTCGGCAAAGAACTAGCGCGTGAATACCCTGTTTTAAAAGATGGTGTTGAAGTCACCAACGAGGTCATTGAATCTGATCATTCTATTGTGTTTGACGAAGCAGAAAACCGCATGCACACCATAAAAGCAGTGATGGTTTCAACTTTGGGTGATTAATGCCCAAGTGAGCCATTTCACTTATCCCAATGCGAGCTGAATAAAGCTCGCATTATTTTCCAAAGCCTAAATACAAGTTTTTGTTATAGAGACTAGTAGCATCAATGTGCGTTCATATGTTTCAAACATGAAGGCATTTTCGCATAAAAATCCATTTTCTGGATATTTTCGCCAAAACATTGAAAGCGCTATTTTTGTCCGTATAATCCTCAAAAATTTTTAATCGGAGGCATGACATGAGCAACTTTTTCTTACCATCGCGTTGCAAGTCTCGTCTGAATCAGACGGGATATCCTGTTTTGTTTTTCCGTTTTTATCCAATTTCTAGCCTCCTATTTTAGGAGGCTTTTTTTTACTTAAATTTCGCTCTCATGATGAAGCGTATAAAACACAAAAAGGAACAAACGTTATGGCGCATTCGTTATTTAACCGACACATCATCTCGATTCCAGAGCTTACTCGAAGTGAACTGGAACTCATCGTGGACACAGCAGCAAGATTAAAAGCTGAGCCCAATCCTACATTGTTAAAGAATAAAGTCGTCGCGAGCTGTTTTTTTGAGCCATCAACTCGTACACGCCTCTCTTTTGAGACAGCCGTTGAGCGCTTGGGAGGAAGTGTGATTGGTTTCGACAATGGAGGGAATACTTCTTTGGCCAAGAAAGGGGAAACGCTTGCAGATTCAGTACGAGTCATTTCTTCTTATGTGGACGCATTTGTTATGCGTCATCCCCAGGAGGGTGCTGCACGCTTAGCTGCAGAGTTTTCTAACGGTGTGCCAATCGTAAATGGTGGTGATGGAGCAAACCAACACCCGACTCAAACACTGTTAGACCTGTTTTCTATTTATGAAACCCAAGGGCATCTGGACAACCTAAATATCGCTCTTGTTGGGGACCTAAAGTACGGACGTACCGTTCACTCTCTAACCCAAGCCCTAGCGAAGTTTAATAACGTAAGGTTCTTCTTCATCGCACCAGAAGTACTTGCGATGCCTGAATACATCTGTCAGGAGTTGGAAGAACAAGGAATACAGTTCAGCTTGCATAACAGTATTGAAGACGTCGTTCCGGAGTTAGACATCCTATATATGACCCGCGTGCAAAAAGAACGTTTTGACGAGTCTGAATACGCACACATCAAGTCTGCGTTTATTTTGACGGCTGATACGTTAGCAGAAGCTCGTGATAACTTGAAAGTTCTGCATCCACTTCCACGCGTCGACGAAATTACTACCGATGTCGATAAAACACCTTACGCCTACTACTTTCAGCAAGCAGAAAATGGGGTCTACGCTCGCGAAGCCCTTTTAGCTCTAGTTCTCAACGAAACGATTTAAATGCAGGAGACGCCATCATGACTAAGAAACATCAATTGCAAGTTGAAGCCATTCGCAACGGCTCTGTCATCGACCATATCCCTGCAAATCTGGGGATCAAAATATTATCTCTGTTCAAGATCAATGAAACAAATCAACGTATTACCATTGGTTTGAACCTGCCTTCATCAGAGCTTGTACAAAAAGACCTGATAAAAATTGAAAATGTTTACCTTAGCAAAAGTCAGGCAAATCAATTGGCTCTTTATGCCCCTAATGCCACCGTCAATCAAATTGAGAACTATATGGTGGTCAATAAACTAAAGTTGACTCTACCTGAACAGATTACGGGAATATTTAGCTGCCCAAACAGTAACTGTATCTCGCATGGAGAGCCGGTCGATAGTCAATTTAACGTCTTTAAAAAAGAAAAAATGTGCAGTTAAAATGCCATTATTGTGAAAAAGTATTCTCTCGCGAAATAATGACTGAATCAAAATAGTACCCACAACCACACAGTGTTCAGTCCGACGCTAAACACTGTGTGTTTTTTCTCTTTTCCCTAATATGCATAATCTTTCAAAATCAACATAATTATCCAAAATATTATTAAATTAATAGTTTTTTATTTGGTGATCTTATTCAAAAACCCAATTATTTATCGATGCTATTCTGCTCATCGATTAGTTTTCAAAATAATATGCGAAAGCAATTTTCTTTGAATAAGGATACATCTGGACCTAATGAATCTCTCGTTAGATGCCATCGTCACTCTAAGGATCTGAGTGTGTAACAGAAAAGGGATGACCACTATTTTTCACGCGAGAGCGTAGTTAGATGAGGAGTTACCCGTGAATAGACACATTCCATTAGTTACTTATGAATCCGAAGATGACTCATTAGCTAATGCTTGTAAGCGTTTATTACATCAACAAAGCTTCACCAACCAGAATGAGTTACGTGAGAAGCTTGTCGAAATCGGTTACACAGGTATCAGCCAATCTACGGTATCTCGTCTGCTATCACAGTTAGGTGTTGTAAAGGTACAAAACGCCTGCGGTAAAAAGGTCTACTGTATTACCGTTGAAACCGCTCCTGTTCGCATCGAATCTTCTATCTCCTCGCAAATCGAGTTAATTACACATAATCAATCTAACGTCATTGTCAAAACGCATCCTGGCAGTGCTCAACTGGTCGCTCGTCTTGTTGATATAGATCCTCATAACGAAATACTAGGCACAATAGGTGGAAACGATACGGTACTGATTATTCCCAGAGACGTAACACAAATAGAGAAATGCGAAACGGTTGTTAGAGAACGTTTGGGATTACTTTCCGCGTCTTAGCGACGAGAGTGTTGTAGGAAAAGTCTGCGCCAAAACAGGTAAGAGTGCCCAATAAGTTGTACTAGATTGCGGATTACTGACAGTTAAAGAGCTAGATAACATATTCTTTATTGAAAACCTGATGCGTCCACAGTATAAAGCGAAGCGCTACGAGTCAGTGATTCAAACAAAGGGTTCTGATAAAGAACCTTTTATAGTAAAAAAACGTAAAAACAAATTGATAAAAATAACTGCAACGGACTGCAAACCAATATTTCTTTTTCATTTACTAAACGAGGTATCACTATGGTTTGGGTCGAGCTATTAGTCGTTCTTCTCTTCATCTTTGTAGGGGCACGCATTGGCGGCATTGGTATTGGCTTAGCAGGTGGTGCAGGTGTTATTGCACTTTCTCTGGGTCTTGGTGTACCAACTAGCCAAGCATATATTCCTGTTGATGTAATTCTTATCATCATGTCTGTAATCACAGCGATTGCTGCGATGCAGGTGGCTGGTGGTATGGATTGGCTGGTACAGATTGCAGAAAACTTCCTGCGCAAAAATCCACAACGTATTACGTTTTATGCGCCAATTGTAACGTTCATCATGACTTTGATGGCTGGTACAGGTCATACCGCGTTCTCAACTCTTCCAGTGATTGCTGAAGTTGCAAAAGGACAAGGGGTTCGTCCATCACGCCCTCTTTCTATTGCAGTTGTTGCATCACAAATCGCGATCACAGCTTCACCAATCTCTGCGGCTGTTGTTGCTTTTGCAGCAATGCTTACTCCGTTTGGCGTTGATTACTTAACGCTTTTAGCTGTGTGTATTCCAACGACGTTTGCGGCTTGTATGGTTGGTGCGCTTGTTTCTAACTTCATGGGCGGTGAGTTGAAAAATGATCCTGTTTACCAAGACCGTTTAGAGAAAGGCTTGATTAAACTTGCCGACAAACAGCAACGTACTATTTTGCCAACAGCGAAAACAGCGACTTATATTTTCCTAGCGGCTATTGGTTTCGTTGTTTGCTACGCAGCAGCAATCTCTAAATCTGTTGGTTTGATTGAAAACCCAGCTTTAGGCCGTAACGAAGCAATTATGACAGTAATGCTGGCAGCAGCGGCACTGATCGTATTAGTCACTAAGATTGATGCAGCGAAAATTTCAAGTGCACCAACATTCCGTTCAGGTATGACTGCATGTGTGTGTGTACTGGGTGTGGCTTGGTTAGGTTCAACCTTCGTAAATGCTCACGTTGCAGACATCAAAGATGTGGCTGGCGCACTATTGGCTGAAAATCCATGGATGCTGGCTATCGTATTGTTCTTTGCTTCTATGCTGCTTTACTCACAAGGTGCAACCACAGTGGCACTAATGCCTGCGGCGTTAGCAATCGGTGTGGCTCCTCTTACAGCCGTCGCATCTTTCGCAGCGGTTAGTGCTCTGTTTGTTCTGCCGACTTACCCAACGCTACTTGCTGCGGTTGAGATGGATGACACGGGTTCAACGCGCATTGGTAAATATGTGTTCAACCACCCATTCTTCATTCCAGGTGTGGCGACAATTGCTTCAGCAGTAACATTCGGCTTCCTATTTGGCGGACTATTCATCTAGTTCTGATTAATCCATTAAAAGCCAGATAAGAAATAACCCGCGAGATTCGAACGACCTAAAGTTGGATGAATTCGCGGGTTTTGTTTTACTTCGATGAAACTTATTCGCTCTCATATCGGTCTGATTGAGTTAATATGGCACAATAAGTTGTCGCCTGTGCCATTCACTCTCAACCAGAAATTGATTAGATGATACGTAAATTTTTCTATTTTTTGCTACTGACACTATCTGTATTTAGCCATTCAGCATTTGCTGTATTTGGTAACAACAATACACTTTCGGTGAGTAATGACGGCAATAAGTTTGTTCCTGTTGATCAAGCTTTCCCGTTTAATACCTTCCAGCAAGGCGATCGCCTTTTCGTTGACTGGCAAGTAAAAGATGGCTACTACTTATATCAAGATCGCATCACAATCAGTGCTGAAAACGTCATATTAGGTGACTATGAACTGGTTGATGGCGAGCCTTATCATGATGAATTCTTTGGTGATGTCACCATCTACACCACTCCGCTCTCTATTGAGCTGCCACTGAGTGACTACCAACTTGGTGCACGTATTATCATTCAATATCAAGGATGTGCTAAAGCAGGTTTCTGCTATCCACCAGAAACACGAGTGGTGGAAATCAGTAAGTTCGACTTTTCACAACCTGTTGATTCTGAGAAAACGGCCGCCGGGCAAAACAACAATACACAAAACGAGTCACAGCCTGCGAGCATTAAAAATGCACCGATTTCAGAACAAGACTCGTTAGCAGGCAAACTGTCACAAAACTGGTGGACACCATTACTGTTCTTAGCATTAGGCGTTGGTTTGGCTTTCACACCATGTGTTCTGCCTATGTACCCGATTTTGACGGGTATCGTTTTAGGTAATGGGCAGTTAACTCATAAGCGAACCTTGTTATTGAGCGTGGTTTACGTTCAAGGTATGGCGCTGACCTACACTCTATTAGGTTTGATTGTTGCTTCTGCTGGTTTGCAGTTTCAGGCTGCGCTCCAACACCCTTATGTTTTGGTTGGCCTGAGCGTAATGTTTGTGTTACTCGCACTGTCAATGTTTGGCTTGTACACACTTCAATTGCCAAGCTCATTGCAAACTTGGTTAAGCAATCTGAGCAATCAACAACGAGGTGGCCGTCTTGCAGGCGTTTTTGCTATGGGCGCAATTTCTGGCTTAGTGTGTTCACCATGCACAACTGCACCGCTCTCTGGTGCTTTACTCTATGTGGCGCAAAGTGGTGATTTACTTACCGGTGGTGTCGCGCTTTATGCACTGGCTATTGGGATGGGTATTCCACTGATTCTGGTCGCCGTCTTTGGCAACCGCTTGTTGCCGAAAGCTGGCGCTTGGATGGGCAAAGTAAAAACCGCGTTTGGTTTCATTCTTCTTGCTGCACCTATCTTCCTACTGGAACGATTACTGCCAGAAATCTGGGCAACAGCGCTTTGGTCTGCTCTGGGCTTCACAGCTTTTGCTTGGCTATATCATGTTAAAAACAGCTTACCTTTTGGTGGCTGGAAACAGAGTACGCTCGGTATCATTGCGATTCTTGGATTACTGGCCTCAGCTCAGCCTGCTTTGAATTACTGGTTTAATGGTGCTCAGACAGAGCAGCAGCAATCAACCATCAGCTTCAAGCGCATTGCGAATGTGGATGAACTGAACGCTGAACTGGAAAAAGCCAAATTAGCGGGTAAGGCTGTGATGCTCGACTTCTACGCCGATTGGTGTGTAGCGTGTAAAGAGTTCGAAAAATACACCTTCCACCAGCCAGATGTTGAACAAAAACTGAAATACATCGTACTGCTACAGGCCGACGTCACACGTAATCAGCCACAAGACATTGAATTGCTTAAACAGATGGATGTACTTGGCTTACCCACCATCGAGTTTTGGAACGATAAGGGCGAGAGAGTACCGAATGCGCGAATAACAGGTTTCATGCAAGCAGAGCGTTTTTTACAACACCTAAAAGACCATCAGATCTAAATTTTCATCTCCTCACGCGACAAGGTTTGACCCTATACGTCAAACCTTGTTGTGGTATTCATCTTCATGCAGATAAAAACTGGATATAGTTCAGACTTTTAGTCTATGGACATTGTTCCAAACCTCAAACCAGACAATAATTTATTTAACGTAATTGTTAAAAGTGTTTAACGTCATGGATTCGACATACACCATCATCATCGCTGATGATCACCCGCTGTTTCGAAACGCATTGTTTCAATCCGTTCATATGGCGATAAGCGGTGCAAATTTGCTTGAAGCAGACTCTTTAGATGCTTTACTCAAACTACTTGAAAAAGATCCTGAACCGGACTTGCTGCTGCTGGACCTTAAAATGCCCGGCGCTAACGGCATGTCTGGCCTTATTCAATTACGTGCGGAATATCCGGATTTACCGATTGTAGTGATCTCTGCCAGCGAAGAGTCTTCTGTGGTATCACAGGTGAAGAGCCATGGTGCGTTCGGTTTTATTCCTAAATCCAGTGACATGCGCGCTTTGATCAGCGCTTTAAATCAGGTACTTAACGGTGAACCCTACTTCCCTGAAGGCCTGATTACCAACAACGAAGCCTGTGATGATCTGGCGGGTAAAATTGCCACCTTAACACCTCAGCAGTATAAGGTACTTGGTATGCTTTCTGACGGCCTGCTGAATAAGCAAATTGCCTATGAGTTGAATGTTTCGGAAGCCACTATCAAAGCTCATATGACAGCGATCTTCCGAAAACTGGGAGTAAAAAGTAGGACTCAGGCGGTTATTTTACTCAAAGAGCTGAACAACTAATCACGTGTCCAACGTTACTCGCTTGACTCAACAACGTCTTCCTCGGCTGGCAAACGCAAACCTACTTTAGTTACTTGCCAGTCGACAACATCTGCAACCACCCAATGTAATCCATACCACTCAAAGTGGTCACCCAGTACTGGGGTTGTACCCAAATGTTCTGTCACTAAATCCTTTAGTGTCATATCAGCGCGGAATGGACCTAATTCCAGACCGTATATCATCGCAACATCAACCAGTTTCGAGTCTACATCTAGGAAGAAATCACCAAAGAAGCGTGCGAAGGACTCTTTCATCGGCGCTTCACTAAACAGCTGGCTCAACGCCGTCAAATCTTTCTCTTGAGCAACAACACAAAGAATATCGCCGGATTCTAATCGAGTACTACCGGAAGGATGAAGTAAGGCTTTGTCGCGGAACAATGCCGCAATACGCGTCCCCTCAGGCATAAAGAGATTACGAATTGGCTCGCCGATACACCATTTTTCCTTCTTTAGCTGATAAACAAACAGCTCCCACTCACTGGTTGGAAAGATCTCAAGCCCAGAGCGCGAAATGGGTTCAGGTTTCGAAGGCAGCTCCACTTTCGCCAGACTCATTGCCTTAGTCAAAGAGCCACCTTGAACTATCAGCGATACCATCACTACGAAGAAGGCCAAATTGAAGTAAAGCTTAGCATCCGGTAAACCCGCCATCATAGGGAACACCGCAAGAATGATCGGTACTGCGCCGCGCAATCCTACCCATGAAATGAACCATTTCTCTCTTGAGGTGAAGCTTTTAAACGGCAGCAAACTTATCCAAACTGAAATCGGTCGAGCAAACAGAATCATACCAAACGCTAATGCGAGGCCCGGCAGTGCAATGGTTAACAAGTTTGTCGGAGTAACCAACAAACCAAGCACAAGGAACATGCTAATTTGTGCCAGCCATGTCATGCCATCCAACACGTTTAAAATTGAATGGCGGCTGCGGGTTGGTCGGTTTCCTAGCAGTAAGCCCACCAGATAAATGGACAGAATCCCACTGCCACCAAGTGCATTCGCCAGAGCAAAAATGATCAGTCCACCGCTCACGGTAAGAATGGAATACAGACCTTCTGGGAGCTTAGTCGTGTTAATAACTTTCCATAGTAACCAACCACCAGATAGCCCTAATAGCGCTCCCACACCAAACTGCTGAACGAAGTTAAGCGCTAAGAAACTGACACTGAAATCACCGCTAACGCTGCCCAGAATGGCAATCATTGTCACGGTTAAAAACACCGCCATCGGATCGTTAGTTCCCGACTCTATTTCTAGAGTAGCCCCCACACGTTCATTAAGACTGCGTCCTTTGAGCAAGGAGAATACAGCGGCAGCGTCGGTCGAGCCTACAATAGCGCCGACCAGAATGCCCTGCATCAGCGACAGATCAAACAACCAAGTGGCTAATGCACCTGTAATTAAAGTGGTCAAAGCGACACCGAAGGTCGCTAACGAAACCGAGGGCCAGAAAGCAACTTTAAAACTCGCCACTCGCGTTCTCATACCACCATCAAGGAGGATAATTGCAAGAGCCAAGTTGCTGACTAAATACGCTAACGGATAATTATCAAATAGTATTCCTCCGGGCCCGTCTTCACCCGCAAGCATGCCAACGGCAAGAAACACCAATAAAATCGGAATACCCAATTTCGAAGATACAGGACTGAGCAGTACACTCAGCGCGATCAACAGTGCACCAACCAGAAAAAAACCGTTTATCGTTATCGCATCCAATCTTTCACCTTTCCAACTGACTCAAACGTTTATAGATACATATTTATTATGCTCTCCATTGTGCACATCTTTATTACCTACGTCAGAAAAGTCTGTGTAAATAATTGCAACGTTTTCTCCCTCATTATCATTAGTCGTCAATGCCTGTTACTTACACAGTTATTTCCCCACTTCTGCACTCCGACCTTATACTTTCGGCTAATTTAACAGTTAATTAACATTCAAAAAGCAAACCGAAACAAACCAAAACCACATAAATACAATAAGTTATAAATAAAAATTTACAGACTAAAGTTGCACAGATCTCTTGCCTCAACACTGCTAATGTATAAATCGTAACATTACGTTAACACAACACTTAACAGGAAGGAGAAGGCCATGGCGTTCGAATCTACAGAACATGCTCAAGCCTACTGGAAAGAAAACTTGGGGATTATGGGATCACTGCTCGCAGTGTGGTTCTTGGTGTCTTATGGCGCAGGCGTTTTATTCGTTGATGCGCTAAATAGCATTCATTTAGGCGGCTTTAAGCTTGGATTCTGGTTTGCACAACAGGGCTCAATCTACACATTCGTCGCTTTAATCTTTATTTACGTTGCGCGCATGAACTCGCTCGACAAGAAATATAACGTGCATGAAGACTAAGAGGTTTTAGAAATGGATATTCAAACTTGGACGTTTATTCTTGTTGGTCTCTCTTTTGCTCTCTACATTGGCATCGCCATTTGGGCTCGAGCGGGATCAACCAGTGAATTCTATGTCGCTGGCGGCGGTGTACACCCTGTAGCGAACGGTATGGCGACAGCCGCAGACTGGATGTCAGCAGCATCTTTCATCTCAATGGCAGGTATCATCTCATTCATCGGTTACGATGGTACGGTTTACCTAATGGGTTGGACAGGCGGCTACGTTCTGTTGGCACTATGTTTAGCACCTTACCTACGTAAGTTCGGTCAGTTCACTGTTCCAGATTTCATTGGTGAGCGTTACTACTCGAAAACAGCTCGTATGGTTGCAGTATTCTGTGCGATCTTCATTTCGTTTACTTACGTTGCAGGCCAAATGCGCGGTGTAGGCGTAGTGTTCTCTCGCTTCCTAGAAGTAGACATTAACGTTGGTATCGTTATCGGTATGGCGATTGTGTTCTTCTACGCTGTACTTGGTGGCATGAAAGGCATCACTTATACGCAGGTAGCTCAGTTCTGTGTTCTCATTTTCGCCTTCCTTGTACCTGCAATCTTTACGTCAATCATGATGACAGGCAATCCACTACCACAAATTGGTATGGGTTCAACCATCGCAGGAACCGATGTTTATCTGCTTGATAAACTAGATGGTCTAACGCAAGAACTTGGCTTTACTCAGTACACTGAAGGCAGTAAGAGCATGGTGGATGTATTCTTCATCTGTGCTGCACTGATGGTGGGTACTGCGGGTCTTCCACACGTAATCATTCGCTTCTTCACAGTACCAAAAGTACGTGATGCGCGTATCTCTGCGGGTTGGGCACTACTGTTTATCTCGCTACTTTATACTACTGCACCGGGTGTTGCTGCGTTTGCTCGCGTAAACCTAATCGAAACGATTAACGGTTCTGATATGCAAGGTGTTCCTGCTGAACAAGCACCAAGCTGGTATAAAAACTGGGAAAGCACTGGTCTAGTTAAATGGGAAGATAAAAACGCCGATGGTCGTATGTTCTACTCTGGTGACGCTCGTAACGAGATGAACATCAACCGCGACATCATCGTACTGGCTTCTCCTGAGTTGGCTAAACTTCCTAACTGGGTTGTTGGTCTACTAGCAGCAGGTGGCCTAGCTGCAGCACTATCTACAGCAGCAGGTCTACTACTAGTAATCTCTACATCTATCTCTCATGACTTGTTGAAGAAAGGCTTCAAGCCAAACATGACCGATAAACAAGAACTGCTCGCCGCTCGTCTGGCTGCAATTGTGGCTATCGTTGGCGCAGGTTACTTGGGCATCAACCCTCCGGGCTTCGTAGCGCAGGTGGTCGCCTTCGCCTTCGGCTTGGCCGCGGCATCCTTCTTCCCTGCCATCATCTTAGGTATTTTCTACAAGAAGATGAACAAAGAAGGTGCTATCGCAGGTATGGTTGCAGGTATCGTGTTCACAGCGGCGTACATCATCTACTTCAAGTTCATTAACCCAGCAGCAAGTACACCTGACAACTGGTTCTTCGGCATCAGCCCAGAAGGTATCGGTACTCTAGGTATGTGTTTGAACTTTGTGGTCTCTATCGTGGTGAATAAATTCACTGCAGAAGTACCAACTGAAGTACAAGACATGGTTGAGTCAATCCGCTTCCCTAAAGGTGCAGGCACAGCTCACGACCATTAATACGCAAAAAGGTTGGGCGAAAGCGTCTCAACTCTAGCGATAACAAAAAAGCCCAAAGCATTGCTTTGGGCTTTCTCTTTTTCGTTCGGTGCAAATTAAGCGTTAGCATCCACCGCAGTAAAACTTGGATTTACTGTAGTCAGTTTGCGGATCAGGTAGTTCAGTAACACACCATACATAGGCACAAATAAACCAAGGCTGATCACCAGTTTAAAGCCGTAATCGACTAAAGCGATTTCCGTCCAGTGCTCTGCCATAAATGGATCTGGGCTTTGGTAGAATGCAATACCGAAGAAAGCGACAGTATCTAAAGCATTACCAAATAGTGTTGATGCGGTCGGTGCTACCCACCACTGCTTCATTTGACGTAAGCGGTTAAACACATGTACATCCATGATCTGACCAAGTAGATAAGCCATGAAACTTGCAATCGCGATACGCGCGACAAACATGTTTAACTCGCTTAATGGGGCTAAACCTTGGAACTGACCTTCATAGAACACTACGGAAAGCAGATACGAAACCACAAGTGAAGGCAGCATTACGTAAAAAATGATTTTACGCGCAAGGCCAGCACCAAAAATACGCACCGTTAAGTCAGTCGCTAAGAAGATAAATGGAAAAGTGAAAGCGCCCCAAGTGGTATGCAAACCGAATACGGTAAACGGGATTTGTACCAGATAATTGCTTGATGCAATGATCACTAAGTGGAACAGAACCAGAAATGTCAGGGCTTTGCGCTGTTGCGCAGGGGTAAAGTTACTCATATTGTACCTTTTTAGTTTGATTTGGGGGCGAGGGAACCCAAATGAAGCTTGCGCTTCTCACTGATTGTCATTCGGAAGATTTGGCTCTCCCGAGCTAAGGGCGGCGATTATACATTAATCAATTTTGCCTGCAATAGTTCACAAAATAGCAAACGTTTTCCAACCGCCGTTAAATATATAAGCTTGGTTTGCTTAGAAATAATGACGTTGACGGGTCAATAATTGCGCCACTTTTGACCTTTTCCTTGAGAAGATCCACAAGATCATGCTAATCTTCCGCTCCATTTTTCTAGCCTAAATTTCGTCAATTCGATGAAATAATTAAGCTAGTGCTATCTTTAAGAGTGTCGGAGCACAATCCGATCACGCAATCCCAAACCAAAGTGGAACCAAATAAATGGGCAAAGGTACTCTGTATATTGTCTCTGCACCAAGCGGCGCAGGTAAATCAAGCTTGATCGCAGAAATGTTGGAACACAACCCAGCCTATGCGATGAAAGTATCCGTGTCGCACACTACTCGTGGTATGCGTCCGGGTGAGCAAGATGGTGTTCACTACCATTTTGTGCAGAAGGAACACTTTGAAGCGTTGATCGAAAAAGGCGAATTTCTGGAATACGCAGAAGTCTTTGGTAACTACTACGGTACTTCACGTGTCTGGATTGAAGAGACCCTTAATAAAGGTATTGATGTCTTCTTAGATATCGACTGGCAAGGTGCTCGCCAAATCCGTGAGCAAATGCCAAAAGCGAAGAGTGTCTTTATTCTTCCGCCCTCAAACGGTGAGTTAGAACGTCGTTTGAATGCACGTGGCCAAGACAGCGAAGCTGTTATTGCTAAGCGTATGGCAGAAGCTAAATCTGAAATTTCTCACTACCACGAATACGACTACATCATCATTAATGATGACTTCGATACCGCCCTAACCGATTTTAGAGCGATCATTCGTGCAGAGCGATTAAAGCAAGATAAGCAAGCTGAAAAATACAAAGGTATGCTTAAAGCACTACTCGCAGAGTAATTAAACGTATTATTAACAACCCTACTAGCTAGAAACCGCTACCGTAAGGTTGTATACTTTCTCGTCATTCAACATTTTTGTTTATATTGGAGTTCTCATGGCACGCGTAACTGTTCAAGACGCTGTTGAAAAAGTTGGCAACCGTTTCGACCTAGTTCTGATTGCGGCTCGCCGCGCTCGTCAAATGCAAACTGGTGGTAAAGATTCACTTGTGCCTGAAGAGAACGATAAGCCAACGGTTATCGCTCTTCGTGAAATCGAAGAAGGTCTTATCACTAAAGACGTACTTGACGCTCGTGAGCGTCAAGAGCAGCAAGAGCAAGAAGCAGCTGAATTAGCAGCAGTGAGCAGCATTGTTCACAACCGTTAATCCCTGCAAGTAAGAAAATAGACAACTCTCGGGCCTATAATTTGTATCTATTCGATAGCCTCAAAGACGTTGCCCAGGAATATCTCACAGAGCCTCAACTTGAGGCTCTGCGCCAATCTTATATAGTGGCAAGAGATGCCCACGAAGGGCAAACCCGCTCAAGCGGCGAACCTTATATTATCCATCCAGTGGCAGTAGCTCGAATTCTGGCTGAAATGCGCTTGGATTTGGAAACACTACAAGCAGCCCTCCTTCACGACGTTATCGAAGACTGTGATGTCACCAAAGAAGATTTAGAAGCTCAATTTGGTCAAGCCGTGGCTGAACTGGTTGACGGTGTATCTAAGCTCGACAAACTAAAATTCCGCGATCGCAAAGAAGCTCAAGCAGAGAACTTCCGCAAAATGGTTCTTGCTATGGTGCAAGACATCCGCGTGATTCTTATTAAGCTCTCCGACCGCACGCATAACATGCGCACGCTAGGCGCTCTTCGTCCGGATAAAAAACGTCGAATTGCCCGAGAAACCCTAGAGATTTACGCACCACTCGCCCACCGTTTAGGTATTCACAACATCAAAACTGAGTTAGAAGAACTGGGTTTTGAAGCGTTATATCCAAACCGTTATCGGGTTCTGAAAGAAGTCGTAAAAGCGGCACGTGGTAACCGTAAAGAGATGATCCAACGTATTCACAGTGAGATCGAAGGCCGCTTACAAGAAGTTGGCTTACCGGCTCGTGTGTTTGGTCGTGAGAAAAACCTCTTCTCCATCTACAACAAGATGAAGACCAAAGAGCAGCGTTTCCACACAATTATGGATATCTATGCGTTTCGTGTTGTGGTTGATAGCGCTGACACCTGTTACCGAGCACTCGGTCAAGTACACAGCTTGTATAAACCACGTCCGGGTCGCATGAAAGACTATATTGCGGTTCCGAAAGCGAACGGCTATCAGTCTCTGCATACCTCGATGGTAGGTCCACACGGCGTTCCGGTTGAAGTTCAGATTCGAACCGAAGACATGGATCAAATGGCAGACAAAGGTGTGGCAGCACACTGGTCATATAAAGCCAATGGTGACCGCACTGGCACCACTGCACAGATTAAAGCTCAGCGCTGGATGCAAAGCTTACTTGAGCTACAACAAAGCGCAGGTAACTCGTTCGAATTTATCGAAAACGTTAAGTCTGATCTCTTCCCGGATGAGATTTACGTCTTCACTCCTAAAGGTCGTATCGTTGAACTGCCTGTTGGCGCAACCGCTGTAGACTTCGCGTATGCGGTACATACCGACGTGGGTAACACCTGTGTAGGTACTCGTGTTGATCGCAACCCGTACCCATTAAGTAAGCCTCTGAAAAACGGTCAGACCGTTGAAATTATCAGTGCTCCGGGTGCTCGTCCAAACGCAGCATGGCTCAACTACGTAGTGACTTCACGTGCTCGTACTAAGATCCGTCAGGTTCTGAAGACCATGCGTCGTGAAGAATCGGTCAGCTTGGGTCGTCGTCTGCTTAATCATGCCTTGGGTGAAGAGTCGATCACTACTATCAGCCAAGAGAGCATTCAGCATGTTCTCAGCGATCTGAAACTGTCCAGCGTTGATGATTTGTTAGCCGCGATTGGTCTTGGCGAATTGATGAGTATCGTGATTGCCCGTCGTCTGCTAGGCAATGCTGATGAATTAACAGAAGTAGAAAGCAAAGACGGCCAACCTAAGAAGAAACTGCCGATCCGAGGTGCAGAAGGTATTCTGTTAACCTTTGCGAACTGTTGTCACCCAATTCCGGATGACCACATTATTGCACACGTTTCTCCGGGTCGTGGCCTTGTCGTGCACCGTGAAACCTGTCCTAACGTACGCGGGCATCAGAAAGAGCCTGATAAGTACATGGCAGTGGAATGGACCAAAGATTACGATCAGGACTTCATCACTGAACTGAAAGTCGATATGCAAAACCGCCAAGGCGCGCTAGCTGAGTTGACTAATGTGATTTCCAAGACAGGCTCCAATATTCATGGTCTGTCGACAGAAGAACGTGATGGTCGTCTGTACACTGTGACGGTGGTATTGACCACCAAAGATCGTGTTCATCTTGCTGGTATTATGAAGAAGATTCGTGCTATGCCAAATGCACCGAAGGTGAGACGCAGAAGGCACTAATAGCGCCGATGCTCAAGTAACCTAACGATGTAGCCCTTGATATGGCCTATCAAGGGCTTTTTTATTTAATGTGGTAAGCCTTTCCCAGCCACAGACTATACCCAAACTATTTAAATTTGCAGGTAGGCGGCAAGTGAGTGAATCTCCATGAGCATAATAAACTATGTGATTGGGGTGAACGAACGTAGACCCCATACAAAAACATAAAGCACTGCAGCTTCAAGTAGGAAAGGGATAAAGCATAGAAAATTTATTATGAACTTAGAACGTTACACTCGAATTCAAGAGGTGCTGAAAGCACGCCAACCTGATCTGACGGTATGTTTAGAAGAAGTACACAAGCCGAATAACGTCTCTGCGGTCATTCGTACTGCAGATGCAATTGGATTACACAAAATCCATGCGGTTTGGCCGAGTAAGCAAATGCGAACTCTTGGACATACCTCAGCAGGCGCTCGTAACTGGGTCGAAGTGGACACTCACGACAATATTCAAGATGCGGTAAAAGCACTAAAAGCGCAGAACATGCAGGTATTAGTGACCAACCTTTCAGAAACTGCGGTGGATTTTCGTGAAATCGACTACACCAAACCGACAGCAATTATCGTGGGTAGCGAAAAAGTGGGCATCTCAAAGCAAGCTCTTGAGCTGGCCGATCAAGACATCGTTATCCCTATGGTCGGAATGGTGCAATCACTCAACGTTTCTGTTGCTAGCGCACTGATTCTGTATGAAGCACAACGTCAACGCCAAGCTGCGGGCATGTATCAGCAAGAAAAAAGCCCGCTTCCTGAAGAAACCATTCACCGAATTCTGTTTGAACGTGGTCATCCTGTATTAGCCAAAGTGGCTAAACGCAAGAAGCTTCCTTACCCACCTCTGGATGATGAAGGCCAAATTGTGGCGGATGAATCTTGGTGGAAAGCGATGCAGAGCAAATAATTTCCCTGTACAAAAACACAGCTTAATGTTTGAATAACCCTTATTTCAAACAGCTAAATGGTTGATTATGTCTCAGCTTTTATCAGCAATTCCATTAACCTCACTTTCCGGAGTGGGTGCAAAAGTGGCCGAAAAACTGGAGAAAGTTGGGCTTATAACCGTACAGGATTTGCTGTTCCACCTGCCGTTGCGTTATGAAGACCGCACTCGAATCTACCCGATTGTAAAACTGCATCCTGGCCTTTGGGCGGCGGTGCAAGGTAAAGTGATGGCGGTCGATACTACCTTTGGCCGTCGTAAAATGCTGACAGTAAAAATCAGCGACGGAAACGGCACGTTGACTCTGCGCTTCTTCAACTTTACCGCAGGGATTAAAAACAACTTTACCGAAGGTAAGTTAGTACACGCTTACGGCGAAATTAAGCGTGGCAATACAGGGTTGGAAATCATCCACCCTGAATACAAGTTCTATTTCCCAGAGCAAAAACCCGATGTTGAAGCAAACCTGACGCCAGTCTACCCAACCACTGAAGGTCTGCGTCAGCTCACTCTACGTAGCCTGACTGATCAGGCGCTATCTCTACTTGATAAAGCAGCAGTGCAAGAACTGCTTCCATCCGGTTTATACGATCATCAAATTACTCTGGCTCAGGCACTGCATACCATTCATCGTCCGCCATCGGATATCGATTTAAGTCTGTTTGATGATGGTCGCCACCCAGCACAGATTCGCTTGATTATGGAAGAACTACTGGCACAGAACCTTTCAATGCTAGCGGTTCGCAGTAAAGGACAGCAAGATGTTGCCCTTCCTCTTAAAGCGTCAGACACGCTGAAAAATCAATTGCTGGAACAATTACCTTTTTCACCAACCAATGCCCAGACTCGCGTGGTTAACGAGATAGAAGCAGACCTTGAGAAACCTCATCCAATGATGCGTTTAGTCCAAGGGGATGTGGGTTCAGGTAAAACACTGGTTGCGGCACTAGCAGCAGCAAGAGCGATTGAAAACGGCTACCAAGTCGCTTTGATGGCACCAACAGAGTTGCTCGCAGAGCAGCACGCCATTAACTTCAGCCAGTGGTTTGAAGCTATGGGTATCAAGGTTGGCTGGTTAGCAGGCAAACTCAAAGGCAAAGCCAAAGAAGCCGAGCTCGCGCGTATTGCCAGTGGCGAAGTAAAAATGGTAGTGGGTACTCACGCACTGTTTCAAGAGCACGTGGTATTCGATCATTTAGCCTTGGTGATTATCGATGAGCAGCACCGTTTTGGTGTCCACCAGCGTTTGGAACTACGCGAAAAAGGCGCTAAACAAGGTGCGTATCCGCATCAATTGATCATGACAGCAACCCCTATTCCTCGAACGCTGGCGATGACAGCGTATGCGGATTTGGAAACCTCAATTATCGATGAACTTCCTCCGGGCAGAACACCGATTCAAACCGTCGCAATTCCGGATACCAAACGCGATGATATCGTTGAACGAGTACGTAATGCTTGTCTGAATGAAGGTAAGCAAGCTTACTGGGTATGTACTCTGATTGATGAATCAGAAGTCTTAGAAGCGCAAGCCGCAGCAGACACTGCGGAAGAGCTGCAACACAAACTGCCTGATGTCAAAATCGGTTTAGTGCACGGCAGAATGAAACCAGCCGAGAAGCAACAGGTCATGCAGGCATTCAAAAATAATGAGCTGCACCTTCTGGTCGCCACCACTGTGATTGAAGTGGGTGTTGATGTTCCCAACTCAAGCTTGATGATCATCGAAAACCCAGAGAGACTTGGTTTAGCCCAGCTCCACCAGCTGCGTGGTCGTGTTGGCCGAGGCTCTGTTGCCAGTCATTGTGTACTTCTGTACCACGCGCCACTTTCAAAAACAGCGCAAAAACGCCTAGGTGTACTGCGCGAAAGTAACGATGGATTTGTTATCGCGCAACGAGATTTGGAAATTCGTGGTCCCGGTGAACTACTCGGTACCAAGCAAACCGGTTTGGCTGACTTCAAAATTGCAGATTTAGTGCGAGATCAACGCTTAATTCCAGAAGTTAAGCGCATAGCTCGTCATATTCACGACAATTATCCAACAAACGCAACCGCAATTATTGATCGTTGGCTTGGCGAACGAGACGTTTACGCGAAAGCTTAGTCATTGAATTTATTCATCATATTTTCCTTTGCACCAACTTAAAGCAAACGTTTGCTTTTTACAGTTATTACTCTATAATCGCCGCAAAATTTAGCCTTATTTTTTTAAGACTAATTTCCAGAGCGGAATCTGATTAACAGCAATCACAGACAACCATTCTGCTCCACAAGCAATGCCCATTCAGCGCATTTTTGTGTACGACTCAATTAGGAAAATAAAAATGACAACCGAAAACGCGGCTCGTAAGTCCGATCTTGTCTATCAACTCAATGACAGACCACCTTTGCCACACACTTTATTCGCTGCTCTTCAGCACCTGCTAGCTATGTTTGTAGCTGTTATCACGCCATCCCTTATTATTTGCCAAAGTTTAGGCGTACCAGCAGCAGAAACAAACACCATCATCAGCATGTCACTGTTTGCCTCAGGTGTGTCTTCTTTCATTCAAATTCGAACCATTGGTCCTATCGGCTCTGGCTTGTTATCCATTCAAGGCACCAGCTTTAACTTCTTAGGTCCAATCATTGGTGCTGGCTTAGCGCTTAAAGCTGGCGGCGCAGATATTCAAACTATGATGGCCGCTATTTTCGGTACCATCCTTGTTGCTTCCTCTGCTGAAATTCTGCTTTCTCGTGTATTGGAATTCGCTCAGCGCGTTATCACTCCGCTAGTATCAGGCATTGTGGTGACATTGATCGGTTTGACACTGATTCAAGTAGGCTTAGTCTCTATGGGTGGTGGTTACGCAGCGATGGGTGACGGCACTTTTGGCAGCCTAGATAAACTTGCCCTTGCGGGAACCGTTCTTGCCATCATCGTTCTGCTTAATCGCGCTCGCAACCCATACATTCGCGTAGCGTCTATTGTGATTGCGATGGTTGTTGGCCTCGCCTTGGCTTATTTCATGGGTATGGTTGATACCAGCAAAATGAGTGAGACAGCACTTATCGCTCTGCCTGTACCAATGCAATATGGCTTAAGTTTCGACTGGTCGCTGTTTATTCCATTGGTGCTGATTTTCCTCATCACGGCATTGGAAGCGATCGGAGATATTACCGCTACATCTGAAGTTTCTGGTGAGCCAGTAAAAGGTCCAGTTTACATGAAGCGTATCAAAGGTGGTGTATTGGCAGATGGTCTCAACTCTGCAATTGCTGCGGTATTCAACAGCTTTCCGAACTCAACCTTTAGTCAGAACAATGGTGTGATTCTACTGACTGGCGTTGCTAGCCGCTACGTAGGTTACTTTATCGCTGGTATGTTAGTGCTGCTAGGTTTGTTCCCAGGAGTGGCTAGCTTTGTACAACTGATTCCAGAACCGGTATTAGGCGGAGCTACCATCGTAATGTTCGGGACTATCGCCGCAGCGGGTATTCGCATCATCGCTCGTGTGGATTTAGATCGCCGAGCAATTCTGATCATGGCTCTGTCATTTTCTATGGGTCTTGGTATTGCTCAGAAGCCAGAAATTCTGCAGTTCATGCCTGACTTTGTGAAAAGCATTTTCTCAACAGGTGTTGCCGCTGGCGGTATCACAGCAATTTTGTTGAACCTTTTGCTACCAGAAACGAAACCGGCAAGAAAAGAACAGCCAGAACAAGAACTTGAACAAGCTTTAGATTAGTAATCTGTAATCTTGAAATAAGAAAAAGGCTCGCGTTTATGCGAGCCTTTTTCTTGTATATTCAGTTAATTAGCTATTTAGTTGGAAAACTAATCTGAGCTCGTAAGCCGCCTTCGCTGCGATTACTCACCACCACAGAGCCTCTGTGCTGACTGATAATACGCTTAACAATGGCTAACCCCAGACCTGTGCCTTCACTACCCCGAGCCGTATCACCACGAGTAAATGGTTCAAACACCTTATTCACCTGACTTGGTTCAATACCGGGACCGTTATCCTCAACACACACCCAAACCATACTGTTGTCCGCAGTCACGCCAGAGCTGACTCTCACCCAGCCGTTACCGTAACGAACGGCATTCACCACCAAGTTACTGACCGCACGCTTAATCGCGATGGGGTTACCAAACGCATTCGCTTTGCCTTTGTGCAGTTCAACTTCGATCTGCACTTCGTATCCCCCTTCAGAGCTTGCCACGTCCTGCGCAATATCATTCACGTTGACGACTTCGAAGGTCTGCTTATTCACTGGCTTTAAATAATCCATAAACTGGCTGATGATCTCATTGCACTCTTCAGTGTCACTAATGATCCCTTCTGCCAGATAGCTGTCTTCCGGTGACATCATTTCTGTGGCAAGACGAATACGAGTTAGTGGCGTACGTAAGTCGTGACTGATACCCGCCATCAACAAGGCTCTGTCTTCTTCCAAAGCCTGAATGCCTTTTGACATCTGATTGAATGCTCGTGTTACTGAGCGAATTTCAGAAGCGCCTCTTTCAGGCAATGGCGGTGGAACCTCCCCGCGACCAACAGCTTGTGCCACTTTTTCCAAAGCGATTAGCGGCCTGTTCTGCATACGGATAAACAACCAGCCGCCAAAAATAATCATTAATGCCATGATAATGCTGTTACGGAATAGAGGAGAAAAATCCTTTTCACGTAACTCAGATAAAGGAATTCGAAGTAATTGTCCCGGTATCGCCTCGATTTTCATCCACAAAACATAACTTTCTGCACCAGACATCATACGAACTTCCGTGGGCGAACCCAGTTCCAGACTCATATCTTCGCTCATTAGATCAATACTAACTGCATGCTCAAATTCACTGGCAATCGGGCTGTCTTCAGGATGAATGGTCACCCCAAGTTGTTCGAGAACACGACGACGTAAAAGTGCATCCATCGGCACGCCCGTATCTTGATTGACCGTATCATCAAGCATCAGATTGATTTCATGACTGAGGATTTTGTTGAACTGCTTTAAGCTTGGCATCAGCGCGTAATTAAAAACGGCGTAATACGAGTAAACCTGACTGGCAATGAGCAGGCTTAAAAAGAGAAGAATGGATTGAGTAAACGAGCTACGAATACGCATATTTTGCCTATGTTTTTATCGACGAGTTGTTCAAACTGCTTTGACAGACCAGTGTGACCTACAGCCCGAAGTCACATACTGATTGTTGCAGACAGAGGTTTACCGTCAATGAAAATTACAGATAAAGGCGCGCGTAGAGAAGAGAGATAACACGCGCCATTGAGTTTAATCAGCCGACGCGTGGATACAGCAGCATAAGTTAAACTTACGCTTAGTTTAATTTACCGTCGGGAACGAATACATAACCTAAGCCCCACACAGTCTGAATGTAGCGTGGTTTACTTGGGTCAACTTCCAGCATACGACGTAAACGAGAAATTTGTACGTCGATTGAACGTTCCATTGCCGAGTATTCACGACCACGAGCCATGTTCATCAACTTATCACGAGATAACGGCTCACGTGCATTCATCACCAGCGCTTTCAGTACGGCGAATTCACCTGAGGTCAAAGGCATTGGCTCTTCACCACGGAACATTTCACGAGTACCTAGGTTCAGGCGAAACTCACCGAACTCCACCAAAGACTCTTCAGAGCTTGGCGCTCCCGGTGCTTCAATAGTTTGACGACGCAATACCGCTTTAAGACGCGCTAATAGCTCACGCGGGTTAAAAGGCTTGGTCAGGTAATCATCCGCGCCGATTTCTAGGCCAACGATACGGTCGATCTCATCGCCTTTCGCTGTCAGCATCAGAATAGGAATCATATTGTTTGAATTGCGCAGACGACGACAGATAGATAATCCGTCTTCCCCAGGCAACATCAAATCCAGCACCATGATATGGAAGGTTTCACGAGTTAATAGGCGGTCCATTTGCTCACTGTTCGCAACACTTCTAACTTGGAAGCCTTGCTCAGATAAGTAACGTTCCAACAGCGCACGCAGACGTGCATCGTCATCGACCACTAAGACTTTAAAGTTTTCTTGCATTTACGCCCTACCTATTTCGTTATTCGACCCCATACACTTCTGGGATAGTGAAATGTAACACCGTTCTGACGAAAGTAATTCAAAGAATTGTTAACGTTTATTTCTTTTTTAGCTAATGTAGCAGCCAGTTGCAATTACCATAAGTCAGGAACATGAAGACAAACCTTATTACACGTGAAGGCTTTGATCGTCTAAAAAAAGAACTGGATACATTATGGCGCGAAGAACGCCCTGAAGTAACAAAAAAGTGACTTGGGCAGCCAGCCTAGGTGACCGCAGCGAGAACGCTGACTACCAGTACAACAAGAAACGATTGCGTGAAATAGATCGTCGTGTTCGTTACCTGCGCAAACGTCTTGAGCAGGTAAAAGTCGTAGACTACTCACCACAGCAAGAAGGCAAAGTGTTCTTTGGCGCTTGGGTAGAAATTGAAAACGAAAATGGCGATTCAAAAGCATTTCGTATAGTCGGTCCTGATGAAATCTACGGCGATGCGAAAGGTTATATTTCCATTGACTCACCAATGGCTCGTGCACTGCTGAAAAAAGAGGTGGACGATGAGTTTGTTGTTCACACACCTGAAGGACCGAAAGAGTGGTTCGTCAACTCTATTCGATACCAAGATTAATATTTTCAAACAGTGAAGCCGCATATAGTTCAAGACTGGAAATTTCGGTTTCACAGCCCCATATAGCCCTATTAGTACCAATGAATTAAAGAGATCTACGGATGAGCAAAGCTATCTGCCACTTGATTGCCAATGAGCTAAACGTTCGCTCAGAGCAAGTCATCGCAGCCGTCAACCTAATTGATGATGGCAACACAGTTCCTTTTATCGCTCGTTACCGTAAGGAAGTGACTGGTGGTCTGGATGATACCCAACTGCGTACTCTGGATAGTCGACTGTCTTATTTGCGTGAACTTGAAGACCGCCGTCAAACCATTCTTAAATCGATTCAGGATCAGGGCAAACTGACACCTGAATTAGAGAAAGCCATTTCTGAAACTGACAGCAAAACCCGCCTTGAAGACCTGTATCTGCCATACAAACCAAAACGTCGAACCAAAGGTCAGATCGCGATCGAAGCAGGTTTAGAACCTTTAGCAGACAAGCTGTGGAATGAGCCACAGACAGATCCAGAATCTGAAGCTGCGCTCTATATTGCCGCAGACAAAGGTATCGAAGACACCAAAGCGGCTCTGGATGGTGCTCGCGCCATCATCATGGAACGTATTGCTGAAGATGCAGACTTGCTGGAGAAAATCCGCCGTCACTTGACTCGTAATGCTGAGCTGGTTTCTCGCGTGGTTGCAGGGAAAGAGCAAGAAGGTGAGAAATTCAAAGACTACTTTGAGCACCAAGAACCTGTGAGCAAAGTGCCGTCTCACCGCGCGTTGGCAATGCTTCGAGGACGTAACGAAGGTTTCTTAACCCTGACTCTAAATGCAGATCCAGAGCTTGAGGAAATCGCACGTCAGTCTCATTGTGAAACCATTATTGCGGAACATTACGGCATTCACTTAAGCCAAGCACCAGCAGACGCTTGGCGCAAGCAAGTCATTAGCTGGGCATGGCGTATCAAGGTTTCTATGCATATGGAAACCGAGCTAATGGGCACAATGAAAGAGCGTGCTGAAATCGAAGCCATCAACGTTTTCGCAACTAACCTGAAAGACCTGCTCATGGCGGCACCTGCTGGTCCTCGCGCTACCTTAGGTTTAGACCCGGGTTTACGAACTGGCTGTAAAGTGGCGGTGGTTGATTCAACCGGTAAAGTGCTTGCGACAGATACCATTTACCCGCACCAACCGCAAAACCAATATGACCGTGCAATGCAGACGGTATCAGCATTAGTCAAAAAACATAACGTAGATTTGATTGCGATTGGTAACGGTACTGCTTCTCGTGAAACCGATTCCTTTGCGGCTGAGATGATCAAACGTGATGGCCTGAAAGTGCAAAAAATCATGGTCAGCGAAGCGGGCGCTTCGGTTTATTCGGCCTCTGAGTTAGCAGCAAAAGAATTTCCGAATATGGATGTGTCTTTGCGCGGTGCAGTATCAATTGCTCGTCGTCTACAAGACCCGCTGGCTGAGTTGGTGAAAATTGATCCGAAATCAATCGGTGTCGGTCAGTATCAGCACGATGTGAGCCAATCTCTGTTGGCAAAGCGTCTGGACGCGGTTGTTGAAGACTGTGTAAACGCCGTCGGCGTGGATGTGAATACCGCTTCTCCAGCTCTGTTAACTCGTGTTGCTGGCCTTTCAACTGTGCTAGCGCAGAACATTGTCGACTACCGTGATGAAAATGGTCGTTTCAATGCTCGTACTGATCTTAAGAAGGTCGCGCGTTTAGGGCCAAAAGCTTTTGAGCAGTGTGCTGGCTTCCTGCGCATTATGAATGGCAAAAACCCGCTTGATGCATCAGCTGTTCACCCTGAAGCCTATCCTGTGGTGAAAAACATTGCTGAAAAAAACAAGCAAGACATTAAAGCTTTGATTGGTAACAGTGATTTCCTCAGTCGTTTACGTGCCGTGGATTACACCGATGAAAACTTTGGTGTGCCAACCGTTAGCGACATCATTAAAGAGCTTGATAAGCCGGGACGCGACCCTCGTCCTGAGTTTAAAACAGCCACTTTTGCTGATGGTGTTACCAAAGTTTCTGATCTTGAACCGGGTATGGTGCTGGAAGGCGTCGTGTCTAACGTGGCGAACTTTGGTGCCTTTGTGGATATTGGTGTTCACCAAGATGGCTTAGTGCATATCTCTGCGCTGACCGATCGTTATGTATCCGATCCACGTGAAGTGGTGAAAGCTGGCGATATCGTTATAGTCAAAGTGATGGAAGTAGATGTCCAGCGTAAACGTATCGCGCTTTCTATGCGCCTGAACGATGAACCGGGTCAAGACAGTCGTCCAGCACATTCTGACAACGCTCAGTCAAGGGGAGATCAACCTAAGGGGAATCAACCTAGAGGCAATCAACCACGCGGAAACAACCGTTCTTCCCAAGGAAATAGATCTCAAGGTGGTGGATTTAATAGCGCCTTTGCAGACGCTTTTGCTAAAGCGAAGCGCTAACGCTCCTAAGTGAACCCCGAGCCTTCATTTCAAAACAAAAGAATTTATCGCTACAAATAAAAATCCCCATCGCATTTGCTATGGGGATTTTATTTTGTCTGCTGAGAAATGACGATATTCATAATATCGCGATCACTTCTGACGGAATATTTGGCGCTACAGCGTGACCATAGTGATACTTAATTACAGTACGCCTTCGAGCCATTTTTCCAGCAGTTACCGCATCATCAATGACACGTTTCGGTAAACGAAACCGCATTGCATAGCCTTTACCCTGCTCTTCACTATATGTGGCGAGTGCTAACAGCTCAAATAGCCTATCTAGTTCGCTGTGTCGCTCTTCTTGATAAGAGGATTGTGCTTCATGTTCAGTCACCACATCATAATCTGGATGCTCTGACGGATCCCACGACGCCCGCTTTCGCCTTTTATCATCAGCTCTTACATTACGTTCCGAGTTGGTTTTAACCAGCTCAACGGTCGGCATCACAGGCTCTCGAACTTTATTATCTCGAGCAACCTGTTCAGTCTGAACGTTCACTGATGGGGCGATAAGTGGCACACTAACGTTAGTCGGTGACACAATCATAGCCGAAACCTCCTCAGTATCGCCCAGCCCAATAAAACAGAGCTTTACTTTGTTTCATCGGGTTAGCTTATTTATCGACCAATTCGTGTAAATATTTAGCACAAAAAGAAAACATATTCATATCAGATAGCTAGCTTCTTTTTAACTATTAACTACGGGCAAATGTGATCAACTGCTGACAGAAAGCATCCAGTTCGGTCATAAACGGCGCATGGGAAGATTCGGTGAAAATGTATTGTTCGCTGTGTGGTACAACTTGCTGCAAATCTTGCGCGACTTTAATTGGTACCAGACCGTCTAAACGCCCGTATAAGCGCAACATAGGAACAGAAATATGAGGCAGTTGTTCACGTAAATCGACATCAGCGAGCATTTTCAGCCCAGCCAACAGAGCTTTAGGATTCGGTGTTGGACGTGACAACACCGCTTGCTTCAGAGTCTTCACATCTTGTCTTGCGGATGGGCTGCCCATTGCCTGCAAAGCCATAAAGCGTTCAATGGTGAGCTGAAAATCCTCAACCAACTGATCCGTAAATGCCGCAAGCACATTGGGTTGAATACCACGCCATGGTTTTTCTGCTGCAAACTTTGGTGAAGAGGCAACTGTCACCAGCTTGCTGATGTAATCGCTATGATGAAGCGCCATATGGGTCGCGACGAGTCCACCAAGTGACCAACCAATCCAAATCGCACTTTTAGGTGCCTGAACCATCAGAGCCTGAGCGATCTCTTCAAGGTTTTCAGCATGACAATTTGCACTGTGACCATATCCCGGTAGATCGACAACGTGAACACGAAACTGAGTCTCAAGAACATCTACTGTTTGTTGCCAAACTGCGCCATTCATTCCCCAGCCATGCACTAATACGATGTCTGTCCCACTACCACTGACTTGCCAGTACAACTCTGAAGTCATAGTCACACTCTCTCCTACTTTATTCATTCAATCCATTTTACAGAAGGCACAAGGTATTGATTCCTTCTTTTTGAGGCAAAAAGCATGTTATCCGATTGGTTTCAAAAAGCTACGCTGTTGAAATTCAAGAGCAAGACCGCCCATTGGCTATTCCCGCAATGCCCCATTTGTAAGTTGCCATTAAATAACGCAGATCCTTACGGTGTCTGTTCTGCCTGTGAGGTTTGGTATGCCTCTACACCTCGCTGCCAACGTTGCGGTTTAGCGACGCTGACACCCGTAGACATGTGTGGTCAATGCCTTTCAAAACCACCACCTTGGCACAGATTATATTGTATCGGTGATTATCAGTTCCCGTTAAGCAATAGTATCCATCAGCTCAAATATCAGCGTCAGTTCTGGCAAGCGCAACCGCTCGCGAAACGTCTCTCTGGATGTATTGATACTCCGGCTCCCGTGATAACCAGTGTCCCCTTGCATTGGCAGCGATATCTGCGCAGAGGGTTTAATCAAAGTGACCTGATTGCCAAGCACTTGGCAGCATATCTGGGAGTTAAACATCAAACGAAACTGTTTTGCCGAGAACTCAACACCCAATCACAGCAGGGACTAAGCAAGGCTCAACGTAAACGTAATTTAACTAAGGCCTTTCGTCTCAACTCTCATCCCAACAGCCTTCATGTTGGAATCGTAGACGATGTTGTCACCACAGGGAGTACTGTGCAGCATTTATGTCAACTGCTACTTGAAGTGGGCGTCGAAAGGATTGATATTTACTGCATATGCCGCACTCCAGAGCCAGAAGATCATAGGTAAAGCCCTAGCTTGAAATCAAAAGGGCTGGATTCTTCTAATCACAGGAGTAGAATGGTGACCAAATAACCTACAAATGCACTCAGGTATTCGTCGTGTCAAATATTAACACTATAACTATCACTGAATCAGCTCAGTCTCACTTTGCAAAACTGCTTTCTCAGCAACCTGAAGGCACAAACATTCGTGTTTTTGTCGTAAACCCAGGAACACAAAACGCTGAATGTGGCGTTTCTTACTGCCCACCAGAAGCGGTTGAAGCTACTGATACTGAGATTCCATTTAGCGAGTTCTCTGCTTATGTTGACGAGCTAAGCCTACCTTTCCTTGAAGATGCGCTGATTGATTTTGTTACCGACAAAATGGGATCACAGCTAACGCTTAAAGCACCAAACGCGAAAATGCGTAAAGTGTCTGACGATGCAAGTCTGATTGAGCGTGTTGAATATGCGATTCAAACTCAAGTGAACCCACAACTTGCAGGTCACGGCGGCCACGTTAGCCTAGTTGAAATCACCGATGAAGGCGTTGCAATTGTTGCCTTTGGTGGCGGCTGTAACGGCTGTTCAATGGTCGATGTCACCTTAAAAGAAGGTATTGAGAAAGAGCTACTGGCTCAGTTCGAAGGT
This sequence comes from Vibrio sp. Hal054, assembly GCF_037162405.1. NCBI lineage: Bacteria > Pseudomonadati > Pseudomonadota > Gammaproteobacteria > Vibrionales > Vibrionaceae > Vibrio > Vibrio sp. Hal054. The sequence continues at coordinate 43,598 of NZ_JARLUT010000001.1, read as the reverse complement.
GAACTTACTGCCGTTCGCGACGCAACAGAGCATGACCGTGGTGACCACTCATACTACTAATGAGTCACGACAGAAAAGCTGATGCCAACAAGCATCAGCTTTTTTTATTTCCAGCGGTTTCTTCTTTCCAACAGGTTTTATTTCTGTCAGCGATGAAAGTGATATTTTAAGTTGAGACATTTTCTCATATAGTAAGAAAACTAATGCAGTGAAGGAGTAAGTGAATGTCATCCAAATTACCGGAGATTCTCGCCAAGAACGTAGTGGCTAAGTCAAAGCTATTTTCTATCGAAGCACTCGATCTTCGTTTTTCAAATGGAGAACAACGCACTTACGAACGAATGAAACCCAGCGGCCGGAATGCTGTGATGATGGTTCCTGTGACCGAACAAGGTGACCTGTTATTAGTCCGCGAATACTGTGCCGGAACAGAGCGCTATGAATTAGGCTTTCCAAAAGGTCTGATTGATCCGGGAGAAACTGCCGAAGCAGCAGCAAACCGTGAAATGAAAGAAGAAGTTGGCGTCGGCGCACACAAACTTACCGCGTTAAAAGAAGTGGTACTGGCTCCCTCTTATTTTTCGAGCAAAATGACGCTCTTTATTGCACAAGATCTATACTCTGAACAATTGGAAGGTGATGAACCCGAGCCTCTTCAAGTGGTTCGCTGGCCTTTAGCCCAAGCTGAAGAGCTGCTTACTCATTTAGATTTCTGTGAAGCTCGCAGTATCACCGCCCTGATGCTTACTCTGCGTTACTTACAATAATTACCGCCAGAGTTATAGGAAAGATTATGCCAACAGCCAAAGATCTCTCTCATCTATTACCAGACGTCATCGAAATTGCTCGCTCTGCCGGTCAACTGATCCTCGATATCTACGAGAAAAAATCTTACCAAGCCTTTACGAAGAAAGACGAAACCCCTGTCACCAGCGCAGACCTAGCTGCACACAAACTGGTGATGGAACGTTTGAAAGAGTTAACACCGGATATTCCAATTCTCTCTGAAGAAGACGCAGATATCAGTTTGCAAACTCGTGAGACTTGGCAGAGATACTGGCTGGTAGATCCGTTAGATGGTACTCAAGAGTTCATCGCTCGCAGCGGCGATTTCGCTACGATTATTGCTTTAGTTGAACACAACAAACCAGTGATGGGTGTGGTCTATGGCCCGGTTTCAGGCGTGACTTATTACGCTTATGCTGGCAAAGGGGCATGGAAAATTCCTGATATGTCTGAAAGCCTGCGCATCCGTACTCACACCCATGAACTGCCTAACCAGTCGATTGCGATTGCTATCAGTCGTCGTCAGGACATCAACCGCATCACCAGCAAACTCAGCAGTGCTTGGAACTATGATTTAGTACCTTTGGGTTCTGCCGCGCTAAAAGCGTGCTTAGTGGCGGAAGGCGCAGTGGACTGTTACTTACGCTTGGGTCCAACCGGTGAGTGGGATACCGCAGCGACACAATGTATTGTTGAAGAAGCTGGCGGACGTATTTTAAATACCAACCTAAAACCGCTTTCATACAATGAGAGAGAAACCTTGGAGAATCCGAATTTCATCGTGTTAGGCGATGCGGACCTTCCTTGGGATAAAATATTGAAATGCTAATCAAGCGAGTTTGAAGTTAAAAAGGCGAGAACCCAGTTCTCGCCTTTTGCACATTTGCCACAATACATTTTAGGTTAGCTATAAGCGACCTTGACGCTTAAACGCATAACGACCTTGTGCATCAGGCTTAGGCAACCATTTAAGTTGCTGTGCTAACTGCTGAGGAAATTCTGCACCCACCTTAAACCAGCCATCAGACTGATAAGTTCGGTCAGGATTCAACTGAGCTGAAAATTCGCTGTTCACTTGAGCACTCTCTTGACTGCCCTTGAGCTTCAACGTATTCCCACTGCACTCTATATCCGCAATCACTTGTGCCAACTCTAACGAGCCTAGTGGCGACTCCACATTTGCGGAACTCCACGCGATTGCGCCCTGAGCAGTTGAACAGAATGGCGCTTGATAAAGGTACTCTTTGATCGACAGTTCCAACTGGCCTTGAGCGACAATAGGAACAGCCATCGGCATTTGTTGAAGAGCCACATCCGCTGGAATAGAAACCAGAGTATTCTCAGCATAAAGACCTGCTAAGCCGTAACCAATCGTACCTTTGCCACGTAAGCTCAGTTCACTGCCGCGACCAAAGCGGACTTCTGCTTCAGCTTTTGCCCCAAGCAAAGCCGAAGGCTTAAACTGCCAACTCACCTCACCGAAGTTGCGATTCTGCCAACGTACTTGCTCCGCTCGACCTTGCCATATAGAACCTTGAACTCCAGTTACCTGCAATTGCGAAGGTAATGGCAGGTGCTTAAACACAAACTGTGCGGGAAGGTGAACGAAAGCACTGGTGACGAATACCGCAACAAACACCATCCCGTAGCCAACAACTTTTTTCAACTTAACCGCCTCGTTTTAACTGTAAGCGCTGCACTTCAACCACGCCGGCTTGTTTGCCGCGTTTGATATCCATAAAGTCCACATCCACACCTTGTTGCTCTTTAAGGTAGGCAACCCAAGCAACCAGTTGAGTAAACGGAACAGGTTGTATCCACACCTGCATCATCTCTCCGCGAGGCTGCATGCGAATTAGCTCAATCTTAAATTGACGAGTAGAGGTCGTGATCACTTGATTCAGCGGCGTAGAAGTTCGCACCACACCACCTTGTTTACGCAAAGCCGTTATTTTATCTGCACTGTCAGTAACCCAAGTCAGCAGTTGCTTCTCAGTTTGAATTCGGTTTTGGGCTTGTACACTTCGCTCGTTGAGCGGCTGTAATACTCCCCAAAAAATAATCGCAACGGTCACTAAAAATCCGCAGATCGATACCATCACCTTTTCACGATGATTAATGCTTTGCCACCAGTGTTGAAGTGCCGCTATTACTTTACTCGCTATTTGCTCACTCATTACCAACACCTACTTCTGCTTCAACACAAATGAACCCGCAACCACATCGCCATTTTTGTTCACTTGACCTTGTTCAACAACAAACTGCTCAGCCAGTTTCACTCTCGCTTGTTCAAAGCTTTGGAAATCTTTACTGGTGGTTTCTAATCGAACTTCACCACGATTGCTATCGAACTTAATGCTTTGTAGTTCCATGCCCTGAATACTTCTCAGCGTTGCTGGCAGTGGTGTCAACCATTGCAAAACAGAACCTTGAGCACTTCCACCTTGCAGAGCATTCAGCTCATCATTCATAAGGCGCTTTAAATAGCTCACCGTAGGGATTTTCTCTCGTTCAGGAAACACAACACGGAATATGCGTTCACTTTCCGCACGATAGGCCTGAACTTGTTGCTCAAGGCGGTGAGTTTCTAAAAGCTTATAGCCAATAAGCACAGTAAGGAACACAAGCGCAGCGTAGGCCGCTTTTCGCCAAATGCGCCAATACTTCATAGAGGAAGATTTCACTCTGAAGCTGCCCGTTAACATATTCACTTTGCTTTGCAGAGCCTGCTCAGTCAGCAATTGCATGACTAATGGCGAAGGTGTGAAATGCCAATCTTGACCATCAGCTAAGCCAAGTTCTGGTAGGGGCGTGTAAGCAGTTAAAGGTAAAAAGTTGTCGCCCTCTTTGACCCAGTCAGATTGACTAAATAACTCCAGCCACTCGCTATCAACGCAAATCCCCTGAGAGTCACCTTTGCGGATCAGCCACTCTTTTCCCAACTGAACTGCCGCTAACCCTTGCTGGACAGGCACGGTAAGCACATCAGGAATCACGCGTTTAACCGTCATGCCCAACGAAGCAAGTTCATCAATGCAAGATTGTAAGAAATCGCGGTCAATACCAGCCGCTTCGACGATATTTCCTGTCTTTTTCAGGATACTAAAGTGCATATCGTCAACATCTTGAGCCACTTCATCTTCAATCAGATAAGGCAGCATGGATTCAATTTTGCGATTTGCACCAGCGGGAATTTCCACTTGGCTCAGAACCACATCACTGGCCGACATCAAGACAATGATTGAACGCTGTTCAACATATGAACTCAGTTGTTCAAGTTGTTCCCAACCTGATATTTCTCCGCTCGCAATCACTTCTTGCTGTACTGAAGACCACACCAACCAAGGAATAATGGCTTCTTTTTGACTACTCAGTCGAACGGTCAGAAACTCGCTCACTGATCCCTCCAAAGCGACGGCGAACCACCGTTGCAGTTTCTCGATTATCACTAAAAAACAGGCTGCGAAGTCTCACGCGCGCCTCATCCACTAACACTTGTACATCTAATTCAAAATACTGACTATCGACGGTTAAATAACCTTTAGCCTGATCGATGACACTCTCGCCTGTCGCAACGATTTGAGCCTCAGCTAAAAATGCATCAACACTGGCCCATCCATCAAAAGGACGATTTTTCAGCACCGCTTCCGCATTCGATTCAGATAAATTCGGACTGAACATCGCCGTTAATAACTGAGCATGTTCAGGAGCCAATGTATTCACATTTAATCGCCAGTCATCACTGGGTAATGCGCACACATAAGGAGCCACTTTCAGCATCACATCTCCACTGACTTGTTGAATAGCACGTAACTCGCTGCTATCGGCAATCAAGCTGTTGGCACTCATGTAAGCCGGTGACATTGACTCATAGTAGCTGTCTTCTGCGCCGTAAGTGCTTTGTACTCGGTTATCGCTGTCAATGAACTCTCTTGTAGAATCTGCGATCACTTCCGCCGAATAATTATCCACTTCTAGCGTCTCAAGCAGTGTCTGCCAAACACGCAGCGGATAGGGCTTAGTGTTGGTGGCACCTGAGCTGGATTCAACCGAACCTAGCACATTGAGATTGAAGCAGGCTTGTTTATCGTAAATGCGCCCGCGCAACTGACCATAATCCAACGGATACGTTTGCTCTTCTAACGCCCATACCTGACTCAGGTTAATCGTATCGCTATCCTTGTAACTTTGTTCAATCGCGACCGTCGCCAAACCTTCAGCGCCTACACTATACCAATAGGCTTTCTGGTAATTCACTTGATGGCTAGCTCGTTGAAACTGAGTAAACAATCTCTCAGACATGGTTGCCGCAATAGAAACCATAATAACCAGCAGTAGCAATACAACAATCAGTGCAACGCCCTGTTGAGAGCGACAATGTTTAGAAAAACCTCGTTGCACTCGATTTAGCTGCACATGGGTTTGTGGTGCATGGGCTTGCGGCATACCGTTACGAAGCATCTTCGCCCCCTAGCACAACGCCGCCAGCCACTAAATAGATACGCTCAATCTCACCATAATCTTTTAATGTCAATTTCACTGCAATGGCATTCGGTAACACCATTTTCTGCTCCCAAGTATCGCTCCATTTGCCGTCGTAATAGAAACGCATGCTCCAGCTATCTACTTGGGTCAGAATTGGCATAACAATACCTTCTTGTCCTACTGGCGAATCCGGATAACGCCACCAAATTTTTTCCAAAACTCCGTCTCTGATTCGGTAAGCAACTTTAGCTACTTCACCACGGGGAAACTGTTGCTGTGGATTACTCCAACCTAAACGGGTAAATATGATTCCCTTTTGATCCGATCCCAATAGGGCATCTTGCCAAATCAAAAACTGCCTACTTGGTTCATCACCTTGAGTACGAAATTGACGCGCCGCAATTTGGCGAAAATCTGCATCCATAAGCACCACAGCTCGATTGATTTCATTCAGCCGCGTTGTTCGCTGTTGTGAAAGCTCATTGCTGCGTTGTACCTGATTTAAAACCTGGTAAGCACCGACACTCAAACTGGCAAAAATAGCGATAGCCACCAACACTTCAATCAGCGTAAAACCGTTATTTCGCATTCTTCTACTTCGCGACATAACTTCTCACCGTTGTTATAGGGCTTGCGGTTTCATTTGCCGATACACTGATATCAAAAGCTCGTAAGTAGCCGCTGGAAGTATCGATAGGAGTGACTTTCCAATACCAAGTTCGTCCCGCCAGTGACTCTGTGCCTTTTTTTGCTCGCAGTTCGTTTGGAGCCAGCATCACCAACGCCATTTGATTGTCTATCACCATGGAAGCAAACGTCTTTTCTTCCAGATATTGAACCGTATTAATGTGTTGACTCACCGCTCGTATCACACTGACCGCCGCGGTAGCAAAAATGGCTAGCGCCACCAGTACCTCAAGCAAAGTAAAGCCTTTATGCTTTTTCATCTTGCTCTCCCGGTGCGAACAAACGTATTTGCCCATTTTCTTCAACGACAATACGCCAGCTCTCCGTAGGTGACTGCTTTGGATGAATACTCACAACAAATGGCGTCACTTCACCACTCGATAAAATGAAGACTTGTGGCGGCGGAAGCTGCTTTTTCTCGGCAAACATCTCTTGATCAAACAAAGGTTCCGGATCAAACATTCGCTCATCCTTGACCCAAGCATTACCACCCAACTGAAAATCGATCACTAGCTCAGAAGGGAGCTTCAACTCGGAACCAAACTGGCGTTTTTCAAGCGTCTTCCAGCCATCCTCAGATAACTCAACAAAGAGAAAAGCACGGTTTAGATCATCCACTCTCAAACCAAAATCGCGGCCACTTAAAATGGCTTCTTCATTGATAAGCTGAATTCGCTGAAACAGGCTCTGCGCTGCCAGCTTGGCTTCATCTTTCTGCGAAACTGGAAATGTGGCAATAACGGCAACGGTACTGACCGATATCAGTACGAGCACCAACATTATTTCCAGTAATGTAAAGCCGCGAGATTGCTTCATGAAAGAAAAGCGGGGGCTACCGCCCCCTGTCCTTAGTTATCGGTGTTATTGAAAATCCTGAATATTCCAGTTACCAATATCGGCGTTTGCGCCTTCTCCGCCTTCCTGACCGTCGGCACCTAGAGAGAAAATATCAATAGCACCGTTGTCACCTGGGCTTAAATATTGGTAATCGTTACCCCAAGCATCTTTTGGTAAACGACGAATATAGCCACCATCGCGATAGTTACGAGGCTCAGGGCTAGATGGTTTGGTCACCAACGCCTCTAAACCTTGGTCTGTAGTTGGATAAACACTGTTGTCGAGCTTATACATATCCAGAGCATTCTCTAATGCGACAATATCCGTAACAGCTTTTTGCTGATCCGCTTTTTCTTTATTGCCCATTAAGTTGGGTACCACAAGGCTTGCCAAAATACCCAAGATCACAATAACAACCATGATTTCTAAAAGGGTGAAACCAGCCTGCGTTTTATTACGTTTTTTCATTTCTGCTCCGTTTCGCAAATTTGAAATTCTTGTATTTGCTAAAAATAACACTCAGCTACTCATCAAAAGCCAAGAAAGTGTTATCTCGTCATTAAATTGTTCATTTCTAGGATAGGCATTAATGTCGCCATAACGATAAACAACACCATCCCTGCCATCACAGCAATCAACGCCGGTGTAAATATGCCTAATGCGATGTTCACCGTTGATTCAAAATTGGCATCTTGGTTATCTGCTGCCCGAGTCAGCATGCTCTCCAATTCACCACTTTGTTCACCACTGGCAATCATATGCAGCATCATTGGCGGGAAAAGTTTGCTTTCCGTTAGTGCCCTTCTAAGGCTAATGCCTTCTCGAACCTTGTCTGCCGCAATAGTGACCTGCTGCTTAGCATAGTGGTTTGGCATCACATCCACCGCGATTCTCATACCGTCTAAAATGGGAATGGCACTGGAAGCGCATATCGACAAGGTGCGAGAAAAACGGGAGGCATTTAAACCTCGCACAATCTTGCCAATCACTGGCCAATGCATCTGTTTTTTGTCCCAACCCATGCGTACATCCGGCTTACGCAGCATCCACTTGCACAGAGAGAAGATCGCAATGCCCCCGAACAGTACCGCTAGCCCCCAGTGTTGTACGAACTCGCTCGCTGAGAGCAAAAACTGAGTCGACGCTGGCAACTGTTGATTCATCTGAACAAATTGGCCGACAATTTTCGGTACTACCGACGCTAAAAGGAAGGCAACAATACCTACCGCGAACACAACCAACACAATTGGATAAATCATGGCTTGCAGAAGTTTCGACTGCAATTTTTGGCGGTTTTCGGCGTAGTCCGCCAAGCGTTCTAGAACTGAATCTAAATGACCTGATTTTTCTCCAGCCGCCACCATAGAGCGGAACAGATCATCAAACACGTGAGGATAGTCGTTGAAACTGTCTGCCAATGTGTGACCTTCGGTCACTTTTGAGCGAACAGCCAAAAGCATGTTTCGAATATGCGGCTTTTCGGCTTGCTCAGACACAGCCATCAAACACTCAGCTAATGGCATTCCTGACTGAACCAGAGTTGAAAGCTGGCGGGTAATCAACGCTAAATCTGCAGTGCTTATACCTTTTTTAAAGCTGAAAGAAGAGGCTCGTGCACGCTGTGATTTCACTTTGGTTTCAACCACTTCAACCGGCACTAAGTTTTGTTCTTTCAGACGTTGGCGAACCTGACGAGCACTGTCACCTTCAATGACTCCGGCTTTGTTTCGCCCTTTCTCATCAAGAGCTTTATATTCAAACGCCGCCATTATGACTCCTTGGTCACTCTCATCACTTCTTCCAGTGATGTGATACCTTGGATCACTTTATCCAAACCATCTTGACGAATACTTGGCGTGTAATCGCGAATGTGTTTTTCTATCGCTTGTTCACCGACCTCGTCGTGTATTAGTGCCTGTACTTTGTCATCCACCAGCAACAGCTCGTGAATGCCGGTTCGTCCACGATATCCCTTGTAATTACAATGTGGGCAGCCAGTGGCTCGATAGAGTGTCAGTTGAGACTTTTTCTTCACACCACACAGCTTTTTCTGCGACTCATCCGCTTCATAGGCTTGTTTACAGTCAGGACACAATGTACGCACCAAACGTTGTGCTATTACGCCAAGCAACGAAGAAGAGAGTAAGAAAGGCTCAATACCCATATCACGTAAGCGCGTAACAGCACCGATTGCGGTATTGGTATGCAAAGTGGACATCACTAAGTGACCGGTTAACGAGGCTTGAACAGCGATTTGAGCTGTTTCTAAGTCACGAATTTCTCCGACCATCACCACATCAGGGTCTTGTCGTAAAATCGCCCGCAAACCACGAGCAAAGGTCATATCGACTCTAGGGTTTACCTGTGTCTGCCCAATGCCGTCAATATCGAATTCAATCGGGTCTTCTACTGTAAGGATGTTGCGCTCATTTGAGTTAATCTCCTGCAAACCTGCATACAAGGTCGTCGATTTACCAGAACCTGTAGGACCTGTAACCAGCAAGATGCCATGCGGCCTTTCTATCAGTTTGCGGAAACTCTCTTGGATGGTTTGTGTCATGCCCAAGCTATGCAGATCCAAACGCGTAGCGTTCTTATCCAACAAACGCATCACCACACGTTCTCCGTGGGAAGACGGCATAGTCGAAACACGAACATCCACAGCTCTGCCGCCGATACGTAAGGAAATGCGACCATCCTGAGGAACACGTTTTTCGGCAATGTCGAGTTTCGCCATGACCTTCACACGAGAAACCAACAGCGGTGCTAATTTACGGCTCGGACTTAATACTTCACGCAGCACACCGTCCACACGGAAACGAATCGATAATGATTTTTCAAACGTTTCGATATGGATATCGGATGCGCCTTCCTTGATTGCCTCACCCAGCATCGCGTTAATCAATTTAATGATAGGCGCATCGTCGTCTGATTCGAGCAAGTCTTCACTTTGAGGAAGCTCTTCCGCCAATGAGAAGAAATCGTCACTGTCGGCACCGATATCTTCCATCAACTGACGAGCTTCAGAAGAGTCTCGTTGATATACCTGAGTGAGTTTGCTTTCAAACTCGCTGGCATTCAGTTCTATTAGCTGAAAATGACCACGAACAACACGCTTCACTTCCGCGAGAGCAGAGATCGAAACTGGCGCGACGTAATAGACTGAAGCCGAAGTCTGGCTCCACTCCAAAACCATCTTGAAGCGGTTGGCAAAGCTAAACGGCAATCGTCGAACAATAGACGCCACTACCTCTGTCATTGCTTCGCTTCCATCTGTCCGGAATTAATTTGATCAAGAAATGCTTGGATTTCCGCTGGGTGGCGGCGATCTTCACCAAACTTAGGCAATACCGGAATATTATTGTTATCCATCAGTTTTAAGCCTTCTTCGGCTTTAAATAGCTGCTCGGCTCGGATGTAATTGTATTTACGCTGAGTAATACCATCCGCCGTCATGCCATCGCGGATGATGGTTGGCTTGATAAACACCATCAGGTTTTTCTTTTCAACCTGAGTACTGGTTGATTTAAACAAATAGCCCAGAACTGGAATATCTCCCAGAAATGGCACTTTGGATTCACTTTCCAAGGCTCTTTCGTCAATCAGGCCACCCAGTACCAACATCTGACCATCTTGAACCATTACTGAGGTATTTAGCTGACGCTTTGCGAAACGCACGTCTACCGCACCATTCGCACCTAAAACGTTAGAGACTTCTTGCTCAATCTTCAGTTGAACAGAATCCCCTTCGTTAATCTGAGGAACGACTTTAAGCTTGATACCAACTTCTTTACGATCAACCGTCTGGAATGGGTTTTCGTTATTTGAACTTGATGTCGAACCTGTCAATACCGGCACTTCTTCACCAACGATAAAAGATGCTTCACCGTTATCCATTACAGTAATACTTGGAGATGACAGAATGTTGGAGTTGGAATCGCTTGATACCGCACTGAGTAAAGCCGTCCAGTCGCCCATCATAATGCTGACGGCAGCACCGTTAATTCCCGACAGAGCTGACGCCAATGTGCTGTAATCGCCAGAAGTTGTTGAGTCATAAGGACGACGATTACCCGCTGAATCGTAATAATATTCCGTAGTGGTTTGGTCTTTCGCTTCTTCTATACCAACCATTACATTACCGATTGAAGCACCAGTGTTGCCATATTGAATAACAGAACCGCTTTCCAGCGAACCCCACTGAACACCAAGGTTGATGCCGTCACCTTCTGACATTTCTACGATCAAGGCTTCAATGAGTACCTGTGCACGACGAATATCTAATTGGGCAATCACATCCAGCATCGCATTCATAATGTCTTGCGGTGCAGTAATAACGAGTGAGTTGGTGCCAGCATGAGCCGAGATCATAACATCTTTGTTTTTTGAACTGCTGCTATTGCCAGTTTGATCTTTCGCTTGAAGGTTATCGGAAACACCTTTAAGAACATCAACCAACTCTTCCGCTTTTGCATATTTCAAATACACAACGCGGTTGTTGCCTTTGGTTGCCATCTCAACATCAAGCTGCTTGATTAATTGTCTTAGGCGTTGACGAACTTTAGGGTCGCCAGAAATGAGAATCGAGTTGGTACGATCGTCAGCCACCAGCTTAGGCTGTAAAAATTCAGGTGTGTTTTTCGCATCGGTGGTTTTATTCAACGCTTCGACAATACGAACCATTTCAGCCGCTGAAGCGTTTTTGAGTTCAACCACTTCAATGTCTTTATCTCCCGCTTGGTCAACACGGCGCACTATCTCAGCCAAACGATTCACCACCGCAGCACGACCTGTAATCAAAATGATATTCGCAGGATCATAATGCACTACGTTGCCAGCACCAGCGTTATCAATCAGTTGACGTAAAAGTGGCGAAAGCTCACGAACGGATACGTTTTTAACCGCTACCACTTGAGTCACAACACTATCGCCAGATGCTCGGTCATTATCCCCTAAAACCGGAACTGGCGATGTTTTGGCATCTTTTGCTTTGACAATTTTAAGGACACCGTTATCCATTTCGATCACGGCGAAACCATACACCTCAAGGACATTTAAAAAGAAGCTGTAATATTGTTCTTCATTGAGTGTGTCATAGCTGCGCACATCGATTTTCCCTCGCACCGAAGGATCAACAATGATGGTTTTTTCAAGGTTACGACCAACGATGTTGACGAACTCTTGAATATCAGTGCCTTTAAAGCTCGCACTAAATTCACTGGCTAATACTGCAGGTGAAATCAATAAGCTGCTGGCAATCAGCCACGCACTTTTTTTAAGCCAATGTTTCACAAATACTCCCTAGGCTGAAGCTGATGCATCAGTCTTACAATTGTATATAGATATCATGCTGTTGACCGTCACGAAGAACTGACAGATTAATCTCTGTCATCTCTGACACCGCAGATGCTAATTCATTCATTACTTCTGGTTTGGTTAGGTCAAACCCGTTAAATTCAATCGCTATATCACCATCTTGCAAGCCAACAGACTCAAATAACGCCGTGTCTCTACCCGGACTAACTCGGTACCCGACGATGGTATCGTCTTCTTTTACTTGAGAAAGACGAACATATTGGAAAATTTCTTGTGGATTCTTGAGAATGGCTTCACGAATCGCATCCAGTTTGTCTTCACTTTGTCTTACATCATTGGTTGCCGGACGTTGAGCTCTAGGTTGGTTAGTACTGGAAGCCGAATTTCTCGCTGAGTAATCAATACCATCCAACATCAGAGTTTCATCTCGACCTGAATTGTCGATAATGACGCGATCAACAAATACTGCTTTTAGTTTTGCCCTTGTGCCTTCTATAACCTCGTTAATTCCGTAGGTCGACTGAGCACCTCGGTTTGCAATAACAGCCAAATTTTTGTTTACATCGCTGCTTGCCACAACACCAACAAGGACTAGGTTTAAACGAGTTTTTGGTGCATCGACAACTTTCGGCGTATCAACCACAGGTGTTGATTCTGAATACAGGCCAAACAGGCTGCCGGTTTGCAAAGTGCTAATATCAATAGTGCTAGATTTGGTTTGAGCGGAACCGACATTGGAAGGATTCCAAGCAGAGATAAGAGCTGGCTCGCTTTGAAGCGTCCAGACCATTTTTCCCAGCATCCATGCAGAAGCAGAAAGCAATACAAGAGTGAAGAAGACACTGGCTGGGTTCTGCCATTGAGAGATATTTTTCAACATATTAATTTGCCACGCAGTCGAAATTTAATTTGCTTAACTGCATTCTTCTCGCTTTCCTTGATTAATCATTTGATTTTATTAAATCCCTACCCGCTACCGCCGAATAAACAGCAGTCGAACAATATAACATTAAACAACAGAGCATGTTTTTTTCTATTATTAAATTTTCGATTCGGTTGAAAATATGATGCTTAAGCACCACTTTATTCCCAATCGAAGAGTAAAGAGCATTGATTAGAGGTCATTAAACGAAATGAGTTCCACTAACGAAGAAGTTCGGCTCGATAAATGGCTTTGGGCCGCGAGATTTTATAAAACTCGTTCAGTTGCACGAAATATGGTCGATGGTGGCAAAGTTCATTATAATGGCCAACGTTCAAAACCAAGCAAGATTGTCGAGCTTGGTGCAGTGATAACCCTGCGCCAAGGTCAAGAAGAAAAAACCGTTACCATTGACAGGATTTCGGATCAAAGGCGCGGTGCACCGGAAGCGCAAACCCTCTATTCAGAAACGCCTGAGAGTATAGAAAAACGTGAGCGTCAAGCGTTAGCACGCAAGCTAAATGCTCACAACCCAAGCCCAGATCGCCGCCCAGATAAAAAACAGCGTCGAGATCTTCTAAAATTTAAACATCAGTAAATAGCCGGATTATTCCTTATGACTACAAGCGCAAAGGCGACCAACGTATTAAATCGCTACCTATTTGAAGACTTATCAGTACGCGGTGAGCTCGTACAGCTAGATAAAGCGTACCAACAAATTATCACTAGCAAGGAATACCCAGCGCCTATCCAAACTCTGTTGGGCGAGCTACTGGTAGCCACTACTCTGTTAACCGCAACACTAAAATTTGAAGGCTCAATTACCATGCAACTGCAAGGTAATGGTCCTGTATCTTTAGCGGTAATCAATGGCGACAATAACCAACGCATCCGTGGTGTTGCGCGCTGGGAAGGCGACATCGCCGACGACGCTGGTTTACACGATTTGATGGGTAAAGGTCATCTGGTCATTACCATCGAACCGAAAAAAGGCGAACGTTACCAAGGTGTGGTAGGTCTTGAAGGTGACAACATCGCTCAAGTGATTGAGAACTACTTCTTGCGCTCTGAGCAGTTAAAAACACGTTTGTGGATTCGCACGGGCGAGCATGAAGGCAAACGTCATGCTGCTGGTATGCTGCTGCAAGTCGTTCCAGACGGCACTGGTTCACCAGAAGATTTTGAGCACTTAGAGCAACTAACAAATACAGTGAAAAACGAAGAGCTTTTCACTCTTGAAGCGAACGAGTTGCTATACCGCCTATACAACCAAGAACAAGTGAAATTGTTTGAACCTCAAGAAGTTGAGTTCCTTTGTGGTTGTTCGCGTGATCGTAGCGGTGCGGCTATTGTGACTATCTCCCGAGATGAAATAAACGACATTTTGGCAGAAGAAGGATCGGTTTCTTTACATTGTGATTACTGTGGTACAACGTATTCTTTCGATTCAGCGCAAGTCGCTGAGTTGTACTCACAAGCACAAAGTGACTCAAAAACGCTGCATTAATTCACTAGGATTAACAAGCACATCATTCTCCCGCAAGAGCCAGCCTAACGCTGGCTTTTTTTGTGATCAAAACCCAATAAAATCAAGGCTCGCAAGCGCCGTACAGCATACTTAATTTCTAAAAATTATTAACGATTTCCTCTGGTATCTCTTGCCAACTACAAGATAAAATACTCTGGCTAAGATATGTGACGAGTTACCTAAAACCATAGGAAATAAGTGGGTATTTTTTGAACTATCTCCCTGTTTTCCCCCCAGCCCGTTGATAGCATGGTTAGCAGATAACAATTAAAAACATTATTACAAAATCCCTACAAAAATCCTTATAAGGAGCACCTATGACCGTTATGGAACATACAAAGGCTGCACAATTAGACCTAACCCAATACGGAATTACCAACGTAACTGAAGTCATACACAACCCAAGTTATGAAACGTTATTCGCTGAAGAAACACGCTCAGATTTAGAAGGCTACGAGAAAGGCGTAGTTACTGAACTGGGAGCAGTCGCAGTAGACACTGGTATCTTTACTGGTCGTTCACCTAAAGATAAGTTTATCGTTAAAGATGACACCACGCGTGACACGCTATGGTGGACATCAGAACAAGCGAAAAACGATAACAAACCAATCAGCCAAGAAATTTGGAATGACTTGAAAGCTCAAGTAAACCAACAGCTTTCTGGCAAACGTCTGTTCGTATTTGACGGTTATTGTGGCGCTAACGCTGATACGCGTTTATGTGTGCGCTTTATTACTGAAGTAGCTTGGCAAGCACACTTCGTGAAAAACATGTTCATCCGCCCAAGCGATGAAGAATTAGCGAACTTCAAACCTGATTTCGTTGTCATGAATGGTGCTAAGTGCACCAACACCAAATGGCAAGAACATGGTCTGAACTCTGAAAACTTCACTGTGTTTAACCTAACTGAAAAAATGCAACTTATCGGCGGTACTTGGTACGGCGGTGAGATGAAGAAAGGTATGTTCGCAATGATGAACTATTTCCTTCCTCTTCAAGGCATCGCGTCTATGCACTGTTCTGCGAACATGGGTAAAGATGGCGACGTAGCGATTTTCTTTGGTCTATCTGGCACAGGTAAAACCACGCTTTCTACCGACCCTAAACGTGCATTGATTGGTGATGACGAACACGGCTGGGATGATGACGGTGTTTTCAACTTCGAAGGCGGCTGCTACGCGAAAACTATCAAGCTTTCTAAAGAAGCAGAACCAGATATCTACAACGCAATTCGTCGTGACGCTCTACTAGAAAACGTGACTGTTCGTACCGATGGCTCTATCGACTTTGATGACGGTTCGAAAACCGAAAATACTCGTGTTTCTTACCCTATCTATCATATCGATAACATCGTTAAACCAGTTTCAAAAGGCGGCCACGCGAATAAAGTTATCTTCTTGTCAGCGGATGCGTTCGGTGTACTACCACCTGTATCTAAATTGACTCCAGAACAAACCAAATACCACTTCTTGTCAGGCTTCACTGCGAAACTAGCAGGTACTGAACGTGGTATTACCGAACCAACACCAACGTTCTCTGCTTGTTTCGGCGCGGCGTTCCTAACGCTACACCCAACTAAGTATGCAGAAGTACTGGTAAAACGTATGGAAGCAGTAGGCGCTGAAGCTTACCTCGTGAATACAGGTTGGAACGGTTCAGGCAAACGTATCTCAATTCAAGATACTCGCGGCATTATTGATGCTATTTTGGATGGTTCTATTGAAGAGGCAGAAACTAAACATGTGCCGATTTTCAATTTAGAAATTCCAACCGCACTGCCTGGCGTTGATCCTTCAATTTTAGATCCGCGTGATACTTACGTTGACCCTCTACAATGGGAAAGCAAAGCAAAAGATCTTGCTACTCGCTTCATCAACAACTTCGATAAGTACACAGACAATGCAGAAGGTAAATCACTAGTCGCAGCGGGTCCGCAACTAGACTAAAACGGTCACCTCAGCATTTGACGTTTAAAAACTTAGCAAGCCCCTATTTTTAGGGGCTTTTTTGTTGAAGCGAATCGATATTTGATCAAAGCTGTTAGCTTGTTCCGTTTAGCCGATACAAACCATGAAAAAGCTGTTAGCACTAGGGATTGGAGTTATAGCCTTACTACTTACGTTAACGTTGGTGGTATTTGGTGTTATGCACACCCGCTATTTTACCCCTTCAGCGCAATGGTTAACTCAACAGTTATGGCCGGACAAGCTCTCATTTTCTGAGCTCGATTACGCATATCCAGCTCACTTCACCTTACACAACGTCAGTATTGAGACGAAAGAACAACCACTCTCTTTTTCCAAAGTTGATATCTGGCTAAACGAAAAGCTGATCAAAAAAGACAAGCTCGTCATTGATAGTTTGTTGCTCGATGGTGCGAACTTTTCTCAAGGTCTGCCGTCTTCAGACTTCCTTCAAAACCTACAGTTGAACCAACTTGCGCTGCACAATGTGGACTTCTCGCATCAAGGGCTAATTGCCCGAGGTGTTAACCTTCAGGTGAAACACCCTCAATGGAGAGACCACGAACAGCTACTGCCTTATGGTGAATTTCAGCTTTCCGCAGATCAGTTTTATTGGGATGGTGAAGCTTTCGACAAAGTTTTGATTGATGCAGATTACAAAGCGAATGACAGCACAGTTTATGGCGCATCATTTAAATGGCGAGGCGCGGATTTTTCAGGTCAAGCTGAACAGTTTGATTCGGGATGGTCATTGATTAACACCACCGTCAGCCACTTAAAGCTACCAGAATCATTAAGCAGCACGGCAGATAAACTGTGGCAACAAGCGATCAAATACATCACACATATCAACAGTCTGGATATTCTTAACAGTCAGATCACGGTCGCTGGCTTTGAACTTGAAAACACTGCCGCTTCGTTAGAGAACTTCTCTCTCACTCAATCTGTCTGGCAACAAGATAAAGGTTACTTATCATTAAACGCTGATTCGATTTCATGGAAAGGCCTACAATGGGTCGAACCAAGTATCAAACTCGATTTTTCTGACCAAACCATTTCGATCAGCGATTTTTCAACCGAAGTTTTACAAGGTAGTGTTCAGTTATCAGGCACCGTGACACCAACCAGTATCCACTTGAAACAGCTTAATGCGAGAGGCATTAAATGGTTTGCTGAAACACAGCAAGATTTAGCTTGGGTACCAGAACAATGGCCACAGCTCAATGAGCTTGCCATAGATAACTTGGCTATCAATAATCTGCAACTGATTCAGCTTATCAGCAAACCTTTCTGGCAACTGTCCGGATTAACCATTGAAGGAACAAATACTCATCTGGTTAAAAACGCTCAGTGGGGCTTGTGGGACGGAAAACTATCTGTCAGTGCTAATAGCGCAAGCATTGGAGAGCTGGTGAGCACTCAAGGTGTCATTGAAATGCACAGTGATAACGGTAAATGGCAACTCGATAGAACTTTTATTCCGCTTGAAAAAGGATATCTAGAAGCAAACGCTAATTGGGATTTCACTCAGCCCAGCGCACCTTGGTCTTTGACGGCGCATGCTGATGGTTTGCCATTTGCTCTTATAAACCACTTCGTCAAACTGCCAGTAAAAATCGACGCAATTACTGAGTTTGACATCAATGCTGAAGGGTTGGCAGGTGACTATTCCATGCTTTCCCACTCTATCACTGGGGAACTGAATGGTAGTATGCGTGACGGCATTATCGTTCTGAAAACTCCAGACTCACTGGTTGTTCAGCCGTTTGACGTTGATAACCTTAAACTGACTGCCGACAGAGGCCGTATCAGCCTCGCGAAAACGCCGTTGAAAGGATTTGGTCTGAAAGCAGATATTGTTGCCCAACTTGATTTGGTTTCACCTCAAGAAGGGCAATTTAGCATTGATGTAACTCAGGGATGTGAGAAAGTCAGCTACGATTTGATCAGAAATACACAACAACGACTGCCTTGCCCCAACTAAAGCACGGCGTTAACTCGCACCCGCTTTTGTTAGGATCTCTTGATAGTTCGGGATAAGCATGTAGGTTCCAACGAAAGCTACAGCGTCAACATCACCACTTGATATGTTCACATTCACCACGATTCGGGCTTTACGGCCAGACGCTAAACGGTCCAAGTCACCACTGATGCCGTCTAAGGATGTGGAAGCAACTGGATTATGCACCACGGGGTGACGATAGCGAATATTGCTATCTACCAGCACAATATCACCTTCTAGACCACGTTCACGCATCAACAACCACGCCATTCCCCAGCCAGTCAGCGTTGCTAACGTAAAGGCAGAACCAGCAAACATAGTATTGTGTGGATTGAGGTTCGGGTTTATCTGCGCGCAGCATTGAAACTGATAGCCAGTATATTGCTGAATTTTGATGCCCATTTTATCGCTGATCGGGATTTGCGTTGCCCAGCGTTCCTGTAGCTCTGTACACCATTCAGGCTTGCGTAACACATTCGCCATTGGATCAAGATGTTTCACCATCTGTTGATGGCGAACAGGCCCACGCTCATCACTCAGTTCACCACGACGTTCAAAGTCGTTTCTTTCATAAAATGAAATCGCGTCCTCACGAGCATTACATACCAGACGCTTTGCCCCTTCCTGACGCGCGAGCGACTCTAGAGCGACTAATACTAGTGAGCCCATCCCTTTGTTGCGGCGACTCGCTTTCACTGCCATATAGCGAATCTGACCTTCACTGTCTGGAGTAATGTATAAACGGCCGATTGCGATAGGTCTTCCTCTACCATCAACAATCATGCGGTGATGACTCATAGGATCATATTCATCGCGCTCTGAGCCGATAGGCATTCGCCAAGGCTCACGCAACATCTGCCAGCGGAAGTGGTAATACTTATTGAGCTGATTATCCGTAGTCGGCGTAATAAGTTTAAACATAGATTCCGTTCCTAAACATTATACCTGCAACCAGAATGTCACAGGACCATCGTTGACCAGTGAGACTTTCATGTCTGCCGCAAAGCGTCCTCGCTCCGTTGGCAATACTTCTTCACATAAGTCAGAAAAGTAATTATACAGACGCTCTGCATCTTGTGGATGAGCACCACGAGAAAACCCCGCTCGCGTCCCTTTTTTTGTATCAGCGGGCAGAGTGAATTGAGAAACAACCAACACGCTGCCACCCACATCTTTCACACTTAAATTCATTTTGCCAGCTTGGTCTTCGAATACTCGGTAGGAAGTCACGCGCTCCATCAAACGCTTAGCTTTTGCTTCGTCATCTTCACGTTCAACACCAAGTAATACCAATAAACCTTTTTCAATTTCACCGACGACTTCACCGTCGACGCGTACTGCAGCCTCACTTACTCGTTGAATCAACGCTATCACTGGAATTCTCTTCCTTGTCACTCTTTGAAAGGGCATTCGAGTTTATCACGTCTTCTTCCTCACTCCAGCACTCACGCTCACCCAAAGCTGCCGTGACTTCTGCACCGATCAAGA
Organism: Vibrio sp. Hal054; assembly: GCF_037162405.1. Taxonomy (NCBI): domain Bacteria; kingdom Pseudomonadati; phylum Pseudomonadota; class Gammaproteobacteria; order Vibrionales; family Vibrionaceae; genus Vibrio; species Vibrio sp. Hal054. The sequence continues at coordinate 23,583 of NZ_JARLUT010000001.1, read as the reverse complement.
CAATCATCCAACACAGGTATATCCAGACAAAAAGAATGGGTATCGCTGCCAACGCCCCATAAATAAGCTGATATGAGGGGAAATGGGTAATATAGGCGGCAAAGGCTTTCTTACTCAGTTCAAAGAGAATGGCAGCGGCCAGCGCTCCAACAAGAGAATGATAAATATAGACCTTTTTATTCGGAACCAGTAAGTACAAGCCAGCAAAAGCGAAAAAGAAAGCAGGAACGGCAGCCAACGCAAAAACAGGTTGTAAACGCCAACCAGAGCCTCGCTATCAATAATTTTCAACGAAGTGATATAAGACGTCATCGCAATACTCGCGCCCAGTAGAAGAGGCCCCAGCGTCAAAATCATCCAGTACATAGAAAAAGAAAAAACGACACGTCGTTTATTTCTCACCCGCCATATGTAGTTCAAGTTTTTATCTATGTTGGAAATCAGCATTAAAGCAGCCACAAACAGAAATACACCACCAACAGCTGTCATTTTCGCCGTATTGGTAATGAACTCTGATAGCGCAGTGCGTACCGCTAAGCCAGCAGCGGGAACAAAGTGTTCAATCACAAAATCTTGCAGAGTTTCACCCACATTAGAGAAGATCTCAAATGACGACATGATAGAGAGTGAAACTGTGAACATCGGCACGATGGAAAGCAAAGTAATATACGCCAGATACCCTGCGTTAACATTCACACGGTCATGTTTCATTCTTAAAACTAAATATCGGCCAAATGCATAGGTTTGTTTGACCGAGTGCTGTAAGTCCAATTGCACTCTCCTGACTATTTTTACCCGGACAAACTCACGATGTGAGAGTTTGTATGTCTGTAACGTACTAATTTTAATAGAGTGGAACTCAACTTGCTTAGTTCAAGGTTAACTTTGATAGATAAACCAAACAATGTTCCCTGATCAGGTTGTTGAAATATTATTCAAGACAAATTCAACTCGTTCGTTGACCGTCTTAAACGGAACTTCAATACAGCTGTAACCAAACTGTTGATAAATGTCCACCAGCCTGTAATGAATATCTAAAGCCTCCTCAAAAGGATAAGGACGAATTTCATCCTGAACATAGATATCTTGGTGAGGGCAACAAACAAAAACCTTACGGAAGTATCCCTTGCTTTCCAATAAATACTGTTTGTCAGGCTCTATTCCAGCACCTTTCAAATATCCACATATATCCGGTATAGCTCTATCCAAGAAGGCGATGGAATGTTCACTCGCTTTACTCTTTTGCTGTTTCATAACTTCAAAACATAAAGCGGCGAACCCAGACATATTTTCCCATGGAAGAATGCCATCTTTTAACTGGCTTTGCTGCTCAATCAAATCACGAGAAGATTCCTGAAAAGTTGTAAATCCTCTATCTGACAAAGCGTTGATCAGCGTTGTCTTACCTGCGCCGGGACCGCCCGTGATAATCACTGGAAACATAATAAATGCCTCACTATTTAGATACAAAAAACCCCTAGCTTACACAGCTAGGGGCCTTTAAAAACGTTAACCGAATAGGGTTAATTAACCGCGAGATGCACGTTTACGATCGTTTTCCGTTAGGTGACGCTTACGGATACGGATGCTCTCTGGTGTTACTTCCACTAGTTCATCATCATCAATGAATTCTAGAGCTTGTTCTAGAGTAAACTTGATAGCTGGAGTCAGAACTTGAGCTTCATCAGTACCAGATGCACGTACGTTAGTTAGCTGTTTACCTTTCAAACAGTTAACTGTCAGGTCATTTGAACGGTTATGGATACCAATTACTTGACCTTCGTACACTTCGTCAGCGTGCTCTGTAAATAGACGACCACGCTCTTGAAGGTTAAATAGCGCATAAGTCAATGCTTTACCAGTAGCATTTGAAATCAATACACCGTTTACACGCTGACCAATTTCGCCGCCTTTGTGCGGTGCGTAATGATCAAACGTATGGTAAAGAAGACCTGAACCAGATGTTAGCGTTAGAAACTCTGTTTGGAAACCAATCAGACCACGAGAAGGCATCATGAAGTCAAGACGCACACGGCCTTTACCGTCTGGAGACATGTCTTTCAGTTCGCCTTTACGCATACCGATTTTCTCCATGATACCGCCTTGGTGTTCTTCTTGAACGTCGATAGTCACAGTTTCAAACGGTTCCATTAGCTGACCATTTTCTTCTTTCAGAATTACTTCTGGACGAGATACAGCAAGCTCAAAACCTTCACGACGCATGTTCTCGATAAGAATTGACAGGTGAAGCTCACCACGGCCAGAAACACGGAATTTATCTGGATCGTCTGTTTGCTCAACACGTAGTGCTACGTTGTGAACCAATTCTTTTTCAAGACGCTCAAGAATGTTACGTGAAGTTACGAACTTACCTTCTTTACCAGCAAACGGAGAAGTGTTTACTTGGAAAGTCATGGTTACCGTTGGTTCGTCAACGCTTAGCGGTGGAAGTGCTTCTACCGTGTTCACGTCACAGATGGTATCTGAAATCTTAAGTTCGCCAAGACCAGTGATCGCAACGATGTCACCAGCAGTTGCTTGCTCAGTTTCAGAACGTTGTAGACCTAGGTAGCCAAGAACTGTACCTACTTTACCGTTACGTTTCTTACCATCAGCACCAACTACTGTTACTTGTTGGTTTGGTTTTACCGTACCGCGAGTTACACGACCAACACCGATTACACCTACGTATGAGCTGTAATCAAGCTGAGAGATCTGCATTTGCAATGCGCCAGCAGGGTCAACTTGTGGTGGTTCTACGTTGTCTACGATAGCTTGGAACAATGGTTCCATGTTCTCGCCAGTTACGCCTTCTTCCAGAGTCGCCCAACCGTTAAGAGCTGAAGCGTAAACCACTTGGAAATCTAGCTGCTCATCACTTGCACCTAGGTTATCAAATAGGTCAAAAACTTGGTCCATTACCCAATCAGGACGAGCACCTGGACGGTCGATTTTGTTGATAACAACGATTGGCTTCAAACCGTGAGCAAACGCTTTTTGCGTTACGAAACGAGTTTGTGGCATAGGGCCGTCAACAGCGTCAACGATCAAACATACGCAGTCAACCATTGACATAATACGTTCAACTTCACCGCCGAAGTCCGCGTGTCCCGGAGTATCTACGATGTTGATACGGTAGTCGTTCCAGTTAATTGCTGTGTTCTTAGCAAGAATTGTAATACCGCGTTCTTTTTCGATATCGTTCGAGTCCATGACTCGCTCTTCGATGTCACCGCGTGATTCTAACGTACCCGATTGTTGGAGTAGTTTATCAACAAGAGTCGTTTTACCGTGGTCAACGTGCGCGATGATCGCGATATTTCTTAATTTATCTATCTGTGGAGTAGCCATGGAGTTTGCTTCACTTATATACACAAAATAGCCCGCCTTTATGGGATATAAAAACGTAGCCTTAATTTGGTTCAAAAAACGGGCAATAATGTACCAGATTTTGACGAAAAACCTAGGAATATGTGATCTATCACGCTGATTTTCACTCTATAGAGCCTAGTCGTTAATCTGATTTAAAACAAACAGTGACAAATTATAGTTAATTACACTTAAAAAAATTGAGTGAATCATTGTGTGAATAGTGTACGCTTTGATAGAAATTGGTGCACTGCACAAGCAGTTGCACCATTTCAGTTCATTAAAGGATCTTTTTGGTGCAACAGTAAGCACCAAAAAAACATAATGCAAGTAATGCATTGATTTATATAGGCTAAAATGTTTGGCACGAATATCGCAAGCATGTGACCAACATCGATTAAGATGGGTTTAAGCACTGATTGATGCAAGAAACTAATTTTGATTCGAGCCCAAATCGCTTTATTAACACTGGAGGTTATCCGAGATGTCAGTAGAAAACGTACTATCGCTGATTCAAGAAAACGAAGTTAAGTTTGTGGACCTACGTTTCACAGATACAAAAGGTAAAGAGCAACACATTTCGATTCCTGCTCACCAAATCGATGCAGACTTCTTCGAAGATGGCAAAATGTTCGATGGTTCATCAGTTGCTGGCTGGAAAGGCATCAATGAATCTGACATGGTGATGATGCCTGATGCTGCATCTGCTGTGTTAGACCCATTTACAGAAGAATCAACGCTAAACATCCGTTGTGACATCCTAGAACCTGCAACAATGCAAGGTTACGACCGCGACCCTCGTTCTATCGCTAAACGCGCTGAAGAGTACATGCGTTCAACTGGTATCGCAGACACAGTTCTTGTTGGTCCAGAGCCAGAATTCTTCCTATTTGACGATGTTAAGTTCTCAACTGACATGTCTGGTTCTTTCTTCAAGATCGATGACGTAGAAGCTGCGTGGAACACTGGTTCTGATTACGAAGATGGTAACAAAGGTCACCGTCCAGGCGTTAAAGGTGGTTACTTCCCAGTAGCTCCAGTGGATTCATCTCAAGATCTTCGTTCTGCTATGTGTCTAATCATGGAAGAAATGGGCCTTGTTGTTGAAGCTCACCACCATGAAGTTGCAACTGCGGGTCAGAACGAAATCGCAACTCGTTTCAACACGCTAACAGCAAAAGCTGACGAAATTCAAATCTACAAGTACGTTGTTCACAACGTAGCTCACGCGTTTGGTAAAACAGCGACTTTCATGCCTAAACCACTCGTTGGCGACAACGGTTCTGGTATGCACGTTCACCAATCTCTAGCGAAAGACGGTGTTAACCTATTCGCAGGCGACAAGTACGGCGGCCTATCTGAAATGGCGCTTTACTATATCGGTGGTATCATCAAACACGCTCGTGCACTGAACGCGTTGACTAACCCAGCAACTAACTCGTACAAACGTTTGGTTCCTCACTACGAAGCGCCAGTTATGCTTGCTTACTCAGCACGTAACCGTTCTGCGTCTATCCGTATCCCAGTGGTACCAAGCCCTAAAGCTCGTCGTATCGAAGTTCGCTTCCCAGATCCAGCAGCAAACCCATACTTAGCATTCGCAGCAATGCTGATGGCTGGTCTTGACGGTATTAAGAACAAGATCCACCCAGGCGAAGCTATGGATAAAGACTTGTACGACCTACCAGCAGAAGAAGAAGCAGAGATTCCAAAAGTTGCAGAGTCTCTACAACAAGCTCTGCAATGTCTAGATCAAGACCGTGAGTTCCTAACTGCTGGCGGTGTATTCTCTGATGACTTCATCAACTCTTACATCGAGCTGAAGACTAAAGACGTACAACGTGTGAACGTAGCCGTTCACCCACTAGAGTTCGAACTGTACTACTCAGTATAAGAATTCGCTTTCACGATATATCAGGCTCGCCTCGCAGGCGGGCCTTTTTTCTATTCTCAGATACGAATTTCTCATTAGCATAATCAGCACCATTTGATTCCACTTCGTATCGGAGTTCACATTGAAAAACGCTCTACTTCTATTTTTTCTGCTGAGTATAAGTAACTCAGCAATAAGCCAAGAGATCTACACTTGGTTAGACGACAACGGTGTACAGCATTTCAGTGATACCCCAGAACCAAAAGCAACGCCTCTCGCAATATCGAGTTTCAAAACTCCCAATAACGCCCCCTTATTAACCGCGGCTAACCCCCCAAAACCTCAAAGCATTGAGAAAACCTTAACACCACTCAGTATCAGTATCTTGTCGCCCAGTGATGGTGAAACCATTCGCAGCAATGCAGGCAACATAAGCATCACTATCGGCTTAAACAGAGAACTAACTGACCCCGAACAGCTACAATTGTTGATGAATGGACAGCCAATTAGTGCACCTAGCACCAAAACAGTGTGGCATCTAAAAAACATCGAGCGAGGCACTCATCACTTTTCAATTCAGGCAGTTGGAAGCGGCAAGGTTATTGCATCTACCTCTGGAGTAACGGTGTATCTTCATCGGGCGTCCGTGAATTAGTCGATAAGCCACTAATTAGCCTGATATCACAAAGAGTTTTTCTTTTTCTTTGCATACCGTTGCGCCATACTTGACATTTCAATGCACCAAAAAGGTGCGTTGCATTATTTTGGAACACGGACAAGGAAAAAAACTGTGAATGCAGAACTGAGTCACACCATTTTAAACAACGTCGTTACGGCCACTTTAATGTTGGACGAATTGTTGTGCGTACGTTTTGCAAACCCAGCAGCCGAGCAACTGTTCTCACAAAGCGCCAAACGTATTACCAACCAACCACTTTCCAAGCTGATTCAACACGCATCAATGGATTTAGCATTACTGACTCAACCTTTGCAAAGTGGCCAGAGCATTACTGATAGTGACGTGACTTTTGTTGTCGACGGTAAACCATTGATGCTTGAAGTGACGGTTAGCCCAATGTCGTGGGAAAAAGAGTTGTATTTGTTAGTCGAAATGCGCCGTATTGGTCAGCAAAGACGCCTAACTCAAGAACTCAACCAACATGCACAGCAACAAGCCGCCAAATTACTGGTTCGCGGATTGGCTCATGAAATTAAGAACCCTCTAGGCGGGTTACGAGGCGCTGCGCAGCTTTTAGAGCGAATGTTGCCCGATCAAAGCCTCACCGAATATACCCAAATTATTATTGAACAAGCTGATCGCCTGAGGGCTCTGGTAGACCGATTACTGGGTCCGCAAAAACCGGGCAAAAAGAAATCGGAAAACCTGCACCTTATTTTGGAAAAGGTTCGTCAGCTTGTTGAACTCGAAGGTGGGCCTGAATTAGTCATCGAACGTGACTATGACCCAAGCCTACCTGACATCGTGATGGACACAGACCAAATTGAACAAGCACTGCTTAATATCGTCAGTAATGCAGCACAAATCTTATCTAATCAAAAACATCAACAAATCACGCTGCGTACCAGAACCGTTCATCAAGCAACTATTCAAGGCCAACGACATAAGTTAGTGGCCAGAATAGAGATTACAGACAATGGTCCGGGCATTCCTATGGAACTGCAAGACACCTTGTTCTACCCGATGGTCAGTGGACGCGAAGGCGGTACCGGTCTAGGGCTATCAATCTCTCAAAACCTGATCGACCAGCATAATGGAAAAATCGAAGTAGAAAGCTGGCCAGGCAGAACCACATTCACCATTTATTTACCAATTTAGACACATTAGTCACAAGATTTGCTGCTAAGGAATTAAAACTATGAGTAAAGGATACGTATGGGTTGTCGATGACGACAGTTCTATCCGCTGGGTTATGGAAAAGACTCTTTCATCAGCCAATATCAAATGTGAAACCTTTTCCGATGCCGAAAGCGTTTTAATGGCGTTAGAGCGAGAAACACCTGATGTGTTAGTTTCCGATATTCGTATGCCGGGGATTGACGGCATCGAGTTACTCAACCAAGTACATTCACGTTCACCAGAACTGCCCGTCATCATCATGACCGCTCACTCTGATTTGGACGCGGCGGTTAACGCCTACCAAAAAGGCGCATTTGAATATTTACCAAAACCGTTTGATGTGGATGAAACGCTTACTCTGGTTGAACGAGCCATTGCGCACGGCCAAGAGCAACGTAAAGAACAATCAAAACAACTAGAGCAGTCATATGATTCACCAGAAATCATTGGTGAAGCTCCGGCTATGCAGGAAGTGTTTCGCGCTATCGGTCGCTTGTCTCGTTCTTCCATCTCTGTATTGATTAACGGTGAATCCGGTACGGGTAAAGAGCTGGTCGCGCATGCTCTGCATCGTCACAGTCCTCGCGCTCAAAAACCATTTATCGCTCTAAACATGGCTGCGATTCCTAAAGATTTGATTGAATCTGAGCTCTTTGGTCACGAAAAAGGTGCCTTTACAGGGGCAAACAACGTGCGCCAAGGCCGATTCGAGCAAGCAAACGGCGGTACACTGTTCCTTGATGAAATCGGTGACATGCCACTCGATATTCAGACTCGTTTATTACGGGTATTGGCAGATGGTCAGTTCTACCGTGTGGGTGGTCACTCAGCGATAAAGGTTGATGTACGTATCGTAGCTGCGACTCACCAGAACTTAGAAAAACTGGTTCACCAAGGTAAGTTTCGTGAAGACTTGTTCCATCGTTTGAATGTAATACGTATTCAAATTCCATCTTTACGTGAACGCCGTCAAGATATCGAGAAGCTCACTCAACATTTCCTCGCACTTGCCGCTAAAGAACTTGGTGTCGAGATGAAAACTCTTCATCCTAAAGCTGTAGAAATCCTTAACCGTCTAGATTGGCCGGGTAACGTTCGCCAACTAGAAAACATGTGTCGTTGGTTAACGGTCATGGCAAGCGGTTCAGAGGTTCTGCCAAGTGATCTTCCATCAGAATTGATTTCAGAGAAGAAGAGTGTCGATTTTGAAAATGACACCAGTTGGCAAAAGCAGTTGGAGTCGTGGGCTAAATCAGCATTGGCATCGGGAGAAACGGAAATTCTTTCGTACGCATTACCTGAATTCGAACGTATACTTCTAGAAGCAGCACTACATCATACGAATGGTCATAAACAAGATGCTGCAAAAGTACTAGGCTGGGGTCGTAACACGCTTACAAGGAAACTCAAAGAACTGTACTGATTTTATTTTTATCAGGCATTTGAAGGATCCTTTCCTGTAAGCATAGGGATAGTGCTTTTATTAAGATCAGGGATATGCCTTTTAAAAAGCAAATAAAATTAAAAACCGCTGTATTGCTACCGTTCGTGATCATCTTCTCGGTCACGTTCGGAGTCATTGCTTTTGTCCAAAAAGCCAACTACGAACAAATGGTTCAGGATATCAGTAGCAAACAACTGACCTACCTGACCAATAATGTGGAGCAGCGCCTCTATAATTTTCTTGAAGAACCTTTTTTAGCCAACTTAAGTCTGAGCCACAACCTTGGCTTCAGTCACCTCTTTCAAAAAGGTGATACGCAAAAAATAGAGGACTTCTTCAGATTCAATTTTTCCCAGATCTACAAATCTATCCCGCAAATAGATTCTGCTGGTTTTGGCGGAATAAACGCGGAGTATGTCGGGTTCAGGAAAGAGAACGATCACAACTACACATTGATGGTTCAAGACAAGAGAACCCAAAATAAGCTCGTTATTTATCAAAATGATATCATCAGCAATAATATTCGAACTGTCATTGAAAACTACGATCCAAGAGAGCGACCTTGGTATGTTCCTGTCGCTGAACACCATAAACCAATGTGGTCTTCAATTTATACCAACGCCGATGAACGACAAGAAATCACTCTTTCTTCATTAAGCCCGGTTTTCCAAGATAAACAGTTTGTCGGTGTATCCGTTACCGATGTCAAAATCGATACCTTTAATGCTTTTCTACGCGAAATGAAGCTTCAGACTGAAGCTGATGTCTATATTTTTGATCATGAGCATCGATTAGTTGCTCACTCAAGTGCTGGAGGCGTGGTTTCTTGGGGAACCAGCTTATCACCAAAAGGAACGCGTCTCATGGCTACAGAGAACGCCAGTCCTGTTATTAAAGCTAGTGCTGAACACTTCAAACAACTTGATGTGCCTACAAGTATTGCGACTAAAAACTTTGTCACATATGTCAACAGTGATCGCTATTTCAACAAAGTCACTCCTTTTGAAGACGAATTTGGATTGCATTGGTTTATTGGTGTCTCAATTTCTGAACCCAAGCTCTTAGGTGAAATGCCCTACAATCAACGTAATGCTTGGTATATAGGCCTGTTAATTAGCATGCTTGGTATCGGTATCGGCTACATCGCATTTAACCGTATTACTGCGCCAATTACATCAACAGCCGCCGCCGCTCAACATTTGGCACGTGGTGACTGGGCAACGCCAATGCCAAAATCAGGCAACATCTATGAAACCAGCTTACTGGTTCACGCGTTTAATGAAATGGCCAACAACCTGAAAGCATCGTTTAAAGCACTGCGAACTCAGTTGGTGTATGACTCACTCACTAAACTATATAGTCGCGAAGGTTTAGTTGAAAGTTGCAGTAACCTAAAAAAACTCAACGGCTGTTTGTTCCTTATTGGTATTGATAAATTCAGGGATATCAACGATAGCTTGGGTCACCAATTGGCAGACCAACTGCTTATTGCTATCGCACAACGGCTTAAAAACATTTATGCATCCGATGCCTATATCGCTCGAATTGGCGGCGACGAATTTGCGCTATATCTTCCTCTCGTAAAAGACGAGCAGGAAATTCAAGATGAAGCGAACCGTATTCTGCAATTATTTGCGACACCTTACTCAATGCCAAACGAACCTATAGCCGTCAACGTATCTATCGGCATCGTGCATAACTCTGACTCAACCAATATGACCGTTTGGCTGAGAAATGGCAGTATCGCTTTAAGCAATGCCAAATCTGATTCAACACGAATCAGTTACTACGCACCGGAAATGGCGGGAATATCTCGTAAAAGAACGCAGATGGTTACCCTGTTAAAAGTCGCCATCGAGAAGCATGAATTTGTTCCGTTCTATCAGCCGATCGTTGACTTAAACAGTGGTGAAGTTCTAGGCGCAGAAGCTCTTGCTCGTTGGATTTCACCTGAACTTGGCTTGGTTCCGCCAACCGAATTCATTCCTGTGGCTGAAGAGAGTGGGCTGATCAACACTATTGGTGAACAGATACTCCTTCAAGCTTGTATCGACACAGTAAAAGGGATTGAAGAAGGGAAATGGGCATGCGATTTTCGTATGCACGTCAATTTGTCTGTAAGTCAGCTTTCCAGCTATCTCTTCCTACCGCAACTTGAAGAAATACTACGTATCACCAAATTAAGCCCAAGCAATCTAGCGTTAGAGATTACCGAATCTAAAATCGTGGATAACGACCCTATCATTTTGAGCAACATGCTTGCGTTGAAAAAGCTTGGGATACACATTGCTATCGATGATTTTGGTACTGGCTACAGCTCATTATCTTACCTTCATAAGCTGCCCTTTGATTGCTTGAAAATAGATAGAGCCTTTGTTACTCAGCTTAATCATGATCATCTTGAAGAAAGTATCGTTGCGGCCATTATCAACATGATGAAAGGTTTTAAAGTACAGCTTGTCGCAGAAGGGATAGAAACTCAGGAGCAAGTAGACTTGCTTCATCAGCTAAACTGCCCACAAGGTCAAGGCTTTCTATTCAGTAAACCAATGCCTTACCAAGAATGGCCAACAAACTTAGTTAACATGAGGCAAAAAACAGCAAATTAGGTTTATTTTGCCTCGATCAGCTACTGACAGCTGCGACATTGGTTCTTATACTTCACCCAGATAACAATGGGGATAGATAATGATAACCAAGAACTTACCATTAACGGATTTACACCGTCATTTAGATGGCAATATACGCACTCAAACTATCCTAGATTTAGGCACAAAGTTTGGTGTGAAATTACCCGCGAATAACATTATCGATTTAACACCTCATGTGCAGATAGTAGAAGCAGAACCCTCATTGGTCGCATTCCTATCAAAACTCGATTGGGGTGTAGCGGTATTAGGCGATTTAGATGCGTGCAAACGCGTAGCCTATGAAAACGTAGAAGATGCACTGAACGCTCAGATTGACTACGCTGAACTTCGCTTCTCTCCTTATTACATGGCGATGAAGCACAACTTACCGGTTGAAGGTGTCGTAGAAGCCGTCGTTGATGGCGTGAAAGCTGGTATTCGTGACTTTGGCATCAAGGCTAACCTTATAGGCATCATGAGCCGTACGTTTGGCACAGAGGCCTGCCAGCAAGAACTCAACGCAATCCTATCTCAACGAGATAACATTATTGCAGTGGACTTAGCGGGTGACGAACTGGGTCAACCTGGTGAGCTTTTCACTAGCCACTTTAAGCAAGTTCGTGACTCAGGCTTAAATATCACAGTTCATGCTGGTGAAGCGGCTGGTCCAGAAAGTATGTGGCAGGCAATCCAAGATCTTGGTGCTACACGTATTGGACATGGTGTGAAAGCTATTCAAGATCCAAAATTGATGGACTACCTTGCGGAGCATAAGATTGGTATTGAATCTTGCTTAACATCAAACATACAGACAAGTACGGTAGAAAGCTTACATAGCCACCCTCTTAAGCAATTCTTAGAGCATGGTGTGCTTGCTTGCCTAAATACCGATGACCCAGCAGTAGAGGGTATAGAACTGCCACACGAGTATGAAGTCGCAGCACCTCAAGCGGGTCTGTCTCAAGAGCAAATTCGCCAAGCTCAGATAAACGGATTAGAACTGGCATTTTTGTCTGGCTCAGAAAAAGAAGCGCTTAAACTAAAAGCAGCCAAAAGAGCTTAAGCGTAATACGTTCGAAGCCGATGCATCTGCATCGGCTTTTTTATATCTGTTTTTTTGAGATGGTAAAACATTTGAAGAGTGGGATGAAAAGGAGACAAAGAATTCAGTCAATATGGACTAGCCCTGCTAAAACGATGTCTTCAAACGTAACAAGCTCATGATTCCTCAAAAGACCCTACCGTAATTTATACACCTTATTGTACTTCCCCAGTGTGACAGGTCGGCTTTTTGTTAAACAAGTGCCACCCACTGAGCTGCCGCTTCATATTGGTCACTTTCCTTCAGACGCAAAAAAGCCCCGTCATTTCTGACGAGGCTTCAAATAGTGGCGGAGCGGACGGGACTCGAACCCGCGACCCCCGGCGTGACAGGCCGGTATTCTAACCAACTGAACTACCGCTCCGCATTGGTTAGCGCTTGGTGCTAAATAAAAGCCTGGCGATGTCCTACTCTCACATGGGGAGACCCCACACTACCATCGGCGCTAATTCGTTTCACTTCTGAGTTCGGCATGGAATCAGGTGGGTCCAAATCGCTATGGTCGCCAAGCAAATTTGTTAATTCGGAAAGCTGCTAATGTTCTCTACACATTCAATTCTGTTCTTGCTTTGAGCCCACAAAACCCCTTGGGTGTTGTATGGTTAAGCCTCACGGGCAATTAGTACAGGTTAGCTCAATGCCTCACAGCACTTACACACCCTGCCTATCAACGTTCTAGTCTCGAACAACCCTTTAGGACACTTAAAGTGCCAGGGAGAACTCATCTCAGGGCTTGCTTCCCGCTTAGATGCTTTCAGCGGTTATCAATTCCGAACTTAGCTACCGGGCAATGCTACTGGCGTAACAACCCGAACACCAGAGGTTCGTCCACTCCGGTCCTCTCGTACTAGGAGCAGCCCCCTTCAATTCTCCAACGCCCACGGCAGATAGGGACCGAACTGTCTCACGACGTTCTAAACCCAGCTCGCGTACCACTTTAAATGGCGAACAGCCATACCCTTGGGACCGACTTCAGCCCCAGGATGTGATGAGCCGACATCGAGGTGCCAAACACCGCCGTCGATATGAACTCTTGGGCGGTATCAGCCTGTTATCCCCGGAGTACCTTTTATCCGTTGAGCGATGGCCCTTCCATTCAGAACCACCGGATCACTATGACCTGCTTTCGCACCTGCTCGAATTGTCATTCTCGCAGTCAAGCGGGCTTATGCCATTGCACTAACCACACGATGTCCAACCGTGTTTAGCCCACCTTCGTGCTCCTCCGTTACTCTTTGGGAGGAGACCGCCCCAGTCAAACTACCCACCAGGCACTGTCCTCGACCCGGATGACGGGTCTGAGTTAGAACATCAAACATACAAGGGTGGTATTTCAAGGACGGCTCCACACAAACTAGCGTCTGCGCTTCAAAGCCTCCCACCTATCCTACACATGTAGGTTCAATGTTCAGTGCCAAGCTGTAGTAAAGGTTCACGGGGTCTTTCCGTCTAGCCGCGGGTACACTGCATCTTCACAGCGATTTCAATTTCACTGAGTCTCGGGTGGAGACAGCGTGGCCATCATTACGCCATTCGTGCAGGTCGGAACTTACCCGACAAGGAATTTCGCTACCTTAGGACCGTTATAGTTACGGCCGCCGTTTACCGGGGCTTCGATCAAGAGCTTCGACCGAAGTCTAACCCCATCAATTAACCTTCCGGCACCGGGCAGGCGTCACACCGTATACGTCATCTTACGATTTTGCACAGTGCTGTGTTTTTAATAAACAGTTGCAGCCACCTGGTATCTGCGACTCTCATCAGCTCCATCCGCGAGGGACTTCACCGTCAAGAGCGTACCTTCTCCCGAAGTTACGGTACCATTTTGCCTAGTTCCTTCACCCGAGTTCTCTCAAGCGCCTTGGTATTCTCTACCCGACCACCTGTGTCGGTTTGGGGTACGATTCCTTACAATCTGAAGCTTAGAGGCTTTTCCTGGAAGCATGGCATCAATGACTTCACTACCGTAGTAGCTCGACATCGTGTCTCAGCCTTAAAGAGAGCCGGATTTACCTAACTCTCAAGCCTACGCACTTGAACCTGGACAACCGTCGCCAGGCCCACCTAGCCTTCTCCGTCCCCCCATCGCAATTGTAAGAAGTACGGGAATATTAACCCGTTTCCCATCGACTACGCCTTTCGGCCTCGCCTTAGGGGTCGACTCACCCTGCCCCGATTAACGTTGGACAGGAACCCTTGGTCTTCCGGCGAGGAGGTTTTTCACCCCTTTATCGTTACTCATGTCAGCATTCGCACTTCTGATACCTCCAGCATGCTTTACAACACACCTTCAACGGCTTACAGAACGCTCCCCTACCCAATACAATAAATTGCATTGCCGCAGCTTCGGTTGATTACTTAGCCCCGTTACATCTTCCGCGCAGGCCGACTCGACTAGTGAGCTATTACGCTTTCTTTAAATGATGGCTGCTTCTAAGCCAACATCCTAGCTGTCTGAGCCTTCCCACATCGTTTCCCACTTAGTAATCATTTGGGACCTTAGCTGGCGGTCTGGGTTGTTTCCCTCTCCACGACGGACGTTAGCACCCGCCGTGTGTCTCCCGGATAGTACTTACTGGTATTCGGAGTTTGCAAAGGGTTGGTAAGTCGGGATGACCCCCTAGCCTTAACAGTGCTCTACCCCCAGTAGTATTCGTCCGAGGCGCTACCTAAATAGCTTTCGGGGAGAACCAGCTATCTCCGAGTTTGATTGGCCTTTCACCCCTAGCCACAAGTCATCCGCTAATTTTTCAACATTAGTCGGTTCGGTCCTCCAATTGATGTTACTCAATCTTCAACCTGCCCATGGCTAGATCACTCGGTTTCGGGTCTATATCCAGAGACTGAACGCCCAGTTAAGACTCGGTTTCCCTACGGCTCCCCTATACGGTTAACCTTGCCACTGAATATAAGTCGCTGACCCATTATACAAAAGGTACGCAGTCACCCCACGAAGAGGCTCCTACTGCTTGTACGTACACGGTTTCAGGTTCTATTTCACTCCCCTCACAGGGGTTCTTTTCGCCTTTCCCTCACGGTACTGGTTCACTATCGGTCAGTCAGGAGTATTTAGCCTTGGAGGATGGTCCCCCCATATTCAAACAGGATATCACGTGTCCCGCCTTACTCGTTTTCACTCAAAATGACATGTCGGTTACGGGGCTATCACCCGGTATCGCGATACTTTCCAGAATCTTCACCTGTGTCATTAAAAGCTTAAGGGCTAATCCAATTTCGCTCGCCGCTACTTTCGGAATCTCAATTGATTTCTTTTCCTCGGGGTACTTAGATGTTTCAGTTCTCCCGGTTCGCCTCATTAACCTATGTATTCAGTTAATGATACTCACTTATGTGAGTGGGTTTCCCCATTCGGAAATCGTAGACTCAAGTGGCTTTTACTGCCTTATCTACGCTTATCGCAAGTTAATACGTCCTTCATCGCCTCTGACTGCCAAGGCATCCACCGTGTACGCTTAGTCACTTAACCATACAACCCCAAGAGGTCTTTAGTATGGCAAACAACCAAGGTTTAGTTGTCTCTCATTATTTGAATGAGCGAGAGACATTTTCGATTTTGCCGGACTCAAATATGAATACTTACTTATAAAGTAAGATTCCCAAGAACACTTGAATGTGTATTGGTACCTAAATGACTATGTCATCTAGGATTTGAGAACTTTTAATAAATAACGATTAATCAAATCGTTATTTGTCAGCTTTCCAAATTGTTAAAGAGCAAGATTTTCTAACGAAAACCATTTTTAAACACACTCGTAAGAATGCTTAAAGATGGTATCCCGTAGGGGAGTCGAACCCCTGTTACCGCCGTGAAAGGGCGGTGTCCTAGGCCTCTAGACGAACGGGACACTAAGATACTCTTATCTTTCTAAACCTAATCAATCTGTGTGGACACTCATCAAGAGAATCTATACGTAAGGAGGTGATCCAGCGCCAGGTTCCCCTAGCGCTACCTTGTTACGACTTCACCCCAGTCATGAACCACAAAGTGGCAAGCGTCCTCCCGAAGGTTAAACTACCTGCTTCTTTTGCAGCCCACTCCCATGGTGTGACGGGCGGTGTGTACAAGGCCCGGGAACGTATTCACCGTGACATTCTGATTCACGATTACTAGCGATTCCGACTTCATGGAGTCGAGTTGCAGACTCCAATCCGGACTACGACGCACTTTTTGGGATTCGCTTACTCTCGCAAGTTCGCTGCCCTCTGTATGCGCCATTGTAGCACGTGTGTAGCCCTACTCGTAAGGGCCATGATGACTTGACGTCGTCCCCACCTTCCTCCGGTTTATCACCGGCAGTCTCCCTGGAGTTCCCGACATGACTCGCTGGCAAACAAGGATAAGGGTTGCGCTCGTTGCGGGACTTAACCCAACATTTCACAACACGAGCTGACGACAGCCATGCAGCACCTGTCTTACAGTTCCCGAAGGCACACCTGCGTCTCCGCTGGCTTCTGTAGATGTCAAGAGTAGGTAAGGTTCTTCGCGTTGCATCGAATTAAACCACATGCTCCACCGCTTGTGCGGGCCCCCGTCAATTCATTTGAGTTTTAATCTTGCGACCGTACTCCCCAGGCGGTCTACTTAACGCGTTAGCTCCGAAAGCCACGGCTCAAGGCCACAACCTCCAAGTAGACATCGTTTACGGCGTGGACTACCAGGGTATCTAATCCTGTTTGCTCCCCACGCTTTCGCATCTGAGTGTCAGTATCTGTCCAGGGGGCCGCCTTCGCCACCGGTATTCCTTCAGATCTCTACGCATTTCACCGCTACACCTGAAATTCTACCCCCTCTACAGTACTCTAGCTTGCCAGTTTCAAATGCTATTCCGAGGTTGAGCCCCGGGCTTTCACATCTGACTTAACAAACCACCTGCATGCGCTTTACGCCCAGTAATTCCGATTAACGCTCGCACCCTCCGTATTACCGCGGCTGCTGGCACGGAGTTAGCCGGTGCTTCTTCTGTCGCTAACGTCAAATGATAGTGCTATTAACACTACCACCTTCCTCACGACTGAAAGTGCTTTACAACCCGAAGGCCTTCTTCACACACGCGGCATGGCTGCATCAGGCTTGCGCCCATTGTGCAATATTCCCCACTGCTGCCTCCCGTAGGAGTCTGGACCGTGTCTCAGTTCCAGTGTGGCTGATCATCCTCTCAGACCAGCTAGGGATCGTCGCCTTGGTGAGCCATTACCTCACCAACTAGCTAATCCCACCTGGGCATATCCTGACGCGAGAGGCCCGAAGGTCCCCCTCTTTGAGCCGAAGCTATTATGCGGTATTAGCCATCGTTTCCAATGGTTATCCCCCACATCAGGGCAATTTCCCAGGCATTACTCACCCGTCCGCCGCTCGCCACCCGAGAAACAAGTTTCTCTGTGCTGCCGCTCGACTTGCATGTGTTAGGCCTGCCGCCAGCGTTCAATCTGAGCCATGATCAAACTCTTCAATTTAAGATTTTGTCGGCTCAACGAATACTGACTTCAAAACTGCTCTTACTCGAAAGCAAGAAGTAATTTTAAAGCTATTACCATTCCAACAGAATGGTAATGAATTGACTGTGCCAAGACCGAAGTCTTGATTGGTCACTCAGTTCATTGAAACCTAAGTTGCTTTGTTACAAGAACAAAGACTTAACTTTGATTTTCATCAACGAGTGCCCACACAGATTGATAGGTTTAAATTGTTAAAGAGCTTTGCTTTCAGTGCCTTAGCACTTGGGCAGGACGCGTATATTACGCTTCATGCTTTGAAAGTCAACATAAAATTCTAAACATTTTAGAACTCTATGTTGACTCGCTTAATAAGTAAGCAAGTCATGAATATGAGCCTGGCGATGTCCTACTCTCACATGGGGAGACCCCACACTACCATCGGCGCTAATTCGTTTCACTTCTGAGTTCGGCATGGAATCAGGTGGGTCCAAATCGCTATGGTCGCCAAGCAAAATTTTAAAATTCGGAAAGCTGTTAATGTTCTCTACACATTCAATTCTGTTCTTGCTTTGAGCCCACAAAACCCCTTGGGTGTTGTATGGTTAAGCCTCACGGGCAATTAGTACAGGTTAGCTCAATGCCTCACAGCACTTACACACCCTGCCTATCAACGTTCTAGTCTCGAACAACCCTTTAGGACACTTAAAGTGCCAGGGAGAACTCATCTCAGGGCTTGCTTCCCGCTTAGATGCTTTCAGCGGTTATCAATTCCGAACTTAGCTACCGGGCAATGCTACTGGCGTAACAACCCGAACACCAGAGGTTCGTCCACTCCGGTCCTCTCGTACTAGGAGCAGCCCCCTTCAATTCTCCAACGCCCACGGCAGATAGGGACCGAACTGTCTCACGACGTTCTAAACCCAGCTCGCGTACCACTTTAAATGGCGAACAGCCATACCCTTGGGACCGACTTCAGCCCCAGGATGTGATGAGCCGACATCGAGGTGCCAAACACCGCCGTCGATATGAACTCTTGGGCGGTATCAGCCTGTTATCCCCGGAGTACCTTTTATCCGTTGAGCGATGGCCCTTCCATTCAGAACCACCGGATCACTATGACCTGCTTTCGCACCTGCTCGAATTGTCATTCTC
This sequence comes from Vibrio sp. Hal054, assembly GCF_037162405.1. Taxonomy (NCBI): domain Bacteria; kingdom Pseudomonadati; phylum Pseudomonadota; class Gammaproteobacteria; order Vibrionales; family Vibrionaceae; genus Vibrio; species Vibrio sp. Hal054. Next base: position 4,698 of record NZ_JARLUT010000001.1, on the reverse strand, counting down.
GCAGTCAAGCGGGCTTATGCCATTGCACTAACCACACGATGTCCAACCGTGTTTAGCCCACCTTCGTGCTCCTCCGTTACTCTTTGGGAGGAGACCGCCCCAGTCAAACTACCCACCAGGCACTGTCCTCGACCCGGATGACGGGTCTGAGTTAGAACATCAAACATACAAGGGTGGTATTTCAAGGACGGCTCCACACAAACTAGCGTCTGCGCTTCAAAGCCTCCCACCTATCCTACACATGTAGGTTCAATGTTCAGTGCCAAGCTGTAGTAAAGGTTCACGGGGTCTTTCCGTCTAGCCGCGGGTACACTGCATCTTCACAGCGATTTCAATTTCACTGAGTCTCGGGTGGAGACAGCGTGGCCATCATTACGCCATTCGTGCAGGTCGGAACTTACCCGACAAGGAATTTCGCTACCTTAGGACCGTTATAGTTACGGCCGCCGTTTACCGGGGCTTCGATCAAGAGCTTCGACCGAAGTCTAACCCCATCAATTAACCTTCCGGCACCGGGCAGGCGTCACACCGTATACGTCATCTTACGATTTTGCACAGTGCTGTGTTTTTAATAAACAGTTGCAGCCACCTGGTATCTGCGACTCTCATCAGCTCCATCCGCGAGGGACTTCACCGTCAAGAGCGTACCTTCTCCCGAAGTTACGGTACCATTTTGCCTAGTTCCTTCACCCGAGTTCTCTCAAGCGCCTTGGTATTCTCTACCCGACCACCTGTGTCGGTTTGGGGTACGATTCCTTACAATCTGAAGCTTAGAGGCTTTTCCTGGAAGCATGGCATCAATGACTTCACTACCGTAGTAGCTCGACATCGTGTCTCAGCCTTAAAGAGAGCCGGATTTACCTAACTCTCAAGCCTACGCACTTGAACCTGGACAACCGTCGCCAGGCCCACCTAGCCTTCTCCGTCCCCCCATCGCAATTGTAAGAAGTACGGGAATATTAACCCGTTTCCCATCGACTACGCCTTTCGGCCTCGCCTTAGGGGTCGACTCACCCTGCCCCGATTAACGTTGGACAGGAACCCTTGGTCTTCCGGCGAGGAGGTTTTTCACCCCTTTATCGTTACTCATGTCAGCATTCGCACTTCTGATACCTCCAGCATGCTTTACAACACACCTTCAACGGCTTACAGAACGCTCCCCTACCCAATACAATAAATTGCATTGCCGCAGCTTCGGTTGATTACTTAGCCCCGTTACATCTTCCGCGCAGGCCGACTCGACTAGTGAGCTATTACGCTTTCTTTAAATGATGGCTGCTTCTAAGCCAACATCCTAGCTGTCTGAGCCTTCCCACATCGTTTCCCACTTAGTAATCATTTGGGACCTTAGCTGGCGGTCTGGGTTGTTTCCCTCTCCACGACGGACGTTAGCACCCGCCGTGTGTCTCCCGGATAGTACTTACTGGTATTCGGAGTTTGCAAAGGGTTGGTAAGTCGGGATGACCCCCTAGCCTTAACAGTGCTCTACCCCCAGTAGTATTCGTCCGAGGCGCTACCTAAATAGCTTTCGGGGAGAACCAGCTATCTCCGAGTTTGATTGGCCTTTCACCCCTAGCCACAAGTCATCCGCTAATTTTTCAACATTAGTCGGTTCGGTCCTCCAATTGATGTTACTCAATCTTCAACCTGCCCATGGCTAGATCACTCGGTTTCGGGTCTATATCCAGAGACTGAACGCCCAGTTAAGACTCGGTTTCCCTACGGCTCCCCTATACGGTTAACCTTGCCACTGAATATAAGTCGCTGACCCATTATACAAAAGGTACGCAGTCACCCCACGAAGAGGCTCCTACTGCTTGTACGTACACGGTTTCAGGTTCTATTTCACTCCCCTCACAGGGGTTCTTTTCGCCTTTCCCTCACGGTACTGGTTCACTATCGGTCAGTCAGGAGTATTTAGCCTTGGAGGATGGTCCCCCCATATTCAAACAGGATATCACGTGTCCCGCCTTACTCGTTTTCACTTAAAATGACATGTCGGTTACGGGGCTATCACCCGGTATCGCGGCACTTTCCAGAGCCTTCACCTGTGTCATTAAAAGCTTAAGGGCTAATCCAATTTCGCTCGCCGCTACTTTCGGAATCTCAATTGATTTCTTTTCCTCGGGGTACTTAGATGTTTCAGTTCTCCCGGTTCGCCTCATTAACCTATGTATTCAGTTAATGATACTCACTTATGTGAGTGGGTTTCCCCATTCGGAAATCGTAGACTCAAGTGGCTTTTACTGCCTTATCTACGCTTATCGCAAGTTAATACGTCCTTCATCGCCTCTGACTGCCAAGGCATCCACCGTGTACGCTTAGTCACTTAACCATACAACCCCAAGAGGTCTTATGTATGGCAAACAACCAAGGTTTAGTTGTCTCTCATTATTTGAATGAGCGAGAGACATTTTCGATTTTGCCGGACTCAAATATGAATACTTACTTATAAAGTAAGATTCCCAAGAACACTTGAATGTGTATTGGTACCTAAATGACTATGTCATCTAGGATTTGAGAACTTTTAATAAATAACGATTAATCAAATCGTTATTTGTCAGCTTTCCAAATTGTTAAAGAGCAAGATTCTGTTTTCTATTTAAAGAAATGAACCATTTTTAAAGATTCTTTTTCAAGAACACTTAAAGATGGTGGAGCTATGCGGGATCGAACCGCAGACCTCCTGCGTGCAAGGCAGGCGCTCTCCCAGCTGAGCTATAACCCCATCAGGTGTCGATACTGTTCAATCTTCACAAGGAAAGATTGGTGGGTCTGAGTGGACTTGAACCACCGACCTCTCGCTTATCAGGCGAACGCTCTAACCACCTGAGCTACAGACCCAGTATCGTCTCTTTACTTTCTAAACCTAATCAATCTGTGTGGACACTCACCAAGAGAATCTATACGTAAGGAGGTGATCCAGCGCCAGGTTCCCCTAGCGCTACCTTGTTACGACTTCACCCCAGTCATGAACCACAAAGTGGCAAGCGTCCTCCCGAAGGTTAAACTACCTGCTTCTTTTGCAGCCCACTCCCATGGTGTGACGGGCGGTGTGTACAAGGCCCGGGAACGTATTCACCGTGACATTCTGATTCACGATTACTAGCGATTCCGACTTCATGGAGTCGAGTTGCAGACTCCAATCCGGACTACGACGCACTTTTTGGGATTCGCTTACTCTCGCAAGTTCGCTGCCCTCTGTATGCGCCATTGTAGCACGTGTGTAGCCCTACTCGTAAGGGCCATGATGACTTGACGTCGTCCCCACCTTCCTCCGGTTTATCACCGGCAGTCTCCCTGGAGTTCCCGACATGACTCGCTGGCAAACAAGGATAAGGGTTGCGCTCGTTGCGGGACTTAACCCAACATTTCACAACACGAGCTGACGACAGCCATGCAGCACCTGTCTTACAGTTCCCGAAGGCACACCTGCGTCTCCGCTGGCTTCTGTAGATGTCAAGAGTAGGTAAGGTTCTTCGCGTTGCATCGAATTAAACCACATGCTCCACCGCTTGTGCGGGCCCCCGTCAATTCATTTGAGTTTTAATCTTGCGACCGTACTCCCCAGGCGGTCTACTTAACGCGTTAGCTCCGAAAGCCACGGCTCAAGGCCACAACCTCCAAGTAGACATCGTTTACGGCGTGGACTACCAGGGTATCTAATCCTGTTTGCTCCCCACGCTTTCGCATCTGAGTGTCAGTATCTGTCCAGGGGGCCGCCTTCGCCACCGGTATTCCTTCAGATCTCTACGCATTTCACCGCTACACCTGAAATTCTACCCCCTCTACAGTACTCTAGCTTGCCAGTTTCAAATGCTATTCCGAGGTTGAGCCCCGGGCTTTCACATCTGACTTAACAAACCACCTGCATGCGCTTTACGCCCAGTAATTCCGATTAACGCTCGCACCCTCCGTATTACCGCGGCTGCTGGCACGGAGTTAGCCGGTGCTTCTTCTGTCGCTAACGTCAAATGATAGTGCTATTAACACTACCACCTTCCTCACGACTGAAAGTGCTTTACAACCCGAAGGCCTTCTTCACACACGCGGCATGGCTGCATCAGGCTTGCGCCCATTGTGCAATATTCCCCACTGCTGCCTCCCGTAGGAGTCTGGACCGTGTCTCAGTTCCAGTGTGGCTGATCATCCTCTCAGACCAGCTAGGGATCGTCGCCTTGGTGAGCCATTACCTCACCAACTAGCTAATCCCACCTGGGCATATCCTGACGCGAGAGGCCCGAAGGTCCCCCTCTTTGAGCCGAAGCTATTATGCGGTATTAGCCATCGTTTCCAATGGTTATCCCCCACATCAGGGCAATTTCCCAGGCATTACTCACCCGTCCGCCGCTCGCCACCTGAGAAACAAGTTTCTCTGTGCTGCCGCTCGACTTGCATGTGTTAGGCCTGCCGCCAGCGTTCAATCTGAGCCATGATCAAACTCTTCAATTTAAGATTTTGTCGGCTCAACGAATACTGACTTCAAAACTGCTCTTACTCGAAAGTAAGACGTAATTTTAAAGCTATTACCATTCCAACAGAATGGTAATGAATTGACTGTGCCAAGACCGAAGTCTTGATTGGTCACTCAGTTCATTGAAACCTAAGTTGCTTTGTTACAAGAACAAAGACTTAACTTTGATTTTCATCAACGAGTGCCCACACAGATTGATAGGTTTAAATTGTTAAAGAGCTTTT